>JAQZBR010000001.1 GCA_029237775.1 Bacteroidota bacterium
CTCTATTAAGAGCTGTTGATGAGGATTGAACTCACGACCTCTTCCTTACCAAGGAAGTGCTCTACCACTGAGCTACAACAGCTTAATGAGAGCATTGAGTTTAAAAAAGAGCGGAAGACCGGGCTCGAACCGGCCACCCTCAGCTTGGAAGGCTGACGCTCTACCAAATGAGCTACTTCCGCTTTTATTATTATTCAAAACTCTTTTAAAAAGAACCCTTACCGGCTATCCGTTTCCAGCGGACAGCGATCCCGAAGGACCATTCTGTTTTAAAACTTTTAAAGAACTATTCTTATTATGATTCTCTCCTGTAAAAGTGGGGAGAGAAGGATTCGAACCTTCGAAGCTTGCGCAACGGATTTACAGTCCGTCCCATTTGGCCACTCTGGTATCTCCCCGCAAATATCACAAATCACAATAAAATAAGAGCCGATGGAGGGATTCGAACCCCCGACCAGCTGATTACAAATCAGCTGCTCTGGCCAACTGAGCTACATCGGCTTATTTTGTAATACCTGATTTCAAAAGAACTTTAAGCTTTTAACTCCCTTTACAGAGAACCCCCTTAAAAAAGGACTGCAAATGTAATAAACATTTACTTGTTAACAAAAAAAATAAAGGTTTTTTTCAAAAAAAAATGCCCCCGTTTTTAATTGCGGGGGCAAATGTATTAAATAGTTTGAATCTACAAGGCCTACATGCCTTTTATTTTTTCTTTATGTTTTTTTACCTGGCTTTTTAATGCGTCAATGCTTGTATCCACAGCCTCTTCGAAGCTTTTACATTGTTTTTTAGCAAAAAGATCATTTCCTGCAATATGTAATTTTATTTCCGCGATCTTGTTATCCGTGCCCTCTGCCTTGTCTATTTTCAGGATCACCTCACTGTTTATTATACCATCATAATAAAGCGTTAATTTATCCACTCTTTCCTGAACAAATTCCAAAAGCTTCTTATCGGCATCAAAATGCACAGATTGAATTTTAACTGTCATAATTTTTTCCTCCTTATTTTTAGTTAAATAGTTATTAGTTAGTGGTTAATCGTCATTGGTAATTTAGGCTGAATTCTCAAAACAGCAAGCTATAATTTGAGTAAAAAATCATTCCTAAAACTTTAAATGAATTTTTATGCTCTCGGATGCGCCTGCTTGTGTATATTCTTTAGCTTCTCCACTGTATTGTGCGTGTATACCTGCGTGGCAGATAAATTAGCATGTCCTAGCAGTTCCTTTATTGAATTCAGATCAGCCCCATTGTTTAACATGTGTGTAGCAAATGTGTGCCTTAATACATGCGGACTTTTTTTATCTATCGTTGTCACAACCGAAAGGTACTGCCTCACAATTTTATATACAAGTTTTTCATACATTTTTTCACCTTTCGCGGTCACAAATAAATATTCATTGTTCTTATCTCCTCTGACCTCTAAATAAGCTGTTATTTTCCGCCCTAACTCATGGCTGAATGGGATAATTCTTTCCTTATTCCGCTTTCCAAGGACCTTCAGCCTGGAATCATGAAGATCTATATTTAATTGTTTAAGATTGATGAGCTCTGACAGACGCATTCCTGTGGCATAAAACATCTCAATGATCAGCTGGTTGCGTAATCCTTCCTCATCCGACCCGAATTCAATATTATCCAACAGAAGGTCCATTTTCTCCTTTTCAACGAACACAGGAAGGCGTTTCGAGGTTTTGGGCGATTGAATCTTCAACATAGGGTTTTCAGTAACTATTCCCTGACGTAAAAGATATTTATAGAATGTTTTGAGAGTGCTTATTTTCCGATTTATTGTGCGCGTACTGATCTTCTCCTCCATCATTTGCACAATCCATGAACGGATCAACAGGTGGTTCACCTCATCAAGTGCTTTTACCTGATATGCGGATGAAAGATAATCGTAGAGATAATTAAGATCAGTGGAATATGCGAGTACAGTATGGGAAGAAAGTCGCTTTTCGAATTGAAGATATTTAAGAAAATTATCCCTGCTGGCGATCATAAGATTTGTGTAACTCTATATGTTAAACGCAACATATGAGGAAAAGTTTTGATTGTACTACGAAAGTTAGCAAAACAACAAAAGGAAAAATTCACACTGGTTTTTCCAATGTGAATTTTTCCTTTTCAAATATTAAATAGCGAAGAACTAGTCTTCAGCTCCGCGTTGTAATTTCTCTTTGTAAACGGCTTTGATCTTTTTCTCGCGAAGAACTACAGATGGTTTAGTGAACTTCTGACGCTCACGTAATTCTTTAACAACACCTGTTTTTTCAAATTTCTTTTTGAATTTCTTTAGTGCTTTTTCAATTGCTTCGCCTTCTTTAACTTGTACTATTAACATTGTATTTTTTGAATTTTAGATTTGTTGAATTCCAGAATTTTACCCGAAACATTAAAATCGGGATGCAAATATAGGAAATAATTATGAATTACAGATTATGAATTATAAATTTTTCACCTATTTCATGATCTCGCGGGCAATAACCAGCTTCTGGATCTCGGAAGTTCCTTCCCCGATCGTGCAAAGCTTGGAATCACGGTAATATTTTTCTGCCGGAAAATCCTTTGTATAACCGTATCCACCGAAGATCTGAACCGCCTCTGTAGAAACCCTTACCGACACTTCCGAAGCGTAATATTTCGCAAAAGCACCTTCTTTGGTCATTTTAAGGCCTTTATTCTTTCTGTCGGCAGCCATGAACGTCAAAAGCTCTGCAGCTTCGATCTCAGTCGCCATATCAGCTAATTTGAAAGAAATTGCCTGGAACTGAGAAATAGGCTTACCGAACTGTTCACGCTCCTTAGAATATTTCAATGCAGCATCAAATGCTCCTTTCGCGATTCCCAGCGATAAAGCAGCAATTGAGATACGGCCGCCATCCAACACTTTCATTGCCTGAATGAAGCCTTCTCCCTCTTTACCTAACATCTGATCCTTATGAACGCGGCAATTATCAAAGATCAGCTCGGCCGTCTCTGAAGCACGCATTCCCAGCTTATTTTCTTTCTTACCTGATTTAAAACCCGGGGTTCCTTTTTCGATGATAAAAGCCGACATCCCTTTAGAATCGCCCTTTTCACCAGTACGAACGATCACAACCGCCACATCACCTGAAATAGCATGTGTAATAAAATTCTTCGATCCGTTGATCACGAAATGATCACCATCTTTTTTTGCTGTAGTCGTCATCCCACCGGAATCAGAACCGGTGCCTGTTTCTGTCAATCCCCATGCCCCTATCCATTCTGCGGTGGCTAATTTTGGAAGATATTTTTTCTTTTGCTCTTCGTTTCCGAAAGCTAAAATATGGCCAGTGCACAATGAATTGTGAGCCGCCATTGATAAACCGATCGAGCCGCAAACTTTTGCAAGTTCAGAGATCGCGGTAACATATTCTGTATAAGTAAAACCAGATCCGCCATATTCCTGCGGAACCAAAACACCCATCAACCCAAGCTCTCCAAGCTTTTTAAATACCTGTACGGGAAATTCCTGTGATTCATCCCACTCCATCATTTTCGGACGGATATGATCATCACCAAATTTCTTTATCATGTCAGCAATCATGTGCTGGTTTTCGTTTGTGCTAAAATCCATTGTGTTTGTGTTTTGTTTTAGGAAGGGCAAAAATATACATTTTATTGATGTACAGATACGAATCTGTACGAATTTACATCTACGAATACGAATCTTTGCGAATAACGAATCTGTGTGTTAAAAAAAGGGAATTACTTCTACGAATACGAATTTATACGAATAACGAATCCATATATAAGGGAGGCTTAGATGCAACCTCTCTGTGAAACTCTGCTTCTCTGCGTTAAAAATTTGTGAAAGTCTCGCTAATACCGCACAAGCGAAATACTGTTTTTAGAGTATTGCTCAAGCTTTTCAGCTCCTTTCAGGAATTCAAGCTCAACAAGAAAAGCGAACCCGGCAACTTTACCGCCCTGCATTTGTATCAGCCGTGCTGCCGCTTCTGCAGTACCACCGGTTGCAAGAAGGTCGTCATGAATCAACACATTCCAGCCGGGCTGAATCTCTTCTTCATGCATCTCCACTTTTGCACTCCCGTACTCAAGCGTGTATTCATACGAGATCTTTTTGTAGGGAAGTTTACCTGCTTTACGAACCAGAATAAAAGGGATATTTAATTTATTTGCGAGCGCGAAACCAAAAAGAAATCCACGGCTTTCAATACCAACAATGGCATCTATTTTATGTGCAGAAAGTTTTTCTACAAAAGTATTTGTGATCTCATTGCACAAGGACTGATCGTGCAGAATCGGAGTGATATCTTTAAATAAAATTCCCGGTTTTGGGAAGTCTGGAACGTCTCTTATAACACTTTTAATTTTTGACTCTAACATTTTCGGAATTTTTGATTTGTTGATTTCCAGAATTCCAGAATCAACAATTCTACAATTCTGTCAATCAACGATTAGATAGGGTGCAATTTTACGCAGTGTTTCGTCATCTACCAAATCTGTTTGCTGAATATCCTGAATAGTTTTGAACTTCCCATGCTGTTTCCTGTAGTTAACAATAGCATTGGCTACATTCCATTTGATATAAGGGCTCTTCAGGTCCTCTGCCTCGCATTTATTGATATTGATCTTTTTAACCGAAGCGGGATCAACAAACACAAGTTTTTCAATAGAATTGAATTTTTCCTGATCAAATTTCCACACTTCCATCAGCTGTTCCTTTGAATGAAAACCACCCAGCGAGTTTCTGTATTTAACTATCGTTTTAGCATAGAAAGGCCCGATTCCCTTAACAGTTGTGAGCATAGCAGAATCTGCAGCATTCAGATCCAACAGATCCGGAGCCTTTACAGCTGCTGTTGCCCGCGGACCCTCCACTTTCCCATTTTCAAACACTGCCGGGGCAGGTTCGATCTGGATATGCTGTTCAAGAGATGCATAAAGTTCGGGCTTCATCCCATAGATCTTTTTGAGATCTTCCTTCTTTTTGAATTTCCCGCCTTTTGACCGGTAGTTTTTGATGGTCCGGATCTGTTTGTCAGACAGACCTAAGCGTTTCCATTGTTCGTCAGTGAGTTCATTCGGATCAAAATCAAAACGTTCTGCGATCTGCTTCTCTCCCAGTTTCGTCCTCATCGGCTCGACAAGAATTTCTTCGCCATTGACTTCCGGTTTTCCTGAAATCGCGGCATTCAATACGTCCAGCTCTTTCCCGAATTTCACCAGGTCAGCCGGGGGTGTATCATGAAAATTTTCAGATACGTTCAGAAATATCAGTAAAACGGTAATAATACTGATAAGCACAAACACTCCGTTCCGTTCCCGTTTATTAAAAGTAAGATAGTCGCGTACAACCTGCTTCATATTTTAAAAAAAATTAAAATTTTTACCACTCCCTAAATCTATTGCGAACCATTATACCAGAATGAAATAATTATACCATCCCTAGTATCGGACCGTTAAAAAAATTGGAGTAGTAAAATTTAATTTTCGTGCTTCCTGTTCGCGTTTAGTCGGCCGGTTGGCGCTTTTGGGTAAGGTAATATACGGGGATTCCCAGTAAGACAATCAAAAGCCCGAATCCTGTATTCTTTGTATCGTAAATCATAAGATCAATACAAATAGCTGTTGTTATCAAAATGTATAATGCCGGAATTACCGGATAACCAAAAGCTTTATATGGTCTTTCAGTGTCAGGTTCTTTTTTCCGAAGAATAAAAATTCCGGCAATGGTTAAAATGTAAAACAACAAGGATGCAAATGTTGCGTAAGTTAGAAGATCGCCATACTTGCCTGACAAACAAAGAACACAAGCCCATAAACATTGCAGCCACATAGCTTTCGAAGGCACCTGCTTCTCATTTAAAACAGAAGCCTTTCTGAAGAATAAGCCATCTTTAGCCATAGCGTAAAATAACCGCGCTCCGGCCAGGATCAAGCCATTGTTGCAGCCAAATGTTGAGATCATGATCAGCACCGCCATCATGTACACAGCAGGATCACCGAATATCATTGAAGCGGCTGCTGCTCCTACCCTGTCGTTACTCGCATGCATGATCCCTTGTCCTAAAACATCAGTCGCGGCAGGATCTCCCTTCATTGGAAGCAATGCTAAATATGCAACGTTGGCAAGGATATAGATGATGGTCACTATAAGTGTTCCGAGAAATAAACTGCGGGGAATATTCTTTTTCGGATCTTTTATTTCACCTGCAATGAATGTAACATTGTTCCAGGCATCACTTGAAAAAAGTGAGTTAATGATCGTTGCACCCATGGCACCTGCAAGTGCATAACCAGTGAGTGGAACTATAGTGGCAACACCATCCGTAACGGTGGTTTTACTTGCTTCCCACATGTTATGAAAATTTGCGGCAATCACATCACCTCTGAAACCAATCACTAATCCCAGAATGATCAGCGCGAACAGCGCAAACAACTTTGCTGAAGTAAAGATCAGCTGAATGCTTTTTCCATTTTGTACACCTCTCGTGTTTATTATGGTAAGCAAGACAATGCTATCTATAGCGATGAACTGTGCCCACGTGATTTTCCATGTGTCATTGAAAGCAAAAAGAGTGTTGTTCAGCTCAGGAAAAAAGACTGCAGTGTATTTTGCAAATGCAACAGCCACTGCTGCGATCACGCCTGTTTGAATTACAGTGAAAACGGTCCATCCATAGAGAAAAGAGATCATCCTACCATATGCTCGCTGAATATAAACATATTGCCCGCCCGCATTCGGCATCATCCCAGCAAGCTCACCATAGCTTAATGCTGCGAATACTGTGATTAATCCCGTTAAAAGCCACAACACCAGCATCCATCCTGCGGAGCCAACATCCCTGGCCATCTGGGACGTAACAATAAAGATTCCTGAACCGATCATCGATCCGGCAACAATACTCGTTGCGTCAATAAGGCCTAATGTGCGTTTTAATTCAGTTTTTTCTGACATATGATTTGTTCTTGCAAAAGACGCAAAGAACGCAATTCGGTAGTTTATAAAAAGGGACGACAATTAGTCGTCCCCAGGAAAAAAATTATTTATCCTTATCCGGATTATTCAGCTTACTATTTTTAATACCATATACAAAATAGAAGATCACCCCGATTGCCATCCATACTCCCAGTCGGGCCCAATTTGGCCATCCCAAACCGAAGATCATTGCACCGCAAACAACAATTCCAAGAATAGGCACAAGTGGAACCAATGGCGTTTTGAACTGACGCTTTAATTCAGGATTTTTTACACGCATGATCCATACACCGGCACACACAAGAATAAATGCGAAAAGAGTTCCGATACTCGTCATATCTCCGACAATATCACCCGGCACAAAAGCAGCGAACAAGCCCACAAATCCCAAAAAGAAAAGATTGGATTTATATGGAGTTCTGTATTTAGGGTGAAGGTTAGAGAACATTTTAGGAACAAGACCGTCTACACTCATCGAATAGAACACACGCGACTGTCCCATCAACATTACAAGAATCACTGAAGAGAACCCTGCAAGAATAGCAACCGTTACCAACTTGGCCAACCATCCGTATTCAAGCATGTATGTATTGATAGCATATGTAACAGAAGCTTCACGGCCATTGTTACGGAAATCATCCACAGAAGCAACACCTGTTAACACGTGGGCGAATAAAATATAAAGCACAGTACATATCGCCAATGAACCAAGAATCCCGATCGGCATATCACGCTTAGGATTTTTTGCTTCCTGGGCAGCAGTTGATACTGCATCGAAACCAATGAATGCGAAGAACACTACTCCTGCTGCACCTAAAATCCCCATGATGCCACCGTAATTATGATCCAGTCCGTTCGCATCAGTGTAAATAGTTGCTTCAGGAATATAAGGAGTATGATTTACCGGATTCATATATGACCATCCGAAAAGGATAAATAAGATAACGATCGAAACTTTAGTGATCACGATTATACCGTTGATCCAGGCCGATTCCTTAGTTCCTTTAATTAAAAGAAAAGAAAGAAGCGCAATGATGAATAATGCAGGAATATTCATCATTCCATGTCCGATCACAGCACCACTCGCATCCATTATTTTTTCGAAAGGAGAATGACACCATTCGTATGGAATGTGCATACCAAAATACTCCAGTAATTTATTCAGATATTCACTCCAGGCAATACCCACGGTAGCTGCACCTAAAGCGTATTCCAAAACAAGATCCCATCCGATGATCCAGGCAACAAACTCACCCATTGTTGCATAAGAATATGTGTAAGCACTACCTGCAATAGGGATCATTGACGCAAACTCAGCATAACACAATCCCGCAAAAGCACATCCCACTGCCGCCACAATAAAACCTATTGTTACTGAAGGCCCTGCATTATCCGCTGCTGCGGCTGCTGTCCTTACAAACAATCCCGCTCCGATGATCGCCCCGATACCCAATGCAATAAGATTGCCGGCACCAAGTGTTCTTTTCAATCCTTTTTCACTATCATCGGCCTCAGCCATTAATTTATCAAGAGGTTTCTTAATACCCAGATTTGCCATAATGTTTTGTGTTTTGAATGAGTTCCAAATATATACAAGATTTAATTACAATAACAAGAATCACAATTCCCTTTTACTATTTTTACAAACAAACATTCACTTATGAACTTCGTCCTGATCAGTGTTTTTATAGCCGGATATTTATTAATTGCGTTTGAGAGCACAGTCAAAATCAACAAGGCTGCAAGCGCACTTTTGACAGGTGCTATCTGCTGGGCAGTTTATTCCCTCGTGGGGCCGGAACATGAATTTGTTAATGATCAATTATCAGAGCACCTGAGCGGGATAGCAGGAATCCTGTTTTTTCTTATGGGTGCCATGACAATTGTAGAAATAATTGACGCACATGATGGCTTTGATGTAATCACTTCGATGATAACAACAAGAAGTAAAAAGAAACTCTTGTATACCCTTTGCATTCTGGCTTTTTTCCTATCAGCAATTCTCGATAACCTTACTACTACCATCGTGATGATCTCACTTTTGCGCAAGCTCACTGAAGATCGTAATGAGCGACTTTTGTTTTCAGGAATGATAGTAATTGCAGCAAATGCCGGTGGTGCATGGAGCCCGATCGGAGATGTAACAACAACAATGTTATGGATCGGAGGACAAATCACTGCAACGAATATTATTTATAAACTTTTTATTCCAAGTTTGCTATGCCTTTTTGTTCCTCTCCTTATAATGTCGCTAAGAATGAAAGGTAAGATGAAAGAAATATTTTCGATGAAAGAATCAAAGAACAGAACGACTCTGTTTGAAAGAAGATTAGTACTTGTTATTGGCCTGGCAAGTTTGATCTTTGTGCCTGTCTTTAAAACATGGACACATCTTCCGCCATTCATGGGTGTTCTGGCAGGACTTGGCGTATTATGGGCTGTGACCGAAATATTGCACCTTAATAAAGAGAAGGAGGATAAAGGTGCATTGTCGGTTGCAAACGCTTTACAGAAAATTGATGTCCCGAGCATTCTTTTCTTTTTAGGAATTCTCATCGCTATTTCATCATTAGAATCAACTGGAATTCTTTCATCCTTTGCACGACTGATGGATGATCGTATCGGCAACCTGAATGTAATTATTCCGCTCATTGGAGTTCTATCTGCGATTATTGATAATGTCCCCTTAGTAGCAGCATCAATGGGAATGTATGATCTTATAAGTTATCCGCCCGATTCATATCTGTGGGAATTTTTAGCTTACTGTACAGGTACAGGGGGAAGCATCCTGATCATTGGTTCAGCAGCAGGTGTGGTTGCAATGGGAATGGAAAAGATCAGTTTCATGTGGTATCTGAAAAGGATCTCCTTACTTGCATTTGCCGGCTATATTGCCGGTGCTGCGTATTATATGGCGAGCGCCTATTTTTTCCAGGCCTGATTCAAATTATCCTATATTTGATTGATGAGAAAAATTTTATGTTTTCTTTTGCTGATGTTATCCTGTCTTTTCTCTCAGGCACAAAACACACCTTTCTTTCACCTTGATTCCCTTCATTCAAAAGATAAAAGCTCCTATAACGAACCTGGCGTTCCGCTGGAACTATCGTGGCGGTATCACAAGGGAGACGACAAACAGTGGGCTGATAACGCCTTCAATGACAGCAGCTGGGAATTTCTGGAGCCTTTGATGGATTTAAAATCCATACCCGAAAAAACATTTGAAGGGATAGGCTGGTTTAGGCTCCATATAGTGCTTGACTCTGCTCTGATCGATTCTAATCTTGCGCTTATGGTCACCCAGAACGGGGCATCGGAAATTTATCTCGATGGCAAACTCATTCATAAATTCGGAAAAATAAACAGGGATTCAACACTGCTCGAAGAACATTACGACCCGCAGGAAGTCCCGGTGGATATCCGATTTGAGAAAACAAGATCACATGTCTTAGCTGTTCGCTATTCGGATTCCAAAGCAATTTATAATCATAAAAACAACCTTGCACATACTTCAGGTTTCAGTATGAAGATCGGGCTACTGCGTGATAGTATTTTCCAAAAATATAGCGGTTCAAACATTACCACAGGCATCTTCATCTTCTATTTTACTTTCTTTCTTGCCTTGAGCTTTTTGCACTTTATGTTCTTCATTTTCTACCGTGCGAATCGATCCAATCTTTATTACAGCATCTTTGCTGCCGCATTTGGAACAGTGTTTATTTTTATTATTATACAAAAGAACTTTACCATTCCCGACTTTATCCTTACTACGCGACATCTCTTCGGATTCCTTCCCGACATCTACATACCCGCTCTGCTTGCAATGCTATACACTATCTTCAACTCAAGGATTCCAAAGATATTCTGGATCTGGATGATTCTTTTCGTCACCGATTTTATCCTTAATCTTTTTCACACAGAGATACCGTATTTAGGTTATGTGATCTATGCATTGTTCGTGGTAGAATCATTGCGGATAATTATCACTGCAATCATTCAGAAGCGGGAAGGCTCCTGGATCATAGGAAGCGGTATTATAGTAACCGTTATTTTCTTCACGCTCTTCTTTGTTCTATCTGCATTAGGCGAGATCAATTTCAGCGCTAATGGCTGGAAAGGATTGATCATTGGCTTACTTGTGATTTATGCAACATTGAGCATCCCTTTATCAATGACTGTTTATCTTGCACGTGACTTTGCAAAAACAAGCAGGGATCTTTCAAAAAAACTAGTTGAGGTAGAGACATTGTCGGCAAGATCAATTGAACAGGAAAAAGAAAAGCAAAAGATCCTTGAAACTCAGAAAGAGATGCTCGAGGCACAGGTTGTTGAACGAACATTTAAAATTTCGGAGCAGAAAAAGCTCATTGAAGAAAAAAACAAGGATATCACCGACAGTATCAATTATGCTAAACGAATTCAGGATGCGATCCTGCCTGCCAAAGAATTAAAGTATAAAATATTCAGCAATGCTTTTGTTTTGTTTAAGCCGAAGGATATTGTCAGCGGAGACTTTTACTGGTTTGCCGAAAAGGATGGCAAACGCTTGATCGCTGCTTGTGATTGCACAGGGCATGGAGTTCCGGGAGCATTGATGAGCATGATCGGCAATAATATTTTGAATCAGATCGTGGTAGAAAGCGGCATCACTGCAACGGATAAAATCCTTGAACTACTGAATAAAGAAATCCGAAAAGCATTGAAACAGGATGGTTTTGAAGCAACCAAAGACGGGATGGACATTGCACTACTCTGTTTTAACAGTGATTCCGAAATTGAATATTCCGGAGCTCAGAGGCCGCTGTGGATAGTGCATAACAATGAGATCAAAGAAATAAAAGCCGACAAACAATCAATCGGAGGCTTGCAGAACGAAACAGAAAAAACATTCAATAAACACATCGTCCATTTGCAAAAAGGAGATAGTATTTATATCTTTTCTGACGGATACGTAGATCAGTTTGGCGGCACAGAAGGAAAAAAATTCATGAGCAAGCAATTAAAGAGTATTCTTTTGAATATTCACCATCTGCCTATACTCCAACAGGAGAAGTTCCTTGACGACACCATCGAAAACTGGAAATCTGACAAAGAACAGATTGATGACATATTAGTAATAGGAATCAAAATATGATTTTACGTTTAATTAAATATTTATTCGTTTGTCTGCTTTTCTGCAAAACAACTACCGCCTTGTCGCAGAATAAGGTTACAGATTCTCTGGAGAAGATACTGTCAGCGAACCCTCCCGACAGCACACGCGTTAAATTATACATACAATTATCAAAGGCTTGTAAAGAGAATAACACTCAAAAAGCATTTGAATATCTGAACCAGGCGATATCATTGGCGCATGCAAAAGGTTTTAAAAGATCAGAAGGGCTTGCACATAATGCCATAGGCGACCTTTATTGGTTTGCCGGTGACTACTCCACGACTTCTGATCATTATTTTAAAGCTTTAAAGATCTTTGAAGACTTACATGACAAGGACGGGATAGCAGAATGCTATCGAAATATCGGCTGGATCTATCAGGGGCAAAAAAACTTCACACTTACATTAAATTACTACAAGAAATCCCTTGAGTTGAATCAGGAACTTAATAATTTGAAAGCCCTTGTGGCTAATTATGATGACCTGAGCATTCTTTATAAAATGATGAAGAAGTATGATCTCGCGCTGGAGTTTTCACACCGCACTATCCTTCTTGCAGACTCGATAGGCAATAAAAAAGGTGTTGCAACTGGATACGGCAATCTGGGCGGGCTTTATCTTGAAATGGGGAATTATGATCTTGCGATCGAAGCTCTCAAAAAGTCAACAGACCTTCATATTAACCTCGATGATCATTACAATACTGCTGAATGTTACAACGCTTTGTCATCGGCATACATCAAAAGACGCAAACCTGAGGAAGCCATCAAATGTGCGGAAATCGCATTACAGATCGGCAGGGATTATCACTATAAAACTATTGTAGCTGAAGCTTACATGGAGCTTGCAAACGGATATGCTGCAGCAAAAAGGTATGAAGAGGCAAATAAGAATCTTGAAGCATTTATCATGCTGCAGGATTCCATTTACAATGAGAACAACAGTGAACAGATCAATGAAATGTCGGCTAAATATGAATCCGAAAAGAAGGAGCTGATGATAAATTCACTGGAAAAGAATAAAGCCCTTTCGGAGGAAAAGCTTGAGCAGGAAAAAACATTCAAGATCTACCTTATTATTTTCTGTGTGCTGATTGCGGCATTCGCCTTCTTTCTTTTCAGGGGAAACGTTGCGAAGAAAAAAGCGAACATGGAGCTTTCCAAGGCCTATGAAGAAATAGAAATTAAGAATAAGGATATTTCAGACAGCATCAATTATGCAAGGCAGATCCAGACGGCCAGATTGCCCAATCCAGACAGGATCCTGCATTTTCTTCCGCAGACATTCGGCTTGTATAAACCGAAAGATGTTGTAAGCGGAGATTTTTACTGGTTTGCAGAACATGAAAACGGGAAGATATTGTTAGCAGCTGCTGATTGTACAGGCCACGGGATTCCGGGTGCTTTTATGAGTATGATCGGCATCGATGAATTAAATCATGCATCTCTCGAAAAGAGATTGAGCGATCCATCGGAAATACTTTCCCTTGTAAATGTTGGAGTAAAAAAAGCTTTGCGTCAGAACGAAGAAAATTCAATGTCGCGTGACGGGATGGATATAGCGCTTTGCATCTTCGATCTGAAAAACAATACGCTTGAATATGCCGGGGCAAATCGCCCGTTATATTATATCAGAAATAGTGAACTGATAGAATTAGCTCCAACAAAAGCTGCTATCGGAGGACTCACCGATAACGCACAGGTATTTAAAAGCCACAGGGTAGAATTGCAAAAGGATGATATGATCTACATTTTCACGGATGGATTTGCAGATCAGTTTGGCGGGCCTCAAGGAAAAAAATTCATGACAAAACGCTTCAAGGAATTGCTTTTATCGATACATAAAAAACCTATTCCGGAACAGGAAAAAGAACTGGAGCAGGCATTGCTTGACTGGCAGGAAAATAATAGCCAGGTGGACGATATACTTGTGTTGGGAGTTAGGTGGTAAGTTGTACTAGATGGTAGGAAGCAGGAAGTAAGTTATAGGCAATAGGCAATAAAAAAACAATAGACAATAGACAATAGACAATCAAAAAATAAACAAATAAAAAGCGTAGTAGAAGCGGAACTATTTCAACAACAAACCACAAACACTTTCCCTTATTTCAATTGCGCATTCAGGATCTTTAACCCTTCTTCAAAAGAATGTGGATTATAACCAAGATCTTTTCTTGCTTTATCAATTACAAAACCTGTGCGTGGCGGGCGTTTCGCAGCCTGATTGAGCGTATTTGACTTTGATGGAGTTATTAATGATTTGTCGAGCTTCCAGAAATCAGCAACTTTATAAACCAGGTCAAGCACGCTGTATGTTTCAGGACCGGATAAATGATAGATACCTGTAGCACCTTTATCTGCGATCAGAATACAACCATCTGCAAGATCTTCGGCAAGCGTTGGAGCACGGAACTGGTCATCCACCACATTTATTTTTTGCCCTTTGCTTAATGCATCCTTTGCCCATAAAACAATGTTCGAACGACTCATATTATCAACTATCCCGTAAACAATAATAGTGCGCGCAATAGCCCATTTTACTTCACTTTGTTGGAGGACCTTTTCTGACTCGTGTTTGGAATATGCATAATAGCTAAGTGGATTAGGCTCATCGGTCTCGACATAGGCAGCCCCCTTCTCTCCGTCAAAAACAAAATCGGTGCTCAGATGTATAAAATGAAGGTCAGTTTTAAAGTTCCCTTCTATCACATCTACAAAATTCTGAACGCCTTTAACGTTGATTGCAAAACACTCTTCCTTGCGCGATTCGCAAGCATCCACGTTGGTCATTGCCGCTGTGTTGATGACCACATCCGGCTTATGTTTTTTAAGAACAGCTTCTACTTCCTCTTTTTTTGATATATCAAGTGATTCATATTTATAACCACTTTTCTCCATCAAACGATTTTCTCCCGATGAAGTCGCTATGATCTCAACATCTTTTCTTTTTAATAAAGCATAAACTATTTTCTGCCCTAAAAGGCCATTACTTCCGGTGATCAGGATCTTTTTCATAATAAGTAAATCTGATTTAAAATTTTAGTCAACCACCCCAACCCTCCTGGGAGGAGGGAGAATAACAAACATTTAAACGAACAATTCTTTAAGTGCATTGATCTGCTCAGTGGTACCAAGTACAAATAACTTAGCATCCGGGATGATCATTGTATCTGCATTCGGATTAATTACATAATCCCCCTTCGCAGTTTTAAAGCCAATGATATTTGCACCGGAGCGGTTTCTGACTTCAAGTTCGCGGATAGTTTTATTCTGGAATTTCTCAGAAAGGTTGGCGAAGGTGATCTCTTCGAGGCGAATATTATCTCCACCTTGTCCGGTTATAAAATCTACGAACTCCATTACATCCGGCTTCATCACCAGCGATGCCATATGTGCTCCGCCTATCTTATCAGGCATGATCACATTATCGGCACCTGCAAGCTTCAACTTCTTATCGGAATTATCTTCTGATGCACGGGATATTATATTCAGCTTCGGATTGAGTGTTTTAGCAGACAGCACAATAAACAGATTATCTGCATCAACCGGAAGGGTGGTGATTACGGCTTTCGCCTTGGCAATTCCGGCTCTTTCCAGAACTTCATCATGCGTTGCATCACCGTGAACCACAAGATCGGAATGACGATGTGTTATGGTATCGATCACTTCTTTCTTTTCTTCGATCACCACAAAACGCGTGTTATGCTTTTTGAGCACATGAGCAGCCTGTTTACCATTTCTTCCAAACCCACAAATGATCACATGACCCTCTAACTTTTCTATTGCTGCAGTCACCTTGTAATATTTAAAATAGTGATTAAACTCTCCGTCCGCAATGTATTTTGAAATTGAAGCAGCGGCATAAGCAAATGTACCAAAACTTGTGATAATTAAAAAGGCGGTGAACATGCGGCCGCCCTCGGACAATGGATGGACTTCCTGAAAACCAACGGTAGCTACCGTTATAACGGTCATATAAAATGCATCGAGGATATTATAGCCTTCGATTAAAATGAATCCTACCACACCTGTACACATGATCAGAAAGATCAGAGCAAGGGAAATATAAATCTTGGAAAAATGACGGATACCCAAAAGAAAGGAATTTGATAGTTAGCAGGAAAGTTTAATCAGAGATCCCAAACACTTCTGCGCTTGTTCTTTAAAGGTTTAAAGTAGTGCTTATGCTCAAGAATAAAAGCCATGATAAAATACAAGATCACCGGAGACCCTACTGTAAAAAACGACAGGTAAATAAAATACATCCTTATCGTGGTTGTATTGATCCCGAGTTTTTTGCCCCACCAGGAGCAAACACCAAAAGCTTTTGTTTCGAACCAGTTTTGAATGTATTTGAGCATTGAGGAGATTTTTAGCTGCTCTAAATTAGGAATTTTTCAGCAAATAATTGCCTATGCTACATGTTAAACATTTTTTTGCAGAACAATACTCATTTTTTAGCTGAAGCAGGGCCTGAGTGGAATAAGCTGAGCTAACCGGCAATTTATGTTCTTTCCATTTTTTTATGATGATATTATTTTCGCCTTTCAACGTTTCCATAAAGAATAAAGCCCTTTCAACAAAACTCTCAATTCCCTTTTGTTTTCCATAGGTAAAAAGAAAGGGAACAACAGTATTGATAATGATATTATCTGCACTATTCTCCCCCAAGTGCTTTTCCCGGACATCAGATGCTTTATCAAAAAGATAATGGGTGTTCCAGTAAGGAGACACCTGAACCAGAAACATATTCCGGAGCTCATCACTTGTCGATACTTCGAGGGTACTTGAGAATAGATTATTAGAGGAAAACAAGAAAGAAGCAAACTGGGCAATTCGGATCGTAGGAAAATTCACAGGCCGCATTCTGAGGAATTTCCAGAGATGACCCTGAATGTTCTGTAGCTTATGCTTATGTTTTAAGTATAAGTATTCATTTTGCAAACACGCGGGATATGGATCCTCAAAATGCTCATTCAGCATTCCGGCCTGCCCGAACAGCAAAGCTTCCATTTGCAGCAAGCTTGTTTTTTGTCGTGACAAAATATTTAAAGGAAGTGATTTGGCAAGCAATTCAAAAGGTTCGGCATTGATCTTAAAGCCGAAGTTGCGTGCAAGCAGCTGGTAAAAGGTTTCTTCCCAGTTATTATTGTTCAATGATAAGCTGTTTAGGATAGCGGCAGACTTTCTTTCCAGGCGTTCCAGCAGTAGCTTGTCAAGCGTGTTTTGCAGGATCAAGGGGGAAACTGTTGCGACCTGATTCGAACATGGGATCCAATCGGAGTTGGATTTAAATTTAAGATAGTTCTCATAAACTTTTCTGTCGATCTTATCCCCTATCTCTATGGTAGGAATCTCTTCACCGGATTCCCTGAACAGTTTTTTATCCGCAGTGTTCACAACATGCAGAATTATATTATCATAAGCCTTGTCAGATTGATGATGGTGGCGGTCCCAATCGCTTGAATTAATATGAACTTCAACATTACCAGCCCAGGTAGTGTCTCCAATTAGGACTTTAGCATTAAAAAAATCCGGGCCTGAGTCGAAATTATGATCACCACTTTTCAGAATGATGACTTTCTCATTATTTGATGTCAGAAGTGCCTTTTGATCAAACAAGCGGAACTTCCATACGTAGTGTAAGAACTCTTCTGTCATAAGGCGGCTAAGATATATACCGCACCTAAACAGCCGTTACAAAAACATTCTGGTTTTAAGGTTTCGGATCGATCAGGAGATCATATTCCGGGGTACAGCTTTGTATTTGCGAAGACGGCTCAGATCATTTATTACCCTGATTTTTTCAATCCTGTTCTTTTCAAGTGAATAATACATTTCAATGAACCTGTCATCTAAAGCATACAATGAAACATCAAAATTATTCAATTCGATCGAATCAATGAACTTACCCTCATCCCATAAAATATCAGCTTTCTGGCTTACCGGCAGCTGATCATAATTCTTCGCAGTCATAATAGTTTTCTAATTTTAATTAATTTACTCTGCGAAGTTACTCCGCTTTTAAGCCATGAGAAAGGCTTTTCGGTGAGCGTAGCTTTTATCCTGCCAGGAGCGCGGCTTTGCCGGGTCAGGCATAACCCTGTGGCGAATAACTGCAAATCACTTTTCTCAACGTGTTGACAGTATCTTCAAAAAAAACAGGCTTCTCTATACAATCCTTAACTCCCATACTTGCCGCTTTTGATTTATCCTCAGCGCTGGTATAAGTTGAATAAACAACAATCGGAATTTCATGATAGGTTGATAACATACGAATCCTGGAAAGGAATTCCATTCCGTTCATTCTAGGCATGTTCATATCAAGGAAAATTAGGTCTGGTTTAAATAGCCTTAACTTCTCCAACGCGTTCACGCCATCTTTCGCTATTGAAAGGAAAATAGACTTGTCAACAACCTTTAATGCGTTGTTAAAAATGTACTGATCATCCGGATCATCATCGACAAGTAAAATTGTGGTAAGTGTATTACTCATAGCCGTAAGTTTTAAGTAAATTTATGGCTGAAGGAATGATTCAAAGATGCATTTCGGTAAAAGCCGAAAAAAAAGGGTTAAAAAGGCATGTCAAAAAGCCAGTGGTTTTCTATATGCTGCCGGGATAAAAATCATAATTGAGAACAAAATCAAAATCCACGTTCTTATGAGAGAGAACCCTTATCTTTATTTCTTTTGAGCTTTCCGGAACGGGGAAGACCGCGCCATTCCCCCGATAGAACAAGACCTCGCCTTGTTTCGGATCGGAAACCACATTTTTAAATGTTAAATTATAAATCTCAGGATGCTTGGGAAAAACCAATTCAAATTCCAGCCACTCATGATTCTCAAAACCCTTACTGAACAATACGCCAAGAAGTCTTATAGTTTTTTTGTCTTTTATTGAAACTAATTTTTCGCACGAAGAATTGCTGAATTTTTGGATTGGCATGTTGTTTTTTATAGGTGTAGTAGAAGTTATTTCTGAGAAAGTTTCCGACTTTCCATTTATTGGTGAAGAGCCCAAATTTACTCAGTTTAAAGCATACTTCGTTTGAGGCAAATCAACGCAAAGGTTGATTAAAATCAAGTTTTAAAATGTTTAATTCTATTAATTTTGCAGCTATGCCCAGCTCGTTTGGATTTCCAGTAGATAAGTTTCATTTCCGTTCGGATTCAGTTATTCCGGGTTTGCCAAAAACGGAACTGAAATTTCTGGAATCTAAAATGGTTACGAATAAATTTAAAAAGGGAAAAACGGTTTTCAGCGAAGGTTCCTATCCCTCCGGTGTGTTTTATCTTCTCAAAGGCAAGATCAAAAAATACAAATCCAATAATAATGGCAAAGAACAGATCATTACTATCTGTGGTGACGGAGAGATCCTTGGTTATCCTGCTTTGTTAAGCGGGGAAGCATTTCCGGACTCAGCGATAACCCTTGAAGATTCATTGGTTGCTTTTATTCCAAAGGACGATTTCATGAAACTACTGAATGAATCACCGATCCTTTGCAATCGACTGCTGAAAAGCCTCAGCCATAAATTCAGTGTTATGGAAAACATAATTGTGGCTTTTGCTCATAAAACAGTAAGAGAAAGATTGGCTTTAAGCCTATTGATCCTTATTGAAAAGTTCAGAGAAAAAGGAAAAGACAGTAAAAAGACTGAGATCATATTATCCAGGGAAGATCTTGCCAACTTTGTAGGAACAGCTGTTGAAACGTTGGTACGTCTTATAAAAGAATTTAAAGATGAGGGGTATATTGAAACCGAAGGGAAAAAGATCCGGGTGTTAAACCTGAAGGAGATGGTGAGGATGGCCAATGTATATTAAAAAAGGAGCTTGAACGGGCTCCTTTTTTAATGATCAGATCTTTTGGAAGGTCAGATAATCTGTACCTCCATCGCCACCGCTCACATGTTTCAATTCTATCGATGATTTGCTGCCATTTACTATGATCCAGTCTTCACTTAATTCATCAAGAGGGGCCGAACTGAAATTAATATTCATTTTTGTTTTGCTGTTGTCGGTTCCTGTGGACCATGTTCCTTTCACTGTGGAATTTCCTTTTGTAGCGGTAACAGTGTTATCCGTATTAAATACGAATACGTAACCATCAAAATGCCCCGTTTCATCCTTATCGTCTTCCTTAAATGATGAAACTTTCCATTTCCCTTCGTTAATGTAATTTTCAGCCAGTTTATAGGCGATTTCCTGCTGTTTCTCCTTCGTACACGACTGTAACCCCGCTGATCCAATAAGTACCGCTGTCACAAATATTTTAACTGAATTTTTCATTGTTGTAGTTTTAATGGATATAGAAACAAAATTACACCCACTTTTATTGCATTGAGATCATTAATCGTTGAACTGAAGTATAATTGGCCTAAACACTTGATACATTCAGGTGTTTACTTTATATTAAATTTGCATAACCAAAATCTGATTTTATGTACAAAAAACATCTGATAGAAAACATTGAAAGGGAGATTACTTTATTAAAAGCAATGATCCCGTTGATCAAACCTGAGGACCTTGGGTTCCGGCCTGTTGAAAAAGTAAGAAGCACTTATGAATTGATGCAATACCTTTCCAGCATTGGCGGTGTGATCTTTCGCTGGATGATCAAAAATGACATCACTGCTGAAGTACGTGCAGAAATAGCTGAGCACAGAAAAACCTTAACAATAGAAAACTTCTCTGACAGACTGGATAATGAATTACGGGTAATGAAAATGTACCTGAGTGAATTAAGTGATGCTGATCTGTTGAGCGTTGAGGTTGAACTGCCATGGAAAGAAAAAATGGTACTTGGCTCTGCCATTATCAACTGTCCGATCAAATGGCTTGCAACGTATCGAATGGAGCTTTTCCTTTATCTGAAAATGAATGGGAATGCATCTATTGGAACGAAGGAGGCCTGGGTTCCTTTAGATCTAAGACAACCGGCATAAAAAAAAGCTCTTCAGAAATGAAGAGCTTTTTAAATTTTAACCCGGCAGCCTCGCAATATGCTTATCCATTTGCTGGATCTGCTTAACTATCTCGGCTGTTTTAGGTTTTAAAGCTTTTGCCTTTCTGAAATATTCCTTACCGATCTTGTTTTGTTTCCTTTGGATCTCAATTGAAGACAATTGTAAATAACATGCTGCGAGGCTTTCCTTATCCGGAATCCCTGCTTTAACTGCAGCCATAAGATTCTGACGGGCTTCTTTCATTTCACCTTTCTTCAGCTGGATAAAAGCCAACTGCATGAGGTTTGTACCTTCCATGTCTCCTACGATCTTTGATTTTGTATTCAGACTTTTACGGATATTTTTTTCCGCTGTAGCGTAATCATCAGTCGCGAGAGATAGATTACTTTGAATCATGTAATAAGCGGAACGGATCGGTTTGAAAAGCAAACGCGGAAATTTGATCATGCGGATGTATTTCATTGCAAGTTCCGGATCACCTTCAGTAACCGCTTCCTGAACAAGGCGCATAGTACCCATCATAAAATAGAGTAAAAGCGAAATACCGGCCAGGATGTAACAGATCCATGCGGAAACTGCATCATGGCTTACATGCGCCCAAATTCCCAAACCAATCAAAACAATAATTATCGGTAAGCGGTAAATAATGTAAAATCTTAAAATTTTCATAATTCTTTTTTAAAATTAGTTAATATGTGCGTTTAAATACTCAGCCATTTCCTGCTGCAATTTTTGAGCTTCAACTCTCGCTTTATCAGCGAAATCAGGGCCCGAGCCTGCGTATATAATTCCTCTCGAAGAATTGACAAGAAGTCCGCATTGCTTATTCATTCCATGCTTCGCAACCTCTTTCAGGCTTCCTCCCTGAGCTCCGACACCCGGAACCAGAAGAAAACTATCAGGAACTTCTTTACGGATCTCAGAGAACATTTCGGCTTTTGTGGCGCCAACAACATACATCATGTTATCAGGATTTCCCCAGAATGAAGAAGACTTTAAAACCTGTTTAAACAGAGGAAGCTCATTCAAGTTCTGTGATTGAAAATCCTTCGAACCGGAATTTGAAGTCAGCGCGAGAAGTATCACCCACTTATTTTTGTATTCAAGAAAAGGAGTAACGCTGTCTTCACCCATGTAAGGTGCCACAGTAATTGAATCGAAATCCAGGTTCTCAAGAAATGCCTTCGCATACATTTTAGAAGTGTTTCCGATATCCCCACGTTTTGCATCTGCAATGGTAAACTGGTCCGGATACTTATCGTTAAGGTACCTGATTGTTTTTTCAAGACTGATCCATCCCTTTACACCTTGTGTTTCATAGAAAGCCATGTTTGGCTTGTACGACACGCATAAATCATGCGTAGCATCGATGATCTGTTTATTGAATTCGAAAACAGGATCCGCTTCTGAAAGCAGATGCGCAGGGATCTTTGTAATATCGGTGTCAAGACCGATACATAAAAAACTTTTCTTACGTTTTATATTTTCAAATAATTCTGACCTTGTCATGCTATGAAATACTGGTACGGATTACGAATAAATATGAATTTACGAATCTGTTGTTGTAAGAATTTTTGTGCGTACTAAACTCTATTTGTTCTTTTAGCGTAATTAGGATGTGTTTGCAAATTGCCGTCAAGCTCTGAACCACAAACAGCAAACTCTTCACAAGTATACCATGTACATTACACCGTCATCCCACCCTCTTTCAACCGTTCTGTATTTTCCGCCAGTTGAAGGGCATCGATCATATTCTGGATCTTACCATCCATAAAATCCGTAAGATTATAAAGTGTAAGATTGATACGATGATCGGTGATCCTGTTTTGTGGATAGTTGTAAGTACGGATCTTTTCTGAACGATCACCTGTTGCTACAATTGTTTTTCTTCTTTTAGAAATTGCATCCAGGTGCTTTTGCATTTCGATATCATACAACTTCGTTCTCAGCATCTGCATAGCTAACTCGCGGTTTCCGAGCTGGGATCTGTCCTGCTGACAAACCACGACAATACCCGTAGGTTTATGCGTAAGCTGAACTTTCGTCTCTACTTTATTTACATTCTGTCCACCGGCTCCACCTGAACGTGATGTCTGCATTTCAATATCACCGGGATTTAACACAACATCCACCTCATCAGCTTCGGGCATCACAAGCACTGTAGCCGCGGAAGTATGAACGCGCCCCATTGTTTCTGTCAGAGGCACACGCTGAACGCGATGCACACCGGCTTCGAACTTAAGCATTCCGTATGCCCCGTCAGCGTTGACATTAATAATTACTTCCTTGTAACCACCCATTGTTCCCGGATTGGAATCAACCACTTCATATCTCAGGCCCCTCTCTTCCATATATCTTGTATACATTCTGAAAAGATCTCCTGCAAAGATACTCGCCTCATCTCCTCCTGTGCCTGCACGGATTTCCAAAACTGCGTTACGCGCATCTTCCGGATCTTTAGGTACCAGCATCTGACGAATATCCTCTTCCATTTTATCCTTTTTTGGAAGTAGTTCGTCAAGATCCATCTTTGCCATTTCTCTCATCTCCTCATCCTTCTCATCGGCAAGAACTGATTTATTGAACTCAATATTCTCAACCACATTCTTATATTCATGGTAAGCATTTACCACAGCAGTAAGATCTTTATACTCTTTATTGAATTTTTTAAATTCTTTCATGTCGCCAATAACTTTGGGATCAGAAAGCTTCTGCTCTACTTCTTCCCAACGTCTTTTTATGGCTGCTAATTTCTCTAACACTGTACTTAAAATTTAATTTTCTATGCCTGTTTTTTCGAGGGGCGAAGATACGAAAAAAAGGCTGGAAAATGGCTATGAAATGACGTGGATTCTCCACTTACGTTGGAGTAAAAGTCGAAGATTATACTCGTTGAAATTTACAAGCTGCGTTGATGGGAACCCCGAATGTAATCGGGGCAGGCGCTGACTTATTAAGATTTTTATGATCTAAAAGGATTGATTGTCTTCGACAATTATGAAAAAATTATGATTTGACCGCTGCCTGGCTTTGCCGAAAGCGCATTCGTCAAATAAGACAGTGATCCCTCCCTGACTTCCTTACATTTAACTTTTAACCTTAAACATTCTCTACTGCAGAATATTTTTATTTGCCCAGATAATCTCTTTAACCATTCCTTTTAACGTCTGTCCTGCTTTAAAGATCATGTCAAAATTCGGGGGAAACGGTACCGGTTTTCTGCCGAGCTTACTTTTCGACTCAGGTTTTAAGGCATTCAGATCACCGATTGCTGTTGCTGAAGAGTATTCAAAGAAATTTTCAGCGGCAATAGGATTTGTTTTGATCAGCTGATCTGTATTGTTATTGATATAGTCTAATGTTCCACCGATGATCGCTTTTTTACTTTGATAGGTTTCGATCAAAGTACATTTAATGGTTTTATATTTTGGTTTTTTAATATCATTTCCGAGTGAATCTTTTTTCACATTCCCGCGTGCATCAAGTTCGTATTCATAACCATCCTGAACTTCTTTGGTTTCCAGTGTGTTGATCTCTTTCAAGTTTTCAGGCGAGACATCAATTTGTTTCATGTTCACAAGAATGGTGTAATCATAATGGCGCTGTTTATTTTCTTTTGTCTCATACAAAAGCCAGTCAGCATTGAGATCACTAAGACTGATTTTCGTAAGCTCATCTTCAAAATTAGGAGGCAACGGAATTCCCGTTTTATTCTGCATTTTAAACAGCACATAGCTGGAACCATTTGCCCTGGCAGTTCTTATAAGGTCATCAACATCTTTATAGTTTGAATAATAATTTCTGATCTGCATTAATTCAGAATAGGCTTTTCGAGCATCCATCTTATCTTTTTTGTCGAGTAAAGATTTTGCATGTGCATAAAAATATTCAGCAGCTTTCTGTTTAGCATTTATTATTTCCTGATCGTAATTAAGGATCTCAAAGTAGGCTGTTTCACCGTTACTTTTAAACTTCAATGGCAACAATGGTTTTACGCGCTCCTGCCGGTAACTCATTTGCGTATACAATGCAAAGATCTTATCCCAGTTATCCGGAGTACCATCCGCTTTTAAGAACTGAATTTTTTCTTTGTCGCGGTCATTGGCTTTCTTGTAAGCCTTCTGCAAAACAGAGATCTCTTTTTCTTTAGTTGGATTTCGCTTTAGCTTTTTAATAGATTTGTTAATAGCCTGGTCGTAATTGCCGCTGTTCAGCATCTTTCGAGAGCTCTGACATGCGGAGAGAAAAGCTACAATGGAGAAGAAAAATAAAAATTTTTTCATAAACAAGTTCTTGGATAAATCAGCCTTGCAAAAATAAAACCAAAGCTGATCTGTCTTCTGCTACTTAATATTCAAATGTACCGTTTTCAGAAATAATTGTGAGTTTGTTGCCTTCAGAATCTTCTACACGTCCGACAATCTTCGCATCCACATTGAATGATTTTGAAATTTCAATCAATTCTGCCGCTATATCTTTCGACACATAAAGCTCCATCCGGTGGCCCATGTTAAACACTTTATACATCTCTTTCCAATCAGTACCACTCTGTTCATGGATCATTTTAAATAATGGAGGTACAGGAAAAAGTGAATCTTTGATTATATGAACGTTATCAACGAAATGCAAGACTTTGGTTTGTGCTCCACCGCTGCAATGCACCATTCCATGAATGTCTTTACGATATTTATCGAGGATCTTTTTAATGATTGGAGCATAGGTCCTTGTTGGCGATAAAACCATTTTTCCGGCTGTAACAGATTCTGGAGAGGCAATGCCAGTTTTTATTTTGTCTGTAAGTTTTATCTTGCCTGAATACACAAGATCTTCCGGCACGGCTGCATCATAGCTCTCCGGATATTTTTTCGCTAGTGCTTTTTCGAAAACATCATGTCTGGCGGAAGTTAAACCATTACTCCCCATTCCACCATTGTACTCCGATTCGTAGCTTGCTTTTCCATAAGATGCAAGTCCAACGATCACATCACCCGGACGAATATTACTGTTATCGATCACATCACTGCGTTTCATTCTGCAAACAACCGTTGAATCAACGATAAGTGTGCGTACAAGATCACCGACATCAGCAGTTTCGCCCCCGGTTGAGTAAATTCCGATTCCATAACTTCGTAGTTGTTCAAGCACCTCTTCCGTACCATTTATGATTCCCGAGATCACCTCAGCCGGGATCAGGTTTTTATTTCTTCCTATCGTGGATGAAAGAAGAATGTTATCGATAGCTCCGACACAAAGAAGGTCATCTGTATTCATAATGATGGCATCCTGTGCTATTCCTTTCCAAACAGAGAGATCACCTGTCTCCTTCCAGTATGCATAAGCGAGAGAGGATTTTGTGCCTGCTCCATCAGCATGCATAACGATACAGTAATTCTCATCCCCACTTAAATGATCCGGAACAATTTTACAGAAGGCTTTGGGAAAAAGGCCTTTGTCTATCTTAGAAATGGCCGCATGCACATCTTCCTTTGAAGCTGAAACACCACGTTGATTATATCTGTTGTCTGACATTAAAAATTCAAAAAGTTAAAGGTTAAAAGTTAAACGTGCCTGCACCGGTTAAAGGAAAAAAAAACATCCCGGCAAATGTCGGGATGTTTTCGTTTTCTTGCCTGAGAAGAAACCAGTTTTTATTCACTATTCTTCTTCTTCCTCAGTTTTAGGCTTAGGAGTTTCTGTTTTAGGAACTTCTTTCGGAGCGTTAGGATCAACGAAATCTTTACTTAATACAGAGAACACAGTACGTCTGTTTTTTTGCATCAGAGCCTCAAATTCTTCTTTAGGCTTACCTTTAGTTGTTTTGTTGATATATGCTTCGGACAATGTGTACATAACTTTACCGTCAGCATCCTTAACCTCAAGTGGTGCTTTTTCACCGTAACCTTTTGCTTTTAAACGAGCTGGGTTAATTCCTTTTGAAATCAGGTAATCAACGCAGGATTTAGCACGTGCCTCAGATAATTTCTGGTTAGCAGCGTCTGAACCACGGAAATCGGTGTGAGAACTTAACTCGATCACGAAAGTTGGGTTATCAAGCAATGTCTGGTATAAGAAATCCAATGAATCTTTAGACTCAGGACGTAAGTCAGCTTTACCCAAATCGTACAATACATCCGGGAAACGGATAAAACGCTCAATAGGAACAAGACAGAAATCATGTTTGAATGTTTTTGCTTCTTCAACACCAACTGTGGTTTCTTTAGCTTTATCCGAGCTGCTTAGGAATCCTTGTGGTGCCTGAGTCGTTTTAACATCATTAGCGACACTTGCAGTAATGATATAAGAAGTGTTAGGATTCACGTAACGTGCTGAACCATTTTCAGCGAATTTGTAGTGACCTGCTGCATCTGTTTTTGTTTCAACTGATGATCCGTCAGAACCAACAAGTTTGATAGTTACACCAGGGATAGTTTCTTTGAACTTACAGTCAGTGATATCACCTTCAATAGTAAACAACAACGGAGGTAAAACAAATGACCAGATATCATCAGCTCCTTTTGAAGTTTCGCGATTAGATGACAAGTAACCTCTTTCTTTTTTTCCTTCGAATACAATTCCGAAATCATCACCTGCTGAATTGATAGGAAATTTCATGTTAGTAACGTTTGCCCACTGATCTTCGCCTTTTTTCTCAGCTCTGAAGATATCAAGACCACCCATTCCTAAGTGGCCGTTAGAAGAGAAATATAAAGTTCCGTCTTCGTGGATGTAAGGAAACACATCATTCCCCGCAGTATTGATTCCAGGCCCTAAGTTAACAGGTGTACCCCATTTAGCGCCTTTTTTATCATATTTGGAATACCAGATATCGTTTTCTCCCTGACCGCCAGGCATGTTTGAAGAGAAGAACAATGTTGTTCCATCAGAAGAAATTGATGGGGAAGCATATTTAAGAGTATCAATGCAAAAAGCAATTTTAACAGGATCACCCCATGTGTTACCTTTTTTAGTTGCAGTCCATAACTGATTGAACATTTGTTCGTTCTTCTGAACAAGACAACGTGTGAAGATAAGCATGTCACCTTTTTTAGTCATCGCAGAAAGACCTTCGTTATCTTTAGTGTTTACAGGCTCAGCTAATGCAACAGGAGTGCTCCATTTACCGTTCTTATCCATGTTAGTTTCAAAGATATCGCTGTAAAGCTCACCGTTCGTTGCATCGATTGTGCTTCCTGTAACGCCAGGACGCATTGATGTAAAGTAGATCTTATTATATTTTTTATCAGCATACATTGGAGCGAAATCAGGATCCTTTGTATTGATCTGAGCCAGATTCTCTACTTTGTAACGAGTTGGAGTATCTTTCCATTTCTGAGCAAGCTCACATGCTTTAGCGCCATCTTCACCGCGTGGATCTGAAGGAACCGCTTTCTTATAATTGTTATATTCAATAAGAGCTTCGTTATATTTTTCCTGCGCTTTCTTTGCATCTGCAAGATACAAGGTTGCTTTAGGATCAGTATAATTAGCTTTGATCGCTTTGATATACCATGCTTCGGCCTGCTTAGGATCATTGATCATTCTGTAACATTCAGCAGTTCTGAAAATGATAAATGCCTTATCTTCTTTCTTCTTCGCTTTTGTATACGCCTTCTTGTAAAGCTCAATCGCATTGAAATACTCCATGTTATCGTATGCTTTGTCGGCATCTTTGGAGAAGTTCTTTTGGGCTACAGCAGTGGTGGCGAAGAATAGGATTATAGCTAACCCAGCAGTTAATTTAGTAAGGATCTTCATATCTGTGTTTAGGTTTAAACTTGGAATTAATGGGTGCTAAAATAAAGAAATATTTGAAACAAAAAAATCTTTCTGTTTTTTTTATTTACCGTCAAATAAGCCTTTTCAGAAGACGAATCCCCTGAAAATACTAATCTTCAGGGGATTCACAAACTTAATCTTACTTTGTAAACAACAATTCTCGGTATTTAGGCAATGGCCAGCTCTCGTCATCCACGATAAGCTCGAGCTTATCAACGTTGTAACGTATGTCATCAAAATACGATTTAACATCATCACAATAAGCAATCGCCTGCTTTTTAACATCTGTCAGCTTATTTGCTTTCTTTCGCGCTTCCGTCATTGCATCCACCTTTGTTTTGATAATGTTAATGTGCTCAGAGATCGCTGAGATCATGTCAAGCTGGATCTGTGCAACTTTTTTATACTCTGCTCCAGCAAAGATCTCTTTTAAACCTCTTACATTTTCAACAAGCGAACCCTGATATTTGATAGCAGTGGGAATGATATGATTCAATGCAAGGTCGGCCATCACGCGTGATTCTATCTGAATTTTTTTAGTGTATGTTTCAAGATAGATATCGTAACGTGCATGCTGCTCACGTTCTGTCATAATGTTATTACGCGTGAAAAGATCCATTGTTTGTTTTGAAACGAATGCACCTAACGCGAGCGGAGTTGTTTTGATATTTGACAATCCTCTTTTCTCAGCTTCTTTCACCCATTCGTCACCATAACCATTTCCTTCAAAACGGATCTTTTTCGAGGCAACAATATAATTTCTTAATACCTGGAAGATCGCTTCATCTTTATCCACATCCTTAGCCATTATCGCATCAACATCACCTTTGAATTTGATGAGCTGATCTGCCATGATTGTGTTCATCACAGTCATCGGGCCTGCACAATTCTGCGAAGAACCTACCGCTCTGAATTCAAATTTATTTCCGGTAAATGCAAAAGGAGAAGTACGATTACGATCGGTATTGTCCAATAAAATATCAGGGATCTTACCTACACCTAACTTTAGCGCAGTCTTCTCATCAGGGCTCATTTTCCCTGATTTCACCTTTGATTCTAACTCATCAAGCACATTTGACAACTGAGTTCCAAGGAATGTTGACATGATAGCAGGAGGCGCTTCGTTTGCTCCTAAGCGGTGATCATTGTTTGCACCTGCAATTGATGCTCTCAGAAGATCAGCATTATCATGTACAGCTTTAACTGTATTTATAAAAAATGTAAGGAATTGAAGATTTGTTTTTGGAGTTTTTCCCGGGCTTAATAAATTCTTTCCCGTGTTTGTTCCAAGGCTCCAGTTATTGTGCTTACCACTTCCGTTAACACCGGCAAATGGCTTTTCATGAAGTAATACGCGAAAACTATGTCTGCGCGCGACTTTTTCCATCACATCCATCAATAACTGATTATGATCAACAGCAAGATTACACTCTTCAAATACGGGTGCACACTCGAACTGATTAGGAGCAACCTCATTATGACGGGTTTTGATAGGAATGCCGAGTTTCAGCGACTCGATCTCAAAATCACGCATAAATGATGTAGCGCGATCAGGAATAGATCCGAAATAATGATCTTCCAATTGTTGCCCTTTCGCAGGTGTATGACCAAACAAGGTTCTGCCGGTCATTGCCAGATCCGGACGCGCATTGAATAATGCTTCATCAATAAGGAAATATTCCTGCTCCCATCCTAAGGTCGCAGTTACTTTAGTTACATTTTTATCAAAATACTGGCAAACATCCACCGCAGCCTTATCAAGGGCGTGTAATGCTTTTAGTAATGGCGTTTTAAAATCCAGCGCCTCACCTGTATATGCAACGAAAATTGTAGGAATACAAAGTGTTTTCCCGATTACGAATGCAGGTGATGTAGGATCCCAGGCAGTGTAACCACGCGCTTCGAAAGTATTACGGATACCTCCGTTTGGAAATGAAGATGCGTCAGGTTCCTGCTGAACAAGTTGTCCGCCTCCAAAACGCTCAATAGCTCTTCCGCCTTCTGTAGGCTCAAAGAATGCATCATGCTTTTCAGCGGTTGTACCTGTCAATGGCTGAAACCAGTGAGTATAATGTGTTGCACCTTTAGCATTCGCCCATGCTTTCATGCTTGAAGCCACCTGATCAGCCATTTTGCGGTCGATCTGTGTTCCTTGCTGCATAGCGGACATAACACTCGAAAATGCTTCTTCGGAAAGGTACTCACGCATGGCATCTATACCGAAAACATTCTCTCCAAAAAATTCGGAAACTTTGTTACTCGGCAACACTACGTTTACCGGAGTTCTTGTCATAACAGCTTCTAGAGCTTTAAATCTGTGAAATGCCATCTTGGGTTAGGTTAAAAGTTATAAGTTAATAGTAAATCGATCTGTGTGTTAAAAAATAGTGAAATCAAGAAAAGTTGAACTATTTTTCACAAAAGTATTAAAAAGGAGGGGGTGCGAGAAGGAAAAATGCATATTTTTTATCAACACCCCTCCATTTTAGATGTTAATAGTGAGAAAATATCAAAATTTTCAAGAGAAGATGAAAGGAATTGGTTTCGGGACCAGTGTGAATTAACGTTTAACCATTAACTTTCATTCCAATCCGTAGGAAAGTTGGCCTTTAATGACCCTGGCTGCCGAAGTGTAAGTATGCGCAGTTACTTTTTTCTTATCCATGATGTGCTGCACATTCCAGCCACGAAATTTCAGATAATCGGAAACTAAAGCACGGTGGCAGCTCCACCACAACGCCTCGGAACACATGTATGCTACGGCAGTTTTCTTTGCGAACTTTTCAAGTTCCTTGATGGCATCCCTGAAAGTTTTAGTTTCCATGTGATCAGCATAACCCCTGAATGCGGGTAGCCTCCAGGCTATATTTTTCGAATCAGGAAGAGGTTTGCGCCTTCCGCCTAACTCTTTCATATGCACATATTTGATTCCGTAGGCCTTTAATGCTTCTTCCAGATGTTCTTTATTAAAATGGGAGAACAGACGTGAACCGGGATAATTCCTTATATCCACCAGCACTTTAATGCCGGCACTTTGCAGCATCTCCACAAACTCCTCAAAAGTGCGTGTTGAATGTCCAATGGTATATATCTTAGGCTTTAGCATACTCAACCGAAGGCACAAAAAAAATGCGCCAATCTTATCCGATTGGCGCATTTTATTTTTCAATACTTATAATTCTATCGTAAAAGCTGAATGAATCCGGTGTAATTGTACTCTTTACCATCCTGAGCTTTCACATCCAAAATGTAGTAGTAAGTACCTGCTGAAACTTCCACACCACTCGAGGTACGTCCATCCCACCCTTCAGCAATGTTTGACCAGTCGTAGATCTTTAAGCCCCAACGATCATAGATCGTTCCTTTGAGGCTTTCTGCTCCGGTTGACAATACTTTGAACTGGTCATTGATACCGTCACTATTCGGTGTGAAGATATTAGGAATCACCAAAGTATAGTCATCAAGAACTATAATTGTAGCATAAGCAGTGTCAGGACAAGATAGATTGTCTGATGCTATCAACGATACAGTATAAGTTCCCGGAGTAACATAGATATCTGATGCATCCAATGTAGAAGCACCGAAACCGTCACCAAAATTCCAGATATATGTATTAGCATTCTGGCTTGAATTGGTAAAGTTTACAGTTAACGGATGCGTACCTGTTGTAGGATCAGCTGTGAAAGATGCAACCGGAGATGGAGAACCGGTTACGACTACGGAATCAATTCCGACACATCCGGTTGTATTATCTGCAACCGTTATTGTATAAGTACCCGCAGAGCCCACCGTTGGAGCTGTAGATGTTCCATTTGATATTATTGAACCTGTAGACGTTGTCCAGGTATAAGTAATGGAAGCCCCGCTGGCAGATAATGAACCATCTAATGGTACTGAAGATATTCCGCAACCTATCATTTGTGTATTTCCTGCATCGGCAAAAGGTGCTGAATTAATTGTAATTGTCACCGCAGTTGCAGGACTCGTACAACCTCCAACAGTTTCCGTAACATAATAAGTATCAGTTACTAAAGTCGATGGTGTATAGCTTGCATTGGATGATAACAGAAGAGTTAGTGCCGCATCATCATACCAGTTAAATGTCCCACCTGTTCCTGTTGCTGTAACAGCACCAATTGCTGCACCCGGGCAATAAGCTGCACCGGTTGCCGTAGGCGCATTTGGCGGTGTAGGTGACGTGATCACATACGGACCTGCATCAGTTGATGTACATCCTGAAAGATTTACAGTGATATTACTGTAGCTTCCCTGTCCTAAACCTGTAATTACGATATTACCCGTTGCATCTGAAGTCATAACTCCGGGACCCACTATTGTTGCACCGTTCAAATATCCGATATTATAAACAGTGTTAGGAGATAAACCTGACAATGTGATCGTTCCGTTGGAACCACCGCATGTTGTTGGGTTTGCTGCCACAGATGTAAACACAGGCGCACTCGGATCAGTGAGTGTGAATGGTCCTGCAATTGTAGTGCTGCAACCTAAAAGGTTAGCAATCACATCACTGTAGGTTCCCTGAGATAATCCTGTAATAACAATATTACCGGAAGCATTACTTGTCATTGAAACCGGCCCGACAGCAGTTGCCCCGTTAGAATATGTAATATCATAAGCAGTGTTTGCTGTTAAACCTGTCAATGTTAAAGTTCCATCAGTTCCAGTACACGTTGTCGGGTTAGCGGATGTAACCGTAAACACCGGTGCATTTGGATCGCTTAAAATAAACGGTCCTGCATTATTTGTACTACATCCTGTAAGCTCAACCGTCACATTGCTGTACGACCCCTGACCTAAACCGGTGATAGTGATACCACCACTTGCATTAGTTGTCAGAGCCGTTGGGCCCACAGTCGTTGCACCATTTGAATAAGTAACATTATAGGAGGTTGATGCAATTAAACCTGTCAATGAAATCGTCCCGTCTGTGCCTCCGCAAGTGGTAGGATTAGTAGTCGATACAGTAAAGACAGGGGTGTTAGGATCAAATAAGACAAATGGACCGGCACTTGTTGTGCTACATGCCGTCAGCTCGACAGTAATAGCACTGTAAGAGCCCTGACCCAGTCCGGAGATAACAATATCACCGCTGGCATTTGAGGTCATACTTGCAGGACCAACCACCGTTGCACCAAATGAATAAGTTACATTATAAGATGTGGTTGCATTCAAACCGGAAAGCGTAAGCGATCCGTCTGTTCCGCCACAAGATGTAGGATTCACAGAAGACACGATAAATGTAGGCGCTGCAGGATCAACCAGGTTGGACGCAGTAGGTTCTGTAGTGCTGCAACCTGCTAACTCAACAGTTATAGCTGTGTAGGTACCCTGAGTTAATCCGGTAATCGCGATTGAACCGGTCGCATCAGTTGTCAGAGATGTAGGTCCAACCACTGCAGTTCCGTTAAAATACGACACATTGTAAGCTGTTGAAGGCGTCAAACCGGATAATGTGATCGTTCCCTCTGAACCACCACAAGTAGTAGGGTTTGAAGAAGCAACATTAAATACCGGAGCGCCAGGCTCTGTTAAAGTATAAGGTCCGCCATCAGTTGTATTACATCCTGCTATTCCTACAATGATATTTGAATAGCTGCCTTGCGAAAGGCCTGTAATAACTATATTACCTGAAGCATCCGAGGTTAAAGAAGCAGGACCAACCATCGTGGCGCCATTCATATAAGTAACGGTGTAAACAGAACTTGCAGTCAAGCCAGAGATTGTTAACGTTCCGTCAGTTCCTCCGCAAGATGTTGGGTTAGCAGTTGTAACCGTGAATACCGGTGGATTAGGATCTGTAAGAGTGTAAGTGCCGGCATCAGTAGTACTGCATCCCGCCAGTTCAGCCATAATAGCATTATAGCTTCCCTGAACAAGTCCTGTAATAATAATATTCCCGCTTGCATCAGATGTTAAGGCAGTAGGGCCAACAGTGCTTGTGCCATTTGAATATGATACATTGTAAGAGGTATTTGCAGTTAAACCACTCAAAGTGATTGTACCTTCTGAACCACCGCAGGTTGTAGGGTTCGTAGAGCTCACGGTAAATACAGGAAGAGGATTAACAGAAATTGTTCCTGTAGTAGAAGTCTGGGCACATGTTCCGCTTGTATTTACGGTGTAGGTGAAAACTCCCGATACTGAAGGTGTTCCGCTGATAGTTAATATACCACCTGTTACCGATCCGGTAACACCTGCAGGCAAGCCTGCAACAGTAGCACCCGTTCCGCCACCAGCGATGCTATAAGTGATATCTGTGATCAGAGTGTTTATACATAATGTTTGAGCAGTTGTAGCTGCAGCAGAAGTCAACGTGATAGTCGCATCAGGATTAACAGTTATTGTACCGGTAGCTGAAGACTGAACACATGTTCCGGTTGTATTAACTGTATAGTTAAATGTACCTGTGACCGATGGTATTCCGCTGATGGTAAATGTTCCACCTGAGAATGAGCCGGACACGCCTGCCGGCAAACCTGAAACAGTTGCTCCTGTACCTCCACCACTTATTGAATAGGTGATATTGGTAATTGCAGTATTGATACATAAGGACTGGCCGTCTGTGGCAACCGCAGAACTTAATGTGATGGTTGCATCCGGATTAACAGTGATCGTACCGCTTGCAGAAACCTGGGCACATGTTCCTGTGGTATTCACGGTATAGTTGAAAGTTCCTGCCGCTGTTGCTGTTCCGCTGATACTGAATGTTCCGGCAGAGAATGAGCCGGTCAGACCTGCAGGCAAACCTGTAACCGTTCCGCCTGTACCGCCACCACCAATCGCATAAGTAATATTGGTTATTGCAGTATTGATACATAAGGACTGTGTGTTTGTACCTACTGCAGATGACAGCGTGATAGTAGCATCAGGGTTTACAATTATAGTTCCGCTTGAAGAAACCTGAGCGCAGGTACCTGTTGTATTTACCGTATAACTGAATGTTCCCGTTACGCTTGGAGCTCCGCTGATGGTGAAAGTACCGCCTGCGAATGAACCGGTTACACCTGCCGGTAAACCTGTTACAGTAGCACCCGTTCCGCCACCGGAAACGGTATACGTGATATTAGTGATCGCAGTATTTACACAAAGCGACTGGCTCGTTGTTGCAGCTGCAGAGGATAATGCAATTGCGGCATTAGGATTAATTGTGATCGAACCTGTCGCAGAAGTTTGTGCACATGAACCTGTTGTATTAACGGTATAGTTGAAAGTTCCCGTTACTGATGGTGTTCCGTTTATAGTAAAGGTACCTGAAGAGAATGAACCTGAAACACCGGCAGGTAAACCTGTAACGGTTCCGCCAGTTCCACCGCCACCGATCGCATAAGTAATATTAGTTATTGCTGCGGTAGCACAAATGGTTTGCGCATCTGTTGCAGCGGCAGAAGATAAAGAGATTGTAGCATTAGGGTTAACTGTAACAGTAACTGTTCCTGCAGGACTGACACATGAACCTACGCTTGCCGTCACTGAATAAACCCCGGTCATTGCTGTTGTAACAGAAGGACGAGTTACCGATGATCCTGTGGCAGAGAATCCGCCCGGACCTGACCAAGTGTAAGTTTCTCCACCTACAGGCGAAGCAACAGAAAGGGTAAGGGTATTACCCGCGCAAATCGGGTTTGGACTTGCGTTAGCAGTTGGCATTGCAGGTGCTCCTGCAGCGCTAATAGAAATTACTCCACCGCTTGTAGTACATCCTGCCGAGTTCATAACGACTATGTTATAAGAACCTGCAGCTAGGTTTGTGAAAGCGTTTGTTGCTACAAAAGTGGTTCCCCCGTTAATTGAGTAGGTTAAACCTGTTCCGGTAGCAACTATAGTGATCGTACCATTATTTGCACCGCAAGATGTTTCATTTGTAAATGGCGCTGACGTTATAACAGGCACTGGATTAACAGTAATGGTTCCTGAAGCAGTGACCTGGTTACATGTTCCTGTTGTAGTTACAGTATAATTAAAGGTTCCTGAAGCAGATGGAGTTCCACTTATAGTGAAAGTTCCTGCAGAGAAAGAACCGCTCACACCGGCAGGTAAACCGGCAACCGTTGCTCCGGTTCCGCCCCCTCCAATAGAATAAGTAATATTCGTAATCGCGTTATTGATACACAGCGTTTGTGATGTGGTTGCTGCTGCAGATGTTAAAGCTATAGTTGCATTTGGATTTATAGTGATACTACCGGTCGCTGAAGTCTGAGTACAGATACCTGTGGTGTTAACAGTATAATTGAAAGTACCGGTCGCAGTCGGAGTACCGCTGATGGTGAAAGTTCCACCGGCAAACGAACCTGTTACACCTGCAGGTAATCCTGTTACAGTTCCGCCTGTTCCGCCCCCACCAATTGAATAAGTAATATTAGTGATTGGAGCAGTTAAGCATATTGTCTGAGCATTTGTTGCTGCTGCAGATGTCAATGAAATTGTTGCATTCGGATTAACAGTAATTGTTCCTGTTGCTGTTACAGCAGCGCAAGGGCCGCTTGTAGTAACAGTGTAGCTGAAAGGACTTCCCACAGTTGTGGACGGAGATCCGCTGATGGTAAATACACCGCTTGAAAATGAACCTGTCACACCTGCAGGGAGACCACTAACAGTAGCACCTGTTGCGCTTCCGCCAACAGCATATGTAATATTGTTTATTGCAGTATTGATACAAACTGTCTGAGCATTAGTTGCGGCAGCAGAGGTCAAACTGATCGTGGATGAAGGAGTGACAGTAATCGTTCCTGTAGCAGTTACCACCGCACAAGGTCCGGTTGTAGAGACAGTGTAGCTGAACGGGCTTCCTACAGTTGTGCTTGGAGTTCCGCTGATCGTGAATACACCACCGGCAAACGAACCTGTGACACCAGCAGGTAAACCTGAAACTGTTGCCCCGGTAGCGCTACCACCTACAGCGTAAGTAATGTTTGTGATAGGATTGTTAATACAAACCGTTTGAGCGTTCGTTGCAGCTGCAGAAGATAAAGATATGGTTGAAGCTGGTCTAACGGTAATGGTTCCTGTGGCAGTTGCCGGAGGACATCCTCCCGTTGTAGTTACAGTATAATTGAATGTTCCGCTTGCTGTTGGAGTGCCGCTAATTGTAACAACATTCCCCGCCCAGGATCCAGTAACACCGGCCGGCAAACCTGAGAAGGTTGCTCCGGTTGCTCCGGTAGTTGCTAAAGTGATATTGGTCATAGCCGTGTTGATACAAACGGTTGGACTTGTACCTGCAGCAATTGTATTTACCGGATTTACGGTAATCACCACATTATCTGTCATGGTACATTGCTGATCTGTAGCGGTAAGGGTGAATGTAACAGGACCTGTTACACCTGCGGGGGGTGTAAATGTAGGAGTTAACGAGGTGGTACTTGAGAGCCCCGCTAATGCAGCGGCCGGACTGGCTGTCCAGGCGACTGTAGTTGCACCGTTATTATTTAAATAAGAACCACTTAAAGCAACAGAACTGTTTGAACAAACGGAATTATCGGTCCCCGCATTCACAGTCATCAAACAGCAGTAAACGGTTGCATTGTATGTGTCCGGTAAATCGGCAACACACCCAACGCTTGTCCAACTACCAATTTCTCCATCTGCATAAGTCTTTATAGAAACTCCACAATCCGGATTTGTAGCACAATTCGTTGTTACTGTCAAATTAAAACAAACTGACCAGGTCAGTCCACTTGTCGCTCCTTCGCATGAGCCCATCCCTGAAGAACACATACCATTCGCATCTCCCCATGAGTTATCCGGATCCAATCCCGCTGGTTGACTAAAGAACCAACCCGCTCCGACATTAGCACCCGTACTATTATAAGTTACACTACCGGATGGCCACCACGCCCACGCTCCAGAACAATAATTTCCGGCCTGAGCTAAAGCGGTTGTAACTGTAGGTTGTCCTGTAACAGAGAACGAAGAAGCATCCCAGCAATCACCAAATGTTGGAACAATCCCTTGTAACCAGTTACAGTTTGTCTGAGTATATTGGTTAATTGTATAGCAGAATCGAACTGTCTCTCCCGGTAAATATGGCCCATTCAGTGGAGAACCCATTGATGTCGAACTAGGTACTAAAGTAGCATTAAGATTACATGCAGAGTTGTCGGCTTGCGGGGTCACACAAACATTAAAAGTTCCCGTTTGGCCGGCAGGTGCGGAAACACCAATAAGTATTGTTGTTCCGTTATTTGGGACGGCCATGTTTCCGGAAACAGATCCTCCAGCTCCCGAATAACATTCATTGTTATCGTCATAGATTGTGAATGTACTACAGTCTGTTGTGCTATATACGGCAAATGTAGGGTTCGTTGTTGAACTTGATACGTTGATCTGAAGGGTAGACGTACCCACCGGTGGAACTACCGAATACCAGATTGTCGGGTTGGGTAAGTCATAACAATTGTTCCCGAGGAAATCCGGGCCCGCAGTCTGACTTGCATCATTACATTGAACAGGTGCACAAATTTGTGTACCAAGCGTTGTTAAAGTGATTGCAATAGGTGATGCACATGAAGTTGCATTACATGGTGCTCTCAACGCAAATTCTCCCGTCTGAAAAGGATTGACCAAATTATTAGTTGCTACAAATATTTGGGGATTTTCTTTCGTCTGCCCAAATAACTGTACTTGCAAGGTAACTAGTGACATTAACACTAATAATAGATGCTGCGTTTTTTTCATTTGTGAATGGAGTATTATAGTCCGTAGTGTTTAGATCCCTTATCGCCTATCTGATAAATAAAGAATTTTAAGCGCTAAATATAAAAAATATTTATGTTAAAAATCAAACTTATTTAACATTTCTGATCCCACACTTCCTTAAACCGTGTTATAAAACCTTTAAAATCATTGATATACAACGCGGGTAGCCGAATGGGGAATAAAGGGACAAAATGAATTTAAGTGCTGCTCCCCGTGCGAAATTGATATATTTGCAAAAAAATCGATCAATGTCAACTATACGATTAAGGTTCTTATTCATATGCGCCTTATTTGTTTTGTCCGGAATTGCTGCTCTTATCTATCAGGTCGTTTGGTTTAAACAGCTTTCATATTTTTTAGGAAACACCACTTATTCCCAATCTATAGTTTTAGCAACCTATATGGGTGGGTTAGCATTAGGCGCATGGTATTGGGGAAAGAAAGCAGACAGCTTCAAAAATACTCTCCTTCTATTTGCTGTCTTAGAAATTGCTCTTTCAATTTATTGTTTTTGTTATGTTCCGATTTTTTCTTTCATTGAAAAGAATTTTATCACGATAGTTGCTTCAAACAACTGGTCGAGCGATAGTTACACCGTTTTGCTTATAAAATTCTTTGTAAGCGGCTCTACCATTCTACTTCCAACCTTTTTAATGGGTGGAACGTTACCGGTTTTAGTAAAATTCCTGAGTTCTAAATTGGATGAAGTCGGCAAAAATGTTTCTGTTTTGTATTTCATCAACAGTTTAGGGGCAGTGATAGGCACTGTTTTATCGGGTTTGTATCTTATTCAGACTTTCGGCCTGTTAAAAACAACATATTTTGCAGCTTCCGTAGAATTGCTGGTAGGCTTAACGAGTCTTTATCTTTCCAGGCATATAGTTGATCCACCGAAAAATGAGTCAGCTGAGACGAAACGAAAATCAGGCAAAAAAGACTTTCTCATTTCTGAAGGTCAGCTCAAATTAGTTTTAAGAATTGCCGCCCTTTCAGGCTTCAGTGCCATGGCGTATGAGGTAGTATGGCTGCGTTTGCTGATACCAATTCTAAGTTCCTCCACATATTCATTCACACTTATTTTAGCAGCATTTATCAGCGGAATAACGTTAGGAAGTTACTTAACTTACCGGTATCATTCCAGAATAAAAAATCCACTGCTTTTTGTCGGGAACTGCCAGTTCGCAATAGTCATTTCAATTTTTCTCACCCTGCCTTTATATGAATATCTTCCATATGAAATATGGAAAGCTGCAAGTGGACCACCCCAGCTGCCGCATGACTATTCGTATTATCTGTTCATCCAATTTACCTTTGTATTTCTCGCTCTCGTAATTCCCACAATTTTTATGGGAATGTCCTTGCCGGTTCTGAGCCGCGTAGCTGTCGACAAAGTGGAAGACAGCGGGAAAACAATAGGAAAAATTTTTGCGCTCAATACGTTGGGGACAGTTCTCGGTGCGCTTGTAGCAGGTTTGTTCCTTATTCCCGCTTTCGGAATACTAACAACAATAATAATTGCACTGGCCATAAACCTCTTTTTATCATTCGCAGTTTATCTTCAAAAAGACTTTATTTCCCTGAGATACAAAACGGCACTCGGTTCCTTGTTGCTGATTTGTGGAATTTTCTTTTTCAGGAACGTTAAGGCAGAATCGTGGGCCTATCCTATCATGTTATCTCAGGTGCCACGTGAAATCAACCGACACGCTCCTCCGGCTACATACAAAGAATTCATCTCAACCATTAAGAAAGGAAATAAAATACTTTACTATAAAGAAGGAATCGGTGGAACCATTGTAGTTGGGGTGAATAAAAATCAAATTTACCTTTCCACTAATGGAAAAGCGGATGCCAATTCTGTTACAGACCTCAGAACCCAGGTATCACTTGGCTTAACCCCGGTTATACTGCATCCGAAAGCAGAGAGGGTTTTTGTCATCGGATATGGAGCGGGTACAACGATCGGGTATGCCATGACGCATCCGAATGTGAAACATGCGGAAGTTGCTGAAATATCTGCAGAAGTTATTGAAGCATCACAACATTTCAAAGGGATCAACGAGCAACCCCTTAAAAGAAAAAATCTTAAAGTAATAAAGGATGACGGTGTTTCTGCCTTACGGCTTTCTTCAAATAAATATGATGTAATTATCAGTCAACCATCAAATCCATGGTCAGCTGGGGTTGGCAATTTGTTTACAAAAGAATTCTTTTCTGATTGTAAAGACAAACTGAATCCAGGCGGGTACGTTGCCCAATGGTTTAGTTATTATGAAATGGACGACAGAAGTCTTAAGCTTATTTTAAGAACGGCCCTTGGTGAATTTAAACATGTGAGTCTATGGCACATTGGAACATCCGATATTCTTTTATTATGTTCTGAAACACCGTTCAATTTTAATCTGGAAACAATTGAGAACAATTATAATGCAGTTGCGGATAAATTAGGAAACATCAACATACATACGTTCAGCACGTTTTTATCCCAACAACTTACCTCATCAACAAAAGGGATTCACGACTATGCTTCAACAGGACCGATTAACACAGAAGATCATCCTTTGCTCGAATTATGGGCGCCAAAAGCCTTTTATTATAATTCAGAACCTGCAGAATTCGTTGTTTTAGATGAAAGAAAAAAGTTTGAAAGCAGCAGTCTCTTATTAAAAAGTTATATGCAGCAAAACGGTGGATTGACACAAAACGAAGTCCTGCAAACAGGATTATTCCAATCAATTGGCGGCTGCAAGGAGCTTGCATTTTACATGGCTGATCTCAATCCTGAAATTTACATGATGTGGTACCGAAAAGCCTTAGATGCAGGAGATAAGATAAGGGCACAGGAATACCTGGATCTGGCCTCAGCTAAAGGAGTGATTGAAAAAGATATTGTTCAGAAGGAAGGTGGTGTTGCCTCAGCCAAAGAACCAATTTCAGGGCTAAACCAAAGCTCGGGCAGTTCGGATCTATATTATCAAAACGGCACCTTACTGCTTAATTCCAATCAGCTCGAGGGAGCTGCTGCTGCTTTTGAAAAGGCTATTGAATTAAATTCTAAAAATATTGATGCGTATATAAATTTAGCTATTGTGCGGGGGAAACAACAGAATTACAAAACTGTTATTTCAATACTGGATAAAGCAAATCTGATCTCGGATAATAATGCGAAAGTCTTTTTTAATCGCGGTTATGCGAAGGGATTTATAAATGATTTTGAAGGTGCGGTGAAGGATTTCAGCAAAGTACTCGAACTGGATCCGAATAACGGGCAAACCTACGTTCTAAGAGGAAGAGCGTACAGCGCAATGGGTAAATTAACAGAAGCATGTGCTGATTTTTCAAAAGCAAGGGCTATGAATGTACCCGGAGCTCTGGAATCACTCCGTCAATTTTGCCAGTAATCCTATTTAACTTAACGCGAGGGATTTAAATCCTACGACTTACACCTAAGGCTTCAAAGTGTCCTCAATCGTTTTCCCTTCATCAGCGATAGCCTGGTTCACATTAGCGACCTGCCGTTTAATGCTATCACCTGCTTTATCAATCTCCGATTGAATTTCGGAAGTATGCTTTTTTATTTCAGAGGTAAAGCCGTCTGTACTCTTGGTGATCTCATTCTGAATCTGTGCCTTTGCATCATTGATCTCACGCAGCCCTCTCCCCAGGCCCTTTGCCAGCTCAGGAAGCTTGTCGGAACCAAAGAACAACAGAATGACCAAAACAATGATGAAAGCTTCACCACCGCCCAGATTTAAAAACAAAAAAACTGTGTTTAACATTTCAGAAAATTAACAGCACAAAGTTACGGAAAATTCGTCTTGGAGATTTTTAAAAGGAAAACATATTGACTTACTTTATATGTAGCGTGCCGGTTTGCAGTAATTGTAACGCAGAAAATATAATCTTGGAAGAAATAGCAGCATAAAAAAACCCGGTATCACATGACACCGGGTTTCCATTTTATGTAAGCGAATTATGCTTTTACAGGAGCAGGTACTTTATCTGCTTTTTCTTTTTCAAGATCGATAACAATCGGTGTTGCAATACAAATTGAAGAGTAAGTACCGATTACGATACCGATCAACAACGCGAATGAAAATCCTTTGATCGTTACACCACCGAAAATAAAGATCGCCAATAATACAAAGAAGATAGTCAATGAAGTATTGATCGTACGGCTTAAGGTACTGTTCAAGGCAAAATTGATCACTCTTACTCTTTCGTTCTTATCAAGGTCAGTTTTGTTACGCTCAGTCAAGTATTCGCGGATCCTGTCAAACACAACCACAGTATCAGTCATTGAGTAACTCATTACAGTTAAGATCGCGGCAATGAAATCCTGGGTGATCTCCAGAGAGAAAGGCAGAATACCGTCAAAAATAAGATAGAATGAAAGAACCATTGCAACGTCATGGAATAATGCGACAACCGCACCTAAACCATACTGCCATTTTTTGAATCGAACAAAAATGAAAACAAACATCACAAGACAGGATAGTAATACTGCCCAGATCGCTTTCGCTTTAATATCGCGTGACATGGTCTCCCCTACTTTATCAGAGGACATTATCTGATATTTAGTTCCAAGGGTCTTAAGACCTTCGTTAAGTTTGCCTTCAACGTTTGCTTCTGCATCAGCAGATGCATCTTCGATCAGGTAAGTAGTCGTGATACGAAGCTGAGTGCTCGATCCGTACGTCTTAACTTCAGGAGCTTCACCGAAGCTTGCGGTTAAAGCTTTATTCACTTCTTCAGTTGTTTTAAGATCATCAAAACGAACTACGTAAGAACGGCCTCCTTTAAAATCAACACCTAATCTGAATCCACCTTTCTGCACGTAACAGAAAATACCCGCAGCGATAACAAGAGCGGAAAACAAATAATAGAACTTACGTTTTCCAACGAAATCGATATTGATCTTCTTGAAAGCGTTTGCTGTTGCAGGAATTGAGAAAGAAATCGCTTTGTTCTTATTTAACCAACGGTCAAATACAAGTCGTGTGATGAAGATCGCACAGAACAACGAAGAAATGATACCGATGATAAGCGTTGTTGCAAATCCCTGGATAGGACCTGTTCCGAACACATATAAAATGATACCTAACAATAATCCTGTTACGTGTGAATCGATAACCGATGACATTGCATTTTTATAACCTTCTTTGATTGCCTGAGCAGTTGACTTTCCAAGAGCAAGCTCTTCACGTACACGTTCGAAGATCAGGATGTTCGCATCCACCGACATCGCAATCGTTAATACGATACCGGCAATACCAGGAAGCGTTAATACCGCCTGGAATGAAGCAAGGATACCAACAACAAAGAAGTTATTGATGATCATCGCAAGATCGGCAACCCAGCCTGCTTTGCTGTAATATAATCCCATGAACACAAGGACAAGCAATAATGCGATCACGGTAGATAAAAGACCTTTGCTCACAGCTTCTGCCCCTAACACCGGACCAACAACTGTTTCCTGTACGATGTGTGCAGGTGCAGGTAACTTACCAGCTTTTAAGATATTCACTAAATCGTCTGCCTCCTCATTCGTGAATTGACCTGTGATAGAAGAAACACCACCGGAGATCTCATTCTGAACTGTAGGGAATGAATAAACACTGTTATCAAGAACGATGGCAATAGACTTACCGATGTTTGCAGCAGTTAAACGTTTCCACTCCTGTCCTGCCTCAGCTGTCATCGACATAGAGATCTGTGGAGATCCGCCACCTGCCTGATCAAATACTTTACGTGCATCAACAATGATATCACCGGATAATGGCGCTTTACCTTCCCTGTTTGAAGTACGGATAGCTATTAACTGAACAGTGGTTTCTTCCTTATCAATAGCTTTGAATGTCCAAGCGAAGCGGGTTCCTTTTTTGAATAAAGCTTTTACTTTAGGATTATTCAAATACGTATTCACTTTTGCTGTATCAGGTATTGCAGCATAACCAACAACAGGTCCACGACCTAATACCGGCTGCCCTTTTTCATCGCGGTTGATCGCTGCATTTAAAACTGCGAAAAGCGGATTCTCCTTACGCAAACGTGCAATAGTATCAGCACGCGTTTCACCGCCTTTAACTGAATCTGTTTCATCTTTACCTAACTGTGAAGCTAATGATTTAGCTGAGTCTGCACCAGACTTAATAGTGTCAGGCTTAGCCACTTTATCATCAACAACAAGAGGAGTTATTTTTGATGTGTCATTTGATGCAAGCTTCGAAGAATCAACAGGAGTTAAAATCTCCTTCAAACGAGTGTTTGCTTTTTCAAGTAATGGATAGATCTCTTCGTTATCAAAAGTTTCCCAGAACTCAAGGTTTGCAGTTCCCTGTAATAGTTTCTCAACACGTCTTTTATCAGTAATGCCCGGAAGCTCGATAAGGATACGGCCGGAAGATGATAAACGCTGAATGTTCGGCTGAGTTACCCCGAACTTGTCGATACGTGCGCGTAAAGTATTTTCAGAAGTTGCAATAGCATCCTCGATGCGCTCGCGTAAGAATTTTAATACCTCTTCGTTCGAAGTATTGAAATCGATTTTCCCTTTTAATTCAATTGTCTGGAAGTTTGTTGCAAGCTTTCCGTTCGGGTTGATCCTGTTATATTCTTCACCAAAAATAGTTACAAAGTCTTTTGTAGATGTTCTTTGGATTTCCTGAGCTTTTGCAAGTGCAGCAACAAACGAAGGATCGTTACTGTTGTTTGATAAACCTTTGATGATCTCCCCGATTGATACTTCAAGCGTTACGTTCATACCGCCCTTTAAATCCAGACCAAGATTCAGCTGACGCTTTTTTACATCATCATAAGTATATTGAGCGATTCCCAGATCGATCACTGTCTTTTTGTTCAGGGAATCAAGGTAAGCGTTGCGCTTCATGTTCTCAACAGAATCGATATAGGTTCTTTCCGAGCCCGAAGCTTTTGCTGCCTCTACTACTTCCGGTTGAGACACATAATTCAATGCGAAAGCATCTGCATCCTTTCCTATACCACCGGCAACCCAGGTGAACATTAAATAATAAGCACATGCAAGTGCCAGTAAAATTGCAAACAGCCTAATCGCTCCTTTATTCTGCATAATGATGTTTAATTAAATTATTGTGTGTGTGAAATATCTCTAATTTGAAACAATTAACCGGTACAGTTAATTCCTAATTTTTCCAAATTAAGGCTGCAAATATAGAATAACAATTATTATTTACCAATTTTATCGGAATTATACCTAAATCGGGTTAATTTTAGATTCTTAACATACGAATTGTTTAGCTTTGTTTCCTATCTGTCACCAAATGAAAAAAATAATTCTTCACACTGTTTTTCTTAGTTTTTGCTTCTCAACGGTGCTTAATTCACAACCTTTTTTTAAACGGTACGATAGTGTTGAAGTAAGGATCAATTCTTCTTATATAACTAACCCCTGGGCGGGCGGATTGAATTTCGCGCAAAACTCCGCGATCGATCTTAATCAGGATGGCATAAAAGATCTGTTCACTTTTGACAAAACAGGGAATAAGGTCCGGACCTTCATTAACCATGGCACGCCTAACACCGTAGATTATAAATATGATGCATCTTACGAAAGTAAATTCCCGAAATTGCAGGAATGGGCATTGCTTCATGATTACAACAACGATGGTAAAGAGGATATTTTTTCGTACTCCTGGGTAGGGGGCGGTTTCGATGTTTACAAGAACATATCAACTATTGCCGGTGGACTTGCTTTCCAACTTGTGATGACGCAGCAAAAATCGATTTATAACCCAAGCCGTTTCAGTAATGCCAGCGCAAATGTCCCTATTCCCGATGCCGGTGTGTCCGCTTCCTGGGATGGAAACTCCGGAACCTTTGCAAGCCTTCCTATCAATGTTACTTCTTTACTTAATAACAACTGGCATTTCAGTTCTGTTCTTCTGAACATCAATCACCCGAATACAGACGACCTGACCGTTTACCTCGTCAACCCTTGCGGAAATAAAATCAAACTGATAAAAAATGCAGGTGGAAGCGGTGACAATTTTACCAATACAGCCTTCGAGCCGGCCTTAACAAATATCATCGGAAGCGTGGGCAACAATACCGCACCGTTTTCAGGAAGTTATGCTCCCGAGGCCGGACAAGCGGCATGGCCCGCTTTTTTAAATTGTGCTTCTCCAAACGGGCCATGGACATTGAGAGTGGGTGATCAAACTCCCGGCAATACGGGTACATTAACAAACTGGTCGATCTCATTCTACTCCCCTACTAATACTGCACCTTATGGCTTAGTGAACCTCTTCGTAAGCTCCGTTGATATTCCCGCTTTCAGCGACATTGATAACGATGGCGACACTGATGTAGTGACATTTGCCATAACAGGTTCATTCATGGAATATCACCAGAATCAGAGCATGGAGATTTACGGGGTTCCGGATAGCCTTGTGTTCGCTTTAAAAAACCCTTGCTGGGGCTATGCTTCAGAAGATGCCATGAGCAATGATTATACCCTTCATGCAGCTTGTCCTTACACCAACGTTTCAAATCCAGGCATTATAGAAAACAATAATTCTGAGCCCGATCGTTCAGGGGAAAGGCATTCAGGCTCCTGCCAGCTTTGCCTGGACCTCGACAATGATGGAGATAAGGAATATGTGGTTGGGGATGTCTCCTATCCAAGTCTTACAATGCTCACAAATGGTGGTACTCCGCGAGCAGGGATCTTTTCCGCTAGGGATACAGCCTTTCCTTCCAACAACAGCAATACGCTGCCAGTTGATCTTACTTTGTTTCCCTGTGCATATTACCTTGATGTAAATAATGATGGATTAAAAGACCTGATCGTGAGCCCCAATGCACCAAATGCATCTGAGAATTTCAACTCCCAGGTTTTTTATCAGAACACAGGAACAAATACGCAACCTGTGTTTGATTACATACAGTCGAATCTCTTACAGGATAATATGATAGAGGTTGGAGAAGGTGCATATCCCGTGTTTTTTGACTATGATAACGATGGATTGAAAGATCTTTTTATTGGAAATTATGGATACTATGCTGCAAACGGATTTCAGCATAAAATAGCGCAGTTCAAAAATACAGGAACTGCAAGCGAACCAAAATTCGAACTCATTACCCGTGATTATGATGGTTATGACGGAACCCATGTGCCTTTTAGTTCTTCCTCGTACAACATCACGAACATGGTTCCTGCATTCGGTGATCTGGATATGGATGGCGATGCCGACATGATCATCGGAGGTGCTGACGGGCGGCTGCACTATTTTCAGAATATCGCAACGGCAGGGAGCATTGCTAATTTCGTTCTTACGCAGGCTAACTTAAAAAACTCTTCAGGACGACTGATTGACGTGGGCGACTATGCCGCACCGCAAATTTTTGATGTTGATAATGATGGAAAGAATGATATCATTATCGGATCAAGCTCCGGCCGTTTAAGTTACTTTCATCACACTGGAAGTGTGACATCTTCGGTTCCGCGTATGGACTCAATCACCAATTTCCTGGGGAAATTCCGCGTAAACCAGCCGAACTATTTCACAGGATATAGCTTTCCCTTCATGTTCAGGGAGGCGGGCAACACTAAGTTATTATGCGGTACGCAACTCGGCTATCTAAGGAAGTATGGAAACATTGATGGAAACTTAACCGGAACATTTACCCTTAATGACTCCACTTACTTAAATATACGGGAGGGAGAACGCACTGCACTTTGTGGCGCAGATGTGAACAATGACGGCCTGATGGATGTGGTGATTGGAAATTATCAGGGTGGTGTTGCATTTTATAAAGGAGTGAATTCATTGGTCACAACAGGAGACGTAAATTCTCTCAACCATTGGAATATGGAAGCGTTCCCGAATCCCTCAAACAATTTATTGAACATTATCATCACGAATGATCTTCCGGGTAATTACAGAATTGACATTTTTAATATGTTAGGGCAATCTGTTTTGAATCAACAATTCGCAACTAATTCGATAACATTGAACACTTCGCAACTTAAGCAGGGAATTTATCTTTGCAAAGTTTCCGAGCTGAATGAAACCGGGGCCATTAAACCCGGCTCATTGGTAAAACGTATCGTTATCCAGCATTAATAATTACATTTGCACCGATGCAAAAAAGAGTAAAAACATATTTATCCGTTTTTCTTTTATTCCTGTTCCTCTTTCCTATGGCAGAGAAACAGGTGCATGCATTTAATCATCACACGGATGAACATTGCTCTTCCAGTGACAAACATTTTCACGAAGAAGAACATAGCTGCAACATCTGCGATTTTAATTTCACCGATTCTGCTCTTTGTCCTGAGGATGAAATTTCATTTTCTCTTGCTGTAATTTCTTCTGACTACAACACTTATTCTGAAAACAATTATTCAGAAAAAGCCTTCTATCTTCTTTCCTCCCGAGGACCTCCCCGCGCTTGATCTTTAAAGTTAATCCTGAATGCATATCAGGAAAAATCGTCTTTAAACATCAATTTTTTCTAAAATGAAAATTTACATTCATTGCATTTTTGCAATACTCTTTTTATATATTACTACGAACGCATTTTCTGCAGATGAGCGTAAAGGGAAAACTACCTTAACGGGAAAAATAACAGATAAACAAACGGGGCTGACAGTTCCCGGTGCAGGAATCTACTTTCCGGATATCAAGACTGCAGCTGTAAGTAATGCAGAGGGTGTATATTTTATCGACAACCTTCCTCAGTCAAGGCTCCTAATACAAGTGAGTTTCGTAGGGTATAAAACCATAATCGAAACTATTGATCTTTCCACCACCACGCAAAAGGATTTTGCGCTTGAAATTTCTGTGAAAGAAATCAATGAAATAGTGATCACCGGTCATTCACAAGCAGGGGAAAGAAATCGAACACCGACTCCAATTTCCCTGATATCGAAATCTGAGCTTACACAAAACACCTCAACAAATATTATTGACGCAATCGCGAAACAGCCGGGAATTTCGCAAATCACGACAGGTTCAGGAATATCCAAACCTGTTATCCGCGGCCTTGGCTACAACAGGGTTGTCCTTGTAAATGATGGCATCCGTCAGGAAGGACAACAGTGGGGAGATGAACATGGAATTGAGATAGATGAGTTTTCAGTGAACCGGATTGAGATCCTGAAAGGCCCTGCAAGCTTATCATACGGCTCCGATGCGATTGCAGGTGTTATTAATATTCTGAGCCAGGTCAATGTCCCGCAGGGAACTATTAATGGCGGATTAATTGCCGATTATCAAACCAACAATGGCTGTATGGCTTATTCTGCAAATATTGCAGGCAACATGAAAGGAATGATCTGGAATGTGAGATACAGCAATAAACTTGCGCATGCCTATCATAACAAATATGACGGTTATGTTTATAATTCCGGCTACAAAGAAAATACGGTAAGCGGGATCATTGGTGTCAACAAAGCATGGGGATATTCCCATCTGCATTTCAGTGTCTATGATTTCATTCCGGGATTGATAGAAGGAAACAGAGACAGCGCAAGCGGAAAATTCACTAGGGAATTTGTAAAAGATGACAGTGTTATCATCAGTGAAATCGTACCTGAAGAAGATCTGAATTCTTATGACATCCGCTTACCCTTTCAGAAAATCCTACATTATAAAGCGATACTAAACAACAGTTTTGTTGTTAAGAACGGCAGCGTCAAAACCGTTCTCGGCTTTCAGCAAAACCAGCGTAAAGAATTCGGTGATGTAATTAATCCTGACAGGTTTGGCCTGTACTTTTTTATGAATACAGTAAACTATGATCTGCGATATATTCTGCCAGAAAGGAATGGATGGGACATATCTTTTGGTGTAAACGGGATGCAGCAGCAATCACAAAATAAAGGTACCGAATTTTTAGTTCCTGAATATTCCCTGTTTGATATCGGGGGATTTACGATCATAAAAAAAACGTTAGGTAAATTTGACTTTGCTGGTGGTGTTCGTTATGACAGTCGTCTACAGCAAACAAAAGACCTTTACCTGAACGCACAGGATGAAATCTCAAATGCAAATGACACCGGAGCATATCAGAAATTCACCGGTCTTTCAAAAAATTTTAAAGGCATTTCGGGAAGCCTGGGTGCAACTTATCAGGTAAACGACAAATTATTTTTTAAAGCAAATGCGGCAAAAGGATATCGTGCACCAAATATTGCAGAGCTTGGAAGCAATGGGCAACATGAAGGAACAATGCGATACGAAATAGGAAATGCTTATCTGAAACCGGAAAGTAGTTTTCAGCTTGATCTTTCAGCAGGCATAAATACTGAGCATGTCAGCGCTGAAATAGATCTTTTCAGCAACACCATCAGTGATTTTATTTTTTCGCGAAAACTAAACTCTCAATCAGGAAGTGATTCAATCAGGGACGGAGCAATAGCATTTGAATTTGTTTCGGGGAAAGCAAACTTGAATGGTGGCGAGATCATGATCGATATTCATCCGCACCCACTCGACTGGCTGCATTTTGAAAATTCCTTTTCATATGTTCAATCTGAACAAAAAGGAGTGCCCGACTCCACCAGATATCTACCGTACACGCCACCGGCCAAACTTCAATCAGAATTAAAAGCAGATATAAAAAAGACGGGTAAATTCATGAGCAACACATTTATTCAGTTTGGAATGGAAACATATTTTGAACAGGATAAATTCTATTCAGCCTATCAAACTGAAACAGCAACTCCGGGATACACTTTACTGAATGCTGGTATCGGGACAACTTTCGTTTCGGGAACAACAACTCTTTGCACAGTAATAATCAATGCAAACAACATTACTGATGAAGCTTATCAAAGTCACCTCAGCAGATTAAAGTATGGAAATATAAATTATGCAACCGGAAGAACTGGTGTTTTTAACATGGGGAGAAATTTTAATTTCAAACTTATTATTCCATTAAGCTTTAAGAAATAATAAATTTTTACAACCTGTATATCATAGTGTCAGAAAATATATCTTCATTACCTTTGAAGAAAACCATGACGATGTTAAAATTCAACTTTAGATATTTACTTATCCCTGTTTTTTTAATTCTTTTAATTGGCTGTCGCAAGGAAGGTACCGGAGGGAAATCAGCTGTAAGCGGAACTGTCATGCATCATGAAAAGATAATTCCCAATGCAGTTGTTTACATAAAATATGGTGCTAAAGAGCTGCCAGGAACTGAAGGTTCATCCTACGATGCGTCAACAACGGCAGATGCAAACGGTCATTATGAATTTAAAGACCTTCGTAAAGGGGATTATTTCCTTTACGGAATTGGAATTGATGGTCAGGAAATAGTGAAAGGCGGAATTTCAATAAACTTAAAATATAACAAGGAAAAATCGGTCGATGTCCCTGTAACTGAATAAAGCTTCTCAGCCTAGATTTGCAACACTCTTCATTTGAAGAGTGTTTTTATTTCGTAACTTTGAGAATCAACGGTTGTTCATGAAGATCTCTCTGAAAAAAGTTTCCTATATTTTATTCTCATTTTTTTGCTGCAGCTTATTCATTACATGCAGCAATGAAAAAGGTATTCCTGATTACAACAGCTATCCTGATGATGTCGGGAAATTAATATTCACCAAATGTGCCACTTCCGGATGCCATAACGAGCAGAGTAAGGCAGCTGCAGCAGGATTGTCTTTGCAAAGCTGGGATGATCTGTTTAAAGGTGGAAACAGCGGGCCTGCAGTGATTCCATACCGGAGTGATTACAGTACACTGTTCTATTTCACAAATACTTTTTCAGACCTGGGTGTCACGTTGAAACCAACAATGCCTTACAACAAACCGGCATTATCAAGAGAAGAAGTGTTAATGCTGAAGAACTGGATAGATGCTGGCGCTCCAAACCGGGATGGCGTTGTCAAATTTTCTGATGACCCTTCGCGCAAAAAATATTATGTAACCAATCAGGGATGTGATGTTGTTACGGTATTTGACCAACAAAGCGGATTGCCTATGAGATATATTACTGTCGGGCAATCGGGCTCGACAGAGTCACCACATGCTGTTAAAGTTTCACCTGATAAGAAATACTGGTTTGTTTTATCTCTTAACGGAAGTTATCTTGAAAAATATAATGCTGTTGATGATTCCTATGCCGGCCGTGCTTATATAGGTGCCGGGTACTGGAACGCTTTTACCATTTCACCCAATTCACAAAAAGCTTATTGCACTGACCTGTCATCATCGGGTAAAGTTGCAACAGTAGATCTTAATACTTTAACCTGTGATACGATCCGGGGCTTTTCGTTTCCTCATGGTATAGCTGTGAATGCTTCCGGTGATACGTTATTGGTAACGCAACAAATTGGAAGCAGCAAGCTTTATAAGATCCCTGCATTTGATTTTTTCGGCACGAGCGAAATCAATTTATTCTCCACGCCACCATCCTTGCCTCTTAATCCTCATGAAGTTGTTTATTCACCAGACGGCTCGAAGTATTATGTATCCTGTCAGGGTACAAATGAAGTTCGCGTATTCTCAAGCGGCACAGATGCATTCATCACCAGCATTGCAGTCGGAACCTCTCCTACGGAAATGGCATTTTCCAATTCATCTCCTTATCTTTTTGTTTCCTGTACAGAAGATGAAACTAATTTCCCCGGTAAACGAGGCTCCGTGGCAGTGATCAATTATCAGACAAACACTTTAATAAAATATATCTACGCGGGATGGCAGCCGCATGGTATAGCGGTTGACGATGCTAAAAAACTTGTGGTTGTCGGAAACAGAAACTATGCTATGGATGGCCCATCACCTCATCATGCAGGAGAATGTGGAGGCAGGAACGGGTATATCACTTTTATAAATATCACTACCCTGAGTATGGTAACACTCCCCGGTAGTTCTTCTGCCAAAAAAATTGAAGTTTCTGTAGACCCTTACTCCATAGGGATCAGGTAGTGTTATTTTTTTTTCGGGTATTTAAATCGGACTACTTTTTTTTCATAATCAATCACAGCATTGTATTTTAAAAGAATGTCACTTCCAAGAACTCCTTCAACGGGTTTTAATCCTATTTGCTGATACGAACTGTTCACGTGTGAAAGATCAAGAAGCACGGTTGTATAATCCAAAACCAACAGGTCACCCATCAACAGTTTTTTTAAAATCGTTGTATGACTTTCCATAGTGTTTGTTCCCAGACCGCTGGAAAGCTTATCATGTATTTTAAAATCGCTTTCCTTCACATATTTTGAAACACGGGATTTATCAAGTACGGTTTTAGAAGCACCTGTATCGATAATAAGTTGTGCCGTTTTTCCATTGATCTTTACTTTCAGCATAAGGTGAAAGCCTTCAGCGTCAAGAGTCAGAATTTTAAAAGGTACTGTAGTAACCATATATGTTGTTTCAAAAAAAAGTCCCGCCAGAGCGGGACTTTTTTTATTTATTCATTTTATTACTTTGCTACAGAAGCGTTCATATTATCTAAAACATCCATCACTTCCTTCACAGCCTTCGCTGATTCGTTAAGCAATTTCTTTTCATCATCATTCAGCTTCAGTTCGATGATCTTTTCAATACCTTTTTTACCTAATACAACAGGCACTCCAAGGTAGATATCTTTCAAGCCATATTCCCCCTGAAGCCATGCACAAACAGGGAAAATTCTTTTCTGATCACGTACGATCGCTTCAACCATTTGAGCAGCTGATGCGCCCGGAGCATACCAAGCAGATGTACCAAGTAAGTTAACGATCTCACCACCGCCTTTTTTCGTGCGTTCAATGATCGCATCTAGTTTGTCTTTAGCAACAAGCTCTGTTACAGGGATACCTGCAACAGTTGTATAACGAGGCAATGGAACCATTGTATCTCCATGTCCACCCATTAATACAGCCTGAATGTCTTTCGGAGAACAGTTCAATTCCTCAGCAAGGAAGGCACGGTAACGTGCAGTATCAAGGATTCCCGCCATTCCGAATACACGGCTAGGATCGATCTTTGCAGTTAGATATGCGCAGTACGTCATTACATCCAGTGGATTGGAAACAATGATGATAATTGCGTTCGGAGAATATTTCAGAATGTTTTCAGTAACACCTTTCACAATTCCTGCATTTGTTGAAATAAGGTCATCACGGCTCATGCCCGGTTTACGCGGCAAACCCGAAGTGATAACAACTACATCCGAATTTGCTGTCTTTGTATAATCATTTGTTGAACCGGTAATACGTGTATCATAAAGATTTACCGGTGCTGTCTGCCAGATATCAAGTGCTTTACCTTCAGCAAAATTTTCTTTGATGTCAAGCAAAACAACCTCATTAGCTAATTCTTTATGCGCGATAACATCTGCACAAGTTGCACCTACATTACCAGCTCCTACTACAGTTACTTTCATTGTATTTTGATTTAAGTGAATTTTTTATTTTTACGGATGCTAAATTAGGAAAGAAACTATTACATATAATGGATTTTTTCAACAGAATATATAATTACTAACATTTTTTAAAAAAATGCAACTTAAACGCGCTCCGGTGCATCTACAAAGCACTATCTTATATTTTAATTTTAATAAGAATATAAACATGTAATTATCAGTATTTATATCCTTATTTTTATTTTTTACAAATCAACTGAAAACCTCAAATTCTGTACTTATGATCAGCACAAGTCAATTTAAATTTTTCTCTGTATTTATTCTTCTTGTATTTATTGAGACGGGGCTATTCGCGCAAACTTCAAAACCTCATTTTGAAATAAAAAATGCAAAAGATCAAAAGGAGGCTGCAATATTTTATAATTCACTGAAAGATATGGATCTGGAACAATTCCGCTTTTACAGTGAACGAAGAGTGATCAGTTGTGTAAACAGTGCGGTCACCATTGAGCTTTACTCTGCCAAGGAATTACTCGATCTTTATCAGAGGCCTGTTCACGATGCAAACATCCGAGACAACAAAGCTTTAAAAACAATTGAATTTATATACTATCCTGAAGCAGGAATCGCAAAAGCAATAATTAAGAATTAATATCCCCTAAGTTTTAATTGTATGAAAAAATTATCTGGTCTTTTGTTACTGTCTGTACTGTACGTTTCTTCATTGTACAGCCAAAATTACAACATGGGTAACCTTGGAAGTGTTTCCGGTGCTTGCGGTGGAAACTTTTATGACAGCGGAGGAAATGGCGGTGCTTATTCCAGCAGTGAAACGTATACAGCCACTTTTTGTGCGCCTGCCGGACAATACATAACATTTAATTTCAGCTCTTTTTCCACTGAAAGCAGCTATGACTTCTTGTACATCTACAACGGACCCAACACTTCATCTCCTTCCATCGGAACGTATGCAGGAACCAATAGTCCAGGAGTTGTTACTTCAACACTGGGTGGTTGCATCACCTTTCGTTTTACAACTGATGGAAGCGTTACTTATCCGGGCTGGGCTGCATCCATTACCTGCAGTGCAACACCACCGCCACCGCCACCACCAGTACCGGGAGCATGCTCTGCTGCTCAGCCCTTCTGTACAGGTTCAGGTGTCACTTTCCCGGCATCCACAGGAACTACAGCTCAAACAGGACCTAACTACGGATGCCTTATTTCACAACCGAATCCCGCTTGGTATTATCTACAGATATCACAGGCAGGAAACATTAACATCAATTTATCGAACAGCGCCAACCTGGATATCGATTTTGCTGCATGGGGGCCTTTTACAAGCCAGAGCGCAATGTGCGCAGGTGTTACGGCAGCTCCGATGGATTGTAGTTTCTCGACAGCGTCTACAGAGCAAGTTAACATTGCAGGAGCTACAGTCGGACAATGGTATATGGTTTTAATCACCAACTATTCAAATCAGCCAACCAACATATCAGCAACAACAGCGGGCGGTACGACAGGTGCAACAAACTGTAACATTCTTTGTAACATGACCAGCCTGACAGCTGTCCCGGGAGCCTGTGCTCCTGCAACAAATACATACAGCGTAACCGGTTCAATCGGATTTCAATATCCTCCGACCTCAGGAACGTTAATCGTAAGCAGCAGCTGTGGCGGAAGTGTAAGCATTCCCGCTCCATGGACCACACCAATCAGCTATACGTTACCGAATTTAACTCCCACAGGCGGGGCCTGCAGTATTACCGCTACGTTTTCCGCGGATCCAACATGTACATTGACTCAGGCTTATACCTCACCTGCACCATGTAACTCATGCACAGCAACCGCTTCTAATACCGGAGCATATTGTGCAGGAAGTACCATACAGCTTAATTCAACAGGTGGCGGGACATACAGCTGGTCAGGCCCTTCTTCTTTTTCGTCTACAGCACAAAATCCAACAAGGCCGTCCTCAACAACCGCCATGGCAGGAACATACACCGTTACTGTAACAAATGGTTCCGCAGTTTGTACATCTACCACTGCAGTTGTAGTGAATCCATTACCTGTGATCACTGCTCCGGCCAACGTTTCGGTTTGTGCAGGAATAGCTATCCCCGCTCAAACATTTACCAGCACTCCTGTGGGTGCCACTTATGCCTGGACCAATTCCAATCCGGCTATTGGGCTCCCTGCCAGCGGAACAGGACCTGTCACCGGATTTACGGGAACCAATACAACAGGCTCACCAATATCAGGAACGATTACTGTCACTCCTACTTTAGCGGGATGTGTGGGTACACCCATAACATATACGATCACGATCAACCCTATTCCCACTTCAACTTTTACTCAGTCAACTAACCAGTGTCTTTCAGGAAACACCTTTAATTTCACAAACACCGGAGTAAATGGTACATCGCAAACATGGACGTTTGCAAGCGGAACACCGGGAACTTCAACTGCTGTAAGTCCAACAGGAATTACTTATGCTGCCGCGGGGACATACACTGTAACTCACATAGTGACTGCAGCTGGCGGATGCTCTTCAACAACAACTTCTACCGTAACAATATTTGCAGCGCCTACAGGATTAAATGCGACCACAGGCCCTGCAACATGCGGAGCCAACAACGGAACAATAACGATTACCGGAGGTATCGGAGGAGCATCTCCCTACACTTATTCTGTTGACGGAGGCGCATTTTCCACTACTACTACCTATACAGGACAATCTGCAGGCAGTCATACCATTATTGTCAGAGATGCAAATGGATGTACATATACTACAACTGTTAACGTGGCTACTTCTGCGGGACCTACCGCACTTGCAGTTAGCTCAGTAAATTCAACTTGCGGGGCATCAAACGGGATCATAAATATAGGGGCGACAACAGGAGGTACCGGCCCCTTCACCTATTCAGTTAATTCCAGTGCATTCACTTCAACAACAAGTTATACCGGATTTGCTGCGGGCACTTATTCGGTAATAGTGAAGGATGCCAATGGTTGTACCTTCACGACTTCGGTGACGGTAACAAACACCCCCGGGCCAACCGCTCTGGCAACAACACCTTCCAACACATCCTGTGGCTTAAGCACGGGATCGATCTCTATTGGTTCAGCAACGGGCGGAACAGCGCCTTACACATATTCTTTTAACGGAAGTGCTTATACTACGACAACGTCCTATACAGGACTTGCAGCGGGAACCTACACCATTATCGTGCATGATGCCAACAACTGTGCGTTTACAGTTAATCCGGTTGTAGGTAACAATGCAGGACCAACTGCAGTCGTTAAAACTCCCGGCAACTCAACGTGCGGAAACAGTAATGGGACAATAACACTTGGTGCGGTAACCGGTGGAACAGCACCGTACACATATTCTGTTGCGGGAAGCGCGTTCTCTTCAACAACAAACTATACAGGCTACGCTGCCGGAACATACACGGTTATTGTAAAAGATGCTAACGGCTGTACTTTCAGCAGTACGGTAACTATTACGGATACACCAGGGCCAACAGCTATCGCTTCAACTACAGGAAACTCCAGCTGCGGAGCAACTAACGGAACAATTACTTTGGGTGCAGTAACCGGTGGAGTTCCGCCATACACATATTCGGTTAATTCAAGTGCATTTAGCAGCAGCACTGCTTATACCGGGTTTGCGGCAGGATCATATTCAATAATTGTGAAGGATGCCAATGGTTGTACATTCACAACGTCAGCCACCGTAAACAATTCTTCCGGCCCTACAGCATTAGCTGTAAGTTCTACAGCCGCTAATTGTGGATTAAGCAACGGATCGGTAACCATCGGTGGAACAACGGGAGGACTTGCGCCATACACCTATTCATATAATGGTGGCGCTTATTCTTCCACAACAATTTATTCAGGCCAAGCCGCAGGTACATACAATGTTTCGGTAAAAGATGCCAATGGTTGTACTTACGCAACAACGGTCACGGTTGCGAACACACCGGGACCGACAGCACTCGCTACTACTACAACCAACTCTACATGCGGAACGGCAAATGGATCGGTGAGCATTGGAGCAGTAACAGGAGGAAACCCTGTATATACCTATTCAATTAATGCAAGCCCTTTCACAGGATCTACCAACTATACAGGCCTTGCTGCAGGAACATACACTGTCACTGTCAAAGATGCAAACGGATGTACCTTTGCTGTTAATCCAGTCGTAAGCAACACACCGGGACCTACAGCTCAGATCGCAACATCTGTTAACTCAACCTGTGGATTAAGCAACGGCTCAATAACAGCAGGCACAACAACAGGGGGAACATCTCCTTATACGTTCTCCTTTAACGGAAGTGCTTTTTCAAGCACTGTTAACTTTACAGCATTAGCCGCAGGAACATACACCCTGACGGTTAAAGATGCGAATGGCTGTACTTTTACAATTAATCCGACAGTTGCAAACACTCCGGGTCCAACAGCACAGGCGACAACCACTGTAAATGCTACCTGCGGAAACGCAAACGGGACAGTAAATGTGGGCGCTACAACCGGAGGCACACCTCCGTATACTTTTTCTTTTGACGGAGGAGGATTTACAAGCACTACAAGTTACACGGGTTTAGCTTCTGGTCCACACACGCTGATCGTTAATGATGCAAACGGATGTGCATTCACTGTGAACCCAAACATCGGAAGCACACCCGGACCAACAGCAATCGCAAGAACTATTACTAACTCAACTTGTGGTGCGGCCAACGGTGCTATAACATTAGGTGCAGTTACAGGCGGTACGGCTCCATACACCTTCTCAGTTAACGGAAGTACATTCACAACCACGACTTCGTACACAGGGCTTTTGGCAAACACTTATCCGGTTATTGTCCAGGATGCAAACGGTTGCCAGTTCACAACTTCAGCTACTGTTGTAGATATGAGCGGCCTGGTTGCAAGTATCACTTCTCAAACGGATGTTGGCTGCAACGGAGGCACAAATGGGAGTGTAACAGTTACAGCTTCAGGTTCAACAGGTCCGTACAGCTATTCTTTGAACGGAGGCGCTTTTGGTGCAACTAACACATTCGGCTCACTGGCAGCGGGCAACAACACAATCACTGCAAAAGATGCGAATGGATGTACGATAGCAGTCCCTGTGACAATAGCTCAGCCTGCAGTGCTTACCGGAATAATTGCAACACAAACCAATGTGCTTTGCTTCGGCCAGAATACAGGTGCTGTCACAGTCACAGCAGGCGGAGGCGTTTCACCATATACATACTCCATTAACGGAGGTGCATTTGGAGCAAGTGCAAGTTTTACAGGACAAAATGCGGGGTCACATCCCGTAGTAATTAAAGACGCAAATGGTTGTACAGTGAATGTGCCTGTAACCATTACAGAACCAACAGCTCTTACTCTCACCACTTCATCGGTGAACGCAATTTGCACCGCGGCTAATGGATCTGCCTCGGTTGTGGCAAACGGTGCAACACCGGCCTATGCTTATTTATGGACTCCTGGCAACCAGGTTACAGCGACAGCCGGCAACATTACTGCAGGAAATTATTCTGTATTAGTAACCGATTTTAATGGCTGTACGCAAACCGCAAATGTGAGTGTCGGCTCGAATCCTGGCGGAAGTGCGGTAATTTCTTCTTTCAGCAATATTACCTGCAATGGTGCAAACGATGGAACTGCAACAGTTTCAATGGGCGGTGCCTCAACACCTCCATTTACATATACATGGTCTCCGTCAGCACAAGCTACCGCAAATGCTACGGGCTTATTACCGGGAACCTATAATGTAACAGTAACAGATGGAAATGGATGTATTGCGACAGCAAGCACTGTAATTACTGAACCGTCAGTGATAACAAATTCATTTACCAACACGAACGTATCGTGTAATGGTGGCTCTGATGGAACTTCTCAGGTTAATCCTGCAGGAGGCACTCCTCCATACTCGTATTTCTGGACTCCTGGCGGACAAGTCAGCCAGACAGCTTCCGGACTTACAGCAGGAACCTACTCTTGCCTGATCACAGATGCTAACGGATGTACTAAAACAGTAACTACAAGTATTACGCAACCTCCTGCAATGACTGTTACAGAAACACATGTAGATGCTAATTGTAATCTATCAAACGGAAGTGTGACTGTTTCAGCTGCAGGTGGTGCCGGCTCTTACACTTATAGCTGGAACACAACTCCTGTTCAGGGAACAGCTACGGTTAACTCTTTAGCCGCAGGTACTTATGTAGTGCTGGTAAAAGACGCGAATCTTTGCTCTCAGACTCTTTCGGTTACGATCGACAATTTATCCGGACCTGTAGCCAGCATAGTTAGCAGTACCAATGTTTCCTGTAACGGTGAGAACGATGGTGCTGTAACCGCAACAGTATCCGGAGGCACTGCACCGTTTACGTATTCCTGGGCTCCTTCAGGTGGAGGTCTTCCCTCAGCAAGTAATCTTACTGCAGGCAGTTATACTTTAACAGCAACGGATATTAACGGGTGCTCTGCATCCACTTCCGTTACTATCACCGAACCATTGATACTGGCTATTGCCACCACTGCAACAAATCCAAGCTGCGCAGGTCAATGCAACGGAACGATCATGACTTCAACAACCGGTGGAACAGCACCATATACTTATTTATGGTCTCCCGGAGGTTTAACTACGCCAAACGCAAACGCTCTTTGTGCAGGAAGTTATACGCTACAAGTTACTGACAACAATGGATGTATAGTTTATAAAAACTTAACACTTACTGATCCACCAGCAATCACAGCCAGTACAACAACCACAAACATCACCTGCAGCGGATTATGTAACGGAAGTGCAACAGCGAATGCTCTTTCCGGAACAGGTCCTTTCACGTATCTATGGACTGATCAGAATGCTCAGACAACACAAACCGCTACCGGAATTTGTGCCGGGACTTACAGCGTGACAGTTACAGATGCCAGCGGTTGTAGCACGATCGCTCAGGCAACGATAACCACACCATCCACACTTGCATTATCGATCACTTCATTTGGAAATGTTTCCTGCTTCGGGGCGTGTGATGGTTTTGCAACGTCTGCAGTAAGCGGTGGGTCTGCTCCTTTCTCTTATAACTGGATGCCGGGAGGTACTGCCGGAGGTACTGTGAATAATCTTTGCGCAGCTACATATACAGTAACGGTTACCGATGCTAACGGTTGTACTGCAAGCACAAATGTTACCATTACGCAGCCGAATCCTTTGGTAGCGTCTATCAGCAATACGGATATTAGCTGTTACGGTGAATGTAACGCAGAAGCAACAGCCGTTTATACGGGTGGTACCGGACCATATACCTTTTTATGGACTCCTTCATTGCAGACCACCCCAACAGCAATGGGGCTTTGTGCAGGGATTCACAACCTTTCTATAACTGATAACAATGGCTGTACAGCGAATGCTTCTGTTGTGATCGCTGAACCTACTGTTCTCGCGGTATCAACGACAACGACCAATTCAAGCTGTGGAAATCCTGACGGGACAGCATGCGCTGCAGTGATCGGTGGATCACCACCATTTACTTATTCATGGAATGATCCGGGGATACAGCAAACCAGCTGCGCATCAAATCTTAATGCAGGAGTTTACACCATCTCCATCACCGATAATAATGGTTGCAGCGTTACGAATGTTGCAAATGTAAACGATAACCTTGCGCCTGTAGTTACTATTCCGGTAAGCTCAGACGTAACATGTAGCGGCCTGGCTAACGGAAGCGCACAGGGAAATATAACCGGAGGTATTCTTCCTTATAGCATCAACTGGATTCCGGGCTCGCAGAATACATTGTTTGTAAACAACTTGCAAGGAGGTATCTACTCCATGGTTGTTACCGATTCGGTTGGTTGTGTAGGATCTGCTTCAATAACTATAAATGAACCATCTGCTTTAATAAGCGGTATCACATCTTCTTTCAGCACAAGCTGTAATCTGGTTTGTGATGGTTCTGCAACGGTATTGGCCGGAGGAGGAACAGCTCCATACACTTATCTTTGGAATGATGTGAACACCCAGTCCACCTCAACAGCGAATGGATTATGCGCACAAATCTACAGTGTGACTACTACTGATGCAAACGGCTGTATCAGCACAGCTTCTGTTACTATCACCGAGCCTACAGCATTAGCAAGTTCGCTAATATCTAAAACAGATGTATCGTGTAACGGTGATAATGATGGAGAAATTAATACAAGCGTAACAGGTGGTACACCCGGTTATACGTTCAACTGGTCACCAGCAGGGTCAGGCCCGACTATCACAAACCTTATAGCGGGTACATATCAATTAACGGTTACCGATCTGAATGGATGTTCGCAAACAGCTTCCTATACTATAGCGGAGCCAACACCTCTTATTCTGACACCGAATTCAAATCCTACAACATGTGGAAATTCGAATGGAAGTGCCGGTGTTAGTGTTACCGGTGGAACTATGCCTTATACATACTTCTGGTCCCCAACATCTCAGGCAACTGCTATTATCCCGAATGTTTCAGCCGGCACATACAATGTAACCGTGACCGATGCTCAAGGATGTACGGATACAGTTAATTCAACTGTTTTAAATATTACCGGCCCGACAGCAACCACAATTTACACGGAGCCATCGTGTAACGAAATGCCTAATGGTACAGCAACAGCAATACCTTCAGGAGGCCAGCCACTTTACACATATGTCTGGAACACAACTCCTGTTCAAACCTCTCAAACAGCATCAGGATTACTTGCAGGTACTTATATGGTAACTGTAAAAGATGCGAACCTGTGTACGACTACAGTTCCAGTTGTGATACCGCAGCCTATGCCACTCCAGGTGATCACTGCTCCGCGGGATTCTATTTGTATCGGACAACTTAGCCAGATCTATGCAGTTGGATTCGGAGGAACACCTCCTTATTCGTATTCCTGGAACCCGAGCTCATTGGGTACTGCCGCAGGACCGTTCACTGTTACACCGTCAACTTCTACTAACTATACAGTAACAGTAACTGATGCCAACGGTTGTGTATCCACGCCTTCCAACTATATTGTTGAAGTATATGTTCATCCCCAGATAACAGTTACAGCAACGGATGTTACAGTTTGTGACGGCAGCTCTGTTACAATATCTGCTACAGCAAACGATGGTAACGGTGGACCTTACACTTATAACTGGAGTAATGGTCCGGCAACTCAGTCCCAAATTGTTAGTCCAACCGGTTCCACATCTGTTAACTATACAGTGACTGCAAATGACAACAATTGTTCTGTTGCTGTAACTGATGTAGCAACCGTGACTATACATCCTCTTGCCTTCTCTGCTATCAGCACTGCAGACACTGCAGGATGTGAAGATTTCCAGACCTCGTTTTCAGTGATCAGCAATCTTGGAACGACATTCTCCTGGGATTTTGGGGATGGGGTTTCCGGTGTGATCGGAAGCACTGTTAATCATACTTATATGAATTCAGGTACTTATAATGTCTCCGTGAACGTTACGACTACAGATGGTTGTACCAATACAGTAAACGAGGTAAATTATATCGATGTTTATCCTTCACCGGTTGCCGGGTTCAGCTCTTCACCGAATCCAGCGACCACAACATCACCGGTTGTTACGTTCCTGGATCAATCAATCGGAGGTGACCAGTGGGATTGGGATTTTGCATACATGCCACCTTTCCCAACACTATTCGGAGATACACTTCAAAATCCTTCTTACTCTTATCCGGATTCAGGTATATATGTAGTTCAACAGGTTGTAACGAACAGCTATGGCTGCAAGGACAGTATAACACACCCGGTGGAAATCACACCTGAGTATGTATTGTATGCACCGAATGCATTTACTCCGAACAATCATGACGGATTGAATGATATGTTCATGCCGAAAGCGATGGGTGTTGATCCTGATAATTTTGAACTTTCGATCTATGACCGGTGGGGCAATCTGATCTTCAAGAGCACTGATATCAACAAAGGTTGGGATGGAAGAGCGAATGGAGGAAGCAATATCGCACAGGCCGATGTGTATGTGTGGAAGATCAAAGGAAAAGATTACAGAGGAAACAACCATCAATATATAGGACATGTCTCTATAGTGAGGTAGATAAATAAATTCTATTAGAATAAAAAAGGGAAGCTCAGTCTTCCCTTTTTTTATTCACCGGTTAACAATTTTTGCCGCCCCAGGCAATTAAAAGATGCTTTTATTTCCCGTTTGTTAATATTTTATTCATCCCATCTTGTAATATATTCATATTTTTATTCCCTTGATTTTCAATAAATCAGAAGTTAGTCTTTTCAGAACAGACTTAAGGATCCATTTCATTGAATACTATTAAGGTCAGTCATAAAAGATGGTTCTATCTTATTTATTAAAATCAACGGGAAAATTTATTTAAAAAATATGCAACCTTTTTGGAAACCATTGTATCTATAAGTGTGCAGCTTAGATTCATCCAACTTTAACAGACTATAAATCAACAGAATACCTTAAAAAAAACCATTTATGACTATTTTATTCAAAAAGACCTTATCGTTTATCACGCTTTTACTCTCAGTTACCTTTTTAAATGCACAGGAAAATGATGGCCCGAGAGAATCAAACAATAAGACATATTTTATCTCAGATAAAGGAAGCATTTCTGATGTTCAACCATATATAGAGGCATTGAATAATGCCAACCTTAAAAACCACAGGTTAAAGAATAAACACTACACTATCGTTTTCGAAGGAGGTCTTAAAGTCGAAGTTCTTTCGGCACGCGAGATAGCTGCAGCCGGTTGGAACGTTAACCCTTCAGATTACCCCGAGCAATTTGAACTATCCCGTAATGAACCGGTTTTTGCTCTTGGTCCGGACAATTTTATTATAGAATATCATACATCAGTAACCAAGCATAATTAATCCGCTTAAAACCCTCAAGAATCTCCCAACTCCCTGAAATAAAAATTATGAAAAAGTCATTACTTGTCATTGTTTCTTTAATTGCATTACTAAACTTCAGCGCTTTTGCGCAGCCTGCCAATAATAATTGTAGTCAGGCTCAGAGTCTCGGAACACTTCCTGCTCCGGGAGCGTGTAACGGAAGTATTCAAAATGGTGCACCTGTAACAGTATCCGGAACTACTGTTGGCGCTACCGCTACGAACCCGGCCATCAGTATCCTGAATTGTCAGGGAGGTAATGCAGATCAGTTTGCTCCGGCACCAGATGTGTGGTACTCATTTGTCGCAAGTGGTACAACAGTAAATATTACAATGGCAGCAGGTGCTCTGGCAAATCCGAATATCGGTGTATGGACAGGAACATGTAACAATTTAACTCCCTGGGGATGTGCCATCGGGGCAGCCAACGGAAGTTTGACATCAACATTTGCACAAACTACGGTAGGTCAAACGTATTATATACAGGTTAGTGGCGGTACAGCGACAGGGACAGGAACTTTCAGCCTCTCCGTTGATAATGATATAGATTGTAACAATTGTAATCAGGTTTCCTCGATGACGGCATCGCCTACTCCTGTGAACGGGGCTTATTTGCCAGGCCAGACTGTTCACTTTTGTTATACTGTCTCCAACTGGGTGATCCAGAACACTAACTGGTTTCATGGTGTTCAAATTACTATGGGAGCAGGATGGACAGGTACAGTATCCAATCCTGATCCTGCTAATACTGTTCAGAACATTGCGGGCCCCGGGTTTGACGGAGCCTGGTATTATTCTGCTTCAGGGTTAGGTACAGGTTACGGTGCCGGTTTTTATTTTGAGACAGTTCAAAATGGGACAGACGCAGGAAATAATTTCGGTGATAACGGAAATGGCCCCTGGACCTTTTGCTGGGACCTGACAGTTGATCCGGGCTGCGCCCCGGGTTCAGATCTTTCGGTAACGATTAACACTTCCGGAGATGGAGAGTCGGGAAGCTGGTCGAGCACAGGTTGTACCGGAGATGCAGCATTTGTATTCACCGCTCAGGGATCATGTTGCCCACCGACAATGACAAGCACACCTTCTTGTTCCCCAGGGAATAACGGAACTGCAACTGCCACACCTGTTGGTGCAGGAACATATACTTATTCATGGGCTCCGGGAGGACAAACAACTCAAACTGCTACCGCGCTCGCTTCAGGCACGTACACGGTTACAGTAACCAATTCAACAACGTTATGTGCTGTTACAAATACAGTTGTTGTTGCAGCAAGCACAGCACCAATTTCGAATGCCGGTGCTGATATATCCATTTGTTCCGGTGCTTCGGGAAGCTTAGGAGCTGCTGCTGTTGCAGGAAATACATATTTGTGGTCCCCTACAACTGGTTTGAGCAGCAGCACTGTTGCGAATCCAACTGTAACATTAACAAATACAGGAACAGCGAACACGACAACGACCTATACGGTAACCACCACTAATACGGCAACTACCTGTACTTCCACAGATATAGTAATTGTAACCGTGAAACCGATTCCTGTGTCGGTTGCAGGAGCTGACATAGCATATTGTTCAGGACTTACAGGTACGATTGGAACAGCAGCAACAACAGGTTATAGCTATTCATGGTCACCGACAACCAGCTTAAGCAGTGGAACTGTTGCTAACCCAACAGTTTCATTAACTAACACAGGTACTACACCAATTAACACTACTTATACCGTTACAACCACCCTTAATGGTTGTACATCAACGGATGCAGTCATAGTAACTGTTAATCCTGTTCCTACATCCACATTCAATCAATCACCTAATCAGTGTTTAACCGGCAACAGCTTCAATTTTACAAACACGGGGAGTTCAGGTGCTGGTTATACTCAAACCTGGAATTTCGGTGGAGCAACAACAAACACTTCTACAGCAGTAAGTCCAACGGGAATTACTTATGCTGCAGCTGGAACATATACTATTACTCATACTGTAACCGGTCCGGGAGGTTGTGTTTCAACAACAACAAGCTCAGTTACTGTATATCCTTTACCTGTTGTCACTGTTACCTCTCCTACAATTTGTTCAGGACAAACAGCTACGATGACAGCTTCGGGAGCTTCCACTTATACCTGGAGCGCAGGAGCAACCTCGGCTGGTGCAACTGCAACGGCTTCACCAACAACAACGACCAGCTACACTGTTACAGGTACCAGTACTAATGGTTGTATAGCGACAGCAGTTGCTACTGTTACGGTTACCCCGCTACCGGTAATCACAGTAGCACCAATAACAATTTGTGCCGGCACACCGGGAACACTTACGGCAAGCGGAGCTGCAACTTATTCGTGGGCTGCTGCAACCGGACTTAGCGCAACAACAGGCGCTTCCGTTACAGCAAATCCTCCTTCTACAACAACATATACTGTAACAGGTACATCAGCCGCAGGATGTGTTGGAACAACTACAGTTGTTGTTACCGTTAATCCAATTCCGGTTACAACTGTAAACTCCCCTACTATTTGTTCCGGACAAACTGCAACTCTAACTGCAGCTGGCGCTACAACTTATGCATGGACTAGCGGATTAAGCGCTACAACAGGAACTTCAGTTACAGGAGCCCCTACAACAACCACAAGCTATACAGTTACAGGAACATCTTTAGGTTGTTCAAGCACAGCGGTTGCTACTATTACAGTTAATCCTTTACCAACGGTAACTGTAGCACCTATTACTATCTGTTCAGGGACTTCAGGAACATTAACTGCTTCAGGAGCCGCAACTTATACATGGGCTAACGCAACAGGGCTAAGTGCAACAGCCGGTGCTTCTGTTACTGCTAACCCGACTGCTACCACAACCTATACTGTTACAGGAACTTCTGCTGCCGGTTGTATCAATACCGCTACAGTGGTTGTCACCGTTACACCTTTACCTACGATCACGGTACCTCCGATAACCATCTGTTCCGGAACTTCAGGAACTTTGACTGCTTCGGGAGCCGCTACATATACATGGGCAAATGCAACAGGATTAAGCGGAACAACAGGAACTTCTGTTACAGCTAATCCAACTGCAACTACAACATATACTGTTACCGGAACTTCTGCTGCAGGATGTGTGAACACAGCTACGGTAGTTGTTAGTGTAACACCATTACCTACTATTACAGTTGCACCAATAACAATTTGTGCGGGTGCATCAGGAACTATGACCGCTTCAGGAGCTGCAACTTATACATGGGCTAACGCCACAGGATTGAGCGGTACAACGGGAACTTCTGTAACTGCCAACCCTTCCGCGACAACAACATACACCGTTACAGGTACAACTGCCGGAGGATGCGTTAACACCACAACTGTAGTGGTTACCGTAACACCACTGCCGGTTATCACTGTGACAAACCCAACAATATGTCCAACGCAAACGGCAACACTAACAGCCAGTGGTGGAACTACCTACACCTGGTCACCCGGATTAAGCTCAACTACAGGATCTTCTGTAACAGGTTCTCCTTCATCAACTACAAGCTATACAGTGACAGGTACTACTTCAGGATGTTCTTCAACTGCAGTTGCTACTATCACAATCGGTGGAAGTATTACACCTACGGTTAACTCTCCTATTATCTGTGCAGGACAAACTGCAACTTTAACAGCCAGCAATGCAACAACATTTACCTGGACTGCAGGACTTAGCTCAACTACCGGAGCGACTGTTACAGGATCGCCTGCAACTACAACTTCATATACAGTAACTGGAAATGCTGCAGGATGTACAGGAACTGCAGTGGCAACGATTACTGTGAATCCGTTACCTGTTGTTTCAGTTCCACCGGTTACGATTTGCTCCGGTTCATCTGGAACATTAACCGCTTCCGGTGCAGCAACATATTCATGGGCGCCATCAACAGGCCTTAGTGCAACAACAGGAACATCCGTTACTGCTAACCCAACTTCAACAACAACTTATACAGTTACAGGAACATCTGCCGCAGGATGCGTTAATACAACTACTGTGGTTGTGACTGTGAATCCATTACCGACAATCACTGTAGCGCCCATAACAATTTGTACAGGTATTGCAGGAACGTTAACTGCAAGCGGAGCAGCTACCTATTCATGGGCTGCAGCTACAGGATTGAGTGCAACAACAGGAGCAAGTGTTTCTGCTAATCCGGCTGCAACCACTACTTATACTGTTACAGGAACTTCTGCTGCAGGATGTGTTAATACGGCCTCGGTTATTGTAACTGTAAATCCATTACCTACTATTACTGTAGCACCAATTACTATCTGTACCGGAATTGCAGGAACATTAACTGCTTCGGGTGCCAATACCTATTCGTGGTCACCTGCCACAGGATTAAGTGCAACAACAGGAAGCTCAGTATCGGCTAACCCTGCAGCAACTACAACTTACACAGTTACAGGAACAGCAGCTACGGGATGTATCAACACAACTACCGTTGTCGTAACTGTTACACCTCCGGCAACTCTTGCAATAGCAAAAGTGAATGTTTCTTGTTTTGGCGGAAGCAACGGTTCTGCAACAGTAACTCCTACAGGTGGAACAACTCCTTATACATATTCATGGTCTCCTTCGGGTGGATCAGGAGCTACTGCCAGCTCATTGACTGCAGGAACATATACTGTAACAGTAACAACAAATAACGGATGTGTTTCAACAACATCAACAACAATAACGCAGCCTGCAGGTATGACGCTTACAATGTCTGCTGTTAATGCAACATGCGGAGCTGCCAATGGCCAGGCTTCTGTAGCTGTATCAGGCGGAACGGCAGCATACACATACTCATGGGCTCCATCGGGTGGAACAGCTTCAACAGCAACAGGACTTCTTGCAGGTTCATATACAGTTACTGTTACTGATGCAAATAGTTGTACGAGCACCAACTCAGTTGCTGTGAACAATGCTTTATCACCAAGTGCCAGTACAACGGTCATTGCAAATGTTTCATGTTTTGGAGGTAATAACGGTTCTGCATCTGTAAGTATTTCAGGTGGAACTTCTCCTTATACCCAATCATGGTCGCCAAGCGGTGGAACCGGAATTACTGCCTCTTCTTTAGCAGCCGGAACTTATACCGTTACCGTTACAGACGGTAATGGCTGTATTGTCACAGCAAATGCGACAATCACAGAACCACCATTATTAACTGCTTCAACTACAACTATCGATGCAACATGTTTCGGAGGTGCAACAGGAAGCGCAACTGTAACAGCTGGTGGCGGTACTCCGGGATATACTTATTCCTGGGCTCCTTCAGGTGGAACCGGTGTGACTGCAAGTTCATTAGCTGCAGGAACATATACCGTAACTGTGACTGATACCAAAGGATGTATAAGAACCGCGACAGCAGTAATATCTCAGCCGACAATCATTACAGCAACAACAAGCAATACACCTGTATCATGTTTTGGTGGAAATAACGGAACTGCAAGTGTTGTAGCGGGCGGTGGCACTCCTGCATATTCGTATGCATGGGCTCCGGGTGGAAATACAAACCCAACAGCCTCCGGATTAACTTTCGGAACTTATACTGTTACGGTTACGGACCTTAACGGATGTATCAGAACAGCTTCTACTACAATAACTCAGCCCACAGTTCTTGCGGTTACTACAACCAATGTAAGCTCAACATGCGGTTTATCTAATGCGTCTGCCACAGCAACTGCTACAGGCGGAACAGGTGCATACTCTTACTCCTGGACACCTTCAGGTGGAACATCTGCTTCAGCTACCGGATTAACTGCAGGTTCTTATACTGTAACAGTAACTGATGTGAATGGTTGTACAGCCACATCTTCAACAACTATTAATGATCTTTCGGGTTTAACAGCCTCTATAACTGCTCAGACAAATGTGAGCTGCTTCGGTGGTAACAATGGTACTGTTACTGTTACTGCTTCCGGATCAACTTCTCCTTATACTTATTCCATCAACGGAGGAACAACTTATCAGGCAAGCGGAACTTTCAGCGGATTGATCGCAGGAAGCTATACCGTTATTGCTAAAGATGCAAATGGTTGTACACTCTCTGTTCCGGTTATAATCACCGAACCTTCTCTGTTGTCAGCTTCCGCAACTGAAACAGATGTTCTTTGTTTTGGCGGAGCTACAGGAACCGCAACAGCAAGTGCTACGGGCGGAACTCCTAATTATACATATTCGTGGGCTCCATCAGGTGGAACAGGAATCACTGCAAATTCATTGACTGCAGGAACGTACACGGTTACAGTTACTGATTCAAAAGGTTGTATTAAAACGGCAACCACTATTGTGAATCAACCTCCTGTTATGACCTCAACGATCAGCAACACTCCTGTATCGTGTTTTGGAGGAAATAACGGTACTGCGAGCGTAGTGGCAGGCGGAGGAACTCCGGGATACACATATTCATGGGCTGCATCTGGTGGAACATCAGATAACGCTTCCAATTTATCTGCCGGAACTTATACAGTTACCATCACAGATCTGAACGGTTGTATAAGAACAGCATCAACTATCATTACTCAACCGACTCAGGTAACTGTAAGTGCTACCAAAGCAGATGCAACTTGCGGAGCTGCGAACGGTACAATCACTGCAACGGGCACGGGCGGAACTCCTGCCTATACTTATTCTATTAACGGAACAACTTTTCAGGCAGGAACATCATTCACTTCATTAGCTGCCGCTACGTACACAGTTACAGTTAAAGATGCAAACGGTTGTACGAATACATCAACTATCACTATTAATGACCTGTCGGGTTTGGTTGCCTCTATCACGACTCAAGCTAATGTAAGCTGCTTCGGAGGAAATGACGGATCAGTAACGGTATTAGCTTCAGGATCCACAGGCCCTTATACGTATTCTAACAATGGCGGAACAACATTCCAGGCCAGCGGAACTTTCAGCTCACTTACCTCAGGAAGCTTTACAGTCATCGCAAAAGATGCTAACGGTTGTACTGTGTCAGTTCCTGTTACAATTACAGAACCTACATTATTGACTGCAGCTATCACAGCACAAACAAATATTCTTTGTTTCGGGAACAGTACAGGAAGTGTTACAGTTGCCGGGAATGACGGAACTCCGACCTATACATACTCGATCAACGGAACAACATTTGTCGCAAGCGGAACTTTCTCTTCACTTGCTGCAGGCGCTTATACAATAACAGTTAAAGACAGCAAAGGATGTACAACCACTGTTCCTGTTACTATAACACAGCCTCCGGTATTGGCTGCAAGCATCACGTCACAGACAAACAATATCTGTTTCGGTGGAGCAGCGGGAAGTGTTACTGTAACTGCAACAGGTGGAACCGTTGCGTATGCCTACAGTCTTAACGGAGGAACCTCACAGGCGTCAGGATCATTTAATAACCTGACAGCAGGCTCATATACTGTTACTGTAACAGATGCCAACACATGTACTGCTACAGTCCCGGTAATTATCACAGAACCTACAATGGTAACTGTAACGGCAACTAAAGCAGATGCTACCTGCGGAGCTCCAAACGGGACGGTAACTGCTACCGGAGCAAACGGAACACCAGCTTATACTTATTCCATTAATGGAACAACTTTCCAGTCAAGCACAACATTCACCGGCCTTGCAGCATCAACTTATACTGTGACAGTTAAGGATGCAAACGGATGTACAAATACAACAACAATAAGTGTTCTTGACCTTAGCGGACTTACTGCTTCAATAACATCACAAACGAACGTTACATGTAATGGACTGGCGAACGGAACCGTTACCATCACGGCAAGCGGTTCAACCGGTCCGTATAATTATGCGCTGGGAGCAGGAGCTTTCGGCCCATCAGGTACATTTAATGGACTTGCTGCTTTATCATACACTGTTACGGTTCAGGATGCAAACTCATGTACGGTAACTGTTCCTGTCTTGATCACCCAACCTCCTGTACTTGCAGGTTCTGTCAGCGCTCAGACAAACATTACCTGCTTTGGAGCTAATAATGGAACTGTAACTGTCACATCAAGTGGCGGTACTCCAACTTACCTCTATTCTATAGATGGCGGGGCATTCGGAGCTTCAGCTACTTTCAGTGGTTTAACTCCTGGTGCACACACCGTTTCAGTAAGAGATGCTAACGGTTGTACTGTTACCATTCCGGTAACGATCACGGAGCCGACAGCCCTTACACTTGCCACTTCTTCAGTGAATGCAATCTGTACCGCTGCAAATGGTTCAGCGACAGTAGTTGCCTCAGGTGGTACTCCAAATTATACGTACGCATGGTTACCGGGTAATCAGATCACACCGACTGCTTCCAACATTACAGCGGGTAATTATGCAGTGCAGGTAACAGATGCAAACGGTTGCGTTCAAACGGCAAACGTAAGTGTTGGATCAAGCCCGGGAGGAACAGCTTCCATTGCTTCCTCTAACAATGTAACATGTACGGGAGCTTTAGACGGGAATGCAACGGTAACAATGAGTGCGGCTGCTACTCCACCGTATACATACTCCTGGTCTCCTTCAAATCAAAATACGGTTACGGCATACAACCTCGGTCCTGCTACATATACTGTAACAGTGACAGATGGAAACGGCTGTATCTCATCGACCAACGTAACAATCACAGAACCTTCTGCTATCACTAATTCATTCACGAATACCAACGTAAGCTGCAATGCGGGTAACAACGGTATGTCGGCAGTGAACGTTGCAGGCGGCACGCCTCCTTATTCTTATTTATGGGTTCCCACAAATCAAACAACTCCAACAGCGGGAGGTTTGATCGCAGGGACATATACTGTTACGATCACCGATGCTAACGGTTGTATTAAAACTGCAACAACTGCAATCACAGAGCCTGTGGCAATGGGATTAACTGAAACGCATGTTGACGCAAACTGTAACCTGTCAAACGGAAGTGCAACGGTTATGGTAAATGGCGGTGTCGGACCATATACATATTCATGGAGCACTTTACCAGTACCTCAGACTACTGCAACAGCAACAGCGCTTGCAGCTAATACTTACGTTGCAACTGTTACAGATGCGAACTCATGCTCTCAGACAATTTCAGTCACTGTAAATAACCTCGCAGGACCTGTTGCAACAGTATTCTCTTCCACAAATGTTTCGTGTAACGGACTTTGTGATGGAAATGCTACGGTAACGATCTCTGGAGGTACTGCGCCTTACACTTATGCATGGACACCTTCCGGAGGATCACTTCCTACAGCCACCAATCTGTGTGCAGGAACTTATACGCTGAATGCGACAGATGTGAACGGATGTGCTGCATCAACATCGGTAACAATTACAGAACCTGCTGTGTTAGCTACAACCTATACTTCAGTTAACCCTTCATGCTTTGGTGGATCTAACGGTTCAATCACATCTGCTACGACAGGTGGAACAACGCCATACACTTATCTATGGTCTCCGGGATCTACTACAACTAGCAATCTTACAGGATTATCGGCCGGAACATACATGCTTCAGGTAACTGATGAGAACGGCTGTTTAACTGTTACAAATATAACACTGAACAATCCTCCGGCTCTTACAGCATCGACTACTACAACCAATGTTACATGTAACGGTTTATGTAATGGAACTGCAACAGTGAATGTTTTAAATGCTACAGGTCCGATCAACTACCTATGGACTGATGTTAATGTGCAAACTATCCCAACAGCTACTGCCCTTTGTGCGGGAACATATTCTGTAACTGCAACAGATGCAAACGGTTGTATTGTAACAACAACAGCAACAATTACGACTCCGGCTTCTATCTCAGTTAACATCACAGCTTTGGGACATGTGTCCTGCTATGGTGCTTGTGACGGGTTTGCAACGGCAGCTGTAACGGGTGGAACTGCTCCTTTCAGCTACATGTGGGCTCCGAGCGGAACTGCAGGCTCATCGGTGAATAACCTTTGCGCTGCTAACTACACAGTAACAGTTACAGATGCTAACGGATGTACCGCATCAACAACAGTTCTGATCAATCAACCGAATCCGCTTGTTGCAAGTATCACTAATACTGATGTAACATGCTATGGAGATTGTGATGCTCAGGCAACAGTTGTTTATACCGGTGGTACAGGTCCATACACATTCTTATGGAGCAATTTCCAGACTACTCCGACTATTGATTCAGTATGCGCAGGCTTACTAAACGTTAATATTACCGATTCAAAAGGTTGTGTGGCGAGCAGTGCAGCCGTAGTTGAAGAGCCTACTATTTTAGCAGTTACAACAACAACGGTCAATTCGACCTGCGGTGTTGCAAATGGTACAGCGTGCGCTTCAATAACAGGAGGATCGCCACCATTCATTTACTCATGGAATGATCCTGCAACGCAAGCAAACAGCTGCGCTACAGGATTGAATGCGGGAGTTTATACGATCTCTATCACTGACAGTCATAATTGCAGCGTTACCAATGTTGCGAATGTAAACGATGACAACGCTCCGATTGTAACCATTCCATCAAGCACGGATGTTACCTGCTTTGGTCTGGCAAACGGAAGTGCACAGGGTAACATTACAGGTGGTGTGATTCCTTACACTATTGGATGGACTCCGGGCGGACAAACGAACACATTCGCCAATAACCTTTCAGGAGGTATCTATTCACTTATAGTTACGGATTCAGTTGGCTGTACAGGATCTGCTTCAGTTACTATCAATGAACCAATGCAATTGTTGAGCGGAATTGTTTCAACGATCAACACTTCATGTAACTTAGGTTGCGATGGTTCAGCGACAGTGCTTGCGGGCGGAGGAACAGCGCCATATACATACTTATGGAATGATGTTAACACTCAAACAACGACCACAGCAAACAACTTGTGCGCTCAGGCTTATACGGTAACGGTGACGGATGCAAACGGTTGTACCGCTTCCACTTCCACAACGGTTACTCAGCCTTCTGCAATTGCAGTAAACGTAGTTCAAAGTACTAATGTATCATGTAACGGAGGAAGTAACGGAAGCATCGATGTTGCTGTAACGGGTGGAAGTCCGGGATACACTTATGACTGGTTGCCTAATGTGGGATCAAGCTCATCAGTAACTAATCTTGCTGCGGGAACTTATACTTTAACTGTTACTGACGTAAGAGGATGTGCAAAGGTAATCACAGTTGTTATCTCAGAGCCTACCCCTGTTGTGTTGACACCGAACTCAAACTTCAGCACCTGCGGTAATTCAAATGGTAGTGCCGGAGTGAGTGTACTGGGCGGAGTTAGCCCATACTCTTATGCATGGTCGCCAACACCGGGCTCAACTGCTATCATCACTAATATACCGGCAGGAGTTTACACTGTAACTGTTACTGATAATAATGGTTGTATCTCTTCAGCAACTTCAACTGTTGCTGATTCAGCAGGACCTACAATACAGCAGCCGATTACTTTCACAAGACCTTCTTGTGCTGAATTATCGAATGGAACTGCGACAGTAGTTGCAACAGGCGGTCAGCCCCAGTATTCTTACTTGTGGAATACAACCCCTATTCAGACCACGCAAACTGCTTCAGCATTGCATGCCGGTCCGTACCAAGTAACTGTCACCGATCAAAATGGCTGCAGTGTTACAGGAACAGTGATTGTTACACAACCACAACCGTTGACGATACCTCTTATTCCAATAGACACAATTTGTATTGGGCAGCTTACTCAAATTTATGGAAGTGCGCAAGGCGGAACACCGCCATATACATTCACATGGAATCCTTCGTCTGTAGGAACCGGACCAGGTCTGTTTAATGTAAGCCCTGTTTCACCAACAACCTATACTTTTACAGTCGTTGATGCTAACATGTGTGTGGCACAGCCGCAGGGTTTTGTGACAGTTCATGTTAATCCGCAGATCACTGTTACAGCAACAGATGTATCTGTTTGTGATGGAACTGCCGTAACAATATCTGCTACAGCAAATGGTGGTGCAGGTGCACCATACACATACACATGGAACAATGGAGCTGTTGGAGCGTCACAAACGGTAACTCCAACAGGTGCAACATCAATAGACTACACAGTGACTGCAAATGACAATGGCTGCTCCGTAGCTGTTACTGATGTGGCTACGGTTACAATTCATCCTCTTGCGGTAGGATTCATAACACCTGGATCTCAGTCGGGCTGTGAAGATTTCACAACAACATTTACCGGATTGAGCAATTCAGGGGTATCCTACGACTGGAATTTCGGGGATGGTACTGGAACTTACAATGGAAATCCAATGGATCATACTTTCACAAATGCAGGCACATATAGCATCAGCCTTGATATTACCACTGCGGATGGTTGTGTTACCACTGTAACTAATCCGAATTCAATTCAGGTTAATCCGGCACCAACTGCAGCATTCGACTACACACCGAAACCTGTGCTGCTTTCTGATCCGACAGTAACATTTGTTGACCAGTCGATTGGTGGAAATGATTGGTTGTATGATTTCATTTACATCAACAATACCATTCCGATCTACACGGACACATTACAGAATCCTACATTTGTTTACCCTGATACCGGAATCTATGTTGTGCAGCAGGTTGTGTTCAACTCCTTCGGTTGTACGGATACTACTTATAGAAATATTGAAGTAGAACCTGAATATGTATTGTATGCACCAAATGCATTCACTCCGACTAACCACGATGGAGTAAATGATGTGTTCATGGTGAAGGGAATCGGAATTGATCCTGACAACTTTACAATGATGATCTTCGATCGTTGGGGTAATGAGATCTTCAAAACCACTGACCTTGCAAAAGGTTGGGATGGAAGAGCAAACGGAGGAAGCAATGTTGCGCAGATAGATGTTTATGTGTGGAAGGTGATCACTAAAGATTATCGAGGTGATGAACACTCATATACAGGACATGTGAGTTTAGTTAAATAATAAATAATAAAATAGTGAATGAAAAAGATGGGCCGAGAGGCTCATCTTTTTTTGTTTTAGATGGGTGGATTTATAATTACATTTGAGATATTATGGCTTAGCAATAACCAAACGATATATGAAAACAGAAAAGACACTTGCACTTTTATTTTTTATCGGAGTTCTTTTTAAGGTTATGCACTGGCCCGGAGCAGGTCCGCTAATCGTTGTTTCCTTATCAACCTTAGCAATTCTGTATTTCCCTTTGGCGTTTTATTTTTTCTGTGACAAAACAATCAAACATCAAAACCTTCCACTTTCCGTTGTTTCAGGTTTCTTTTTATCTATTATACCAATCGGACTAGCATTCAAACTTCAACACTGGCCAGGAGCTCAGATATATTTACTAATAGGCATTATTACTTCACCCATTATCTTAACTACAGTGTATGTGTTGCGGGAACGCGCACCTATCAACTTAAGCGTTTACTATAATAATATGCTGAAACGCACAGCTGTGTCATTCATATTTGCAACAATTTTGTATTTTACCCCAAATGACAGACTGATAATAATTCAACATTGGGACGATCCTGAATTTGCAAGATTAAAAATTCTGTATTTTAGTGATCCTGGGAACGCTGAATACGAAAGACAGTATAATGACTATATCATTAAGCTGGAAAGAAAAGACCAATAAATCATACAACCACCTGAAAAAATCAATCAACTCCAACCATGAAAAAAACTCTACTCCTCTTCTCCTTCATTTTCCTGCTTTTAACATCTTCCGTTAAAGCTCAGCTTATCAATCCCGGCTTCGAAACATGGACAAACGATATGCTGGTTCCAACAGCGATGAATCCAAACAGTGGGAATGATACCTACGGCTGGTGGGACTTCAACTATTTTAACAGCTCTTTCCTCGGGAGCAGCCCGGTATCGGTTAGCAGAAGCTCTGATACGGTACACGGTGGGAATTATTCGGTAAGGGTTGAAACTAAAGTTTATACTCCGACTTCCTGGAATATGTACAGATATTGGGGAATTCCTTATATAGGACATGAATACAATGATACACTAGGGATCTTGTTTGATGGTAAGGTGAATGTAACCAACCAGACATTCAAGCCGGGAATAGCCTGCACACAACATTTAACGCAGTTTAAATTCTTTTACCAATATCGCCCTAACGGAAATGATACTGCTGAATGTCGCGTTGCTTTACTTAGCTCAGGTTCTCTGGTTGCAGGTGGTGTTTTTAAAACAGGTGCAGCTACCGGAAGTGCCGGCTGGCAGCAAGCTGTTGTGAATTTTACTTATATAAATAACTTAACGCCTGATACATTATACATCCTTTACAGCTCTTCCTCCCTTGACTACAAACCGAAAGCAGGAAGCGTTCTTTGGATAGATGATGCAAGTGTTTCTTTTACAACCGGGGTCGAAGAGTTTATGGCTGAAGATCAACGGATGGTTTTCCCTAATCCTTCAAACGGTTCTTTCTCTGTCAGAAATAACAGCAAGGAGATGCAGACAGTTGAAGTTTTCAATGTGATCGGAGAGATGATCTATTCGTCAAGAAACTCTCAATCCGTGAAACACATCGATATCTCTGAAGCACCGAAGGGTATTTATTTTGTGAGAATTCTGACAGGCGGCAATCAACACACGGAGAAAATTGTTGTGCGGTAAATTGTTACGCAGAGACGCAGAGAGCGCAGAGTACTGATTTATTGATAGAGAATCACTAGAGATTGTGTAGAAATCTAAAACGAAACAGTCAAATTTTTTCATAAAAAAACCCGGCTACTGGCCGGGTTTCTCTATATATGTAATTGCTTAAACGTCAATGTTAGCGTATTTAGCATTCTTCTCGATGAAATCCCTGCGTGGAGGAACTTCATCTCCCATTAACATAGAGAAGATCCTGTCTGCTTCCGCAGCACTTTCAATGGTAACTCTTCTTAATGTTCTGAATTCGGGATTCATGGTAGTTTGCCATAACTGCTCTGCATTCATCTCTCCAAGACCCTTATAACGCTGAACGTTCACAGTGCTTTCTTTTCCTTCTCCGCCTATTTCGCGGATAGCAATGTTGCGCTCATCTTCGGTCCAGGCATAACGCTGCTGATTTCCTTTTTTCACCATATATAAAGGAGGTGTCGCGATATAGATATAACCGTTCTCAATCAGCTCTTTCATGTGACGGAAGAAGAAAGTAAGAATCAAAGTAGTGATATGACTACCATCCACATCGGCATCACACATGATGACTACTTTGTGGTAACGTAACTTATCAATGTTCAGAGCACGCTCATCTTCAGACGTACCGCGAAAAACTCCAAGCGCTGTGAATATATTTTTGATCTCCTCATTATCATAGATCTTGTATTCCATTGCTTTCTCAACGTTCAGGATCTTACCACGAAGCGGAAGGATTGCCTGAAACGCACGGTTACGGCCCTGTTTCGCTGTACCACCCGCTGAATCTCCCTCGACAAGATAGATCTCACATGCAGCAGGATCATTATTCGAGCAATCGGAGAGTTTACCCGGTAATCCTGTTCCGGTAAGAACATTTTTACGCTGCACCATTTCACGCGCTTTACGTGCAGCGTGACGTGCTGTTGCAGCAAGAATAACTTTATCTACAATGGTACGGGCCTGTTTTGGATGCTCTTCAAGATAATTCTGAAGCATTTCACTAACTGCAATATCAACAGCTCCCATTACCTCATTATTACCAAGCTTTGTTTTGGTTTGTCCCTCAAACTGAGGTTCCTGAACCTTTACAGAGATCACGGCAGTTAAACCTTCACGGAAGTCATCACCATTGATCTCCAGTTTTACTTTCGCAAGTAATCCTGACTTTTCAGCATAAGCTTTTAAAGTACGTGTCAAACCTCTTCTGAAGCCCGCAAGGTGTGTTCCACCTTCGTGAGTATTGATGTTATTTACGTAAGTGTGAAGATTTTCAGAGTATGATGTATTGTACATCATTGCTACTTCAACCGGGATCCCGTTCTTTTCGCCTTCCATATAGATCACATCCTCGATCAAACGTTCGCGCGTTGCATCCAGATATTCAACGAATTCACGGAGTCCACCCTGGGAATAATAATCTTCCGTAATAAAATTACCTTCAGTATCCTTTTCACGAAGATCGGTAAGTGTGATGTGAATTCCTTTATTAAGGTATGCCAGCTCGCGTAAACGGGCTGAAATTATATCATAATGGTAAACAGAATGAGTAAAAATAGACGTGTCAGGTTGGAAAGTAACGATAGTCCCGCGGTAATCGGTCGGGCCCACCTCTTTCACGGGATATAAAGGCTTCCCGATGTTATATTCCTGGATGAATTCTTTCCCGTTACGGTGAACATTCACAGTCAGGTGAGTAGAAAGTGCATTCACACAACTGACACCAACCCCGTGTAAACCTCCGGATACCTTATAGGAATCCTTATCGAACTTACCACCGGCATGTAAAACGGTCATAACAACCTCAAGAGCCGATTTTTTCTCTTTCGGGTGCATATCGGTAGGGATACCACGGCCATCATCCTTTACGGTTATGGAATTATTTTCATTTATTGTTACGAAAATGTTCTTACAGTGGCCTGCAAGAGCCTCATCAATGGAGTTATCCACTACCTCATAAACCAGATGATGAAGACCTTTTAAGCCTATATCACCGATATACATGGCAGGACGCTTACGAACCGCCTCTAAACCTTCTAATACCTGAATACTGTCAGCCGAATATTGGGTTGACTGCACGTTTTTTTCGTCTACTGTTTCTTCCATAATTTTGCTTTGATTTTGCTGCCTGTTCTGAAGGCTAACAAATATACCTCTTTCCCTCATAATTATTGGTATTTCGGAAGGAATAAAACAACTCATTTTATTAACATTTCGTTAATAAAAAAGGGCGCATTTTTTTTGGTAAACTCAGCATTTTTTATAGCTAAATATAGGCGCAGAAATTGTGATGTAAAAAACGATTAATCATAATTTGTAACAGGGATTTTCTATGCTAAAAAGATGTTATTCCGAGCGTAGCCGAATGGATCTTTTTGACAGTGTTAAAATTATTGCGCAGTACTACTTTGATATGTTATAACTCGAACTTATCCGGCAATGATATGAGAATGTCACGGAAGTACGCAGATCACTAAGATATCATAGCGATATGAAATTGTTAAGTTATTTGACGATTACAAATAACTGCTTGAACGAATTAGATCCATTCGGCTACACTCAGAATGACTATCACTCCGAATTAAGATTACACCTTTTCCTCAGAAACAGGACGATTGGTTATCGAATTTAAAACGCGAACGACAATCCGCCCATCACACCGAAGCGTTGTGTAGGATACTTATACCAGCGGTTATAGCTTTGAGAAGCGATATTATTAAAATTAAGAAAGAAACTCAGCTTTTTGTTATAACGATATTCTAAACCGATATTCGCATCAAATACGCCCTTAATTTCTTTTGCAACAGTTTTGTTGGTGCTTGTGCCCGTTCCATCATCTTCAAATAGTTTTGCGAACTGACTGTCGATATAAAACATATCTGCCTTCACAACGATCTTATCCTTCAGATCGTAGTTTCCTGAAAGCGTGATCTTCACCTGTGGCTTGAACCATGCTCTCAGCTCATTTTCCATTTTATAGTTATAATAATCTCCGCGGATATTCAAACGAAACTTCTCACGGCTTTGATACGAAACCTCGCCCCTTACATTCAATACTTCTGCATCATCATAGATCACATCGTATTTGTTTGCCAGCACATCACTGAAATCATTCACATACATCATCAGGTTGCCAACTGTCGCGTATGATACACGCGTAGTGTATGCGATCTTTGATGAAAGTGTCCCTCTTAGTCCTCCGAAGAATTCGTACTTCGTATTTGTATTCTTCGTTTGAAGTTCTGATTTCACAAATGGATTTTCATTTGTTATGGACCTGAAACTATTTTTATGCAACCCTCCGGTTAATCCGGCATAAGGAATAATGATCTCTTCGAAAATATTATAGCTCAATTCCACATTCGGATAAAAATAAAATTTTGAGCCGCTCTGAATATCAACAGCTGCAGTTACTCCTAAGCTTGCCCTGTATTTTTCACCATCAGCGATAAAAGAAGGCGACAAAGCAATGATTGTATTATCGGTTGTGTCCGTGTTCGTTTTGTAATTATAATAATCGACCAATGCGTTGATCTTTAATGTTTCTCCGCTAACAGCTGTCTGAACATACCCATCCGCCTTTATATTATTCTCTGAAGATTTATACAGATCCATCAGGTTGTAATACTGCAATCTGATATCATGATTGAAGCGTTCCGGTTTAGGGTAATGGCTTTTTAATTCAGCCCCGGCAGCAAACAAATTAAATCGCTGAACTGTCTGATCCTTTTCAAGCTTATTGATAGTGGCATCATAACCGTAATAATGGAATACATCACGGTCATAATCGAATGTTCCTGATAAGGTATGTTCTTTTAAAAACTTCTTTCCGTACAGACTGATCTCATTATCGCTATATCCTGCATATCCGTAATCACGAAATGAAGCTTTTGAGAATGCTCCGGTGTTCTCATAATCCTTATACTTCGGAGAAGAAGATAAATGCTTTAAACGAATTCCATAAGCCATTTCCTTCGAACGTAATGAGTTATACCACACTTCGCCATAAGGTGTGTTGTAATTCCCGATCCCGATCTTAACTAGTCCGTTGTAAAGCTTCGTAAGTGGATCTCCGGAGATCTGTGCCGGAACTATGGGCTCAACACTGAAAGGAGTATTAATTCTTTTCGAGTTAATTGAATACGGCCCTACAGCAATCTTCTTAGTGGAGTCCTGCACTTCGGGGTTATCACTTATCTTGTTTGCGTCAGCGATCTGCGGCTTGTATTCACCTATATTATTTATAACTGCTATTGAACCCAGCGTATCGTATTTCTGAGCTGAAGCAGAATGAATTGAGATCACTGTGATAAAAACAGTAACAAAACTAATACGTATGAAAGAGATCATCTTATTCATTTTTATTTTCCCCTCCCTGTGGTGTATTCGGTTCGTTAAATAATTTCTTTTGTTCCGTAGAATCTCCCTTAAATTCTATCTGCAAAGGCTCACTCATTATCTTCGCATTCTTAGCCGCCTCCTCATCCGCAATGATCTTATCAAGCTTTTCCTGCGCGGTCTTGATCAGCTCCGGAGTTTTAGAATCCCCGATAACCGTTTTTAAAGTGGTCTTAGCCTGGAAATTATCTTTTAATGCAACATATGTATCAGCTAGTAAGATGAATGCTTTGGAAGCCCAGTACTCATAATCGCTCTCACCGATAAAATCAAAGATCGCTTTCTGAGATTGCTTAAATTCGTTTTTCAGATAATAAATGTATGCAACATTATATCCTGCTTCCGCTCCCATTTCATTTTTTGCGGTATTGGAAAGGGCTTTGAACTCTGCAAATGCTTCATCATACTTTTGCATAGCCATGTACGATTGCGCAATATAATAATGCGCTTCATTCTTCAATTCCTTGGACGGGTTTTCTAAAGAAAGAACTTTGCCTGCGTAATCGATCGCATCCTGGTAACTCTTCAGCTGATAATTTGATCTCATCAACCCTATTCTTGAAGAAGAAAGCGTTTTTGGATCAGCAGCCATTTGCTCCAGTTGTTTATACCAGTCGAGCGACTGAGTATAATTCTGTTTTTTGTAGGAGATCTCCGCCCCTCTATATAACGCTTGCTCCGTATACTCACTCTTATTCTTTCCGATCACATACGCATAACCTGCAAGCGCTGCGTCAGTATTTCCCTGCCTGTCATCCGCATCTGCCTTCATTGCCGTAGCCGGAAGGATATAAAAACCGTCAGGGAATTTCGATATGTAGTTATTAAAATCAGTGATCGCGGTTTTATAATCACCACCCTCATAGTGATTTCGTCCTGCAATGAAGCTGAGAGAATCAAGCTCCCCTTTCGGAATGACAGCTCCTTTGGAAGCAAGATAAGATTCCAGCTCTTGAACTTTGCCTTTGGCAGAATAGATCTGCTTTACATTGTTGATCGCAGCTTTCGCCTCATCCGACTTCGGTGAGCGCGTGATCAGTTTATCAAAATAAACCAAGGCGTTCTCATCATCATTCTTACGGAAATAAATCAGGCCGATTTTACTGAGCACAGAATTAACATACCCGCTGTTCGGATATTCATCAAGAAACTTTTTGTAAGATGTTAATGCAAGATCGTTCTGATTGTCTTTCTCATACGTCAAAGCCAGTTCATATTTCGCCTGCGAGATGTAAACAGATTTAGGATAAGAATTGATCAAGGTCTGTAGATCGGAAACCTTTGCAGAATATTTTTTAAGTACCCCGTTCGCCAATCCTTTCTGCAGCAGCGAATAATCCGGATTCATTTGCTTCATTCTGTAGGCCTGATCGTAATAATCAGCAGCATTCACGAAATCCCTGCTCATAAAATATCCGTCCCCGATCCTGTTGTAAGCGTCATTGATCTTCTTCGCATCAGCTTGAGGTTTAAAGGTTACAAACTTCCTGAACCACATGTTACTATTATTGTAATCTTTCAGCTTATAATACGAGTATCCAACATTGTAATTAGCATCACTCAGCTCCATCCTTCCGATAGCACCGGGTTCCGACATATAATCGATATAGGATTCGATTGCCTGATCATATTTTCCTAAACGAAAATAAGATTCACCCTTCCAGTAAATCGCCTGAGCAATAATGTTTTTATCGAAACGGTAAGTTGTTGCCTTATCGAACATCTTTATCGCCTCAGCATATTCAGCGTTGTTAAAAAGATCGACTCCTCTGAAATAAGCAACCTTCTGATGAGCCTGTTTTAACTCTGGTGTAGGAACTTTGATCGCTTCGATAGCTTCTATTGCACCTTTGTAGTTTCGTGTGGTCGTGAAAACATTTACCAGATAAGTGTAAGCTTCGTCTATTCTCGCAGAATTCGGATAGTTCTTGATGTAAAGCTGGAATGCTTTGATCGCTTCGTTATAGGGATTATAGGCGAGCTCATAGCACAGCTTTGCATAACTGTACAATGCATCTTCCTGAATGGACTTGTCAAAATCAAGCTTGGAGGCTTCCGAAAAAGCGTTCCTTGCATTTTGTTTGTTATTCAATTTCAGATAACAATCACCTAAATGGTAATATGCATTTTGCACAAGGGAATCACTTACGTTTGTGACACCTGTGAAATAATTTACAGCTTCATCATAATCCTTTACTTTGTAGAAGGCATAACCCAATTCGTATTGATCTGAACGCGGAAGTTTACCTACACCTTTTTCGTATTTTTTCAAAAAAGGAATTGCCTCTGAATATTTACCTAAACGATAATAGGATTCGCCAAGAACGCGCGCAATCTCTGGTCCACGTTTAGTATTAGCTGAATCCAGTAGCGCAGGTGCGTAAGATATAACCTGCTCGTATTTACCCTGCAGATAGTACAATTGCGCAATGTAATAAGGGACAACCGGGCCAAAGGTTTCATTCTGCTGAAGTTTCAGAAAGTCTGTAAGGGCAGTCTCGTAGTTCTTTTCTGTATACGCAATGTGAGCGAAATAATATTTAGCAGCACCTGCATAGTTGTTATCCACATCTTTTATCTCGTAGAAGTCTTTTTTCGCTTCAGCAAATTTCTCTGTGCTAAAATAACTGTAACCTCTTTTGAAATAAAATTCCGATAACTCCTCTGTTGTAAGATCATACACATCGACCTTTTGAAACCAGTCAATTGCATCTCTCCACTTTTTCTTTCTGTAATTATATTTTCCGAGATAAAAATAAGCAGAGCGTACTTTCGGACTTTCAGGATGGTCTTTTACGAATTGCTTCAGATATAATTCACCGTCTTTATTAAAAAGCTCGGCAGCGCAAATGGCGTTGTAGTATTCAGCGTCAATACGTACAAGTGAATGACGATCAGGATGAGACTGGATGGTTTTTACAAAACTGTTTTGTGCCGCTCCGAATTTTTCTTTCTGATATAGCTCGATCCCTTTTTTGAATTCCGCATCTTCATGCGTATAGATCAGCGTTTGCTGTGCAGATGCTGAAGCAGAAAGAAAAACACTCAATAAAAAAACTATCCCTCTTAACTTGCTCATCTTTATTTAAATAAAATAATAAATGTAAAATTAGTAAGGATAGTACCATTCAATTTTCCGGCTGATGGAAGTTATTAACGCACAACTGTTGAAAGTATTGCAACAAAGTAAAATCCTGTTCGCTCGTTTAAAGCTAATTTTCGGATTGTAAAAAAACATGCCCTGAAGGATCACCCTTCAGAGATATTTTTCGACACAAAGTGAATAAATTCAATACAATGGCATTAGATACGATCATCAGCCTCGATAAAGTTTCGATCTTCCAGAAGCATAACCTTGTGCTGAACAACGTTTCGCTTCGGATCGACAAAGGTGAATTCGTGTACCTGCTTGGGAAGACTGGCAGTGGAAAAAGCAGTCTGCTGAAAACATTGTATGCCGATCTTGACCTTACCGAAGGCTCTGGAACTGTTGCAGGCTTTGACCTTGCAAAGATCCGAAATAAAGAAATTCCATTTCTGAGAAGAAAACTGGGAATCGTATTCCAGGATTTCCAATTGCTTACCGACAGAAGCGTTAACGATAATTTAAAATTTGTTTTAAAAGCCACAGGCTGGACCGACAAAGATGCAATGCAGAAAAGAATGCAGGAAGTACTTGACAAAGTGCACCTGAACACGAAAGGATTTAAGATGCCGCATGAGCTTTCCGGAGGTGAACAACAACGCGTAGCTATTGCAAGGGCATTGCTGAATGATCCTGAATTAATACTTGCTGATGAGCCCACAGGAAATCTTGACCCCGAAACTTCTGAGGGAATCATGAATTTGTTACTTGAAATTTCTCGCAGCGGAAGAGCTGTCCTGATCGCTACACATGATATAATGATGTTTAGGAAATTCCCTTCAAGAACCATCAAATGTGAGGATGGTAAGGTGATTGATTCGAAAGTGAATTAAGCAGGCGTTTATTTCCATCTGCTTAATGGCGCAGATTCTCACTGATCTGTTATGCGGTAAATTGATCACGATTTGATCTTCTTATAGCTTTGTCGATCTACACTCAAACACGAGCCGAGTCTATTCCCCTCCTACCAGGAGGGGTTAGGAGTGATGTTACGACAATAGCCCAATCAACTTCTTCACATTCTCTTCATTTGAAAAACTCTCCAAAAGTATATCGTCACGCTTCTCTTTCTTAGCCATATCAAATTCTTTAGAAAACAATTCAGAGATCTTTTGAGCCATCTCAGAAGCATTATCACTGATCACACATAAGTCTTCCAGTCCGGTACTATTCACCATTGGAGAATTAACAACACAATGCCTTCCATTGAACAAAGCAGCAAGTAGTTTCAGTTTAATTCCGGTAGCCTGGAAAGTAGGCAATACATTTATTTGAGCATTCCGGATCAATTCATCAATCTCATGCGTATTGATATTAGCTTTAATCTGAATGTGGGGATATACCGCTATAGTAGACAGAAGTTCTGCCGAAGGCTTTTTTCCTGCAATAATGAAAGGAATTTTTATTTTGGAGAACACTTCTTTCACAAGAAACATTGCCGCTTCATTATTCTCACCCACCTCCAGATTCCCATGATATAAACAAAAATCACCCTTACCACCTTTTATTTTCACTTCATCATTCGGGTGAAATGCAGTGATATGATGCACGTTTTTATAATGCTTACCCAGGTATTCCGCATCGGCTTTTGAGATCGCAGCAACATGATCAGCGTTATGTAAATTCTTTTCGAAGCGTTCCAGCTTATTGGCTTCCATTCTGAAATAGGCTTTTCGGAAAAACCTTCTCTCCACACTCGCAAGATTTTTATAATAGTCGTGCTCGATGTTATGGGTCCGTACGATTTTTACGCGATCACTCAACCTCTCATCATTCAAATGAAAACAGGAATGCAAACCTTCAAATAAAATCGGATGTTTATCGCGTAACAAATTTTCGATCAGTTTATCAGAAGAGCGTGTAACAACCACAAAGGGCAAAGAGTTGAACAGGAGCTGCTTGCTCATGTTACGCTTGTAATAATAAACCTTTTCACAAACTGTTTCAAGGCTCAATGCTTCTGCCCGGCCATATTCAAAACAATGCAGATGAATCTTAACTCGCTGCGCATGTAATGCTTTGATCTTATAATACACATCTATCACCCCCCCGTAATTAGCAGGAAGCGGAACGTCAAATGATATGATGTGTAAATGTTTTTCCAATGTGTAATCTTCTACGAAGGGTTCCCCCCGCCTCGAGGAGGGGAAAGGGGTGGTGATTTTATTTTTACCACCCTAGCCCTCCTTAAAGGAGGGAATTGATCCCGATTATTCCAAAAACTCCTTATAAACCTCCACCAACTGTTTCTCTTCTTCCTCCCAGTTCAGCTTTTGCGCGGCAATTTTACAGTTTTTTTTCCATTCAGGAAGTAAACGCTCGCTATTTAACAGTAGGTTAATCTTCGCGCCTATTTGTTTAGGATCATGATTGTATACGATATCGCCCACATGATAATCCATAATTATCTTTTTCACCTCAACAAGATCAGATGCCAAAACAGGAACCCCAGCGTGGATGTAATCAAATAACTTATTCGGCAGACTATACCTGTAATTTATATTTGTGTCTTTATCAAGTGTAAGCCCGAGATCAGCATGACGTGTATATTGAACCAACTTCTCAAAAGGAACTTTACCGGTGAAGATAACCTTGTCATTTAGTTTCAAACGCTCAACAATTGATTTCAGAATCGGGATAACATCTCCACTGCCCACTATCATCAGGATCGCATTTTCCACGTACTGCATTGCTTCCACAGCTTCCTCCGCCCCACGATCAACATTAATTCCGGCTCCCTGCAATACTACAATTTTTTTTCCCAAAGGAATTCCCAATATTTCTTTTGTCGCAGCCTGAACATTTTCCTGCGTAGATAAATACGGAATATTTCTTACCACTCTAACATTAACTTTATACTGCTCTGAGTATATTTTAGCAATGGAATCATTGACAGTAAAAACATATTTTAATCTGGGAAAGATCCAACCCTCAAGTGTTTTCCAAGTTTTCTTTTTAGCGGGATTATTCTGTAGTTCCGGAACTTCACAAAATAATTCATGGCTGTCGTAAACAAGCTTAGATCCCATGAATTTTGAAACTAAAAAATTCGGCAGCAGAGTATCAAGATCATTTGAAACTAAAACTGCAAAATTTCTAAAAAAAAGAAAGAAAAATAAACGAAGCTGAAATTCAGCATAGAACAATGGGCCTTTCTCGAAAAGAAGAAACATTCTCTTGGTCGAATAACTTCTGGGAATCAATGGCATACTTTGCCTTTGCTTTCTCCCAACAAGGGTCACATCATATCCCATCCCATGCAAAGTGGTACACACCTTATGCACGCGTTGATCTGTACTAAGGTCATTGATAACAGATACAATAACTTTTTTCATGTTTTTCCTCTGCGAAGATATATTAAAATACGCTCCCTGACTCTCCTTCCACGAAAGGCGATCAGCTAAGGTTATCAGCATTCAATTATGAATAACTTTTCATTCTGTTTATTGATAGCCTGCATTCTAATTCCGAATTTTAAGAATTAATTTTATAATATGACCATACGTGAAAATATCTCCTTAAAGAAGTTCAACACCTTCGGTATCGATGCTTCCGCAAGATATTACGCTGAAGTATCTTCACTTGAAGAAATAAAAGAAACTTTATCTGATTCGAAACTCGGAATGCCAAGAAAAATGATTCTTGGGGGCGGAAGCAATCTTTTATTCACGAAGGATTTTGACGGATTGATAATAAAGAACAATCTCAAGGGGATTGAGGTCGTGAATGAAGATGATGAACATTTTTATGTACGATCAGCGGCAGGTGAAGTGTGGCATGAATTCGTGATGCATTGCATCGAGAACAATTATGCGGGCATTGAAAATCTTTCCCTGATACCCGGAAACGTGGGCGCAAGCCCGATGCAAAACATCGGAGCTTACGGAGTGGAGATAAAGGATTCCTTTCATGAGCTTCAGGCTTTTCATATCAACGACAAAGCCTTGCATGTGTTCACCAATAACGACTGCAAGTTCGGATACCGTGAAAGTGTTTTTAAACGAGATCTGAAAGATCAATTCATCATCACTTCAGTTACATTCAAACTTCGAAAAACACCCGTATTAAATACCAGCTATGGTGCAATCGAAAAAGAGCTGGATGCAATGGGTGTGACAAGTCCGACCATACACTCCGTAAGCAAAGCTGTCTGCAATATTCGCAGTAGCAAGCTCCCCGATCCTAAAGTAATTGGGAATGCAGGAAGCTTTTTTAAGAACCCGGTGATCAGCGCGAAGAAACACAACGAATTAAAAGCAAAATTCCCCGAAATGGTTTCATATACCGCTGCATTTTCTCCGGATGGGAAATCCGGTGAAGAATATAAGTTGGCGGCCGGCTGGTTAATTGAACAGTGCGGCTGGAAAGGAAAAACTTTAGGTGATGCGGGCGTTCATAAACTGCAGGCCCTGGTGCTTGTTAATTATGGAAACGCAAAAGGATCGGAGATCTATGACCTGTCTACAAAGATCCTTGAATCGGTAAAGAAGAAATTTGGAGTTGATTTAGAGAGGGAAGTGAATATAGTTTAGCTAGGGAGTTCTTTTACCGCAGAGAACGCAGAGCTTTACGCAGAGTTCGCAGAGATTAAAACGGACCAGCTTAAGTTTGAAAAAAAAGATTTTCAGGTTTCTTAAATGTGCATTAACCTTTAACATTTAGCAGATAACCTTCTTCCACTAATCGAGAAGGTATTTCGTCTTCAAAACATTTAAATGATGAGTAGCATGCCCCGCTACCATAAATATGATCGCGCGAACAGAAACATCTTTACTGTTTGCATTCCCGATCTGACTTAATTCTTCTTCTCCAAAAGAACGGAACAGTGCAAGGTTAGCTTCACGGACAATTGCAAATTCATGCCCTAATTCATAAAGCGTTCTCTTATTATAATTGGAGTTTGCAGCAAATGCATTCTCATCAAATCCCGGTAACGCAGTTTTATCTTTTCTCGCAAAGCACATAGCACGGTAACCAAAAACACGCTCCGTATCTATCACATGGCCGATCAACTCTTTGATGGTCCACTTTCCTTCCGCATACGCATAACCTTCTTTGTCTTCAGGAATTTCCGAGATCACTGCCTGAAAATTCAGGATCTGATCTTTCAGTTCTTTTACTACATCATCGGATTTTACTTTGTCGATATAGCTTGCGTAGTAAGGCGGGAATTCTGTTGGTTGCGGTCTTTTCATGTACTGATAGCGAATAAAAAACGAATTACGAATCTGTGTTTGCGAATAACGAATTTAACAGATAGCGAATCTGTGAAATCCACGAATTATGAATCTTTACGAATATACGAATCTGTGTGTGAGAAACGCTGTGTGAATGATTTGTATGTAAATTTTACGAAGCGAGGGCTAGGTCATCCTGAACTTGTTTCAGGATCCGCGCGATGAGAGAACCTAATGTTAAGTACATCTAACGCGATCCAAATTGGGTCTCATGATTCTTCTTCCAACCGTCTCCAAAATACCCATCATGAACTACAAACTACTACCGTCTACGCACTACAAACTACGAACTACATACTAACCGCTACCCACTAATCTGATCTAACTCACCTTTAACAAACTGAGCAAGTTCCTTTACATACTCCTGTGAAAAATTAAACTCTACACCTGCTGCTTTATAAATTTCCGGGATCGACTTAGTATAACCTAAGCGTAATGCTGCTTCATAACCGTCCAGCGCTTTCTCTGGATTCTGTTTATAATTTCTCCACACCGCAATAGCGCCAAGCTGTGCCATGCCGTATTCAATGTAATAAAAAGGTACTTCGAAAATATGAAGCTGGCTCTGCCATCCGCGTTTTCTGATCTCTTCCATCCCGCTCCAGTCAACTACGTTACTGCTGAACTCTCCAATGATCTTTGCCCATGTATCCATTCTGTCTGAGATCGAGTGCTGCGGGTTTTCATACATCCAATGCTGGAATTTATCTACCGCACCAATCCACAATAATGATTTTAATGTCTGCTCCAGCTGTTCCTGCTTCGCTCTTCTCAATTCATCCTTATCATCATAAAACACATCCCAGTGTTCCATGGAAATTAATTCCATTGACATTGAAGCGAGCTCAGCAACTTCAGACGGTGTGCTTTTGAAATCAGTAATTTCAAGATCACGTGTCACGAATGAATGTATTGCATGTCCGCCTTCATGCACCATGGTGATCACATCACGCTGCGCACCTACAGAATTCATAAAAATAAATGGAACACCGATTTCATATAGTGGATAATTATATCCGCCCGGAGCTTTACCTTTACGCGACTCGAGGTCGAGATGCCCCATCGTTTTCATGATCTCAAGGTACTCACCATAAGAATGCCTTATCTTGTAAAAACACGCAATGCTCTTATCAATTAATTCCTGCCCGGTTTTTACTGGCATCAATGCAGGTTTTCCATCCACATCAACATCCATATCCCATGGCTTCAATACATCAAGCTTCAGCTTGGCTTTTCTCTTCAAATTAATTCCCTCACTTATCGGAAGCAACTCTTTTGATATTGATTTATGAAAATCAAAACAATCCTGCACAGTGTAATCAAACCGTCCGAGCTCAGCGAACTTGTAATCACGGTAATTTTTAAAACCTGCGTTCACTGCAACCTGATGACGAAGACTTAACAATTCAGAAAACAAATTATTCAGTGTATCAACATCCTTTTCTTTACGCTCCTGGATCTTAAAGAAAATTTCTTCACGCACTTTCCGATCAGCTTCCTTTAAAATATTTGCGGCTTTTTGTAAAGTGATCTCCTGCCCTTTCCAGTTAACAGTCATTGCAGCAGCAATAGCACCGTACTTCTGAGAGTCAGTTGAGATCTTTGTATTTAAAGGAATATTCTCCTCACGATAGATCTCAAGCGCTTTCTTTACGCCACGCAAATAAATATTGTACTCAGGCTTGTTCAGCTTTGAAACGAATTCACACTCAACAAGCTTTTTATTAAGATCATTATTATAAGGTGCGATATGCGGCTCGATCTCTGATACAAAATAGTTGAATGATTCTGTGATGTCTTTATCAGTCGTATCGCAGGTCATTTTAATATATCTCCAGGCAAGCTCTTCACTGATTACTGCTTCCAGCTCGCTCCTGTCTTTCAGCCACTTTTCAAGATCCTTAACGGATGAAATTTTCCTGTCCATCAGATCCTTAAAGAAAGGCATGATTGTTTCCCAGGTATCTATGCTTAATTGCTGAGGCAGAAAATGGCGGACAGGCTTTTTGGGAATAACAATCTGATTTGTTTCCATTGAAGTAGAAATTAAATTCCGGGTGAAAGGCGAATAGGCCTTCGTCCTTTAAAGTATTAATTCGATCCGTAGCCGATCAAATGAAAAAAAACCGGTGCTTATGCAGTTCCGGTTTTTCTTACGCCTTGTGTTTTAACCTTTGTTCCGGCAGTCTTCACCGGCTTGGCCATTGTATCTTTTGTCTTTGTCTTCACTGCCCCCTTTGCATCGGCTGCAGCTTTAACTTTCTTCTTTGACTCTTCTTCTGTTTCCTCTTTGGTCTCCAGCAATCCTTCTTTCTGAAGAATATTGTACCACATTAAAACCTTTTTAATATCCGAAGTGTAAACTCTTTCTTCATCATATTCTGCAAAAGCTTTTTTAAAATATGATCTTAATTCCGCGTCTGCAGACTTATGATCGATCGCTGCAGCTCCTTTTTCTTTGTCGAAGATCTTTTGAAACACTTCCTTCAAAGGAACATCATCACCTGTTGAATAGATGCTTACATCTTCCAGCGCACTAACTCTGTTTGTAGAATGTGCAGGTATGCGTTTTTTATCCACCAATGATTCAACAATCAATCCGTTTTTCGATTGAGCAATCACTTTGTACAATCCACTCATTCCTGCAATTGAAATAATCCCGCTTAAATTCATATCTATTATTTATTATTTTCTTAATTTATATTTACACAAATGTAAAAATTATTGCCTGATTTTACTTCGCGATCATTAATTTATAAGTGTATTTTTTATTATTGATTCTCATATCATAAAAATAGATGCCATTCTCAAGGCCGGCAATATTTGTTACTATATTATGCTCTCCGGCCGACATCCTTTCTGAAAGAATATTTTTAACGGTTCTTCCCATAATATCATAAAGCTTCAGAGAAATCATGGCCGCTTCTGACAAATTAATAGCAATATTTGAGATTTCAGCTGCCGGGTTTGGATATACAACCCAGCTGTTCTCTGCGTCAGAACTTTCTTCAATACCGGTTGCCATGAGGCCATCATACATGATCTGAGCATTTCCGGCAGAAGTCTGGAGATCAGAAAGACTGTCCCCGGCAATAAGCGCGAAAGCCACTTTTATTGAATCTCCGCCAGCAATTACAAATGGTCCGGAACTGACAACATCACAAATATCCACTCCTGTTCCACCCACTCCTGCATCTGAACGGTTTGTAGATAAGGCCGTGTACTTTTCGCTGACATCAAATCCTCCACCGTTAAGATCGATCCCTCCTGCTCCTCCTGCCACGTTATCCAATGCATAATGCCTGACAGGGGCGGTGTTTGTCAAAAGCTTTATTCCGGCATATTTTCCTGCCGCACCTGTATAATAAGCATAACCCATTTTATTGGCCGCATCAAAAGACGACCGGTTAGAGCCGAATGTAGCAGCATCAATATCCCAGTCGGCAAAAATGCCTGCGTAAAGATTGTTCAGATTTACCGTTCCGGTGTTCTTTATTATGTACTCAACTATTACATATTTGCGGTTCCCCGGAGTTGACCAGGCATATGCCTTATGGTGCACCCTAATTGGTAGCGCACCGGTAGCAGCCGGTGCATCGCTGAACGTGCCATCAACATCAAATTCAGATGTTACATCTGGCACAAGTCGCTGAGCCCTCACCACTGTTTGAAAATCAGCATCCGATGCTCCCGCAGTAACACCTCTCACCACATTGGAAACTTTTGAAGTGCTTGTCCCTACCATTAATCCGGCTTCGTACAGCAGCGTTCCAGCTCCCATGTAGTTGAATCCTAGCCCGCCCGACTGGCCATCAGCACGGTAACCGATCCGGCCAGTGCTTGTAACAGTGGTGCTTACATCATTAATATTAATGTTAACGTAATCCACATTTACATTGATTGTAAAATATTCGGTCTGATTGTATCCTGTTGCCGCATCAGCGTAAGTAAGGCGAAACTGTACTACCGTATTCAAAGGCGCTGTCGGCTTTATTCTTACTGTAAACGGATCTGCATTATTATTAGCCGTAGCTAACGTACCCATTGCGCCAAGCGTTGTTGACCCATCAAGTATAGTTACACTGGATGATGTCCCTCCGATTGCATTTAAAGTAACAACCACATTGGATGCAGGTGCCAGGTAATTGATAAAATTTCCGCGGATCTTCAGTGTATCATTCGGCAGATATGTTTCATCATTCCCATCAGTGTCGGTGCGGCTGGTAAGTACGACAGAAGGGGACGCTGTTTGTGTTAATGCTTTATAAAGATTTACACGCCCTTCGCCCAATCGGTTAGCGTACGCAGTTGCATTAAGTGAATAGATATTATCGCAGGTAACCTTTAGCTGTTCACCGATCTGCAAAGCATTATATGAAGGGTAAAATGATTTTATGATGGCCGCTGCCCCGGCAGCACAAGGCGCAGCCATTGACGTTCCGCTCTGATACGTATATGTGTTTGTCGGGTAAGTCGCATAAATATTTTCTCCGGGTGCACACACATCAATGTTATATCCATAGTTAGTGCTACCAGCTGCAACATCACTGTTGTTGGTATTCGCAACGCTTATCACATACTGAAGTGACGCAGGATAAAAATCTGTGAGAACACCATCGTTACCTGATGCAGCAATAACAAGCGCATTGTTATTGATAGTCGCGTATGTTATGATATCCTGTGCAAATTGTCCGCCTGCAGGTCCGCCCCATGAGCAGTTGATTATAGCACATCCGTGTGAAGCAGCATATTGAATCCCTTCGTAGGCAGCAACAAGTGCACCGGAGGCGTCAGCGATCTTCACCGGTAAAAATTTACATTTGAAACCAACTCCGGCAATTCCAAGCCCGTTATCTACTGATGCGGCAGCAATACCCGAAACATGCACTCCATGCTGACTTCCCTGCCAGGCAGGATTATTATCATCCATCCCGACATCCCATCCGGAAAAATTATCCACGAATCCGTCTCCATCTTCATCGCCTCCGCCAATCGGATCAGCATAGTTATGCTTAATGTTATTTTTAAGATCGTTATGTGTAGGTTCAACACCTGTGTCTGTAATTCCTATCACCACATTTGTATCTCCGCGCGCAGTGGTCGTATTGACTCCCCAGGCAGCAGGAGCCTGAATTTTGTTGATAGCGTATTGCATTCCGATACTCGGATCATTAGGAGTGTAGCAGGTACGGGGAATATAATGTGGCTCAGCATATTCAAAAATGCCCAGATTATTGAATGTATTGATGACCTTCACAAGATCAGCATCCACAGAATATTTAAATTCATAAATGAGTGAAATGTCGGCCAAATGTAGGCCCTGATCATTCACCTTACGCTCTGGTTCTTTTTCCTTTGGGAATTTCCTTTTAAGCCCCGCTCCACCGATAGTTGTGTAGAGCTGAATAAATGATGGGTTGTTTATGGTTGTATTACTACAGATCTGTCTGTAAGAATCTTTCACTTTCAGAATAACTGTTTTTTCGAGATAATCACCAGGCCTTACCGCAGCCGGCATGCTAAAATGAGCAGTATTAGAAACAGTCGGTGATTTTTGCGCAAAAAGTATTCCTGAAGCACAAGCGAAGAAAAGCGCTGCGCTTAATTTTTTCGATAAATGTAGCATTAGGGATTGTTATTAATTATCAGCAAGATAGACATGTTTTATGAAAAAACAAAGCTTCATTCGAAATCCGGAACCATTTTAAGAAAGTGATATGAATTGTCGTTATAATCCATCTCGCAGCAAAAATGATCAAGGCCATTTGTAACGACCAGATAGCTCACTTTAAAGGACATGTTATACACTGCGATCTGGTGAAAAGTATCCTGACTGATCTTCACTCCGGGCGCCTTGCACTCGATCATGAGAAAGGGGCTTCCTTGTTTATTGTATATCAGAACATCGGCCCTCTTCTGAAGCTGATTGTATTTCAATCCGATCTCAACGCCAATCAGTGAGGCAGGGTATTTTTTGTCTTCGATCAAAAACCGGATGAAATTCTGCCGCACCCACTCTTCAGGAGTAAGCACAACGAATTTTTTCCTGATATCATCAAAGATGAACGCCAGTTCATTCTCTTTTTTTAAGCGAAATTGGTATGTCGGGAGATTAAGTTCCTGCATTGCCTTGCAAAGAACCGTTTTTATAAAAAACACGGATTATCTATTTATGAATAATTCTCAACATGTTTTTATTCCGCGCTCTTAATTCGTATTTTCGCGTGAGAATTTAATTTTAATTCAAACTATGAAAAGCAAAGAAGAGATCGTAGCCAATTGGTTACCAAGATATACAGGTACAGAATTAAAAGATTTTGGAAAATATATTATCCTGACAAATTTCAACAAATATGTAAGAAAATTTGCTGAATGGAATGGTGTTGAAGTGGTAGGTGTTGATATGCCTATGCCTAATGCAACTGCGAACGGTATTACCATCATTAACTTTGGAATGGGGAGCGCAAATGCAGCAACGATCATGGATCTGTTAAGTGCTATTCAACCTGAAGCAGCTTTATTTCTTGGAAAATGTGGCGGATTAAAAAAGAAGAATAATCTCGGTGATCTTATCCTGCCTATCGCTGCTATCCGTGGAGAAGGTACTTCAGACGATTATTTCCCTTCTGAAGTCCCAGCATTACCGGCCTTCAGTCTTCAGAAAGCAATTTCAACAACAATACGTAATCATAATAAAGATTACTGGACAGGAACTGTATATACTACAAACAGGAGGGTTTGGGAGCATGATGAAGAGTTCAAAGACTATTTGCGTTCAATTCGTGCTATGGGTATTGATATGGAGACTGCTACAATTTTCAGTACAGGTTTTTATAACGAGATCCCGACAGGAGCATTACTTCTTGTGAGTGATCAACCAATGATCTCTACTGGAGTAAAGACAACCGAAAGCGATAAAAAGATCACACTTAACTTCGTTGACGATCATTTGAAAATTGGCATTGATGCTTTGAATGAGCTTAAGAATAACGGATTAACGGTGAAGCATTTAAGGTTTTAATTAGTCGGGGAACGGAGTCGGGAGACGGGTAGAAATAAACTCGGAATTAAATTTAACAGAAGTAATTCTTGCGCGCAGATCCTGAAACAAGTTCAGGATGACCAACACACCAATTCGTTATTCGTTCCATAATTCGTTATTCGTAGATACAGAGATTCGTAAATTCGCATAGATTAGTATTCGTACCATGGATTACAATTCAATAATGTCAGACCTTAAAAAGAAAACCTACCGACCGGTATATTTTCTGATGGGTGATGAACCTTATTTTATTGACATGATCTCGGACTACATCGAGCAGAATGTACTTGATGAAAGTGAAAAAGAATTTAACCAGACTGTCCTTTACGGCCGTGATGTAAGTACCGCTGAAATCATTGGCGCTGCAAAGCGTTTCCCGATGATGAGCGAATATCAGGTTGTGATCATTAAGGAAGCGCAGGATATTAAAGATCTTGTTAAAAAAGAAAAAGAGGACAAGAAGGAAAAAGTAAAGTCCCCTTTTGAAGCTTATCTTGAAAACCCTCTCCCTTCAACTATACTTGTCTTCTGTTACAAATACAAAAGCATTGATAAACGTACGGCACTTGCAAAGCTGATTGAGAAAAAAGCGGTGCTGTTCGAATCCAAAAAGTTGTATGATAACCAGGTTGCCGACTGGATCAACAATTATCTTAAGACAAAAGGCTTTACAATTAACCAGCGTGCTGCCGGATTGCTTGGTGAATACCTGGGAACAGGATTAAGCAAGATCACCAACGAGCTGGATAAACTCATTATTAATCTTCCGCCAAAATCCGAGATCACTCAGGAACATATCCAGACAAACATTGGGATCAGCAAAGATTATAATGTATTTGAGCTGCAAACTTCGATTGGAAAAAAAGAAGTTTTGAAAGTAAACCGCATCATCAATTATTTTGCAGCCAATCCAAAAGACAATCCGATGGTGATGACAGTTTCTTCTCTGTATGGATATTTCTGCAAGGTCCTCACCTACCATTTTGTTCCCGATAAAAAGATGGCCGCTTCAGCAATGGGTGTCAATCCATATTTTGTAAAAGATTATGAAATTGCCGCCCGGAATTTCAGTGTGGGGAAATTAAAGTCCATTTTCAGCTATTTAAGGGATTATGACCTCAAATCGAAGGGGGTCGATAACGGCTCAGCCACTGAAGGCGAACTACTTAAAGAGATGATTTTCAAGATTTTGCACTAAAGCATTCTTACCCTTTTCTTTTCCGGAAAATATTTTTCAAATCTGCTCCTGAATGCCGCACCAAACGGCTATTCCTTTCGTAAATTTGCTGTATAGGAATTGGAATTACGAAAAGCCAGTTCCTTTTAAAAATGAATTATACAATGGCATATTCCTATAGCCTGTAAAGAAGTGTTTGATTATATATGAAAAAGGGGATTTATTGTCTGGAAGGCTTGTGGGATTATAATTTAAAAGATAAATCTACTGTACAGCCTATATTGGAATTGTTGGAGAAGAGTGACATCTGTAAACACATGTACCATTCCTGCGCGACAAAAGATGAGCTTGAATTTTTTCTTAAAAAATGGAAACAAAAAATAATCAACAAACGATTTCCCATTCTTTATCTCGCCTTTCATGGCAGTCGCGGTAACATTCTGATAACGCACAATAAACCATACTCGCTTACCGAACTCGGAAATATTCTTGAAGGAGCATGCGATGGCAAGGTCATCTTCTTCGCTTCGTGCGAAACATTAAACACTGACGAAAGAAAGATTCAGTCATTTCTTAAAAAAACAAACGCCATTGCTGTTGTTGGCTACAAACAGGAAGTTGAATGGATGCTCGCCACTGCTTTCGAGCTGTTAGTGCTCGATGCATTTCAGCAGGACAGGTTTGACAGTCGCGGCATACTGAATATCGAAGAAAAAATAAAGTCAGAATACGGTAAATTACATCACAAGCTTTATTTCCGGATGGTAATAAACAAGCACGTTCATTTTCCAAGGAAGCGTGAAATAAAAACTATTTCCGAGTTGAGCACGAAAAGGGTGCGGAAGCGGAAAGAAACAGAGAAGAGATTGAAGAATTAAAAGTTGGTAGTTCGCAGTTAATAGTTCGGAGTTTGTAGTTCGGAGACGGTTAAAAGGAACAATATTGAGCAGAAACCAAAAGAGGATTGCGTTAGATGTATTTTAAACATGAGGAACCCTCTGTCATCCCGCAGACCCTGAAATATTCCGATATCTATTGGATCAGGATGACTAACTGGACAATTCGTAGTTTAAAACACAGATATAACAAGCAGTTATTTACACACAGATTGGTAAATCCGTAAAAATTCGCAATTCGTCTTTACACATATTAGTATATTCGTTTCTTTATTCGTTATTCGTACTCATGAATCATTGGCTAATAAAATCAGAACCTTTTAAATACAGCTGGGAGAAATTCGAAAAAGACGGGAAGGCCGTTTGGGATGGTGTTCGTAATTATGCTGCACGAAACAATATGCGTGCTATGAAAAAAGGTGATCTCGCATTTTTTTATCATAGCAATGAAGGATTGGAAATAGTCGGAATCGCTAAAGTAGTGAAGGAGCATTATCAGGATCCTACAACCGAAGATCCAGCCTGGAGCGTGGTTGAATTTGCTCCTTTCAAAAAACTAAAACGCCCCGTTACCCTGGCGGAGATAAAAGCTGATAAAAACCTTCAAAACATGCAGATCATTAAACTTTCGCGTCTGTCTGTTTCGTCTGTGACTGCTGCTGAATTCGATCACATCCTTGCATTATCGCAAACCAAATGATTTTTTTACCACATAGACACGGAGGTCACCTGGTGTTTTATTAGGATTGTTTTTGAATTTAGAATTTGCTCTTTTGACTTCTCTAATTGTTTCAAAATAACCATTTATAATCCAAAACCCACCGGTTAAACCTCTCTTTCTGCATCCCGGAAATTCAGTGTGCATTTTTTACAATAAATGATTACATTTACGCGCCTTTAGAACAAGGCTTTTTTATTTAATTGTTGCACCATGAATTTTAAACGTTTACTGATCATATCTGTTTGCATTTTAATTGCAAGTTTTTCCTTTTCTCAAAGCACCGGCACAATCCGCGGGATTGTTAACCTGAAAGATACAGGTGAGCCTATGCTTTTCACAAACGTGGTTTTAAAAGGAACAACAATTGGTAACGCAACTGATGTTAATGGATATTATTCGATAACAAAGGTTCCTCCGGGAAACTATACACTTATGATTGCTTCCGCTTTAGGGTATGATACTCTTATGGTTCCTGTAACTGTTAAGGCAGGCGAGATAGTTCAAAAAAACCTTACGCTTGTCAAATCGAATGTGAGCCTTAAAATAGTTGAGATCACTGCAGAACAGGAAGCAAAGCAAACAGAGACCCGGGTTTCGGTTAATAAGATAGATCCTATCGTTATTAAAAAACTACCTACCGTTGGTGGTGAACCTGACCTGGCTCAATATCTGCAGGTATTACCAGGTGTAATTTTCACAGGCGATCAGGGTGGACAGCTTTACATCCGTGGTGGATCACCGATCCAGAATAAAGTATTGCTGGATGGTATGATCGTTTACAACCCATTTCACTCTATCGGTCTTTTTTCGGTGTTCGATGCAGATATTATCCGTAATGCAGATGTTTACAGCGGAGGATTTGGCGCTGAGTATGGCGGACGTATCTCATCCGTGATGGACATTACAACCCGTGATGGTAACAAAAAACGTGTTGCAGGTAAATTGGCTGCCAGCCCTTTTGGCGCTAAAGTATTGGTTGAAGGTCCTCTGAAAAAATTGAAAGAAAACTCTAACTCTTCCATATCATTTTTACTTTCTGCGAAGACATCTTACCTTCCAACAACCTCCAAGCTTCTTTATTCATATGTGAATCCGGATGGTTTGCCTTTCAGCTTCAATGATTATTACGGAAAAGTTTCATTTAACTCTAACAACGGAAGTAAGCTTAATTTATTCGGTTTTAATTTCAGTGATCGTGTAAGCTACAAAGCTTTACAGGACATGAAATGGGATTCATACGGTGGTGGTGGAAATTTCCTTGTGGTACCAAGCAACTCTCCGATTCTGGTGAACGGTAATTTTGCTTATTCACAATATAAAATTGTTTTGAAGCCTGAAGGAGAAGACCCAAAAAGCAGCGCTATCAAAGGATTTAACATGGGTGTAGGATTCACTTATTTTATGGGTAAGAATGAGTTGAATTACGGCCTTGAGGTTCTCGGATTTACAACTGATTTCGATTTTTATAACAGTGTTGGACGCCATCTTTCACAAAATGAGAACACAACTGAAATTGGCGGATATGTGAAGTACAAATATGTTTCAAAACGCAAAAAACTCCTTATCGAGCCTAGCTTCCGGATGCAATATTATGCTTCACTTTCCAATGCATCACCTGAGCCTCGCCTTGGCCTGAAATACAATATAACTCCACGCATCCGCTTTAAAGCTGCCGGAGGAGTTTATTCTCAGAACCTGATGGCTGCTAATTCTGATAAAGATGTAGTGAATCTATTCTATGGTTTCCTTTCAGGGCCGGATAACCTTCCGGAAGAAATGACCTACAAAAATGGTGTAACAAAAGATCTGAAACATAAACTTCAGAAAGCAAACCATTATATCTTCGGAATGGAATTCGATCTTACGCGTCATATTGACTTTAACGTAGAGGTTTACCGCAAGGACTTCACTCAGCTGACAAATCTTAACCGAAATAAGATCTTTGAAGAATCACAAACAGATAAACCTGCAAGATACCGTTCAGATTATATTATTGAAACCGGAAGGGCACAGGGACTTGACATGGTATTGAAGTACGATTATAAGCGGATTTACGTATGGATTGTTTATTCACTTGGTTATGTTACACGCTGGGATGGACTTCAGGAATATCGTCCGCATTACGACAGAAGGCACAACGCAAATATCGTTGCTTCCTATACTTTCGGAAAAAACCGCAACTGGGAAATTGATGCGCGCTGGAATATTGGTTCAGGATTCCCCTTTAAGCCAACAGGCGGATTTTACGAAGATGTTAACTTCACAGACGGCATCACAACAGACTACACAAGCACCAATGGTGATATAAATTATTTCTATGATGAAGGCCAGGTAAAGCAATTACCATGGTATCACCGTCTGGATGTGAACGTAAAACGCACGTTCCAGCTTTTTGAGAACACAAAAATCGAAGCTGCTGTTGGAGCAACCAATGTTTACAGCCGTAAGAATGTGTTCTATTTCGACCGTGTGCTTTATAAGCGTGTGGACCAGCTACCGATCCTGCCTACGGTCAGCATCTCAATGACATTCTAAAAATCATAAAACCGCAGCCATAAACTGCGGTTTTTTTCTAAGATTTTGCCAAAACCTTTTTCGGGCAGGGGAATTATTCGTACTTTTGTACGACCAATAAAATTGGCAATTCCCTCACAGGCTTTGGCAAGAAGTAAGAATTATTCGGTCATAATCTTTATAATCTATTTCTGTTTATGTCATCATCAGCCAAATACATTTTTGTTACCGGAGGCGTTACTTCATCTTTAGGAAAAGGGATCATTTCTGCATCGCTAGCTAAACTATTACAGGCACGCGGTTATACTGTGACCATTCAAAAGCTTGATCCATACATCAACGTTGACCCGGGAACACTTAATCCATATGAGCATGGAGAGTGTTTTGTAACGGATGACGGGGCTGAAACCGACCTTGACCTTGGCCACTACGAGCGTTTTTTGAATATCCCGACTTCACAGGCGAATAACGTTACCACGGGACGCATCTATCAATCGGTAATTGAAAAAGAAAGACGCGGTGATTATTTAGGAAAGACCGTTCAGGTTATTCCGCATATCACAGACGAAATAAAGAACAGAATCAAATTATTAGGAAAAACAGGTAATTATCAGTTTGTAATTACAGAGATCGGTGGAACAGTTGGTGATATTGAATCTTTACCATACGTTGAAGCTGTCCGTCAGTTAAAATGGGAGCTTGGAAGAGATGCAATGGTATTGCATTTAACATTGCTTCCTTATCTTTCAACAACAGGAGAATTAAAGACAAAACCTACACAACATTCAGTAAAGCTATTGCTTGAGTATGGCGTTCAGCCGGATGTGCTTGTTTGCCGTTCCGAACATCCGATAAACAAAGAGATCAGAAACAAGATTGCGTTATTTTGTAATGTTGCCCCACACGCTGTAATTGAAGCGCGTGATGCAAGCACTATCTACGAAGTGCCTTTGTTAATGGAAGACGAAAAGCTGGATGTTGCAGTTCTTAATCATCTTAACATGCCTGTTTCAGAAAACATTGACATGTCAAAATGGAAAGACTTCCTTCAGAAATACAAAAATCCTAAACACGAAGTACGGATTGGTCTTGTAGGTAAATACGTTGAATTAAAAGATTCTTACAAATCAATTTCAGAAGCGTTTATTCACGCAGGCGCTACCAACGACTGTAAAGTGAATATCGAATGGATCCATTCAGAAAGCATCAACGATGAAAATGTTGCGGAAAAGTTCAAAGGCCTGAAAGGTGTGCTCGTTGCTCCTGGATTCGGACAGCGGGGAATTGAAGGAAAGATCGCTGCCATCAGATACGCACGTGAGAATAATGTTCCTTTCTTCGGAATTTGTTTGGGAATGCAATGTGCAGTAATTGAGTTTGCACGAAACGTTTTAGGATTTAAAGATGCCAACTCGACAGAAATGAACCCGGGAACTACAAACCCTGTGATCGATCTTCTGGAAGCACAAAAGAAAATTACCAATAAAGGCGGCACCATGCGCCTTGGCTCATATCCGTGTCACGTAACTCCTGACACAAATGCCTGGGAGATCTACAAGAAAAAAGAAATTGCTGAGCGCCATCGCCACCGTTACGAATTCAACAATGAATACCTTGCTGATTTTGAAAAATCCGGGATGACTGCTTCCGGAATAAATCCTGAAGGAGGATTGGTTGAGATCGTAGAGATCAAAGATCACCCATGGTTTGTAGGTGTTCAGTTCCATCCGGAATATAAAAGCACAGTTGCTAACCCACATCCTTTGTTCGTGAATTTTGTGAAAGCGGCAATTGAGGTCAAAAAGCTGGTACACTAAATTTTCTCTTCGATGAGACATTTATTTCTTCTGCTATTTTTCTTTTTGTCCTGCTTTACTCAGGCACAAACTGCAGACAGCGGAAAGGTCATCGGCTTGCACCCTTCTGTGGGAAAAATTATTTCTCAGGAAGAAAAGCTCAGGTATCATCTCTTTCCTGATTACAAAGACAATGTTTTTCAAAACGCAAAAGTGATCAAGTACAACGACAGTACTTTCATTTTGTCTGTCAGCACCGTTACAGGAAAAGAAGTTCAAAGTCCAATTACCACCACCGAGCTTGATGATCTTTATTATCAGATAGAAGATGCCGAAAAGGCAAAGAGATCTGAGGAAGAATATGTAATGACTGAGGAAGAAAAAAAGGAGATCAAAAAGAAAAGGGTGAGGCAGTATAACAGCACCTTTTGGTATAATTTTCTCGCACAAATGACCATACTTACCATCGAAGTTGTGCTTGCTATAGCTGCAGGAAGCTAAGTCCCGTCAGCACAATCTGTTCGTATTTTCCCCCTCCAAAATTGCTCCCCTCACTGTAAAATATTGCTATCTTTGCGCCCTAAATTCACGGGGCTGACATTGGCCTCAAAAAACACAAAATGGATAGGAATTCAATAATTGGTCTGCTATTAATTGGCGGAATTTTAGTGGGCTGGATGGTTTTTTCACAACCGAATGCCGCAGAAAAAGCAAAAATCCAACACGCTCAGGATTCAATTGCGCAATACGCCTTAAGTCACCAAGCGACTGAGGATGCTCAGAAAAAAGCACAGGCTGCAAAACAAACCAAAGCTGTAGCAATTAATTTACCTAAAGACTCTACCGGCAACATTAGTGATTCTGCTAAAACGATATATCAAAAACAGGTGTATGGTGAATTTTATGAAGCTTCTAAAGGCGAAAATAAAACCATTCTTCTTGAAAATGAATTGATGAAGGTGCATGTTTCAACACTTGGCGGACGCATTGCCTCAGTTGAACTGAAGAATTACAAAACGTTTGATGGTAAGCCATTGATACTTTTCTATCCTGATTCCTCACAACAAAGCATCGTGTTTGAAACTGCGGCAAAAAAGCTTTCTACGGATACAATGTATTTTACCACCGAAGGCAGTGATATAAAAATCGCAGGCGAGGACACGAAGGATCTTTCACTTCGTATGTATGCAGGAGACAAATCCCGTTACATCGAATACGTTTATTCTCTTAAGGGAAATGAATACATGATGGGCTTCCGCATTAATATCGCTGGAATGGAAAACCTAATTGCTCCATCCGCTAAGAATGTGGTTCTTAATCTGCAGATGAAATCGCCTGTTCAGGAGAAACATCATGAAACACAAGCTGCTGCATCTACCATTTATTATGAGAATAATGAAGAAGTGGTGGATAAGATCAGCGAAACCTCGGAAGAAAAATTACCATTGGAAACCCCTGTAAAATGGATCGGTTTCAAGCAACAGTTTTTTACAAGCTCATATATTGCGGACAATTCATTTGAAGCGCAAAGTGTTATTGAAACAAAGAATGATGTTTCTGCAACTGAGTATGTGAAGAATTTTTCAGCTTCGTTGCTAATCCCATACAACCATGAAAAAGTGAAAACTTTCGGCATGCGTGTTTATTTCGGGCCGAACCATTACCAGACGTTAAAAAAATACGATCTGAACCTGGAGCGCCAGATCAACCTTGGATGGAAGATCTTCGGCTGGATCAACCGTTTCATTGTTATTCCGCTTTTCAATTTCCTGAGTGGCTTCAATATGAATTATGGAATTATCATTTTGATCCTTACGATTATTCTTAAGATCGCTTTATTGCCGATCGCTTACCGTACCGTTCTTTCTTCAGCTAAGATGCGCGTTCTCAAGCCTGAGATCGATGAGCTGAATGAAAAGCACAAGAATGATGATCCGATGAAAAAACAGCAGGCAACAATGGCTCTTTACAAAAGTGCCGGAGTTAACCCGATGGCTGGTTGTATCCCGGTATTGCTTCAGATGCCGATCCTTATGGCGTTATTCAGCTTCTTCCCTGCTTCTATCGAGTTACGTCAGCAAGGCTTTCTTTGGGCGAGCGATCTTTCCACCTATGATTCCGTTTACAATTTTGGATTTGCAATCCCATGGTATGGTGATCACGTGAGTTTGTTTGCGTTGCTGATGACCGGTTCCACTTTGCTTTATACCTGGAGCAATAGTCAGCTGATGGGCTCCAACAATCAGATGCCCGGTATGAAATGGATGATGTACCTGATGCCGATCTTGTTCCTTGGCTTCCTGAATAACTATTCTGCCGGATTAAGCTGGTATTATTTCCTTGCGAATATGATCACGTTCGGACAAACATGGTTCATGCAAAAATATGTGATCGACAGTGATGCACTTCACAAAAAGATCCAGGAGAACAAAACAAAACCGGTAAAGGTTTCAAAATTCCAGCAGCGACTGGAAGCTATGTCGAAAGAAGCACAGCAGAGACAGGCTCAAACTAAAAAGAAATAAAAACTATTTAGCATGATACATAAAGAAGGTTATCCATCCATCATACTTACAATCATTGTTGTTGCTCTGATCACATTCCTGACGCATTACTTTGCAGCAGATTATCATATTGTTATCATTCTCGGACATTTATTGTCACTGTTCCTTCTTGTAACGATACTGCAATTCTTTCGTAATCCATCCCGGAAGGTGATCATTGATGAAAACAGTATTGTAGCTCCTGCCGATGGAAGAGTGGTAGTAATTGAAGAGGTAACAGAAACAGAATACTTTAAAGGCAAACGTTTACAGATCTCTATTTTCATGTCGCCTATAAACGTTCATGCTAACCGTTACCCTATCGGTGGACTGGTGAAATACGCGAAATATCATCCGGGACTATTCCTGGTTGCATGGCATCCGAAATCTTCAACGGACAATGAACGCACAACAATTGTTGTTCAGCATAAGAACGGACAGGAAGTTTTATTCCGTCAGATCGCAGGAGCTTTGGCCAGACGAATTGTTTTTTATTCAAAGGAAGGTGACCAGGCCGTGCAGGGAAATGAATTCGGTTTTATTAAATTTGGTTCAAGAGTGGACCTTTTACTTCCATTAGATGTGAAAGTGAAAGTAAATCTTGAGCAGAAAGTGATTGGGAACACTACTGTTATTGCCACTTTCAGCTAATTCTGTTCAGTTTTAACAGATTTTAACCGGGTTTTTAGCAAACTGGTATTCTTTTCGCTAACTTTATACTTAAGAAAATAACATTAACACAATTATAAAACTGAAAATCATGAAAAAATTATTTTTATTATTAGCATTCACAGGAGTTATTGGAGCAGCATCAGCGACTTCAGTTGTTACACTTGCAAAAGGAACTGTGATCACTTTAAAAGGTGATGACAAAAAAGGTGATGACAAGAAGAAAGAAAAGAAATCTGAAAAAGACAAAGCTTGCTGCAAAAAAGACGGAGCGAAAGCTGAAGCTTCAACAGGTTCTTGCCACGAAGCAAAAACAGAAGGCAAAGCATGCTGCAAAAAAGGCGGTACAGCAGAAGCATCAACAACTGCTCCGGCTGAGAAGAAATAATCTCTAAGGAAATAAAAAAGAAACCCCGGAATCACCGGGGTTTTCTTTTTTATAATATATTCTGGAGTTCTTTTAGCGAGCTTATCTCATGCGTAACCTTTTCGGTGTGCGATGTCCTTTCCGGATTAAAATAGATCTGAGCCATTCCGTAATTTCTTGCCCCGGCAATATCTGCATCAAGGCTATCACCGATCATAATGCTATTATGGAGATTTGCTTCGGCAGCCTTCAGAGAAAAATCGAAGATTCTCGGGTCAGGCTTTTTAAATCCCGCCAGATCAGATGTAATCACGTTCTTAAAATATTTTTTCAGGTTGCTTTTTTCAATCTTCACGTGCTGTACTTCCTCAAAGCCATTTGTTATAATATGCAGCTCATATTTCCCGGACAGATAATCCAGTACTTCCATCGTATCAGGCATCAGCTTGTTCTTTAAAGGAGCATGACTTACATAATCATTTGAGAAAGTTGTCGCAAGCTCATCATCTGTAAGGTTAAACTCTTTAAAGGCTCGGGTAAATCTCTCTTTGCGGAGTACATCACGACTTACGAGATCACGGCTGTAATCCAGCCATAACTGATCATTGATCACTTTATAACGGCAGATAAATTCATTGCAATCATTCAAGCCTTTACTCTTCAGATCATGTTGTTCATATAGCTCACAGAGGGTCTGGTAAGAATTACCATCCATATCCCAGAGTGTCCGGTCAAGATCAAAAAAGATATGTTTATATGCTGGCATTATATAATAACTTGAAAGAAGAAACGGATACAGACCAGAAAAGGATCGAAAGGAACATGAATACAAGGATCCTGTGTTTGTTCTTAAAATAGCGGACCGCCAGGAAGCAGCCGATTGGAATGGATAAAAGCAGTGGAGTCAGGAACGCAATGCCAATGAGGCCGAATCGCATTTTTACCCAAACTATGATTTTGTTCTTTTTGGTGAATTTTTTTTTAGGAGCTTCCTGTTTATTATGCTGCTTTTCGAGCTTTCGTTTTTTTAATCGCTCCACTATTTTTTCACTCATAAAGACAAAAATAGTCACACCGGTTATACCACCTATTGAGGTGACAGTAACGGCCTCAAAGAAAGAGAAACCTGCAGCCAAAGCCATAGGAACAGCTCCGAAAACAAATTTCACCGTACTCAGCAAAAATATCAGAACAATTTCCCACCAATCCATTGTATAAACTATTTAGATTTTATGTCCGAAAGACAGATCACCGGCATCACCTAATCCGGGAACAATATACGACTGAGCAGTTAACTCCTCATCAACCGCCCCGCACCAGAAGGTTACGGATTCAGGAAGATGCTTTTTAGCGTAGTCAAGCCCTTCGCTGCTCGCTATTACTGATACGATATGAGTGTGACGTGGCTTTCCCCGTTTCATTAATGCCTGGTAGGCAAGAACCATCGAAGCGCCAGTGGCCAGCATAGGATCACAAAGGATAAGAACTTTATCAGTCAGGTCAGGCGCAGAAAGATATTCAACATGAATATCAAAGCTGCCGTCCTTGTGATGCCTGCGGTAAGCTGAAATAAACGCGTTTTGCGCTTTATCGAAATAATTCAGTAACCCTTGGTGAACAGGTAATCCCGCGCGAAGGATGGTTCCTATCACAGGTTGTTCTTTAGGCACAGATACATTGGCAATACCAAGCGGAGTGGTAATTTCGCGTGAATGAAACTGAAGCGTCTTGCTAATCTCATATGCGATGATCTCACCCATACGTTCCATATTTCTGCGGAAACGCATACTGTCGTCCTGAACATTCACTTCACGGATCTCAGAAATGTATTGGTTAAACAATGAATTTGTTGCACCTAAAATATGAACCATAAATTATTTTTTTAACGATTTTAGCCATTTGACAAGCGTGGGTAGCTTGTTCTTTTTCACCTGTAAATATACGCAATCTTTTGCTCCAAAATTCTTATAAAAGCGGGCCACCGATGCCACGGAGGATCCGCCAAAATCCAATATGTATCCGCTCTCTGCATGCTTTCTTAAAAATGTATCAAAGATCAAATACATATGCCCATTGTTCTTCCCTTCATCCGTAAGTCCACTCTTTAAAAAAACGTACCTGTTACGATATCTCATAAAAAACGCTGCAGCACTCAACTCTCCCTTTTCACTATAGATGCCAAAGCTTTCAGAAAACCCTTGTTCAGTGCAGTTGTTCATCAGGGAAACTAATTTTTTATAGTCTTCTGTGTCAAAAACCTCCAGCTCATTTCCTTTTGTTTTTTTAAACAAATCCACAACTTCCGAACCTGTTATTCCCTCCTTGATTATATGTGCAGACTTAACCGCTTTCTTAATACTTCTTTTACCATTGTCTTTAAACCCTGAATGCAGCTTTTCGTATGGAAGGCTGAGATCCAGCTCCTGAAACACCTTCTCTTTCAGCTCGAAGCCGGAGCCGTTAATTGATTGACTTTCGTGAAAACAAAATTCCATGTACCGAAACTTTTCAGGAATGTTGTTCAAGAAAGAGGTAGTAACTTCTGCTGTAACCCGACTTTTAGAATAAACACCAAAGTACCTTGTAAAAAAGGGCTGATACAAATAATTCAGTCCGAACTTTGCCGCTGGAGCGATGGGAAACACTGCGTCATAATCATTAAACACCAGAGCTTCCCATGGTCCTGCAACTGTATCAAGATACCAGGAACAGACAAATATGTTACCATGTTCACTTGCATCGATACACTTGTCCCACTTGGACCTATCGATCCTGTTATGTTCTACGTATCTGATCATTTCAGAAATTCTTTTTCAAAAGTGCTGAAGCTGTTTTCTGATTTATTTGCAGCAATAAACTTTTCAATCATCACGAGCGAATACCTCGAAAGTGCTTTCGGATGGCCGATTACCACCATATGTTGCCTGTTCGCCTTTTTCAATCTTTTGAGAGATCTGTTAAGAAGATGCGAATTGTAACCGTCAACTGAAACCGGATTATTTGTAAACCGTGTTAATAATTTTTTTCTGTATCCCGGAGCAGCCATTGCACGGCCATCTCCCAAGGGCTTGTGCATGTACGGATCTTTTCTGCCAAGCAAAAACAATTTCCAGAAAAACAAGGGAGAATTTTTTACAGAACTTATCGGAACTTCGGTAAATGTTCCGGCCGGATCTTCTTTCACAACATCCGTTTCAAACTTGTAAATATCCTTATCGGGAGCATTTCTGAAATCGTATGCATATTGCGGAGATGAAAAGAAACCATTCCTGAAGACACTGCTGTCAAGTGTTATATTTTCTTTCTTAAACGCGCTGTATAGCTTGCTGAAAGGCTGCAAACACCAGCCACCTGCACGAAACGCGAAGATTTTCTTCCCCGTGATATCTGAAATCACCTTTTTATATCGCTTCACGATATCCAATATATCATCATCAGAAAAATCGGCAAGCTTATATCTGTTTACATTTATAATCCATTTTTCTCCATTGTAAAAACTATCTTCCCAGTGAGGATGAATATGCAGCTGAATATCGTGCCCTTTCTCACTAAGCTCCTTTACCTGATCTGTGATTAATTTATAGTCTTTCTCAAGCGCAGGATATTTTATTCTGTACTCTGCAAGCTTCAAAATAAACCCGCAATCCACAAAAAAGACAAAGGTCACATTATGCTTTTCTCCGATCCTTATCAATTCAGAGGTTGGATAAATGATACACTTTTCCACCGTACCATGGTTTTCACCAAAGTAGATCTCATAGTCAAGTGTAATGTAGATCTTCATACTTATTTATCTTTTCAAAATTCATCTTTGTGCGTAGAGTCATCCTGAACTTGTTTCAGGATCTGAGCGCAGCCTTTCTTATTCCTGCTTATGATGTTTTTTAAGACTATGACCTTTATCTCCAAACGGTGTATACATCGTGACTCCCTTTTCATTGTAATTACGAATCATTACTTCAAGCATTTTGTTTGCATCAATCAGCATGCTTTTTGCTTCCCCAATTATTCCATTCACTAGCACGCCCTCCTTCTCAAACATCGGCTTTAAAGCATCGCAATTGCGTTTCACAGAATACTCCGGATCGTGAACCTTCGTTTTCATAACCGAAACATTTCCCTTCGCATCCTTCATTTTTACTTCAAAAATTTTTTCGTCATAGACGGGAAACTTAAAATCAACCGCGTCTTCCAGGGTATGTAAGTTTGTGCCTGCACCATTCAGTGTAGTGCCAAGCATAAGAATCTTTCCATTCTTTTCACCTAACTTTCTGAAAGGTGAATTTTCATTATAAGGAGTTAATTGTCCGAAATGTGTATTCGTAAAATATTCTGCAAGCGGTCCTTTCGCTGCGACACAATCCGTTGGATGAAAGCTACGGAATACACCATCCATCTTTCTGAAGTATTCAGTCACGCTTCCCATTTGTGATGGGGTATTTACAATATCAAAAATCGAATTTTCTTGCAGATGATCTTTACTTTTACCTTTAGCAGGAAATGTTGGAAACAACAATGTACCCTCTTCGCCAATCACTCTAAACAACGCATCAATAACGGTTTTTGGCCCGCCTTTAACAAAGCCTATTTTACTCAGACTGCAATGCACCAGAAGAGAATCGCCTCTTTTAATTCCGATCTCTTTCAAGTCAGCAACAAGATCATCAAGTGTTAATCCTTCATTGCTCATCTGTTTAGATTGCAAATATTTTCTTCTCCGCGATTTTTTGAGCGACTTCAGCCACTCAAGTAAAAACTGAGGAGAATATTTAAGGAGCAACTGCTTAAGCATTGATGAAGATTCTAATTTGATTGAGTTGCGTATTGAAGCATAGTTTCATATACATCTTTCCAGCCTTTCCATAGCTTCTGATCGTTGAGGGTATCATTATGCCATAAACTGATAAAACAGCCATTCACAGCCTTCACTTCATCTATCAACGGCTTGATTTTTTTAAATGCATCTTCTGGCTCAACTTTCATATAATACTTTAAAGTTCCTTCCATCACAGCAAATGGATGAACTTTCAGATTTGTTTCAAGCTCCATATCCAGATCATAAAAATTGAACGGAGTGCAAATGCTCGCCCTGAACCCCACTTGCGATGCGAACCCCATGGTGTAATCATGCCGAATATCGAGATCTATAAGATTCCGGTATGTATCCGGAAGTGTGAGCTTGAGAAAATGCTGGCGGCTGCGAACAACATCACGATGAAGAATTTTCGAAAGACGATCTACCTCCTTTTTCAGCTGCTCCTTACTTTTATTTGAGCCGTATGAAGGGTGGATGCCCATCATCGCGTAATCACCCAGCATTTTAATGAGTGATTGAAATTTTTCACTTTCTGGTGGCAGATTCTTATCATTCACTCCATAATCACCAAGCAATACAAAATAGATACTTTTGTATTTGTATTTCTTCAGCATCTTTAACTGAAAATCGTATGTATCATAAGGATCCTTCATTAAACCAAAAAGAACTTTTGTTCGCTCGCGGATCTCTGAGAAATTAAATTGCGATAACGCTTTCAGGTAACCGCCCAGGCTTCGTGTAAACCCTTTTTCACGGTATGCATAGGCATTATCGATATCTAGTGTTGAAATGAATTCGTACTTGCGTTCATGAAATTCCATAGCCGGGTAGCTCTGCAAAAGAATCTCTTTGATCCAGCCAACCCAGATATTGATCACCGGCTTTTGAAGAAACCCATGCTCATAAGCCAGGCTGTCCTTCGCATCAAAACGATCGTGTTCATCTCGGATGTGAGGAAGATACTCTTCATAGCGGCTCACCAGATAAAACGCTGCAGCAAAAACATCGAATGGCAAAGCAGATGATTTACCTGTTGCGAAAAAAACTTTGCTCCCACGGAAATCAAAGATTGAAATATTCTGCTCGGTGATTCCTGTCTCCAGCAAAAGATGCCTTGACTCAAAATGGATCTCATCAGCAATGCGGTTATTTGAATAGCTGAACTTGTATCCTTGTTCCTCCCTGAATTCAAGCTCTTTGTCGGTAAGCGTGAAGTTTATCCCAAGCATATCTTTAAATATAAGATTAAAAATATACTTGTTTCTGTGCGAGATCTTATCAGTGAAAATAAACAGCATTTATTTTGTGCTAAAGGTTTTAAGGATCTCGGAGCAAATAAATTCGGACGACTTACCATCTCCGAATAATTGCGGAAACTGAAGATCCTTAGCATTATTGAAATAGATGAAAGCTTCTTTTATTTTTTTCTCATTTGCATCAACGATTTTTGCGGACCCACAATTCACAAGCTCTACCCACTCTGTTTCGGATCTCAAAATAATGCAGGGCTTTTTGAAAAAGAACGCTTCCTTCTGTACCCCTCCACTGTCAGTCATTACAAGACTTGCATTTTTTTCGAGCGCAATCATTTCAAGGAAAGAAACCGGAGGAATGATAATAATAAACCGGCTTGTTTTTATTTTACTGTAAAGTTCAGATGATAGATTTTGTGATAACAACTTTGCTGTGCGCGGATGAAGAGGTAAAACCACCTTCAATTTATTTTCTTCAGCGATCGCATTCATAGCACTGAATAAAGCATTCAAACGCTCCGGTTCATCTGTATTATTATTCCGATGAATGGTTGAAAGGATGAAATTATTTTTTTCCAGGCCATTCTTCTCCAGTATATCTGATTGCTGTTCTGCCACTGCTGAAAAATGAAGGGAATTATCATACATAACATCACCGCAATGATAGATCTTCGGATTATCAGCAGTGTAAGGTGCCCTGTTATCCTCTTTGAATCCTTCTTTCAATAAATTATCATAACCTGCTCTTGTTGGAGAAAACAACAACGTGGATGCATGATCACACATGATCCTGTTGATCTCCTCAGGCATTGCTTTGTTAAAAGATCGCAGTCCGGCTTCAATATGCACGACAGGCACATGAATTTTTGAAGCTGCGATCGCCCCTGCTAAGGTTGAATTGGTGTCCCCATATAAAATGATCGCATTAGGCTTTTCTTTTTGCAGGATCTCTTCAATGCCTTCTATCATGAAGGCCGTTTGCTTTCCATGACTTCCGGAACCCGCATTTAAATTGTAATCAGGACGGGGAATATCAAGCTCATCAAAAAACACTCCCGACATATTTTCATCATAATGTTGTCCGGTATGAACGATGATCTCTTTTATACTATCAGAAAACGACCCTCTCACTGCTCTGCTTAGTGCAGCAGCTTTGATGATCTGGGGCCTCGCGCCAATGATGGTAAGAATTTTAATCATTAAATAATTTATGTATTATCGTTAATTATATCAGACCCTCGTCTGCGAAGCTGTAATACCCTCCGTCAGTCACTATCAGATGGTCAATCAGGGGAATCTCCATGATCTTTCCTGCCTCTTTAATGTTTTTCGTTATCCTGATGTCGGCATCACTTGGTTTTAAATTTCCTGAAGGATGATTGTGACAAATAATGATCGAGCTTGCATAGTGTTCAACTGCAGATTTAAAAATGATCTTGGTATCAACCACTGTTCCTGCGACTCCACCTCTGCTGATCAGCTCTTTCTTTATGATTGCATTTGCACGGTTTAGGATCATCAGCCAGAACTCCTCATGAGGCAGATCAGCCATTTTCGACTTTATGGCATCATATGCATCTTTGCTGGTACTAACCTTTTCCTTTTTTAGAACTTCAGTTTCTTTCCTTCTTCTACCCAGCTCAAGCGCTGCAACAATACTTACTGCTTTCGCTTCACCGATTCCCTTGAATTTCGTGAGCTCCTTAATACCGAGCTTTCCAAGTTCGTTAAGGTTGTTTTCAACTGCAGATAAAATACGTTTTGAAAGCTCTACTGCTGTTTCATTTCTGCTCCCCGATCCAATAAGAATTGCTATCAGCTCAGCTTCGGAAAGGATCTGCCTTCCTTTTTCCATTAATTTCTCTCTCGGGCGATCTTCTTCTGCCCAGGCTTTGATCTTTAATGTTTCTGTATCGTCATTCATACATTATTTCAATTTTTAAAGGTAACAAAAATATAAAGCGGTTATATTGGCTTAGCGGGGTGTATAAATAAAAAAGGCTCCGCATGAGCGGAGCCTTCATCTGTTTCAAGTAAATAAATATTTATTCGGTATTCGTAACTGAAGCTATTCCTTATTTTTTAAGGGCGTTCACTTTTTTAGTCAATTTCGACTTTAAGTTCGCAGCTTTATTTTTATGAATAACGTTTTTCTTTGCTAGTTTATCAACCATAGCAACAACTTTAGGAAGTTTTTCAGTAGCCGATTTTTTGTTGTCATCTGCCCTTAATTCCTTCACTGCATTACGCATTGTTTTTGCCTGGTAACGGTTTCTTAAACGTTTAGCATCGTTAGAACGGATTCTTTTGATACTCGATTTGTGATTTGCCATTTTCTTTTATTTGTTAGGCTGATCAACGATCACAGCCATTTTATTGATTACAGTTTTCAGTCTTTCCCGCCCATTTTTCGTGAATCGGGATGCAAATATAAGGATTTATTTATTTCGGGCAACAAAAATTCTTGAAAAAATTAGGTAAAATGCCTTGAGATTATTGAAATGCACGATCTCATAAAACGAACTATCTTTTTCGGGCCCTTAATGCTAATCCGACTTCATAAAAATTAAGATTACGAATAAAGACTAAAACATGTAATATCTAATACCAATTAAACAAAAATCCCTCTAAGAAACTTAGAGGGATTTTTTTATTTACTTCTGTAGCCCGTAGGGGAATCGAACCCCTGTTTCCAGGATGAAAACCTGGCGTCCTAACCCCTAGACGAACGGGCCATTTTGATTTAGGGTTGCAAATGTAGAGTAATAATCTGTTTTTGCAAAATATTTTTTTCTTTTTTTCAGGATATTATTCGATACTGTCGTTATCTGCCTGAAAACGAAATCCTAAACGTTTTCCGGTCTTTATCTGCATGCTCTCACTTGCCGTCTGCATATCCTGAACGGAAACCTCTTTCACTGCATCAAACGGTGGGGTAAATAAATCAAAGCTCAGACAGTACAGGATTGTTGACTCCAGAACTTCCTTCATCTTTTCGGTATTCACCACAGCATGCACAAAATCATTGTAAAGAAAACCCAACTGTTTTTTGCCTTCAACGAAATAATGGTTTTCCTTGTTAATGAAAACCCTTCCGATCACATATCCAAGGTCATTTACTCTGTTATACACGAATGAATCATTGAGGAAGTTGTAAATGTTGATAATTCCGCAAAAAGACCTGGAATGATCTTCTTTGATGTATGAATTTCTCCAGATCGGGTGGGTTTTATCAAATTCAAAAATATTGGTATGCATCGCAAAAATAAGAAGGTCTCCCGCCACTCTCAGCTCAAACTCAAATTCACCTTTTTCCTTGAATTCGATGATCACCCGTTTATCTATATCAGCTGCAGCCTTTTTATATTCGGCTGCCAGCTCCTTCGCCTCCGCTTTCATGATCTTAAAAGCCTGGATCGTATTTGCATACACATCCTGCTTTACACTCGATTTTTCCTTCAGGATCTTTAAGATCAACTCCCGTGAACTTTGCTTTTCCATGACCTTTTCATTTAATATGCCTTTGCAAACACCACCCGCTGCGCTGATGGCTGGCCGGTATAAATGCACTTTCCTTCTTCCTTTTTATTATCTAACGGAATACAGCGGATAGTGGCTTTTGTTTCTTCCTTGATTTTCTTTTCAGTTTCAGACGTCCCATCCCAATGCGCAAGGATGAATCCTCCCTTACTTTCCAGAACTGTCTTAAATTCTTCATACGTATTTACCGAAGTGGTTTTCTCTTCACGTAATGCAATCGCCTTTTTGTAAAGGTTTTCCTGAATTTCATTCAACAGACTTTCAACCTTATTTTCAATCCCTTCCTGCTGAATGGTTTCTTTTTCAAATGTATCCCTTCTTGCAATCTCCAGGGTTCCGTTTTCAAGGTCACGCCCGCCAATAGCTATTCTCACAGGAACTCCTTTCATCTCGTATTCAGCAAACTTCCATCCCGGACGCTGATTATCGCGATCATCGTACTTCACAGAAATTCCTTTCGCTTCCATTGCCTTTTTCATTTTTAAAACAACTTCCGAAATTTGTGCCAGCTGTTCCTCGCCTTTATAGATTGGAACAATAACTACCTGAAAAGGAGCAAGTTTTGGAGGCAAAACCAAACCTTTATCATCTGAATGTGACATAATTAAGGCACCCATCAGGCGGGTGGAAACTCCCCAGGAAGTAGCCCAGACATAATCCTGCTTGCCTTCCTTATTCGCAAACTTCACATCAAACGCTTTCGCGAAATTCTGTCCCAGAAAATGCGAGGTGCCGGCCTGCAAAGCTTTTCCATCCTGCATTAATGCTTCGATGCAATATGTTTCATCCGCTCCTGCAAACCGTTCGTTCGCAGTTTTGAATCCTTTCAGTACAGGCATGGCCATCCAGTTTTCGGCAAAGTCCGCATAAACATGAAGCATTTTTTCTGTTTCTGCGATAGCCTCTGCCTTGCTTTCATGTGCCGTGTGCCCTTCCTGCCATAAAAATTCCGCGGTACGAAGAAACAATCTGGTTCTCATCTCCCAGCGGACAACATTCGCCCACTGATTGATCAAAATAGGCAAATCGCGGTAGGACTGGATCCAACCTTTATATGTACTCCAGATGATAGCTTCACTTGTAGGCCTTACGATCAGCTCTTCAGTCAGCTTCGCATCGGGATCAACGATTAATTTCCCTTTGTTATTAGGGTCAGATTTTAATCTGTAATGTGTTACTACTGCGCATTCTTTTGCGAATCCTTCTGCGTTGGTTTCTTCGGCCTCAAAAAGGCTTTTCGGCACGAATAATGGAAAATATGCATTTACATGTCCTGTATCCTTAAACATTTTATCCAATGCCTGCTGCATCTTCTCCCAGATCGCGTAACCATACGGTTTAATGACCATGCAACCTTTTACTGCAGAATGCTGAGCCAGATCAGCTTTTTCCACCAGTTCATTGTACCACTCAGAATAATTAGCGGCCCGCGTTGATAACTCCTTGCTCATATATAGGTTTTTATGGTATAGTATTTGTAATTTTAAGACAGAAATAGGTGGACAAAAATAGAAAAATAAACCTTTTAAGCTTTCGTTCGTCTATATTATAATCATCCCCATATTCAATCGTAACAGAAAATGAAAAAGTACATTGGAATATTACTCGTTGCATCTCTGGCATTTACGGCCTGCAATTCTCCAAAAGGAGCTGCGTCCCGCACTTACAGCGATGATGTGTATTATACTTCTGCCGATGCTGCTGCTGATAAGGCGCAAAAAGCAAAAGAAGAGGAAAATGCCAGACGTGAAGCTGCAGAAGAGAGAAAAGCTGCAGAAAGACGTGCAGAAGAAAGTCGAAATACGGCAAAGTCCTCCGAATCTGAATCTGATGAATATTATAAAACAACTGAAAAACGCACCGATAGTGAAGGAAACACTTATGTAACCAACAACTACTATGATGAACCTTTCGATTATGATGATTATTATGATTACGAATATGCCACCCGCATCAGACGTTTTCACACCAATGTAGGAACTTACGGTTACTACGATAACTATTACACAAACACCTATTTTTACACTTACGATCCGATGTATTACGGTACCAGCGTTTACATGGGTTATAATTTCTGGGGGCCTTCTTATGCAGTATATAGCTACAATCCCGGATATTACTGGTATTCAAACTGTGGCTGGGGTTATGATCCGTGGTACACTCCTTACGGATACAATCCTTATTACATGAACAGCTACTCATACGGTTATTATAACGGTTATAACGCAGGATATAATAATGGTTACTACAACGGCTATTATGGCCATGGCCCTGAAAACAATTATTTTAACAGCTATGATAACAACAGCTATTACGGACCACGTAATTCCGTAAGCGCAAACAGCCGTACAAAAACAAAACCTCCCTTGGCGCATCGTTACATGCAGCAGGTAGAAGCTGAAACTCACAAGCCTTTTGAAGCAACTCACGGAAGGGACAATAATCCGCACATGAAACCAACAACGGTTGATGATTACAGAACTAAACCGGTTGACCGCGGGAGCATGAATTCGAAGCCGGTATCGCCTGCTCACAGGGGTGACAATAACAATGTCAATACGCGTCCTGATAATTCAGTTACTCCGGAAAGAACTAAGCCGTCACGTAATGACAGGCCGGTTTATAACGACCGTCCAAGCGTTACTCCTTCAAAAGAGAAACCTGCCGACAAGCCACGTGATAATAACCAGCAGTCGCGCCCGGCAGAGAGAAATGAGCGCCCGCAGCAACGTTACGACAATAAGCCGGTTGAAAAACCGAATTATGAGCAACCACGCCAAAGTACTGCTCCGGCTTCAAGTCCGGCACCATCTAATAGCAATCCAAGAAATCAGGGTTCCACCTCAGGGCCAAGAAAGAGATAAACAATACTTAACATGAAGAAAATAATCTTTACAGGAGGTTTTGGATTGTTATGTTCCATCTTCTCCTTTGCTCAAAATGATATCGATGCGATGCGTTATTCCCAAACCACTTTTGGTGGCACAGCACGCTTTAATTCCATGGCAGGATCGATGGGAGCCATTGGCGGTGATTTTTCAACCCTAAGCTTCAACCCTGCCGGGATCGGAGTATTTCGCAGATCAGAATTTTCGTTTACTGCGCCCTCGTTGGTATATAAAAATACTTCATCCAGTTACCTTGGAAAGAATGCGGGTGATACAAAACTGAGTGTAAACATCGGAAACATAGGTTTGGTGGGAACGATCGTTTTAAAAGACACCAGCAGCGGGTGGAAATCTGTTAATATCGGTGTCGGTTATAACAGGACTAATGATTTTAATTACAGAATGGATATCACCGGGAATAATAAAGAGAGTTCGCTCCTGGATGTATTTGCAGCTGATGCGAACAACACAGTTGATCCTGATAAATTCGATGGATTTTCTACAGGACTTGCCTGGACCACTTATCTCATCAATCCCTCTTTCCTTGATACAACACAATACGATCATGTAATTTATAACTACGGCCAGACTCAAAGAAAAACGGTAGAATCAAGTGGACACATGGGAGAATTCACTGCGAGCTTTGGCGGAAACTATAAGGAGAAGTTAATGGTTGGCGCAACAGTCGGGCTTATAAAGGCCCGATATGAGGAAGAATCCAACTACCAGGAATATGATGAGTTTGATTCGATTCAGTATTTTGAGTCGTTCAACTATGTGAATAAGCTATCAAGTGTAGGAACGGGAGTAAATGTTAAACTTGGGATGATCGTAAAACCGAACGACTGGCTGAGATTGGGATTGGCATTCCATACACCGGGCGCTATTTGGTTCAGCGATCATTACAGCAGCACAATGAATTCCGATCTTGAAGATGGTTACACGTATGCTGACAGTTCGCAGGACGGATCGTTCAGATACTCTGTTATTACCCCATACAGGGCAATAGCAAGTGCGGGATTCATAATCAATAAAACTGCTTTGATCAATATTGATTATGAATATGTTGATTATTCCACAGCACAGCTCAATTCTCATCCTAATGTTTTCACGGACGTAAATTCCGGAATCCGTTCAAAATACAAGGCCACCGGAAACCTGCGTGTAGGGGGTGAAGTTCGCTTGGATCCAATCGCACTTAGAGCGGGTTACGCTATGTATGGCAGCCCTTTCCGCAACGGTGATAACAGCACCGCTTTCAGATCAAGCTATACGGCAGGGATCGGATACCGGTTAAACCATTTTTTCATGGATTTCGCCTATGTGCTTGGCAAATATTCCGAAACCAGCTATTTGTATGACCCTGGCATTTCTAAGCCGGTAAGAAGCAATTATAGAAGCTCGTCTTTTATTCTGAGCCTCGGTTTTCGCTGGTAAATTTTGTTGTTTGTGATTGCAGGAACGCCTCTCTGAAATCAGGGAGGCGTTCTTGTTTAAATAAAATGTTAATAACTTTTGTTTTTGTTAATAAATAGTTTAATTTTATTATATCAAAAACCTATTAACATGAAAATCAACATCTTTGTAGTAGCAGTTTTTCTTACTCCTTCTCTCTATTCTCAGCCAAAGCAGTTAGGTAAACCAGGTGATTGGTCGAATACAATAAAAGCCGTTGAATCAAACGGTAAGATCTACGCGGTAGAAAATTCCGGAACTTTAACGGTAACCGATCTATCCTCAGGTGTTATAAAACCTCTTGGACATCCGGACTACCAAAGCACGAATTTGATATTCGCAAATAATAATCAGCTTTACACCATTGACACGGGCGGAACACTATATTCTGTTAGTACGGTGGACGGCTCCTGGAAGCGCGTTGTGGAAGAGGCTAATTGGCCTAACACGGTCACAGCTGCCGTATTGGGCAATAAATTATATACGGTTAACAAAAAAGGGGTACTGACAGCCACTGATCTTTCAAATGGAGCTCAGGTTCAGGTCGGGAATGTCGATTTTCTCGAGATAATCAGGTTATGGTCTGCAAATGGCAAGCTATACAGCCATGATAAGAGTGGAACCTTGTATGAGGTAAATATTATGGATGGGAGCTCCAAACAGATTGGAGCGACTGAGGGATGGGCCGATACAAAAACCGGAGTAGTAATTAATAATATGTTGTATACAGTTGAATCAAGTGGTACACTATATGAAACTGATCTGACGACCGGAAAGTGGAAGCAAATAGGAAATTCCGAGTTTCAAAACACTCTTTTAATGACGGGTGCCGGAAGCAGGATCCATACAATTGATTCATTTGGATCCCTCAACGAAATCGCAATCCAATAACCCATTAATATTCCGTTTTTATTAGCATGAAATGGCCATTGAGCCATTATCCATCTATCTCCTGCTGTTCTCTTCGTAACTTTGTAGAAACATTCAGAAAGGGAGAATTATGAAAACGAATGCAAAATCAATCATGGCATTTTCTATTGCACTTGCCGCTTTAGCTTTTCTGGCCTTTAAAAAATCAGAAAACAAGAGGCTGAGTGAAGTTAGATCTCTGATCACACAAGGAAAATGGAGGGTTAATCTATACCGTGATAATGGTGCAGACGAAACCAACAATTTTACCGGTTATGAATTTCAGTTTAAACCTAACGGTACACTTGTAGCTTTTAAAGAAAACACAAAGATGAGTGGTCACTGGAAGAGTATTCTTGAGGATCGAACTCCGAGATTGTATATTGATTTTGATTCTGCTTCACATTTGGATGAATTATCCGAGGACTGGCAGGTCAAACAACACGGCTCTGATACACTTGAGTTGGAAGATATAACAACCGGACATGGAGGCACAGATTATTTAAGCCTTCAGAAGATCTCATAACTGATAGTTTAATAAAAACCAAAGCGCCCATCTTTAAAGGATGGGCGCTTTTATTGTATTTAAGTTTTGTTATGCTTTAACGGGCTTTCCTGTCAGGATGTCTGCGTCTACCAGGATTCTTCCGCAATGTTCACATACAATAACTTTTTTATGTGTACGGATGTCCAATTGACGCTGTGGCGGGATCTTGTTGAAGCATCCACCGCAAGCGTCACGCTCTACAGTAACAACACCTAATCCGTTCATTACATTTCCGCGGATACGCTTATAAGCATTTAATAAACGATCTTCGATCATAGATTCGGAATTCTTGGATTTCTTCAATAAAGATTCCTCTTCTTTTTCCGTTTCAGCAACGATCTCAGCAAGTTCTTTTTGCTTTAATTTCAGATCTTTCTGTCTTTCTTTTAATTCTTCTTCAGAAGTTTCAATGATCTCTTTTTTAGCGATCATGTTCGCTTTGAATTCTTTGATACGCTTCTCAGCCAGCTGGATCTCAAGATTTTGGAATTCGATCTCTTTAGTGATAGCATCGTACTCACGATTATTACGAACCTTACCTTGCTGTGCTTCGTATTTTTTGATCAGGGCAGCTGCATCCTTCATCACATTCTTTTTATCAGCTATCCCATCTTCCATTGCTTTTAACTCCTCAGTAAGATTGTTCACACGCGTTTCAAGGCCCGCAACAATGTCTTCAAGGTCTCTTACTTCCAAAGGCAACTCCCCTCTTACAGTTCTGATCTTATCAATTTTTGAGTCGATCTGTTGTAATTCAAACAATGTTCTCAATTTTTCTTCTACAGAAATATCGTCAGTTTTAGCTTTTGCCATTTTTATAAATAGTTTATTGGATTTGTATTAATTTTTGACAAATGGAGTGCAAATGTACTAAATTTTTTCTTTAATATATCATAAAATAGCTCGGCAGTGAACTGCTCGCTTTCGTAATGACCAACATCAGCTATAACCAATTGATTTTCAGCATCAAAGAACTGATGGTATTTGAAGTCTGCGGTAACAAAAACATCCGCTCCAGACCTCATAGCATCCTTCAGCATAAAACTTCCGGAACCTCCACAAACCGCAACCTTCCTGACCTTCTTGTCTCTCAGCGCAGTGTACCTGATACAATCTGCTTTCATTTCCCGCTTCAGGAGCTGAAGAAAGGCCATTTCATCCATTTCCGTGATCTCCCCTATTATTCCACCGCCTACATACTGATTATGATTATGCAGAGGGATCAAATCATAGGCAACTTCTTCATACGGGTGAGCCTTGATCATTGCAGAAAGTACACGGTTCTCCAGATGAGACGGTAAAATCGTTTCTATTTTTGTTTCCTTCTCATGATGCTGCTCTCCCGGCTTGCCCACGTAAGGATCAGCGTTTTTTCCTGCTTTAAAAGTTCCCGTTCCGCTTGTATTAAAGCTGCATTCGTCATAGTCACCGATAGCACCCGCACCGGCATTAAACAGCGCTTTCCTTACCACTTCCGCTTTATCATCCGGACAGAATGTTATTAATCGCTTTAGTTTATCTTTTGCAGGAATAAGAATCCTGCAGTTTTTTAATCCAAGCTTTTCAGCTATTTTCCCATTCACCCCTTCCGGTATATTGTCGAGATTCGTATGTGCGGCATAAATTGCTATGTTATTGCGAATAGCTTTTATGATCACTCTTTCAACATAATTTTTGCCGTTAAACTTCTTTAATCCCGAAAAAACTATTGGATGATGCGCGATTACAAGGTTACAGTTCAGCGAAATTGCCTCATCGATAACGCTTTCAATACTGTCGAGACAGATCAATGCCCCGGTGATCTCCATATCAGGTTCACCGCAAATCAGACCTGCGTTATCGTAACTTTCCTGATATGCAAGCGGAGCTATTGACTCCAGATGTGAGGTGATCTCTCTTAATTTTAGTTTCATAACCATTAAATAAATAATTGCAAATGTATCAATTTGAACCGGAAGATGATCCTGTGCAGAACATTCGCAGATATTCACATTCCACATTAATTCGTATTTTTAAGCTGTGAAGTTTTTACGCATTATAGCTTTTCCTTTCTCGATTGTTTACGGCCTGATCCTGGGAATCCGTAATAAGCTCTATGATTTTGGTGTACTCCCTTCTAAAGAATTCAAAACTCCAATAATTTCGGTCGGAAATCTCTGTGTAGGGGGCACAGGCAAAACACCACATATTGAATATCTCATCCGTCTGCTTAAAAGTGAATTTTACATCGCCACCCTCAGCCGGGGATATGGACGTAAAACAAACGGGTTTATTATTTCCGACATGAACTCAACCGCGAATGAAATTGGCGATGAGCCTTTGCAATTCAAGCGAAAATTCAATAACGTCCGTGTTTCTGTGGATGCTAAAAGAGTGAGAGGAATTCAAAAACTTAAAGAAAACTACCCTTCGCTTCAAGCCATTTTACTCGATGATGCTTTTCAGCACAGAGCTGTAAAGCCGGGACTTTCCATCCTCCTTACAGATTACAGCAAGCTTTATGTAAATGATTTTATAATGCCGAGCGGTAGTTTACGCGAGTCGAAAAAAGGTGCTATCCGTGCCGACATCATAGTGGTCACAAAGTGTCCGGTCATACTTTTACCGATCGAACGCAAGAGGCTTATCAATGAACTGAAGCCAATGCCTCACCAGAGGATTTACTTTTCTTATATACGGTATGGGGACTTCCAGCCTTTGTGCAGCGATGAAAAGAATCCATTCACCAAAGAGTATTATTTCGAACGAAATTACTCGGTGCTTTTACTTACTGGAATTGCCAACACTTCACCTTTAGAATACTACCTGAAAGATAAGATCAAGAATATTCATAGAGCCAAATATCCTGACCATCATCACTTCAGCAGAAGCGATATGGAAAATATTAAAAAAATATTTGATAATATTGCAGCCCCGAATAAGATCATCTTAACCACTGAAAAAGATGCGATGCGCTTGCGAAGTCCTGAATATACAGATGCTTTAAGAGGCCTTCCTGTTTTTTACATACCGATCGAGATCGACTTTCATGACAAGGATAAAGAACAATTTAATGAACAGATAATACACTATGTTAGAGCAAATCAAAAGTACAGCAACGTATATACAAAGTAAGATCGGGTTTGCGCCTGAGATCGGAATTATACTGGGCACTGGCCTTGGGGGGCTTGTTAAAGAAATAAACATCCAACATACTATCCCTTATGAAGAGATCCCGAACTTCCCTGTATCTACAGTGGAAGGTCATTCAGGAAAACTTATTTTCGGTGAGCTCGGAGGCAAAAAAGTTGTAGCGATGCAGGGACGGTTTCATTTTTACGAAGGCTACAACATGCAACAGGTAACATATCCTGTACGTGTCATGAAGTTTTTAGGGATTGAAAAACTTTTCGTTTCAAACGCATCGGGAGGTGTCAATTCAGCGTTTGAAATAGGAGACCTTATGATCATCAACGACCATATAAATTTTTTCCCTTCACATCCACTTACAGGTAAAAACATTGCTGAGCTTGGCCCACGCTTTCCAGACATGAGCGAGGCATACAGCAAGGAACTCATAACAAAAGCAAAAAAAGTTGCAGCAGCAAACAAGATCAAAGTTCAGGAAGGAGTTTATCTCGGTTTGTCGGGACCAACATTCGAAACCCCCGCTGAATACAGAATGGTAAAAATCCTGGGCGCTGATGCCGTTGGAATGAGTACCGTTCCTGAAGTTATAGTAGCACGTCACATGGGGATTCCTTGCTTTGCCATCTCGATTATTACCGACCTGGGTGTTGAAGGAAAGATCGTTGAAGTGACGCATGAGGAGGTTCAGCATGTTGCTTCTCTTGCAGAGAAGAAAATGACGCTTATTATGAAGGAATTGATGAAGGAGTTATAGTACTTCCTTTTTGACAAAAGCTAAGTAAAATGAAAATCAAGGCTGAACGATTCCTTCCCGCCTCTTCTGATTGTTTCGAAGTTCTAAACTTCGAGGACTAAAGCTCGAAGCAGGCCTTCTGAAATAATCAGTTTCACCCTTATCGACATCGCGTTCAGCCGTGGCCCGCCCTCGCCTCCGTAGTTATTTTATGAATAAAAAGATTCCACTATTCAGAACTTAGGCCTTTGATTTGGAACAGGCATGCATCTCATAACGGGCTTCGGGGTAAGAATAAAGAAAATGAACGGCTTGTAATTTCAAATTCAACTACACAGTCAAATCATTACTTATACCCTTATATTTTATATCTTTATATACCAAACATCGCAAAATGAAAAAACTCTACTGCCTTTTTTTCAGCCTGATTTCTCTGGGCCTTTCTTCTCAGAATAATTCTTACAACACCACCGAAGAAATTTCATGTATGGAAGCGAAAGCTCACGCGAACATGTTCAGGTCCGTTCAAAGTGGAGCGCAAAACACCTACGATATAAATTATCACCGCTGCGAATGGAATATAGATCCCGGTGTAAGGTATATCAAAGGGGCTATCACTACCTACTTCAAACCAACCACATCGAATTTTAATTCGATGCAATTCGATCTTCAGACCAGCTTAACTATTGACTCGATCCTGTACCATAATATTTTATTGACCTACACTCAAACTGCTCCCGCTCTCCTTCAAATAAATTTACCTGGCGTACTTCCGATGTCTGTTCTTGATTCAATAACGGTTTTTTATCAAGGCGTGCCTCCGGTAACCGGTTTTGGATCTTACGAGAATACTACTCACGGAACAGCTGCAACACCGATAACCTGGACCTTATCGGAACCGTTTGGTGCACAGGACTGGTGGCCTTGTAAGCAAGATCTGAATGACAAGATCGATTCAATCGATATAATTGTTGAAACGCCCCAGGCGTATCGCGTTGCGAGTAATGGAGTTCTTGTGTCAGAGCTCCAGTCAGGCATCAACAAATTCTATCATTGGAAAAGCCGACACAGAATCGCTGCTTATCTTATAGCAATAGCGATCACCGATTATGCTGTGTATTCCGACTTTGTTCCTTTAAGTGCCACCGATTCGATAGAGGTTTTAAATTACGTTTACCCGGAAGACCTTGTGACAACCCAATTGTATTCACCCGATATTATAAACACCATTAAATTGTTTGACAGTCTCACAATCGTTTATCCTTTTGCTGATGAAAAGTATGGTCATGCCCAGTTCGGCTGGGGCGGTGGAATGGAACATCAGACAATGAGCTTTGTTGTCGGATTTAATCATGGACTACTTGCACATGAGTGCGCACATCAATGGTTTGGCGATCACGTTACATGCGGCAGCTGGCAGGACATATGGCTTAATGAAGGTTTTGCGACATATTTTGAGGGCTTAACGGAAGAACGTTATTTTCCTTCCACATGGCAGACATGGAAACAGGATAAGATCAATCATATCACTTCAAATCCGGGAGGCTCCGTTCTTTGCGATGACACCACATCTGTAGGAAGGATCTTTGACGGTCGACTCAGCTATAACAAAGGAGCATACCTGGTTCATATGCTTAGATGGAAATTGGGGGACTCTGTATTCTTTGCGGGATTAAAAAATTATCTGACCGCTCCCGGAATCGCTGCTAACTATGCAAAAACCCAGGACCTTAAAGCAATACTTGAATCAACAAGCGGACAAAATCTCACAAACTTCTTTAATCAGTGGTATTATAATCAGGGCTATCCATCCTACCAGGTCGGCTACACGCAAAATTTAAATACTCTAAATGTGATAATTACACAAACTCAGTCACACCCATCTGTTTCCTTTTTTGAAATGCCTGTCCCGATAAAGTTCACCGGTGCAGGTCAGGACACAACAATTGTTTTTGACAATACTTACTCCGGTCAAACCTTCACAACTACTCTTGACTTTCCCATCATTTCTGCGCAGTTCGATCCTGAGTTATGGATCCTCTCGAAGAATAATACGATCATCGGTATTGAAGAACGACCAGGCAGTTTTAACAATGTATCGGTATATCCAAACCCTGCATCTGATAAGCTTTCTCTAATGTTCGATTTGAAAAGCAAAGAAGATGTACGCATTGATCTTTTTGATATAAGCGGCCGGCTTGCATTGTCTAAAACCTTTAGCATGAATACCGGAAAGTCAACAGAAAGCCTTGACCTGAGCGGAATTAATTCCGGAGTTTATCAGCTACAGGTACTCAGCGATTCCTTCTCACACACTCAGAAACTCATCAAAAAGTAAAAGGGTTCAGGCTCTTTAATACGAGGCTTTAAAAAACGGGAGAAGCATGAAATTTCGTATCTTTCGTGCTTTAAATTTTGTTCCGAGATAATGAATATTTACGATAAGTACGAAGCGGTAATTGGTTTAGAGATTCACGCACAACTTTCAACAAAAAGCAAAGCTTACGCTGCCGATTCCACCGAATACGGAGTATTGCCTAACACCAATGTAAGTCCGATCACTCTCGGCCATCCCGGGACATTGCCACGTTCCAACAAGCGGGTCATTGAATATGCTGTGAGATTAGGCCTGGCTGTAAAGAGTGACATTCGTGAAGTGAACGAGTATGCGCGAAAAAATTATTTCTATGCCGATCTTCCAAAAGGATATCAGATCACCCAGGATAAAACTCCGATCTGCACCGGTGGTTATATCACGATCAAGCAGGAAGACGGGACTGAAAAAAACATAAACATTACGAGAATCCATATGGAGGAAGATGCAGGAAAAAGCATCCATGATATTGATCCTACCGATTCACTCATCGACCTTAATCGTGCAGGCGTTGCGCTTCTTGAAATAGTAAGCGAACCAGAGATCCGCAGCGGTGAGGAAGCTTACAAATATGTTACAGAAGTGCGCAGACTTGTTCGTTATCTTGACATATGTGATGGCAATATGGAAGAAGGAAGCATGCGGTGTGATGCCAATGTTTCCGTGCGATTGAAAGGCTCAAAAGAATTTGGAAAGCGCACGGAAACGAAGAACATGAACTCCATGCGAAATGTTCAGCGTGCGATCGAATATGAGATCAAACGTCAGATAGATGCAATTGAAAGAGGTGAAGTAATCTCGCAGGACACTATGAATTTTGATGCAGTAACAGGAACTACATCCGTATTGCGCAGCAAGGAAATGGCTAATGACTACCGTTATTTCCCGGAGCCGGATCTTCAACCAGTGCTTGTTACCCAGGAATATGTAAATGAAGTAAAAAGAACATTACCTCCGCTTCCAAACGATCTTTACAAAAAATATATCAGCCTCGGCTTATCAGATTATGATGCAGGTGTTCTTACTGATTCAAAAGAGATCGCATTATATTTTGAAGAGATCATTTCGAAAACAAAGAATGTAAAATCGGCATCGAACTGGCTCACGGTGCAGGTGAAATCTTTTTTGAACGACAATGCAATTCATATCAGTGATTTTAAAGTGAGACCTGAAAGAATCGCACAGCTAGTTGATTTTATTGACTCAGGCAAAGTAAGCCACACGATGGCCATTCAAAAGATCTTCCCTAAAATGATGGAAGAGCTGGAAAAAACTCCCGCACAAATAGCTGAAGAAAATAACTGGATCCAGGAAAGCAATACAGATGCATTGGCTGAACTCGCAAAACAGGCAATTTCAAAGTTCCCTGAAAAGGTAGCGGAATACAAAGCAGGGAAGACAAGTCTTCTTGGACTCTTCATGGGAGAAATGATGAAGCTTTCAAAAGGCAAAGCAGATCCTAAAGTGGCGAGCGACCTTGTAAAAAAACTTTTAGACGAATAACAAAATTAAATATATCCCAAATGAAATTAAAGAACATCCTTCTGCTATTACCTTTTACCGTTCTACTTGCATGCTCAAATACTGGGACCTCGTCCACCGGACTTGAAATAAAAGGAACACTTACAAATGCTCACGGGGAGAAAATATACCTTGAGCAACTTACACCCGAAGCGGTAAAACCACTGGACACTGCCCAGGTGAATGAAAAAGGCGAGTTCACAATTGATTCTCCTGTTACTGAAGCCGGCTTTTACCGTTTAAGGATCAGCGATAAAAATTTTGTTACACTTATCCTTGATGCCGGTGAAAAAGTAATGATCACAGGTGATGCACAGGATCTGGGTAACACTTACACGGTTAAAGGCTCTCCTGATTCTGAATTGTTCTGGCAACTTAACCAGCGCTCTGCCACTAACTACCGCCAACGCGATTCACTTCAAAAAGCATTTCAGGCATTTGTAAATGTTGCAAGAATGGATTCAGTACGTATTGACTCCATGAGCAATGCACTTGAAAAACCATATATGAATCTGATCGCTGAACACAATAAATACCTTCAGAATTTCATTGAAAAGAACAGCTCTTCTTTTGCATCACTTGCAGCCATTCAGCAATTACAGGTTGAAGAATATCTTCCGACTTATGTTAAGCTTGATGAAGGGCTGATGAAAAAATATCCTAATTCAGCGTACGTGAAATCATTTCACAACACTGTTTTGTCTCAGAAAAAATTAGGTCTCGGTTCGGAAGCACCCGAGATCAGTATGAATACCCCGGAGGATAAGCCCCTTGCTTTAACTTCATTAAGAGGAAAGGTTGTGCTTGTCGATTTCTGGGCATCGTGGTGCGGGCCCTGTCGCGCAGAAAACCCAAACGTTGTAAGGGCATATAACAAGTATAAATCAAAGGGCTTCGATATTTACAGCGTGTCGTTGGATAAGGACAAGGACAAATGGATCGCTGCAATTCAGAAGGATGGCCTCGCCTGGAAGAGCCATGTAAGCGATTTTAAGCACTGGCAATCGCCCGTGGTGCAACTTTATAATTTCAGCGGTATTCCGTACAATGTTCTGTTGGATAAAAAAGGTAACATCATCGCCAAAAATCTGCGCGGTGAAGATCTTGAGAAAAAGCTTGCTGAAATTCTTAAATAGGCTTTATGAAAAAAATACATTTCACTTTATTCCTGCTTCTTTTAAGCGTTCTTGGATCTTCCCAGGTATATTTTCAGCAGGAAGTGAATTATGTGATCAATGTGAAGCTTGATGATGTAAGAAATGAACTCAGTGCTGACGAAAGCATTGAATACATCAACAATTCACCGCACACGCTCGGCTATATCTACATGCATCTATGGCCGAATGCTTACAAGGATAATAACACGGCCCTTGCAAAACAAAAGCGTGAGAATGGCGAAACTAATCTTTACTTTTCGAAGGAAGAAGAAAGAGGCTACATCGACATGCTGGATTTTAAAGTGGACGGCAAATCTGTAAAGTGGGAAACTTTAAAAGACAGCATCGATATCTGCAAGATCTACCTCAATGAACCTTTAAACAGCGGTTCAAAAATAACTATCACTACTCCCTTTCATGTTAAGCTCCCTTCCGGTGAATTTTCCCGTCTCGGACATATCGGCCAGTCATATCAGATCACACAATGGTACCCAAAGCCGGCAGTGTTTGACAGAAATGGCTGGAACCAGATGCCTTACCTGAATCAGGGTGAATTTTATTCTGAGTTCGGAAGCTTCGATGTAAGTATCACACTGCCGAAAAATTATGTTCTTGGCGCTACCGGTGACATGGTGAATGGAGAAGAAGAGCTAAAATGGCTTCAGACAAAAGTAGAAGAAACACAAGCTATAGAATATTACGATACCAAAGACCTTTCATTTCCGAAATCGGACAGCCTTACAAAAACCCTTCGTTTCAAGCAAAGCAATGTTCATGATTTTGCATGGTTCTGTGATAAGCGGTACCATGTATTAAAGGGTGAAGTGACCACACCCCATACGAAGCATGTTGTTACTACCTGGGTAATGTTTACGAATAAAGAAGGAAATCTCTGGAAGAAAAGTATCCCATACATGAATGATGCGATCCATTATTATTCATTATGGAATGGCGATTACCCTTACAATCATTGCACCGCAGTTGATGGGACAATAAGTGCGGGTGGCGGAATGGAATATCCTAACATAACTGTTATCGGTGCTTCAGGAAGTGACTTCCAGCTGGATGTTGTTATCACGCATGAGGTAGGACACAACTGGTTTTACGGAATGCTCGGATCAAATGAGCGTGAACACCCCTGGATGGATGAAGGGCTTAATTCCGCGAATGAATTAAGATATGTAGAAACTAAATATCCCGGAAGAAAATTAACTGAAGACTTTATAGCGATCATCGGAAAGGCGCTTCACATCAACAGCTTTCCCCAAAAATTTCAATACTACCTTTCTTACTTTTTGCCTGCTGCAGTGAACGAAGATCAACCGATTGAAACTGCCGCACATAAATATACCGAGCTCAATTATGGCGGAGTGGTTTACTCAAAAAGCGCGATCAGTTTTGATTACCTGAAAAAATATCTCGGTGATGAAGTTTACGATGCAGCTATGCAGAAGTATTTTAATGAATGGCACTTTAAGCATCCAATGCCGGATGACTTGAGAAAAATATTTGAAAGGGAAACGGGAAAAGATCTGGGATGGTTCTTTAACGATCTTATCAAAACAACAAAGAAGCTCGATTATAAAATAGCTTTCGCAAAACAACGTAATGACGGAGCTTGGGATATTGGAGTAAAGAATAAAGGACAGGTCAAAGGGCCTGTTGTGATCTATGGTTTGAAGGATGATAAGATCGTGGGTGAAGTAATGTATGATGGCTTTGAGAAAAAAGCATTGCTCGGTTTTCCATCTGCTGAAGTTGATAAATTCAAGATCGACCAGAATGAAAACATGCCGGAGATCAACCGGAACAATAATACAATTCGGACGAGGGGTCTCTTCAAAAAAATGGAACCTGTAAAATTACAGTTGCTTGGAAGCATTGATCATCCCGATAAAACGCAGATCTATTACACTCCTGTTGTTGGATGGAACAATTACAACAAATGGATGTTCGGCTTAGCGTTCTACAATAATTTATTTCCTGAAAAGAAATACGAGTACCAGATCATGCCGATGTATAGTCATTCAACAAAGTCGTTTACCGGCTATGGTCATGCTGCCTTGAACTTCTTTCCCAAAAACAGTGCGGTATTTCAAAAGATCAGTATTGGCGGAACATTTACCAGGTATGCGTATTCAAACAAACCATTTGATCTGTTTTTTAATAAAATTTCAGAAGAAGTGAATATTGAATTCAAAAAGAAAATAGCTCGCAGTCCATATACACATAGCGTAAATATCCGACCCTATATTCTTATTCTGAAGGATGATTACCGCTATAATATTTCCGTTGACTCCTTCGGTTCATCTTACACTACCGAAAAAAAATCTGTAACCGAAAGCTATAGTGATCTCACTTACAAATTTTCAAAACGCGATGCAATCACTCCTTATGATGTCAGCTTGAACCTGCAGAATGGGTTCTTTATGACAAAAGCATCTATAACAGCTAATTACAGTTATAAGTTCAAGAATAAGAACAAAAGCTTTGATGTAAGATTCTTTGCCGGATCTTTCATCGGGCCGATGACATCTGCTGCAGGCGCGTACCGTTTTCGCATGAGCGGCTGGAGAGGCTACCAGGATTATTTATATGACAATATTTATCTGGGACGAACAGAAACGGATGGCATTCTGGCAAATCAGTTTACAGAGAACGAAGGAGCATTTAAATTTTATTCACCTGTAGGACAATCAGCAAAATGGCTTACAGCGCTCAATTTAAAATCAACTCTTGGAAACATGAAGATCCCTCTGGCGCTTTACGCGGATATCGGAACATGTGATAATGACGGACTCATAACAGATAAAATTCTGTATGATGCAGGAGTTTGCCTTACACTGAGAAAGAATATTTTTGAAGTGTACTTTCCTGTTCTGATCTGTAATGATTTCCAGAAATATAAAGATGCGAACGATCTTCAATACGTGGAAACCATTCGTTTTACACTTAACATCAACCTGCTCAATCCATTTAATCTTGCGAAAAACTTCAGCTTATAAATTTTGAAAGCAAATAAAAAAATATATTTCGCATCTGATTTTCATCTTGGCGTGCCCGATTTTGAATCAAGCCTGAAGCGCGAGAAACTTATTGTACAATGGCTTGATGAAATCAAAGATACGGCAGAAGAAATATTTCTGATGGGCGATGTATTTGATTTCTGGTTTGAGCACAAGCATTCGGTCCCTAAAGGCTTTGTAAGACTATTGGGAAAGATTGCCGAGATCACTGATTCAGGAATTCCGGTGCATATGTTTACCGGTAATCACGACATGTGGATGTTCGATTATTTGCCGAAAGAGCTCGGAGTTAAGATCTACCGTGAGCCTGTAACAAGAACTTTTGCAGGGAAGAAATTTTTTTTAGGTCATGGCGATGGGCTCGGCCCCGGAGATCACGGTTATAAATTCATAAAAAAAGTGTTCGCGAGCAAGATCAGTCAATGGATGTTTGCAAGAATTCATCCGAACCTTGGTTTTGGAATGGCGCATTTCTGGTCACAAAAGAGCCGTGTTTCTAACGGACCGAAAGATGAACAGTTTCATGGAGAAGAAAATGAATGGCTCGCGATCTTCTCAAAAGAGGTCTTAAAAAAAGAACACTTCGATTATTTTATTTTCGGCCACCGCCACCTTCCGCTCGATCTCAAGCTTTCCGGAAACAGCCGCTATATCAACCTTGGCGAATGGGTAAATTATAATAGTTATGCTGTTTTTGATGGTGAGAACGTGGAATTGAAAGCCTACGGAAAATCTCAAGTGGTGTAAGACTTTTTGTCTATGAATATCCAGGAACAGATCAAAGAGTACATAAGCTCTCAGCCCGAGCCAAAACAGACTGAGATGCAGGAGCTGCATCGCCTCATTTCGAAAATTAAACCCGAATGCAAATTATGGTTCCTGGATGGGAAGAACAGTGAGAACAAAACTGTCTCCAATCCGAACATCGGTTACGGACTTCAAACCATGAAGTATGCCGGTGGAAAAACGAGAGAGTTTTATCAGATCGGGCTGAGTGCAAACACGAGCGGGATTTCTGTCTATATCCTCGGACTTGATGATAAAACGTACCTGGTAAACACGTATGGAAAAAAAATTGGTAAGGCGAGTATAACCGGGTATTGCATCAAGTTCAAAACGCTCAAAGATATAAACCTGGATATACTTGAAGCAGCTTTAGGTGATGGGTTTGAACTCCGGAATTGATAACGTAACAAAGTATAACCATCCCGAAATATCATAAAAAATTAAATTATATGACGCTGTCAAAAAAACTCCTCATAATCATTCCACTGGCAGTAATTATTCTTGGCGGAATTTATGGCGTCATTTCAAAAGGTTCCGATGAAGAGAAAATCAAAAAGGATCCGAAACAAACGACAGGCACAATCGTGGAATATGATAATCTGAGGGAATACAACACCAATGGCTGCTGGATCTATTATGAATATTCTGTTGACGGAAAATCCTACAAGCATTGTCAGAAATATCACGGCTGGAACAAAGAAGATAATTTTTTTATGCACTATACATTTCCGGTTGTTTATTCAAATGAAGATCCGGATCTAAGCCGCTTGCTTATAATAGAAGAAGAATTTAAGAACTTTGGTCTTACACAACCCGACAGCCTGAAAAAATACAACGGGAGGATATTGTGATGATATTTTACCACATGCTCGCGGCTTAAATTTTGAATGTTTTCTGCAAACCCAAAAGACAATGAAAACTCTGATCCTAACTTTAATTTCTTTTATGTCCATATTAACCATTGGTAACTCCCAAACATCTGTCCCGGGCGGAGCAGTGAGCGGAGTCTGGGACCTTTCCGGATCTCCTTACCTGATCCAGGGAAATATTATGGTGCCTGATAATCTGACCCTGACAATAGAACCAGGTGTAACGGTAAATTTTCAGGGAACATATAAGCTTTATGTGCTTGGAAGAATTCTTGCCACTGGGACTGTACAGGACACTATTACTTTTACTGCAGCAAATATATCCACCGGCTGGAGAGGAATAAGATATGAAAACACAACTTCAACGAATGATACTTCACGATTTACATATTGTAAAATTCAATATGGCAAAGCAACGGGAACTGCCCCTGAGAACGATGGCGGAGCGTTTTATTTTTCGAACTTTTCAAAAGCGGTAATATCAAATTGTGATATAACTAAATGCTCATCTAATAACAATGGTGGCGCAATTTGCTGTAGCAGCGCAAGCCCGGTTATAAATGATAATAACATCTCATACAACAACGGGGGCTATGATGGAGGAGCAATTTTTTGCACTTATAATTCCAATCCATCAATAAAGAATAATATTATTTCTCACAATACCACCCCTGCATATGGCGGAGGAATTTGCTGCTATTATACAAGCCCCGTTATCATAAATAACAGTATAATTTATAACACCGCTGGCAATGGTGGCGGTATTGCATCAGATTCGGGCAATCCAACAATTTCTGAGAACAATATATTAAATAACACTGCGGCTGCCCATGGAGGTGGAATTTATTGCCAGGTGGGAAGCCCTGTAATATCCGGAAACTCTATTGCATATAATACAGCCTTATATGGTGGCGGAGTGATGTTTGATACCGGTTATTCCAATTTCATAAAAAAACTGTTTGCAAACCACATCTCTAATAACTCCTCATCGGAAGGGGCCGGACTTTATCTTCGTGATGAGAATACGTCTACGGTCATTTCAAATAATATCATAACAAACAATTCAGTTGGAAATAACGGAGGTGGAATTTATTCAACCGGCAGCTGCTGCTCAATCATAAACTGTACTGTTTCAAATAATTCAGCTGTAAACGGAGGAGCTCTTTTCTGCATTAGTGGTTCAGACCTTATTTTTAAAAATTCTATCTTATGGGGCAATTCCGCAACCGGAAGCGGCTCCGAGGTGTTTTTATCAGATGAGGCAAGCGATCCGAATTTTCATTATTCGGATATTCAAGGCGGTGCCGCAGCATTTGGGACGAATAATTATTTTTTCACCGGCTTTTATACAGACAACATCAATTCTGATCCTGACTTTGTTGCACCATCTGCAAATAGCGGAAACGGTTTTAATGGGATTGTAGCTGACTGGTCATTAAACAGTTCATCACCGGTGATCAATGCAGGCGATCCTTCCGGAAATTATAGCATAAATGACTTTGCGGGAAATCCAAGAGTGTCTGGAGGTGTCATCGATATGGGTGCGCTTGAGTTTCACACAGCCTTAGGAATCCCGGCAAATGTTAAAAGTAACTCATACAGTGTTTATCCTAATCCGTTTAACTCAACGGCTACCATCCAATTTTCCGGATCAGTAAATAACGCGGAGATTAATCTCTATAATGTTTGCGGTCAAAAAGTAAGAACGTCAGTCGTGAAGTCCGGAAGTTCAACAACCCTTAACCGTGATGATTTGCCGGAGGGGGTATATTATCTTCAACTAAAGCAGGAAAAAGAAATCACTACAGTGAAGCTAATAATAACAAGCAATTAATTTCACACGGTCTTAGGAAATTTTCTGTACCAGATCCGCCAGCCGGTTAGAATACCCGTATTCATTATCATACCAGCCGATCACCTTCACCATATTTCCGATCACTGATGTAAATTCAGCATCATAGATACACGAATGTGAATTACCAACAATATCAATAGAAACAATCGGGTCTTCGGTGTATTCAAGAATTCCTTTCAATTTCCCTTCAGCAGCTTTTTTGAAAGCTGCATTGATCTCTTCCACTGTAACCGGCTTTTTCAGAACACAGGTAATATCTGTTAATGAACCATCGGGAACAGGTACACGCATGCCGCAGCCACCTAGCTTTCCTTCAAGATGTGGAAAGATCTTCGTTATTGCTTTGGCAGCACCTGTTGATGTTGGTACAATTGAAAGAGCGGCAGCTCTTGCCCTGCGCAGATCTTTGTGCGGAGCGTCATGTAACCGTTGATCACCGGTGTATGAATGAACAGTAGAGATATAACCATCTTCCAATCCCCAGTTCTCATCCAGGATCTTGATCATCGGAGCTGCGCAGTTTGTTGTGCATGACGCGTTTGAAATGATCACATCTTTATCTTCAAGGATCTCATCATTGATCCCAAGAACAACCGTTTTTATATCATTGCTGTTTGGTGGAGCAGAGATGATCACTTTCTTCGCACCTGCCGTGATGTGCTTGCCGGCAGTTTCCTTGTTCAGAAAAAATCCAGTTGATTCAATAACCACATCAACATTCAATTTTGCCCATGGTAAAAGTGCAGGATCTTTCTCGGCAAAAACCGGAATTATTTTGCCATCAACAATAAGCGAATGCTCTTCATATGATACCTTAGCATCGATCCTTCCATGAACCGAGTCATATTTTAAAAGATGGGCGAGAGTTTTACTGTCGGTAAGATCGTTTATAGCAACAACCTCTATATTATTACGTTCAAGCATCACTCGAAAAGAAACTCTCCCGATGCGGCCGAAACCATTAATAGCAACTTTTATCTTTTTCATCCTTTATTTTTTTGTAAAGATAAAATGAAATAAACACAACGAACTGAAAACTACGGCACAAAAAAAAGCTCTTCCCGAGAGAAGAGCTTTTTCTTAACCAATATTTTATTACTGTGTAATGATCAGCTTTTTAGTTGTCGATCTGTCTTCAACTGAGAACTTCACAAAGTAGATCCCGTTTTTCAGGCTCAAAGCCTGTTTGGAGATCAGAACAGTGTAATCACCTTCAGCTTGTCCGCTGTTTGACTGCACAAAAACTGTTTTACCTAAAACATCAACCACTTCTACTTTTGTGTTCGATTTTTTGTTCAGGTGATAAGCAATTGTGCTCGACTCGTTAGCAGGGTTTGGATAGATCGCAAGGCTTGAAGCAGCATTACTGTTCTCATCAATTCCTACAACACCATTGATGTTAAGATTATCAAGATAAATGTTATTGCTTTCTGCACCTGTTTCGTATTCAAATCTGAATCTAACATTTCCAACATTGTATGTTGAAGCCAGATTAATTGTTTTCAGGCTCCAGTTGCTTGAAGGAGTTGGTGTGAAAGCAGTTGGATAATAGCCATTATTGATCAGCGTGCTATCACTGTAAGTTGCTAAAAGCGACCAAGTTGTTCCACAGTTCTTTGATGCATATACTTTCAGAACATCATTCACCTCAGCAGCAGAACCGCCATGAGAAGCTGCAGCCACTCTGAATGTCATAATATTTCCGCTTGTAAAGGAGAAATCGTAAGACGGAGTATAAAGATCATCCATATCATACTGATAATTTCCGAAACCTTCCATTTTCATGCAGGTATTGCTCTGGTAACCAGCACTTGTGAAACGAGTCCATGTTTTATTGTTATCGTAATTATTGATCGACCAGATTCCGTAAAAACGGCTTGGATCTTCGAAAGTCTCATAGAAACCTCCGTTATAATCGATATCTGCCCAGGTAGGATCAACACGGATATAATCCGTTTTTGTAAGTGAATCTGTTCCTGCAGCATTGTAAGTAGTAAGCGTCACTTTGTAGATACCCGGATTAGCATAGGTAACATTAACCGGTGTCATTGAATTGGATGTAAATGGCGTACCTCCGTAAAAAGTCCATCTAACACTGTCAGCAGTTCCGACCTGAGTATTCTTTGTAAACTTTACGATATCACCTGCACAAACACGGTTTTTGTTTGAGAAGAAATCTGCTTTCGATACGCAGGTTTGTGGTGAAAGAACGCCTGTCGCTGCAAGATTAGCATCTGACCAAAGATTGTTACGATCCGCAACAGGGCTCTCCAAAGCAGTTCTCATTCTTAGAGCCTGGCCTTTTGTGAACATCATTGTACAGCTAGAGTAATCCATATAATTCTGAACATTTTCGATCATGTCACTGGAACCAATGAAATTCACACTGTCCAGATTAAAAGTTCCGGTTGAATCTTCAGCATTCCATCCGTAGAAACGGAATGTCACCGGCATTGTATCATTGATATAAAGAGAACCTACCAAACCAATCTTTGCAGAATTAACTGAAAGAGTTGTATCGTTCTTCAGGAAAAAGATATTACCTGTCTGAACCGACATGTTAGCAGCATCAGCTGCAGGAACAGATGCAGTTCCAATGTTAGCAGTAAAATTATCCCTGCTTGAACGCACCGCGAAAGTTCTCACACCCGTTGCATTTCTGCTGAATCTGAAATTTATGGTTGTGTATTTCATATTATAACCATACTGCGGGGTAAATTTCACCTGATAATACTTTGATGTGTTTATACTCCCTGTTAATGAAGCATAAGAAGTTGCACCGTTAGGTGCACCGGTTCCCCAGTTAGAAAACTGTAATGCACCATTTCCTGACGAGTTCGCAGAAACACCTACAGCAGAAAAACCGGTTGAGGTAACTGCAACAATTGGTAAATTATGTGTTGTATCAATATTTCCTGAAGTGGTGGTAACATTGTCAAATTTAAAATTTGCGGTGAAAGGATTTGTTGTACAAGGTGCATCTAAAAGAGGACATGTAGAAAAATGTCCTTTTGTGTAAGGGGTGTCATCCACAAGATCGTCTCCGCAGGCAACATTTGGCTCATTGGTAGATCCCCAGGTATGCTGAAGATTTAGCCAGTGGCCAACTTCATGCGTAAGAGTTCTTGAGCTTCCGTTAACTGAACTGTAAACAGCTACTATTCCGTCATAAGGAAACAAAGGTCCGTTTACATCAGAAGGGAATTGTGCATATCCGAGGATCGTTGAAGTTGAAGTACTTCCTGCAATATCATGAACTACCCAAATGTTCAGATATTTTTCTCTTGGCCACTGATTTAATTTTGAATTGTTATCAGCCTGAATGGATTTGTGTGAATAAATCCTCTCAATACCGTTGGTACAGTTACCATTTGGATCTAACTGGGCAAGTCTGAATTCAATCTTGACATCTGCTGCCAGCGTGTCGAAACGACTAACAATTGCAGAAGTATCCGAATTCATTTTTCTGTAATCTTCATTCATGCGGTTAACCTGTGCGAAGACCTGAGCATCAGAAATATTCTCAGGACCATTGACATGAATTATATGAAACACTACAGGAATAATGTAAGTGACATCAGCACTGCGGTTTGCGTTCGCAGATCCGCTCATGCTTTGATTGTAATCATTGAATTCCTGAACCAGCTGCGGATATTGGATTCTCAGCTTCTTTGTGATATCATCTGTTCCGCATGGCTGAACCTGTGCTTTCATTGACATAATTGCGCCACAAAAGAATAAACTCAAGCCAATAATTTTGTAAATGTTTTTCATAGTGTTAAAAAAATATTGTGAATAGGATGCAAAGCAAATATAATCATTTTATCTTTTGTAAAAAACTTTTTAGATACCTTCTGTAAAACCGGAATTCATAAAAAAAGGCCCTGTGACAGGGCCCTTTTAATCAAATTTTCAAGTCTCTTTATTCTGAGATCACCAACTTTTTTGTTGTTGATTTATCTTCAACAGAGAACTTCACAAAGTAAATTCCGCTTTCCAGATTCAATGCTTGCTTTGAGATGTGCACTGTGTAATCACCTTCTGCCTGGCCGCTGTTAGACTGCACAAAAACCGCTTTACCAAGGATGTCGATCACCTCCACTTTTGTGTTAGCTTTCTTATTCAGGTGATAAGCAATGGTGCTCGATTCGTTTGCAGGATTTGGATAGATTGCAAGGCTTGAAGTTGCATTGCTGCTCTCATCGATCCCTACAACACCTGTAATATTGAGGTTGTCAAGATAAACGTTGTTGCTTTCTGCACCGGTAGTGTATTCAAATTTGAATCTTACATTTCCGGTATTAAAAGTTGACGGTATAGCGATTGTTTTCAGACTCCAGTTGCTTGAAGCTGTTGGTGTGAAAGCATTCGGGTAGTAACCATTGTTGATCAACGTACTGTCGCTGAAGGTACCTGATGGTAAAATAGTCCATGTTGTTCCGCAATTTTTAGATGCGTAAACTTTCAATACATCATTGACCTCAGTTACAGATCCACCATGAGAAGCCGCTGCCACTCTGAATGTCATGATATTTCCGCTTGTCCATGAAAGATCATAAGAAGGTGTATATAGATCATCAACATCATATTGATAGTTTCCGAATCCTGCCATTTTCATACATGAATTGCTTTGATAACCTGCACTTGTAAAACGCGTCCATGTGTTATTATTGTCGTAATTATTGATTGACCAGATTCCATAGAAATGGCTTGGGTCTTCAAATGTTTCAGAGAAAGCCCCGTTATAATCAACATCAGCCCAGGTAGGATCAACTCGGATATAATCAGTTTTTGTAAGTGAATCGGTTCCTGCTGAATTATAAGTGGTAAGGGTTACTTTGTAGATGCCTGCGTTTGGATAGGTCACATTCACCGTGGTCATTGAGTTGGAATTAAATGGTGTTCCACCATAGAATGTCCATTTTACACTGTCGGCAGTTCCGAGATGTGTATTCTTTGTAAACTTAACAATATCACCTGCACAAACACGGTTCTTGTTTGAGAAGAAATCAGCTTTTGACAAACAGTTCTGTGGAGTTAGAACACCGGTTGCAGCAAGATTAGCTGCTGACCATAAATTGCTTCTGTGAGAAACGGCACTTTGTAATGCAGCACGCATTCTGTCTTTCTGACCCAGTGTATACATCTTTGAACAATATGAATAATCCATATAGTTCTGTGTGTTTTCGATCAACCCGGCAGTTCCCTGGATAAACAAACTGTCGATCCCGAAAGTCCCTGTCGAATCTTCGGCATTGTATGCATAGATCCTGAATGTAACAGGTGTTATTCTGTTCACATAATTAGCACCTGACAAGGCGAATTTTGATCCCTTTTGAGTGTTTGTATTATCTGAATTCATGAAAATTACAGATGCAGTACTCTGAGTGGAAAGGTTAGTATTTGCCGGTGTGACCGAAGCTGTAAGGTTGGTGGCGTAATTATTCACGCTTGAACGCACTGCCCAGGTTCTTGGTCCAGTCGCGTTTCTGTCAACATTGAAAGTGATTCCTGTCAAATTCATTGTATATTCATTTGAAGCAGGTGCTATAGTAAATTCGTAATACTTCGAAGTATTTAAAGTTCCGGTCATTGAAGCGTATGTTGTAGCTGCATCCGGAGCTCCGGTTCCCCAGGTGTTAAAAGAGAATTTAGCATTCACAGATGTGGCAGAACCAACGCCTACTGCAGAAACATCCGAAAAATTCCATCCGGTAACGGCAACCGTGTCGATTGTATCTGTTGTACCGTGAGCAGAAGTGAAGTTATCAAACTTATTTGCTATGAAGGGGTATGTAGTGCAATTAGGAGTATTCAGATCCGCAGATGTACAAGCGGTATGTCCTTTCGTTGGAGGAGTGTCATTCACGCCATCATCACCGCAAACAGTTCCCGGATCATTATTATTTCCCCAAGGATGCTGAAGATTCAGGTAATGTCCAATCTCATGAGTCAATGCTCTTGAACTGAAAACAGCTCCGGTTCCTATACTTCCGATGTAATCATTAAGGATAATAATCCCGTCAGCTGGCGCCAGAGGACCTGCTGTTGCAGAAGGATAATACGCATAACCAGCCACCCCTGCAGATCCGATTGTATTCACCACCCAAACATTAAGATATTTATCACGTGGCCAAGGGTTTAATTTTGAACCGTCATCCGCAAAGTTTGTTTTGTGAGAATAAATTCTGTCAATCCCGTTTGTACAATTACCATTAGGATCAAGCTGAGCCAGTCTGAATTCAATAAAACAATCTGCAGCCAGATTTTTGAATGGCGGAAGGATCTTTCCTGAAGTCGTGCCTATTGTGTCGGCATAGTTTCCAAAGCTATAATCGCGATTTAAAATATTGATCTGATCGAATATCTGTGCATCTGAAATGTTTTCTGTACCGTTCTGATGAATTATATGAAATACAACAGGAATAATATAAACAGTGGAATCCCCGGGAGCCCTGTTCTGAAGCAACTGCGAAATTTCTGCATTATGAGCCGCATAAGCAGCCGCCAGGTTGGGGTTAGCATCAAAAACCTGCTGATTAACGTGTGAGCTTCCACAATTCAACTGAGCATGAGCGTTGAAGGCCAAAGATCCTAATACCAAACCAAGAGTAAGTTTGTAAAATTTATTTTTCATAGAATAACAGATATGATGAAGGGATGTGAATTACAAATATAAAAAAATAATCAAAAAATTAAAAAATATGCTTCTCCGCGTGATAGGATGACCTTACAAGAGGTCCACTCTCTACAAACCGGAAACCTTTTTTCAGACCGGCCTCTTTGTATTTAGCAAAAGCTTCAGGACGAATAAACTCAGCAACCGGAAGATGTTTCGGTGTAGGCTGAAGGTATTGGCCCATTGTCAGAACATCACACCCTGCAGCGCGAAGGTCATCCATCGTTTCGTATATCTCTGCCTCTGTTTCTCCAAGCCCAAGCATTATTCCCGACTTGGTTTTAACACCTGCATCATGAAGTCGTTTTATCACCTCCAGGCTTCGGTCGTACTTTGCCTGAATCCGCACCTGCTTTGTAAGCCTTCTTACAGTTTCAAGATTATGAGAAACAATATCAGGATTTACATCAATAATTCTCTGTAAATTCTCCCATTTCCCCTGAAAATCTGGTATAAGGGTTTCAAACTTGGTTTGGGGACTTGCTTTTCTGATAGCATTGATCGTTTCCACCCATATGATCGATCCACCATCTTTCAGGTCATCCCTGTCCACCGAAGTGATCACACAATGCTTAATGTTCATCAGGCGTACCGACTCAGCCACTCGTTCCGGTTCTTTAAGATCTGCCGGGAGCGGACGTCCGGTAGCAACTGCACAGAAGCCGCACGACCTTGTACAGATATTACCAAGGATCATGAACGTTGCAGTACCTGCGCCCCAGCATTCACCCATGTTGGGACAATTACCGCTTTCGCAGATCGTATGAAGCTTGTGAGTGGATACTATTTTTCGAACCTCGGCATACTCTTTACCGGTAGGCAATTTAACACGAAGCCAATCCGGCTTACGCTTAAAAATAGGTGTTTCAGTAATTGTAGTTTCAGACATCTCTGATTATTCTCCTGTGTAATTCTATAACAATAATGCTATTGCATCAGAACCATTTTTTGCCCCACATGATCTTCAGATACAGGGAAGCAAAAGCTTGTTGGTTTCTATTATGTGCCATCATTGGTAATACTTTAGGGTACAGGTCGAAGATCAACCCCGTTTCAATTGCTTTGATACTGTTATATCTGTCAGCATACTCAAAGCTAAGTGCGATTTTTGCGTAGCCTCCCGGAATAATCCGGGTTTTGTCCATGCCTTTGAAAAAAGGAGCTTTTCCATAGATCTCATCTATGGTATGAATTTGCGGATCATATCGCTCAGTAGACACTGAACCTTCCGACCGGTCTTTTATTATTTCGAGATACACCGGTTTTGCAAAAGCCAATGCTGCTCCGAGGTAGTATGAGTAACGGATCTCCACACTTTTCTTATCACTCTTCTGATAAAGTATGTTCTGATAACCAACACCGGGGCGAATAATTAAAAAGGAATTGAGCTTACCGTAATTGAACCCTTTGGAATTTTCGAAGTAAGAGTTAACGGTTTTCACCTCTTTGGGATGCTTGAAGTTCTGCACCTCCACTTCCATCATTCTTTTTCTTTTCACATTCATCTGCTGGCCCCTTCTGTAAGAAAGGCCAATACCACCCGCACTGTGAACATATACTCCGAATGAAGATTCATTTCTGTAAAGCACATTGAGATCCTCACCATTTTGTAAACGGGTAAGGTCATCTTTCAACTCCTGAGCCAACAGAACTGAAGATAAAAATGGCATTGCCAGAAGTATGAGAATCTTCTTAAACATTCAATATCTTTGTTATTACAAATGTACCAATTTAAACTAAGAAAGCATAAAATATCTCCATGACAACATCAATAATTATTTACAAAGGAAATCTCAGGACAGAAGCCGTACATAACCGTTCCGGACAAACGATCATCACCGATGCCCCAATCGATAACAATGGAAAAGGAGAAGCTTTTTCCCCTACCGATCTACTGGCAACTTCTTTGGGTAATTGCATGCTTACCATAATGGGTATTGTTGCTGGGCGAAATCAACTCGACATTGAAGGAACAATGGTTGACATAACAAAGGTCATGGCTGAGAACCCAAGGAGAGTGGCTGAAATAATTGTTGAATTCAAAATGACCGGAAAGAATTACAGCGAAAAAGACAGAACTTTGTTAGAAAATGCTGCAAAAACGTGTCCGGTGGCGAAAAGCCTTCATCCCGACCTGAAACAAACAATATCCTTTAATTATTAATGATAGTTAGAATTTCTGAATATGAAATCTCCGAATGACTTGCCGTATAAATTACTTTACCCTCTTTGAGAATGATCAGCTGTGGTGATTCATGCCGAACATTGAATTCATCTGCAATCTTATTTGAAAGGGGCCTTGCTGTGAGAACATCCACATAAAAAGCAGGATAAGTATCAGTATCCAGTTTCCAGCTTCTTTCCAGCCGATCCTTTGCCACTGAACTTATAGAGCAGCGGGTACTATGCTTGAAAATAAAAAGTGCTTTTACAGATGGATCAAATGATTTTTCACGAAGCAGGGATGCGTCAGTTTCATTTGAAATAACAGACCAATTCATTCAGACTAAATAGACTTTTCGGTCTTGTCAGCTTTAACTTTGATAACTTTTGAATAGGCCTGGCAGTTTGGGCCGTGAGATTTGCATGCAAAAAGGAAGGAGCAGAGAAAAAGTGCAGTGCAGGCAATAAGAAACGATTTTTTCATCGACATGGAGTATTTATGATTAGATAGAACGTTCAGATTTTACAGAGATTGATTTTCCAGTATCTATCTTGTTTATCTTTCCATATGCAGCGCAGCGCTCATGACTTCTGCAAGACGACATTGCAACGCTTACGAAAACAAAAGATATAAAAATTATCAAGCCTTTTTTCATGATAGTCGAATAAAGTTGTTTCTTAAAACTATATGTTGAAGTGCAAAATTAAGATAATTATACATTTATCCAAGTTATATACAAATAATTTTTACAAAACATCTGTGCCACTCCTGGATATGTTACATTTGAAAACAGAACCATATGAGCACCTCAATAGAAAATATAGATCCCTCGATCCACGAGAGCTGGAGGGCGATACTGGCCACTGAATTCCAATCTGAATACTTTCAAAAACTGAAAAAATTTCTAGTCGCGGAAAAGAAATCATTTCTTGTTTACCCTCCCGGCAACCTTATCTTTTCTGCGTTTAACCTTACACCATTTGAAAAGGTTGAAGTGGTCATACTCGGGCAGGATCCTTATCATGGACCCGGCCAGGCAAACGGGCTCAGCTTTTCTGTGAATCCCGGAGTGAAACAACCGCCTTCCCTCAAAAATATTTTTAAAGAACTTAACACTGATCTCGGAGTGCCCCTGCCTTATAGCGGAAATCTAGAGCCCTGGGCAAAACAAGGGGTTCTGCTTCTGAATGCAACACTCACTGTCAGAGCTAACACTCCCTGCTCCCATCAGAAAAAAGGCTGGGAAATATTTACAGACGCAGTAATAAAAAACATTTCGGACCATAAAAAAGGAATTGTGTTTTTACTCTGGGGTAATTTTGCACAAAGCAAAGAAAACCTCATCGATGCAAACAAGCATTACATTCTTAAAGCAGCACACCCCTCACCTCTTGCACGGGGCGCATTTTTTGGCTGTAAACATTTTTCAAAGACCAACAAGATCCTCATTCATGATGGCCGCCAGCCTATCGACTGGAAAATTGAATAAATAGTTAATCCTTTATGAATTTCTTTGTAGTGGTTTTGTCATCACCTATCAATTGAATACAATATAATCCCGGCACAAGCAAACCCACATCAAGCACTGTTTCAAACCCTTCTGTTTCGGAGCGTCTAAATTCATGCGTATCTATCTCCACTCCTGAAGCATCAATGATTCTAATTGTCATCTTTTTACAATGCGTACCCGCAATCTTTATTAACATCCGTTCCTTCACCGGATTTGGGGAAAGGAACATCAATGCACTGTTAGTACTACCATCCAACCCCGATGGAGCGATACTTATCACGTTGGAAACAAATTCGCATGTTGATGATAAATAACTTACGGAAACATAATAATTTCCGGGAACTGTTGCGCTAAGAGTCTGATTTGTTTCAGCCGTAATAGGATTTCCATCAAGGAACCATTGATAATTTGCAGCACCGGTTGATTGCAATACCCCTCCATTATTCGTAATAACGGGAGTCATATTTCCAGAGCATGACTGCACCGCATTTATTCGCGGGGATGAAGCCAAAGAATCATTGAAATGATCAATTGCGAAACAATCATCTTTTAGATAATAAGCGAGCCAGAGATTCAAAAGATCAGACACCACATCCTTTTGTGCAGCCCCTGAAATTGCAGGCTGAGGCGAACATGTGGATTGCCCGAAGGAGCAATTGAAGTTATAGTCGGCAAACTCACAGTGCGCTCCGCCCTTAATACCAATATATGCTTTGCAGGATGAAGCCAGTGAATCATACATAGGAGTTTGATGAGTGGCCGGAGGCGCAACACAATCATTTTCTGCCGCAAATATTAAAGTTGGTATTGTAATGCCAGATGCAGCATCAATTGAAGAAGGAGTCGTATTGGCTGCAGCAAAACTAACCATTGTAGTCACATTAACATTGTTTTCCACAGCAAGGAATGCGCTCCCTCCACCCATTGAATGACCCATTATTGCTGAATGCAGTGATATGTGATTATAAAAAACAGAGGAAGCGACAGCACCTTCCGACTGCAGCTTGTTCACCAGAAATGCCAAATCTTTTCCAAACTCTGAATGGACTGGAGAAAAGTTGCCTTCCGTTCGTGGGAAGGCGATGATATACCCTTTCGGGACAAGGTCGTTCCAGAAATTTCCATACGCGTCCCAACTCATTACAAAGCCGTGCCCGAATACGATAACCGGAAATGCCCCCGGAGCAACCGCAACAGATGTTCCTGCAGTGGAAGCGGGATAATAGATCTCGGTTAAAATACTTCTTCCGCCTCTGGCAGGATCTGTATAAGTGACCGAAGTGTGTCCGACAGAATACGTCTGCGCCACTGCACTAAAGGCCGGTAACAATAAAGCAATTAACAGTTTCAATTTTCTCATGTTTTTTTTCGCCAAAGCTATTGCCTTGTGCAGGCGAATAAAATTCTTCTTCGCCCAGGCGTATCAGATGCTTATTCTGAAGTTAAAAAGTCAGCGATTACTTCTGAGCCTACATTCTGAAAGAATTTAAAATTTATTTCACGCTGCTGTCCGAAATGATATCAGACCGAAAAAAAATATTTCCTTCTGCGGAAGAAGATTTAATAAAAAAAATCAACCGGAATTATTCGATGTTTAAGGACGCAGACATTTTTTTGCAATGTCCCGAGAAAAAAATTATTAACATGTTTTTAGAGAGGCCTTGCATTTAGATTATTTTCTTTTCGATTTCACTGAAAAGAAAAAACATGTCTCAAGGAAACGAAAAAAAACAAATCTGCAACAACATGCATTTATACGCTGCCCAAGATGGAAACAAAAAATAAAAAGCGATGTAATACGCAGCACTATTGCATTTTAGGGCGCATCAAAAACCAAAAATCAGACAATGACTATTATCGTTTTTTCATCAACAGTCGCTCATATACTACTATCTTTTACAGTTTTTTTTTTGTACATTCGAAGTTCACACATTATTGTTATGCTAAGTATCCAAAAAGTTGTTTTGCTTCTGGATGACTATCATTTTAATGAATTTAAAAATCATTTAAAAGATAGCAATGCGGAGCTGCCTTTAAAACTTATTACTCAAATCCGCAAGGATGAATGGGAACAGAAGGAGTCTGATACCCTTTGCAAGTCGGTATATGGTTCAAAAGATGAAAAAAACAAAAAGAAGTTCTTTCAGCTTGTGCATTATACTTTCCGACTCACCTCTTACTTAAGCAGGAATCACCCCTGTTATCTGCATCATAATGTATGCGTTATTGAGCAGCATATCAATAAGGGAGAACTGGAAAAGGCAAACAATGTTGCTGAAATACTCCTTGACATAGCGGAAAAAATAGAAGATTTCTATACCTCAATAGCAGTTTTAAAGTATTATGCGCAGCAGGCCTTCATAACAGAGAATAAAACACAAGCAATCAAATATCATCAGAAGATCAGCGAACATCTTAAGTGTGAGCACATCGTTAATCAGATCTATCTGTATATGCGACAAAATCTCAATTTTAAGGGAAAGAGCTCCTTAACCGATAAAGAGATGCATGAGAATCTGAATTTTTATGATAAATATCGTAAAAGCGAAACGTTAAGCATTCAGCTTCTCAGTCGTTTTGCATATTGCCAGACTCTGAATTACCTTAATGACAGCCGTTTTTATGATGACGAAACTGCAAGCGAACTTGATTCACTTACTGATGATCTTGAGAAAAATGGCTTTGTGATATTTTCTTTTTCTGACGATATCCAGTTAAATGTTGACTATCTCAAACTAAAACATCTTATCTATAAACTTGATAAGGATGAATTGCAGAAAGAGGCAGCAAGCCTTATCAAAAAACGGGAATCACTTCGTTTCTGGAAGAATTATGTGAATACTCCGGAGATCATATACCTAAGTATTCAGGCCAGTTATTTCCTTACGCATTATTGTTACGGCTACAGAAAAGATTATAACGAAAACCTGCCTAAGGAGGTTAAGAATCAGATTGCATTTTACAAAAAGAGATGTGAGGAGATCCTCGCCAAACCGATCTGGAACGAAGGCTTATATGTACGCTACATTAACCTTAATAATATCTATTGCGGATTTCTTCTTTTAGGCACTAAGGACGAAGTTAAAAAGGCTGTCACGCAGCTGGAATCAGTTCTTGTCAACTTTCAGCAGATAGCATTTCAGCGATTGTACGATGCGCTTTTCGCAACATTGATGATCGGTTATTTCTACCTGAATGATCAGGAAGGTATTCAGGAATGTTATAAGCGTTACGAAAAGCTCACTGCAGGCGCGAGCAAGAATACCGAGAACGACATGACCATTAAGGCCATTTATTATACATCACAGTGGGTTAACACTCAGCGTAAACAGTATGTTGAAAAGCTTCAGGCTATTTACCAGAAATCATTGGAAAACGATAAGCTGAAAAACACACAAGCTTTCATTAAGGATCTAATGGAATATTTTGATGTAACATTAGCAGTCAAATAAACCGGAACAAAGGTTACACATAAATAAAAAGAGCGGCCCTTCAATTTTGAAGGGCCGCTCTTTTTATTTATGTTCTTTTGAATTATCTTCTTCCGCCTAAACCTACAGGGCTACCAACACGTGTCATTGCACAACGGAAACCTAACCATGCAGTTGACTGGCGCTGATCAAGGTAACGTCTTGTGCCCGGAACCATCCAATATGCACGGTCTTTCCAGGATCCACCTTTGTAGACACGAGCTTTGTCGTTGATCATAGACGTTAAAGCAGGATCTTTATCATCCGGTTTGATTGGAGCATTATACATACCACTGCTCTCAGGTTTACCTACTGTAGCTGCATCATAAGGATCTGACCAAGCATTTCCGCTTAATCCTTCAACCTGTGATAAAACATCTCCATCCTGGAAGTTGATGTTATCAGCATATTTATAGTTTCGCCTTTCATCCAGGTTATCATCCGGAACAGAGATACTTACATCTCTCCAGCGAACCATACCCGGGATGCTTACGATATTACTATCGCTGTCATATTTAATTGTATCGTTGATCATGATACCGTCTACGTCACGCTCCTGCGTTTTAAATACATTTCCACGGAAAGGACGGAAATCAGATTTATCTTCAGGAGATAAAGGACGGTAAACATCCATTACCCACTCAGAAACGTTACCTGCCATGTTATACAATCCGTAATCATTTGGCCAGTATGAGAATACAGGAGTTGTGATATCACCCGCATCATTCAATGCACCTGCAGTACCCATCATATCTCCGTTTGAACGCTGATAGTTAGCTAGCATCTGACCGAGGTATTTCTGATCAGGGTTACGTGTACCATGTCCGTTCCATGGATATAATCTTCTGTCAGTGATACGCTCACCGATTGTATTTCCAATTAAGCCGTAAGCAGCAAATTCCCACTCAGCTTCTGTCGGAAGTCTGTAACGTGGCAAAAAGATACCGTCTTCCATTCTAACCAAACGATCACCTCCATTAGGAGACATTGAAGGGATTGGAGTTACGACAGTACCTGTCCATTTCCCGGCAAGATATTCATCCGTATTAAAATAATCAGTTTCAGTCGGAGAAGGGTTGTGTTCAAGAATACCTTCGCGAATAAGGATGAACTCATTCACGCGGTCAGAACGCCATGCACAGAAATCGGAAGCCTGAAGCCAGTTTACACCTACTACAGGATAATCCCTATAGGAAGGGTGACGCAGGTAATATTCAACGTAAGGCTCATTAAAAGCCAAACGATCACGCCAAACTAAAGTATCAGGCAAAGCCTTTTTAACGATATCAGGAAAGTTAACGGCAAATACCGCTTCCGTCCAATGTAAATATTCAAGATAATCAAGGTTACGAACCTCTGTCTGATCCATATAGAAAGAAGAAACAGTTACCCTTCTTGGAATTGAGTTCCAGTCATAAGTAACATCCTGTTCAGCTCTTCCCATTGTAAATGTTCCACCTTCTACCAATACTAATCCCGGACCGGTCTCCTGTTCTTCATAAGGCCCAACTTCGAATCCTCCGTTCTTAGGATTATTATATTCCCAAGCAGTTACCGGAGAGCGTTCCTTCTGACAGGATGCAAATGCTGCAACTGCAACTCCGAGTAATAATAATTTGCCGGTTGATGTTTTCATTTTTATTGATTTGGTTAATTACTTAAAATCTTAGCGTATTATAACTGTGTATCGATTTAAAAATTGCTTGTTATTGAATATTTAGAAAGACGGACAGCTAACAGTTCTGAACTTTTTCTTTTTCGGCTTACATTCAAACTGAAGTGAAAAAGAGATCTCATGAGAACCGGCAGTAGCGTTAGTCAGTTTAGAAACTGTAACGTCATAACTGTAACCGATCTTAAAAAAATGTTGAGTGAATCCGATAAGTGCAATGAAAGAATCCTGGTTACGATACCACAGACCGCCTACAATTGAGCCTTTATTAACGTACACTCCCAGATTAAGCTGCTGAAAATCTTGTTGTTTCTGATATAAGACGTTAGGAGAGATCATAGTTTCATTTCCTTTATCCCCAACAGGTAGAACAGCACCCGCGTGAACGGTCATTTTCATTGGAAGCTTGCTTGGCCCGATCAACCCTTCATCAGGCTGTGTTAAATGGTGAGCGGCAAATCCGAAGAAATAACGCTTGCTGTAACCTAAAAGACCTGCAGAAAGATCGACATTTGATTTTTGAGAAACGCCCGGAACTTCATTGGTATTGTATACAAATCCTCTACGTTCATCAATCATATCACCAAAAGTAAGCTTGCTCCAGTCGATGCTCTTTTGAAAGTAAGTCGCCTGAAATCCAAACTTCATTGAAAATTCACGGTTGATATTCAGCTGATAAGAATACATCGCTGAAACATTTGTAGTGGTAAGGGTTCCCTGCCCGGCCTTGTCGTTGGTAACCAGAAGGCCTAAACCACCTTTGATAGCATCAAAATGCTGATCGTAAGAAGCGGAATAAGTAACATAAGTCCCTGAAATTGCCGGCCATTGATTTCTATAGTTCAGACAGATTCGTGGACATCTTGCCGTTCCTGCGAATGCAGGGTTCAAATAAAGAGGATTAGCGTAAAACTGTGTAAATTCGGGATCCTGAGCGAATGACTCCTTGCCAAATCCTAATGAAAACAGTACAGTTAAAATTAAAACAACTCGTTTTAACATAATTACTTTATTTTAATGGGACACAATTATACAATAAATTTTGATAAAAAGTTTCACAAACAGCAATTATTCGAAATTTCCGATGCAATATAGAAGGTGGTTTTACGTTATTCTGCGTATTTTTAAAAAAGCTACTGATACACAAATTTAATTAAAAATTGATATCTCCCAATAAATATGCATAATATTTAATTAAATTTGAAACTTATGACAAGTTCATTTATGAAAACCGGAAAATTATTCTTCTTCTTTTTCTTCCTTCCTCTGAGTATTTTTTCTCAAACTAAAGTAGCGGCTTCAAAAACTGCAGGAACTCATCTTAAATGGGCGCAACCTATCCGCATCAGCATGTTAGAGGGTGCAAATGCTAAAACTATTTATTTTGAAGGTGCTGATTATAACTACACCGATCATTTCCTTCCGAGATATTCAAAAAGAATTGAATTGAACGGAAACGAAAATAACTTGAGCGCAACCCTTGTCAACACTGTTTATGAACCACTTACGGATGAAGAAGTTACAGCCTTACCTGCCAAAGCTGTTATTCCGTCAGAAATAAATCCGACCACTTCTGTAAGTATTCAGCGCAAACAACCGTACGGCATAATATCCTTCATACCTGTCAGAAAAAACAACGCAACCGGAAAATACGAAAAACTGGTTTCATTCGATGTTCAATCCAAACCATATGTTACGAGTATCCGCTCGGGAAGCCGCAGTCAAACCTACGCAGCCAACTCAGTTTTGCAGAGCGGAAAATGGTATAAGATCGCCACAACCTCTAATGGCATTTATAAGTTATCATATACTTTTCTTCAGGACCTGGGAATCAACATGACCTCGGTAAGCCCTCAAAATTTAAGAGTTTATGGAAATGGTGGTGGTATGCTCCCTGAACTAAGTTCTGCGCCCCGGTTAGACGATCTTGCCGAGATAGCGATCCACATGCAGGATAACGGAGATAGCGATTTCGACCCTAATGAATATGCTTTGTTTTATGGAACGGGAGCTGACACTTGGACTTATAACGCCACCTCCTGCCCCAACTTCAGTCACATAAAAAATCTTTATTCAGATTCAGCTTATTATTTCATCACCTTTGATCTTGGCGCTGGAAAGAGAATTCAAACACAGGCATCCTCTACTGCTACTCCCACAGATACCGTGACTTCCTTTGATGATTATGCATTCACGGAAAATGACAACATCAGCTTTATCAAGTCGGGACGCAACTGGTATGGTGAACACTTCGATAATATTTCATCCTATAGTTTTTCATATACCTTCCCGAATATTGTAATGAGCGCAAGTGCCGGAACTGCCAAAGTTCAGCTGGCCTCACGCTATGATAACAATGGTGCAGGAGAATCGAACTACTCCGTATCATGTCAGGGAGGAAGCACCTTTATCAGCCCTGCTGAAATAGTAAGTGAAAGTCCGTATGATGACTATGCTATCATCGATAACGGCTGCTTTACCTTTACACCAAACAGTCCGATAGTGAACGTGACCACCACCAAACTTACCGCAAATGCACTCGGATGGATGGATTTTGTTGAAGTGAATGTTCGGAGAAACCTGATCATGTCGGGTCCACAAATGATGTTTCGGGATTCGAGATCCACAGGTCCGGGACGTATAGCATCCTACAATCTTGCGAGCTCATCTCCCGTACAAGTATGGGATATCACGGATCCAACGAATATAAAATTACAATCGGGCAATTTCACAGGCGGAGTGTTTCAATTTACTTTACCATCTTCAACGTTAAATCAATTTCTTGCTTTCACTGCCACTTCGTTTAACACTCCTATAAAATCAGGCTCTGTTGCTAATCAAAACCTTCACGCCCTCAGCACAAAGAAGATGATCATTGTGGCTCATCCTAACTTTATGGCGGAAGCAACCCAACTTGCAGGGTATCATGAGTCGCATGATACCATCTCAACGCTGATTGTTACACCTCAGCAGATTTACAATGAGTTCTCTTCTGGCGCCCAGGATATTTCCGCGATTCGTAATTTCATAAAAATGTTTTACGACAGAGCCACCACTGACGAAGAAATCCCTAAATATCTGTTGCTCTTCGGTGATGGTTCATATGACAATAAAAGACGCTTTACGAACAACACGAATTTTATTCCCACTTATCAGTCGTTCAACTCCACTGTAACAACACTCTCTTATGTTTCTGATGATTTCTACGGACTTCTCGATGATAACGAGGGCGTTTGGGAAGAATCAGCCGACAACGATGCAGTGGATCTCGGCATAGGTCGCTTTCCCGTTAAAACCAAAGCGGAGGCTCAGATCGCGGTGATGAAGATCCTCACCTATAACAAGACAGGCGTTCCACCGACCACTTCCAATAACAGTTCCTGCAGTGAGACTGCCAGCTCTCCGTTTGGAGACTGGAGAAACACCGTTTGTTTTGTCGCGGATGATGAAGACAGCGACTTACATGTTGTTCAATCCAACACTTTGGCTCAAAAGGTGGACACTGCTTATAACAATTACAACGTTGATAAAATTTATATTGACGCTTATCCGCAGGAAACAACTCCGGGCGGTAACCGTTATCCGACCGTTACTGATGCGATCACAAAAAGAGTTCAGAAAGGGGCACTTATAATAAATTATACCGGGCATGGCGGAGAAGTGGGGCTGGCGCATGAGCGTATTGTTGAAGTTGCTGATATCAACCGTTGGAGTAACATAAACAATATGCCTTTATTTTTTACCGCCACGTGTGAATTCAGCCGTTATGACGACCCGGAAAGGACTTCAGCAGGTGAGTATGTTTTCTTAAATCCAAATGGTGGCGGTATTGCATTGTTGAGTACGGTGCGACTTGTATTCGCATCACCGAATTTTGTTCTGAACCAAAGCTTTTACAATTCGGCATTCACTCCAATCAATGGTAAAATGCCAACCCTTGGCGATCTGTATTATTACATGAAGAATCAGCTGGGAGGAAACTCCGTTAACAGCAGGAATTTTACATTGTTAGGTGATCCTGCTTTACGCTTAGCTTATCCGAAGTATAATGTTTCAACGGATACAGTAAATATGAATGCAGTAATCAGTGCAAGTACCGATACCCTGAAAGCACTATCTATGGTTACCGTTAGCGGACATGTACGGTCAAAATCAGGTGCAGTACTTACTTCTTATAATGGTGTGTTATATCCAACCGTATATGATAAGCCTCAGAATATAACCACTGTTGCCAATGACCCTTGCCCTCCACCTCCCGGAGGATCCTGCAGTCAGCCATACACATTTCAGTTGCAAAAGAATGTGTTATATAAAGGAAAAGTAAGCGTTACGAATGGTTATTATAAATTCAGCTTCATCGTTCCAAAGGACATTGCATATCAGTACGGAACCGGAAGGATCAGTTATTATGCTGAGAATGGATCCGAAGATGCAAACGGCTTTTATGAGAAAATAATTATTGGTGGATCAAATGATTCTGCTGCCATCGACAATAACGGCCCTGAGATCAGACTTTACATGAATGACACCAAGTTTGTTGAAGGAGGACTGACAGATGAGAATCCGGATCTGTTTGCGCTTTTACGCGATGAGAACGGAATCAACACTGTAGGGAATGGAATCGGCCATGATGTGACGGCCGTTGTGGATGCCAACACTGAACATGCAATTGTGCTGAATGATTTTTACCAGGCGGATCTTAACAGCTATAAAAGCGGAAGTGTCCGTTATCCTTTTGTGGATATGACGGAAGGCAAGCACACGCTCGACCTTAAGGTGTGGGATGTTTATAATAATTCAGCAAAGGCGCATACGGAATTTATCGTTGCGAAATCAGCTGAGCTGGCGCTGCTTCATGTGATGAATTATCCGAACCCGTTTACGACCCGCACCACTTTCTATTTTGAGCAGAATCAGTGCTGTCAGTCTTTACATGTGGAGCTTCAGATCTTTACTGTTTCAGGAAAGCTGGTTCGTAATTTCAGTCAGTTCGTTTACGCAGAAGGCTACCGATCCAATCCAATAGAATGGGATGGCCGTGATGATTTTGGAGACAAGATCGGGAAAGGGGTTTATATATATCGCTTGAAAGTGAAGACGGATCTGGGTACTACCGCAGAAAAATATGAGAAGCTTGTCATTTTAAATTAAGGCTATCAGCCACGCCATAAATTATTAACGCTTCTAAAACATAAAGAATCATGCGGATCTCTTTTGTGTTATTACTCTGCCTGTCACAATTTATTTATGGCCAAAGAAGTTATAATCCGAGGGCAGATGACATTGAAATGATTGTCTGGCAATTACCACAACCCATTATTCCTTCGATCGCAGAAAACAGGCAAGCCTTATATTTCGCAGGAGCTCATAACAACACTGAAGACCTTTTTCTACCGCGTTATTTTCAAAAGATCAGTTCCGGTAATTCGTTTAAAGCAAACATAAGTTTAACAAATCAGTTATTTACTGATCTTAGTATAGATGAATTGGTGTTGCTTCCTAAAAACTACAATCTTAAAAATGAAATCGACATCAGGATCGAAGATCTTATAAGCAAAAAAGAAAGCTATACTGTCGTTTCATTTATTCCGCTGCGCAGGAACATGCTCACAGGAAAAATCGAAAAGCTTATCTCCTTTAAGTTGCAGGTGACCCCTTCCGTGGAAAGAAAAGCCGAAGAAAACAGAAGCCCTATGTATGCCGCAAATTCAGTGCTTCAGAGTGGTAACTGGCATAAAATTTCCGTTGCGAATGATGGGATCTTCAAGCTCGACCAAACGTTTCTTCAAAGTATAGGAATGAATACAAATTCCATCGACCCGAGGAATATCAGGATCTATGGAAACGGTGGCGGAATGCTTCCTGAACTTAATTCCATTAGCCGTATCGATGACCTTGCCGAAAACGCGATCTATGTAGAAGGAGAAAATGACGGAGTGTTCAACAGCGCGGATTATGTATTATTTTATGGGAAAGGACCGGATGCCTGGAATTATGATTCCGGAGCTTGTCCTAAATTTTCACATGTTAAAAATATTTTTTCCGATTCGAGCTATTACTTTATCACCTCGGATCTTGGGCCGGGTAAAAGAATTCAATCACAAGCCTCAACATCCCTAACTCCTACGAATAACGTTTTCACTTTTGACGATCATGCATTTCACGAAAAAGAAGATGTCAATTTACTGAAATCAGGTAAAGAATGGTATGGTGAATATCTGGACCTTGTAAATTCATATAATTTCCCATTTAGCTTTCCAAACATAGATCTCAGTTCGCAGGGAACTGTGAAAGTGAGACTTGCCAGCCGATATGATAATAATGGAAACGGGGGAGCTGTCTATAACGTCAGTGCTTCCGGAACCACGACAGCAATTTCTACCGATGAAATCGTCAGTGAAAACACCTATAGTGATTATGCAAGTATAGGAAGCGGATGTTTCACTTTTTCTCCTATCAATTCTTCAGTTAATGTTAGCGTGTCAAAACAAACACCTAACGCAACCGCCTGGATAGATTATTTAGAGGCTAACGTCAGGCGTGGGTTAAACGTGACAGGCAGCCAACTTTCTTTCCGTGATGCTCTGTCGATGGGAACGGGCAACGTTACAAAATTCAACCTGACCAGCCAGGGTTCACTTCAGATCTGGGAGGTTACTGATCCGCTAAATGTGCGAAAGCAGAGCCTGAATGTTAATGGAAGCAACTATGATTTTACCCTAAGCACGGACAATCTTCGTGAGTTCGTAGCCTTCAATGGTTCATCATTTTTCATACCCGGTAAATGCGGAAAAGTTTCAAATCAAAACCTCCATGCTATCTCAGGTAAAGATCTGATCATTATCACTGCGCCTGAATTTAATAGTGAAGCTTCAAGACTCGCTTCGCATCATGAAACAAAAGATTCTTTGCGCACTATAGTTGTGACTACATCCCAGATATACAATGAATTTTCCTCCGGCTCACAGGATGTAGCAGCACTCAGAGATTTTGTGAGAATGTTATATAAGACTGCTTCAGCACCGTCTGAAATCCCTCGCTATCTGTTGCTTTTCGGGGATGCATCGTACGACTATAAAAAAAGAATCACTAATAATACGAACCTTGTTCCTGTTTACGAATCAGACAATTCACTTGACGTTCTTAACAGTTATTGCACTGATGATTTCTTTGGCTTGCTTGATGATAATGAAGGTTTGTGGACAGCAGATGCAATTGACCTTGGTATAGGACGTATTGTAGCTAAAACAAAACAAGAAGCAACTGAAGCGGTCAACAAGATCCTACTTTATACTCAAACGGGAATCATCAACTCCGGTGCAGAATTAAATTCATGCTCCGCCACTGCCCCACCAAATCCATTTGGCGACTGGCGGAATTACATTTGTTTTGTCGGTGACGATCAGGACAATAACGTGCATCTTGCTCAAACAAATAATATGGCAGCGAAAGTGGATACTCTCAATAACAACCTGAATATTGAGAAGATCTATCTTGATGCTTATCAGGAAATTCAAACAAGCCAGGGTAACCGCAATCCTGACGCAACCAAAGCGATCGAAGACCGGATCTCAAAAGGATGTCTGATATTAAATTTTACAGGATATGGCGGACGAACAGGATGGACCAATGAACGTGTTTTGGAAACGAGCGAAATTGATGATTTCCGCAACAGAGACAAATTACTCTTTTATTACGCGGCAACGGCTGAGTTCAGCCGCTTTGATGATCCCGGAATGACTGCAGGAGGGGAAGTTTTTGTCCTTAATCCGAACGGAGGCGCAATTGCAGGCATTTCAGCAACTCGGCTTACATTCTCCGGTCCAAACTTTGCGCTTAACAATAATTTTTATTCCTCCGCCTTTCTGCCGGTAAATGGACGAATGCCGCGATTAGGGGACATTTACAAATCTTTTAAAAACTCATTGGGTGGAAACAGCACAAACAGCCGTGGATTTGTCCTGTTGGGAGATCCCGCCTTAAGGCTTGCCTATCCCCTGCATAAAATAATAACAGATTCAATTAACAGTATATCAGCCACGATAACTGACACTACCAAAGCATTAGCTTCTGTAACAGTGAATGGCCATTTAACCGATAACAGCGGGAATATCTTAAACACTTACAACGGTGTTTTGTACCCTACTGTATTCGATAAAAAGAAAAACATCACGACCCTTTCGAACGGTGGACCGGCAACTAATCCACCCTACACTTTCAGCCAGCAAACGAATATTCTTTTTCGTGGAAAAGTAAGCGTAACACACGGACGATTTTCTTTCAGCTACATTGTTCCAAAAGATATCGATTCCACGTATGGCTTTGGCAGAATAAGCTATTATGCCGATAATGGGACGACAGATGCCAGCGGTGCTTATGAGAATTTTTACATAGGCGGTAAAGACATGAATGCAGTGACAGATAATACCGGCCCTGAAATCCGGCTGTACATGAATGATACAAAGTTTGCATTCGGTGGATTAACGGATGAAAATCCGGATCTCTTTGCATTGCTGAAAGATGAACACGGCCTCAACACGTATAACACTACAACTCCCTTAAAGGTGATCCTTGATGCAAATACACCAAATGCTATCAATCTTAATGATTATTACCGATCAGATCTTAATACCTACAAAAGCGGTTCTGTCAGATATCCGTTCAGTCAGCTTTCAGACGGAAAGCACACTCTCGAGCTACACGCTTCTGACGTTTATAATAACACCTCCAAAAGCTACCTGGAATTTGTTGTGGCGAAGTCGGCAGAGTTTGCATTGACTCATATCCTTAATTACCCGAATCCATTTACAACGCATACCACTTTTTATTTCGAACAAAACCGCTGCTGTCAAGCCCTCCAGCTCGAACTTCAAATATTTACCATTTCAGGGAAGCTTGTGCGCAATTTTAATCAGCCTCTTTACGTTGAGGGCTACCGTTCGGATGCGATCGAATGGGATGGCAGGGATGATTTTGGAGATAAGATAGGCAAAGGCGTTTATATATATCATCTCAAAGTAAAGACTATGGAAGGACAGACCGCAGAAAAGTATGAAAAACTCGTTATTTTAAATTAATCATTACATTAGCAACCCTAAATATTTTCAAAATATGATTTTTGCGACCCGGAGGCATGAAAATTTAGACACAAATTCAGTTATGGCAGTTTCCATTGAAATAAAAAAATATTCGAAAATGAAAGATTTAAAGCCCTGCAACAAAAGTTATTTCCTGCTCTTCCTTTCCTTAATAGCCGGTTCAGCGCTGAATGCGCAAAACCAGGCTCAGAGAGCCAGCGAACTTCAACTTAATACGATCACTACAGCTGTTCCGTTTCTTCTGATCACTCCGGATTCACGTGCCGGTGGTATGGGAGATGTAGGTGCTGCATCAACACCTGACATCAGCTCGATTCACTGGAATCCTTCAAAGCTGGCATTCGTAGATAAAAAAATGGGACTTGGTGTTTCTTACACTCCATGGTTAAGGGCACTCGTGCCGGATATTAACCTTGCATACCTTTCAGGTTATTACAAAACCAAAAAAAGCGGTACAATCGGAGCTTCCTTACGTTACTTCTCTCTTGGGGATATTACTTTTACAGATGCGAATGGTAATACTGTCGGCCAGTTCCGTCCGAATGAATTTGCACTTGATGTTGCATATGCCACTAAACTTTCAAAAGAGTTCTCAGTTGGAGGGGCCGTTCGCTTTGTGAATTCTAACCTTACCGGAGGTGCATTAGTGGAAGGTGCACAGACCAAAGCAGGGCGTGCTATCGCGGTAGATATCTCTGCCCTTTACAGAAAAGAGAAGCTGAAGCTTGGTGATAAAAAAGGTATTGGTGCTATTGGTTTAGCGATCACAAATATTGGTAACAAAATGTCTTATTCTGACCGTGGAGGCACTGACAATGCAGATTTCATCCCTATCAACATGCGTCTGGGAGGTGCTTTAACCGTTCAGCTTGATGATTATAACTCTATTGGTTTTATGGCAGACGTTAATAAGCTGCTTGTTCCTACCCCGGCTATTTACAAGCATAATTATGATGCATCCGGAAAAGACCTTGGAATTGCTTACGATGCAGACAATAATCCGATCATTGAAAAAGGAAAAGATCCAAACCGCGGTGTTGCAGAAGGTATGTTTGGCTCATTCAATGATGCACCTGGTGGCGGAAAAGAAGAGCTGCGTGAGCTTAACTATTCCATCGGACTGGAATACTGGTACAATAAATTATTCGCAGTAAGAGCAGGTTATTTTTACGAGCATCCGACAAAAGGTAACCGTCAGTTCTTCACATTAGGTGCGGGAGTTAAATACAACGTGTTCGGACTTGATTTTGCTTACCTGATCCCGACTCAACAAAGAAATCCTTTGGAAAACACTTTAAGGTTTACGCTTACTTTCGACTTTGATGCTTTCAAAGCTCAGAATGATGAGAATAAAACCACAGAATAATATTCATTTACTTTTTTTGATCCCGCCTGAACAGCGGGATTTTTTTATATCCTGATTTATGAAGATACGAGTAGGCTTTGGCTTTGATGTTCATCAGCTAAAAGAAGGCCGCGAATTCTGGCTTGGAGGTATCAAGCATGAACACAGTAAAGGTGCCCTGGGCCATTCTGATGCAGATGTTTTGATCCATGCGATATGTGACGCTTTATTGGGGGCAGCAGGCCTTCGTGATATTGGATTTCATTTCCCGGATACATCCTCCGAATTCAAAGGAATAGATAGCAAGATCCTTCTGGAAAGAGTTGTTAATTTGCTTAAAGAAAAAAATTATACTATCGGAAATGTAGATTGCACTCTTGTGCTTGAGAAGCCGAAGATCAATCCGCATATAGATGCCATGAAAACGGTGCTTGTTCCGATCATGGATATAGAAATGGAAGACCTGGCTATAAAAGCCACCACCAACGAAAAAATGGGGTATGTAGGACGTGAAGAAGGAGTTTGTGCTTATGCGGTTGCCCTGATCCAGAAACTATAAGGAAAGGGTATACTCAATTCCGACAATATAAAGGTATTGAGGTGTCGGAACCTCGAATTCTCTCTGCATCAGATAATATAATCCAAATGTATGCTTGTCGCTCTTTTTATAATCGATACCGGCAATGTAACGTGCACGATGCCATAACCCGTCTGATTCCTGCATACGCGGGTTAACGATCTGATATCGTAATTCCGTGGCGATATAAGGTTGTATGGGCTTATCCAAATCAACCTTAAGAGTAAACTTATGTCTCGAATACCATTCAGGCAGATACCCATCCTCGCTCGTCTGAACATCACGCACTTCACGTTGCGTCCGGAGGCGGTATGCAAGTATCACTTTTCCGAATTTCTTTCTTAAAGTTAAATCCAGAGTTAGGCGATGGCGAAAGCCGATGTTATCATCAATCAAACTCTTTCCGATAAACCTGTAAGACAGTGCAGCTTTAAATACCTTTACAGGCCTGTACTCAACGCCCAAATCAGTGTAGAACAGATTGACCCTTGAAAAATTCTCTCTTAAGCGAAACTCCTGGGTTGCAATCAAAGAAAACTTTTTATTCAGTGTCTTATCGAGATTAAAGGTTGCCCATAAGCCCGCATCATGTGAAATCTGCGCAAAGCTGCTCAGCACGAATGCCGTTGAAATTAAAAGAGCAAATATTTTTTTATTCATAATTCTGAGTTTAACGCTTCTATTTTGTGTTGTCGTTATAGAACACTCTGATCACAGCAACATCTTTCAAAAAGTCGATCTTTCCAATAGCTATCCTGTTAATCTTGATTCCCATTCTATTCTCCAGATCAGCCATAAGAGCTTCACGGTGAATGGGCTTGATCATCTCAATATTCTCATACTGGATATTCTTTGAAACCTCTTTCTTCATCAGGAACGTAGTTTCCAATGCGAACGTTGATAACAGTATGATCGCGTTGATAAATGCAAGCTCCACCCAGGTTCCCTTACTCAATGCGGTTATCAGACCCATCGCAATAACAAGGAAAAGATAGGTCATGTCCTTTGAAGAGATCCCTTCAGTTCTGTATTTAAGCATGGAGAATACAGCGAAGAGACCAAAGGCCGCACCCATACTCATATCAGATTTGTTAAGAATGAACGTGATCAGGAAGATGATCAGGTTGAAAATAAACAAGGTGAAAAAATTCTCACGGTTCTTATAAACCGGGAAATACAGAAAACGGATCAGAATAAAAACCGAAATAAGGTCGATCGTTAATCGGATAAAAAATTTCGGGCCCAGTTTGTCAAACATTGTAAAGTTTGACAAATTCTCATCATTAATGACTTGCAATAGTACCATTGAGTATCTTTTTAATTGTTATTAATTTTGGTTTGAAATTATTGTATTTAACTCTGTCGAATAAACTGATCACCCCGTAGCAATACTTGCTCATTGAGCCTTCACGGATATGATGCTTCTTCATTAGCCTGATAAAAGAAGAGACCAGCGCTTTGTCCTGCTTCACCTCCGCTATCACAAGATTATGTATTGTTTTATCAACCTGTTCATTCTTAAATGTAAGATCCACATCGATTGTTACGCGCTCAGGCGAATTCCTGTTCACCAACGTGATCCGTGAATAATTCACCCAAAGCTTCGCCTCAAGATTAGCAGCCTGCAAAGGTGTTTTTTCTTTTAAAAGATCCTCTGCAGAATCCACAATTAATCCATCGATCTTTTTCTGCTTAACGCGGTCTTTTATAGTACGGCCTTTATTATTCTTGTATTTCACTTCAAAAAAATGAAGCTCCGATTCAACATATTTCCTGCATCGTACCTTATATCTTCCCGGCTTGCCGCGATGATGACATAAATAGAGATCAAAATTCTTTGTATCAAAATAAAGCGACTCATAACGACTGATACGGTGACCGTTTACATCAAGCACACGGTAATCATCCTTTATTGCTTCAAGGAACGCGGGAAGGTTATCGAGACGAAAAACATATTTGGTATCGGTGCGATCCATAAGCTTTACATTGTCCATCTCCTTCAGGGTGATGGACGTAAAACTGTTTAATATCTCGTGCACTTTATCCATTATTCGTATTCGTAATTAGTATTCGTAAGTATATTTTTTCACAGCAATGACAGCTCCATTTGCATCTGTCGTTTTCTTTTCGATCTTCATTCCGTTCTTATCGTATGTATAGATCGACTTTTTAATCATCTTTCCTGATTCATCCATAGAGATCTCATACGTATGATCGCCTTTTGCACTGTAACCATGCTGAATTTTCTCGATCAGCTTTCCACGGCCGTCATAAACGGTTTCAATCGTTTTATCCTTATTCGAATTATACTCGGTCAGAACTTTTTTCTTAACATTTCCTTTCTCGTCATAGATCACATCTTCTATCGGATCGTCATTCTTATTGAACCTGTGTGACTCTTTCTTCTTAAAAGTACCGTCTTTATTATATTCCATCAGCTCGATCACATTACCCGCATTGTCGTATTTCTCATAAGAATCGGTGCGCGACTTTTCTTTTCCATCCGTCATTTCAGTTACATTCACGGTGATGGATTTAATTTTATACTTTTTTATCTTCTTGCTCTGCGCGTTTCCAATGGAAAACGACAGAAGAAATAAAAGAGCGGTTATGCTGAGTTGAAATTTCATAATTTATTGGTATGTAAAAATTTGAATGCTCCCTGCGTCTACAGCTTCTTTTTTGTCACTGATCTTTACTTCCTTGATTATAGCAAACTTAGGAACATCTACATTTCCGGTCGAATCTTTTGAATAAGCGTAGATCTTATAATTTCCGGGACGCAGATATTTGAATTCAAATTTCCCTTCCCCATTCGTCTCAACTTTATCACCATATGCGAACTCATTGCCGTAAATTATATAAACATCCTCGAAAGCGGCCACGTAATCATGCCACGTTCCGGGTGTATAGAAAGGAGGTAATATAGGAGATGTTATTCTTTTTTTTCCTACTACCATTCCGTGGATAGAGGCTTTACCACCTGTTCCCTCTTCTTTTTTACAGGAGCTGGCGCTCAACAGGAAGGTTATCGATAGAAGGCTGATCAGTGATTTATATATGTTCATAATGCTGATTTGATTTAATTATAAATAACAATAACTCCCAGGTCTTTTGCCCCTTTTTTGCTAAGGTCAACGGTTGTTTTGATACTTGTAATCCCAGAAACGGAAGTACGAGTTGTATCTTTAGATTCAAGATATACCGTGTAAGAGCCTGCACGCAGATAGTTGAATTCAAATGAACCGTCAGGGCCGCTTTTTGTTTTAGCACCGTAACCAATGTCGTCACCGAAGATCAGGTATACATCTTTTTCAACACCCGCGTATTCGCTCTTAAGAACGTATTGATCCTCCGGATCATTGAGCGTGTTATAATTCTCGATCCACACTTTTCCTTTGATGGAGGCCTTACCGCCCTCTCCGGGACCTTTGTTACAGGAGACTATCGTAAGTGCAATGAACAGCAACGATAAGTACAGAATTTTCTTCATAGATCTATTTTTAATTATCAGTCTTTAATAAATTGTAATTACAATATTAAATAAATTCCGACTGGTTTTAAGCTTTCATTTAATTCCCGGAAGTTTTTATAAGTTTTATTATTTCCGAATTATCATCCGTTTTAAACTCTATAAAGTAGACTCCCTGGGCAAGAGCAAGGTTTTCAGCTTCAAACCTTACAGTATAGCTTCCTGCCTTTTGATTTACCGGAGAAACCATCTCGGCAACTTCCTGCCCAAACACAGTATATAACTTTATGCCAACCTTGGAATCAACTGCCAGCTGATAGTTCAGGGTGAGGTCGCTGCTGAAAGGATTTGGAAACACATTGATTCCTGCCTCCAGGGGCGAGAAATAAGCGATGAACGTATCATCATTTTCGATATTCAGATTAATTGAGCTTGCCGGATCGTTCTGGCTGAGATTTGAATTAGCACCCCAGTATTTAAAATTATAACCTGCATTGGGGCTCGCGGTAATGGTCACAGGCACCCCGTCAAAATACACCCCGCTCCACGGAAACGTTTCCGGAGTGATCGTACTGATCTTAATTGTTCCTGCACCCGCAGGGGAAACATCCAGAGTTACATCCACCTGTTTTACAAGGCCGAATTGTTCCATGATCTGAGTTCTTGCAATGCTGATCCTCGCGTCCGAAAATTGAAGCATTGTATCGATTTCCGATCTCCATTCCGGAACATCATCAGCCCTTCCGACAAACAAAGGAAATGGTGAACTATTTCCCCAACGATCAAAATGTCTTTCCATTTCAGGTTCCATTTCATCCCGCAGATCAAAGGCGGTTTTACGTATTGCCGAAGGCTGAAACATAGTATTCATGAGGTCTGCGTAGCGATCAACAAAATAATTTCGAAAAGTTGTGTTACCCAGCATACCTTTAAGTATACCGGAGTGGGGGTTCGCTGTCGGAGGATCAATAGCTACTCGGAGGAAATTGGTTGTATCAGCCGCAACCGGTGAAAATGATTTTGCAAAACCAAGTGAAAGATCCGTATCCCATAATATATATCTCCACTTACCTGCCGGCTCATTTGGCCGCCAGAATTTAATATTATTTGTATAAGCACCCAACCAGTCAATATTGATGATATACGTTTCTGTGATCATATAATCGCAGAAGTTCTCAATGTCCAGCATTGATTCCGCCTTGCTGTAGTTCGAATCAACCGACATATCACTCGTCCGGATGAAACCGGCCATATTTAAGAATGCGGTGTTTGAGCCCTCAATGATGTCTCCGTCAAACTGCAGAAAATCTATATCGTTTTCAGAAACTCCGCTATTGCTTTCAATATAATGTTTGTCCTGGCGCTCCCGGATCTCATACACTCCCCAATACTTTCCATTTATAAACAATACACAGGGCTCACCATCCATCACATCAAGATGCGTACTTTTCAATGCATTCTTTTGATTGAACCTGTCGCGCATGTGCGCTGTGTTCCAGTCAGAGCCGGCATTTCTGATGTTAAATGTTTTATACTTGGTTATGCCGGGCTTGTCAGGAAACAAACGGTAATTCACCGTGGAGCCTTTATAGTTGTCACTTGTTTTCACAGTGAAACCTTTCTGCGGCCATGCTTTTGAATAGTTCCCCTGTATTGCGATCGAAGATGGCGTTTCAAAACCTATATCTCCGTCCTTTTCAAAATACTCAATATTTGCAGGCCTTTCCCATCCTTTCCAAAAGTTGGCCCCGGCAAATGGTAAGTTCACAGTATCTGCTCCGGGCCCCATTTCATAGATGCCATAATTATAATCGAACAGATTATATGGGTCACTGGTCAATGAAATTACCGGCAAGGAAATATCCTCATTGATGAAATAAGTGTTCGTCATTACCTCACCCGGTAATGCAAAAGGATTGGAAGAATAAACACGGGCTCTAACCACAGTTGTTGAATCTATTTGCAATGGAGAAGAATAGATCTGAGAGCTTTGTTTCGGATCTGAACCATCGGTTGTATACCTCACGATTCCTGATGAAGAGGCCAATGAAGTGGTTTGTGCTGAATTATAAAATCCGGGAGGCAATGAAAACACAGGCCTTCCCATATAGTTAGTATAGAAATTTGAAATGGTGTTTGTTGTATCAGGGCTGGGAGTTTCAAAATAATATTCGCTGACCGCCCCATCAGGCCTTCTTCCGTAAGTATTATTAATCTGCATATCAGGAATTGTATCTAAATCCTTTATGTTTCCGGATGCATCTGTAAGCTTAAGAATTTGTCCGGTGCTCTTCAGATCGAAATCAGTGTGAAGGTTCACATCAGCCGGAAAAGGAAAGTAGGTTACGGTTGTATCATTCACTCCAATAAGAAAATAAGGAATCGCAGAAAGGTCATCCAGTCCGTTTGAAGTGCTGTGCACCTGAATGCTGAAAACATTCAGTCCCGGCTTTAACGCAGAATCGATCAGAGCCGGAGAAACAAAATATGCTCCTGAGAATTGGCCATTCTGGTAGGACGTAGCTTCGTGTTCATCATAAGCCAGCGTATTGAAGTCTGGATGATCACCGTAAACACCTATATTTGAACGTGCGATCTCCACATCATTCAGATATGCGACAAAACCATCATCATAGTCAAGCAGTATCAACGCGGTGGGGATCTTGCTTGTATCTGCCACAGTAAAAGCTTTACGCATAAAGACTGAATATGCAGGTGCGATAATCGTTGAATCATCGCCATCACCATAACCGATTCCACCGGCACCTGTTTGCCAGGATGCGTCATTAAAACTTATGGAGCGCCAGTTAGCGGGAGGGTTTGCAATTGTGCCGCGAAAATATTTCCATGGATTATTTGCATACACCGGGACTTCCCAATGATCGAAATAAGCTTTATGATTCTTACCTGAACAGAAAACTGTAAGGTAATCGTGAGGCTTGATGATGACAGCAGGGAATGTCCAGGAGTTAGTATTGGTCTGCTCTGTGCGTGAAATCGTATAACCTTGCATGTTCACAGGAAGCGAAGAAGTATTGTAGAATTCGATCCAGTCCTCCTGGTCACCATCCTCATCTATGTAAGATGAAACCGTGGCGCTTGAAACTTCATTGATGACGATCTGAGCCTCGGATGAAAGCGATGAGAATAAAGCAAGAAATAGAATTGCGGTGTAGTTTTTTACCATGAAGAAATGTTGTATAAGTAAATTTACAATATATAATTGTCATTTGCCATAAACATTGGTTATTGGGCGATCAATTGATATTGAGAATGTCATTTCTACGAGGTAACTAACGATGACGAATAAGAGCTAAGAAAAAAGAAAATCAATATCTTTGAGAGAAATACTGGTAGAATATGAGAAAACGTGAACTAAAAATAACATACGCGGAATTTGACACTGAAAATGATCTTAAACCGGAAGATCATGAATTATTAAAACGGGCGAGGTCTGCAGCCGAGAGAGCATACGCACCCTACTCTAACTTTTATGTCGGTGCAGCATTACGCTTAAAGAACGGTGAAATCATCACAGGAAACAACCAGGAAAATGTAGCTTATCCGAGCGGCTTGTGTGCCGAAAGAGTTGCTATCTATGCAGCCGGTGCGCGTTATCCGGATTCAGCTATTGATACAATTGCGGTGACATGCAAATCGAAAGCTTTTGAAGTGAATGAGCCTTTATCGCCTTGCGGGGCTTGCAGACAGGCAATTGCAGAATATGAGATGAGACACAAAACAAATATCCGCATTCTATTGGCAGGAGAAAAAGGGATCATCAGAATGGTAGAAAGCATTTCGGATCTTTTGCCATTTATGTTTAAAGCTGAGGAGTTGAAGAAAAGTTAATAGTTGATAGTTCGTGGTTCGTAGTTCGTAGACGGGTAAGGCAATGTTCCGAAATTCTTAGGTTGGAGTTGGTAGTTCGGAGTTCGTAGACGGTAACGGAATGTTTTCAAATCCTTAAAATAAGAATATTTGTCGGAATGATTAAAGAGCATCTTCCCTTACTACAATCAGCTCCCTCCTTTCAGGAGGGTTGGAGTGGTGGAAGACGAAATAAAATTACAGGAGTGATTTCCAGGTGTAAATAAAGGATTTCCGGGCCGGAAATAAGTGTTTAGAATTTAGGATTATTATTGTTAAATTTGTGATCCTACACAAATCAGCAAATGGAAAAAGTAGCAAGCAAAACGAAAAAAGCAGAAGCAGTGGCAGACAGCAAATCAAAGACAAAATTCAGCAAGGAAACATACATCAAATGGTATGAGTCGATGCTCTTAATGCGCAAGTTCGAAGAGAAAACAGGGCATTTATACATTCAGCAAAAGATCAGAGGCTTCTGCCATTTATACATCGGACAGGAAGCTTTGGTAGCAGGAGCTGTTTCGGCAATTCGTCCTGAAGACCGTATGATCACAGCTTACCGCGATCACGCACATCCGATAGGGCGCGGAATGCATCCTAAATATGTGATGGCAGAAATGATGGCAAAGATCACCGGATGCTCAAAAGGTAAAGGTGGTTCGATGCACATTTTCTCGAAAGAGTTTAACTTTTTTGGCGGACATGGGATCGTGGGCGGACAAATTCCTTTAGGAGCCGGAATCGCTTTCGCAGATAAATACAACGGGAATGATAACGTGACTTTATGTTACATGGGTGACGGAGCTGTACGCCAGGGTGCTTTACACGAAGCATTCAACATGGCCATGCTTTGGAAATTACCTGTGATCTTCATTATCGAAAACAACAATTACGCGATGGGAACATCCGTAGAACGTACTTCAAACGTGCACGAACTTTATAAGATCGGTGCAAGTTATGAAATGCCTTCGAAAGCTGTTGACGGCATGAGCTGCGAAACAGTTCATGAAGCAATAGAAGAAGCGGTAACCCGTGCACGCAAAGGCGATGGCCCTACTCTACTTGAGATGAAGACATACCGTTACAAAGGCCACTCTATGAGTGATGCACAGACGTACAGGACAAAAGACGAAGTAAAAGAATACCAAGCAAAAGATCCAATTGAAAAAGTTCTTGCGACAATCAAAAAGAACAAATGGATGAGCGATGCAGACATCGAAGCAGCAGAAAAAAAGGTAGATGATATCGTTGCAGAGTCGGTTCAATTTGGTGAAGAGTCTCCGTATCCTACACCGGATGAATTGTTCAAGGATGTTTATGATCAAAGTGATTATCCTTATATAGTTGATTAATGAATGGAATTATAAATGATGAATTATAGATTATAAATTACTTATGCCGAAAGACAATTTAATCATTAATAAAACATTTGACTTTTCATTATCTACCATCAAATTATACAAGCACTTAACTGAACAAAGAGAATACGTTCTTTCAAAACAATTACTTAGATCCGGTACAAGTATCGGAGCTAATGCAGAAGAAGCTGTGGGGGCTATATCAAAAAAAGAATTCACTTCTAAAATGGGAATCTCATTGAAAGAAGCACGTGAATCAAAATACTGGCTGCGTCTATTAGACAAAAGTCAGATCGTAGAATATAATTATTCTACCCATTTAAAAGACATTGAAGAGATTGTAAATATCTTGACCGCAATCGTAAAAACTTCTCAAGGAAACAATTAACATTTATAATTCACAATTTATAATTCATAATTTTTTAAGGTATGGCTGAAGTAGTAAGAATGCCCAAATTGAGTGATACCATGACAGACGGTGTTGTTGCAAAATGGCATAAAAAAGTAGGCGACAAAGTTAAATCGGGTGAAGTGCTTGCTGATATTGAAACAGATAAAGCAACCATGGAGTTTGAGTCATTCCAGAATGGAGTTTTACTTCATGTTGGAGTACAGGAAGGTAAAGGCGCACCGGTAGATTCTATCCTTGCGATCCTTGGAAAAGAAGGTGAAGATATTTCAGCTTTACTTGCAGGAGAAGCGAAGGAAAATTCAGGCGCGAAGGAAGAACTTTCTTCCAACAAAAAAGAGGAAAAAGAAGAAGGAAAAGAGAAGCAAGCAGACAGTAAAGAAGAAACAAAAAAACCTGCTGCTGAAGTTAAGATCCCGGATACAGTACAGATCGTTCGTATGCCTAAGCTTAGCGATACAATGACGGAAGGTGTTGTTGCTAAATGGCACAAGAAGGTTGGAGATAAAGTGAAATCCGGTGAATTGCTTGCAGATATTCAAACCGATAAAGCAACGATGGAATTCGAATCTTTCCAGGATGGAGTGATCCTTCATATTGGGGTTGAAGAAGGAAAAGGCGCTCCGGTAGATTCTATTTTAGCGATCCTTGGAAAAGGCGGAGAGGATGTGAAAGCAATCATTGAAGCGGAGAAGAATGGCGGAGGGAATAAAGAGGTGACACCGGAGAAGAAAGAAGAAAGCAAAGAAAAGTCGACAATAGACAATAGACAAGCAGCACCGGTTAAACAAGAACAACAAACAACAAATAACAAACAACAAGCAAACAATTCTGATCGAATGAAAATTTCTCCTCTTGCTAAGAAGCTTGCGGAAGAAAAAGGGATCAGCGTGAATATGCTGAAAGGCAGCGGTGACGGAGGAAGAATTGTAAAGCGTGATATTGACAACTTCAAATCGAATGGTAACATGCCAGCGTTTGTTGGTGTTGAGAGCTTCCGCGAAGAGCCTGTATCACAAATGCGCAAAACAATTGCGAAACGTTTAGGTGAAAGCAAATTCACTGCACCTCACTTCTATCTGACAATGGAAATTGATATGGATGAAGCGATCAAAGCACGTGAAGCGATCAACACAATTGCAGGAATCAAAATATCTTTCAACGATCTTGTGATCAAAGCTGTTGCAGCAAGCTTACGTAAACATCCAAAAGTGAATTCTTCATGGCTGGGTGATCGTATTCGCTACAACGATCATATCCATATTGGAGTGGCAGTTGCAGTGGAAGAAGGATTGCTTGTCCCTGTAGTTCGTTTCGCTGATGGAAAAACTTTAACGCAGATCGGAACAGAGGTTCGTAATTTCGCAGTGAAAGCAAAAGATAAAAAGCTTCAGCCTAGCGATTGGGAAGGAAATACATTCACCATTTCAAATCTCGGGATGTTCGGTATAGAAGAATTTACCGCGATCATCAATACACCAGACTCATGCATCCTTGCAGTCGGTGCCATTAAGCAAACCCCTGTTGTGAAAAATGGAATGATCGTTCCGGGAAATATCATGAAGGTAACTTTATCATGTGATCACAGAACTGTAGATGGCGCTGTAGGATCGGCCTTCTTACAGACATTGAAACATAATTTAGAGAATCCGATCTTGATGTTGGGAGCAGGAAGCATTTAAGCTATTCTACAACTAAGGCACTAAGATCACTAAGAATAAAATTAAACGCTAAACAGAAATGTTTGGCGTTTTTTTATTATGGCACTTACCTCTTCTTGTAATGATAGAATAATAATAAGCATTAGATTTTTCATTAAATTAGCCACACTTACATAGAAACATAAAAAACATAACATGAAAAAAATAATACTCCTTTTTATCGGATTGTCATTACTGTCTATGACAAATCAGGCACAGACGGTAACTGATGTTCAAGGAAACGTTTATAATACCATTGCCATCGGAACACAACTGTGGATGAAAGAAAATCTAAGGACAGGCAAATACAACGATGGAACACCAATTACTTATCCGGGAGTAAATAATACTTTATGGCAAAATAATACCAATGGAGCGTATGCCTGGTTACAGAACGATTCCAGCACTTACGCTGTCACCTACGGTGCTTTATACAATTGGTTTGCTGTGAGTCCGACAACAAACGGTGGAAAAAACATTTGTCCACTTAACTGGCATGTACCGACTCATAATGATTTTACGACACTGGAGAGGGCTCTATGCACAAGCGGAACCTGTGTGACAGATTTCCCTTTTGATTTGTCAACTATAGGCTACAGAGGTACGAACGAAGGAAATAAGATGAAAGAATCGGGAACTATCCACTGGAACAGTCCCAATGCAGGAACTAACAGCAGTATGTTTACGGGCTTGCCGGGTTGCAAGCGTGATAATGCCGGAGCCTTCTCAACTACACCCGGAACTTTTGGGCTCTGGTGGACTTCCACTTCTTATGATGCAACCTTTGCATTTAACAGAGCGCTAAGCTATAACAATGCAGGTGTGAGTCGCGCTCATGGATATCAAAAAAGCAATGCTTTTTCGGTTCGTTGTGTATGTGATTTTACTATAGGGGTTGAGGAGATCGAATTTGAAAATAAAATTCAAATTTATCCAAATCCGGCAGTTGAGAAGCTGACAATTGACTTTGACCTTACACAAGACCTGGAGATGAACCTTTATAACATTATTGGAAAGCTCGTTATTCAGAAGAACTTAAGCTCAGGCAGGAATGATATTGACATCAGTTCATTGCCCAAAGGAATTTATTTGATCAGAATAAGTTCCGATGCGCATGCTTTTCAAAGGAAATTAGTAATTCAGTAAGTTTTTAAGATGCCTGCGCACTATAAATCAGAAATGAATTTTCCGGAGTATTTTCGAGATGTGATTTTTTTAAAATTATCTTCGGGTGAAGTTAGATAAGGATGATTTCCAAATTCAAAAACTTTCTCTTCGATAATCATGCAAGCTAAAGCCGCACAAAGTCTTTGTGATGAGTATACATTGATCTTTGAGGAGAAAGATGTAGAAAATCCCATCAATCAGGAAAAGTTCTTTTTAAACTCTCTTGAGGTAGTTCATCGGCCGCCTTACAATGAAACAAGCTATGAAGTTATAGTATATGCTATAAAAGAAGGGAAGGTAATTGAATTCAAGTTACAAGATGCTATTCGTCTTTTTGGTAAGGGGGATAAAAAGAGTGGGAAATAGTTTGTTCAAGTATCAAAAAATACGATACATATTACGGTGAGGCATTTATAGATTCAGCTTTATATAACATTCCTTTGCCTATTTCACCTTTTTGGTATTTCGATACCATTTTTATCAATTGTCATTTGCTTATTTGCAGAAACAACATTCGCTTTTCCGTCAACAAAACGGCTGGCAGAGATGTAAATAATGGGAATCACCACTTTCCCCTCTTTATCAACATATCCCCACTTATCTCCTACAGCAACAGCTGCCCTGTCCTCTGAAAAACGATCGGCACGATCATATATACAGGGAATTACTTCTTTGCCTGTGCTGTCCGCAAAACCGAATTTTTTAGTATCCCCTTCCATTCTCATCACTTTCAACATGCCATCATAATAATGATCTATTCCAACATAACGGATCGGAAGGATCACTTTACCGGTCGTGTCTACTCTCCCGGATAGTCCATTTAACTTAACACCGGCATACCCTTGCGGAGCAAAATCGTTTGTCTGTTCGTAAATGAGCGGAGTAGTGATCTCATTCTTTTTATTTATATGTCCCCATTTTTTATTCTTGCTTACATATGCGCGGCCCAGATTAAAACTGCCTGCGTGATCATACTCAAATGGTATTATTACATTACCTGCCATATCAATATAACCGTACTTTCCATTTTGTCTGGCGACCGCAACACCATCTTTATAATAGCCCAGACTCTCATAGGCAGCTGCAAGAACCTCTTTACCATCGTTATCAATTATACCCCACTTACCATCTTTTTTCACTTTTGCTGTAACACCAAAACCGGTAGCATCTTCATAAATAATGGGTATCACTATTTTACCTTTGCTGTCGATAAATCCCCATTTACCGTCTTTATTAACACGAACGGGAGTTGTTGTCATTTGATCTACATGATTATATACCAGTGGTATTACAACCTTTCCATCCTTATCAATAAACCCCTGTTTTCCATCCTTAGAGACCATTGCGAGTCCCTGATTCCACACTCCAATTCCCTGATACAAAAATTCGGTAACCTGCTCACCATTCCTTTTAAAGAGTGCATAGTGCTGGTCATTTTCAATTACAAGGAGGTCATTAAAACGTGTGCTGCGATAGAACCATGAATCAACAGCATCATAAACAGCCGGGATCACTTCTTTACCTTTACTGTTAATAAAGCCATATTTTTCATCACCATCGTTCCAAACCGATACCATTGAGAGTCCATCTGAAAACCCTTCAACCTGGTGATATTTTGGTTCAGCGATTATATTTCCAAGTGTATCTACTATGCCATATTCCAGGCCCTGATGGAAGGCTGCAAGTCCTTCACGGAATTCTCCTACCTGGTAGTTACCTTCGGGAGCAAATTTTTTTGTGATACGATCGTATGATCCTTTGATCTTTTTCTGAGCGTAAATTCCGCTGCAGAAATAAAGACATAATTGAAATAGAAGTAATTTTTTCATACCGGAAACAGTTAATATCTCTTAAGCCACGTTTTTATAATTATCAAATCTATTGTTAAGTGCTTCATGCAGATGCTGAAATATTCCGATAGCTATCGGGATCAGGATAACGGCTATGGGCGCTAACCGTTTCTATAAAGACCGATTCAAATGCTCTGCAACCCACGCCCCCATACTAAAACACCCCTGCAACAAATAACCTCCCGTTGGGGCGTCCCAATTCAGCATTTCGCCAATTACATATGTGCTTGGTATTTTAATCAGTTCAAAGTTTTCATTCACTTCCCTTAATGTAACCCCACCTACAGTAGAGATGGCTTCATCAATATCGGCCATTCCCGTTATTCTAACAGGCAAAGCTTTGATTTTATCCGCCAGCTTTTCAAGATCAGTGAATTCTTCTTTCGTGAGTGAATTTTTTAGCAGACTGATATGTGCGTCCGTAAAGCTAAGTCGGTCTTCCAAAAGCTTTTTTATTGAGCGATTTCCGCGCTTGCTAAATTTATCTTTGATCTGCTGCACGGTGATCCCCGGTTTCAGGTCCATGAGGATCTTCGCTTTCCCTTTTTCATTCAGCTGCTTGCGGATAGGTGCGCTTAATGCATAGATCGCGCCCCCTTCCATCCCGAATTTTGTGATCACTACCTCCCCTGCTTTTTCTTTGTCATCACACTTCAGAACCACATTCTTTATTGGCTCACCTTCAGCTCCAATGATGAATTCAGAATTCCATTCTATTTTAAATGCACAGTTCGAAGCCTGGAAAGGGACCGTCCGGATTCCCTTTTGCTGAAACAGCTCCAGCCATCCTCCATCCGACCCTGTTACCTTCCAGCTGGAACCTCCTAAGGCAAAGACAATTATATCAGCTTTGACAGCGATTTCTTTTTCGCCATTTTCAAATATCAGATCGTTATTTTCATTCCAGCCTTTCCATGTATGCTTCGTATTTACCGCTACATTCTTTTCTTCAAGCCGTTTTAAAAAGGCGCTCAGTACTTCTATTGGTTTTATTCCTTTTACTGGAAACACTCGTTTGCTTGATCCTACATAGGTTTCAATTCCTATCTCCAGTAAAAACTTACGCAGTTCATCATTGGTAAAAGCGGTCAGGCCCTTTTCCAGGAAAGTGACCGGAGTGTATCTTTTGATGAAAGATTCCATGTCTTCGGAATGTGTGAGATTAAAACCTCCGTCACCGGCTACCAGAAACTTTCTGCCTAAAGCCGCATTTTTTTCATAGATCGAAACCTGAAATTTATTAGTATCCAAATGAGCCGCCAGCATCAAAGCTGAGGCGCCTCCGCCAACGATGGCAACAGTCTTTTTATCCTTTTCCATTGGCATAAAATTAACAATATTAAAGCGGGTTCAATCAATAAAGCGGAAAAGAAGGGTATCAGTTATGCAAGGCTTAAAAAAGACTACTAAATACAGGCCTTATCAGTCGGCCGAACACGTTCAGCTTGTCTACAGCGGGAAAGATTACTTTCAGCGCCTTGAGAAAATCATCTCTTCCGCGAGGTATGAATTACACATTCAAACCTACATTTTTGATAATGACGAAACAGGAAAAAGTATTGTAGAACTTTTAAAGCAAGCTGCAGCGAGAGGTGTGCAGATCTTTATACTTCTCGACAGCTTTGGTGCATCATCCTTTCCTAAAAAAATTTCAAGGGAACTTTCCGAAGCAAATATTCATCTCCGTTTTTTTGCACCATTCTTTTCCACCAATTCATTTTATTTAGGAAGAAGGCTGCATCACAAAATTATCGTGGCCGACAAACGCGTTGCTCTTATCGGAGGAATCAACATTGCCGACAAATACAAAGGCAATGACCACGAACTGCCATGGCTTGACTATGCGGTTGAAGTACGCGGCAGCATTTGTTCCGGTATCCAGGAGTTCTGTTTTAACATTTTCCACAAGCGTTCTTACCGGAAGATCGGTGATCTGAATACGAGGATGCAGACAGGAAATATACCCGTAAGAATAGCACTCAATGATTGGGTCAACAACAAGAATGAGATCAGCAAAGGATATTTGCATGCGATCAGAAATGCTAAAAAAGAAGTGATCATTGTCGGAGGTTATTTCATTCCGGGAAGGCGATTAAGAAAGGAGTTAACGGCAGCAAGCAAAAGAGGTGTGAAGGTGAAGATCATCCTTGCCGGAATTTCAGATGTGGCATTGGTTGCCAGAGCAACGCGTTTCTTTTATTCATTCCTCCTGCGAAACAATATTGAGCTGCATGAATGGAGGCATTCTGTCCTACATGGCAAAGCAGCAGTGGTCGATAATGAATGGTCGACTATCGGATCATTTAATCTGAATCACCTGAGCGCGTACGCAAGCATAGAAATGAATGTTGAAGTGCGGTCTGAAAAATTCGCAAATGTATTTTCAAATCATCTTTACCATATAATGAGCCGCTGTCGCGTCATCAACCGCGTTAAATATGAAAGTAAAAACAAGTGGTTCAATAAACTTGTGAATTGGACAGCATTCCGCTTGATCCGTGTTTTCTCTTTTATACTTACTATCTCATCTTATCATAGATTGTTCAGGAGATATTTTCTGAATGCGTGATCTCTATTAACCGCAGAGAGCGCGGAAACTTCGCAGAGAGCCGCGGAGAATTTGGGAGCTGTCAGATTGTTCGGGGTGTGTCGGTGTTACCTCGGAGCTAGATCACAGCCCTATCGTCATTCCGTGCTACGACACGGAATCTGTTAATCAGAATTGTAAACATTTATGAAGATCCCGTGTCCCCGTATCGCGTACGGGGCAGGCGGGCACGGGATGACGTTCTGATTAAAACGCAGATAAAAGAAACATCTCACACAGCTATATTATCCCATACAACGATTTCCCTTTTTCTCCCAAAGCATCCACACGCTTTTCAATTGCAGGATCTTTAATTAAAGGTGGCGCATGATGCGGCTTGATGCGTGCATCAATGACCAAGGAACCATTGCATCCCCAATGCTTGTTGGCGATAAAGCTATCAACTCCGTGTATATCATGCGAAGGATTGCTTCTTGTGAATGTTACCCAAAGAAAATTATTTAGTGTTTTTGAAACAAAATCGCTGTCGTCACAAACGATCAATAAAGGAAATGTAGAAAGGTCAATGCCTGAATTCGACAGATGAGAGCTCAGGTAAAAAATGTCTTTATCACCGGAAGGCTTATCAGCATACTTATTTGCTGTGATCGCGATCACACCTGGCATTACAACTTTCGGATTGCTAAAGCCATCAGGCAGACTGAAATTTTTCAATTCTGTTCCGAGTTCCCGTAACTTTTCACCTGCAGCAGCAATCACAACTTTACTTCCACTGTTCAGGTCTTCTCCGCTATAATCTAATGTATCGATTGTTGTTCGTGTATAAAAATGAAGATCACGTGTGAGATCCACCCTTTCTAAAACATGTTTGAAATAATCAGCAACATCATGTGTTGTCAGCTTTGGATTATCCTCCCCGGCAATGATGAATAAATATTTCGCAAGACTTAATTGTCCGCTTCCTAAAATATGATTTGCAATTGTAAGTATTTCAGCGGGCTTCCTGTTATTGTTATATGGAGTATAACGCTCACTTCCTATCGCCAGCAATAACGGATGAACACCGGAAGCATCCACAGCATGCACATCTTTTAAACCGGGAATCTCTTTTGGAATCGCATTTCCGGTCAGCTCATGAATAAGATTTCCAAAGGCCGTATCTTCCTGTGGCGGGCGACCGACAACCGTAAATGGCCAGATCGCATCATTTCGATGATATACTTTATGAACTCGCATTAAAGGAAAGTCATGCTTTAAGCTGTAATATCCGAGATGATCTCCAAATGGTCCCTCCGGCTTATTTTCATTCGGATACACTTCACCGGTGATCACGAAATCAGCATCGGAAGCAATACCGTAACCATCTTCATAAGAATACCGGATCCTTCTGTTTCCCAATGCTCCGGCAAAAGTCAGTTCGCTCATCCCTTCCGGTAATGGCATTACTGCGCCAAGTGTAAGTGACGGAGGGCCTCCCACAAAAATACTCACCTTTAAAGGTTTTCCTTTTTTGTTTGATTTTGTCTGATGAATTCCAATCCCACGATGCAACTGATAATGCAAGCCGATCTCCTTATCTTTTATGTAATCGTTTCCGCTGAGCTGAATACGGTACATTCCAAGATTGGAATTCATAACTCCGGGCTTATCAATATCCTCAGTATATACGAGTGGAAGAGTGACAAATGCACCACCGTCATCGGGCCAGCATTTGATCTGCGGTAAATGCGAAATGGTCGTCTGATTTTGAAGCACCGGATTAAAACTCGTCTTTCTTGGCAGAGATGAAAATGCGGTCATGCCGACATTCGCATATTTAAAAGGATGCTTAATTGCTTCCAGTGGATCGTTCTTAAGATCGATCAGTGTTTTGATCTTCTCCAGTGTATCGCGGAAAATAAATTTACTGCGATTGGTATCACCGTAAAGATTGGATACCGCTTTGAACTTGCATCCTTTTATATTTTCAAATAAGATCGCAGGTCCATTATTTTCGAATACACGAAGATGGATCGCAGCCATCTCCAGATCAGAGCTCACTTCTTCTTTTATTCTAACGAGATGACCATTTTTTTCAAGATCATTGATGCAATCAAGCGTGCTTTTATATCCCATAAATTAATGCGAAACAATAAATTTACTTCTCGCTATTCTGTTATCTGACGTTCTTATATTCACAAAATAAATTCCGTTGCTGTAATTCGTAGTGTTGATCAATACTCTTTCCTGTCTGTCATTCAGTGTTTCAACAGCAACCTTTTTACCGGTAACATCAGTGATCACCATCACCGATGATTCAAAGATCTCTTCCTTGATCGAAGTAAGGTCAACCGTTACACTGTTTTTAGCTGGATTAGGAAATACATTGATCCCATTGAAAACACGGCCTTCTGCAGGCTGTATGCCCGTAACAAGATAATCACGAATCGCGAAAACGTATTCACCCTTTTGAAGTGAATCGATCGTCATAAAACCTCTCTTGTCGGTTGTGCTGGTGCCTGCACTTTTTGTGTAATATGGATAGATCTGCCAATCGTCAGCGGCATTTCTTCTGTACATCAAAAACAGGCTGTCTTCCGTTGTAATATTCAACAGATTGTCCAACCACAAGCTGCCTGTGAATGATGATGTTCGTCCATCATAGTTGATTGTCGCTTTTGATTTAAATCCGGGAGAAAAGATTCCATCCACTTTCCAGTAATGGTTTGGCGACAAGCGATACGGAACAAATAAAGCTTTGAATGAATCAGGTGCAGTATAGTTATGCTCAATGCGGACGAATGATGAATCAACCACATTCAAAACATTGAGCGACATTTTTGCATTTGTGAAGTTTGCAGTACCGGTTGTCTTGATCGTTTTGAATTCCGGTGCAACTGCATGACTGATCTTCTCGCCCAGATTCAATGCAGAATATGCAGGGTCAAAAGGAAGGTTGAAACTGACAGAACCATTTGGCCCGGACATCACATAATTCTTTGTTTGCTTCACCCAGCCGGCCGACATGAAAGTGATTTCCAATGGAACATTATTGTAATAGTGAGGAGCGCCTGTGAGCTTTTGCTTGAGGTAAACAGTTACATTGTAGTTACCTCCACCTAATGGAACACTTACGGTTGAATCTATCGAAAAATGTGGGTATCCCGGAGCGTTAACCCAATCATTAAAGAAATCGGTCATATCCTTCCCGCTTGCAGCAGTCAGCTCATTCATAAAATCCTGACTCGAAACATCCTTGTAATTATTATTCGCGAGATAAGTTTTCACTGAATGAAAGAAAAGACTGTCGCCCATATAACCACGCATTGAATGTGCAATATCAGCGCCCTTATTATAAACGTGATCACCATACGTGTATGTCTGCGGAATATTTGAAAGAGTCAGGTATCCTCCTTCTTTGTTATGCGCAAAATGTAAAACATCCTCGTGATTTACTCTCACTGAATTCAAATAGCTGTTATATCCGTTCAGAGCCTCAAAGAAAAGGAATTCACAATAATGCGCCCATCCTTCATTCAACCACATATCTTCAGCTGTGCGGCAGGTTGCAAGATCTCCAAACCAGTGGTGTGATAATTCATGCGCGTATAGATCCTGGTAAGTTAAAGTACCGTTCGCTGTTGATCTTGGATATGAAATATTTGTTGCATGCTCCATTGCACCCGAATTAAAAGGAACCATGCAGTATCCAACCCGGTTCCATTGGTATGGCCCAAAATGATTTTCAAAAGTTGAAAGAGCAACGGGAAGATTTACAAAAGAATTCTTAACGTTTGTTGTATCCGATGGCAGCGCGGCAAGAATAATAGGCAAGGTCCCATTCATACTGTTATATGTTTGGTTGACCTGAGTGTAAGCTGCAATAGAAACGGAAGCCAGATAAGTCGGAATTGTATTATTCATGATCCATCTGCGCGTGCGTAGCCCACCTGCATCTGTCGTGTCACCTGCAAGAAAACCATTGCAATAAGCGATCTTGCCACCATTGGTTGTGATGTTGAATTCATAAGTGCTTCTTTCTACAAAATTATCGAAGCAGGGAAACCACACTCGTCCGTAGGTGTGAGGCATAGCACCAAACCCAACGCCTAAATTATAAGCATATCCGCTTTGAAAATAGAAACCGCCCCAACCGCTTGGATCTCCCTGCGGAACTCCGTGATAAGACACCTTGAGCAGAACTGTGTCATTAATGTTATATCCCTGCGGAAGATTAACAGCTAACAGTGTATCGTTATAAGAGTAAGTTAGATTTGAACCGGCAACTTCAACCGAATCAATTGTCAGCATCAAAAGATCCAGATAAATTTTACTTGTTCCATTGATCTTCGGAGTGAATTTCACGACAGTGTTTCCCTTGATCACCTTTGTGGTAAAATCGGTGATGTTAAGCGAAATATTATAATTTAGAATGTCGATCGTGTCGCTTCTCATATTTGAAGCCTGTATTTCGGGATCGTTCCCATGTGCACGATTCATTTCATGCATTCTTTGTTTGGATTCCTGTTCGGTTTGCGAAAAGCCACTGAAGGCTGAAAAAGCCAGCAGCAAGAAAGAATAAACTCTCATGTTTAATTTTTAAATGAACATTAAATTTACGAAAATGCCAGATAATAACCTAATCCGGCAAGGGCGCTGATCACGATCCACAGAATCATATTTATCCTGAAACGCGACAAGGCGATCAGGGAAATTATGATCCAGCATGCGTGAAAAAGCTCTTCCATGGCAAGATGCATACCGTTTTTAAAAACCAGAACCTGTGTAAGATAAACAGTAAGATTAAGGATCACTCCCACTACAGCTGCGCTGATAACCCCTAAAAGGTCTTTGATCGCAGGTTTGTGCTGGGTGCGCTCGATTACCGGAGCACCGATAAGAACAAAGAGAAAGCTCGGCAGAAATGTGAACCATACGGTGATCAGCAATCCCATCGTCCCTGCGACAATTGAGGACTCATGGAGATTATAACCTCCCATAAAACCAACAAATGCGAGGACCATGATCAAAGGGCCCGGAGTTGTTTCACCGAGAGCTAAACCATCCATCATCTCGTACTGAGTCAACCAGTGCAGTTTTTCCACACTCACCTGCGCAACATACGGCAGCACTGCATAAGCGCCACCAAAGGTCACCAATGCCGCTTTTGTGAAGAACCAGCTCATGCTATCCCAGAAGGGAACATCGTCTGCAAATAACCTGAACAGAACAAATGGAAATGACCAGAGACATGCTGCAACCAGAATTTGTTTTAAGATCCTGATCCTGCTGAAACCGGCATGTGGGATATGTGTAGAGGAATTAATATAAAAACCTTCTTCCTGATTGATTTTCTCTGCCGCTGAGTGTTTCCCGGTAAAAAAACCGGGCATCGTCTTTTGAATAATGAAACCAATAACGAAGGCCGTTAAAATGATCAGTGGAAATGGAACATCAAAAAAGAAAATCGAGATAAAACTTAAAAGAGCAATTGCGTAATGCAGTATAGTACTCATTGACCGCTTTCCTATCTTAAAAAGCGCAAGGATCACGATCGCCACAACAGCCGGCTTCAAACCATTCATCATAGATTGAATGATCGTGAGCTCGCCATAGAGAACATAAAGAATGCTTAAACCAAGTAAAATAAAAACGGAAGGAAGAACAAAAAGAACTCCTGCGATAATTCCGCCACGCAAACCATGCAACAGCCAACCAGTGTACGTGGCCATTTGCTGAGCTTCCGGTCCGGGCAACAACATGCAATAATTTAAGGCGTGTAAGAATTTCGATTCGGAGATCCACTTTTTTTTCTCGACCAGGAATTCGTGCATGATGGAGATCTGTCCTGCCGGGCCGCCAAAGCTGATGAATCCGAGCTTAAGCCAGAAAAAAAAAGCTTCCCGGAATGAAGGAGGCTTACTGTTGATCAATTCTGAGCTTTTTTGTAGTTAAACTCTTCCCTGATATATTTCCCTTTATATTTCCCATCCACACAGGCATAGAATGTGTCTTCTCCATTCTTAATGTAAAGGATACGCTGCGGAAAATCGTGCTGAGGGTTTTCAAAAACCGCTGTGTCATTTTTAAATCCCGAGAATTTAAACTCAGCTGCTTTCGGATTTCCATCTACAGATGCCATATAAAACAAGCCCTCAGACCTTTCCTCGATACTAATTCTTTCAACCATAACTGTATCTTTACCTGAAAGAACGCCACCGGCACCATGCATGCTTTTCTCACCGGTGATCTTCCATTGTTCAAAGGCAGATGCGCTGTCGTACCGACCTACCCATTTACCTTCCAGCCATGCAAAAGAAGAGAGCTCTGCTTTTTTTTCACATGATGATGCAATGACAGCAATGGTAAGGATCAGACAAAAGACATTTTTTTTCATGATATTTTCTCTTTTAAATAAAACATCCCACAATTAGCGGGATGTAAGTTTGTTTTTTTCTTCGAACATTTCTTTGATCGCACCCAGATAATATTCATTCCATCCTTCACGGATGGTAGTTAACGATTTCTCGGGAATATCTTCATGTAAAAGCTCAACGATCGTTTTTTTTCCTTTGGCTTTCAATGTAAATGTAACCTTGGATGGCTTTTCCCATTGGTCGTAACGCCATTCCTGCACGAGCTTTTTGTTTCTTACTACTTCTAAATTTGTTCCGAACATTTGTCCGCCCCATAAGGTAAAAGTATCTCCTACACAATCTCCCATCTTCGCTTCATCGCGGCTCCATAGCTGTATTATTTCAGAATTCACCAGGGCCTCAAACACCTGTTCGGGTGTTGCATCCATCTCATAACTCTGTTCAATTACCGACATTTTTTCTGTTTGATTTATTTAAGACAAATGTAGCTATTTAAATGAGCTCTTTCAATCCTAAAATGGCACTGTTAACAACTCAGTGCTGTGAATTTTATACATAAGGTCATTATAAATATTTTGCTCGGGCAGATAAAGAATAGAATATCCGTTTTGAATGTATTCTTTCATTTTTTGTTCCGGAATGTACGGTTCAAAAACTACAGTCGCTTGCTGCTTTTCCTCGATCATTGTTACCATAATTTCATTGTACCACCACCCGGAAATTATAACCGTTTTCGGATTAAGCAGAAGTGCTTTTTCAATTACTTCGTCTGTGTATTGCATTTTCTGAACCCGCTTCGAAAGATCAGAGAAAACAGGCCCCGAAACAGGATCAAAAAACACTTCCTGTCCCGAAACACTAAACTTTAATGCAAGATCGGAGTAGGCTGCTCCCCTCAGTTTATCAGTCAGGTTGATGCTGCAGAAAAAAGAGGATGCGATCAACAGACAACAAAAAATCTTGAAGGCACGCGCATTTAAATAATATCCGAAAAGAATAATTACAAACGGAATCACCGGAATAAGGTATCCTGATTTCTGCGGAAGCCTGAAGTACGAGATCAGATAAAGGATGATGATCAAGACGCTCGCATAAATTACTCTTTTGTTCAAGCCGGAAAATAATTCCGAATCAATAGTTGTTCGTTTCCTGATCAAAATATAAATCAGGAAAATGCAGATCGTGATTATTCCTATCAACCCGAAAACTCCAATAGTCATTTTGTATAAAACTTTTGTCATTGGTGGATATGGAAACTGATCATAATACATAAAGAAGGAGGAGCCGAATTGAATGATGACAGGTAAGAATGCAACTAGCGCAGTAAGTGCCATCGGAATGCTTATTTTAAGCAAGGACTTAAAATTCATTTTAAGGTCATTGATTTGCCAGATGATCATCATGAAGGGAATGATCATCACTCCGCATGTGATCCTGCATCCTACGGCCAAACCTAAAAGCACCCCGGAAAGCACTAACCTGTTCCTGAGTAAAAAATAAAAGCTCATCAGCACGAATGCTTCCGACCACATAAAATCAATTGTGTAAGAGCTGCTGATATATACAACAGGCGTGAATGCGAATGCCAGTGCTGCAAGAAAATAACATCTGAAATTAAAGTGCTTTAAGATGAAAGCAAAAAATAAAGCTGCAATGCTACTAAAGAATGCTGTCAGAATATTATACACGACAGGTCCGCTTCCCCACAGAGCTGAATACACCAGCTCCTGCACAGGATGCCCCGGAAAACGTGAAGGCTCGTAAATACCTGACATCTTTGTGTGAAAAGCAGCGAGAGCTATTCCCCAGGAATCCTCTTCCACTCCATAACCTGCCGAAATAAAAGGAAGCCGCGAAAGAAAGACAATGAGAAAAAGCAAAAAAAGAGGGAGATGGTTATTTGATTTCAAAAACATATATACTGAATCGAAACAAATTGGGCTGTGTTTATTGGAACGCAGATCTTTATGATCTTTATGTTTAAAGTTAAGATAGCTTCGCTAATTTATGATAAAATTATGATCCGATATTTCTTAGGCTTTGCCGGAGGTTTACGGTTCACTCTGTGTTCTACGCTTTTCTGATTTTTAAAAGTTACAAACGAAGCATCTTTCCTTCTTAGTGCCCTCAGTGTCTTAGTGGTAAAAAACTCTGTGAAGCTCCGTACCCTCCGCTCCTCTGTGTTAAAAAAATTCTTAGTGCCCTCAGTGCCTTAGTGGTAAGAATCTACTCCGTCAACCGCTGCCTCACCACCTCATACAACATAACACCCGTTGCAACCGAAACATTCAATGAACCGATCTCACCCATCAAAGGAATTTTTGCATGTGCATCAGCGAGCTTCATGTATTCCGAGGAGATTCCGTTTTCTTCAGATCCCATGATGATCGCGACAGGCAAAGTAAAATCGATCTGATAATAATTGTCCGTTGTTTTTTCTGTGCAGGCAATCACCTGTAGTCCGCTTTCGCGAAGATATTCTATGGTTTGCTTTAAATTTTCTTCGCGACAAACAGGAATTTTGTGCAAAGCACCCGTAGATGTTTTGATTGCATCTGCGTTGATCTGAGCAGCACCGCGTGAAGGAATGATGATCGCATCAACTCCGGAACATTCAGCAGTCCGCGCAATAGCACCGAAGTTGCGCACATCAGTGATCCGGTCAAGGATCAACAGCAATGGCATTTTTCCTTTTTCAAAAACCTGTGGTAATACATCCTGGATCTTGTGATATTCAATTGAAGAGATATATCCTACAACACCCTGATGATTTTTCATCGTCAGGCGGTTCAGCTTTTCCAGGGGCACATACTGATATGGCACGTTATGCTTTTTCAGCATGCCCATCATTTCCCCGAACAGCTCATTCTTCAAACCTGTCTGAACAAATAGCCTGTCAATTTCTTTCCCCGCCTTCAATGCTTCGATCACAGGCCTTAAGCCGAAGATCATATTATCATTTTCTTTTTCTCTTTTTTGTTCTTTCGTTTCCATTTTGTCTCTTAGTCTTGTAAGTATGCTCTACCTTGTCTCCAGATATCTACTGCTGAATACCACGACTGCTTGTAAGAAACAGAGCGATCGAGGGAATAATCATTATCGGTGAAAGGATTATTTACCTTTGAAAATGTATAAGTTAATGAGCTGAGATTTGCTTCTTCACCATAGGTCCAGGTTTCAGAATTTGCTGTTTTGTAGATTACATTCGGTGCACCGTAAATGAGATAGATCATTCCTCTGTCTGTTTTCCAACCCTCCACATACGAAGTGAAATAGGTGTTTCCATCCTGAACGCGATTATAAAATTTGCGAATAAGCTCCTTTGCCCTGTCCTGATTGCCGGTACACTCCATCCAGAATTTCTCTACGCTAGCTTTCTTGTTGGTACTGTTCACCAGCTCATCATACTCTTGTCGCGAAGTGATATAACGTAAGGGAAGGATCATATCATCTGCTTTTCTGATATCCGGAAAAGCATCTGAAAAATTAAATAATGTCACACCATCACGTTTACTTGTATCAAGCTGTATATGGTAGAATCCTTTTTTACCTGCGATGAATTTTACATCACCATTTTTCATCTCGAGCTGAAATGTGCTGTCAGGACGATACTGAAAAGGCTTCGGTTCAGTCATAGAGAAAGGCGGTACAGCAAGAGGAAAGGCCCTGTTGTAATATCTTACAAACACTGAAACACTGAGCTTTGATTTGTAGTGAATATTTAATTCCTCCTGCGGTTTTATATAGCTTCGGAAGATGGGCGCATCGGCAGCAGCAGACTTGACCAAAAAATTCTGACGATTGATATCGTTATCTTTTTCTATTGTGACAACTGCAGCAACATCCGAATTTCGGTTCAGGTCAGCTACTTTTAACCGTGCAACGTAGCTTCGTGGCGACTGAGCCTTCACGGTCATTTTTCCCATGATGTATTTATCTGCACCTGTATTATTCTCATCCACTAACCTTACAGAACCGCTGTCGAGAATCTCTTTGGAATCAAAAGTGCTGAAAATGCGATAGGAGATCAGCACATTTGAAGAGAAATTAATTCCATCCGGCCGTGTGTACAATAACTCTTTGCTCGAAAGCTTGAAATGAATCTCCGCAGTTGAATCGCTGTTGTTGAACACAACAAATTGAGGACGGATGGTGTTAAGCTCTTTTTTATAGCTGGGATTTTGTGTGACAGATGTTCCTGTATTTTTTGAGGTGCCGCAAGCCAGCATCCCAAGAACTACAGCAGTGTATAGAATATATCTTTTCATCTATGCGTTTGTGTCTTCAGTTAATTGCGGAGGTTCGTCCGTACTTAAGAATTTAACCGGGATCTGTTTATCCTTGTTTGTTTTTGCCCCAAGGCTTTGCAGGTTCTGAATCCTCTTCACGATATTTCCACTGCCCGAGCTCAACTTATTAAAAGCGTTCTGATATGCTTTTTGAGAATCTTCTATTCCTTTTTCGATCTTCTGCATGTCAACAAGGAACCCGACAAATTTATCATACAGCTCTCCTCCCTGTCTTGCGATCTCCATTACATTTTTTGTCTGGCGCTCCTGTTTCCACAACGAAGCGATTGTGCGCAAGGTAGCAAGCAAAGTTGAAGGACTAACAATCACGATCTTTCTGTCCCAGGCATAGCTGAACAATTCATGGTCGGCTTGTACGGCAACACTGAACGATGATTCAATCGGAATGAATAAAAGAACAAAATCGGGAGTGTTAAAATCGGTAGAGCTGTGATAATCTTTATCACTAAGCAATTTAACATGATTACGTACAGATGCGAGATGCTCCTTAATGAAACGCTCTTTGTCTTCCTCAGTATGTGCATTTACAAATGCCTCGTATGCGATGAGTGAAACTTTTGAATCGACAATGATATGCTTATCATCCGGAAGCATGATCACCGCATCCGGCATAATACGTTTGCCTTCGCTGTTATTCGTGCTGAACTGCGTTTTGTATTCCTGCTCTTTCACAAGGCCGGAACGCTCCAGTACCTTCTCAAGAATGATCTCGCCCCAGTTACCCTGCTTTTTATTATCACCTTTTAAAGCTTTCGCCAGGTTATTTGCTTCATCGCTGATCTTTTGATTCAGCTCGATGAGGTTTTTGATCTCGGTCTTTAAAACAATGCGTTCGTCAGATTCAGCTTTGTAAGCTTTCTCAACCTTCTCTTCAAAAGCTTTTATATTTTCCTTGAGAGGATTTAAAATAATATCGAGGTTTGAACGGTTCTGCTCGGTGAATTTCGTTGATTTTTCTTCGAGGATCTTATTCGCGATCACTTCAAACTCGGTGCTGTATTTTTTGTGAACATTTTCGAGCTCGCCCTTCAAAGTATTGTGCTTATCCTCCTGCGATTTAAAAACTTCTTCAGCTCTTGCAATACGCGCTTCGGCTTTGCTCAACTTTTCTTTTTCAGAATTGATCTCAGAGAGGTAACGATCGCGTTCACGATTCAGTTCAGCAAGATATTTTTCCTGTAATTCTTTCAGTTCAGCAAGCAAACGCTGATTTTCCTTTTCAGCATTTTTAAAATTAGCATCCAGCACCAATTTATCTTTCTCAAGCAACACAATTTGTGAATCAAGCTCAGAAGTGTCCATGATAGTATTATTCTTGTTTTTCAAAAACAAAAATGCGATCACAAAACCCAGCGCCAAGCCTATAATTAAAAACAAAATCTCCATTCTTCTCCTTCAAAATTTGAATGGCTAATTTACGGATAAATTCGGTAGGATTTGAAGGGAAAATGAGAGCATTGTAGTGGTTGAAAACGACCTGTGTCTTTGACCAATTTTTCCATTGGAAAGTCATCCCATGCCCCGACACTCGGTCTTGATGAGTATTCCAGATGATGACCCTTCTGCTTGTTTCCGACTCCAGGATCATCATCCGCGATACTGACCATTACATTGATTTCCGAAGATGTGTCTTTTAGTAAATTATCACTATGAATAGTCATCCCGTGCTGCGCCACGGGATCTTCACGAATGTTAGCACAATCAAAAGAATATTAGTTTCGAATTAACAAAACCCCGTGTCGTGGCAGGGGATTACGGTAAGATTCAAGTATTCGCTCCGAAAGGGTACTTCAAAAGTACCAGCGCGAAGTAATACTTGACACATCCTATTTAACTTTCGTCCAATCATCAGCCAGGTCAAGAAGTTCAGGATTGCTCGCCTTTATTAACTCCCATTTCCAGCTCCTTTTCCATTCTTTCAGTTGCTTTTCCCGCTTGATAGCTTCGACAAACTGATAATGGGTTTCATAATAAACCAAGTAATGAACTGAATACTTTTTTGTAAAAACAGAGCCAATCCCAATTCGGTGCTGATGAACTCTTTCTTCAAGGTCGTTCGTGACTCCGATATATAAAACCGAGCGTTTCTTATTTGATAAAATATATACGTAAGCTTTGTTTAAATTCATGTTTTGAAGTTTGACCCGACCGTATTTGTTGCCAGATGAATCAAAACCAAAATTATTAGAACCTCAAAAATAAAGGGACAGAAAGTCTCACTTTTTAAGGAGTCGAAAGGTCATGTTTGGCTCCGTGACTATGTTCCCACTTCAGACTGTTGACGGCAAGGATTAAGCGTTCACTCCCCGCACTACCTTCTCTCTTCAGAAGGTCATCCCGTGCTGCGCCACGGGATCTTCATGAATGTTAGCACAATTAAAAGAATATTAGTTCGAATTAGCAAGATCCCGTGTCGTAGCACGGGATGACGGTAAGACTTTAGTCGCTTCTCCGAAAAGTGATTCCCAGAAAAGTTCGAACACTTAAGAATAATTGTGTCTTAAATAAATGTCGGAATAAATTTAATGTGGTTCTTATAAAGGGTTCTCTGCAGAGAACGTCATCCCGTGCTGCGCCAAGGGATCTTCATGAATGTTAGCACAATTAAATAGAAATTCAGCCTAATTAACAAGATCCATCAGGATGCATTCGATAAGTTCTAATTAACAAGATCCCGTGTCGTAGCACGGGATGACGGTAAGGTTTAGCATTCACTCCTCGTACTACTTTCTCTCTCCAGAAGGTCATCCCGTGCTGCGCCACGGGATCTTCATGAATGTTAGCACAATTAAAAGAATAGCAATTTCGAATAACAAGATCCAGTGTCCCCGTATCGCTTACGGGGCAGGCGAGCGCGGGATGACGGTAAGGTTTAGCATTCACTCCTCGTACTACTTTCTCTCTCCAGAAGGTCATCCCGTGCTGCGACACGGGATCTTCATGAATGCAAGCACAATCAAATAGAAATTCAGCCTAATTAACAAAATCTCTCAGGATGCATTCGATAAGTTCTAATTAACAAGATCCCGTGTCGTAGCACGGGATGACGGTAAGGTTCAAGTATTCGCTTCGAAAAATGACTCCATTGGTAAACCTAAAAATAATTCACTATCCCAAAATGTATCTTCCCACTCCTCAACTCAATCGGATTATTGAACTGCTTACCTAATGCATAATTGATCGAGAAGATCCCCGCTTTTGTTTCAAAGCTGATCCCTGCTCCAAAACCGAATGGATGATCATTCACATACTGGTTCACGCTTCTGTTCTCATAGAAAGCCTGATCGCCAAAAACATACAGATAACTATTCTGCTCGAGGATAAATCTGTATTCAAGCGACAAAACCGTGAAGCTTGACGCAAAGATCGATTCCTCGTCAAATCCGCGAAGTGTCTTTAATCCGCCTATCCGGAAAAGCTCATTCTGAAAGGTAGTTTCGCCATAAATAAAAGCTGACTGGTCACTTATTTTAATTGTGTTTCTCTGCCCGACAGGAATAAAAAAACTGAGCTCGATATTTGACCTGTACTGCGTTGAATTCAGGTTTAACTTTTCATACACTACCGGATTGATCCGCGCATTCTTTTTGATAACCTTAGAACCGGCACCGGCATTCATCAATATAAAAAATCCTTTCCGTGGATTCAAACGGTAATCAAGCTTTTCATATTTCAGGCCGATCCCATACATATTTGTCTTAACGTCAGCATACGGAGGAAGCACGGTTACAAACTCCAGACCCGCGGTGGAAAGTAAGGTCGAAGTGATATTATTATAAAACAGCTTCAGATAATTTCCGCCACTGAGCATGTATTGAATTCCAATATTCTGATTGAGATCTATGAAAGTTGTATCTTTTTTATACAGCTTGAAATTATAATCGATCCCGAATGGCGTGCGCAAAATAAAAGGATAAACGATGCGTGCATTGAGGTCCTGCGTTTGTGTCTGCAACCTTCTCCAATTGAGATCGATTAGCTCCCCTCTTCCGAGGCCGTTTTGCAATTTCAAACGGACATCACCTGTAAATAATATTTTTCCCGTAACATTATCGGGAAGGATCCCGACAATCCCGTCAAACTGGCTTGCACGTTTCTTTTCCAGATTCAGGATCAGCTTGTTTTGTTTGTTCGTAAAAGTGACTGAAGCAGTTTTTTTCAGCGTGACAAAAGGCAATTCCCTTAAACGTGTGTTTACTTTTTCAAGCTTACTTTCATCATAACGGCTCCCCGGTTTTATACCCAGGTAATTGTAAATGTAAACCGGAGCGATCTTAGCATTACCGCGAATGACAACACTGTCGATCTTCACCTCATTATTTTTTTCCATGAACAACATTGCAGAGATCCTGTCGCCATTGATGATCACGCTATCGAGATGAACCTCAGCAAAAGGAAAACCATTGTTCTCATAATAACGAACAATTCTTTCCCTGATCCGTTTTACTTCTTTGTACTTCAGTGGCCTGTTATTGTAAAGCTTCTCCCTGAATCCGATCTCGCTCAAAACTCCTTCATCAACATTTCCGTTCTTTAATGTGGCCCATTTATACTGCGCCCCAAAATTCAAGTACGCTATGGCTTTCAGTGAATCAACTACAATGCTGTCATAAGAGGCGGTGAGGTAAGCATTGTCATAACAAGTTGATAAGATCGAGCGCAACTCTTTATCGCGTGCAAGTTTTGAGGGAAATGTCTCCTGGTATTTTATTTTTTTGAGAAGGGCTTCATCACCAACTGACCGCACACTAAGCTCATAATTCTGAGCCTTAACTAAAAAGCAAAGAGAGGAGAATAATAAGACCAGACCTAGCCGCAGTTGCATTGTATAAAGTTAAGCATTTAGGTTTAACGGGGAATGCGGTGGTTTATTGGCAGGTCCGTTAATTCCAAACTAAAGTATTCAAAGGGAATGTCAAACGTCACTAAAAATTGTAATTGGAAGCCGCGCGTGAGGAAGGCTGGACGCGATGCCGTGTCGGGGTGAACAGTATTTTACTAAAAAATCTTGGAAGGAGCTTTAGTCCTCCTTCTTTAGATTTTTAGTAAAATACTGAGAGGCGGGGAGCAATCGTCCGGCCTTGATCTTTTGTTTCTTTTCTATCAAGAGAAAAGAAAAGGAAAAAATGTTAAGGAGCTAAATGCTTTCGCGCAGATCCTGAAACAAGTTCAGGATGACCCAACCCCGCAACGTCCATTTTAGCCCACACCAAATTCGTAATTCCCTTAATTCGTATTCGTACTACCGTATCTCCGCCCCTACCTTCTCCACATAAACCTTCATCAGCTTCTCCATCACTTTCTCTATTTGCTTATCGGTTAAAGTTGCATTATCATCGCGAAGTGTGAAGCTTAAGGCATACGACTTTTTACCGGAAGGCAATTTATCTCCTTCGTACACGTCAAACAGATTGACGCTTTTTAATATTCCTTTTTCCGACTGATATGCTAATTGCTCAAGCTGATCGAACTTTATAGTTTTGTCAATAAGCAATGCAAGATCCCTTCTTACTTCAGGGAACTTTGGAACTTCCGCATACATCAGGTTAGCTTTTTTCTTCACCGCTTCTACAACCAGATCCCAGTTAATATCCGCGTAAAAAACTTCCTGCTTGATGTCCATTCCTTTCAACACACTTTTTGAAACAGCACCGAATTCAACAATGGATTTCTTATTCCATGTATAGCTCATTGCCTGGGAATAAATATCAGAACTGCTATCGTTCATCTTCACTTCAATTCCCAAACGGTCGAAAATTGCTTTTACAATTCCTTTTAAAGTGTAGAATGTTACGGAATCATTTTTTGCATTCCAGCTCTCCTCCTGCTTACGACCGGTCACGAATACAGAGAGATGCTTGGTCTCGATATATTTCGTGTTCTCACCTTTGATCGCCATGTACGTTTTTCCAAACTCGTACAATTTTAAATCAGCATTTTTCCTGTTCTGGTTGTATGCGATGGTTTCGAGTCCGCTGAAAAGTAAGGTCTGACGAAGCACATTCAGGTCGCTGCTCAAAGGGTTCAGCATCTTCACATTCTTGTCAGGATCGATGCTTTTCAGCCTTGATGAATAATCCTCTTTTGTAAGTGAAAGACACATCATCTCTGAAAAGCCATTGTTGCTTAACAGATCAGCAACTGTGTTCTGGATCTTTTCTTTATCAGGTTTTTCCGCGAAGGAAATTGACGAGTTAAGCTCCAATGGGATCTCGATGTTGTTGTATCCGTAAATGCGCAGCACTTCTTCGATCACATCCTGCTCACGCTGAACATCCACTTTGAAAGGCGGCACCGACAATAACAATGCATCATGCCCTTCATGCTCAATTTCAATTCCGAGTGAAAGGATGATCTTTTTGATGATCTCCAGGTCGATGTGTTTCCCGATCATGTCATCACATTTTTCAAAGGAGAAAGGAACCTTAAAATTCTCGATCTTCTTGGGATAAATATCAATGATGTCAGATGAAATTTCACCTCCGGCAATTTCTTTAATTAATAAAGCTGCACGCTTCAAAGCGAAAACAGTGATGTTCGGATCAGTTCCTCTTTCGAAACGGAAAGAAGCATCTGTCTTCAGGCCAAGACGCTTCGCAGTTCTCCGCACCGAAGTGGAATTAAAGTATGCGCTTTCCAGGAAGATCTCGGTTGTGTTCTCCGTCACCCCCGACTCTATTCCGCCAAACACTCCCGCAATACAAAGTCCTCCGGCTGTGTCACAGATCATAAGGTCTTCAGAAGAGAGCTCACGCTCCGTTTCATCAAGCGTTTTGAATTTAGTTTTATCTGCAAGCTTTTTTACAATGATCTTATTGCCTTTTATTTTTGCAGCATCAAAAGCATGCATCGGCTGGCCCAGTTCATGCAGCACGAAATTGGTGATGTCCACAATGTTATTGATCGGGCGAACACCGATTGTCTTTAGCCTGTTCTTCAGCCAGTCAGGTGAATCCGAAACTTTGATATTTGAAATGCTGATCCCTGAGTAACGCGGACAAGCTTCCGTATCTTCAACAGAAACTTCAATTTTGGAATTTGTATTTACCACCTGGAAGTTACTCACGTTCGGCAGCATCAGTGATTGCTCCTCCGTTCCCATTGCATTTAAAACAGCAACCAGGTCGCGTGCAACACCCACATGCGAAGCAGCATCCGCGCGGTTAGGCGTTAAGCCGATCTCGAACATGTGATCCTCTTCGATCTTAAAATATTCTTTTGCAGGGGTACCCACTTTAGCGTCCGCATCCAGCACCATGATCCCCGCATGAGAAGCTCCGAGGCCGATCTCATCTTCAGCACAGATCATCCCTTCGGAAGCAGCACCGCGGATCTTTGATTTTTTTATTTCAAAGGGTTCTCCAGTTGTAGGATATAATTTCGCTCCGATGGTTGCAACAACCACTTTTTGCCCGGCTTCAACATTTGCAGCTCCGCAGACAATGTTCAATAAGGTACCTGTCCCGACATCCACAGTGGTTAAGTTCAGACGATCAGCATCCGGATGTTTTTCCTTGCTCATCACCTGGCCGACAACTATTCCTTCCAGTCCGCCTTTAACAGTCTCCACCTTTTCCACACTCTCCACTTCCAGCCCGCAGCCGGTAAGCAGTTTTCCCGCTTCTTCAGGAGAAAGCTCAGTTTTTACGTAATCTTTTAACCAGTTATATGAGATTTTCATGATTGCATTTTAGAGGTGTAAAAATAGGGAAATAATTTGGGTTTAACCTCGGAGTATACGGAGAACCCCTAAGCTGCACATAACCCTTTATAACAATAGTCCGAAGGTCATAAGCGTATTTGAGCTCACGCAATTACCTCAATTGATTGTTGAAAAGTATTGAAAACACCTATATTCTAATTTATTATAAATCCGCAAATCGGAATAAATTTGCGATGCTTTCAATGAAACATGAAAACTCATGTTTGTGTTGGGAGGGTTGAAGTTTAACGTATGGTCTCCCCATAAGGTTACCATTAAATCTATCCACGTTGATAGATTTAACGCTAACCTTTCCACCTCACGTGGTAGGTCAGCCTGTACAATGAATCTCAGTAGCATCAGTATCATTTCTGCTGTATTTATATAGTTTTAAGGCGTTAGATTGCGATTTAGTCACGTAAGTCGAAAGTTGTGGGTGACTCCCGATTGTTTGCGCCAAAAATCCTTCCCTGAAATGGGCGATACGCGCTAATCGTTGGATTTTTGGCTTTGCAGAATATTCTTATCTAAATTATATATGTTGGATGCGGCTCTTTTTACTAAGTGGATTGAAAAAGAAGAAAGAGCCGCACTCAGCAAAAAAAGGCGGTATGCACATTTTGACCCTAAAATTGACTTCCTAAAAAATGTTCATCCTTTAAAAAATTTCCTTGCTGATCCCAAAAAGGTTGCCGCACACGCTTTCTATCCATTCATCAAGTCCGATATTATAGTTCCTAGATATAAAAAAACAGGGCAACTAAATGAAACGGGCAAACCGATCCGTAAGCTTGACAAGAAAATACGTCCAATCGCTTATGCGGCACATTATGACGCTTTTATTTATTCCTGGTACTCAACTTTGCTTTCAGAAAACTATGAGAAGAAAACCAAGGAACTCGGAATCTATGAGTGTGTTTTAGCTTATCTTGAAAAAGATAAAAGTAACATTGAATTTGCGCATGAAGTATTTGAATATATAAAAACAAAAGGGGAATGCGTTGCTTTAGCTTTTGATATCACAAGTTTTTTCGATGGGCTGGACCACCTGCAACTTAAAAAAATGTGGGCTTTAATATTAAATGCGCCACGTCTTCCTGAAGATCATTTCAATGTGTATCGTGCTATTACATCATACACCACTGTAGAAAAACAAACAGTTGAAGCCGAGTTCGGCATCGCTATTAAGAGAGAAAAAGGACGTAAAATAGTCCGATTATGTTCACCTCAGGATTTTCGAGAAAAAGTACGAGGTGGAGGAATGATTGAGAAAAACCCCTTCATAAACAAAGTTAAAGGAAGTACAAGATATGGCAATGTTTGTGGAATTCCTCAGGGGTCACCAATTAGCGCGTGCCTTTCCAACATCTATATGCTCGAATTTGATGTTTATATCAATGAATTGATTATCCGGCTAGGTGGTATGTACCGTAGATATTGTGATGATATAGTTGTAGTGGTTAAGATCGAAGACGCAGACCAAGTTAAGGACACGATACTCAAAACAATTGTCGATTATCATTTAGAAATTAATGATACCAAAACCGAAGTCACGTATTTTAAAAAATATGGCGAACGACTAAAAGGACTTGATAGTAACTCCTCTACTGGTAGAGAAAGAAACATGCAGTATCTCGGCTTTGAGTTTAATGGAGAAAATGCATACATCCGGGCTTCAAGTCTTTCAAGATACCATAGAAGAATGACGGCCAGAATTCGTGAAAACTTAAAAGCCGCTTACGGACAAAATTCAATTGGGTCAAAGATATTCAGAAAGAAACTGTATAATAGGTATACAGAAAAAGGTGAGCGGAATTTTATTTCATATGCAGAAAGGGCTCATGAACACATGGAGTCAAAGACGATATATGACCAAGTTAAAAACAGCTTGAAAAAGGTAAATAAAAAGTTAGCTCAGAAAAACACCACCTTCGCTACGAAACGGCCAAAGAATATGCAATAACATTACTTTGCAAGAATAAAGTACTCCTTACACTACAAACGACTTACAACACAAATATTACAGGTATCGATTATGCGATTTAGTTGACTCTACTTAAACTTATCCTTCAATGCAGCCAACTGACTTGCAAAATCATTAGCAGGCGCTTCTACCTTTCCCTTTTTGTTATTGTTGTTATTCGAGGTATTCGGTTTTGAAACAGGTGCTGCTGTTGGTACACTATCCTTCATCGACAATGCAATACGCTTGCGCTGAGCATCAACTTCTGTAACAGTTACTGTTACTTTTTGCGCGACTTTAACAACTGTATTCGGGTCGGAAACATATGTGTTGGATAATTGTGAGATGTGAACCAATCCGTCTTGGTGAACGCCAATATCCACGAACGCCCCGAAATTGGTAACATTGGTCACAATTCCCGGAAGCTTCATTCCTACTCTCAGATCTTTTATTTCATGCACACTGTCATCAAAGGCGAACACCTCAAATGATTTACGCGGATCGCGGCCCGGCTTGTCAAGCTCATTCATGATGTCATTCAGGGTTGGCAGACCAACTGTTTCGGTTACATATTTTTGTAATGAGATCTGCTTACGCAATTCTTTATCGCTCATCAATTGTTCGATGGTGCAGTTCAGATCAGCTGCCATTTTTTCAACAATGTGATAACTCTCCGGATGCACCGCGCTTTTATCCAGCGGATGTTTTCCATTGGAGATCCGCATGAATCCTGCTGCCTGCTCAAATGCTTTTTCTCCCATGCGTGGAACCTTCAATAATTCCTTCCGTGATTTGAACGGCCCGTTCTCATTTCTGTATTCAACAATGTTTCTTGCCAGTTGCGGACCTAAGCCGGAAACGTATGTTAACAGCTGTTTACTCGCTGTGTTCACTTCCACGCCCACTTTATTCACCGAGCTCTCCACTACTTCATCCAGCTTTTTCTTTAAGAGGTACTGATCAACATCGTGCTGGTATTGTCCTACACCAATGGATTTAGCATCTATCTTCACCAGCTCTGCCAGTGGATCTGCAAGTCTTCTTCCAATAGAAACAGCACCACGCACTGTAATATCTTTATCAGGAAATTCTTCACGCGCCACATCCGAAGCGGAATAAATGGAAGCACCGCTTTCATTCACCATGATCACGTTGATCGTCTTTGGTAATTCTTCTATGCTTCGTACAAATGTTTCTGTTTCTCTTCCTGCAGTCCCGTTGCCGATTGCAATCGCTTCCAGGTCATGCTTAGCACACAGTGCAAGGACGGTCTGTTTTGAATGGAATAATTTATTCTGCTCATGCGGGTAGATCACTGTATCCTCCAGTAATTTCCCTTGTTTGTCGAGCGCAACTACTTTGCAGCCTGTCCGGAATCCCGGGTCAATTGCCAGGATCGCTTTTTGTCCGAGTGGCGAAGCAAGCAACAGTTCACGCAAATTATCCGCAAACACCTGGATCGCTTTTTCATCTGCCAGCTCTTTTGTCATCATCCGCATTTCACTTTCGATCGAGCTTTGCATCATGCGTTCATACGAATCGATCACGGCAAGTTTGACTTGTTCAGAGGCAGAATTATTTCCTGTAACAAATTGTTTTGTTAAAATATCGATCGCGCTTTCTTCTGGCGGAGCAATAAAAATGCTCAGCACTTCTTCGCTCTCTCCCCTGCGGATCGCGAGCAAGCGGTGTGAAGGACAATTCATCAATGGTTCTTCCCAATCGAAATAATCCTTGAACTTCTCTCCTATCTCCTCTTTTCCTTTCAGCACTTTACTTTTTATAGTTGCTTCACGCTTGAACAGGTTACGGATTTTATCACGCGCTTCTGCATTCTCATTCACCCATTCTGCAATGATATCACGTGCACCGGCAAGCGCATCTTCTTTTGTTTTAACATCCTTATCGTCAGCAATGAATTTTTCTGCTTCAGCCTTCACATCCATTTTCCCTTGTTCAAAAAGCATTTGCGCCAATGGCTCCAGGCCTTTTTCTCTTGCGATGGTTGCACGGGTTCTGCGTTTCGGCTTATATGGAAGGTAGATATCTTCTAATGTTGAAAGAGTTTCGGCAGAACGTAAAGCGTTGATCAGTTCAGGATTTAATTTTCCTTGCGATTCAATCGATTCAATGATCGCTTCACGTCTTTTCTCCAGTGCTCGCAATCGTTCTATTTCATCACGCACGTTAGCAACCTGCACCTCATCCAGCGAGCCGGTCATTTCTTTACGGTAACGGGAAATGAATGGAATGGTTGCTCCTTCATCTAACAGGTCTACTGTGGCGCTAACCTGTTGTTCCCTGATCCCTAATTGTAATGCTATCTTTTTGTAAAAACGTGAATCTGACATGTGTTGAGTATTTACACAAATATAAGAATTGGGGAGGGGCTGTTTTGATAATGTTTTAAACAGTTTTGGAGGATTTGTTGAAAAAAAGAGAAAATTTTACCGCAGAGGAAAAGGAGAAAAGCAGAGAGCCGCAGAGGTTTCTACGAAGAGCAGTTTTAAACTATACTGTCATCCCGTGCTTGACACGGGATCTTGTTCATTAGAACAACATTTTTGGATTCTGCTCACCTGATGAAGATCCCGTGTCGGAGCACGGGATGACGTTTTGATTGATGATTTGGTTAACCGAAACATTTATTGGATTCCGCTAACCGGATGAAGATCCCGTGTCACAGCACGGGATGACGTTCTTAAATTAAATAACAATAACAGAAACATTTTGACCAGGCGTGATGCACGATTCTCAGTTCGGAGAAAAGTTTAAACCTGACTGTCATCCCGTGCCGCGACACGGGATCTTGTTTCTTAGGATGACATTCATGGCATTTTGCTAACCGGACGAAGATCCCGTGTCGGAGCACGGGATGACGTTTTGAGTGATGATTTGATTAACCGAAACATTTATTGGATTCCGCTAACCGGATGAAGATCCCGTGTCGGAGCACGGGATGACGTTTTGATTGATGATTTGGTTAACCGAAACAATGTGAGATTGCTTCGGGCAAAAAGCCCTCGCAATGACGTACAACCGGAGATCTGGGTGCAGCCCCCTCTCATGTGGAGAGGGGATTAAGGGGTGAGGTCACGATATGCGACTCCAATTCGTATTCTGCCTCCCCATCATAGAAAAATGATAAGCAATATTGGCATTCTCCTGCTTAGCTAATTCGGGATCTTCGGAAAGAAGCTCGATCACCATGTTTCGTGCAGCGTGTAGTATCTGTGCATCTTTTGCGAGATCTGCTATATTAAGATCAAGCACTCCGCTTTGCTGTGTTCCCGCCATATCTCCGGGGCCACGTAGTTTCATGTCTACATCCGCGATCTCAAACCCGTCATTGGTGCGGCACATGGTTTCCATGCGGAGTTTTCCGTCAGCACCTAACTTATGTGATGTCATTAAGATGCAATACGATTGTTCCGCCCCTCGTCCAACACGACCGCGCAGCTGATGCAATTGCGATAAACCAAAACGTTCTGCACTTTCAATCACCATCACACTTGCGTTGGGAACATTCACTCCGACTTCAATAACTGTGGTCGCGACCATGATCTGTGTTTCACCTTTCACAAAACGCTGCATCTCAAATTCTTTTGCGTCCGCTTTCATTTGTCCGTGCACAATGCTGATCTGATAAGGCGGAGGAAAAGCTCTTGCAATACTTTCATATCCATCCATAAGATCTTTAAAGTCCATCTTTTCAGATTCTTTGATCAATGGATACACAACGTAGATCTGTCTGCCGACTTCGATCTGCTCTTTCATAAAACCGAACACGCGCATTCTGTTCTCATCAAAACGATGAACGGTCTGGATTGGTTTACGTCCCGGAGGCATTTCATCGATCACACTCACATCAAGATCGCCATACAGTGTCATAGCAAGCGTACGCGGAATCGGTGTCGCGCTCATGATCAATACGTGAGGTGAAATGGAATTCTTTGTCCACATCTTCGCTCTTTGTGCAACACCAAACCTGTGCTGCTCATCGATCACCACTAATCCGATATTTTTAAACTGTACTGCGTCTTCAAGTAAAGCATGTGTTCCGATCAGAATATGCATTTCGCCATTCTGCAATTTTCCATGAAGCTCTCTTCGCGCTTTTGCTCTTGTTGAACCGGTAAGCAGACCGACATTTACATTGAGCGGTTTTAGTAATTCCGAGATCGTTTCGTAATGCTGGTTAGCAAGGATCTCTGTCGGAGCCATCAGACAAGCCTGAAATCCGTTATCCATTGCAATGAGCATATTCATCAATGCGACCAATGTTTTACCGCTCCCAACATCCCCCTGCACCAAACGGTTCATTTGCTTACCGCTTCCCATGTCGAGGCGAATCTCCTTGATCACTCTCTTCTGGGCGCCCGTTAATTCAAAGGGCAAATGTTCATTATAGAATTTATTAAAGTACTCTCCCACTTTTGAAAAAACATTTCCCCTGAACGTCTTTTCACGCAAGCCTTTTTGCTTGAGCAATTTCAGCTGGATAAAAAACAGTTCATCGAATTTCAATCGCAACGTAGCACGCTTGAGCATATCCGGATCTTTCGGAAGATGGATATTTTTAAATGCCTCTTCACGTGAGATCAGCTGGAATTTATCCATAATATTTTTAGAAAGGATCTCCGGGATATTATTTTTGATCTGCGAGACCAGCGCTTTCTGAATTCTTGCAATTCCTTTTGTATCAAGGCTTCTGACCTTCAATTTTTCCGTGCTGTTATACACAGCCTGAAGTGCGGAAGCGAGAACTGTATTCTCATCACTTACCGGGTCGATCTCCGGATGTGCGATGTTAAATTTTCCATTAAAATGCGTGGGCTTACCAAACACGACATATTCCTGGCTTGCATGTGGCTTTATCTTGTCACCTATCCATTTTGCGCCCTGAAACCAAACCAACTCAAGCACTCCTGTACCATCACTGAACTTTGCGACAAAGCGCTGTGTACGTTTCACACCGATCATTTCCGTATGCACTATTTTCCCGCGGAGCTGTACGTAAGGAAGATCATCGTTGATGTCTTTTATCTTATAGAACTTGGTTCGGTCAACATATCTGAAGGGATAAAATGTGAGCAGATCACCGTAATTGAAAATGCGCAATTCCTTTTTCAGGAGATCGGCTTTTTGAGGCCCGACTCCCTTTAGGTATTCAATAGGGGTTTGAAGAAACGTACTCGACATTGCGGAAACGAAATTACAAAAGATGCATTGATTTAAGTAAGGGATATTTCGATAAATCACACCAATCCGCTGTTTTACCCATGAATAGAAGCAATTAATCGGTAAATGCAGGAGCAAGACTTTAATTTATTACCTTTATTACCCTAAAAATCCACTGTAATTAAGCATTTCCCTCAGATGAAGAATTTGCTCTTTTGTTTATGTCTTTGCATCCTGTTCCAAAAAAACACTTTGGCGCAGGAAAAGATCTCATGTGAGCGATCCTCAATGCTGATCGCAATGCTTAATAAATACCACTACGAAGGCTTAACCCTGAATGATAAAGTTTCTGAACAAATCTTTAATGATTTCATTGATGCCCTTGATCCTTACAGCACCATTTTCACGGAAGTGGAATTAAAGAAGCTCGAGCCTTTCAAATTCGCGATCGATGATGCAGATAATACCACAATTTGCAACTTTTTAAAATTATCAACCGAACTATATCACGAACGTCTTACGAAAATTGACACGCTCGTTGGCTCCATCCTCAATAAACCTTTTGACCTTTCAGCAAAAGATACGATCACCTTTTATCCTATTTCTGAAAAGATCACATCCGCAAACGATATCCAGCTGGAAAAAAGATGGAGACGTAGATTAAAATTTAAAACTCTGGAGATCATCTTTTCCGCGACAGAAGAGAATCAGGATCCTGTTACTTCCGACAATAAGACTCTTTTGCTTAAGGAACCGGAAGCTAGAAAGCAGATCCGCACAAAAGAAAAACGTTTCATAAAACGGATCCTCGAATATCCTATGGGCTTTGAAAATTATGTCACTGTAAAGTTTAACAATGTCATTGCAAATCGCTTCGACCCGCACACGCTGTACTTTTCATCACTCGAAAAAGAAAACTTCGATGCCGGGCTTTCCAAAGAGGCAAAGTCTTTCGGGCTCTCATTCGCTGAAGGAAAAAATGGTGAGATCGTAATTGGCTCATTAACTCCCGGTGGACCTGCATGGAAATCAAGCGAGCTGCATAAAGATGATGTTGTATTAAAGATCAAATGGCCGGAGCAGGAACCGATCGATCTTGCATATTCAAGTCCTTCCGAAGTGGAATCGTTGATCCATTCTTCAACGTCAGACAAGATAGAACTGACGATCCGCCAGGGTAATGGTATGATTAATCCTGTCAGTCTTTACAGGGAAGTAATTGCAGTGGAAGAAAACAACATTTCAGGTTTCGTTCTTAATGGTAATAAAAAAGTCGGATACATTTCCCTTCCGGGATTTTATACTGAAATGAATACATCCCGTGCTTTAGGTTGCGCGAATGATGTTGCGAAAGAGATAATCAAATTAAAACAGGAAAATATTGAAGGCCTGATCCTGGACCTTCGTTTTAATGGTGGCGGCTCATTGTACGAGGCTGTTAATCTTGCCGGGATCTTTATTGATGAAGGGCCTTTTTGCCTGATGAAAGATAAAAATTCAAAACCTCAGTTGATGAAAGACATCAATCGCGGAACAATTTATAACGGCCCGATGGTGATCATGGTTAATGGTTTCAGCGCCTCCGCATCCGAGATCTTTACTGCAGGAATGAAAGACTATAACCGCGCGCTGGTCGTGGGCAGCACTACGTACGGGAAATCGATCGGACAAATAACCATACCACTCGACACCTCACTCAATCTGAACAACTACATCGATGAGGCTTCGGCTAACGTTACTGATTATGTAAATGTCACCAGAAGCAAGTTTTATGGCATTGACGGAATCAGCCATCAATATGCGGGGGTTCGCCCCGATATAGAACTACCGGATTTTTATAATAATAAATTGTACGGAGAGGCATCGAGCCCTTACGCTTTAAAAGCGGATTCTATTGTGAAAAAAGTAATTTTCAATCCTCTCCCGGTGATCCCGAAAACGGCTTTGTCAACCAAAAGTGAAAGCAGAATTGCCTTAAATAATTCCTTTAAAAGGATCCGCACAATTTCGGATTCATTACAGAAAGAAAAGAATGAAAGAAAAAAGCTCGTGTTGACATTGGATGGCTTTAAAAAATATCAGGCAGCCCTGAATCAAACGGAAAAAGATATTTCCCGCCTCTCAGAAAACCCTTCGGAGAAATTCAAGGTCAGCAGCACACAATACGATGAAGAGCTTCTAAAGGTTGACACCTACAAGAAAGAGGTGAACGATGTTCTTATTAAAAACATTCAGAATGATCTTTATATAGAAGAAAACTATCTGATCATGCAGGATTATATCAATTCAATTAATAATAAATAACCCAACAAAAACAATCAAAATGAGAAAGAGCAAACTCAAGGTATTATCAATTTTATGTTTCAGTCTTTTTATAGTAACGCAGTCAAGCGCCCAAAAATCCGCAGTTGATTACATGGAAAGTATCAATAAGGAGTTGGGCGCGATCATGGCCGACACCTGGGATTACACCAGCGCGGTAGCTCATGGCAAGACAGCGCGTAAGATCGATAACAAACGTAAAGAGCTTATAAAGACATCGGTACAGGCAAAAAATAAAATAGGCAGAATGCCCGCTTTCGAAGGTGATGCCTCCCTGAGGGATTCTGTAGTTGCTTTCCTTGACATTAATAACAAAGTGTTGACTCAGGATTACGAGAAGATCGTGAACATGGAAGAGATCGCTGAGCAATCTTACGACCAGATGGAAGCGTATTTGCTTGCACAGGAAAAAGCGAACGAAAGGTTGAATGCAGCGGGTGACAGAATGGAAGGAGAACAAAGGAAATTTGCAGCGAAGAACAACATCAACCTTCTTGAGAACAAAGACAAAATTGCAAAGAAACTTGAAAGTGCCGGAGATGTGATCAAATATTACAATGAACTGTATCTTATCTTTTTTAAGAGCTACAAGCAGGAAGCATATCTGATAGATGCACAGAACCGTTCGGACCTTAACGCGATGGAACAGAACAAGAATGCGTTACTGACAAATGCGACTGAAGGATTAGCAAAGCTTGAGAATATAAAACCATTCAAAGGGGATGCTAACTTAAAAGCAGCTTGCAAAAACATGCTTGAATTTTATAAAGACGAGGCGTCTACAAAAATGCCGGTTATCGTAAACTTCTACATGAAGAAAGAGAAGCTTGAAAAAGTAAAAGCTGCTTTTGATGCAAAACCACAAAACAAACGCACACAGCAGGATGTAGAGCAGTACAATGCTGCAGTAAATGATATGAACGCTGATCTGAACAAATACAACAGCAACAATGAAACCTTGAACAAGAACAGAAATGCTTCTGTTGAGAAATGGAACAATGCAGCTGCAAAGTTCATGGACTCTCATGTTCCGAAATATAAATAGCTGACAACATAATACAAAAAGCCCTGTTGAACAATTGTTTAACAGGGCTTTTTCTTATTTCTCCGCTGGAGGTGGCGGTGGAGCCATCCTGTCGTTATGACGCGGTGCAGGATTCGCTTTTCTTTCCAACCTCTTTTTCTTCATTTCCTCCTGGTTCTTTTTAAATTTATCGAACTGTTCAGGGGTCAGGATCTTCTGCAGATCTGCTTCAATTGAAGCTTGCATTTTTTCCTGACTGCCTTTTGCTTTCTCTCTTAATTCCTCTTTTTCTTTTTCACGCTGAAGGATCATAGTTTTGACCTTTTGTTGCTGCTCTGCATTTAAAGCTAATGCTTTAGTCATACGGGCCGTCATGTTGTCCGCTCGCTCTTCAGGAGTTTTGCGTGGCGGTGGTGTTTTTGCCACTTCCTGTGCGATAGTATTTACCGAAGCAACCGCTACAGTAAACAGTGTCATCAATAGTTTTTTCATAGAGTTACGATTTAAAATTCGGAGGTAAGACGAAGGGATTTTGGAAAGGTTTAATGAAGAAACATTTTTTGTGATTTGTGCGAACGGTCATTCTGAAGAAAGTTCTTTAGCTTGAATCTTTCTTCATACGGTCATCCCGTGCTTGACACGGGATCTTCTTCGGGTCAGCAAAATGAAAACATATTGTCCTAAGAAACAAGATCCCGTGTCGGGGCACGGGATGACGTAATATTGAAAATCACTCTCCGAACACACAACTGAGCGTTTTTACGAAGGAGCATTTATGATTATAATTTCTATATCGTCCAGGTATTCTTCCCCCTGATCAAGGCATCTAAATCACCAACCCCTTTATTTGCAATTGCTTCCTGCACCTGAAGATTAAATGCTTTCTCATAGCAGAATCTGTCTTCCTGATAAAAAACACCGAATGGTCGTGGCAACGCGTTTTCTGTGCTCGCGTTATTAAAGAAGCGAACCAGAATATTTGCCTTCACCTGATCTTTTTCATCATGGATCCAGAGATCATTAGCAGAAGCATCAGCAAGATCAACAACGATCGGCTTAAAACCATCAAGCTTGATTCCTTTATTTCCGTTTTCACCGAACAATAAAGGCTTTCCTTGCTCAACAAAAAGTGTATTTAATTTCTTAGTCCCTTTTTCAGTATAGATCTCAAAAGCTCCATCATTGAATACATTACAATTCTGATAGATCTCCACCATCGAAGTTCCTTTGTGTGCGTTTGCTCTTTTTAAAACTTCACGTAAATGGATCGGATCGCGATCCATGCTCCGAGCGACAAATGTAGAATCAGCACCAAGACATAATGCCAATGGGTTGAAAGGATGATCCACAGAGCCCATCGGGGTGGATTTCGCAACTTTTCCTAATGGAGATGTCGGAGAATATTGACCTTTCGTTAAACCGTAAATTTCATTATTGAACATCAATACATTCACATCGAAATTTCTTCTTAATAGATGTATTAAATGATTTCCTCCTATCGACAATGCATCTCCGTCACCGGTCACTACCCACACGCTTAACTCCGGACGTGTTGCCTTTAATCCGCTTGCGATAGCTGTCGCACGCCCGTGAATACTATGCATTCCATACGTTTCCATGTAATAAGGAAAACGTGACGAACACCCGATCCCGGATATAAAAACGATCTCTTCACGCTTTAATCCAAGCTCAGGCATTACCGTTTGAACCTGCTTTAATATTGAGTAATCACCACAACCCGGACACCAGCGTACTTCCTGGTCGGTCACGAAATCTTTGGGTGATAATTTTTCTACTAACTGACTTTCCATCTAATGATATTTATTTTTACAGATCACGAATCTCTTACGAATATTACGAATCTGTGTTTGCGAAAATAGACCTACAATTTTGTCTAATTATTCTTTGTTATAACCTAATTCAGGGTTTAAATGTCCCGTAGCATTTTCTAGTGCTTTAAAATTCACAACTCGCTTACACCTTACTTCTTCTTTTCCAAAAGAAATCAATAGCGCCAATTTAATACCGGAAATGTTCAAATAATTTAATACCTGCTCATAATTCTGCTTGGTAAAGCGGTTGGCAGACTTTAATTCCACTACGATCTTATCGTCAACGAAAAAATCAAAAAAATTTTTAGCCACCACTACTTCTTTAAACTTAACCGGATAATAGTGTTGTTCGGTAAACCCTAGTCCTTTTTCCTTCAAAGAAACGGCCATTGCGCGCTGATATACAACTTCCTTATGATCACCGCCTAGCCCATTGAAAACTTCATAAGCGCACCCGATAATCTTATAACTTAAATCAGGATACACTAAATCTTTTTTCTCTAACATAAAAATATGGTTCTTCTATCCACCCAGATTCGTAATATTCGTATAGATTAGTGATCTGTACTTAACATTTCCTTTATCTTCTCCACTATCTCCCCTGAAGTAAACGGCATTCCTTTAATTTTATTTAATCCCTTTGCATCCACCAGATATTTATCACGGATGATCTTTATTAATTGTCCGTTGTTGATCTCCGGAATTAGTACTTTATCAAAACCTTTGATCATCTCGCCTAAATTTTTTGGCAATGGATTCATGTATTTGATGTGGGCATGAGATACATCATGTCCTGCTGCTCTTGCTTCTCTTACTGCAGTTTTAATTGAACCGTAGGTAGAGCCCCATCCGAGAATTAAAAGTTTTCCTTTTTCATTTCCGTTATCAATAGTTTGCAAAGGAATATGATCAGCAATGTTATCCACTTTGGCCTGACGGATCTTCACCATCAGCTCATGGTTATCAGGGTCATAAGAAATGTTCCCTGTTTCATTCTCTTTTTCAATTCCGCCTACACGATGCTCCAGGCCTTTAGTTCCGGGGATAGCCCATTCACGCGCAAGCTTTTCATTCCGTTTATACGGAAGGAATTTTTCTCCTTCTTTTAAATTATTTTTTGCGAAGGAAACTTTCAACTCCGGCAGATCTGCAGCTGCAGGGAATTTCCAGGGCTCCGAACCATTCGCGATATAACCATCACTCAGGAAAAATACCGGAGTCATGAATTCAATTGCCAAGCGACAAGCTTCAAATGCCATTTCAAAACAATCGCTTGGAGTGCTTGCAGAAACTACGGGAACAGGAGCTTCACCATTTCTTCCGTAGATCGCCTGCATTAGATCGGCTTGTTCAGTTTTTGTCGGTAAGCCTGTACTGGGACCGCCACGCTGGATATTCACGATCACCAATGGAAGCTCAAGCATCAACGCCAATCCGATCGCTTCGCCTTTGAGCGCTATACCCGGACCGGATGATGCTGTGATCCCTAACGCTCCCCCGAAAGATGCACCGATCGCGGATGTTATGGCAGCGATCTCATCCTCTGCCTGAAATGTTTTCACACCGAAATTCTTATGCTTCGACAATTCATGTAAAATATCAGAAGCCGGTGTGATAGGATATGTTCCGTAAAATAATGTCAGATTTGCTTTTTGTGTTGCAGCGATCAATCCCATTGCGACAGCCTGGTTTCCCATGATGCTACGGTATGTGCCCTTTGCTACCGGAGCAGGCTTCACTTCAAAACGGTTCATCGGTGTTTCAACCGTATCACCGTAATTGAAACCCGCTTTTAAAACTTTGATATTAGCATCCAGTAATTCAGGACGCTTTTTAAATTGCTCTTTTAAGAATTCAATTGAATTTTCGAGCGAACGATTGTACATCCAGTAGATATAACCAAGAACGAACATATTCTTGGAACGATCCATCTCCTTAGTACCTAGTCCAGAACCTTCCAGTGCGGTGCGTGTGATCTTCGTCACATCGATCTCAAACACTTTATATTTTTCAAGTGAATTATCTTTTAAAGGATTTACCCCATCAGGATATTTCGCAAGCTTTAAATTCTTTGCATCGAAACCATCGGTATTTGCAATGATGATCCCGCCCGGTTTTAATTGTTTTAAATTCGCCTTTAGTGCTGCAGCATTCATCACCACCAACACATCGCATGCATCGCCTGCAGTAAAGATCTCTACACTTCCGAAATGAAGTTGAAATCCGGAAACACCTGCGATAGTTCCTTGCGGAGCGCGGATCTCTGCAGGAAAGTTTGGAAATGTGCTTATATCATTACCATACAATGCAGCGGTATTCGTGAACTGCGAGCCGGTAAGCTGAATCCCATCCCCGGAATCACCAGCGAATAATATTACTACATCTGTTTTTATTTCTGTTGCCATCTAATACTCTACGAATTACGAATCAAAACGAATTACGAATCTGTGTTTGTTAAACTGTATATTTTGTACGAAATCTACAGGTTTTGATGTGCGGAGGTCTTCCTGAACTTGTTTCAGGATCTGAGCGCCAGCATGTTGTTTATTTTGTTGCGAATCAATCAAAAAAGGCTCTTCCAATTCCCGGAAAAACCTTTTAAAATCCAAATAATTAAAAGCTATTCCTAAAGCGATAAACTGAAACCTGAACTGTCTTTCAGATAAACAACCGTAAAGCCAATTTGTTCCTGTGATTTGCGGTGCAAAGGTACGGATTTATTGGCAGTCGAAATCCAAATATTGTTAATTATTTCGGGACTTTCCACAAGCTCATTTCCGCTGTTATCAGGACTCCCGCGCAACCCATTGCCTAAGTATTTAAAAACTTGATTTCCGAATTAAATTTTCCGTATTTTGCCTCTATGAAGAGAACATACCTTTCATTTATCGCCATTTGTTTTGTCATCACAAACGCCATTGCCGGTGGCTTCCAGGTTAACCTGCAGGGGCAGAAACAAACCGGAATGGGGCATACAGGAACCGGGCTGCTGTTAGATAATTCCGCTATATTTTTTAATCCGGGAGCGGTATCATTCCTCGACTCTCTTCGCGGGATCTCATTCGGAGCAAGCTTTATCATCCCAAGAACAATGTACCTCGAGCCATACCCGGGAAATTATACTTCAAGCATTGTCAATCATACCGGTACTCCTTTCACAGTGTATGCAGTTTATAAATTCAAAAAAACCGCAAAATGGAATGTAGGGTTGGGAGTTTACACACCATTCGGAAGCAAGGTGCAGTGGCCTGATGACTGGAAGGGTCAATTCTTAATTCGCGAGATCGATCTGAAAACAATCTTTATTCAGCCAACTGCATCTTTTAAGATCAATGACAAAATAGGAATTGGTGCAGGCTTCATCTATGCAACGGGAGGATTCAGTCTGCGTAAAGGCGTTCCTATCCAGGATTCTCTTGGCAAATATGGAGAAGGCAAGCTCGTTGGAAAAGCAAGCGGATACGGCTATAACGCAGGAATTTATTTTAAGCCGAATGATAAATTATCCATCGGGATCGATTACCGTTCTGAAGTTAATGTAAAGGTTGATGGAGGAACAGCTGAATTTGACGTGCCTTCATCAGTCGACAAATACTTCCCTTCCACTACATTCTCAACACATATTCGTCTGCCACAAACCATCACTTTAGGATTTGGATATGTTGCGACTTCTAAACTAAAACTTGCCCTTGATGTTAATTATATCGGCTGGAAATCATACGACTCACTAGTGATCGATTTTGAAGAGAACACGGATAAGCTTGCCGACATTCACTCTCCACGGATGTATCAAAACTCATTCATTTACAGGATTGGTGCGCAATATGACTTGCGTGAAAAATGGTCTGTTCGCTTAGGCGGATATTTTGATTCAAGCCCCGTAAAATCCGGATACCTTACACCTGAAACGCCCGATGCAAATAAGATCGGGATCACCTGCGGAGCTACCTACAACCTTACAAAAACGATCCATGTTGATGCTTCCCTTTTATACATTGAAGGAATGAAGCGCACGGATACAAACATGGAAACACAATTCGGAGGCACATACAAATCAAGAGCTGTAGTGCCTGGGGTTAGTGTGGAGTGGAACTTCTAACAACGAATTACGAATTATTACGAATTTACGAATCTGTGTTTAGTACGTCATTGCGAGGGCTTTTCGCCCGCAGCAACCTCACAGTACCAATATAATCTAAGCCGAGTAGAATTGAAGAACCACACACCCTTAACTTGGCTTGATTTTTCAAGATCAGTATCATCAGGTGAACCCTCTACGAACTACAAACCACTAACTACAAACTCTACAACTGAGTTTACAACTATTTGCAGAAGTTTTTATTCTTGCATAAATATTCTATCTTTAACCTAAACAATCAAAAAATCATGAAGAAAATTTACTCAGCCCTCCTTTCGGGAGCTTTATTGCTTGGTTCCGGCAGTATCAATGCACAATGTTTCGGTGGACGATATCATAATTATGTTTTCCCCGGATCAACTGTAACCTCAAACGTTCAGTACGGAAGTAATCTGAAAGCTAACAATACAAATCAGAATCTGATGATGGACATTTACCAGCCTACCGGAGATGTTGCCACTAACAGAGCATTGGTAATTGTTGCACATGGCGGAAGTTTTGTCGGTGGAAGCAAAACCGGATCGGATGTTGTTCCATTGTGCCAGAGCCTTGCGAAGCTGGGTTATGTTGCAGTCTCGATAGAATACCGCGTGGGTATGACGCATTTTCCCCTGAACGGGCCTCCTGATTCAACAGATGCCGGAGCGGCCGTAATGCGTGCTGTTCATGACGGGCGTGCAGCAGTGCGTTATTTCAGAAAGAATGTAGCTGTTGGTGGAAACACATACAAGATCGATCCTAATAAAATATTTTTCGCAGGTGTATCAGCAGGAGGCTTCATGGCTCTTCACATTGCATACATGGATCAGCTATCGGAATTTCCATCTTACGTAGACACAACGGGAGCAGGAACAAATCCACAATACGGCTTACATGGCGGAATCGAAGGCTTAAGCGGAAATCCAGGTTACTCATCTAACGTAAATGCCATTATAAATATTTGCGGCGCCCTTGGTGATGTTGCCTGGATGCAACCCGGAGATGAGCCTGTATTAAGCCTTCATGGTAACAACGATAATACAGTTCCTTATGGGTCAGCAGTTATCTATTTACTTGGACAATACCCACTGCTTGTGGTAGACGGAAGTTCCACTGTAGCAGCAAGAGCTAACGCTATTGGCGTTGAGAATTGTTTTAAAACGTATTACAACCAGGACCACGTTCCTGAAGTTGGAACAACAGCAAACAACATCGCGCAGTACGATACAACCATCGTTTACATGCGTAACTTTTTAGAGCGTTATACTTGCGGAACCCCAATGATCTGTTCTTACAACGGGCCGATTCAAGCCTTGGCATTAGGTTTTGAAGACCTAAGCGCTGATGCAGAAAACATCACTGTTTATCCGAATCCCGCGAACGTTTCATTCACTATCGATCTTTCAGCATTTAAAGGTTCAGATGTTAAAGTTGAAATGTTTGATGTGCTTGGAAAGAACGTTAGATCAATTTCAAACATCAACACAGAACAAATCATTATCTCTCGCGATGAATTGAAAAACGGGATGTATCTGATAAAGGTAAGCTCTGATGGAAAACAGTTTTCCAGAAAGATCAGTTTACAATAATCATAAATACTTTATTGAAAAGCCTCCGCACTGCGGGGGCTTTTTTTATCTTTACTCCTTCATGGAAAACTCTGAAAAGAAGAATAAAAAGGTATTCACCGGATACCAGAAATTTGTGATCGCAATACTTGCTATCCTTCAATTTACACTCGTTCTGGATTTCATGGTACTCTCTCCGCTTGGAGCGCAACTCTTACAAGAGCTGAACATTACGACAGGGCAGTTCGGCTGGGTTGTTTCTTCTTACGCTTTCAGCGCAGGAGCGGCCGGACTTCTTGCGGCAGGATTTGCAGATAAATTTGACAGAAAAAAACTTCTTCTTTTCTTTTATACAGGTTTCCTGATTGGTACATTCCTTTGCGCAATAGCTCCTGACTATCACTTCTTATTAATTGCACGAATTGTAACAGGTTTATTCGGAGGAGTAATAGGTTCCGTTACTTTCGCGATCATCACCGATCTGTTTAAAATGGAGGTTCGCGGGCGCGTTATGGGCTTTGTTCAGATGGCCTTCGCGGCAAGCCAGGTGTTAGGAATTCCGATCGGCCTTCTACTTGCAAATAGATTCGGATGGCATTCACCTTTCTGGATGATCGCTGGCTTTGGATTAATCGTAGGTATAATAATGCTTATTTATTTGAAACCGATCAATGAGCATTTACTTTTAAAAACAGATCGTAGTCCGTTTCAGCATCTCATTAAAACGCTTACAACCAAACATCATGTTCGTGGTTTTGCAGGAACTATTTTGTTAGCGACAGGCGGATTTATGCTCATGCCTTTTGGAAGCGCATTCAGCATTCATAACCTTCACCTTACGATGGAACAGCTCCCATTGCTATATGGTGTAACAGGAATTTTTTCTATGATCTTTGGTCCGCTGATCGGAAAGCTTAGCGACAGGATCGGAAAGTTCAGAACATTCTTTATCGGAACAATTATAAGCATGCTGATGGTTGCTATCTATACAAATTTAGGTGCTACCCCACTTTATCTCGTGATATTATTAAATGTGATCCTCTTCGTTGGAATCTCCGCGAGAATGATCTCTGCATCTGCGCTGATGACTGCTGTGCCTGCCCCGCAGGACAGAGGCGCCTTCATGGCGATCAATTCCGCTATTCAGCAAATATCCGGAGGTGTTGCAGCAGCCGTTGCAGGAATGATAGTTATACAAACTCCATCAGGAGACCTGGAACGTTATCCTATGTTAGGTTTGGTTGTTATAGGCTCGATGATCTTTGCTGCGATTATGATGTGGCGGGTTAATCAGTACGTTCAGAAAAATCCTCCAGCAACTTTTCCTCCTAAGGCGAATTAAAAGAACGTTCGTCCGTGCGTTACCGGGACTAATACAGAAGGAGGACAAAACAAAATCGGTATAAATATTCAATATCTTTACCGCAAAGCTTTGCGCTCTCTGCGTGTCATGTTCGAAGAAACAAAACCAAAAAAGAAACTTACACCCTCTCAGGCAATCATCAAAGCCCAGATGAGCTGTGCGTATCAGGAACGCTGTCAGCAGGAAATGCGCGACAAGCTATATGAGTGGGGCCTGTATAGTAACGATGTGGAAAATATTATCGCCAATCTCATCACAGATAATTTTTTGAATGAGGAACGATTTGCAAAAGCATTTGCAGGGGGTAAATTCAGGATCAAAAAATGGGGACGGGTTAAAATAAAGATCGAGCTGAAAAGAAGGAAGATCTCCGATTACTGCATCAAAAAAGGCTTACAAGAAATCGATGAAGATGAATATCTGAAAGTACTTGAAGATGTGATTCTAAAAAAATTAAAAGAGACCAAAGGAAAAGAACAGGTCAGGAATTACAAAGCTGCACAATATGCTATGTCGAGAGGATTTGAAGGGGATCTGGTGTGGGAGATGATTAAAAAATTACAAATTTGAAATCAGAAATTTCAGATTACTATACAGAATTTTAAACTTGAAATTTCGAATTATTTCAATAATCCTGTTTCTTTCAATACCGGCAAAGCTTCCTGCTTATATAAAACAGAAATTGTCCTTCTCAGTACCTTTCCTTCAGGCCCCTTGAAATAAATAACCAATCTCGGATATGAGAAACGTGGCGTTTTAAAAAGCACGTTTGTTATCTTGCTTCTTGAAATATAAGGTGTAGTACTGCTGTGAAATCCATCCTGAATTCTTTTAAAAGAAAGAAATAATAGAAAAAGAGCACAGTAGTTCAAAGGCTCTTTGATATAATCTACCCCGTAATACGTTGCGGATACCGCGTTATATACAAACAAAAAAAAGAAAATAATATAATTCAGAGTGCTTTTTATCCCCCAACCTTCACCCAAAGTATGCTCCAAAGGTACACGGGGAGGAATCTTAGAGTTAACCAGAAAAACAGCATCATCGGTTATATGACAATATTCCTTTTTATTTGCGCGAAAATATTTTGTTTGCATGATCCTGTTGTAGGCGACAAAAATACGTTAATTTCTCAACCACATACTGCATATTTATTAACTTTGGCACATGATCACAACCGACCAACTAAAAGACCTTCGGGAGCGCACGGATGCGTTAAGGGGGCATCTTTGACATCGAACGTAAGCTTCGCGAAATAGCTGAGGAAGAAGAAAAAGCTCTCGCACCGAACTTCTGGGACGACCCAAAAAAAGCAGAAGAACTGCTTAAACAAACCAAAATAAAAAAGAACTGGACCAAATCGTATGCAGCTTTAACAAGCAGCATGGATGATCTTGAATTGCTTTATGATTTCTTTAAAGGAGCTGAAGCTTCCGAAGAGGATGTAATGCAGCAATACGATATTACCAAAGCAATGCTGGAGGATGTGGAATTCAAGAACATGCTCAGCGGCAAAGAAGATATCCTTAGCTGCGTTGTGCAGATAAATGCTGGCGCAGGCGGAACAGAAAGTTGCGACTGGGCCGAAATGCTTATGCGAATGTATATGATGTGGGGCGACAAGAACGGTTACAAGGTAAAAGAAACGGATCGTTCTGATGGCGATGTTGCAGGAATAAAATCCGTTACACTTGAATTTGAAGGCGACTATGCTTTCGGTTACTTAAAAGGTGAAAACGGAGTGCACCGTCTTGTTAGGATTTCACCTTTCGATTCCAATGCAAAACGCCACACCTCTTTTGCCTCAGTGTATGCATATCCTCTCATCGATGACACGATAGAGATTGACGTAAATCCGGGCGATATAGAATTTGAAACATTCCGGGCCGGTGGTGCTGGCGGACAAAATGTAAACAAGGTAGAGACCGCGGTTCGTTTATATCACAAGCCTTCAGGGATCATTATTAAAAATCAGGAATCACGTTCGCAGCTTCAGAATAAAGAAAACGCTATCAAACTATTGAAATCACAATTGTTTGAGATCGAATTAAGAAAGCAGCGAGAAGCCATCGATAAAATCGAAGGAAACAAAAAGAAAATTGAATGGGGATCGCAGATAAGGAATTATGTTTTTCATCCTTATAAATTAATTAAAGATGTGCGTACAGGACATGAAACATCTAATGTTCAGGCTGTGATGGATGGTGACCTCAAAGATTTCATTAAAGCATATTTGATGGAATATGGGAATAGTTAGTATGGTCATTGTGAGATTAGGAATTGTGGATTAGGGAATGGGAGATCAGGAGTTCAGTAATTGGCGAGATCTTTTATTTTACGATAATCTACTTCTTCCTCTAAGGAGGGCCGGGGTGGTAACAATAACATTTTTATTATGAAAAATTCAAAACCTTCTATCACGATCTATCACAATACACGCTGCTCAAAAAGCCGTGGCGTTTGCGAGCTGCTGGAAGAAAAAAAAGTGAATACAAATATCATTGAATATCTTAAAACGCCACCAACTCAAAAGGAACTGAAGTCACTTCTTAAAATGCTTGGAATAAAAGCGTCAGAGCTCGTAAGGAAGAACGAACCTTTATTTAAAGAAAAGTTTGAAGGGAAAAAGATGACACAAGCTCAATGGCTGAAAGCGCTTGTTGAAAATCCTGTTTTAATTGAAAGGCCTATCCTGGTGATGGGTGATAAAGCGATAATAGCGAGGCCGCCAGAGCTGACTCTCGAATTTTTAAAGAAGGTTTAAGTCTTATTGAACAATTATTTTTTTCACTTCCTTGGTAGCTCCGCTCTCGTATTGAACAAAATAAATTCCTTTTGGCTTTTTACTCAGATCAATTTCCTGACTGTTTTGTTTAACAGGAGTTATATTCATAACACGATTGCCTAATGCATCAAAAACAGAATAAAAACTTTCTTCTTCTACACCGCTTACCGTCAGCTTTACGATACCGGTGGTAGGGTTAGGAAATAAATTCATTCCTGTTTTCTTTTTGATCTCATCGGTTTTCAATGCTACGGCAGGTGAGTACTCCCAGAAATCCTTTTTATAAAAAGCGCGGTTATCATAATACCCTCCCGTGCCGACATATCCTTTATTTCCTACAGAAAAACCGACTGCGCATTCCCTCTGATCTCCTTCAAAAGCTGCAATAGCAATCCAGGTATCCGTTGCCTGGTCATATTCCCAGAAATCTTTTAAATAATCAACCGTTGCAATTCCTGTTCCGGCATAACCTTTATTTCCTATTGAGAACGCAGCCATTTCTGCACGGATACCGCCCCCGAAATTCGATTTTCTTGTCCAGGTATCATTCGCCTGATTCCATTCCCAGCAATCAGCAAGTGCATTTCCAAACGAATTCAGTCCACCGATCACATATCCTTTGTTAGCGATTGAAAATCCCGCTGCAAATATTCTTAATTCTCCCGGGAAATTAGTTTTTCTTGTCCACACATTTGTAGACTGATCCCATTCCCACAGGTCCTGCTTATGATTACCATCACCTCCTGTAACAATATAACCTTTATTACCGATCGCAAAACCAACGCCTTCTCCTCTGGGGCCACCACCGAGATCTGCTTTCTGTACCCAGCTGTTTGAAGCGGGATCATATTCCCAAAAATCCTGCAACCAGTTAGAAGAGCCTCTTCCACCACCGCCTATATAACCTTTGTTACCGATCGAAAACCCTATTGCATCATAGCGTACGCCTCCTGCCAGACTTGCTTTCTGCGTCCACACATTAGCGGCAGGATCCCATTGCCAGAAGTCACTTGTTCCACCTGCCTCCGTATTCGTCATCCCCGTGCCAACGTAAGCGTAATTTCCTATAGAAAATCCGACAGCCCTGAACCGTTCGGCCCCCCCGCAATTTGCTTTCTGCACCCAGGCAGTTTCAGCACTATAGGACAACATTGCAAAAAGGATTAGTAATAATATGATGATGGGACGTTTCATTTTATAAGGCTATACTTTATTGAATACATCATTTTTGTGCCATCTGCTCGATCCTGATGATCTGAAACTCAGTCCTGCGGTTCTTTTGATGCTCCTGCTCCGGACATTGATGAGCATTACCGCAATCATTCAGCAGTACTGTTTCGCCATAACCCTTCCACTGCAGGCGTTTGGAGTCAACACCTTTTTTGATCAGATATTCAACTGCAGCTTTTGCACGCTTTTCGGAAAGAATTTTATTATAATCATCAGCCGCCCGGGAATCGGTATGTGCATTCAAAACAATGCTGATCTGTGGATTTTCCTGCAATATCGCTGCAAATTTGTCCAGCTCAGCCGCTGCATCCTTTCTGATCATCCATTGATCCAGATCGTAATAAATGTTCTCAAGAACAATTGGCTTTTCTGTCTGGATCTTTTCTAACTGAAAATCTGCACGGAATACTTCTGACTTCTTCTTGTCGCTTGTTTTTATGCTCAGAACCCCAGGCTTCAGATAACCCTCCATTTTTGCCTGAATCTCATAATCAACCCCTGCCTTCATCTTCATCCAGTAATTGCCGTTGTCATCCACCGAAAGGGTTTGAATGTAATTATCTTTATTGTTGGTTATTTCAACAACTGCATCTGAAAGTGGCTCGCCTGTTCCCCTAACGGTTACTTTTCCTTTTACAATAAAAATAAGGTCATTTAATTTCAGTTCGTAAATCTCATCATTCCCATTTCTATCAGAAGAAATATATCCCGACTTACCATCTTCATTCAAAATGAATCCAAAGTCATCCTTGGAAGAGTTGATCGGATATTTTAAATTTTCCGGTGCTGACCATTTCTTTCCATCATAACCGGCTGAGTAGATATCAAGCCCTCCCATTGTGTTATGGCCATCAGAAGAAAAGTAAAACAGTCCGCTTTTATGTACATAAGGAAACATTTCATTTCCACTTGTATTTATCTCTTCACCTAGATTTTCAGGGGCAGACCATTCTTCCACTCCATTATCAGTAATCTTTAGAGTGGATTTATAAAGATCCGTCCCTCCTTTTGAACCCGGCATGTCAGATATGAAATACATTGTTTTTCCATCAGGCGACAAGGCAGGGTGCCCACATGAATACATATCGCTGTTGAACGGTAGCTCCTTTAAATTTGTCCAGACTCCATCTTTTATTTCAGCGCTGAATATTTTAAGATTGCTTTCATCTTTATTATCTTTTCTAAGCTTTTTGCTTCCTTTATAATTGCTTCTTGTGAAGTATAGGACGGAAGCATCGTTATTGAACACAGCGGGCCCTTCATGATACCGGCCGTTCACATCGCCACTTAATGGTTGTGGCGCAGACCAGCTCCCATCCTGAAGCTTTACAGAACCGTAAAGATCGAGATAAGAGCGGCCCGTCCATCCGCTTTCTTTTTGTTCTGAATTGCTTTCTTTCTTATCTGCAGCGAAAACAATTCCGTCTTTATAATACACAGGAGAGAATGCTGATGAAACACCCGACATCTCAAGAACGTTGATCGAATATTTTTTTGCATTTGAAAAAAAGCTCTCAGCAGAATCACAGGAGGCGATGAGTTTTGAAACTTTATCAGAAGATGCAACGGCCTGATATTTTTTAAACCATTTTTTTGCATCTATATACTTTCCATTGCTCATTAATGCCTTTGCATAATAAAACATATTGATTGCAGGCTGCTCCGATATGGATAGGGCTTCAGCATACCATTTCTCTGCATTGGCATAATCATTATTAAGCCTGTATGAATTGGCAAGCTTTGTTATCGTGCTGTCGGATGTGGTCCCTGCAATACCTTTCGTATAATTAGAGATTGCTTTACTATACTGCATCGTCTTATAGTATGCATCACCTTTTTTAATGTAGTATTTAGAGCATGAAGTGAAAGTAACACATGCAAGCAGTATAAAAGTTAATTTTGTTTTCATGGCGCTGTTGTTAAAAATATCTTGGTGTTTTAACTTTAATTATTTCTTTTCCGAAATCATATCCGATCATAATCTCATGAGTTCCGGAAGAGTATTGTTTGATCTTGGATGTGGTGAAATCATAAGCATATCCGATCCTGAAGCGCCCGTTCGTCTGATACTCAATCATTGTCGAAATAGCATCATTGGTGCGGTATGACACACCGAGCCACAATTGTTCACGATAAAGAATATGCATGTTAAGATCCGCTTCCACCGGTGCAGCGGCTACATATTTAAGAAGTATAGATGGCTTTAATTTGAAATTCGGATTAAGGTCGAATACATAACCTGAAACCGCGTAATAATGCCTCCTGGCAAATTTTGAATTATTCACATCAGTTCCGAAATTGTTGTGCGGATCATATGCAATCAGTGTTGGAACCGACAATCCAGCATACCATTTGTTTGTATAATAATATAGTCCGCTACCGAACTTTGGAAGCCAGCTGCTGCTTCTGTTTCCAAGAAACACTTGATCATTATTATCCCAATAGACAAGCTCGTCAAACTGATACGTGTATTTTGAAACACCTGCTTTTATCCCAAAGGAAAGCTTACCATCACCCAATGGCAATTGATATGAATAGTTTCCATAAATATCTGTCTGATCAGAAACACCTATATGGTCGTTGGAAATAATTAACCCTACACCCATTCTTTCATTGTGAATGGGCCCATCAACAGAAAACACGGATGTCTTAGGAGCGCCTTCAAGCCCTACCCATTGATTACGGTGCAGTAACGTAGAACTGAAATATTTATGTGTTCCTGAATATGCCGGATTTAATAACAATCCATTGAACATGTATTGGCTGATCATAATATCCTGCTGCGCGAAAGAGGATATCTGAAGGAACAAAAAGATCGTTGTCGGAATAAGTAATAACTTTTTCATGTGTTGCATTTTATATGTTTAGTGTCTTTTCATTTCAACATAACCTTTCAGTATCATCTCCTTAGATTTGATCTCCATAACTGCGAAATATGTTCCGTCCGGAAGCTCTTCACCCTTGTTATTATGGCCGCTCCACTGGTCAGTATAGTTTTTTTGCTGATAAACAACATTGCCCCATCTGTTAAAAATGGTTAGCAGATTCTCGGACGACTCATCTGCTCCGTGCACTATAAAATTGTCGTTGTGTCCATCGCTGTTTGGAGAAAATGCTGTCGGCATTGCCACATTAGTTGGCTGCGCCAACCCGATTGTACCACTTGCTACGCATCCATTTGCGTCCTTAACAAGCACTGTATATGCATTAGCGCTGAGATTGGAAATATCTTCCGTTGAAGCACCATTTGACCAGGAATACCAATATGGAGCAACTCCTCCATTCACCGTCAGATCAATGGACCCATCGCTCCCCATATAATAGCTGATATTATAGCCTGTGATCAATTCCGGGCTCGACAGATCCAACACCAAGGGATCGGGCTGTAACACCTTGATCGTATCCCTTTTAATACATCCGAGATAATCTGCGATTGTAAGAAAATAGGTTCCTGCAGGTACATTCGGCAGATGAGCGCTTTGAAGACCTGTTGACCAGTAATAATTATAAGGAGCTGTTCCACCGCTGACACTTGACATTACGTTCCCATCGGTGCCTCCATTACAAGATACATTGTGAGGTATAAGATCAAGATTTAAAGTAGCGCATGGACCTTGAGCACGAGTTAATACAGGAAAAAGGAAAAGCAACAGGCTTAATAGCACTTTGGAAATTTGTTGCATGAAGGAAGTCAATGCTTTTAAATAATGACTTTCTTTTGTATTGAGTAGTAATGTTGTTTTCATGGCAATTACATTTTATAGTAAAATTATGGTGGTATAATAGCCTTCATATTTTGATTTCGGTAGTAAGGATATTTGTATCGTTGAAACTTGTAAAAAATGATTCGGATGGAGGAATTCATCGATGAAACAGATTGATTTTCACCCGAAACGGAAAAAATTATTCAGCCGGACAGCCTAAAAAAATCGTAAATTTACCTGCAGAAATTCTTAACTAAATAATCACAGAATTATGGAATATCGTATTGAGAAAGACACGATGGGCGAGGTAAAGGTACCGGCCGACAAATACTGGGGAGCACAAACTGAGCGTTCCCGCAATAATTTTAAGATAGGGCCTGAAGCCAGCATGCCTAAAGAAATCATTTATGCATTTGGCTATCTTAAAAAGGCTGCTGCAATGGCCAACAATGAACTGGGTGTATTAACGGCAGATAAAAAAGATCTGATTGCAAAAGCATGTGATGAGATCATTGCAGGAAAACTTGATGATCAGTTTCCTTTGGTGATCTGGCAAACAGGATCAGGAACTCAGTCAAACATGAATGCGAATGAAGTCATCGCCTACCGTGCACATGTTTTGAGCGGAGGAAAACTTTCTGATGATAAAAAAGTATTGCATCCTAACGATGATGTAAATAAATCACAATCTTCAAATGACACATATCCTACTGCAATGCATATTGCAGCATACAAGCAGGTAGTTGATATTACGATCCCGGGATTGGAAAAGCTAAGAAATACACTTCAGAAAAAATCAGAAGAGTATAAGAGCATCGTGAAAACAGGGCGTACACATTTTATGGATGCAACGCCTTTAACATTGGGACAGGAATTCTCCGGTTATGCACAGCAGCTGACAAACAGCATCCGCGCTGTAAAAAATTCGCTTGAAGTTGTCCGTGAACTTGCCTTAGGTGGAACGGCTGTCGGTACAGGCTTAAACACACCAAATGGTTACGATGTGCTTGTCGCGAAAAAAATAGCAGACTTAACCGGACTGCCTTTCATTACAGCACCAAATAAATTTGAAGCGCTTGCCGCACACGATGCGATGGTTGAATTATCGGGAGCGCTAAAACGTTCTGCGGTTTCTTTAATGAAGATCGCAAATGATATTCGTATGCTGTCTTCCGGGCCACGAAGCGGGATCGGTGAGATCATCATTCCTGATAATGAACCGGGATCTTCGATCATGCCGGGTAAAGTTAATCCAACGCAACCGGAAGCAATGACTATGGTTTGTGCCCAGGTTATGGGAAATGATGTTGCAGTTTCAATAGGTGGATCTAACGGCCATTTCGAATTAAATGTATTTAAGCCATTGATCGCTGCGAATGTTCTTCAGTCGGCAAGATTGATCGGTGATGCATGTGTTTCATTCAATGATAAATGTGCGGAAGGAATTATGCCTAACCATGAGATCATTAAAAAACACATGGAGAACTCTTTGATGCTTGTAACTGCTTTGAACACTCATATCGGTTATGAAAATGCTGCTAAAATAGCAAAGACTGCTCATAAAGGAAACAAAACACTTCGTGAAGCAGCTATTGAGTTAGGGCTTGTTACAAACGAGCAATTCGATCAGTGGGTGAAGCCTGAAGACATGTGCGGCTCAATGAAATAAATCAAACCAGAGAATCTTCCTCACCGGAAGATTCTCTCATTCTATTCCTGCATCCCCTTATTTTTTTTAGATTTCTTCAATTGAAAAAATTTCATTTCATATTATTTATTCTGATTTGTGGTTTTACAAAACTATCTGCACAAACAGATACTGTCATAAACGGAAAACATTATCAGATAGTTGATGATAAGAAACCTGCAGAAACAATAAAGGGAAAAAAAACTTTACCTCCGGCCGACAGCACTTTTGTGATCAACAACAAAAAAATGAAATACTATAACAACTGGCTAACGCTGGGAGGTGGTATTCAACAAAATCTTACGTATAACAGGAAATATGGTTTTGCAGGTGGTGTGGACTTCCAGTTTCATATTAAACAACAATACTTTCAGTTGGGAACGGTTATCACAGGAGAAAAATTCGGCTCATACGACAACTACAACTTTCATCTTGGCTACGGAAAACGTTATGAAGACAAGGATTTTCACGTTGCAGTTTTTATAGGAATATCGTATTCAACAGGCTATGCCTTCGTGGATTCAACGCATAGGTATGAGAGAGAGTTTAAAGAGCCTGGAGCGTACATTGAAGGTCAGATCATAAAGAAGATCTCTTATGATGTAGGTGCAGGAGTCAGCATTTTCGGAGATTACAATCAGGAGCAGGCTATCATTGGCGGGCGTTTTATTATCTACTTCTCAAGCGCCTACAAAGGAATCTATAACAGTCAGTATAGAGGCAAGTAATTCCTAAACAAACTTCTCGCCCTTTAAAACTTTTGTATCATTTACAAAAGTACGGATCTGCTGTTCATCCTCTTTTTTACAGATCAGTAGAATTCCGTCAGATTCAACAACGATATAGTCTTCAAGCCCCTGCATCACCACCAGCTTATCTTTCGGAACATTGACAATACAATTTTTAGAATCGTACAGCATTACATTTTTTCCAACGATAGCATTTTCATTATCATCATGCTTAATGTGATCATAAAGGGAGCCCCAGGTTCCCAGATCGCTCCAGCCGATTATAGAAGAACGTACATACACATTGTCCGCTTTTTCCATGATCGCATAATCAATAGAAATATTCTTGCAGTTAATATATGCTTTTGCGATAAACTCCTCTTCTTTTGGAGTGTTGTATAAATCGTTTCCTTCACTGAAGAGAACATGCATTTCATTAGCATGCTTCTCAAAAGCATTGATCACACTCTTAACGCTCCAGATAAAAATCCCGGAATTCCAGAGAAAATCACCACTCTGCAAGAAGAATTTTGCCATCTCCAGATCAGGCTTTTCCGTAAAGGTTTTCACCTTCTTTATTCTCTTATCTTTTTCTTTAACAGATGACTCATTGAACTGGATGTAACCATACCCCGTATCAGGACGGCTTGGACGAATCCCTAAAGTTACAAGGCAATCTTCTGACGCTGCTTTAATATAGCATGCTTTAACAGCTTTAATAAAAGTATCTTCCTTTGTGATCAGATGATCTGAAGGAGCAACAACAATAAGCGCATTAGGATTTATCTGATTGATCTTGTATGAGGCATAAGCAACGCAAGGAGCAGTATTTTTTCGTGCAGGTTCGCTTAAAATATTTTTGGTATCAATTCCTTTGATCTGCTCACGCACAAGATCAACGTAAGAGTCGTTGGTAACAATAAAAATATTTTCTTTTGGACAAAGACGGGCAAAGCGACTATAAGTTTGCTGTAATAGCGTTTGCCCTGTTCCTAAAATATCCAGAAATTGCTTCGGATGTGCTGTTCTGCTCATTGGCCAAAAGCGGCTGCCAACACCGCCTGCCATAATCACACAATAGTTATTCTTCAAAATTCTCTATTTACTATGTTTATATTTTCTACGAACACCGAATTAAATCGAATATCGAATCTGAATTCGTGATTCGCGAGATTCGTGATTCGTTGAATTATTTAAGTTTCTTCAGTGCCTCACGTAAATTATTCACTACACCATCTACATCCTCCAGCTTACATGTACCTACAGACAAACGATACCAGCTTGAATCGGAAGATGCACCGAATGCATAAAAAGGAACCAATGCAACTTTTGCCTCGTCCAGAATATATTTTGTAACGTCCTGTGTTGTGTTCAACACATTACCTTCAGCAGTTTTTTGTCCATGCAACGAAAACTGTACAGTCAGATAAATTGCTGCTTCAGGAGCGATAGCATCCACCTTGAATCCTTCAGATTTCAGGCTTTGAAAACCTTTGTAAAAGCCAACAAGACGATCATTTATTTTTGATTTGATATCGTCAAGAAAAGTATCATAGCTAGTCAGATCATTCAGATAGGTTGCAGTCGCGAGCTGTTCAGCTTTAGGAGCCCATGCACCAACATGCGTAAGGATAGATTTCATTTTCTCAATGATCTTCTTTGGCCCCATGCTCCAGCCTACACGTACACCGGTTGCTGCTAAAGACTTGGAAATCCCATCGACAAAAACTGTGTAATTCTTCATTTCCGGGCGAAGGGAAACCGGGTCAAAATGCTGAGTGTTTCCATGTGTTAATGCCCAGTAGATCTGATCATACATAAGATAAACAGGCTTTTTGTTTTCAGCATTACGCTTAACATTTTCTGCCAGAATCATATCACAGATCTCCTCAAGGTCTTTCTTGCGGAAAGTTGTTCCTGTTGGGTTCAGCGGAGAACATAATGCGATTACATTTGCAACACCGATGTGCGGCTTGATGTCTGCAGCAGTCGGCATAAATTTATTTTCAGGAGTCGTTTCGATCAACACCTGCTTTGCATTATTCAAATACGTGTAATGATTATTATTCCATGACGGTACAGGAAAAACAACGGTATCACCCGCATCAACAAGTGCCCTGAAAATTGCATAGATAACCGGACGTGCACCACCTGCAATTACTATCTCATCGGTTTTATAATCCAGGCCACCGCGTTCTTTCAGTAATTTAGAAACAGCAGTACGAAGTTCGACCATACCGTCTGCAGCCGGATAATTGGTTTGGTCATTCTCATATTCCTGAATGATAGCCTTTTTCAGATCCGAAGGGATCGGGAACACTTTCGGATTGAAATCACCAATAGTTAAATTGTAAACTTTCTCCCCTTTCTTGATTTTTTCATTCACCTCAGCGGCTAATTTTATAATCTCCGAACCAATTATATTCTCTGCAAGCTTTGAAACTTTCAGATCTGTATTCTTATCAACTGCGGTTGAACTCATATTTGTTTTTTTGAAATGTAAATATTAGCTGTAATAATTCTCCCGATTAGCAAACACGCCAATTCTCAGGAGAACAAATTTAAAAAAAACGGCTTAGGAATAAGGATTTTTGTTAAATATTTGGCCATTATTCGGATTTTCCGGCAAATATGGGACTGGAGATCAAAGCCACTTCTGTGAGAGGGTTAAACAGGTATTCTCTTTTAGTTTTAAGCTCCTTACATTTGAAACGCTTTCTCACCTGTTCACCTTTTACAAAGTATCTGCTGCCATTGTATGAGAAAGTGCTTCCCTCTTTCAGATCTTCAAGAAGAACTGTATCCTGACGAACATCATATCGCTTTAAAACTCTCAGCAGATTAAGGTCAGAACAGCTGGAAGCAGCGGGGTTACTCATATATCTCTTTAGCGCTTCTATTACATCAATCGGAAAGATCTCATAGTCCATGAAGTTCGTCATCAGACGTTTGTATTCATCTTTCCATTCTTCTCCATGAGGCTTAACTCTGTTCTGACGCTTATTCCAGTTAGTAAGATGTGCAATCTCATGAACAAGTGTTATCAAAAAAGCGTATTTGTTCATGTCGTAATTTATGGTGATCTGGTGATTTTCACCATTTACCGGTGGACGGTAATCGCCATACTTGGAGCTTCTGCTTTTTTTAATGCGCAGTTTAAAATCATGTTCATAGATCCATTCCGCGATCACAGGGACCGCCTTTTCAGGAATGTATTTATAAAGAATGGATTGATTGCGCTCGAGCTGATTCATTGAGCTGCAAATTTACGAACGAAGTGCTGATGAAAATCGGGTTTTATTTCAACAAATTATAAACTGTCATAAATTACAAATCAATACGAATTTACGAATGCATGGGTTAAGAAAAAATTTTAGGTGATGATAATCCAATCCCCTCTCGTCCATAGGACTCCCATGGAGAGAGGGGTTAGGGGTGTGTTTTGTTGTTAAATTACCAAGTTAACTATAAAGCTACGTCTCTGAACACTACAGATTAGGCGCATTAAAAGTATCGCCTTGTTTAATATCTCCGGTCTCCCAGCCCTTTTTGAACCAGTACATGCGCTGTGCCGATGTTCCGTGAGTGAAAGCATCAGGAACTACCCTTCCCTGAGATTCGCGCTGTAAGCGGTCATCACCAATTGCATTAGCAGCATTAAGTGCTTCTTCTATATCACCGGCCTCCAGGAGCGTATCCATTGCCTGAGCGTGATGAGCCCATACACCGGCAAAAAAATCAGCCTGAAGCTCCTGCATCACAGAATAGCGGTTATACTCGGTCTCACTCATGCGGGATCTCATTTCCTGCATCTTGGATGAAATGCCCATCAGGTTTTGAACATGGTGTCCAACCTCATGCGCCACTACATATGCCATGGTAAAATCTCCGGGGGCGCGGAAACGTCCCTGTAGCTCTTCATAAAAAGAAAGGTCGATATAAACCGATTGGTCGGCCGGACAATAGAACGGGCCTGAGGCAGAACTTCCTGCACCGCAAGCCGATTCAACCCCATCGCGAAAAAGAACAAGAGTTGGTTTTTTATAGGTAGCGCCCTGCTGTTCGAATATTTTATCCCAGACATCTTCAGTTTCAGCAAGCACCACTTTCACCATAGCAGCACGTTCATCATCCACCGCTTTCTCTTCAGTGCTCATAGGTGCGCTTTGGGAAAGTCCGGGCTGTTGCAATTGAGAAGGATCTCCCCCACCCAATAACATATTCACAATATAAACCACAAGGCCGATTAGCCCGCCCCCGATTGCAATTCCTTTACCGCCCATTCCTCTGCGGTCGTCCACATTACTGCTTTGTCTTCTGCCCTGCCATAACATATCAAATAGTTTTTATTTAGAATGAGTGGATAAAATTTTGTGCCGATGTTTTTTTTATTTGCCATTAAGGCACGGAGGCACTAAGAAAAAGGGGAAAAGTTATTGGTTAACGGTTAAATGGAAAGAGGGAAATATCGGCAAAGCCGGAAAAACAATCATGCACAAACAAATGTCCATAATTGATCTATTTAAGTAGATTATAAACCATCAAACTCGCCAGATAAGCAAGTGCGCTCATATAAAAAAATTGAATGAGTGGCCATTTGATCTTCTTTGTTTCGCGGTATACAATAGCCAACGTACTCATGCACTGCATTGCAAATGCATAAAAGATCAATAACGAAAAGCCGACTGCCATGGAAAATTTCGGAAGCCCTGTTGCCGGATTTATTTCCGAGCGCATTTTATCCTGAATAGATTGTGTATTGTCTGCATCACCAACACTGTAAATGGTCGCCATTGTTCCTACAAACACCTCGCGCGCTGCAAACGAAGTCACAAGTGCAATGCCTATCTTCCAGTCAAAGCCAAGAGGCCTGATTGCGGGCTCTATCGCCTTACCTAATATTCCGGCATAAGAAGCTTCCAGCTTTTTCGAAGCTATAGCCGAATTCAATTGATCAGGAGATAAGCCCTGAGAGCTTATTTTTTGCGGATAATCTTTTTCTATTTCTTCAAATCTGTTACCCGGAGCATGTGAGGAAAGAAACCAGAGTATGATCGAGATCGCGACTATGATCTTTCCTGCATCCCACAAAAACATTTTCACTTTGTCTAAAATGGTGAGGCCAACCGTTCTCCATTGCGGAGTGCGGTAAACCGGCAGCTCCATGATGAAATAACTCTTTTCTTTCGCACTAAGGATCCACTTCATTACAAGGGCTGCTCCTATTGCTGCAATAAAACCTATAAGGTAAAGCGACATTAAGATCAATCCCTGGTAGTTGAAAAAACCAAGACGTTGATCCGGAGGAATCACTAAAGAAATAAGTAAGGTATAAACAGGTAACCTTGCAGAACAACTCATCAATGGTGTTACCATGATCGTAATGATCCTCTCCTTCCAGTTGCTGATCGTTCGCGCACTCATAATTGCAGGAACAGCGCACGCCACTCCGCTGATCAAGGGGATCACTGATCTCCCGTTAAGGCCAAACTTGCGTAATAATTTATCCATGATAAAACTAACACGCGCCATGTAACCCGTGTCTTCAAGGATAGCTATAAACGCAAAGAGCAATGCGATTTGCGGAACAAATACAACCACCCCGCTCAATCCGGCAAGAATCCCACTGACCAGTAAACTGCTAAGCTCACCCGGAGGAAGAGTTTTAGTCGCCCAGTCGGATAATGTAACGAACATCGTTTCTATCCATTCCATCGGAAAGGCTGCAAGAAAAAATATCGTCTGAAAAATAAAAAACAGAATGGTTAAAAATATAAGATAGCCCCAGATCCTATGTGTTAGAATTCCATCCAGCTTGTGACTGAAAGATCTCGATTGAACTGCCGATTTTCGTGTAATACAATCTTCAACGATCCTGTTTATCACTTTGTATCTTTCAACACTTTCCATCGCCTGCAATTTATTCCTGTCGATCAGAAGTGTGTTAAGCGAATCATGGATCTTATCTGATCGTTTGCTTCGAAATTCCGAGTTAAGGTCTTCAAGATTGTTCGCCATCTGAAAAGCCATGAAATCGCTTTTCACTTTAACAACGGTTTTCATTCTTTCGATGATCTCCGGTGCAATTTTTTTTATGTCAATGAAATCATAAGAGGGAACAGGCAAAGGCTGAAGTATTGCTTTTTTCAGATCGTCCAGGCCTTGTTTGCTCCGGGCGCTGATAGCAACAACTTTTACACCCAATCGTTCAGACAAACGAACAAGATCTATTATATCTCCTTCCCGCTCCACCATGTCCATCATGTTCAGGGCAAGTATCACAGGGATTTTCAGATCGATAACCTGTGAAACTAAAAAAAGATTTCTTTTCAGATTACTTGCATCAGCAACAATAATGGTAAGATCAGGGTGTTCTTCATTCTCTTCGTTGCAGAGCACATCAAATGCAACTCTTTCATCCAGCGATTTGGGGTAAAGGCTATAAGTACCGGGAAGATCAATAAAGCTCGCGACTACAGAATCATTAAGGCGGGCTGTACCCACCTTTTTGTCAACAGTGACACCAGGAAAATTGCCTGTCCGTTGGTTTAATCCGGTGAGCGCATTAAAAAGGGTGGATTTACCGCTGTTGGGATTTCCAACAAGGGCAATTTTAACAGTACTTTTTTCCGAAAAATTAACGAGGGATAATATCGGTTCCACAATCAGAAATCTAGATCTTCTGCTTTACCGTAGAAACCAGAATTGTTGATGCTTCATCTTTACGAAGGCTTAGCATATATCCGGAAACAGAAATCGCAATCGGATCACCCAAAGGGGCAACACGATCCAGTTTCACTATTTCACCGGGAGTACAACCCATTTCCAAAAGCTTCAATGCCATTAGCTTGTCCGTGAATGAATCAATCACTGCACTTTGTCCAACTTCTAATTGAGATAGATTTTTCAACTTGACCTTCATATTTAAGATTGTATGCAAATTTACGCATTTTTAAGGCCTTTCAGAAATAAAAGGGATACCTAAAACAGGGTATTTTAGCTTGGTGGACTGGGAAATTGGTTGATTAGAAGATTAGGGGGTGATCGGTCATTAGGAGATTGGTTAGGAAGTGAAGAGGCGAATCAGGGGTCTGGAATTTCGCAATCGTTCTCAACACAGCTTCATACCGCAGCCCAATAACCAATTAACCAATGACTAATCAACTAATCACTTCCAATGAGGACAGTCACCACAACGATTCTTTTTCTTGAACATGTAACAACCGGAAAAAGTAACGCTTGCACCCAGAAGTGCCAAAATGAGAGTATATCTTTTGAAGCGAAAATTCATGTCAGAAGGCTTTGTATTACAAATATACGAATTAGTTCTCCATTAATCTCGGGGCTTGATTCCCATTAATTATTTATTCTTATTTTTATGAAAATTTTAAACCACTGATGAAGATCTTCTACCATTTCGGCAGGTATTTTATGCTGATTAAAAGGGCTTTCGGTAAACCGGAAAAGATCTCGATCTACATCAGCCGGATCTTTGAAGAGATGAACTTACTGGGAATCGGTTCTCTCGGCATTGTTGCCATCATCTCCGTTTTTATGGGTGCCGTTATCACCATCCAATCGGCCTTTAATTTCGAAAGTCCGCTGATTCCTCTGTACGCTGTCGGTGTTGCCGTGCGTGATTCAATGATCCTTGAATTTTCACCTGCCATCGTGAGCTTGATCCTTGCCGGGAAAGTAGGGTCCAGCATCGCATCTGAGATTGGTACAATGCGTGTTTCCGAACAGATTGATGCCCTTGAGATCATGGGGATAAACTCAGCCGGCTACCTTGTATTCCCTAAGATTGTTGCATCTGTACTTTTTAACCCGATTCTTGTTGTGTTTTCCATGTTTCTAGGAATTCTTGGCGGTTATATATTCGGAATGATGGCTGGCGTTGTCACAGATTACGAGTACATCTACGGGATCACTTATCAGTTCCGTCCATACAATGTGATGTATGCACTTATTAAATCCATTGTATTTGCTTTTATAATCGCTTCAGTTCCGGCATACCACGGATATTATACCAGCGGTGGCGCTCTTGAAGTGGGAAGATCCAGCACAAAAGGTGTTGTGTACAGCAGTGTATTGATCCTTGCATTCGATTTAATCCTGACTCAATTGTTACTGGCATGATCGAGATCAAAAATATTTCAAAATCATTTTCGGGACGAAATGTCCTGAATGATATTTCCTTTACTTTCCAGACAGGAAAAACCAATATGATCATTGGTGAAAGCGGATCAGGAAAAACCACTTTACTGAAATGTATGGTTGGTCTGAACGAGATCAACGAAGGCCAAATACTTTATGACGGGCGCAGTTTTACAGAGCTCGATTTTAAACACAAAAAAGAAATCCGCAAAGAGATTGGAATGCTTTTTCAGGGTGGTGCTTTATTCGATTCTAAAACAGTTGAGGAGAATGTAGTGTTTCCTCTCTCCATGTTCACCGATATGAGCGAAAGTGAAAAACGCGATCGTGCTAATTTTTGCCTTCAGCGTGTAAATCTCTTAAATGCCAATAATCTCTTTCCTTCGGAAATAAGCGGTGGTATGAAAAAGCGTGTTGCCATTGCAAGAGCAATTGCAGTACAACCAAAATATCTGTTCTGTGATGAGCCTAATTCAGGCCTTGATCCGAAAACATCCATTGTGATCGATAATCTCATCAAAGAGATCACTGAAGAATATAATATCACGACTATTGTGATCACTCATGACATGAACTCCGTAATAGAGATTGGCGACCGCATCATGTTTATCTATAAAGGCAACAAACACTGGGAAGGCACAAAAGAAGAGATCCTCAAGACATCAAATCAAGAGGTATGTGATTTTGTGTATGCAACAAAATTTATGAAGGACCTGAAAACGAAATTCTGATCAAGCTTTGTTTCCCTTATAAAACAAAAAAGTCCCGCCTCATTTGAAGCGGGACTTTTTATTTATGTTAAAAACTGACTATTTAGCAACAGTCATCTTCTTAGTTACTTTATTTCCATCAACAGTTAATGAATAGAAATACATTCCAGATGTAAAGTTCTCGGTAACATCAACTGAATAATTTCCAGCGCCTAAGTTAGATTGTGTTTTTTCAAACACTTTCACACCAGCAACGTTGTAGATCGCTAAAGAAACATTGTTAGCAGATGATTTCAACTGGTAGTTGATCTTTGTGCTGTTTGTCATTGGGTTTGGAACGTTCTGGCCCAAAGTAAATTTGCTTGCAACCTCGTTTACTCCAACAGAAGTGTTTGAGTAGATAGAATAATAGATCAACGGTGCAGTAGTTAAATTACCCCATAATGAGTTATTGTAAGTTGAAGGGTATAATGCATGACGTTGCTCCATGTAATAAGAAGCACCCATGTTCCAACCATCAGGATCAATTTGCTGTGGCTCGTAATCAGACACTGCAGCAACCTGAGGTGATGTCTGAGACCAGATCATACCTGCAAAACCGTTAACCTGCTGTGCATCCGGAGATCCGTCAAAGCTGTAAGAAACATCCCCTGTGTTGTGAGTTCCACCCGGTACGAACGTATAAAAACAAGAAACGATCTTACCTGCCGGAATGTTTGCAATCTGTGGCAAAGCAATAGAGATCACTTTTGAATAACCTGCACCCTGAGATGCGTCATCATCAGTTAACACATATTTAATCAGCTTCATATTCGCTGCAGGAGCTGCAGCTTTTACTTTATTTCCGATAGCAGCGGTGTAACCAGAAACTTTTGGCCCAATGATAGAAGTTCTCCAGGTGCTGATAGGTGAAACCCAGATAGAACCTGTTGATCTTTTAGAGAAAACAGTCGTCTGGCTGGAATCACCCCAAACAAGCCATGTATAAAGTGTATCTACGTCAGTGGTTACTTTCACATAAGACCCGATGATCTGAATAGAATCGATGCTGTATGCTTCAGAAGCTGTTAAGATGGGTGTGAAAGAAGGATCAAGGTTAGGAGATTTTGGATCTAAAACAGAACCCAACATGATGTTTCCAACGGTTTCTGTACTGGTTCCGCTGGAAACCCTTGTAGTGGAGTCCATATAAATTACGCTTAAGAAATTTCCCTGACTCTGTCCCGCAGAAGCGCCTGTAAGGTCAATTCCAAAGTTGTTCATAATATCACCAACCGGTTCAACCCAATACTTAGGCCCTAATACCCTGTCAGGAGAATTATAAGTGGTAAGTGGCGCTTTAGCATTCGCTGGCTTTTGAGCTCTGTTTAAAGAACCTTCCGGCATGAACGAACCCTGAGCCATGATCGATCCACAAAAGATGAATCCGACCGCTAATGAGTAAATTTTTTTCATTTTGTATGGTTTAAGTTAATGATGAATATTTATTGAAACACTAAATTAATATAAATCTCCGGTAAAACAAATACCGGTAAATGTTAAAAAAACAAAGATCCCCAAAAAATTAATTTTGGGGATCTTTAAAAATAAGAGGTTAGATTACTTAACCACTACCATTTTCATAGTAGATGTTGTGTTTTCACCAACTGTTAAAGTGTAATAGTAAACACCTGCAGCTAAGTCAGCAGCGTTCACAGTTAATGTGTGAGCTCCGGCAGACTGAGTTCCTTCAGACTGTGCAGCAATTTTCTTACCTGTTACATCATAAACTGATAAAGATACAGCTGCTGATTTTTCAAGCTGATAAGAAATTGTAGCAAGTGTGCTGAAAGGGTTTGGCATGTTCTGAGCAACTTTAACACCGTCTACGAATTCGTTAACACCAATACTTGTGGTGTTATCAAGACGGAAATATACGCTGTGGTTCTCAAATGAATAACCAGTGTTGTATGCTAAAGATGGTAAGAAATAACCGTTCCAACCTTGTGCATTAACATCATAACGAACATCTTGCTCAAGAATGTAAGACATATTCATGTCACCAGCATTTGTGCTTCCATTACCATAGTAAGACTGGTCAGTGTTATCACCATTTTGTTCCAAAGAAACAAGATAGAAAGCATTTTTGTCTTCGCTAACGATATCAGTCTGAGTCCAGGTATAACCCGGGATAAAGCTGATAACTGCACCGATCTTTTTACCACCTGTCTGAACTGGGATTCCAGGAGTTGCTGCAAGCATTAAAGCATTGAAGCTGCTAGTATCTAAATCAGTCAAAGGAATTTTGATCTCTTTTAATACTGTAACTCCACTTGCTCCACCAATCATTAATTCATTTGCAGGCTGATTGTAAGTGATATCCTGGTAATAAACCTGTGGAGGACCGGTCAACTGATAGTTAAGACCTAAGTTTTCTTTGATGATCTGGATTTTAACAGTATCAACTACTGTAGGATCTGTGTTTCTGATATAAGCATATTCGAAACCGATTGAATCCATTAAATAGTTGTCAGTCATACCAAAAGGGTTAACCGGATCAAAACGAGGATCAAGATAAACTGCTGCTTTGTGAGTCCATGTAGCAACAGGATTGTTGTTTGCATCAAGACCTAAAGTGATTGTAGAATCAGGGAATAGGTTCATGAAATTGATTACAGCCATATCCGGTGTTAAACCGTTGTTAGAATCATCAAGGTCACGACCGTAGTTGAACCAGAACGGCCCGCCTGCTCTTGACGTTGAGTGTAATTTAGCTGAAGGATCATTCGTCCCTTTTAATTTAGGATTAACAGTAGTTTTGCCAGGAGCAACAGTATTAACTGTTCTCTGTGCGTTTACTGAAAAAACAATTGCTGTAGCTGCAATTAAGGTGTAAAATTTTTTCATTTGTTATTTTTTTAATTTTAAGATTAATTAAGGAGCCCAAATATATGGTTTTTATTTAACACAAAAAAGGGCGGTAAAAGATTTTACTAAGCAAGGCTTAGGTGTTCAAATTAATTTGTTCGCGCGGATTCCTTTTTTTAGAAGTGAGGGGATGATGAATTCAAAGTTAACACATGAATTTACTTTTTCCAAATTATTTTTACAATTTTTTATAAGTAAATAAAAAAGGCCGTGCATTCACGGCCTTTTTCAAACAAATAAATTATGACTAAGCGTTCTCAAGCTCAGCCGCTTCAATATAGCTTTCGATAGGAGGACAAGCACAGATCAGATTTCTGTCGCCAAAAGCATTATCAACCCTTGCAACGCTTGGCCAGAACTTGGTGTCTCTTACCCAGGTTAAAGGATATACTGCTTTTTCACGTGAATAAGAATGCTTCCAGTCGCTGGTGATCACCGCCTTAGCTGTATGAGGGGCATTCTTTATTACGTTATCTTCTTTGTCGGCTTTGCCTGAAATGATCTCATCTATCTCTTTTTTAATGGAGATCATCGCTGAACAAAAGCGGTCAAGCTCTTCTTTTGATTCACTTTCTGTTGGCTCAACCATTAATGTATCATGAACAGGGAATGCAACAGTTGGAGCGTGGAAGCCATAATCCATTAATCTTTTAGCGATATCACCAACTTCAATTCCCGCTTCACGCTTAAACGAAACACAATCAAGGATCATCTCATGAGCACAACGACCGTTCTTTCCGCTATACAAAGTCTGAAAGTGTCCTTTCAATGAATCCTTGATATAATTTGCATTAAGGATCGCCATCTTGGTTGCTTCTGTAACCCCTTCGCCACCGAGCATTTTAATATACCCGTAAGAGATAAGTAGGATCAGTGAACTTCCGAAAGGAGCTGCAGAAACCGCAGAAATTCCTTTTTCACCACCGGTTTTCACCAGGACGTGTGATGGAAGGAAAGGAACTAGCTGCTTTGCAACACCGATGGGGCCCATTCCCGGACCTCCTCCACCGTGAGGAATAGCAAACGTTTTATGTAAATTCAAATGACAAACATCCGCACCGATATTTCCCGGACTTGTCAGTCCAACCTGTGCATTCATGTTGGCTCCGTCCATGTAAACCTGTCCGCCATTTTCATGAATGATATTCGTGATCTCAATGATGCTTTCTTCGTAAACACCGTGTGTGCTTGGATATGTTACCATCAAGCAGGAGAGATTATCCTTGTGAAGAACTGCTTTTTCACGCATGTCGTTCACATCAATGTTCCCTTTTTCATCACATTTAACAAGTACGATCTTCATTCCGCACATCGCAGCGCTTGCAGGATTCGTTCCATGAGCGGATGTTGGAATTAAAGCAATATTACGATGATGGTCACCTCTTGACTGATGATACGCCTGAATAACCAATAAACCTGCATACTCTCCCTGTGCACCACTGTTCGGCTGGAAGCTCATTTTAGCGAAACCTGTGATCTCACTAAGATTGCGATCAAGCTCTTCGATCATCTCGATGTAACCTGCCGCCTGCTCAATTGGCACAAAAGGGTGGATATTAGCAAATTCAGGCCATGTGATTGGCATTAATTCTGAAGCAGCATTTAATTTCATTGTACACGATCCAAGAGAGATCATTGAATGAGTCAGGGAAAGATCTTTATTCTCAAGGCGTTTGATATAACGCATCATTTCAGATTCCGAGTGGTAGGTATTGAAAACAGGATGCTGAAGTATTTCCGATTTACGAACCTCAATTGCTGCTTTCTGTGCAAAAACGATTTCCTGAGTTACTTTAGTTGCCGGTTTTCCTGCTGCTTTCGCGAAAATGTCAATAATTGCATTCAGGTCATTTGCATCTGTTGTTTGATCAAGCGCTATGCAAACGCAGCAATTATCAACGTAACGAAAATTGATATGTGAACCGATAGCCAGGTTGTGAATCATTCCTTCAGAAACACCTTTTGGCAGAATTACTTTGATCGTATCAAAAAACTGATCGTTCTCGATCACATAACCCAGTTTTTTTAATTCAGCAGAAAGTGCCACAGCAGAAAGATGCACCTGTTCTGCAATTCCTTTGATTCCTTTAGGACCATGATACACCGCGTACATGCTTGCCATGATCGCAAGCAGTGCCTGTGCGGTACAAATATTTGAGGTCGCCTTATCCCTGCGGATATGCTGCTCACGTGTTTGTAAAGCCATACGCAACGCAGGGTTACCATTTGCATCAACGGATACACCGATAATACGTCCCGGAATGATGCGCTTATATTCTTCGCGGCAGGCAAAATAAGCTGCATGAGGCCCACCATAACCCATTGGTACTCCAAAACGCTGGGTATTACCAACAACAACGTCAGCGCCCCATTCACCCGGTGGAGTTAATAGAACAAGACTTAATATATCGGCAGCTACTGCAATTGCAATATTTGTCTCTTTGGCTTTCTTCGCGAAAGCGGCATAATCATTCACTTTTCCATCAACAGACGGATACTGTAACATCACTCCATAAACAGAAGCATCAAGGCTCACCGATTTCCAGTCTCCAATGATCAGCTCAATTCCCATTGGTGTTGAGCGTGTCTTTAAAAGATCGATCGTCTGCGGATAACATTCATCTGAAACAAAGAACTTATTTGCTCCTGCTTTAATCTGATCGCGTGTACGGTTATTGAACAACATGGCCATCGCTTCAGCGGCAGCAGTTGCTTCATCAAGCAAAGAAGCGTTTGCGATCTCCATACCTGTAAGATCCATTACCATTGTTTGGTAGTTCAACAAAGCTTCAAGTCTACCCTGAGCAATTTCCGCCTGATACGGAGTGTAAGCTGTATACCAGCCCGGATTCTCAAGAATGTTGCGTTGAATTACCGGTGGCACAATTGTACCGCTGTATCCAAGGCCAATATATGTTTTGAAGACTTTATTTTTTGCTGCAATTCCGCGCAGATGCTTGTGATATTCGAATTCAGTCATCCCTTTCGCCAGATTCAAAGGCTTTTTCAGGCGAATAGCTGATGGGATTGTCTGGTCGATAAGCGCATCAACCGAGTCAGCATTTATTTTCGAAAGCATTGCTGTAACATCGTTGCTACGCGGACCATTATGGCGGTTCACAAATTTGTCAGTAGTGATCATGATAGTTTTTTTTAAGGAGTACAAATATAATCAGAAAAAAGCTTGGTTTTGCCCAAATTATCAACAAGCGCGGAAGAAAAATGTTCCGATAATTCAGAATGGTTATCTTTGAGAAAATTTACGTCATGACAGGATTCCGCGCTTTTTTCATTGCTTCAATATTTTCACTATTTGCATTCAAATGCTTTTCACAGGAAGGCAAGGATACCGTATTGCTTTTAAATGGCGAAGTGATCATATGTTCTGTTATTGATACAACGAACGGGCTTACCAGCGTTAAAAACCCAAGGAACCCCAATAAGAACATTGTGATTGAGAACGACCGCATTTTTGCTATCAGAAATGGAAGTGGCGAAAACGTGATGTATGTCTATGATACTGTCATAGGAAATGAATTCACAGTGGATGAAATGCGCTATTTCATCAAAGGTGAGCAGGATGCCGACAAAAGCTTTAAAGCAAACGGTTGCCTTGCGATCGGGGCTGCAGTTGGTGTATTATCCGGTTTAACAGGAAGCTTCCTTTGCCCCATTCCCCCTTTCGCGTTTACTGCATTATCAGGGCTTCCAAAGGTACGCATCAAACATGAAACGGTTTCTAATATGGATAATCTGAATCATCCTCCATACATCATGGGGTATGAACGTGTTGCACGTAAAAAAAGAAAGTTAAAATCTTTGATCGGAGGCGGCATAGGCCTTGTAGCGGGGTTGGGCACTTTTGCAATTCTGAAATCTACCGGGAACGAGATCATCAAATAGACCTTTTCACCACTCAGGCACTAAGCGCACAAAGGTCAATACTGTTAATCACCATCAGACATTAATTTCAGTGATCATTGAGTTATGTGCGACTTTCTGAATTGATGCTCTCTTCAATCAATACCTATTATCAGGAGATCCTAACACCAACTACAAGGATATCATCGATCTGGTCGATGCCTTTTTTCCACTTTCTCATAGTTTTTGAAACCACATCCTTTTGTTCATTCATAGGTAAATGGGCGATTGAAAGTAAAAGCTCTTTCAGCTGTTTCAGCTTAAATTTCTTTCCGTCTGCTCCACCAAACTGATCCGCGTATCCGTCAGTGTATGTATACACAATATCATTCTGCTGTAATTTAACTGAATGAAGATGAAAAGGCTCCTCTTCCCGATCATGTCTACCAACAGGATATTTATCAGGCTTGTATGTTATCAGATCTTTATTCCTGTAAATCAAAAGAGAATTGTTAGCAGCTGCAAACAATAGTTCCCTCGTATTGAAATTGTATGCACACAACACGCAATCCATTCCATCCTTTCCTCCTTCTTCACTTCCATCGGAACGCAGTGCCTCGATTATTCTGCTTCTTACCATTCCAAGTATCTCAGCAGGAGAAACGAATGACGTTTCATTAATAGCTTCATTCAAAAACGAGATATTCAGCAAACTCATAAAAGCTCCCGGAACGCCATGACCCGTGCAATCTGCCGTGATCATATAAAACCAGTCGCCCTTTGCATGCGCCCAGTAAAAGTCACCGCTGACAATATCTTTGGGCTTGTAGTAAATAAAATAATCTTTCAGATTTTCTTCCAGCAACTTATCGCTTGCAAGCAGAGCATTTTGGATCCTTCTTGCATATCGCATACTATCCTTGATCTCGATGTATGCTGTTTCAAGCATATGCTTTTGAGCAACAACCTCAGCTGTTCGTTCTTTTACCATTCCCTCCAGCTTTTCTTTTTGGTTGCGTAAACGCACCGAACTTATTTTCACTGCCGCATAAATAATCACAAGAAACAGTAGCAGATACAAAACATAAGCTAAGACAGACCTGTACCACGGAGGTGAGATGGTAAAAGCGAAGCTTGCTTCTTCACTGAATTTTCCATAAGGATTTCTGGCTTTAACTCTGAACACATAATTCCCTTCCGGTAAGTTCGTGTAGTCTTTCTGTGTTTCATAAGACAACTCAGACCATACTGTATCGTTATCATAACCATCAAGATGATAGGTGAAAAGAGCAGGGGCATCCGGATAGAAATAAGCAGATTGAAATCTGAAACGAATCCTGCTTTTGTCGTAGTTCACCGGAACTTCATATTTCACTGCGGCTTCATCACCACCATAATAAATCACTGAATCATTATTGATAAGTACATTTTTGATCAGACACTGAAACTTATCCCCACCATTCACTTTATACTTACTATCATAAATGATAATTTGCTCATCAACAACTATAAGAATTTTACCATCAGGAAGCACTTTCGCATACGAAAATGCACTACCGACAAACCGCTGCGTTAAAGGCATTTTTGCCGTTATAAGTGATCCTGCTTCAGACTCTCCATAACAAATGATAGAATCTTTTTTAAAGAGTATCAGGTGATGGTTAAAAGGTTTTAAGATTCCCCGCAGCTTCCCATCACACAGTTTCTTGAAAATATCCGGTGCATAACTAAAGCATTTAGAATCCGCTGCCTTATCCATTTTCGGATCATACCGCAAGCATGAATCCGTTTTACAAAGATATAAGCTGTCATCCGCCTCAAGCATGAACCAATCCGCCTGACCGATACCATTGTTCTTCGTATACCGTTTTATAGCGAGAGAGCTGTCTTTTATACTAAAGGTGATATGAAGTGCATCCCTGTAACGGGTGAAGGCCCAGGCCTCATAAACATCTGCTTTTATTCTTTTTATGCGTCCTAAACGAAGGACATCTTCCCCGCTAAGCTCGTAGGAGCGGATGATGTTGTTCACATCCTTAGTACCATCAACAATTGAAAAGCCATTCTTTTCCGCTATTACAAGAGTATCCGAATTTCCGAATTTCTGAATGCTGTTCGTTATGTTGTCCGTCAGCTTTACCGATCCTGCATCGGAATATCGGTACAAGCCGTAACTTGTAGCAACATAAACATAGTTGCCTGACTTTACCAGATCCCATACTTCCGTGTTAATAATTTCAGTCGGAATGAAACTAAGGAAGCCGGTATTTGGAACTGTTCCTTTTTTCGCTACAAACAGGCCATTCGTTGTAGCAACATACATTCGCCCTTTATTCATCATCACAGCTTCTGCGACACCTGAATAGCCTGACTTATCATCGTAGCTTAAAATTGGGCTGTTATATCCGAGACAGCTGATCCCATTTTGTGTCATCAGCCAAAGATTCTTTTCCCTGTCGATAAAAACCTCTGCTATAGTCTCTTCATTCAACCCGGACGATTTGTTGATCAGCTCTTTTTGTTTTCCCTCTTTGGAATAGAATGCAATACCTGTTCTTGAGAATACCAGAAATGTAGTATCGTTGACCCATTTAGCGCCAAGAACAGTTCCATTCAATAAGAAATCATCTTTAATAATTACGCCTTTCGAAAAGTGTGATCCACTTTTTAGATCAGGTTCTTTATCAAACTGATATATTCCTTCATCGCCTGTTACAATGATATTTCTTTTATCATCATACGGAAGCATGGAAAGCAGACGGGAGTCTTTAAAGATCTCTCCACCGGGCACTGGGTGAAGCTTATCGTTAATGATCTCCATCAACCCTACATTCCTTTGACGTACATAAAAACGGCCGTTACATACAAAAGAAAGAGCGAACGTTTGCCCTTCAGAAGACTCGATGACCTTTATTACTTTTTTGTCCTTTACCTTAAAGATCCTTTCAGAAGCCTGAAAATAAATACAATCATTAATGGCGTAAACTTTCCAGATATCATTGAAGGCCCGTTGCGTTTCAGTGAGCTGAGAAACAAAGGAATTAAACTTTAATCTGTTTGAGGAATCCCGCTGCAGACAGCCGAAATCACCTGCGGTCCCAACATAAATTGTTTTGTCAGATGCATTATAAAGCAATTGTCTGGTAGCAGCACCCGCTTTGATCTTAATAGTTTCCCAGAATTGGCCGGAGTAGCTGAACACATTGCTTGAGCTGGCAAAATACATAATACCGTTATGATCCTGAGTAGCTTGCCAAACCTGATTATAACCTTTGTATTCCTTTGGAGAATAATTACGGATATGGTATCCCGTTTTTTGCGCAAAAGAAAAGGATTGCAAAAAAATGAATACGAAAGACAAAAAATATAATAATGCTTTTTTCATTATCAGTAATTAAAAACTTCATTGTGGACGAATACTATTTCATCGCAATATGTAGAGCCTCGGAAAAAGCTTTCGCTGTTATTATCAGATCGTCTTTTGTATGTGCTTCGCAAATAAATCCTACTTCATAACCGGATGGGCCGAGGTATACACCACGCTCCAATAATTCTTTATGAAGTACACGAAAGTACTTCATCGATTCAGCGTCAATTTCTTCTGCCGACCGGATCTCTTTTTTATCCGTGAATGCAATCCAGAAAATAGAACCAATGGAAAAGAATTTAAGATTTGAAATTTCAGATTTCAGATTCGAATAAATCTGTTCAATTAAAAATTTAGTTTTTGATTCGAGATCCTCGTAAAAGCCTTTTTTCAGACACTCCGTTAATTGTGCTATCCCGGCAGACATTGCAACAGGATTACCACTCAGAGTCCCTGCCTGATATACATTTCCTTCAGGTGATATGGAAGACATAATCTTGGCACTAGAACCATACATTCCAACCGGCAATCCACCACCGATTATTTTTCCATACGTGATGATATCCGGTTGAATCCTGTAATATCCTGCTGCACCCTCAAACCCGATCCGGAAACCGCTGATCACTTCGTCAAAAATTAAAAGAGTTTTGTTTTCAGTGCAAATCTCACGAAGGAATTGAAGATATTCCTTTCGTTGTAAAAGCAATCCATTATTAGCCGGGATCGGCTCAATGATAACACATGCTATCTGATCTTTGAACTCTGCAAAAGCCTGTTTCACCGCTTCTTCATTATTGAGGGATACAACTATTGTTTCATTCACAAAGCTTTCAGGAACACCGGCCGAAGAGGTATTACCAAACGTAACCAAGCCGGAACCTGCTTTCACAAGCAGAGAATCACTATGTCCGTGATAACAGCCTTCAAATTTCAGGATCTTATTTCTGCCTGTATAACCACGCGCAAGCCTGATAGCACTCATCACAGCCTCGGTGCCGGAGCTTACAAAACGGATCTTCTCAACGTATTTATTATTGCTGAGGATCAGTTCTGCAAGTTCATTTTCCAATTGAGTCGGTGCCCCGAAGGAACTTCCGTTCTCAACTGTTGTTTTAATCGCGTTTACCACATTTGCATTTGCATGACCTAAAATCAATGGCCCCCAGGAACCGCAGAAATCGATAAATTCATTTTCATCAGCATCCCAGATGTGCGCACCTTTTCCTTTTTTAATGAATAATGGAGTTCCGCCTACGGAGCGAAATGCACGCACCGGACTGTTCACTCCACCGGGAAAATATTTTTTAGCTTTCTCAAATAAAAGCTCTGATTTTTCTCTCTTCATAATCGGATTAGTTAGGCTGCAAATATATATCTTTGAAACCAATATTGCTCGCTGATACACAGAGTACTTTGCTGAATATTTCTCGCAGAGGCGCAGAGAACGCTGAGGCAATTATTTAGAAATGCTTTATGAAAGAAAATGACGTTACAGGAATTTTAATTGATATATTCATCAAAATGCACTCGCAACTTGGCCCAGGTCTCCTCGAGAGCGTTTATGAAGAAATTATTTGTCATGAACTCAGGAAAAGAGAGATTAATTATAGCAGACAACACGGAATTGCTGTCGTTTATGACGACATTAAAATGGATCTAGGATTCAGGGCAGATATTTTGGTTGAAGATAAAGTCATTGTAGAAATAAAATCGGTTGAGCAGCTTGCACCGGTGCATCACAAACAACTACTTACCTATCTTAAATTAACAGATAAAAAAGTTGGACTATTAGTAAATTTCAATGTTAGTCGAGTTAAAGATGGCATCGTAAGGATCGTAAATAATTTTAGCTAGTCACAACTCCGCGTTCTCTGCGCCTCTGCGTGAGAAAAACTCGCGAGAAACAAAAACGAGAAACTATGGATTACAAGAATACATTAGAATTTGCCAAAGAGCAAGATGCGAATGACCCTTTGAAAACATTTCGCAACATGTTTTACTTTCCGATGATGAATGGTCGTGAAACAGTTTATTTCACCGGAAATTCTCTGGGCCTACAACCAAAAACAACCCAGGACTATGTGCTGAACGAATTGGAAGACTGGGCTACATTCGGGGTTGAAGGTCATTTCCATGCGCGCAAACCATGGCTCTCTTACCACGAACAGTTTGCCGAACCTGTTTCAAAAATTGTCGGTGCGCTTCCTGAGGAAGTAGTTGTGATGAATCAGCTTACTGTCAATCTGCATCTATTGTTGGTGAGCTTCTATCGCCCAACCAAACAACGATACAAGATCCTTTGTGAAGCAAAAGCTTTCCCTTCTGATCAATATGCGCTGGAATCACAGGTAAAGCTGCATAACCTGGATCCAAACGATGCAATCATAGAAGTTGCACCAAGGAGTGGTGAACATTGTATTCGACATGAAGATATTCTTGAGGCGATTGAAAAGAATAAAGATTCCCTTGCTGTGATCATGATTGGAGGAGTGAACTACTACAACGGCCAGGTCTTCGATATGAAAGGCATAACAGAGGCAGGACATAAAGCAGGAGCTATTGTTGGATTTGATCTTGCACACGCTGCGGGAAATCTTAAAATGGAATTGCATAGCTGGGATGTCGACTTCGCCTGCTGGTGCAGCTACAAATATTTAAACTCCGGTCCTGGTGGCGTCTCAGGTGTTTTCATCAACAAACGACACCTGAACAAACCAGATATTATACGCTTCGCAGGTTGGTGGGGACATGATAAGGAAACCAGATTTAAAATGGAGAAAGGTTTTATTCCAATGCCAACCGCTGAAGCATGGCAGATGAGTAACGCGCCTGTACTCTCAATGGCCGCACATAAAGCTGCGGTTGATATCTTCACACAAGCGGGCATGGATGCGCTCGCAACAAAGACAGAAAAACTAACAGGCTACCTTGAATTCGTAATTGATGAGATCAACAAAGCGCTTGATCAGAAGCTGGAGATCATAACACCCCGTGATAAAAAACAAAGAGGATGTCAATTATCAATTGTCGCACACGGTCGCGGAAAAGACCTTTTCAATAAACTCATGCAGGCTGGAGTTGTCAGCGACTGGCGTGAACCAAATGTGATCCGTTGTGCCCCTGTTCCTTTGTATAACTCTTTTGAAGATGTGTATAGGTTTGGTGAGATATTGAAGGCTGCTCTGTAAAATTTAATAGAAATGTTATCTCTTTGCGAGAATAATGACAAAAAAGCCCAAACATAATCCTAACGCCACTCGGTTAATTACTGAAGGAATTGCAGAAGCAGAGCCCAAAGCCCGGGCGATTTGTAAAAAACTACGTTCGATCATTCTCAACACTGATCCGGAAATTACTGAAGACTGGAAGTGGGGGCCGAATTATTATAAGGCCGGAATGGTCTGCGGCTTCTGGTATTTTAAAACCCATGTAACACTTACATTTTTTCAGGGCGCTTTATTGAAAGACAAAAAGAAGATCCTTAAAATGAATGAAGGGAATCTTCATAACAGGCATATCAAGTTTACGGATGTGAAGGAAATTGATGAGAAGGTAATTACTGAATACATTACGGAAGCCATCATCAATAACGAAAAAGGTTTAAAGATCACTGAAGCAAAAGATAAGACTGTTATGATCCCTTCAGACTTCAAAAAACTTCTTATCAAAAACAAGATCCTGAAAAACTTAGAAGAGATGAGTTATTCAAAACGCAAAGACTATGTAGAATGGATAGAAGGAGCGAAACAGGAGGTAACACGAAATAAAAGAATAGACCATGCATTAATAAAAATAAATGAGAAAATAGGTTTAAACGACCATTATAAGAAGTAAATTCATGTATTATTAAACCGGGCTCTAGTTTTCGGGTCAGAAATAAAAACTAAACATGAAAAAGATTTTACTCCTCTCCTTTTTTCTGCCTTTAATCTGTCTCGGACAAACATCCCTTCTTCCGCACATCGGTTTAAGCGCTTTACCTTCAAATACTGATCCTATCTGTTCAATCCCGGTTTACACCGGAGAGATGGACACTTCCGGATATTCTATCGGAAGCCCTGTAAATGATTTTACATTATATACAACAAGTGGAGACTCTATAAGGCTTAGGGACATTCTTGCAAGTGGCAAACCTGTTCTTCTTGTTGGCGGAAATTATACTTGTCCGATCTTCCGTCAGAAAATTGATGAACTGAATGATATTACAAATTATTATTCCGGTCAACTTCAGGTTTATCTTATTTATGGCGTGGAAGCTCATCCGATTGTTGATCCAAGTCCCTACAGCGGATTCGTTTGGACAACATCTCAAAACAATAATGAAGGCGTACTTTATGAGCAGCCTGATACTTATGCTGAAAGGTTAGAGTTGATAGATTCATTGAGAGCTAACTACGCAATTGTTCCTGAAATACTTGTAGACGGCCCTTGTAATCAATGGTGGCAAAACTTCGGCCCAGCACCTAACAATGCATATCTGATTGACACAAATGGGATTGTACGTGCAAAGCAGGGATGGTTTCAGCGTCCACCGGAAAATATGTGGTGTGAGATAGATTCTCTTCTCGGAACTAATTCCGGAAATTGTACAACAGTAGGCAACAATGGCTTCTTTGATTTTTCGCTGACAGACGCTGACAGCACTGTTTATGGCTTCCCTACCGATGTGCTCGCTGTTCATGGAGTTCTGCATAATTTATCTTCTACAGATAATGTTGAAATAAACATTTCCAAACAATTTGTGAATATACCTGTAGATTGGTCTACCGCCTTATGTGGTGACATTTGCTATGCGCCTTCAGTGAACGCCACAACCGTAACAATTGGCCCCTCGGACAGCTTGAACTTTACTTTTTATTTCTATACCGGAGCTAACGCAGATAGCGGATATGTGAAAGTTCGTTTTAAAAATGCGAATGCTACGGTGAATACAATAAACCAACGTTTCTTCGGCATTACAACAGAAGCTCTGGGAATTAACGAGCAGAATTTTTCTTCCATTAATATTTATCCGAATCCCGCGGTTGGAAGCACAACTATTTCCGCTGATAATCATTCAGGCAAAAACTACTTTCTTTATGATCACTCGGGAGGATTAGTTTCAAATGGAAAACTCGCATACAAAACAGAACTGCAACTTAACCGACTCAGTAAAGGTTTTTATTACCTAAAGATAGAAGACGTTTCCAAAGCGTTTAAGATCATTAAGAATTAGTTTGGGCTGTAAAGAGTAAATCAAGTATAAAAAGTTTGATATATTTATAACATGAAAAGCAGAATTACTCTTCTCATTATTTTACTGAATGTATTTATATCAAGAGCTCAATCTGTGATGCCGGATGTTGTAGCCAGCTCAGGAGATTTCTATTCTAACTCAAACGGGCAGATCCAGTGGACTTTAGGAGAGGTTATGGTTGAAACATATCAGACGTCAGGGTATAAATTAACTCAGGGCTTTCATCAGAATTTCGCTTTAAGCACCGGGATTAATACTTCCAATTTATCCGGTATTATGGTTTATCCGAACCCTGCAAATGAATTTGTTTCGATTACACTTGCAGACATCAGCAGATCATACATCATAACATTAATAGACATTACCGGTAAAGTCCTTCACACCGAAAGTGCAGGAAATAGCGAAGCGACCATTCGTTTAAATCTTAACGATGTTTCAAGTGGCATTTATCTATTAAAAGTGACGGCCTCAAATTCAAACCATCATCAAACTTTCAGGATCATAAAAACCAATTAATATGAAAAGGATCTTTTTATTTATTTTATTTTCAGTTCAAATTTGTCTTTTTGCCCAGGCTCCTCAGGCCTTCAAGTACCAGGGAATTGCGAGGGACAACGCAAGCATGGTGCTTTCGAATGCCACGATAAGTATAAAACCATCCATAAGACAAGGGTCCGGAACAGGCTTGATCATTTATCAGGAAACGCATTCGGTAACTACTAATAATCTCGGATTATTCAATCTCAGTATCGGAATGGGAACGCCAAGCGTAGGAACATTTTCCGCCATTAACTGGTCGACAGATAAATTTATGGAGATCGAGATTAATTTCGGAAGCGGTTATGTTTCAATGGGAACATCACAATTACTGAGTGTTCCTTATGCTTTATATGCTGAGACTTCCAACAACCCCGGACCTGCAGGAGCTGCGGGTGCTACCGGAGCTGTTGGCGCAACAGGATCTACAGGTGCTACCGGAGCAACGGGTAGTACAGGTGCTACAGGTGCTACAGGTGCTACAGGTGCCTTCGGAATGACAGGAGCCACAGGAGTGACCGGAGCAACAGGCGCTACCGGTGCCACCGGAGGAGCAGGTACTACAGGACAGGATGTTTATGAAGTTTATGGAACCGGACAACTAGTTGTTACAACTGCCACAACATCATATACCTTAATTCCCGGGCTTAGCCAAACTATAAATATTCCTGCCGGCTGCAAAGTAACGGTAAGTACAGATGGAGGCGCTCAGTCAACAGGTGCAACAAGTACAACATACTCAGTTATCGATATCGGATTATTTGTTGATGGAGTTGTTTCCGGTTCCGGAGGGCAGCGAAGATTATCTATTGCAAATACCAGCAGTCTGGCACAGTTGATAGCAAACTGGTCGATCCACAGAACTTACACACTATCTGCGGGAAATCATACTTTCGAAGTAAGGGCAGTCAGCGGAGCAGCAGGAAGTTCTGCCGTAAATGTCAGCAGTGCAGGAGCCCCGCAGCTCCAGGGTGTGTTGACAGTTACGATCTTAAAACAATAACATCCGACTCATTAAGGAACAGGATCTCACCAGATGTGGGATCCTTTTTTTTATATCTGTTTACAGGCTTTAATTTTATCTTTGAATAGAAATTCAGTTTAAGTATGGACAATAAGAATACGACAATAATCGGAGCCGGTCTGGTAGGCTCGCTTCTCTCTATTTATCTTGCAAAACGAGGTTATAAAATTGATCTTTTTGAACGCAGGCCGGATATGCGGACAGCGAACGTTTCAGCCGGAAAATCCATTAACCTCGCGCTAAGTGACCGCGGATGGAAGGGCTTGGAAGGAGTTGGTATAGCGGATGAAATAAAAAAGATCGCGATACCAATGTATGGCAGATCGATCCATTTCAAAGATGGCACAACAGCTTTTCAGCCTTACGGAAAAGACAATCAGGCCATCTATTCTGTTTCACGTGCAGAAATAAATATGAAATTAATGGATCTGGCAGAGGAGCAGGAGAATGTTAAAATTCATTTTAATGAACGTTGCACTTCGGTCGACAGAAGTAAGATGGAAGCTCATTTCGAAAACACTGAAACGCATTCACATACCAAGGTTAAAAGTGATCTGCTTTTTGGGGCAGACGGTGCTTTTGCCGCATCGAGATTAAATATGCAGCTCAGCTCCGACCGTTTTGAATATAATCAACATTATATTTCTGCAGGTTACAAAGAGCTGATCATTCCTCCGGGTCCAAACGGAGAGTTCATGATTGAAAAAAATGCGCTTCATATCTGGCCTCGCGGAAGCTTTATGATGATCGCATTACCAAACATGGATGGGAATTTCACATGCACATTATTCTTTCCGTTCGAAGGTGAGAAATCATTTGCATCAATAACCACACGTGAACAGGTTAAAAAATTCTTTGAAGAAGAATTCCCGGATGCAGTCCCTTTGATGCCTACCCTAGTGGATGATTATATGAATAATCCCACTTCGTCATTGGTGACAGTTAAGTGTTTCCCATGGACGTTTGATGATAAAATTGCATTGATAGGTGATGCCGCTCATGCTATAGTTCCATTTTACGGACAGGGGATGAATTGCGGTTTTGAAGATTGTGTGGTTTTAAATAACTTAATTGACAAGCATAAAGAGGACTGGCCTCAGATCCTTACCGAATATCAAAATCTGCGCAAACCGGATGCTGATGCAATTGCAGATCTTGCGGTAATGAATTTCGTTGAGATGCGCGACAAAACAGCTGATCCGAAATTCCTTCTTCAGAAAAAAATAGAGGCAAAATTCAGCAGCGCTCATCCCGACAAATGGATTCCGCTTTATTCGATGGTGACTTATAGTCCGCATATCCGCTACTCTACTGCCTTAAAAGAAGGGCAAAAACAAGAGGCTATCATGCAAAAAATAATGGCTATGCCTGATATTGATAAAAACTGGGATAGCAAGGAAGTGGAACAGGCTATGCTGAGCCTTCTGTAATTTGAAATTTCCATAGTTGGAATTCGGAGATGGTCTATTCAAAGAAATACCTTATTGTAAAATTACTGATTGAAAATATCAGCAAATATGAGCTGATGGGGATTTATCGTCCGCAGGCATATTGCAAAGGGGCAAAAGGCTATAGCAGTGAATGTCAGATCGAATTATTCAAAAAACCACTCGAACCGGGAAAATCCGAAGTCTTAAAAGCAGTTTTGGTCAATCCTTTAGGCTTTGGAGAGCATTTAAAACAAGGAAGTTTGCTAACTTTACGTAACGGGTTAGATGTGGAAGCGAAGGCAGTAGTATTGGAGATTATCGGTTATAAATGAACACGCTTAAAAGAATTATAGTTCTCTTCTCTTTATCAGTTCACATTTCTTTGTTTGCGCAAATTGGTGTCAACGAACTGTTGAACCAATCTTCATCATGGGAGAAGGGTTACATTTTCTTAAAAGGACGAAAAGATACTCTGACTGGGTTCGTAAGTATTCAAACTACTAAATGCGGTTACCTGGATAAAATAAGGTTTTGTACAGACACAATGAACAACAGTGGCGGGTTTATGACTACCTGCGATAAACCAGATATGGACACACTTCGCTTTTTTGGTTTTGGAGAACGGAAATTCAAATACTTTAATTTTACTGACAAGACTGTTCCAAAAACAATTAAAGGAAAAGTTTTCCTGGTGGGCTGGGTGGAAATATTAGAAACTGCAGCCGTAAATATTTCAGTGGGATTCTCCGTAAGACAATTTCTGAGCCCACTCCTCAATATCAGTCATGCATCTAATTCTATGGTCAAAACCTTTACTCCAATGTATTGTTTGAAAAAAGGAGCTTTACCAACGATTCTTATTTCCTCCCCTCCAATATCTGACTTTAATAACAATTATCCTGAATATAAGGTACATGAAGATTATAAACAGCATTTAATTTCTTATCTTTCAGATAGACCCGCAATCGCTGAAAAGATAAAAGCGAAGGAGCCACTACTTTTTAAAGATGTTGAAATGTTCGTTCATGAATATAATGAGATGGCAAAACTGAAAAAAGGAGAGTAAAATTTAATCAAATTGGTTTGAAATATCGTTTTTAAAAGTCAGCATGAAATTTCTTTTATACTTATTTATATTTTTTAACGCGTTAAGCAAAGCTTTTAGTCAAACTGTTCCAGACAGCACGGAAAGTAAATGGCAAAAAGGTTATATTGTTTTAAAGACCTCACCCGATACTATAAAGGGTTACCTGCAAATTAAACTTTCTCGTTTTGATCAGGTGACCAAAGTGAAATTCAGACCGGATCCTGAGAAAAGAAAAGGAACCTTGTTTGTGACGGTAAATAATATAAATAACATCAGCGCTGATACTATTAAATATTTTGGTGTCCAGTCGAAACATTATAAGTTCCTGAATTATGGCGACTTTATTATTCAAAGAAAAAACAACAGCATTCAAAGTTGGGTTGAAATACTTGAAACAGGCCCTATGGAAATCTCAAGGGGATTTCATATTGGAATGAGAGGGAACGGTTCAAATGCGCAGGACACATATACTCCGGCATATTACCTTCATAAAAAAAATTCTTCTCCTGTTATCATTGCTGCCCCCACAATAGAGTTGATACGCGGCCACGATTATCTGTCTTATGAAATAGATGAAGTTAATAAAGCTCATTTCACATCTTACATTTCCGAAAATGAAGAGCTTGCAGAAAGCATCCGAAATAAAAAATTACTGTTTCGTGATATCGAAGAATATGCAAAGACATATAATACCTGGAAAAGATCTAAAAATTAATGACTGATAAAATGAGATATATAAAAAGCTTTTTTCTTCTTGTTTTCATAGTCATGAATTTGCACGTCATAGCTCAGCCCAACACGGATGAACAGCTTGCACAACAATTCTATCAAAACAAGGAGTTTGATAAAGCCCTGGAGTACTACGATAAACTTTATAACAAAAGGTCGCCCGATCAATATTACCATCCGTACTTAAACTGCCTTATCGAAACAAAGGATTTCAAAAAGGCTGAAAAGGTCGTGCGCAAGCAGATGAAGAATCACCCTGAAAATCTTTCTTTTAATGTTGACCTGGGAACTGTGTTCATTCGTGCTGAAGATCCTGAGAAAGCCAAGGCGGAATGGGAGAAAGCAATTAAATCAATTAAGGCGGATGATCAGGTGTTTCAGCTTGCGAATGCGTTTCTGGCAATCAGGGAACACAATTATGCAATTGAAACTTATCTGAAAGGAAGAAAGATCTCTCAAACAAATTATCCGTACAGCTTTGAGCTTGCAGATGTTTACCGCGTGCAGGGAAACAAACCCGCGATGATCAATGAATACCTGGATGTTCTTGAAAGCAGCGATTCATACATCCAGAGTGTTCAGAATGCTTTGCAGACAAGTTTCGGTAATGAAGCTGACAGCAAGCAGAACGAGATCCTCAAAACTGAGCTTTTAAAAAGGATCGCCAGAAATCCGGACAAAACAATTCTTTCGGAATTTCTCATCTGGATGCAGATCCAACTTAAAGATTTTGAAGGAGCATTCGTGCAGGCGAAAGCGCTGGATAAACGTAAAAAGGAAGAAGGCACAAGAGTGATGGGGCTTGCCCAGCTCTTCGCACAAAATGAAAATTATGATCTCGCAACAAGGGCCTATCAATATGTGATCGCTAAGGGAAAAGATACTTATTATTATCAGAGCGCAAGGATCGAGCTTCTAAATGTGTCTTACCTTAAAGTGGTCACTAAAGGAAATTACACTCCCACTGATCTTACTGAACTTGAAAAGAACTTTAACATTACGATCACCGAACTCGGAAAATCAGCGACAACTGCTTCTTTATTAAAAAACTTTGCACACCTGCAGGCATTTTATCTTAACAAGCCGTCTGAGGCGATCGCCTTACTTGAAGAAACAATCTCTCTTCCGCAGTTGCCCGCAATTACTCAGGCAGAGTGTAAACTGGAACAGGCTGATATTTTACTGATGACGGGTGATATATGGGAAGCATCCTTACGCTATTCCCAAGTAGAAAAATCATTTAAATATGATGCGATCGGACAGGAAGCTAAATTTCGCGTGGCAAGAATTTCCTATTATACCGGTGATTTCAAATGGGCTCAGGCACAATTGGATGTTTTGAAAGGCGCGACTTCAAAACTAATCGCGAATGATGCTCTTCAGCTATCACTAACCATCAGTGATGCATTGGCAATCGACACCAACGAAGCACCCCTCCTGATCTTTGCCAGGGCCGACCTTCTTGCCTTTCAGAATAAAGATGAGCTCGCTGAAAAAACACTTGATTCAATCAATAAATTATTTCCTAATCATGCCCTTGCCGATGATATCCTTTATAAAAAAGCGCAACTGGAATTGAAGCATGGAAAATATTCTGAAGCTGCTGCTTATTATGATACAATCATAAATAATTTCAGTGAAGATATTCTTGCGGATGATGCTCTTTTTAAGCTGGCCGACCTGAATGAAAATCAATTTAAAAACACCGATAAAGCCAAAGAGCTTTACCAGAAATTACTTGAAAATTATCCGGGAAGCCTTTACGTGGTGGAAACAAGAAAACGCTTCAGGAGATTACGTGGAGACCTTATAAATTAAAACAAACCGGGAATCCCCCCCCTTAACAAACTATTTCAGGAAATGATTATTTACAATGTAACGGTTAACATAGAGAATGATGTTAAAGATGAATGGCTTAACTGGATGAAAACTGTTCATATCCCTGATGTAATGGCGACAGGTTTTTTTCTGGAAAACAAGATCTGCAAAGTGCTTGTTGATGAGGAACAGGGTACAACATTTTCAATTCAGTATACTGCAGCAAATATGGAAGACCTGAAAGAATATCAGCGCACACATGCACCACGACTGCAAAAAGAGCATAACGACAAATATGCAAGCAAAACTGTTGCTTTCAGAACACTTCTGGAAGTTTTATAAATTAAAAGAAAGCCAATGACAGATTTTGTAAGAGCAAAGAAAAAGTTAGGACAGCATTTTTTAAAGAATGAAGACATCGCCAAAAAAATTGTAGATAGTCTGGCGCGTACAGCCGAATACAAGAATGTGCTTGAAGTCGGCCCCGGAATGGGGGTTCTGACAAAATACCTTATCGAAAACAAGAACTATGAAACGCATGTAATAGATATTGATAAAGAATCTATCGCTTACCTGAAAGTAAATTTTCCTTCGCTTGAGAAAAATATAATTGATGGAGATTTTTTAAAACTTGATTTTGATCAGCTATTTGATGGTCCTTTCGCAGTGATCGGTAATTTCCCTTACAACATTTCCACAGAGATCTTATTTAAAGTGCTCGACCACAAAAATCAGGTACCCGAAGTTGTTGGAATGTTTCAGAAAGAAGTCGCTGAACGCATCGCGGCTAAGCCGAGAAACAAAACATATGGAATTACAAGCGTGCTTCTGCAGGCATTCTATGATATTGACTATTTGTTCACTGTAGGCGAAAATGAATTTATTCCTCCGCCAAGAGTGAAGTCGGCAGTGATTCGTTTGCGGAGAAACAGTGTAGCTCAACTCGACTGCGATGAAAAACTTTTTAAGCAAGTTGTGAAAGCAGGTTTTAACCAACGGAGAAAAACCTTGCGAAACTCAGTCAGGGCATTTAAGCTCAAACCTGAATTCCTTGATCATAAATACCTGACACAACGTGCCGAGGAATTGTCGGTCGCGGACTTTGTGGCATTAACCAATATGATCGAAAAATTATAAGAATACAAAGAACCATTGAATTTTTAAGCAATTATTTATTTCTTTTAAGACAGAAGTAATGTATTTGTTAATTGCATGAAAAAAATAATCAAATACCATTTTCTGAATTATATTGTTTATTCTTTAATACTAGTCCTCTATTATTGTTATGTTAAGGGCTGGGATTATGTACTAGAGATTTTAATTTTTTCATCGCTAACTTTAATTACTAGCATTTTAATCAACTATTTAAGTTTGAAAATATTTAGACGCCATTATATAGTCCCATTCTTCATCCCTCAATTGATTGGATTAGCTTTTCTAAGCCTAATTGCTATAAGTAATGGAAAATTCGATAATAATTTCGGGTATGGTATAGATGAAATGCTTTGGACATTTTTGATTGCCACTACGCTATTAAATTTTAGATTCGTTTTCCAGAAAATCTAAATTCGGTTCACTCCTTCTATAATTGACAAAAAAAATAAGCTCAATCAGGATAAACCTTACCTTTGCCCCGGAAAATATTAAACAATTCAAGAGGTGCAATTCGAATTAACAGACGATTTTTTACTTAAGCTTCAGGCTGCCATCGACAGCAATGATACCGCTTATGTTGAATCGCAGCTGAAAGAGCTGTACCCTCCTGATATTGCCGAAATTTTCAATAAGCTGGAACTCGACCAGGTTAAATTCCTCTACAAATACCTTGATGAGCAGATCGCAGCCGATGTATTGGTGGAGCTGGAAGAAGACGTGAGAGAAGATATTCTTGGATCCCTGACTTCAAAGGAGATCGCGGAACAGCTGATCGACAATATGGATTCCGATGATGCTGCCGATGTGATCGCGGAATTACCGGACAATGTACAGGATGAGGTTTTATCTCACATGGAGGACAGTGAGCAGGCGAGTGATATTGTCGAGCTTCTGAACTATGATGAGAATACAGCGGGAGGTTTAATGGCCACCGAGCTTGTCCGTGTTCATGTAAACAGCAACGCAATTGAGTGTGTGCGGGAGATCCGCGAGCAGGCTGATTATGTTGAAAATATTTATGCTATCTACGTTGTTGATGATAATGAAAAGCTTGTGGGTTTACTCCACTTAAAAAAGCTGATCGTTTCCTCTACCCGCTCTAAAGTTTCTGACATCTACGATGCCAAAGTTATTTCCGTAAAGACAAACACGGATGCAGAAGAAGTGGCCAACATTATGGACAAATACAACCTGGTTGTATTGCCTGTTGTTGATGCTTTAGGCCGATTAGTTGGAAGGATCACAGTGGATGATGTGCTTGATGTAAGGAGAGAGGAAGAAACGGAAGACCTTCAGAAGATGGGCGGTATGGAAGCACTGGATGAACCATACATGAACATGTCGATTTGGGGAATCCTTCGTAAACGTGCCGGCTGGCTCGTTATACTCTTTTTGGGAGAAACACTTACAGCAAGCGCTATGAGCTTTTTCGAGAATGAAATCGCGAAAGCGGTTATACTGGCAATGTTCATCCCGCTTATTATTTCCAGCGGTGGAAACACCGGCTCGCAGGCCTCAACGCTTGTAATACGTGCGCTTGCCCTGGGTGAAATCACCGTGCGCGACTGGTGGACCATCATAAGAAAAGAGATCAGAGTTGGATTGCTGCTTGGATTATTGTTAGGTGTGATCGGATTTGCAAGAGTTGCATTATGGGCTCAGTTCTCCCCTAGCTTCTATGGTCCACACTGGATGCAGATCGCTATGACTGTCGGTATTTCACTAGTTGGAGTTGTTTTATGGGGTAATACAGTAGGTTCTTTATTCCCGCTTATCCTCAAGCGTGTTGGCCTTGATCCTGCAGTTTCTTCAGCTCCTTTCGTAGCTACACTTGTCGATATCACCGGATTGGTGATCTACTTTACTGTTGCTTCTCTGTTATTAGGCAGCATTCTTCTTTAGAACAACAGCTATCTCCTGTTTGCATCTTTTCCCTCAGAATCGTTATATTTACTTAAACTCTGCAAAATGAAAAAGGTAACCGCATGGCTCATTGTTTGCTTTTGTATCATCAATGTTTCCGCCAGATCACAGGAATGGAAATGGTTCACCACGGAAACCGATCCGGGAGCAACAACTAACATACCCGGACAAATCACTTCTGATGATGCAGGAAACAATTTTTCTATAGGTTATTTCTTCGGGACGCTAACCGTTAGTCCGACAATCTCAATCACAAGTGCAGGTGCAGCAGACATCTATATCATCAAACGCGATACTGACGGAAATCCACTTTGGGCAAAAAGATTTGGCGGCACCGGTGACGATCACGGGCACAGCATCACGCTGGATCATTCAGGAAATATTATTATTTGCGGGAAATTCAATCAGTCCATAACACTTGGCGCTACTACTTTAAGCTCATTTGGCGGATTCGATGTATTAGTCGCGAAGCTGGATCCAACGGGAATACCTATCTGGGCGAAGTCGTTCGGAGGATCGGATCCATCAGTATATGAGAGCGGACAGGATGTTGCAACTGATACACTGAACAATATTTACATGACGGGATATTTTTATTCCCTGCAGAATTTCGGCCCCGGAATGACGATAAGCCCTTCAGGGTATCACGCGGATATGTTCGTATTGAAAATGAATTCAGCAGGAGCTTACCAATGGGCAAAAAAAGGGGGAAGCTTTACGGGAGGAAACGACTATGATATGGGAGTAACGATCAAGGTTGCGCCTGATCAGAACAGCGTTGTAATGGGCGGTACATTTCAAGGCAACTTCTTTATTTATGGCACCGACACCGTTTTTAACGAGTGGGGTGCAGCAAGAGATTCATATATAATTTCATTATCAACGGTAAGTGGGGCAAAGAATTTTGTTTTACCAATTACAGGTGCAGGGTATACAGAAATAGAAGAACTTGCAATCGACCTTTCCGGAAATATTTATGCTACAGGATATTGTGAGAGCAACATATTTTATGAACCGAATACAACCACGGTAAACACCGGTCGCTACGACATTTTTGTTTTTAAATACAATTCAAATGGAGCCTTTGCCTGGTCGACAGGAATTGGTAACAGCAGCTGGGGGCATTATGCAACCGGAATCGAAGTAAGTCATCAGAATAAACTTTTTCTTTCAGGCTATTATAAAAACTATGCACAAAGCGGAACATTCTCAGTGAATGGTTTAGGCATATATCTGGCTGTTCTGGACACGAATAAAACAACACTCAGCATGGCTAAGGCGACCACCAATCTTGGAACCTTTCTCAGCTGCAGCTCCATGGCTATTGATGCGGCTGACAATGTATATTTTCAAGGCATTGCACCGGCTGGGGTTTCGACTTTCGGAGCAACAGATTATCCGGTAAGCACCGATGATCTTTATACCGCAAAATATTCATTTACTCCCTGCACCAGCGCACCGGCCCAGCCGGGGCCAATTTCGGGACCCGCCACATTATGCAGCGGTGCATTCGGTCAGGTGTATAGCATTAGTCCGGTACCCGGAACAACGAGCTTCACATGGACATTCCCTGCCGGATTTTCAGGAACGAGCACCACCAATAATATTACTGTGTCTTCCGGAACTAATAGTGGAACCATCACAGTAAAAGCCAATAATGCATGCGGAAGCAGTGCAGTACAAACATATTCGGTAACGGTGAACACCCCACCACCTGCGCCAACATCAATTACAGGTCCGTCAACAGTTTGCAGCGGATCCTCCAATACATATACCGCTAATACCGTAAGCGGAGCCACAGGATACAGCTGGAACTTTCCTAGTGGATGGATAGGAAGCATAACTTCAAACCCTGTTACGCAAACTGCGGGAATAAGCGGAACTATATATGTGCGGGCTACCAATTCCTGCGGCAACAGTCCATCTTTCAGTAAACCTGTAACAGTTACAAACGTTCCAGGGCAGCCTGCTGCTATTTCAGGAAATATTAATATTTGCCAGGGCTCCACCAATACTTATTCAGTAGCTGCTGTCAGTGGTGCAACATCATATTCATGGACCTTACCTTCAGGATTTACCGGAACATCTTCAACCAGTTCGATTTCTACTGTTGCTGGTGCTAACAGTGGAATCATTTCTGTCACTGCGAACAATGGATGTGGTGCAGGAACGGCACGAACCTTTACAGTGAATGTTACTGCCTTGCCCTCGCTTCCACTTCCCATTTCAGGTAATAACGCGATCTGTGAAAATGCGACAAATACATTTTCAATACCGGGAGCAACCGGAGCCAGCTCTTATACATGGACACTACCTTCAGGATGGGCAGGATCTTCAACAACTAACAGCATTGTTGCAACTGCTAACGCAACCGGAGGAACAATATCTGTAAAGGGAAATAATTCCTGCGGATCATCAGCTTTACAAACATTGCCTGTATTTATTAATAATGTTGTCGCTACCATTTCGACAAGCCCTTCGTGCTACTCTTATTGCAGTGGGACCGCGACAGCAAGCACCAGCGGATCAGGGCCTTTCACTTATACCTGGTCAAACAGCGCTCAGACAAGTCAGACAGCAGACAGCTTATGCTCCGGAACTTTTACTTTAATTGTAACAGGGGCAGGTGGGTGCAGTGATACAACCGGCTCTTCAATCACATCTTTATCACCTTTTAATCTGTCAGCAACACATACAAATGCAAGCTGTCATGGAATTTGTGATGGCACAATTTCAACCACTCCTGTTGGCGGAACACCTCCCTACTCTTTTACAGGTACAGCTACGGGAATTTGTGCAGGAACTTATACTATGAATGTTACAGACTCGACAGGTTGCGTGGCATCATCAAGTGTTACGGTCACTGAACCCTTACAAATTATTACAACAACCAACAGCATCGGCATTAGCTGTAACGGAATGTGTGACGGAGTAGCGACAGTTAACCCTTCCGGAGGTACAGCTCCATATTACTATCAGTGGTGCAATGGGTCTTCCGCGCCTGCAGTAACAGGTATGTGTGCGGGAAACTGTGTTGTGACCATCTTTGACTATACAGGGTGTCAAGTAATTGATACCATCATTTTCACTGAACCTGCCATTTTAAATGCGAATGTAACTGCTCCCAATACTTTATGTGAAGGAAGCTGCGCCACTCTCAACAGTGTCGTTTCCGGTGGTACAAATACATACTCTTACGCATGGTCACCGGCCTCAGAACTTAATAATTCAACTGTCGCAAATCCGGCTGCCTGTCCTGATTCTACAATTCTGTTTACACTTACTGTAACGGATGCGAATAATTGTACAGATACAGATACGCTGACAATAATTGTCAATGATTCTCCAAACACATCATATGTTCAGAACCCGAACTTAGTATGCTCAACTGTTCCCTCCATCATACTCAGCCCGGGAGCACCTTCAGGAGGCTATTACAGCGGGACTGCGGTAAGCGGAAATACTTTCCAGCCTGCAAATGCGGGTGTTGGAATACATACCATTAATTACATCTTTACAAATACATCCGGATGCAGCGATACTGCGTCATCCAACATTACAGTAAGCACCTGCACCGGTATTGAAGAAACAGCAATTGAACGTGTCTTGTTCTATCCAAATCCTGCGCATGAATTCATATTCGTACAAAGCACCAGGGATATAAAAGAATTGAGTGTTTACAATTCAATCGGTGAATTGATACTGTTCGGAAAGCCGAATACGAACAGCGAAAAAATTTCGTTAGAAAATTTATCAGAAGGCTTTTATCTTATCCAGGTCTTGACAGATTCAGGCTCTTACACAAAAAAAATTACTAAAGAATAAATTGTCATTATTATTTATGAAGGTTTTATTTATAGATTCCAATCATTCCCTTTTACACGAAACCCTTGAAAAAGCAGGCGTCACCTGCGACCTTAACTATCATTGGAATAAAGAAGAAATAATTGGTAACATCCATCTCTATGATGGTGTGGTTATAAGAAGTAAAATAAAAATAAACAAAGAGATCATTGATAAAGCTATAAAGCTAAAGTTCATAGCACGTGCGGGTGCAGGTATGGAAAACATTGATGTTGCATATGCAGAAAGCAAGGGAATTAAATGTCTTCATGCACCCGAAGGAAACAAAGATGCGGTTGCTGAACATGCAATCGGAATGCTGCTGAATTTATTCAACAACATCAGCCGTGCTGATAAAGAAGTCCGCGAAGGCAAGTGGATCCGTGAAGGAAACAGGGGTGTTGAGTTGATGGGAAAGACTGTCGGAATTATCGGCTATGGAAACATGGGAAGCGCTTTTGCACAAAGGCTTCGTGGCTTTGGTGTTAAAGTTTTAGCGTTTGACAAATACAAAAAGAATTTCGGAACGGAGTTCATTAAGGAAACGTCATTGGAAAACATTTTCGATGAAGCGGATGTGTTATCATTACATACTCCATTAACATCTGAAACGGAATATCTGATCAATGATGAGTTCATCAATAAGTTCAGAAAAAGCATTTACATTATTAATACAGCAAGAGGAAAATGTTTGAATACCGGGGATCTTATTAAAAATCTGAATTCCGGAAAAGTTTCAGGAGCCTGTCTGGACGTGCTCGAATACGAAATGGTTTCTTTTGAAAACCTAGATTCTTCTCATCTTCCACAGGCCTTTCAGGATCTGATAAAAAGCGACAAAGTAGTTTTATCTTCACACATCGCAGGCTGGACACATGAAAGTAATGAGAAGATCGCGAAAGTACTTGCTGAGAAAATACTAAAAATTCTTAGATAGTTTTATCCCCAGTATACAAACATCATCAACCTGTTCCAGCTTGCCTTTCCATTTATCAAATGCTTCTTCCAGAATTTGATCCTGAGTGTGCATTGGCTGTGAGGCATTATTAAAGAGTATTTCCTTCAAAGGCTTGTATTTGAATTTCTTTCCTTTTGCACCGCCAAACTGATCGGCATATCCATCTGTAAACAGGTAAACAGCATCAATTTCATTTAATACAAATGTATGTGTTGTAAATGGTTTTGGATTGTCAGTCATACCAATAGGCTGTTTGTTCGCGGTGACTTCGCAAAATTGATCATTGGTAATATACCACAGCGGATTGTTTGCTCCCGCCCATTTCACCTGATTCATTTTTCTGTCAATCATCAGCAGTGAAATATCCATTCCGTCTTTTACATCCTTATCGCTTTTAGAGAATGTTGCAAGAACAAGCTCGCGTGTCTTATCAAGGATCATCCCCGGATCCGTATATCCGAATTCAAGCACTACCCTGTTCAATGCATTGCTGCATACAACACTTACCATCGCACCGGGAACACCATGGCCTGTACAATCTGCTGCTGCCAGAAGAATAATCCCATCCTTCAACACTTCCATCCAGTAAAAATCTCCCGCTACGATATCTTTAGGTTTATAGAGGATAAAACTTTCAGGCAAATGTGTTTTAAGAAAATGTTCAGGGGGGAGAATTGCCTCTTGGAGGCGTTTTGCATAACTGATCGAATCAATGATCTCCTTTTGCTTTTCCTCTACAATTAATTTCTGATGAGCGATGATATCTTTTTGTTTTCGCGTTAAGCGAAGCCTGCTTACGATGTATACAGAAAACACTACTAATAACAGAAGCCCAAAGCCAATAGCATAGGAAACGATCTGTTGACGAGTTGCCTGTTCCTGGGCGACAAGTATTTCCTTTTCATGTTCTTTTTCAGCGACCGCTTTTTCTTTCTCGAAATTATATTCCATCTCCTGCTTCAGGACTTCCTTTTGATTTTCTTCGCTAAGAATAGTATCGCGTGCATTAATAAAAAGCCGATGCATCTCAAGGGCACTTTTAAAATCACCGGTTTTCTTATAACATTCATAAAGCAGCTCGGCAACCTCTCTGGTCCTGATCAGCACTCCCGTTTCTTCATTTAATTTCAGCGCTCTTTTTGAATATTCAATAGCCTTTTTATAGTCACCCATTTCTTTGTAGGCGCTTCCCATGTCGCCAAGTGAGTTGGCAATTCCTTTATTATCATTAATACTCTCCTGTAATTTAAGCGCTGCCTCATAATAGGTGATCGCGCTTTGCGGCTGCCCCTGAGCTTTATGGACTGTTCCTACGGCCAATAATGAAAGTGCGATATCACTGGCGTTACCAAGCTCCTCACGGATCTTAAGACTGCGAAGCTGATATTCCATCGCCTTAACATTATCCTTTTCTTTCAGATAAATATTTCCAATGTTATTAAGCGTATAAGCCATTCCTCGCTTATCACCTATCTCCTCTTTTATCTTGAGACTTCTTGAATAATAATCGATTGCCTTTTTATTGTCGCCTTGTTCCTGACAAATGGTACCGATATTATTCAAGGAGCTTGCTATTCCTTTTTTATTACCAACCTCTTCTTCTATCCGCAGGCTTTTTGTATAAAAGTCCATCGCACGTGCATAATCCGACTGATCAGAATAAATGTTACCTATATTATTGAGTGGTCCGGCCATACCTTTCCTGTCCCCAAGCTCCTCCCTGATCTTCAGGCTGGCCATGTATAAATTGATTGCTTCCTTATACACTCCTGTTACATATCGAGCAGAACCCTGAGTGTTTAAAGCCATGGCTTCATACTTACGCTGATTTGCTTTTCTAGCAAATTCCAGAGCTTCTCCGGCCATCAAATAGGCGCTGTCGGGTTTCGGAAAAAGATAGGAAGCGCCAATGAGCTGAATGTAGGCCTTAAGCCGTGTAGTATCGGACAATGAAGAATTTTGCCATACCTGTTTTAAGCTGTCGTTGTTCTGAGCGCTCAAACCGAGAGATAGCAGAAAAAAATAAATTATAAAAGCAAGATGCCTCATTTAATTTTTGTGATCTAAATTCGTATTCCTATCATACACACATCGTCCACCTGCTCGAGTCCCTCTTTCCAGGATATAAAAGCATCATCCAGAATTTTCTTTTGTTCCTCACACGAAAGCTTATGATTTTCAGAAAGCAAATCCTTCAAGGGTTTGTATTTGAACTTTTTCCCCTTCGGTCCACCAAACTGGTCAGCATATCCATCCGTAAAAAGATAAATAAGATCACCTTTTTGCAGTAAGAGCCTATGTGTAGTAAAAGGCTTTGCGTTAAAAGAGCTTCCAATCGGTTGTTTATCGGCCGAGATCTCGTTAAATTTTCCACCGGAAATATACCAGAGCGGGTTGTTAGCGCCTGCCCATTTGACTTCAGCGTTATTTAAATTCAAAGAGATGAGCGATATATCCATTCCATCTTTCACATCTTTGTCGCTCCTTGAAAATGTTTCGAGCACAAGCTCACGTGTTTTATCGAGGATCAATCCCGGTTCAGTGATCCCAAACTCAAGCACGGCACGGTTCAAGGCATTGCTGCAAACAACACTCACCATTGCACCCGGGACACCATGGCCTGTGCAATCAGCAGCGGCCATCAGGATCGTATCGTTATTGATCACCTCCATCCAGTAAAAATCTCCGGCAACAATATCTTTTGGCTTGTAGAGAACGAAACTCTCTTTTAAAACCTTAGCGATATAAGATTCTGTGGGTAGAATAGCTTCCTGCAGGCGTTTCGCATACGTGATGGAGTCGAGGATCTCCTTTTGCTTTTCTTCCACTACATCCTTCTGATGCTCGATGATCATCTTTTGTTTTCTGGTCAGGCGTAAACGCTGCACAACAAAAAAAGCGAAGAGCAAGACAATCAGCATGCCCACGGCAATAGCATAGCTGATCACCTTCTGCTTTTGTTTTTGCTCGGCAGCAATTGCTAATTGCTTTTCGTGTTCTTTTGCTTCAAGCGCCTTTTGTTTCTCATAATTATAGGTAAGCTCCTGTTTCAATAATTCCTTCTGACTGTCTGCACTCGTTACACTGTCCTTCATGGCAATGAACAGCTCATGCATCGCCAACGCTTCCCTGTAATTACCTTTCAGTTTATACAGGTCGAACAGAGCCTGGCTTGCTTCCCTTATGTTGGCGGTAAGCAGGGCAGATTGCGCAATTTCAAGCGACTGCTTGTTAAATGAGATGGCCTGATCAATATTCCCTTTTACTTTATAAGTGTTACCGATAATATTCAATGCTTCGGCAAGTCCCTGCATATCACCAACAGCTTTAAAATACGGAATGCTTCGGATGTTGTAATCAAGCGCCTTATCGTAGTTCTGTGCGTCAAAATAAGTGACACCCGCAGAATGTAACGCGATTCCGATACTCATGCTATCAAGGCTTTCTTCACTCATCTTCAAAGCCAGATCAAGATATTCTATGGAGAGCGGATAATTGCCAAGGTTCCGGTAAGTGTTGCCAAGGTTGCAGTAGGATAAAATAAGCAGGTGTGAACTTTTTTGAGATTCGGCAACCTTCATTGCTCTCAGGTAATACGACAATGCCTTTTTATAATCACCCTGTCCGTCATAGATCACTCCGATATTATTCAAAGCATTCGAGATCCCGCGCGCGTCATTTGTGTTTTCGATCAGCTTCAGGCTTTTGGTAAAGTATTCGATAGCGTGTGTATTATCACCTTGGATAGAAGAAGCAGCGCCTAGAAGGTTCAACGCGGCAGACTGAAACTTTTCCGATCTGGCTTCAACAGCCTTAGCATATAATTGCTGAGCATAAAAGAATGCGCTGTCGGGACGCGAGTACAAATACCCCTGCAGGCAGAGCCGCTGCATGGCATACATGCGAATGGTATCCGGCCTGGCAGGATCAGCCCAGACTTTCCGCAGGCTATCAAGCTTACCTTGTGAAAAGCAGGTAAGGCTCAAAAGAAAAAACAAGGTAAAGGATAAGCGCTTCATGATCTATTGATCAAATATAATTATTTTAAGGGGAGAGGAAGGGATTTATAAATCCTATAGAACTATCCAAAAAGGTATTTGGCTCAATCAGTTGCCAGACATGAAAGCACAGCATAAAGCAGGCCTGGATTTCGCCAGTTCATCTGCGATTATCCATTCCGGTTTCATTGCTCAAGAAGTAGAATTAGCCGCCCAGGAAACGGGGTTCGTGTCATCAATTGTTCACCATCCTGCAAATGAAAATGACGCTTATGCTGTGGCATATGGAGAAATTGTTGTGCCTTTGGTAAAAGCCGTACAAGAATTGAGTCGCAACAATGATAGCCTAAAATCAAAAATAGCAAATAATGACTCGATAAATGACTTTCTAAAAGACGAAATCAATGATTTAAAAGATCTCATAAATGGTTGTTGCGCTTCGAATAAACAAACGTAAAATATTGGTTCAGAGAACATTTCTAACCAGGCAACCGTTGTTCTAAATAGCAATCAGACTATCCTGTTAGATCAAAATTCGCCAAACCCATTTGCAGAACAAACTACAATTGCATACATGTTACCTGAAGAAACAAAACAAGCTGAAATGTGTTTTTACAATGGGAACGGTACGCTAATTAAAAGAGTTGAATTGACCCAGAAAGGTACTGGTCAACTTAATATTTTTCGCGAGTGATTTAACAAATGGAATTTACTCTTATTCACTTATAGTTGATGGTAAAATTATATCTACGAAAAAGATGATTAAGCCACAATAGTTTATGTTCTCAAACAAGCACCTCTTAATTGTCGATAGGTGCTTGTTTTTTATTAACTTACATTAAATTTATAATTTACTCCCAAGGCGCGATCGCAGTCATTAAACTTAGCATTAACATGAAAAAAATCACAACAATTCTATTATTATTTGTCCAAATTTCATGCTTCTCACAGTTCACCTTAGAACATGTCTATGACAGCGCTTCTACGTGGAATACGTGTGCTGGACAAATGGAACAATTACTAATTATTAATTTTGAGTCATCTGGACCACATTATGTTAAAGTAAATAGATGTGGTGCGGTTATAAACGTTTTCGATTTAAATCATAATCTCACAAAAAACATCTCATTAGCTAATTTGCCATTAGACAACTCCGGGCAATTTGGAGACATTTTATATTTATCGGAAAATCTATTCAATGTGGATAATAAGATAGAATTCATGTACTGCATAAACAATAATTTAACGCAAGTGTACAATGAAGATGGTACTTTATTGTTTAATGACAACTCGGCACCGTTAATTCGAATCAATATACCGACTCAACAACTCCCTATATACAATACTCCCAATGGAACTAAAATGATTTTAAGTTGTACAAATGGACAAGCAAAGGTATTTGGTTTGGGTGGAGCACTTTCAACCGCTATACATAACGCAACTGAAAATGTATTAAATGGGAAATCATACAATTCAATTCCCTTTCCAAACCCGGCAAACCAAGCAGTAACAATAAAATTCAAGTTGCCGAATCACGTGGAACAAGCTGAATTAATAATTCATTCAATGACGGGCGTTGAAATTAAAAGATTTACTGTTTATAGGAACGAAAATGAAAAACAAATTTCCACTGAGGAATTAACACCGGGTATTTATTATTATGGTTTTGAAGTTGAGAATGTAATAACACAGGGAAATAAGATTGTTATTATTAGGTAACAATCTTTTTACAAAATAGTTGTTTTACATTTCAACAGTCAACTTTAAATGTCCACCAAGGCCTTCACTAATAATTCTCATAAGCGTTGAAAGTCTGATATCACTAGCATTATTCTCAATTCTTGATATATAAGTCTTGGTAGTTCCGCACTTCTGAGCAAGCTCCTCTTGTGTCATACCTTGCCCCTTACGAAGTTCCTGCAACATCACTCCGAGCTTAAAAGCTTCATACCCTTCCTCGTATTGTTCCCGCTTCTTTGTGCCACGCCTTCCATATTGCTTTTCAATATACTCATCAAACGTAGTGAGATTTTTATTTGTCTTTTTCATCGAAGTATGTCACTGTAATCTTTCAGCCAAGTTATCCAATTAGGTAACAAAATCAAATCTTTGAAAAAAATGTTTTTTGACGCTTATAATGACCCTCACAAACATCAACACAAATTCTAGCCCTCAAACAAATAAGCTGTATCATACTCCAATTCCGACTTATCAAGGATCCGGACATATTCTTCTTTGAATGATTTAATGTTATGATGCTCCTTTTGATTTACAACATAATCGTGGACTTCATTAATTTTTGTCGGACAATAGGAAAAAGCTCCAAAACCATCCTGCCATGAAAACTTTCCTTTGATCCACTTCTTCTCATTTATGAATTTAGAAGATGTTGACTTCACCTCTTTCACTAAATCAGAAATACTTCGCACGGGCTTGAGCCCTATAAAAATGTGACAATGATCAGGCATGCAGTATATCGCTATCAGCTTGGCATTCCTTTCTTCAATCACTTTGGAAATAAATCTTTGCAGTTCTTCCCTGTTTCCTTCGGGGATTAAACTCTGGCGGCATTTAACCGCAAATACCACTTGAATATATATCAATGAATATGTGTCTTGCATTTTGCAATTTTTATGTTTCTGAATTAAACTCCGGAATTGAGAGCTTCTAACTGATTCTAACTAAATTTTTTCAAACGTGAACGACAACATCAATTCATTTCTGAATTGAAATTTATACGGAGGTTGGGGAGAGTACCTCATTCGACTATCGACAATAAAATCCAGGTATTTAAATATTTTCACTATAACTCTGTTCCGAAAATCTATATTAAACTTTTCGCGGTTAACCGCATTCGCAAACGCCCTTGAATAGTTTTCCCACCTAACTCTGCTTCCTATATTCTTTCTTATAAATGTCTGAATGCCCAATCCGTATTCAGAAGTTATGAGAGCTTTTTTATAGATCATATCATTCCCACTCAGTTGTTGTTCGGGATCTAAAACGGGACATGTTGTAGTCTTCAATGTTACAAAAGTCAGGTTAACCCTGCAGGTCTTCCAGAAATGAATTGTTGTCCCGTATCCGAGATCAATATTCATTGGATTTCCAAAACCGGAGACCCAGCGTTTAGAGTAAGATCCGCTATCGTTATAATAAAGCTCATAGTTAGAAAGGAATTGAGAACTGAAATAAAAAGAAAACACATTCTCAAATCGCTTATTACTGTTTTTTACCACATCAACACCGAGATCAACAAAGTCAGTATTCTTAAACCATATACTATCAACGAACTTTAAATAACCCAGCTCCCCATTAAAACGAACATGGGCATCCCAATCTTTTCCCAGAGTGTCGTAATTAATATTCGACCTTAAAAGAAAAGAATAATTATTAACCGTGTTGTATTTCCAGTTTTTATAATGGATGTAGGAAGCGGAAAAGTTGTTGGAGAAGGTGACACACGGTAAATGGATTTTTTTAATCTTAATAACATGATTGCTATCCTGAGCCTGCGTGAAACTTGAAATGAATATAAAAAAAAGAACGATTTGAAATCGATAGATATGTAGATAACTCTTTGACGCCAACTTATATACTATTTTTTGTTAGCTGATAGTCTAAAACTTGGTAAAGATTTCTCTGAGATTTGCCAACTTTCTAAATAATCTAGGTTGACAAAAATCATTCTTGTTTTACAAGGTCCATTATGACTTTCTAATGCCGATTTCCACCCAGGAATGTGATTCTTATTCACTTTATGAAAGTATTTTGCGTAATCCACAAAAATGATATAATCATATTGGGATTTATTTATATTTTCAAGCACTCCATTGTGGTCATCCAGCAAAGAGGTAAAATAGGTATAGTCTAAAGACTTATGAGCTGCAGAGATTTGTTCAATTGAACAAATTCTTTTTAATACTGTATCGACCGAAGCATTACAAGCCACTGAATCACTTTTATACGGGTGAAATTTTTTCTCCGAATTAAAAACTACTATTTCAGGCGAACCCATAAACGCTTTACTTAATTGATAGTAACTTGTAGAGTCTTTTGTAAAAATAATATCTGCAGAGTCGATGCCTAAAGTCTTCGAATACGCATTGACTGAAGAGTATGTTTCTATTTTAGGGTCTTTTATTCCAAAAACAGTTTTAAAAAAAAGATTGCAGGAGGACAACAATATCGATCCCAAAATAAAAATACTAGTGGCCTTTTTCATTATTTTCATTATAAAGCCCTGTTGTGTTAAACAACAGGGCTGATTAATTTATTTAGCAAGCATAGAACCTTGTGGTATAGTTATTTGGTACCCGCTTCTTGTTTTAACTAATTTGTAAGTGCCAATTCCGATTGTTACAGCAGAACGTGAGCCCAATGCTTTTTGTACTTCTGGCGACATTGTAAAGGCTTCTTCGAAGGTAACGGTTGTGCCAGTAAAAAAATCTTCTTTACCAACAATTGCCTCTTTTGTAAAAGCCAATTCTAAGTCACCGGTTTGATCATTAATTTGGACAGTGCTAATTTTGTAATTAACATCGAGACCTATATTGCAAATTCCGAACTTTGTACAACCTAAGCTTTTTCTACCAACCTCAAACTTAATTGTTACTATCGGACCTGCTACTGCTTGAAAACTCATTGCTACTAATACTATCGCTGCTACTAAAAATTTTTTCATAATTTATTATAAGGGTTAAATTGTTTTTTAAATGTTTTATTGATAATTTCACCCTTGAAACTAAAGCCTCAAGGTTTTGTTTTCAACGGCTCTTCTGAAGAGTGTTGATGATATCCGGTTTAATTACTGCTTATTATTTACCTCCTTCCTTTTTTAGTAAGTTTCCTAGGCCTACTCTAAATCGACTTGAAGAGCCGTTTTTTATTTTTCGATTGTTTAATTAATCTTTCAGTTCTTTCGATTAATCGGCAACAAATATAGATTCATATATTTTTTAAATCCAAATGATGCTTTTGTAAAAATTGACTTAAACTAAGGTTTCGGGCGATTGTGATTTTTATAACTTCTTGAAAATAAAGAAGTCGCGCCACTCATAAATCGAAACAGTACTTTGATAACTATAATTTTAAACAGGATATTAACATTTCACGAAGTGAAAAAAACACATCAACCTCTATAACACTTATAAATAAAGGGATCTAGCTGTTAAAACAATTTCATCCGAATACGTTATGTATTAAAAATTTATACAAACAGAAAAATCTACTCTATAATTTTGAATATTCTTTCAATTATGTCACAACCTAACAACCCACTCCACGGTAAAACCCTTCAAAACATTCTTGAAGAATTACACGCACATTATAGGTGGGAAGGCCTTGCTTATCACATCCCAATAAATTGTTTTATGAAAGACCCAAGCATTAAATCAAGCCTTGTGTTTTTAAGGAAAACTCCCTGGGCAAGAGCAAAAGTGGAAGAGCTGTATATAAAGCTTATTGAAAACAATTGATCTAATACTAAAATACCCTTCAAAGCGTTTCACATAAAACCTTGTCGCCAATGAAAGCCCTCTTCCTCGCAATGATCTTCCCTGTTATGTGCTTTGCACAAACAACAAAAACACCTACGCCAAAGCCTTCCACCACAGATTGCCCAACCTGGAACAACAAGCAGCAGGTAAATAAAACTGATTATTACCAGTCTTTAAGACATCCAAAATCTGCGAAAGCACAAGCTGTGGTCGCGCCCGGGCTTGTGACCGAAAAGAAGCCCGTGGTTAAACCAAAAGCTGAAGCAAAGAAATCGACCGTGCCTTCTTTCAGCTCAGGTTCAGATCCTCTGCTGGAAAAGAAAAAGCCGGTGGAGGCAAAAACTACAGGTAAAGAAGAAACACCTGAGGAAACGAAACCGATACCGAGGGAAGAAAAAAAACCGGCTGCTGTAACAAAAGAAAAAACTGAAAAGAAACCTTCGAAGAAAAAAGAATCTGCCTATAACGCAGGTAAGGTGCGCAATGCAAAAAAGAGCGCAGAAAAATGTCCTGCCTTTTAAAAGGCCTTCCACTCCACCTGCCAGTTAGCAATAGCAAGTGAAAACTCCGTTCTTGGCTCAAGATCCAGAAAAGGATATGTTACTTTTGAAAGATACAACCCCTGCGGATGAGCCGGTAATAAAAGCTTCGGAGCTTCCTGCGTGATTAAACAATGTTCGAATTCATCAACGCTGCTTTCACCTTTCCCGATCTCAAGTATTTTTCCCATCAGCATTCTGATCATGCATTTCAAGAACCGGTTTGCTGTTATGCTGAACCTTAGCCTGTCTCCTTTGCCATCATGAAAAAGCTGTGCATCGGTCACAGTGCAAAGTGTATGGTTGTGCTTGTCGGGCGATTTACAGAAAGCATAGTAATTCTCATACTTTGTTAACAGCGCAACTGCTGAATTCATTTTTGAAAAATCAAGCTCTTTAAGAAGATACATAGAGCTGACCTGGCTCAGGAAAGGATCTTTATAGGTGTGGATGAAATAATCGTATGTACGTGAACTTGCATTAAATCGGGCATGCTGACCATCTTGCATTCGCAGAATTTCAAATACTGCAATGTCATCCGGCAGCACTTTATTAAGTCGGAAAACAATATCATAATCCCAGGCTTTGTTTGTCTCGATGTGAAAAAAATACTGACTGGCACTCACTTTTGCATCCGTTCTGCCACAACCGTAAACAGTTGTCTTTTCTTTCAGGATCTTTTCAAAAGCATCTTCAATGACTTCCTGCACGCTTGGTATGTCGGGCTGACGTTGCCATCCGCGGTAGCGAAAACCATGATATGCTATGTGAAAAAAGTATCTCAATTGGACAGGTGCTATAGTTCCGTAAAAGTAGGATTAATCCATTAAATACTTGGCAAGAACTGAATAGTTAAGTATCTTTGCCGAAGTTCTTTTTTACCCCGAAATGGGGAAATGATTTTATCAAGAAAGGTGGAGGGACTTGCCCTGTGAAGCCTTAGCAACCCTGTCTTGGTGATTAGGAAAAAGTTAATAGTTTATTTAGGCCGTGCCCAAATAACTAATAACTAATAACTGATAACCAAAATCAAGAAGGTGCTAATTCATCTCCGTTTATCGGAAGAAGATAAGTCAGAATATAATTTTTTGAAGCTATAACACTCAAAATATATATCTCCTCTGACTATAAATGTCAGGGGAGTTTTTTTTTACAAGTACTCATGAATTCATTAAACAGGTTCAGCAACAGAGTTGAGAATTACATAAAGTATCGTCCGGATTACCCGGCTGAGCTTATTGGATTTCTGAAAGCGGAAGATCTTTTAACTAAAGAATCGGTGATCGCTGACATTGGATCGGGCACCGGGATCTCCGCATCATTATTCCTGGAAGAAGGAAATACCGTTCATGGTGTTGAGCCTAATAAGGAAATGCGTGAAGCAGCTGAGCGCCTGCTGCTGGGTTATCGGAATTTTAAAAGTGTTGATGGTACGGCTGAGGCCAGCACATTAAAAGATAAAAGCATTGATCTTATCATTGCAGGGCAAGCATTTCACTGGTTCGATAAAACAAAAGCCCGGGAAGAATTTAAAAGGATCCAGAAACCGGGAGGAAATGTTGTTCTGATGTGGAATGACCGGAGAACTGATAGCACACAATTTCTTCAGAATTACGAAGACTTCATTAAAATGTTTGCAACGGATTATCTTGAAGTCAACCACAAAAATATTGATGAGGAGACCTTTGATGATTTCTTTGGAAAAGCAAATTATGAGATGCAGTCTCTCGACAATTACCAATATTTTGATCTTGAGGGGTTGAAAGGCCGGATCCTGTCATCATCTTACATGCCTTCAGAAGATCACAAAGACTTCGCATTCATGATGTCGGTGCTGAAGAAGATCTTTAACCGCTTTCAAGAGAATGGTAAAGTGACAATAGAATACGACACAAAAATTTATTACGGGAAGATCAAATGATCTCAGCCCTGCCGCCTTTCCCAGGAAGAGGAAATAAAAAATAACATTATGAGTGAAATTAGAAAAGAATTAGAGAAACGCATTTTGGTGATCGATGGTGCAATGGGTACCATGATCCAGCAATACAAGCTGGAAGAAAAAGATTATCGCGGCAAACGCTTCTCCGACTGGCACAAAGACCTCAAAGGAAACAACGATCTTTTATCGATCACACAACCACAGATCATAAAATCGATCCATAAAGAATATCTTAAAGCCGGTGCTGATATTATCGAGACGAATACCTTCAGCGCGACAACGGTTGCAATGGCTGATTACGACATGCAGGAGCTTGCGTATGAATTGAATTTTGAATCCGCTAAGGTTGCGAAAGAAGCGATAACTGAATTTCAAAAAGAAAGTGGCGACTCAACTCCCCGTTACGTAGCCGGTGCATTCGGCCCAACCAACCGCACCTTATCTCTTTCTCCTGACGTGAATGATCCCGGTTTTCGCGCGATCACATTCGATGAGCTTGTGGAAGCATACTCCGAACAGTGCAGAGGATTAATGGATGGCGGATCGGATCTCCTCCTCGTTGAAACAATTTTCGACACGCTGAATGCGAAGGCTGCATTGTTCGCAATTCAGAATGTATGTAAAGAAAGAAATATTAAAATGCCGGTAATGGTTTCAGGAACCATAACAGATGCAAGCGGAAGAACACTCTCGGGACAGACGACCGAAGCATTTCTAAACTCTGTATCACATATTGATCTATTGAGCGTAGGGCTAAATTGCGCATTGGGAGCGAAAGACATGCGTCCTTATTTGGAAGAGCTTTCCGGTAAAGCACCTTTTTATGTGAGTGCCTATCCGAATGCCGGACTGCCGAATCAGTTTGGTGAATACGACCAGGATGCTCACGAAATGGGACATCAGATCGAAGAATTTTTAAAGGCGGGATTTTTAAATATCGTAGGAGGATGCTGCGGAACAACACCAGCACATATTAAACGGATCGCTGAAATAGCGAAAAATTCCCGACCAAGAAAAAAGCCTGTCGCTGATCATTTAATGCATTTAAGCGGATTGGAACCGGTCACTCTTCGTCCGGAAAGTAATTTCATGAATGTTGGCGAACGTACCAATGTAACAGGCTCAAAGAAATTCCTCCGTCTGATTAAGGAAGGAAATTACGAAGAAGCACTCTCGATCGCCCGTGAGCAAGTGGAAGGCGGAGCACAGGTGATCGATGTGAATATGGATGAAGGGATGCTTGACTCGGAAGCGGCAATGACAAAGTTTCTGAATCTGATCGCATCGGAACCGGATATTTCAAGGGTTCCAATAATGATTGACTCTTCAAAATGGTCGGTGATAGAAGCAGGATTGAAATGTGTTCAGGGGAAGGCGATCGTGAATTCTATTTCGATGAAGGAAGGCGAAGAAAAATTCATTGAGCAGGCAAATAAAATAAAACAATACGGAGCAGCAGTCATTGTAATGGCTTTTGATGAAGTGGGACAGGCAGACACATTGCAACGCAGAATAGATATATGTAAACGTGCATATGACATTCTTGTCGATAAAGTAAATTTCCCTCCTCAGGATATTATTTTCGATCCAAACATTTTTCCGGTAGCAACGGGAATGGAAGAGCATCGCTTGAACGCATTGGATTTTTTTAATGCCACAAAATGGATCAAGGAAAACCTTCCTTATGCAAAAGTAAGTGGTGGAGTAAGCAATGTGTCATTTTCATTCCGTGGAAATGATGTTGTGCGTGAAGCTATACATGGAGCTTTTCTTTATCATGCAGTTAAGAATGGAATGGATATGGGAATTGTGAATCCATCGCAATTGCAGGTATATGATGACATTCCGAAAGATCTTCTGGAGCTTGTCGAAGATGTTTTATTGAACAGAAGGGATGATGCGACAGAACGATTAGTGAATCATGCAGAAACATTAAAAGGAACATCGAATGAAAAAGCGGAAAAGGATGAAGCATGGAGAAAAGGAACTGTTGAAGAAAGGCTAAGTCACGCTCTTGTAAAAGGCATTGTTGAATATATTGATATTGATACCGAAGAAGCAAGAATAAAACTAGGCCGGCCTTTACATGTGATAGAAGGCCCTCTCATGGATGGGATGAATGTGGTTGGTGATCTTTTTGGAAGCGGAAAAATGTTTTTACCGCAAGTAGTAAAGAGTGCGAGGGTAATGAAGAAAGCTGTTGCCTATCTCGAACCATATTTACAACAAGAGAAAGAAACAAACCGTCTTGCTGGTATCGTTGGCAACGGCAGAACGAATGCAGGAAAGATCCTGTTGGCTACAGTCAAAGGAGATGTTCATGATATTGGTAAAAATATTGTGGGAGTTGTACTGGCTTGCAACAACTACGAGATCATAGATCTTGGCGTTATGGTTTCCTGTGATAAGATCCTGGCCGAAGCAAAAAAAAATAATGTGGATGTTATCGGTTTAAGCGGACTGATCACTCCTTCTCTTGACGAAATGGTGCATGTTGCAAAAGAGATGGAGCGTTTGCAATTCAAAACACCGTTACTGATTGGTGGCGCAACAACATCAAAAGTTCATACCGCTGTGAAGATTGCTCAGAATTATTCGGGGCCGGTGGTTCATGTGAATGATGCGAGCAAATCGGTTCCTGTTGCGAGCAGTCTGATCTCCGATATACTAAGATCTGATTTTATGCTAGAGGTTCAAAAGGATTATGAGCGAGTTCGTGAACAAAATAAAAATGCGCAATCGCAAAATAAATTCATTTCTATTGAAGAGGCCCGAAAAAATAAATATCCGATTGACTGGAACAAAACTGAAATCCATGAGCCGGCATTTACCGGCAATAAGGTTTTTAACGATTATTCCCTGGCGGAGATCGCTGAATACATCGACTGGACGCCATTTTTTATCAGCTGGGAAATGAAAGGGTCTTACCCGAAGATCCTGGAAGATAAGGAACGAGGTACGGAAGCGAAAAAACTATTTGCTGATGCACAAAAGATGCTTAAGCAAATCATTGATGAAAAGTGGTTGAAAGCGAATGCTGTGATTGGGATCTACCCGGCCGGTGCAGTTGAAGATGATATTGAAGTTTATGAGGACAAAGGAAGATCGAAATTAAAAACAGTGTTCCATACTTTAAGACAGCAAACAAAAAAACCTGCAGGGCAATACAATGTTGCCTTGAGTGACTTTGTGAAACCCCTCTCTAACTCTCCCCACAGGGGAGAGGACTTTAATAGCTCCGAATTAAATGCTACTAATAAAATTGATTGGCATCTGAATATTGATAACGCAAAAGAGCATCGCTCAAATCAAACTGAAGCTGAACAATTAGCCCTCTCCCCTGTGGGGAGAGTTGGAGAGGGGTGTGACTACCTCGGAGCATTCGCTGTAACAACCGGAATCGGAATTGAGGAACATGTTGAACGGTTCGAAAAAGATCATGATGATTATTCTGCAATTATGCTTAAAGCTTTGGCAGACCGACTTGCAGAAGCCTTCGCGGAACTGATGCACAAAAAGGTGAGAAAGGAATTATGGGGATATGCCAAAGAGGAGAATTTAAAAAATGAAGATCTTATAAAAGAAGAATATGCAGGAATCCGGCCGGCTCCGGGTTATCCCGCACAACCGGATCACACTGAAAAGCCTGCCTTATTCAAGTTGCTTGATGTAGAAAAGAATACAGGGATCATTTTAACAGAAAGCATGGCCATGTTCCCAACGGCCGCAGTAAGTGGCTTGTATTTTGCTCATCCTGAATCTCATTATTTCGGAATTGGAAAAATCTCCAAAGACCAGGTTGAAGATTATGCAAAAAGAAAAGGTTTAACAATGGAGGAAACAGAACGCTGGCTGGGACCAAATTTAGCTTACTAAAAAAAATTGACCATGAAACATTTAAAAACACTTTTATTGATTTGCGTTTTAGGTTTTGGCGCAAACGCCTTCGCACAAAAAGCGAAAGAAAAAGCCGAAAAGAATAATGGGGGTTATGAATTTAAAGGACCGTACTATGAAGGTTTGGCGAGGGTTAAAACTTCAGAGAAAAAATGGGGCTTTGTGGATACAACCGGCAATGTTGTGGTTAAACCAAAATACAATGCTGTTGAGAATTTCTCTGATGGCCTGGCGAGAGTGCGCACTGGAACTAAATGGGGCCTCGTGGATAAAAGCGGGAATGAAGTGATCAAACCAACTTTTGATGCCATCTACGAATTTGTAAATGGGAAAGCTCAAGTGCTTTTAAACGGGGAAAAGTATTATATGAATAAGCAAGGGCAAAGGGTGGATAAGTAAATCTAAAATTTTATCGACTTCAGTTCGAAATTATCCTTGTTGATTTTATGATAAATAATAATAGTATGATCGTCCATGAGGTACTGAAAATTATCAAAGTCCGCATCGCTGGAACTATCGTATACATATAAATCTTCTTCATAAGGTTTATTTACTGACAAATCGACTAACTTAACAATATGCTTTCCTTTATATAATAAGCTCATCAGTATTTTTTTCCCATCTGAAGTTTGATCATAATATTTATAATACTCCTGATCTTTATCTATTGGATTAATTAAATCTTTATCAAACAAGAAGATTGAATTAGAAGTTAAATTTAGAAGGCTGTCTAATTTCAGCCTACAAACCCCGACAGGAACCCAGCGCGTATATTCACCATTGGTTAAAAATAATCTTCTTGGAGAAAAATCTTCAAAAATTAAAGTATATTCTCCACGCAAACTCTTCTTAATAAATTTAACTAAAGGAAATTGGTAATCTACCTTAAAGTTTTTGAATCCTGCAGCAGATAAATCAGGGAGGCTTAATTTTTGAAGATCTAGCTGTTTGCCAGTTAAATCAAATTTTATAATAATCAATTTAGAAACCCGCATTTGATCCCGGGATTTATACTTTGGGTCAATTGAGTTGCCAGCTATAAATATTTCTTTAAGTTCTGGATCGTAGATTCCTTTTGTAAAGTAAAATTCCTCATTTCCACTCTCTGGATTAATTTCCACTTTTTGGACTCTATTCCCAGTTTTCGAATCCAAAATATATAAAAAAGATTTACCTAACCTTTTACCTTCTCCTTTAGAGGCGATGAAGGCAATCGTTACTTTTTCATCTAGATGAATAAAATCCGCCATAAAGATTTCCTTTTCATCCAGAGGTGCTTCCCATTTTTGTTTATAGGTATTGGCATATTTTGTTTCATTCCGGCTATAACGCCTAACGGCCTGCTTAGGATCACTTTGGGAAAAAGGATAAGCGAAAGCCGGCTCTACCATGATGGGTGAATTTAAAGGGTAGTCCTGCGGAGCAATCATTTTTATCCCTCCATTAGCGGCATAATTTATCTGAAACCAATCATTATCTAAATAATTTGTATCAATATTAAATCTAGAAAAGAAGTAGGGAACTGGTTGCATATAATTATTCAACCCGCCAGCTTTAACTTCATCAATAAACTTTTGTTTGTCTGAGTCTGAATACTCGAACCAACCTTTTTCATTTAAATCTTTATCTAAAACCAAATAATAATCAGGGCATTTCCCTTTACAAGCAGCTGCAACCTTTATTTCATCCAGAGTTGTTTCAAAATACGCCAAACCATTAAAATTATCCCCCGGAGGCAACACTTTGGAAAACTCTTTATAAATGACTAAATTTTTATCATATAATGTAATATTAAGACTATATGTTTTATCAGATATTTTAATCCCACCAACGAGAATATAATCCCCAAACCTCTTTGACTGAGTGCCACGGAGTTGAATATTCATTTCCTGAGAAAATGAAACACTAAATACTAATAATAAGAGTGCAGTGACTAAAATTTTATTCATCTTGATTTTTTTACTTCCCCCAATTCTCAATTTCCTCAGCAGTCCACAATTGCGGAAAAAAGATTCTCCGCTGATAAGATGGGTGAAGATATTTCTGCCATTCGCTGCCACCTGTCGCGGCTTTATTTTCACCTTTTGAATTCAAATAATATGCTGCTGTTTTAATATGCGCCATTGGCCAGATCACATTGTAGGTGTGATCAAACTCACGCATTGCATATTTCAGCTCCTTAACATCCTCATCGTTTTGATCAAGTGATAAAAAGCGGTGATACACGTTTTTCCCTTTATATTTATTGGCTGCGAGCTTTAGTGAGTCTAAATATTTATCTTCAAAATGCTGTAAGGTCAATGTCTTTTTTCCTGTCTTATGATCAAGCCCGCCATCTTTCCAGTAAAGGTTCTCAAATAAAAATTCCATATCAGTAGAATCATTCACCTGGCTCTTTGTACGTGCATTCACGAGCAGATGTGCATCGGTGCAGAACAATTCGATGAACCTGAATTGTGCCGACTGGAAGCCACTTGCCGGAGCCAGTGTTAAACGAAACTGGTTATACTGATCATAATCCATTCCTTCACGCATAACGCTAAAGGAGGCAGTAAGAACTCCAGCATAACGGTTGATACGTTCGATCTTTTCCCTGAACAGTTTTGTATCTATCAGTTCATTGTCTACGATCTGTTTTATTTCATGTGTGATAAGCTTAAGCAATAACTCAGTAACCTGATGATACATTATAAAAATAGGCTCATCCGGAAAATCAGTGCGTGGCTTTTGAAGTGTAAGTAAAGTATCCAGCTCAATATAATCCCAATAATTAATTGGCTTGCTATGATAAAGTCCTTTCAGGTAGGTTTCAGGATTTTGTCCCAGGTTGCGGTATTTCTCCTCTATATCTTTAATAATATCGTCCATTTGCAATCAAAATTTTACCGAAGATACTATCTTATTAATAAAAAATGATATGACTTTTATCAATTTGTTCGTCTGATATCCGGCTATTTTCCAAACTTGCTTATTCCCTTTCTTTTTAGTAAAATTGTAGAACTACTCAAATTCCCCAATGTTTAAAAGAAGCTGGAAATTATTTTCCAAAATAGGTTTGCAAAACGATACGGGAACTTCTGTTGCCAAGCGAATCAAACTTACCAACCAGCTTGCTCTTATCTCCACTCTGTTGACCCTGTTTTACATTCCCATATTCATTTACTGGGGCTTTTCGAATGTGGTTGTTTTTCAGCTGATCGCATTGTGTGTTTACCCTGCATCGATCCTTCTCTCGGTGGTTTCATATAATCTTCTTTCCCGTTATATTTACATTATTGGCCTGTTTCTTCATATGTTCGTGTTATGCCTCTTTTTCGGAGAAGCCTCGCAAATGCATCTTTTATTCATTCCGGTTACCGCCACACCTCTGATTCTTTTCGATCTAAAGCAATTAAAAATAATTATCAGCTTGGTTGTCATAGCAATCCTTCTTTATTCCTCACTTTACTTCCTGCATTTCACCTCACCAATGATTGAGATTCCGGATTCGCTTATCACTACGATGCGGTTATGGTTTAACGTGACTGCAATACTGGGTGAAGTTGCAGTGATAGGATCTTTTGTTTATAATTTTGAGCATTCTGCCAAGATCCTTAATCACAACAACCTGCTTTTACAGGAACAATTGCAGGCTATTTTCGAAAATTCCTATGATGCTCTGTTTCTTGTCGACTGGAAAAAAAGGAAGATCATTAAGGTAAACCAACGTGCTGTTGAAATGTTTGGAATGCAGGGTGAGCGTGAATTTTACGACAGCTATGGAATAGATCTTCACAAAACATTGCCGACAGAGGCAGAAATGTTACACATGCGCAAAACCCTTGCGGAGAAAGGAATGTATGAGGCTGAAGTTTTATACAAAACAAAACAGAATACAGAATTCTGGGGTGCGCTCGCAATCAAGCTTGTTTCTATAGGATCACAACAATACCAATCCGTGCGCGTTACAGATATCACTGTTGAGAAAAAAGCCAAGGAACATATTGAAGCTTCATTGCTTGAAAAAGAGATCCTTCTTTCAGAGATCCATCATAGAGTTAAAAATAACATGGCCGTAATAAGCGGTTTGTTAGGCCTTCAATCGGGTTATGTGGAAGATGAGAAATCTAAGCTCGTGTTTGAAGAAAGTCGTAACCGGATTCATTCAATGGCATTGATACACGATAAGCTTTATCAGCACGAAACATTTGCAAGAATTGATTTTAACTCCTATTGCAGCGATCTTATTAATTATATAAGATCATCCTATAATTCCTCACACGCAAAGGTCAACTTTACTCTGAATTGTCACGATGTTTACATTGATATCAAGAATGCGGTTCCCTGCGGGCTCATTTTAAATGAACTGGTATCAAACGCTTATAAACATGCTTTTAAAGGAAGGGACGAAGGAGAGATCAGGATCACATGTACCAAAATGGGTGAAAAAGTAACAATGATGGTAAGTGATAACGGGATTGGCTTTGACGCGGAAAATACTCTGAGAGAGCCTGTGTCGCTTGGGCTTACCCTCATCTCCGCGTTGATTAACCAAATCAATGGATCAGTGAAAACAGTGAACAAAAACGGAATGTCTTATTATATCTCTTTTGAAGAATAAAACCATGGCAAAAATAATTGTAGTTGAAGACGAAGCAATAGTGGCAATGGCAACCAAAATGATGCTTGCAACACTTTCTCATGAGATAATTTCCGTTGTTTCCATGGCAGAACAAGCGCTGGACGCTGTAAATAATGGTGAAGCTGATCTCATCCTAATGGACATAAAACTAAAAGGTGAAATGGATGGGATCCATGCAGCGGAAGAGATCCGTAAATCAAAAAACACACCGATACTTTTTGTGACAGGCAACTCCGATGCAAAAACCAAATTGCGGATCGATAAGATCAGCAATTCCTCTATTCTGCAAAAACCTGTAATGGTTGAAGATCTTAGTCACTCTTTAAAACTTCTGTTGAATTAATGCGTGAAGAAGGATTGGAGCGTTTTAAAAAACTTCAGGAACTTTTAAAAATCGAACGAGATGAGGACCTTGCTCAATACCGTTCGTTCTTTTTAAAGAATAACATCAATTACAGAAAAGAGAATGGGGTTACCTGGTATCCGATCATTATCAGCAATGTGGAGATCGGCTTAGGTGAATATCTTCTTATAGATGTTGAACGCACCACCAATCATAATGAACCGCATCGTTTCTCAGGCGGCAAAATCGCTTCCCTTTTCTCGAACAATCATCAGGATGCGAAGCCCATCAACGGCACGATAAAAGTATTAAATGCTAACAAGCTCCGCCTCTCATTAACCCTTGATGAATTACCTGACTGGACCGATGATGGCAAACTGGGAATCAATTTGCTATTTGACGAAACCAGCTATAAAGAAATGGACATCGCCCTTGAAAAGGTGATGAGCGCTTCAAACAACCGATTATCTCAGTTGCGCGATATTGTTACAGGAAAAAAGAAAGCTGAATTCGGCAAGACCGATGACTCGCTTCACATCACGGGCCTGAACCAATCACAAAATGCAGCAGTACAAAAGATCCTGTCTGCCAAAGACATTGCGATCATTCACGGCCCGCCAGGGACAGGAAAAACAACAACTCTTGTTCAGGCGATCAGACAAACATTAAAAACAGAAAAGCGCGTGCTTGTCTGCAGCTCCAGCAACACTGCCGTTGACCTGTTGACAGAGAAGCTTCATCGCGAAGGCATCAACGTGCTTCGCCTGGGGAACCCAGCAAGGATCTCTGAAGACGTGATCAATAATACACTTGATGCAAAGATAACAGCACACGAATCGTATAAGGATCTCAAATCTTACCGAAAAACTGCCGAAGAATATTTCCGGATGGCAGGTAAATATAAACGAACGTTCGGCCGGGAAGACAGGGAACAGCGACAACTCTTTTATCAGGAAGCACGAAAGATCCTTCAGGAAGCAAAGGTTCTGGAAGACTTCATCCTCTCCGAACAATTTGACAAAGCACAGGTTATTGCGTGCACTCCCGTAGTTTCTTCCGGAAGGATGATGCGCGATAAACATTTCTCCACAGTATTCATTGATGAGGCCGCACAGGCATTGGAACCGATGTGCTGGATTCCCATCACCAGAAGCGACAGGGTGATTTTTGCAGGTGACCACTTTCAATTACCTCCGACAGTCAAATCGAAGAAAGCAGAAGACCAGGGTTTAAAACAGACTTTGTTTGAACATTGCATGCAAATGGAAAATGTTTCCGTTATGCTTAATACGCAATACCGCATGAATGAAAAGATCATGAACTTTTCAAATACAGAATTTTATGATGGAGAGCTTAAAGCCGATGCATCAGTGAAAGATACATTGCTTAGCTTTGATGAAAATGAACATTTAATTCATTCACCCTTCGACTTTATAGACACAGCAGGTTGCGGTTATACAGAGATCATCAACCCCGAAAGTTTAAGCATTGCGAATCCGGAAGAAGCTACTCTTCTTGTTGATCATCTTAAATTACTGCTACAACAATTCGAACAAAGCAATAAAAGCGGAAAGAAAATAAGCATCGGAATTATCTCACCTTATAAAGAACAGGTTCAGCATTTAACTCTGAAAATAAATGAAGATGACCTCCTGAAAAATTATTTATCACAGATCGCGGTGAAAACGGTTGACGGATTTCAGGGACAGGAACGGGATGTCATATACATAAGCATGGTTCGCTCCAATGATAGTATGGAAATAGGATTCCTGAGTGATACGAGAAGGATGAATGTAGCCCTCACAAGAGCTAAGAAAAAGCTTGTTGTGATCGGTGACAGCGCAACTTTCGGAAGCCATCCTTTTTATAAAGATTTCCTTGACTATGTCGATTCGATAAACGCCCATAAAAGCGCCTGGGAATTCATTTAAAAGCGTCAGAATCAGACTGTCTCCAGCCTAAACAAATTTTACCGGAATTGGGTATATTGTTTTAAATTTGCAGCCATGCAGATGAAAATCAACATTTTCCTTTCTTTTCTGATTCTTATTCTTTCAACCGGACTACAAGCGCAACAAGCTGCAGCGCCTAAAACATGGTCGCTGGAAGAGTGTATCGATCACGCCTTAAAAAATAATATTCAGGTGAGACAGGCTGAGCTGAACACCCAGCTGTCTCACGTTGATCTGATACAAAGCGAAGGCAACCTTTTACCTTCAATTAACGCAGGAGCTTCCCATTCGTACAACATCGGGCGAAGGATCGATCCGTTCACAAACCAGTTTGCCAATTCACAGGTATTATCACAAAATTTATATCTAAGCGCAGAGATCACTCTTTTCAGTGGTTTCCAGAATATCAACTCAATTCGTCAGAACCGCTATCAGTATCTCGCCAGCAAATATGACATCGATAAAATGAAGAATGATGTTTCATTGAACATCGCCACTGCATACCTTCAGGCTTTATATACACTTGATGCCGTTGAAAATGCACGCAACCAAATGGCAATAACGGATGCTCAGGTTAAACGCACACAGATATTAGTTGAAGCGGGCTCTTCCGCAAAGGGCACGCTACTTGACATTCAGGCTCAGCTGGCATCGGAAGAATTAGCGTTAACCGAAGCACAGAATCAGCTCGACATAGCAATGCTATCTTTGGCTCAGATCTTAAATCTCCCTTCGACTGAAGGCTTCAGTATTGTAAAACCTGATCTTACGGCAATCAGTGAGTCACTTTTGAGCGGAGGTCCTGCTCAGATCTATAATACTGCGATAAGCAATTTACCGGAAGTGAAAAGCGCGGAATATAAATTAAAAGGTGCTGATAAGGCTGTTGATGTGGCTTGGGGAGGCCTGAGCCCACGATTGAGCTTCAGTGCATCCTACGGAACAGGTTATTCAGGTGCAAGCAAGAGGATCAAAACGCTTCCAAGCTTGTCGGGATTTTCTCCCAACGGGGATTTCACTTCCGCTGGCGACACTGTTTACAGCCCTTCATTCACAGATCCTACCTATGAAAACATTCCATATTTAGATCAGTATAATGACAATGTGAATAAAGCATTCGGCTTTAATCTTACCATTCCGATCTTCAACAAATTTCAGGTAAAAAGCAGCATTGACCGCGCAAAGATTCAACGCCTCAGTGCCGAGCTTACTATTGAATCAACCAAGCTTCAGATCCAGAAAAATGTACAGCAGGCTTACGCTGATGCAAATGCAGGCTTGAAAAAATATGCTTCGAGCGTGAAAGCTTTAGAAGCCATGCAGGAATCATTTAAATATACGGAGCAGAAATTCAATGTGGGATTGGTAAACACTACTGATTACAATGCAGCAAAGAACAAGCTTGCGAAAACTCAGAGTGATATGCTGCAAGCAAAATACGAATACGTTTTTAAATCGAAAGTGATTGATTTCTATCAGGGAAAGCCGCTTAAGTTTTAAATCACCTGAACAGAAACAATAAACAAAATTAATTAATATGAAAAAAATTATCTGGATCATCGTTGCAGGCGTTGCCATATTACTTTCTGTGATACTTTTAAAAAACTGTTCCGGAGACGAATCTATACCTGTAACAGTTGAAAGCGCCAGTACCCGCAGTATCATTGAAACGGTTTCGGCAAACGGAAAGATCCAGCCGGAAGTTGAAGTTAAGATCAGCTCTGATGTTTCAGGTGAGATAGTTGAGCTTTTCGTTAAGGAAGGCGACCAGGTAAAAAAGGGTGACCTTCTCTGCAAGATCAATCCATTGATCTATGAATCAAACTCAAGCAGGATGGTTGCAACACTTAATGGAGCAAAAGCAAATCTTTCAAATGCGAGGGCAAGACTTGAGCAAATAAAAGCAGCATTCGTAAATGCAGAAGCAAGCTATCAGCGTAACAAAAAATTATTTGATCAGGGTGCTATCTCCCAATCTGATTTTGATATTGCAAAGGCAACCTACGAAGGGGCGAAAGCAGATGTTAAAGGAGCTGAAGACAATGTAGATGCTTCTGACTATAATGTGAAGAGCACTGAAGCTTCGCTTAAAGAAGCGAATGATAATCTTGCGAAAACGAATATCTATTCACCTGTGAACGGAACAGTTTCGAAGCTTAACAAAGAAAAAGGAGAGCGCGTTGTAGGAACAGCTCAAATGGAAGGAACCGAGATCATGCGTCTTGCGAACCTCAATGAAATGGAAGTGAGTGTGGATGTAAATGAGAATGATATTGTGCGGGTTCACAATGGCGATACATCGTTGATCGAGGTAGATGCCTACATGGATCGCAAGTTCAAAGGCATAGTTACAGAGATCGCCAATTCAGCTAATACTATTGGTGTTACAGCTGAACAGGTGACCAACTTCACTGTGAAGATCCGGATTCTTCAGGAGTCGTACGCGGATCTGATGAATGATAAAAATGTTTCTCCATTCCGTCCGGGGATGAGTGCAACAGTGGATGTACAAACCAAAAAAGTAAACAATGCGCTTAGCGTTCCGATCCAATCGGTGACAACGCGTGCAGACAGCAGCGAGTACGAAAAGAAAGGTAAAAAAGAAAAGAAAGAAGAAGATGGTGAAGAGGAAGGACCGGACGGAATTGTGATCACTGATGAAAAAGCAAAAGGCACGGAAAACAAAAATGCAATTAAGATCGAAGAGTGTGTTTTTGTAATGAACGAGGGTAAAGCGAAGCTGGTAAAAGTAAAAACCGGGATTCAGGACAACAACTATATCGAGATCATTCAGGGGTTAAAACCGGGAGATCAGGTAGTTTCAGGGCCATACAGCGCGATTGCAAAACAATTGAAAGAAGGTACTGAAATTAAAAAAGTGGAGAAGGACGAATTATTCAGCGGTAAGAAGTAGACCTAACTTTTTCTCTTTTCGAAATCATTGCGAAAGAGATGACGACCGAAGCAACATCGTTTAGACTCAGTATATCTTGAGATTGCTTCAGTCGCGAACAGCTCCTTCGCAATGACGCTTCGTAATAAACACTTCAATAAAAACACCATGGCTCTTATACTAAATGTGGAAACAGCAACTACCTCCTGCAGTGTTTCACTGGCTGCAGACGGAAAGATTGTTTCCCTGAAAGAGCTGGACGCTGATTATACGCACGCTGAGAATCTCACTATATTTATTGAGCATGTTTTAAACGAAGCAGGAGTTAAGCTTTCCGCCCTTGATGCAGTCGCGGTAAGCAAAGGGCCAGGTTCCTACACAGGATTGAGGATTGGTGTAAGCACGGCCAAAGGATTATGTTATTCGATGAACAAACCACTTATTGCAATAAATACTCTTCATTCGATGGCTTCCGGGATTATTGAACAAACCGGGGTCACCGATCAGAATATTTTATTTTGTCCGATGATAGATGCCCGGAGAATGGAAGTTTTCTGCGCTGTTTACGATATTCATAAAAATGAGATCAGGCCAACTGCAGCCGAGATAATTGAACCGAATTCATTTGAAGAACTATTAACATCTCATCCAATTTATTTTTTCGGAGATGGTTCCGCAAAGTGCAAGGAAGTGTTTGCAATGAATCCTAACGCGCGCTTCATTGAGAAAATAAGTTGTTCTGCAAAATATATGGTGCCACTATCAGAAGCTGCCTTCAACAAAAAACAGTTTGAGGATGTAGCCTATTTCGAGCCTTTCTATCTGAAAGATTTTGTGGCGGGAAAGAAAAAAGGCGAATAAAAATCATTAACTTTAAGAATGATAAAAAATATTTACACCTCCGCAATCGTAGTTTGTTTGTTGATGTTTGCAAACCCTTCTTATTCGCAATTCACCGGTATTTACACCGGGAAGCCAACTTACGAGATCCAGGTTAAAAGAAGCGGCAACAACCTTGGGACTATAAACATTGAATTGTTTCCAAACATTGCTCCGAATCATACAAGGAATTTTGACAGTTTAGTGAGTGAACAATTCTATGACAGCACAGCTTTTCACAGAGTGATCCCCGGATTCATGATCCAGGGTGGCGATCCCAACTCACGATCAGGACCGGTTTCAACGTGGGGTTACGGTGATCCGAACCAGCCAACAGTAAATGCAGAATTCAGTGTTGCGAAACATGTAAGAGGAATTCTTTCGGCCGCGAGGGATGCTGATCCAAACAGCGCAAACTCTCAGTTTTTTATCTGTGTCGCTACTGCTTCATGGCTGAACAATCAATACTCTGTTTACGGACAGGTAAGATCCGGAATGAATATAGTTGACTCAATTGTAAATTCACCAAGAGACGCTAATGATAATCCACTGCAGAAAATTGAGATGTTTATCACACGCAGCGGCTCAAATGATACTGTTCCTAATGCACCTTTGCTCAATACTCCTGTCAGCGGCAGCATTGTAACAGGGACAAGCAAGCTTTTAAAATGGTTTGCAGTGAGCGATGCGATCTACTATCACCTCGATGTCTCAACCGATTCCAACTTCACAACTTTATTTAAATCGGTTGATATAGCTGCAATTGCAAACAGTGTTACCGGGCTTAATCCGATGACAAGATATTACTGGCGGGTAAGGTCAAACAACGGAGGTCACTGGAGTTCCAATTCACCAACATGGTACTTTAATACGAGCAGCGGGGTTGGAATTGAGCCGTATTCAGAACCGGAGAAGATCTCGGTTTATCCAAACCCTTCCGAAGGCAAATTTACCTTTGCCGGACTCGAAGCAAAAAGTACCCTATTGATCTTTGACCTTTCCGGAAAATGTATTTTCAATGAGGTTGTTGGAAGTAATACTCAAACCATTGATCTTTCAGCATTGGATAAAGGGTTTTATTTCTATAAGATCATCAACAAAGATAACGTGTCTCATCATGGGAAGCTCATCTTACAATGATAACTGTTTTTAACTTCTAAGGAAAAGGCAGGGGTACAGAGGCGACCAAAGTTTGGAATTTACTCTCTATTGTCTTAAAGGAACAGACACTCAATAAAAAGTATAAGCATACTTCACAATACCTATCGAAGCATTTTTATAATCGCGGTCAACGTGGGACTTAACCAGCTTTGTGAATTCATCGAACAGATATCCTAATTCATTGATGACGTTTGTTCCTTCAAAACGTTTGACAGTAACGAGATGTCCACCAAGATCATAATCATAGGTGCTTTCTTCTTTTTGTTCCCCATTGGTATTCCCTCTTAACACTTTCCTGGTGAGCATGTCATTGAGGTTGTACTCATATTGATTTTCCTGGTGCATCCAGCTCACAATAAAATCAAAGCTCTCGGAAAGCTTGTTTCCTTTTCCATCATAATTGATGATCACTTTTTTATATTCACGGCCTTCATCATTAAAACATTTTTTTCTAACCTGTGTAGGAGTGAGATTTTCATATTCAAATGTTTCTGAAGAAAGGACCTTCTGAACTCCCATTTTAAACACATTTTTATTCTCAGAAATATTTGTTTCCTTGCAATGCATCTCCTTCTTAATTCGTCCCTTCTCGTTGTACTCATAATAATACGCATCATAATAATCACCGGAACGAGACCTTTTTAAAATGATGCGATCGAGCTCATCGTAAAATATGTTCGTAAAGATGGTATCGTTAATAAATTTCATGATTGTACGCGTGGTGGCAGGACGGACAATCCTTCCTTTTCTTTTTAGTGCAGGAACATCCACAACCGTAGCCTCGGAGCGGTTAAGAATAGTGTAATAATAACGTGAGACCCTTCCCTTCTGATCAAATTCGTAGCCTTGTGTTGCGTCTTTATCCACGATTATTTTTCCATCTGGCTTGTCAACAATATCAAGTACAACGCTTTTTACTTTGTTCTTCTTAACAACATCTGAATTAAAGCTGATCGGGCCAGCGCTTATTTCAAGGGGCTCTGTGCTGATCAGCTGAGCATTTGAACATAATGCAGTAAGAATGAAAATGTATATTAAAAAGTAGTTTTTCAAAAAATCCTGTATAAGATTACAAAGCCATTTGCTTCAGTGCCTCTCCCGGATCTTCAACCGGCTGTTTACACGTTTTACCGGAGCAAACGTAGATCATTGTTTTTCCTTCTGAATATCTTTCGCGGAGCAGGGGCAATTTGCTGTCAGATATGCTTCCTGCAAAGATCACATTTGGAAGATACTGTTTGCGCAGGGCCCCGTATTTTTCATCAACAGATTTACCAACAATTGCAAGCTCATAAAAAGGAAATGTGAAATTCATGAGCAGCATTGCCCAGTTGCTGTAACCTGATCCATAATTCTCCAGTTCCTCCAGCACATTGTTCAGCATCCTCCGCGACATTTCTATAAATTCTTCTTTTTCAAAATAATGACCTAGTGTGAACAGTGATTTAGCAATGCTGGAATTGGAAGATGGTATCACATTATCGGAAATCTCCATCTTACGGGTTATAAGGGCTTTGTCAGAATCAGAGGTGAAATAGAACATTCCACTCTCCTTATCCTGAAAATGTTCAATACAATACAACATAAGCTTATGTGCTGTTTCCAGATATTTTTCTTCTCTTGTCGAATGATAAAGCGCTATTAAAGCTTCAATCGTAAACGAATAATCTTCAAGAAATCCTAATTGCTGATTCAACTTTTGCCCGGGTGATGATGAAGCCAGATGGCCGACCTTATCATCTCTGATTCCAAATTTCAAAAGGTACTCTGCATTTCGGATTGCCGCATCCAGAAAGCGTTTTTCAGAAAATGTATCGGATGCATCCACATACGCTTTTAACATCAAGGCGTTCCATGAAGTAAGCACCTTGTTGTCCAGTCCGGGCTTTACCCGCGTTTCCCGGATCGTTAACAATGAATTCTTCGCTTTGGAAATAATCGTCTTTAGCTGATCCAGACTTAGTGAATGCTTTTCCGCGATCACCTCATCATCCAGATCCCTTAGCAAAATATAGTTGTCATGCTCCCAAAAACCTTTATCGTTCACGTTAAAATAATCTGCAAAAACAGCATAATCAGTTTTAAGAATTTCCTGAAGCTCTTCCTTCGTCCATACATAATACTTCCCCTCCACGCCTTCTGAGTCGGCATCCAATGCGGAATAAAAACCTCCATCAGGTGACATGAGCTCGCGCTCTACAAATTGCAGTGTATCATAAACAATTTCTTTATACAATTCAGTTCCCGTTGCTTTATAAGCCTCGCAATAAAGCGTTACGAGCTGAGCATTGTCATAAAGCATCTTTTCAAAGTGCGGCACTTTCCATAGATTATCAACAGAATATCTTGCGAAGCCACCTCCGATCTGATCATAAATACCACCATAAGCCATCTTCGTTAATGTCAGATTAACGTGTTTCTGAAGATCCTTATCCTTTGTGTGCATGGCATAACGCAGCAAAAATTCATAATTATTCGGAAGAGGAAACTTAGGTGCCTTATCCGGTCCCCCCTCAATATTATCAAATCTTAGTTTCCATTCTTCATAAGATCTTTTAAGGATATCCGGAGAAAACTCAACCTTATCCTTAACCTTGATCAATTCTGCCAGCCTCACCCCTTCCGTCAGTCTTTCCGCATATTCGAGCGCCTTCTTTTTTTCATGCTGATACAGATCCGTAAGATTCAGTAATACATTTATCCATTGTTGCTTTGGAAAATATGTTCCTCCGTAAATTGGCCTACCATCAGGCAGAGCAAAACAGTTCAACGGCCAGCCGCCATGGCCTGTCATAAGCTGAACCGCCAGCATGTACACCTGGTCGATATCAGGCCGCTCCTCGCGATCTACTTTGATGCAAATAAAATGATCGTTCATGATCGCTGCGACTGTTTCATCCTCAAAACTTTCATGTTCCATCACGTGACACCAGTGACAAGCCGAATAACCTACACTTACAAGAATGAGCTTATCTTCACGCTTCGCTTTTTCCAGCGATTCATCATTCCATGCGTACCAGTTCACGGGATTGTGTGCATGCTGAAGTAAATACGGACTGGTCTCCCTGATCAGGGAATTAGTGTGTTTGTGAGCAGTGTTTTGCATGGGCTAAAGGTAATTGATTGTGTTATTTTATATATGAATTTCTTTACTTGTCGCTCCGCTGGCGGATGCAAATACTTTCCCTTAATTTTTTATTGATAATTTCCATTTTCAATTATTAATTTTTACCTTCATTCGTGCCATATTCATTGCTAAAGAAGAAGAATCCCTATTTCAGAAATCTTTCCCTTACTGCGCAGGAAAGATTTGTTGAGCGTATGTATGTCTTCATGGGCGACAAATATTTCATAGGCCGTGAAGGGCTTGTGATCACTGATGAAATAAGAGTTCTAATATCGGCTTCCGCCATCCAGCTTACATTCGGGCTAAAAGAATATACCATTCCGCATTTACACACTATAAATGTTTTCCCAAGAGTATTTTATTCCAAAATGTTTGAAACGTCCTTTAAAGGATTAACAACACGTACAGGTGTCCTTTCTATTTCATGGGATGATTTTCAAGAGGGTTATGCCACAGATAATGACAAGGTTAATCTTGGTTTGCACGAGCTTGCACATGCCCTGAACATTGACCTGATCGAAGGCAGCTATGACGAACATTTCACACTCTATTTTGAAAAATGGAAGCTTGTAGCTAAGAGTGAATTCCTGAAATTAAAAGAGGGAAGCTTGCATTTTCTGAGGAAATACGGAAGCAGAAACTTTCATGAGTTCTTTGCAGTTTGCATAGAACATTTCTTCGAAGCTCCGGATGACTTCAAACTTACGCTGCCTCATCTCTACGGACATACAGCACTGATGCTCAATCAGGATCCCGGGAATATTGACAATGACTATCAGATAAAATCAATTACTGAATATTTTTATCAGGATACTGTCATGCAGGAAACTGACGGTGTTGCTCTAATCAGTGAATTCTCCAGCGAACAATACCGTGATCTTACTTTGAAACAAAAGCTCCGGAATTATATCAGTAAGAATGGTCTTTCGGTGGCCATGTCCACTACATTCGTTGGCCTTTTCCTTGGAATCCCTTTACTAATATGGTTTTCGTCAGTAACGATCATTGATATCGGAACCCTTTTATTGATGATCTTCGCGTGTGGAACTGCCGGACTAATGCAATGGCGTTTTGTAAGAAATCTTGTTGACATGGAGTATCACCACTTCGCTATGTATTCTTTTTCAGGGTTTGCGATGTGCCTTCTCAACTTTCTTTTATTTCTTAACCTGAGCTTCCCTGTTTCCGCAAGAACAGAAACTTACGATCTTGATTCGTTCCGACATACGATTTCCAAAGGAAGCATTGAAGTTGAGATGGATGATCCTGCGTTGACAAGAAACCTTAATACTTTTCTGACTGAGAATTTTATTGAAGTGGAGGATGCAAGGCAAATGACTGTTAAATACAATACCGGCTTACTAGGCTTCGATTCGATCAAAGAATGCACCTTTCATTAACTAAAAACCCGATCCGCTTAAAGGAACGCTTTTCACCATATCAACAGGATATTTTCTTTTCACCAGTAATTTCCCCACTTTAAGATCACCCTTCAATCCCACTTTTACATTACGGCTGGTTGCAAGCGACATTAATCGCGGAAGATCCGCCATGCTTAAAGAAGAAAAATCAGATTTTATTTTAAACGTATACGACTCTTCAGAGTGCGGCTTGATCCTGATGTTGTTTGTCAGCTTCGCTTTCCCGGCATTCATCCCGTTGAGTGTAGCATCAAGATCCGAAGGATAAATATGAAAGGCCATTTTATTCGGATTGTCGATCCTCGCAGTGATCTCCGCTTCTATTCCCTGCTGTGACATCTTAATGATCTTAACACCTTCCACCCCTTTAAAGCTGATATCCTGAAAATCACCACAGCTTGTAAAAAGTATAAAGAAGAAGAAAATGGAGATGAGAATAACTTTTTTCATATGCGACTGATTGATACAAGAGCTGTGTTAAAATTTTGTTCCAGAATGAGATTTCCAGGCAGTCAATTTTGGCCAATTATAAATTAACTCACCGTAAATAACTAGAGAGATCCCGTGTTCCCGAATCTCGTCCGGGGCAGGCGTGGCACGCGATGACCGAGCATTTTTTTAAAACGGCCATATCAGTCGCCATCCACATTGCGATCAAGCTTTTTTCCAACACAGATTTGTAAATTCGTAAAGATTAGTTATCTGTAATTTATTTACTTAACTCAGCGAAATTCTTAAAGAAATAAGGAATCGTTTCAATTCCTTTCAGATAATTAAACACTCCGTAATGCTCATTTGGAGAATGGATCGCATCCGAATCAAGTCCGAAACCCATCAGCACTGAATCAAGACCAAGCTCTGATTTGAACATTGCCACAATCGGAATACTTCCTCCGCTGCGTACAGGGACAGGCTTTTTACCGAATGTAGTTTCCATTGCCATGCTCGCTGCTTTGTATGCAACTGAAGTGCTTGGAGTGACCACAGGCTCTCCGCCATGATGTGGGGTTACTTTTACTTTCACTGATTTCGGAGCGATGCTTTCAAAATATTTCGCGAATAACTCCGTGATTTTATCACTGTTCTGATGAGGAACCAAACGCATTGAAATTTTTGCATATGCTTTAGAAGCAATAACTGTCTTCGCGCCTTCACCTGTATAACCGCCCCAGATCCCGTTAACATCCAGCGTAGGACGGATAGAATTTCTTTCGTTTGTTGTATAGCCTTCTTCACCATGTATATCAGAAAGGTTCAATGCTTTTTTATATTCGTCCAGATTGAATGGAGCTTTAGCCATTTCTGCACGCTCTTCTGAACTCAGCACTTCAACATCATCATAGAATCCCGGGATAGCAATGTGATTTTTATCATCCTTCATTTTCGCGATCATCTCGCAAAGGATATTGATCGGGTTTGCAACTGCGCCTCCATACAAGCCGGAATGAAGGTCACGGTTAGGCCCGGTAACTTCAACCTCAACGTAGCTTAAGCCGCGCAATCCGACAGTGATTGAAGGAATATCATTCGCGATGATACCGGTGTCAGAGATCACGATAACATCTGCCTTTAATTTTTCCTTATTCGCTTTTACAAAGATCCCAAGGTTTGTAGAACCCACTTCTTCTTCACCTTCGATCATGAATTTAACATTGCATGGAAGCGTGTTTGTGCGCATCATTAACTCGAATGCTTTCACGTGCATGTACATCTGTCCTTTATCATCACATGCACCACGCGCGTAAATTTTTCCATCCTTTATAACAGGCTCAAACGGCCCGGAAACCCAAAGCTCGATGGGATCAGCTGGCTGAACATCATAATGTCCGTATACGAGAACGGTTGGCAATTTCGGATCGATGATCTTTTCACCGTAAACAATAGGATAACCGGCAGTAGTACAGATCTCGACATTATCAGCACCTGCAGCAACCAGATTAATTTTAATAGCCTCTGCTGTGCGGATCACATCCGTTTTATATTTAGGGTCAGCGCTTACTGATGGAATTCTCAATAATTCAAACAGCTCTTCAAGGAAACGTTCTTTGTTTGTTTCTATATATTCGTTAATAACTTTGCTCATGGATTTTGTTTTTAAAATTTACCGCACAAAGGTGCAATTTATATTGGAAAAATGAATTTTTAGCCGCGTTAAAAAAATGAACAAATCACTGGAATTTTCAGGACTTGAAATCATTCAGAAACACTCAAAAAATAATATTTATGAGCTCACACACCACCACGCAACACATTGATCCTCAGTATTTTATAATGAATATAGATTCTAATTTGGCCCGAAACCTTAAAATGGTGCAAACTTCGGTTTCATGTCTTCGCAAACAGGTATAAATTAGCTTCTTTAAATTTATTATATTTACTTGTTAATACCGGTAATTCTGTGGTAAGTAAGAAAAGAAAAGCATCCCCCAATCTGAATGCATTAAAATGAACAAGAAGATCATTTTATTTTTTTTCTTTTTAAGTCTCCTGAGTTTTAAGAATAGTTTCGCAACGCACATTGTAGGCGGGGAAATCTATTACGATGATCTTGGCGGAGGTAATTATCATGTTACACTTAAGATCTACCGGGATTGTTCCTCACCAACAAATGCTGATTTTGACTTTCCTGCTTTTATCTTTGTTTTCGATGCAGCGGGTAATATTGTTGACAGCCTGCCAATTTTAAATGCAGTAATAACAACTCTTCCACCCGCAATTAATAATCCCTGCTTCACGCCTCCTACCGATGTATGTGTTGAAGAAGCCATTTATGATACCATCGTCAATCTGCCACCGATTATCGGAGGTTATAATCTAAGCTACCAGCGTTGTTGCAGGAACGGAACAATTTTAAATCTTATAGATCCCGGTGATGTCGGAGCTGTATATATGGCCCATATACCGGAACCATCGCAGGTTGCTGTTAATAGCAGTCCGCGTTTCAACAATTTCCCTCCGATCTTTATCTGTTCGGGCGTTCCCGTTCATTTCGATCATTCTGCAGCTGATCCGGATGGTGACTCGCTTTACTATGAATTTTGTGATCCTTACGATGGAAACTGGACTCCCGGTTGTGTAGTCTATGGAAGTAACCCCTCCTGCCCTCCGCCTCCTCCGCCATATAATTTTGTTCCTTTTTCCGGTGGATATAGCGGCTCCTACCCGATGTCATCTTTTCCTGCAATGAATATAAATCCTGTAACGGGTATGTTGACCGGAACACCAAATTCAATCGGACAATGGGTGGTAGGTGTATGTGTAAGCGAATTCAGAAATGGAGTTCTTATCGATATTAATAAACGTGATTTTCAATTCAACGTAGTTAATTGTCCGGGAATACCTGTCGCCTCTATACCTGAGCAGTCTTCTTTTTGTCAGGGAATGACAGTAAATTTTTCACAGAACAGCGTAGGTGCATCATCGTACCTTTGGGATTTCGGTGATCCTGCAATAACCACTGACGTCTCCAACGCTTTTGCTCCGTCATGGACTTACCCGGCTCCGGGCGTATATATCATCACTCTTATAATCAACCCCGGCACGTTATGCGCAGATACCAATACCGTAAGCTATTCGGTAAGCCCTTTTATGAACGCAACATTCGCAACACCTCCCGGTGAATGTATTGAATCCAACAGCTTTAATTTTACAGCCGGTGGTAACTTCGTTGGAAATGGAACCTTTGCATGGAACTTTGGAGCAAATGCTAATCCACCAATATCCAACCAGCAAAATCCAACCAACATTGTGTTCAATGCACCCGGTACATATCCTGTAACTTTTACTATCACGGAGAACGGATGTTCCGATTCTCATACAGCATCTGTTCAGGTGTATCCAAAACCGATTGCAGATTTTGGCTTGTCATCCGCCATTTCCTGTGTGCTTAATCCTGTTCAATTCAACGACAGCTCAATTTCAACAACACCTCTCAGCTATCAATGGGATTTCGATAATGGAAACACATCCACTGCACAAAATCCTGTCACCACTTATTCAGCAGTAGGTGTTTACGATGTGCAACTGATCGTCACCAATCAACCGGGATGTAAGGATACCATGGAGCTACCCGCACCGCTGAATGTATTGCCACCACCATCTGCTTCTTTCAGCTACAACACAAATTGTTTTAACAACCTGATCAACTTCACGCAAACAAGCACAGGAGGCTCTGCATATTCCTGGGATTTCGGAGACACCACTTCCACCCAGGATTCATCTACACTTGCTTCACCATCGTATACTTATCCCGGTGGCGGCAGTTATACAGTTACAATGACTGTCAATCCCGGAACATCTTGCAGCGGAACGCAGACCACAGTCTTGAACCTTAACACACCATTAATTCCAGATTTCAGCGCACCTCCGGGAGAATGCATTTACAATAACAACTTTAATTTTACACCCGGTGGGACATACATGGGAAATGGAACTTTCTCATGGAGCTTTGGAAGCCATGCTAATCCTTCCGCATCATCCCTTGAAAATCCGGTTAACATTGTTTTTGATACAATAGGTTCATTCCCGGTAAGTATTACAATAACAGAAAATGGATGCACTGCAACCGAGAACGGAAGTGTGACAGTATATCCAAAACCGGATGCTTTTTTTGAAGTCACCACTCCCACGGGTTGCGCATTAACACCCGTCCATTTTATCGAAAGCTCAGAGACCGATACTCCGCTTACTTATCAGTGGGACTTCGGTGATGGAAGCGGATCAACTGTTCAAAATCCGTACGTTACCTATGCAGACTCCGGTAGTTATATTGTAAGCCTTGAAATCACAACACAACATGGCTGCATGGATACGTTTGATTATCCCGCCCCGTTGATAGTTCACCCCTCCCCGGTTTCTTCCTTCACTATAAATCCTGACTACACGTCCATCTTTGCGCCTGATGTTACAATGACGGACCTGAGCTCAGGAGCAACAATCTGCAGTGCTGACTGGGGTGATGGCTTTATCACAAATATTTGCAGCGGTGTTCATCCATACACTGAAGCGGGAACATATATTCTTTCACAGATAGTTGTGAATAATTACGGTTGCGCTGACACAAGCTATTCACAAGTGATCATTGATGATAATTATTTGTTCTGGCTTCCGAATGCATTTACTCCCGGTAACATTGATGGAATGAACGACACTTTCAAACCAAAAGCTATCGGGATCAATAATTATACATTCATGATCTTTGACCGCTGGGGAGAAAAGATCTTTGAAACGCAGGATCCGGAGGAAGGCTGGAATGGCTGGTATAAAGGCCATTTATGCAGCAATGATGTTTACGTTTACAGAATAATTTTCAGGGATAATAAAATGAATAACCCTCACGAATATATCGGAAGCGTTACGCTGGTGAGGTAATTTTTTAAATCAGTCAATGTTAAAAAGGCTTGTTATACTTTTAATTCTTTTGATTTGCGCTGAACGTCAGGCCCAGGCCTCACACATTATTGGCGGTGAGATCTATTATGATTGCATTGGTGGAAATTTCTACAAGATCACATTGAAAGTTTACCGGAATTGTTTCGATAGTGATTCAGAAATGGATGACCCTGCGTACATTTTTATTTTTAACTCTTCAGGAAACTTCATTGACAGTCTGGCAATGCCGCTACCGGGAACAACAATCCTTCCTTCACTTATTAATAATCCATGCTTTACTCCTCCAAACAATGTTTGTGTGGAGCAGGCGATTTACCAGCGGATCATTTTTCTCCCGCCTATTCCCGGAGGTTATGATATCAGCTATCAGCGTTGCTGCCGCGATAATTCCCTTGTAAATCTTGATAATCCCGGGCTTACAGGCTCAGCTTATGTCACGCATATTCCGGATCCTTCTATTGGAATTTGCAATAGCAGTCCGCGATTCAACAGTCACCCGCCAATATTTATCTGTAACACACTACCGCTTAACTATGATCATTCAGCAACTGATCCCGATAATGATTCTCTGTACTACGAATTCTGTTCACCACTGAATGGCGCAGAACCACTTTGTCCTTTCTACGGCCCACAAGGATCTTTCTCACCCTGCTCTGAGATCGGACCGCCACCTCCATATTCACCGGTTACATGGGCAGCGGGATACAGTGCCACCTATCCGATAAGCTCTTCTCCTGCATTAACGATCAATCACCAGACCGGACAAATTACGGGGACACCAATTTCAATCGGACAGTTTGTTGCCACGATCTGCGTAAGCGAATACAGAAACGGAATATTGATCGGAACAAGCAGACGCGATTTTTTATTAAATGTGATCCCCTGTCAGGGCTTACCGCTTGCTTCAATTCCACAACAAACAACTTATTGTTTCGGTTACCAGGCGCACTTCACTCAAACGAGCTATTACGCCTCCACCCTTTATTGGGATTTTGGTGATCCATCAACTACTTCTGATTATTCATACGCTTCATCACCGGGTTACACCTATCCGGGACCGGGAACATACACCGTTACACTGATCATCAACAAAGGAACTCCCTGCGCGGATACCGCAACTACAACAGTTGATATCCGACACAACCTTGCTCCGGATTTTACAGATCCCGCAGGAAAATGTTTCTTTAACAACAGCTTCAATTTTTCTGCCGGTGGGGACTTTCAGGGTAACGGCACTTTTACATGGAACTTCGGAGCACATGCATCACCGTCATCTTCAAACACACAAAATGTAAATGGAGTTGTGTTCGACACTACCGGAAACTTTCCCGTTACACTTACAATTGCGGAGAACGGATGCACTGAAGATCATACAGGCACTGTTCATGTTTACGAAAAGCCTGTTGCCAATTACGGCATCATTTCACCATTTGCATGTATCTCCCAACCGCTTCATTTTATTGACAGCTCGCAGGCTGATGCTCCTTTAAATTATCAGTGGAGCTTTGGTGACGGGCATACATCAACAGATGCAAATCCGTATCATCCATATAATTCACTTGGTTCTTATTTAACAGGATTGATCATTCAAACATCTCACGGATGTGCGGATACATTTGAGCTTCCCGCAGCAATCAATGTTTATCCTGTGCCCACAGCAGGCTTTGATGTAACACCCAAAGACACATCCATATTTTATCCGGAGATCAGTTTTACTGACCATAGTGTTGGAGCTGAGCAATGCTTTGTTTACTGGGGTGATGAAGTCGTGTATAATCATTGTGATTCGCTTCACAGCTACAGAAAGCCGGGCACTTACCGGATCATGCAGGTGGTGATAAACACGTCAGGCTGCAGAGATACCGCTTACGCAGATGTTATTATCCGTCCCGAATTCATGTTCTGGATCCCGAATGCATTCACTCCCGGAGATGAGAATGGGATGAATGATGTGTTTCAACCGAAGATCATTGGAGTACATGAATATAATTTTATGATCTTCAACCGCTGGGGAGAAAAGGTGTTTGAAACGAAAGATCCCTATGAAGGCTGGAACGGCTATTCACACGGACAATTGAGTGACAGTGAAGTGTACGTTTACAAAATTGTTTTCAGGGACGATGTGCGCAATGATCCTCATGAATATGTAGGCCATTTTACCCTGGTGAAATAAAACGGCCCCCGATTTATTTTTTGAATTTCAATCCCGCTTTCTTTAACGCTTTGCGAAGTACCGGCAGCGCAGCCGGTCCAAAACCATGCAATGCCAGGAGCTCCGATTCAGAATGAGCAGCCACTTTTTTTAATGTAAGCCAACCTTTATTTTCCAATGCCCTTCTTGCAGGTGCTGACAGATCAACCATAAAACCTTCAGTTGGTTTCCGATTTTTTTCGCAGACAGGACAAACCGGACAATCGCTGCTTTTCACATATTGGTGGCCTTGAGGACAGATTTTGGTGTTTTTTGCGTTAAACTTTTCAATGTTTTCTTTCACGCGGAATTTTACAATCCTGGAGATCAGCGCAAGCGGTAAAGGTTTTTCGAGAGAAAATTGCACAGAACCTTTTGCGCCTTTGTAAACAGACAATTCCTTTTTGAATGCAGCAATACCGGAAGGAGCCGGATAAAAACCGATATGCTGCCTGTAACCCGCGAAATGCACAAGATTGCCATGAAGTTGGAAAGTCGGGATCCCATAGCTCATCACTTCTTCAGCATTAGGCGCTGCAGCGCGAATGCTGGTTCTGATCTTTTCCAAAAGGATTTGAGTCTCGCGCGGGAACCCCGCAATATACCTGTCGATATCAGAGTTGTTTAACGTATTCATAGAGAAATCTAAATTAAAACTAATGCGATTCAAACCATCTAAGCATTTCTTCAAGTAAGAACTCTTCTTTAGAATTATACTTTAACAGATCTGCATAAGACATGGATTTTATCTCCAGACAATATTGAACCAAGAGCCGATACCTGAAATATTCTTTCGGAGCAACTGTCCCATCCGGGAAAGTGACGGCCCAAACGCTGCCTGATTGTTTTGATGCATTGAGGTACAATTCAATGTTTTGTTTAAGATCAAGATGCCTTCCTTTACGCGAAACATATTCAGCATACCCTTCCCATTTCCATTCGGGAATGTCTGCAACAGGTTTCGAATTCCAGAATCCTAAATGATCGAATTGAATGCAATGGATCATTTCATGTGCTAGCAGCTCCGACATGTTCCATCTATAATTATTGAGCTCTACGAAATTATTTTTACAATCAGCTGTTCCCTGCCAAACCACCTTGTTATAAAAGCCCCATGCAAAAGCATTCCCTCTTATCATCTGAATCAGACCTGGATAAAATGAACCATCATTCAGGCAGATCTCTATTCCAAGATCTTTATTGTGGAATTCAGATCTCTCAACAAGGTTTTCAGCATCTTTTATCCTGTCGCTTAACATAGGATCAAGAGCCTGCGAATGAAAGACGAAGACATTAGAGAATTCAGTACGATTTGGATATAAAACTCCGGGAAAAAGAATAAGTAAAAAGGTAGTTCCACCAAGCAAAAAGATCAGTAAAGCTAACCGAAGAATAATTTTTCTTAGCATGAACTGTTTTTTAATATCATTTGAAACATGATAAATGTAATGAAAAAGGCATAAAAAAAGGTAAGCTTTTAAGCTTACCTTTCTTATAGAAACGAGACCGCTTAGATCTTGTTAAGAATCTTCACTTCAGGAGCTCCAACAACACCAGCTTTTTCCATGTCTGCTTTCAGATTTGGATTACTCATGAATCCCTGAACCGCTTCTTTGCTTGGAAATTCTGTGATCACTGTTACGCGATTTTGGTTATCAACTGAATTATAAACTCCATGAGTTTTAACTCCATTTTGCTGACGCAGGGTCTCACCTGAATCAAAACCTTTTTTCCACTCTTCAAAATTTGCCACATCGTGAGATAAAACTACTGTTACCATTTTTATATTTGTTTTAGATTATTTCCTACTCGTATGGCTTTTCAGTAACGCCCGTTTATTGGTTGCAGCTCCATGCAGATCTTCTGCAGAATTTTAAAGGTATTGTTCTTTATGTATCGTTCACTTTAATAATTCATTATTTCTTACTTAACGATATTAATAACAATTACTCAGCCTTATCGTACATCTTAATATCCAGCTTTGAGACATCACCATCTTTTTGCTTTGATTGCAGCTTGAGGATAAAGTTGTGAGCCGTTTGCGCGTCTTCTGCCTCTTCGATCACCACCACCTGATTTTCATTTTGTGCTGAAGAGCACACGCTCAATACTTTGATTCCCGCTTTTTCGCGAATGGGAGCAGCTGCATCAAAATTCTTTTTCCAGACGCTGAAATCCTTTACTTCTATTGATATGATCATGATAACCTTACCATTCTTATAAGGTGTTAATGCTAACGCGTTAAGCGATATAATTGTCAAAATTGCGATGAATATATTTTTCATATTTTGGTGGATTAAAAGGTTTGTTGTAAGATCTTAGTTTCAGGCTGATCAATGATTCCGCTATTTTTCATTGCTTCTTTCATTGCCGGACCGGATAGTATAGCTCTTGCCATATCTGCGTTCGGGACTTCAGAAATAACAGTCACGTAGTTTTGATCATCCACGGACTGATAAACACCCTGAACCTTTATACCTGCCTCTTCGCGCATTGCTTTTCCTGCTTCAAAACCCTGAAGCCATTTTGAAAAATTTTCCACTTTGTGGGAATTGATAATTGTTGTTGCCATTTTCTTTGTTTTTAAGATTAATAATTTTGATGGCACAAACGTACGGCAGGCAGAAATCAGAAAACGTTGACTAAAGTCAAGAAATGAAGGAGAGAGAAAAAAAGTAGGGTTTAAAGAAAGAAATTGGTACCGATCAGCTGGGATCCGTTCAATATAAAAAAATTACGATGTGTCAATGCTTTCCAATGATCAGATCGATTTCACTGGCCTGCTGTCCTAACGGTCCAAATCGTAAGTTGGCGGTTGCCCCGATCAAGAATTCTGTAGCTTCCAAAGTCGGTTTTATTGCCTTGAACAATGTCTCTGCATTCGGCCCGTAAAAATAAAGACTGCCATCAGTGTTATCCCAGGCCAGATCATGTCCATCCCACTCTCCTACATCAAGCCCATCCAGGACAACCCGCAGCTTTTCTTCCAGATCATGAAGATAACAAATATCATCGAGCCCGTAATAAAATGTAATTATCACTGATTGCTGAGGTTCTCTTTCAACAACCGGTGATTCCAGATCTATCTGCGCAAATAATTTATCAAGTATTCCCATTTTACTCTGTTGTTGAATATCGTTCTTTGTTTGAATTTCAATATGCCAATAATCCAAGCACCGGACTATAGGAACTAATAAATAAACATACCTGCCAATGACGGCCTCCGAATTAATATAGCGAACACTAATATGACACCAGTAGAATGCATCAATCAAATCCATATCAGGATTTTAATATTCTTATCATTGGACATTTCAACCGGCAGAGAAACAAAATGCCAGCCACCGGGGACGGTATACAGCCATATTTTCGCATTGAAGGCATATTGTATTCCTTTAAATTGCATTGTCTGACATTGATCGTACTTCAATCACTATTTAAGTTCCAGCAGATAATTCACCGTATCGAACACTTCCAGGTCCGTACTATATTCCTTCACTTCCCGTATTCCATCGGAAACTATCCTGTGAAAGCGATAGTGAGGCGAAAGCAGTTCATAAAAATCCCTAAAGAACGTTCTTGAATCAATGTGGCATTCTCCGAATTCGAACTGTATGAATTTAATCCTTTTCGCTTCGATCATTTTTATCGCGCCAAGCAGAGCCTGGTACTCATGCCCTTCAATATCAACCTTGAGATAATCGATATTTTGAATATCGTTTTCTGTGCAATAATCATCTATGGTGCGAAGCTCGATCTCCTCAATAAACTCCTTTTTAAATTCCACAGAAGATCTTTTAAGCTCGTATACCGAAGCGATCGTTGCACCTCTTCCTGAAGAATACAGATTCACTTTTGCACGAGAATCGCTATATCCGAAATTCTCTGCACGAATGTATTCAGAAGCTGAAGAATCCTGAATGCTTTTATGAAGCGCCCTGAACGTAAAACCGGAAGGTTCGAAAGAGTAGATAACGCATTTCTTTCCAAAGATCTCCGCGGCAGCAAAAGCATACTCACCTACGTTAGCGCCTACATCAAATATCACAGGGTTAGATTTACCTGACAGTTTTTCCTTTGCATATTTCAAAGCGTAGATCTCGCCACTATGTGAAAATGTAGCCCCACCCCAGAAATTCATTCCAATTTTAGAAAAATGAAAAAGCTTTTCCCAGATGGGCTGGAAGGCTTTCATTCTCATGATCTTTAAGATGCTGCTTTTCATGGAGCTAAGGTATGCTGCAAAGATATGTATTCCTAACAAGTACGTTTTGAGGAAGACGAGCTCAGGAAATTATTTTTTCTGAGTCTTACGGTATTCTTCATAAGATTGCACATATCGTTTGTTACCCGGAACGACCAAATGCTTTTTCGCATACGATCTCCCTCCGGCATGAATAAAACCGGTAACTGTTCTATCACCGTTAGTGTGTGAATTCGCGATCTTTTTTGTGTTTCCTTTTATTCGATCGGGTTGAACTTTCGCTTTCTGATACGCACTTTCCAGTTCTTTTTTGACTTCAGCATTACCGAACCTGTAAAGATTAGCAATAGCCCATGAAGAATGCCAGATATTAAAATCGCTTTTCATACTGTCGATGTGAGACATGTAAAGCTCAGAGACAGTTTTGGCCTGCGCAGGCGTTACAACCTGATCGCGCAGTACCCAGATGCCCAGCGACTGGCTGATGCTTTCTTTTTGCATTTCGTCTTTTGCGATCTTTAATGTTTCATCAATGTCGGCATTCTTCACCAACGCAGCCTTTTGAGTTTTGTGCATTGATAAAAAGCAGGAGCTGAAAAGGAAGCAGAGTACGCTTATTGTTAACAATGGGCGGGCCGGTATTCCAAATATCGTTTTCATAAAATGAGTGATTTATTTTAACCTTGATGCAAATCATCAAAGTAGATCACTCAAGGTTGAAGCCAGCGTATGCAGGAAATAAAAACCACAGGTGTGCGTAGAAAACTGTCGCAAATTCATATAAACCGATACTACTAATTCTTCACGGGTTGATAGTAAAGAATGATCGCACCACTAGTGAATGTTTTGGTTTTTAAAAGCTCCAATTCTATTCGCTCCTGAATATCCTTAAACAAGACCAGGCCACTTCCAACCACCACCGGATGAATACAGATCTGATATTCATCAAACATATCCAGCTGAGTTAAGGCTACTATCAAACCCGGACTGCCGGCATATAGATCGTTAGTCGAATGTTCCTTCAGCTCCAAGATCTCTCCTTTATTGATCTCGTTCTTCAATATCGAATTTCTCCAAGTCACATGCTTTAAGGTGCGGGAGAAAACGATCTTTGATGCTTTGTCCATTACAATTGCAAAGTCATCCAACGACTTGTTTCCTGTAGGATTCTTCACAATCTCCGGCCATGCCTCTTCCATTAACTGATATGTTTTTCTTCCATACAGAATATGCCCTGCATTCCGCAAGAGTTCCGTATAATGGTCATGAATTTCTTCATCAGGATTTACTGCTGTGTGATCACAGAACCCGTCAAGTGTCATGTTGATTGCTGCTATTAGTTTGGCCATGATATTTGTCTACTAAAAAAAGGATTATTACTGAAAACAATTCGCGAAGCACCTAAATCCATTTTGCGAAGTGCAGAAAACTCCAACTTGCATAGCGGTATTATGTACCGCTTACTTTCTTTCGTCAATCTTCTGTCTTATCAAGTCAAGAATTCTGTGTTCAAATTTTGTAATTTCCCCTTTGTTGGCAAAGTATCCGTAGTCTCTATTAATTTGTTTTCGATCCATTTTCATTTCATTTATTGGCGTCAAAGAGTCTATATGAGTTGCAAGTGCGTCAAGTGCTAGAGTGGTAAATGAAGGGTCATCGGCAGGCCTGGTCCATGTATAAACATTTTCTTTAGTGTCGGCATAATAAAATGTTATATAATACCAATATGAATACTGAGGTTGCATCGTGCTCCAATCAACCGGTTCGACCAATTCTGTCGAGTCCCAATTTTTACTACGTCCGTAAGTCAAACCTGTGTCTAAAGGCGGTTGCAACTCAGGATGTTCCCTTTTAATTTCTTTAATAATATCTATGACTTCGTTTTCAGGAGCATTCAATGTCCAAGTCTCAACGCATGGGTAACTTCCAGCAATTCCGCAACTAAACCATTTCCATAGATAACCTGTCCAAAGGAAAAATAGGCCGAACCCTACAACTAATAAAATGATAATAGTTTTTCGTTTCATTCGTATAGATGCCGTGTTCGTATAAAGTTTGTACATAACTAATGCGTAAGCCCTCCAATGCCTTCTTCTATTCTCAAATATAATCATTCCCCAAAACAAAAACGCCCCGCAAAAGCGAGGCGTTTTTTATTTAATTCCGTTCCGATTAAAAGAACTTCACAATGTGCTCAGAAATGTTTGCATTCTCTTTTAATGCATCAAACACTTCATAATCTACACGTGGTTGCAGCTGCGACATTTCCATTGTCTGCTGCGCTTTGTAATCCTTTTGTGCAGGTGCAGGTGTTACTGCATCAACATAAACCAAAAACACACCTTCTCTGCCTTCAACAGGCTTGCTCATTGATTTTGCTTTCAGGGTAGAAACAACTCCCATTACCGCAGGCTCATTTGATGATCCAGGGATTGCTGCTGAGTTAAAGTTAATATTTGGCGCCTGCTCAAGTGCAAGTTTCATTTTTGCTGCAACTGCCTCGATAGTCGCTCCGCCTGCCATTGCATCGTTGAACTCTTTTGTGAACATCTCTGCTTTTTTCTTGCGGATCACTTTTTCAGTCAATGCATCTTTCACATCTTCCAAAGGAGCAATTCCTTTTTCTTTTACATCAGTCAAAACAGCAACAATGTATTTAGAACCGAATTCCAATGGCTCCGATACAGTTCCTTTTTTGTTCTCATATGCCCAACGGATCAATGCTTTCGGATTCTCTAATCCTGCGATTGTTCTGTCGCTTTCTTTGATGTTATCAGCAATACGCTTGTTCAGCTTCTGATCGATCACTGCTTTCTGGAAAGCTTCGTTCGTAGTGTTAGCTGCTGCAAATTTGTTTGCCTCTGAATATACCATGTTGATGGTCTTAGCGCTAGGCTCCACTTTTTTATCAATGGTTGCAACCATCACTTTTCTTTGTGATCCTTTTGTATCCAACACTTCAATGATGTGGTAACCGAAATTTGATTCAGCGATCACTATATCCCCCTTTTTATTGTCAAGACCCGCATTTTTGAATGGCTCAACAAATCCGCTTTTCGCGTTGATCCAACCATAATCTCCACCTTTACCAGGATAATCTTCTCCGTCTTTTTTATCAGCCGGTTTTGTTTTACCACGGTCATCGGAAAATTTCTCCACTGCTTCAGCAAATTTTGCTTTTCCACCTTTAAGTGCAGTCATTAAGCTGTCTGCAAATTTTTTCGCCTCATCCTTTGTACGCTTTGTATCAGATGCTCCTGAACCTTCGTATGCGATAAGAATGTGACGGAATTTTGCAGAATCCGCAGAAGTTTTTGAACCTGTTAATTTCGCTACCAGGTAAGTTCCGTTCTCTAAGTACGGACCGTAAACTGTCCCTACTTCCGATTTAAACATCGTTGTATCGATCTGCGGTGACAATGTTCCCGGTGCATGGTAAGTCATGTCGTAGAAACGGCTGTCAGATTCAGAAACAACAAAAGTAGAATCGTCTTCTTTCTTTTGCTCTTTGAAATCAGCAGCTACTTTTTCCATGTCTTTCTTTGCGTTATCAAAATCTTCCTGCGAAGGTGCAATGTCGAACGCTACATACTCCACCTTACGTGAAGCAGTTTGCTTGAACTCCGGTTGGTGTGAATTGTAGTATTCGCTTAGTTCAGCGTCAGTAGGTTTAATAGTGCTATCCGGAACAAGCTTGTAATTTTTGATGACGTATTTAATGTTTGCGTTTGTGTTCTGTGCAGTAAAATTTCTCTTCGTAACAGCTGTAGTTACATACAAACCTTTTTTGATCAGGTTGTTATATTTTTCAATGATGCGCACCTGACGAACATAATTCTCAAGCTGTGCCCATTGTGCTTCTTCTTCATCTGTCATTGCCTGTGTGAACTCTCTCAATTTAGCAGGGCTCAACATTCCTGTCTGAGGATCAGCAAAACGCTGAACTGCTTTTCCTGTTTGCGGGTCGCTTAACTGACGAACAAGAGAAGAGTGAGGATGCTCCACCATCAGGTCGTATAATTCTTCGTCAGATACAGCAATACCAAGTCTTTCGTATTCTTTGGTCATTACATGTTCATTGATCTGCTGATTCCATACCTGCTGGATCACGCCATCAGTTTCGCTTTCAGTAAGAGTTGTCTTTCCTGAATTACGTTTCTGATTTTCAACAGCCTCGTCAACCTTAGCCTTGAACACTTCATATTTGATCTTCTTTCCAGCGATCTCACCAACTTCCTGTCCGCCCCCGCCAAACATAGAGTTCGGTGAGCTGAACAATCCTGTTAATACAAACGCCATAAGCGCTATACCTACAATTGCTACCAGTAAACCCGAACGTTTACGTAAACTTTCTAAAATACTTGTGTTCTCGCTACTCATCTTATTTTTATTTTCTGATTATATGATTCTGTATAAAACTCTGTGGTACTCGCCTTGTTAAGGGTTGCAAATATAAGATTCTTAAGCAAACTAAGAAAATTTTATTCGGGAAAATAATGGGGATGTTTAAGAATTAACGCATTGATTATCAATCAACTGATTCCTGAACCTTTAAATTTACCACCTCAATGCGTGTGCGCGAAACACCTGTAATGGTAAAGAGGAAGTTTTCTATCCTGATCTCTTCATTGATCCGCGGGATACTTTCATGATAATGCATGATCAAACCGCCCAGTGTTTCAACATTATCAAGGATCGGAAGAGACAGATGATATTTATCGTTGATATAATCGGTTTCAAGTCGTGAGGAAAACACAAACTCCCTTTCGGAGATCTGCCTTTCAATAGTTTCTTCCTTATCGTGCTCGTCTTCTATCTCGCCAAAAATCTCTTCCATTACATCTTCCATTGATAGAATTCCTGCCGTGCCGCCAAACTCATCCACCACCACCACAATGCTCTTGTGCTGCTGAATAAATACCGTAAGCACTTCACTCGCTGCCATCGATTCAGGCACCACACTTACCGGAAGAAGGATACTCCGTATGTTTTCCGGCTTATTGAATAGCTCTTTTGAATATACGTAACCGATAATATTATCAATGGTTTCGTGATAGATAAGGATCTTCGACAACCTTGTCTGAATGAATTTTTGCTTCAGCTCTTCTATGCTTCTGTTCACTTCCATCGCTACGATCTCCGTACGCGGGATCATGCATTCCCTTGCTTTTACGCTGGAGAAATCGAGTGCATTCTGAAAGATCTGGATCTCATGGTCCATCTCCACTTTCTGCTCCACGGCTGAAGTTCCTTCCCTGACGTAATTATCAAGGTCGATCATGGTGAAGGCTTCATCTTCATTTTCGATCTTAACGCGGAAGATCTTTTTCAGAATGAATTCCGACAGCCCGATAGTTACCATTACAAAAGGATAAAGGATCCCGTAAACAATGGTCAGTGGAAGCGCAAACAGGTTAAGCGTTTTATTCGGATTGATGCGGAATATACTTTTTGGTAAAAACTCGGCAGTGACAAGTATCAGCATTGTCGAGAGAAATGTGGAGATCAGTAAGGTTAAAAGCTTTGAGCTGATATAATGTCCGAAGAATTCCTTCAGCTCTTCATCCATGTAGATCCCGAACATAACGAGCGCGATGTTATTTCCTAGAAGCATTGTGCCCAGGTACCGTGAAGGATATTTGCTGAAATAAGCGAGGATCTTCGCATAGAAATTCCCCTGCTTGCTTTCCAGCTCTATACGAAGCTTGTTGGAAGTGATGAATGCAATTTCGAGTCCCGAGAAAAAAGCGGAAGCGATAAGCGTAATTAGAATAATGACGGAACTATGCAAAGTCTATTTTTTTTGCTCTTTTTGTTTTTCCTGCGCAGCTTCCCACTTGATCCGCTGCCTTCTGCGAACAGCGTACATCATACCACAGGCAAAAGTAAAAATAAGAAAAAATATAGAAGTGCGGTTATCTTTCGCCATGATATTGAAGGCGCACAACAACACCCCGATACAGCCCATTACAAGCCACAGGATCTCGAGCACCCTGAAAGTTTTGTTCATTTATTTTTGTGTTTTTGATTGTTCATTGAATTGTTTGTCTTCCACCTGAATGATTCCCTGCACATTGGTGATCTCATATTTTGAAAAATCTTCTTCAGCTTTAAGCCCTGTTCCCCAGATCACCTGTTCCGTAGTCGTGATCTTCACAAACTGATCGGTGTATATTTTTTTTGTGGCCGCATCCCAGGTCAAATGCTCCGTCTCCAGCTTGTCACCCTTTTCATTGATCACCTGCACATGGCGTTTTGCCTCCATCTTATCAACTCCTTTTCCATTATCGTATCCGATGCCATAATCTGCTTTCAGCCTGTTCGCCTCTTTACGCTCTTCATTGAAAAAAATAATGAGCATACCTTTTGGCATTTCGGTATAATTTTTTTTGCCTTCACCTCCCACATATTGATCCATTATAGGTGCAGTCAGCTTTGCCCTCACGATTGCCGAATCGCTGTAAAGCATCTCTACATTCTTACCCGATTGAGTTGGGAGCTGCTGTTCCGTTGCAGCAGTTACCGTATTCACTTCCGCGATATCATTCTCGCATGAAGCCAGCATAAGCAATGCAGACAAAAAAATGATACGGATATAAACGAAAGGGTTCATTTGCATTTAATTCAGAGAAGATAGAGCTTAATCGATCTTCGGCTTCTGGAACCAACGATCGTTGATGGTGAAGCTTAAGGTTGTTTTTAAATACTGCTCTCGGATCAGGCCGTTGGCGGTTGTTCCGTGCTGACCTACTTCAACACTCATGTTGACCATTGAAAAGCTTCGCAGAATATAATTTCCTCCGACCGGGAAACCTAGTCCGGCACTCACACCAAGTTCGGTCAAACGTGTATTCTTAAGCTCCAGCGCAGTTTGCGAATAATGCCCGCCTATACGGTAATGGATCCTACGGAAGTATTTTTTCATCCCGACAGCTCTTGCATCCGGCACATATTGAATTCCCAAAGATGCACGCATGCTGTTTTTAAGATCGTTATTGGTATTAAAAGCCCTGTATGCGCTCCAGTTCTGCATTGCAAAGTCGGCAGCGACCATCCAGCGGTAACCTTTCTTGAACGCGAATCCTACTCCGAAAGAAAGAGGAAGCGTGATCGTTCCTTTGTGCCCTTCCACTAATTCCACAGTGTCTTTGGTGATATCGAATCCCTGTGAGCTTGTAAAATAGTTTACAGAAAGGCTGTCGATCTTCGCTTTGATATCCTTCTGAGCAGCGAAATTTGCACCAAATAAGAACTGAACATTTTCTTTAAGATCGCGGTAATTATATTTCTTCACTGAATCGTATCGGTTATCCAATCTTGCAGAATCACGGTTATAGAGCGGATTACGGGTTCTTACAGAATCGACTGTATAACCGATCTGAAAACCATAGTCCATATAGATATCTCCTACTCTGATGGCTGTTCCGGTTTCGGTACTGAAAGTGTTTGCTCCTGTAAAAATTGAATAACGCTTATGCTCAACAGAGCCAAAAAGGTAGGACACATTTCCTCCGAACGCAGCCGAGCGCAGGAATTTACGTGTGTTCATCTTGTGCTTGGCTTTCAGATAATCATCGTATTTTTCTTCCCTTGATTTTAGTGTATTATCTGCATGTTTCCATGATAACAAACGCTGATATTTTGAAGAGGCCTGAAGCATACGGGGCAAGCCATAGAAAGGCTTTAAGCCTGTCCCGAAATACGCCTGGCTTAATCCACCCGTTCCTTCGTATTTAAAACTCACCTTACCAATATTGGCAAGCTCCTGTTGATCCACCAGGTTGTAGCCGACAGAGCTGTACGGCAAAAGGCCAAAGCTGCCGCCCCACCATTTTTTGAAAGGAAAAGCAATAGAAACATAACCAAAAGAAGCATTGTTCAGGTTCTTTTTTGTGTCGGTGGACTCCAGCCGCACACGATTGTATTTCATTCCAAGTTCCGCTGTTGTCATCTGAACTCCTGCATAAGAAGCAGGATTGGTAGTATTGATAAAGAACATCGGGATGGTATCGTTCTGTAACGCAATAGTAGTACCGCCCATCGCGAAACCTTGTCCAAATGTTTTGTTATTGATCTCACCTAAACCATAACGTGAATAAGGAGAGCTTGTAGCCTGTGAAAAAGAAAGCAGAGTGGAAAATAATAGAATTACTGTTATTAAGAAATTAAGCCTGATGCTTGTGATGATCATATTGATGTGTGTAAACTCTATTTGTTGTGCTCTAAAATTTCATTTAATCCTTTCAGGATCAGAAATTGGTCTGCAAAGATGGGCTTTTTTAACCGTTTAGCAAAAAAATCGCTGTCCCCGCCTGTTAAAAATACTTTTAAATTGTTAAAACGCTGAGTGTACTGAGCTATCACACCTTCAACTTCAGCAACCGCGCCTATTTGAACGCCAGAAAGCATGCTGCCGGCAGTGTCTGTTCCTACAAGCTCATCAAAACCGGGATCTTTTTCTATTAATGGTAAACGGGAGGTGAAGGTGTTCATTGCCTTGAATCTCATTTGCAAGCCCGGGGAGATGCCTCCGCCAATGTATTCGTTGTCGGCATTAACGAAATTATATTTGATACATGTCCCGGCATCTATAACAAGAATGTTCTCACCTTTCGCAAGAGCGTTCGCACCAATAGCTGCTGCAAGGCGGTCGCTGCCGAGTGTGGCCGCAGAGTGATAGAGATTTTTAATAGGAAGCGGTGTGTTGTGATCAAAAAGAAGGACTTGGGTGCGGGTTCGCAATTCTTTGACAAGAAGCTCGATCTCATTGACAACCGAACCGATAATGCAGTTTTTGATATCATACTGCTTTATGAGGTCTGCTTTCAGAAGATCTTCTATGGCTGGGTACACAAAAAAGTCCTTTAATGCCTTTCCTTCGAACACTGCAGCCTTGACACGAGTATTACCGATATCGATAACTAATTGCATATCACAAAACTACGAAATAAGCAGTGCTAAGGAGAAAATATTTTTTTGCCGAATAAAAATATTGTTTACATTTGCCCTCCGATTCCAATAGGTTTCGATTGAGCTGGTGCCTTAGCTCAGATGGTAGAGCAAAGGACTGAAAATCCTTGTGTCCCTGGTTCGATCCCTGGAGGCACCACAGTTCAGAGAAGCACGTCAGAAATGATGTGCTTCTTTTTTTTTACTGCCTTTTAAAGACTTATCCTGCATCCTTAATAATGACATCGCAGATTGATTCGGGAGGTTCGATATTATTCACTTTGCGTGTTTACCAAAAATTAAGATCAACAAGAATACCCTTATTCCGCTATCACCACTTTTTGTGTGCTTATTCTCTTATCCGATTGCATCGTGACAAAATATGTTCCTGCCGGAAAAGCTTTGACATCAATAGAAATGAGCTCATTGCCCTTCAGCTCTTCCTTAGTCATTAACTGTTCACCTAAAATATTTCTAATTGTCAGTATGTATGATTCCTCCAGCATGTACGATCTCAGATTGATAGATCCCTTAGCCGGGTTAGGAAACACTTCAAATAAAGACGGTTTTGATTTGTGGCTTAGTCCCAAAGCCGGTGTTAATGTGCCTTCCATATATTGAACCTGAGTGCCCACCGAATTACTAAAAACAAGATGGAACTTACCATTCTTAAACTCCAGATCCGGGCGAGACTGATGTCCGGTAAACGCTTTTGTAATTGTATCGACTGTAATTCCTAACCCTGCAGCGCCTGTCACCGACCATGTGAAAAATACATCCTGGAAAGAACCATTGTAACCTAACCACACCAAACCTAATGTATCGCCTCTACCCGCAATAATTGGATTATTCTGTGTACTCGTTCCGTACGGATATATTTTCCGGTGTTGCCCGATCATGTTATCATGGATGTTGACAGTTCCAAGATACACCTTCGCTCCACCTGCTGCCGAGCTCATCCAGGAGTATATCAAAGTATCACCGATAATAATCCCTGTGGGCCCGCTTGAAGGGCAGGATGTAAGAAGCCAGTGAGTTGTATCGATCTCAGATGAAGAAGCGAAAGTTGTCCCCTGGTCAGTCGAAAATGAAGCCCACATATCACGCACATTACTGATATTATTTCTGTAAAGCAGGGCAAAATCATTTCCTGAAACTGCCATGCTTGCAGGACAGCATTCACAGACCTCACCCGGATTTGATGGAAGCACTGAAGGTAAAAAAGTTTCACCCCCATCTAATGATCTTGAGGTTACATATTCAGTGTTAGCCATTGTACCATCATCAGCGATCATGTAGCTGACAACAGGATTGCCTCCCGGCAAAACGACAACCGTAGGAAAATTAGGGATCTTTGCTGAATCGTGATCTACCCGCAAAGTATCGGACCAGCTTGCTCCCCCATCAATTGACCGGACAGCATAAGCATTACCAGACATCATTGGCATAGAAGTAAAAACGACAAAGGCTGTGTCACCGGAAGAGCTCACTTCCGCTCCCGCATAATTTGCCACGAAAGGACTTACGCCTGAAGGGTTAACAGTAACTGGCGTTGAAAAAGCACCACCAAGCTTACGTGAAGAGTATATTGCTGCCGGGCTCATATCTTGCCAGACAACCAATGGTACATCTCCGTTGCTGAGTGTAATCCTTGGATAAACATTGCTTTGTGTGCTTCCTGAACCAACATTCAATGGAGCGCTCCAGAAAACATGCAGGCCTTGTGAAAAAGAATTTGTTACCACAAAATTTAAAAACAGTAAAAAGGAAATTACTCTTAGCATTGATATTTTCTTTTAATAATTATTTTTTAAGCTTATGGTTCGCTGCGAACATATGAACCGGTGCATTAAGTTCGGTAAAAAAATTTAACCGGCAAGAAATGACTCGGGATTCATTAGACGCGAAGTACATTAATAAGAAGCTAAACAACTTTAACAAGTCAATAACAAGTTCCTGTCTAAATTGAACCTACATTCGCGCAGTAGAAAATAGTCAAAGCTTAAAGAAACCACTGTATCTTTTCAAAGTTCCTACGTTATTGGGATGAAAGTAACAGAGTAACAGAATCAATTCCATATTTAAGATCTGCTTATCATGTGTTATCAATAAACTTCTTATGCGAAAAAATTATTTTGCAGTTATCCTTTTATGTTTTGGTCTGACCTCTTTTTCCTATTCGCAAAACTCTTTGAAAGGCAGTGTAACAGATAGCACAGGTCACCCTGTACCATATTGTCCGATGGCTCTTTTAAATGTTTCCGACAGCACTCAGGCAAAAGGCAACCTTAGCGATAGCGCAGGACAATTCTTATTTGAAAACATTAAGCCGGGATCTTATTTTATTAAATTCAATGCAGTTGGCTACCGGCCGCGAATGAGCAATACTTTCATTCTTGATTCTGCCACTCACATTTCCTTACCTGCTCAAGTCTTAGGAAGTTCGTCTGTTAATCTTAAAGAGATTTCAATAGCAGAGTACAAACCGGTGATCGAGTTTAAAAAGGGAACAGTGGTGATGAACGTGGAAAATGACATTCTCACAAGAGGCAACACGGTGCTCGATCTTCTCAAGAGACTTCCGGGAGTGCAGATTGATGCGCAGAATAATATTACGATCAATGGCGCGAGCGGAGCGCGCTTTTTAATTGATGATCGCATGCAGCAAATGCCCTCACCGCAAGTCATGGATATGCTTGCGGCAATGAGCGCGGATGCGGTCTCAAAAATTGAACTGATAAAAAATCCGCCCGCCCGATACGATGCTGCTGGCACAGGCGGCCTGATCAACATAGTTACAAAAAAAGCAAAAGTAAAAGGATATAACGGCAGCGTAGGTTTCGGAATAAGCATGGGAAAGAGATTGCGTGTGGGACCAAACGGGACGTTCAATTATAAGGGAAAAAAGATCAGCGTATTTAGTAATCTCTCGTACGGATACTGGAACGGAATAAGTGAGAAGACGATGGAAAGAAATATTATGACCGGAGGGAACACTGAAACAATCAATTCATATGCGACTGAACAAAGTTTCCAAAGAGTGTTTTCCGCTGGAGGTGGAATTGAATATGATGTAACAAAGACAATGTTGCTAGGCCTTTACCTGAACGGCAGCTTCAATAACGATCACTACACAAACGTCACAGGAACTGTGGTTGAAAACAGCACCTTCCTTAACTACAACAGATCAAACTCAAAAACAAACGAAAAGTTCAACACTTCATCTCCCAATATTAATCTTAGCCTTCTGCAGAAAATAGATACTACCGGAGGACAAATAAAACTTAGTCTTGGTTACAACAACTATTCTGAAAGAGAGATAACGAATTTCAATAATCAGTTTTATGACGCAAGCGATCTTCATGTAGCACCTGATGCAACTTACGACCATCACGGCAAACGAAGCTTTAATGTTTTCACCGGTAAGCTTGACCTTAACAAAACATTTAAAAATAAGTTTTCAGTCGAAAGTGGGCTCAGTGCTAATATTGAGAACGACTATGAAAACACACGGCTCGTTTTCACGAATCAGTCTACCGGCTTCTTCACAGGTGACACAACATTCTACAACATTTATGATTTCCGGCAGAATTTGTTGGCTGGATACACCACCCTCTCCCGCAATTGGGAAAAGATCGGGTTTAGTTTAGGGCTAAGAGCGGAAAACACTGATGTAACTATTAAGTACATCAGTAACCAGTACATTTATAAACGTAATTATCTTACACTGTTTCCAAGTGCCAGCCTTGACTTTAAACTAAATAAAAAAAATTCGGTGACGTTCGCTTACAGTTACCGCATCCGCAGGCCACACTACGGAATGCTTAATCCGGTGAGACAATTCAACGACCAATTGAGCCTAACGGAAGGAAACCCGGAGATCAGGCCTCAATTCTCCCACAATTTTACTGTCGACTACAACTTCAATGAATTTATCACCTTAAGTGCGGGACATGACGAGACGAAAGATTTCACTTTCTGGTACATGTACACACCTGATTCTTCGCGCGTGAATGTCGAAACATTCACTAATCTTCCGCGTTTTACGAACTCATACATAAGCCTCTCAGCACAAAAGCGGATCAAATGGTACCGCTTCCAAACGTATATGGTTGTCACGCGGCAGGCATTTGAAGGTAAACTGATCGGACAGGATGTAAGCTCGCAGACCACTCAGTTTTATTTTAACCTGAATCAGGAATTTTATCTGCCGAAAGATTTCAAGCTGCAAATTTGGGCAGGACGCGGTACTGCATTCAGGCATGGACCTCAGCTCTATCATCCGCAGGGAGCTATCCACATCAGTGTAAACAAGACCTTTCTGAATCAGAAACTTGATCTTACATTTGGACTGTACGATGTGCTTTACAGTGATTATTTTTCTCAGACCACGACTTACTCCAACCAGAATTTTTTTATGCGTGACCGCTGGGATTCGAGACGAATAAGATTTGTTATCAATTACCGCTTCGGAAAGATGCAGATCCAGCAAAGGCTTAACACAGAACGAGCTGCGGAAATAAAAACGCGCTAAGTAACCAGATATTAAAAGGTTGAACTGAATCAAGTTTAATCTTCAGCGGATCGTTGTTCGCTTACTCCTGACATCTCATCTCGATAAGAAGACGATGGCATAAATCTTTTCATATGCTTTCAAAAAATCGTCATGAAAGGAAAATTACTTCTAATTACAGCTTTGGCTACCCAATTGCTTAACGCTCAGCACCAGATAAACTGGGCAAAACAAATGGATCCGGGAACAGCTGCGTCAGGAATCCAAAGCTTTCAAATCGGCACAGATGCTTCCGGTAACGTATATACTGCCGGCCAGTTTACCGGCACTGTTGATTTTGATCCGGGTCCAGGGGTAGTAAATATGAGTACTCCCACAGGACAAGGTGGCGGATACATTTACATATCCAAACTTTCCCCAACAGGTGATTTTTTGTGGGCAAAACAATTCACCGGTTCCACCAATATGTATCCGAAAGCCATGGCCGTTTCAGCTACAGGAGATGTATATGTGTCGGGAACATTTGGTAATACAGTTGACTTTGATCCGGGATCCGGCACAGCTCAGTTAACCGCGATGAGTCCCGATGATATTTTTATTTGCAGGCTCGATGCCGCAGGTGATTTTGTATGGGTCAAACATGTCGGATCGGCTGGTTATGAAAGTGTTTCTTCAATGGAGTTCGCGCAGGATGGCGGTTTGTTGCTATCGGGTTTCGGGGATGCGGTAACTGATTATGATCCGGGAGCGCCTGTGCTATACCTCGGTGACGGTGGCTTTATAATTAAGCTGACAACATCAGGAAACCTCGTTTGGGCAACACCACTTAATGGAATTGCAACAGCTGTTGACGTGACTGCCGATGGAACGATTTATCAAACAGGCAGCGATATGAGTTATATGACTCTTAATAAGCTTGACGCTTCAGGAACACTTCTCTGGACGAAAATGTTTACGGGCGGGTATATGACATCCGGAGATGTTACGCATGATGATGCAGGAAACATATACATGTCCGGCAATTTCGACTACATAGCTACGTGGGGAACGGGCACTGGGGAAACACTGAATTCAACCGGTTCAAGGGATGCATTTATTATTAAGTTTGACCAGGCGGGGACTACACTCGATGCATGGACAATTGAAGGGCCGGGCTATTCAGCAATCGATCTCTTACAATTTGACAACGGAAGATTAACAGCAGCCGGATACTTTTCAGGTCCAACGGATCTTGACCCCGGCACCGGTGTTTCCACTGTTAATACAAACCCGACATCCTGGAGCGACATTGCCATTCTTACGCTCAGCCCCGCAGGAATGCTTCAGTGCCTTTCAGCAATCGGTAGCGGACAACCCGATTATCCAACAGCACTTACATTCACATCGGATGGAAAACTGCTTATTACAGGCCAGATCGGGGACACAACAGATATGGATCCGGGTTCAGGAACCTCAATGCTTTATCAGCCCTCAAATTTTATAGCGAAATATGAGCTTTGCCAAATGATAGCAGGAGTTGAAGATGTAAAGTCACCGACAGTGTCATGTTACCCTAATCCGGCTTCAGATATTATCAACATAACAGCCAATGGAAATTGGATACTAAACATCTATAGTGTTGAAGGAAAGCTGGTGAAGCAACTGCGTTCATCAGATACAAAAGAGGTTGATATCAGTGACCTGATGAATGGCATTTATACCATTTCAATTGTACAGAACAAAACAACATCTTATCAAAAATTGATCATCAGCAAGTGATGAAACCTTTATTTAAAGTCCGTGGGCAAGCTGTAAAGTTTGTTTAATCATATCGGTATAAGGCAACAGGTACACTGTTTATATCACTCAAAACAAAACACATACATGATTTCAGAAGGTACATTAATACTGATAGAAGACCAAGATTCCGATATTCAGTTGTTTAAAGAGGCAGCCAAAGAGCTTGGCTTTGATAACAAGGTGAAGATCTGCAGTTCAGGTGAACAGGCCCTCGAATATCTGAAGGAGCTTGGCCCTAAAACCTTTCTAATTCTTTGCGATATGAATATGCCCAAAATGACCGGCATGGAATTAAAAAGAGAACTGGAGAACACGTCAAAAATGGTAAGCAAGACCATCCCTTTTGTTTTCTTCAGTACCGCTCAGGATGAAGCCTTACTGAAAGAAGCGTACGAATTAGGGGCCCATGGGTATTTCCTGAAGGGTGACTCGTATGAAGAATACCGTGATACTTTAGAAGTTATGATCAACTATTGGGATAGATCTTTTCATCCTAAAGAAGACTGATCATATAGATCAACGGAATATTATTATTCGCTGATACGAAAGTCCGGGATGTGGCATTAATTATTGCGCAAACGTAAACATCAACAAGAAGGCAAATCCTGCAACAGCAATTAATCCGTGTCCAACGGCTAACCACTTTGGAAGCTTCTTTCCGGTAAGATCCCGGAAGATCAGCACGAGTCCGCCAACCGCTGCAAGTATGAAGAGCACTAAGCTTTCCACAGGGCTTGGAGTGTGTTTCGTTACATAAACTATAAGCATTATCACCGCAGCAACAACAAAAAGCCCGTGAACAAAAGCTGCAGCTTTAGGAGTTTCTTTGTTTTGCAAAACCAGTGAGAGCAGATAGATTCCAACAATCGCTCCCAATGAGAAAAGTCCAATAATGATGTATAATGTATTCATGTGTTTGGGTTTTGGTTTATACTAGGTTAATTATAATTTTTTTGCAGGCAGATTTACCAATGCAGGTCCTTCAATCACAACTCCATCAAAATTAAAGCGGCTGCCATGACAAGGACAATCCCAGCTCTTTTCAGCAGAATTCCAGTTAACGACACATTTCATGTGCGTGCACACTGCGGAGCAAACATGTTTTGTTCCCAGCTCGTCTTTATAGACAGCCAGTTTCTCACCATGCGCTTCGATCACTTTTCCTTCACCCGGACGGATATCGCTTAACTCTTCACCTGTCCATGGAACATCCTTCAGATACTGCATCATGTTATCAGTATTCTCTTTAAAGAATTCCTTGAAAGATTTTATCGGGGTTACCCTGCTTAGCTTATAAGTATCTTCGTAAATATTCTCTTTCCCCAGGATCAGATCCGTAACTATCATAGATGCAAGCGTTCCATACACTAAACCATCAGTTGCAAAACCTGTAAGAAAATAAAGTGACTCACCATGTTTACCTATGTACGGCAAGCCGTCAGCCGGAGTGTATTGCTGCCCACCCCAGGTATGAGTAGTAGGCCCAACGTTAAAATGCGTGCGTAAGTAATCTTCAAGCTTTCTTACATATTCATTTGTATCATCACCCTGGCCGGTTTTATATTTATCACCAATTACCATAACATACTTTTTCCCTTCGCTTTTATACACACGAACAGAATGTTTTGGTTTGTTCATGCTCCAGAAAATCCCTTCAGGCATTTCACCTGATAATAACTCAGCGGCCACACCATGTTCCCGATAAGGTCCTAAAACAGTTTGCACCATGTACACACCCTTTGGAGTATGTGTAGCCATGATAATATGTTTTGCTTTAACAGTGCCATGAGCGGTATGTACAAGTCCATTCTTATCGTCTATGTCCACCACCATGCTCTTTTCGAAGATCTCGCATTTTCCCGAAAGGTTTTTTGCAAGTCCTCTTACATACTTCAACGGATTAAATTGCGCCTGGCCTTCCACCTTTATAGCGCCATGCACTTCGAACGGCAAACCAATATGTGTGTTTTCCGAAACGGTCAGACCAGCCTCTGTCAAAGCATCCGTTTCGGCCTTGATGAAATCCTTTATATCATCATCTAAACCTTCCGCGAAATAGTTAAACGATGTACGATAGAAATCACAGTCGATATTATACTTTTTAACATTTATCTCGATCATATCAATGGCACGGAAACGGGAATTAACAACTGTCTTCATAACATCGGCACCCCATTTCTTTTTGATCACCGACAAATGTTCGTCTACCGTACAGTAAAGATTCCCCGTGGAATTGCCTGTTGTTCCCAGTCCGATACGGTGAGCTTCAAGCACTATTACTGTTTTGCCCGCATCACTCAATTGCAAAGCTGCGGTAAGTCCCGTGATTCCTCCTCCGATCACAACTACATCTGCTTCCCTGTTCCCTTGAAGCTCCGGAAAGAAAATATCATTAGCTGCGGTAGACTCCCAAATAGAAAGTGATTTGTTTTCCATATTATATCGTTTTATAAAATTCTTGTAAGCGACCTATTCCGACAAATTAAATACCATCCGAAACGAAAATTGAGAGGCCTGACAGCAGCGGCTTCCAATGTTATCAAAACGTACCTGCAAAAAATCCGGGAAAGGGATTCCACAATTTCAAGCCTCTTTAAAATACTTACGATTACATTTTGTTATCAAAAGTCGGCAGGAACATTTCTCTAAATAAAAAAAGGAAGGCATCCACATGCGCTTCCTTTTTCACTTAAAAAAACTTGAAAACTATCTTGGTGTTGCACCTACCTTATTTGAATCCTTCCCGCTGGCATCTTTTGGTTGTTCACCGGAGTTGTCACCATGATCTTTCGGGTTGGTATTCTTATTCGGGTCATTCGGATCAATGGGCTGGCTCGTTTTAGGGTTTTTTGTCCCGTTGTCTGTACCTTTGCCACCTTTACCCTGACCGTTATTTCCCTGCGTGTTGGTCCCGGAGGTCCCGGTTCCTGTCTGGCTTCCGGATGTACTTCCATTTTGTCCGGAAGAGGAATTATTTTTATTCACTTTTTTATCAGACTTCTGCTGAGCGTTCTTACCCGAATTCTGATTCGTGTTTTGATTACTTGTACCTGTTTGTTGATTACCCTGGCTTCCACCTGATGTAGTGGTTTGTGCTTCTGCTGCAAAGAACGCAAGCGACAAAGCACAACTTAAAATTATCTTTTTCATGATCGTGTCTTTTTTAATTATAGTCAAAACAATATGCCATTTGAACAGTGGTATTTCTGGTGATTTCCTTTCTGGCCCTCGCATTCCGGCTCAGTATATTTACCCGAATTATTCATTACATATTTAGTTGCAAAACGTTCCGAAGAGTGAACGAAGCCTTTTAACCCGCTCCGGCATTTGATCCTGGCTCCTAATGAGAATTATTTAAACATTTTCACACCAGATATCCTGTGTAAACAGGCACACTTTTTTTCTGTTAAAGACAAAAATTTAACCCCGATAAATATGAAAAAAACAGCCAAAAAACAACAAGCATCAGAAGAGTACGGAATCGAAGAATCGAAATTAATGAAGTTATTTGAGGACGGACTAAAAGACATTTACTGGGCAGAAAAAGCCTTGACTAAAGCATTACCTAAAATGGCAAAAAAGGCGACATCTGAAGAATTGATCGCAGCGCTTGAAGATCATTTAAAAGAAACAGAAGCGCAGGTTGAAAAGCTTGAGCAGGTATTTGAAGTGATCGGCAAAAAGGCGACAGGCAAAAAATGCGAAGCTATGGCGGGACTTGTCAAAGAAGCTGAGGAGATCATGAAAGAAAGTGATAAAGGCGGAATGCGTGACGCAGGAATTATTTCTGCAAGTCAGAAAGTTGAACACTATGAAATTGCAACTTACGGTACTTTACGCACATTTGCGAGCACCTTAGGTTTAGAAGATGCTGCAACACTCCTTGATGAGATTCTGGAGGAAGAAAAAGCTGCTGACATGAAGCTCACGGAAATTGCTGAATCTACGATCAACATTCAGGCAGTTGAGGAAGTTGAAGACGAAGAATAATTTTTTTATTCTTACAATCAAAAAAAGGGAGCAAAATGCTCCCTTTTTTTTCAAACAATTAATTAACCCAAAAATTATCTTGTTTGTTTTTCTTCAACACTCATAAGTAATTTCCTTTTCTCTATATCGAATCGCTTGCCTTCACTCAATACATGAAGTGTGAGGCCCTCGATTGTTATCGGTGATCCGTCAGTTATATCGATAAGATCACTGTATTTGATTGTTATCCCATCCACTATGGCAACCAATCCGGATCCGACCACTTCCATTTCATTGTTATAGATTATAATGGCAGTGTCCTCCCCCAATCCAACTCCTAACACTGATGGGTTAGCAGCTATTGTTTGTATCAGTCTGCCAAAACGCCCGCGTTGCGTAAAATGCGTATCTATAAAAAGTGTATTGATAAAATCGAGTCCGTTATTCAATTGCAGTTCACCTTTAATTAACGCATCCTGGCTGCTCCCCGAAACGATCATTGTGCTTGACATGGCAGCAGCACCCGCGCTTGTACCGGCAATAATAAAGTTCTTTTCTTTGAGATACCGTTCTTTAAGAACTTTAAGAAAACCTGTCCCTCCGAGAATTGTCGTTAGCTTTAGTTGATTACCACCGCTGAAATACACTATGTCACAATTCTTCAGATCGGTGAGAATTTCCTGATCGCTGGCCTTTTCGCGATTCTGAATATCCGCGATCTTAACAACGGCTCCAAGATCCCTGAATGCTGATCTGTAATCACCGGCAACCTCGTCCGATATATTTGAGGCCGTTGTAATCACCTGAACCACCGGTTTTTCTTTCCCACTAAGCTCAATAACCCTTTCAAGGATTATCTTACTGTCTTCTTTGTCTTCTCCACCACCTATCGCGACTAATATTCCCTTTGGATGCTCCATATGCAATTATTTTCGTTTCAGGAACTCTTCCACTTTCTCAGAAGAGGTTCCCACTTTATTTACTGCTTCTGCTAACTGCTCTTTAGAACAATTAAATTTTTTTGTCCAATACTGCACTTCATAATCTTCATGAATATTGACTCTCCCTGAATCCTGCGGATTACGTTTTTCTTTGCTGTCTGACATAGTTTATTGTTTTTTTAAGGTTTATACTATTATTAACTTAGAGTAAATTCTTCTTTGATCTCATTCACCATTTTCAATGTATCTTTTACCGAATCTGCGTTGAGAATTATATACCCTCCGGGTTTTGAATTCTCAAGCGCAAACACAAGCGCTTCTCTCATATCGGGTACTACATTCACCTTAAGATCCTGATTGATCTTAGAGATGCCTTTTTTGATGAGGTTAACAATACTTTCTGCTTCGCGTCCGCGTGTATCTTTGTCAACCCTGATCACTACCTCATCGTAGATCTCAGCAGCGAGCCTTCCGACTTCCTCAATATCTTCATCACGCCTGTCGCCAACACCCGTGATAATTCCGGTTTTATATTCCTTGATATTATTCATCAGCTCAGAGAAAGCTTTAATGCTGTGTGGATTGTGAGCATAGTCAACCATCACTTTTTTATCAGCAACGTCAATGATATTTAATCGTCCCGGTGCCTGCTTCTCATTCATCTCGAATGAGCGCAATGACTCTTTTATCTTATCGACCGGGAACTTCAGGATATATGCAGCAAGAGCCACCGGCAATACATTCTCGATCATGAAACCGGCTTTGCCTTCCATTGTCACGGGAATATTCTTCACCTGATCAATGATGATCTCTTTGCTGCCATCACGAATCACAATATTTTCACCATCCTGCACTGCAGCGATGCCCCCCTTTTTACAGTGATCAGATATACAGATATTTTTAGGGTCCCGGCTGAACAGTGCAATGTTGCACTGAATATGTTCCGCCATATTATACACAAGATCGATAGAGGCATTCAGTATTGCATAACCATCTTTCTTTACCGAGCGAGGGATAACTTCCTTCACTCTCGCCATATCTTCTACCGTATAAATATCCTGCATTCCAAGATGGTCGGCAGCAACATTTGTCACGATCCCTATATCGCACTGGTCAAAGGCAAGACCTGAGCGTAAAATACCACCCCTGGCACATTCCAGCACTGCAAAATCAACACAAGGATCATGAAGCACAACCTCCGTGCTCTTCGGCCCGGAGCAATCTCCACTCACCACTTGCTTACCGTCAATGTAAATCCCATCCGTTGTTGTAAAACCTGTTTTAAATCCCTGTTGCTGCACTAAATGAGCCATGAGCCTGCTGGTAGTTGTTTTTCCGTTCGTGCCGGTAATTGCAACGATGGGAATCCTTCCTTCTTTATTTTCAGGAAACATCATGTCGACAATTGCTTTCCCAACATTTCTCGGAGTTCCGGAAGAAGGTGCAATGTGCATCCGTAAACCGGGAGCGGCATTCACTTCAATTATAGAACCTCCGTTCTCGCTGAATGATGTTGAGACATCAGGAGCCATGATGTCGAGCCCGCAGATATCCAGCCCGATAACACGTGCTGCACGCTCTGCAAACAATACGTTATCAGGATGAACTTCATCTGTGACATCTTCTGCTGTTCCACCTGTGCTCAGATTTGCTGTGTCTTTTAATATCTGGATCTCTCCTTTTTCAAGTACAGAATCTAGCGTACGGTTTGCGATCTTCAGGAGATTTAAAGTGATCTCATCCACTTCAATTCTTGTAAGAATACTTCCGTGTCCTTTGCCTCGTGCAGGGTCCGTATTCACATTGCGGATCAGTTCGTCTATGGTTGAAACGCCATCTCCGACCACCAGAGCCGGGGAACGCTTTGCAGCGGCAACCAGCTTGTAGTTGATCACAAGAAACCTGTAGTCGTATCCTTTAATGTGTTTTTCGACAATCACTTTGCGCGAATACTCCCTTGCAGTTTGAAAACCTGCAACAAGCGTTTCAAATTTTGTAATATCGGTGGTGATGCATTTTCCCTGATGGCCGTTCAATGGCTTTGTAACCAAAGGATAGCCGATCTTTCGAACAGCTTCTTCCAGCTCTTCCTCTTTGGTGATCACAACTCCGCGCGGCACCGGAAGCATTGCATCCGCGAGAAGCTCTTTTGTAAGGTTTTTATTCCCGGCAATGTCGACTCCTATCATACTCGTTGCATCGGTTAATGCAGCTTCGATCTTCCGCTGATATTTGCCATATCCAAAGAGGATGTATCTTCCATCTGCAATTCTTTTGACAGGAATATTTCTGCTTACCGCTTCATCGATGATAGATGATGTACTTGGACCGTCATCATTCCGTTCGCTTATATCTTTTAAGAGCTTTAAACCTTCGGGAATAAAATCTGTTTCTTCGTTATATATCAAAGCGTTGATTATGTCTGCTGCGAGATAAGCGGCTTCAACACCATGCTCTTCATCCTTGTATTCAAACACAGAATAAAACGAAGACTCTCCAAGCAAGTGTCCGTGATAGTATGAAACACCTGAAGTGCTGATCGTCTGAAGCTCAGTCCCTGTAAGTGCGAGCAGTCTTGCAACCGAGAGCAGAACCGGATGGCCGGCTGCATAGGTCTTGATCTCATTGATATCTTTATGTATCGGGGGAAAAATATTTACCAGTCCGATACAAAGCTTATCAAGATCAATATTTTTTGATTCAGCGATATCTATCTTTAAAACGATCAGCTTGTGATTGTCCGACCAGATATTCGGGCCGCGCATTACTTTCAATTCTTTAATCATATTGTTTCTGATTACTGGCTTATTATTATTCATAAATCTTCACAAATGGCTTTCTGCCTTCCATTCTGTAGCCGCGGTGCATTCTTTTACAATTGAATACAATTCCGACATTGCCTTCAGGGTCTAAAGCGATCACGCCTATATCTCCCTTTTCATCACCATTTTCATCGGACACCACAAACTCACAGGCTTCCTGCACGTTCAATTTTTTATACTGCATTGCACATCGTATGGAAGAAGCAAGCACAGATTTTACAATGAACTCACCGTCACCGGTTGCTGATACTGCGCAAGCCCGGTTATTAGCATAGCAACCCGCACCTATCACAGAGCTATCACCTATCCTGCCTACCTTACAATTAGAGGTTCCTCCAGTAGAAGTTGCTGCCGCCAGATTTCCTTCCCGATCGAGCGCTACGGCCCCTACTGTCCCATGATATTTCTTGTTGATCTCGCTAAGGGCAATCTCTTTCGAATCCAGGAATTCCTCTTTACGTTTTTTCGCAAATGAATCGTATTGATGTTCAGTAATAAAATAAGCATCCGGCTTCAACGCTATATTGATTTTTTTGGCATAATCAAGAGCACCGCCAGCACCCAGATAACGGTAATTTGTATTGAGCATAATCGCCTTTGAAAGTGAAACCGGATTCTTTACATTTTTTACGATAGCCACAGCACCGGAATTAAGATTCTTCCCATCCATGATTGAGGCACACATCTCCACCTCGCCATCCGCATTCAGAGCTGATCCTCTCCCTGCATTAAATAAAGGATTATCTTCTAACGCCTTTACTGCTGTTTCAACAGCATCTACGGCTGAGCCATTCTCTTTAAGGATTTTGTATCCCGCTTCTAAAGCCCTTTCAATTCCTTCCTCATACTCTTTTTTATACTTGCGGATAAATTCAGAGTCTTCACCTGCACCTCCATGTACTGCAATAGCTATTTTACTCATGCTGTTCAAGTTTAATCCTCAGCAAAAATTAAAGATTCGTACCAGGGAATCCCTTTAGCAGTGTGTATTTGAAGAATATTGGAAAATTAAGTATTTGCCGAAGTCAGCCACAGTCAATACATTTGAAACATCTCAAACTTCATTAAACTGATTTATAAGAGGATAGAAAGGTATTACATCACCGGAACCCTGATACACTACGTATTAATAACCAAAAAATGAAAACCAGCAGATCGGCCAGCGGTTTGAGAAGCGCTATAAGCAAACAGAGCAGGAAACTTGCGAAAAGTGGAATAAAGCCCGCAGGCTGAGAAATTTCGGATTTATAAAAAACAAGTGATGGTTCTTTACCAATGACTTGCACTATGAATGGATCAATACCCGGCAGAATTCCATGCTGATGAAATTTATGGCAATAGGAAAGGAAGTTAAATTCCTGTTCATACGCTGGTATTTCAAAGGGATTATTGCGATATCCATGTTTGAAAAAAAGCGCGATGTAGCGCACAAGAAACCCACGCAGAAAACCGAAGCCATACCCTTTCATATATTGCATTGCCTGCATTACATGCATGCCCTCGTGCACTATATCTGCAATGCATTGCGCCCTGGTTTCATCGAATTTTTTGAGATAAATACGGTATCTGCCAAGCGAATAAAAATCGGGCAGTGCCTGAGCTGTTACATAAGGGGCGACTAAAGGAGTAAAATATGGAAGGCCTTCATAGAAGTCAACTCTTGACCAGTCTACACCCGGATACAGGTCTTTTAAAAGCTGTACGGTAACATCCGAAGGCTGATGTTTTCTTAAAAAAAAGTTATCTGAAAGATTTTTAAGCCAATTGAGACTGCTCATAATTTACATGGATGCTTTCAGTAAATACCCATGCATTTTTATGCCACTCCAGGAAACAAGTCAGCTATGTAAGTTTTTGAAAGCGGGGTTAAGAAATAAACAAAACCCCTCAAAAATGAACCGTTAATAAATGCTCCAGGAAACCTTAAATCCTAAAGTGTTTTCATTTTTATACTTCCGGAGAAAGGAGGAAGAAACAAATTGACTAAAACGGATTTTTTGATCGGTGTCATTATCACTATAGTATAAGACAGCATCGGAGAAATTAGTCCGCTCATAATAGAAACTTACCATCCCTATGTGAGAGATCAAAGGAACATCGCCATTTTTTTTACTTAAGCGTTGTCTGAACCCGGGGAAAAGAGATAGCTCTATGCCTGACATCTTTCTTCGTATTTCATAGTATGCTGCCGACTCCGCAGTAATACCCTTATCAATAGTTGCCCCGGAGCGTGTTGTTCCCCTGTAAAGCTTCAACGTTGTTGCGTAATGTTCAACAGGGAGGGAGAACACGACTCCATAATACCATGAATACGTGTGGAAGCTGTTGTTCCTGCATGAAGCCAACGATCCGGTTTGTCCTTCTTTCAATGATCTTTTAAAACCGGATACGATGGCAGAATCGCCAGACAATAATTCTTCTGCCGAATGCATTGACAGAAGATCATCGATAAACTGTGCCTTAAACGCTGTGGCCCATAGTTTATCTTTCAAGGCCATTCCACCTATCACGGAAAAGAGTTTTTTTTCTTTGAGGAAATATCCTGCGTTAATACCGCTTTCTATATAAATCCCATGACCCGAATTAATGACCAAGCTCTGGTTTACAGGTAACCTGTACCCGGCATTAACATACAGAGGAACAAAATTCCGGGAATGGGTTAGTGTGGAATCAGCTCGCGCTACTGATACAAAACAAATTGACAGAAACAATACGTTTCTAATCACTTTGCTGCACGAACGAGATCCAGGATGTACCATTTAAACATTATCAGCGAACTTCTCAATATTCACATTTTTCAGAATGCCATTGACGATAGCATATTTTATAAGAGCTGAAGTATTTTTACAATGTGTTTTGTCGATAAGATTTTTGCGGTGCGTTTCAACCGTACGCTTGCTTAAGAATATTTTTTCAGCGATCTCCTTGTTTGTTAACCCTTCAGCAAGAAGCTCAAGAACCTGAAGCTCTCGTTTGGTCAGCTTCACATCATCAGCGGGTTTTGTTTCTATAGCTTTTTTCTTAAGTTCAGCACTGATATAGACATTTCCTGCTGCCACTTCATGAATCGCATGGATCAATTCATCCTTCCCGGTATTTTTTAAGACGTAGCCATACGCTCCGGCACGGAGCAACTGATTCAGATAATTAACATTATCGAGCATCGAGAGGATCAGAACTTTTACATGCTTGTATTCTGCAGCGATTATCTTAGTGGCCTCGATGCCATTCATGACCGGCATGTTAATGTCCATTAATACAACATCAACAGGTGTTGTTTCAAGATAATCCAATAATACTCTTCCATTTGGAGCATCTGCAACAACCTGGATGGATTCCTCGTGCTTCAATAGCGAACGTAATCCTTCTCTTAAAATATCATGATCTTCAGTAATAATTATTCGTAGCATTTGTAATATTTAGCTTACAAATATAAGAAACAGCACCGTTGGAGATTTGAGTATTAGTACGGGAAGATCCTTATACAGAGACTGTTACTGTGGTACCTTTTCCACACTTCGACTGTATTTTCATTGAACCGCCCATTAATTCAAGACGATTATAAATAGATTTCAAGCCGGAACCTTTCACTGATGCCTTATCAGTTTCAAAGCCGAAACCATTATCTTTCACCACGATTTCAATCTTATCTCTGCCTTTTTTCACAAGTATATGTGCTTTGCTTGCACCTGAATGCTTCAGCACATTATTTAAAAGCTCCTGAATGATTCTGAAAATGTCAGTTTCACGATCATTAGACAGTCTTTTCTTTACACCAATAACATCGCATTCCAGTTTAAAAGTTTTTGTAGAGAACCTTCGTGCCACTTCATCAAGTATTACCTTCAGCCCAAAATCCTTTAACAAGGCAGGCATAAGCAGAAAGGAGAGATTCCGGGTCTCGGAAATCGCCTGATCAAGCAATCCAGCTATCTCTGTTTTAACACTCTTATTTTCCTTAACATCCTCAAGCTTGAGCTTCGTGGCATACAGTAATTGCCCTAAACCGTTATGAAGTGCTTCCGCGATCCTGCTGCGTTCATCCTCCTGCGTCTGTAAGATCGTATTCAGAATTTGTTTCTGCTGAAGTAATTTTTGATGCGCGTACCTTTCCTCTTCCTCTTTCCTAAGAGTCACATCAATGATCGCCAGTTGAACAGTAAATGAATTATCATCCTTATCATTAAAAAGGACACCTTCCATCTGCACAAACCTGGAAGTATTTAAGAGTTGGATCTCGGACACATTCTTTCCAACATTGTTCCTGAGTCCTGAGAAAAAAGAATAAAATACCGGGATGTGCTCCGGAACCACAAACTCTGAAAAGCGTCTGTTTGTGGCTTTTCTTGCAGTGATACCCAAAAGGCCCAATCCCTTTTCATTTGCTTCGAGAATGATCCCCACGTTGTTAAGGGTAAAGAATCCAACCGGAGCCATGTCAAAAAGGGAAAGGTATTTATTCCTGGATTTTTCAAGTTCATGCTGTGCAGACTTAAGCTCTTCGTTCTGCATCTCCAGCTCGATCTTATGGACCTGCAATTGCTGAACAAGCTCTTTAACATCTGATGCATCGTTATACTCATCAATCGAGGATACCGATGTTTCCGGCACTCTTTTACGAATTATTTTTGGTTTGGACGTTTTCATTTTCACTCCTTCCTGCCTTGCTTATCAATTCTAATTGTGACGACAATAAGCTTCTTTTCCTTCATTTTTGTTGGCATTTGTCTAACAGTAGCCATTAAGGTTTTGCTCCCCGCAACCTTGCTTTTTAATTCCAGTTCAGTTATATCTATTTTAGACTTTTTGCCCGCGTCAAGCTTCCTTTTCAATTCAGGGAAGTGTAAGCCTGCGGTTTTAAATAAATTAAAACCGACAACCTGTTCGGAGCTGATCTTAAAAAGTTTCCTGAACGATTGATTCACGGAAACAACCTTGTAATCATAATCCAGAACAATTATTGCATCAGGGAGGCTGTTAATAATCCCCTCTGAATATTCCACAGCATCACTCAGGCTGTTCTCCAATTGTTTCATTTTGGTGACATCAATAAAGGCAAGGACCACACCTGCAATAAAATTCTCGCTTGTACGGTATGGCGTGATCCTTAAGGAATACCACTTCCCCTTTCTTGAGGGGACTGTTATCTCCTTAGTGATGAGCTTCAGCAAGACTTCCTTCAGTTCTTTTTCAAGTGATTTGTAATTTACGATGAGTGAAAGGTTTGAAAGCGGACGCCCTACATCGGAAGGAATAAGCTTAACAATTTCCGCAGCTTTAGGAGTAAATTTTTTGATCAGTAAATTATTATCAAGGAAGATGGTTGCAATTTCCATACTGTCCATCAGGTTGCGCATGTCGTTGTTTGTCTGGCTCAACTCATCGGACTTAAGCTGGTATTGAACATTAATGGACATCAACTCCTCGTTCAGCGACTGCATTTCCTCCTTCGAAGTAATTGATTCTTCATTGGTACTTTGAAGCTCTTCATTGGTACTCTGCAATTCTTCGTTAGAGGATTTCAATTCTTCAAATGACGTTTCCATTTGCTGAATAGTACTTTCCAGTTGAAGGCGCGTTTTAGTCAATTCTTTTTCAAGCTCAAGAATTATATCCGATTCTTTGCTTCCTGTTTTTTTCAAACGCGTGCTCTTTACGTCTTCTTTAACACCAAGATCTTCAAAGATTATCATGATAAGGCCTTCAAGAGGGGATGGATCTTTAATATACGAACAGGTAAGTCTTAAAATATGATCCGTTCCGTTAATATTCAGAACAACACCTTCCCTGATCTGCGTACTTTTATTCGTGGTGCTTTGTGTAATCAGCCTGCTCAACTCATAACGAATCCCCGTTTTCGCGATCTTGTAAATATTCATATTCGGTTCACCGGTGCCAATTTCCACAAAACGGCTCAACGAACCATTAACATACAGCACATCTCCTCTTTCATTCATAATCAGTGAAGGAGGAGTGTATTTTTCCAGAAGAATATTTTGGAATACCTCCGGTAGATTATTCTTATTCATTTTTAGTAAGTCATTCACCGTAGTTAAGGTTTGTACCGGAGGTGTCTCATAACGTGGGAGCGTAAAGCTGTAATCCATAGATGAAAAGGAGACAACATCTTTTCGTTTGAATATTCTCAATCGGTTATTCACCGGATTAAACAGATCACTGTAAATGCCTACCGTTTCGGAGTTACCAAGAAAAAGCAAGCCTTCCTTATTCAAAGAATAATGGAACAACGGAACCAGCTTCTTTTGCAATTCAGAATTCAGATAGATCATCAGGTTTCTGCACGACAATAAATCGACTTTCGTAAATGGTGAATCCTTAATGATATTATGCTGAGCAAAAATGATCATTTCACGAATCTCCTTTTTTATGATGTAATGATTGTTCTGATGAATAAAAAATCGGTTCAAACGTTCTTCAGTAACGTCACCTGAAAGGTTGTCAAAATAAATTCCTGTCCGTGCTTTCTCAATCGCTGCCGCATCAAGGTCCGTTGCAAAGATTTGGACCCTTTTTGAATTGGACATATTTAGCTTTTCCATACATTCCTTGAGGACGATTGCAAGAGAGTACGCTTCTTCACCCGTTGAACATGCAGCGACCCAGAAACGAACAGGCTCATTTTCCTGTTTTGATTCAAGCAAACTCAATAAAGGCTTCTCCAACTCTTCAAACGCTTCCTTATCCCGAAAAAATTTTGTTACACCGATCAGAAGCTCTTTAAAAAGAACATCAATTTCATGACTGTTTTCCCGCAGATAATTTACATACTCGGTGATTCCCGAAAGCTGATGAACAGCAATCCTTCGTTCTACTCTCCGGTTGATGGTGCTGCGCTTATACATTGAAAAGTCGTGACCGGTTTGTGTACGGAGTAACATGAAGATCTTCAACAGCGCATTTTGAATTTTGACATCTACCACCTCTGAAGTGTCATCACTTTTTATAACCGGATGATGAAAATAATTTAAAAGCTTTTCAGCCATCTCTTCAGGTTGCAGCACATAATCAACAAATCCGGTACTGATCGAAGCAAGAGGCATGCTGTTAAATTCGGTTGAACCCGGATCCTGAACTATTGCTAATCCAAGAAATTCTTTAATTACTTTAATTCCAAGCTCCCCATCCGATCCCATTCCGGAAAGTATGATTGCTGCGGACCGGTCTCGTTGATCCTGCCCGAGGCTTTGAAAGAAAAAGTCAATTGGCATCCTGAAACCTCTAGGCTTTGAGGGCTCAAGTAATAACAGGCGGCCGTTAAGTATACTGATATCTTTTGCCGGAGGAATAATATAAACACAATTCTTTTGAATCACTTCGCCATCCAATGCCTGACGCACTTTCATTTTGGTATAACGCTGAAGTAATTCCGGCACCATACCCTTTTTTGTTGGATCCAGATGCATCACCACAATGAAGGCCATGCCGATTCCTGCGGGCACATTTGTAAAGAATTGCTCAAGAGCCTGAAAAGCCCCTGCAGAACCGCCAATCCCAACAACAGGAAAATCTATATTGTTGTTTTCCAAAGGAACAATCGACTTTTTTTTAGTCAACCGGCTCCCTTTTTTAAGAGTGGTTTTATAAATAGGATTAACAGGTTCTTTCTTTTTTTTCATATAAATCAAATATAATTAAAATCAAGGTCTTTCAAATATGCCATGATATTGGTATACAAACGATCTAAAAAGCGGGGGGCACCATGCTTATTTTTATTCCATGAAACAGTTAAATGAGAGATACAAAATTAATATTCCAAAAATAAAAACCTATGCAGCAGGGAGTTTTTCAACTTTTGGAAGCTGCGAAAAACTTTTTAATTATGAATACGGACATTTTATACATCTTAATTCAAACGAAGTTTAAGGTTACGGCTGACTTTTACCGGATCAGATATAAGGAAAGATTTGCGTGAGTTGGGTGATAAGTTTTCATGGAGGTGCATCGACAGGATCAGCCGGATCAGTTTTGTTTGCTGTTCAAAAGAAACCTGCTTGACAATGTAGGCGTTTGCGCCATTGTTATATGTTTCGTCAACGTCTGAATCATCCATAGAGGTGGAGATCATCACTACGGGAATATTTTTGTACCTTTTATCTTTTCGTATTTCTATCAGACACTCCTTTCCACACTTTAAAGGCATATTGATATCTAAGAATATAATATCGGGTTTAAATTCTTTGATCTTATCGAGCGCCTCGTCACCATTCGATGCAAGCTCAAGATGATATTTGAAATCCGTCTGAGCTAGAGCATCCCTGAAAAGATCACGATCATCCTGATCATCATCCGTATATAAGATTTTAATTTTCTCTTCTTTCAAAAGCTCTTAGGTTTAAACGGACAGTAAAAATAGCAAAGAATAAAAAGCTGAAGCTTAGTAAAAATACTTAATTAACGTTTTGCTAAATTGCATTAGTGGCAAGCACGCTTAGCCCTTAATCGATAATGAAGTATTCATCGAACCGAACCCTGAAACTATATCTACCTTAAACTATAAAATAAAACAGCGCAATCACCGGAGCAACCAAGCCGAATCGGTTTTGATTGCAGAGCTCTTTCCTAAAGACGATTTTAATCTTACAATAGTTGCACGTGATGAAAAATGGCCACGAAATACTATCACAGAGGTAGAAACAAAAAACAGAACTCAAAAGGTTCTGTTTTTTTTATTATTTTTTCTCTTCTGCGCCTGGTTCATCTTTCACACCGGCCGAATCGGAAGCTCTGTCTCCGCTTAATTTGCCACCGGTATTTGCCGGATCACTGTATCCTTCGATTCGTTTATTTCCATCACTGTCGGCCTCTCCTCCGTTACATGCATTCAGGCTGAAAAGGGTAATGCATACCAAGGTACATTTAAATAGTATTTTAACTTTCATACTGCATTTATTTTTTAGTTCTAAGGCAGTAAATAAAATATTATGCCTTGTACCCTTTTGTCTACAGTGAACGAAATTCGCGCACAGGAAAGAACGTGGCATTTTTCTTTAACCGGTATAATAAAACGATTTATGCATCCTACGGTAAACTCTCTTATAAAATTAATGCAGGAGAAAGAATTGACGCTGGCACTTGCGGAAAGCATCACTTGTGGAATGGCTGCAGAAAAGCTGGCAACGGCATTTGGCACTTCAGAGGTTTTCCAGGGATCGATTGTCTGCTATACACCTGAAGTTAAAAATAAATTAATGCGGGTTCCGAAAACAGTGATTGATAAGTACACCACTGAATCAATGCAGGTAACCGAACTACTTGCCAGGCACCTCAACAGATTAATCAAAGCTGATGTTTATGCTGCCATAACAGGGCTCGCGTCACCGGGTGGGAGTGAAACAAAAAACAAACCTGTTGGAACTGTTTTCATTTGTATAGTTCACGGCTCAAAAACCCACAAAAAGAAATATCTCTTCAGGGGTACACCCTTAGAGATCAGAAAGAAATGCTGCTTTGCATTGTATGAGCTGATAATTGAAAAGCTAAAATAAAAAAACAGCATCTGAATGCTGTTCCTGTTTAATTATTGTTCATTGGGCCGTTACTATCCTTGTTCTTCGCCCTTGCCTGAAAAACTGCCGCCACTATTACAATGCCGACAATCACTAGTATTACCGTTAGTACCATTTTCAATTAATTAAAGGTTAATAAAAGAATACTAAAAAACCCTGTATGGCTATACAAGGTCTTTTAGTATTATATGCTGATTACTTAACTAGCTCGTGAGTAGTTTCTGACATACTTAAATGATGCTTTAAAGTTGGGATCTTGCTTGCAGCCCATCCCTTTAATTCACCATCATGTCCTTTATCTGCTTGTTTCTGGAACATATCAATTGCGTCCTTATGATCCTTAACCATTAGTTTGGTATAGTCCTTATCGAACTCAGCGCCTTTTTTCTTAGTCAGGTCATCAAAATCTTTCTGACGCTTGTCGCTTAACTTTGCAGGAAGGGTAATATTTTTTTTAGCAGCAACAGATTTAAGTTCTTCGTTTGCTTTGCTGTGATCTGTGATCATGTGGTCCGCCAGTTCTTTCACTTTTGCAGAAGCTGCATTTGTTTTTGCAAGCTGAGCAACCTGAACCTCAAACATTCCGTCATCCGCTGCGTCCACTACGAATTCAGCATCATCTTCCATTTTGTTATCATGTTTTTGCTCATTTTGCTTCTCAGCAGTTTTTTTAGCATCTTTTTGTGCGAAAGCACCTGTGCTCATTGATGCAACAAATACAAAGGCTGCTGCAATCACACTGATCTTGTTTGTTTTCATAAGTTGATTTTTATTGGTTTAAACCAAACAAGGTAAAAAACATGCCAACCGAAAATCCCTTTATTAAACATTTTGGGCTGGCACGGGTTTTTCCCCGATCCATTAGTAAATAAGGCGTATCCGATGAAAAACAATGACGGCATAAATCATAACAGACACCCGAACCATGAAGGCATAGGGACAATCACAGCTTTGCTTACCATTATCACTTTATCACTCATTTTTGTAAGTATCTTCAGTGTAATTTAGTCAACAAATAAATTAGCAATATGAAAAGTTTAATCATTATTTCCGCACTGGCTTTTTGCTCTTTCGGGTTGGCTGCCCAAACGGTTAAAGAAGCGGAAGTGCCCGCAGCGACAAAATCAGCCCTGATCAAAATATATCCTTCCGCGAAAGTTGAAAAATGGGAAAAAGAGGAAGGGAATTATGAAGCAGAATTTCATAATAATAAAATTGAGACCTCGGTTTTAATCAGTGAAGGCGGAACTATCCTGGAGACAGAAACGGAGATGAAGCCTGATGATTTGCCAAAGAGCATTGCAGAATATGTGAACAAATACCTGAATGGCAAAAAGATCAAAGAAGCCTCGAAAATAGTTTACCAAAAAGGTAAGATAGGATATGAAGCAGAGGTAGACGATATAGATTACATCTTTGATGAGAACGGAACTTTTGTCGAGAAGAAAGCAGAAACAGATAAGGACACTGACAATAATAAGTAATTGAAGCCCCCGATGTAAGGGGGCTTTTTTGTTCCGCATGTTGAATGCTTTTTTAACTTTGCTAAATGGTCAACAGGACAAAACAATCGAGGCCACTCCTGGTTTTTTATCTTCTTGTTATATATGTGTTTCTCCAGTTTACCTGGTGGACATATTCCATGTTCCAGCTTAATAACGAAATTTCCCGATTAAAAACAGAACTGAACCTTATTAAAGGGGAGTCCTCAGACCAGATCATATCAGAAGGAAACAGCATCAATGAAAAACTGCACAAGCGCTGGGTCATGATCTCCAGTGAAGGGGCTGTATTTATCGGTCTTTTAATGATCGGCTTTTTTCAGATCCGTAAAACATTCAGGAAAGAAAAAGAGCTCGCTGACCGACAGACTAATTTTCTGCTTTCTGTAACCCATGAATTAAAATCACCGATAGCCTCGGCCAAGCTTCAACTCCAGACCCTTCAAAAACATGAGCTCGACAAAGAAAAAAAACAGGAAATAATTGCGAACGCGATTAGTGACACAGACCGCTTAAATAATCTGGTTGAAAACATATTGCTTGCCGCAAAAATAGATAACAGTAACTTTCAGCTTCATCTGCAAAACACGGATCTCTCTGATTACATCGAAGAGAACATGACTCAAATGATCAAGCTTTTCAATTACAGGCAAAAAGTAATTCTTGATATTGAACCAGGTATTAGTCTTCCAATCGACCGAACTAGCTTTCCTTCGATCATTATCAATCTGTTTGAGAATGCCGTTAAATATTCTCCTCCTGATTCAACAATAACTATCGCCCTTAAGAAAAAAGATGGCAAAGTAAAGCTCAGCGTTATCAATGAAGGGAAAAGCATTGCAGCTGAAGACAAGAAAAAGATCTTTGAAAAATTCTATCGTGTGGGCAATGAAGATACAAGACAAACGAAAGGCACGGGCCTTGGCTTGTATATTGTGAAACACATTGTGCAACAACACAATGCGACTATTATTCTAAAAGACAATATTCCAGAAGGTAGTATTTTTGAAGTATGTTTTAACCAAATTTAAAGATGAAAAAAGCAGCGCTTATTATATTAGACGGGTGGGGAATTGGTGACGGTTCCTTATCGGATGCAATTACAAATGCGCATACTCCTTTTGTTGACAGTCTTTATGTTCAATATCCGAACAGTGTCCTCGCCACCTCCGGAGAAGATGTGGGTCTTCCTGCAGGACAAATGGGTAACAGCGAAGTCGGCCACCTGAATATAGGTGCCGGAAGAGTCGTATATCAGGATCTCGCGCTCATCAATAAAGCTGTCCGAGAAAAAACCATTGACAATCACCCGGTACTTTTAAATGCTCTTGAGCATGCAAGAATAAATAATAAGAATGTACATTTTATCGGACTTGTATCAGAAGGGGGCGTACATTCATCGCAGGCACATTTGCATCGTTTATGCGACATGGCGAATGAAAAAGGGTTGAAGAATGTATTTATACACGCTTTCACCGATGGGCGCGATACAGATCCGAAAAGCGGACTTGCATGCATTACCAACTTACAGGAGCATCTTAAAAACTCAACAGGTAAAATTGCCAGCGTCATCGGAAGGTATTATGCAATGGACCGGGATAACCGCTGGGAGCGTGTAAAGCTTGCCTACGATCTACTCGTGCGTGGTGAAGGAAAAGAATCAACCGACATTATCAATTCCATTCATGAATCTTATAATGAGAACATCACTGATGAATTTATAAAACCCATCGTGCATGTTGATAATACAGGGAAACCATTAGCCACAATTCAGGAAGGTGATGTGGTGATCTGTTTTAATTTCAGAACTGACCGTTGCCGCGAAATCACCGTTGCGCTGACACAGCATAATATTCCTGAGCAGGGCATGCATGCATTATCGCTACACTACGTAACGATGACTAATTATGATAGTACTTTTAAAAATGTGCATGTAGTGTATGACAAGAGTGATTTAAGAATGACGATCGGTGAAGTGCTTGAAAAAGCAGGAAAGACGCAGATCAGGATCGCGGAGACGGAGAAATACCCTCATGTTACATTTTTCTTCTCAGGAGGAAGGGAAACGGAATTTATCGGTGAACGCAGAATTATGGCAGCTTCTCCAAAGGTTCCTACTTATGATCTGAAACCGGAAATGAGCGCTTATGAACTCACCGAATCCATAGTACCCGAATTAAAAAACGGAACCGCTGACTTTGTTTGCCTGAATTTTGCAAACGCTGACATGGTTGGCCACACCGGTGTGTACGAAGCAGTTGTAAAGGCTGTAGAAACGGTTGATCAATGCCTTCAGCAAGTTGTAGAAGCCGGATTGGAAGGAGGGTATTCATTTGTTATCATTGCTGATCATGGCAATTCAGACTATATGATCAACCCTGACGGCAGCCCGAACACAGCGCACACTGTTAATCCGGTACCAATCATCCTGATCGATAAAGATTATAAAAAAATCAGAAAAGGGAAGCTCGCTGACATCGCACCCACAATACTGACACTGATGAATTTAAATATTCCGACTGAGATGACAGGTGAAGTTCTGGTAAATAATTAATTATTCCTTTAGCACGGGGTTAATTTTCTGAATTTTAATTTTACCGAAATTCCAATCTGGCATGCAGCTGGAACCGTTTTTGAGGTATCCCGGTGAAATTAATTGATTTTATTATGGTATACATTATTGATGATGACAGTGAAGATCTGGAATTAATAAAAACTGCATATGATGAAACGAAAGCTTCCGAGGATATAATTGCCTTTGAAGATGGAAGAGATTTTCTTAACTATATCGAATTAAAAGAAAACAGTAAAAAATCTCCTGCATATATCCTTACTGACCTGAAAATGCCGGCTTTGGACGGAATACAGATGATCGAGATCTTCCGTTCGAATAATAAGTATAATATCATTCCTGTTGTCATGCTTTCCACCTCCAATTTAAATTACGACATCGAACGCGCGTATAAATGCGGAGTGAATTGTTTCCTCACCAAACCGGATACCTATAACGGCTGGAAAGCCACGGTAGACAAAATAGAGCTGTGGGTAAAACGTTGGTATGAAGCGCATCAGGTGTAAAAATATTTCTCACTCTGAGGAATTAGGACCACACTTGCTTCAATCCCTTGATTCGGTCTAAAATTTTTTCAACAATCTCAAAGTACATCTTTGAGAATTTCCATTTTTCACGGCCCCTAGCAGAAGCTCAGCAAAATCAATACTTTTAGAGGGCCGGCAGCTTCTAAGGCTCTACCGACCAACGATCGTGGAACATTTGAAAGACGTAACGCATTGATTACGAATGATTATGGCATCATTATAGGCATTCAGCAGTGCCCCGTTATCAAAGTACCGTCTGCCATGACTACCAAAAAGAAAAACAGTGACACCCTTACCGGAAAATCTAAATCTCTTCCCGGAATTGATCAGCTTCAGCTTCAGATGTTGCAGGGACTTCCTGCAGCCACATACACCTGCGATTCCAAGGGAAGGATAACATTCTATAACGAAGCCGCTGCTAAGTTATGGGGCCGTGAGCCTAAGCTTGGTGTGGATCAATGGTGCGGTTCATACAAATCTTACAGGACAGATGGTGCTCCCGTACCATCAGAAACATCTCTGATGAGTGTTGTACTGAAAGAAGGACGGGCTGTTACAGGCGAAGAGATAGTTATGGAACGTCCTAACGGTGAACGTTTACATGTGCTTCCACACCCACGCCCAATATTTGACAGCAAAGGAAATCTTGTAGCTGCCATCAACACTCTTATCGATATAACCGATCTTAAAAAGGTTGATAATGCTTTGCGTGAGAGCGAAGTTCGCTTTCGCACAGTTGCAAACACTGCCCCTGTTCTGATCTGGATGTCGGATAAAAACAAAAACTGCACTTTTTTTAACAAAGGCTGGATGGACTTTACCGGCCGCACTTTTGAAGAAGAGGCCGGAATTGGCTGGGTAAAAGGTTTACATCCAAATGATCTTGAAAAGTGCATGAATATGTACGTCACTTCATTTGAAGCACGAAAGAATTTTTATCTTGAATACCGCCTTCGCAGACATGATGGAGAATATCGCTGGATCGCGAGCAGAGGAGAACCAAGATATTTGCCTGATGGGACATTTGAAGGTTTCATTGGTTCCTGCACTGACATCAACGATTCAAAAATGAATGCTGCAATCCTTGAAGAAAGAATTGCTGAACGAACAAAAGCTTTGAACGAGGCAGTCATTCAACTTGAACGCTCCAACCTTGAGCTGGCACAATTCGCATATGTAGTTACACATGATCTGCAGGAGCCGCTTCGTAAAGTAAAAACGTTTACCGACAGGCTCATGGTAAAGACCGCCCGTAAGCTTAATGAGGATGAGAACTTATATCTGATGAAGATCAAGAACTCTGCAGACCGCATGTCTGGGCTCATCAAAGATGTTTTAAACTATTCGATCCTTACAAGATCTGCTGAACCTTATATACCTACAGACCTTAATTACATTGCGAAACATGTTCTTACGGATTTTGAACTTTTGATCACTCAGAAGAAAGCTACAGTTGAACTTGGCGAACTTCCCGTGATTGAAGCTGTGCATCTTCAAATGAATCAGCTGTTCAACAACCTTATTGGAAACAGCCTGAAGTTCACCTCATCAGAAAAGAAACCGGTGATCAAGATCAGTTCATCGGATGTTTCCGAAGTGGAGAAAACTGCCTACCGTCTTGACCGCAACAAGCGATATGTAAAAATCAGCTTCGCGGATAACGGTATTGGATTCAACCAGGAATACGCAGAGCAGATCTTTGAGATCTTTCAGCGACTGAATGGCAATGATGAATATCCGGGAACAGGAATTGGCCTGGCACTTTGTAAAAAGATAATCTCAAATCATCAGGGAACGATCCATGCTGAATCTAGTCCGGGCGTGGGAGCTACGTTTCATGTTTTACTTCCTAAAAAACAATTCTGATTACCTGAGAATTTGTAAGCGGTGAGAATCCAGCTTTATAAAAATAAAAAGCAGGACGGTGAATGACCATAACGATGATCCTCCATAGCTGAAAAATGGAAGTGGGATACCAATAACGGGTGCTAAACCTATTGTCATACCCACATTGATGGTTAGATGAAAAAACAACACCGAGGCTACACCATATCCATAGATCCTGCTGAAAGGAGATCTTTGCCGCTCGGACATAAAAACAATCCTGATTATTAGAGTCAGCTGAAGAATTATTACAATGGAGCTCCCGACAAAACCCCACTCCTCTCCTACTGTACAAAAAATAAAGTCAGTGTCCTGCTCAGGGACGAAATCATATTTTGTTTGGGTGCCCTGCAAATAACCTTTTCCTAAAAAACCTCCGGAACCAATAGCGATCTTTGCCTGATTAACATTATATCCTTCTTTCTTCAGATCCACAGTTCCCCTTCCAAGCAATACATCAATACGGATCTTCTGATGCGGTTCAAGATGCTCATAAACACTGCTCGTTCCTTTTACCATTCCACAGGCAACAATACCAATCAATGCCACGGCAAAAAGATTGGTGCGGCTTCTTTTTATGAATAAAAGTGAAACCGCACAAAGCACCCCGATGATCCCGAATAAAAAGATATTGTTTACAAGGAGTGCAAGTATGAAAAGAATAGCCGCAAGAAAGCCCAGCAATAAATAGTTTACAGACAATCCTTCACGGTACAACGTAAAAATAAAAGCAACAAACACTATCGCGAGGCCTGTTTCATCCTGCAGCTTCATAATGATGATCATCGGAACGCCTAGCATCAAAAGGGTAACAAAGGTGTTTTTGTAATCCGCGATCTTGATATTCTGATTACTCAGAAATTTGGCTATTGCAAGATTGGTTGCAAACTTCATGAACTCGGCCGGCTGCAAGCCGAAATCACCGAAGCGAAACCATGAGCGGCTCCCTTTCACTTCGCGCCCTAAAAAAGGCACAGCTATGATGAGCACCATAAAAATCCCATAGACGACATACGCGAATGCGGTATAAAAACTTTCGTCAATTATCAGGATGATCAATGCAAGAATGAAGGATGTACCGATCCAGATCATTTGCTTACCATATTTCTGACTGATGTCGGTGATCACATAATGCTCTTCATTATATACTGCCGCATAGATATTTGCCCAGCCCATGAAAACGAGAATGACATAGATCATTACCGTGATCCAGTCTACATTGTAAAATATGCTCTCGCTTTTATTCTCTCTCAACTTTTAGAATTTTGAACTTTACTAAATTTTCTTCTAACGGTTTGTTGTTGGAACCAAATTAAGCTTACGGATCAGATCAGCCTCAAGCATACGCTTTTCAAGATCCGGACGCGTAATCTTTCCTTTTAAATATTTTTCCATCATAAGACGTGCTATCGGACCGGCATAGGTTGCGCCCCATCCTCCATTTTCAATTAAGATGGCTATTGCGATCTTTGGATTATCCTTTGGTCCGAAACAAACGAATACAGAGTGATCTTTCCCCGGATTTTGTGCTGTTCCGGTTTTTGCACAGTATGGAATCCCTTCTATCTTTAGAGATGCTGCGGTTCCACCTTCAACAGCCTTGGCCATACCATCGATCACGGCATTATAAATTGCTGTGTCTTTGATCTCCGTATAATGTTTTACCTTGAAGCGGTCAAGGATCGTATCATTCGGATTTCCATCGATCGCTTTTACAATGTGTGGTGTATAGTACCAGCCTTTATTAGCAATGATAGCAACCACGTTCGCATTTTGCAAAGGAGTAATACCAAGCTCATTCTGACCGATCCCAAGTGAGATCACAGTACTTGCTTTCCAGGAGCCTTTTCCGAAAATTTTGTCATAATACTTTATACTCGGAACATTGCCGCGCAGCTCATTTGCAAGATCCGATCCGGTCTTAGTCCCAAGACAAAAGCTTGTTGCAAGACTCCGCCAGTTACCATATGCTTTATAAACATTATTATATTTTTTGTCTTCGATCACGCTCTTGAAGACATACGAAAAGTAGGAATTACATGAAGTACCGATTGCTCCCACAAGGTCCATAGGCGAGGGATGAGGATGACATTTCGGTCGGCCTCCGAGTGGAGGAAAACCGCGCGCACAAGGGTAACGGGTGGTTGGTGTTAGTACATGTTCATTCATCCCGATCAATGCCATAACCAGCTTAAAGGTAGAACCGGGAGGGTAGGATGCCATGGTTGAACGGTTAAACAAGGGTTTACCTATACTATCCAATGAAAGCATTGCAAAATTTTTATTACGCGAGCGCCCGACCAATAGATTGGGATCATAAGTTGGACTTGTAACGATCGCCAAAATTTCACCCGTACTCGGATCCAATGCGACAACACTACCTATCTTATTCTGCATAAGTTGCTCCGCATACAGCTGAAGATCCGCATCCAGAGAGGTAGTCAAAGGTTTTCCCGGAACGGCAATTGAATCGTACATTCCGTTCATATAGCTTCCCTTTTCACGATTGTGAACATCCACCATCATGATGTGCATTCCTTTTTTTCCTCTCAACACTTTTTCGTAGGTCTTCTCGATTCCGCTAATGCCGAGGTAATCGCCTTCATTGTAATAAGGATTTTTCTCTGTGGTGGTTTTATCGGCCTCACCGATATAACCAAGCATGTGAGCAGCTATCTTATAAGGATATTTTCTAAGCGTTCTTGATTGCACCGTAAAACCTCTGTATCTGTAAAGCCTTTCCTGGATAGATGCATAATCTTTTGGCGACAGTTGCTTTTCAAACACCGATTCTTTCCTTGGGGAATTTGGCGCCTGCACAGCCTTCTTCATCTTTTTAAGAAACGTTTCCTTTGTGATTCCCATTAGCTCACAAAACCCGGCAGTATCAAAGTCGGTCTTACTGATATTTTTTGGAAGCACCATCAGATCGTATGCAGCTTCATTGTAAACCAAGAGCTTGTTGTTCCTGTCATAAATATAACCACGCACAGGAAATTCGGTCTTATATCTGAAGGCCTGGTTATTCGCATCGAGCTTATAGCTGTCGTCAATCACCTGAATATAAAACAAACGGGCAATGAACATTAGTCCTACGAGAACAAACACACCAATGATCAGAAATTTTCTATCACCCAGCTGATTCATTATTCCTGCTCCTTCTTACGGTTAAATAAAAACTGAATCACTACAATAAGTAATAATGTTGCGAGCGAACTTATGATGACTCTTAATAAAGTAGAAAAGAACTCGGAGAAACGAAAGATCTCCAGATAGAATAGTACCAGATGATGCGATACTACAAGGATCGCAGAATATGAAAGAAACCACGGTATTCCGAGATACTGAATGGTTGGTTGAGTACCCGATTCATAACCATCACGCGGTGAAAACAATTTAAGAATCCCCGGACGCATATAAGCCATTACTACACAGGCAGCCGCATGAAGTCCGGCCGTATCATAAAACATATCGATGGTAAGACCCAGAATAAATCCGATGAAAAGAATAGCCCATTTTGGAGTTTCAAATGGAAGTATGATAAGGAAGAGTGTGTAAATAAACGGATTAATAAATCTCCCCAGCTCAATATTTTTAATGATGAGCACCTGCACCAGAACAAGTGCAACAAATCGAAATATATTTCTGAGTAATTCGGTGATCACCTTATTGTATTTTTATGTTTATTCTTTAGAATCTGCTTCTGACTTTGTTTCGAGCTGTTCCTGCTCATTCTTCATCATGTTATTCACAATGTAAACATGGGTAAGCTTTTTAAAATCTGTAAGAAGCCTCACCCTTACTGTATAAAAATATTCACCGGATTTACGTTCCCATGAATCAACAACTCCGATCTTAATATTTTCCGGAAAAGTAAGGGAGTATGCACTTGTTACAATTGTATCGCCTTTTACAAGCCTAACGTGAGTAGGAATATCACTTAATGTCACGTATTCAAAATTAGCACCGTCCCATGTTAAAGGCCCGTAGGAACCATCCTTCTTGATCTTCGCACTTACGATCGTACGGCTATGAAGCATTGACATAACCGTACAAAAGTTTTCGGAAATATCCTTCACCTGTCCAACAATTCCTGTATTTGTTATCACCGCCATATCTTTAGTGATACCGTGCTTGGAACCTTTATCAAGAGTAAGAAAGTTATTTCTTCTGTTAGTTGAATTGTTCACCACCTTAGCGCTGGTGTAGGTATATTTCTGGTGGAGGGAAGTGTCGTTCATCACATGCTTGTCGTTAACAACCAATGAATACGACTCCAGTAATCTGGACCTGAGCTCAGCATTTTCCTGCGCCAGGCCTTCATTAACATCCTTCAGGTAAAAATAATCTTTTACGCCTCTTGATGTTTCAAGAACATTTGCAGAAAGCTTGTTTGAAGAATTAACGAAAGTAGCGTGCTGGTAATAATTATTCTGAACAACGAGGTAAAGACAAAAACCTTCTAACAAAAGGAAAACAAAAAAGAAATAATGTTTCCAGATGAAGAGAAGTAAATTACGCATCGATACAATTAGAGAATTGGTGAGGGTTAAATTTAGAATTCCAAATTCCAGATTTCAAATTTGAAATTCGGAATCTGAAATTCAAAAATTATTTCATCAGGAACGGGAACTTATCTACATTCTTCAAAGCAATTCCGGTCCCACGGGCAACGGCACGAAGAGGATCTTCTGCGATATGCACCGGTAATTTTGTTTTTAATGAGATACGTTTGTCAAGTCCGCGAAGCATGGAACCACCGCCTGCTAAATAAATACCTGTTCTGAAGATATCGGCTGATAACTCAGGAGGTGTCATTTCAAGTGCATTCAGGATCGCTTCTTCAACTTTGGAAATTGATTTATCAAGTGCATGTGCGATCTCCACATAAGAAACATAGATCTCTTTCGGAATTCCTGTCATCAGATCTCGTCCGTGAACCGCATAATCAGGCGGAGGATTATCAATCTCGGTCATTGCTGCACCAACTTCAATCTTTACACGCTCTGCTGAACGCTCACCGATCAGGATGTTATGCTGTCTGCGCATGTACTCTTCAATGTTCGAAGTGAATTCATCACCTGCAATACGAATAGATTTATCACAAACAATACCTCCAAGGGCAATTACCGCGATCTCGCTTGTACCACCACCAATGTCAATGATCATATTTCCCATTGGCTCCTCCACATCAATGCCGATACCGATCGCAGCAGCCATTGGCTCATGGATCAGGTACACTTCTTTTCCACCTGCATGTTCAGCACTATCGCGAACCGCACGTTTCTCAACCTCCGTGATCCCTGAAGGAATACAGATAACCATTTTTAAAGATGGCTGAAATAATTTTCTTCCCGGGTTGATCATCTTGATCATACCGCGGATCATATGCTCTGCAGCATGGAAATCCGCAATAACTCCGTCTTTCAGTGGACGAATAGTCTTTATATTCTCGTGCGTTTTGCCGTGCATCTGCATCGCCTGCTTTCCAACCGCGATGACACGCCCGGTCATACGATCAACTGCAACGATACTTGGCTCGTCAACCACTACTTTATCGTTATGGATGATCAGCGTGTTTGCTGTCCCCAAATCGATCGCAATTTCCTGTGTCAAAAAGTTAAATAAACCCATATTCGATTTTTAGATTTAGGATTCGGAAATTTAGGATTTGAATTTCGAATCACAATTTATTTCTTGGTATTAAGGAAATCCTCAATAATAAAATCCTCAATCCTTAATCATTAATGTTTAAAATGTCTTGTGCCTGTCATAACCATGGACACACCATTTGCATCGCAATACGCAATTGAATCTTTATCCTTGATCGATCCTCCGGGCTGTATCACTGCTGTTATTCCGGCTTTATGAGCAATCTCCACGCAATCGGGAAAAGGAAAAAATGCATCTGATGCCATAACCGATCCCTTCAAATCAAAACCAAAACTTCCCGCTTTTGCAATCGCCTGCTTTAATGCATCCACTCTGGATGTTTGTCCTACCCCACTTGCCAACAACTGATTATCTTTCGCAAGAACAATGGTATTCGATTTAGTATGTTTTACAATTTTATTTGCAAAGGCAAGATCACGTAACTCATCGCTTGTTGGAGATGTCTTCGTAACCGTTTGCATATCCTCTTTCGTTTCAGTCTTATTATCCTTATCCTGCTCGATCACGCCATTTAACAAGGTACGAAACGATTTAGATGCCAGTTTTGTTTCCTTTTGCTGAAGAATAATCCGGTTTGGTTTGCTTTTTAAAATCTCAAGCGCTTTCGCATCAAACCCAGGAGCTATGATCACTTCAAAGAAAAGCTTGTTGATCTCTTCTGCCGCAGCAGCATCCACATCCACATTCGTAATGAGCACACCACCAAAAGCGCTTGTAGGATCACCCGCTAATGCCGCTTTCCATGCGTCAACGAGATTATTACGTGAAGCGATTCCACATGCATTATTATGCTTTAAAATCGCAAAAGTAGTGTCAGTAAATTCAGCGATCAAACTAACTGCTGCATCAATATCGAGCAGGTTATTATATGAAAGCTCCTTACCGCTGAACTGCGTGAACATCTCTTCTAGATTACCGTAGAACACGCCTTTCTGATGCGGATTCTCTCCATAACGAAGAACTTTTGCATTCTGAACACTCTGCTTGAAAGCAGAACTTTCTTCACCGTTAAAATAATTAAAGATCGCAGTGTCGTAATGAGAAGAAACGTTAAAAGCTTTACCGGCTAAGGATTTCCTGTCGGCAAGAGTTGATTCCCCTTTTTGCCCAACAAGAATTGTATCGTGTAAAAAAGTGTATTCGTTTTTGGAAGGAACAATGATCACATCTTTGAAATTCTTAGCAGCTGCGCGGATAAGAGAAATACCACCAATATCGATCTTTTCGATGATCGCCTGTTCGGCAGCACCTGAAGCGACAGTTTCTTCAAAAGGATAAAGATCAACGATCACAAGATCGATCTCAGGAATTTCATATTCTTCAAGCTGAGCAACATCACTTTGCAATTCACGCCTGCTTAAGATCCCGCCAAATATTTTCGGGTGTAATGTCTTAACCCTTCCGCCAAGGATCGAAGGATAAGATGTAAGCGATTCAACAGGAGTAACTGCAACACCAAGCTTTTCTATAAATTCCTGTGTTCCTCCTGTGCTGAAAATTTTTACGCCAAGCGAATTCAACTGATGAATGACCGGTTCGAGATTATCCTTGTAATAAACTGAAATCAGGGCATTTTTGATCTTTTTTAATCCGCTCATAAGCTATATAAATTTCTGAAACAAAAGTATCATTTTTAAACGTGGGAAGGGTTGTAAAATCAATTTGTTGATAAATGTTTTTTTTGTTAATAAGCCCCATTTTTTCTGCAAAAAACGGGAGTGCTCTAAAGCCTGAAAAATAGAATTTTTATCCTCTTTTTTTTGATACATTTGCAGAACAAAAAACATCAATTCTTCATCGGGTTCCTTCTGAAGAAATGAGCATAAAAACAGCAATTGGTTTTCTGGAGCTTGTTTAAAGAAAGTGTAATTTTCGCCCTTCAGGCTCTGATAGGGAATAAACTGCGTTCTATCCTTTCACTTCTGGGTATCACCATTGGGATCTTCGCGGTGATCATGGTCTTTACCATTGTCGATTCACTCGAGCAAAACCTTCGAAAAAGCGTACAAAGCCTGGGAAATGACGTGGTATTTATTCAAAAATGGCCCTGGACCTTTGGACCAAATTACCCGTGGTGGAAGTACATGAACAGGCCGGTTCCTGATTATAAAGAACTGAATTACATCCTTGACAATTGTGACGGTGCACAGGCTGCCGCTTTTATGGTTTATGCCAGCACTACCATCAAACATCAGAGCAGCAGTATTGAAAACGTAACAGTTATCTGCGCTTCTCATCAATACGACAGAGTTAAAAATTTTGAGATAGCGGATGGCCGCTATTTTACAGACGTTGAATCTGCTTCGGGCAGGCCCGTAGCGGTTATCGGAGATGTTCTTGCCAGAGTGCTTTTCCCTAATCAGAGCCCCCTCGGACAAACGATCAAAGTGCGCGGAGCTAAGGTGATGGTTATAGGAGTTTTTAAAAAAGAAGGTGAAAGCATTCTCGGTGGAAGCCCGGATACACAGGTCCTGCTTCCTGTCAACTATGCCAGAAGCTTAATTGATGTTAATGATGAAGATCTTGATCCGCAGATCATGGTGCGAGCAAAAGATGGGATCACAAATGATGAGCTGATCTCTGAATTAACGGGTTTAATGCGCTCCAGAAGAAGATTAAATCCTCTCGAAGAAGAAGATTTCGCACTCAACCAAACCAGCCTGATCTCGAATCAGTTTGATAGCTTATTCGATGTAGTGGGGATTGCCGGCTGGATCATTGGAGGCTTTTCAATCCTTGTCGGGGGATTTGGGATCGCAAACATCATGTTCGTATCCGTTAAAGAACGAACTAACATCATAGGAATTCAAAAGTCGCTTGGCGCGAAAAACTATTTCATTCTCATGCAATTCTTATTCGAATCTGTTTTTCTTTCAGTAATTGGCGGCTTCATCGGGCTCTTGATTGTCTACCTGCTCACATTGCTGGCAGGGGATTCCATGGGAATGGAGATTCAGCTTTCGAAATCAAATATTATTCTCGGCTTCACTATTTCAATTCTTATTGGTGTTGTTTCGGGGTTCGTTCCGGCATATGGCGCATCTCAGCTGGATCCGGTGGAGGCAATCAGAAGCAGCTAAATCAATTACAGAATTAGAGAAGGGATCCGACATTAGAGAATTAGAGAAGGGGAGAAATGGAGAAGGGTTAAAAATTGCTAAATTACAATCGAAACTGCATTGGGATCTTGAATAGCGAAGGTAAACAATTGATTAACGTTAAGTATTTTTTTGGAATGCGATTTTAATTCTCTAAATCTCCATTTCACCAATTCACCAATTACCATGCAAAGCGCAGCAATTAAACGTCCGGTTCTCATCACAATAGTCTGTATACTGGGCTTTATATGGATTGTTTTCAGTTTTCCCGGGGTTTTTGCGCCTTCTTTAAAGAAAATGGGCGACTGGTACCCGGCCCTCTTCGGTATCCTTGTAGCCACAAGCTTTATTTCTTATATCGGACTGTGGCACATGAAACAATGGGGGGTGCGTTTATTCCTCCTATCTTTTTTCGTGAAAGAAAGCCTATTATTTCTCATAAATGATGTTAATTATGTCGGGATTTTCTTTTCTATCTTCTTCATTTGCAGCATTCTTCCTTACTATAAGAGGATGGATATTAATCTATAAGCTGAATAAGTATCTTGGTCGAATAACTAAGATTTTATAAATTTGTCTCACCCTTTTTGATTAAATTTGTTTTACACAGACAATGAAGACAAAAATTAAATTTGCAAATAAGGACAAAACTCAGTTTTTTAATGTCCTTAAAGAGAGAGTCGATAATTATTTTATCGAAAGCAACATTTCACAACACGCCAACGGGACAATGGTTTTCAAGACCTTTGTTATGCTTTCCCTCTATTTCGTGCCTTTAGCCCTCATTTATACGCAGGGTTTCAGTCTTGCAGGATTATGGCTGTGCTCAGCAGTGATGGGCCTTGGCCTTGCTGGAATAGGCATGAGCGTTATGCACGATGCTAACCATGATGCTTATTCAGCTAATCCGAAGATCAACAAGCTGATAGCTTTATCGCTTACTTTCGTTGGTGGCGATAACAGGAACTGGAAGACACAGCACAACGTGTTGCATCATACTTACACTAATATTCATGGACATGACCGCGATATTGACAATAAAGTGATCATGCGTTTTTCTCCGGATGGGAAATACAAGAAGATTCAACGGTTTCAGGTCTTGTACGTATTCTTCTTTTACGCAATCATGTCACTGTACTGGACCACGGCAAAAGATATTGTTCAGTTCATAGAATTCAGCAAAGGCGGCCAGCACCGTGACAGCAAAGCACAAAAAGCGATCTCTTTAATGAAGATCCTTTTCTGGAAAGCGATCTACTTTACTTACATTATAGTGCTGCCGGTAACTCTGCTTCACATTCCTCTTGGATATGTTCTGCTTGGCTTTTTAACACTTCACGTTATAGCGGGATTGATTTTGAGCATTGTATTCCAGCTGGCACACGTAGTTGAGAACACTGTTTTCCCAACACCGGATGCAAAAGGCAATATCGATTCAGAATGGGCAATTCACCAGCTTCAGACGACTGCGGATTTCGCAAGAAATAACTGGCTCATCACTTTTTATGTAGGCGGTTTGAATTACCAGGCGATCCATCACCTTTTCCCAAGGATATGTCATGTGCATTACCCGAAAATTGCACCTATTGTGGCTGAAACCGCGAAGGAATTCGGTGTACCATATATTTACAATGAATCCTTTGGTTCAGCGTTTATGTCGCACATGCGAATAATTCACCAGCTTGGGCGTGACGAATTAAAGCCTTCAGTGATCCTGAATAGTATGGGATAGTTCAGAAGCAAAAAAATGAATTAAAAGGAGTTGAGATAATCAACTCCTTTTTCTTTTTATACACTCCAGTGGTATGTTTTTTAAGCATTTAATGCAAACAAAAAGCTACTATGGGAACCACAAAAGACTTACAAAATGCAGAAGGCATTCAGAAATTAAAAGAGCTCGCAGAAGACATTAAAATATGTATGTTTTGCACCGAATTGGATAAATCGCCATTCGAAACGAGGCCAATGGCCACACAGGAAGTGGATAACGAAGGAGTGATCTGGTTTCTCAGCGATAAGGAGAGCCACAAGAATCACGAAATCAAAAATGATGATAAAGTGCAGCTGTTGTACTCAAAAATGAGTGATTCACATTATCTCAGTGTCTATGGAACTGCAACTGTCTTCAGGGATCAGAAGAAAATTGATGAGCTGTGGGATGATTTTGCAGGTGCGTGGTTCAAAAAGGGAAAGGAAGATCCGAACATTACACTGATCACCGTAAGGCCCGAAGATGTTTATTATTGGGATACCAAGAATGGTAAGATGGTTTCCTTAATAAAGATAGCAGTTGCAGCAATCACATCAAAGACAAATGATGATGGTGTTGAAGGTCAAATAAAAATTTAAAAAAGAGGAGCAGAAATGCTCCTCCTCCTCTCATCACCGGGTTACATTTTTATCTCTAATCAGGTCTTCCCGGAAACAATCCCGTAAATACTATTTCTCTCTTTCCAGCATCGCCTGAGCAGGTGACTGCTTGAACCATGGGCGGTTCAGATCTATCAAAAGGCAAGTAGCAACAATACTTCCTATGATAATTGAGAAAAACGCTTTCCGTAAATAAATGGTCTTGGAATCGTTGTCAATCGACTTATCCAGCAGATACATCAAAAAATAGCCACAGAAAAGAAAGAGAACACTTAGACCCAGCATAACAGCAGCACCGGGCCAATGCATGATCTTGAATAATAATCCTAACGCAAATAGTGTGAGCCCGCTTGCACCAAGGGTATTCATCAACGTTTTTCTTTCGGAGCCTTCGTTATTAAGCTTATATTTTAAAAACAGAGGGATAAAGATCAGCGCGAAGCTCGTAAGGCCAAGCACAATCATCACACTTGCGCCAGGCCAGTGTTGAAACTTAAAGGTGATACCGAGGTTCAGCACCGAACCTGAAAGTGCCCCGATCTTGATTGATGAATTTACAGGTGTTTCAGATCCGTTCGGGTTATAAAGTAAAAAGAATGGAAGATAAACGCTGATAGCGAAGCCTGACAAAGCCATCACCATACCTGCTCCCGGCAGATGATTAGATTTCATGACAACAGTCATAAAAAGCAGCAGAGCGGTTACAAAGCCAATAATGTTGATTCCTTTTTTCATAGTGTTCGGTTTAGAGGTTAGTTTGAATTTTCTCTTAATGCTGTTTCCTAAAAAAGATACAGAATAAAGTAAATAAAATGTTTGTAGAATCTTTTCCTTAAGGATCAAGGAAAGCTTGCGATGGAATAAATTTATCATCTCGCTAACTATGAAGAAGCTTAACATAACCGGCAAGGATCTTGTGAAAATAGGATTTCCTCAAAGCAAAGCAATTGGATTCGCAATGGAAGCAATTGAAAAGAATTTACTGAAAAAGACCCGAAGACAGGTCTTAACCCAACTAAAAAAAGTTGTTACGTCTCCCGGTGAATTTATTCTTGATCCGGTATGGACACATGTCGCCAATGAGCTACAGCTGACACTTGAAATTAAAAATAAAAGATCAGCGCTTTTAGAAACACCTGATCAATATGCTATATATGGCGCAAACCAAATTGAGCAAGGTGCATTGACACAAATGGAAACAGCCATGCGTTTACCTGTAACTGTTGGTGGTGCACTAATGCCTGATGCACACCAGGGATATGGCTTACCGATCGGAGGTGTGCTTGCTGTGCGAAATGCGGTGATACCATACGGTGTAGGCGTTGATATCGGATGCAGGATGTGTTTAACTATCTATGATCTTCCCGAAAGCGCCCTGGCCGGAAATGAAATTGCTTTTAAGCGTGAACTTGTCGCTGCCACGAAGTTCGGAGCAGGAAAAGGATTTCAGGGAAACGAGCGTGCTGATCATGCTGTCCTCGATAAAGCCGAATTCAACTTGATTCCATTTATCAGAAACTTAAAACAAAAAGCGTATGAACAACTGGGTTCCTCCGGTGGTGGAAATCACTTTGTTGAATGGGGAATCCTCGAAATGCTGGAGGATGATAAAGAGCTTAAGATCCCAAAAGGAAAATATGTTGCGTTGTTGTCCCACTCGGGATCGCGAGGATTAGGTGCAACCATTGCAGCCTATTATACTAAAGTTGCAAAAGAACTTTGTCAGTTACCTAAAGAAGCGGTTAACCTTGCTTACCTGAGTCTTGATACTTCGGAAGGTCAGGAATACTGGCTGGCAATGAACCTTGCGGGCGATTACGCTTCTGCATGTCATCATGTAATTCATGACAAGATCTCAAAGGCCGTTGGTGGCAATGTACTTGCGCGAATAGAAAACCATCACAATTTTGCATGGAAGGAAATATGGAACGGGGAGGAAGTGATCGTTCATCGTAAAGGTGCAACTCCGGCTTCGAAAGATGTCATGGGAATAATTCCGGGATCGATGACAGCACCCGGATTTCTGGTAAGAGGAAAAGGTGAAACAAAATCTATTAATTCAGCATCTCATGGCGCGGGCCGACAAATGAGCAGGACTCAGGCGATCAAAACCATCAAAAGAGAGCAAATGAAAGATGTTCTTAAAGAGCATGGAGTGACGCTTATTGGAGCGGGCTTAGATGAAGCGCCAATGGCATATAAAGACATAAACATGGTTATGGATGCTCAGAAAGATCTCGTTGATGTGATCGCGAAATTTACTCCTAAGATCGTGAGGATGGCTGATGACGGCAGCAGGGAAGATTAAAGGGAGCAAGAGCTCCCTTTAATTTTTATTTGCAGCACCCGCACTGGCAGGATTCACATGTACAAACTTCACAGTTACATTGTCCGTTTGCGCAATTGCAATTTTCCATTTCTGTTTTCATAACTTTAAATTTTAAGTGAAACATTTAATTTACACTACAAAGTTACGGCAAGGTAACAGTAGAGCCATTACAGCTTTTTGTGAAGGATTTATATAATTTTGGGATTTATAAATTATCGATTGCTTTTCGCTTTTCAAGGCCAATCTTTTTAAAATGGCTTGGTGTTAATCCGGTGACTTTTTTAAATTGAGATGAAATATGATGAATACTGCTGAACCCGGTCTTATCAGCTATCTCACTCAGAGACAATTCATCATACACAAGAAGCTCCTTTACCTTTTCAATTCGTTGATTAATATAGTAATGTTCAATTGTTGTTCCTTCCATAGAAGAAAACAATCCGCTGATGTACGTGTATTCATAATTCACTTCTGATGCAATGAATGCGGACAAATTCTCTTTCTTGCCTGCTTCGCTTGAAGAAATGAATTTCATGACGGCTTTCTTTATCTTTTCAATCAGCACAGAAGCGCGGTTGTCTATCAATTCAAAACCGAGCGACTTAAGTTCATCATTTAAAAATTCTTTTTCTTTTTCGCTTATATCATCTGCCAGTTCAACCTCACCGAGGATCACTTTTTTGTAGGATAAATTGACTCGCGAAAGCAGGCTCTCCACAGAAGAGATACAACGCGGGCAAACCATATTCTTTATGAATAATTTCGGCATGTAGCAAAGGTAATTAAATTGGAATCAGTTCAGACCGTTATCGGCTTCAAAGCCTCAATGGCGCCATCCACAGAACGAATGTTCTCAAAAGATAATGTAAGCTTGCCATTAGTTTCTTTCATCTTACACAAGCGCGGATTCTGTTGAACGTATTTCAGCACCTTTGTGAAATTCTCACTCTGATAATAAGGAGAGTCCTGCTTAGGAATAAAATAACCTACCATTCTGTTATTCTTCAGGAATAGTTTTTCAAAGCCAATTTCCATTGCAAGCCATCTCAAACGGATTGTATGAATAAGTTCTAAGGCTTGGGAAGGTACAGGCCCAAAGCGGTCAATCAGACGTGTTTCAAAACGTTTTAATTCTTCTTCATCTTTGGAATCATCCAGCTCACGGTACAATGTTAAACGCTCGGTAATATTATTAACATAGTCATCCGGAATAAGGATCTCCATATCGGTATCGATGTTACAATCGTTCAGGTAACGGCTTCTTGGCACGCCACTGAATTTCTTTGAGCCGCCTACATCCATCAGAGCTAACTCTTCATGCTCATTCCGTAATTCGAGGATCGCTTCATCAAGGATCTTCTGATACATCTCAAAACCGATCTCATTAATGAAACCGCTTTGTTCTCCTCCCAATAAATTTCCTGCACCACGGATATCAAGATCGCGCATCGCAATATTGAAACCGCTTCCAAGCTCAGAAAACTCTTCAAGCGTTTTTAAGCGCTTGCGGGCTTCCGTTGTTAATAGAGATATAGGAGTTGTAAGTAAATAACAGAATGCTTTTTTATTCGAACGCCCTACCCTGCCGCGCATCTGATGCAGATCACTCATACCGAACATGTGCGCCTGGTTAATGATGATCGTGTTTGCATTCGAAATATCCAATCCTGCTTCAATGATAGTTGTTGCCACTAACACATCAAACTCTCCCTCGACAAATCCAAGCATAACTTCTTCGAGCTTGTCCCCTTCCATTTGTCCGTGTCCGATCGCCACCTTCGCATCCGGACATAAACGCGAGATCATTCCTGCGATCTCCAGAATATTCTGAACCCTGTTATGTACGAAGAAAACCTGTCCGCCACGCGAGATCTCGAAACTGATCGCATCGCGGATGATCTCTTCATTGAATGTATGCAACTCTGTTTGTACCGGATAACGATTTGGTGGTGGTGTGCTGATCACGGATAGATCCCGTGAGCCCATCATTGAAAACTGCAATGTTCTCGGGATCGGAGTAGCAGTAAGCGTTAGGGTATCAACATTTGCTTTAATAGTCTTGAGCTTATCCTTGACAGCAACCCCGAATTTTTGTTCCTCATCAATGATCATTAATCCAAGATCACGGAATTTCACTCCCTTGCCCACAATACCGTGTGTGCCGATGAGGATATCAACTTGTCCTTTCTCAAGTGCTTCTAATGTTTCTTTTTGCTTTTTTGCGGATTTGAATCGATTGATGTAATCCACCTTCACAGGAAAATCTTTTAAGCGTTCAGAAAAGGTTTTGTAATGCTGCAGCGCGAGAATGGTTGTGGGTACCAAAACAGCAACCTGCTTACCATCTGATGCTGCTTTAAAAGCGGCACGTATCGCAACTTCCGTTTTACCGAAACCTACATCCCCACAGACAAGTCTGTCCATAGGCGCTTCCGCCTCCATATCTTTCTTTACGTCTGCAGTCGCCTTGATCTGATCCGGAGTATCTTCGTAAATAAAGGAAGCCTCAAGTTCGGTTTGCATATATCCATCCTGGCTGAATTTAAAACCTTTTAATGCTTTACGCTTAGCATATAACTGAATAAGATCGTATGCGATCTCCTTTACTTTTTTCTTCGTTTTTTGTTTTAGGGTCGCCCAGGTGTTTGTACCCAGCTTATTGATCTTTGGCTCCGTCCCTTCCTTTCCGGAATATTTAGCGATGCGATGAAGTGAATGAATACTGATATTCACCACATCATAATCTTTATAAACTAGGCGAATAGTCTCCTGCATCTTTCCATTTACCTCAATCGTTTCCAGGCCACCGTAACGTCCGACACCGTAATCAATGTGTGTTACGTAATCACCGGGATTTAAACCCTTCAGCTCTTTTAATGTTAATGCTTCATTCTTTTTGTTGAATGAATTTTTCAAACGGAAGCGATGATAACGATCGAAGATCTGATGATCTGTATAACATACAAGCTTCAAATCATGGTCGATAAATCCTTCATGGAAGGAAGCACCTACGCCTCCAAAAGGAAGCTCCTTGCCTTCGCCTTTATCACTCGACTTAACAGGATTAATGTCTTCGAAGATCTTATAAAGCCTTTCAATCTGTTTATGAGTGTCGGCAAAAATTACGATCTCGAATTTTTGCCGTCTGAGGTTCTGAAGATTTTCATTCAGTAAATTAAAATTCTTGTTGAAGCTTGGCTGCGGAGTAATGCTATACGTAACAGTAGTACTCGCCTTGAATGAAACCTGATTGCTGTACTCAACAGTTGAAAATGAAATAGCCTGTCGTGAAAAATTATCTTTATCTATATAGAGTTCCGAAGGCGGTAACTGAGCTATAACACCATCAAGCTTGTTGTATGCTTCTTCTGCGATAGCATACGCTTTTTCAATTTTTTCGCTGCTGAGCTGAAAATTCTGAAACCAGATTATTGAATCCTCCGGAATGAATTCTAAAAAGGACTGCCGGCTTTCCTGTAACAGCCTCGTTTGTACATTCGGAATGATCGTACAGAAAGTTAATTTACTCATCGAAAGCTGTGATGTCGGATCGAAGCTCCTGATGGAATCGACATCATTTCCCAAAAATTCAACACGATAGGGATGATCATTGGAGAAAGAAAAAATATCGACAATACCACCACGGACAGAATATTGTCCGGGCTCAATAACATAATCAACCCTTTCGAAATCATATTCATTAAGGACCTCAGTAATAAAATCAATGGAGATCTTTTCTCCTTGTTTTATCTGAAGAGTATTTTTTGTAAGATGTGCTTTTGTTACAACCTTTTCAGAAAGCGCTTCCGGATAAGACACGATACAGACATGTTTAGCACGGTCGCTGGAATTCAGTTTATTCAACACTTCAGCGCGGAGAAGAATATTTGCATTATCAATTTCCTCATGCTCATAAGGCATCCGGTATGATGCAGGGAAGAATAAAACCTGTTCTACACCTAGAAGGCTCTCAAGGTCATTCAATAAATAAGCTGCTTCTTCCTTATCATTGACAACAAAAAGATTGGTTTTGAAAATATTTTGGTAAAGGGCGGCCGCAATAAATGAAAGACTGGATCCAACCACATTTTTGAGATGAACGCGCACACCTCTCCCCTTTAATTCCTGTGTTAGCAGAGAATTATTATTGGCTTCATTGTACTTACGCAGAATCTCCTCTTTCGTCACTTATGTCACAAATTTACAAAAAATAAACCCTCAATTGTTTTGCCAATTGAGGGTTTAAATAGCTAATTTTTTTGAATTACTTTATAGCAGCATCTACTCCTGAATATTTCTTCATGTAGTCGCAGGCCATATCAACCATGTCCGCAGAACCAATAAACAATGGCGTTCTTTGGTGAAGCTCTGTAAGATCAAGCTCCATGATCCGTTTAAAACCATTGGTAGCCTTTCCTCCTGCCTGCTCAATAATAAATGCCAGCGGATTACATTCGTATAACAAACGCAATTTACCCTTGGGCGATTTGGATGTAGTAGGGTAAATGTAAACGCCTCCGGTGATCAGGTTACGGTGAATATCCGCAACTCCGGAACCAATGTATCTTGATGAATAGGGGCGGCCGGTAGCAGCGTCTTCTTCCTGACAATATTTAATATATTTTTTAACTCCGTCAGGAAAGTGAACGTAATTACCTTCGTTGATAGAATAGGTCTTAGCTGTTTTCGGAGTTTCCATGTTCGGGTGCGACAAACAAAATTCACCAATCGATGGGTCAAGTGTAAAACCATTAACGCCTTTGCCGGTAGTATATACCATCATACATGATGAGCCGTAGATCACATAACCTGCAGCCACCTGCTCTGTGCCATGTTGTAAAAAGTCTTCCAGTGTACCCGGACCAGAAAGTGAAGTTCTGCGGTAAATTGAAAAGATAGTTCCCACAGAAACATTCACATCAATATTCGATGAACCATCCAAAGGATCCATTGCCACCACATACTTTGCGTTTTTTGATTGCTTGTTATCTACGATGATTATATCCTCATTCTCTTCTGACGCGATTGCGCAGCACTCTCCACCGAGACTTAATGCTGCGATGAATTGCTCGTTGGCAAAAACATCCAGCTTTTTAACTGATTCACCCTGTACATTGATAGAACCAGCTTCACCCAGGATATCTGCTAAACCTGCTTTGTTCACTTCACGATTAACAATTTTAGATGCAATACCTATATCACGAAGCAAACGTGAAAGCTCTCCTTTTGCATATGGAAAATCTGCCTGTTTTTCAATTATAAACTGCCCTAACGTAGTAACCTGTCTCATTTAAATCCTTTTTAATTTTACACACAAACCTACACAATTTTTTTGGCAAAAAGGAGGAATGTACTGAGGATTTTGTTCTACATAAATTGCCCTAACAGGGCTATGAAATAAAAGAAACCGGTATCTTTATTCATATTTTTTATTCATGAACATTACGATCAAAAAAGGAGTTAAGAGTGACCTTCCTTTCGCGTTGGAACTTATTAAAGAATTAGCTTCGTATGAAAAGGCTCCTCTTGAAGTAAGCGTTAGCATTGAAGAAATGGAAGAAGATGGCTTTGGCAAGAATCCCATCTTTGAATTCTTTGTGGCTGAAGCCGATAGTAAGATTGTCGGGATTGCGTTGTATTATATAAAATATTCGACATGGAAAGGTAAATGTCTTTTCCTCGAAGATATAATAGTGACTGAATCATTCAGAAAAGCAGGTATCGGAAAAAAGCTGTTTGATGAAGTTGTGAAGGTTGCGAAAGAAATGAAGGTTCGCAGGATGGAATGGCAGGTACTTGAGTGGAACACTCCCGCAATAAAGTTTTATGAAAGGGTAAATTCGAAATTTGATAATGAATGGGTAAATTGTAAGTTGAATGAGAATCAACTGGAAAACTATTCTTTTAACCACGGAGACACAGAGATCACTAAGACACACTAAGAAATATTTTTCTACCGAAATGAAAATTTTCAAATTTGGCGGGGCATCGGTGAAAGATGCTGAAGCTGTAAAAAATGTAGCGAACATCCTTAAATATTTTCCGGGAGAGAATATTATTGTGGTTGTTTCTGCAATGGGAAAGGTTACTAACGCACTTGAAAGACTAACTGATGCTTTCTATTATAAAAAAGAAAATGCAGAAGAGGTTTTAAATGAGATCAGAAAATATCATCAACAGATCCTTGATCAGCTTTTTCCTGACAGGAACCATCCTGTGCATGTGGAAATCAGCAATACTTTCGTGGAACTCGATTGGGCAATAGAGGAAGATCCTAGTCCGGATTACAATTACGATTATGATAAGATCGTGAGTATGGGTGAGATCATCTCGACAAAGATCGTAAGCGCGTATCTCAATGAGGCCGGTGTGGATAACAAATGGTGGGATGTTCGGGGTTTGATACAAACTGATAACGCTTATCGTGAAGGAAATGTTGATTGGGCATTAACGCAATACCTTGTCGACCGCCACCTCAATTCTTATTTCGCAAACAATAAAGGGATAGTCGTTACACAAGGATTTCTGGGAGGCACTTCAGAAAATTTCACCACAACGCTTGGGCGCGAAGGAAGTGATTATACTGCTGCAATTCTTGCTTACACAACAAATGCAGAAAGCGTTACTATCTGGAAAGATGTTCCCGGTGTTTTAAATGCCGATCCGAAATGGTTTGATGAAACACAAAAACTGGAGCAGATCTCTTACCAGGATGCAATTGAACTTGCGTATTACGGAGCGACAGTCATACACCCTAAAACGATCAAGCCTTTACAAAATAAAAAGATCCCTCTTCTTGTAAAATCATTCTTACATCCCGAAGAGAAAGGCACTATCATTAATGATGTGCAGTCGCCATTACCTGTACCAAGCTTCATATTTAAGATCAACCAGGTTTTACTTTCTATTTCACCTAAGGATTTTTCCTTTATCATGGAGCATAACCTTAGCGAGATGTTCAATTTATTTGCTGAGCGACAGGTGAAAGTAAACGTAATGCAAAACTCTGCAATCAGCTTTTCAGTGAGCATTGATAATGATGAACGCAAACTGCCCGAGCTTATAAAAACACTACAGAAGGATTATAAGGTTCTTTACAATGAAGGACTGGAACTGATCACGATCCGCTATTATGATCAGGCAACGATTGATCGTGTAACGGTTGGGAAGGTGATTTTACTTGAAGTAAAGAGCAGATATACGGTGCAGTTGGTAGTGAAGAATGCGTGAGTAAATTATTTTGATTGACATTTTAACTTTTTGTCTTGATACAAAAAGTCACAAAACAAATCAAGAACCAACGATCTCTCCCCACGGGCAACACAGCATCGCGTTGGTTCAGGCCTCGCGCGCAGCTTCGTAGAAATGAATATCATCTGAAACTTTAATTCGTGGGCACACTTAGACAAAAAGGATTTATTGAGTCTTAGAAAAGTACTTATTCAAAAGCACCTTTACTTTTGCATCAATTGGCTTCTTGAAGAAGAAATACCCGCCTGTCATTAAGACAAGATAAGGAACAGCCATCAGGTAAAGAATACCAGTATTAAGGCCATTTGCAATTGATCCGCCATTTGCAAGATCACTTTCCGATGTAGTTTTACACATTGCACATTGCGCGAGCGAATTATCGCTGCACAATATTACAAGTGCGATAATAAAACCGATTGATATGAAACCTTTAAACTTCAATTTTATCTAATTCTGAAATACATAAAACGGTGAGATCATAAGGTAAACGACAACACCCGTCACTGTGACATACAACCAGATAGGGAAACTCCACCTTGTTAATTTACGATGTCTCTGAATATAAGCCTCTCCATCAGGTTCCTGACTTTTCAGTCCGTACCAGAAAGAAAGCAAGATCAAAGGAAGAACAACAGCTGCTAATATTATATGGCTTACGAGAATAACGAGGTATGGAGTTCGAAGCGGGTTTCCGACAGGATATGTTGTTTCCTGGGCAAGCCAGTGATATGTTATATAAGAAACTAAAAAAACAGCCGATAAACAAAAAGCGATAATGTTCACTTTACGATGCATTGCAATATTCCTTTCTTTAATGAAATACAATGAAAGCAAAAGCAGCAAAGAGCATGTACCGTTTATCATTGCATTCAGCTTCGGTAAACGATAAACGAAATAAGGGATTGAATCAGGAACAGGCAGAATCTTCTTATTCAGGATCACTACCGCGATAAATACCACTGCAGAAACAACCATCACTAACCTGAAAACCGATTTATCATTCATTCTTCTTAAATTATATTAATGAGATTGTTCATCTCTATAAAGTCTAAACACTTTTACAAACACAGTCTTGATAGCTATCGGGACAATAAATTCGCAAAAATTAGTATTCGTTGATTACTCCGCGGCCCCTCTGCCCCTGTCTTCTTTAATGGCATATTCCGCTATCAGCACTTTTATATCATCGAGAAGATCATTTACTGCTTTGATATCTGTTCCATCATAAATTCCTCTGATGTGTTTTTCCTTATCGATCAACACAAATAATTCACTGTGTATAAAATCATCGGGGCCACCGTCTCCTTCCATTGCATTCAGCAAATACGAATGACGCGCCATATCGTACAATTGCTTTTTATCTCCTGTTACAAAATTCCACATTTTTGTATCCGCATGAATCATTTCTGAATATTGTTTCAATACCGGCACTGAATCATTTTCCGGGTTTACCGTATGAGAAAGGATCTGAACCATGCCATTTGCGTATGCAAACTTTTCCTGGACACGTAAAAGCTCGGTGGCCATTTTCGGACAAATACTTTTGCAGGTAGTGAAAAAATAATCTGCAACATAGATCTTCCCCTCGTAATCTTTGTCTGTAATGGTCTTACCATCCTGATTAATAAAACTGAAGGGCTGAATAGAATGATAGACCGTATCCTTGCCATTAGGGGCAAGTTGTCGTTCGCCCACATAAGGAAGCCGGATAAAATTAGTCTTGCCTGTTGCAAGAATCACATATAACACAGACGGGAATGTAAGTATGAATAACAGGATAACGAGTATGGTTCCTTTTTTCTTCAATTTCGGATGATTTTATTTTTGCAAAAATACGTGTAAATCCCTTACGAAATCTGAGAAGCAGAATAAAAAAAGGCTCCTTTTCAGGAGCCTTTCAATTTGAATATTTTTAATGGTGTTCTCCACCTTCAGCCGGATGTTCGCCTTCCGCAGGATGTTCGCCTTCTGAATGTTTACCTTCATGGCCTTCTTTTCCTTCTGCACTATGATGACCTGATTTAGCCTCTTCGTTAAGCCTGTTCTTCTGATCTACGATAAGTTCGTCCATTTTTTCTTTGTGAACTTTACTGTAGTTCGCTTCCTGTACAATGATTCCGATCAGGTACACGATAAAAATCATATAAGGGCCCAGGATGCTCCATTTCAGCCATTTCTTCTCATGGCCAAGGTGCATGAAGCTGAATACAATAAAGTATGCTTTACCAATGGTTAATCCAATGAAAAGAACCTTCAGTACAACAGAAGAAGTACGGTCTTCATTTAATAATCCCCAATCACTTGCCTGAAAACCTATAATAAGCTCAACTATCGTAACAACAAGCATGATCCAGAAAACACCCCACAATTTTTTACGGGCTTGTTTTCCTTCTTCTTCGCTGTGCTGAGCCATAAACTCATACTGTGGGTAATCATCGTGAAATTCTGACATAACTGAAAAAATTATAAATTATAAATTTTGAATTATAAATGTTTGAAACACTATTACAAAAGGTAGAAGAAGGTAAATACGAATACCCATACCAGATCGACAAAGTGCCAGTACAATCCAACTTTCTCAACCATTTCGTAATGTCCGCGTCTTTCATAAGTCCCCTTCACAACATTTATGAAGATCACAAGATTGATAATTACTCCTGAGAATACGTGAAAACCGTGGAAACCTGTGATAAAGAAGAAGAAGTTAGCAAACACAGGTAAGCCATATTCGTTAACGGTCATATTAGCACCATAAACAGTTTTCTCTACCCATTTTCCATCTTCAAATACGCTTCTTACCGCACCATGATCCGTTCCAACAATGAAGTGCCACCACTCCCAAGCCTGTGAGCCAACGAACATCGCACCACCGATAATGGTCAGCAACATCCACATGATCACTTTTTGCTTGTCTTTACGATGCCCTGCTTCCACAGCAAGTACCATTGTAACGGAGGACATGATGAGGATCAGGGTCATTAGACCCACGTAAGCCAAAGGTATATGGCCTTCATAAAAAGGAAAATGTGTAAATACATCGCCCGGATTAGGCCAAACTTCAGGGTGTTTGTGACGCATGAAACCATATGCGCATAATAAACCTGAAAATGTTAATGCATCCGATACCAGGAAGAACCACATGAAGAGCTTTCCGTAGCTAACATTAAAAGGAGATTTACCACCGCCCCATGCTGAGCCTGAATCTGTTTCAACTGCGTGACTTGACATACTTTATAAAAAATTTATAGTTTTTTAACTGAAATTCGGGTGCTAATATGCAAAATTTCATTCAAATTTTAGCGAACAAATAATAAAAATAAGAACAAATAAATCCACAGCAAATCGAGAAAATGCCAGAAGATTGCGCAAAGCTTTACTCCCAAAAGGTTTTCGGAGTTATATTTTCCTTGTATAGACTTAATCCAAACTACTAAAAGGGCTATCATTCCTCCGAAAAGGTGAAGAAGATGCATCAGCGTCAAAACATAGAAAAAGGAACCGGAAGCGTTACTGTATTTACCTGCAAATACTATCTTCTGGCTGTAAAGGATATTCCAGCCCATTACCTGACAAACCACGAAGCCAATTCCTAATAACAAAGTGATCAAAGAAGCTAGCTTAATATTTTTGAATTCATTCTTCTTTGCTGCGGAAACAGCCCAGTTCATTGTCACACTGCTTAAAAGAATAACCGCTGTGCTAATGTAAAAGATCTGGGGTACCTCAAAATGCATCCAGTCTCCCTTTTCATGACGTACCCAATATGCACTGGTAAATGCTGCGAATAACATCACCATACTCCCCATAGCAAGATAAAGCATTGGTTTTGCTACCTTTTCGCGGGTTATTCTTTTTTCTTCCGAAAGTGAAATTGTTTCCATTTTTGTTCTTAAAATTCAATCATATCTGGTTAAACCGTTAACCGAAACCTCCTCACTATTACCTATTTCCCAATCATTACTGCCAACTGAATGGCCGGCAGGTAAAAGAAAGAACCGAACATGAGCTTGCGTGCAGCTTCAATAGTGCATTCCTTATATAAAATATAAGCCTGGTAAAGGAAATAGATGCTACAAAATGAAATTACAAATGCCGAAATAGTTCCAGAAAAATGAAACATCACTGGCATTAAGCTGATGGGATACAGGAACAGAGTATACACAAGGATCTGGAAAGCGCTGCTTTTATCGCGGCCTCCCGGGGAAGGAAGCATTCTGAATCCGGCTTTTTTGTAATCATCATCAATCACCCATGCAATAGCCCAGAAGTGAGGGAATTGCCAGATGAATTGTCCTGCAAACATGATCCAGCCTAAAAGAGTGATTTCCCCAAAACCTTCTGTTGCAGCAACACATCCTAACAATGGTGGAATCGCTCCCGGGAACGCTCCTATAAATACAGCAAATGGTGTTACCCGTTTTAAAGGTGTATAAACAACTGTATAAAGAACCAACGCTAAAAGACCAAGAATACCACTCAGGGGATTCATAAACACGGTAAGGATTGTGATTCCGGCACTGCCTGTAACAGCGGCCAGGATCAAGGCCTCATTTACACTCATTCTGCCCTGTGGCAATGGACGGTTTTGCGTACGGGTCATTAATTTATCAAAATTTCGTTCAATGATCTGGTTGAACCCGTTGGAAGAGCCTGTCACAAGGAAACCACCGAGCACAAGCCATCCCATCTGCGCCCAGTTCACGGTTTCCGAGGCAGCTGTATAACCAATGGCAGCGGAGATCACAACCAGTGAAGCAAGCCTGAATTTCATAAAGGCAGCATAATCACGTAATTTACTCACGCGTGCAATGGGTTGTTCTAAAGTGTTAACGTCTTCTGTGATCAATTTCTGTGGCTTTTTGTAAGCGGATACAATTTTACCAAAATATTCTCAGATTGCGTGTGTTTGTGCGAAATTTTAGACCATTTTTATATTAACAGGGATGAATTTTTAGTAAATCTGCTCCTTGAAAAAAATCATCCGGAATTCAAATCCTAATTGAGAACATTTAAATACTCATAGAATCAAGTTCCAATCTTGATGAAAACATTGTCTTTTAGTTTTATTAAAATACATTTGCCCAAAGCATTTTTACCTTATGATCACTAAACCTACCTTGACCCAACGTTTGAGATATTCTTTTGAGAATACGCTCTCAAAAGGCACTCCGGCCATTATCATGTGGCTCGCAATTCTTTCAATACTGATCGTAGTGATTGCGGCTGCATTCCTTGCCCTTACCGGAATTAAACAGGCAGAAGGAGAAGATCTTAATTTTGTTGAAGCAGCCTGGCAAAGCCTTATGCATACGATGGATTCAGGAACGCTGGGTGGGGACAGTGGCTGGAGTTTCAGGATAGTGATGCTTTTTGTAACGATCGGAGGTATCTTTATTTTGAGCAGTCTGATCGGAACTCTTACTGCCGGACTGGAAAGCACGCTCGATGAGATGAGAAAAGGCAGATCAAAAGTGCTTGAATCAGATCATACACTTATCCTCGGCTGGTCCTCAAAGATCTCTTCCATTATTTCAGAATTGATGATTGCCAATGCGAATCAGAAAAAGCCACGGATTGTGATCATGGCTGATAAGGACAAAGTGGAAATGGAAGATGAGATCCGCTCCAAATTCCCTGACACGGGACATATGAAGATCATTTGCAGAACCGGAAGTCCGCTCGACCTTACTGACCTGGAAGTTGTAAGTCCGCATGATGCAAAATCCATCATTATACTATCACCTGAAGAAGGAAATGCAGATACGCATGTGATCAAATCGATCCTTGCAATTACAAATAACCCAAAAAGGAAACAGGGAAAATATCACATTGTTGCTGAGATCCGCAACCAGGAGAATATGGAAGCTGCTGAGCTTGTTGGAGCAGATGAAGCTGTGATTGTCCTTTCTGGAGAGCTCATTGCGCGCGTCACCGCTCAAACCTGCAGACAATCGGGTTTAAGTGTAGTGTACACTGAATTGCTTGACTTTGATGGAGCAGAGATCTACTTCAAGAAAGAAGAAAACTTATATAATAAAACATACAAAGAAGCTTTGTTCGCCTATGAGAATTCTGCCGTCATGGGGATCTATCACGCAAATGGAGACGTTTCAATCAATCCTGATATGGATAAAATAATCGGGCAGGGCGATAAGATCATTGCAATCTCCGAAGACGATGACACTATTAATTTGTCAGGTAAAACTCGATTCGACATTGAAATCTCCTCTATCATCAATGAAGTTCAGCGCGAGCAAAAGAAAGAAAGGACTCTGATCCTTGGCTGGAATCAAAAAGGAAATTCAATCATCAGGGAACTTGATAACTATGTTTCACAAGGTTCTGAAATACTTGTCGTGGCGGAGTTGACAGAGGTTGCAGGTATCCTGAATATACTTAAACCCATTTTAAAGAATACAACAGTTGAATTTAAAAAAGCGAACACAACGGAGAAATCGCTTCTCAATTCTCTTCCTGTGGATTCGTACGATCATATAATAATTCTATGTTATGAAGACATGGACATTCAGGAAGCCGATGCAAAAACACTGATCACATTACTGCATCTCAGAAACATTTCTGAGACGGCCAAGATCGATTTCAGCATTGTAAGTGAAATGCTCGATGTGCGAAATAGGGAACTTGCAGAGGTTACAAAGGCGGATGATTTTATTGTAAGCGACAAACTGATCAGTCTGATGCTTTCTCAACTTTCAGAAAACAGGCATTTGGAAAAAGTTTTCTCCACACTTTTTTCATCAGACGGTTCTGAAATTTATTTGCGACCAATTAAACATTATGTTCAACCCGAAAGCAGCACTAATTTTTATACGATACTTGAATCGGCAGCAGCAAAGGGGGAAACGGCAATTGGTTATAGGATTGAATCGCTTTCAAAAGAAACCGATCAGACTTACGGAATTGTTGTTAATCCCGACAAATCGAAAAAGGTTAAATGGTCAGCTGAAGACAAGATCATAGTTCTAGCGGAAGACTGATCAGAAGCGGATTCCAACAATACAAATATCATCAACCTGCGCGAGGTCACCGCGCCATTCCTCTATAAAGTCATTGAGGATATCTTTTTGAACATTCAACGGTTTAGATGAGATCTCGAATAATTTTTCCTGCAGATGTTTGGATTTTAGTTTCTTTCCTTTATCTCCCCCAAACTGATCTGCGTATCCATCGGTTGATAAATATAAGGTTGTTCCTTTTTCTGCCTGTACTGAGTACAAATTAAAAGAGTCGGTTCTTTCACCGTGTCCTACAGGCATCTTATCACATTCAAGTTTTAGAAGCGAATTATCCTTAACAAACATTGGTGCATTATGTGCTGCCGAATAAGTGACAACACCGCTGCCTTTTTCAATACATAAAAGTATTCCGTCCATTCCGTCCTTTGCACCATCAATCGAAACACTTTCTATTAAACGATTTCTTACATGATTGAGAATTTCATTAGGTTTGATTATTCCCCGCTCTGTTATCGCTTCATTAAGATATGATATATTCAGCAGGCTCATAAAAGCTCCAGGAACGCCATGCCCGGTTGAATCACAAACAGCCAGATAAAAATAATTGCCTGTTTCGGTTGCCCAGTAAAAATCACCGCTGACAATATCTTTTGGTTTGAACAAAACGAAATGCTCTTTAAAATTTTCCTGAAGTATTTTATCCCCCGCAAGGAGAGCATGTTGAATTCGCTGGGCGTAATTAATACTATCCACGATCTCTTTATTCTTTTCTTCGACAATATGTTTCTGCGTTTCAATCTCTACATTCTTATCATACAGATCATCATTGGCTTTCCGTTTGATACGATATCCTCTGTAAGCAAGAGCAAGCATTATCAATACGAGCACACCTCCTGCAATACTAAATCCCGTGATGATCTTCTGCTGCTTAAGCTCTTCCTTGTTTAAAGCATCTCTTTTTTCCTGCTCAGCAGAAAGCATCTCTTCTTTTTTCTCAAACTCGTACTGGAGCTGTTTTTTCAAAGATGCTTTTTTCGTTTCCTCGTTCTTTGTGCTGTCGCGGTAAATAACAAATTGTTTATAATGTTCCAGTGATTGCTTATACTGACCCATATCGAGATAGATATTGGATAACAATTCCTCCGCCCGGTTAATGTTTTCGGGATAACCGATCTCCCTGGAAACATCACTTGCGATCTGCGCGTAAATCAGCGCTTCTTTCAGGTTCTTTTGTAACCGGTAACACTCACCAATATTTCTTGTACTAAGCGAGATCCCGTCTTTATCCCCGATTGAATTTAATAGCTGATAGCTTTTCTTATAAAACTCAAGCGCCTCCTGAACGTGTCCCTGATGATCCAACACAGAACCAATATTATTATAGCAATGCGCGATACCTTTTAGATCACCTGCTTCCTCCCGTACTATAAGGCTTCTTTTATAATAATCCAATGCCTTTTCATTCTGTCCATTACTGGAATAGATGAACCCGATATTACTTAAAGGATATCCCAAACCTTCTTTATCTCCAACCTTCTCGTAATACCCAATACTTTTTTCGAAATATTCAAGTGCTTTAGTTGTGTCTCCCTGATCCTGATAGACCATACCTAAATTATTAAGTGAAGTCGCAAGCCCCGGAGCGTCATTCATCTCTTCACGGATCTTAAGGCTCTTATGAAAATATTCGAGTGCCTCACGAATGTTGCCTTGGTCATTCAGGATAGTACCAATGTTATTATAAGATTGTGCAAGGCCTTCCTTATTGCCGATAGACGACTGCAGCTCCAGACTTTTTTTATTGAACTCTATCGCTTTTTCAATGTTCCCCTGATTCTGATAGATGTATGCCATGTTATTCAGGGCATCGCCTTCGGTTTTTTTAATCGAAAGTCTTTTCGCATCGATGCGGATGCTGTCCCAGTAACCAATGCGGAAGATCATCGCCTGTTCCCCGATCGCATGCCGGAGCTTAAGTTTGGCTGAATCCGATTGCGCTTTTTGAAGTGCCTTTTGAAGTGAATCAAGAACAAGATCCTGTGCGCTAAGTTTGATAACGGAAATGATAAAAAAGAAAAATAAGAAAGAATGGATCTTCTTCATTTTGATTTTAAAGATCAATAATCGTTATAAAGGTTGCTCAGATCTGTACGGATTCCAAGAAAGATATAAGGGGTTTGTTTCGAAGTAAATTCGGTTTGGATTATCCGGTCTGCCACTCCTAGCTCGATCTTTAAATTCATTCTGGTATCAAGAATATATGCTGCGCGAAGTGATGCTGTAATGAGTCTCGTTTGAAAACCCTGTCCGGTAAAATTTCCGTACTCCCGTGGGCGATTGCTATACGATATAAATATATTCCTCCCATAATCTGTTCCGCCACTATCCGCACCATAAAAGGCATACATAAATTTGGCCTCTATAAATAAACGTTTATAACGATAATTGAGGAAGGTGGCAGATTCAATGAAATTAGCGCCTAATGGGTGGGCCAGCGGTTCGTTCATATTGCTATAATTCTGCTGAACACTTCCATGTGCATAAGTGTACGGACGCACATAATTGAATTCATATTGAAAATTCAAGCGTTTAATTGTGAAGAGATCAAAGCTTTTAAAGCCAAGTTGAAAAGCTTGCTTGTTTCCCCACCAACCGGAATCAGCTACAACTTCCTTCAACAGAAATTCATCCAGCAAAAGTTGACCATACAATTGCTGGTGCTTAAACAGTTTAAGCTTGAATGATAAACCAAGAAACGCATTATCACTAGAACCTAATGAGTATTCTGCAGGCCTGAAAAACATGATCGGATTCAGGTAATTAACATCATATCCGCGGTGACGGGTACTGTCAGAACCCTGCCAGACGATTGATTCGAACAGACCGATATTCAGACGTTTTGTAGCGTTCCATCCGAGATAATGAAAGGTAGCGTATTTGGTAAGATGATCTTTTTTTAAACCCGAAGGATTATTCATATCCTTCATGATCGTGTATAAATTTACGTAAGTGAGATGCCACACATTTGTAGTGATCTTAAGAAAAGGATACGGGGCGGAAACATCAGAAAGAAACAACGATCTGTATCCGTCACCCCAAAAATGCTTGTCCTGACCGGCCTGAATATTGAAGATCTTATTTGGCGACCAGGAAACATAACCTGAATAATACTGATAGCCATACCTTGTCAGGAATGTATCAGAATTACTTCTATAGGCTCTTCCAATGCCGGGAATAACTTTAGCCTGCTCAACAATGGAATCCTGCCATGAATTAAAAACCTGATTCCCTCCGATGATCTTTAAACTAAAAGCAAATTTATTCCCGAAGTAACCAAGAAGATGACCGCCAATAGCCAGATCGCTGGTTAAACGTGAAGGAGAAGACAGATCGTAACCTCCATGCGCAGAAAGCAAAGGATACACCTCCACCTGTGATTTTGCTTCTTTATCGTGTTCTTCAGCTTTCGTACCTACAAGCAATCTCGGAAAAGGGGCAGAAGAATCTTTTATAAGCTTTACAGTTTCAAACGTATAAGGCTTAATAAAAGTCTGGGTGTTCTCTTCCTTATTGTTATAGTAATTATCAAACCCCCACAAGTAGTCGCGGTTAAGAGTATAATTCAATTGCTGCGCAGAAAGACTTGCCCCACAAAACATGAGAATAAAAACTGTAACGACTTTTATTAAATAAGGCTTACTCATTTTCTGCAGGAACGCGGTTTTTTTTCTTTTTAATAAAGAATGGAATTTGAGCAATGAACAAGGCTGTTGTAGCAACAATTAAAAGTGAATAATTAGCATTCAAACTTATAGCCGCGAGGCTCACTGTCAATGCGATCATGATCAGATTAAAAGCGTAAATCACGAGAACCGCCTGTTTGTGAGAACAACCAATATCAATAAGACGGTGATGAAGATGGTTTCTGTCTGCAGAAAAAGGTGAGACACCCTGTACGGCCCTGTAAATAAATATCCGGAGTGTATCTATAAGCGGATAAACCAATACTGCCATAGTGAAGATCGGCTTAGAAACATTCAGTACAAATCCGTTATGAATAGCGCTCACATCATAGCTAATGAGTTTGATCGCCAGAATTGAGATTATTAACCCTATTGTTAATGAGCCCGAATCACCCATAAATATTTTTGCCGGAGAGAAGTTAAAACATAGAAATGCCAATAGCGAACCTGATAAAGCTATTGCAAGGGCAGCCATTGCATAATCACCGGCAAAGGCAAACCATCCTCCGAATGCAGAAGATGCAATGAATCCAACCCCACCTGCAAGGCCATCTACTCCATCAATCAGATTAAAGGCATTTACAACTACGATGTACGTAAACAAAGAAAGAAATACACTCGCCCAATACGGAAGGACGTGGATCCCGAAAATCCCATGCATGCTGACAATCCTGATATCTGCCATCAGCACAAGCACCATTCCCACCATTACATGTGCTACAAGCTTTTTTACAGGGGCTGTTCCAATGATATCATCTTTAACACCGACAAAAAACATCACGAGCAATGTGGATAAGATGAATCTGTAATCATTCACTGCGTTGAAGAGCTGTATCCCATCATGTATCTGCTGACTCGGAAACCATAGCGAATAAGAAAACACAGTGCCGGCAAAGATCATGATCCCACCGATAGTCGGGATCATGCGCGTGTGCAGCTTACGGGTATCACCAGGAGCATCAAACAAACGCTTCAATATAGCTACCTTTATCAACGATGGTGTTGAAAGCAGGACCACAAAAAAAGATGTTATAAATACCAATATTAAAAACTCCATATTCCTCCTTTTCCCTTCAGGGAATCTATTTTAGAAATCATAATAAAAATTGGCAAGCGATGTTCTCAATCCGAAATATACGAGCTGAGAATTATAACTCACTTTACCTGTTCCGCTCTGCACTCTGTTTGTAACTCCTACTACAACATTTAAATTCGATGCACGGTTGATCAGGTAGCCGATATGCACATCCTGGTAAGTAATAATTGTTCTGAGTCCCCCGGTTGTTTGAAATTTATCTTGCGGTTGTAACACATGAACAGAGCCGGATGATCTGAATATATTTCCTCCGAAATTATTACCCCCGAAATCATTTCCCTTAACAGCATAATTCCCTTTCAACTGTATGAAAAAATCTTTGATCCTGTAATTGATAAAACCAACCATCTCATTGAAGTTCGCTCCGAGCGGATGTGCCAATGCCTGGTTATAATGCGTATAACTCTGAAATGAATTGTTGGCAGCATAAGCGAAAGGCCGTACGCTGTTATATTCAAACTGAAAGTGCAGATTCCTTATCGTAAAAAGATCGTGATATTTTAAACCGATCTGATAACCGTATTTGTTTCCAACGTCACCGGTAGATTTTGACGGTCGTTCATCCAGCATACATTGTCCATACAGAGTGATTGAATTCGTCACTTTGACCTTTAAAGTTAAGCCCAACAACATATTATTATCATCATCGAGACCATAAACTGCGGTATTCACGCCAATTACCGGATTAAAAGTATTAAAGCTGACATGCTCTTTGTTTGTGGAATCGGCAGCTTTGAATATCATCCCCTGAAAAAATCCGATTTGTATCCTTTTCAATAAATCAATGCTAAGCATCTGAAATGATCCGGTCTTTTTCTGAAAAAGCCTTTCCACATGAGGCGGAGTTTTTACGCCACCATCGGTAAGGTTCATGAATGAAGTGTAAAGATTCGTGTATTCAATATTCTTATACTTGGTCGTTATTCGGGCATACGGATAATTAAAAGCATTATCAGACAGCAACAGCGAACGGTATCCTTCACCAACAAAATGCTTCCCGTGACCTACCTGAAAATTAAAAATTTTATTTGGCGAATACGAAACATAACCCGATGCCATCGCATAATCATATCCGTTCTTCCTGAAAACCTTGGAGCGTCCCTGCCCCGGGATTACCTGGTAATTATAATTGGCGGTTTGAGGAAACAGATCATCTGTTGAAGCAATGTAAGCATCAATATATTTCGGATAGGTAGACTGGTTTTCGTAGAAGGATGTTTCAAAGGATAGCTTTTCACCAATTTCGCCTTTTAATATGATTCCACGGGTGTTTTTATAAAGCTTCTCCCCGCTCGTATCGGCCATATCCATCCCGAATTCAAAATTTAAAAGAGGATCAATACTTAGATAAAATTTATCTGAAGTGTCATTAACAATGATCAGATTCTCATGTTTTATTTTACGGGCAAACCAGTTCCTGGATTTATCTTTTTGAATATGGACCGGCTTTTTAATATTAGGATGAAATTGTGAATTCAGTTGGGATGCAGAATCTGATTTACGCAAGCTGTCATTCTTTTTAGACGATTTATACGGCAATGACCACTCCCGGTTCAAAGGCATATTCCTCTGCGCGGGAAGCAGGTAAGGCAAAAGGAGTAATATAAAAATTAGTTTTTTCACAATGCGCAAAGCGCTCAGGTTATTTATAATTTATCTTTTACTTCCTTGTAAACAGAAGCAATTCCTTCTTCAAGTTCAATCTTGTGCTTCCATCCGAATGAATGAAGCTTGCTTACATCCATTAGTTTTCTTGGGGTGCCGTCAGGTTTGGAAATGTCGAATTTTAATTCCCCTTCGTAACCAACAATTTTCTTCACAAGCAATGCAAGGTCTTTGATACTGATATCATGGCCAACACCGATATTCACTAATCCTGGTTCGTTATAGTTTTTCATTAAATAAACACACGCAGCAGCAAGATCATCCGCATGAAGGAACTCGCGCAAGGGAGAACCGGTGCCCCAGATCTCCACTTCAGGTTTACCTTCTTTTTTTGCCGTATGAAACTTTCTGATCAATGCCGGAAGCACATGTGAATTATTGAGATCGTAATTATCGTTAGGCCCATATAGATTTGTAGGCATCACCGAAATGAAATTACAACCGTACTGACTGCGGTATGAATCACACATCTTTATTCCGGTGATCTTGGCTATTGCATAAGGCTCGTTGGTTGACTCCAGCAATCCGGTGAGAAGATAATCCTCTTTAAGTGGTTGAGGAGCCATCTTAGGATATATGCAGGATGAGCCCAAAAACAATAATTTCTTTACTCCATTAAGATAAGAATGATGAATAACATTACTCTGGATCATAATGTTCTCATAGATAAAGTCGGCACGATACGTATTATTAGCCACGATTCCGCCAACCTTAGCTGCTGCGAGAAATACATATTCCGGTTTTTCATTTGCAAAAAAATCAGCAACTGCTTGCTGATTTCTTAGGTCAAGTTCTTTTGAAGAGCGAAAAATAAAATTACTGAAGCCCTCTTCCTGCAGCTTTCTGTGTATAGCTGAACCAACCATACCGCGGTGACCGGCAATATATATCCTGGAGTCTTTATTCATATATTTATTCGTGGAAGTTCATTACATCATGTCCGCCATCCAATAAGTATTTATCTTTTTCAAACAACTTAACGTCATGGGCCATCATTTCCTTCACTAATTGCTCAAGCGTGTGTTTTGGTGCCCATCCCATATTTGCCTTGGCTTTTGAAGAATCGCCAATCAAAAGGTCGACTTCGGTAGGACGGAAATATGCAGGATCCACTTCCACAAGAACTTTACCTGTTGCAGCATCAATGCCTTTTTCATCCACTCCTTTACCTTCCCATTTCAAGGTAATATTAACTTCCGCGAAAGCAAGGTCCACAAATTTTCTAACGGTTATTTTTTTTCCGGTTGCAAGCACGTAATCATCAGCCTCTTTTTGCTGAAGCATCATCCACATACCTTCAACGTAATCTTTTGCGTGGCCCCAATCGCGTTCTGCGTCAAGGTTACCTAAAAACAGCTTATCCTGAAGCTTAAGGTGAATCTTAGCGGCTGCACGGGTTATTTTTCGTGTAACAAAGGTTTCACCGCGCAGGGGGCTCTCGTGATTAAAAAGAATACCATTACAAGCATACATTCCGTAAGCTTCGCGATAGTTCTTTGTGATCCAGAACCCGTATACCTTGGCTACGCCATAAGGTGAACGGGGATAAAATGGTGTTGTTTCTTTCTGAGGAACTTCCTGAACAAAACCATACATTTCGGAAGTAGAAGCCTGATAAAAGCGGGTTTTTGTTTCCATTTTCAGGATTCGGATAGCTTCAAGAATTCTTAAAGTTCCTATTCCGTCAGCATTTGCAGTATATTCAGGGGTTTCGAAAGACACCTTAACGTGTGATTGAGCAGCAAGATTATAGATCTCATCGGGCTGTGTTTCCTGTATAATTCTTATAAGATTCGTTGAATCTGTCAAATCGCCATAATGAAGGAAAAACTTAACCTGCTTTTCATGCTGATCTTTGTATAGGTGATCTATCCTGTCGGTATTGAATAATGAACTTCTTCTTTTAACACCATGAACAATATAACCCTTGCTTAACAGCAATTCGGCAAGATATGCTCCATCCTGACCTGTTATCCCTGTAATTAATGCTACTTTACTCATCTTTCCTGATTTTATAGTATGCAATTATACGAAATAAAAGCGTGTGAACAGCAAAAAACCCCGCTCCGTATATCGGAGCGGGGTTTTCTTCAAAAGGACTTTTACTTATTTAGTGATGTTGATCTTCTTAGTGATCTGACCTTTCTCAGTTGTTACTTTCACGAAGTAAACACCAGCTTCTAAACCTGTAAGGTCAAGAGAGTTGATCTGAGTGTTAAATGATTTATCACTAACCTGTGCACCTAAAACATTGTAAACTTCAACTGTAGAAGTTACATTGTGACCTAAGTTCAAAGTGAACATACCGTTAGATGGGTTAGGATACACACTGATAGAATTAGCAATGTTTTTCTCAATACCTGTACAGATACTTACTACAATACTTACGGTGCTGCTTGCTGAGCAAGTTCCCGCGGTAGTATATGTAACAGAAGTAGTACCAGCGCCTGCAGCAGCCGGATCAAAAGTTCCAGCTGACGCATTTGTAATACCTGATCCGGTCCATGTCCCACCTGCAGTTGCTGCAGTTAAAGTCATTGGTGCATCCTCGAAGCAAACCATTGCCGGAGCAGTGATGGCAGCATCTTCAGTAGCATTTACAACTATAGTTTCTGTATCCATGTCAGGACACACGCCCATTGTAGTGTAAGTAACAGTGTGAGTTCCAACTCCTGAAACAGAAGGGTCGAAAGTTCCGGTAGCGTTTACTCCGGTTCCTGTCCATGTTCCGCCAGTTGTTACAGCTGATAATGTAAATGAAGAAGCTGATTCACACACAGGTGATGTTGCAGTGATTGTTGCATCATCATCAGCATTAACAATCACAATTTCCATGTCCGAATCAGGACATACACCTGCAGAAGTATAAGTCACTGTATGTGACCCTGCACCTGAAACAGAAGGATCGAAAGTTCCGGTAGCAGTTACTCCGGTCCCTGTCCATGTTCCGCCAGTTGTTGCAGCTGATAATGTAAACGAAGAAGCTGATTCACAAACAGGTGATGTAGCAGTGATTGTTGCATCATCCATTGCATTCACTGTTATAATTAAATCGTCTGTGTTAGAGCAAGCTCCTGAAGTTGCATAAGTGATAGTAAAAGAACCTACACCTGAAACTGTCGGATCAAAAGATCCCGATGCAGAAACACCGGTACCTGTCCATGTTCCACCCGCGGTTGGTGCTGTTAATGTTACAGCAGATGAACCCTCACAAACAGTTGACGGTCCTGTGACCGTAACATCATCACTTAATGTAACGATGATGCTTGCATTGTCTGTATCAGGACAAACTCCGTTTGTAGTATATGTAACAACTGAAGTTCCTACACCAGCTACAGAAGGGTCAAAGACACCACTTGCAGAAACACCTGTTCCTGACCATGTTCCACCAGTAGTCGGAGCAGTAAGAGTAACCGGAGCAGCTGCAGAACAAACTGATGCAGGAGCTGTGATAGTTGCATCATCATTAGCCGTTACGGAAACAGTTACAGGCTCAATGTCATTACAGCTTGCGTTATCGGCTTTGATATAATAAGTTCCGCTTGCGGTCACTGCTGAAGGAGTAGCCAATGCAACAGTTGCAGCAGCATCAGTCCAATAAGTAAGAGTCCCGCCACCAGTACTTCCTGCTGTGATAGCAGAAGCAGTAAGGTCTGCACTTCCACAAGCAGCAGCAGGGTTTGTAATCATTAAAACAGGTGTTGTTGATACAATAATGGTTGCCATGTCTGTATCAGGACAAGTTCCGGAAGTTGTATATGTAATTGTGTGAGTTCCGGAACCAGCTGCCGCAGGGTCAAATGAACCAGAAGCAGAAACTCCTGTTCCTGACCATGTTCCGCCCGCTGTTGGAGCAGTTAACATGAATGCTGAAGATGCAGAACAAGCAGCTGAAGGCGCTGTAATTGTCGCATCATCATTTGGAGTAACAGAAACGCTCACTGATGCAACGGTTTGACATGCACCGTTAACTGCTTTAATGTAATATGTTCCGCTAACTGTCACAGCAGCAGGAGTCGATAAAGACATTGTAGCCGCAGCATCAGTCCAGTATGATAAAGTACCTGTATTTGTACTGCCGGCTGTTACAGCAGCAGCAGTGATATCTGCGCTTCCGCAAGCAGGAGCAGGATTTGTTACCGTCAGCACAGGCATTGCACTTACTACAATTGAAGTTGCTTTGGTATCCGTACATGAATTCCAAAAACCAGCCAATGTATATAAAGTGGCAGTATAAGTTCCCGCTGCAGGATACGTATAAGAAGCATTCTGGCTCCAGATAATTGGAGAAGCATTCCCCATATCCCATGCATAAGTTGAATCTGCAACCGCTGCAGTTCCAAAATAATCAGTATACACATTGTAGTTGTACATCCGGCTCGATAAAGTGTTTGCTGGAGACGTAGTGTTTGTAAAAGTCATCGGGGTGCCAATACAAACATTGCTTGCAGGACTTACAGTGTAATCTGTTGCGATAGCATAAGTGACAATCGGACTAATATCCGAATCGAAATCCTTATTCCATCCGTTAGTTGCATCAGCGTTTGCAAACCATGCGTTACCCGCTCCCGGATCCCATAAGTTATAACCTAAACCTTCACCACCAGTACCTGTTCCTCTGTTATTGGATACAAAATCAATTCGTGCCGTACCATTCGCTTTAACAGCGACAGCGTAATTACCGGTGATGGTATGAGGCGTTGGGAAATTTGCACTATAGTATTTCACTGTTGTAGTTGACACTGTAACTGTTGCAGAATCAAGTGGTGTTACCGGCATAAATGCCGCATCCACACTGTAAAGGTATACTTTAGCCTGAGTTGCAGCACCCGAGTTACTCCTCGCACGGAAATTCACACCTATAACATTGACTGTTCCCGGGGAAATGAATGCCTGAGATTCAGCTTCCCCTGCAAAAAGGCCGCGGGCAAAAAATTGAGGCGTAGCATTAAATGTGTATTCTTTCAGAAGCCCGTAACGCAATGTATCTGCGTTACATGTCATGTTTCTTTCTCCCGAGGCAGTCGGCCGGGTAATAGACGCATCATTGAGTAACATTGCCGGAGCCTTGCCATTCTGAGCGAATACGGCCAATCCGGAAATGAATAATGATGTTAATAGTAATGTTTTTTTCATGTTTTAATGTTTAGTTTATTAAGGCGCAAAATTACGGATTCATTCAGGAATAAAGGACCGGATACTAAAGTGTTTATTAACATTTAAAGAGTCGTGAGCATAAAAAGAAAAACCCCGCTCCGTATATCGGAGCGGGGTTTTCTTCAAAGGACTTTTACTTATTTAGTGATGTTGATCTTTTTAGTGATCTGACCTTTCTCAGTTGTTACTTTCACGAAGTAAACACCAGCTTCTAAACCTGTAAGGTCAAGAGAGTTGATCTGAGTGTTAAATGATTTAGCACTAACCTGAGCACCGATTACATTATAAACTTCAACTGTAGAAGTTACATTGTGACCTAAGTTCAAAGTGAACATACCGTTAGATGGGTTAGGATAAACGCTGATCTCATCAGAAGAAACGTTCGAAGCAATTCCGTTAGAACCAAATTGTAATTCCATACCAACCAAAGGAACATTTCCTGTTACAGAAGCCCACTGGAAAGCACCAGCAGCCGGCTGAACATAAACAGCACCAGCAACACCAGCATCACCAGGGAAAGCATTATCAGAAACAACTGAAATTGTATCAGTTCCCGGAGTAATGTTTAACTGGATGCTTGCAACAAGTAATGTACCTGCAGCTGCATTGTAAGGAGTTATCAAAGCTAAAGTTGTAAAGTTAAGAGCACTGTTTGTTCCCATTGCCGGAGTGAAAGGAGCTGTTTGAGCAACAGGCACAAAGTTTCCGGTCATAAGGTCGATCATGTATAATTTACCTACAACGCTTCCGCCACCGCTTGTTCTGTAAAGAACAGTTGTGATTGAATCAACACGCCCTGCATTTGGCATGATGTAAGTTGCACCGTATTCCATACCTGTAACCGCTGGAGCAGCTGTACCAAAACTGTAAGAAGACAATGTTGTCATTGCATTTAAAGTACGGTAGTAGCTATAATCAGTTCCGTAGAAGAAAACAGAATCAGCCATATTATTTGCAGGAACATCATCAGTTTCTGTCTGATCAACCATTAAAGCTGTTTCGTAAGCAACGAAACCAGTTCCTCCTGTTGGAGCAACATTAGTCCATAATGTATCAAAAGAACCTGCAGCCATAGAAGGTGTAGGATTGTTAACCCCTGTAGATCCAACGAAAGTTCCGTTGTTTACGTCAGCCGTCAAAGTAACATTTGTCTGAGCGTTTGAGCCTACATTAGAAGTGATAACTCCGAACTCTGCAGCAACAAGCTGATCGTTAGGGATAAACTGGAAATAATCAAATCCATTGATGTTCACCATTGGAGAAGGATTAACAGCGATATCGTTTGCAGAAGTTACAATTGTAGGTCCGGTTACGTTATCAACACCAATATTTGACCAACCATAATCAGATACTGCTCTGAAACGAGCCTGAACGTTCATACCATTGTATGCCGCTAAGCTTGCAGTTTGTGTGACCCAACCTGAATTAGTAGTTGTGTTGTAGTTTGGCAAACCTGCTAACACATTTGTAGTGCTTGTTGTCCATGTTGTACCACCATCGGTAGAGTATTCGATGAACATTTTCGCACCAGTTCCCTGATAAGCAGGATTTGTTGACAGATTGTACAAATTCACGCTGTAGCTTAAAGTATTGCTTCCAGAAGTTGGTTGCATTACAGGAGTAACCAAATACCCCATAACTCCAGGATTTTCGTTAAATGCATCAAAGAATGCAAAGTGTCCTGTATTACCAACTGCAGCTGGCTCTTCATAAACATCAGCAGTGCTTGGCAACCAGTCACCCGACCAACCTGTTGGAGGAACTCCAAGTTCAAACATTTCGTTTAATGTAGCCTGAACACCTCTAACCGAAGGGGAAGTAGATGTTTGAGCTTTTGCACCATACGCTGCGAATTGAGCCGGCTTATCAGCTGTCTTCGTCAGATTCTGCGCATTAAGGCTGCCAACAGCCATAACCGCGATCAAAGGCAAGTAAATTTTTCTCATTTGTTTATTGGTTTATTGTTAATTTTTAAAAAGATAGAAAGCAAATATAGCAAAATAAATTGTTCCGGAAGCAAATAGAAACCTCCAAATTAACTCACTATAAACCAGTTATTTAGAAGATTTTCTTTATTGTAAAGCAACCTTTTGTTGGTAGAATAGTCGGTCACGGTAACCCCTGCAATTTCACAAATTGCCTGACCTGCCGCAGTGTCCCATTCCATAGTAGGGGCAAATCGTGGATAAACATCTGCACTGCCTTCCGCTACCAAGCATAATTTAATTGAACTGCCGGATGATCTAAACTCAATATCCTTATGTTTCGTCCTTAAGCCATCTATAAACATTTCCGTTTCTTCCGAAAGATGAGAACGGCTTGCCACGACAACAAATTTATCATGCTCCTTTACCAATGGAAGTTTCACTGATTGATTAATTATCCCTTCAAGATCTTCTGCAAGGGCATCATTTATTTCCAATTTAAAGCTTCCAACACCTTCCGCAGCAAAATAAAGAACCTTTGTAACAGGCACATAGACTACACCTAGAACCGCGCGTTGCTGAGTGATAAGTGCGATGTTCACAGTGAACTCACCATTCCTTTTTATAAACTCCTTTGTCCCATCCAGTGGGTCAACCATCCAGAAATATTCCCATTTACTCCGTTCCGAATATTCAATATTCTTTCCTTCTTCACTAAGGACATGAAGATCACTATCTTTTAGGATCTCTGATATTGCAATGTGAGCCTTTTTGTCTGCGAGAGTTAAAGGAGATTTATCATCTTTATGCTCCACGGCAAAGTCCGAGTCATACACGCTGAGAATTTCATCCCCTGCTTTTAAAGAAGCCCGGATCGCCATCTGCAACCAGCCTTTCATATTTTGTTTATTCTCCATAAATTAAACTTAATATCCTGCCTTCGCGGATCCGATATTTTCAATTGGATGCCATGTGGTTTTTATTTCCTGAAGGTCAGTTATGTAATAAGGATTCGCGTGATCTTCTGAAAATATATTTTCTTTATACACGAAAACGCGCTTGACATTTAAAGCGGCATTTTCCTTTATTGTTTTAATCTGAGCTTTATCATCCCTGTAATAAACCATTGCATTCACATCCATATGAGATGAAAAATGTGTATGAAGCTCCTGTGCACTTCCTGTTATAATATTTACAACACCACCGGGAAGATCTGAAGTGTTCAGCACTTCGGAAAAAGTAACGGCACATAAGGGTTTTGATTCTGAAGCCAGAACTACACAAGTGTTGCCGCCTGCAATTATAGGTGCTATGGCTGTAACTAATCCCAGCAGAGAAGATTTCTCATCTGCAATGACAGCCACTACGCCCGTAGGTTCAGGAACGGAGAAATTAAAATGAGAGGAGGCAACCGGATTAACAGCGCTGAAAACCTGTTGGAATTTATCACACCAGCCGGAATAATACACCATGCGGTCAATTGCCATTTCCACTTCTACTCTTGCAGCTGCTGATGATGAGCCCTGAACAATGAGTTCTGAAATAAACTGATCTTTTCTTCCTTCAAGGATCTCAGCAACACGATAAAGGATCTGCGCCCTGTTAAAAGCAGCTCTGCTGCTCCAACCTGATTGAGCGCTCCTTGCAGCAACTTCCGCATTACGGAAATCCTTTCGGGAGCTCTGACAGATATTAGCTAACACTTCACCTTTTTTGTTTTTTAGAGAGTAGTATCTCCCCGACTCTGTTCTAGGAAACTGACCTCCAATGAAGATCTTATATGTTTTCTGTATTTCTAATCTTTCCATTACTTTATTTTTTTACCGCGAAGGCACTAAGACAATAAAAGTTTTTTATATGTTCAAATACGCTGCTAATCCATGCAATCCGCCTTCTCTGCCGAAACCGCTTTCTTTAAAGCCACCGAAAGGTGAAACAGGGTCAAATTTATTATACGTGTTAGCCCATACCACACCTGCCTTTAATTTGGTGGTCAGATTAAATATCTTAGAGCCTTTATCTGTCCAGACTCCTGCGGACAAACCATATGGAATATTGTTCGCCTTTTCGATGACTTCTTCAATGGTCCTGAATGTCTGCACTGCTAACACCGGCCCGAAGATCTCTTCCTGAACAATACGGTGCGACTGAGATGCATTTAAGAAGATAGTCGGTTTGCAGAAAAATCCTTTTTTAGGAATATTACAAGAACTCTGATAGATCTCTGCCCCTTCATTCTTACCTATGGTAATATATTCATTGATCTTTGTAAGCTGTTCTTTCGAATTGATCGCTCCCACATCCGTATTTTTATCCATCGGATCACCGATACGAAGTGTCTCCATTCTGTCTTTTAGTTTTCTGATAACCAGATCGGCAACACTTTCATGAACGAACAAACGAGAGCCTGCACAGCAAACATGACCCTGATTGAAGAAGATCCCATTAATTACACCTTCTACAGCCTGGTCGAGCGGTGCGTCCTCAAAAATGATATTAGCCGCCTTGCCCCCTAATTCCAGGGTAAGTTTCTTATCAGTCCCTGCAATTGCTTTTTGAATGATCTTTCCAACATCGGTTGAACCTGTGAACGCGATTTTATTTATATCAGGATGATTCACAATTGCTGCACCTGTCTTCCCGGCACCTGTTACAATATTCACAACACCCTTCGGTAATCCGCTGTCTCGGATCAGCTCTGCAAGCTTCAAAGCTGTTAATGGAGTGGTTTCCGCAGGTTTCAGAACAACAGTATTACCTGCAGCTAAAGCGGGGGCAATTTTCCATGCGGCCATCAGCAGCGGGAAATTCCATGGAATGATCTGTCCGGCAACCCCAAGCGGCTTGGGTTTACGGTTTGGAAAAGCATACTCAAGCTTATCTGCCCAGCCCGCATAATAAAAGAAATGATTTGCTGCCAATGGAACATCAATATCCCTGCTTTCACGAATGGGTTTACCCCCGTCCATGGTTTCTATCACGGCAAATTCCCGCGCTCTTTCCTGCATTAACCTTGCAATACGATAGATATACTTTCCCCTTTCTTTGCCCGAAAGCTTGCTCCACTTACCAAATGCAGCCCGAGCAGCCTTAACTGCTTTGTCTACATCTTTTTCATTCGCTTCAGCAACATCCGCGATCTTCACTTCGGTAGCAGGATTATAAGTGGCAAAATATTTTTTGCTCTCAGGCTTCACGAATTCTCCATTGATGAATAAATCATATTGTGATTTAATAGAAATGTGTGAAGTGTCTTCCGGTGCCGGTGCCAGTTCCCAGGCAGCATTGAAGTTTAGTTTTATTTCCTTGGTTGTGCTCATAGGAGAATTTTTCTTTTTGGTATTAACTTGTGCGGACTAAAAGTTTTTTAGAAATCTTTAAATCTGCGGTCACTCTTATGTTTAATCTTTTGAAAAATAATCGGAACTCTGGTAAACACCGTGTGTCTCTTTAGCAATTTGCATTAAAACATCATTTGCCAGGCTGCTCGCCCCGAAGCGAAACCACTCATTTGACAGCCATGCTGAACCGAGCGTTTCATTCACCATAATAAGATATTGCAATGCAAGCTTGGAAGTTGAAATTCCTCCTGCAGGTTTCATCCCTACCATCCTTCCGGTAAGGTAGTAATAATCGCGGATAGCCTCCAGCATTACTAAAGTTACAGGCATTGTCGCAGCAGGTGAGATTTTACCTGTTGAAGTTTTAATAAAATCTGCACCGGCATACATCGCCAGATCGCTTGCCCTTCTCACATTATCGAGTGTTGAAAGTTCACCGGTCTCAAAGATCACTTTAAGTCGTGCTTTTCCGCATGCTTCCTTGATTGAAGCAATTTCATCAAACACAAAATTATAGTTGCCTGATAAAAATTCACCGCGCGAGATAACCATGTCAATCTCATCCGCGCCATTTTCAACCGCAAATTTTGTATCCAGAATTTTAATTTCAGGAGTTGACTGTCCGCTCGGAAAAGCAGTCGAAACAGAAGCCACTTTAATGGAAGTTCCTTTTAACGCCTCCTTGGCAGTTTTAACCATTGATGGATAAACACAAACAGCTGCAACGGTGGGAATCCCTGGAATAACATCATGCAGGTGCGCGGCTTTGTAGCACATCTGCTTTACTTTCCCCTCAGTATCTTTCCCTTCAAGGGTGGTAAGATCTATCATACTAAGAACCATCTTCAGGCCTTCCATCTTTGAAGATTTTTTCACACTCCTTGTTGTAAACCGGGCAACACGTTCTTCTACTCCAACCTGATCAACTGGCGGGGTCTTTCTAAAATCAGGTATAATAATTTTCGATGCCATTTTTAACCCTTTTTTTTAATTTATAAAGCTGAATTTCAGCGAATACAAAGGTATTCAATTTATTTCTCAGATTAAAAAAAGGTTATACCTTTGCAATACTTTGAAAAAACGGGATAATTCGCAACATTTAAACGAAGATCCCCGCATCCAAATGTGAACTAAAAAAACACATTTCCAATTAAGAAAGACTGATTTATTGATTATTTTGAAGGTCTTTTAAATTAAAAGGCCTTTTTTATTTATATTTATTGAAGATGGAAAATATTTTTCCGACCACTCATATTTTGCAACGGCATGACAAAGAAAAACTCCTTGATCAAAAAGGAGTTGCGTTATGGTTTACGGGATTAAGTGGCTCAGGAAAGACAACGATAGCAGTCGCGCTGGAAAAAGAGCTCCATAAAAAAGGATTGCTGACACAAGTGCTTGATGGAGATAATATCCGCGCAGGTATTAATAGTAATCTGGGTTTCAGTGAGGCCGACCGCATTGAAAACATCAGGCGGATCGCTGAAGTGACAAAGCTGTTTGTGAACACCGGAATCATAACAATATGCTGTTTTGTAAGTCCGACAGAGCAGATCAGGAGCCTTGCTAAGAAAATAATCGGAGAAGATGATTTTCTGGAAATTTTTATAAACACTCCCCTTGAAATTTGCGAAAAGCGTGATGTCAAAGGATTATATGCAAAAGCAAGAAGAGGTGAGATCAAAGATTTTACAGGGATCAGTGCACCTTTTGAAGCACCGGTTAGACCGGAAGTTGAATTAAGGACTAATGAATTAAGTGTTGCACAAAGTGTTAAACAGATCATAGAGAAGCTTAAAATATAATGAAAAGCCACCACCTCACTCATTTGAAGGAATTAGAAAGCGAAAGTATTTACGTTCTTCGTGAAGTTGCAGCGCAATTTGAAAAGCCTGCTTTGCTTTTTTCTGGCGGAAAAGACAGCATCGTTTGTTTTCACCTTGCCCGTAAAGCTTTTGCACCGGCCAAAGTGCCTTTCCCTCTTGTCCATATCGATACCGGACACAACTTTCAGGAGACACTGACTTTCCGTGATAATCTTGCTGATAAATATGGCGCTCATCTCATAGTGGCATCCGTTCAGGATAGCATTGACACCGGAAGGGTTACTGAAGAGAAAGGGTTTAACGCCAGCCGGAATGTTTTGCAAACAGTCACTCTACTGGATACAATCGAAAATTACAAATTCGATGCATGTATCGGTGGTGCGCGCAGAGATGAAGAAAAAGCACGTGCAAAAGAAAGATTCTTTTCTCACCGTGATGAGTTCGGCCAATGGGACCCTAAAAACCAGAGGCCTGAATTATGGAATTTATTTAATGGCAAAAAGCATATTGGTGAGCATTTCAGAGTGTTTCCAATCAGCAACTGGACAGAGATGGATGTGTGGCAATACATCCTCCAGGAAAAGATTGACATCCCTTCTATATACTTTACCCATGAACGTGAATGTTTTGTTCGTGATGGAGTAATTTATGCCCATTCGAATGTAATTCCACTGAAGCCTACTGAAAAAGTGGAAAAAATGCAGGTACGTTTCAGAACGATCGGGGATATAAGCTGCACGGGCGCGGTGCTTTCCAAAGCGAATTCACTGGAAGAAATTGTGGAAGAGGTCGCTTCAACACGTGTTACCGAACGTGGAAGCAGGATAGACGATAAACGTTCTGAAGCCGCAATGGAAGACCGTAAGAAAGCCGGCTATTTCTAACAGCAATAACAAAACTCATTAATTGAAACAAACCGTGTCAGATAATAAACATTCAGCAGTCAGCGATCAGCAATTTTCCTCAAAGGGATATTTAGAAATGGACCTGCTGCGCTTTACTACAGCAGGATCCGTTGATGACGGAAAAAGCACGCTCATCGGAAGACTTCTTTATGATTCGAAATCGATCTTCGAAGATCAGTATGAATCCATCAAAGCAACGAGCGAAAAACGTGGTGAAGAATATGTGAACCTTGCATTGCTTACAGATGGGCTTCGTGCTGAACGCGAACAGGGTATAACTATCGATGTTGCATACCGTTACTTTGCCACCCCAAAAAGAAAATTCATTATTGCTGATACTCCCGGACATATTCAGTACACCCGCAACATGGTTACGGGTGCGTCTACCGCGAATGTTGCTCTCATACTTATCGATGCGCGCAAAGGTGTTATTGAACAAACCATGCGTCATACGTATATCGCTTCCCTTTTAAAAATACCTCATATAATAGTTTGTGTGAATAAGATGGACCTTGCTGACTTTAAGGAGGCCACGTTCATACAAATCAAAAGTGATTACGAGAAGTTCATTAAAAAACTGGAAAGTACTGTTGATGTTAAATTCATCCCGATGAGTGCGCTCAAAGGTGACAATGTTGTGGATGCGAGCAGCAGCATGAAATGGTATAAAGGGAAGACCCTTTTAGGAATGCTTGAAGATATCGACATTACGCACGATCAGAATCTTAACGATATGAGGTTCCCGGTTCAATACGTGATCAGGCCCATGAGCCATGAGTACCATGATTATCGCGGTTATGCCGGAAGAATAGCAGGAGGCGTGTTAAAAAAAGGCGATAAGGTTACCGTCTTGCCCGGTGGTCACTCATCAACCATACGATCCATCGACACAGCAAACGGGTCGCTTGACGAAGCATTTGCTCCTATGAGCGTTACACTTACCCTAAATGATGAAATTGATATTTCACGCGGAGACATGATCGTTGCAAGCAGCAATATTGCTGAAGTGACACAGGATCTAGAGGTAATGATCTGCTGGCTTACTGATAAAAAACTTCAGCTGAATGGAAAATATTATTTAAAACATACGAGCAAGGAAGTCCGTTGCGTGGTAAAAGATGTTCAATACAAAGTAAATATCAGCACCCTCGAAAATGTACAGGACAAGACTGTCGGGCTAAATGAAATAGCCCGGCTGACACTACGTACAACGGCTCCATTGGTTATCGACAAATACGAGAAGAACAGAAGTTCCGGTAGTATCATTCTCATTGATGAATCAACGAATGTTACCGTTGGCGCAGGCATGATTCTGTAATCAAAAACAGCTTTTTAAAGAATTGGATAGAATATCCATACTTCCATTGTTTCTAAAGCTTGGCGAGCATTTCAATGTGAGGGATATTGTCTTCCAGGTATTCATCCGAGATGACCTCAAACCCAAACCCTTCATAGAATTTTTTCAGATAAAGCTGTGCTCCTATCCTGACAGGCACATCTCCAAACAGAAGCCTGATCTCATCGAGCGCCCTTTGCATCATTTCCTTTCCCGCACCTGTGCCTCTTGCCGATTGTGATGTAACCACCCTGCCAATTGAAACTTCCGGATACGAAACATTTTCAGGAAGGATTCTGCAATAAGCAATCATCTCTTTTTCTTCATTGTATCCCATCACATGGAATGCATTTTCATCTTTGCCATCAGCATCCAGATAAGGACAGTTCTGCTCAACGACAAACACTTCAGCACGAAGCTGCATGATCCTGTATAAAGTAGCAGGGGTCAGGGCTTCAAATCTTGTTATGATCCACTTAAATTTCAAATGACTATTTATTTAATTAAACTGATAAGAAACTTCTTTTCAATCCGGTTATAAAAAATGATCCCAACGATACAACCGAAGCTGTTAGCAATAAAATCGTACAGGTCGGCACTGCGCTCCTTGAATACCGTTGCCTGCATAATCTCAAGGAGACCGCCATAAGTTATACAAATAAAGGCGGCAAAACTTTTTGGATTATTATGCAGAATAATAAATCTCGTCTGCAAGCTCAAACCACGTACGGTTAATAAGATGAGGACAAAGAATATTCCTGCATGTACGAACTTATCAAAGCTCAGCAGCTCCAGAAATGAAATATGCGGAATATCCCTTCCGGGCATTCCGCATAATATTAAAATGACCAATGCCCAAAGCATCGCCCACCTAAGATGCCTGAAAAACATTTTTAGTGTCCGATCAATGCTTTGTAATCAGCAGCGCTTAACAAAGAATTTACTTCAGATACGTCTTTCATTGAAACTTTTATCATCCAGCCTGCTCCGTAAGGATCTTTATTTACAGCTTCAGGATTCGAATCGAGACCTTTGTTCACCTCAGCCACTTTGCCCGAAACAGGCATAAACAGATCTGAAACGGTTTTAACAGCTTCAACTGTACCAAAGATCTCTTCATGAGCAAGATCTTCACCTTCCGTTTGTATATCCACATAAACGATATCACCCAATTCGCCCTGAGCAAATTCCGTGATTCCGATGTATGCATCATTGCCTTCAACACGAACCCATTCGTGATCTTTAGTGTATTTTAAGTTTTCAGGAAAATTCATATTCAGTTTTTTTATTGAGACACAAATTTATAATAATTCGACAAGCGTAAAACATTGCAGCGAAATTAATTTGAAAGCGTCAGCCTTAAACTAACACCCGCGTTTGTATTGGTTGTCGGGAATGAAGTTGAGATAACCGGTTTATTTATGATGCGATCATAGAATATACGAATATTGATCTTTTCGCTGATCACGTAATCTGCCGACAACTTCAGTGAAATAATATTTGTTCCTCCTGTCGACTGGCTTACTTCCTCCACAATTCTCCTCATGACAGTTTCATTTTTCCTGAAAGAAATATCCCCTTTTAAATTAAGGTCACTCTTGATCGGCTTTCCTTTGATTTGCAAATTAGGAATTTTTAAATCCCTTAAACGATACCCCAGCCCTCCGATTATTTCTTTACCCATCATCTCGGTGATCGTTTTACTTGTTAATCCGAGTGATAAATTTCTGTCTTTTTTATATTCAAATGAAACAAGTATACTATTGTTCAACGTCATTTCGAGCTTGATCAATGGGCTCCATTGTTCTGAAATTGTTACAGTGTTGATCTGTGTCCTGCTGAGGAAATTAGGATTATTGGAAATGCTGGAAACATTTTCTTTGATGGCAGTATACCCATCACCATCAGGATCACTGAAAAGTAAATTCGAGGTGTAACCGCTTACATTGTATGAAGAGCGGTATGCATGGCTCAATGTAAAAGATTTAAAGTACTTTTTGATCTTCTCTAATTTCGACAATCCATCGTAAGTAACTCTCCAGTTAGGTTTTGGAACCTTAGGAAATTGCTCGAGGCTTGAGCTCGCAGAATTTCTTCCTGAATAAGCCGCAAGGAAAGAAGGAATTAAAACATCCTGCGCAGTTTCATTATACCCTTCTGCATAGCCGCCAACACTGCTTTGTGAATTCGGGTTATTTGATCCGAGCCTTGCGGAAATATTGGGCCTGGCATCTAAAAACGCCTGAAATGTTTTATCTCCATTCTTTTCAAAAGAGGTGCTGTACGTCAGATACGAAGTACTGAAAGTTCCCGTTTCTGTGGGCGCATCAGAAACATACCTGTCTTCGATATCACTCCAGCGAAAAAATTCGCTCTTACTTTTTGATTGTGTCCTGGTTGCCGTGAGCTCTACTTTCAGGTCCGGGAAAGGTTCCGCATTAGCACGAATACTAAGATTCTGCGTACTTGTGTTGGTATATGGGGTATTTATCGAAGGTGTTTGTACGAGCCAGTCGTTATTCGGATCATCGTCCTGAGTTGTCGCAATTGCCCTTCCCCTTATATCATGCTGGCTACCGAAAATAAAACCGGGCGTTGGCCCATCGAAGTGCTCATCCATTCCCATCATCTGAGTCCCCTTTTTATAACCTGGCAACAAAGTTCCAGCATTGTCACTATAAGTTACATTCACCGTTTTCAGCGTCATCACAAATCTTGCAATATATTCCAACACTTCGTAATTGTCATTCTTCTTTTTTGTGGTATCGGCAGGTGGGGTTTTGGCATTACCTTTTACTGCTGGCGCTTTCGCATTCTTATTCTTATTGTTTTTTTGATTGATCTTTTTCAGATACGGAACTTTATTATAAAGCGTCACCATGTTCAACTGGCCGTTCCAGGATATATTCCGGGAGTTCTGAATGGTATTCCCTAATGTATCGGTTAAGATAAAATTACCGGCAGCATCTTTACGCGTATCATATAATGGTGAATGCTGCCAATTGTAAGTGCCTGCATAACGAACGCTTGCTGTAGTGAAATCAAGCAATGGGAGTTTATTGATAGGAATATTATAATTCAGGCTGATCTGGTGATTGTACTGCGTTTTTGTTAAGCGGTCGAAAAATTCTTTTCTCAGTGTATCATTCGTTTCGTTGGTAATTGCGCCATCCGGTTCTAAGACACGCTCCTGATTATTCGCGATGAAATCAAGCTTCAGATTCTTTGTGATATCATATTTCAGATCATAATCACGATTCATATTAAATGTTTTGTTGAAGGTCGGAAGAATGATAATATCATCTGTGGTGGTGTTCCTTCCCTTCGAAGTACTGTAATCACGGTCAACATCAGTTGAGAAACCAATTTTGTTCGGATAAGGATAAAAGTTAATATCCTTGATTATTGTCAGGTATTTCGACTGCAATGCTTTGTTCTTAGCAAAAGGCCTTATGTTCTTAGGCTGGGGAGCATAATTATAATTCAAACCAGCACGATACGTACGCTGAGAATTATATTCAATATTTACATTTCTTCTGTAGATCTCGTTGTATGAATAAGAAGCAGCCCAGTTCTCGACATCATAAATATGGCTCTTCTTGGCATTCTTGCCTTTATCTTTTTTCACATTGGTAAAGTTGAGACTCCTTCGTTTTGTATAATCCTGCGTAATGTGCTTTATCGAATCACGCTGTGCCTTTGGAATACTCGCATCCTTAAGTACAGGTTTTAAAAGGATGTCGGGGTCAAGCGGATTATATTGCGGTGTGATAAATGTTTCAGAATATCCCACATACATAGGAATATGAACGTTATAGTCTTCAGGAATGAATTTCCCTAACTCAAGGCTTGACGATACATCATACTGTTTCAGCTCTTCACGCTTTCTTTCACTCACTTTATTTTCAATGCTTCCAAAACCCGGAGTGTACATACTTCCGGAAAGTGACAGTGTTCCGAAATCTGCAAGCTTTGCTGTTACCCTGGCATTCGCTGCCCATCCACCCTTCTGATCGAAATCACTTAGGCGAAGCTCGTTCACCCAGATCTGTCCGCATTTCGCCAAACCGTCATCCGCATCACCCGGGCCGCCACGCTTCGGATTTCTTATCCCGATCATTACCGTTTTAACCGCACTTAAATTTGGATTACCTTTTATGACGATTGTTCGTGACCCGTCATTTACCTTATATTCAGTGGTCAGGGTAACTGATGAGTTTCCAAACATCTCAATATTTCTTTTTTGCTTGGCAGACTGAAGCTTTTCAAACTCAAGGATCATCTCATTATCAGATGGCCACACACGATACTGATCGTCCTCGTTTGTTCCGCTATAGCTTCCCGGAGCTGTAACGGAAAGCGGGATCTCATACTCGTAATAGTTGTCTGTAAAATCTGTCCCCAAGCGAACAAACAGATGCAGATCTCCATTGCTTAACGGATATGCAGTATTTGCAGAAGCTTCGGCATGCACATACATTTTCAGTTTTTTATAGGAACGTACGTCAAGGCTTGTATTCTTATATGCTGCGCGTGAAACTCCGTCCTGGAGATTACAAACTGTTAAAGACAATGCCTGTTCATTTTGCTGAATAAGATTTGCTGACGCAGCACTTTGTTCACGCTGAATGCCCGGAGGCAGTACATAGTTCACAGGGCTCTTGCTTCCGTTCTCTTCAATGTTAACAGCACCAATATCAAACTGCGTTGAGTTATCATCATTTGGAACATACAGCCCTGGAGTGAGAAGGTCAAAACCATATTTTCTCCATTCACCCCGAACAAGCTCAAGACGTGCAAAACGAAGGACGATCGGCTTATCGACACCTTTCAGATACATCCTCATAAAACGGATCGATTGAAAATTTTCGATTGAACCAACCCTCAGTTCCGGAACTTTAACCGGGATCTTGAACTGATACCATTTGATCGGCTTTGAAGATCCGTCTTTCACATTCTGTCCGTAAGTGCTGTAAATATCGGTGATGTAGTTTTCACCCACACTACCCCATTTTGCAGGGTCAAGACTCACATGATACTGAAAATAACTTTCTGATGTGCTTAAGTTATTATCGCGGTTAATATCCTCAACATTTGGTGTTCCTGATGTTGGCCCCGGAGTAGCGTATGATTCTGGCGACTGAGAAGTTGTTCTGGAATTCTCTTCCAATCCATTCCATTGCTGATAACGCTGTAAAGTACTATAAGAAACTGCATCATAATCTCCTCCCCTGAAATAATGGAAATTATCTCCTGATGGATCTGCTACCAGATTATTGTACGTTGTAGAATTTACGATCGATTGAGCTTTACTCAAATAGTTCGCGAAAAAAGTAGCCTCCCTGTTATCATCCAAACCATCCAGACCAACGTCCTGAGAAGCCCTGTCACCTTCATCACTGTTGAACGCATTTACAAGCGGCTGAACTGTTGGAATTATCCCCCATTTAGTTTCGGTAGTGGGAAGATTTTGACCGTTATTTTGGTCCGCAGTACTTGGCGCAGGTAAGGCATTTTCAGCACTTTTGTAGCCGTCATGAAGAATGTCTTCTGATACATTTCCTATGTTAAAATAAAGGTCTCCTCCTGTATTTCTTTGAGATACCGGCAAATCATCATTAAATGGATCCATCACCCAAAACTGGATGTATTCAATATTTGTCGCTTCAAAATCGTTTGTCTGAACTGAGCGCATGATCCCACCCCAGCGTGATTCCGGATCCCTTAACTTTCCATTAGCATCCAATCCGGCCGCATACTGCACAGAATCTGCATTGTAGTTATAAGGACCACGTTCATTTGGATAATAGGCAAGATCAAGGGTAGCAATGGCACTTACCTGTCCGGTTGGTGATTGTTTGTTTGGAAACACCTCTGTTTCGGGGATCTCACGGGAGAAGTTGTTAGACATATCCACGGAAGTATAATGTCCCGGAGTAAGATTTTGCTGACGCTGAAGAACGTTATCGATCACATACCAGTTAAGGCGTGCGCGGTTATAACCAAAGGCAAGACTGTTCACTGAATCCGATTCAGGAAACATACTCCGTTGACCTTCCGGTAAACTGGCAAGGTTCCAGCTCCCCTGCTGACGAAGGTCGATGGTTGACTGGCTGCCTTCAAAATCATCGATGTATGAATTACCATCTTTACCAATTGCCTTGCTGTGTCCCGGAATTAAATATGCGAACTCACCTGTAGCGGTGATCGTACTCATTTCTTTGGTTTCGATCAATGGGATCTTGTCGATCCACCTTGTCAGGAAAGGAGCTTCGGTTCTGTAATTACCGTCAAGACCCCAAATGGTATTGCGGATCGGTTCATCACCCTGATTCACTTTTTTAGTTAATGGCCGTTCCGTTAGATTCATTACGGTTGCACCAATGTTAAAATCTTTGTTGATCTTGTAATCGAGGTGTGTCCCGAAAAGGGTTTTCGACTGTATAGCGAACAAGGCATTACTTTCAAGTGAGATCTTGATCGGTGTGCCGGAATTTAAAATTCCTTCATTAACGATCTTTAATCGTCCAAGCGTATAATCAACAGTATAATCCACATTCTCGGTCAGCTGAACACCACCGGCCGTAACAGTTACCGAGCCTTGAGGAACATTAGGAGCCCCCAGCGAGATCTCCGAACCGGAAGCCGATTGATATTGTCCTTTGATCTTAAACCTGTTCAGATTGAGGAACTGCTGAGCAGAGGTTCTCGTTGAATCGTAAAGAGGATCGAACACATATTTGTTTGCTTCTCCCGGATCACAATTCGCATTAGCATCAAAGCGCGATCTTAAGAAATCTCCGAAAGGTTCCACAACAGGAAAGATCACACGTCCGTTATTCGAATTTATAGTAACACCATCTACATAATCGAAAACACCATCAGGCGTTTGATCATTCTGCATATTCAACCTGTCGAGATTTAACACCTGGATCAGGGGCTTACCTTTGATCGCAGTATGACATTCCGTTACAGGGAGGTAGTTGATGTCCGTTCCTGTCGCGATGTTGGTATAAAATACATCCAGCTTAAAATCTTTTGGATTTACCTGATATGCACCGATGGAATAAACGTTCTTCATCATCAAGTTCCAGATCGGGTAACGGGTGTTAGGAGCTTCTGCCTTAAGCATCTTCAGGAAAAGCAATGCCGGAGCACTGATACCGCCATCTGAGAATTCCCCTACGTTATATGTTTGTCCCTGGTAAGTATACTGAAAAGAAACAGCAAGCACCTGTTCCGGGTTCAGTTGTTGATTAAGGGAAATGAAACCTAATCTCGCATTGTAGGTATATTCCGATGGCTGAAGCTTCCGCATGTTTTGCACCGAATAATTGATAGTCTGCTTCAAAGGCGTAGTGGCTAATTGTGTGTTGGCACTTGAAAGCCCCCTTGTTCCAGCCGGAGAAGAAGGATTCGTAAGGTTACCCAATGCAACCATTTTCTGATAAAGATTATTCTGATCATTATAAGGAAGAACAGTATTCGGATCATTGTCGCTAACATAATTCAGGTTGGTAGCCGGTGGCACCACATGTGTAATATCCTCTCCAAGTTCAGAAAGGGCAAGCGCATAACGGATATCATTCGTTGCATTATTTGAATTCGATACCCAGACTTCTATCCTGCTGATGTTTACACTTGAGTTGATGAAAGGCAGGCCAGCTAATGCAGTATTGAACTGATCGCGAAAAAAGTGAGCAAGAAAAAAGTGTTTGTTATACTCGTAAGCATCACCTGCGACTTCATACTTGCTGACTTGTGCTCCACCGGTAACCTCAACTTCAGACTTTTTCCCTTTTTGCTGTGACAAAATACTTGTGACCGTAAGTCTTCCGAATTGCAGCTGCGTTTTTATCCCGAACAATGTCTGGCTTCCTGTGATCAGCGACCCATTCAAAGGCATGCTTACGTTACCCGCTTCGATCTTCTTAATGATCTCATCTTCATACCCTGTATATTCCAGCTTCATCTGATTCTCATAATCAAATGTAGCTTCGGTGTTGTAGCTCGTGGTTAATTTTAATTTATCCCCGATCTTACCCACAACGTTCAGCTGGATCTTCTCATCGAAATCGAATGTGCTGATCTTCCTTTGCTTTTCAGGCAAAGCGGGATTCTCGGTTTTAGTTCCCTGATACGCAAAGATCAATTCGGCAGAACCGTTCGGACGGATATCAACCGTGTTACCACCGAAGATCCTGTCAAACACTTCACCTCCCACACGTAATTTCGGGATGGTTGTACTGCTTTGAGCATTTTGTGATTCAGCATGTGAACGCTGATTCCAATAGGATTTAGTTTGTTTTTTGAATTGATAATCCTGGAACTCTTCACTCTCCATATAAGTTGGCGGGCGATAATTCATTCCTCCTATTTTCTGTGAAATATTATAATTGCCCGTCTTCGGATCATACTCCACATCGGTAGTTACATTGGAAGGATTGTTAAGCATCAGTCCGCCTGAATTAGGGTAATTCAGAGGGTCACCTGTAGACTGGTCCTGATAAGGATACGGCAAAATGATGGGAGAATCTTCTTCCGGAACTTCAGGCGTATCAACAGCCATCATAGGCTGATCTGCGTCAAAACTTCCTGCATGATCGTAAGGCGAAACCTTTGCATCCGATCCCACGATCACGGACAGCAAAGCTGCGGAAACAGCACCAACGACTAAATATTTTGAAAGTTTGAAACTCAATGAAATGCCGGTCTTAGAGATTTTTTAATGCTCCTTTGATTAACTGCTCAACTGTTTGTCCCGCCCCTTCTGTCCGAATGATCTTGTCTAATACTTTATCTGCTGCAGCTTTATTAAAACCTAACATCACGAGCGCAGATAACGCTTCTTCCTTCAAAGTATTGTTTGCTCCAGCAAAAAAGCTTGAGCTTAATTCTTCCTTACCCATCTTGCCTTTCAGGTCGACAATGATTCTCTGTGCAGTCTTCTCACCGATTCCTTTCACACTCTTTATCAATGCAACATTTCCGGTAACAATGGCATTTTGAATTTCTGCAGCACTTAACGAAGAGAGCATCAGTAATGCGCTCGTTCCTCCTACACCTGATACTGAAACCAACTGACGGAAAAGATCACGCTCAGCGGTGTCAGCGAAGCCAAAAAACCGGGGCATGTCATCACGAACATATAATTGCTCAGTGAATAACTTGCATTGTTCGTTGTCACCTAACTTGGAAAAAGTGTTTAAAGAGATCTGCATCACATATCCTACACCGCCTGCCTCTATCACAGCATAAGTAGGATTCTTTTCAGTTAACTTTCCGTTGATATGGTTGATCATAAAAATCTGTCAATCAATTTTGATTTACTATTTTAAAGACGCAGCAATCTAAAACAGTTGCCTTATTTTTTAGCCTGTGCATCAATCACGGCAATTGTAACCATGTTCACTATTTCACGCACTGAACTACCCAACTGTAAAATGTGAACAGGCTTTTTCATTCCGATCAGCACCGGGCCGATGGCTTCAGCTCCGCCCATTTCCTGGATCAGCTTGTATGCAATGTTTCCTGATGCAAGGTTTGGAAAGATGAGTGTGTTTACTTTCTTGTCCACCAGATCAGAGAATGGAAACTGCTCTTTCAATAATTCGTTATTAAGCGCGAAGTTTGCCTGCATTTCGCCATCCACAATCATTCCGGGATATTCTTTATGCAGGATCTGTACAGCATCACGAACCTTGTTTGGAAGCTCTCCCTCTGAAGAACCGAAATTAGAATATGACAACAACGCTACCCGCGGAGTGATATTGAATTGCTTCACACTCTTCGCTGTTAGTACTGCTATATCTACTAGCTCCTGCACAGTCGGATTCACATTCATTGTCGTGTCTGCGAAAAAGAAAGGCCCTTGTTTGGTATTTACGATATACATACCCGCAACGCGGCTTGCGCCTTCCTGAACTCCAATGATCTGCAATGCGGGGCGGATAGGATCTGCATACTTTCTGGTCAGGCCGGATATCATCGCATCAGCAGCACCGGTTTCCACCATCATTGCCCCGAAATGATTTCTTTCCTTCATGATCTTTCTCGCTTCATAAAGCGTAAAACCTCTGCGTTGGCGTTTCTTAAAGAAAAGATCTCCATAAGCATATCGTCTTTCCTCTTCCGATTTGCTGCGTGGATCGATGATAGGAATATCTCCTAAATCTAAATTATTCTCTGCGATCAGCTTTCTGATCTTGTCTGCATCACCCAATAATATTGGTTTTGCAATTCCTTCATCAGCAACCTGCTGTGCAGCTTTTAATATTTTATAATGATCCGCTTCCGTGAATACAACACGCTTCGGATTTGATTTCGCTTTATTCGTTACATTCCTGATAAGCTTATTATCCAGTCCTAAACGGTTGATGAGCTCATTTTCATAAGCTTCCCAATTTGTGATATTGAATTGAGCAACACCAGACTCCATTGCTGCTTTTGCAACCGCAGGAGCAACCGTGTAGATCAGTCGCGGATCGATCGGTTTGGGAATGATGTATTCGGGGCCGAAAACAATATTTTTAGAGTCGTACGCAAGATTTACCGTGTCAGGAACCGGCTCTTTAGCGAGATGAGCAATGGCGTAAACCGCGGCAAGCTTCATCGCTTCATTGATCTGTGTTGCTCTGACATCCAGCGCACCACGAAAGATAAACGGGAAACCAAGTACATTATTCACCTGGTTAGGATGATCGCTCCGGCCTGTTGCCATGATGATATCCGGACGTGCAGCCATTGCATCTGCATAAGGAATTTCGGGATCCGGATTTGCTAAAGCAAAAACAATTGGGTTATCTGCCATAGAACGAACCATATCCTGGTTCACCACATTTCCTTTTGACAAACCAACGAATACATCAGCGTCTTTGATAGCTTCCGCTAAGGTCTTTCGTTTTTTATCTGTTGTTGCAAAGAACTTTTTCTGCTCATCAAGATCTTCACGCTCCAGGCTCAACACACCTTTACTATCGAGCATAAGGATGTTCTCCTTTTTCGCTCCTACAGCAATGTATAATTTGGCACATGAAATAGCAGATGCACCGGCTCCGTTAACAACTATCTTAACTTCCGATAATTTTTTCTTTGCCACTTCACACGCGTTAAGCAATGCTGCCGCAGAAATGATAGCAGTTCCATGCTGGTCATCATGCATCAGGGGAATTTTCAACTCCTCCTTAAGCCTTCTTTCAATCTCGAAACATTCCGGTGCTTTTATATCCTCAAGGTTAATTCCCCCAAAGGTTGGTGAGATCGCCTTAACTGTGTTTACAAAAGCGTCAATATCGGTTGCATCAACCTCTATGTCGAATACATCAATGTCAGCAAAGATCTTAAAAAGCAATCCTTTACCCTCCATTACCGGCTTTGAAGCCAACGCCCCTATGTTTCCAAGTCCAAGAACCGCTGTACCGTTAGAAATGACAGCCACCAGATTTCCCTTTGCCGTGTATTTGTATGCATCTTCAGGGTTCTTTTCTATCTCGAGGCAAGGTTCCGCAACCCCCGGTGAATATGCTAATGATAAGTCTCTTTGTGAGCTATGTGGCTTGGTAGGTATAACTTCAATTTTACCCGGTCTTCCCTGCGAATGATAATCCAATGCATCCTGCTTTCTGAATTTTGCCATCTTCTGATTTTTTGAATTGCGAATATAAGAATTTATCAGTCATTACAAGACCTTGAGCACAATTTGACACCTTTAAAATTGTTTTTTAATTTTTAATTTTTAATTTTATATTCTATGCATTTTAAAAGGCTCTGATGAGAGACATCCTGGCAAGAAAAATGCAAATCGATTGTGAACATGAAACCTAAATTAGTTGTATTTACCGGAGCAGGAATCAGTGCTGAAAGCGGCATTAAAACTTTTCGCGACAGTGGCGGTCTATGGGAAGAATATGACATCAATGACGTGGCTACACCACAGGCCTGGGATCGCAATAAAGAATTAGTGCTCGACTTCTACAACAAACGCAGAAAACAGGTTTTGGAATCACAACCTAATGATGCCCACTTCGCTTTAGTTGAACTTGAAAGCAAATACGATGTGCATATCATCACCCAGAATATTGATGACCTTCACGAGCGTGCAGGCTCTAAAAAAGTTCTTCACCTGCATGGTGAGATCATCAAAAGCCGGAGTACCGTTGATCCATCATTGATTTACAAAATCAAAGGCTCTGAAATAAAGCTCGGTGAGAAATGTGAAAAAGGATCTCAGCTGAGGCCGCATATTGTGTGGTTCGGTGAAATGGTACCTCAAATGGAAACTGCATATATCATTGCAGAAAAGGCAGATATCTTTATTGTGGTTGGCACATCCATGGCGGTTTATCCTGCAGCAGGACTGATTGATTATATACCTAACGATATTCCAAAATATCTGGTTGATCCGAGTGACGTGAAAGTAAATGGTGTAAGTAATCTGAAAATTATCAAGGAAAAAGCAAGCAGTGGTCTTTCCAAACTTGCTAAAGAATTGATGGGAGAAAAAACATCTAAAGCTTTATAAATTTTGTTCTGGTGATAGGTTGCCCTTCGCTGCTGATCATGCAGAAATAAAGTCCTTTTGCGAGACCTGAAATATCGGCCTTTACCAATCCTCTATCGTCTGAAAGTATATGTTGCTGCATTAATATTTTCCCTTCAATGTTCGTAATTAAAATTTCAGATGTATTGTTTCCTTTACCGGTAACAACAAAAATTTCATTTGAACATGGATTAGGAAATACGGTCAATGAATTGACAGACTTAGCTTCCGGATCCTTTATTCCTACCATTCCATCACTGTTAAGCTTCAATAAATAATATTGTTCCGTGCCCTGAAAAGTTTTGCCGGTGATGATGAATCCGTTACTATCCACAGAAGGAATGATCTCATAACCAATGTCGATCCCTACTCCTCCGTATGTTTCTTTCCATAAAAACGTACCCGAGGCATCCACTTTCAAAATCACCAGATCAAGTGGCCCGCCACCGTTGTAACTATTGGTATAACCTGTACAGATAAATCCTCCGTCAGTGTCTTCCTTCACCGAAAAGATGGCATCAGCACCGCCTCCGCCATAAGTGTAGCGCCAGATACTTCCTCCCAAAGGATCAATTTTCTCAAGATAAAAATCAAAAGGGGAAGCAGGATAGATTTCTGTTTCCCCATACGATAAATAATTGCCGTCAGAAAGAATTGCAAGTCCCTGACATCCGTTTTGAAGCGTGTCACCGTATGCTTGTGACCAGATCTCATTCCCGGTCGAGTCGAGCTTATATAAAATAACATCGTAGCCTCCTGCGCCATAACTGCGCGTATCGCCTGTCAATATATAATCGGTTCCGGTTTCGTGAATCATATCCGAATAATCGTTCTGCGTGCGGCCGAGCGTAACATGCCAATCTTCATCGCCTGCAGAATCAAGCTTAACAACTAAGATGTCATAATATCCGGAAGAGTCGTTCTGCGCTCCGCAAAGAATATAACCCTTATCATGGGTCTGTTCAATATATTTTGCATTCTCATTCACGTTACTTGCAAATGTTTTATTCCAGACCACAGTTCCGCTTGTATCCACCTTATAAATCAACACATCTAAATTATTAGAGGCCGTTTCGGTCTCCGCCACAAAAACGAGATTACCGTCATTTGTGAGGTTCAGATAAAATGCATTTTCAACGTTTGTCGTTCCATAATACTGAGTCCAGATCTCGTTTCCATGGCTGTTCAACTTGGTAAGTGAGATATCCTGTTGTCCATTGAAATCAGAATTCCCCAGCACGAAAATGCTACCCCCTGCTAACTGCTTCACAGATCGCGAAACGTCATTAGCTGCAGTACCATACACTTTTTCAAAGTATTGGTTCTGCGCCAGGCTAAAACATGGAATACAAAAGAATAACAGAAATTTTTTTATCATGAGAATTAAAAAGCCATTCTTCTTAATGGAAGAATGGCCTTTTTAAGAAAATATAAATTTGCTATTTTGAACTAACGATCAGTTTTTTAGTCACGAGCGCTTTATCATTTACCATGAATGAATAAAAATAAACACCCGGAGCCATTGTTGAAACATCAACTTTTGCAACACCCTGTTTTTCGTTCAGGTCCATTTCTTTAACTTTATTTCCTAGCATGTCAAACACAATCAATTTGCCTTTCTGAGCATACTGATTCATTTCATACTTTATTGAAACTGTTGAGATCGCAGGATTAGGATAAGCCGATGATACATTAACAGATGCCAATTTGTTTTCTTCAATTCCTACTGCGCTTCCAATATAATGTATTGTTACGAAAGCTGTATCTCCTGCTACCGCTGTATTAAATACGCGGTAAAGAACAACTACGTTTGATGTTGCAAGACTATCATCATAGTGAGCAGAGATCCCGTAAGTATTCGGTCCGCTGGGAAGTGTTGCATTAGCAGCGATCGAAGAAGGAGCGCCTCCCGGAGTCCAGGTGATAGCCGAATTTGGAGAATAGCACTGAACACCTGTACAGAAATACAATGCCGAAGCAGCAGGCAATGTGCCGCTCAGAATGGTGCGGTTAACTTTGTAGCTGACAGCACTGGAAGTCGTGTTATGCAATTCAAGCTCATGAAGCTTCAGGTCAAGAGACTGAGTGGTGAAATTATAACCGTAAGCTGTATCGTATATATGCCCACCGGTAACATCAGTACTGCCTTCATAAATATGCAGGCTTTGTGCAAACCCAAGAGTGGTAAAGGTTAATGCAATAATAGAAGTAAAGATTTTTTTCATGGTTAATGATTTAAGTGACAGTATGTTCGTCTATACTTACAAATATACATTATTGTTTTAAAATATCACAATTATAAGAGCGTTTTAAATTTAGTATTCGAAAGGCTAATCTTTATACAGTTAATGGCTTAAGCTTTCCCTTTACCACTTCTTCGAATTTCCGTTTTTCTATTTTACTTTCAAGCCAGGACATAATATCAAAATAGGTCAGGAACTTGCTTTCCAATGGGTCTTTTACAACAGGTTCAAGGGATGCATGCAGCTGTTTGAAAAAGCTCATCGATTCCTGTCGGGAATTTACGTTTATCAGTTTCCGGATGGACGTAAGAATGATCTTTTCCAGTTGATACATCTTTTGTTTCGATGCCAGAAAACGGTAAGTCGATTTCAATCTGTATTCCATTACGTCCGTTTTCCCTAATTCGTAATGAAGCACAATTTCCATTATCCGTCCGATACACTCCAGATCCTGGCGGATATTGATATCTGCAACAATGTTTGCTTTCACAAGCCACTTAAGGGCAAGCTTATACTGCTCCGAGATCATCAGAAGAGAAGTGATCTGCCAGTAAATAACTTCTTTCAGCACTTTGTCAGAATCCTTGCTCTTTTCTAATAATATTTCAATCTCAGGGATCAGCTGCATGCATTTTTTCATGTTACCCATTTTAAAATAAACATTCAGCTTGGTGTTGTATGCCTTTAGAAGAATATTCACTTTCTGAACATCGCTTTTAACTTTAAGGCCTTCCATTTTCGAAGTGTATTCAAGCGCTTCATGATACTTTCCCATATTGTAGCACTGAATACTGTGTCGATACAAAAAGTGAGTCGGGAAATTAACATTGGTTTCGATCACCTTCGTGTTCTCCTCGATCAGCTTAATGAGTTTTGAAGAGAATTCATAACACTTTGCCGAATCTTCGATATCATTGTAATAACTCGCAAACAGCTCATAATAAAGGATCTTTGCATTGATGGATAAAGCCTGCTTGTCATTTTTAAGCAAAGGCGACCTCAACAACCAGTCATAGCTTTTAATTTCAGTTTCATTCCGGAGAACGCCCATCTCTATGCGCTGAACATAAAGGCGGTTCTTGAGACTTTCATACTCTGCCATGTTTTTGATCTTCATTGCCGAGATCTCGATCTCTTCTATAAGGTTGTCGGAATTATCGCGAAGGTCACCCACATCATACTGCATCCGGTAAATGCTTTGTTCCATAAGATTTATTTCAGGAATGTAGGTTATCTTCTCATGAATGATCGCCATTTCCTTAACACGTTTCAATAATTTTTTAGCCTGAATGTAAAGCCCTTTATCAACAAGGATCTCGATCCGGTTCAGTATACTTCTGATCTCTGTTGTCGAATTTTTATGGTATGCTTCAAGGCTTTCAAGAATCATTTCATACAAATAATTCTTCGCGACAGCGAATTGATTTATGAAACGTTCATTACTGAATTTTTTCAGGATCTTCTTTTCATCATACTCTTTCTGAAGATCAATTGCATCGAATATCCGTGTGTAATTATTCATTTCATTACGGACATGAAAGTTAGCATACTTTTTAAAGTATCCTTTTTCAGACTTGCTCAGGGATTTAATCAGCTTAAAAAGATGGTCGGATGTTTTCATCGAGTACTAATTTAGGAACCCCCAAATATATTAATTTTATTACATGTCTAAATAAAAACGACCCTCCGAATCCTAAGAATGAATTTAATTACCTATTGATTAGGAATCACATCGGGCTAAATTTGGACTCCGTTAAGAATAACCACAAATTATTTGCTTAAACGCTGTAAAAAAATTAAATTCGTTGTTCCACTAAAAAATAAAACGTCCCTAAATAACTTAAACCCAACCCACATGAAAAAATCTACATTATTAGCCGGTATGCTTGCACTGGGATCGTTCGCGTTCGGACAATCTCAGAGACTGGTACTGGAAGAAGAATTCACTCAGGCCTCCTGCGGACCTTGCGCTTCACAAAATCCTGCGTTTAATACCCTTCTTGCTAACAACACAGCGAAGACTGTTTCTATTAAATATCAGACAAACTGGCCGGGCGTAGATCCGATGAACACCCAGACTCAGGCTGAGGTAGGACCGCGTGTTACATACTATTCAGTTTCAGGTGTTCCTGATGTTCGTCAGGATGGAGTAACGATCGGAAGCGGAGCGCCTTCAGCCATTACTCAGACGGTTATCAATAACGAATACGCAGTTACTTCCCCTTTTACAATAAACTTAAGCCATAACTTCTCTTCTGATTACGATTCAATCTTTATTACCTGTGTTATTACAGCATCACAGGCGTTCACCGCAACGGGTGCTCTGAAAGCGCACATCGTAATGGTTGAGAGAACGATCAGCTTTACATCAGCTCCGGGAACAAATGGTGAGACAGAGTTTTACAATGTGATGAGAAAGATGTATCCGAATGCATCAGGTACTACAATTGGTGGTACATGGACTGCAGGGCAGACGCAAACGATCACATTTGCAAGACCTGTGCCTTCATATATTTATCGCAAAGCAGAAATTGGTATTGTTGGTTTTATACAGGATGATGGAAACAAATCGGTAAAACAGGCTGCTTTCAGCGCACCTCAGCCGATCCCTGTTGATATCGGAACAACTGCACTTGCAGGCATTCCATTGTATCAGTGCGCGAGCACATTCACTCCAACAGTTACGGTGAAAAATTTTGGAACCAACACATTAACTTCTTGTGATATAAACTTCAAGATCGATAACGGGACAGTAACAACCATTCCGTGGACAGGCTCGCTTGCCACAGGTGCAACAGCTACTGTTACATTACCTGCTCAGACTACAGCAAACGGAAGTCACACTTTCACAACATACACAAGCAATCCGAACGGAACAAGTGATAATGACGCTGCAAACAATCAAACAGTAAAACAATTTGCAATCATTGGAACAGGAGCTTCTGCTCCACTTGTTGAAGGTTACCAGCTTACAACATTTCCTCCTGCAGGATGGTTCATTAATAATCCTGATAGCGGACCAACCTGGACCAGAAGACTTGGTGGAGCTACTGCGGGCGGATTTGCTGCATCTACAGCGTGTGCTAAGATCGATTTCTATAATAGCCCGACAGGTGCAATTGATGAGTTCTATACTAAAAACGTGGACCTTACAAATGCATCGGGAGTTAACCTGACTTTCAGCGTTGCTCATGCGCGTTATAACACTACATACAGTGATAAGCTGGAAGTTAAAGTTTCAACTGATTGCGGTGCTACCTGGTCTACAGTTTATAACAAAGCCGGTGCTACGCTTTCAACCACGACAGCCACTACAAGTGCATTTACTCCATCTTCAGCGGCTCAGTGGAGAGCTGAGTCAGTAAGCCTTGCTTCTTACATCGGCCAACCGAACGTAATGATCAAGTTTGTTGCAACGAGCGATTATGGTAATAATGCATATATTGATGATATTAATATCACGAACCTCACAACAGGCATCAATGAAGAAGTTACTAACAACAGCATGAATGTTTATCCTAATCCGATGACAAACAATGCAACAGTTAATTTCACACTTGCTGAAGCAGCAAATGTAAATGTTGTACTTGTGAATTCATTAGGCCAGATAGTTGTTAACGCTGATCTTGGGACATTGAGCCAGGGAGAACAAAACTACTTGCTGAATGCAGAATCTTTAAGTAATGGCCTTTACTTCCTGAACCTTCAGGTTGGAAAGAATATGATTACTAAAAAGGTTTCTATCAACAAATAATATTCTATTGAAAAAATAAATCAGCAGTCCTTGCCACTATTTACGACAAGAGCACTGCTGATTTGTTTTTATATTATCTTTATTCACACAGAACATTTCTCCTTCGCATGAAAAAACTAATTGTAACATTCATTACCTGCGTTTGTATATCATACGCTGGCGTGGCTCAGAATAATAATTCCGGCAGTCCGATTCCCGCAGTTGATGTAAAGACGATTGATGGAAAGACCTTCAACACTTCAAAGATCTCAAATGACGGCAAGCCGGTGATCATCAGCTTTTGGGCAACGTGGTGCAAGCCTTGTAAAAAAGAACTTGATGCTATTGCAGAACAATATGAAGAATGGCAAAAAGAAACGGGCGTGAAGCTGATAGCTGTTTCCATCGATGATGCGCGAAGCGCAACGAAAGTTGGGCCTGATGTTAAAAGTAAAGGATGGGAATATGAAATTTACATTGATGAGAATTCCGATTTTAAACGTGCCATGAATGTCAATAACGTTCCTCACACTTTCATAATAGACGGAAAAGGCAATATTGTATGGCAGCACAATTCTTATGCAGAAGGAGACGAGGAACATTTGCTGGAGGCATTAAAAAAAGTAGCTAAAGGAGAAAAAGTAAATTAACATTCAAGCTTTAAGTGTGAAAAAAAAATATTTTATAAAGATCAGAATTGCTTTTCTTTCCTGCACCTTTTTGCTCATTAGTCATATTTCCTGTGCACAATTACTAAATAACCTTGGCTCTCTCGACCTGGGTGACATTCACGGAAACTTTCAATCCACAGCGCAATATTACATCCCGGATTCAACAATCGGAGCCGCAGAAGTGCCGGAGAAAATGCTTTTCAATGGTTTCATGAATCTTATTTATACTAAAGGTAAATTCAGCGCTGGAGTGCGATACGAAAGTTATTTAAACCGATTACAAGGTTATCCCGCAAACTTTCAGGGTACCGGAATATCTTATCGTTATGCTACATATAAATCCGATTTTCTCGAAGTCACAGTTGGAAGCTTCTATGAACAATTCGGAAACGGATTAACGCTTAGAACTTACGAAGAGCGAAACCTCGGACTTGATAATGCACTCGATGGTGTCCGTGTAAAAGCTGTTCCAGTCAAAGGTGTTTATCTGAAAGGATTGATCGGTAAACAGCGTGCCGACCTGAAAACTAACAGTGGCCTTGTTCGTGGATTTGATGGGGAAATTCAGCTGAACGAAGCGATCAAACAATTGACAGATAAAAAATTGGTGATCTCTATTGGTGGAAGTTTCGTTAGTAAATTCCAGGAGGATCGCGACCCTACGCTTGTACTTCCTCAGAATGTTGGCTCTTCAGCAGGACGCATGCGCATTTCAAGGAATAACTTTAGTTTAAATACCGAATACGCCTCCAAGATCAACGACCCATCGTACGACAACAAATACATTTACAAGCCAGGCGAAGCGTTATTAATGCAGGCAAGCTATGCCAAAAAAGGATTCTCCCTTTTACTCACCGGTTCTCACATTGATAACATGAGCTTTCGTTCCGACCGTAATGAACAGCAGGCAACTCAGCTCATGAATTATATCCCTGCACTTAACAAGCAACACACTTATAACCTGCTTGCTTTTTATCCATACGCTTCACAGTCGAATGGAGAAACCCAGTACTCCGCTGAAGTGAGCTATAAGATCATCAAAAAACCAAAATACAAACTTGATGTTGTGGTTAACTACACCGGCTCAGACGCTCTAGATACAATGCGATATGATGTAGCAACAGATACGACAAGAGAAGGCTATAAAGTGAATAGCTGGCTGCCGGCTTCACTGACATCAAAAAAGAAAAACTATCTGAACATTGACCCCACGCTTGCTGATAACAGGAGATTATTCAGAGAATTGTACATCGAGATCAATCAGAAGTTCGGCAAGAAAATAAAGAGCACTTTGATCTATTCTAACCAGTTTTACAACAAGGATGTGCTTCAGAAACCGGGGGATGGAAAGATCTACTCGAGTATTGTTGTTGCCGATATTACTTATAAGTTAAAGACAGAAAGTGCAATCCGTGTAGAGCTTCAGGGCTTGTTTACCAAACAGGATCACCAGGACTGGGCGTATGGATTAATTGAATACACATTAAACAGCAACATTTACATTGCTGTTGGGGACCAATGGAATTACGGTAATGATCATGCAAATGAACGATATCATTATTACAACGTAAGTGCGGGATATATCAAAAATGCACACCGCATTGAACTTACATACGGCAAACAAAGAGCCGGTATCTTTTGCGTAGGAGGTGTTTGCAGGAATGTTCCTGCATCGAACGGAGTGACATTGACAATTACAAGCAGCTTTTAATCTTACTTACAATGAAAAGATATTTCTATTTACTCATTATACTTACTGGATCGCTTGGCTTTCATTCCTGCGATTACGTTGCAAATCCAAATGAGACAAATCAAAATACAGGCGGACCCGGGAATGTCGATACGACTGAACATATCCGCAGAGTGCTTGTTGAAGATTACACCGGGCACAAATGCACAGCTTGTCCGCAGGCTGCCATTGAAGCAGAAAATCTGATCAACACTTTTGGTGAACAGGTAGTAGTTGTTGCAGTGCACGCGGGCTTTTTCTCAACGCCTACAACTCCTGCAGGAGCGCCTGCAGGGTCGTATCTGGTAGATTTCAGAACTTCAGCAGGAAACGCATACGACAGTCCAACCTATTTCGGGATTTCCTCAATTGGAAATCCTAATGGGATGATCAACAGAAAAGATTATAATGCGAGTTCAGGTGATCACGTTAAATCTTATGGGTCCTGGGCGACTGAAGTTGCAGGATTACTTGGAAAGCCGGCCGTTGCAGACATAAACATTACAAATACTTACGATGCATCAACGCGAAGTTTAAGCATCAATCTTGTTTCACAATTTGTAAGTGATACATTGCTGAACGGGAATTATAACCTTGTTGTGATGATCACGCAGGACAGCATCAGTGACTGGCAACTGAACGGTTCAACTCATGTTCCTGATTACATCCACAGACATGTGTTGAGGGCAAATGTCAATGGGACCTGGGGAGAGAATATCGTTAACGGAACAATCACTCCTAATGGAACGATCACAAAGAATTATGTGTATTCCTTACCGACAGCCTACCTTGGAAATAGCTGTGATGCAACCAAGTGTCATGTTGTGGCTTTTATTTATAACATGTTTAACTATGAAGTGATACAAGCCGCAGAGAAAAAGGTGGTCGAGTAAAAGCAAATTATAATTAATGCTGAACGCTCTGCCCCTTTGCAGAGCGTTTCTTTTTGGCTAACTTTGTAAGAATGAAGAATATTGTCACTCTTTCATTTCTATTCTTAAGCCTAAACATATTCTGTCAGAAGCGTTTTGTGGCAGGGATCAAAGCGGGACTCAGCACCAGCCAGGTAGAAGGCGATACATATGGCGGGTTTGACAAAGCCGGACTGGCCGCAGGGATCACGATCACAGGAAAGATGAACGAAAAGTGGACGGCTCAGATGGAGATGATCTACATCCAGAAAGGAAGCAAGCACAATTCAAATCCTGATAACGGTGATTTTTCTTACTACTACCTTGCTCTTAATTATATTGAAGTACCGGTATTATTTCAGTATCATCATAAGAAGTTCAACTTCGAAATCGGACCCGGATTTGGTTATCTCATAAACACGCATGAGTACAATGAGAATGGTGATGTGTACATGGCATTACCTTTTAACAGTTATGAATTAAGCGCGAGCCTGGGGATCAGTTATGAGATCTTAAAGAACATTTCCATTAACTGGCGTTACACAAATTCATTGGCCGCGGTGCGTGCTTTCCAGTCGGGAGGACGTACCTGGAATAATCCCGGACAAAGAAACAATGTTCTGGCTTTTACATTAATTTATCAATTCAAAGGGAAAGATGCACAAACAGAATAAATTGAAAATAGTAGTCGCTGTCACAGGTGCAAGCGGTTCTATTTATGCAAAGGTGCTTTTCGATAAACTGCAAAAGCTGGCAGAACAGATCGAAACAGTTGGCGTGATCATGTCAGACAATGCGAAAGACGTATGGAAACATGAACTTGGCAACACTGATTATGAGAAGATTTCCTACAAAATATATAACAAATCAGACTTCTATGCTCCTTTTGCATCCGGATCTGCCGGATATGATGCCATGATCATTTGCCCATGCTCGATGGGAACACTCGCAAGAATTGCAAGCGGCATCAGCAATGACCTCACGACCCGGGCTGCCGATGTAATGCTAAAGGAAAGAAAAAAACTTATCCTCATTAACCGCGATACACCTTTAAGCCTGATCCATATCAATAACATGAAAATGATCACGGAAGCCGGAGGAATTATTTGTCCGGCAAGTCCATCATTTTACAGCAACCCGACCGATTTCGAAAGCCTGGCAGCAACCGTTGTCGACAGGGCAATCGATCTTTGCGGACTCTCTCAGAATACCTACCGCTGGGGCGAAAATAATTAAGCTTTTTTAACAAAAATATAACGCCATTTTACTTTTCAACAAGGTAACTTTGCACTTGTATTCACGTAAAAAATCGAGTATCTTCGGTTTAGATTGAATTGACAACATATTCTTAATACAACATCATGTTCGAATTAAGTAAAAACATACTGGAAAAAGTAAGCTTCGATAAGACACTTTTCCGCAAAGAGCTCACCAAAGCCGTTAAATGGCTTAAACCTGATGAAAAGACACTTTTAAAAGTATGGTGTCTCACCACCTTTGGCCATCAGTATAAGAATGAAATCATGGAGGTTTTTAAGAATGTGACAAAGTCTTAATTTTTACCACTAAGGCACTTACGTCACTGAGTATTTTATGGCAAGAAATAAGATCGTGAAACAAGTTCAACACGACTGCTTTCATTTCAAGAAATCAATATTTCGTTTAAGCCCACTGAATTTCGTGCGCTTAACCGCGGAATCTTTAAACACTTTTCTAAAGGTTTCTTCTGTGATCTCCTCCCAGTCTGATTTACTGAACCCCAGCATTTCAGATGGTTTGAAGTGAGGTTCTGAATGCGGTTTTGCGAAACGGTTCCAGGGACAAACATCCTGACAAACATCACAACCGAACATCCAGTTATCAAATTTACCTTTCACTTCATTTGGAATATTTTCTTTCAGCTCTATAGTGAAGTAAGAAATACATTTGCTTCCATCGACAATGTGGGGAGAAACAATAGCATCAGTGGGACAAGCATCTATGCATTTCGTACATGTACCGCAATAATCCTTTACGGGCCCGTCATATTCAAGATCTAAATCTATGATCAATTCAGCTATAAAAAAGAAAGAGCCATTCTGCTTATTGATCAGGTTACTGTTCTTACCGATCCATCCCAATCCACTTTTTTTAGCCCATACCTTATCCATCACAGGTGCAGAATCGACAAAAGCACGGCCATCCACCGCTCCAATATTATGCTTTATGAATTCAAGCAAACCATTCAGCTTCTCCTTGATCACAAAATGATAATCAGTTCCGTAGGCATATTTCGAGATCTTCGGAGCGTCCTTGTCGGTCTGTTCGGCCTCCGGATAATAATTCAGCAACATTGAAATCACCGACTTTGCACCCGGAACTAATAATCGCGGATCCAGGCGCTTGTCAAAATGATTCTGCATGTAGCTCATTTGCCCGTGCATGTTCTGATTCAGCCAGCTTTCCAATCTGGGAGCCTCTTCTTCAAGAAATTCCGCCTTTGAGACACCTACATAGTCAAAGCCGAGGCGTTTAGCCTCCGCCTTGATCAGATATGTATTTTGAACGGAATCCATTAGAAGTTGTGACGAGGTCTAAGAAGAACTATTCTTCATGGTTTTTATGAAAAAACCTCTCTAGAATATTTGAGACGACCCTTTGAATAGTTTTGCCTGATTCATTTTTGTCAGACGGTGCGTTTCCCGTAAAATAAGAAAGAACCGATCTAACGATCATGTTCCCAATTGAAAGAATACTTGTACTTGCAACAGTTGAGATCACGCGATTGATTGCCAGCAAGACAACCTCTTCCGGTAATTTCTTCACCTGAAGTTTGATCTCTGTTTCTTGTTGCTGAATCCGGTCCCGTACCAATTTTTCCTCACGTACCAGATCCCTGTAAGAAGTTATGTGATAATTATTCTTCATTTTCACGCGATTCATTTTCAAAGAAAATCCTGGTAGTCATATCCATAATTTTAATTGAAATATATTTTCTGTAGAGTATAAGAAACGAGAAAAGAAGAAGCAAATATAATCCGGCTATGATGCTAAAACCCTTATATAAACTGCCGGTAAGGTCAGCAAAATAATAACCTCCCATCATACTTACAAAAAACAATAAGAAGAAGACGAGCAAGATCAAAACAATGAAAAAAATAAGCTTGCTGCTGAGCTGACCGGTTTTTTTAGCGGCCTGTATTTTTAACAGTAAAATCCTGTCTTCCGTGTAATTTTTGATCAGATCTGATGTCTTTTCAAAATAATCCTGATCATGCATTTTGCGTGTGAATATTGGGATTTACACCAAAATGTGCTGGTATAAAATTATTAGTACTAAATTACAAAAAATTAAGGCAAGAAATTTAACAATCTGAATATGCAGGCGGTACCAGAGAAAAACACGAATAAAACCATCTTTATGGTGGTCATAGTAATTTTTGGGATTTTGTTACTTATCTCTTTGCGGGAATATTTTACCGCATTTTTAGGCAGCTTGATGTTCTATGTACTCTTTAAAAAATGGATGGAGAACCTTGTTAAAAAGAGGAACTGGAAAAAAGGAAGGGCTGCCATTTTGATCATTGTTGTTTCTTTCTTTATAATACTTGTCCCTGTCAGCCTTTTTGTAACTATGCTTTATAATAAAGTAGCTCCGGTGGTAATGCATCCCACGGAGTTCGTTGGTCAGCTGAAGCAGATAGACTCCACCGTTCAAGATAAATTTAACGTGAAGCTTTTGTCAGAAAAAAATATTCAGGATATACAGGCGCGCGGAACGGCTATGTTGTCAGGTGTTTTGAATGAGGGCTTAGGGATCTTCGCCAGCATAACCATGATGTATTTCTTCCTGTATTTTTTACTCACCAACTTCAGAAAAACAGAAGCAACTCTTTTACATTCGCTTCCGTTCAGCAGACAAAAAATCATGATGTTCGGGTCGGAACTCAAGGCACAAACCTTCAGTAATGCCATTGGAGTACCACTGATAGCCCTTACGCAGGGAATCTTTGCATTTATCATTTATCTTATCACGGGTTTACCCGAAGCAGCATTTTGGGCCATTCTTACCGGATTCAGTTCGGTGATCCCGATCGTTGGAACCGGTATAATCTGGGTACCAGCTGCAATCTATATGTTTGTAACCGGACACACTTGGCAGGGAATCGCGATCATTGGCTGGTGCGGACTTGTCATGGGAAGCATGGATAATGTTATCCGTTTCATGTTGGCTAAGAAGATGGCCGATGTGCATCCCGTAGTTACGGTTCTGGGAATTATCCTTGGAATAAAATTTCTGGGTATAACGGGCTTGATCTTCGGGCCATTGATCATCTCCTACTTCCTGATCTTACTCAAAATCTACAATGCGGAATATCAAAGCTCCCTGCATGTTGTTAAAAAAGAAGATGCCGTGCTCGAATTAGGAGTGCCTTTTATTTATTCTAAAAAGTTCGTGCAGAAAAGAGATCCGGATAATACTTAGCCGTTGTCGAAAAGACTGCCTTTAAACGAACGTGGAATTTTCCCCAGATGTTTGTAAGCAAGATCTGTAGCCTCACGGCCGCGTGGAGTGCGGATAAGATAACCTTCCTGGATAAGGAAAGGCTCATACACTTCTTCGATCGTTCCGGCTTCTTCGCCAACAGCGGTTGAAATGGTTGTAATTCCAACCGGACCGCCTTTGAATTTTTCTATCAAAGCAGACAAGATGCGGATATCCATTTCATCCAGGCCATTCTTGTCTACATTCAGGGCAGTCAGGCCCATGTGGGCGATATCCATGTCGATGCTGCCATTTCCTTTGATCTGAGCAAAATCCCGGATCCTTCTCAACAAAGCATTTGCAATACGTGGTGTCCCACGGCTTCTTCTCGCTATTTCTCCGGCAGCATCTTCCGATATTGGAACATTTAAGATTCCGGATGCCCGAACTATGATCTTCTTTAAAAGCTTTGCATCGTAATAATTCAATCGCGAATTGATCCCGAAACGAGCGCGTAAAGGAGCTGTCAATAATCCACTACGGGTTGTCGCGCCAATAAGTGTAAAAGGATTTAATTTGATCTGAACTGTTCTTGCGTTAGGGCCGCTATCGATCATGATATCGATCTTGTAGTCTTCCATTGCGGAATACAGATACTCTTCAACGATTGGACTTAAACGGTGAATCTCGTCAATGAATAAAACATCATGAGGTTCCAGGTTGGTCAGTAATCCGGCCAGATCGCCCGGTTTATCAAGGACAGGACCGGAAGTGATCCTGATCCCTACGCCCAATTCAGAAGCAACAATATTTGCAAGAGTTGTCTTTCCGAGGCCGGGAGGGCCATGCAGAAGGACATGATCCAATGCTTCGTTTCGCTGTTTAGCAGCTTTAACAAAGATCTTCAGGTTTTCCACCACCTCATACTGACCGGTAAAGTCTTCAAACTCTGCCGGACGCAACACCTTTTCAAACTCTTTTTCAGCGGAGCTTAAATTTTCGGAATCGGGGTCAATATTAGGATTCATGTGGGTTTTGATAGGATAACAAAAATAAGAAAAGCATCCCGATTATGGAATGCTTTTCTTTTAAATATTATACTGTCTTATCTTTTAAATTTCGGTTCACCCCTCCTAAAATGAATTCTTATTTTAATTTTAACTTTTTGTCTTGAAACAAAAAGTTACAAAAAATTCAAGCTCAAACGACTGCTTCACACATGCTCCACGGCATCGCGTTTGAGCAGTCCTCACGCGCCACTTCGAAACAATAATTCTCTTCACCTAAAACCAAAAAGTCCAAGCTCGCGAGAATTCGGTAGTCGATTCTACAATTCAAATAACTTCTACTTAAGGGTAATTGTCGATTCCCCAACCACCACATCATCGCAGATTATATTCACAAGGTACTTACCCGGCACAAACTCAGTTGGTGAAGGACAAAAAACATCTACGGCAACATCATCCCCTGAATAATTCACATCCTGTTTAGCAGCGTAATAACCTTTAGAACCGTTGAATTTAACTGTATTCATATCATCAGGCGACTTTGTAAGCTCCTTTCCATCAGGAGTCACGATGCGCACATAAACCGATCTCGTACCTTTTTTAGCGATCTTGTTCTCCCCAAGGACGAAAGACACTTTAATACGCTCAACACGCGATGCCTTTGTAGTTTCCACTTCTTTCTTTCCGCCCGATTTAAACTTCACGCCCTTTACAGTTGGGTTTTCAGCTTTTAGAACTGACCCTAAGTTCACAGTACTCTGCAAAGCATCTTTATCCTTTGACAATTGAGTTGTCTTGTCTTTCTCAGCGCTCAGATCAGCAGAAACCTTATCCTTTTCAACGATCAGATTTTTATTAAGGGTATTCAATGAATCGATCTGAACCACAAAATGCTTCATGATCTTGCGAAGTGTTTCCGTTTCTTTACGAAGCTTTGAGATAATGTAGGCATCATCTTTATGTTTTTCAGCCTGCTCTAAAAGCTCGGCAATTTCAGCACGTTTGGCTTCCAGTTCCTTTTGCAGGCTTTGATCATTTGTCTGTAAGGTTGCATATTCTTCCTGCAGATCAAGAAGGTCTTTCCTTACATTGTCACGCTCCACAAGCACCTGTTCTTTTTCAACAACGACCGTATTAGCGCGTCCTCTTTCCTTTAACCAAAGCCATACGAACGTGCCATTGCTTACCAGAAGTAATAAAAGCAAAACAATTAATAATCTGTTATTCGACTTTTTTTCTTCCTGCTTATTTTCCATATAGTTTGATTGTTATATTTTAGTGCGGTAAAGTTAATACATTTTAATTTTTACGCAGCTAAAAAGTATGATAGACGATTTTATTTCATTGATATTTCCGCGAATCTGTGTTTCCTGTGGAAAAAGCCTTTATAAAAGTGAACACAGCATCTGCACCTACTGTGCTTACCATTTGCCAAAAACAAATTTCCACTCGGATAACGAGAATCCCGTTGCAAAAATTTTCTGGGGACGAATAAATATTCACTCTGCTTCCGCTTATTATAATTTCGGCAAAGGAGGTAAAGTTCAGCATCTCATTCATCAGTTAAAATACCGTGGGCAAAAAGATATAGGAGTTACGCTGGGTAAGCTGTACGGTTATGACCTCAGAAAATGCAATAATTTCAGAACCGTTGAAACTATTATTCCTGTTCCACTCCATCCGAAGAAAGAAAAAAAGAGAGGTTATAACCAAAGTGCGTTTTTCGCGAGTGGCTTAGCGGAAACAATGAACATCCCAACGGATTTCAATACACTTTACCGTTCCTATTCATCGGAAACGCAAACAAAAAAATCCCGTTTTAGTCGCTGGAAAAACGTTGAAACAATTTTTCAGCTGAAAGACCATGCGAAGCTGGAAGGGAAACATATTCTGCTTGTTGATGATGTGATCACGACAGGAGCAACGCTTGAAGCGTGCGCTCAGACACTGATGCAGATCCCGGATGTGAGGATAAGTATTGCTACGATTGCTTACGCCAATAATTAGTGCACAGCTTCGATGCTATTTTATTCCCACTTTTTGAAGACAAAAAGTTGCAAAAACCTTTTTGTCCGTAAGTTGGTTGCATTCGCCCTGTCGCTCGAATACAACCGCTGCTACTTTGTCTATTACTTTTTGTCTTGACACAAAAAGGTAACAAAAAAGTCAAGGCTGAACGATTGCCACCCGCCTCCCCTGATTATTTCGAAGTTCTAAACTTCGAGGACTAAAGCTCGAAGCAAGAACTTCAGAAATACTCAGTTTCACCTCTTCACAACATCGCGTTCAGCCATAGCCTTCGCGCGGCTTCGTTGCTTTTTTCTAACAGAGAGAAAAGAAAATGAATATTCCATAACCTTGCTTTTTCCTTATCTTTGCAGCTGTTAAACTTCAACTATGGCAGAATCATTCGCAGTAAGCGGGACAACCAAAAAGGAAAAATACGAGTCTATTCTACCTCAGATCAAAGCGCTTGTCGAGGGAGAAAAAGATACGATCGCGAATCTGTCAAATATCATGTCGGCTTTAAAATTCGGAATGGATTTTTTTTGGGTTGGGATTTACTTCGTAAAGGAAAACAACGGAAACAAAGAGCTCGTGCTGGGTCCCTTTCAAGGGCCGGTCGCCTGTACACGCATCGCGTTTGGCAAAGGAGTATGTGGCAAATCATGGGAACAGAAGGAAACAATCATTGTTGAGGATGTGGAAAAATTCCCGGGCCATATCGCCTGCAGCTCCCTTTCAAAGTCCGAGATCGTCCTTCCGGGCTTCAATAAAAATGGTGATGTTATGCTGGTGCTTGATGTAGATAGTGAAGTGCTTGCCACGTTTGATGACACGGATAAAATATACCTTGAACAGCTGATGGAAATAATTACCGGATGTGTGAATTTATAAATGTGCGGATGTACCAACTAAAAAAATATACACAGACTGTTATAAGTAGCATTAAGCTATACGCGTTGCTTTGTCTGAGCACACTCATCGCTTCCTGTGCACAGGTAGTGGCTCCGGGGGGTGGCGACAGGGATGCAACTCCACCACGGGTAGTTAAGTACAAACCGGACAGCGCGCAATTAAATTTCAACTCGAAGATCATCGAGCTGAGCTTTGATGAATACATTCAGTTGAAAGATGCAAATAATCAGCTCATCATTTCGCCTCCATTAGAAAAAACACCGGAAGTTAAGGTCAAAAACAAAATACTTACAATCGACCTAGGTGATGAAAAACTGAAACCCAATACAACCTACTCTATCAATTTCGGGAATGCTTTACAGGATATCAATGAGAGTAATACAAAAGAAAATTTCAGTTATATCTTCTCTACCGGAAGTTTTATCGATTCCCTCAAAGTAAAAGGGAAGGTTCAAAACGCCTTTGATCACAAACCCGAAAAAGGGCTTTTTGCAATTCTTTACAGTGATATGTCTGACAGCGCTATATTTAAAACACAACCGGAATATTTCGCAAAAACCTCCGATGATGGAAGCTTTCAGATCAACAATGTCCGCGAAGGAAAATACAAGCTTGTTGTTATTAAGGATATCAACTCCAATTACAAATACGATGGAGATGCTGAAACAATAGGCTTTACCGACAGCATCATTAATCCCGCAGAAAAGCACAATATCTTAATTGATATTTTTCAGGAGCCCGCAAAGAAAATTTTCCTGAAGAAATATATGCATCAATCTTATGGCAAAGTATTAATGGTATTCAATCAGGGTTCGGACAGCATTCGAATTAATAATCTTACAAATACCGACAAAGGCGTTCAGGAGTTTTTTGACTTCTCGACCAATAAAGACACTCTTGTTTATTGGTTGAGAAACTATCAGAAAGATTCGATCAAGCTTCAGATCAGTAATGGCAATGAAGTAATAGATACAATTGAATTTAAAACGATCAAACTTGAGGATGTCTTAAAATCTAAACGCAATCCTTTTAAACTATCCCTGGTAAGCAGTCCGGCAGGTAACCAGAACTTTGATCTCAACCAACCACTTAAGCTTGGGTTTTCACAACCCATTTCAAATATCAATGATTCCCGGGCGCGAATCAAAAAGGACACTACAGCAATAAATAGCTTGTATTATATGCTTAATCAGGAAGATGCTAATCAAAGCGTGACCCTTGTAAGCTGGGATTCAACAAACATGGTAGAGGATCCTGACAAGAAAGGATCTATGATCAGTGCACCGATTGCTGACTCGCAGCTTCAGTTAAAGGAGAACACAAAGTATCAGCTTTTTGTTCCACCGGGTACATTCACTGATATTTTTGGGTTAAAAAATGACACATTAAAGATCGATTTTAAAACACGCGAACTAAAATATTATGGGAGCCTTAAGCTCACCATCGACATACGAGAAACCGAAGCTAATTACATTCTTCAGCTTCTGGATGAGAAAGAAAAGATCGTGAGGGAAGACCATATTAATAAAACGTCCACGATCAATTACACCTACCTGTATCCGAACAAGTATAGGGTAAAGCTCATTTATGATGAGAACGGAAATGCAAAATGGGATACAGGAAATTATCTACAAAGCATTCAGCCGGAAAAAGTATTATACAATACAGAGGTGATCACTATACGATCAAACTGGGATGCTGAAATTGAATGGAAAGTAAACACTTCGAATATGAATTGATCGAATTACTTTCTACCAATAACGAATAAATGCGAATTACGAAATTCGGTTGCTGAAAAACGCAGCACTTTCAACTACACTGTCTTAAACAAAAAAGCTTCATGTCCAACATGAAGCTTTTATATTTAATATTTTGAATGATACTAAGCAAATCTCTGAGTGATCTTCTGCTCAATATAATCACGAAGCTCTTCTATCTTAACCTTCTCCACAACTTCCGAAGCAAAAGCATGCATCAAAAGTTTTTTTGCGGAATCCTCGCTTAAGCCACGGGCACGAAGGTAAAAGATCTTGTCCTCATCGAGCTTACCCGTTGATGTTCCATGAGAACACTTCACATCATCAGCATATATCTCTAGTTGAGGTTTTGTATTTATAGTTCCGTCATCACTCAACAGGATGTTTTTGTTTGACTGGAACGCGTTGGTTTTCTGTGCATCTTTTCTAACGAAGATCTTACCATTAAAAGTAGCCGTAGATTTCTCTTCGATTATACCCTTGTAAAGCTCATTGCTGTTACAATTTGGTTTACGGTGGTCAACCAACGTATGATTATCAACCGTCTGATGACCCTTCGTGAGATACAATCCGTTTAGATTGGATTCAATATGCTCATCATCTAAAACAATGTTTAAATTGTTTCTGATGAACATTCCGCTCAGTGTAAAGTTATTGGTTGAAAAAACGCTTTGCTTTTTCTGAAGAACCTGCGTAGTATTCAACAAATGTCCGTTTTCAGCCTCTTCCTGGATTTTGTTGTGATTTAAAACAGCGTTCTCTGCAACAAAAATTTCTGTGAGAGCATTGTTAAACACTTTTTCTGAACCATTTGCGGTTAGAAAAGATTCGATCACATTTAATTGCGCATTTTCCTCCAGGACTATTAAGTTGCGTTGATTAACGATAATGCTTTGAGCAGATGAGGACACATGAATTATGTGCACCGGAAATTCAACAACGGTGTTTCTATCTACATGAATAAACACTCCGCCTGAAGCTAGCAATGTATTCAAAGCAATAAAAGGATCCGCATTCACATCGGCATACTGTGCATAATGTTTCTGGAAAGAAGAATTTGAAGAAGCGTCTGCAACACTCATGATCTGCAAACCGGAAATATTATTGTTGAATCTGGTGTGTTCCTCCGACAAACGTCCGTTAACGATTACGATCATGATCGCATCTTTTACAAGGCGCAGAGAAGAAATAAATGAAGACGATACGCTTACACCCGAATCTAATAAAAGGTCTCCCTTTAAAGCAAGCTCCATGTTCACATACTTGTATTCCTCATGTTTACGCCCCGGAACTCCCTGCCTAGAAAAGGCCTCAGCAGCAAGCTCTCTGATCTTGGCATCACCGAAAAGCGAATTCTTTACGGATTCAAATCTGCTGATCAGCTTTTCTGTTGTATTTATTTTTGTAATGGTTTCCATTTAGGTTTTTCTAATCGTACTTTACTTGGAATAGATGCTTGGGTTAAACCGCGCATCACAAACCTATGCTCCTATTTCTGCTTTAATAAAATCATATCCTTTTTCTTCAAGCTCAAAAGCCAACTCTTTCGTTCCGGAACGAACTATTTTTCCATTGTAAAGAATATGAACAAAATCAGGAACGATATAATCCAATAAACGCTGATAGTGAGTGATCACAACTGTTGCATTATCCTTTGATTTTAATTTATTAACTCCGCCTGCAACAATACGTAATGCATCGATATCCAGTCCGCTGTCTGTTTCATCAAGGATAGCAAGCTTTGGCTGAAGCATCGCCATCTGAAAGATCTCATTTCTCTTTTTCTCTCCTCCGCTAAAACCCTCATTAACCGAGCGGTTTGCAAGCTTTACGTCAAGCTCAACCAGTTTTTGCTTTTCTTTTACCATTGCAAGGAAATCTTTTGCTTCCATCGGAGATTCCCCTTTGTATGCTCTGATCTCGTTGATAGCGGTCTTTAAGAAATTAATATTGCTTACTCCCGGGATTTCAACCGGATATTGGAATGCCAAAAACACACCTTCCCTCGCGCGGTCTTCAGGAGCCAATTCTAACAGATCTTTTCCGTTGAACAAAACTGACCCTTCAGTCACTTCATATTCTTCGCGGCCTGCTAATACAGAAGACAATGTACTTTTTCCTGATCCATTAGGCCCCATGATCGCATGGACCTCGCCTGCTTTTATCTCGAGATTAATTCCTTTAAGAATTTCTTTGCCGTCAATTGAGGCGTGTAAATTTTTTATTGATAACATATTTTTGTGTTTCTCGCAAAGACGCAAAGAGCGCAAAGCATATTGATTAATTATTTATCCTACACTACCTTCAAGACTTACTGCCAAAAGCTTTTGCGCTTCAACAGCAAATTCCATTGGTAATTGATTCAGTACTTCCTTGCAGTAACCGTTAACGATAAGGCCAATGGCTTTTTCATTATCGATACCACGCGACTTACAATAGAACAATTGATCTTCACCTATTTTTGAAGTTGTTGCTTCATGCTCGATGATAGCCGTTTTATCTTTGATCTCGATGTACGGGAAGGTATGAGCACCACATTTATCGCCCATCAGCAAACTATCACATTGAGAAAAGTTACGTGCATTGCTTGCGCCTTTTGCTACACGAACCAAACCTCTATAACTGTTGTTGCTGAAACCTGCAGAGATACCTTTTGAGATGATCGTGCTTCTTGTATTTTTTCCAAGATGCATCATCTTTGTACCTGTATCTGCCTGCTGATAATTATTCGTCACGGCCACTGAATAAAATTCACCGACTGAATTATCCCCTTTTAAAATCACTGAAGGATATTTCCATGTAATTGCAGAACCTGTTTCAACCTGAGTCCAGGAGATCTTGGCATTGTCTTCAAGACAAATTCCGCGCTTTGTAACAAAATTAAAAATTCCGCCTTTACCATTTTTGTCACCCGGATACCAGTTCTGAACAGTACTGTATTTCACTTCACCATTCTTATGAGCGATGATCTCTACAACTGCAGCGTGTAATTGATTTTCATCGCGCATTGGAGCTGTACATCCTTCAAGGTAACTAACATACGCGCCTTCGTCAGCGATGAGCAAGGTACGCTCAAACTGTCCGGTTCCGGAAGCATTGATCCTGAAATACGTTGAAAGTTCCATGGGGCAACGAACACCTTTTGGAATATAGCAGAATGAACCATCACTGAAGACAGCCGCATTCAATGCCGCATAAAAATTGTCTGTGTGAGGAACAACAGAGCCCATGTATTTCTTTACAAGATCAGGGTGTTCCTGAACAGCTTCACTGAAGGAACAGAAAATAATTCCTTTTTCAGAAAGTGTTTCTTTGAATGTGGTTTTAACTGAAACGCTGTCTATAACAGCATCAACCGCAATTCTGCTTTCTACTCCTGATAAACGTTTCTGTTCTTCAAGGGAGATTCCAAGTTTTTCAAATGTTTTCAAAAGCTCCGGATCTACTTCATCCAGGCTGTTTAATTTCTTTTGCTGCTTTGGAGCAGAATAATAAATGATATCCTGGAAATCCGGTTTCTTATAAGATACATGAGCCCATGTTGGCTCTTCCAATGTTTTCCAGTACGCAAAAGCCTTCAGCCTGTAATCAAGCATCCACTGAGGTTCGTTCTTCTTTTTCGAAATAAAACGAACTATATCTTCATTCAATCCTTTGGGAGCGCTATCCGATTCGATATCAGTAACAAAACCGTACTTATAATCGCTATTAATATGCTCCTCTAATATTTCGTTAGCCATTGTTTTTAAATTGGCAGTTGGCAATTAAACAGTTGGCAATTGCTAACCGCTAATGCTAACCGCAAAAAATTATACACTAAAACTCTCTCCGCATCCGCAGGTACGGCTTGCATTCGGATTATTGAATACAAATCCTTTCCCGTTCAATCCGCCTGTGTAATCCAGCTCTGTCCCTACCAGGTACAAAAAGCTTTTTTTATCCACCGCGATCTTAATCCCTTTGTCTTCAAAAACCTGATCACCGTCTTTTGGGACGTTGTCAAATTCTAATTTGTAAGAAAGTCCGGAACATCCTCCTCCGTCAACTCCTACACGAATGAATGTTCCCTCCGGACGATTTTCATTTTTTATAAGGTCAAGCGCATGTTGCTTTGCACTCTCTGAAACTGTTATCATTTTTATATCTATTTGAAAATTAAAGACTTCTGCGTTATCTTTATTTAGATTGATTCTAAATCTGCTACAAAAATACCTAAAATAAGGTATTGCGGCAAATATTTTAGACTAATAAAGGTTATCGGAAATGCTGACTTATAATAACGTAATTTTAAGCAAAATAGTATCGATGAAGCATATTCTTACCCTCGTCCTCAGTTTTTCATTTTTAACAGGCTTTTCACAATTCTGGCAGCAAATTGACAACTTCCCCGGCACCGAACGGGACGATCCTGCAGGCTTCACTATCGGAAACAAGGCATATTGCGGAACGGGCCAAAAACCTTTCTTCATTTCAGCGAACGACTTCTATTCTCTTGATATGAGTACAGACACCTGGGATACTATTGCATCGTTTCCTGGCACAGAAAGACAATATTCAATGGGATTCTCGGGAAATGGATTTGGATTTATTTTGGGCGGTTATAATGGTGCAACCTATTTTAATGATCTGTGGTGCTATACATCTTCTTCGGGGACTTGGACCTCAAAAGCCTCTTTACCCGCGGCACCAAGGATGGGCTCAGCTAGTTTTGTCATCAATGGAATTGCATACGTCATCGGAGGCAGAACTTCGGCAGCACAGTCAATCAAGGAGGTGTGGGCTTACAACATCACAAATAATTCATGGCAGCAAAAGAATAATCTGCCGGAGGCACGTTGGCGATCAGTCGCAGCGAGCCTTAACAATAAAGGATATCTCGCGTTGGGCAGAGATGAGAACAGCCACTTTTCCAACGACTTGTATGAATATGATCCGGTGACTGATACCTGGACTCTCATCTCCAACACACCGTTTCCAGGCAGAACTTACTCTGCAATGGTCACCCAGTCAAACAATCTTATCATTCTTGCAGGTCTGGATTCATTAGGAAATAATTACAGCGATATGTGGAAAATTGATCCATCCGACCTGAACTGGCAGCAATTACAAAGCATTCCGGCTTTCGGAAGACGCGGAGGCTATTGCTTCAGCAGTGGTTCCGCGGTCTATTTTACGACAGGCGTCACGCAGAACGGGACCAGATTGAAAGAAACATGGAAGGTCATTAATCCGGTTTCTATAAATGAAAATACTGAAAATGATGTTTCCATTAATTGTTACCCAAATCCGGCAAACGAGAGAGTGACATTCCACCTTCCAAAGTCTGAAAAGCTATACAAAGTAAGCCTTCTGAATGCTGCAGGTGAAGCAATGCTTTCATTTTCCACTCATGATAATGAGGTGAGCATTAACACAATTATGCTTTCTGAAGGATTATATTTTTTGAGGATAGAAGGAAAAGCAGTTCATTACTCTAAGCTTTTGATTCAACACTAGATTCCGTTCATTCAAAAAAGATTCTAAATTTGTATTTTACCTAAAAGAACATTTTTAATGTATTATTATAAGAAGTGGGCGATAGTTGTGCCAATGGCTAATGAGGAGGCGGATTTTAAGCCTTTCATTGAAATGGTGAATCTTGTAATCAATACGCTGAATCCAGGAAACGTATATTTCATTATTGATAAAGCATCCAAAGATCGTACGCTTGAACTTTGCCGGGAGATCTCTGCAAAGGATGCCCGATATGTGACAGTTTGGGCACCGGAAAACCGCAATGTGGTTGACGCGTATGTAAAAGGATTGAGAGTCGCGTATGAAGCCGGACACGAGATCATTATTGAAATGGATGCTGGATTATCACACGATCCTCGGGCTATTCCAATGTTTTTAAGGGTTTTGAATGAAGGGAATGAATGTGCTTTCGGAAGTCGTTTTATCAACGGAGGTTCAATGGGTGACTCACCGTTCAAACGAAGAATGCTTTCAAAAACCGGGACAGTACTTGCTAATATTCTTTTAGGAACAAAGCTTCGTGACATGACTTCGGGATACCAAGGCTTTCACAGGGATGTAGTGGCGAAGATCATTAGCCATGAATTCAAATCAAAAGCACATTTTTACCAGACAGAACTTCGTTATCTTTTACGGAAGCATCGTACATTTGAAGTGCCGATCCATTACCAGGCGCCTTCTCCAAGGGTTTCTAAGAATGCGATCAAAAATGCCTACCAGACATTGTTTTACTATTTTTTCTTGCGCCTGAGCGGAAAAGCGAAAGAGCTTTAAGATGAATAATAAAATAATAGTTACCGGAGCTTCCGGACATATCGGTTACCATGTTGCTGAAGAACTATTATCTCTCGGATATCAGATCACCTTACTCACACGCAAAGAGAACAGAAACATTTCCGATCTTAAATCAAAAGGTGCGGCCGTGGTTTTTGCTGACCTGACAGATCCCTCTTCGTATAAGAATATCTTATCCAATGCTGATGTGCTTTTTCACCTTGCCTCCGAAAACACAACGGATACAAGCAATGAAGGGCAAACCATCAATAACACTTTCGGCCTGACAAGAAAAGTGCTTAATGCTGCTATCGCAGAAAATGTTAAGACCATTATTTACACAAGCTCAGTAGTCGTTTTAGGAAGATCGTCAGACAAAAATGTTCTTATAAATGAGAAGGACAGAACATCATTCCCTGAATCGCCTTATGTAAAAGGGAAATTAATGGCTGAAGAATATTGTGACCTGTTGATCAATAAACAACATTCAGACATCAGAAGAGTTTATCCTTCCTGGGTGATAGGCCCGAACGATCCGCGATTAACTCCTCCCCATAAGGTGGTGAAAGATTATTTTAATAAAGGACAAAAATTTTATTTCAGTGGCGGGATTTCGATCGCACATGTTAAGGATGTCGCAAAGGCACACGTTAATGCCTGGCTGCATGGCAAGCCCGATGGTAAGTACATTGCTGCGGGAAATAACATTACGTTCAAAGAATTCTATCAGATACTTTCGGAAATATCCGGACATAAGCCTCCGTTCTTATACATTCCGAAGTTTATCATTCATTGGGGAGCGATCGCTGCTAAAATTATTTTGGGAAAGAAAAGCCCTGTCGCTCCGGCCTACGTGCGTTCAGTTATTGGCAAATACAGCTGGTACGATTCATCCCGGTCAATACAAGAGATCGATTATAACATCACCCCCGTTCGACATATTCTTAAAGAAGCGGTCAATGAAACAAAAAAACGAAATGTTGGGCTGATCGATTTGTATCAAAAAAATAACCCGACACTTGTAAAAACAAATTACAAGAGTGATGACATCCTTTTGATCACCGGCTTTCCAGGCTGGCTGGGAAACAGGATGCTGGACATATTTATGAATGGTGACCGCTTTGGTCAAAATGCAATAAACAGAAAAATAAGATTACTTGTCCAGCCACGTTTCAAAGGTTTAATTGATCTTCCGAATAATTTTGAAATTGTTTACGGTGACATCACTGATAAAGCATCTTTATCTGCTGCACTCAAAAACGTAAAATCCATTTATCATCTTGCAGGAGTTATTTATCCAAAAAAGATCAACTCACTTTATAAGGTGAATGAGGAAGGAACAAAGAACCTTGTTGATGCATGCATTGAAAACGGGGTGAGAAGAATTCTTTTTATGAGCACTGACAGCGTTTGCGGATATGCGAAAGGAAAAAGGATCTTCGACACTAATGAACCACCTTTTCCTTACAAGAATTACGGCACATCAAAATACCTTGCCGAAAAATACCTTTTAGATAAAACGAAACAAGGCTTTATCGATGGAACTTCATTGCGCGGCTTCTGGTTTTTTGGGCCGTTCATGCCTGACAGAAATCTAAACTTCTTCAGGATGTTTAACTGGAAGCGACAAGTTGTTTTCGGTAATGGGAAAAATTACCGGAGCATTTCACATGTCGACAATATTGTTAGTGCATTCATTGCTTCAGAAAAGAAAACGAACACCGTTGGTAAATGGTACTGGATCGGTAACAAAGACAAAGATCTAACTGTCGATCACATCTATACTGTGATCGCAGAAGGATTAGGTAAGAAATATAAACCTTTGTATATTCCGCCTTTCATTTGTGAATGCTTTAGTCTTGCAGATACAATTATTTCATGGAGCGGAACGCTAAACGCCACGCTGCATGCAGCAGGAAAGTTTCATAAGGACATTGCGGGAGACATCAGTTCAGCTGAAAAAGATTTTGGTTATTTACCGAAGGTGGGGTTTGAGGAGATAAAGGAAGAGATGAGGGATTTGGTTATTTAGTTTGTAGTTCGTGGTTTGTGGTTCGGTGAAGGGAAGCATTCATAATTTAACTTCGAACCATAAATCCTCTCAGGTTATAATCAGTCCCGTTAGCGAAATAGGAATCTAGGAAAAGAATAACTTAGCGTATAGTTTCAATCTTTTAAGAAAAAAGCTGAAATAGAATTAAACATGTTCGGTCCGAAGCGTCATTGCGAGAGAGGAACGAACGAAAGCCATCTCATACCAGAACAATTTTATAAATATAGCATGTCAGAAAAAAAAGCATTGGTCATCACTTCTATCGCGAATGATCAACATCATATCCTAAAGCAATTTGCAAAAGAGTGCAAGGAGCATTCAATACCATTCATTGTGATTGGAGACACAAAATCACCGGCAACGTTTGAACTGGAAGGCTGCGACTTCTGGAGCGTTGAGAAACAGCAGACATTGCCTTTTGAACTGGCTAAGATCACTCCTACAAAACATTATTCAAGAAAGAACCTTGGCTACCTGCTTGCAATTAAAAACGGAGCTGAACAACTGGTAGAGACAGATGATGACAACATTCCGCGCAAAGAATTCTGGCAACCAAAAACACGTGAAGTGAAAAGCTACCGCTTTGAAAATTCAGGCTGGGTGAATGTATATCATTACTTCACAAAGAACATGATCTGGCCGCGAGGTTTTCCGCTGGAGGAACTTCAGAAAAAACAGACAGATCTTTCCACCTTAAAATACGAAGCGATTAATTGTCCCATTCAGCAAGGACTCGCAGACGAAAATCCGGATGTGGATGCTGTATATCGTTTAACTTATCCATTACCATTAAGCTTCGAAATAAAGACACAATTAGCGTTAGGCAAAAATGCCTGGAGTCCGTTCAACAGTCAGAACACACACTGGTTCAAAGAAGCATTTCCTTTAATGTATCTTCCTTCTTATTGTAGTTTCCGAATGACAGACATCTGGCGCAGCTATGTCGCGCAGCGCATTTCCTGGGAATGCGGTTGGAGTGTTTTGTATCATGAGCCGACTGTGTGGCAGGAACGAAATGAGCATAATCTAATGAAGGATTTTGAAGACGAGATCCCGGGATATTCAAATAACTTCAGGATCTGTAAAGAGCTTCAGGAGCTTAAGTTGAAACCCGGTACAGAAAACATCTTCGATAACCTTGTTACCTGCTATCAAAAATTAATTGATATCGATGTTGTTGGGAAAGAGGAGATGACCTTACTAAAGGCTTGGATCAGCGATTTTAGGCATTTAGTTCCTTAATACGTGATCTTAAACAACTCACACTTCTCAGTCGTACCGATCGTCTTCACAAGCTTCAACTTCTGCGGATATTTCTGATAAAAAGGAATCAACATTCTGTGGATGGTATTGATCACACGTCCATTATTCTTTTTAGGATTCATCCGAATATTCGGTAATATAATATATTCAACTTTCTTTGCCTTCCACTCCATCTGTACGCTATCGGCATTCGTAGTGGTTACCCAATACTGCCCGATAAATTTCTTACCATTACCGTAAATAAAAGACATGTTAGGCTTTCGCGAAAGCACCCCTGCACTGTCGGGCAGACTGTCAGCACAATACTTGCTCATCTTCAAAAAGTTTTCCCAATCAGGCGTATAACCATAATAAATATCACCATTCAGATTCTTTTTCAACGCAGTGGTATTTTCTTTAGCGAGGATTGTCGATTTACCAACAGTGATCAGCAGCATACATACAGAAAAGATTAGGAGGAGCGTTTGTGTTGCTGCAGAACGTTTAGCAAGCTCATAAGCACCGAAATACAACACGAGAAAGATCAATGGCATTGCAATGATGATAAGCCTGTCCTGCATGTTCGCAGCCTGAATCCCGATAAAAATACCGAAGCAAAGGATCACAAAATACACTGTAGAGAAGAAAACATATTTATTCTTACGGTAACTCATGACGGCAAAGATCCCGATCACAATAGTAGATATGTAAGATAATGCAGGTACCACTTTCGTAATGTCTGTATTCGCATTTCTCAGATTAAGAATTCGATACATATGAAGAGAGATGTAAATATTAAAATTATCAAAGAATCTTTTGATCAATCCCGACATATCCTCGTGCCCTGCAGCCGGCCTGTAAAGCTCCTTGCGAAGAATCATTTCGAACTGATCGGAGTCAGAAGGGCCGAAGAATGTTGTGGCAAGCGTTGTAAATAAAACCCGGAATATGATAAACGCTAACAAAGCATATACAGCCTGCTTGTATTCCTTTCTTAATAAAAAATAAAGTATAACGCCTATAATGCAAACAATAGCAATACTTTTAGAAATGGATAGCATCATAAACATAAAACCGAAAAGGAGCCACTTTTTATAATTGTTCCTGATCACCTCCATCCAGGAGTCCTTATCCTTAATTGAATCAATGATCCTGAAGGTTACGTAAAGACAGATTGCCTGCAAAAACAAAGTGAATGTTTCAGTGAAAGTCTGGCTCGCATAATAAAGTATGAAGTGATTGAAGGAGATGAACGATATCAGCGCAAATAAGACAGCATAAGGAATACGTTTATTAAAAGCTTTGTACATGAACCATACAAAACCGATCTGACAAAGCACAGAAAAAAGCTTCATAACGATTACATTCAGGCCGAAAAATTTCACGATCAACGAAAGCACGATTGGATATCCCGGGCCCTGATAGTAGGGAAAGACACCTTCGTGCAAAAGGCTCCAGGCGCGCTGAATATAGCTGGAATCATCACCGCCCTCTGAAACCTTTGAATCAAAAAGAAGCAATGAAAATAAAGTGGTTAAGAATAAAAGTGAATAAAACACTTTTTTATCGTGCTTTTGAAACCACTCTTCTATCCTTACAAATAAACCCTTTTTATTAATTACGGTTTCTGCTTCCCGTTTTGCAGGACGCTGTTTCTGATGATCGTTCTTTGCCATGTTCTGTAATTCGCTTTAAAAATATGAATTTTTTTACCACTGAGGCACTTAGGACGCTAAGGAAAGAAAAGGTTTGTTTTAGTGAGAGCACGGGCTCTCATTTCGAGTATTTCGCTTTTCGCGAAGTGTATCGAGAAAGAGCGAGGGATATGAAGCTGGAAGGCTAAGAAGGTTTTACAACTAAGCCCACTTGGTTTTTACCCTACAGACACAAAAAGGAGAGGTTTCACGCTTCGTTGATAAACATTATCTTTGCAGAAAATAATCTGACATGTTAGAAAATACAGAACGCACGGAACTAAGCACACTTGGAGAATTCGGATTGATCAAACATCTTACACAATTTATTGAGATCGCGAATGAAAGCACTGTTAAAGGGGTTGGTGATGACGCGGCTGTAATCGATTATAAAGGAAAGAAGACTGTCGTATCGACCGACATGCTTGTAGAAGGAGTGCATTTCGACCTTGCTTACATGCCATTGAAGCATCTGGGATATAAAGCTGTATCCGTGAATGTGTCTGATATCTATGCAATGAATGCAGTGCCACGCCAGATCACAATTTCATTAGCCATATCCAGCCGTTTTTCTGTGGAAGCAGTTGAAGAGTTATATTCAGGAATGATGCTGGCTTGTCATAAATACAAAGTTGACATTGTAGGCGGGGATACAACATCGAGCAAAAGCGGACTGATAATAAGCATCACAGCTCTTGGCGAAGCAGAAGAAAATGATCTTGTGTACAGAACTACTGCAAAAGAAGGAGATCTTCTTTGTGTCACAGGAGATCTTGGAGCTGCATACGTTGGTTTGCAATTGCTCGAAAGAGAAAAGAGGATCTTCATGGAAAGCCCGGGTGTACAGCCGGACTTAGAAGGGAATGATTATATCATTGAACGACAATTGAAACCTGAAGCAAGAAAGGACATTCCTGTTTTACTTCAAAAGCTGGACGTAAAACCAACAGCAATGATCGATGTGTCGGATGGGCTTGCATCTGAAATACTTCACCTTTGCACAGGTTCTGAAACCGGATGTAATCTTTACGAAGAAAAAATACCGATAGACCCTGCTGCTTATAATACAGCGAGAGAATTTAATCTCGACCCAACTGTTTGTGCATTGAGTGGTGGTGAGGATTATGAGTTACTGTTCACAATTGACCAGAGCGACTTCCCAAAGATCAAAGCGAACCCGGACATAACGGTGATCGGACACATGACTCACAAAAAAGATGGTGTAAACCTGATCAGCAAGGCGGGAACATCGGTGGCTTTGACTGCGCAAGGCTGGGATTCCTTGCTGAAAAAGTAGGGTACGGATAACGAATCTTTACGAAACACTCTGTTTCGTAAAGCTCGCAACCCTTGTTTCTGATGGAAAGTTAAAGAGTCTCCGCGGCTCTTTGCGAAACCACCCCGCCCTCTACGGTTAAACCTTTTTTATTATTTCTCTCCAAACTTTGTGTCCTCAGTGCCTCAGTGGTAAAACTTCTCCTGTTGACCGGACAAAAGAAAGTGACTATCTTTACGTAAACGGTTTTCCGTAATGCAAAGATTAAAATCACGCCTCCTTATATTCTTTCTGATCCTCTCAGCCCTTCTTAATAAAAGTGTTGCACAATCTTATTTTTTCAAAAATTATTCTGTTGATGATGGCTTGCCATTCGTGCAGGTTTCTGCTATTTTTCAGGATTCTAAAGGCAACTTATGGACGGGCGGCTATGGAGGCTTGAGTCGTTTTGATGGGTATAACTTCAAAAATTTTACCCCGCATGATGGTTTGCTGAATTATTCGGTGACTTCCATAACTGAAGATGACAAAGGAAATATTTGGATCGGAACGATAAATGGGATCAACAAGTATGACGGTAAAAAATTCTCCAGCTACAATACAAAGCTTGGCTTGATCAACAATAATATTACCTGTTGCATTAAGGATTACAAAGGAGATCTCTGGTTTGGAACTTCTCAGGGATTAAGTAAACTGGAAAACGGAACTTTTATAAACTTCACCCGACTAGATGGGCTGGTCGGTGATCACGTAAGATGTTTGTATGAGGATCATCAGCGGAATATCTGGATCGGTACGGATAACGGAATGAGTATGTATGATGGAAAAAGCTTTAATAATTATTCCATTATGGATGGCCTTGCAGGAAATACTGTGAACGGAATCGCGCAGGATACCGTGGGGGGAATCTGGATAGCGACCTCCGAAGGATTAAGCAAATTCAAAAACAACACGTTTATTAATCACACTACTGAAGAAGGTTTATCCGACAATGACATTCACACGGTGATCTGTGATAAAAGAAATAACATCTGGATTGGAAGCTCAAAGGGAATTGCAAGGGTAAAACGATTTGAGTTTAAAAATTACGATTTAAGCACTGAGGTTAACAGCAATATCGTCAACTGTATTTATCAGGACTATGAACAAAATATCTGGATAGGAACTTTTAACGGATTGTATAAATACAGAAGCGACCTGTTTGAAGTGTACTCACAAAATGAAGGTTTAACCAACAACTTTATTTACAGTATCGTGAGGGACAAAGACAATAAACTTGTTGTTGGAACCAACGGGGGTGGTGTGTATACAGAAGGTGAAGAGCGCTTTGCAAATCTGACGATCAAAGATGGATTACCTGACCGGAAAGTCAATGCTGCATTTTCAGATGAAGGTAAACTGCTGTTAGGTACTCAGAACGGGATCTCAGTGTATGACGGAAATAAGCTGGTCAACGAAAAAAAATATGACTCTCTTATCGGGGAATCAGTTAATGTGCTTTTTCGCGACAGCAAAAATAATCTCTGGATTGGCTCGAACGGGGCTGTTTATAAATACAGTAAAGATGCCTTCAAAAAATATGTTCCGCGCTCTTTTTCTGACAACCTGGAGGTTTGGGGGATCCATGAAGACAAGCAGGGCAACTTATGGTTCGGAACATATCTCGGAGGTCTGTTTTTGTTTGACGGGACCGGGTTTATCGAACAGAGTAAAAGACTGGGCTTTAAAAGCGAATCTTATTTTACGATCCTTGAAGACACTGAAGGAATTCTTTATTTCTCATCATTCAATGGTGTGTATGCATTTAATCCGAAGACGAAAGTTAGCAGTAATTTCGGTAAGGACGAAGGGATCAGCTCGGAGCTTGTTTACAGTATTGCATTCAACAGCGACAAAACAGAATTATGGGCCGGTACAAATCAGGGACTAAGCAAAATTGATATTGCAGAGTTTAAGAAGACAGGGAAAAAAAGCATTACAACTTATGGCAAAGACGAAGGATTCAGCGGGGTTGAATGCAATACAAACGGGATCTTTAATGATTCTGACGGATCTATCTGGTTTGGCACTGTTAACGGACTGATCAAATACATTCCAGGAGAATACATTGAAAACAAAACGCTTTCTAAAATTAATATTGGTAATATCCGCTTATTCTATACGGATACGGTGCTTGCACAAAATTCGGTATTGAGTCATGACATGAATAATATTTCGTTTAATTACAGCGGTATTTGCTTAACCAATCCGCGAAAAGTAAAGTACTCACATATCCTCGAAGGCTTTGATAAGAAATGGTCACCATCGGGTTACGAAAGAACAGTCACCTACTCCAATCTTCCTCCGGGGAAATATTCTTTTAAAGTAAAATGCACAAACAATGAAGGGGTATGGACAGAAACTCCTGCAACCTTTGCTTTCACTATCAAAGCGCCATTCTGGAAAACGATTTGGTTCTATGTGATCCTTTCACTTGTCTGCATTTCTTTATTGATCCTTTCCATCCGTTTAAGGATCCGCGGAATACGGAATAAGGAAAGAAGAAAAACAGAAATGAATAAGAAGATCGCGAATATTGAACTGCAGGCCTTACGTGCCCAAATGAATCCGCATTTCATTTTTAATACGATGGCTTCTATTCAACATTATATATCAAATAATGACACCGATGCTGCGTTAAAGTATCTCTCAAAGTTTGCCAAGCTGATGAGGAGTATCATAGGCAATTCAAAACAGCAAATGATCCCGATCGCAGAAGAGCTTCATGCATTGAATTTATATCTTGAACTGGAGATAATGCGCTTTACAGACAAGTTTGATTATAAAATAGAAGTTGATGAGGGAATAGATCCTAATTATGATAGAATTCCGTCCATGCTCATACAGCCTTATGTTGAAAATGCTATTATACATGGCTTGTTGCCAAAACAGGGGCATGGCAAAATTTACATACATTTACAAAAGCAGACGAATAGTATTTTGTGTACGATAGAAGATAATGGAATCGGAAGGGAACGTTCAAACGAATTTAAGAAGAACAGAATTCAGCAACATAAATCGGTAGGAATGAGTATAACACAGGAACGACTTGACATCCTCAATTCGAGCCTTAACCAGAATCTCAATGCGCAAATCATTGATCTTTTTGAAAACGGTGAGCCCTCCGGAACACGTGTTCAGATAATGATTCCGCTTGAGACCAATGAAGATTAATTACCATGAAAGAAAACACCACCATCAAAAAAGCAGTAATTGTAGATGACGAGCTTGGAGCAAGAGAATCATTATCGAAAATGCTTGAGAAGAATTGTAAGAATATACAAATCGTTGCCAAGGCTGACAACATGATGAATGCATTCATCGAGATCACTAATCATCAGCCTGACCTTGTCTTTCTTGACATTGAAATGCCTAATGGGAATGCATTCGACCTTCTCGAAAAATTCAAGGAGATCAACTTCAATATTATTTTCGTGACAGCTTATGATCATTATGCGATAAAAGCGATCAAGTTCAGCGCGATCGATTACATTCTTAAACCGGTTGATCCCGAAGAATTGGTAAAGGCCGTTTCAAGATTTGAAAGTCAGCACGAGAACAAAACATCACTTGATAAAAAATTCAAAACATTGCTTTCTAATGTTAAACCGGAAAACAAATTAAAAAAGGTTGGAATTCCTGATGGTGACGGATTGGTGTTCATTAATCTGGCAGACATCATCCGCTGCGATTCAGACGGCAATTATACGTACTTTCTTCTCACATCTGGGAAAAAGATCATTGTGTCCCGCACGCTTGGTGAATACGAACAAATGTTTGCAGAGGACAATTTCTTTCGGGTACATCGTTCTCACCTGATCAACCTGGAGCATGTAAAGAAATACATTAAAGGCGAAGGCGGATATGTGATCATGTCGGATAATTCTCAGGTAGAAGTTTCGAGAAGGAATAAGAATGAGTTTCTCGAAAAGCTTTCACACCAATAATCAATTATCTTGTAGGAATAACAATACTTCCGGAAGGTTCAGACCCTTTCAGGGAAATGTTCTATCCTTGAATCAAAGCCGCTTATTTTCAAAATTCACCTTCCATCCGGGTAATTCCATACCGTTTACCTCCTTTTTACCACCGTTAAATAAAGAAGCCTGCCATTTAATCATTATGGGTTTACTTGTGTGTATTTACAGCGTAATATTGTGTAGTTCATTGAAACAAAACAATAATTAAGAATTGGAGCATTGGAGCGGGGAATTGCACTGGAAAATTAATTGGCACATGGGGATGTTGTTTAAATTAATTAGCATGAACCCGCACCGGCTCTTTTTAAATCTGAATTTCTTCTAAAATATATCTGTATGGCAACAACACTACTAATGTTTAACAATTTTAAACTTCATAGCCATGGACAGAAAAGCAATTATCCGACACAGTACAAGATACCACGAAGAAGGTATCGGAACAGTAACCATTTTAATGGCGATCCTGACAGTAAGTATCATTTTTTATAGCATTTACAGTTCAATGTAAATTTCCTTTTAAAGTTTGTTTTAGTTTGTTTGTTTAGTTTAGTTTAGTTTAAACCCGGAAACGGCATCTGGTTTACCACAGATGCCGTTTCTGATTTTAATCGGGATTGGTCGGGCAAAATTCCTGTTTTCGTCTAAAACATTTAACCAAATTTTTGTGTTGGCTGTACAAAGGCCATGACTGTAATTTCAAGCACGCTTATTTCAATTGAAAACGATATTTTAAAACTCAATTATTCTGAGAATACAAATCACGTTTCGTACTGCGTGGCGGATTTTTGGGGGAACGTGGTGGCCAGGGGCGGAATCGATGAACTAAAAGACCGGAAGTTGGAAATAAGTAAGCTCAGAGCAGGCGCTTATACATTTTGTTTGATAGATGGTGACTCATTAAGCACGCAACGCTTTCAAAAAAATTAATAATTCTTTCTGAAACACCTGTCGGCAAAAGAACTTAGCGCTTTCAAACTTTCTACGGGTTCCTCATAAAAACACATGTGTCCTCCTTCTTCAACCATTAGTACTGAAGGATATTTACACAGTCCCATCTGCGGATACATGGTTTCGAAATTTATTACACTGTCTTTTTTTCCTATCACAAACAATACAGGATATTCAGCAAACTTCAGGATGAGATCTCTGCTCTTCCTTTCCTTCATACCTTCCAGGCTGTTAATGATCGATTGCTTGGAAATCTCCTGAGCAATTCGTTTAACTTTATTCACTTCCTCCTTTAGCTTGGGAAGGTTATTTGGCGCAAAAAGGGAGGTCACCACTTCACCAACATAGTGACGGTGTTCCTTTTTAACAAGGCGGATCACCTTGTCGCGCTCTTTCTTTTTTTCTTCCGAATCGGCATACGAAGTGGAGTTGAACAAAGAAATTCCACTAACATTTTCAGGAAATAATTCTGCGAAGGCGAGTGCTGCGTAGCCACCCATGGAATGTCCGGCAATCACATATCTCCTGACACCAACAGAGTCCAAAACCGCTTTCACTGATTGGGCAAGCAGTTCCGTGCTGTGATAATAGCCTATACTGGGAGTTTTTCCGTGTCCGGGAAGGTCAATTGCTATCACCCGAAAACGTTTGCTGAGCTTTTTACTGAACTCACTCCATACTTCATGCGAGCCCAAAAAACCGTGTAACAGAACTATCACACGGCCTTTGCCTGCATCAGAATAGGCAACCTTGATTTTTTTGAATTCAGCGTATTTCATTGGGTTAAAGCTTTACCCAAATATAACTATTGTTTTACAAAACGCTGGACGGAAGTGGAATTTCCATCACTTGCTTTCAAAAGATAAAGCCCGGGGGTTAGATCTGCGATTGAAATATTAGTTTCACCTTTCGAATTGATAACCATTTTATTTAAAAGCATTCCCTGAATATTATATAGTTCTATAAGTACGGGTTCATTGGCCATTGAAGTATATCGAATGTTGAGTGTTTCATTTGCGGGATTTGGATAAATATTAAACTTCACAGCTGCCAATGATTCATTTGAAACACCAAGGGTGGTTGTACTGCAGCCGCAAGAAACAATGCCTGTTGAATATTTCAAACGTATAGAATCAACTCTGTCCTTCATTACCTGAACACCTGCTGCAGCTCCAAAAGTGTTATAATCCCTTCCAAATACATAAGCGAATTCAACTTCTTGTATTTCACCTGCTGCGAATTGAAACGGTCCTGTTGCAGCAAGTGCAATTCTGTCACTAGCCGGGTTGCCGGCAATAGATTCATCCCATGGGGAAAGCGCCATTCCACCATGAATACCGAAACCGGAAGGGTCAGAATCTCCTGGATACTGAAAATCGCAAGCGGTGCCAGGACCCATTCCATTACCTCCGTATGTCCACGGACTCCCATCCTTCCAGCGGCCTGACAAATAATTATAATAATCAGGAGCAAAAACGGGATTACCACAAACAGGATGATTATCATTGTTATACTTCATAAAACGTGTCATTCCCAAATACTCGTTATCCACAATTAAATCTCCATAACCAATACCATTTGGTGAATCGCTTGCGGCATCATCTATGAAGTTTGGGTCAAGATAAGCACCTCTTAAAAAGACTACTCCCTGAGCTCCGGGATGCTGACCATAAAACCCATCATCATTGCTGTCGCCATTATATCCGTAATAGGCGCCACGCGTAACATCACATCCAACGTAATCATCATTAGCGTTTCCGACATCAAAGTTTGTCCACTTTCCTATGAACGCATTATTTAAGCTAAAGCTGCTCTTATTTACGATCTTATAATTTACAAAAATAGAGTTCTGCAATGAGGAATCAGGACAATTATATTCATAAACCATTGTTTGAATTTCCAACCCTATTGCGTTTCCGTTCGTGGATGTGTGAACTGCAGCCCGGTCATTATAAACAAAGAATGCAGCCTGATCGCCTTTTATCAAAGGATAGTCTCCGGCATTCGCATCGTACATCCCATCCTGATTATAATCGAAAAACGGGGCCAACGGAGCTCCTGACAAAGGGTTCACGGCAGGCCAGGTTTGGATCGTGTTCAGTGCAAGGGAGTCAATTGAAAATCCAGCTGGCTGGCCCTCGGTTACCCAGGTATGAAACGCTTCAATATCACATCGATTTAATTTCCATACTCTATTAAAAGTCAAACCGGTTGTACTATCTGCTGCAGCAGAGGAATTCAATGGCCCCGGCCAGAAATCAACTCCGTTCTGACGGTAAGTTTGTGCGGCAATCTTTAATTGATTGCCTGCATCAATTCCACCGATCCATAAATTATCAGCATAAATTGTTCCTGCACCGCTGTTCTTCGGCACCTCGAATTGCCCGTTCATGATATCCCAGAAAAGATCTCCCGAAGCATTTACTCTTGCTTTTATATTATTAATATCGAGATAATCACTTGCCACTCCTTGAGCAATCACTCCTGCATGCAATACCATGCTCAGAATAAAAATTGTAATTTTTTTCATAAAAGATCATTTGCAATTAAAGGGGACGATAAATTGTTTACGCTTTATTTTATTTATTGTAAAATTCTTTTGAATGAACCTGGATTATGGGTCAATCAAAGCTCTTGTAATCTATCTGACCACCGTCACATATCCTTTTTTATTAGCTATACTTCCATCTTCAAAAATTATTCTTACAGTGTAAACATAAGTTCCTGCACCAAGCTCCTGTGTTTTCAGTGTTCCATTCCAGGAACTGTTTCTACCTTTTGACTCATACATTTTTTCACCCGAGCGTTCATAGATCACCATTTGAAGATCCTGGATATTAGTTCCTGAAATATTGAACTCATCATTTAATCCATCGCCATTTGGCGTGAATGAATTGGGGATGTAGGCAGTATTTTTTTCTTCCACCACATTCACAAAAAGATCGGTTGTATCCATACAGCCATGTTCATCAGTAACCGTCACCGTATAGTATTGCGACTCAGAAATAGCAACAATTGGATCCGCACAATCCGAACAGCTCAACCCATTGCCGGGATACCATGAATACGATGATCCTCCCTCTGCATGCAACGGTGTTGCTTCTCCTGTCAGCAATGTAGCATCGAACGCAACTGCTACCGGAAGTTCATAGACTGTTACCAGAATATTCTGCCAAAGGCTACCGCAGGCATTTGATCCACTGACTGTGTACAAACTGCTTTCAACCGGAGCAACATTTATAGTTTCCGTGTGCTGTCTGTTACTCCAGGATAATTGTCGGAGATTTCCATGAGCAGAAAGATCAACATTATCACCAAAACATATATATGGATTATTGGTAACCTGGATGTATGGCAAGGCTTCAATCTGTATATAAACCCCGCTTGTGTCACTTCTGCAATCTCCGTTTGAGACATATAATTGATAATAACCACTATTCATTTCCGACAATTCGCTTAGCTGCGGGTCTTCCAATGAAGAATTAAATCCTACGGGCCCGCTCCAGTGATAACTCCAGCCGTTTATTGTAGATGCCGTCAAAAGCAATGAATCCGTAATACACAGCGTGTCCTCAACAGAAGTGATCGGTGACGTTACCGGTGGAGCAACAGTTACATTCATACTTTGAACACTTCCATTGCAACCTTCATCTGATATTGCCTGAACGTGAATAACAGCGCTCATAGTTAAATTTTGAAGATTGAGTGTGTTTCCGATTAGAAGCAGACTGTTATTCGAATCGTACCAATTAATATGATTACCCTCTGAAAATAAATTCAATGTCAGAGAGCTTCCGTTACATACCGAAGTATCTGAAATGACAAGTGGCTCAGGAAATGACGGGTATGCATTAGTTGTAGTATTGGTAACAACTGGCGCATTGAAATCAAAATAGATCGAGGCTGTATTATGAATTTCTGTACCGCAGCCTAATCCCGTTAAAGGCTTTATGCGATATTGGAAATAACCTTTTGAGCTATCGGCATGCGAAGTGCTATCTGTCAAATTAATATGAGGAAACACGATCAGTAGCGCATTTCCATTCAAAACAACCTGATTGTTATGACTGTATGCCGTTGCCTGAAAGGTGGAAAGATCAAGTTGACTGTCCAGTGTGTCCTTTAGCGCGATATTGATTGCCGGAGCCGATCCGGTATTTTGAAAATGAACTGTATACGTTAGCCAGCCATCATAATTCAAAGGCACAGCTTCAGGGTATGTTTCTTTGATGTTTGGATCATGTGAATTGACAACATTGTAGCAAAAAACACTTGAATTATTGGTTGTATCGCGGTCAGTAGAAAAAGGACTCACATTCACACTAACACATATGTCATCTCCGTCACCTGCCGATGGATCAACCGTAAGAAGTAATCCGAAAGCCTGTGTATTTATTATTGATCCGAAATTCGCGATTGAATAAGTAAAAACATTTGCATTAACAGTAGGCATAAGTGCACCCGGAATAATACCGCTGAAACTCACCGGGCCGTTAATTGTTACTTCCACTTGACCGCTTAAACCCGCAGCGCAATCCATGTTATACCATTGTGTCATGTCACCTGCATTTATTCGCAGCTCATGCGTCTCTCCCGGGAAAACCAAACCAATATCAACAACAGAACGTACACCAACATCAAAACCGGGCTTGCAGTTGAATCCAAAATTCACATTTGAAACTAACGGATCAATTGAAGTAAGCGTAACAAGGGAATCAATTCCGGGATTTGCACACTGAGGACTGATCGCCATTGCACTAGTATCTACACGCACTTCATATACCCCCGGCAGTTTAGTGAAATGATAAATTCCGTTTACAGCGGTATATGTCTGCCCGATAAATTGCCCCGTGCTGTCGAACAGTTCAAGTGCAATGTTGGTAAGGTCAACATCCAGGCTGTCCCTTAAACAACTGTTGTTATCATCAATGAAGGTGTATCCCACAATACCCTTGGCACCCGTGCAATTGTAAGGATTGTTGGTTGTATCGCTGGTCACACATAGCGGATGAGCAAGATCGTTAGAAGACATGACAGGAAGGTAATTCGGTAAACAGGAATATGGATTGTTATCAATATTAAGCCATTGAAGAGAAGATGGAAACTCTTCGAAACAATGAATGTTATTATTACTGCAGCTCAACTCATACAATGAAGGCGATAAGACCGGGAGACCTGAGAGCATGTTGTTGTCACACTTCAGAGAGCTCACTGAATTCATCATTACAGGAAGTACCCAAATTGAATTGTTCGAGCAATCTATATTCGCAAGTGAAGCAGGTATAGCAGGGAGACTGTCTAAAGTGCAATTCCTGCAATCCAGGTGATATAACGTTGCCAATGAAGGCAAGTTAATGAGAGGGTTATTAGAACATATCAGGGTTCTTAATGATCCCGGCAGAGATGGAATGTTTGATAAATAATTACCGGAACAGATCACGCTGCACAGAGAAGATGTTAAGGCCGGAAGATTATATAATTGATTCCTTGAGCAATCCAGATAGTGCAATGATACCGAAAGAGTCGGCAGAGTGGAAATACTGTTAAAACTGCAATCAAGGTGACTTAGCGATGCCGGCAATGAAGGCAGATTAGTGAGGTTATTGTTATTGCATGTAAGTGAGAATAAGGTTGAAGGCAACGCAGGAATCGCAGTCAATAAATTGTTTCCGCAGGAGAGTGTAAGCAATACATCTGGTAACTGAGGCAATGCAGTCAGCTGGTTGAAACAGCAAATCAATTCCGACAATGAATCCGGTAAAACAGGGAGACTGGTCAGGCTGTTAGTGCTGCAATCTAAGATCCTTAACAATAAAGGCAAAGCCGGCAAGGCAGATAAAAGATTATTTCTACAATTGATCGAAATAAGTGAATCAGGTAAAGCTGGAAGACTTACTAATTGGTTTTCATAACAGTTTAAAGCGGGTATATTCGGGGGAAGAGCAGGAAGACTGTCTAATTGGTTTGTCGAACAGTCAAAAGAAGTGATAGTAAAAGGTAAAGCCGGAATACGTTTCAGAGAGTTACTGTTGCAATTAAAATTTATCAGATGTACAGGTAATAACGGAAGGCTGTCCAATGAATTCATCGAACAGTCAAAAGAATTTAATGAATCGGGCAGCTCCATTATATAGATCAAACGGTTCACTGAACAGTTCAACGTTTTGAGCGAATCAGGTAAATTAAGGAGCGTATCAATTTTATTATTACTGCAATTCAACTCTTTCAACGAAGTGAAATATTGAATCCCCTCAAGATTACAAATAGTATCATAAGAAACATTCATTGTGATCAGGGACTTTACCTGTGTATTTGACGTATCCAGTTGATTGCCGGACATAGCACCGGGCAAATGAACATTCAACCAATTGGCGAAATGCTGGTCAGGTATAGTAACTGTCTGAGCTTTACTAAAAAAGCTTAGAACAACAAGAGCCAAAACAATCAGAATATTTTTCATGATCTATACATTTTATTACTGAAGTAATCTGCTTCAGTCTCCTGCCGGATCTCAACATCCCCATGTTTAGCCACCGGCAGGTCGACTGTAGCATTATTATGCATCAAATGTATTTCATCCTTCAGGCAGTATTGGACCAAGTTTTACCGAAAATATACATGTCAATGACACAAAATGTCCCGACAAAAACTCCCAAACACCTGATTCTATTGAGAAGACACCTTCCTAAACCGTACATCTCAAGCGGATTTCCAAACCTTTTCAAAAATATACATGTCTAAAGTGAGTATTCATCCTTTTCGATTTTATAAATAGCGTAAAACCAACCGGATTTCTTTTTATATTTATAAGAGGAGAGAGAAATGAAATCCTCTGTGGATTATGGAACATAAGCGTTACAGAGCCGTAACAAGTCCGGAACACAATTTAATTAACTGAATTTTTGGAATTAGGATTAAAGAAGACAAGACCACGCTCTAAACAATATTTCAATAAAAATATACATGTCTAACAAAGTTTCCGAGCAACTTCACCGCCTGATAAAATCCCTGAGCAAGTCTGAGAAAAGGTATTTCAGCCTTTATGCATCAAGACATACACTCGGGGATAAAAACAATTATCTGAAGCTTTTTGAAGCTATCGACAAGCAAACCGATTATGACGAAGAAGCGATCATGCATCAATTCCGGAAAGAGGCCTTCGTGAAAAAGTTCTCCATTGCAAAAGCCCGTTTGTACGATACAATTATGGACAGTCTGGATGCCTTCCATTCCAACAGTTCGATTGATGCACAGCTAAAAAAAGACCTTCATTGCGCAGAAATACTCTACAAGAAAACACTCTACGATCAATGCGCAAAACTTTTGTCGAGTGCAAAAAAAACGGCTACGCGTTTTGAGCGACATTCATCCATATTAGAGATCAGCCTTTGGGAAAAACGTTTAATAGAAACTGAGAATTATGCAGGGAAATCGGATGATGATATTGTCGCCATACTGAAAGAAGATAATATTACCAGCGAGAAGATCAAAAACTTCAATGAGTACTGGAACATCAAAAGCCGTTTCTTCATGATCCTTAATAAACAAGGTAAAGTGAGAAATTCCGAAGAGCTTGCCAATTTTAAAAAGATCATTGATAACACATTATTGAAGGGCGAAGACAAAGCCTTATCCACAGAAACAAAATATCTTTTTCATCATATCTATAGCGCATATCATTTTGGTATCGGTGATTATGAGAAGAGCTACAACGACCTGGTAAAGAACCTGGTTGTCATCGAAAGCAATCCCGATATTTTCAGGGAAGAGCCGAATATCTATTTTTCTGTTCTTACCAACGCAATTTACATTGGTAGCCAGCTCAAAAAGTTTGATGAAGTATTTGCCAACCTGAAAAAGCTGCGCGCCACCTGGCAGGAGCTTGAAAATGGGAAGAATGAAGATCTTGAAGTAAAGCTTTTCTCTACTGCTATGAGCATAGAGCTCAGTATTTATTGTCTCACCGCAGAGTTTGAAAAAGCAATTGAGCTCGCACCGAAAATAGAGGCCAAATTAAATCAGTACCCGGGAAAGTTCACGAAGCTTCGTATCGCTTCATTCTGCCTTAACATTGCAACAGCATACTTCGGCATGGAGAAATATTCAGCTGCATTAAAATGGACGAACAAGCTTCTCAACGATGTCTCAATTGAAGAAAGCCGCGATCTGCATTGCTATGCACAGATCTTAAGTCTCATTATTCACATCGAATTAAAGCATGACGACTTCATTCCGCACGCTTTTAAATCAACACACAGATATTTAAGCACACGCAACAGGGTATATAAATTCGAGAACGTGTTCCTGGACTTTGTTGGAAAGATCCTCAAAACAAAGAACAGGGAAGAGCAAACAAAATATTACAAGCAGCTGCGATCGGAACTCACCGAGCTTGAAAAAGATCCTTTTGAAAAAGTTGTTTTTGAAAATTTCGATTTTGTTTCCTGGGTGGAGAGTAAGATCAAACGTGTTCCTTTCAGGGAGATCGTGGAAGAGAAGATCAAGGTTTCGTAGTTGGTAGTTCGGAGACTGTTCACCTGTTAATTATAATGCTGCCGAAAATTTTAAATAAAATGTTCGTAGTTGGTGGTTTGTAGTTGGGAGACGGTTAGCATGGTAACTATAATGCTGCCAATATTTTCCGGTAATAACTTAAACACATTCGGTTACCCGTCTACGAACTCCGAACTAAGTACTCCCAACTTATTCTACAAATATTTCCGGTGAGAAATGAAATTCATAGGGAATCGTCTACGAACTTCGAACTACAGACTCCCCTTCCTTCATAAAAGTCCAGGCAACGATCCTGCTTTTCTTCTGTCCCTGCGACATATTGATCGTCTTCACCTTTGTAGCCTTTACTTTTTCCAGTGTTTTGTATATCGCAGGTAAATGGTGCTTATCTGAAACAAGCGTACTGAACCACAAAACATTTTTTGCAAACTCAACACTTTCAAGGATCATATAATAAATGAATGAGGCTTCACCTCCTTTGTAGATCAATTCATTGTTCTGTCCACCAAAATTCATCGAGCCATCAGCAACTCTTTTCGAACCAAGGTTCTTATTCTTTCTTTCTGTTCCGGCTGCCGCAGCCTCTGCCGAAGTATGAAAGGGCGGGTTACAAATTACCGCGTTGTAAAATGAATCCTTTTCAATAATGTCTTTGAAGAACTTCCCCCCATCTGTTTGCAATTTACAGTCAACACCGTGAACCAACACTTTATTTGAAGTAATAATTTTCTTTGCTGAATTTATCGCGACAGGGTCAACATCAGATGCAGTAAAATGCCATCCGTATTCTTTTCTTCCTATGATAGGATAAACACAATTAGCACCAACCCCGAGATCAAGAACAGAAACAGAATCGCCTTGAGGAATAACCCCGTTATTACTCTCCGCAAGAAGATCAGCTATGTAGTGAATGTAATCTGCCCGGCCGGGAATAGCGGGACACAAATAACCATCCGGAATATCCCAATAGCTGATTTCGTAAAACTGCTTGAGAAGTGCTTTATTGAGGGCTTTAACAGCTTTCGGGTCAGAAAAGTCAATCGACTCATTCTTATATTTATTTCCCGATAGGAATTGCTGCAACTCACCCGAAACACTCACAAGCTCACGGAAATTATAAGGAGCCCTGTGTTTATTACGCGGATGAAGGTTTGTTTTTATTTCCGAATCATTACCAGAATTTTCTTTCATATCTAACTGATAATTTTCGTTTTATTATTTTCCTGATTATTACTTCGCCATCAAGGCTTCGATCTCATCCGCTTCTAACGGGATGTTTTTCATCAGATCAACCGGACCATTCTCTGTTACAAGAATATCGTTTTCTAAACGGATACCAAGATTTTCCTCGCGGATATAAATCCCCGGCTCGCAGGTAAATACCATTCCCGCTTCGAGCTTGCGATTGAAGTCCCCTACATCATGCACGTCAAGGCCTAAGAAATGCGAAGTGCCATGCATGAAATATTTTTTATAAGCCGGCCATTCCGGGTTTTGATTTTTGATATCATCCTCCGTGATCAAACCCAAACCAACAAGCTCTTTCTCCATTAATTTACCAACTGCTTTATGATATTCAGGAATTGTATTGCCAACGGTCAACATAGCAGTTGCAGCTTTCATAACGCGCAAAACAGCATTGTAGACCTGCTTCTGGCGTGGCGTGAATTTTCCGCTTACCGGAACACAACGGGTTAAATCACTCGCATAATTCCCATACTCCGCTGCCACATCAAGCAAGATCACATCGCCTGCCTGGCATTCTTTATTATTATCTACATAATGCAAAACACATGCATTGAAACCTGATGCGATGATCGGACCATATGCAAATCCGCGCGAACGGTTCCTTACAAATTCGTGCACCAGCTCTGCTTCTATCTCATACTCCATAACTCCGGGCTTCACGAAGCCTAATAATCTTCTGAAACCTTTTTCTGTAATATTACATGCCTGCTGGATCAAATCAACTTCATGTTTCGACTTTATCGCACGCAGCTTATGCATGATCAATGCAGAACGCTCATATTTATGCAAAGGGAATTTCGACATGATACCTTTATTGAAACGCATTTCTGCTGTTTCTGTATCGATATGTCTTCTGCTGTGCTCGTTGCTGTTGAGATAAATGTTTTCCGCCTGAAAAATGACTGACTTGAGGAAAGACTCAAAATTACTGCTCCACATCACAGTTTTAATCCCAGACACTTTTGTCGCCTCCGTCATATTGAGCTTAGCTCCCTCCCATATAGCAATCGTTTCATTTGTTTCACGCACAAATAAAACTTCCTTATGCGAGTTTGTTTTCGCATCAGGATAGATCACTAAAAATGTTTCCTCCTGATCAACTCCTGTCAGGTAAAACAGATCTGAATTCTGAACAAAGCCCATCGAACCGTCAGCGTTTGTGGGCATAATATCATTACTCACAAACAGAGCTATCGAATTTGGCTTCAGGCTCGCAGCAAAACGCTTACGATTCTCAATAAAGAGTGCAGGATCAATCGGAGTGTATTTCATTTGGAATTATTATTTATAGAATCTCAAAGATAGAATTTAAATTATGTTTTACCAGCTTCTGTTATTAAGAACGCCTCTGCATTTTTACTTGCAGAGGCGTTCTTTTTTTATTTTTAATATTAGTGAATGATCGTGATATTTCCTTTTTTATTCACTTCATTTTTTGATTCGGCATCAGCCGGCTGATCACCGGAAACAATAAATGTCGCTTTTATAAAATACACGAATACGCCTGAATTCAAGAGGTTACCTTTATAGATCCCGTCCCAGCAGAAGTCCGCATCTGTCGACTGGTAAACCATTTCGCCCCAGCGATCATAGATCACGATCAGAAATTTATCCACACAATCATTCCATCCGTAAAGGCACAGCTCATCATTATAACCGTCACCATTGGGAGTGAATGCATTTGGAACTTCCAGATTACTGTTCGTTAAGCACGGGATTTCCACAACAATCTTTGTGCAGGCGCTATCAACACATCCCATCGTATCGGTTACAGTGACACAGTATGATTGCGTTTCCGGAGGAGTAACAACGGTGGTGTCGCATGTCGGACAAGCCGCGCTAACAGCAGGATTCCAGTAATAGGTATTTGAAGTATCGGAGTTTGCGGCAATTGTAGCGCTGTTACCGATCCAGATAAGCTGCGTTGAAGTAATATTGATCGCAGGCAAAGGGCGAATCAGAATAACAGCCGTGTCTTGTCCTCCGGTTTGACAACCTGCAAGACTTGTATCATTTTGGAGTGTATAAGTAACAGTGTAATTTCCCGGTGTGCTTGATGTAAAAATGAGTTCACCTGTAGAGTCTACAAGACTCAACCCCGGAGTGGAAGTGAACACTCCGCCAGAATCAAATCCCGGCACAAGGAAAGGCAGCTGGTTAGTATCATTTGCACAAACTGTTTGATAAGCAAACCCTAAGGTTGGAGAAGCAGGTGGATTGATTGTAATGCTTGCAACTGAGCTACCCGCAGGACCACATGCCGAAGCAGGAACAGTGTATGTTACATTAAATGTTCCGGTAGGGCTCGCAGCCAGATTAATAATTCCGGAGGATGCATTGATACTCAAACCGCCCGAAGCTGTAAAAGTACCACCCGGAGTCATACCCGGTGACGGGTTGATCATCGGATTTGCCCCTAATTTACAAACAGGGCTCGTATAAGAAAATGCTGTTGTAGGAGTACCCAGAGGAATTGAATATACGGTCACGGTATCTGAGATCACACAACCATTCGCATAGCTAACGGTTGCATAATAATCACCGGTTGTATCAACATATACTGTTGAAGTGTTTGCAGAATTGAACCAGGCGTATGAGCTGACACCGGCTGATGGCGTAGCTATTGCAGAAAGCAAAGTGCTGTCACCTTCACAAAAGGTCAATGCGCCATAAGTTATATCAAGTGATGATGCAGTAACAGTAACTACCGGAGATGTTGCTGTACAGCCCCCTGCGTCTGTGACAGTGACAGAGTAGGTTCCACCCGGCACACTTACTGAATCATTACTGCTCCCTGTTGACCAGCTGATATTCGGATACAAAGAAGCAGAATCAACATAAAGGTTTGCAGTTGATCCACCACAGATCGCCAGCGGTCCAAGTATCAAAGGCGTTGGCGAAGGCCTGAAAAGAACACTGTCCGGAACAGATTTAAAACATCCATTCTTTTCTACTGTTAAATAATAAACATCGTCATCAGTGACTGTGATCGGTCCACCGGAAACACCGTTACTCCAAAAATAATTATCATAAACTGAAGCATTGGTAAGAGTGAAAACAGATGAACCGGAATTAGCACAGATCACAGATGGAGATTCGGTAATTACGGGGTTTGGGGGCGGAGTTCCTACTATGATTGGAACTGTGTATGAGATCACCGTACTCGCAGCAGGAGAACCGTCATCAGTCGCTGTTATGGAAATCGTATGAATACCCGCAAGGCCTGCGTTTGCTACGATTCTGAAAGTAATTGTGCCAACAGCACCAAGTGTCGTGTTTAAAACAGTAAAACCGGTTCCGAGGGTCGGTGCTGAAGCTGTAATCGATACGATGTTCTGGCCCGGATCTGGTCCGGTAAAGTTTAATGTATAAACAAGCGTATCAGTCGGGTCACAAATTTTAAAACTGTCGCAGGCACTTATGTATGGAGTAAGTACAGGAGGTATATTTCCACTTGGCGCACAGGTGGAGACGTATATCGTTTTATTGTCGAGATAATCTATCCCATCATTGTTTGTATTACTTCCGGGCCCATCAAAGGCATTTCCGGCCTGATCGAACCGCCCCAGCTGAAAATAATTAAGTCCGTCACCTTTGTTAATTCCCGCAGTTGCCGGAGTGCCACCGAATCCACCGGAACCACCGGAAGCACTTCCTGTCGTCCACTGCATATCACCATAGCACAAAGCAACATTATTTCCGTTGGGAAGGATCGGATCATTACCATCTGTAATGATCACCTGGAAATCGTTTAATAAGTCGCCTGCACTTGGATAATATCCTACGTGATCCCATCTGACGATCATTGACGTGGGTGTAATTTTATAATGCACATAACCGCTCAAGGGGTTTTGAGTATCAACATCAGCCCAGAACGGAGCGATCATCACTGTGTCATTCGCGGTTGAAGATGTTGATCCTGCCGGAAATCCACCGGAGCTGAAGGAGAAAATACTTCCACCGAAAGAAATATTTCCGTTATTATTAATGTAAACACTATTATAGTTAGTTCCATAAAAGCAAAAAGTAAAAGGCAATTGTATTGAGTCTGTAGATCCATCATCATTTCTATATTCCGGGGGTGAATACCCGCTAAATGGAGCTGCACTGAATGTGGCATCAAGAGGAACCATGCAATCACAAGAAGTGCTCCTTTCACCCTCTTGCAATTTTGGTTTCGAAGGTTGTAGTTTAACATCAGCATGCGCAGATTTTTGTGTGGTGCCGGTTTTATCATCCATGATGATATAATTCACTCCCTTTTTCAATTGCCCGTTAGCCTTCATGTTGTTATAAACCTGTTGTGGCAGGAGCACTTTATTCTGTGCAAGTGCAGTAAAGGAAACAACAACTAATAAAAAAATAGTGTATAGTGTATTTTTCATTTTAAATTGTTCTTATTTTTTCTGAAAAAGGAAACGGTCTGCTGTGTTGTAACGCAAGGTGATCTCCGGCCCTCCGCGTAATGTGCTTACTTTCGAAAGTCCTGAAACATTAAGATCATAACTTAAACCAATTCCATATTGTCCGTATTCGAGTAAAAAGTTAATGATCGCTGCATCTTTGTTCCTGTAATAGAAACCAATTCCAATTGATGACCTCTTCACATAGCCGGTATATTTTGAATTATGTTTCAAGTAATATTTTCCCATAAAGCCCGCAAGCAATTCTTTGTGTGAGCCCTGGAAGCTAAGTAGGAAGCTTGGTGCAAGAGCAAGCTTTGTTTTTGGAATTCCAATGATCATCTTACCATGCACATTGAATTTTGAGTAAAGCTGGTCATTTGAGTTTACAAGAAAATGCTGGGTCGGCCGTATAATGTGATACATTGAAACTCCGATGTCCGCACTCATGTGGTCATTATCACCGATAACCTTTTCCTCTTTTTCAATTCGCCATAAAATCCCTGCAGCCACATCGGGAGCAATGAAGCTATGTGCGCTGTAATCCTCACCCGGAGCGGGAGTACGATCATACGATGTCCCGTTGTACTGGTTCGAGAAAACGAATTTATTGAAGTCCACCGACCTCTGAACCACGCTTCCCTGCGCTCCGAAACTAAGCGTACTGATATCGCTTGTCTTAATATATGTAGCAAGAGAAAGATTTACCAGATTAGTTCCTAGTCCTCCGTCCCCGGCTTTGTCGCTAAAGAAAGATAATCCCGCTGCAAGTCTGCTGAATGCTTTTTTATAAGATTTCGATCTGAAGGGATCTACCTTGTCCCAGGCACTTGCCTTTAACTTCATCTCGTAAGAAGCGCCATAGGTGCGGTAGGGAACAGTCACACTTCCCCACTGATCTTTGTAGATAATTCCCGCCCGCATTACATAGTCTGCACCCGTTAGCGCTGGATTTACGAGAGATGGGATTTCATTGAACTGGGAGAAGTGAATATCCTGAGAGAAACCTTTCAGGCTGAGCATCGTGATGCACAGAAAAATAAAAAAATGCTTTTTCATGTCGTCTGATTCAAATTCAAAACATTGTCTGCCTCAAAATACACGCAGTCATCGAGTAAACACCCAAAAATAGCATAAAAAAACACGCAAATAAATATTCAACCCCTATTATTTAGTATTCGTTCAACAGAAAACATTCACCTGAAAGGCAAAAATGCTGCATGATAAATTTGACCGGCCATTTAAAAATCTGATAATCCCCCGGTAACAGTATTAGCATTAGTCGCTATTAAAATTTTCGCCTCAAAGCGCTATCTTGAAGCCATTAAATTTCAAATACTGAATTTTTTTAGTAGGTTTGCTGGCGCAAAACACCGAAATCGATCAAACAATCATACTATTATGAGTAACACTTCAAAAAACTTTTTGCAATCTTCTATTGGAAAAAAACTGGTTATGGGCCTTACAGGCTTATTCTTAATTTCATTCCTGGTGGTTCACTGCTTTCTTAATGCATTTATCTTTTTTAATGATGGCGGACTAATGTTCAATGTTGGCGCTATGTTCATGGCAAAAAACCCTCTGATCCGCGCAATGGAATATGTATTGTTCATCGGACTTATCTGGCATATGGTACAAGCCCTGATCCTTACAATTGAAAATAATAAGGCACGGCCCATCAACTATGCTTACCACAATGGCTCTGCAAACAGCAAATGGTACTCCCGTTCAATGGGAATCCTCGGAACTTTATTATTACTTTTCCTGATTGTTCACCTGGCTCATTTCTGGGTAAAATCAAGATTTACAGGTCTTCCGGGAGAAGATGCAAACGGGAATGAGAATCTGTACGCAGTAATGCAGCAGGTATTCGCGATCTGGTGGGTTGTTGTAATTTATGTTACAGGATGTATCTCTCTTGCTTATCATTTGCTTCACGGCTTTCCGTCAGCATTCCAGACAATGGGATGGAATCATCCTAAATACAATCCATTGATCTTAAAAGTGGGGACAGCATTCTCTATCATTGTTCCATTGATCTTTGCATTGATGCCGATAGCAATGTTTGCAGGCTGGGTGAAATAAAAACATTTAACAAACTGAAATCTGAATTTTAAGATATGTCAAAATTAGAATCAAAAATTCCTGAAGGAAATGTAGAGCAAAAATGGAGCAAGTATAAATCTTCCGTTGCTCTTGTAAACCCTGCCAACAAACGCAGCCTTGAGATCATCGTGGTTGGTTCCGGATTAGCAGGCTCTTCAGCTGCGGCTTCCCTTGCTGAAATGGGATACAAAGTGAAAGTGTTCTGTTTCCAGGATTCACCTCGCAGAGCGCACTCTATTGCTGCTCAGGGAGGGATCAATGCTGCAAAGAACTACCAGAATGATGGTGACAGCACTTACCGTTTATTCTACGATACTATCAAAGGTGGCGATTACCGTGCACGCGAAGCAAATGTTCACCGTTTGGCGGAAGTCAGCGCGAACATCATCGATCAGTGTGTTGCACAAGGTGTGCCTCTTGCACGCGAATATGGCGGAATGCTGAGCAACCGTTCATTCGGTGGAACTCAGGTTCAGCGTACGTTTTACGCAGCCGGACAAACAGGACAGCAATTATTATTAGGAGCATACAGCGCCTTGGAAAGACAAGTCGGTTTAGGTGCAGTTGAAATGTACTCTCGTCATGAAATGCTTGAAGTGGTTACCATTGATGGGGTTGCACGTGGGATCATCGCGCGTGATCTGATCAGCGGAAAGCTTGAGCGCCATTTCGGCCATGCAGTTTTACTATGTACAGGCGGTTACGGAAACGTATTCTACCTTTCTACAAATGCCATGGGAAGTAATGTTACCGCTGCATGGAAAGCGCATAAAAAAGGAGCATTCTTCGGAAACCCTTGCTATACTCAAATTCACCCTACATGTATCCCTGTATCGGGAGATCACCAGTCGAAGCTTACGCTGATGAGTGAATCATTACGTAATGACGGACGTATCTGGGTTCCTAAAAAGGCCGGAGATACGCGCAAAGCAAACGAGATCCCTGAAGAAGAAAGAGATTATTATTTAGAGAGAAGATATCCTGCATTCGGAAATCTTGTTCCGCGTGACGTTGCTTCCCGTGCAGCGAAAGAGCGTTGTGATGCAGGTTTCGGAGTTGGAGCATCGAAGATGGCTGTTTACCTGGATTACAAGGCAGCGATCGATCGTTACGGAAAAACACAGGCTAAGAAATTAGGAATCGATAACCCGACTGCTGAACAGTTAAGAGTGTTCGGTAAGCAGGTTGTTGAAGAAAAATACGGAAACTTATTTGAGATGTATGAGCAGATCACAGGTGAAAACCCGTATGAAGTTCCAATGCGCATCTATCCTGCAGTTCACTATACAATGGGCGGACTATGGGTTGATTACAACTTGATGACAACAGTACCGGGAATGTATGCTTTAGGTGAAGCTAACTTCTCTGATCACGGTGCGAACCGCCTTGGAGCTTCAGCATTGATGCAGGGATTAGCGGACGGATACTTTGTGATCCCCTACACTATCGGTGCATACCTTGCGAATGAGATCAGAACAAAAGCGATCCCTACAGACCATGAAGCATTTGTGAAAGCTGAAAAAGAAGTTCAGGATCAGATCAACAAATTCTTCGCGATCAAAGGAACCAAATCAGTGGATCATTTCCACAAGCGCTTAGGAAAGATCATGTGGGATAAATGCGGAATGGCACGTAACGAAAAAGGGCTGATCGAAGCAATTGCAGAGATCCGCGCTTTACGCGATGAATTCTGGAAAGATGTTCGCGTAACAGGAACAGCAGATGAGTTTAATCCTGAGCTTGAGAAAGCAGGCCGCGTTGCCGATTTCCTTGAGCTTGGAGAATTAATGTGTATGGATGCATTGAACAGAAAAGAATCATGTGGCGGCCACTTCCGTGAAGAATACCAGACAGAAGAAGGAGAAGCAAACCGTGATGATGCGAACTTTGCATATGTTGCTGCATGGCAGAGCACCGGAAACGGAAGCTGGGAACTGCATAAAGAAGAATTGAAGTTCGAAGCGATTAAAATTGCAGCGAGAAGCTACAAGTAATACAACTCTGTGTAACTCTTTAAACTCAGTGAACTCTGTGTTAAAAGATCAAACACAGAGAACACAAAGAAAAAATGTGAGTTTCACAGAGAAAAAAAATAAAATCTATGAGCAGTGGTAATATGAAAATAACGCTGAAAGTATGGCGTCAGAGAAATGCAAAAACAAACGGACAACTTGCTACCTATCAGCTGAACGACATCTCTCCGGATATGTCTTTCCTTGAGATGTTCGATGTATTGAACGAACAGTTGATCGTTAAAGGTGAAGATCCTGTTGCATTTGATCATGATTGCCGCGAGGGAATTTGCGGAGCATGCAGTATGTTTATCAATGGCCGTCCGCACGGACCGAAGAACAAAGTAACAACATGTCAGCTTCACATGCGTTCTTTCAAAGACGGTGATACTATCGTTGTTGAGCCATGGAGAGCAGCAGCATTCCCGGTGATCAAAGATTTAACTGTTGACCGTTCCGCATTTGACCGTATCATTGCAAAAGGCGGATACATCTCTGTAAACACAGGGAACGCTCAGGATGCAAACAGTCTGCCGATCCCGAAAGTAGATGCAGACAAAGCATTTGAAGCGGCAGCTTGCATCGGTTGCGGTGCATGCGTTGCAACATGTAAAAATTCATCAGCGATGTTATTCGTTTCAGCAAAGATCTCTCAGCTTGCATTGTTACCACAAGGGCAGGTTGAACGTGTTGCTCGTGCTAAGAACATGGTAGCTCAGATGGATGCTGAAGGATTTGGTAACTGTACCAATACCGGAGCATGCGAAGTCGAATGCCCTAAAGGAATTTCACTGGAAAACATCGCAAGAATGAACAGAGAGTTTTATGTCGCGAATTTGAAGGATTAGAATTATAATACTATTATTAATAAAAAAACTCCTGCTGAATGATTCAGCAGGAGTTTTTTTATGATTTAATTTCGAAGTTTATTAGAGTTAGTTTACAGACTTTACTCACGATTCATACTACCTCAACAAATTAATATGACCTTCCTTCGTAAGCTCTTTATCAGCCCAGCTAGTAGCGCGTACTTTATAAACGTATACATCATTGTTCTGGAGTATTCCTTTGTATAATCCGTTCCAGCCTAATTCGATGTCATTTGATTCAAACACCAGCTCACCCCATCTGTTATAGATCTGGAAACTCTTTAATTCTTTGATACCCCAACCCTTCACATAGATGATATCATTCACTCCATCACCATTCGGAGTGAACGTGGTTGGAAGATCAATGAATGTTTCAGGATGGATCTTGATATTGAAATAGTCAGTTGCATTCGTACATCCGAAGATATCTTCAGCATAAACTGAATACGTGATCTCCTCCAACGGCTGCGCTGTTGGGTTAGAACACTGCGTACAGCTTAATCCTTCGGATGGCGTCCACGTAAATAATATAGTTCCGTTCTCATTGCTGATCGGCAATGTTGCGAAATCACCTAAAACAATGGTTGTATCCCAGCTAAAGCCAGTTAAAGGCGGCACAACATATAAATATGCAGCATCTGTATTCACACATCCATTTGTGTCAGTAACAGTAAGCGAATAGCTACCCGAATTTACACCTGTCAGTGTAGGGTTATAAATTGAATCATCGTTGAATTCTATTCCCGGAGTCCAGCTGTATAAATAGTTATTTGCTGCATTGTAGTTATTGATCGAGAACTGCGCCTGATCGAATTTACAAACTGAATCACCTACAGCATCAACCACAGGCAAAGCAAGAACTGTAATGTTTTTTGTTGTTGTATCCTTACAACCAAAAGTTGAATTCTGAGCAATTAAAGTGGTCGTGTATGTTCCCGGTGTTGCAAACAAATGGCTGAAGCCTGTCGCAGAGTTCGATGTTCCTCCATCTCCAATGTTCCATATAAACGAGTTACCCGTTGGCGGAGCAGATGTATTTACAAAGTTTACATTCTGTCCAAGGCACAACAAAGAATCATCCCTTGTGAAATCAGCCTTCACATAATGGATAAAGACATTCTGCTGCACCACAACCGGACAAACATTATCTTGTCCGTAAACGGTAAGCTTCGCAACTGTCTGACCGGATGGCGGCAGAAAGTTATAAATATGTGTAACCGGACTTATGTTATCAGAAGATGACCCATCTCCAAAATCCCATGAGTAACTTCCTACATCAAGTGTATCGAACAATGTGAAGGTAATCGCATCTCCTTTACAGATATTGTTTGCGTTCATTGTAAAATCTCCGGATGGCCCGACAACGTTTAATACCTTTTCGACTGTATCTGTACATCCAAAGCTCGTTGTTACTACAAGTGATATTGTATGGACACCGGTGGTGAAAACGAGCGACAAGCCCGGAGCATTACTTACTCCAGCTCCCCAATCCCAGGTTGGAGTGATTGGTGAGGTGCTGGTCGATGTATTTGTAAAAATAACTTGCTGTGGATTACACAATGCAACTGCACTGTCAACATCGGTAATAAAACTTGCCACAGGATAATCCTGAATGTTCACTGTTTGTGAGGTTGTACCTGAACAGCCGGTTGCAATCTCAGTATACGTTAGATTGATCACGTGTGAGCCGGATGTTGCAAAGGTGTGTGAGATGCTGTTTCCGGTTGCAAAGCTTCCGTCATTGAAATTCCAGTTGTAGGAAAGGCTTGAGCCCTGAGATGTAAAATCGGTTGCGCTAAGGTTTACTGATTGTCCGAGACACAAATTAGGCGCAGCTGAAATTGTACTCAGCGGAGTGTATATAGAAATAAGCTGGCTGGAAGTTCCTGCACATCCCAATGCATTTGTAATAGTTAAAGTTGCGAGGAAACCCGGGGCTCCACCTGAGTTTGTATAAATATGTGTCGGGTTTACAGCGTTTGAATTTCCTCCGTCACCAAAGCTCCAGCTCCAGGAAGTGATGGTTGTATCTGATGTGCTGAGATTTGTAAATGACAATGTATCCGGCAAACAAATAGTATTGTCGCTTACAGTAAAACTTGGTGCAAGATTATAAACAGCAATGTTTCTTATCAGCGTATCCTTGCAGCCATTCACATCCATCACCACAAGGCCAACGGTTTGTGGCCCGGCATTGCCAAAAGAGATCGGACTGTTTGGATTGCTCGAAGTGATCGGCCGCATAGAAGGATCGCTGAAGAACCAGGTATAACCTCTGTAACATGATGGACCGACATCTATCGAAGCGCTGGCATCGTAACCATAGCTTGCTCCACCACATAAAAGACTGTCAGTGGTAAATGCCGCCACAATATTCCTGATATGAGCAATAACTGTATCCTTTGAATCAGCACATCCCGAACCACTGTTGGTTGCGGTTAAGATGATCATGTAATCACCCGAAGCAGCATATGTATGTGTGAATGTTCCGCCTGAGGTGCCAGTTGTACCATCACCGAAATCCCAGCTTAAGCTCGTTGCTGACTGACTTGTATCACGAAGCTGAATATCATAAGGAGTTGAACAATCGATCAGATAATCAAATCCCGCGATCGGTCCTTTAACATTTATAAGATTAGGTTTTGTTACAGTTGAATAGCAACCATTGTATTCAGCAGTGAGTGTAATAGTTTGAGGTCCGGTGCTTCCGTTAAATACAAATGACGGGCTATCATCCGTAAAACAATGCGAAAGTAATTCACCGCTGGAAGAATAATGCCATGCATCAACAAGCGCGGAATCAGCAGAGAGATTGGTGAATGTGACAGTTTCTCCCGGACAGATATCCGTTTTATCGACTGAAAAATCAAGTGATACAGGCGCACCCACTTCTATACGCACAGCATAAGAAGTATCCTTACAACCTAAATTGTTGGTGATAGTAAGTATCACATCATATTGTCCGGGCGCAGCGAATGTATGCGTATGTGGCGCACCGCTAGCAAGCGAATTTATCGGTGATCCATCATCATAATCCCATGACCAGTTCACAATGGCTTCAGTGGATCGGCTTGAATCACTGAATGTAACTGTTAAAGGAAAACAACCTTGCGACACATTCGGAATAAAACGCGCCCATGGCAAATGAATCATAATGGGTGAAGTGTATGTCGCGGTACAACCCGAAGCAGTAGTGATCGTTAATGTTGTAGGAATGCTGTTATCACCAAGCTCAACATCAGCCGAATCCAAAGGAAGGTCATGAACGAAAACCGGATTCTGAATACTGTCGCCAAAACTCCAGTCCCAATCCACTACATTGCTCGATGAGATCCCGGTATACTGAACCGACAGAGGTTCATAACAAGCATACAAAGGTGTTGCGGTAAACGTAACTGTAGGATCTTCCACAAATACAGAAATGGTAGTGTCATTAAAACAAGCACCGGAAATTGTTGTCAGGGTTATGTTATGCAATCCGGGTGTTGTAAACTGAATCTGTGGTTCAAATGAATTTTGTGAATAAGGAGAAATATAATTTGCACCTGTACCAATGTTCCAGAAGGAAGAACCGCTTGATGAAAGATTATCAATTGTAGTTATCGGGGTGTTGATACATACAGTATCAGGAATAGTGAAGCTTGCGAGAGGCTGTCCGATACTGATATTATGCTGAACAGTTGCAGCGCAATTGTTCGTATCTGTTGCAACAAGCACTACAGGATACGTTCCGTTTGCTGTGTATGTCTGTGAAGGAGGATTCGTGCTTGTGTAAGTTGAGCCATTTCCCATGTTCCAGCTGAATGTCAGCGGAAGTAAAGATGTGGTTGTATTTGTAAAGCTAACGGTAAAAGGAAAAGTACATGAGGAAGCTGAAGGGCTGGTAGTGAAGCCCATTACAGGCGGGTTAGACGCAGAAATAAAATCAGGATAAATGGTGGTGATATTACAGGAAGGCGAGCTTGTTGTAAGCTCCACTGATACACTGTAAATCCCCGCTGCATATGTATGACTAACAGGGGTTCCAGAGGCACCTGCACCATCACCATAAGTCCAGTTATATGAAGTAAGCGTTATACCTGCTGGAAGAACAGTGTTCACTCCCATGTTAACATTAAGCGGAGCACAACCTTGTGTGGGGCTGGTAGCAGTCAGAACAGGACTAGGCTTCGGATAAATATTTATCGTGATGGTTCCTACGATCGGACCGGTTGGTGTCAACCTGAATTCAACATTGTAGATCCCGGGGGTGGTGAAAGTATTGGTTGGATTCTGAAGATTCGAAGTTGCTCCATCTTTAAAATCCCAGAACCATGTTGAAGAGCCTGATGGCGCGGTGAACTGCACCACTGCCGGGGCACAACCTGCTGTGATATCAGATGTTTGAGCGCTCGTCAACGCGGAGACCAACATTGCGAATACTAAAAATATTTTTCTGAGTGCCGTCACTGATTTCACGTAAACATCAAAAATAGAATATTTTCCTATTGTTCATGACGGTTTTCATGTTTATTCCCAAAAAAGTTTGCTTACTTATAATACAATGCATTTTGTGCTAACTTTGCTTTTTATCAATAACAAGATGAAGAAGAACATTCTATTCTTAATATTATTCAGCTGTTTCAGCGGCTTCCTTGCGGCACAAACGCAGGAAAGACTGCCCTGCATTGATAAGAAATTCTCGATCATTGTTCACATCGTGAGAGATAGTGCTTCAGTAGCAGGCATTACAGAAGCCCGCATCCTTGAGAATGTAGATACTCTGAATAATAAGTTTGCTCCTATTTGTGTGTCATTTGAAGTATGCGAATTCCGATACATCAACAATTCATATTACAACATTATTAAAAACCAGAACTGGGAAGAGATGCAGATTCTTTACAATGAAAAGAACCGCATCAATTTATATTATGTGAACGACATTCAATCTCCGGCCGGAGCCTGCGGGTTTGCGGGACTTGGTTGCATCACCAATCTTAACGCTGAAGGTATTGTTATTAAGAAACTAGCATCATGTGTAGGTTCAACATCGAAAACTCTTGCACATGAGATGGGACATTACTTCAGCCTGGAACACACTTTCGAAGGCAGCGGGATCGAATTGGTAGACGGTTCAAATTGCTTAACAGCCGGTGATCAGATCTGCGACACACCTTCGGATCCTTTTGTTACAGGAGATGATCCTGCCAACTACGTGAATGGCAGCTGCAGGTTTATTTCCATGCTGCAGGATGCCAACGGTGATTTCTATGATCCTATGGTTGGAAATATCATGTCGTACTATCCCGACAATTGCGCATGCGGATTTACGCATGATCAATATATGAAAATGGCAAAAAAATATCTCTCACAAATCGGAATGTGGTAATGAAGAAAATTTTCTCCTCATTGATATTCGTTTTTGCTCTGAGCATTTCCTCCATTGCTCAGGATATTCATTTGTCGCAATTCTGGGCTTCCGATCATTTATTAAGTCCTGCTAAAGTAGGCGATTTTGAAGGTGATTACAGGGTAACGGGAAATTATAGAAACCAATGGAGAGAGATCTCCGATCCTATCAGCACCTACATTATTTCATTTGATAAAGCCTTCCATTATTATTCTCATGAGATAGATGGAGGGATAATGGTTGCGAGGGATGAGTTCACCGGATTTAATCAGGTAACAACCAAAGTCCTTTTAACGGGCGGATATGGATACAAATACAAGGGACATACATTCAGAGTAGGTATCCAACCCGGAATGGTATTCAGAAAAACTGATCTTTCTACACAAACATTTCCCGTACAGTGGGATTATGCAGGCGGAAGTTTCAACAGGGATTACGCTAACCAGGAAAGCAATCTGAGTGAGTCACAATATTTTTTCGACCTCAATCTCGGAGTTCAGTGGAATAAGAAATTCGGAAAATTGGAACCGAAAGTTGGATTCGCGATCGACCATGTGAACAGGCCAAAAGACACATACTTTAATTCACCTACCGAAAGATTAAGATCCAGAAAAGTTTTTCATGCAGAAGTGGATTATGTGCTTTCTGAAAAGATCACTATTCAGCCGAAATGGCTATGGATGTGGACAACTAACGCTAACGATATGGTGCTTGGAACTAACCTGAGATATAAGCTACCTAACAAAACTATCAGCTCTGTGTTTGCAGGTATCTATTACAGACATGGAGTGAAACGCATTCTTGATGCTGCAATTCCGGTTGTCGGCTGCAGGTTCAAACGAATGGATCTAGGTTTCAGCTATGATGTGAATGTTTCTTCTTTAAGTGATAATGTTAAGAGAAGAAGCACATTTGAAGTTTCATTGATCTATACAGCTCCAAGCTCTAAACCTAAATTCACTGCCTTACCTTGCGACAGGTATTAAAACAGATCCTATGTTGAGGTACATCTTTATTTTTTCATTCTTCGTTGTATCATTGAAAGGCTACTCTCAGGTATCTCTTGAAATTGATGAGAAAAAAGAAGGGCAGCTGAAAAATCTCGCTAAAGAAGCTGAACGTACCGGAGAGATCTATCTTTCACTTGAATACTACAAACAGCTTGTAACGCTTGCTCCGGCCAATGTTAAGAACCAGTATAAAGTTGCTGAGCTTTACAGATATACAAGAAATTACACCGAAGCAGAAAAGTATTATGCGGAGGTTTGTAAAAACAATTCTGAAAAATATCCCGATGCTGTATTCTATTTAGCTACCATGCAAAAAGCAAACGGTAAGCATAAAGAAGCGAAAGACCATCTTGCCAAATTTAAAAAGCTTGCAAAGGATGTAAGTGATGAGCGTTTAAAAAAACTTTACAAAACAGAGCTTGAAGGCTGCGATCTTCCCGATCTTATGAAAGATTCTGTTCCTAAAGCAATCGTTTCAACGATGAGCTCTTCCATCAATAATCCGCACATCGATTTCTCCCCTATTCCCGTTTCAGAAAAAGAACTGATCTTCGGATCACTGCGTGAAAAGGAAGCGAAGTTCTATGACGCGAAATCTGTGGACACAATGAAGCTTCCGGTGCGTAAATTCTATGTCGGTGAAAAGCAGGATCAAGACTGGAAATTCAAAGGTGAGCTCGAAGGCCCCTTCAATTCTAAAGATATAAACGTTGCCAACGGTACATTCTCGCTTGATCGTACTAAATTTTATTTTACACGATGTGAACAGAACTGGCAGTATAAAACTATCTGCAAGATTTATGTCTCGGAAAAGAAAGGCAATACGTGGTCTGAACCAATAGTAATGGATGAGCAGATCAACATGAGCGGATATACTTCCACGCATCCGACAATGGGAAGAGGCACTAAAAAAAACCAGGAGATCCTCTACTTTGTGTCTGACAGGCCGGGTACCCGCGGAGGTTTAGACATTTGGTATTCTGAATACGATGCAAGAAAAAAATCGTTCAAAGCCCCTAAAAATGCGGGAAGCAAGATCAACACTGTCGGCACAGAAACAACTCCATTCTATGATGTAAAAACAAAAACATTGTATTACAGTACAGATGGAAAAGCTAATATTGGCGGACTGGATATCTTTAAAGCTGTAGGAGAACTAAATGCATGGGAACCTTCGGTGAACCTTGGCTACCCAATCAATTCAAATGCTGATGATCTTGATTTTGCTCTGAAAACTGATGCAAAAGGAGGCTTTATTGTTTCCAACCGGGTTGGCGGGCAATCATTATACAATGCAACTTGCTGCGATGATATCTATGAATTTGTTTACACGAATTTTCTTGAACTGGTGTGCATTGGAAAGGTGCTTGACAAGAAAACAAAAGATTGTATTGAGAATGCAAAGCTTAGCGTTTACATTGTAAATGGCGAAGAGAAGTATTTATCTGAAGAGATCACTGTTCCAAACTGTGATTATAAAATTCAGCTCCGCCCGGGGATGGATTATATCATTGAAGCAGGAAAGAATGATTATTTCAATAACTCCGTGACTGTCTCTACGAAAGGAATCAAGAAATCAGATACATTGAGAAAAAACATCGAGTTAGAAAATATTCCTGCCCAGCCGATCGTAATTCCTCATCTTAACTATGAATTCAACAGCGCTCAGCTTACATTCGATTCTAAAGCTTTGCTTGATACAACATTGCTCGTTCTGTTAAAAAACAATCCGGATATTATTCTTGAACTTTCTTCACATACGGATAACAAAGGAACTGATGCCTATAACATGAAGCTTTCGCAGAAGCGAGCTGAAAGTGTTGTGAATTACATGGCTACGAAGGGAATTGATAAAACCAGACTAACCCCGAAAGGTTATGGTGAAACAAAGCCTGTTGTTCCAAACGAAAATAAAGATGGAAGTGATAATCCTGAAAACCGCCAGATCAACAGAAGAACTGAATTCAAGATCATCGGAAAAATTGATCCTTCGCTGATCCGTTATGATAATGATGAAGCTTCAGAAAAAGAACAAGAGAAACCTGAAGAAAAAAAGAGTGAGGATGAATAAGTAATCAGAGAATTACTTTTCGACAGGAAAACCTTTTCCCTGCCATTCAGAGAACCCCTTTTCAAGATTGAATACACGTGTGAAGCCTTTCTTTTCCATGTATTCAGCGCACTCCCCGCTTCTTCCTCCCCCCGCGCAATAGATGTAATATGTTTTCTTTTTATCCAGCAGATCAATTTTCTTTTCAGCATCCTTCGCAAGAAAATCGAGCTGAGTAGCACCTTTGATGTACCCTTTGCTTTTGATCTCTTCCGTTGTTCTAAGATCAAGGATAACTGCGTTCTTATCGCTATACGCTGCAGCTTTAAAACGCTCAGCGTTTAAGTTAGTAACAACTTTACTGTTTGACGTTTGTGAATAAGCCGTTGCAGTTACTACTAAAGTGAATACAATTAAAAAATAATTTTTCATATCGTTCTATTCTATTTAAGATTAGTCCAGGCCCCTGCATCATACACATTTGCATCAGTAAACTTACCTATTAAAAAAACCGCAGACGAACTTCTGTTTCCCGAAGCACAGCAGACTACGATCTCCTTATTTAATTCCTTGATCAGTTCCATATTATCCGGCAGCTCTTCTAAAGGAATATTCAAGGCACCGAATACATGTGCGCTAGCAAATTCCGCTTTTGTCCGGACATCAATTATTGCAGCGCCTCTGTTAAGTGCATCAACAGCTTTTTCTTTATCACCGTCAAAACCAAACAGTTTGCTCAATAATCCCATAACTAAGCGGTCACCGGCTGAACAAGTTTCAGAGAAGTTTCTTTTATTTTACCCATTCCGCCAAGGACATTTGTAACTTTATCAAACCCTTTTTGTTTCATGATCGAAGCTGCCATCATTGATCTGTAGCCGCCTGCACAATGAATAAAGTAATGTTTGCCCTGATCTAGTGTATGCAATTCCTTTTGTAAGCGTGAAAGACAAATATGCTGTGCTCCTTCGATCATCCCGCTTTCAACTTCACCCGGCTTTCTCACATCAAGTACATTTAATTGGGGTTCACTATTAATTTGTGACGCGAGCTCATTTGCTGATATACTATGAACAGTATCAATTTTCTTTCCTGAGTTTGTCCAGGCTGTTATTCCGCCTTTTAAGAATCCGTGCACATTTTCATATCCTACACGCGCCAGACGAAGGACAGCTTCTTTTTCTTTCCCTTCATCTGCAACAATGATCAAAGGGATATTTGCATTAATCAAAGATCCAACCCAGGGTGCATACTGTCCGTTCAGGCCAATATTAACAGCACCGGGAACAAAACCTTTCTCGAAATCATCCGGAGTTCTTACGTCCAGCACTAGAGCACCTGCTTTTATTTCAGATTCAAATTCGTCAACAGACAAAGCCTTTGTGTTTTTATTGAGAACCTCATCTATATTGGAATATCCTTTTTTGTTAAGGCTTGCATCCAATGCAAAATATCCCGGAGCCTCAGTCAAACCGGTAGTTACAGCCTTTACAAAATCTTCTCTTGTCATAGGCTGCATTGCATAGTTCAATTTCTTTTGTTGTCCGATAGTGGAAAATGTTTCCTTCCCTATATTTTTTCCACATGAAGAACCGGCACCATGTGCAGGATATACGATCACCTCATCAGCGAGAGGTTTTATCTTGCTGTTCAATGAATCATACATCATCCCAGCAAGATCGTTTACAGTCAGATCACTTTTGATCGCAAGATCAGGACGTCCAACATCACCTACAAAAAGAGTATCACCGGTAAAAACAGCGTGCTCTTTTCCATTTTCATCAATCAATAAAAAACAAGAAGATTCAAGTGTATGTCCGGGCGTATGCAATACTTTTATTTTGATCTTTCCAACTGTAAATACCTCTTCATCCTTTGCTACGTAAGTTTCGTAGTTGGTTTCAGCCGTGGGGCCATAGATGATCTTCGCTCCGGTTTGACGTGCAAGATCAATATGTCCTGAAACGAAATCAGCATGAAAATGGGTTTCAAATACGTATCTGATCTTGGCATTCCTTTTAGATGCAAGAGCCAGATAGGGTTCTGTATCGCGCAAAGGATCAATGATTGCAACTTCGCCTTCCGATTCGATATAATATGCTGCTTCTGCGAGGCAGGATGTATATAATTGTTCTATGTACATTTTAAATGATTGTATGGATTACTGTAAAAATACGAAGATTTTACGACCTTTTCAGATGATCCTGATCATAAATTCTTAATTATTTAATTACATTTAGCATCTAATAAAACACTTAACCCACACCTTTTGTTTTCAAGAATAAATCTGTCGGGAGCACTATTCATTTTTTTGATCGCTCTCTGCTTCACACCATACGCATCTGCGCCCGTTGCGCTGTTTGCCGGACTTATTTTTTCTTTTCTCCTTGGAAACCCTTTCAAAGAGTATACTGCCAAAGGAACCGGGTTCTTACTTAAGGCCTGTGTAGTCGGACTTGGGTTTGGCATTCAGGCTGATCAGGCGCTCGAAGCGGGTTCTAAAGGCGTTCTTTTTACAATTGTCACCATATTCGGAACCATAATTTTAGGGTATCTGATCGGAAAATGGCTAAAGATCGAATCGCGTACATCTCACCTCATCTCTTGCGGCACAGCCATCTGCGGAGGCAGTGCTATTGCAGCTATCGCTCCGGTTGTCAAAGCAGAACAGAGCCAGATCTCCATGGCATTAGGCACGGTTTTCATTCTTAACGCTATCGCTCTCTTCGCATTTCCGGTGATTGGTCACCTGTTCCATCTTACACAATCGCAATTTGGAATATGGGCGGCCGTGGCTATCCACGACACAAGCTCTGTTGTGGGAGCTTCCAGCAGATACGGCCTGGAGTCTATGCAGATCGCCACAACGGTAAAACTTGCCAGAGCGCTGTGGATAATACCGGTGGTGTTCTTCTCTGCAATGGCCTTTAAAAATAAAACATCAAAGTTCACGATCCCTTATTTTATTATACTCTTCTTTATCGCGATGATCCTGAACAGCTATATTCCTGCAATAGCGCCTATATCGAAGATCCTTACATTTCTTGCCCAAAAAGGGATCATCATAACACTATTCCTTATCGGTGCAGATATTTCTAAAGAAACACTTCGCAATGTAGGATTCAAGCCTTTTTTTCAAGGGGTATTGCTGTGGGTAATCATTTCGGTGGTTTCGCTTTTAACGGTGTTGCAAACTGTTTAAGCTTCCAAACAACATTTATCATTATATTTATTTGTATCCCCAACATCATCCGGCAGGCTAAGGATTTTCGCAAACCAGGGCAAAATGGGACGCAGATCTTTTATGATCTTTATGTTTAAGAATAAGATGGCCCTCGACCGTTATGATAAATTATGATGTGATTATCTTATGGCTTTGCCGATAGATAATTTACTGATGAGAATCTACTTGCCCTCCTGCCAGTAGGGGTTAGGGGTGGTGGAAAAAGACTTGATTAATTCCTTTCGATTTTAATCAAACCAAAAAGACATCAATTACGATGTCTTTTTTTGTTTGATAATAATTATTGCTATTGAAACGCACTGATTCCCGTAACATCCATTCCTGTAATGAGTAAATGGATATCATGTGTTCCTTCGTAAGTTATAACCGACTCAAGGTTCATCATGTGGCGCATGATCGGATATTCACCTGTAATACCCATTCCGCCATGGATCTGACGTGCTTCACGAGCGATCTGCAAAGCCATGTTCACATTATTACGCTTCGCCATAGAGATCTGCGCAGGTGTTGCACGGTGTTCATTTTTAAGAACTCCCAATCTCCAGGTAAGCAATTGTGCTTTTGTGATCTCTGTGATCATTTCGGCAAGCTTCTTCTGAGTAAGCTGGAATCCACCGATCGGTTTACCGAATTGGATACGCTCTTTAGAATAACGTAAAGCTGAATCATAACAATCCATTGCAGCTCCGATAGCACCCCATGCGATGCCGTAACGCGCGCTGTTCAGACAGCCCAATGGTCCTTTCAAACCTTTTACTGTAGGGAAAATGTTTTCTTTTGGAACTTTTACATTAGCAAAAACAAGCTCACCTGTCGCACTTGCACGCAAACTCCATTTTCCATGAGTTTCAGGGGTAGTGAATCCTTCCATTCCCCTTTCTACAACTAATCCGCGGATATCTCCGGCCTCATCCTTTGCCCAAACCACCGCAATATCAGCAAAAGGAGCATTGGAGATCCACATTTTAGCACCATTCAATAAATAATGATCGCCTTTATCTTTGATGTTAGTGATCATTCCGGAAGGATTAGAACCGTGGTCAGGCTCTGTAAGTCCGAAACATCCCATCATATCTCCTGAAGCAAGCTTCGGAAGGTATTTTCTTTTTTGTTCTTCAGTACCGTAAGTAAAGATCGGGTACATCACAAGCGAACTCTGCACAGATGCAGTTGAACGCAATCCGCTATCGCCACGCTCAAGCTCCTGCATGATGATCCCGTAGGAGATCTGATCTAACCCTGGTCCACCGTATTCTGCAGGAATATAAGGTCCGAAAGCACCGATCTCAGCTAAGCCTTTGATCCATTGCTTTGGAAATTTTGTGCTCTGGCAAGCTTCTTCCACGATAGGGGAAACTTCCTTCTTCACCCATGCACGAGCTGTTTCACGTATAAGTTTATGTTCATCAGTTAATAACTCATCCATCAAATAATAATCGTGAGCTTCAAATCTGTCGGTTGCCATCAATTGTTGTTTTTAAGTTTCGCGGACAAAAGTAATGAAATAAATTATAAATAATGGTTGCCGTCTACCACCCGGCCAAATCACCGTCCAGGCATAGTTATTTCAAGACTGCAAGGAGGTTTTCCCCGACAAAAAATAATGTGTAAAACATTTCCTTAAAATCGTGAAAGCCCTGAAACCTTAATTAATATTCAGCGTTACAATAAGTCGATTGTTGAAAACGTTTGTTAAAAAGTTTGCAATCGCCCTCTGAAAATCGTAAATTAGTAGGAGTACTTTTATAAAAATTAAAACTTTATCGCTTTGAAAAAACTACTCTTCATATCTTCCGTTTTCATTTTCAGCCTCACATTAATGGCTTTTGATTTTACCCCTAAGCCGACAGAGCCTACAGGGGATAAAAAAGCGACACCTTCAATGGCATTGGCTTCTTCAGCAACGATCGACAGGTATATAGTCGGTTATAACAATATAGTGCCGATGAAATTCATGAATGATGAGGTTTTATTCAAAGAAGGATGGCATGAGCTTCCACAGGCGCGTTTCTGGCAGCAGATCATGAATCTGACTCCGGATTCGGCAGTAGTGAATGTCGGAAGCACCCGTCAGATACTCGATAAGATCTATATAAAACAGTGGAACAAACAAAGCGACCTTCAACATGCATTATACAAGGACAGCGTTCGCAAATACAATAATATCCCTGACAGTGTTGGATTGTTAGTCACTACCGGAAAAAAAGATTTTTACGAGTTTAAAAAAGTAATGCCTACTATCAGCCGCTCGATTGAAGTTTTTAAAGCAAATGGTGTGGATCCTTGGTATGCACAGGCAATCCTTTTAATTGAAAGTCCGGGTAAAAGCAACACCAAATCGTGTGTTGGTGCTAACGGCCCTTTTCAGTTAATGAAATCTGTTGCGCGCGCGCAGGGTTTAAAGGTCACTAAAACTATTGATGAACGTACAGATATTGAACGCGCTGCTTATGGTGCATCACGCTTATTGAGCCGCATTTGTATTCCTTACACACGTGCAATGCTTGATAGTGCACATGTTGCGTACAACGAAACTGATCTTTGGTTCCGCTTGCTTGTTATGCATTCATATCATGCAGGCGCAGGAAATGTGGCGGGTGTGATCCGTAAGATCAACCCAACCGAAGGCGGAATGCAGCTAATACAAAAGGTTTGGCAGACTACATACGGAGGATTCAAAAATTCTTCACAAAACTATTCTCAGTTAGTGCTTGCTGCTTTCGCGAATTTTGATGCAATCGTGATGCATTCTGATTCTGTTTACCTGATCGATGGTGACCGCATGTACAACTCTTATGCAGCTTGCAAATGCGCTCCCTACGACAAATGCAGCTATTTAGGAAACTGTCTGGCAGAATACGAGAACGATTTAATGGAAGGTGTTATTCCTTTCGATTATTTCATTGAAAAAGTAAAATCTGTACAAACAGAACTCAGCGGATTAACTCCTGATGGCGCATTACCTTCGAGTGATGAGCGTTACAACGATATCGCATTTCAGCTTTTAAAAGCTAAAAAGACGGAAGAAGCATTCAAAATGTTCAAATTCAATGAATCCAAATACCCGGAATCATGGTCGACATACCACGGATTAGGAGAGGCTTCCCGGATGATGGGCCAAAAAGAACAAGCTCGTGCTTATTATAAAAAGTCTTTGAAGCTTAATCCGAATAATGAGGAGAGCCTGAAGGCTATGGCGAGGCTAAATGCCAAGTAGAGATTACCTTCGGTGATAAAGTTTTACCACGGAGGAATAGAGAACACTAAGAAACACGGAGGCCTGACGAAAGTGTCAGGCTTTTCTTTTTTTAATATTGGTAAGAACTTATTTTTGTTTTTTTTGATAAGCCTTCTCTGTGAATCTCGGTGGCCTCCGCTCCTCCGTGGTAAATTTTCCTTTTCCTCAATAGCCTACCCTCTTTTTTCGTAAATTAGCAATCCCAAAAAAATCCCCCTCTTGATCAAGAAAGAAGATATCGATAAGATTTTTGATGCCGTTCGCATTGAAGAAGTGGTTGCCGACCATGTTTCTCTAAAAAAGCGCGGTGTTAATCTTATTGGCTGCTGTCCTTTTCATAATGAGAAGACACCTTCCTTCTACGTTTCTCCCGTTAAGGGCATTTACAAGTGTTTTGGCTGTGGTAAAGGCGGTCATGCGGTAAACTTCATCATGGAGCTGGAAAAACTCAGCTATCCGGATGCATTACGTGCTCTTGCGAAGAAATACAACATTGAAATTGTTGAGAAAGAGCTTACACCTGAAGAAACACAATACCAGAGCGATAAAGAAAGCTTATTGATTGTTTCTTCTTTCGCACAGAAGCATTTCTCGGAAAACCTTTACAATACCGATGAGGGCAAATCTGTAGGATTGGGGTATTTCAAAGAAAGAGGATTACGTGAAGATATAATTCAAAAATTCCAGCTGGGATACAGCATCAATCACCGGACAGCTTTTACAGATATTGCGGTAGCAACCGGATACAAGATGGAATATCTCGTAAAAAGCGGACTGACCATTGAATACCGAAATGATCCGGAACCCGGAACTGAACAGAATCCGAATATCGCTAAGCCGGAAGCCCGTTATGCAGACCGTTTCTGGGGTCGCGTTATGTTTCCCATCCATAACAAGAGCGGACGCGTTATTGCTTTTGGAGGAAGGACACTTCGCACAGATGCAAAAACTTCCAAATATGTAAACTCTCCGGAAACCGAGATCTATCATAAGAGTGACGTACTCTACGGGTTGTATCAATCCAAGAATGCGATCGCGAAAGAGAAGTTCTGCTTTTTAGTTGAAGGGTATCTCGATGTGATCTCGTTGCATCAGGCAGGAGTTGAAAATGTGGTGGCGAGCAGTGGAACCGCTTTAACCGGGGGCCATATCAAGGAGATCCAAAGGTTAACGAATGATATTACCATTTCATTTGATGGTGATAAAGCTGGGATCGAAGCTACCATCAAGAGTATCGATCTTCTTTTAGAAGAAGGTATGAATGTAAAGGTTCTTCTTTTCCCTGACGGAGATGATCCGGATTCATATTCAAAGAAGGTCACCACCGATGAATTAAAAACGTTTATCAAAGAAAAAGCTCAGACCTTCATTGCTTACAAGGCGCAGATCCTCACCAAGGATACAAAGAATGATCCTTTGAAAAAGGCAGAAGCGATCGTGAGCATAGTAAAAAGCATTGCACTTATTCCTGAAGCGATCTACCGTTCTGTTTACATTCGTGAGTGCAGCCGCATCATGGAAGTTGATGAGCAGATCCTGTTAAGTGAGCTGAATAAATTCAGAAGCAAGCTTTTTAACGAAAAGAAAAACTTACCGCAGGGCGGACCAAAAACAGAATCTGTAAATCCGGAAGAGATCCTTCCTGAGACAAGAAAACAAGTCTCCGTACTTGATCCAAGCGCGCAGGAGCTTGACATTATTCGTATTCTGATCACATACGGCAATAAGAACATTATCATTCAAAGTGAGGATGATGAAGGTAAGCCAATCGATGTGGAAATCACAACAGGAGAGCTGATCATTCATGAGCTCCAACACGATAATATCATACTTGAGAATCTTTTATACAACGAGATCTACAATGAGATCGTAACGCACTTCAATCATCATCACACTATTCTGGATCAGAAGCACTTCATTAACCACGAAAACCTTTCTATCTGTAAGCTTACCGTAGATATTCTTACTTCACCTTATCAGTTATCCGATTGGGAGCAGCATGATATTTTCGTAACCTTGGAAGAGCAGATCCTCAAGACCAGCATCTACAATTCCATCTATGCCCTGAAAGCGATCAAGATCGATATTATGAAAGAAGATCTTCGTGAAAAGCTAAAGATGGCAACTTCGGAGGAAGAGATCATTACGCTTGTAACTGTAATTCGTCAGATCGAGCAAGCGAGGATATTGATCAATAAGCCTTTGGGGAGAATTATTACTAAGTAGTTGGGAGTAGTTAGTTGGTAGTTCGTAGACGGGTAACCCGAAGATTCTCGATTTTAAATCAGCTATCTTAAAGAGAAAGATAACGCCAGATGCCTTTCTCGATACATTTCGCGAAAAGCGAAATACTCGAAATGACAACCCACAAAACAAATTCTTAATTTTTCCTTAGCACCTTAGTGTCTTAGTGCGAAGGACTCCTATGGAGTGGTAAAATAAGCTGTGGTAAAACTTTACCCATCCAGCTTCATATCCTTCACATTCAACTGCAAAGAAACACTTCCGTTAAAAACATTTTCTTCTATCGCAAAACAGATGCTGAAAGGCTTTTTGCGCAGGACATCATCAAAATGTTTTGACTGTGAAAAGGCAATTGTGGGGAAACAAGGATCTTCATTGTCTTTGCAGTGGATATCCATTTTAAGGTGGTTATTCCCAACAATACGGACTCCACCTTTGTCAACTAAATTTCTCGACATGAATATAGGAGCCATGTTGCCGGGCCCGAACGGAGAGAACTGATTTAAAATTCTAAAAAACTTTGGTGTGATATCACAAAGGTCTATCTCTTCATCGATCTCGATCTCAGGAACCAGCATGTGATCCTGGATGGTAGAAGAAACAACTTCTTCAAATTTCTGCTGAAATGCTGCAAGATTCTCTAATTTGAGCGTTAATCCCGCTGCGTACTTATGTCCGCCAAACTGCTCTAAAAGATCACTACAGGCTTCAATCGCGTCATACACATCAAAATCCTTAACACTTCGTGCCGAACCTGTCGCTTTACCGTTTGACTCCGTAAGGATTATCGTAGGACGGTAATATTTCTCAATCATTCTTGAAGCAACAATACCGACCACACCTTTGTGCCAATCACGACAAAAAAGAACAGTGCTTTTTTTGGTCGTCAGCTCGAGATTCCCTTCGATCATACTCAAAGCATGTTGGGTGATGGTTACATCAATACTTCTGCGCTCTGTATTTGTGATATTGATGTTCTTACCGTTCTCGGTAGCGGAGTCATGACTGTCAGAAATAAGCAATTCAACAGCATTACGCCCGGTTTCTAATCTTCCGGCAGCATTAATGCGCGGTCCGATGGTAAACACCAATTCATTAATGGTAACTTCCTTTTTAATATTCGCAAGCTCCAGGATCGCTTTGATTCCCTTTCTTGGCGCCTTATTGATCTGCTTTAACCCGAAGTAGCACAGAATGCGGTTCTCACCAACAATAGGTACAAGATCGGACGCAATTGAGATTGCGCAGAGATCGAGGTATTGTTCAAGTTCGGAAAACGGAATATTATTTCTTAAGCTGTATGCCTGCACGAGTTTAAATCCTACTCCACAACCGCAAAGCTCATCAAACGGATACGAACAATCATTCCGCTTCGGATCAAGCACTGCAGCGGCATCGGGCAAGGTATCTCCCGGACGGTGGTGATCACAAATGATAAAATCGATACCGCGCTCCTTTGCGTAATCAACTTTATCGATCGCCTTAATACCGCAATCCAGGGCAATGATCAGTGTGAAATTATTTTCTTTTGCAAAGTCGATACCCATGAATGAGATCCCGTATCCTTCAGCATAGCGGTCGGGAATATAGAAATCAACATGAGGATGATGTTCTTTCAGGAAAGTATAGACCAGCGAAACCGCGGTGGTCCCGTCCACATCGTAATCACCGTAAACAAGGATCTTCTCACCGCTTTTGATTGCTGTTTCCAGGCGGACAATCGCTTTGTCCATGTCCTTCATTAAAAACGGATCATGCAGATCATCAAGGGTAGGACGAAAGAATTTTTTTGCTTCATCAAAGGTTTTGATTCCGCGCTGAGCTAATAAATTCGCTAAAACCTTGTCTATTCCAAGCTCTTTTGACAGATGCTCAACGATTGTTTCCTCAGATTTTGGCTTTACCACCCACCTTTTTTCCATACTTATATATTTAGCCGCAGATTCTGATTAATATCTGAATGTTGTTTGTTCCGAATGTAAATTTACTTCAATTTGCTGAAAGCATTACTGTTGTTCATAATTTTGCTACTCTTCATAGCATTATAACATTTTTTAACGCGATTATACCCTGATTTAGGTATTGTCTGCACAATCTTCCGGAGGTATATTTGTTGTATAGAAACGCATATGCAAACGCATCTCCATATAACACCCGCAATCACTGAAACCAGCATTACCAGCTTATGGGGTTTTTATCCTGAAGTAATGGAGATGAAGAAAAAGAAAAAGTGCTGCAAGAAATTCAAGACTGATAAGAGATGTAAGAAGTGTCCTGCGAACTCATAGTCAATAGTTGATTGGGAAATTTGTTCATAGGGAGAGCGTGACTTATATGAGATTGCTTCATCGCGAAGAGCTCATCGCAATGACGTTACGCAGAAAAACAAGCTTACTGAAGAGGTGACCGAATTACGGGATTGAAGTCTATGATTCATTAAATTTCTCTGAGTATCTCCGTGCTCTCCGCTCCTCCGTGGTAAAAAAATATCACTTGATCTCAAACCTATCCGCATCCTTCAACACCGGAAAAACCTTTCTGAATTCCACCAGCTCTTCATAATTCAATGTAATAGTTTTAGTGCTCTCTTCTTTCGAAGGAATATCACTGATGATCTCCCCTTTAAAGTTGATCACCGCGGAATCTCCTGAATGATAGATCTGATTGCCATCTTTACCGATCCTGTTCAGGCCGGCAACATAACATTGATTTTCTATAGCTCGCGCGAGCAACAGGGTTTTCCAGGGGTGTGATCGTCTTTCCGGCCAGTTGGCGATATAGATCAAAAGATCGAAACCTTCCGTATTGCGGCTCCAAACCGGAAAACGAAGATCGTAACAAATGAGCGGACAAATTTTCCAGCCATTGATCTCTTCAATAATTTTTTCGTGACCGGCAGCGTAATGATGATTTTCATCGCCCATGCTGAATAAATGGCGCTTATCATAAACGCTGTAAGCCCCGTCAGGATTCATCCAAATCAGCCGGTTATAAAAATTATCATTCTCTAAACAGACAAAACTCCCGGTGATGACGCAATTTTTCTCTCTCGCTTTTTCCTTCATCCATTGGACAGTCGGTCCGTTCAGGTCTTCGGCAAACTTTTCGGGCGCCATGCTAAAGCCCGTGGTGAACATCTCAGGAAGAAGGATCAAATCAGTCTTTTCGGTGATCGCGGAGATCTTTTTGGAAAACATTTCGAGATTTTCCTTCGGGTTTTCCCAGGAAAGATCCGATTGAATTAGGGTGATTGTAAGACTTTCCATAATGTCTATTTAATTAAAAATTCATTTACACATGCGCTCAGATCCTGAAACAAGTTCAGGATGACCAGCCCACCGCTCCTGCCGAACGAGTATCAATCCGAGCAGATTCAAATTTTGTTTAAAATCTCGATCGCCTTGTCGAGCGTTTCCTCTTTTTTTGCAAAACAAAAGCGCAACACTTTATTGTCCGTATTCTCATGATAAAATGCGGAAACAGGGATTGAAGCCAGACCAAATTCCTTTGTGATCTTCACTGCAAAGTCGGTATCCTTTTCCTTACTCAAAGCCTTATAATCCAGCAGCTGGAAATACGTTCCGCGTGCAGGAGTAAATGTAAATTTTGGATTTTTTATGCCGCTGATAAAATAATCGCGCTTATCCTGATAAAACTTCCCGAGAGTGATGTAGTTATTTTTATCATGAAGGTATTCTGTTAATGCATGCTGGATTGGCGTATTAGCTGAAAACACCAGAAACTGATGCACTTTCCGGAATTCCGTCATCAGGTTTTTTGGTGCTACACAATACCCCATTTTCCAACCTGTTGTATGAAATGTCTTACCGAATGATGAAATGATAAAACTTCTTTCGGCAAGCTTCGGGAAACGTGCAACGCTCTGATGAACGTTATTATCAAATATTATATGCTCATACACCTCATCACTGATTATAATAATATCCGTCCCTTTCACGAGTTTTTCCAACTGTTTCATATCTTCTGCCGACATAATGCTTCCCGTAGGATTGTGAGGGGTATTAATGATGATCATTTTTGTCCGGTGACTGATCACCTTCTTCACCTCTTCCCATTCAATGTAATAACCGGGCGCTTTCAGCTGTAAATAGATCGTCTTACCCCCATTTAACTCAATTGCGGGCTGATAACAATCATAAGCAGGCTCGAAAATGATCACCTCATCCCCTTCGCGGACAACTGCGGTAATAGCTGTAAAAATAGCCTGCGTAGCACCCGAGGTAATTGTGATCTCGGTTTCAGAATCGTATTTGGCTTTGTAAAGATCCTCTGTTTTTTTCGCCAGAACTTCTCTCAAACCGGGCAATCCGGGCATGGGAGCATACTGATTATGCCCTGCAGCCATGTGTTTGTTTACCAGGGAAACAAGTTCTTCATCACAATTAAAATCGGGGAAACCCTGAGACAAATTAATAGCTTTATGTTCAGCGGCAAGCTTGCTCATAACAGAGAAAATGGTCGTTCCAACTTTTGGGAGTTTGCTTAAGATCAGGTTCGGATAATTCATATTTCAAGATTTCGGTTTAAAGTTACACGTTCCCGAATAATCCCTGCTATTATTGAAAATAATTCAATTTTTACAAGGTTTAATTGCATGATTAGCTTAATTTTGCGCGCAATTATTAAAAATTAAAATTATTCTAATGACAATCGGACAAAACAAAGTGGTTGCGGTAAATTACACACTTAAAAATAAAAATACCGGAGAACAGGTTGAACAAACCAGCAAAGAGCATCCATTTGCATTTATTTTCGGAACAGGCGGTTTACTTCCTGATTTTGAAAGTAACCTGAACGGGAAAAAAGTTGGTGATACTTTCGATTTCTTTATCGATGCAGCAAACGGTTACGGTGTTCGCCAGGAAGACCACGTAGTTATGATCCCTATCAATGCATTTCAGGGTGAAGACGGAAAACTTGACGATGAAAATGTAAAAGTTGGGGTAACTCTTCCAATGGTTGATAACGAAGGAAACCGCATGTACGGACAGGTTCTTGAGATCAATGAGGAATTCGTGAAAATGGATTTTAACCATCCTTTGGCAGGCCAGGATCTACACTTTACAGGAGAAGTTCTTGAAGTGAGAGATGCTACTGCAGACGAGATCGCTCATGGTCACGTTCACGGAGAACACGGTCATCACCACTAATATTTAGCATGCTTAAATTCACAAAAACAGTTGGCGTCACAAATGATTGCCAACTGTTTTCATTTAACACAAGATGAAGCTTGAACTGAGACAGCCTTCGGATACTGAGTTTCAACCCATCATCGACCATATTAAAGAATATGAGCTCGATGATCGTGACCTGAAACCCGAACAGTTCCTGGCGGCATACACTGATAACGGACTCGCAGGTTTTGGAAGGCTAAAACATCATCCCGATTGCTACGAATTATGTTCACTTGGAGTTATAACTCCTCTCCGCCATAAAGGAATCGGTAAAGCTATTGTTGCCGGGTTAATTAAACGTTGCCCCGAGGACCTTTACCTCACCTGTATCATTCCTTCTTTTTTCGAACCCTTTGGTTTTATTACAACAGAAAATCCTCCTGAATCCATTCTGAAAAAGCTCGAGTACTGCACAAACTGTCTTTGTGTCCCCGAAAAGTATGTGGCTATGGTGCTCGAACGTCCATAATTTTTTAACAACCTAGTTTACCTTCCGTTCGGTCAAAAAAATGAATTATATCGCACCGAATCCACTAAACAATGATTAAACAATGATTAAATGAATCTTAATTAATTTTTAAAAGGTTTTAATTAACGATTAATTAATTTTTAAATCAAAAAATTCGATAATTTTGATAGTTTTGAATAGTTTTTAACATAAACGCTCTCTTATGAAAAAACTTTCCCCGGAAGAATATGAACTTTTACCAATAAAAGGAAAAGGCCGAAGCTCACATGTTTTTAATTCTATCATTAACCTCAAAGCAGGAGAAGCAGTCCTGATCGAGAGAAAAGACTGGAAAAGAAAAGCAGCCCCCGGTTCCCTCATCAAATACATTGAGAAAAAACACAATATGAAATTCAGCTGCGGAGCTATCAACGATGGGTCCGGCTGGGCTGTAAAACGGATAGATCAGCATTCTCCTGCTCAGCAGACTTCATCTGTCTTTACCAACGAACGGCTTCAATTAAAATCCGATATTCTCATCTTCTACATCGGTCGAATGGGATTCCATAAAATAGAGCGTATAGAAGATTCTGTTAAGGCTGCAGTCAACCACTTCTGGAAGAATGATAACGTCCTGGTTAAAGAATTATTCTTCGAGATCATTAAAGGCCTTTCGGAGCAGGGTCATATTGTTATTGAAAATGAAAAGACCTATATTCCTTTAAGACGAAACTAGAATGGCTTTTTATGACCTGAGCAAAGAGGAAAGAGTTAAGCTGGTAGATAAGATCAGCGGGAACATTGCTTCGGAGATTCATTCTGCAAAGCATTCACAGATTCTCGTTTATTTTTCTGATGAAGACACGTATATCCGTAAGTCGGCTTACCTCGCCATTGGAAGACTATATAAAGCGAACGGGCACCTCCGGAGAAAAATCATTGATCTTTTAAATTTCCTTATGGATGAAGAGAACCCGAAGATTCGCCAGACAGCTGTGAATGCAGCAGGTGAGATCGGGATGATCAATTTTCCTCTCATCAGAAATATAATGAACAAAGGCCTCTTTGATGAGCATCACATTGTTCGCAACGCTGTGATAGGCTCGATCAAAAAAATGGGAGAAAAGAATCCCATTCCCACTCTTGCATTTGCAAAAGAGTACCTACACCATGATAATAAAGAAATTCGCAGGGAGATCTGCCATGGAATTGAACTGCGCGGCAGGACTCATCCGCAGGACATTTTACCAATGCTTAAAGAATTGCAATTCGATAAAACAGCAAGGGTGAAAAATACGCTTGGACATGTGCTTGGACAAATAGCTTATAAAAAAGGCTGCCTTGAAACGGTTGTTGAAGATCTGAAAAACTGGGAGAATAAAGAGATAGTGAGCCTCGCATTAGCTGAGATCATTGATGTTCATGATCGCTATAAAGATTTCACTATTAAAACGCAGAAAGAAGCAATCGCCTATATTAACTCTCAGGGATTTTAATCTTACAGTATTCCGAACTCGTACCCTTCCGCCAGAGCCAATTCAATAAAGCGCGGCAAAGCATACTCCATATTGCGTTTAGCCTTTATGCTATCATGAAAAACCACGATAGAACCGTTTCTGATATTATCCATTACGTTGCTTAAACATTTTTCAGGAGGGGTGTCTTTATCAAAATCACCGCTAAGTACATCCCACATTACAATTGTATAATCAGAACGAATCTTCAGCGACTGCGAGCGCTTCAGCTTTCCGTATGGAGGCCGGAACAATGGCTTGTCGCTATGCTTTCCAATTGCGATCGTCTCCATCATCGCGTTACATTTACGGATATCCTGCATGTACTGATAAGTATCCGTGTTCCATCCGTTTAAATGATGATAAGTATGATTGCCCACGGAATGCCCTTCCATCACTATTCGTCTGAACAATTCTGGATGATGATGAATATTTGCACCTACACAAAAAAATGTCGCTTTGATCTTTTTTTCCTTGAGTAGATCAAGAACAAAAATGGTCGCTTCGGGAACCGGGCCATCATCAAGTGTCAGGTAAAGTGTCTTGCTAGGCTTATTCGAACGCCACATGGCCTTTGGGAAAAGGAGCTTGATAAGATATGAGGGCCGGACAAGATACATATGGATCTTAAATGTATTAAAAAAAATCGCCCCCTGTTTTAAGCAGAGGGCGAATTATTAACATGCGTAAATTATCTTCTCTTGGAAAACACCGATTCCAGCTGATATTGCTGCATCATTTGATTATAGCGATCGCTGAAATCTTTGTTCAGTTCTTTCTGCTTGAACATATCAGTAATATAAACCAGACGTTCAAGAACTTCCTGTGAACGTTCCACATCACTTCCAAATGCTGCACGTTCCTTACCTTTAAATTTATAGTAGTAAGCAATGTTTTTAGAAGCATTATCAAACAGCTTTTTAGAGATCTCATTACCTTTCGCGAAAGCATCTGCCTGATAGTAACCTAAAGCGATGGAGAACATTGTTCCATCAAAAGGCACATTAAATTCAGGTGTGATCTCAACGCATTTATCAAGGACCTTCACCGCTTTATCCTTTTTTCCTTCCGCAGCTAGAGCTGAAGCAAGAGATCCCATACGCTGACGTATATTGAGCGCGCATGAACGAAGGAACACATCATCCAGATATACGCCCGGCTTATCCATTCCGCCCCACTGGAACTTTTTAGGGTCCATGATATTGTTAAACATAATGTCCGTTGCAATACGTGTTTCCTGCTGAGATTCCTGTTCGTTCTGCTTTACAGGAACCAGACGGTAAGCAAGTCCTTCAAGTTGAAGGAATGGCGCCAGGTTCAGGTAAGAACTTGCAGGAGCTGTTGCAGCAAAATAGATCGGACGTTTCCAGTTATTATGTGCAAGAATATCCAGAATCATCAGATCATTTTTCTGAATATATGAGCCTGTTAAAGTCCACTCCAGATTCTTTAAAACCCTTCCTGCCAAAGCTTTCGAAACCGTTCCGTTATTCACAACGGTAGCACTGTCGACAGGAACACTTACGTTTTTGGTCGGGAAATAATTGTAGAATGTTCCGGAAGCCACTTCCAGTTTATCTTCACGCTTTTCGCTCTTTGAGAATTCGATCAGATCTTTTACAGGAATATAACCCTGAATCTTGCGGTCGTGAAATAAAACAGCCTCCCTTACACCCTGATGATACTGATCCTTGGTGAACGTGATAGGCAGAGGGTCAGACTCGTAAGCCTTGTGAACCAGCTGATCGATACACCAGTCGGTATTGAGAAGTTCAAGACAAACCACACGCACATCTGTACGAATACCTTCCACTTCCTGCGCATACCAGAGCGGGAATGTATCATTATCGCCATTAGTGAAAAGAATAGCATTCGGAGCACATGATTCAAGGTAATTTCTAGCAAAATCCCTTGCAATAGTGCGGTTTGAACGATCGTGATCATCCCATTCCTCTTTCGCCATATTACCCGGTACAAGGACAAGACACACAGCAGTAGATGCTACCGCAGCTGTAACTTCGCTGGCTTTTCTTCTGAGCATATCAAAGATCGCAAGCACGCCAAGCCCGATCCAGATCGAATACGCGTAGAATGACCCTGCGTAAGCATAGTCTCGTTCACGCGGCTCGAATGGTTTTTGGTTCAGATAAATTACGATCGCAATTCCTGTCAGAAAGAATAAAAACCCAACAACTGTTGCATTCTTTTTATCCTTTTTGATCTGGTACCATAAACCCAATAAACCGAGAATGAATGGCAATGCGAAAAGAGAATTCTTTGCCTTGTTATTATCTGCCCCGTCAGGCAAGCCTGTTTGAGGGCCAAGGCGCCATTCATCAAAAGCTTTGATACCAGTTATCCAGTTACCGTCTGTAGCATTACCAAAACCCTGAATATCGTTCTGACGGCCTACGAAATTCCACAAGAAATAACGTGAATACATTTGTCCGACCTGATAATTAAAGAAAAAGCCAAGATTTTGTCCGAAAGTAGGTTTCGCAATTGAGATCTGTTCGCCTGTCTGTGGATCGGTAGCACTTACCTTCTGATATTTCGAAGGGTCGGTCCACTGCTTGTAACCTGATACGTGCTGCGACTGGCTGCTCCACATACGCGGGAAGATCGTACAGAATTTAGGATCATAATTCGCGATTGAATTCTTACGGTCGTCTATGATCACATATTTACCCGTTTTTTCATCCTGTCCGTATAGTGGATTTCCATCCAGATAAGGCTTTTGAGGATCGTTTGGTGCACAGAAATATTGTCCGTAGATAATTGGCCATGTACCATACTGTTCACGGTTTAGGTAAGATAACAGGTTTACAGCATTCTCAGGGTTATTTTCATCCATCGGAGGATTCGCTTGAGAGCGGATAACAAGCACCAGGAAAGAAGAATAACCGATCAGGATCACAGTGAAACAAAGAATTACCGTATTCAAAACAGGTTTAACATGTTTGGATGTATACCGTAAACCCCAGATGATACCACCAATAAGCACGATTCCGTAAATAACGGTTCCGCTGTTAAATGGCAAACCAAGTCCGTTAACAGCAGTGATCTCAAACCATGCGGCAAGCTTCACGATCATCGGGATCACTCCACCCTGGATCCCGCCAAGGATCACAACTGAAATAATCCCTGTAATGATGAAACCTTTGCGGGTAACGTTCGGATATTTCTTAAAGTAATAGATATACACTACTGCCGGGATCACCAGTAAATTCAGCAAGTGGACACCCACGGCAAGACCAATAAGATATGCGATGAGAATGATCCAGCGGTTAGCATGAGGATCCTCCGCTTCACGCTCCCAGCGAAGAATAGCCCAGAAAGAGATGGCGGTGAAAAAGCTGGACATTGCGTAAACCTCACCTTCAACAGCAGAAAACCAGAAAGAATCACTGAAAGTATAAGCTAATCCGCCAACAGCCCCGGCACCAAGAACTGCATACATTTTACCTTTTGTAAATTCTCCTGCATTATCAACGATCTTCCTGCCGAGTGCGGTGATTGTCCAGAAAAGGAATAATATTGTGAAAGCGCTGCAGATGGCTGACATAGAGTTAACCATCATCCCGACTTTCGAGGTATCGCCAAAAGCAAAAAGACTAAAGAAACGTCCGATCAATAGAAACAAAGGCGCTCCCGGAGGATGTCCCACTTCCAGTTTATCAGCGCAGGCAATATATTCACCACAATCCCAAAAAGATGCAGTAGCTTCAATAGTGCTCAGATAAGTGAAAGATGCTATGAGAAAAATAAGCCAGCCTGTTATGTTGTTGAGACGTTGGTAATTGGCGGTACTATTCATATTCAGGAAATTAATTTTATGGTTTCTAGACGTTTGCGAAGTTAGAAAATTAATCCAACCGTGAAGCGTTAAAAAATTACAACTTTTACTAAAAAATTTTGTCTGTCCGGAATATTTATTATTTTTGCAGCCTTATTCACCGAAGCCCTAAAAGTAACGGTGTACGATGTCCGATGGTGTAACTGGCAACACAACTGATTTTGGTTCAGTAGAGTCTAGGTTCGAGCCCTAGTCGGACAACAAAAAGCTCTCACGAAAGTGGGAGCTTTTTTGTTTTATAAATGTTCGCGGGATTTATATGAGGTAGACACACAATCGAAAAAAGAGAGAGAGTTATTAAATGTTTCTCGAAATGAATCATTCAATCATAAAAAAACCCTGAAGATCTCTCCCAGGGTTTTTACCTTATTTATATAATGGGCCTGTTAAACAGTCCTCGTAGATTTAAAAATCGCTTCTAAGAATCAAGCAGTGAACTTATGTCCATATTTCTGGTGTAAATATCCAGACGCTTGTGATCCTCCAGCAACTTTATGTCCTCTATTTTATTATATGCAACCGAGTAATACAACTCCACATACTCACCATCAAGTGCATAAAGCGAGATATCATAATTGTTAGTTGCTACAGCTGCTATCAGTTCGCCTCTGCTGCAAAGCAGATAGGCTTTTTCTTCGATAGGGAGCGTGTTATATTTTGGATTAATCATTTTAAGGGCCCTCCTCAACATTTTAAATTCATCACATTCTCAGGCTGCTTAAGAAATGGTGTCATGAACTCCGGCTTACCTGATTCAAGGATCTGTCGGATAGTATGAACTGTTTCACCAAAAGCTATCGGCTTTCTCACAAACTGTTTCGCACCAAGAGCCATCACTTCAACCTTATCACAAGTGCTAAGAAACGAAGAGTAAATCACAACCGGAATCTCCCTGAAGCGGTTGGAATTTTTCAGCTCCTGAAGAAATTCAACTCCATTCATGCGTGGCATATTCAAATCCAGAAGGATGATATCAGGCGTAACCACATTTAGCTGCTCGATAGCATCTATTCCATCCTTGGCTGCATAAAGCCTGATAGATTTATTTACCACCTTCAAGGCTTCATCAAAGAACTTTTGATCATCCAGATCATCATCCACTAACATGATCGACTTAATATACGTTTCCATAGCTTTTGTTTTTTTTATGAGCTAAAATTATACTTCAAATTTTCCCAATCCTTCATTTATTCGTTGAAAGCCGGTTTACGATAGCCAGACCTCCATTTTCCTGCAATTCAAGCCTGTATTAGCCTGAAGGACATTGTTTCAAATTTTAAAAGAGCGGTTTTAAGCATCGATAAAAACTTTGTGCCAGGAGAAAATCGCGGGCATTCCCTTTTACAAATCCCCGTAAAATCTTACATCTGTTATTCCACCTTAAAAAGGGGTCTGTCTAAGGTTTGAAACTGCAATATGTTTGCTGCAGAATTATAAACGACAAAAATTACAAGCTATATGAATACAACTTATAAAAAGATCATCATCGGAATTCTCGCAAATGTGGCGGTATCCTTTAACTCCAGTGCCGTTTCTGACGCACTTAAGATCAAAGTGATCAATGGAAACACATCCGATGAAACTGTTGTCCGCTTTCTGCCAGGAGCTACATCAGGATTCGATGGCAATTACGATGCTTACAAACTCTTCAGTACAAGCGCGGTTGTGCCTGCCGCCTTTACCCGTCTCGATTCGGCAACCGCTCTTTCGGTGAATGCAATGCCTTCCCTGAACTCCATAACCTCTATTGCGTTATATACGCACATTAAGGTTGCAGGAAATTATACCTTTCAGGCTATTGAGCTGGGGACTGGTTTTCCTGCCGGTGTAATTATTAAGCTGGAAGATACTCAAACCGGCATCTCTTATAATTTCAGACATGGACAGTCATTTTCTGTTTTTCTCCCGGTCAACACCATCACTACCTCCAACAGATTTACCATTCATTTTACTCCTGTTTCACAAACCAATATCAGCAGCATTGCGGCAACCTGTAACGGTTTTGAAGATGGAAGCATCACAGCAACGAAAACAGGGAATACCGATTGGAGCTATGAATTAAAAGATGCAACATCACTCGTTGTTCGCGCAGATTCCGGAATCAACGAGACGGCTGTTATCACCGGCCTGGCTGCAGGAACATACATGTTATACACCCACGCGACAAGCACTTCAATCGACAGCGCAGCAGTTATAATAACAGAGCCCCTGCCTGTAGTTGCGGATTTTTCAAGTAGCAGTGACACTGTGCTCCTTTCGCAAGCAATCGTATATTTTTCCAATACAAGCAATCATTCGAGCTTCTACAACTGGGATTTCGGGGACGGCACGTCCACAGTTGACAGCATTTCTCCTTATCACCAGTATTTCAACGAAGGATCTTACACGGTCTCCCTTTTAGCTGCCGATTCGGTTGGCTGCACCTCGCAAACCTCAAAAAACATTGTTGTGCTTGCAGATCCGGAGCTTGCAACCACTATAACTGAAAAGGAAATTTCGAGGTCACTTTTGATAACCCAAACATCCGGTTTGATAGAAATGCGGATGTTTTCGGAAAACCCTTCAAATATTGCAATTGCAATTTACAATAATATGGGCCAGCTCCTTTACAATCTTGAAAGAGCTCATACCATCAGCCTGAGAGAATCTCTCCAGATAAATAATTCCGGAACATATATCATCAGCTCCATTATCAATGGAAAAAAAACAACTCAAAAACTGTCAGTCATTCTATAGCATGAAGAAAGTATCAACACTTGACCTGATTGCTCTTCTACTTTTTATGCTTTTGTTAACCTTAAGCATGTTTGCAGTATTGGAAAAACACAACTCAACCTCTGAAAAAGTGAACAGATCGGAATCTTCAATTTACGAAGGAAATATATCGAACAATTAAAAACATAACAATCTATGAAAACTTTTATCAAAATATTTATTGTCCACTGTCTTATTACATCCGCTACTTTTGCGGGAAATTTTACAAAGAAAGAAAAAACAGACGCACAGTTTTGCCTTGAGATCTTTGGGATAGCCATGGAAAATGGCAAACCGGTCGATGGGGTTTCGGTGAAGCTCTATAAGGAGAATGAAGAGCTTGAATGGACAGAAGTTACGAGCGTGACCTATCATGAACACAGTTTCAATTTTAGACTTGAGGCTGATTCCTATTACACGATTGAAATAAGTAAGCCGGGTTATGTCGTGCGCTCAGTGGGTGTTTCTACAAAGATCCCTGCCTATGTGGCTCTTGAAACCAAATTTCGTTATGAATTTGAAGTTGAACTGTTTCGGACTCAAAAAGAACTTGATGAATATTATGTTGATTTTCCTGTCGCGCTTATCAGATATGATGAAACCCGTGATGTGTTTATGAACAGTTCTTTTTATACAAAACACATTAAAACCATGATGAATCAGTTTCACACTGACAAAGGAAAACCTTACTCTAAGCAATAAGAAAACCTTCTTAAAGAAAACCGTCCGTATAAAAACGTGACGGTTTTTTATTTTTTGTATTAGTGGAATAAGTAATTTAGACGCAGTAAATAAATCGATTCTCATAATGAAAACAAAAGCTCCGAAGTGCAAATACAAAACTGTTATGCTTATTGACGACAATGAGATTGACAATTTCATCAACGAAAAGCTAATAAAAGCTTATTTGTTTGCAGAGAATGTTTATGTGCATACAAGCACTAAAAGCGCTTTGGAATTTTTAAAAAACCTGGAAGTGACTCTGGCTACCCTACCGGATGACCTTATCCCTTCCCATATACTTCTTGATATAAATATGCCGATCCTTGATGGATTTCATTTTCTTGAAGAGTTTGAGAAATTCAGCGATAGACTCAAAGAGAAAATCAAGATCATTATGCTGACAACTTCCATGAATCCAATGGATATTGAAAAGAGTAAAACTTCCAAATATGTAGGAAAGTTCCTGCACAAGCCTCTTACAGAAGCAGATCTTATGGAGCTTTAACCAACTACTTCAGGTTTGGAAGGACTATTTTAATTGAAGTAAATTTATTTTTCTCACTTTCCAGTGATATCGTACCTTTTAGTTTTTCGACTGATGTTTTAACGATATACAGTCCCAGGCCTGTTCCATTATACCCGCTAACTGCGCGGTAGAACATATCAAAAACCTTTGTCACGCAACCAGCCGGAATCCCTATCCCGTTATCAGCGATCGTAATAAAACAATTATTATCGCTATACTGAATATCAATAGTTATCAAAGGTGCTATGCTTTTGTCCGTGTGACTGTACTTCACCGAATTATCTATCAGGTTCTGGAGAACAGAATATATAATCCTTCTATCAGTATAAAACTCTTTAATGCCCCCAAAATGCCGGTCAATTCTTATCCGGTCAAAATTCTTAGAATATTTTAAAGAGTCCAGAACCTCCTCTGTTAGTACAGCGAAATCCACGTTACTTAGCTCCAGTTGTGCGTGCGTTGCATTTGTCAAACTCACAAGGTCGAGCAGCATCTGATCCATTTTATTAACACTTTTCACAATCATCGAGAAGTATTGATTTAACCGTTGATTGCTTCCAGCTTCTTTATTTGCAAGAGTTACCAGACCCAAAAGTGAAACGAGTGGTGAGCGCAGATCGTGAGTAGCTTTATACATAAATGCATTAAGCTCTTTAACCTTAGAATTCAGGTTGAGCTCAATATTCTTGTATGCTGTTATATCCTTCGCAAAAACAGCAACACCCTCAACTTCACCATTTTCCCATACAGGATTAAACACAACATCATAATAATGCTCATCGGTATTCGAAATAAGTGTGACTTCCTTATTGAAACACTCTCCTGCCAAAGCAGCATCATAAAAGCAAATCCACTTGTTTAGAATGTCCTTCTCAAATATCCCGGCACAATTCACGAAGCCTTCGATATGCTTTCCATAGAATTTATGCGCAAGAGCGCTAAAGGATGAATTGAAATCTGTAAGATTCATTTTCTTATCAAGGAACCAAATCGGGTCCCTTGAATGTTTTAATGCTGTGATCATAAATGAGGAGGTATTATTTTTTTCAGGCGGTGTGTAATTAATACAATAATCTCTTCAGCAAAAATACACCACCATAGCAGAATACATCTTACAAAAACCGTGAATAGCTTACATTGGCAACAACGGCAGGTACTTTGGCAAGTATGCCCCCTACGGGTAGTGTATCTTTGTATAAAATTAATAAAGGAGAAACTAAATGCACGTTCCAAAAACACACTCACTTGTAATGCTAATTGATGACAGTTCGATCGATAATTTCTTAATTAAAAAAATTATTAAGCGATATGATTTTGCCAATGAAGTATTAGAATTTACTAAAACAAAAAACGCAATCAAACACCTTCTGGAGCTCAGCAGAGACCCTGAAAGCGTTTTACCCTCACTAATCTTCCTTGATCTGGCTATGCCGGAAATCGATGGCTATGAATTCCTAGACACTTTTAATCTCTTTTCAGAACGGGTGAAAGCTAATATTGACATTATCATTTTGACAAGTTCCGTGAATCCGGCTGACGTTCGGCTTTGTAAACAGTATCATACGGTACTGACTTTCCTTCATAAGCCATTGATGAAAAACAATTTAGATCAAATCGCTGGACTTCTGTCAGAAAAAAACAGTAAATTAGTGAGGTGCTAATTCGAATTCAGTCTATAACCGCAAACAGGATTGAATTCACATCATCTTGTAAAATCGGTTATGAAAATAGAAAAGATCATTTTACAGTTAAGCGAGAAAGATTTTCTTTTATTGACTGAGCAGTTAATCCAAACAAAGGCTGATAAATTTCTCACACTTTTTCAGAGCTACCGGGAAAATAAACTTTCCGACAAAGACATTCAGCAACAGCTGGATATTAAAACAGCCGCATTTTATACTTTAAAGTCGCGCTTATATGACAAAGTTCAGGAATTCCTTTATAAATCCACACAAGATACCCGCATCGAGCTTCTTCAAAACGTAGCTAACATCGAGTATCTGCTTTATAAATCACCAAAAGAAACTGCTATCGGGCTAATTCTTAAAATGGAAGATGAGCTTTTGAAGAATGATATGTCAAATGAGCTTATTATTGTTTACAAAGCGCTGAAAAAGCTGCATGTGTATTCTTCTAAGTTTTACGACTACCAACAGCTTTACAATAAGTTCGTTGCATATACTCTTGCACAGGATAAGGCCGAGGAGCTTTTATCCTTATTCTGTAAAACCCTTACAATTGCTTACGTTACTAAAGAGCAGAAATATTATGATCTGTTGAGCCTTTATAAAAAAGAACTCCAGACGCTGAGCAGAATTCATCAGTCGCATCGTTTAACCTTACATAAAAACATTCTGAATATTCATTTCTCACTTTTTTCAAATGTTCAGGAAGAAACGATCACTGATGATACAGTTGAAGATATGCTAAAAGAAAGCTTCTCAATAATTGAGAGGCATCCGGAGGATAGAACCTACATTCACCTTGAGCATGCATTGAATTTATTGGCCTTTGAATATTACCATCAGTTAAAGCTTTACAAAAACGCTTCTGTTTATTACGGAAAGCTTAACGATGACAATTGCTCCATCCTCTTATATAACCACAGCGCCTTCTCCATGCATTTTCTGGTAAGCAGGATCAACTGGCATTACCTTAATAAAACCATTGATGAGCTAAATGATAATGAGGAATTGATCTATGAGCCGGAGCCGGAGAATGCTTCAGAATTTATTCTATTTAAGCAGTATAAAGCTTATTTATCTTTTTATAAAGGCAAAATCCCCGAAGCCGTTCAAACACTCAATAAGCTGATCAATGAAGTGAGCTTTAAAGATGTTTTTTATGCTGAGGCCGAAGTAAAAATATTTTTGACGATCCTTTTACTTCTTGCTGAAAAGTCTGATCAGGCGGAGATCATATTGAGGAGCATCAGCCGGAAGCTCAGTGATGAAGATGAACCTAAATATCATACAGCTTCCTTGTATATTAAATTCCTGAAAACTGTACTTGCAAATAAAAGCACCGGAAAGCAGGAAAAACTATCAGAGCTATATAAACTCATCTCAGCGAATAATACAGGCCCTGACAGCATGTTAGGAAATTTGCATCTGAGCAAAGATCAGATAATGAAATTGTCCCGATTCTAGTATTTCGTTTTCTTTGGTTTGCAGATATTATATGACAAACCGGTGCGCATCATGAGGCCAACACCACTTTTATTGTAATACAGGGCGGGATGCGGATTAAAAACCTTGTATGCTCCTATACCGATCGCATTAAACCATTTAAAATTTTTCAAAAGATCAATTCTGACACCGAAGCCACCATACGCTTCAACTGTCTTGAATGTAAGCTTCTCCACCTCGATCTTTAACTCACGGTTTCCCATACGTTCCTCTTCACACATGCTTTTACTTAAATAAATGCTGCGGTGGAAACTCCCGTTCAGCCAGGCATACAATTCCAGCCAATCAAGATTACAATCTGTATTTTTATCAGGGTCGAGAAGAGTGTGTTCGTACCCAAGCTGAAAACCTGAAATGTGTTTTTTCGCCCGCTGCATGGTAATACCAGCGAGAATGGTACTCCTACCGGAGCTATAAAAAACAGAAGGAGCTAAGATAGTTCCGCAGCGATTCGCAGAAAGTGTGCCCCCCACGCGTAGCCCAAGATTACCTTTGATCTTTAATTGGGCTTTTGAACTGAAAGTTAATAATAGTGCAGTCAGACATAATAATAATGACAATTTAGTTGTTCTGATTTGTAGTGTTGTTTTCATGCTGTTTTTTTTTACAGCACAAAGAAACAGGTATGGCGCGGGAGAAATTTGCCAGTAATATCACTAACAAATCAGATGTAAGAATTTTGATTTTTTTGTTGGCCTTATTTTCCCATCAGAAGCTTAAAACCTTTGCCATGAACATTGATGATCTCCACGGCAGGATCGTCTTTCAGGTACTTGCGCAACTTTGCGATGTACACATCCATACTTCTTCCGTTAAAATAATTGTCATCATTCCAGATTGCTTTTAAAGCAAAGTTTCTATCGAGGATATCGTTAGGATGCAGACATAAAAGTTTTAACAGATCAGCCTCCTTGGTTGTAAGCTTCTGCTGCGATCCTTTTATATCAAGGATCTGATGCTGATAGTCAAACTTATATTTACCGATATTAAATTCGCTCTGACTATCATTTGCGTTGGCCTTTATTTCAGTTCGCCTTAAAATGGCTTTTATACGAGCCAATAGCTCTTCCATACTAAAAGGCTTTGTAATATAGTCATCTGCACCGGCATTGAATCCCTCAATGGTATCTTCCTTCATCGACTTTGCAGTCAGAAACACGATAGGAACATTCGAATCCAGCGCTCTGATCTCTTTTGCAAGCGTGTAACCATCCTTAACAGGCATCATCACGTCAAGAATACAAAGGCTGAATTTATCTTTCGTAAAAGCGTCCAATCCTTGCTTACCATTAACAGCCAGAGTTGTTCCGTAGCCTTTAGCCTCAAGATACTCACGAAGAAGTGTTCCAAGATTGGTATCATCTTCCACTAAAAGGATGTTTAATTTTTCTGCATTCATATTATTGTGTGTTTATTTCTGTATGATATGGTAAATACACGGTGAAGATACTTCCTTTCCCCAATTCGCTTGCAACATTGATGGAACCACCATGCTTCTCCACCACTGCTTTTACATAACTTAAACCCAACCCGAATCCCTTTACATTATGGATGTTTCCGGTTGGAACCCGGAACATGGTATCGAAGATCCGTTTCTGATTCTCTTTGCTGATTCCGATCCCGTTATCCTGAACTGAAATAAAAATGCCATCATTATCACTGCTTGTTTCAATTCTGATCTTAGGATGATCATTGGAATATTTCAAGGCATTGTCAATCAAATTGAATATAATATTAGTAATGTGGACCCTGTCCCCATTTATAACCGGTATCGCAGCTTTTAAACCTGTGGAGATCTCACCATCCTTATTTTCTACCTGCAACTTGATGTTCGTAATTGTATTTTCTATCAGATTGTGAATATCGATGCTTTGAAGCTTTAGTTTCAGTTGGCCTTTATCAAGAATAGCAGTTTGCAGGATATTCTCAACCAGCAGGCTCAGCCGCTTGTTTTCATCCTTGATCATTTGCACATACGTATTCACTCGTTCAGGCGACTTTTCTATGGTATTATCATTCAATACTTCACAAGCCAGAGATATGGTTGAAATTGGCGTTTTGAATTCATGTGTCATATTACTTATGAAGTCATTCTTGATCTCAGAAAGTTTTTTCTGTTTGAAGATCGTTGAGATGGTATAATAAAATGAGAAGATCAGGGTGAGCATAAATGCTAATGATACCAAAAGCATAAACCACATAGAACTGAAAAGGTAACTTTTTTGCTCAGGAAAATAAACAGAAAGATATTGAGGCTTTATAAATATGTTATCGGGGGATAGGTTCACCTTATATGGTGTATTATACAACTTCAGACGCTTCTCATCCACAATGTTAGAATCTGAAGGAACATACTTTACTGACAGAATACCGAATTCATAATCGGCAGTGACACCCTTTTCCAGCAATTCAACCTTTAACACCGAATCAAGAAGCTTTGGATCAAACTTGCGATCGTAATCGTTGTAAATATTAACACTTACCAATTCATCAAAGATGTCGTTCACCATTGCATTCTGATGACTGAACCAATTTTTCTTAAGGTCCAGAGAATCGCTAATTGACGGCTGAAGAGGGCCGTCAGATTGCATTCTGGCAAGAAGATCCGGAGAAGTGCTGTCGCTCGAATAATTCTTCTCCCGTGTTTTCTTAACTATAACGCCACTGGAATCGGAGCTGAATTCTTCGTAAACTTTTACATTCACTTTGTTCTTAGGCATGGAGAAAAAACCTTTATCATCCATTACACTTGCCTTCCCGGAAGAATCACCGGGAGAATAAAAACGCATTCCCTGTTTTCTGAAATTTATTTTTTTTGTAATGTTAGCAGCGGCCATCTGCTTCTCCATCCGGCCCACAACATTTGTCAGCGCTTCGTTTACATTTTGCTCGAAACGCTCTTTCCCGATCTTCACAGAATTATTGATCCAGTATACCTGAATAGTGATCAGTCCTATCAATGCGAGACTGGCCATTACTGTAATAATTCCAAGGTTACCTTTATTCATTTTAACAAAAATAAACGATTCGTTATGACAAGGAAATAGCTTAACATATTTTAACAGGGATTAACAGCGCATTAACAAAGGACGCTCAGAAACTGATGTATGTTTGCCTCACAACGTTGAAGCATTTTAACCAATTAAGTTAAACTAAAAAAAGGAGGACCAATGAAACTTTCATACTACAAACATACTACAGTCTTGATAACCGCACTTGCGTTAGCAACGGCAGCCTGCGGACAATCATCCAAAGTTAAAACAATAACTATCATTAACGGAGATACAACCATCAATGAAAGCACAGAAATGGTCGATAAAGAGATCCGGCAAATTGAAAAAGAGATCTCGATCATCCGCGATAGCGACTCCAAGACAGAAAACAAAACGATCGTAAAAAAAATAATCGTCAATAATGATGATTCGAAAAGCGGAGATGCAGTGGCCTATGCATATTCAATGAACGAAGATGATGATACGGAAGTGATCACAAACGATGATGGAAAAGAAACGAAGATCATTATCAGAAAAGAGAAGGACGATAAGAATACTTCGGGTGAAAAAAGGAAAGTTGTAAAAAGATCCGATGACAGAGCGGAAAACAAAGAAAACATTAGCCTCAACATAAACATTAAAGACAAAACTGTAAATCTTGGAATCGAAACCAACAGCAAGGAGCCGTTATACATCAGTGTTCTGGACGAAAATGGCAAACAGTTTTTTTACGATTCAAAGAAAGACGGGGGAAAATACAACAAAGATCTGAAGCTTGAAAAAGGAACCTATTTCTTAAATATTATTCAGAATAAAAAAACCACCAACGAGAAAATCGTAATTAACTGAAACAACAAACCCCGTGTGATTAAGGCTCCGCTAGCGGAGCCTTTTTTTATTTTATTTTACGTAAATTTGCCTGATAGCATTCGCCCCGAGACGCTGAAACAGATGGGATGCTATTAATCACCTGAGTTGAACACCGATGAATATGCTGAAGATAAAAAACTATATAAACGGAGAGCTCATTGAGCCTTCGAAAAAACAATACATAGATAACTATAACCCGGCAACCGGAAAAGTGTATTCATTCATTCCTGATTCTGATGAATCGGATGTAGAACTTGCAGTTGCGGCCGCTTCTGCAGCATTCCATTCATGGAGCAATACTCCCAAAGACGAACGCTCACGGATCATGTTAAAGATCTCTGAGCTTATCGAGAAGAACCTCGAGCGCCTTGCAGTTGCGGAATCGGTTGATAATGGAAAACCTGTTTCACTGGCACGAATGGTAGATATTCCACGGGCTGCCAGCAATTTTCATTTCTATGCAACAGGGATCTTACACTATGCTGCAGAAAGCCATTCAATGGAAGACACAGCCATCAACTATACATTAAGAAGTCCGGTTGGTGTCGCAGGTTGTATTTCCCCATGGAATCTCCCATTGTATCTTTTTACATGGAAAATCGCTCCGGCTATTGCTTCCGGAAATTGTGTGGTGGCGAAACCTTCCGAGGTAACGCCTATGACAGCGTATTTACTTTCTGAGCTGTGTATTGAAGCCGGTTTGCCAAAAGGCGTTTTAAATATTGTGCACGGTTACGGGCATAAAGTCGGATCTGCAATTACTGCGCATCCTAAGATCCCTTTGATCTCATTCACAGGTGGAACTAAAACCGGAGCGGAGATCGCACGTGTAGCGGCCCCGATGTTTAAAAAGCTTTCTCTTGAATTAGGGGGCAAAAATCCTAATATCATTTTTGCAGATTGTGATTTTGAAAAAATGATCAAGACCACCATCAACTCATCTTTTGCAAATCAGGGACAGATCTGTCTTTGCGGATCACGCATTCTTGTTGAACGTAGTATTTATGATAAATTCAAAAAAGAATTTGTTGCAAGTGTTAACAAAATGAAAGTGGGCGATCCTGCCGATGCAGCTTCACGTGTGGGCGCTGTTGTTTCAAAACCACACATGGAAAAGGTTCTGTCTTACATTGAGCTGGCAAAAGAAGAAGGCGGGACTGTACTTTGTGGCGGACATCAAATTAAGCTTGAAGGAGAATTCTCGGAAGGATACTACATTGCCCCAACAGTTATTGAAGGCTTGACTGCGGATTGCAGAACCAATCAGGAAGAGATCTTCGGACCGGTTGTTACGATCATGCCGTTTGATACTGAAGAAGAAGCCCTGAAACATGCCAACAGCACACAGTACGGCCTTGCATCGATTCTGTGGACAGAAAACCTAACACGTGCTCATCGCATAGCAAATCAGTTGCATGCCGGAATTATATGGATCAACTGTTGGTTGCTTCGTGATCTAAGAACACCATTTGGCGGAGTAAAAAGTTCAGGTGTTGGAAGAGAAGGAGGATTTGAAGCGCTCAACTTTTTCACCGAGCCGAAGAATGTTTGTATCAAGATCAAGTAGTCTGTATAACCCCGGGCCTTTACAGCTACGGGTTGAAACCCTAGTTATAAAAGAGCTAGAGTTTCCCTGCAAGCACGCAGGTTTTCTTAAAATGCTTTACATTGCCTTTCACATCAAACACTTCCGTGAAGATTATATAAATACCGATCCTTGCCTTTTCTTTTTCGTCAGTGATCCCATCCCAGCTAAAAGTTCCGTTGATCCCAAGTAATTCATTACGGATAAGGTTTTTGACAAGTCGTCCTTTACTGTCATAAATGATAACATTGGCAACATATCCAGGAGTATCAAAATGATAATTAATATTCTCAACATCATTCATTCCGTCTTCATCAGGTGAAAACACTTCAGGTGTGATTTCTATCGCATCACTCGTTTCACCAGCATCATTGTACTGTGAATTTTTATAACCGGGAGTCGCAAATCCTACCGTTTCAGCGGCTGAATGCCAGTTTGTATAATCCTGCGAGGGGCGCTCAAAATCAATTCTTTCAAGCGAAACCCCTTTTGTTTCATTCAACAAAGGGAATTGCATGTTCTCATAATATGTGAAATGATCGACCACCAGAAAACCAACTGCAAGACAAACAGTACCACCGGTTATATTCAACGAAGGAAGAGCATCGATATCCAAAAAAGCTTCCTTATCAGGCGTATAATACTGCGACTGTATAGCATTGCCGTTCTCGCTCAGCACGAGATAATCACCGGGAAACAGAAGATAACCATCAGGACTTATCGGCTGCGGAAACATCGGGACATGATTGATAGTGTCGTATTGAGCGATTGTCATATTTTTTAAGTCTATCACTTTATTTGAACGGTTAAAGATCTCAACAAAATCAACCCCATCAGTTTTAGGATCATACAGGACCTCATTAATAACCAAGTCATTCGCAGCTGCCGGCTGAGGTATGGCAAAACGTGCGGAATTATCAGCACCCACCTGATTTCCGATACAATCGGTTACAGAATTATTGACGGTGATCTTATAGATTATTCCGGGTAGTATTGCAGTTCCTAATGTTAATCGTACACTTTTAAAATCGGGACCAACGGGAACCGCCTGTATTGGTGAACCCATGCTATTATCAATAGTGTAGAGAGAAGTGTTTCTCATACTCATACTATCAAGTGGCTCATTGAAATATAATCTTATCGTATCTGCAGCAATTACCGAAACACGGGTAACAGCAGGCGGAGTGTTGTCCGGGTAGGATGCATTAACCGAGTTTTGAGATCCGGGTGTTCCGCCATCAGGATCAACAGAAGCGCGCCAGTTAGCCATTCCCGCGCAGGGATTATTCGGGTCTATCTGTTCAATGCTCCATCCACCCTCTTTTTTTGCTGCATCCTGATACCAGGCGTCAGTATAGGATACCGTTGAAATAACTACACCTAAGGGATTACGCAGAACCAGTGACGAACCGGTGTTCGTTAAGCCTGGAAAACTTGTCACGCCAACTGCATTTGCACTTGCCGGTAACAGCGCAGCATTAGTGGTTGAGCTTAACACAACATAACCATTGCCGGAAATATTTACGTTCGGAATTGTTTTAGTGTTGGTTCCTGCAGTGTATTTCCAGTTATTTAAATTGATAGTATATGGTGTGCGGTTGTGCAATTCCACATATTCATATTGAATATCAACTGAGCCAATTGTATTGTCCGGATCGGCCATGATCTCATTGATCACAACATCGAACGGCCCCGCTTTGTAATAATCAAAGCTTGCTGTGTTTGGTGTGAGCGTGTTTCCCGCGCAGTCAGACATATTGCTAACTGTTATCGAATAAGTGGTGGAGGTATTCAACATTGTGGCAAGAGTTAAATCCACGCAACTAAATTCAGAATTTACAACAACAGACAACGGTGTTCCAATTCCATTATTTATCGAGTAATTTGAGAGAGCGGAGATTTGGGCACCGTTCAATCCTTCGCTGAAACAAACAGTGATATGAGTTGAATCGTTAACTGTAACAGCTGCAATTGCCGGAGCTGTTACGTCCGGAGCTAATGAATACACGCTGTTTTGAGTGCCGGGTGTTCCGCCATTAGAGTTATTTGATGCAGTCCAGTTACCTGCTCGAGCACATGGAGAGATCGAGTTAGGATTGATCAGCTCAAGCGTCCAGCCTCCATCAGCCTTAACCGCATCGTGATACCATGTATCAGAAAAGTTAACCGAGTCGATCAGCCCGAGCGCATTATCTTTCAGGTAAATATTATCACCGGAGTTATTCAGAGAAGGAAAACTGCTGACCCCCATAGTTGGCCCGAAAGGCGAGAACAGTGCAGTATCGGCAACCGGACAAATGATAAGGTATTGTCCTGCAACAAGATTATAATTGCCTAATGTTGCGGTTGATGATCCGTCTGTGAGCTTCCATGCATTGAGGTTAAATGTGTTGGTGCCACGGTTATAGATCTCAACAAATTCAAAAGCAGGTAAGCCGATTTGAGGAGTAGGATCCGCCATGATCTCGGTAATAATGATGTCTTTAAAGCCCGGAGTTACCGGTGCATAATACGTAAATGGCGTACTTGATGAAGTCATCAAATTTCCGCTAAGATCCTGAATATTAGAAACGGAAAGAGCGTTTGTCAGTCCGCTTGTAAAAGAAGACCCGAAAGTGAGGTGAACAAGGCTAAGATTAGAACCATCGCGTAATGCAGCAACGGGGCTTCCCAATCCGTTATTCGCGCTGTAATTAGTCCCTGTTTGAGCTGTAGTCGGATCAACGGTTTCCGAAAAAAGCACATCCAGCTGCGTAGCGGAAATAACGGATGCAGAGTTCACAACAGGCGGAGTTGTATCGACAATGATAGCTCCGTTATAAAAATCATCAAAGAAAAACTTATTTGCATTACTGGATGTGTATACAGCTGCAACACCAAAAAAAGATGTCGCTGTGTATGTGTTGTCAGTTCCCGCAGCTTGTTGTGAATAGGCTGTCCCGCCTGCAGGGTCAACAAATAAACTCCAGTTGCCTGATGCATCTCTCGTTACTTTAACACCGATCGCGAATGACGCAGCTATCTGTCCGTTTGCTCCGCGCGCAACCGAAATGCTCGTGGTTCCGGTTTGCCTGAATAATTCTACCGCATCCAGGCTGCCGGCTTCACCAAACTGGAGATAATAACCATTCAATGGCCCCTCAAGATTTGCCTGATCAGAGGCGAGATAAACACGGGCGTAATTACCGGAAGAAGGTGCGAAGGTTTGTTTAATGTAAAAATGCCACTCGATGTTACTCAATGAAGCAGCCGGACTTGCGGTTGACAAATAAGAAGCGCCCGCCACCGTGTTATTGAGCTGCAATTGCTGAGAGGCATTCACGATAAATTCGGAGGCATCACCAGTCCACGAAGGGGAAGAGGTAAAATCCCCGTCAGAAAAGTTATCTGTTACCTGAGCGGAAACGAACGAAGAGGTAAAAAGAAAAAAGGCAATAAAATAACGCATGATCACAATTTAGTAAGCTTCTGTAAATATAATAAAAAGGGAGGAATCTTCAGCAGGCGTGAGGCAATTCACCCAGATAGCATCCTGAAATTTTTGATGAAACAAAAAAAACGAGTAGGTTTGTCTTTGATTTAAAACAACAAATATGAAAGTAGCAGTGGTAGGCGCAACCGGCCTGGTAGGTACTAAAATGATCCAGGTCCTTGAAGAGCGTAATTTTCCCGTAACAGAATTAATACCTGTTGCATCTGAGAAATCTGTTGGCAAAGAGATATCCTATAAGGGAAAGAAATACAGTGTAGTCGGTATGCAAACCGCTATCGATATGAAGCCGGCTGTTGCTTTATTTTCAGCGGGAGGAAGCACTTCACTTGAATGGGCACCGAAGTTCGCGGAAGCAGGAATCACGGTGATCGACAACTCTTCTGCCTGGAGAATGGACGCGACAAAAAAGCTCGTTGTTCCGGAAATAAATGCAGACTCACTTACTTCATCCGACAGAATAATTGCAAATCCGAACTGCTCTACTATACAGATGGTAGTGGCTTTAAACCCACTTCATAAAAAATACAAGATCAACCGTATTGTGGTATCTACTTATCAATCGGTAACAGGTACCGGTGTGAAAGCAGTTGATCAGATGATGAACGAACGCAAAGGTGTGAAAGGCGAAATGGCTTATGCGTATCCTATCGATCTGAATGTTATTCCGCATATCGATGTGTTTACAGATAATGGTTATACAAAGGAGGAGATGAAGATGGTGAACGAAACAAAGAAGATCATGGGAGATGACAGTATTCGCTTAACTGCGACAACTGTTCGTATCCCGGTTATGGGCGGACATAGCGAAAGTGTAAACGTAGAGTTTGAAAACGAATTTGATCTTGATGAGGTTCGTAATATCCTTTCAAAAGAGCCGGGAATAATACTAACAGATGATGTAAAAAACCTGAAATACCCAATGCCTATGGACGCTCACGACCGGGATGAAGTATTTGTCGGTAGATTAAGAAGAGATGAAACTCAGGGGAAAACGTTGAACATGTGGATAGTTGCCGATAATCTCAGAAAAGGAGCAGCAACAAATGCAATTCAGATAGCCGAATACTTGCTAAGTAAAAAGCTCATCTGAACTGACTGTGGAAAAACGACCACATATATTCTTCTGTTGCCGTATAAAGGTGTATAGCTTAAAACACTTGAGTTAATTGGGGATCTGCCCGATCAAAATGAAAAGGCATTACTTTTGCCAAGAGATTGTCAGCCGAAATATTGAAAGGCGAAACAAATGTATTATTTCACTTTAGAGCAAGCAGAGGGTTTAAAAAATGCCTATTCGTCCTGGATAGGAAAAAAAGCATATGCGGGCAATGGTGATGTAGATACATTAAAAGATATCCGGATCAGCTCAAAAAAATTCTTCAAGCCTTTTTTCAAGAGTTCCGGAACCCTTTATTCTATTCAGTTTCGCTTTGCCGGGGGAAAAAAATTCAATGCCCATGATTTTTTCCTTTTTAACGGGTTAATGATGACAAAGCTTTACTCAAAGAGATAGATTTATGTCATTGCGCCCAAAGTCCATACTGTTTGTTGATGATGATGAAGATGATCTTAATTTTATAACATCTGCATTTACCAACCTCGGAATCCAAAACAGCCTTCATACATTTAATACCGGGAAAGAGCTGATGGAAGCTCTAATGGAAGGGAAAGCAGGAAATCCCTGCCTCATCATTCTGGATCTGAATCTACAGGGGCTAAGCGGCTTGGAAATTCTGGACTCACTACGTAAAAACAACAATTACTCAAAGATCCCGGTTGTCATTCTATCAACATCAAGCACTGTGGAAGACATCAGAAAAGCAATAAGTAAGGGAGCTGTAGACTATATACCAAAACCTTATTCGGTTGCCGGTTATGAATTGATCGCTGCGAAACTTGCATCTATCTGGTGTTCCTGATTCTTAGCAGCTCATTTCTCAAAAACCATATTGAACTAACAAACCCGATCAACAGTAAGGGTAAGATGGGTAATGTATATCGCTCTTCCACTCCACGCTGCACAAAGCATAGATAAAAGATATAAGCGAAGGGGATCCACCCGAACACAAGCGACAATAATCTATGTTTTTTAATTCGTAACATATTTACAAATACAAAAAGGGAACATAGTCCGTGTATTGAAAAACAAATCAATCGTAAGGCTTCCATCCACCATGCGCCACGGTATGTTTGCTGAAAAACATAGAGGGATAAATTCGAATGAAATGTGAGTGTCCCAAACACTTTTAATGGCGACCTAATATAATATTGAAATGGAAATCCTCGTTTGTATTCTGCAGCTAGCGCTCTGAAATTATTTTCCGCATCTTTCTCTACAAGTGCTGCCTGCATCGGCATTCGAAGCTTTCGATCATAATAATATTTCTGATATGTAACAGCTGACTGATAATTCCTAAAAGCCGCTTCAAGCCTGGTTCTTCCAAAAAATGATGTTACGTGCCCGGGAAGACTATCGATTGCATTCTCAATATAGCTAAACGATGTATCACCCTTTATAGCGGCTTCCCACATAGGCATCATGTATGAAAATCCTTTATCTCCACGTTCAGCCCAACAACCAGCGAAATCCCAGTATGCTCGGAATGGCGCACGATAGGCTGAATTATTGTCTTCAAAATAGATTGGGTGCAAGCCAACATATTTTCCGGCAATCCGGTAATTGCGTATTTGCCAGACAGCCATAAGACTTATCGCTACCGACAAATAAACCAGCAACTTGCGACTTACTATCCGGATTGATAATTCAGCATAGTCGGTAATTATAAATGCAGGGAGAAACAGAATAAAAACACCTAGTACAGGACGAAGAATAAATATGAAAGCAAAAACCAATGCTGCAAGTAAATAAAATTTATTCTTCATCCTTGACGATGACGCGTTATGAGCGTTGAATAGTAAATAAACATACAAAAGCATTATTGAAGGACTCACAGCTTCAGTTAAAGTATACGACAAAAATCCAATTACAAATGGTGAGCAGCCATAAAATGCGGTGACGAGTATAGAGGCTTTTTGATTCTTAATGAGCATTACTAAAATGCTGTAAAACCAATAAACAGAAAATGCGAATAAAAAATAGTGGAGATATTTTAAGGCAGTAATTGACTTTTCAGGGCCGAATATTTTAAGCAGGGGAAGATAGATCAGTCCGTAACCGGGGGGCCGAATGAAACTTCCGGTCTTTGCACCCCAATAATCTTCTCCCCAACCTTTGTGCTGCAGAAATCGTTTAGGCGGGTTCAGATAACTTGCATCATCATTGGTAATAACGGTTCCGCCATCCTGGATGTATTCCCTTGGAAGTTTATGCAAATTGAATTCATTATAGAAAACAGCAGTTAAAAAGGATAAAGCGCAGAGGAGATAAACGGCTTTCTTCTTGATCTCACTGAGAATAGAATACCTGCCATCGTGCATGAACCAGATTTTTATATTGTCGGTGGAATCTCAGAACTGCCGGCAGCAGTAGTTAACTCTTCTTTCTTGCTGAAAAAACGTTTCTGATAAATGATGATCAATGCAACACCCATGCTTATTGCAAAATCAGCGAAATTAAAAACAGGGCGGAAGAAAACGAACTCTTCAGAACCCCAAAACGGGAACCATGAAGGGAAGTGTCCCTGGATCATTGGGAAATAAAACATATCTACAACCTTACCATGTAAAAATGAAGAATAGCCACCTTCTTCAGGCATAAACTTCGCCACCTCATATCCACTGTCGCTGAAGATAATTCCGTAAAATGCACTGTCAATGATGTTACCTACAGCACCGGCAAAGATCAAGGCTATACAACTGATGTAAAGGCTATCTTCTTTATCTTTTGTAAGCTTCCAGAGATAATACCCGATACCTGCCACAGCAATAATACGAAAGACACTCAGAAACAATTTTCCAAAATCCCCTCCGAACTCCATTCCGTAAGCCATTCCGTTATTCTCAGTAAAATGAATGATAGCCCAGTCACCGGCAAGATGATATTCATCACCTAAAAAGAAATGCGTTTTTACGTATATTTTTATGATCTGATCGATCAGAAGTACAAGAGTAACAATCAGTAATGGCTTTTTCACAAATGCGGTTTTAGAGATACAAAAGTATGAAAATACCGTTAAAGGAGAAGGAAATTTTAACATGGGGAAATTGGAGGCTTTTGGTTTTACCACTGAGGCACTGAGGGCACTCATGAGTTACTTTGTAAGGCAAGTTTAAACACAGAGCTAGGTCATGCGTATAAATGTTTTACCTACCGCAGATCCTGAAACAAGTTCAGAATAACCTCCACGCCCAACAGTATACATTTTAACTTTTTGTCTTGAAACAAAAAGTTACAAAAAATTCAAGAATCATCAATCGCTTCCCACAGGCAACACGGCATCGCGATGGTTCAGGCTTAACGCGCGGCTTCGTGGAAACCGTATTTACAAAATGATGCCGGAATCTTCGAGGGATCGCATTAGGAAACAAAAAAGGCCGCCATAAGGCAGCCTTTCTTTAATATCTAAATTGCAATTAAGCGTTTTGCTCAAGCTTCGCTTCGATAGCCAGTGTTGCATGAGGCACGCTTCTTAAACGCTCCTTGGAAATCAATTTTCCGGTAGCGCGACAAATACCGTATGTTTTATTCTCGATGCGGATCAAGGCATTCTGTAAGTTCTGAATGAATTTTTCCTGACGGGAAGCAAGATGTGCAGTTTCCTCTTTTGATAATACATCTGATCCATCTTCCAATAACTTGAAGGTTGGAGAAGTATCATCAGTGCCGTGATCATCCTTGTGAGAAAGGGTGCTCTTCAATAATTCATAATCTTTCTGCGCTTCAGTAAGCTTCTTCAGGATCAACTCTTTGAATTCTTTTAATTCGCTGTCCGAGTAACGTGTACGTGTATCAGTATTGATATGTGGTTTCGGAGCAGGGCCTTGCGGCCTGCGGATCGAAGGTGTTTTATATTCAACAATCATCGGAGCGTCATCTCTGTCTCTTCCTCTTCTTCCATCATCATCAAGATCCATGTCGCGATCTTTTTTCTTAGGTGCAGGAGTAGATTTTTGCGCAGCAGGCTTCTGAACAGCAACCGGTTTAGCAGGCTCAGCTTTTTTAACTTCTGCTTTCGGAGCAGGAGCGACAACTTTTGCCACAACCTTCGCCACAGTTTTGATCGCTTTCGCAACCGCTTTAACGATCGGTTTTACAGGAGCTTTTTTAGCAACAGGCTTTGTTACTTTTTTAGCGACTGCTTTTTTTACAGGCTTAACTGCTTTTTTCGGAGCTACTTTTTTGGCTACCGCTTTTTTAACAGGCTTTTTTGCTGCAACCTTTTTCACCGGCTTAGCCGCTTTCTTCACCACTTTTTTTGCAGCCACTTTCTTAACAACTTTCTTTGCCACCGCTTTTTTAACTGGTTTTTTAGGAGCCGCTTTCTTTGCAGGTTTAGCTGCTTTTTTAGGAGCTGCTTTCTTCACAGGTTTTGCTGCTTTCTTAGGTGCTGCTTTCTTAGCCGGCTTTTTAGCCGCAGCTTTTTTTGCAGGTTTTGCCGCCTTTTTTGCCGGTTTGCCCTTTTGCACTTTTTTAGCCATGTTAATTGGTGTTTTTGAGTTTAGTTATCGTGATTAATGTTTTGGTATCCTCATCTAGTTCAACTTCAGAACCTTGTGTAGCTTCCACAGAATCAACAAGTTCGAGGGAGGATGCCAAAATTTCCGCGCAAATATAGTTCAAATTATTATTGACTGCGGCATTAATAGCAGAATTTCTCTGAATTTTGACATCGATCCGGTCTGTAACGTCCAGATTACTATCCTTTCGAAGGTTCTGGATCCTGTTAACCAGTTCCCTGGCCAATCCCTCTTCCTTTAGCTCGGCAGTGATAGTAATATCAAGAGCCACAGTCAGTTGCCCCGAGTTTGACACTTTCCATCCCGGGATATCCACAGGTATGATCTCTACATCTTCTGTATCAAGCACAATAGATTCTCCTTCAAAACTCATGATGTATGTCCCTGTTTTTTCAATGCCGGAAATGATATCCTGAGCATTTGCAACAGCAAAGCTCTGAACCGACTTCATGTGCTTACCGCATTTTTTGCCAAGGGTTTTGAAATTCAGCTTCAGATTCTTCACGATCTGAGTCTGAGACTCATTCACAAGCTCAAGTGTTTTCACATTTACCTCAGAAAGGATCAAGTCCTTCACCGCCTCGATCTTGGATCTGTAAGAATCATCCAAAACCGGGATTTGAATTTTGTTCAATGGCTGACGCACACGAATATTTTCCTTCTTACGGATGGAAAGGATCATTGAAGAGATCTTCTGTGCGAGCTCCATTCTTTCTTCCAAATCTTTATCAATCAGCCCTTCAGTTACGACAGGAAAATCACTCAGGTGGACTGAGCTTGCATTGTGTCTGCCCGTTGCGTTATTAAGATCTGAATATAGTCTGTCCATAAAGAATGGAGCGATGGGAGCTGCAAGCTGTGAGATCACTTCAAGACAACGATACAAGGTTTGATATGCTGATAGCTTATTCTGAACATGCTCCACTTTCTCCGAAGGAGTCCTTACGGACCAGAAACGCCTTCTGCACAAGCGAACATACCAGTTACTCAAATGCTCATCGACAAAAGTTTCAATGTAACGCCCCGCGCGGTGTGGCTCATAATCATTAAAAGCTTCATCCACTCTTTTAATAAGTGTGTTCAACTCAGAAATGATCCAGCGGTCTATTTCAGGACGATCCTTGACCGGCACCTCAGCTTCAGTATAATTAAAACGATCAACATTAGCATAAAGCGCGAAGAATGAATACGTGTTATGAAGTGTACCGAAGAATTTACGCTGCACCTCAGCAATTCCGTCAATATCAAATTTCAGGTTATCCCATGGAGCAGCATTGGTGATCATGTACCAGCGTGTAGCATCCGGGCCGTATTGCTCAATAGTTTTGAAAGGGTCAACAGCATTGCCCAAACGCTTGCTCATTTTCTGTCCGTTCTTGTCAAGGACAAGTCCGTTCGAAACAACATTTTTAAATGCTACCGAATCAAAACACATTGTTGCAATAGCATGAAGTGTAAAAAACCAACCCCTTGTCTGGTCTACACCTTCCGCAATAAAATCGGCTGGGAAATATTTTTTTTCATCGATCAGCTCTTTATTCTCAAAAGGATAATGCAGCTGTGCATAAGGCATTGCACCCGAATCAAACCAAACATCGATGAGGTCAGGTTCGCGGAAAAGCTTTTTGCCATTACGTTCCAGAACAATATTATCCGCGTACGGCTTGTGAAGATCGAATGTATCGTAATTCTCTTTGCTATTGTCACCGGGTTTGAAATCATGCAAAGGGTTTGATTTCATTACACTTTTCAATACAGCATTTTCTATCTCTGATTTCAATTGTTCAGCTGAACCGATACAGATCTGCTCCGTACGGTCTTCGCTTGTCCAGATAGGAATCGGAATACCCCAGAAACGGGAACGTGATAAATTCCAGTCGTTAAGATTTTCCAACCAGTTACCAAAACGGCCGGTACCGGTCGATTCCGGCTTCCAGTTTATTGCTTTATTGAGTTCGATCAGACGATCTTTGTATGCTGTTGTTTTGATGAACCATGAATCAAGCGGATAATACAAAACCGGTTTATCTGTTCTCCAGCAATGCGGATAGCTGTGCTCGTATGTTTCTTTTTTGAAAAGATTTCCTTCTTCCTGCAGCTTTAGAACGATACGCTCGTCCACACTCAAATAAGCTTTTAGTTCCTTGATCTTCCCTGCTGCCTCAAGAATTTTTTTCTGATTCTTGAATTCAGCTTCTTTTTCTTCATCAGTTAAATAGGCCTCTTTCACATATTCTTCACCGAAAAGAAAAGTACCATCCTTTACTTCGGGAGCAAACTTTCCGCGCTTATCTACTAATGTTAAAGAACCGATCCCGTTTTGTTTTGCAACACGAAAATCGTCTGCACCAAAGCTCGGAGCAATGTGTACGATACCGGTTCCATCTTCCGTAGTAACGAAATCACCTGTGATCACCTTGAATGCGTCACCGTCATTCGGCTGAGCGAAACTTAGAAGCTGTTCATATTGAATTCCGGCAAGCTGTGAACCTTTCAGTGTTTTTACAATCTCAAAAGGGATCGCTTTATCACCTTCTTTGTATTCTTCGAGTTTAAGATCTTTGGCTTTGTCACTGAAATGTTTGCCGACAAGCTCTTTCGCGAGTACAACATTGATCGCCTTGTAAGTGAAAGGAGAGAAAGTCTTCACCAAAACGTAATCAATATTTTTGCCTACAGCAAGTGCAGTGTTGGAAGGTAATGTCCATGGCGTAGTCGTCCAGGCAAGGAAATAAACATCACCTGTAACATCAGCAAAATGAAGAGAATCTTTTGCGTTGCTGACTTTGAACATCGCAACCGCAGTTCTGTCTTTCACATTTCTGTAGCAGCCAGGTTGATTCAACTCATGTGTTGAAAGCCCTGTCCCTGCAGCCGGAGAGTATGGCTGAATGGTAAATCCGTTATAGATGGAACCTTTAGAATACAGATTATTCAGCAGCCACCATACACTTTCAATGTATTTATTATCATAAGTGATATACGGATTTTCCATATCCACCCAGTAACCCATCTTTGCAGTTACATCAGCCCACACATCAGTGTATTTCATTACATCCTTGCGGCACTCAATGTTATACTGCTCAACAGTGATCTTCTTACCGATATCTTCTTTTGTGATCCCTAAAGTTTTTTCAACGCTTAATTCGATTGGTAATCCATGCGTATCCCATCCGGCTTTACGCTTCACCTGAAAACCTTTTTGCGTTTTATAACGACAAAATATATCCTTGATGGAACGGGCCATCACGTGATGAATTCCGGGCAAACCGTTAGCGCTTGGTGGGCCTTCATAAAACACAAAAGGGGCTTTGCCTTCACGCGAAGTGATCGACTTTTCAAATGTGTTGTTCTTGTCCCAGGTCAGCTGGATATCTTTTGCAGTCTGAGAAAGGTCCAGGCCTTTGTATTCTTTATATTTTAAGCTCATAATACGTTGTTAAAAAGGAGGGCAAAGATACTATTTTGGATGTTAAAAACCTATTCCTCTTGTCCGCGAAAAGGAACGAAAAAGCCCCGCATACGAGGTACACAGGGCTAAATAAATTAAGGAGAAATTAAATAGTCGCAATCACCTTCAGCTCAATTGCAATGGGTGTTGGCAGACAATTGATCTCAATCGTAGTGCGGCAGGGCTGGTTATCTTTGAACCATTCCGCATACACACGGTTATAAATAGCGAAATCATCTTTCATGTTAGTGAGGAATACCTGCACGTCAACAATGTTATCCCAGCTGCTACCGGCATCTTCCAATATGTATTTAATGTTTTGAAATACGCTTCTGCATTGTGTTTCTATATCGTAAGAAACGATGTTCCCCTTTTCATCTAATTCAACACCCGGAATTTTTTTTGTTCCGCGTTCTCTCGGTCCCACGCCAGACAAGAATAGTAAGTTGCCTACCTTACGTGCGTGTGGATATGCACCAACCGGCTCCGGTGCCTTGCTTGAATTTATTCTGTCTTCACTCATTGTATATCTAATATTAAGAGCCGCAAATATAGAGTTATCACTTTATAAATACAATTAGTAAAAGTGCAAGGTTTCCTTTGTAGAAAAAACATTGCGTTCACCGCATACCTGAAATCATTCCTTTGCAGAATTCGCTAATCCACAAAATGGTTTTGCATTATTTGCAAATCTAAGAGTCAGATCAAAAACCGCCCCTCGCATTTTGCATTAATTGCTATATATCCCAAAGCCTGTGCAACATCCCGTTTTAACAGGGCATACAGCCTTCCTACCTTTGATGTATAGTTCAACAGTCAAACTAAAATCTAAAAGATCATGAAAAATTTAATGAAAATATTGCTGATTAACCTGGTGATAACCGGGAATTATGCGCATGCTCAGGATACAATTATCAAAATGAATAATACTATTATAGTGGCAAAGGTGATTGAGGTTTCCTCCGGGTCTATACGGTATATAAGTCCGCAGGATGTTTCAGGACCTACTTATATTGTTAACAAGGATGAAATAGCAAAAATCATATACAAGAACGGGGCAACGGACGTTTTCAACACAGCCATCGGATCTGATAAAAAAGCTGCCGAAACAATTAGTAAAACTCCAAAATATATTTTGGTCCTGGTAGACGGTACAAAATTAAAAGGTACGATCAAGTCCCAAAGCACAAAAGAGATCGTGTTCATCGATGATAATTTTGGCGAAAAAACTGTGAGCAAAGAAAAGATCAAAAAACAAACCCTTGAATACGGAGAGTTGCCAACTGCGTTCACCCTTAGAGACGGGACTATTATCAATGGACAGATCCTTAATAAAAACGGAACCGAATATGTTGTTGAGACCAAAGAGTTAGGAACAATAACTATTCCGGCCTCTAAGATCAAATCTATTAGAGATCTCAATGAAGCAATAGTAACGAATGAAGGGAAGATCTGGTTTAAGAATCCGAATTCAACACGTTATCTGTTTGCCCCCTCTGCATTTCAGTTAAAAAAAGGTGAAGGTTATTATCAGAATATTTATGGTGCCGGCAATGCCGTAAACTATGGGTTGAGCGATCATTTAACAATCGGTGGCGGATTGCTTGGCCCTGTAGGTGTTTATGTTAATACAAAACTAGGTTTTAAGATTCATGACATGGTTCATATAGGCGTTGGTGCAATCGCAGGTAATGCCCTATTTCCGGTTAACGGAAACAATCTTGGGGTCGGGCTTGGGTTTGGCGTTTTAACTCTTGGAAATTACGACCACAACATCACACTAGGAGGCGGATATGGCTTTATAAACAGCGGAGGAACAACAGGTGCCATGGAAAAACCGGTATTCGTGGCTAACGGAATGGCAAGGGTCGGAAAGAAATTCGCACTTGTGTCGGAAAACTGGATCATCAATGTTAATGGCCCCGGACTTTTTAAAAATGATGAACACAAAGGCTCACATTACGATACGTTTTTTTCATATGCTTTCCGGTATATGGGAGAAAATTCCACTCTTGACGCAGGTTTCTTAAACACACCTGCCCTTATCAAAGAAGGATGGTATGTCGGGATCCCATATATAGGATTTGTAATCCGGTTCGGGGATTATAAAGACCAATAAAAAAAAGGGAAGCAAATGCTTCCCTTTTTTTATAGAAAACTAACCCTTGTTTTTCTATATTTTTTTGGCAGTTCGTAGCTCAACATGATCTCATGACTACCGTAATTATATTTCATTGTTTTCAACCCATACGACCAGTCGTAAGAATAACCCACATGAAAATTATCTGAAATATAATACCCTGCTAAAAGGCCGACCGCGTCACCTGTGCGGAACATTGCCCCGATCCTGAATTTCTGATGTATGATGAATGTAGTGGTAAGATCTGCTTCAACAGGCGCTGCATTCGTTGCTTTAATGAATGTTGTCGGCTTAAATTCCAGATCTTCATTTATCTTTATCAACCCTCCCGCAATAAAAAAGTAGTGACGAACCACCTGTGTCTGTTTTAATGTGAAGCCCACTTCTCCTGTACTGAAATTATTTTCCAGTAACTTAGGTGTTGATACTCCTGCGTAAAAACGTGGCGCAGAATAAAACATTCCAAAGCCGAAGTTCGGCAACACCTTGCTTCTTACATCATTCTGAAAAGCCGGGTCGTTTTTTTCATCCAGTAACAGCGAGTTCAGCTTCACTTCCATGTAATTAAGTCCGCCCTTTAACCCAAACGCAAGCTTGGAATTTTGAGTGATCCTCAGTCGGTAAGCGAAATCTGCATTAACACCCATGTTTTTCGAGGGCCCTGCTTTATCATTCGTTGCCGAAAGCCCTACGCCTATCTTGCTATTCATTGCATTATGTACAGTAAGTGTCTGAGAAACTGGTGCTCCTTCGAAGCTTACCCATTGCGAACGATGCAACAATGTTGCAGTAAACGCATCCCGGCTACCGGCATATGCAGGATTCACAGCCAGTGTATTGTACATATAATGGGTATACATCGCTTCCTGTTGCGCTACGCCTTTTATGCTTATTATGATCAACCCTACTGACAGTAATTCTTTGTATAAATTTTTCATCTTTTCTCAATTTTAATTACATCACGTTATCTCCGTTATCTGTTCAAATAAATATATCCGGTGTATGGCTTGGTGCCGTCCCCAAGATCAAGCACATAATAGTATGTTCCAACAGGAAGCTTATCGCCACCCAACTGTATATCCTGTTTTGTACTTCCATCCCATTCATTGTTATAAGGGCTCGACTCATGAACTGCATTCCCCCAACGATTAAACACAACAAGCTTGTTTCCTTTGAATCGTTCAATTCCTTTTATTACAAACTGATCGTTAACACCATCTCCGTTTGGAGAGAATCCTTCAGGAACAGAGAACTGGTCTTCCACCTTCACAATAACTTCTGAAGAATCGGCACAACGCCCGTTATTAGAAGCAACCAGGGTAACGGTATAAGTACCTGCGGTTAAGAACGTATGTTCAGGATCATTCACATTCGCTGTTGAACCGTCACCAAAATTCCAGCTGAATGTATTTGCATTCTGACTGTTATTGGAAAAATCAACCTCGAATGGCGCAACTCCTGTAAGTTCGATCGTTCCGGAAGAGATCGTTGCTTCAGGAACAACAGGGCTTTCGCTAACGACTACGGTGTCGCAGCTTGTACAGCCGTAATTATTTGTCGCGAGAACATAATAGATTCCGGTTTGATTCACACTGGCTGCACTCGCATTATTACCTGCAATAATATTTCCTCCTATCGTATTCCAGGAATAATTAACAACATTTCCGGTCGCAGTAACATCAAGATCAATTGGATTTGCTCCGCAATCGATCTGGCGCTCATCACCTGCATCAACAACAGGAAGCGCATTTATATTAATATTAAAAGTGTCTGATGCAATACACATTCCCTGGGTAGTGTACACTATAGAATACGTTCCGGGAGTGCTTGCAGAGATATTTATTTCGCCATTTGAGCTAAGCGCTATACCTGAATTAGCACAAGTGAACAATCCACCTGGAGTACCCAAAACCGTTGGAAGCTGGTTAGCGGATGAATGACAGAATGCAGCTGCCGCGTAATTTACAATTGCTTTGTCAGCTTCATGAATTATGAGTGAGCTTGTTGATGTAGCCTGTGCACAACCACCACTTGCAGCAACAGTGTTTGTAATAGTATAAGTTCCCGGAGTGCTTGCAGACAAATCAACTTGTCCGGTAGTTTGGTCAAGCACCAATCCTTGTGTGGATGTAAATATTCCACTTGAGCCGCCATTAACGATTGCAGGAAGAGGGTCAATTGCGTTACTGCAGTATCCACCCGCATTAAAACTAAAATCTGCAATCAGGCCATTCGTAATATTTAAAGAAACGGTTGATGAATCAGGGCATGTTCCTGAAGTGATATAAGAAACATTATAGGATCCTGCCGAGCTGTTCGTCAGATTAATTGCACCTGTTAAATTATCTATGCTGAGAGATGCTGAAGAAGAACTAAAAATTCCACCTTGTGTGCCTGTAACCACAGGAGTAGGATTTGTTCCTGTTATACAGAAAGAAGAAGAACTGAAAGCAAATGATGGATTGTCGCGAGGTGTTATTGTTAATACCAATTCATCTGTCACTGAAGGACAAGGTCCTGACGGATCATTTGAAGTTCCAGTAAGGATCACACTTCCGGCCAAAACATCTGCTGCAGAAGGTGTGTAAATTGCATTCGCTAAAGAAGTATTGTTAAACGAACCTGAGCCGTTGCTGCTCCAGACAAACGAGCCTGATCCTCCTCCTGCGATTCCGGAAGCTGCATATTCTGCTCCTTCACAGATTGTTGCATCTGCACCAACAGCCATTGTAGCAACAGGATGAATTGTCAGTGATACGGTATCGTTAACTGAAGGGCAAGCACCTGCAGGATCATTCGTGCTAAAGTAAAACTCAACAGTTCCATTGGCGATATCTGAAGAGGAAGGTGAATAATTTGCAGACATGCTGGCAGCATTGTCAAATGTGCCTGAGCCTGTACTTGTCCAGATCGCAGAAGAAGCGCCACCACCGATATTGCCATTAAGAACATACTGATTTGTTGAGCAAATGTCAGCATCAATACCGGCATTCACTGTTGGCATTGGATCAATAACAAGTGTCATCGCATCTGAAACGGTTGCACAAGGACCTGATGGATCATTTGTAGTTAACGTTAAGGTCACCGAACCTGAAGCTATATCAGACAATGAGGGCAGATATGTAGCTGAAGCCAGTGTGTTATCATCAAATGTTCCTGTTCCGCTTGTTGTCCACGCAAGAGATGAAGCACCTCCGCTGATCGAACCTGTGAGCTTATAAGAAGATCCGGCACAAATTGACGTGTCAACACCTGCATAAGCCCTTGCTATAGGATTTATTACAATATTCATTTCATCCGTTACCGCAGGGCAAGTACCTGCAGGATCGTTTGAAGTTAAAGTCAATGTTACATTGCCTGAAGTTACATCGGCCATAGAAGGTGTATATACTGCAGAAGCCGATGAGCTGTCATCAAAGCTTCCGGTTCCATTACTTGTCCAGGTCAGGGAAGTGGCACCACCTGATACACTTCCGGATAACGTATAAGTAGAACCTGAACAAATAACTGCGTCTGAGGACGCATTGGCAAGGGCCGCAGGTTCGATAGTTAAAACCATTGCGTCAGATACCGCAGGACAAGGCCCGGCAGGATCATTTGTTGTTAATGTCAGGATCAGGTTGCCTGCATTTATATCCGCGTGGGAAGGTGTGTAAACCGCCAAAGGAGATGTATTATCATCGAACGCTCCGGTACCTGAGCTGCTCCATGTCAATGATGAAGCCGCACCGCTGATTGCACCGGTAAGTGCATATGTGTTGCCTTCGCAAACTGCAGCATCTGCCCCTGCAAAAGCATTCGACACACGGTTGATAGTGATGGTCATCTCATCAGTAACTGCAGGACACATACCTGCAGGATCATTGGTAGATAATGTAAGTGTTACACTTCCAGCTCCCATATCTGCAGACGAAGGTGTATATACAGCACTCGCAGAAGTGTTATCATCGAAAGACCCGCTTCCGTTGCTTGTCCATGTTAAAGCGTTTGCACCGCCACCGATAACTCCTGACAAGGTATAAGCGGAGCCAATGCAGATCACTGCATCAGAAGATGCATTGGCAAGTGCTGCAGGTTCGATGGTTAATACCATTGCATCTGAGGCTTGCTGACAAGGTCCGGCCGGATCATTAGTGGTTAGAGTCAGTGTTACATTTCCTGATAAAATATCCGAAGCAGATGGAGTGTAGATGGCATTAGCCACTGTATTATCATTAAATGTTCCGCTTCCACTGGAGGTCCATGTCAATGAACCCGCACCACCACCGATTATTCCTGACAACTCATAAGTGCTTCCTTCACAAATAGCTGCATCTGATCCGGCATCCGCGGTAGCTACCGGATTTATTGTTAAAGAGGTGCTTTCAGAAACAACCGGGCAACCATTGGCAGCTGCGATTGTATTAGTAATTATGTAAGAACCGATGGCGCTCGTATTAAGATCTACAAGTCCGCTTGAAGGATCAATAATTAAACCTGTATTGGATGAAAAAACTCCTGAATAGCCTCCGGTGAAGATTGGCAATGGATCCACGGCATTCTGACAATATTCAGCTGCATTGTAATTAAATAAAGCAATTGGTAAAGTTGTGATCGTTATTTGCGCTGTTTCAGCAACAACCGGACAACCATTTGCTGCAGCAATAGTATTTGTTACGGTATATGTTCCTGCTGTGCTCGCTGCAAGATCAACTATGCCGCTGGTTGAGTTAATATTAAGACCGCCTGCTGAACTGAATACACCTGAACTTGCTCCGGCTGCCAGGGTTACCGAAGCGCTACCTGCATTCTGACAATACGGTGAAGCTGTATAAGAGAATATAGCAACAGGCAATGGGGTGATCGTAATGTCAGCTGAAGCTGTAACAACCGGACAACCATTTGCTGCAGCAATAGTATTTGTTACGGTATATGTTCCTGCTGTGCTCGCAGCAAGATCTATCACTCCCGTTGAAGGGTTTATACTTAAACCTGCTGAAGAGGTGAATGTTCCTGCCGCAGCTCCTGCGCTGAAAGTAGGAGAAGTGCTTCCTGCATTCTGGCAATAAGGGCTCGCAGTGTAAGAGAATGTTGCAACCGGTAACGGAGTGATAGTAATGTCTGCTGTAGCAATAACTGCAGGGCAACCATTTGCTGCTGCAATGGTATTAGTTACAGTATATGTTCCTGCAGTGCTCGTTGCAAGATTAACTATGCCGCTGGTTGAATTAATATTAAGACCGCCTGCTGAACTAAATACTCCTGAACTTGCTCCGGCAGCCAGAGTTACCGAAGCGCTACCTGCATTCTGACAATACGGTGAAGCTGTATAAGAGAATATAGCAACAGGCAACGGGGTAATTGTAATATCAGCTGAAGCTGTTACGACCGGACAACCATTTGCTGCAGCAATAGTATTTGTTACGGTATATGTTCCTGCAGTGCTCGCAGCAAGATCAATAACTCCTGTTGAAGAATTAATACTTAAACCAGATGTTGATGTAAAAGTGCCAGCAGCTGCGCCACCGGTAAATGTGGGAGAAGCGCTACCTGCATTCTGGCAATAAGGGCTTGAATTAAATGAGAATGTAGCAACAGGCAATTGAGTTATCGTAATACTCGCTGTAGCAATTACTACGGGACAACCGTTCGATGCAGCTATGGTATTAGTCACAGTGTATGTTCCTGCAGTGCTCGCTGCCAGATCAACTACACCTGTGCTTGAGTTAATGCTCAAACCATTGGTGGAAGTAAATATTCCCGCAACAGCACCCGCTGAAAATGATGGAGAAGGATTGCCTCCATTTTTGCAATATGGTGAACCTGTATAACTGAATGTCGCAACCGGCAGTGGCGTAATTGTAATGTTGGCGGTTGCTGTCACAGCCGGACATCCATTAGCCGCTGCAATCGTATTTGTAACGGTATATGTCCCCACCGTGCTTGAAGCAAGATCAACAACTCCTGTTGATGAATTAATACTTAAACCAGATGTTGATGTAAAAGTGCCCGCAGCTGCCCCACCGGTAAATGTGGGAGAGGCGGTTCCTGCATTATTGCAATAAGGAGAGCCTGTATAGCTGAATGTTGCCACCGGCAATGTTGTAATGGTTATTGTTGATGTGTAGCTTGCTCCTGCACAGCCATTAGATGGAGCAGTTGTATTCGTAACGGTATATGTTCCTGCCGTGCTTGCAACTAGATTAACTTCACCCGTTGCTGAATTTATTACCAAACCGGCAGGTGCACTGAATGTGCCGGCTATACTTCCACTTGCAAAAACCGGAAGCGGATTTGCAGCGTTCTTGCAATAAGGGCTCGAAGGGTAACTAAAATTTCCTGGTGTTAAAGGGCTGATTGTAACAGGAGCAGTAGCCACAACTGCCGGACAACCGTTAAATGCAGGAACAGTATTCGTCACAGTATAATTACCTGGCACTGAAGAAGAAGGTGTCAGCGTTCCTGAATTCGGCTCAACTGTTAAACCGGATGGACTCGAAGTGAAAACACCGTTCGTTCCTCCCGCAACTATAACCGGAGTTGGGTCTGAAGCATTCTGACAATACGGGCTTGACGTGTAATTAAAACTCGCAAGCGGAAGCGGAGTGATAGATACAGGAGCCATGTATGAAACAGCAGGACAACCATTCGCAGCAGCGATATAGTTGGTCACGTAATAATTATCACAAACGCTCGCTGCCAGATCGATCATACCTGTATTTGAATTCAACTCAAGGAACAGGGACGAGGCGCTGAATACCCCGGCTGAACCGCTACCTGTGAAAGTTGGTAAAGGATTGGTTGTATTCTGGCAATACGGTGATCCGGTGTAAGTAAATGTAGCATCCGGCAAAGCGGTAATTGTAAGTGAACTCATAGCAACTGCAGCAGGGCAACTTCCCGAAGCGGCAACTGTATTTGTCACTGTATAGGAACCAGGTGTACTCGCTGCAAGGTTCACTTCACCCGTTGAAGAATTTATGCTTAGTCCGCTCGTTGAAGAAAATGTTCCTGCTATACTTCCATTATTAAAAACAGGCAGTGGGTTAGTCCCATTCTGGCAATAAGGACTTGCAGTATATACGAAGTCAGCCGCATTGTATTTTGTTATTGTAACTGTTGTAGATGCAGTTACAGGCGCACAGCCACCGCTTGCAGCAATATAATTAACAACCGTATATGTTCCGGGAGTGCTGGCCGCAAGATTAATTTGCCCTTGCGAATTATTCACAAAAACTAATCCTGCAGTCGAGCTGAAAACGCCAGCGCTGGCACCAGCTGCATAAATGGGTGATGGGTTGGTTCCATTTTGACAATAAGATGGGCTTGCATAGCTAAATGTGGCAGAAGGTCCTGCTGTTACGGTAATCGGAAATGTAGCTGTATTAGGGCATGTCGCGCTGGTTGTATAAGTCACCGTATATGAACCAATTGGAGTTGAGGACAAATTGATGTTACCCGAACCTGCCGCGATCGCTAAGCCCGCTGTTCCTGAAAAACTTCCACTGTTAGTGCCTGTAATAAAAGGTGTCGGGTTTGCTGATGTTTTGCAAAAAGTGGGAGACGAGTACGTAAATCCGGCATTGTCTTTAGGTAAGACAGTGACAATCACCGTTTGTGGTGTTCCGGGACAGTTTCCATAAATAGTAGCAGTAGGAGTTACTGTATAAGTTACCATCTGATTAGTAGTGGTATTATTGACAAGTGTATTGCTCATTGTCGTTGCCGACTGAGGGGTTAAACTTTCGCCTGTAACATTCGGGTTATCATTCGCAACCCAGGAAAATACTGATGAAAAATTCGCTGCCAAAGGAATATTGAAAGTCCCTCCGGTACAAATTGAAGCTGTAGAAGCACTTATCATATAAGGTACAGGTAGGATATAAACTGTAGCAGAATATGATGAACCCGGACAAGTAGCGGTTGCTGCAACAGTATTTGTCACGGTGTACTGATTGGCTGCACTTGCAGCAAGATTGATTTCACCGGTATTTGCATTTGCAAAAACAAGGCCCGAAGGAGTGGCAGTGAAAATTCCGGGAGTACCGGCTCCGGAAAAAGTTGGAGCAGGATTATAGCCTAGATTTTTACAATATGCGCCAGGAGTATAAGTAAATGTTGCCACCGGTGAAGGTGCAAGCGTTTTAACTGCTGTCTTTAACGGGCACTGTGTTGCATCGCTTACGTTCACAGTATATGTCCCTGTAGTTGATGTGGAAATGGATTGAGAGGTAGCACCGTTACTCCAGTTGTAGGTATATGGAGGCAATCCACCTGTCGGATTTGCAGTCATTGTTATCGGAGTTCCCGGTGCAGCGCACGTAACTGCAGAAGGTGGATTGATACTCACATTCATATCATTCACAAAATAAACTCTCACTGTATCTTTGCAAGTTGTACCGCACGAAAGTGTATTCGGGGCGCCTGAAACCTGAAAGTCGATATATGCCGGAGGAGTATTGCTCATTGATGTAACCAGCGTAGATGTACAACCTCCTGTGCAGCTCAGATAATTATTATACGCTCCGGTTGCTCCAGGATAAATAGAAGTCCAGACTACAGTAGAAGGGTTTATATTCGAAACAAAAAGGGTATCTGAACACCCCGTATTTCTGATTGTAATATCGTCAGAAGCTTTACCAATAGAACCTGCTGTTATTGTATAATTAGGATGATCACCGCCCGGTTTACAATATGTAATAGTGAATGGAGAGGCGAGTCCCGCAACGCAAAAAGGAACTCCGATTGAAACCGGAGGCCCGCAGTTAACCTGATAAAAAGCAGATCCCGATGGAGAAGGATTTGACACTTTAAAGTTGATCAGGTCTGTGTTAGGATTTAATGTGACATTAAACCTCACACAGTTCGAAGAGCCGCAACATACTCCTGATCTCCCCGTATTGGTTAGCGTCCAGGTAGTGTCTGAAGCTGCCGTGAAATTCACACTAAAATTCGGAGCCGTACACTGCTGTGCGATTACTGAGTTCAGAAATAAGAACTTCAAGAATATAATAAGAGTAAATTTTTTCATTTTTATTTCTTTTTTATTTAGCTATTCAGAAATATCTTTCACCTTTAATTTAATTTCAACAGTCGCTGAACACGTTATTTCCATAGGTAAAAATCCTATGCCTCAGTAGATAAAAAATGTGCGTGAATTTTATTAAAAAGGAAAATAAATAGATAACAACCTAATTATTATAGCCAGTAGCCTTAGAAAAAAAATTGTGTTTTTTTTACCTTCTTTCAGAGAAAAATCTTAATGAGATTTTTTTCCCTATTGGGATTTAGTCAGTCGAAAAATGTAGTATTTCAGGCATGTTTCTTTCTTAAAAAAAGAAATATCTACTTCCAAAAAATTCCACACACGATAACCGAAACAACTTTTAACTATACCTTATATATAGTGTCGAGACTTCATTTACAATTCAGTTATTTAACTACATTTGCAGCATTAAGGGGAATTAGCTCATTTGGCTAGAGCGCTTCGCTGGCAGTGAAGAGGCGACCGGTTCGAATCCGGTATTCTCCACGAAGAAGATTCAAAAGCATTCCGCTGTGCGGGATGCTTTTTTGTTTTCAGTGAAATCATCAAAACTTTTCGTTTTGAAAATTTAAACCGAAAACAAGGTATTCTCCACTTTTGCCCTCCGAAGCTCTGCAAGAGCGCAGGAGGGCTTCGTCTTTAAAATTAAGTCACCTGAAATTAAAATTCGCTTGAGGGGACCCGTGGAGCTGCTCAAGACAGGGCCTTTATTCTCCAAACCAACCATCTGAAATAAAGTATTAGATTTGCAATGAACACGAACCCTGTACTCAACTTATTCCAACAACAATATGAAAGTGAACCTAAAACACTTTTGTTATTTGTTCTTAATATTTCAAACTTGTAATCTGTGGGGACAGCATACTAAAGCCGACTCCTTATCTGCCCTTTTAGAAAAAGATGTTTTGTGTTCTGTCCCTTGTATTGGTGACACCACAAAAGCAAATCATCTCCAGCTGCTCTCCTGGGAATTAAGCTTCCGTGATTCTGACACTGCACTCAAACTTACCACAGAGGCTCAGCGAATAGTCGAAAATATTTGTCGAAAAACGTTGATCCTGATCTTAATAAAGTCATAAAAAAATACATTGGTGTTTCTTTATTTCAAAGCGGTTCGTATTATGATGACAAAGATGAATTCGCAAAATCAATGAATTATTATACCAGGGCACTGAGCCTCTGGAATGAATTGCTAAGTGATAAGAGTCAGACAACAGATGATCTGAAAATCAAATCATATAAAGCGAATACACTCGGGAATATTGGAATTGTTTATCGAAGACAGGGAAACTACCCCAATGCCCTTGATTATTATTTACAGGCGCTTAAAATGGATGAGGAAACCGGTGTAAAAAAAGAGATCGCAACAGACCTCGGAAATATTGGGATTGTTTATTATAAGCTTAAGGATTATCCTAAAACGCTGCGTTTTTATTACCGGGCCTTAACCCTTGATAAAGAGATAGGAAATTTAAACGGAGTGGCCAGGCATCTTGGGAATATAGGAAGTGTGTATGCTGAAACCAAAGATTACGCTAAAGCGCTGGAAAATTTTATGCAGGCTCTGATCCTTGCTGAACGACTTGATAATAAAGGAGGAATTGCGAGACATCTTAGCAACATCGGAAGTGTCTATCACATGATGTCGGATTATTCTAAAGCATTGGAATATTACTCCAGGGCACTCGTAATAAAAAAACAGCTCGGCTCAAAAACCCTGATGGCAAGTGGGACGCGAAGTATTGGCACCCTCTACACGGCAACAAACAATTTCGCTCTTGCAGAACAATTACTACTTCAATCCTTCCAATTTGCCACGGAGGCGGGTTCACCGGATGAATTAAAAGAAACATATAAAAGCCTGAGCGAGCTTTATAAAAAAACGGGTCAACATGCTAAAGCCTTATATAATTATGAGAGATCAGTAGCTATCGCTGACTCACTTTATAACTCTGAAAAAGACAAAGAAATAACACGTAAGGAATTAACCTACGAGTTTGATAAAAAAGAGTCTTTATTAAAAGCTGAACACGAGAAAGAAAAGGTCATTGCAGAATTAAATAAGAAAAAGCAAAACATCATTCTGTTATTTGTTTCCATCGGCCTTCTTCTCGTATTTATTTTCTCCGCGTTCGTTTTTAAAGCTTTGAAGGTCACACGCAGACAAAAGCAGTTGATTGAAGAAAAGAGTCGGCAAACGGAAGAACAAAAAAAGATCATCGAACATCAAAGGGACATTGTTGAGCAAAAAAATAAAGACATTATCGATTCGATAAATTATGCCAAACGGATCCAGGAAGCTCTTTTAAAAGAGGAAGAATATGTTACTGAACATCTGCCGGAACATTTTATTTTATTTAAGCCTAAAGATATTGTGAGTGGTGATTTTTACTGGGCGTTGGAAAAAGAGGAGCATTTCTATATCGCGGCAGTGGATTGCACAGGCCATGGTGTGCCCGGGGCCTTCATGAGTATGTTAGGGGTCGCCTTTTTAAACGAAATAACATCTGCAAGCAGGATCCTTAGTCCTGCAGAGATCCTCGAAGAACTGCGTCATAAAATCGTAAAGGAACTTGGGCAATCCGGAAAGGACCATGAATCAAAGGATGGCATGGATATGTCCCTGGTGCGTCTAAACCTTAAAACCAATGAACTTCAATGGGCGGGAGCAAACAATCCCTTATATATCATATCGGACGGAAAACTCCAGGAATTAAAACCCGACAAACAATGTATAGGGTTTGAACATGATATGCAGCCTTTTAAAAACCACAACCTGACACTGGCAAAAGCCTCATCTTTTTACCTCTTTACTGATGGATACGCTGATCAATTCGGTGGAAACAAAGGCAAAAAATTTAAAAATAACCAACTAAAAGATCTGTTGATTGACTTGAACGACAAAAGCCTCGAAGTTCAAAAAAACATTCTTGATCAAACATTCATTGATTGGAAAGGTAACCTTGAACAGGTGGACGATGTTTGTATCGTAGGAGTAAAAGTCTGATAGTAAATTTTCTTACCTTGGATTGCAAACGCTTGACCGGTCATCCTTCAAAAAATCCCTTCTTCATAAATTTCTTCAAGTATTACTGAATTTCAACCGATATTATTACCTTCGGCACCACGAAAAATCAGTAAAATTTAAAGCATGAAAAAAACATTCTCCCTTCTTTCCCTTTTTACGATTACCCTTACCCTATCTGCCCAGCAGACAATGACTCCCGAAGCACTTTTTCAATTAGGAAAAGTTAGTAGCATGGGAATAACCAAAGATGGCAAGTCTGTAGTGTATAATGTTAAAACATATAATGCCGCTGAAGGCAAATCCTTCTCTAAACAATATACTGTCCCCGTTACGGGCGGAACAGCAACGGTCACAACTGAGGCTGATGCTCTTTTGAAAAACAAAAACATCTCTCCTGACGGGAAATACAGCATCGGAAGCAATGAAGTAAAAGTTCAAAAGGTTTTTGGAAAAGATTTTTATCCTGATCTTACAAAATCAGATGTGCAGATCTATACTGATCTGAATTACCGCCACTGGGATACCTGGGAAGATGGAATGTTCGGACATGTTTTTTTAAATACACTTAGTGGTAGCAAAACAACCGACAGCCTTGATCTTATGAAGGACGAGCCGTATGATTGTCCGCAGAAACCCTTTGGTGGCGATGAGGATTATATCTGGAGCCCTGATAGCAAGCAGATCCTGTATGTCACTAAAAAGAAATACGGTAAAGATTACGCTGTAAGCACCAATACAGATATCTATGTTTATGATATCGCTTCCAAAAAGACCACCAACCTGACTGAAGGTATGATGGGGTACGATATCAAGCCTACGTATTCTTCAACTGGAACCCTTGCTTTCCTAAGCATGAAAACTGATGGATATGAGTCCGACAAAAATGACATCATTGTAATGAACGGGACTGAAAAGGTCAACATTACAAAAGATTGGGATGGAACAGTGGATGATTACAAATGGAGCGCTGACGGAAAAAAACTCTATTTTACTGCTGCATCGGATGGAACCGTTCAGCTTTTTGAAGTTGCATATCCTGTTAAGAAGACTGCTGAAATCAAACAGGTTACCAAAGGAGATTTCGATATCACCACTTTGGTCGGACAGGTTGGAAACACGATGATCGTTGACCGCACCGACATGAACCATGCTGCAGAAGTTTATTCAGTTGATCTTGCAAACGGGACAATGAAACAACTCTCACACGTGAATGATGCAACGTATAGTTCAATGACACTTCCAAAAGTGGAGAGGAAATATTTAACTGCAACTGACGGTCAGCAAATGTTAGTGTGGGTGATCTACCCTCCGAACTTTGATCCTGCAAAAAAATATCCTACACTTTTATATTGTCAGGGAGGACCTCAATCTCCGTTAACGCAATTTTACTCTTTCCGCTGGAACTTTCAGCTGATGGCATCTCAGGGTTACATTGTGGTTGCTCCAAACAGACGCGGAATGCCGGGTCATGGTGTAAAATGGAATGAACAGATCAGCCGTGATTATGGCGGACAAAACATGAAGGATTATCTGATCTCAATTGATGCTTTGGCGAAAGAGCCATTTGTAGATAAGAATCGTTTAGGTTGTGTTGGAGCGAGCTACGGGGGATATTCAGTTTATTTCCTTGCAGGAATGCACGAGAAGCGTTTTAAATCGTTTATAGCACATGATGGGATCTTTGATTGGAGAAGCATGTATGGAACCACCGAAGAAGTATTTTTTGTGAACCAGGATCTTGGAGGACCATATTGGGAAGAAGGAAATGTAGCTGCGCAAAAAAGCTATAATCAATTCAACCCGGTTAATTTTGTAAAAAAATGGGACACTCCAATTATGATCATTCAGGGTGGCAAAGATTATCGTGTACCTATCGAGCAGGGATTGGGCGCTTTCCAGGCTGCGCAGCTTCAGGGAATAAAAAGTAAATTACTTTATTTCCCGACAGAAAACCATTGGATCCTTAGAGAACACGATGGGCTGGTTTGGCAGAGAGAATTCTTCGGATGGCTCAAAGAAACTTTAAAATAAAATTACATTTAAGAACCGGGGAAACCCGGTTTTTTTACGCCCAATTTTTTAAGAATGCATAAAATTATTTTTTTCATTTTTATTTTCTTTCCACACTATTGCTGACTATTTTCCATGAATGATGATCAAAGGCAGTGGTATATATTTTTACTTTTTATTTACGGAATATCTCTTAGTCTTCAACAGCCTTTTGTTTATAACAAATGCATACACTGAGTGAACTTTTGGTGGATATTCACGTAATTTTGAGTATTAATTTTTGGCTTATTAAATAAAAAATGGAAAACAGAATTAACATTTTAAACAGGTACCTGGCAAAAGCGGAGATCGGAGGAACAACGCCAAGTATTAATGATCTGCGTGAGAAGGAGTTCAATGGTGAGCCACTAACACTGAAAGAAAAACAGGCACTCGTAAATTTTGATCGCTTCCGTATCAATGTTCTGAATGCACAAACAGATGATATGGCATTTCACAAACGCTACCAGGAATTACAGGTAATGGCCAACCTTGGTGATTACCAGGAATTTCTGCATGAAAAGTATTTTATCTGATCAGAATTCAAATTCAAATCCCGCTTCATGCGGGATTTTTTATGCCTATTTTTACGCGTGTTTCAACCCGAGCTTCCAATACATGAAATAATTCCCGCGCTTAAAACAAAGCTGGAAAACTCACCCGTCATTATTTTACAGGCGCCTCCCGGAGCAGGGAAATCAACAGTGTTACCGTTAGAGCTGTTAAATGAAAAGTGCCTTTCCGGAAAAAAGATCCTGATGCTTGAACCACGCAGACTCGCGGCACGCTCTGTTGCTAACCGCATGGCTGACTTGTTAAATGAAGATCTCGCAGAAACGGTCGGCTATAGAATTCGCTTCGAAAACAGAATCGGAAAAAACACACGGATTGAAGTTGTGACTGAAGGAATTTTAACACGGATGCTACAGAATGATAATGCACTTGAGAATGTCGGACTCGTCATCTTTGACGAATTTCATGAACGAAGCTTAAATGCTGATCTAGCGCTGGCTCTTTGCTTACAGGTTCAGCAAGTGATACGTGAAGATCTCCGAATCCTCATCATGTCTGCAACGCTAGATGGAGCCAAGCTTTCATCGCTCCTTAATAATGCTCCGATCTTAACTTCAGCCGGCAGACAATTTCCTGTCGCGGTTAAATACCTTGGCAGTGATGATAAAGTTTACCTGCCACAACAAATGGCACGCGCAATCAAGATCGCATTAAAAGAAGAACAAGGAGACATTCTCGCCTTCTTTCCCGGAGCAGGTGAAATACAGAAAACGCAGCAACTGCTAGAAGATGATAATGTAAGCGTAAGCATTCAGCCTTTATACGGAGACCTCTCCTCCCAGAAGCAACAGGAAGCCATCATGCCGCATCCTCATGGAAAAAGAAAAGTAGTTCTTGCAACTTCGATTGCTGAAACGTCTCTCACCATTGAAGGCATCACAACGATCATTGACAGCGGCCTATCGCGTGTACCTGTTTTTGATCCACGCAGCGGACTGACAAAACTTGAAACAGTAAAAGCCACCAAAGATGCTGCAGATCAGCGTGCAGGACGTGCAGGACGACTAGGCCCCGGAGTGTGCTACCGACTATGGAGTGAAGGATCACACATTCACCTGAACGCAAACAGGAAACCCGAGATCCTCGAAGCTGACCTAGCACCCTTAATGCTCGAGCTTTTTGAATGGGGAATAAAAGATCTGAATGAACTGCTCTGGATCAATCCGCCCCCGGCAGGAAACATCGGACAGGCAAAAGAATTACTGACCTCACTTGGTGCAGTGACGGATAACAAGATCACTTCCCGCGGAAAGAAAATGTTGCAGCTTCCTACACATCCGCGGATTGCACACCTCCTGATAGAGGCAAATGAATGGCATCTGAAAGAACCCGGAATAAATTATCCTGCGCTCGCTTCGGATCTCTCGGCATTGCTTGAAGAGCGTGATCCGCTTCAAAAAGAAAGCGGAACCGACATTACCCTTCGTCTTGAAGCATTACGCAAATGGCGTTCAAAGGAATTTGTGAATGCCGACAAACGTGTTCTTGAACGTATTGAACGACTTGCGCAATCGTGGCGAAAATCAATTAAAACAGAAATTGATAATTCAGCACCTGATAATTATGCCGTAGGAAAATTACTTGCCGCTGCATATCCCGAACGTGTTTCAAAACGAATTGATAAAAAAGGACTGCGTTATCGATTAGCAAACGGACGAATAGTAAAAATTCTGGAACAGGACCCCTTACATTCCGAAGAATACCTTGCAATAGCACAGCTTGACGCAGGCTCATCCGAAGGAAAAATATTTTCTGCTGCAGCGCTTGATCCTTCTGATCTTGCTGACCTTTCAGTTGAGAAACAAAATGCGAAATGGGATGATGAAAGAGGAATGATCAGCGCATCACTTGATAAATGTGTCGGTGGGATCATCCTGGAATCAAAGGTGATCACAAAGATCAGCGATGAATTGAGAATTTCCATTATATGCAAAACAATCCGTGAAAAAGGCTTAAAGATGATTGGCTGGTCGGAACCGCAGGAAGATCTGCAAGCGCGGATCATGAGTCTGCGTACCTGGAGGCCGGATGACAACTGGCCCGATGTAAGCGAAGAAAATCTTCTGGAAACACTTGAAGTATGGCTTGGCCCCTATCTCAATAACATCAGCAAACAAAGCGAACTGCAAAGGCTGGAATTAAATCAGATCATCCGGTCAATCCTTCCCTACGAGCTTTCCCAAAAACTGGACAAGCTTGCCCCTGCAGCAATAGAAGTACCTACAGGTTCTATGATCAGGTTAAAATATTTTCCTGAAGGAAGCAAGATCGAAATGGCAGTCAGGCTCCAGGAAGTCTTCGGTTTATTTGAAACTCCTGCTGTGAATGAAGGAAGAAATAAAGTCCTCATGCATTTACTTTCTCCCGGATACAAGCCTGTACAAGTAACACAGGATCTTAACAGCTTCTGGAACAAAACATATTTTGAAGTCAGAAAAGATCTGATGTCGAGGTACCCGAAACATCATTGGCCTCAGGATCCCTTGACTGCGGAGGCGATGAGGGGCCCGAAGAAAAGACGATAATTTTTTTTACCACAGAGGCACGGAGGCAACAGAGTTTTTCACGGAGACGATTGAAATCGACTTAAATAGAAAAGCATAGGTTCTCTGTGTATCTCCGTGTTCTCCGATCCTCCGTGGTAAAACAACTACCCGCTCATCTACTTCCCGAACCATTCATCCACCAAAGCTTTTTTTAACCGGAATTAATCCTATTTTTAACAAAATTTTAAATCCTTTCTTAAATGAATTTGAAACATCTTGTTTTATCAACAGTAGTGATGGGCAGCAGTGTTCTGTATGCACAGAAGCCTGCACCTAAAGCGGCTCCCAAAGCTGCAAGCCCGGTGAAATCCAATCCTATTAAATTTACTGAATACGATCTGCCAAACGGGCTCCATGTTATTTTACATGAAGATCATTCAACTCCGATTGTCGCAGTTACCGTTCTCTATCATGTTGGATCAAAAAATGAAGATCCGATGCGTACCGGTTTTGCTCACTTTTTTGAACATTTAATGTTCGAAGGTTCTGACAACATCAAACGCGGTGAGTATATGAAGCTTGTGCAGGATGCGGGTGGTCAGTTAAACGCCAACACATCTTTCGACCGCACTTTTTATTATGAAGTGATACCAAGCAACCAACTTGAGCTCGGATTATGGATGGAATCAGAGCGTATGCTTCACTCCAAGATCGATTCAATCGGTGTTGAGACCCAGCGTAAAGTTGTTAAGGAAGAATTGAAGCAGCGTAATGAGAACACTCCATACGGGTCTATTCTGAATGAGGCTTTCGGACATGCATATACTGTTCACCCGTACCGCTGGACACCGGGAGGTTCTCCTGAGTATATCAACAAAGCAGCAATCAGCGAATTCATTGATTTCTATAAAACATTTTATGTTCCAAACAACGCTACGCTTTCTATTGCCGGTGACATCACGCCTGCACAGACAAAAGCAATGATTGAAAAATATTTCGGAAGCATCCCGAAAGGAACAAAGGCCATTCCTCGTCCGAATGCTGTTGAACCGGTTAAAACAAAAGAAGTAAGAGACACTGTTCCTGATAACATTCAACTTCCTGGTGTGATCATGGGTTATCACACACCGGCTCAGGGAACTCCTGATTATTACGCGGTAAACATGCTTGCGACTTTATTATCTCAGGGAAAAAGCTCACGTATGCAGAAGTCGATTGTAGACAAGCAGCAAAAAGCCTTGTTCGCAGGAGCATTTCCTTTGCCATCAGAAGATCCGGGTTTAACGCTGATCTTCGGAATTGCAAATATGGGAGTTTCTCCAACCGACCTGGAAGCAGCTATGGATGCTGAATTTGACAAAACTAAAAAAGACCTGATCAGCGAAGAGGAATATCAGAAGCTACGCAATCAGGTGGAGAATGATTTTGTAAGCAACAACTCTAAAATGGTTGGAATCGCAGAGAACCTTGCAAACTACTATGTGTATTTCAAAGATGCAAACCTTATCAATACAGAGATCGATCGTTACATGAAAGTAACACGTGAAGACATTCAGAAGGCTGCACAAAAATATCTTACAAAAGAGAACCGTGTAGTATTGTATTATCTGCCAAAAGAGGAGCTTAAGTAAGATCCCGAAAAAACATTAAAAAGAAATCTATTCAAGATGAAAAAAATATTCACATCCATTACTGCAGTCCTTTTCGCTACGGCATTAATTGCACAGCAAAAGCCTGCTCCCTCACAAAAGCTCGACAGAAGCAAAAAACCGGCTCCTGCGCCTGCTCCGACCATTAAGCTTGGCGACATACAATCCTTTCAACTGCCGAATGGCCTTAAAGTATTCCTTGTAGAAAACCACAAGGCACCGACTGTTGCATATTCAATCGTTCTGGATGTTCATCCTCAACTGGAGACTGATGCAGCCGGATTAGGTAGCATCACCAGCGAACTGATCACAACCGGGACCAAGACTCGCACGAAAGATCAGCTTGATAACGACATCGACTTTATTGGTGCAACACTTACGGCAACACCTACAAGCATTTATGCTGCTTCATTAAAAAAGCAAAACAACAAATTGCTTGAGCTGATGACGGATGTGTTATTAAATGCTGATTTCAAGCAGGAAGAGTTAGATAAGTTGAAGACACAAACACTTTCTTCACTTGCACAGGGCAAAGATGATCCGGATGCGATCTCCAACAATGTTAAAGCTGTATTGAACTTTGGAAAAACTCATCCTTACGGAGAGATAACCACTGAAGAAAGCGTTGCAAAGATCACCCTTGAAAAATGCAATAACTATTTCAGCACTTATTTTCGTCCGAATGTAGCATACCTCGCCATTGTAGGTGATGTTACCCTTGCGGAGATCAAGCCAATGATCGAAAAATATTTCGGTGCATGGAAATCAGCTGAAGTTCCTAAACCAAATTATAAAATGCCTGTTGCACCAGAAAAAACACGCGTGGTAGTTGTAAACAAAGCGGGAGCGGTTCAATCTGTGGTGAACGTTACTTATCCGGTTGATCTGAAACCAAACAGTGATGACGTTATTAAAGCACGTGTGATGAACACGATCCTCGGTGCAGGCTTCTCTTCCCGCTTATTCATGAACCTTCGTGAAAAGCATGGTTATACCTACGGATCATATTCTTCATTGAACAATGATGATCTGGTAGGAGAATTCAGCGCTTATGCAAAAGTTCGCAATGCTGTTTCCGACAGCGCTATCGCAGAGATCATGAATGAGCTGAACCGTTTACGCAAAGAAAAAGTACCACAGGATGAGCTTGACGGAATCAAGAATTTTCTCACCGGGAATTTCGCGATCTCTCTTGAGGATCCGGCAACAGTGGCTCTTTTTGCGATCAACACAGAACGTTACCATTTACCGAAGGATTATTATGCCAATTATTTAAAGAACCTTGCAGCAGTTACTTCTGACGATGTGTATGCTATGGCTCAGAAATATATTCGCCCTGAGAATGCGACCATCCTTGTTGTTGGTGATAAAGAAGAGCTTACCAAAAAGCTTACGCCTTTCAGTGCATCAAAAACTGTGGAGCTTTACGACTTTTATGGTAATCCTGCAGTAGCATCTGCTATCAAACCCGTACCTGCAGGCGTGACTCCAAAAACAGTGATTGACAGCTACGTTAAATCAATTGGCGGAGAAAAAGCGTTGACTGCGATCAAGGACAGAAAAATGAAGATGACCACAGAAGTTCAGGGAAGAGCAGTGAGCCTGGAAACAATGAACAAAGCTCCGAACAAATATTCTATGAGCTTTAACATGGGCCCAATGGTGCTTCAGAAACAGGTTTACGATGGTACCAAAGGTAAAGCAAGCGGAATGCAGGGCAAGAAAGATATTACCGGCTCTGAGCTGGAAGATCTGAAGGCAGAGGCAACGCTTAACCAGGAAATGCTGTACGAAAAGACAGGTCATAAGTTAAACCTGAAAGGCATTGAAATTGTGAACGGAAGCGATGCTTACATCATGGAGGTTGTGAGCCCTGCCGGTAAAAAGTCAACCGAATGGTATGATGTAAAGACCGGATATAAAGTGAAAGCTTCGAGCACGAACTCGGCAGAAGGCCAAACAATGACCACGGTTTCTGAATATTTTGAATATAAAGATTACAATGGCATAAAATATCCTTCTGTAGTTTCCATCACGGGAACACCAATGCCATTAAAGCTTAAGCTGGAATCAGTTGAAGTTAACACGGGTATAAAAGACAGCGAATTCAGCACAGAATAAACGCATTCTTCCGACTCCTAAAAAACCGCCCGATAATGTTGGGCGGTTTTTTATTTTTAGGCCTATCTTTAAGCCGAATATGCTTATTTCACTATTTTTAAAAAATTGAAAATGAATAGGCAACCACGCCCAACCTTTTACGTCTTATTTCCGTAGAAGAAGGTGTTTTTAGCTTTAAAAGCGCTGTTTATGAATGAACATGAGATTATCAAAGGCTGTTTAAAAAATGACCGTGCAAGCCAAAAAGCCTTGTACGAGCAGTATTACAGTAAAATGTTAGGTGTTTGTTTAAGATATGCGAAAGATAAAGACGAAGCTAAAGACATCCTCCACGAAGGTTTCCTGAAGGTATTTAACAGCCTTAAGAATTTCAACGGCAGCGGCTCTTTCGAGGGCTGGATCCGAAGGATAATGGCTAATACGTCCATTGATCACCTGAGGAAGAATAAACAGAATTACCTGATCGTGAGCACAGTTTATGCAAATGAAAAGGCTTCTAATATGATTGATGAAATTGATGAAGATGAACTGATAAACATTGATAAAGAAGAGATCTTAAAAGCAGTTCAGGAGCTTACACCTGCGTACCGGACTGTTTTTAACCTTTATGTGATAGAAGAATTCACGCATAGAGAGATCGCGGAGATGCTGGATATCAGTGAAGGAACTTCGAAATCAAATTTATCAAAAGCGAAATTTAATTTGAAAAAGAATCTTATGCACCTAATAAAGGCAACACATGGTAAATAATACTCCTGAAAGTAAGCTTGATGAAACCGTAAAGAAGACCTTATCCGAGTATGAGGCCTCTTACGATGCTGCCGATTGGTCAAGGATGGAAGCGATGCTTGATGCGGCCCCAAAACCTGCATTTTCCTTTAAAATGTCTTATGCTTTGTATGCCCTCGCAGGTGTTCTTGTAATTGGCGGTGGTTATGCATTGATCAATAATATAAAGAATAGAAAATCCGACACGCCTGTCAGCACCTCAACACCTGTTGTTGTTCCACAAAAAGATATTGTGAAGGAAACCCCTAAAACAAAAACAGTCGTTCCGCCTCCTATTCAGAACGTACTCCCTCCTGCTACGGAAACAAAAGAAACTGTTATAAGCTCTCCGGAACCGGCAAAAGAAACCAGGACTATAACGACAGAAACAAAAACTGAAAAAACCCCTGTTAAAACGGACAAGCCAAAAACAAAAAAACAAACCAATGAGCCCATCATTGAACCTCACGATAAGATCATCATCATGGGTAATGAACCGGTTTTTGGTGATATGCTGGATTCCTCAAAAGGTATCGTAGGCGAAACGAAAGAGAAAGAAGAAATTAAGAAAGCTGCTAAGGCAAAAAAAGAAACGCCTGTCGGCTGGAATCAGATAATGACACCGCACATGAATATAGATAGTATGAGGAAAGCGAGACAGCAGCGGGATTCGCTAAAAAATCAATAGTACATAACAACATCCCCTAAAAACCATCTTAACGGATGGTTTTTTTATTTTTCTTTTCTCTTATAAGAAAAGAAGGGACTAGCCTTCTTCTACCTAAATTTAAAAAAATCAGGAGAGGAGCGAAGGATTGGTTCTGGCTTGAACTTTTGCTTCTTTTCTTTTAAGAGAAAAGAAGGAACTATTTTTCTCCTATCTATAAATTAAAAGATTATTTCTTCAAACTTTTTGAAGGCAAAAAGTTACAAAAACCTTTTCTTTTCATAAGGAGATTTTCAACTCTCTACCGTTCGTTGAAACCACGGACAAATTAATTGCAGCAGACATTTCACCTCGAAAGTTTAATTTGAATGGCAATCATTTGCCGTTATCTCTTAATGAAAAGAAATCCTGCCCTGATGATCCAATGCCCATTCCAAACCCTATTATCATTAATGATTGACCGAACTCCTCCTACGAAGTAGCGCGCTGGCCCTGCCGGAACCCGATGCCGTGTCGGGGTGAACCTGATTTTTTTAAAATATCTTAGCGAGAGCTTCAGTTCTCGAGCTTAGATATTTAAAAAAATCAGGAGAGGAGCGAAGAATTGGTTCTGGCTTGAACTTTTGCTTCTTTTCTTTTAAGAGAAAAGAAGATACTTTCTGGTCTTGATCTTCTGTTTCTTTTGCATGCTACAGGGATGTTTTTTTGATAGAAAGAAAAGATATAAAGGCAACTCATTCCTCCACTCCCCGTCTTATAATCAACCACAAATAAAACCGCATGAGAAAACTTTACTTGCTAATGTTATCACTAAGCTTGCTGACATTTGAAAGGGCCTCTGCCCAAGATCCGCAGTTCACGCAGTTTTACGCAAATCCTCTATATCTGAATCCCGCTTTTGCAGGATCGAATATTTGCCCGAGAATAAATATTAATTATAGAAACGAATGGCCGGGAATCTCCGGAACTTTTGTCACAACAAGCGCATCGTTTGATCGACTCGTTTACAAAATAAAAAGCGGGATCGGTATTATGGCAATGAGCGACAATGCCGGACAAGGCACATTAAAAACAACAAGCATCAGCGGAGTGTATTCATATCAGGTAAGAATAAAGAAAGACTTCGCTATCAATTTCGGTTTACAGGCCACTTATGGCGAAAAGTCAATTGACTGGACCAAACTGAACTTCGGTGATCAGATCGATGAGCGGAGAGGATTTGTAAGAAATACAAAGGAGGTGCAAGGTCTATCTAAAAAGTCGTATGTGGACCTTTCAGCGGGAATTGTGGCTTTCAGTAAAAGATTTTATGGAGGTTTCGCAGCACATCATCTGAATACACCCGATGAAGGATTGATCGGGCAAAGTAAATTGCCAATGAAATTAACTGCTCACGCAGGAGCGATCATTCAGGTTGGCGACAAACAAGCGGAAACCACGATCTCACCCAATATTATATACCAGAAACAACAGGACTTTCAACAACTTAACCTTGGTGTTTACTTAACCAAAGGAATTTTGGTTGGCGGACTCTGGTACCGGAACAGTGATGCATTCATTATTCTGGTTGGAATTCAGAAAGGCGCCTTCAAGATCGGTTATAGCTATGATCTGACAGTTTCAAAATTAACAAGTGCATCTGCCGGATCGCATGAGTTGTCGTTAGGTATACAATTGAATTGTAAAAAGCCGAAGCCGAAATACAGACCGGAATTATGTCCCAGCTTTTAATGTTAAACACTGTTAAGATTTTTAAGATGGCATTACAATTGGAATCCCTCAGAATATGAAACTTGGAATTGAAAATACGATCAAAGAAATTTTTGAAAATTTTGAAGCAGAGATCACCTCAGAGATCTGGAACAATATTGAATCGGAGATCAATCCGAAATAAGTATTTCCTGCATGGGCAGGAATGTTGTGAAGTTGAGGGTTAGTTTTAGTTTGTTTAGTTTTAGAGAGCAGCAAGGCCCACAAAATTGTGGGCCTCGTTGTTTTTATTTCTTTGTAGTCGTTTTCTTACCTGCTTTCTTCGCTCCTTTTTTTGCCGGGCCCTTAGGAGTTTGATTTCCTGTTTTTGCGGCTGCTTTCTTTGGTGCTGACTTTCCGGGATTTTTTGTTTTCACTTTTTCTCCGCCTTTCATTTTCGCAGTATTATCTTTTCCACCAACCTTTGCTTTTCTGCTGTCCATGTCGTCCTTGTTCTGAGGCTTCATAGTTTTTGAACCACCTTTGTTTCCTTGTTGTCCTTTATTGCCTGTTGCTGTTTTCATAGTGTTAAGGTTTAAAAATAATTATTCATTGATCATTCGATCTCAATAAGAATTGTAAAAAACATGCCATCGCCTCAGTGTAAATGCGTTGAAACTATTATGATTACCTTCACCCGGAACAATTCTTCTATAATGAAAATCTATCTTCAATACTTCCTGTTACTACTGCTTGCCCTTCTGATATACTCCTGCGGGAATGAACCTGCTCAAAAGCCTCTCTCCATTAATCAGCCCGACACTCTTAATTATGATTCAACTGCTGATGTCCGGAATGAAAAACTCAGCTACAGCGAATCATATAACCGGGCTCTGTCTTTATTTAAAACACCCTATAATGAAAAAGACATAGCGACAAGTTTCGGAAATGCGCATGTGATCATTTCGGGCCCGGAAGATGGTGACCCGCTTGTGCTGCTGCATGGCATGAATGCAAGTTCAACCATGTGGTATCCAAACATAAATGCTTTATCACAGTCTCACAGGGTTTACGCCATCGACTTTTTGCTTGAGCCCGGAAAATCACTTTGTCAGAGTGAAATAAGCAATACCGATGAGATCGTGAACTGGTATTACGAGATCTTTGATAAGCTAAGCCTTCATCATTTCAGCATTGTTGGGGCCTCCCGCGGTGGATGGCTTGCAATGAACATTGCACTTCGTAGTAAAAGCCGTATTGATAAAATTGTTTTGCTAAGCCCCGCGCAAGCATTCATCTGGATCAAACCGAACATGAAGATCATCTCCAACATCACGTATACCATGTCCCCGAAAAGGAAACGCTTAAGAAATGTGTTGGAAACAATGACCAATAATGTCGACAATATCAATCAGATCTATATCAACCAATATTATATTGCAAGCAAAGAAGCGGAAGTAAGTAAATGCATTCTGCAGATGAGGCCATTCGCTGATGAGCAGCTCCGTTCATTAAACATGCCGGTACTTCTCTTAATTGGTGACAACGACATCATCAACAATCAAAACAGCATTGAACGGGCAAATAAATACATGAAGAACGTGGAAGCGGAAACCATTAAAGATGCAGGACACTTTCTTTCGATCGACCAATCGGAGATCATAAATAAAAAGATCCTTGACTTTTTAACTGTCAAGGATCCTCTGATTGTTAAAGATTAATAAAATTTGATTTGTAATAAAGCTCTGCAACCTTCTCGATACGTTTTTTCTGAAAAAGAAAAAACACTCGAACTGACCCAACCACAGACTCGTTATTCGTAAACCATAGATTCGTAAATTCGTACCGATTCGCTATCTGTACTATTTTAAGCTCATCAACGCTTTCTTAAAGCTCACCTTCTCATCCACAATTTTCGCAAGCGCATCAATACTCACACGGTCCTGTGTCATTGTATCACGGAAACGGATCGTAACTGTATTATCTTCCAGCGACTGGTGATCAACGGTGATACAGAACGGTGTTCCGATCGCATCCTGTCTGCGGTAACGCTTACCGATAGTATCCTTTTCATCGTACGCAGTTGCATGGTCGAACTTCAACAGATCCATGATCTCGCGTGCCTTTTCAGGAAGTCCGTCTTTTTTCACCAAAGGCAATACAGCCACCTTTATTGGCGCTAAGAATGCAGGAAGGTTCAATGCTGTACGTGTTGTTCCATCTTCCAGCTTCTCCTCTACAAATGCTTTCGACATCACCGCAAGGAATAAACGATCCAGCCCCACCGAAGTCTCCACCACATAAGGCACATAATTCTGATTCAGCTCCGGATCAAAATACTGAAGCTTCTTCCCCGAATGCTGTTCGTGTGCTTTTAAATCGAAATCGGTACGTGAGTGGATTCCTTCAAGCTCTTTGAATCCGAAAGGGAAGTTAAATTCTATATCGCAGGCTGCATTCGCGTAATGTGCAAGTTTCAAGTGGTCGTGGAAACGGTAGTTAGCTTCACCAAATCCAAGCGACTGATGCCATTTCATCCTGGTTTCTTTCCAGTGATTGTACCATTCCATTTCAGTTCCGGGACGAACAAAGAATTGCATTTCCATCTGTTCAAATTCACGCATTCTGAAAATGAACTGCCGCGCTACGATCTCATTCCGGAAAGCTTTTCCTGTTTGTGCGATCCCGAAAGGAATTTTCATCCTTCCTGATTTCTGCACATTTAAAAAATTAACAAAGATCCCTTGTGCCGTTTCCGGACGAAGATAAATTGTGTTAGAATCCTCACTCACAGCGCCCATTGAAGTGCTGAACATTAAATTGAACTGACGTACTTCCGTCCAGTTCTTCGAACCGGAGATCGGACAAACTATCTCACAATCAATGATGATCTGGCGAACAGCCTCGAGATCATTCTTCTCCAGCGAATCTTTGAACTTGCTTAATATTGAATCCGCTTTCGCCTGGTTTTCCAATACTCTTGCATTGGTTGAACGGAATGTTTCTTCATTGAAAGCTTCCCCGAAACGCTCTTTCGCCTTGTCAACTTCTTTCTGGATCTTCCCATCTATTTTCGCTACGTGCTCCTCAATCAGCACATCTGCACGGTAACGTTTCTTGCTGTCCTTATTATCGATCAATGGATCATTGAAAGCATCCACGTGTCCGGAAGCTTTCCATGTGGTAGGATGCATAAAGATCGCAGCATCGATTCCCACAATATTCTCATGCATCTGCACCATTGCTTTCCACCAGTAATCACGGAGATTTTTTTTCAGCTCCGCTCCCATTTGTCCGTAATCATACACTGCACTTAATCCGTCATAGATCTCGCTGCTTTGAAATATAAATCCGTACTCCTTTGAGTGGGAAATAATGTTTTTGAATATATCTTCCTGGTTTGCCATAGTGGGTGCAAAAGTAAGTGTTATTGTGAATTTTGGAAAATAATATTGAGCAGACAATTTTTAACATAAGGTTCATACAGATTGTTTGATTTGAATAGACTACTTTTGCCGAATGATCAGAAATGTATTTATATTTATATTCATATTCCTCTTGTCATGTAAATTTTCCATGGCTCAGTCAGCTTCACCGGATGTGATCTCCTGCTCCGGCAACAGCTTTAACAACGGAGGCAACCAGCTGGACTGGACGCTCGGTGAGCCCGTCACTTCAACTCTTTCGGGAGGAAATAATGCATTAAGTCAGGGATTTCATCAGCCGGATCTTCTGATCACTTCATTGAATGAGCTTCAGCTGGATTACCTGCTCAATGTGTATCCGAATCCAACCACTGACATTGTCCATCTTCAGTTCACTGACCTTAAAGTAACTGTCAGCATAGAATTATTTACATCCGAAGGAAAATTACTCGAATCACAGAAAGTGAATTCAAACGAGGCTCAGCTGAGTTTGTTGAAATATAAAGCCGGCACCTATCTTCTTTCAGTTAAAGAAAGTGGCTCAGCAGCAAAAACCTTCCGAATCATCAAATCACATTAATTAAAACCTATCATGAAAAGATCATTACTTTTTGTTGCATTAAATTTATTATTTCTCGCAACTTTTGGCCAGGCCCCACAGGGATTCAATTACCAGGCTGTTGCAAGAAATACTGCAGGAGTAGCTCTGACCAACCAGGCAGTAGGTTTACAGATCAGTTTGTTGCAGGGGAGCGCAACCGGGACTGCTGTTTACACAGAAACACACGCAGTCACCTCAAATAATATCGGTCTTCTCAACATTGTAGTGGGGAACGGAACACCTGTAACGGGTACATTTAGCGCTATTAACTGGGCTACGGGTCCGTATTTTATCCAGATCAGCATGGACATAACAGGTGGAACCAGCTATGTGCTGATGGGTACACAGCAACTGATGAGTGTGCCATACGCCCTGTACGCAGCCAATTCAGGAGGTTCAGCAGGTGCTACAGGTGCTACAGGTGCTGTTGGTGCCACCGGAATCAACGGGACCAATGGTATAGATGGAGCTACAGGTGCAACCGGAGCAGATGGAACAAATGGTACTAACGGAACGAATGGTGTTACAGGTGCAACAGGAACTGCAGGAACAAACGGTACTAATGGAGCTACAGGGACTACAGGAGCCACCGGGACCACGGGAGCAACAGGAACCGCAGGCACTAACGGTTCAACAGGTGCGACTGGAACTGCGGGAACAAATGGTATAAACGGAACTAACGGATCTAATGGCGTTACAGGTGCAACTGGAAGCACTGGCAGCACCGGTGCAGCAGGAACTGCAGGAACCGATGGAACTAATGGTGCAACTGGAGCTACGGGTGCTGTTGGAGCCACCGGAACTTTTGGTGTAACAGGAACGATCGGGCAGACTCTTCGTCACAATGGAACCACATGGCAATCCACCAGTAATCTTTTTAACAATCCTTCAAACAACTATATCGGAATTGGTACAACAAACCCTTCTGACCTACTGCATGTCTCTAGAACTGCAGTAAATTCAACCGCTGAAGGACTCGCTCGTTTTTCTGTATCAGATGGATATTCTTATTTGCAGATTGTTAACAACACTACCAATGACAACGTTTTTGAACCAAAGATCTATAGTAATCAGAATGGATCCCTGGCTCCTTCTTTAGTTATTGAAGCCGATAACAATAATGATACGGGCGGACAACCTGTAATTGTTCTGAATGGTAAGTCAGGTGGAGATGATGTAAGCTACAGATCACTTTTTGATGTGCGTGACAATGGCGTTTCTACATTACTCATTGATAAAGATGGAAATGTAGGAATGGGAAACAATACAGCACCAACTGCTAAGCTGCATGTCCTATCCACATCAACTAATTTTACTGAAACGTTTAAGATCACTAATACCGCGGCTAGTGGTGCCGGGGTGTATCTTGATGCTCAAAATAAAGACTGGCTGATTTATGGAAGTAATGCTTCATCTGCTGCGGGAGATCAGAAACTGGTTTTCAGAGATCAGTCCGCTGCTATTGACAGAATGGTGATTAATAACAACGGACACGTTGGGATTGGTACTACATCACCGGGAATATTTTCGGGATCCTCACGTTACTTAACGGTTTCTTCCGGAGATAATTACGGATCATTCCCGGTTTCACTTGAGCTTCAAGGTGCTAACACTTCTCCTTTAGCACCTTTTGCTCAGATCGATTTCTCCTCTTATGGGACATCCGCGGATAATGCCGCGCGGATAGATGCAAGGCGTGGCAATTCGACCAATATGGGAACTCTGGTTTTTTCCACAAATGACGGAACAGCACTCACTGAAAGAATGCGAATAAAAGATGCAGGGAATGTCGGGATCAATACGGGCAGTTCCACCATTTCCGTAAACGCACTGCTTTCAATCAAAGACGGGCACGTTCAGATCCAGCAGACTACCGCTCCGACAGTGGTACTAGGCGCTGCGGGTACAGGCGCTTCCGCTTCAATATCCACATCGAACCCCAAGTCGACTGATGTCGTTGGAAGGGTTACCATCACTACCGGAACAGGTGCGGGAACAGGAGTTTCCTATATAACTGTAAACTATAATAAAGCTTATGCGAGCAATCCGGTTGTGATCCTTACACCCGCTAATGCAGCCGCTGCATCAGCTGAATCCGGCCTAGGTGTTTATGTGCAAAACAGCACAACTACAGGTTTTTCCATTGGATTTTTAACTGCAGCACCGGCTTCAACTACCTATACCTTTAATTATTTTATTATTGAAACCCAGTAAACTGAAAATATCAAACTGATATTAAAACTCTGCACCAGCGGAGTTTTTTGCTTATCCTCTTTTCTTTCCGCCCCTTAAATCGTATCTTTGCAATCAGAACTCATCATGATAGCTATAGATAACACCATCGTTTCCGAGCATTTGCTGGAAAAAAAATTCGTCTGTGACCTCAATGCTTGCAAAGGGGAATGTTGTGTTGCCGGTGATTCAGGTGCGCCTCTCGACCAGGAGGAGATCGCGATCATGGAGGATATCTGGGATGACGTGAAGCCTTATCTTCCTAAGGATGGCGTAAAAGCGATCGAAAAGCAGGGAGTTTTTGTAATTGATGATGATGGCGATTATACAACACCTCTTGTAAAGGGAAAACACTGCGCCTTCACTATATTCGATAAAGAAGGAATTGCCAAATGTGGTATCGAACAAGCATACCTTGATGGAAAAGTCAACTGGAAAAAGCCTATCTCCTGCCATTTATATCCTGTACGCATCACTAAATACAAAGATTACGATGCAGTGAACTACCATAAATGGGATGTCTGCAAGCCTGCCTGTACGTGCGGTGCAAAGCTGGATGTACCTGTCTATAAATTCCTCAAAGGCCCATTGATCCGTAAGTACGGGGAAGATTGGTATAAGCAATTGGAGCTCGCTGATAAGTTGAAGAAGTAGGTCTTCGCAGGCTCAGTTATCTTTTTAACACGGAGATCACTGAGTCTAAAGAGAGTTTCACAGAGGTATTCTTATCATCTAAATTCAACTGTCTAACTTAGTGCGCACATACTCTGCGTTCTCTGCGCCTCTGCGAGAAAAAAAACATACTCTAAAGAAACCACTTCAATTTTTCTCCGTGACTCTCCATGCCCTCCGTGTCTCCGTGGTGAAAACTTCTGATGTTGCGTTTTCGAATAAGATCCCTCCGCTGCGGTCGGGATGACAAATAGCATGATTTCAAATTTCCCGATTACCTGAACATATCAACTTTATTGGGCTTCCGCAGGCATTCTCCCCGAAACACTTGTATATCTAATTGTGATTTTTTTTCCGTCCCTGCAAATAAAAACCACCTTTATTTTTAGTTTTTTTTCCAATTTTCTTAAAATACTGTTTTCTAATACGTTGGTCGATTTTCAACATTCGTCTGTTAATTCCGCGTGTTTATAACTTCGGTCTTTTGTTAATTCAATACCCTTGACTCCACCGTTTTTTATGTGAAAATTTGTGAACCGTTAATTACAATAAGCATCACTTTATTGATAAGCACAAAAAAAGGGGTTAGCCCCCAGGGATATTTCTCCCTCTAATTGAAAAAAGTGAAAGCTACAAATTATTGAGGATCAGATTTTTACACATTTATAAAGAACCAAATGGCAGCAGAAGAACCAATTTTAAAAGAAAACAAGGACCGCTTTGTTTTATTCCCGATCAAACACAATGAGATCTGGGAAATGTATAAAAAAGCAGAGGCGAGCTTCTGGACAGCAGAGGAAATTGACCTCGGTCCGGATCAAAGTGACTGGGAGAATAAATTAAACAAAGACGAACAGCACTTCATTAAGCATGTTCTTGCTTTTTTCGCTGCCAGCGATGGAATTGTGAACGAAAATCTGGCTATTAACTTCATGAATGAGGTTCAATACCCTGAAGCACGTTGCTTCTATGGTTTCCAGATCATGATGGAGAACATCCATTCTGAGACATACTCATTACTTATTGATACATACATCAAGGATCCTAAAGAAAAGGATATGCTGTTTCATTCTATCGATACATTGCCATGTGTTGGGAAAAAGGCGGAGTGGGCACTTAAATGGATCAGTAACGGATCATTTGCTGAACGTTTAATTGCTTTCGCTGCCGTTGAAGGTATCTTCTTCTCAGGAAGCTTCTGCTCCCTGTTCTGGTTAAAAAAGCGCGGTTTAATGCCGGGATTGACCTTCTCTAACGAGCTTATCTCCCGCGATGAAGGATTACACTGTGATTTTGCATGCCTTCTTTACAATCAATTAACCAATCAATTGCCGAAAGAAAGCGTAACTGCTATCATCACAAATGCAGTTGAAATTGAAAAAGACTTCGTTTCTGATGCATTACCGGTTCGCTTGATCGGAATGAATGCAGATATGATGTGCCAGTACATTGAATTCGTTGCGGATCGTTTATTAGTGGCCCTTGGATGTGCTAAGCATTACAATGCGACTAACCCGTTCGACTTCATGGAATTGATCTCTTTACAGGGAAAAACAAACTTCTTCGAAAAACGTGTTGCTGAATACCAGAAAGCCGGTGTTACAGGTAACAAAGAGGATAATGTTTTCTCATTGGATGCCGATTTCTAGAGGTACAGATAGCGAATAAAAAAAGAATTTACGAATCCGGGTGTAGAAAAGCACACAGTTTAACACCAACAGATTCGCAAATTCGTAACAAGATTCGAATCCGTACTTATCAACAAGGAAAAAATGATAACTCTGCCTAAAGCAGTGTAACAACAACACAGAATACGCGTTAATTTTATATAAGAAACTACTCAAACAAACTAACCCTTATAATACCCGAAAATATATGTACGTAATCAAAAGAGACGGTAACCGCGAATCGGTAAAATTCGACAAGATCACAGCCCGTATCCAGAAGCTTTGCTATGGCCTGGATCCTATCCATGTAACTCCTATCAGTGTTGCCATGAAGGTGATCGAAGGGATTTACGAAGGTGTTACAACTTCTGAACTGGATAACCTTGCCGCAGAAACTGCCGCTTCTCTTACTACGAAACATCCTGATTACGCGCTTCTAGCAAGCCGTATCGCAGTCTCTAACTTACATAAGAATACCAACAAGTCTTTCTCCAAAACAATGGAAGACCTGTACAACTATATTGATCCGAAAACAGGTAAAAAAGCACCTTTGATCGCTGATGACGTTTTTGAGATCATCTCTAAAAATGCTCAGGAGCTTGATTCTACGATCATCTACGATCGTGATATGGGTTACGATTATTTCGGGTTCAAAACATTGGAGCGTTCTTACCTTTTGAAGATCAACGGTAAAGTTGCTGAGCGTCCGCAGCACATGATCATGCGTGTTGCTGTTGGTATCCACAAAGAAGATATCGCTTCTGCGATCGAAACATACAACTTAATGTCTGAGCGCTGGTTCACACACGCCACGCCCACATTGTTCAATGCAGGAACTCCTAAACCACAGATGTCTTCTTGCTTCCTGTTAACAGCGAAGGATGACAGCATCGATGGTATCTACGATACATTAAAGTCATGCGCGAAAATTTCTCAGAGCGCTGGTGGAATTGGTTTATCGATTCACAACATCCGTGCTACAGGTTCTTACATCCGCGGAACAAACGGAACTTCAAACGGTATCATTCCAATGCTTCGCGTATTCAACGATACAGCACGTTACGTTGATCAGGGTGGTGGAAAACGTAAAGGTTCTTTTGCGATCTACTTAGAGCCTTGGCATGCAGATATCGCTGACTTCTTAGACTTACGTAAGAACAACGGTAAAGAAGAAATGCGTACACGCGATCTTTTCACAGCAATGTGGACTCCTGATTTGTTCATGAAGCGTGTTGAAGAGAATGCAGAATGGAGCTTATTCTGCCCGAACGAATCACCGGGACTTGCAGAATGCTGGGGTGAGGAATTCGAAGCGCTTTACACTAAATACGAAAGAGAAGGACGTGCACGTAAAACTATCCAGGCACGTGACCTTTGGGCTGCGATCATTCAATCACAGATCGAAACAGGTAACCCTTACATGCTTTACAAAGATGCGGCAAACCGTAAATCAAACCAGCAGAACCTTGGAACGATCAAGTCTTCCAATCTTTGCTGCGAGATCATGGAATACACTGCTCCTGATGAGATAGCTGTTTGTAATCTTGCTTCTATCGCGCTGAACCGCTTTGTTGAGGACGGACAATTCAACCACGATAAATTATTTGCAGTAACATATACGATCACTAAGAACTTAAACAAGATCATCGACCGTAACTATTACCCGGTTGCTGAAGCGCGTAACTCTAACTTAAAGCACCGTCCGATCGGTATTGGTGTACAAGGTTTAGCAGATGCGTTCATCTTAATGCGTTTCCCTTTTGATTCTCCAGAGGCAGCTCAGCTGAACAAAGAGATCCATGAGACTATTTACTACGCATCAATGACAGCTTCTAAGGATCTTGCAAAAGTTGACGGGCCTTATGAAACATTCAAAGGTTCACCGGTATCAAAAGGAATCTTCCAGTTCGACATGTGGGGTGTAACACCATCAACACGTTGGGAGTGGGATATCCTGAAGGAAGAAGTGAAAAAGCATGGTGTGCGTAACTCATTGTTATTAGCTCCAATGCCGACAGCGTCTACATCTCAGATCTTAGGTAACAACGAGTGCTTTGAGCCATACACTTCAAACATCTATTCAAGACGCGTATTGTCAGGAGAGTTTGTGATCGTGAACAAGCACTTATTGAAAGACTTAGTGAAGCTTGGAATCTGGAACGATAAATTAAAGAACAAGATCATTGCGGCAAACGGTTCAGTACAGAACATTGCTGAGATCCCGGAGAACATCAAAGCATTGTACAAAACAGTGTGGGAGATCTCTCAGAAGGTGATCATCAACATGGCTGCTGACCGTGGAGCTTATATCTGCCAGTCGCAATCACTGAACTTATTTGTTCAGGATGCAAACTTCGCAAAACTTTCTTCTATGCACTTCTACGGATGGAAAGCAGGATTAAAAACAGGAATGTACTACTTACGTACGAAAGCTGCAGCTGATGCGATCAAATTCACGATCGAGCAAGAAGCAAAAACAGAAACACCTGAAGTATTAGGAAATGAGGATGTGTTGATCATGGAGCGTCAGCAGCAAATGAGCGCAGAGCGCCAGGCATTGCTTGAAGCAGAAGCTGCAGAAAAAGCAGCACAGATCACATGTTCATTGGATAATCCTGAGGGATGTGAGGCGTGTGGATCTTAGAAATTATAAATGATTAATTATAAATTATGAATGAAAACCCTCGCGTGATGCGGGGGTTTTTGATTGATCGTAATTACACGAAACACAGCACATCTCAAATTCCATGAATAAGACAATAGATTTCTTTATCTCTCATGCTTCGGAAGACAAACAAGACATTGTTAAGCAACTTGCCGACAATCTGATTATTAATGGGGCTACAGTTTTTTATGATGAGTATAGCATCAAACTTGGAGATAGTATTTCAGACAGTATTAATAAAGGCTTAACAGTTTCCAAACATGCAATAGTCATTTTAAGTAAATTTTTCTTTGAAAAGGGATGGACAAATGCCGAATTGCAAGCAATTTTTAGCAAAAGTCTAGCTGAAAAATATAAAATCCTCATCATTTATCACAAAGTAACACATAACGATGTAATAAAAATATATCCACTGTTAGCTGACAAGAAAGCAATAGATAGTTCAATTGGAGTGGAAAAAATAACTGAAGCCTTATTTACTACAATTCAAAAACCTTTTAACTTAACTTATCTAAAACATAAGATAGACCGAAGTCGATCGGTAAATGAGGGTTTTTCTGTTTCTTTATTTGTTGGTTTCCCTAACAGGTTAAACACTAGCGAAAACAAGACCCTTTTTGAGATGGGCGACCCAAATATTTATCATTCAAGACTAAAAATATTTCTTTGGAAATATGAGCGGCTCTATTTTGAAATAACCGATTCCAAATACAGAAAATATTCACTGTCTGTTGACTTCCAAAAATGGATTTCTACAGAGATACACTTTATCCATGTTAATCTGAACGTTGAAAAGAAAACAATGTCGTTAATCGTTGACGATGATATTAGGGAGGAAATCGGCATTCCGGATTTATCAGTCAATAAAGATTTTCTAAATCACGGTTCAGCAATATTAGGTTGTTCATTAAATCTTTCTGATCCATGTCCTTTTAAAGTTGCATTTCATTCAACAGGAGCGTCAAATGAGAATCCAACGAAATATTATCAAATAACCAAAGAATATCTTGACGCAGTCTCCCCTTCAACTAGCCATTGAACGAAGAAACAGCAGTAACCGGCCAATATCCGAGAAAATCAGAATTTTAATTTTTATGCATGAGAACAACGACTATATTTTTACTGAACATTCTTATTCTAAATACATGTTTTGCACAAAAGCTTTTTGATGCAATCGAGGATGAAGATTTGGCAAAAGTCAACATGCTGATTGAAAAAGGCGCTGATGTTAACATGGTAAAAGACAATGGAGTTGATCCTTTATTTGCCGCATGTGGAAAAAACAACTTAGCAATCGCGCAACTATTGATTAAAAAGGGAGCTAACGTTAATGCACACACAAAGAATGGAATTACTAGTCTGGACATAGCTGCACAGGACGGACACCCAGAAATAACCGCATTACTGCTAAAATCAGGAGCTGACCCAAACATCAAAGATGAACACGGATGGACACCGATTCGGTTTGCCGCAAGAAATGGAAGAACAGAAATTGTTAAACTACTTGCAGAAGCAGGGGCTGAGTTCGATGTTAAAGCAAGCGATAAAGCTACACCAATGGCAAGCGCAGCAGGCAAAGGACATATAGAGATTGTCAAATATCTGTTGGAAAAAGGCGCTAATGTCAATAATCTAGACAAGGATAATGAAACACCTGTGATGTATTGCGCACAACGTGGTCAAATAGAAGTCTTAAAACTTCTATTGACCTATAAGCCCGATCTTACCATAAAAAATAAGGAAAAGAAAAATGCTGCGGAAATCGCAAGAGATTCAGGACAACCGGTAATTGAGAAAATATTGTTGGATAAGATGAAAGAACAATAAAGAACATTCATTAGGAACGTCCCATTAACTCGCTTCCAGCTGAATGAGAGGTGACATATTAAATGAAATAATAAATTCAAGTAACCTATAACTCAAAAATTCATGGATAGTTCTGAAATTAAAATCCCAATAAATAAATCTCATCTTGCACTTACTATACTCAAATACATATTAATTATGTCTATCGGCATTTGGTTTATAACCAGCCCCCCTCAACTGAATACTCCAATTCTTGATGACCGTGCTATCACAACAACTTTTGGAATTACCATCCTGATAATCTTTGGCTTCTTCGCTTTCTTCTCGATTAAAAAATTACATAGTAATTTACCAGGGCTAACTATTTCCAACAAAGGTATCTGTGATAATGGAAAAGGATTGGGGAATGAAGTTATTTTATGGTCGGATATAAGTGAAATAGACAAACAAAAGGTTGGAGGAGAATTATTTATTAAGGTGTCTGTTATAAACCCGCACCATTATATCAACTTGCAAAAAAGCACCATTAACAAAAACTTATTGCTTTTAAACTTACAAAAATACAATGCACCCTTCATGATTTCTTGTAAGACACTAAAATGTTCCCCAGAGGAACTTAAACTGCTTTTAGATAAAAGTTTATCCACCTTCAATCACAATCCAATTTCATAAAACCAACTTATTACATCGAATTCGCCAGTTACAAAATTACTAAATGAATAGGCTCACACCTTTCTTCCTTTTTTTACTCCTCCTCTCCTGCGGACCATCCGCGGAAGAAAAAGCCGCAATGGAAAAATGCTTGATGGATGAGTTGAATACGGAAGAGTCGATAAGAGCAAAACTGGTTAGTGTTTTTGATTCACCCTTCCCAAAACGCAACCGAAACCTTTCACGCATCTTAGGTGATACATTGGAAATTAAGGGAACGTGTTCCCCGAAAAGCTACTGGATCGTTTCAAAGAGGAAATCAAACTTTATTATTGACCTTGATGGCAATGACACTCTTTTTAAAGGAACAGTCTGCAAATACCGGGATCTGTATTATTTCAGTGAGAAGATCAACAAATCGGACTTCAGAATCTTTGCTATAAAAGCTAATGACAGTCTGATCTATGGCTTGCAGAATTATTTTCAGTATGCTTCTGTCGACAGTACTATTGCAACCGGGAAATATCCGAAGCTTGTAAAACTGAATGATAAATCAAGTAAACGAATAATACTTCACCCCGATAAAAGAGAGCTGAGAAAGCTCTTTACTTCTATCATGAATAAAACCAAACCTTTCGAGATCATCCGAAATAGTTCCCAGCCGGCTTCACCCGAAATAGAAGATGCTATTGAACCTGTTGAAGCAGATGATTATGACCTTATCTCGAAAGTTTATCCAAATCCCGCATCAAACGAGGTCAATGTCGACTTGCAGCAAAGAACGAATTCCTCTTTTCAATTAACTGATTTCAGCGGGAAAATAATCCTTCAGGGTTCACTAAACGAGATCTCAAATAAGATTGATATCAGCAAGCAGCGAACGGGAATTTATGCGTTGACAGTAATTAGCGCGAATCAATTGAAGGAAACAGTTAAAATTGTAAAGGCTGAATAAAATAAATAAAATACATGACTAAACCTTTTGCCGCAATCATCACGTTTATCCTAATTGCAATGAATGCATTTTCCCAAAATGCTGACTCTGCATTCTCTGATATAAATAAAGCTTTTTTATCACCTCTTAAAGTGAAATTTTTAGATCTGAGCAATCAGGATTTAAAGACTATACCAGATTCCACTTCGAAATTTAAAAATCTCAAAGTTTTGAATTTGTCCGGCAATGCAGATTTAAATTTCGAAAAGATATTTTCGGACTTGTCTCAATGCAAAAATTTAAAAGTATTATATCTTGATGGAAATAAGCTTAAAACCCTACCCGCTGAGATTGGTGAAATATCCTCCTTGCAGGAACTGTATTTAAGGAACAATCGGATCGTTTCTTTACCGAACGCCATTGCGAACCTAAAATTAAAAAATCTTGATCTGGGCAATAATCATATGAGCGATGAAACAGCTCTTAAACTTTACAAGTTGATCCCGAACGAGACTATTGTAAATACCAACGATGAAGCCGGAGATAAAAATGAAGCAATAAAATATTACGAAGAAGGTAACAAGGCTGCAAATATGGGCCGGTTAGCACTTGCTGACTCTTTATATACAGTATCAATTAATATTTCACCCGACAACAATTCGTATTTCAACAGAGCCGTTGTGAGAAAAAAAATGCATGATCAAAAAGGCTATTGTCTTGACCTTGGAACCGCTTCAGGATTAAATGATCATGAGGCGACTAAGCTTTATTGGAAAGATTGTGGAAGCGTAGATACTGTATTTTATGATCGACAAGATAGTGTAGTGAAGAAAGGAGCACATGCATCCTTGGCTGTTGTAAGTAAAAGTAAATACACAACTTATATGCGGTACAAAAAAATGGAGCTCAGCAAAAAGATCATTGTGCATTTTGAAGTGCTGAATGACGACACGATCTTTTACGTAACACCAAATCCACCCAAATATCCGGAGAGTGAAGAGAATATAACAGCAATGCTATATAAGAATGTAGTTCCAACTGAAGCGGAAAAGGGAAGTCTACCATTAACATACGTACTTGTTAGTTTTAATGTTCTTGAGAATGGTGAAATAGCAAATATCCTGGCTACATCGGCACTTGAAAAAACATTCACTGACAGGCTGGTAGTCGCGTTAAGAAAAAATATTAAGAAATGGCAACCGGCCATGTATGAAAACAGACCTGTTAAGTATAAGAAGTATATTAATTATAAGTTAATTTTAAAGAGTAACTGAGATTTCCCAACTCAGCGTATTTTCTAACCGGCTTCCAGCGACTAATTTAAATGTATCTTTTATCCGGATTCCCGTTATAAAGCAAAAAACATGAAGCTCTTAATAATTCCTTTTCTTTTTATAACGTTTACTCTATTTTCTCAAAACACAAAACAAGGCACGATAACAGTAAAGCAGAAACCGGCAGAAAAAGCTGATACATTTTCAAGTTCCGAGATAGTTTTTATCGGAGACTTTGAGATGATTGAAAATCTCGATACACTTAAACCTGAATTCATCGGTGGAGAACAAGCCATGAAGAAATTCATCAATTCCAATTTGAAATATCCTGTCAATTCAAAATACAAAGGAGTAAGAGGAACCAGTGTTATTCATTTTACAGTTGGAGTTGATGGAAGTATTTCAAACGTTCGGGTATTCTATGCTATGCCTGATTGTTCAGAATGTGATCAGGAAGTAATTAGAGTTGTCAGACTGATGCCAAAGTGGAAACCCGGTGTGTATAAACCAACGGGGCAAAACGTTTCAGCTACGGGAAGTGTTGATGTTCGCTTCAATTTCCTGAAATAATTTAGAATTGGAAAAACCTTTCTCAAGCGTTGAAAAATAAATATTATTTTTATCGTTGAGCTTTGCTTTCGCTGGTTCATTTAACCGGCTTCAAGCCGATAATAAAACAGGATAATGTTCAAAGGACTACTACCCACATTGGTTTTCATACTCTCCTCATTATTCGCCTGCTATTCACAAGTACAATTAAATGATAGGATAATTACAAATCAGGGCGAGACCATTGAATGCACGATCACTGAGGTAAAACCGAATTGGATCTATTATGATCACCGCACAACCAAAAGCTTTAAGAATGATTACATTCACATTGATGAAGTAAGATCTTATCAATATAACGGAGCGACTATAATTCCAAAAGAATATAAGCTTTGGGGAAGATTGGACAGTATTGGATCTAAACCTGATAATAAACCCATTGATATTGACCAATATGCACTTGACACCAGCTCAGAAAAAAAAGACTGGCATATAGGCTTCCTTACATTTAAAAATAGTCCGGATACATTATTTGGTTGGGTGAAGGAAGACCGCTGGAAAGGAAGCCTATATGAAAAGATGGTTTTTAAAAAAAGAATGGAGCTTCCGTTTGAAACATTTGTTAAAGACTCACTTAAAAGTTATCAATGGGGAAAACAATATTTTAAATATTTCCGCTCTTCAAATTTTTCTAAATTAATTGTGCATGGCCCTATTGACCTATACCTCGGTTCAGCAACGTTCCAAGCTGGCGGTAATTATTATAGTGAAAAACCCATAGACTGCCTGGTGCTGAAAAAAGGCAAAGAGCCTGCAGTATTCATACGCGTTGATGAAACACAAGGCGGTCACATGTCTAATCATATCGGTGGGATTTTGAAGGACAAAACAAAAGCGAGAATTGAACCGCTTATTTCAGACAATGCTGAATTGCTAGCTCAATTGCACAAAAAGGATTTTAGTTACGGACAAATTCAAGGTCTGATTGAAAACTACAATAAGTGGGTTGAAGAAAAAAACAACATTAAGCCCCGTTGAGTCCAATACCGAAATAAATTTGCAATTCAATCTCATGAAATCTACACCAATAAAATTACACGATGGCGACTCGTGTCGGGTTATAGCCGGCACTCACACTGGCAAAAGCGGAACCATTACAAACATCAATACAAGCAAAACGGGACACGTTACCATCACCGTTGTTCAGAAAAACGGTGTCCGATTCAAAACACTGGGCAAGAATGTTATCATTCAGGAGAATAAATAAACACCAAACCGTTTGCACTAATGGCCAAAACAAAAACCAAAGAAACGAATGTTAACGTCTTCGACTTCATTAATTCATTTGTTGAAAGCGAGCAAAAGAAAACGGATAGCTATCAGTTGATCGAACTTATGGAAAAATGGAGCGGCTTTGAAGCAAAGATGTGGGGACCGTCAATCATCGGTTTTGGCAGTTATCATTACAAGTACGCTAGCGGACATGAAGGAGATGCACTTATGATAGGCTTTTCACCAAGGAAGGCAGCATTTTCATTATATGTTCATTCTCCGACACCGGAAAGTGAGCAACTGATAAAAGATCTCGGCAAATTCAAAATAAGTAAAGCCTGTATTTATATAAAAAAATTAGCCGACATAAACATCCCTACTTTAGAGAAGATTTGTAAACACTCGATCAAATATCTTAACGAACATCATGAATGCGCATGCAGAGAATAATGAGATCTAGGCCTCGTTATGATAAATCAATTTCAAATTAACCACGAATCATTAAAAGAAAGAGCCGCTTAAAAAGCGGCCCTTTGAAAAGAATATATTTACAGTAAACAACTTACTGCACACTCAAAACCTTTATCACCGGTTTCATTATATAATCACCGTTTCCTTCCTGGTTAACAGACTTGTCGGCATCATAATCAAGCGTTACTGTTACCGTACCAGCCGGTGGGATGGCAGTGTTAACATTGATCTTTATTCCGCTTTGCTCGGAACTTGGGATCTTAAGGTCGTAAATGGTACTGTCACGAAGCATTACCGTATTATTAGAACCTAAGATCAGGCGGATCTGACTAACATTTCCTGCAGGAATATTCGTTCCTGTTGCTAACACTGTTGTAATATTATTCTGAAGGTCAAGCAGATTGTAGATGCCGGTTTGAGTCGGCAGGCTTGTCCAGTTACCGTTATTCGAGTAATGAACTTCAACAGCTCGTACATCAACATTGACCTCGGCATAATCTCCGGGGGCATCCGTCATTTTAACGGTCATGTTCCCACGATCAGCTTCCTTTTTGCATCCTGATATTAACAGACTTGTAAACGCCAGCACTATTAAACTTTGAACAGGTAATTTCATAATTCCTCCTTTTTTGGGTTAATTGAACGATTCAAATCTCATCAATTTATTTGCCGGAAGAGAAAATTTTAGACCGCTGGTAGAAATATTTCGATATTTGGAATCATCTCACCTCGCAATTGTAACTAAAGCATAATGAATTAAGTCCTAGCAGATAAAACATCAGTTCCATGCGCCTTTTACTTTTAATAACACTTTCATTATTTCCCTTATTTGTAAGCAGCCAGGAGAAGCCGGCCAGAATAAAAAATGACACGCTCATTGTTATTTCAAAAGATCCGCAGAAAGGATTCCATCACCACTATATCTTGTTCATACCCAAAGGGACTTCTCTAACCAAAAAACTATTTCTGCTTGTTGAGCCAAATAACACCGGCCGGCTTTCTGACAGCGTTGAAGTGCATAGGAAGCATGCGATAAATATGGCATCGGTTAACTCTATCGGAAATAACATTTCAACTGAATTAAAGATCCCATTGCTTGTTCCTGTTTTTCCAAGGCCGGAATCTGAGCCATTGCTATACACACACGCGCTCGACAGAGACGTAATGCTAAAAACAAATCCTGAATTAAAAAGACTCGATTTGCAATTAGTGAAGATGATCAACGATGCAAAAACAATTTTATCATCATTGAATATCAAGGTGGATGATAAGATCTTCATGAATGGCTTTTCTGCTTCCGCGACTTTCACCAATCGTTTTTCTTTCATGCATCCCGATATAATAAAGGCATTGGCGATCGGTGGGTTCAATGGCAACCTCATGATCCCGGAAAACGAGATCAACAAAGTAAAGCTTGATTATCCGATCGGCACGAATGACTTTAGCAGGTTATTTGGAAAGGAATTTAATCCGATCGCGTATAAGGAAATCCCGCACTATATATACATGGGCAAACTGGATGAGAACGATGCGGTTCAGTTCGATGATGCTTACAGCAAAGAAGAAAGGAAGATCATTAACCGCAATCTCGGAAAGAACGTACAGACCAGATATATTGAGTGCCAGAAGCTTTACAGGAAGAATGACATCAACGCGACTTTCAAAACATTCGAGGATGTGGGACATTGGACCACATCAGAAATGAACCTGGCAACTATTAAATTCTTTCTTGCGCAGATGCAGTAATGAAAGCCGGAACATCATTTCAAACTAAATAATTTACACCAACAAAAAAAGCCGACCCTGTTGAGGACGGCTCTTTTTATTGTGTAGATCTGATGGCGTTAAATTAATTTTTGATCAGCTTCTTCACACTTACACCCTTTGAATTTTTAATTTGAACAAAATAAATTCCGCTGCTTAGAGCATCAATCTCAATCTCGGTTTTAGAGGCCCTTAGTTTACTGCTATACACCATTTGTCCGGTACCATTATAAATTGCCACTTCAGTGTTTTGATCATTCGCAACTTCTATAGTAAAGTGATCAGTGCCCGGGTTTGGATAGAGCAGAACTTCATTTGCTGCCATGTTCTCTTCCACTCCCACAGTTACCACTGAACAAATATTACTGATCTGAACAGGAGTTGACCTGTTTGTAGAAGTTCCGTCACCCAAGCCCCAGCCATCACCTGTTCCCCATACTGTGCTGTCACTTTTTAAATACAATGTATGTGCATAACCTCCTGATATAGCCGTAATACCGCTTAAGGAACTTACCTGTACCGGAGTGGTTTTGTCCGTTGTTGTCCCGTCACCAAGCTGGCCGGAGCCATTCAATCCTGTAGCCCATACGGTTCCGTCATTTTTTAAAAACACAGAATGGTTATCACCTGCTCCCATTGCCGTTATAGAACTTACCGAACCGATCTGGAACGGAGTGGATCTGTTTACTGTTGTCCCATCTCCCAATCCTCCATAATTATTACCACCGCAAGCCCATACAGTTCCATCATTTTTCAGAAACAGCGAATGATATCCTCCACCGATTATTTTAGTGATGCCACTTACAACATTTACAATTACCGGAGTAGGATTAGGTGCGAAGCTTCCGCTTGTTCCCCTGCCTAATTGACCGTGATAATTATATCCGCAGGCTAAAACGGTCCCGTTACCTTTCAGAAAAAGAGAATGGTTCCCTCCAGAAGCAATAGCTGCTATGCCACTAAGCGAGGGGATCTGAAAAGGAGTTCCCCTGTTGATAGTTGTGCCGTCACCCAATTGTCCGTAATAATTATTTCCGCAGGCCCACACCGTACTGTCGTTTTTTAAAAACAGAGAAGAACCCTGTGCTGCTGAAACTGCAACAATTCCGCTCAAAGCATTTATCTGAACAGGAGTGCTGATTGGCGTGGTGCTGCCTGTAGATCCTTGTCCTAGTTGTCCCTGATAATTTGTCCCACATGCCCATACAGTACCGTCATTCTTGAGGAACAAGGTAAACCCAAAACCTACACCGATAGCTTTGATATCCGTTAAAGAGCTTGCCTGAACAGCTGTGAGGCGGTCAACGGTAGTACCATCACCCAGGTTGCCGTTATTATTGCTTCCCACACCCATAGCTGTGTTATCTGCACACAGGAACATAGATGAGCTTACCGAAGCAGAAATTGATTGTGAATATGCTATTCCTGATGAACCCATCAGTGCCAGCATCGACAATAAAAATGATTTTTGTAGATTATGTTTCATCCGTTTAGATTTTTTTGATTTAACAGAACTTTAAAACAAACATAAATCTTAAACAGAATACTCCTTGAGAAAGAGTAAGAATATGAGAAATATAAAACGCGGCCAAATTATTACAAGATCGCTCAGATCACCTGGGCAATAAGGATTACAGGATTTACATCCGTACCACTACGGAGAAAAAATTACCATGAAACACCGACATCAGGAAGATTATATTTTGTTGAACTTGCAGGACCAAACTAATCTTTATTAAATGAAAAAAATTACCACACTTTTTTTAGGAACCCTTATGATGGGCTCTATGACCTCACCGGCTCAATCCCTTTTTAAGGATCTTATCCCGGGGGGACACCCTAATTCATCAAACACAGAACAGTACAGAAATGTAGGCAGCAATATGTTTTTCCTTGCTCGCGTTAACTCAAGCAATGGCTACATTCACCAGCTCTGGAAAAGTGACGGGACTGTTAACGGAACAGTAAAAGTCAAGGATAGCATCTTTGTTTCCAATACAGGAAGTCTTGTAAAATTGATCGGAGATTTAAACGGAGAGTTATTATACGTCAAACGGAGCACCACTTCGTCCACATCAAATTTCCAGTTATGGAAGTCTGACGGAACAGCCGGTGGAACAGTTATGATCAAGCAATTCGGTGGTAACCCCTTAGGAACTGCGGGAGATCCTAATAACTTCACCTTTGCAGGATCTAAAATGTTTTTTACAGTTGCAGACGCTGCTGGACGTGAGCTTTGGGTAACCGATGGAAGCACCATGGGAACAAATATGGTTATTGATCTTGCTCCCGGCTTTGTAACGGGGACAATCCCTTATTCTGGTGCTGAGAATCAGGCAATGGTTGCCTACAACGGCAAAGTATATTTTGCAGGTTCTACAACAGGCGCTGATCCTGAGCTTTATTCCAGCGATGGGACTGCAGTAGGCACGACAGTCGTTTATCAATACGCAGGTGCAAGCGGTTGTAATCCGGATCATTTTAAAGTATGGAATAACGAATTGTATTTTGCGGCCAATGCATCCGGCAGCAATTTCCATCATTTGTTTAAAACAGATGGAACAACTACTACACAATTAAGCACTGGCATCAATGCAGCATATCCTTTACCTTTCAACAATCAGCTTTTTTTCATAGGCGGCTTTGATCTATGGAAAACAAATGGAACTGCAGGAGGAACTTCGTTGGTTACAACCAATGTTAGTAATGCAGGATTTGCTGGTGCAAACAATGATTTCTTTTTTACAAAATACAATACAAGTGTTTACCGTTCAGACGGGACAGCAGCAGGGACAACTCTTGCAAGTCCTGATCTTGGGGCGAGCGCCTCATTTAACCTAATTAACAACATTATGTATAAGACCAGATTGGATATAGGGAGCTTCACTAGTGTAGGGCTGTGGGCAAGTGACGGAACGGATGCAGGCACTTCTAAAATTCATTATGGAACCTCAACCGGATTCGAGCATATTTTTGATAACAGAGTTTTCTTTGCAGAAACTGATGCTGCAAACGGACAGGAGCTATGGTCTTTTGACCCTTCTGCTACAACAGGAGTCAATGAAAAATTATCAGAAAAGAATTTGCTCGTTTATCCGAATCCGACTTCTGGCTTAATACATATCGTGTTCCCGGAAGGAAGTGAAGCAACTATTGAGATCCTAGATGTTCTTGGAAATGTGCTTATAAAACAAAACGATTTGCATCAGGCTGATCTGTCAAATTTCGCACAAGGAATTTATTTCATCCGCATGACGAATAAAACTGATTCGCATACGAAACGCATCATCGTAAAATAATTTGTAAAACAGTACTGTTAAAAAGGCCGCATCAGCGGCCTTTTTTATTAAAAACAGACAGATCTGACCCAACGTATTTTCTGAGGACCATTTGCATTTTAATACAACAGCTTCTTTCCGGATTGTATCCAATGGCATAAATTTTACATTTTTGGGGCATAACTTTAAACCTCATCCATATGAAAAAATTTATTCTTTTAAGTATTTTCAGTTCAGCAATTGTCTTCAGCAATCCGTTAAACGCAGAAGAATTTAAGTTTGAACAGAAACCTTTGCAACCGGTCCTCACAATTAATTCACAAAAACAAACAAGTGATGATAATGGAGTCAAAGGAAAGGTTATTATCGGTGCGAATGCAGGATTTAATGTATTTGCAACACTTCTCACAGCGAGGTACTACCTGAGTGATTATTATGATTTTGATGGATACATCTCCTCAGCCAAAGCTTCGCCCCTATTCCATCTCTCGGTTGATTATGGCTTCGCCAGAAAGTTTTCGGCAGGAGTTGATTTTGGATATCAGAACGCAAGGATCGATGTCTCTTCCTACGGAAGCACTTTCACCGACAGCTGGAACCGCATCCTGCTTGCTGCACGTGGAGATTATCATATCATCGCGAAGGAGAACATGAGCTTATATACCGGCCTGAAGCTCGGGTACAATATGTACACCGTTAATTCAACAGCATCTGAAAAAGACCTACCCGGTTATACAAGCCGTTTGGGCGTGAATCCACAGGCAACAAGCGTGCAGGCACATTTTGGGTACAGCTATTTCTTTCGCGGTAAATTAGGTGTTAATGCGGAAGTAGGAATTGGTTTTGGCGGGCCGTATCTCTTTTCGGCCGGACTGGCATATAAGATCTGAGGCCTCTCATGTCCTGTAGAAAAGGCCGCTTCATGCGGCCTTTTTACTTAAACTAAGGTGCCACTTTTCGGCCGTTTGATAAAAAGAATATTTTTGCATGGATCAACGTGACCGTATTAAAATTCATCATCGGCCAAAAACTTATACATATGACCTCTCGTTTATTAGAACCATCTCCTGAAAACACCGTAATCACCAGTCGTGAAGTGAAAGCCGCTATTGAAAAAGCATTCCGCTCATGGACCGACCCGGAGTACCTCGCTAAATGGTGGGGGCCAAAAGGTTTTACAAATACATTTCATACGCATGATCTTCGCCCGGGAGGCAAATGGAGCTTTATCATGCACGGTCCCGACAAACGGGACTATCAGAATGACTGTGAATTCATCAAAATAGAAAAGCCCACATTCGTTGCTTGGGATCATTTATCAAAACCGGTATTTCAGGTACAGACCTCCTTTGAGAAAATCACAAATGAGAAGACAAAAGTTATTTTCAGAATGATCTTCCAAAATGCTGAAGAATGCAATTCCTTAAGAGCTTTTATTGAAGAAAAGAATGAAGAGAATTTCGATAAGCTGGACCAGGTTCTGGAAAGCATGCCCTCTTAACACGATTTTATCATGCAAACAACGATCATTGAGACCATCAAAGGTGATATCACAAAAATAAAAGCGGATGCCATTGTAAATGCTGCAAACTCTTCCCTTTTAGGTGGCGGTGGCGTGGATGGTGCAATTCACAGGTCAGGCGGACCCGCGATTTTAGAAGAGTGCAGAAAGATAGTAGCGAGACAAGGTGGTTGTAAAACAGGTGATGCAGTTATTACAACTGCCGGAAACCTAAATGCTAATTTTGTGATCCATACCGTAGGGCCGGTCTGGAATGGAGGTAAAAAGAATGAAGCAGAAAAGCTTGCTTCCTGCTACAGAAATTCAATCCAGCTCGCAATTAAGCACAACTGCAAGACCATTGCATTCCCGGCAATCAGTACAGGGGTGTATGGTTACCCGATAAACGAAGCAGCAGGCGTGGCGGCAAACACGGTTAAGGATTTTATTTTAAATAATAACCACCTCGAAAAAGTGATCTTCGTTTGTTTTGGTGATGATAATTATGGTGCTATTTGCCATGCATTGAATCAGCCACCAATTGATAGATCGTAGAATTTCCACCACCACTAAAGCTTTCCAACCATCCTGGCATCTTTTTTAAATTATAATCAATAAATAATTTAATATAGAAAGGAATGAAAAAATGGATAAGCAAGACAATAGTAATACTAATGATCCTGCCTTTGTGCCTGACAGAGAGCGGATGCAAGAATTGGAAAAGAACAACAAAAGGAGGAGCTATCGGTGCAGGTGCCGGAGGGGTGATCGGTGGTGCTATCGGTGCGCAAAGCGATAACACTGTGGTTGGTGCCATTCTCGGTGCAGCTATTGGCGGGGCAGCAGGCTCTGCAATCGGTTTGTATATGGACAAGCAAGCACACGACATACAACGCGATGTGAAAGGCGCTAAAGTTGAACGTGTTGGAGAAGGTATCAGAATAACTTTTGAGTCTGGGATCTTATTCGATGTCAACAAGTATGAATTGAAGGATGAAGCCAAAGCCAACATCAAAGAACTGGCAAAGGTGCTTCAGAAGTACGATGACACAAACGTGCTGATCGAAGGGCATACAGATGCCAGCGGACCGGATGAAGCCAACATGATATTATCCGAAAAACGTGCTGATGCCGTTGCAGATTATGCAAAGATACTGGGCGTGGCAGGCCCAAGAATGGTGATCAAAGGATATGGTGAAAAACAACCTGTTGCCGACAATGAGACTTCTGAGGGAAAGCAACAAAACCGCAGGGTGGAGATCGGTATCATGGCCAACAAAAAATTAAAGCGTGCCGCTAAGAACGGTGATATAAAAGTCGATTAGATTCTTTTTAAATTGCCTTCTGTACTTTTTTTATAATTAATGTTAAATTATAATCAGTGCAGGAGGCTTTTTGTATTTTCGCATCGAATGAAACACTTCGCGCTATTATTTGTAATCTATCTTTCAGTTCTTACAGTAGGCCCTGTTTTAATAACGGTCGTGCCTTGCATGAATGTTAAAACTGACTGTGCCGGCACAAACAACTGTGGGAAAACAAATGATTGCGAAAAAAGCGGAGACAATAATTGTCCGTTTGGCATCTGTTGCAACAATTGTCTTTTCTTTCACGGTCACACTATGGAGATTTCTTTTAAAGTTCCGGTAAGCAATAATCATCCTATTACATACAACAACGTGAAGATTATCTCTTCATATATCTCTGATTGTTGGCACCCACCTGAAATTATTTAATTCTTTCTCACCTTTCCTTTGGAGAGCGATGAGCTTAGTTTTAAAATAATTATTCATTCTAAATTTAAATAAAATGACAAAATTAACTATAGGCATCATCATCGCTGTAACTGCTGGTGCTGCGATTTGTGGAATTTGCTGCTGCGGGATTTGCGGCTGCTGCTAATTCAAATTCAATTAAATAAAAAATGCCTTGCTCTCGCAAGGCATTTTTTATTTATGCAGATCGCCAATACCATTATATCACAAAACTTTGTTGAGACCACTGATGATCAAAGCAAGTGTAGTGTATCTCTCTTTTTTAACTTTTTGGAGGCAAAAAGTTACAATCCCGCACTTGCGGGACTTTTAATAAGGAGATTTTCAACTCTCTGACGTTCGTTGAAACCACGAACAAATTAATTGCAGCAGGTATTTTGACTTCGAAAGTTTAATGTGAATGGCACTTATTTGCCGTTATCTCTTAATGAAAAGAAATGTCATCTGATGATACAAACTCCATTACGAATTATTTTACCATTAATGATTGTAGAATTCTAAAAAACGAGATTCATTGTCCATTTGGCGATGGCTTCTTTTCTTTTAAGAAAAATAAGAACACGATATTACTTCTTCCGCCACAAAACATGCTTACACATTGCATAATTACCGCATGCATCTTTCAAAGCAGGATTACTTCCCTGAACGCTGTAATAACGTGCAGAGAATTCTTCAAGCGTGTTGTCGCTTGCCGCGTACTCTTCGCAGTAACGCAACATCGTTTTGTCAGAATCCTTGATCTGGAAATATCTCTTGATAAAATCTTCCATCGATTTATTTGATGCAGCATAATAGCCATAAATATTTAGCATTTTAGGATAAGCATCATGCACTGCGTAGAAGCGTTTTATAAATTCCTCCAATGGATATTCGGAAGCAGCATAGTTCCCCCACACCGAAGTCATTTGAGGATACGCAGCCTTGATCTCATTATATCTTTCCATGAATTTAACCATCGCATGATTGGAAGCTGCATATATACCCCAAAGATCTTTCATCTTCGGATAAGTTTCCTTCATTTCATAATAACGGTCAAGAAAGATCATTTCGCTTTGCGAAGGTGCCTGAACCACTTCCTGAGCGCGTATTGGAAAAGTTAAATTCAATGCAGTTAATAAAATTACAACTGAACAGATCTTTTTCATATTGAATAGTATTGAAGTAGAAAAGGCCTCTTGTGAAGGCCTTTTCATTTTTATGATTGAATACGATTATTTAGAAAGTTTGCATTTAGATCCTGCATAGTCACCGTAACCGTCTTTTAAATCAGAAGCGCTTGCTTTGATTCCATGGTAACGCTTTGAAAATTCGTCAAGTGAATAATTTGACGCTGCAAATTGTCCATAGTAATCTGACATTTTAGGCTCAGAATCTTTGATCTGGTAATAACGCTTAACGAAATCTTCCATCGTTGCATTTGAAGCAGCATAGTCACCGTACACTTTTTTCATGTCAGGGTATGTGTCTTTGATCGCATAATAACGCTTTGTAAATTCATCAAGCGAATTTGTAGATCCGGCATAGTGATAAAATACATCGTCCATTTTAGGAGAAGAATCTTTGATCTGGTTGTAACGCTCAACAAATTTATCCATGCTCTGAGTCGATGCAGCAAATTTACCATAAGCATCTTTCATGTCAGGATAAGTTGCTTTGATAGCATAATAACGATCCATGAAATACATTGATTTCGATTCTGCAGTTGCAGTCGCAGTAGCTGGTTTATTACTTTCAGTTGTTTTTGGTGTTGCTGATGCAGTTGTTGCTTTTGCCGGTTTAGCCTCTGCCTTAGTTGCTTTGGTTGCCGTCTGAGCAGTAACAAAAGATGAAGAACATACTAAAAGCGCGATTGGTAATAAGTTTAAACGTTTCATTTTTTTAAGTTTAAGATTTAGTTATTCAGATTTTTTAAGTTTCATACTAACACATCTCTTATACTATATTTTCATGCCAGCCTGAGAAATTCCACACGTGATGAGTGCCCCAGCCTTACCGGACAGGCATTTCAAAACCCAAAAACCAAAAATTAAATAGGGAAATAAACTGTTGAAACTTAATTAGTAGCGATTGCCGGACCAGGAACAGGGATCTTTTTATAATGGTAATAACGATTCAGGATCTCCTTTACGTAGTTATATGTTTCCTGTCCCCTGCAATACCCACACTTAACCACAGGGTCGTTATAGATCAGCGGATTTGACTTCTGAAGGATCATTGAACCTACGTTATCATCCCAGCGATCAGGATTCTTCTCAAATTTAAGTGCGAGGTTTCTGGCATCCACCACGTGACCTAAACCAGCATTGTAAGATGCAAGCACGAATTTTACACGTTCTTCTTTATCGCTGATGTATTTTTTCCAGTAACGTTCCAGGTCGAGAATATAATTTGTTCCTGCGATGATACTTTGTTCCGCTGTGGCATCGGTAGTATCAAGTCCGTAGTGCTTGGCAGTTTGCGGTATTAACTGCATCAGTCCGTTTGCACCGGCCCATGAACGGGCTGTAGGAGAAAAATTCGATTCCTGTGAAATGAGTGCAGCGAGGAGATGCCAATCCCAGCCGATCTTTTCGCTGTAGACTTTTATCAGATCATCATATTCGGAAATTACCCCATTTGAATAGTTCGCATATTTCCCTACACCTCTGCCCGGCTGCTCCTTCTTATTTTTAAAATATTTCGAATACATTGAAGCATGCGTTTTTGTTCCTTTTTGTTCCGAGATCCATTTGTTCAATGCGTTCAATAACAAGGGTGACTCTTTTCTTATCGCCCAGGCAATTTTTTGCGGAAAACTTATCGGGGTGGACACATCTAAATTTGCATAATACGTTTGATTGTTCAGCGCTACATTTTCATCTGCAATGGTATAATCAATTTCACCGTTAGCCACTTTAGAAATGAGCATTTCCGTATTCCAGTCACCGGGTACCTCTACTATAGTGATCTTCTCTCCTATCTCTTCTGACAAGCTCATCAGCCTTGAGTAAAAAGAAGAACCTTTTCTTACATGGATCTTTTTCCTGCTTAAGTCTACAGTGTTCCTGATAAGCTTTTCACTTTGTTCGGCAGCAGTCATTTTCTCCCAGCCATCCGGCTTTCGCTGGACAAGCACCTGTGGGATGAGCATGAACGGATCGGTAAAATCCACCATGTTCATACGCTCTTTAGTGACGGTGAGGTTTGCTGCCACAATATCAACACTTCCCCTGTTTAGTTCCAGGAACACAGAGTTCATATCTTTAGTCACTTTCAGCTCGAGCTGCAATCCGAGCGAACTCGCGAATGAACGTAATAATTCATACTCATATCCGAGTGAATCTCCTTTGTAAATGTAAAAACTGGTGGAACTGTTATCGGTAAGCGCAACAAGCTTTCCTTTGTTGCTGATCCCGTCAAGGTCATAAGTAGGTAAGGGCACAAGGGCTTGCTGTGCATCACGTGGTTGTCGGAAGATCACGACAAACAAACAAATGCAGAACACTCCTGTGAGCCACAGGAACGAATGAACTACTTTATTTCGGCTATAGGCAAACACCATACACCTCCTTGTTGGTAAAGAACGATGCCATTGTATACGGGACTGCGTATGCTTAGTTCCTTTATTTCGACTTATTTCTTCCTAAAAACCGCGTTAAAAGCATATGACCAACTAACTAACTAGGTGAATGCCAGCCAATTGCCTACTCAGGTCCGGGCATCAGTTTTCAATAAAAAAGCCCCGCATTTTCTACAATGCGGGGCTAAAACACAACAAACTGAAATTCAATTACCTGGCAAGGACAAATCTTTTTGTCATTGGTTTGCCATCAATGGTTAATGTCAACATATAAATTCCATTAGGCATATTCTCATATCCACCCAGATCCATTTTGTATTCGTGATCTCCGCTTGCAACACTTCCTGATTCCTCTCTTTTGATAAGAGCGCCCATCATGTTATAAACCGAAACAGCAATTTGTGATTCATCCGCTTCAGTTGAATACTGCAGTGTAAGGCCTGATGTAACAGGATTGGGGAAAAGGTTGAAAGTTTGTGGAGCAGCCGAAATTTCCTCTTGTTCTGTTCTTGCAGCCGAAGCACCCATTGTAAATCTGATGTTAGGACGGGATGTGCTTAATGTTCCTGTAGTTGCAGTACAAATACCTCCGGCCGCCACATCCTGCTGTTTTAAGATAGTGTTGTTCGTAGATAAAACAGAGCAGTACACCTTTGTATCAGTTGTATAGGAACTGTTATCCCAGCAGATCTCGATTAAAAGATTATCTACACCGTTGTACACAAACGGAGTTGTAAAAGTATGAGTGTTCCATCCGGTTGTCGCTGTTTTGTTAGCTGAGAAAACTGTTGTCATTGAGGTATTGCTCAGATAAGAAGCTGAGCTGTATGATGCAGCAGTTGTATGGCGCATTTTAATTGTAAAGCCATTCATCACCTGAGAGCTGGCAGAAGCTACGTTGAATGCCATTGCCCGGATACTGTTGTTGGACGAAGTATAACCGGCAGCGGCAAGTTCGGCTTTTGTTACAATGAACTGTGATTTTTCATCCATGTAATAGGTTCCGTAAGGTGCGATCATTGTTGATGTACCGGTACCGACAGTTATGGATCCGGATGTTGTTGTGCTTGCGGAAGGAGTAGTAAAGTTTCCTAAAGCTGAGTATGCGGAAGTCCCTCCAGAACAAACGCTCTGTACCTGGAATTGATAGGCAGTTGAAGCGGTAAGACCTGTAAATGCTTTTGAGTTGGTAGTGGATGTAGCGGTTGTCCATGTAGTTGATGATACCGGCTTGATCTTAACGTTGTAGCTTGATGCTCCTGTTGAGGTCCAGTTAAGGGTTACAGACGATGCCGTAAGAGACGAAGTCGAAAGCCCTGCAGGCACATTACAAGTTGCAGGAGTTATAGTTCCTCCGCAAGCCGTAGATGTTGTCAGGCTGTAACGAGATCCACCGGCAGCAAACAGCGCCTGCATGCGGGATTTTTGTCCTTGTGAGAACATGTTCATGCAAGCGTCATCTGTATAATCCATGTAGTTCATGAACTCATCACCACTCGAAGTGTTACCACATGTTTTATGAGGGTAAGCCGGGCAGCTGTAATTAGAAGTTTGTTGTGTTGGTGTATCACTCACAAGATCACTGCCGCAGGATGCATCACCCCAGATATGGCGAAGATTGAGCCAGTGTCCCACTTCATGAGTTGCAGTTCTTCCTTTATTATATGGAGCTAACGTGGAATAACCGCGGCCAAAAGCGCTATAAAGCATTACAACACCGTCAGTAGCTGCAGGACCACCCGGAAATTGGGCGTAACCTAACAAACCGCCACCCAGATTACAAACCCAGATATTAAGATAGCTTCCTGCCGGCCATGCGTTATCTCCGCCCGAAGAAGAATATTTTACTCCGTCATTATCACTGAAAGAAGTTACAGTTGTTGATTTGCGAATAATCCCTGTTGTGGCGGCACCATTAGGATCTTTGGTTGCCAGACAGAATGTTATTTCCGGATCGGCAGCAGTAGCTGCAAAAGCAGCAGGGGTATTTGCTCTGTCGGCATTCAGCCTTCTGAAATCTTCATTCAACACTGCAAGCTGCGATTGAATCTGAGCATCACTGATATTTTGCGATGCAGTATTATACACTACATGCACAACTACCGGAATGTTCACGATAGCATTCATCCCGCGTTGAGGGGTATTTATAAACTGCTGAGTTGCATTTTCAATCTGCACCATACGCGATTCAAGAGCAGGATCTTCCAGCTTAAGTCGTTCAAGATTTTCCATAGATCCGCATCTTCTTACCTGAGCGGTAGAGATCGCTCCGATCATAGTGAGCCCCAGCATTAAACAAATTACCTTTTTTTTCATTTTGTAGCCTTTAGTTTAGAGAGTTAATTTCTTTTAATTTACCACTTACAAGAATAAAATTCTGCAAAATCGAACTTTTTTAGACAGAAAACGGGGCGAAGATAAATCCGTATTTTAAAAAAGCAAGGACGTTCATCGAATTGTTACTAAAAGATTTTAATTCTCATATTGTCCGAAAACTTAGAACTATATTCTACAAATAATTAATAACCAAGATTTTAAATCGAAATTAACTGAGGCTGATAGCTTCAAATTTTGATATTTAAAAAGAGGGATTCTTTGTATTTTTTGATGTTACTTTGCAAAAAATTCAAAAAGCTATGGCAAAAAACAAAGAGAAGCTTGACAAAACCGACCTTAGGATCTTAAAACATCTTCAGGAAGACGGGTGTCTTAGTAATCTTGACCTTGCTGCCAAAGTTGGATTATCGCCTACACCGATCTTTGAACGGGTAAAAAAGCTGGAAAACGCTAAGGTGATCAAAGGGTATCACGCGGAAATTGACCCGAAAGCCCTCGGATTGGGATTACAAACGTTTATGATGATCTCGCTTTCCCAAACCATGGGTGATGCCATCCCGAATTTTATCCGTCAGATCAACGCGATCCCTGAGATTGTGGAATGCCATCACGTAACCGGCTCATCAGATTATATTCTTAAGATCATTGTTGAAGACATCGCAGCATATGAAAGTCTGGCAATGGGCACAATAAGAAACATCAAGGAGATCTCTGCTATGACTACAATGGTGATCCTTTCTACCATCAAAGACTCGAAGGTAGTGCCGGTGAATTACGAATAGGTTTTCAGATAAAACTTTTCAGAATATCCGTTAATGCTCCTTCAGGAAGGGCACCGGCCTGCTTCCACTTAATCTCACCTTTCTTAAAGATGATGAGTGTGGGTACTGACCGTACGCTAAACTTTGTGGCCGCAGCAGGGTTCTTATCCACGTCCACTTTAATGATGTGAACTTTATCACCAAGCTTGCCCGCAATGTTTTTCAACACAGGTGCCATCGTTTTACACGGCCCGCACCATTCGGCAAAAAAATCAACCAGTACCGGTTTATCCGAATTGATAAGATCAGAAAAAGCTGACATCACTGTAATGTTTGGTTGCAAAATGAACCTGCATGCGCGCAACGCGTTCGTTAGCGGGATCCGCATTTATCACTATCAGGTAGCACGCTAAAGGAGAAAGCTTCCAGTCGGTAACTAAATGATCTTCACACGTGCGGAACACAGATTTAAAATTGTGCTTAATAGAAAGATTTAATGAAGCACATGCTTTAAAAGCACGTTCAATTGCAGCATCAAGTTCCTCTTCCGTTACATCAAGTCGTTCTATTAGCTCGCTTGCATAACAAATGTATTTTACTGATGCTTCCGGCTCAGTGAATAAAACCGGTGGATGCACATGAATTTCAGATTGTTTCCTCATGATGTTTGTTTTTTAATTTTCTAAATAATTCTAACTCTTCGTTCGATAAATTTTTTGGCAGCATTACTTTTACTTTTGCGTACAGATCTCCGCTAGTCTCTTTTCCAAATACCGGCATCCCCATTCCTTTTAAGCGAAAGGTTTTCCCATTGTCGGTACTTTTGGGTATGTCGATCTTTATGTTGCCCTTCAACGTGCGGATAGTTGCCTTCCCTCCTAATATGAGTGTATACAGATCCACGGGCGCTTCACAGTACAGATCATTTTCCTTCCTCTCAAAATGAGGATGAGAAGCAACATGCACTGTTACGTATATATCCCCTCTTGCGCCATTATTATTGCCTGCAGCGCCCTTGCCTTTTATTCTGAGAGTTTGTCCTTCTTTTACTCCTGGTTTGAATCTCATTTGCAGCTTTTCACCAGTCACTTCCAATAGCCGTGAAGTGCCATGATAGGCTTCTTCCAGGGAAATCTCCACTTCGGCTGAATAGTCTCCTCCTTTTTGAGCACCTCTTGAACCCCCTCCGAATTTTCCTCCAAACATTGATTCAAAAAAATCGGAGAAGTCCCCTCCCCCGAAATCCTGTTCGGAATAATACCGAGTGTTCCCACCATGTTGATGTGGATTCTGATAATTTGCTTGTTGCGTTTGTTGCCAGTTCTCACCAAACTCATCGTATTTTTTTCTCTTTTCCGGATCGCCTAATACTTCATTCGCTTCATTGATCTCCTTGAATTTTTCTTCTGCGGCTTTGTTGCCCGGATTTTTATCGGGATGGTATTTCACCGCCAGCTTTCGGAATGCCTTCTTTATTGCATCTGCGCTTGCAGTTTTTTCCAGTCCAAGGATCTTATAGTAATCTTTATAACTCATCTGATTTTTCGATTTAAACGTAAATATTGTTGCCATAGCCCAGGGCTTAGACGAGGGGAAATTATTTCACGAATGTGAAAACTAAAATGATGCGCGTCATGCTAATCAATAAAACAATTCAGGCATTTTTTTTTAATACTCACCCCTGAACAAATTTTATTTAGAATCATGGAAACACAAGTTACGCAGGGTCGAATTTTCAAGAACAGTTTTCTCGAATCACTCACTAAAAGTAATCCGAGAATTACGATCGTTTTTTATACAATAATGATCAGCTATCTCCTTTATCTGAATTTTCAGTTTACGAATAATCACATCGATCAAACAGCACTCTTATATATTTGTGGTATTATCAGCTGGACACTGATGGAATATATTCTTCACCGGTACCTTTTTCACATAGATGAATATATCCCCCGATTAAAACGCCTTCACTACATGTTGCACGGTATCCACCATGATCATCCGCGCGATCGTCAGCGCCTTTTCATGCCGCCTGTACCCGCAACTATCATTGCTGCCATCCTTCTTTTATTCTGGTTCATTTTCCTCGGATATAATGCTTTTGGATTTATGTCCGGAATTACCACAGGATATCTACTTTACTCCTACATTCATTATTCTGTGCATACAAAGCCTGTTTATCAGCCTTTAAGATCGCTTTGGAAACATCATGCTTTGCATCATTATAAATATCATGATAAAGCTTATGGTGTATCTTCTCCATTATGGGACATTGTATTTGGAACCATGCCTCCGAAAAAGGTTTTTCAGAAACAAGCTCTTATCTTTAGAAACAAAATATCACTTAATTAATTGGCAATAAATGCGTTACAAATAATTTTCATTCATTAGCTTTCGAATAATATGAATATTTTGTTGTATATTTAAATGACCTTTGTGTTATTTTTATATTCAAACTATTATTCAAATGAAAAAAGCTACTCATCTTTTTCTTTTTTTTGTTTTTGCCTTCAGCTTTTCACACGCCCAATATACCTGGAATAATGTGGGTTCAGGGATGAGTGCTCCTGTAAGTTCACTCGCAGCAGATACTACCAATCATATTTTATATGCCGGAGGAATATTTAATCAGGCGGGTGGTTCACCTGCGATCGGTATCGCCAAATGGGAAGGCACTTCCTGGTCCCCGCTAGGTTCGGGGGTGGTAAGTGGAACTGCTGTCTCATCTCTGTTTTTTGATGGAACAGATCTTATCGCTGGTGGTACTTTCACGAACATTGGCGGTGTGTTATCGAAAAACATTGCCCGCTGGAATGGTGCTGCCTGGTCACCGCTTGGTGCCGGACTTGAAAATTCAGGCCTGACATCAGTGGACGCAATTACTGTCTATAATAATGAATTGTATGCAGGAGGTTTTTTCAGCAATTCAGGCGGAAGCCCTTTGAACTTCATTGCAAAATGGGATGGTTCCAATTGGCTACCCGTTGGAACCGGGACTAATGGAAGAGTGCTATCACTCTGCGTATATAACAATGAGCTTTATGCAGGAGGGACATTCACAGACGCAGGCGGAGTACCGGTTAAAAACATTGCTAAATGGAATGGTATTACCTGGTCAGATGTAGGCGGTGGCGTTTTTTATACAGGGGCAACAACTGTAAGCACGATGAAGACTTACGCTTCCGAGCTTTATGTAGGTGGAACATTTTCAGACGCAGGCACAACTGCTGTTCACAACCTTGCAAGATGGAATGGTGCTACATGGTCGGATGTAGGGGGAGGAACTCAGTATACGGGAGCAACGACAGTGAGCACAATGCTTAACTTTAATAATTCACTCATTGTCGGAGGATCATTCGACAGTCTGGGCACAACAGGCTCAAACAATGTAGGTTCATGGGATGGTTCCTCATGGTCGACTTTAGGCTCAGGTACAAACAACTCGGTATTAGCGCTCGAATCTCTTGGCGATACATTATACGCAGGAGGAGTATTCACTTCCGCTGACGCTATACTTACACCTTTTATCGCAGAGTGGATGCCTGCAAGCAATACAGCGATCACCACCTCAGCGGACGAAATGGAATTTCCACCCGTAAGAGTTTATCCAAACCCTGTATATGATCACCTATATATTAAATCGAACACGGAAACGATCAATAAGAATACAGTATATAATTTTGCACTTTATGATTTGCTCGGATCAAAGGTTTACGAAAGGCTGAATGTGAAAGAAGAGATCCGGTTCGACAGAAGCATTGTTCCCTCAGGACTCTACATATACAAGATAACTGATAGCAAGAACAGCATTTATAAGCAAGGTAAACTATCCTTCAAATAAAAAAGATCCCGCTATTACGAGCGGGATTTTTTATTTTTTGCCTTAAATTTTTCTTTAACGATCTCTTCGAATGAGCGCTTTTCAATTCTTGAATCGAACCAGGAGATGTAATCGAAATATTCGAATGCTTTTTTCTCATAAGGATCATCTATCAACTCCATAAAATCTTTTCTCAGATCAATAAAAGCTTCCACCTCATCCTTAGGCGTATATACATGATGCATCTTCTTTCTGATGTAATTAAGAACGATGTTTTCAAGCTTGTAAAGCCTTTTGCTTTTGTATAAAAAACGATATGCTGAGACCGCGTTGTATTCGAGCAGACTGTTATTGCCCAGTTCATAATGCAATATCAGGTTAAGGATGCGGACAGCACTTTGGATATCATAGCGAAGCTCTTTCTGATATTCATTCAATAGCTTATTAATGATTCCCAAAGCTTTTGAAAATTCTCCCGTTCCGAAATAAGAATAGAAGACATTATAAAGCAGCGTGATCTCCTCAATGGTATTGATCTTATCCTTATACTTTTCTAATCCCTTGAGAATACTCTCTCTTACAGGGACACTTTTACTAAACTCTCCGCTGTCGAGATACATTACCATTTCAAAAATGTGGGAGCTGACAAATCTGTTAACTTCAATGTTTGCTGACTTTAAAGGAATGGCACGAAGCTTCTGCAGCGTTTCATCAAATTTATCATACTGATGAACGTGAATCTGCCCGAGTAAAACATTATTCAAAGCTGCGATATACATTTTGGGTTTTTCAGCGAGTCTTTGCGGAAATGATTCTAGGAGTTCCAGCTGCTTCTGGGCAATTTTTAATCCGGCTTGGTTATCACCCTTAGCATGACTATAATTTAAGTGGATGAGATAAAAATAATTTTTCGCGTCAAATGTTTTAGCATTCTCAAATGAGCGCATTAACGGATGTTCAATGATCTCATTGAACTGCTGCAGCTCTTCAGCCGTTCGGGCTTCCTTTATTTTTTTGTTCAATAAAACGATCCTGTTATACAGATTTCTGTATTGAGCTGTATTCCGCTGCTTGTCCAATAGCCTGAGTTCCTCATCCAGCGTAGTGTTCAGGCTTTTCTCGAATTTATCAAGATTAAGAACCTCAATGAGTACTTTCTCTTCCAGCAAATTTAATTCGATAAGGGATAAGGTTTGTTCATTTGATTCAGCCAGCGTTTTTGCTTTATCAAGTATTCGCTGGCATTGCTTAAACAATCGTTTTTCATAAAGGATATTAACCTCTTCGATCATCTCCTTAAGCTCTGAATCTATTGTAGAACCGATATAATTAAGGCGAAGGCTCTTCAGGATCTGTGAATAAAGATAATTTTTAACGGAAGGTAAACGCTTCAGAAATTCTTCCCCTTTCAACGCTTTTTTTATTTTCTCTTCATCATAATCACCAAGCTTATCGACAGTCTCGAAGAGTTTTAAATAATCTTTATCTCCACTTTGAAAAGAAGAAAACATAGTAAAATATCTCTTTTCACCCTTTGATAAAGAATTAATAAGCCGCGCTAACTCGTCCATATGTTTCGAATTTACGACATTTTTAGGTCAAAATAATAACCTGATTTACAGGAACTTAACTAGCAATCAATTTAGAAAAGGTTGTATCTATGAATCAAATTGCACCGAAATTATGCTTTGTATTCAGAGTCCGGCATACGATATTTTTACCTCACCTAATAAAAAAGGGCTTTTAACGAATAAACGAGTTCTTATAATTAATTTATACTAAAATGAAAAACGCTACTCCACGCATTTTTTTATTAAGCAAGCTAAAAGCTTTCTTTGTCAGCTTCCTTCTGAATATATCACTAAGCTTTGCGCAGCACGCTGTAACAACACATGCGGGAAGCACACAAGGGTTTGCAGACGCAACCGGAAGTTCTGCCAAATTCAAAGCCCCTACCGGAATTTGCATTTCTCCTGATGGTGCATATTTATATGTTGCCGATTACTCAGGACACCGCATCCGCAGAATCAATGTCACGACAAGAGCGGTTTCAACTATCGCGGGAAGCGGTGCAAGCGGTTATTCAGATGCTACCGGAACTACTGCTATGTTTTCTTATCCTTCAGGAATTTGTATTTCAGGTGATGGAACCAAGTTGTATGTTTCTGACTACGGAAACAGCTGCATCAGACAGATCATTATCTCTTCACAGGTTGTTTCCACTATTGCCGGAAACGGATCATTCGCTTATGCTGATAATGCGAATGGCCTTGCTGCGAGCTTTAACAGTCCTACCGACATAATAAATAATCATGACAGTGTATTATATATCAGTGATACAGAAAATCATCTGATAAGAAAATACGATATCAACACAACAGCTGTCTCCACAATTGCCGGTATGCAGGGTGTTGCAGGTTTTCAAAATGGTATAGGCACTAATGCCGCTTTTCGTTTTCCTAAAGGAATGAGCGTGTCTGAAGATGGAAATGCATTGTACGTGGCCGACAACGGAAATAACCTTATTCGCGGAATATCTCTCTCCAATAATAATGTAATAACCGTTGCAGGCGAGGGAACAGCAGCTTTTGCAGACAATGCCAATGCAGCTCTTGCAAAATTCAATGCTCCTAATGGTGTGGCGACAGTACCCGGAAACCCTTATCTGTTATATGTTGCCGACAATAACAACAACCGCATCCGCGAAATTAATCTACTCACCTCTTCTGTAACAACAATTGCAGGGACTGGCGCGGTTCCCCCGGCTTCTGTTTATGGCGATAACGCGATAGGATTAAATGCAAAGTTTTTTTATCCGACAAATCTTGTAGTGAGTCCTGACGCGAAAGACATCTATGTTGCTGACCAGGGAAACTTCAGAGTAAGAAAGGTCAAAACAGATTTAAGTGCAACCGGTCTTGCTGAAACTTCATTCCCTGGATTACTTTTTCATGTGTATCCAAACCCTGGAACTGATGTGATCAATATCAGCGGCAGATCACTGAGCTCAGGAGCTTTAAAAACTGAACTATATGATAGTGCCGGCCACATTATCCAATCCCATCAATATATCAGCACCGGCAACAATGAGTTATTCAGCGAAGACATTTCTTTTTTACCATCAGGTATTTATATGTTAAAGATCAATTCAGAATCAGGTTTTATAACCAGAAAAATTATCGTTTCCAGATAATTAATAATCACTTAAAAAATATTACCATGAATACATTTACTCCCAAATTCAGTAACTTATTTTTTAAGAGTGCGCTGGCAATAATTTTAATTGCATTATCTGCAGTCTTAAATGCGCAACCGAATAATAATTGTTCAGGCGCAACTCCACTAACTGTTGGTGCCGCATGTACCTCAGGAACTAATGTTGGCGCTACCCTCGAAGCAGGTGAAAATGCTGGTGCAACAGGACAGGGATGCTGGGCTTCAGCTCCTAACAACACTGTATGGTACACATTTACTACCGGAGCAGCCGGAATCTATACTGTATCCACCGACAATGGCGGTAGCCCTGATACGGAGCTAAAGATCCTTTCAGGAACCTGCGGAGCATTTACGTCTGTTGCGTGTAATGAAGACGGAGGCGGAACAAGCGCATTCTCTGCTATTGCGTCAGCAACATTGGCTGCGTCAACTACATACTATGTGCAGGTTGATGCATTCGGAGGAAGCACAACTGCTTTTTGTATAAATGTGTCTTACAGCCCGCCAATAACGAACGATTGTATCTTCAGTGCAATAGATATAACTTCTCAGATTAATGGGATCACCTCAACCAATCCGTTCGATTGCGTCCCATATATGTACGCAGGTGGCGGTTCAGGACCAACAAACGACATTGTAAACGGTAACAACACAGCCTGCGACCCGGGCCCGGTATACAGAGATTTATGGTTTAGCTTTACTGTTACAGCAACAACACCGGATGTATGGATTGATGTGTATCAGTTAACAGGAACAACACCCGATTATGTAGCTGCCGTTTACAGCGGTTCTCCGGGTGGAACATGCGGAGGAACTATTACAGGGTTAACTACGGTTGATTGTTCTGATGGAGCCACGGCAGGTGGAGCGCTGGATGTAGGAGTTTGTACTACACCCCTTCACCCAAGAATAAATGTTGCAACATTACCTCCGGGAACTTATTACTACCGCGTTTGGGAATGGGGTGGCGGAGCTCCTACAAATGGCACGTTTAACCTTTGTGTTGAATCTGCAACTCCTACAGGTGTAACTTCCGATGCTTGTCCTACCGCTGCCACAATCGGACTTGGTTGCGGAACCACACCCAACGTAAATGTAAATGAAACTTACACCAATCTTTCAAACGCAGGTTGTCTTGGAAATGCCTGCAACACTGCATTAAATGAACCACAGCTGGCTATTGGCGGTGCCGGACAAATCCATAATAATTGTGCAGGCGCATGGTTGACCTCTGTAGGTTATGCTAACAACGTAATGAATAACAGCGCTATTTATGCATTTACGGTTAACGGTAGCGGGACATGCCAGGCAACTGTCACCATTAAATTCAGCAATATTACTTACGCAGGAACTAACGGAAATGTAATGCAGGTTCAGGTAATGAACGCTCCCTGTTCCGGTGGAGCATCAGCAGTAATGGCCGGGACATCTGCAGATCCTTGTTTTGAAATGCGTTCCGCTTCCGGAACACTTCCAAATGGAACTTATTATATAATTGTGGATGGACAGGACGGACAATTAATGCAGTACGATCTGAATTTGTTGATCAACTATGGTGGAATCGGATGTACTCCGGCTACGGCACCACCGGCACCAACTGCAGTCAACGGCAGCAGATGCGGCCCGGGAACAGTAGCTTTATCAGTCACCGGTTGCAGCGGAACTGCAAAGTGGTATGCTGCTGCCAGCGGAGGAGTTGCACTTGCGACAGGAGCTTCGTTCACCACTCCTTCTATCTCTACAACGACAACGTATTATGCATCTTGCACCGTTTCAGGATGTGAAGGGGTGAGAGTGCCTGTTACTGCGACAATCAATCCTATACCAACAACACCGGTTGCCGGTAATAATGGGCCTGTTTGTGTTGGAGCATCATTAAATTTAACATCCAATACAATCGCAGGTGCCACATATTCATGGACCGGACCGAATACATTTACATCAACTTCCGAAGACCCATCAGTTAGTGCAAGTGCAACAACTGCAATGGCAGGAACATATTCTGTGACTGCGACAGTTAATGGATGTACTAGTGTGGTAGGAACAACAACTGTTGTTGTAAATCCAATCCCAACTGCACCCGCAGCAGGCAACAACGGGCCTGTTTGCGCAGGAGCAGCGCTTAACTTAACTGCTAATACAATTGCAGGTGCTACATACGCATGGACAGGACCGAATTCATTTACATCAACATCGGAAGATCCATCCGTAAGTACAAATGCTACAACTGCTATGTCGGGAACATATTCTGTGACTGCTA
>JAQZBR010000006.1 GCA_029237775.1 Bacteroidota bacterium
AAAGGAGACGGTAAGCAAGTACAAAAAGATGCTTGCAGACAATGGCTGTAAAATCGTTGCAGAAGATGCCTGGGGCCTTCGCAAATTACAGTATCCAATTCAAAAGAAAACAACAGGTTTTTATCACCTGATTGAATTCACTGCGCCAACTACATTTGTTGCAGAATTAGAAGTTGCTTACAAGCGCGATGAGCGTTTATTGCGCTTTTTAACCGTTAAGCTTGATAAGCATGCAATTGCTTACAGCGAAAAACGCAGAAACAAAGCAAAAGCATCAGCTTAATCATTAACTAATTTAAAAAGACACAACAATGGCTTCAGATAATTCAGAGATCAGATATCTTGCTCCACCAACAGTGGATGTTAAGAAAAAGAAATACTGCCGTTTCAAAAAAAGCGGAATTAAGTATATCGATTACAAAGACGCAAACTTCTTGTTAAAGTTTGTGAACGAGCAGGGTAAGCTTTTACCTCGCAGATTAACAGGTACATCAGTTAAATATCAACGTAAAGTATCAAGAGCAGTTAAGCGTGCACGTCACCTTGCTATTCTTCCTTATGTTGCTGACATGTTGAAATAATTAACTTATAACGAAATTCAAAAATGGAAGTAATTTTAAAAAATGACGTTAAAAACCTTGGATACAAGGATGACGTGGTAACAGTAAAACCGGGCTACGGAAGAAATTTCCTTTTGCCAAAAGGTTTAGCTGTAATGGCAACTGCATCTACAAAGAAAATGCAAGCTGAAACTGCAAAGCAACGTGCTTTTAAAGATCAGAAAATTAAGGCTGCTGCTGAAAAAACTGCTGCTGCTTTAAAAGATATGACTGTAAAAGTTGGAGCGAAAGCTGGTGAGTCCGGAAAGATCTTCGGTTCTATCACTACAGTTCAGTTAGCTGATGCGATCAAAAAATTAGGTTATGAAGTAGACAGAAAGAACATTTCTGTTAACGAAGAGGGTATCAAAAACATCGGTACTTATACTGCTGAAGTTCGTTTCCACAAAGAAGTTGTAGGAAATGTTACTTTCGAAGTAGTAGCTGAATAATTTTAATTCAATTTCAGAGAAGCCTCATAGCGTATGTTATGAGGTTTTTTTTTATCCTATATTTCTGTAGTTAAATGGTTGATCAGTTAATTGAGTTAATTTAGGGCAGGTTACAATTAGCTCTTTTTACACACAACCTTAATTAACCTAATTAACCAATTACTAATTAACCAATGCTGACGATAAAACAAGCACAGAAAAAAGTAGATAACTGGATCAAAGATCACGGTGTGCGCTACTTCAATGAACTAACGAACATGGCTATCCTTACTGAAGAAGTAGGAGAGGTTGCTCGCATCATTTCCCGTCAGTATGGGGAACAATCATTCAAGAAAAAAGAAAGCGATAAGGAGCTGGCAGATGAATTGGCAGATGTGATGTTTGTGATTATTTGCCTGGCAAACCAAACAGGTGTGGATCTTACAAAAGCCTTTGAAAAGAATATGGAGAAGAAAACGAAGCGGGATGATAAAAGGCATAAAGAGAACAAGAAGCTGAAGGTGTAGTTTGCTATCGTCTTTCTAATTCCCACTTCCAGATCAATCCCTCGTCAGGGTCATTGATTTCTTCAACTTTTTCAAAGCCACATTTCTGTAAGACCTTTGTTGATGGATTATGTTTTCCAAGAGTATGAGCAATAATTATTTTTACTCTATCATCTCTAAAAGCATTATTAATTAATCCCTCTGCCATTTCAGTAGCAAGTCCGCGATTGCGGTATTCTGCTGAAATTTCATAGCCGAGCTCTACTGTTCCCGCTATGTTTGGTTTTCCTTTATAACCCCCACTTCCGATAAGTTTATTGTCTTGTTTGTGAATAGGAAAGTATGTCCACCAATTTTTCTCTTCTTCACTTTCCGATAGTTTGTCGAGTGAATACTTTAAGGCGCTTTCACCAAATTCTGTCCAATTGTCCTGAACAGTAACATCCATTTTTTTTGCGAGTATTTCATTCCCTTGAATTGCGGCTTTCAAAATTTCTGTGTCGCAGGGGATGAGTTTTAGGTTCTTTGTTTCAATAGTCATTCAATTAATCCTGGTTATTTTCAGAGTATTTAAGTAATATTCCTTACTGTATTCCCCTCATAAACATCAGCAGGGCCAGCCAATATTCATGGTAATTCGGATTACTTTCCTTCCACAATGCCTTTGAACCATGATCTCCTGCATTAGAGGGAGTGAATTGATTTTTATTCTTTACTTCTTTCACCAATGCCGCAACATCAGCTGCTTCCGATTTTGACGAAGTAACAAATACGGGTTTGTCTAAAAGCCTGATCGCATCTTTTACATTTAGTTTGCCGGTAAAGTATTCACCCGGACTGAATGCCAGCACCGCTTTTACCTTATCAGAACCTGCTGCGATCTTTAGAACGAGTGATGCACTGTAAGAGCTACCCACAAGTATCACTTTCTTATTCGTCTTTTTATAGATATAATCGATTGCGGCAAGTATATCCTGCTCAGTGTCGAGGTAACCGGTGGTCTTTCTTTTTTTAGCCGCTAAAGCTGCAGTTTCATTGGTGATTCCGTTAACTTCTTTGCCTGAACGAAGATCCACTGCCAGGCAATTGTATCCAAATTTCTGAAAGCGGGTTGCAGTGTTAATGTATTCTCCGCGACTGAATCCTGCCTGGTGCAGTAAGATCATGTAAGGCATCTTCTCGTCTTCAACGTATTCATCCGCTGTGATCATAAGCCCGTCTTTTGAAGGAAATGTTACTGTTTCCTGTGCATGGATTTTTTTTAAAGAAAAAACGCCAAAAAAAAGAGACAAAAGGATCAGAGAGATATTCCTGTTCATAACACCGATAATTTATACGTGTGTGCAATGATAGTGGAAATATTTATGCTTTGGAAATTATTTATTTGAATGAAATGAATTCAAAAACCAGATAATCAAAGCATTGGAATCACTTGAATGCCGGGGAACAAATCAGTAGATCAGCTTCCCGTAAGCGTACCTGTCTCCTCTTTCAAAGTAGAGAATCGCGCCCTTGTTTTCTATTGGTACGATCATATTGTATTCCAGCGGGAAATTATAATGACTGCGCATTCGTGACGCACCGTCTATCGGGATCATACTTAATTCAGTATTCTTATAAATGACTTCTTGTTTTATACTTCCGTCAGATGAAATTGTTGCAAGGGTGACGTTGGCATCACCATAGCCTGTGGCTTTATTGTTTTTCATAGTCAGGCTATTCAATTTAGCTTTATCTGTATTTGCAGGGCTTTCACAATAGATTAATCTAAGGTTACCATTGTGGGCGATGGCAAGGAAAAAGTTTTTTGTAAAATAGGTGGTTATTTTAAAAAAACGCGGAAATGGTTTTACCCATTTTATTTCACCTGATGAACTGGTTTGGTATACAACCAAAGCCGATCTGATGTCCTGTTCTGCTATCGTATAAATTTTCCCTTCTGTTTCAATTATAGAGCATATTCTGTAATTATTGATAATTGACTTTTCTCCTTTCTTAAGGATGTTAATCAATTCTTCTGAAAAATGAACACTGTCCATTTTCTCAGGCTTCAATGTTTTTAAGTTCAAGGTTTGTGAAAATAATCCGAACAGCGCTGTAAGGTTCAGCCCGTCCTTCTCCCGAACCCTGTTCTTATAAATAATTGAACAATATATTTTATCGCCTTTACTGATGAAATCGATATCTTCGATCTTATGAATTGTTCGATTGAAATTTAAATCAATTCCAGTGATCTTGTCGGACCGCTGGCTCATTATTCCTATTGCAGAGACGGTTTTTTTTTCTGAGTAGTTGTAATTGAAATTAAAAAGTACGTCACCATCGTCATCCGTTTTAAAATTCCAAGCTTCAATATTAGAATCAGTGAACTGTTTTGGCACAATGATCTTTGATTCGTGGGAAAGCGACTCTGCATCGAGAATTAAGACCATGCACTTTTCAAAATGCGATTCAGTTGTTGTTATGGTTTCCGAAGCCGCGATACAGATATGTTTTTTATTATCCGAAATATTGAAATCGTAGTTTATGGTATGCATGCTTGCATCGCCTAATTTAGCCCCCATCAGATCCACTCCCATTACCATTTTCGGTGTTTCGATTTTTAAGAGCTCTCTTAGTTCCTTTATAATTCCGTTGGCTGTTATTGTTTGCATGTAAACCGAACGTTGATCATTATTGTTAGCATTTCTTTCAAAATGTTCCCTGAAAACTACCGTTTTACCGTGAATAAAATACGCTTCCAGAAAGCTGTCGTCATTATCCTGTGGAAGAGTAATGTCCACAGAATATTCCAGCGTGAGGTTAAGCTGACTATACTTTTCTATGAAAAAAGATCCCTCCGGACTTGATCTAAGGATATAAAAAAAATTTTCGTCCTGCCCGAGTAATTTCTCGGCAATAGATCTTTTAGATAATTGCCTTACCTCGCTTAATACGAGTTTAGCCTGCGCCTGCGTTGCCTGAGAGAAAGCGAGTATGAAGAATAAAAGTGTTGAATAGATAATCCCTTTGATCATGTGAGTCCGTTTTAATACCGGCAAAAGTAGGGAATATGAGTAAAAGATCTCAGAAACTTTCAGATGATAGTTCCCCGTTGATCATCATTCCTGCTACCGTTCCGGCAGCCACGGCAAAAGAGATTGTTCGTCCTTTACTTGTGTTGTCGCCTGCAGCATACACACCATACATAGATGTTTTTTTGCATTCGTCAACTTCAATATATCCATCATCTTTGATTTTGCAGCCCAGCTTCTCCGGAATATCGGAGTGTTGAGTGTGACCCAGCTTGGCATAAATAACAGGTATGCTTAGTTTTGTTTTGTCTTTGAAATAAAGGGATTTCACTTGCCCGCCCTCGTGATCAATGCGATCGATTTCATTTTCAATGATCTCGATATTGTGTTTTTTAAGGCGGATCCTTTGTTCATCGCTGAGCTCCGATCTGCCATTTGTTAAAAGGCGGATATCCCGGGTCCACTGTGTTAAAACCATACATACATCAAAAGCATTGATGCCATTGCCTAGTACTGCGGTCTGTTTGTCTTTCACTTCGTATCCATGACAATAAGGGCAATGTAAAACTGAGATTCCCCATGAAGCGCTCAAACCGGGAATATCGGGTATTACATCTTTCACACCTGTAGCAAATAATAGTTTTTTGGTTTCATAACGCTCTCCGTTTGCAAGCACCACCTCAAAGCCTTTGCTGATTTGTTTAGCACCATCAGCACGGCCTCCAATAAACTTTACTGTGTCGTATTTTTTGACATCCGCTTTCGCTTTAGCAATTATATCACATGGTTTGGAGTTATCCCAGGTAAGGAAATTATGGGCGCGGGGAGCTTGTATATTGCAGGGATTATTATCATCGATTACCAGAATATTTCTGTTTGCTCTTCCTAAGGCGAGGGCAGCGGATAAACCGGCAAAGCTTCCTCCAATAATGATCGCATCAAAAAGCTGGTCGTTCTTCATAAATCAGTTTTAACTTCTGTAAATGTACACTTACAGCAAATAAATCATAAATAAATATTGTAGATTATTTTCCTCATTATAAGCTGCATTTGGATGGTTTCATACGTTTTTCACATACTTTTTTAGTAGGCATAGTTTTAAGAGTATGCATGCTGTTAAATAGTAGTATTAATTATAATTAATGCACATGAAAAAAAAATTACTTAACTCATTCTTCCTGTTCTTTCTGGGATGCACCCTTGTAAATGCGCAAACATACAGCGGCACAGGAGGTGCAGTAATGCCCACCGGAAATGATGTAGTGTTCACTCAGATCGTTTCAGGACTTGGACCCTCAATGAATTCGTCCTTTGGTATCACGCAGCTGTGCCTGAACCTCTCTCATCCCGATCTCACGGAGGTTTCGATTGAATTAGTCTCCCCTTCGGGAAAATCGGTAGAAATGGTATCAAATAATCCGACCGGTGGCCCGGATTATTTAAACACATGTTTCGATGGTTCTGCGGGATCATCCATAACAGCAGGAACTGCGCCCTATACAGGTTCTTTCCGGCCGACAGGATATATGGGTTTGTTTAACAACGGATCTAACCCGAATGGTGCTTGGAAACTGCTGATAAAAATATGGAACATTGCAGGTGTTCCGGGTACATTGAACAGCTGGAGCATCACGTTCGGCCCTAATCCATTGGTTCCTGTAAACCTGACTTCTTCCAATCTACCATTAGTATTAATTAGCACATTGGGACAAAACATTCAGAATGAACCGAAAAAGATCATGAATATGTCAATCATATATAACGGTCCGGGAATCAGAAACAATGTAACAGACGCCCCAAACAATTATAATGGAAAAGTGGCGATTGAATACAGGGGTTCCAGCTCTCTGCAATTTCAGAAAAAAAGCATGAGCCTGGAAACAGTCGATAACGCAGGGAATGATTTGGATGTGTCGTTGCTGAATATGCCCGCTGAGCACGATTGGATCTTGTACGCTTCCTATATTGATAAAACGCTTATCAGAAATGCACTTACATTTGATCTGGCGATGCGAATGGGGAACTATGCTCCAAGAGGACAGTTTGTGGAGGTTTTAATCGATGGTGAATATCAGGGTGTTTATATTCTTGAAGAAAAAATAAAGCGTGGGGATCAGCGGGTAGATATTTCCAAGCTAAGCAAAACCGACAATGCCGGAGATGCAATGACAGGCGGTTATATGCTGAGGATTGATAAAAGAGATGGTACTGAAGGTGGCTTCAAATCACACATTGCACCTCCTTCCGGAAGCACGGATACCGTGTTCTTCCAGTATTATTATCCGAAAGACACTACTATCACTCCGCAGCAGCAATCGTATATCAAAAACTATTTCTGGAATTTCGAACAGAATCTGCAATCAGGGCAATTTGCCCACCCTATTGATGGCTATGTTAAATTCATTGAGCCAAAAAGTTTTGTTGATTATTTTATCATCTCAGAGCTGAGCAAGAATGTGGATGCCTATAAAGTGAGTACTTATATTTATAAGGATAAGGATAGTAAAGGAGGCAAGTTAAACTTAGGCCCTGTTTGGGATTATGACCTTGCCTGGGCGAATTCAAATTTCGGGGATGGGGTCACTCCGGTTGGCTGGCAATATCAGCACACGGCATTGGTTTATGAAACTCCTTTCTGGTGGCAACGACTGATGCAGGACCCGAATTTTGTAAATAAGATCAAATGCAGATGGGAAGAGTTAAAGACAAGATCAATCATTACCCCTGCTACTCTTTATGCACGAATCGATTCACTTACTAATTACCTTTCTGAATCACAGGCCCGTAATTTCACCATGTGGCCGATCCTGGATGCAAATGTCTGGGCGAATCCATCACCAATTCCTTCGACATATAGCGGACATGCGGCAGAACTTAAAAATTGGATCGCGAGCCGTTTCGGATGGATAGATGGTTCACTTCCGGGAGTTGCATCCAATTGTTATGTTTCTACAGAATCAGTTGAGCCGGAGAAAGCGGAAGTAAGAGTGTATCCGAATCCGTTCAGGGACCAGGTTACATTCAGCGTGGTTGTAAAAGATATGCAACCTGTTATTCTTAAGATCTATGATGCGTTTGGAAAAGAAGTGATGTCGGTCAACGACAAGAATAATTCAATCGGAGAGCGTCAGATAGTGGTAAATGGTGAAAGCCTGAAGCCGGGAGTTTATTTCTATCGGATGCTGATTGGAAACAAATCAGTATCGGGCAAGATCATAATGCAAAAATAGATCCCGGAAATTGTTAAAATAAAAATCCCGCTTTGAATTAACAGAGCGGGATTTTTATTTATGATTCGGCCCTTCTTTCTATACAAAGGGTGAAAATGATTACTTATGCTTCAGCAAGAACTGTGATCTTGTTGTTCAGCACTTCAACAACCCCACCGTTGATATCAAAATTCTCAACTTTCTTAGTGTTATCGGTAACTTTAACTGTTCCTTTTTTTAATGTAGCGATCAAAGGAGCGTGGTTGTTCAATATTCCGAATGATCCATCAGCACCCGGAAGCCTCACAGCATCCACATCACCGGCATACACTTTTTTTTCAGGAGTTATTATTTCTAAATACATAGTTAGTCATTTGTCATTTGTCATTTGTTAATTGGGAAAGTACTAAACCTAATCTCCCAATCTCCCAATGACGGGTTTTTACTTCGCTTCAGCTAAGATCTTCTTACCTTTTTCAATCGCGTCTTCAATCGTACCAACAAGGTTGAATGCTGCTTCAGGATATTCATCCACTTCACCATTCAGGATCATGTTGAATCCTTTGATCGTATCTTCGATAGAAACAAATACACCTTTTAACCCGGTGAACTGCTCAGCAACGTGGAAAGGCTGAGATAAGAAACGTTGAACACGTCTTGCACGTGATACAACCAATTTATCTTCTTCAGAAAGCTCGTCCATACCAAGGATGGCGATGATATCCTGTAATTCTTTGTAACGCTGTAAAATTTGCTTCACACGCTGTGCTGTTCCGAAGTGTGCATCACCTAAAACTGCAGCTGATAAGATACGTGATGTAGAATCCAGAGGATCCACAGCAGGGTAGATCCCAAGCTCAGCGATCTTACGGTTCAATACGGTTGTTGCATCTAAGTGGGCAAATGTTGTAGCAGGAGCCGGATCCGTTAAGTCATCCGCAGGAACGTAAACCGCCTGAACAGATGTAATAGATCCACGCTTCGTAGAAGTGATACGCTCTTGCATCAATCCCATCTCAGTTGCAAGTGTAGGCTGGTAACCAACGGCAGAAGGCATACGGCCTAATAACGCTGATACCTCAGAACCTGCTTGTGTAAAACGGAAGATGTTATCAATAAAGAAAAGGATATCACGTCCGCCTGATTTTTCATCTCCGTCACGGAAATATTCAGCCATTGTTAATCCTGATAAAGCAACACGCGCACGGGCTCCCGGAGGCTCATTCATCTGACCGAATACAAGAGTAGCCTGTGACTTCTCTAATTCTTTCATGTCAACTTTAGAAAGATCCCATCCACCTTGCTCCATTGAGTGTTTGAACTCTTCACCATATTTAATAACGTTCGACTCGATCATCTCACGTAATAAGTCATTTCCTTCACGCGTACGCTCACCAACACCTGCGAATACCGATAAACCTTCGTATCCTTTTGCGATGTTGTTGATCAGCTCCATGATCAATACGGTCTTACCAACTCCGGCACCACCGAACAAACCGATCTTACCACCTTTTGCATAAGGCTCAAGTAAGTCGATAACTTTAATTCCTGTAAATAATACTTCTGTTGAAGTAGAAAGATCTTCATATTTAGGTGGGTTTCTGTGAATAGAAGCTCCGCCTTTATTGGACACAGGACCGATACCATCGATACCTTCTCCAACTACGTTGAATAAACGTCCTTTTACCTGATCACCTACCGGCATTGTGATAGGAGCACCTGTGTTTTCTACAGATAATCCGCGGTATAGCCCGTCAGAAGAGTCCATCGCGATCGTACGCACTGTATCTTCACCAACGTGTTTTTGTGTTTCAAGAATAACTCTCTGGCCGTTTGGTTTGATTACCACCAAAGCATCCAGGATGTTAGGCAATGTAGCTCCGCCTTCAAAGCTAACGTCAATTACAGGACCAATTACCTGAGAGATTTTACCGGTTTGTTGTGACATTTTATATAGTTATAAAAATTAGTACTTTTAAAATCGAGTGCAAAAGTAAGGAAGGATTTTGACTTCTGTTGAAAACTGTTTTAATTTAAGATAAAGCCCCTATTTTAAACGATAATCCTCATATACCGACTGCTGAAAGGCTTTGCCATACATTGTAAGGCTATCGGCCAGTGTTTTTTTACTTTCTAAGGTGTTAAAAATAAGTTCTTTAAGCCCATGCTGAAATCCTATATATCCCTCATCTGTTACAAATCCGGCACCGCTATAGCTGCAGTAAAATGCAAAATGTTTTGAATAAGGATTAAACATGTTCTTACTCCATTGATATTGTTCGCTTTCTTTATCGAGATCCATCTGCTTTAACAGCGAATGTGTGATATCAAGCTGCGAAACTACGTGTTCAATTGCTTTTCCCCTGAACGACATGTCAATCACATTTCCGAAAAACACCATCGGGATTCGGTGGTATTCCGCGTCATAAACGTTTAATTCACGGTGACTGGCATGGCTATGATCTGCAACTAACACAAACAGGGTATTGTTATACCAGGGCTGTGTTTTCGCTTTGACGAAGAATTCTTTTAAAGCTGCATCAGAGTATGCAACTGAATTAATGTAATCATTCTCTGTTTTTACAAGCTGCTTTTTCTCTTCACCAAAATCATAAGGCATATGTGAGCTGAGAGTGAACCAGGTATAAACAAATGGCGCTTTTGCAGCATTAAGAAGCGTTAGATATTCTGCAGCCATTTCCTTGTCCTGGATCCCTAATTTGCCACGCGGAATTTCTGATTCGAAGTCTTTCTCTTCCCTGATAATATCAAATTTTTTATTGTAAACATAGCTTCTGATGTTTCCATAATTCAGGTCGCCACCGAAGATAAATCCGCTTTCATAACCGTACGGTTTCAGATCCTGATTGATGCATGGTAGCGGAACGGATTTCGAACTTTCATTGATGACAGCGATCCTTGAAACAGCAGGGTAGCCGCTGAGTACAGCGGGAATACCCTGGTCGGAAACATAGCCTGCCGGATAAGCTTTGGTAAAACGAATTCCTTCTTTGCTAAGACTGTCTATGAAAGGCGCAAAATTATCTCCCCCGAAAGAGCTGACGGTATAAGCGCTCCAGCTTTCAAGTAAAAAAAAAACAATATTAGGCCTTTTGTTTGTCAGGAATTCAACGGTAGTGTCTTTGGATGCACTATACAGTTCGCGCGTGATCCGGTCGGCTTCAGCCTGTGGAAAATCTTTATAAGGATTATCTTTAAAATGATTTTCATACTCCATGATATTAAATGTGATGTTCCATAGAGGATTCACTGCAACGTCATTTACAATCGGAGTGGTGGAGAAAAAAGAATCGCTGCTTTGAATCGGGATCTGCTGTAAGCCTCCTCTGATGCTGATTATAGAGAACGCTGAGATTGCGACCAACATGCAGATTCCTATGACAGTTTTTGAAAATAGCGTTGTTTTACGACTTACTCGTGTGTCATCCTGCGCATAGCTGAAGTGATCTGATTCGTCTTGCGTTGAGCCGGAAATCATTTCCTGACTTGGAATCGCTGAATGATCCTCCGTAAATGAAATTTTTCTTTTGTAAATCCTGATATATAACCAGCTGAAAATTATGGTAAGGGAAAAGAACAAAAGTGTGAGTCCGATCGAAGCCGATTTAAAAACTTCCTCCGGATTCCTGAAGTGTTGTAAAGCCTGCATGCTAAGCTTAGCCTTCCATTCACGATACAGGCACAGTTCACCAAAAGCAGCAAGATTGTAAAGTATGATCAAAAAATAATTGAAATAATCGCTGACAACAAGAATTGACTTTTTAAGAATTAAAAAATAAACCAGGTACAGAAGAAAAGGGAGAGCAGTCAGATAACCGATCATCGAAAGATCCAATCGTAAGGCATGCCAGAATGATTGCAGAATAAGGTTGAAAGAAACACCCTGCAGCAATGTTCCTGTGCAGCAATAAAAAACTATACGATTAAGCGCGAAAACACAAAACCAGAAAATAATAAGTAAAAAAGCTTTACGGGCAATGGTTTTCAAAGAGGCAGTGCTTTTAAAAATTGTTCCGCGAAGTTATAAAAATAGCATTAACGGTTGGAAAAAGTGATGAAATGAAAGCAGGCCCTATAATCTTTCAACACAAATAATAGATATGATTACAAAATCCCGTAAATTCGTATTCTATTTATCACACTTGAAAGTTTACACTGATATTATTGATTTTAAGAATGTAAAGAATCCTGTAGTAACCACAGGGACTTTTGATGGCGTTCATCTTGGCCATCAGAAGATCATTGCACGTCTTAAAGAAACTGCACGTGAAGAAAATGGTGAAACGGTTCTCATCACTTTTTTCCCGCATCCGAGAATGGTGCTGTTTCCTGATGATAACGATCTGAAGCTGATCAATACACAAGAGGAAAAGATCGAATTGCTCGATCAATACGGAATTGATCATCTCATCATTATTCCTTTTACAAAAGAGTTTTCGCGTCTTACTTCAGTTGAATTTGTAAGAAATATTTTAGTCAATCAGATAAAAACAAAACGTTTGGTAATTGGTTACAACCATCATTTCGGACGTAACCGCGAAGGCTCGTTTGAACACTTGAAAGAATATGGCCCTTTGTATGGTTTTGAGGTCGAGGAAATTCCTGCAAAGGATATCGATTCAATCGAGATCAGCTCAACAAAGATTCGCCATGCACTTCAAACAGGTGATGTCAAAACAACGGCAAGTTACCTGGGACATGAATTCTCGTTAACAGGCAGAGTTGTGGATGGAAAAAAGATTGGTCGTGAGATCGGTTATCCCACAGCAAATATTTTAGTGGAAGATAAGTACAAGATCATTCCGGCTGACGGAGTGTATGCAGTTAAGGTAAGGCACGATAATACGCTCTATGGCGGAATGCTGAATATTGGTAACAACCCGACAGTTAACGGAAAGCACAAGACCATTGAAGTTAACATCTTTGATTTTAATAAGGATATTTATGAGGAGAATGCAACCATTTACTTTGTAGAGCGTCTGAGAGATGAGGTGAAATTCAATGGACTCGAAGCATTAAAAGACCAGCTGGCCGTTGATAAAGTGAATAGCCTGAAAATTCTTTCGGCATAATGATTGAGTTTCCTTAGGGAAATAAAGAGAGGTGAAAAATGAAATTCAAGTTTAAGGCTACCTGTTACATTTTCTTTTTACTGCTGGGTTTTTTGCCTTGCAGACTTTCTTCCCAGACTGAACTTCTTGATTCATTAACACTCGATACACTTACCGGTTTTACGAATCTTGAAGAGGCTATGAAAGATCCAGACAAGGTGATCAAGCTGGAACTGCGTAGAAAACGGTTAAAGGAATTCCCTAAAGAGATCCTTCAGTTCAAACACCTTCAATACCTCGATCTCAGTAAAAACAATATTGTAGAGATTCCTTCTTCAATTTCCGAATTGAAAGATCTGCAGATCCTGATACTTTCCAAAAATGAAATTGAATCCCTTCCAAAAGAGATCGGTGAGCTTAAGTCATTGCAATACCTGAATTTAAATCAGAACGAGCTCAGCACGCTTCCTCCGCAAATAGGTTCACTCAGCAGTTTAAAAAATCTGGATCTCTGGAGCAATAATATTGACAAGTATCCTTCAGAGATGAAAAATCTGAAAAGCTTGCTTGTCCTCGATGTTCGTGTAATACTTATTCCTGATGCAGAGCAGGAGAGGTTGCAGGCTTTGCTTCCCAAAACTAAAATCTATTTTTCACCGTATTGTAAGTGTCAGCAGTAACAAACAATTGGAGAGTTGATGAATTAGAGAAATGGAGAAGTGGTGAAATGGAGAAGGAAAAAATTGGTCAGTCGAAGAATTGTTGATCTTATATGCTTAGGTACAACTAATTTTAAAATTTCAACCAGAATAATATTGTTATTTAATACTTAGTCCCTAATTCTCTATTCCTCCATCTCTCTAATTCTCCAATTCTTCATGAACTTTCACCTCGAATTTCCAATCCCTGCATTTCCAAACAAGATAGAATATTCCGATAAGCTCATGTTCATCGGTTCCTGCTTTGCAGAGAACATCGGTGAAAAATTTTCAGATGCAAAGTTCAGTTCAATCATCAATCCGCATGGAATCCTGTATGATCCATTGTCATTGTCGAGATCACTAAAAAGCTATTTGAACAACACACAGGTTCAGGAAAATGATCTTTTCTTTTCCAACGAAACATGGCATTCCTGGGATCATCATAGTAAGTTTTCAGATCCTGATAGGTCAAGATGCCTGGGTAATATTAATGCTTCAATTTCATCTGCGCATGCACATATTAAAGATGCAAAATGGGTTTTCATAACTTTTGGTTCTGCGTTTTTTTACGCTTTGAAAGACAGGAATATTCCGGTAGGAAATTGTCATAAAGTACCACAGAAAGAGTTTGACAAATCATTGATTAAAACCGAAACGATTATTAAGGAATATAATAAACTGATATCTGAAATCCGTTCGCTGAGTGCCTCTTTAAATATTGTTTTTACGGTCAGCCCGGTGCGATATATAAGAGATGGTGTAGTGGAGAATAATTTAAGTAAATCAATCCTCCTTCAGTCGGTACATGAGCTGGTAAAGGCAAATGAGAATGTGTTTTATTTTCCCGCTTATGAATTGGTGATCGATGATCTGCGGGACTACCGTTTTTTTAAAGAAGATCTTGTTCATCCGAATGAACTTGCAATCCAGTATGTTTTTGAAAAGTTAAAAATTGCGAGCTTTTCTGAAGCAACTGAACAATTATTTCTTCGCATCTCCGAGATCAGAAACGCATTAGCGCACCGACCATTCAATGAAAATTCAGAAGCGCATAAAAAGTTCAGGACTTCCTATGCGCTCCGTTGTAAGCAATTGGTAAAAGAATTCCCTTTTCTCGATCTTAATGAGGAGCTTCTTTATTTCAGCTGATTTTAAAACTTCAGTCTCAAGCCTGCCATATAATTTATTCCGGCTTGCGGATAATAGAAATTCTCAACCGTGTGCTTCCCCCCGTAGATGTATCCCCATGTATAGCCGTTTGATTCATACTCTTCACTGAAGATGTTATTTATTGCAAGAGTAAAACCTATCTCAGGAATATACTTTGTTTTTATCGAATAGTTAATACGCAGATCATTTACAAAAAAAGCATCCAGCTTCCTGTCGTCATTCGATGTGTTATCAAGGTATTGCTGGCCGACATACTTACTGATAAAACTGAATTTCAAATTTCTAACTGGCTCAAAAGTGATCGTGCTTCCGGCAATGATCTCCGGTGAAAAAGCTATGTCAGATTCTTTGTAAATAATTACGCTTTGCGCAGTACTGTCAAAGTTATCGATGTATTCCTTGAAGTTCCTGATCTTGTTTCTGCTTAGTGTTATATTTCCTTCCCACGACAATGATTTCAGGATCTTTATCCCTCCTTGTATTTCGATCCCCTGCCGATAGCTCTTTGCAACGTTGGTTCTGTTGTACGCACCAACATCATTGATCTCTCCGGTCAGCACCAGTTGATTCGTATAATCCATAAAATACAGGTTCACATTCAGCATCGCCTTTTTTGATGCGTAACGAAATCCCGCTTCGAGGTCATTTAACGTTTCATGTTTAGGCCTGCTGGTTGGTGTGGATTGAGTGTAATCATCACGGCTTGGTTCTTTGTTACCTATGCTGTAAGAGGCATATACTCCTGATGTATTATTCAAGGTATAGTCTACGCCTACTTTCGGATTAAAGAAAGATAAGCTGGCAGTCTGCTCGATATTTTTCAGGCTGTCATCAAAACCAAGAAATGAATAGTTTACCATTCTGTATTGAAGATCAGCAAACACGTTTAATTTTTTTGTTACAAGATAATTGGCTTTCAAAAATATGTTGAAGTCATTTTTATTTGCTGTGTCATTATAATAGTGCTGATGAATGTTACTGTTCACAGCATATTGCGCCCAGATGATCTCACCATAATGCAAACCGGTGTAATTATTCCATGCTCCTCCCAATAAAGCCGATAGCTTTTTATGGCTGTCATAATTCAACGAAAACGTTGTTCCATAAAAATCATTGTCGAGCCACCTTCTGCGCACAAGGTCGGTATTAGTGATCAATTCTGTACCTACGAGTACATCCGGTAGTCCATAGCTGGAAAAGGCTTGTCCTTTTTTATATTCTTCATAATAACCTTTTCCTTTTGTGTAATGCACTGCGATATTGCTGTTCCAGTTCCTGTTGAACTCGTGTGAAAAATGCAGCTGATAATACGTTTGTACGTAATGGTCAACCTGGTTTTGATATGTATATGGATTGTAGGTTCTGCTGTTTGAATTAAGCAGATTTCCAGCTTCATGAGCATCGAGATAATTATTAAAAATATAATCATTCATTCCCGGGAGGTTACCTTTTAATCTTGACTGCGGAATCCCATACCATGCCTGGTAAGTTTCTTCATAACCGCTGAAGGTGATAAATTTGATAATGTTTTTCTTGCCATAATACCCTGCAGATAAATAATAAGAGCGGAGATCAGAGCTCGCCCTGTCTATGAAGCCATCTGAATTGATCTTCGACAAACGGATATCAACTGCCAGCTTTTCGTTTAAAAGTCCGCTTCCGGCATTTATCGTATTCTTCATAGTGTTAAATGATCCGTAAGAGCTGTTCCATTCAGCATATGGCTTTTGGTTAAGCTTCGTGGTTTCAATATTTAAGCTTCCGCCAAACGCGCCAGCGCCATTTGTGGAAGTTCCCACACCGCGTTGTAACTGAATGTTATCAATACTTGAAGCAATATCAGGTAGGTCTACCCAGTATGTTCCCTGCGATTCCGCATCATTTACAGGGATCCCGTTGATAGTGACATTTATGCGCGTTGCATCCACTCCGCGTATTCTGATCCCTGTATATCCAACTCCCGCGCCTGCATCCGATGTGGTGACAACAGATGGTTGCTGATTTAAAAGGTAAGGAAGATCCTGGCCAAGATTGTTTTCTGCGATCTGCTCTTTATTTACGATGGTAAAAGCCATTGCAGAACGCTCATTGGCGCGGGTTGCAGTGATTATGACCTCATCCATTAAAAGAGTGTTTTCTTTCAATCCATAATTTCTGACTTCATCACCGGATAGTTTTATCGTATCCGTTTTTGTCTGATATCCAACATAAGAAATATGAGCAATGTAGTTTCCGGGTTTCAGATTTTTTATTTCAAACGTTCCTTCCGAATTGCTTGGTGAGGCAATGTAAGTGCCTTCCAGTCTGACTGTAGCACCGGCAATAAGTTCGTTTTTTTCATTGTTGATCTTCCCGGAAAATGTGTGTTGAGAAAACAGCGGAAACGAAAGTGCAAATACACCAGTCGCCAAAATAATTTTTATTTTATTCATGATTTATTTTTGTTAAACAGATAGCAGCAAAGGAGCAAGCGGCTACTAAATATTTTAACAATACCTATTCCCTACGCAGGCATGACCCTGATCAGGTGCATGTATTTATCTTTGAGAGATAAAGTACATTGGGTATAATCTCAGCCGATAAGGAATTATGATTATGAATGTTAAATTATAAATGCTTTAACACAATTTATAATTCATAATTTTTCATTTATAATTCAATAGGGCACCCCTTTATTGATGCGACAAAACTAAAAATTATTTCCTTGTTCCGGCAATAAAATTTTCAATCGCATTAATTGCATTGTTGAGGCGCTCAATGTTTTTTCCTTTGATGATGGTGTAAGTGGCGTCTATTTGTTTTAATTCTTTTTCGTACCAGTTAAAGAAGAACTCACGCCTATATGGGTTTTCCCTGAGTGGATCTTTTTCCCATTCAAGGTCAGGGAATGTAAGAAGATAAAGGTCGTATTTGTTGGGTAGAATATTATTTTCGATCCATTGGGGACATGTTTTAAAAACATCTAAACACCATACTTTTGAAATGATAAGTTCGGTGTCGGCAAATATACATTGGTTCGCTTTTTTTAAAAGTTCATTCTCTGTTTCGAGTTGTCGCTGCGCAATAACTAAGACATCGGCCAGAGTATAATTATCTACAGATTGCAAATACTCACGCGAATATTCTTTCACCCAAACCGTATTGTAATGTTTGGCAAGATGCTCTGAAAGTGTGCTTTTCGCAGTGCTTTCAGGACCTATAAGTGCTATCCGGATTATTTGCTTGCTTTTTTCCTCCATGATAAATAACCGGCTGCAGCCAGAACAGTATAGATTATATACAGCAGCCCGATAAGATAGAAACCTCTGTAAGTATAGAGCAGAACCGCCATCGCATCAATGAGGATCCAGTATAACCAGTTCTCAATTATTTTTTTTGCAGTCATCCATGTAGCAATTATGCTGAACGAAGTAATGAACGCATCAAGATAAGGCATTGCCTGTGTTGAGAATGTGTTAGCGATATAGCCAAACGGGATCCATATTAAAATTCCGATAATTATGAGTAAAGTATTTTGCTTCAGATCATAATGGATGATCTTTATTTCAGACTTTTCTTTAGATCCGTAAAGCCATTGATACCAGCCATAGATCCCGATGATCACATAGAATACGCTTAAGCCGCTTTCGAGGAAAAGCTGGCCGCTGTAGCAAAGATAAACTGATAAAGCACTTGAGATGATCCCGAATAACCAGCACCATACATTCTCAATTGCGGCAAGCAACACATAAACAATGGCCGTTGAGAAAATGAGCCATTCAGTTATGCTTGTTGCTTGGAACGCGGAAATTACTGCCTCAGAAATTTCGGAAAAATTCATTATTCGATAGGGATGTGGAGCTCCTGGAATTTTTCTACAGCTTTATTGAATTCAGCTACCGGATCTTTCGACTTCCACAAAGAGCTGTAAAAAGCAATGCCATGAAACCCTATGTTTTGAGCGTTCTCGATAGCTGCGATGTCAACACCACCTCTTGCAACTATTTTAAGTGACGACTTTTGAATTGCTGATTTTAAACTGTGTTCAGTGAATCCGCCCTGGAACTTACTGTTAAAGTTGTCGAATATCGGACTCAAAAAAGCATAGCTGTAATCATAATCCTGTTTGCTTGCGAGAATTTGTCCGATCGTGCTGTAAGAAGTGGTGATAATAATACCGGGATTCTTTAACCGGATCAGCTTAAGTATCAGCCAGGTTTTCCAGGTTTTCTTTTTGTGCGATTTTGTAAGATGAATACCCGCAAGATCAAATTTTCTGGCAAGCTTGTGATGAGAATGAATGATAATGCGGTTATGGAAATGTGATGGAATGGCAGCGATAAACTCTTTCATACTTTTTGTAGAGAGTTTATGTTTTCTGATATGAAATGTTTCCAATCCTGCTTCAAAAAGCTCAGTAACTATCTTCACTTCATTCTCTATACTGTTTGAGCTGGAAATTACAATGAGTTTCATACCTTGATTTTAAAATGAATGTATGACCGAAGCCATTTTTTTTAGTAAAGACTTGTTCTTTTCCAGTGCATTTCCCACCACAACAATATCAGCTCCCGCCTTGCATGCTTCTTTTACTTTTTCCGCAGTATTGATCCCTCCACCTACTATCAAAGGTATCTGAATAGAAGCCTTCACTTTTTTAATCATTGAAGAGCTTATTCTGTTCTTCGCTCCGCTGCCCGCATCCATGTAAATTAATTTTAATCCAAGCATTTCACCTGCAAGTGCGGTGCACATGGCAATATCATCTTTGTCAGCAGGGATCGGCACAGTATTGCTCATGTATAACGCGGCAGTTTGAGTTCCACTTTCCACAAGCATGTAGCCGGTCGGGATGATCTCGATTTTGCTCGATTTCAAAAGAGGTGCAGCAATTACGTGTTTGCCTATGAGCATGTCAGGATTTCGCCCGGAAATAAGTGATAACAAAAGAATTCCATCAGCGTTTTTACTGATCTGGAGATTGTTTCCGGGAAAAATAAGAAGAGGGATCTTTGATTTCTTTTTGATCGTTTCAACGCATTTTTCAAAATTGCCATTTGTAAGAAGACTTCCTCCCACAAGTAGCAGGTCGACTTTTGATTCTTCGGCAAGAGGTAAGATCTGGTCGGGCTCAAATTTATCCGGATCAATAAGAACCGCAAACTGCTTTTTGCTTTTCTGTTGATTTTTTAAGATGAGAGAATAGACGGAGCTGCGCATTCAGTTTTAATTCTATCGCAATAATAGTTATTTCGGATGAGCTAGATCATAAATTTTATTAAATGGCCTTTTTTATGACCTCAAAAATTTTCTATATTCAATTAATTTTAGATATTTACACAAAATTTAAGAAGAAAACGTATGAACTCATTAACTCTTAAGATCAAATTAATTTCATTGATTTTTATTGGTTTGTTTTGCCGTATTTCAGTTAAAGCTCAGGAGACTCTTTATCCTTTTGCTGATAAAGGGAAGTATGGATATATCAACAAATCGGGTAAAGTAGTTATTCCTGCACAGTTCGAATTTGGAGATAAATTTTATGAAGGCCTGGCTGTTGTGAAACAGGGTGGAAAAAGAGGTTTCATTGACGCTTCGGGAAAAATGGTGATTCCTGCTCAGTACGACTCAAAGATCGATGGTTATTTTTCTGAAGGTCTTGCATGTGTTAAGCAGGGTGCGAAATACATGTATATCGACAAATCAGGCAAGGCTGTTTTAGAGCCGAAGTGTGAGCATGCATATAAATTTTCTGAAGGAATGGCCCGTTTACAGGTGGGACTTAAATTCGAATATGTTGACAAGACAGGTAATGTTGTAATCAAACCGGAATATGACGGAGGTTTTGATTTTAAAGAAGGCTTAGCCCGTGTTAAGAAAAATGGTAAGTGGGGTTATATTGACAAAACAGGAAAAGTAGTGGTTGATTTTAAATATGATGAAGGTTTTGAATTCTCTGAAGGTCTGGCTAACGTTAGAGTTGGCGATGAAAAGACAGGTAAATGGGGTTATATTGATAAATCGGGAAAGGTTGCTATCGAGCCGCAGTTCGACAGAGCTTTCACATTTTCTGACGGCCTTGCATGTATCCGCGTAGGAGATTACAAAACCGGAAAATTCGGTTACATTGATAAAACAGGAAAAGTGATAATCAATCCCGTTTATACCGGGGCCTATTTTTTCAATGATGGGCTTGCATGTGTAAGCACTTCACCTCTTGTTAACGGAAGCCTTAAAGATGCAAAATGGCAATATATTGATAAAAGCGGAAAACTTGTGATAACACGCGGTTCCGACTTCTTTGCAGACTTCAATAAAGGCCTGGCTTATGTTCGTTATGATGGGCTCTTTACTTATATTGATAAAACAGGTAAGGCTGTCTGGACCTCTTCTTCAGCAACGCCATAAGGATCTTACCCTTTCATAAAACCATTGCGAAATTTGTTTGTTATCTGAATAACAGCTAATTTCGCAATTCTTTTTTAATAAATAAATCAAAACATGGGAAATACATCAGTGGAAAAATTTGAAAAATACAAAGTAAAAGACATGTCTCTTGCTGAATGGGGACGTAAAGAAATTAAACTTGCTGAGGCAGAAATGCCGGGTCTTATGGCTCTTAGAGCTGAATACGGTAAGCAAAAGCCGTTAAAAGATGCGCGTATTGCAGGTTGTCTGCACATGACCATCCAGACTGCCGTTCTTATTGAGACACTTGTTGAGTTAGGTGCCGAAGTAACCTGGTCTTCTTGTAATATATTCTCCACTCAGGATCATGCTGCTGCTGCAATTGCTGCTGCTGGCATTCAGGTTTATGCCTGGAAAGGAATGAATGAGCAGGAGTTTGATTGGTGTATTGAACAAACATTATTCTTTGGTGAAGACCGTAAGCCGTTAAATATGATTCTTGATGATGGTGGAGATCTTACAAACATGGTATTTGATAAATACCCTGAGTTGATCAAAGGCATTAAAGGATTGTCAGAAGAAACCACTACGGGTGTTCATCGTTTATATGAGCGTATGAAAAACGGAACTTTACATATTCCGGCTATCAATGTAAACGATTCAGTTACAAAATCGAAATTTGATAACAAATATGGTTGCCGCGAATCTCTTGTCGATGCTATCCGCAGAGCAACCGACATTATGCTTGCCGGTAAGGTTGCAGTTGTTGCAGGTTACGGTGATGTTGGAAAAGGTTCTGCTGAATCTCTATCTTCACAGGGTGTTCGTGTGATCGTTACAGAGATCGATCCTATTTGCGCTTTACAGGCTGCAATGGATGGATATCAGGTAATGAAAATGGAAAATGCCATTAAAGAAGCTGATATCATCGTTACAGCTACAGGTAACAAGAGCATCATCATCGATAAGCATTTCAAAGCAATGAAGCATAACGCCATCGTTTGTAATATTGGGCACTTCGATAATGAGATCGATATGGCATGGTTGAACAAAAATTACGGTACAACAAAAGATGTTATCAAGCCTCAGGTTGATAAATATACAATTGATGGAAAAGATATTCTTGTTCTTGCAGAAGGACGTTTAGTGAATCTTGGTTGTGCAACAGGGCATCCTTCTTTTGTTATGAGTAACTCATTTACCAACCAGACTCTTGCTCAATTGGAGTTATGGATGAACTCTTCAAAATACGAGAATAAAGTTTACACGTTGCCAAAGCATCTTGATGAGAAAGTTGCACGTCTTCACCTTGCTAAGATCAATTGTGAGCTGGATACATTAACTGCTGAACAAGCTGCTTACATTGGCGTAGATGTTAAAGGGCCGTTTAAATCGGATATGTATCGTTACTAATCCGGATTTTATAAATAGAAAAGCCCTTCAGTTAAACTGAAGGGCTTTTTTTATGATTAAGCTTTAAGTTAGTTATAGATATGAAGCACGCTTCCGTCAAAACTTGTAGCGTAGGCTTTTAACGGCACGGATGCAGGGCCCTGATAAACCGTGCCGTCATAAATCGAGAAGCGTGAATGGCAACAGGTATCGGTAGCAGAGATGTTTGTGTTCTCCATAACAACTGTCGCACAAGGCTGATCAGGTTGATAGGTGCAGTTCCTGTCATATGCCATAAACTCTGAAGTGCTTTTTCTGTAAACAAGAATACCTCTTATCCCGCCAGTCACATATACCCAGCCTCCAACAACACTAAGGTTTACAAAGCTGGGATTATTTGTATAAATGTATATGTCAACCGGAGTGTTCGGAACGTTGTTGTTGTTCTCTTTTTTACAGCTCCCTATAACAGTAATACAAAGGGCGAGGAATAATAAATGTTTGATTTTCATTCTATAACAAATCTACTAACAAATTTTTAAAACAAATATTGCCTGCATGCTTAATGGCATTATTTTTTACTTTTGTTGATACTATGAGATCCATCTTCAAAAAAATTATACTCCTATGTATTTGTTGTCTGCCTGTTTTTGCAACTGCACAGGAAGCGGCAGGAAAAACTAAAACACCTGCCACATCCAGAGCGCAGAAGCAAGCGGCTAAAAAGAAATGGAAAGAGCAGCGAAAGCTGGAGATGCAGCAAAAGAAGGCAGTTAAGCAACATCATAAAAGGCTTCAGACTAAAGAGACACGGAAAATGATGAAGAGGGAAAAGAAGAAAAGTGAAAGAATGAGAGCTAATAAAAGAGAGTTCTTTTTAATCAGATGGTTCAGGCGTTAATTTGAAATGAAAATTTTTTTTGTGAATTTTGTAACATTATAAAAAAAGTTTTGTATAATTGCATATAATTAGTTTACAAACAACATCCCTCCAATAATAACATAGTTTTATTTTAACTGTGTGTTTAGCCAAATTATTTTTTAGTGCAATACCAAATAAATCAAGCAGATGAATTCTGTTCTTTAACTTGATTTTATTGGCACTTAAGTGAGTGATATCGGAAGACAATTTATTTCAAATTTTGTGAGAAAAAATTTTTGATAATAAATGTTAAATATTCCTATATTTACGCACTCCATTTTGCACGAATTTATTAAACAAAATAAAAAATATGCTACGTAAATTACTTTCAACATTGTCTATTGTTGTCGCATCAGCCACGTTGATGCTTGCACAGAATGAATCTTCAATTAAAGTAAAGCTGATTGACAAGACTACAAAAGAAACAGTTCCTTTTGCGAATGTACTTGTTGAGATGGGCGGTATTCAGGCTGGTGTAGGTACCACCAACATTGATGGAGAGGTTATGATCAAGCCTTTAAATCCGGGTAAGTATAGCGTAAAAGCAACCTATGTAGGTTACCAGGCTGTTCAGATTGATAACGTAAATCTTGCGGTAGGAAAAACAGTGTATCTTAATATGGAGATGGCTGCAGGTCAACAGCTCGATATCGTTGAAGTAATTGAATATTCAGAGCCTTTGATCGATCCGGATACTAAGTCAGGTGGAACCGTTACCCGTGAAGAGTATCAGAACATGGCTACTAAAAATATCAACTCAGTAGCAGCAACTACAGCCGGAGTTTATCAGGCAGATGAAGGTGGAGATTTAAATGTACGTGGTGCGCGTTCATCAGGAACAGCATATTATGTGGATGGTCAGAAAGTAATTGGTAGCAGCGGTGTTCCTCAGTCTTCAGTTGAGCAGATCACAACAATAGTTGGTGGAACGCCTGCGGAATACGGTGATGCAACAGGTGGAATCATCGCCATCACTACACGTGGTCCTGCAAGTAAATATACAGGTGGAGTGGAAGTGATCTCTTCAGGTTTCGGTGAGAAAAAAGGATTGGATGCTTATGGTTATAACTTCCTTGGATTTTCTGTGAACGGGCCGATCTTGACAAGAAAAGATTCTGCGAGCGGTTCAAAAAAATCAGTTTTAGGTTTTGCTTTATCAGGTGAGGGTGTTTCGGAAATAGATCCGGATCCGTCAGCTGTTGGGTTTTATAAAATTAAACAGGAAAAACTTGACGAATTGCAAGCGAATCCAATCGCAGAGTCACAGGCAGGAGGATATTATCTGAATTCAGAGCTTGTTAAAAAAGAAGACCTTCAAAAGGTAAAAGCAAGAAACAATGTTGGTGCGAAAGCGCTGCGTCTGAACGGTAAGATCCAGTATCAGCCAACAACAAATATGGGAATTACGGTTGGTGGATCTGTGGATTACGGAAGAAAGCATGGTTATATTTACGAATACTCATTGTTTAATTCGGTTAATAATCCTTTGATTACAGATAATACATGGAGGGTATATGCTAAATTAACCCAGAAATTCAATTCAAACACAGCTAAAGAAGACGAAAAATCTTCATCTATTATAAAGAATGCTTACTTCACACTTCAGGCTGGTTATGAAAAAGCTACAACAAAAACAGAAGATGAAGATCATGGTGACAATATTTTCAACTATGGTTATATTGGAAAGTTCACTCAGACTTTAAAGCCTGTTTATGAATTTAAAGATGGTAGTACAGGACATGCGGAAGCATTTTACATGACTGACATTGGATACACTGATCTCGCTTTTACTCCTTCGGATGTAAATCCTACAGGTGTAACTTACACAAATGCTTTTTATGATATCAATGGTGGGGCAGCAGGTCCTAACGATGTTGTTTTTGGTGGTGGTTTAATGAATGGTGACCGTCCGCAGAATATCTATGGTATGTGGTATAACACAGGACGTCAGTACGGTGGTTACAGCTATGGCGACCGCTCGCAGTTTCGTGTATTCGCAAACTTTTCTGCAGATATTAAAAATCACGCGATCCAGCTTGGTTTCGAATATGAGCAGCGTGTTGAAAGAGCTTATAGTTTGTCACCGATCGGATTGTGGGGTCTTATGCGTCAGATCTCTAACAAGCAAATTGCAGAGTTAAATTTCAACGACTCAACTTTAAATACAAATCCTGATCCTGCAAACCCTGAATACACTCAGTTCTTTGAGGAGAATTTTAACCCGAACGGAACATATGATTATTGGGATTATGCAAGAAACTATAATGGTTCGGTTCAATCACAGTTTGACAAGAACCTTCGTGCGAAACTTGGTTTTGCGGAGAACGGCCTTAACTGGATCGATATAGATTCGTATGATCCTTCAACATATTCAATTGATATGTTTAGTGCAGACGATCTTTTAAACCTGAGCGGAACTTCGTTGGTAAATTATTACGGATATGATCATACAGGTAAAAAACTGAGATCCAATCCGAGTCTTGACGATTTCTACAATAAGCAGGATGATAATGGTAACTATACAAGAGAGATCGGTGCTTATAAGCCTATTTATATTGCAGGTTATATTCAGGATCGTTTTGACTTTAAAGACATTAAATTCAATGTAGGTTTACGTATCGACCGTTTTGATGCGAATCAAAAAGTGTTGAAAGACAAATATTTGTTGTACGAGGCAAAAACTGCAGGGGAGTTCAATTATGCTAATCAGCCTGTGCGCCCTGATAACATTGGTGATGATTTCATTGTTTATGTAAATGACTTTAATGATCCTAATTCTGTAATTAAAGGATACCGTGATGGTGACACCTGGTACAATGCTGCAGGTAATGTGATCACTGATCCTACTTTGATTCGTGGTAGTGACGGTGTTGTAAATCCTGCTCTTGTTGATAAAGCAGACGCCTTAAACAAAAAGATCAAATCAACAGTCTTTACAGATTATAAGCCGCAGATCAATTTTATGCCACGTATTGCGTTTGCATTCCCGATCTCCGATGTTGCTAACTTCTTTGCACACTACGATGTGTTAACTCAGCGTCCGGATAATAACAGATTAGATCCATCAAGCTACCTTGAACTTGCTTCACGTGAATCTCAATTTGTAAATAATCCTGCTTTGAAGCCGCAAAGAACAACTGATTATGAATTAGGTTTCACACAGGTGTTAAATGAGAAAAAGAATTCAGCAATTACCTTGTCAGCTTTCTACCGTGAATTACGTGATATGATCCAGGTGATCCAGGTGAATCAGGCTTATCCTGTAACTTATACAACAATGGATAATATCGATTTTGGAACTGTAAAAGGATTCTCTATTGCATACGATCTTCGCAGAACAGGTGGAGTTCAGTTAACCGCAAGCTATACTTTACAGTTTGCTGACGGTACAGGATCAAGCGCTTCTGACGGATTCAACCTTGCAAGTTCAGGTGCTCCGAATTTAAGAACATTGCATCCGCTTGATTACGATCAGCGTCATACTGTGTTGTTGAACATTGACTACCGTTTTGGTGCAGGAAAAGATTATACAGGCCCTGTAACTACGATCAAAAGAGGAGAAACCGAAAAATCATACAGATGGTTGGAGAATGTTGGAGCTAACGTAGTTTTAAGAGCAGGGTCAGGAACTCCTTACAGCAAGCAGTCTAATTACTCTGCTGAAGCGATCTTTGACGAGCAGCAAAAAAGAACACTTGAAGGAAGTATCAATGGTTCAAATTTACCATGGAACTTTAAAGTGGATCTGAAGCTTGATAAAGATTTCGAACTTACATGGGGTGGTAAAAAAGAAGGTGAAGATAAAAAGCATGCTAACCTGAATATTTACTTACAGGTTCTGAATGTGCTGAATACAAAAAATATTCTTAAAGTTTATAAAGCAACAGGAAACCCGGATGATGACGGATTCTTAAACTCTGTTGAAGGACAGGTTTATTCTTCAAATAAGACAGATCCTGCTGCTTTCGAAGATCTTTATGGTGTGAGAATTAATGACCCAAGCAACTATTCACGCCCGCGTGTTATCCGTTTGGGATTAATGCTTGACTTCTAATTAATTCAACTCATACAATACCCTTGAAAAGAAAAGAAATGCTACATAATACAAATAATATGAAAAAGAATCGTATCAAGTTAATTGCCTCCTTATCGATTATGGCTTTTTCCTTCAGCACTGTTGCAAAGGAAAATGTTGGAGGATCAGGAAATCTCTCAACTCCAGTTGACCCCTACAGGGAAGTATTGGCCGGTTGTGCTCCTGCAACTGCACGTGTGGACATCGATATCAATAACGTTCGTGCTACCTTATTAACGGGTGGCGATATGTGGTGGGATCTTGTTAATGCACAGTACGAGATTCCGAAAGGCAGTAAGATCAATTCTATCTTCGCTGGTTCACTCTGGATCGGTGGTATTGATAACGGAAATCAGCTGAAAGTTGCTGCAATGACTTACCGTCAAACCGGTAATGACTACTGGCCGGGACCACTTGATAACAACGCAAGTATTTCAGTTACAAACTGTCTTACTTACGATAAATTTTACAAGGTGAACAAAGCTGATGTAAAAGCTTATCACAACTGGGTAATAGAGGGTAGAATCGGAGCAAGTCCGATTGGATCAGGTGAAATGCTTACGCTTCGGGATTGGCCGGTAATGGGACCAACGGGTGAGCCTTTAGCTCCTTATTACGATTATAATAATGATGGTGCTTACGATGTCGAAGCAGGAGATTATCCTGATTTCGATCTTGGCGATGATCCTTCTCCTGCAGCAAACAGAGCATGTAAAGCTCAGCTAAAAGGTGATCAGGCAATCTGGTGGGTTTTTAATGACAAGGGAAATGTTCACTCTGAATCGGGTGGTGCATCTATCGGACTTGAAATTCAGGCTCAGGCTTTCGGATTCCAGACTACTGATGAGATCAACAATATGACATTCTATACTTACAAGATAGCAAACAAGTCATCTTTCAGTTTGAATAAAACACATTTTGGTGTTTGGGTGGATGCCGATCTTGGTGGATATAACGATGATTACGTTGGTTGTGATGTTACAAATGGTTTCGGTTACCAGTATAACGGAGATGCGATCGATGAGGGATTAAGCGGTGTGTTAGGATATGGAGCTAATCCTCCTGCGGTTGGAGTTGACTTTTTTGAAGGCCCTTTCGCGGATATAAATGGTGTGGATGATCCTGCTGACAGTACAATTAACGGTATCGGTTACGGTGATATTATTCCGGATAATGAGCGCCTTGGTATGGAACGTTTCATTTATTATAATAACAATACAAATCCGGTAAATGGAAATCCAAACAATGCAACAGATTTCTATAACTACCTGACCGGAAAATGGCAGGATGGAAATCCGATGACTTATGGTGGTGATGCAGTGGGTGCAGGTACTCCTTGTAAATTCGTTTTCCCTGATGATTCAGATCCGACAGGATACGGTACAGGTGGACAAACACAGGCTCCATGGAGTGAGTGGCGTGAAAATAATCCTTTCGTTGACAGACGTTTTATGCAGGTTGCAGGTCCGTTCACATTAAGACCGGGAGCTGTAAACGTTATTACAACAGGTGTTGTGTGGGCACGTGCTACACAAGGTGGGCCGTTGGGTTCACTTGCATTATTAAAAGGTGCTGATAAAAAAGCTCAGGAGTTGTTTAACAACTGTTTCAAAGCATTAAGCGGGCCTGATGCACCGGATTTACACGCACAGGAACTTGAAAATGAAATTATCCTTTACTGGACAAATCCAAAAGGTTCGAATAACTATCAGGAAACTTATACTGAAGATTATAACTTAGCTGTAAGCTCAGATTCATTATATCGTTTTCAGGGTTACCAGATCTATCAGTTAAAAGATAATACTGTGTCGATTACGGAGCTTAGAAATGTTGACAGAGCCCGCTTAGTGTATCAGTCAGATTTAAAGGATAATGTTAGCCGTATCATCAATTATACATTTAATGGTGAGATCACAGCAAACGTTCCTGAAGAAATGGTGAATGGTGCGAATCAGGGTGTATCACACTCAATTTCGGTAAAAACAGATCTTTTTGCTCCTGGCGATAATAAGCTGGTTAATCACAAAACATATTATTACAGAATCATTGCATACGGATACAGCCCTACACAGGAATTCAATCCGGGATTATTCTCTTTCAGTGATTTTAAGCCTTACATAGCCGGTAATCAGAGACAGGAACAGGCATTTGTTGCTGCAATTCCTCATATTGTTTCGCCTGAGCTTGCCGGTACAGAGCAGCATGCTGACTATGGAACAGGTGTGAAGATCAGACGTATCGAAGGTCAGGGTAATGGTGGAAATGCGCTTGAAATGACCACTGGTTCTCTTTTAGAAGCTTTAGGTTCTACTTCAAGAGTTCTTTATCCGGTTTATGAAAATGGACATGGCCCGATTTCAATTAAAGTGGTGGATCCGTTGAACGTACCTAATGAAACATTCCGTGTTTTCTTATATGATACTACTTCAAGCACTTATAACATCACAAATAAGGCCCGCTGGAAAATTGTGAAGGCTCCTTACGGCCCGACCGATACTGTAAAATCTGATGCGACTATTGAAACTTCGTATGAGCAGATCATTAATGGGCAGGGTATACTGGCAGAAGCTATACCGAAATGGGGTATTTCAATTACGGTAATGAACGGTAATGATCCTGCCTCAGCTACAGCAACTGATAACGGAGCTTTAGCATCTGCTAGCTCAATGTCATTCGCAGACCCTAACAACCGCTGGTTATTAGGCTTACCTGACCAGGATGGCCCTCAGGATATTAACTGGATCAGATCCGGAACTTCAACAGAAACACCTCCTGAATACAGTGATTATACAGGAACCGGAACAGATCCTACTTCATCGTATGAAAAATTCGTTGATGGTACCTGGGCTCCCTACCGCTTAACTGCATACACTACAACTGGTGGTGTTGCAAGAGGTGGTCCGGCATGGGATCAATACATAAATCTTTCTCAATTGAAAAACACTGCAAGTGTTGATGTTGTGTTCACTTCTGACAAATCCAAATGGACCCGTTGCCCTGTGATCGAATTGCAGGAAGATCCTGCACTTGCAATCGGTGGTGCTAAGAAAATGAGCATCCGCAGATCTCCGTCCGTTGATAAGAACGGTAAAAAAGCGGGTGATTCAGGTTACAATGCAAATGAAGGAGGAATGACTGACAGTGCCGGAGTATTAAAGCCAACACCAACAGGTATGGGCTGGTTTCCTGGTTATGCTGTTAACATTGAAACCGGTGAGCGTTTGAATATGGCATTTGGTGAGGATTCTTATCTGACATTGGAAAATGGTGCGGACATGAAATGGAATCCGACTTCAAATGTGTTCTCAAGCAACTTTGATCCGATCTTTGGTGGTAAACATTATATATACATCTTCGGGCATAATGCAAGTGCATCTTTCGCTGCATCTGACGCCTTATTACCTAAGCAGTTAAGGGATATTCCACGTTATGATAATGGTTATACTCTTTATAAGCTTTACAAAGCTTATGATATCGGATCAAATGCATTATATAAACGTGAGATCTATATTGATGCAATGTGGGTGAATATTCCAATCCTTAACCCGGGCCATTCTATTCTTGAGAACGAAGCAAAGGTTAAGCTGAGAGTAACAAGATCATATCAGAAATACGGAACAGGTTCGGTTGTATCAAAAACTAATCTGGTTGTAGGACAGCATTATTTTGTAGAGGTAGGTCCGATTAAGCATGGTACCCCTGAAGTAACTTACCCTACAGGTTCAAGCTTTACTGCAACAGCTACAACGTATAACGATTCAACTTCAAATACGAATGCTCCAACATACGGTGCCCGCGTTGTAACTACGATCAACAAAGCAAACGGTATGTATGAGTTTAATACTGCTGATATCGAAACGCATACCGGTGATGCAGCTTCCGCAAAAGAGGCGCTTGAGCTCATCAATATTGTTCCGAATCCGTATTATGCATATTCTGAGTACGAAAAAACTACTCTTGACAATGTAGTGAAGATCACTAATCTTCCTGCTAAGTGTACAGTTTCGATTTACACATTGAATGGAAATCTCGTTAGACGTTTCAAACGTGATGATTCCGGAGCTGAAGCTAAAACTTCACTTGACTGGGATCTTAAGAACGAAGCACGTATTCCAATCGCCAGTGGATTGTACATCATTCATGTTGATGTTCCTGAAGTTGGAGAAAAGATCCTTAAATGGTTCGGAGTAATGCGTCCAATTGACATCGAAGCGTACTAGTTTTATTCAATCAGATTATTCAGAATTTAAAAATATAGTTTATGAAAAAATATTGTAAATTTTTTGTTCCGGTTGCTTTTGCAGGTTTATTGATCCCTGCAGCTACATACGCAGGTAACCCTGATCGTGTTGGACAAGCCGGTGCAACAGAATTGTTAATTAATCCATGGGCTCGGAGCAGCGGGTGGGCAGGTTCGAATGTTGCAGGTATCAAAGGTCTTGAGGCTATGTTCTCAAACGTTGCAGGTACGGCATTCACCAGAAAAACAGAAATCATGTTCTGCCGCACGCAGTGGCTGAAAGGAACTGATATTAATATCAATTCTTTCGGTTTAACTCAGGGTGTGGGTGAAACAGGTACAATAGGCTTATCCATCATGTCAATGGATTTTGGTGATATTCCTATTACTACTGTTCAGCAGCCTGAAGGTGGACTGGGAACTTATTCTCCTCAGTTCATGAACATCGGCCTTTCTTATGCAAAAGGTTTCTCTGATAATATTTATGGTGGTCTTACTCTGCGTGTGATCACTGAAAAGACAGCGAACGTTAGTGCAAGAGGTGTGGCTTTGGATGCAGGTATTCAATACATCGCTGGTAAATATGATCAGTTGAAGTTTGGTATCACCTTAAAAAATGTAGGGCCGCGTATGCAGTTTAGAGGTGATGGACTTTCTTTCAAAACATCGGTACCGGGAGCAACCAATGGTTCAAGTATGATGACTGTTGAACAGCGTTCAGCTACATTTGAGTTACCTTCTTTATTGAGCATTGGTGCAGGTTATGATTTTTATCTGAGCAAAGACACTGCGAAAATGAAAACAAACCGCATTACTGCAATGGGAACGTTTACTTCTAACTCTTTCTCTAAAGACGAATATAAACTTGGTCTTGAGTATGGCTGGAAAAATATTGTTATGGTAAGAGTTGGTTACACATACGAAGAAGGAATCACTAAAAAAGAAGACAGAACAACCGTATTTACAGGTCCTAGCGCTGGTTTTACAGTAGAGATCCCTTTCGGAAAGAACAAATCCACTTTTGGAATTGATTACTCTTACCGCGATACTGATCCGTTTGAAGGAACTCACTCCCTTGGAGTAAGGATCAATTTATAATATTTTTATTATATTTGTATTACAAAGTCCGTCCCGCATGTGCGGGACGGATTTGTGTTTTAATAGTACTTAACAAAAATTATCGGCCATGTCAACTATTTCGTATTTTACAGAAGAGGGATTGAAGAGATTAAAAGATGAATTGCATCATTTAAAAACGCAGGAACGCCCTTCTATTTCCAGACAAATAGCAGAAGCTCGTGATAAAGGCGATCTTTCAGAGAATGCAGAATATGATGCAGCTAAAGAGGCTCAGGGATTGCTTGAGTTACGTATCTCCAAGATGGAAGAAGTTCTCAGTAATGCACGTCTGATCGATGAATCGCAGCTTGACACTTCAAAAGCTTTAATCCTTTCAAAAGTGAAGATAAAGAATGTTGCAACAGGCGCTGCAATGACATACACCCTTGTAGCTGAAAATGAAGCAGATCTTAAATCCGGAAAGATCTCGGTTGATTCACCAATAGGTAAAGGTTTGCTGGGGAAAAAAGTGGGGGAAAAGGCTGAAATTAAAGTTCCATCCGGCTTGATGCAATTTGAAATAGTAGATATCAGCAGATAATATGGCAAGCATTTTCTCCAAAATTATTTCAGGTGAGATCCCTTCACACAAGATAGCTGAGAATGATAAATTTCTGGCCTTTCTTGATGTCTTCCCGCTGGTTCATGGCCATGTACTGGTAGTTCCTAAAAAAGAGACTGACTATATCTTCGATATGGAAGATACAGAACTTTCCGAAATGATCCTTTTTGCAAAGCATGTGGCGAAGGCTCTTCGCAAGGCTGTTCCGTGCAAACGAATCGGAATGTCTGTTATAGGCCTGGAAGTGCCACATGCGCATATCCATCTCGTGCCAATGAATACTGCCAACGATGTCAACTTCACTCAGGAAAAGCTGAAACCTACCCAGGAACAGCTTTCTGAAATGGCGAAAAAAATAAGGTCTGAATTTTAGTTCAGACCTTTTTATTTGGATTGTCGGCAAGAAATGCTTTCCACCCTGTATATGTTTTTTTACCTCCTGCCGGTTGTCGCTGAAAGTGATGACATACAGCAGCTGCAAGTCCATCCGTAGCATCCAGGAATTCAGGTGTTTCTTTGAAATTAAGCAAGGTCTTTAACATCGCAGCCACTTGTTCCTTGGAAGCATTTCCGCTGCCGGTGATCGATTGTTTTATTTTTTTCGGTGAGTATTCCTTTATTGGCAGGTTTCTGGAGAGCGCTCCTGCAATTGCTACTCCTTGTGCTCTTCCGAGCTTCAGCATTGATTGAACATTTTTTCCGAAGAAGGGGGCTTCAATCGCCATCTCATCAGGTTTGTATTCTTCAATAAGGGCAACAACACGGTCGAAAATGCGCTGCAGCTTCAATGCATGATCATCGATCTTTTCAAGGCGCAGCACTCCCATCACCACAAGTTCCATTTTGGTTCCTTTAATGTGAATGAGTCCGTAGCCCATCACATTTGTTCCGGGGTCAATACCTAAAACTATTTTATCTGTTGATACAGACATGCCGTGTCTTTTTGTTAATATTGTTGTATAATGAATCTGGCCCGGAATAACCGTATCTACAAAGTTACAAGTCTTTTCATAAAGGCAGCCATTTTAATTCTCTCTTTCGTTTACATCTTTCACAAGTTTCAAACATCGCAGGAAGAATATCAGTTATCAGAAGTATTAAAGAATTCGGATCTGATCTTATTATCCGTGTCTTTTTTATTGATGTTCGTTAACTGGGGACTGGAATCACTCAAATGGCAATATCTGATCAGGCCGCTTGAAAAAATATCTTTTGGGGATGCATCCCGGGCGGTTTATGCGGGTGTTACTGTAAGTATCTTTATGCCCAACAGGATCGGTGAATTTGCCGGAAGAATATTTTTCCTTGAAAAAGCAGATAAGATCGGGGCCTGTCTTAAGAATTTTATTGGCGGTTTCATACAACTGCTCATAACTCTGGTGGTGGGTTTAGCCGCCATATTTATTGCAATACGGCAGGGGTATCTGGATGGATTTATTCAGAAGGCTTTTACCCATTGGTCAGTAACCGCTACCTGGCTCTTATTGATTATCGGGCTTGTTGCTTTGATTATTTTGAACAGAAGACGATCATTGTTTTCTGAAAGGATGCAGAAGTATTTTCAAACGGTTTTTGATACACCAAATCTTGATATATTGATCGTGCTTCTTTTATCTGTGCTGAGATATTTTGTTTTTTTTCTTCAATATTATTTTGTGTTGCAGGCGTTCGGAATAGAAACTAAAATCTTTATTTCATTTGTGCTTATCGCGATTACATTCTTCATTACCACCATGGTTCCAAGCTTTGCATTTACGGAGATCGCAACGCGTGGCGCAGCAGCCGCTTATTTGTTCAGCTCTTTCACCAACAATACGGCAGCGGTAATTACCGCCTCGTTTGTTGTTTGGATCATTAATCTTGCTATCCCGGCACTCATTGGTTCTGTGTTTATAGGGAAGCTAAAATTTTTCAAATCAGATGTTTGATCAGGTGCTGTATTTCATAACGATCATTGCCTGCATATTATGCTCACTTTATGTTGTCGTCTTTGCATGTCTGAGCTATGGCTGGGAAAAGACGACTTTCTGGCCAAAGCAGAACGCGACTGATACAAATGTATGCGTGATCATTGCCGCGCGCAACGAAAAAGGTAAAATTGAAAAGTTGCTGAATGCACTAATATCACAGAACTACCCAAAGTCCCACACTGAAATTATTGTCGTTGATGATCACTCAGATGATCACACTTCGGAAATAGTCATGGCGTTCATGCAGAAACATTTTAATATAAAGCTGATCAAAGCAAATGGATCAGGTAAGAAAAATGCCATCGCGGAAGCTATTTCCAAAACTGAGGCTGAGCTTATTGTTACGACAGATGCGGATTGTACAATGGGTCCCGAATGGCTTCAGACAATCGTTTCTTTTTATTGTGCAAGGGGATCTCAAATGATCGTGTCACCGGTGATGTTTCAGAAAGAGAACACCTTGTCTGAAAAATTACAGACGCTCGAGTTCCTGGCTTTGATGGGAAGCACCGGTGGCTCCTTATATTTCAATAAAACAATCATCTGCAATGGAGCGAACCTCGCATACACACGTGAAGCATTTTACAAAGCAGATGGGTTTAATGAAATTGATCAAATAGTTTCCGGGGATGATGTTTTGCTGATGTACAAGCTCCGTAAACTTTATCCGGACAAGATCAATTTTCTTAAAAATGACAAAGCAATTGTTTACACAGAACCGAAGCATGGGATTAAAGACTTTGTCAGTCAGAGAAGACGCTGGGCCTCCAAGGGAATGAAACTGCTTAGCAAAGAAGCGGTTGCTCTCTCACTCATTGTATATTTCTTTTCCTTTTTCTTGTTGTTAATGGCTGTTTTAAGCCCGTTTGCAAGGTCAGAGGCCTGGAATGGTCTTGGGTTTTGGCAAATTTGTCTTATTCTTGGCGGAATTAAATGCATAATTGACTTTTTGTTATTATTTTTAGCTGCAGGTTTCTTCAAAAGAAGGGGAGTATTGTTTCTCTTTTTGCCCGGACAAATCATTTACCTTTTTTATGTAGTTGTAATTGGTATGCTGGGCAACATGGGCAATTTTGAGTGGAAGGGAAGAAAATATTAATTTATATGTCCAAAAAGAGCGATTCATATTCTCATTCACTTTCCTATTTTGCCTGGCAAAGGCTGAAAAAGAATAAGCTTTCCATGTTCGGGCTCATAGTCATTATTTTATGCATGCTCGTTGCAATTCTTGGTTTCCTCATCACTCCCGATTCAACTCCGGATTCTAACGACCAACTTCTGGAACTTTCAAAAAGGCCTCCCGGCTTCTCTGTTAAAATGCTGCAGACGAGAAAGAACGAGCCTTCGCATAATGTAAACTTTTTTGAAAAGATGGTTTTTGGTGAGACAAGCAACTTTCGCTCGATCCCATTCTCCTCTTATCATTTTGAAGGTAACGATATTGTGTACCGTGAGTTCACCGGTGACGACAAGCGTGTAGGTACCGACATCAAATACAATATTGCTGATGTTGTGTATGCAATTGATTACAACACTCCGATCGTTAATAATGTTGAACAGGGATATATTGAGTTCTATGAATTCGGCAGTAACACCAAGATCAGGAAGACTGTGAAAGAACTGCGGGAGGAAATCGAGAAAAATTATATCATTACAAAAAAATTTCTGTTAGGTACGGATCCTGCCGGTCGCGATCTGCTCAGCAGATTGATGATCGGAACACGTGTTTCTTTTTCCGTTGGCTTTATTTCCGTTTTTATTTCGATTGTGATCGGAATTTTAATGGGTGCTTTGGCCGGATTCTATCGCGGAAGAGTGGATGATCTCATTGTTTGGTTTACGAATGTTGTCTGGTCGATCCCTACATTATTGCTTGTGATTGCGATCACTCTTGCACTTGGAAAGGGTTTCTGGCAGGTGTTTGTGGCAGTTGGTTTAACAATGTGGGTAGAAGTTGCCCGTGTGATCCGCGGACAGATCCTAAGCCTTCGTGAGAAGGAATTTGTTGAAGCAGGCCGTGCATTAGGTTTTACAAATGCAAGGATCATTATGCGGCATGTGATCCCGAATGTGATGGGGCCGGTGATCATTATTTCCGCGGCTAATTTCGCTTCCGCGATATTAACTGAAGCAGGTTTGAGTTTTCTCGGAATCGGGGCACAACCGCCAACCGCATCATGGGGAGCGATGATCAACGCACACAAAGGTTATATCATTGGTGATGCTCCTTATCTCGCATTCCTTCCGGGACTTGCGATTATGATCATGGTGTTGGCTTTTGTATTGCTTGGTAACGGACTGCGTGATGCATTGGATGCAAAAGCTGTTGATGAAGATCAGGTGATGTTCTAGTGATCCGGATTTAATTTCGAGTAGACCGCTGTGTCTGAAAATTTCCCTTCGAAAAAATAATTCTCTTTAAAATGGCCTTCTTTCGTGAAGCCTGCTTTTTCAAGAACTTTTACTGATCCAACATTTTCCGGTGTGAGCTGTGCTTCAATAGAATGAAATTTTAATTCACGAAATGCGAAATCAATAACTGCATCCATTGCTTCGGAGATAATTCCTTTTCTCCAATGATCCGGATGAAGCATGTAACCGATCTCGGTGCGATAGTGATCTTTGTCGATCCTCCAGAAGCCGATAGTGCCAATCAGCTTTTCGTTGTCTTTGAAAGTAATTCCCCAGGTTAGGCCCTCATTGTTCTTTACACCTTCTATCATTCGTCCCAGTAACTCTTCCGCATCCGCAATTGTTTTTGCCAGAGGCTTGCCTACAAAACGCATTGCATCTTTATTGGCGCGAATAAGAAACATAGCTTCTGCATCATTCAGGGACACTTCCCTTAAATGAAGCCTTGAAGTGTGAAGAGAGGGGAAGGGTGAGAAATTAAGTTCAAGCATGATATAAATAAAATGACGTATTCTGCAATGCAAAATACGTCATTTTTATTTTAATGAAATTAATTAGAAAGGAAGATCGTCTTCCTGAGAAGATGCAGTGAAAGTAGCTGCTACGTCATTCATAGATGAAGAAGACGAAGAAGAATTTTTAGCAGCAGCGCCACCTTCAATTCTCCATGCTTCAAGTGTATTGAAATATTTGATCTCTCCTTTTGGAGATGTCCACTCGCGGCCGCGAAGGTTAAAGTGTACTTTGATCTCGTCACCAACATTGTATTGGTCTAACAGGCTGCATTTGTCCTGTGTCAACTGAAAAGAAATATGCTGAGGATATTGAGATGAATTATCAGTCAATACAAATTCTCTTTTTCTGAATTTATCAGATACCTGCTGTGCTTCTGTTTTTAATTTTAAAATTCCTGTGATGTCCATTTTTATTTATGTTTTAATTGTTTACTTGTTTATATATACCTAGGATTACTTATAAATTACTGTTTTGCTAAAAGCACTTTCCATGCATCCTGCGGCTTGTTTTCTTCCAGTAAGCCTTTTGCAATGCTGTGTATCTGCTCTTTATTATTTTTTCCGTACTTCTCAAAAGCAGTTTTAAATTCCGAAGAGTTTTTAAACTCATTTATTTCTTCTGCTGAAGGAAGTTTTTCGATGTTACCCAATTGTCCGAGATTATTACCCGTCAGGACCGATGAATTCCTGATCTCTGCAGGAATCTGGTCAATCCCAATCCCGAGATTAAGAAGCGGTTTCTCCACTTCAAACAGAGCTTCCTTATTGGTGCGGCTGTACCAGTTGGCACCTAAACGCGCAACGAGGTCAATTTTTGCAGGATCAATGTGTTTTTTTTCATCGAGCACATCTTCGCTAACGTGCATCATCACCACTTCACAGATGATGAGGTTTCCCGCACCACCGTTTGTCCCAAGCTCAATTACCTGTTTAACGATACATTCCAGCTGTGCAGGAGATTCTTTCACGCGGAAAGGTTTGATCTTTTCAGACGGGATAGGAGTGAAGCCGGCCTTTTCAAACTCATTTACACCTTTTGGATATTCGGTGCTGGCGAGGCTGACCTGGTTCACCATGTTGTAATTCACCACGTTGATCACCACTTCAGGGATCTCTTTGATGTTGTCGTATGTGTGTTTGTTCAGTCCGGTACGTCCACTGCGAGCCGGTGAAAAGACTGCAATTGGGGGATTTGAGCTGAAAACATTAAAAAAGCTGAAAGGGGCGAGGTTTGGGTTGCCATCTTTATCGATGGTACTGGCGAATGCGATCGGACGCGGAGCTACTGCACCCAGCAAATAGCTATGTAAAACCTGTGGTGTAACGTCTTTTGGGTCGATTCTGAACATTCTCGTAATTGAAATGCAAAAGTAAAGTTTTATTTAAAAATTATTTCAATTTGTTATTAAAGGATTTCCACATTTTGCGGGATTCTACAGATCGTAGCAAGGCAAGGCGGAAAAACAAAAAATCAGAATTTTATTACATAATTGTAATAAAAGTTCTATCTTTGTCGCCCGATCAAAAGAATTGCGGATGTGGCGTAATTGGCAGCCGCGCCAGACTTAGGATCTGGTGCCGTGAGGCGTGGGGGTTCGAGTCCCTTCATCCGCACAAAAAGGAAAATCTGAAAAGATTTTCCTTTTTTTATTTAATCTTTCGCGAAGCTTATCTGGGGCGTAAGGATTTTAGTCGAATAGTTTATTTATTCGCAGAAGATAGAAATTTTCCAATCCTCTTTTTATTTCTACAGAGATTTATTTGAAATATCAATCATTCATGATCTTTCCCGGTTCCCGTTCATATTTATTTCGCTAAATAGCCTTTGAACAATGGAGCGAAGCGTAAAATCGTCTTTCACGGAAAGATTGGCTTTGTCTGATTCTGTGCCGTGCTCCTGAATGAAATTAATCAATTGTTCTCTGTTCATTTTGTCCGCGTATAAACATTTCGTAAGTAAGCGATTCTCATAAAACCTGATTCAACTTAATTAATCAGTTCATTTTTAAGTTACCTATATATGCTTTTGTTGTGAGCAGGTGTTCCTGGGTTGTGTACGAATCCACGTCATTAGCTATAAGCATGTGTACAACAGCGTTTTGTGTATAGGCATACAGGAAAAATCCAAATACTTTTCTTCTTATGTGGAACGCAAGTATAATGTCTTCGGCAACAATATCTGTTTTTTCTATCAGTGTATTTCCCTGAAGGTCTTTGATCGAATTATTAACGAAGTTGGAAATATTCTTTTTGATAAGGGGAACAATATTATTTGAAGCAAGACCCTCGAGAATTTCCCTGTTCGATTCCTGACTTAATTCAATCAACTGGTTCTCCGGGATCTTCGAAAGTGGCCTCATCATAGGCAGGTCCAGCTCTCTGGCGAAGCGGATGCCCACCAGCACAAACTCTTCGAGTTTATTGTTCAAAAGAAAGCGGGCATAATCCGGAAGATACTGATACTTGAATTTAGAAATGTCTATGGAGTCCATGTGTTTAGTAAACATACAGGTTTCTGACCGACTAAAAGTTGATATAAGTCAACTTCGGATATTTAAAATGTTGGGAGGGAAAGACGGTGGCCGGAGTAATTAATGGGATTTAAATTTCTAAGAAACCATCGACATCAAATGATTTTGAATGTTCAGTGATTTTAGATCAGCTTACATCAGAAAAGGACTACGCCTTCAACCACTCCAAAGCTTCCTTTTCTGTTTTAAAAATCTGTGATGGAACAGGCGGAGGTGTCAGGTAAAATGCAATCCGATAAATAAATGTAGGAAGGGGATTCACTGTCATGATCGCAAGCTTGGTTGCGAACTGCGTGATAGTGGCATTCATAAATGCTTTTTCTTCAGGACCTAATCGTTTAAGATGGTCAGCATATACGATCAGGGGTGATCGACCGCCTTTTTCAATCTCAAGGAATGCAGCAAGATGACGTTTTACATCCTCGAGCACGAGTGGAATGTCAGGTTTGATCTCGTACACAAGCACTCCATCATTGCGTTTATAAATAATACAAGAATTAAGCTCAATCGAATCTGTGTAACCGGTTTGAGGTTCCATTAGAACAGTTTTATTAATCTGATTATTCAATACCCCTTACGGGTAGGGGAGTGCCGTTAGGTAACTATTTGTGTGCGTGTTAAATTAACTAAATTACCGGATTCCCGTTTCAACTATATAACTATATTTGTGCTGCTCACAGTCAGGAAGTTGTGCTACGAACTTTTCTGATATTAGTTTCTAAAATGTCCGGAGAAATTGTGAATGCCTAAGATATCAGGTGTTATTTTTATTATTTTCATTAATATGAATTTTGCTAGCTTTTTTTGACCAGAAAAATATGTGCGGAGATTTACAAGTCAATACGCTTCATGTTACAATAAAATTCAGAGTGATTATGAAAAGGTTTCTTGTTATTTTATTAGTTCTGATCACAGGCAAAAACTTAGCGCAAAGAGCTCAGGTTGATTCACTTTTAAAGGTAGTCTCTGAAGAGAAAGCAGATACCAATAAAGTTAATAGCTTGCATGAACTTGTTCGCTTGTTCAGTTCACAGAACGCTGATTCGGCAATGCATTTCGGCAAACAGGCTCTGTCCCTTTCGGAAAAGCTTAACTGGCAGAAAGGTATCGCTCTCTCGCATCATAAAATTGGAAGACTGCACGATGGAAAAGGTGAGTATCCTCTGGCGCTTGAAGAATACAATAAAGCATTAAAATTTTGGAAGGACATTGAAATCTCTTCTGATAAAAATGATCTTCCGGCTGCTAAGGCCGGAAAAGCTCAAACACTGACCAATATGGGTAATGATCATTCTATGCAGGCTAATTTTCCAAAGGCGCTTGATTATTCATTCCAGGCACTGAAAATAGCGGATGAAATAGGAAACACTTATCTCCAGGCAAACAACAATGCAAATATCGGAAGCGTATTCAACATGCAGAAGGAGTACTCAAAAGCGCTGGAGTATTATTTTAAGGCATTGTCGATGTATGAAAAGATGCAGATGCCAAGTGGAGTAGCATACTGTTATTTAGGAATCGGCAATACGTATAACGATGAAAAGAAATATGATAAAGCACTTGAATTTTATTATAAATCGTTGAAAATAAATGAAGAGACCGGCAATGCATCATACATTGCTGCGAACCTTGGGAATATTGGTAGCGCATATTCCCGCCAGGGGAAAAACGATAAAGCGCTTGAATGTTTTTTACGCGCGCTTACTCTGGACGAACAATCGGGAAACAGTATAGGAATGGCTTACCGATTCAGCAGCCTTGGCGCTCTGTATATAGAGGAAAAAAAATACGATAAGGCAAAGGAGTATTTACAGAAAGGTTTAAAGCTGTCTGAAGATATTGGGTCCTTAAGCCTGCAGGAAGATAATCACCGATTGTTGAGCGAAGTGTATTCGCATGTAACTGATTACCGATCCTCACTTGAACATTACAAAAAATATTCAGTGCTCAAGGACTCTATTTTTAACGAAGAGAAAAACAACGAACTTACCAGGCACGAGCTTAATTATGAGTTCGAAAAGAAAGAGGCGGAGCTGAAAGCAGAACAGGATAAGAAAGAGGCGGTGGCACTTGCGGAAAAGAAGAAACAAAATGTATTTTTCTGGCTTATGTGCGCGATAGCAACCGCAGTAGGAGTTATAGCAGTATTAATTTTTCGTTCATTAACGATCACGCGAAGACAAAAAAGGGTGATCGAGAGTCAGAAGTTGCAGGTGGAGGCAAAACAAAAAGAAGTTTACGCAAGCATTCATTATGCAAAAAGAATTCAATTGTCGCTTTTGCCCTCTGATAGCTATATTGAGAAGACAATGAAAAGAATGAAAGGGACAGATGGGAGAAAGTAATTTTGAGCGGATGATCCAGCTGGCGGAGGAAGTTTTTGCTGTAAGAAATGATCCTGATCAGCTGGACGTGAATGAACACGTTATAGAACATTTACAAAAGATACACCCGTGTTCTGTTTCCGAATACGATGATGGGAATGGACCTGTTGCCTGGATCCTGATCTTTCCCACCACCTCGAAATTAATGAATGATTTTCTTGAAAAGCGAATAAGCGAAAAGCAATTATTTGAATCAACTCCATTGGATATTAAGTATGATGCCATTTATCTATGTTCGGGATTGGTGCTGCCTGAATTCAGACGAAAGGGGATTGCGAAGCGACTGGCCCTTGAAGCAATTGCGGAAATGAGGAAAGATCATCCGATAAAAGCGCTTTTTGCCTGGGCTTTTACGAGTGAAGGGGATGCCGGAGCTGAAGCGTTATCAAAAGAAACGTTATTACCTTTATATAAGATCGGTAAAAGCCAGGGAAGGTAAATTGTAAGGTGAATCAATAAATGCTGAAAGAATTAATATCTTTGCATCAGTGCTTACGCCCACGTGGCGAAACTGGTAAACGTTGCGGTCTCAGAAGCCGTTGTCACTAGACTTAGGAGTTCGAGTCTCCTCGTGGGCACCAATAAAAAGAACCGCAAGAGCGGTTCTTTTTATTTTTATATAATTCATCAGACCACGGTACTTTACTTCTGTGAAAGAAAGTTGCAAAAAAAAGAGAACCCATTTGGATTCTATTTTTCAGCATTACTGCCCGTATAAATACTTGGAAATTACTTTCTGCGGATATCACGAATTATGATCTTGCCGGAAGCTGTTACCTGATAAATGTAAACGTAATCCACATTCACTTCAAGCACTTCGAGACCTGCGTAATGAAATTGTTTCACATCTCCCGTAACATCATCCACAAGCAATCCCGATTTTGCTCCGGGGTTCAAAGAAACGATAATGCCGCTCGCTGACCCGTCAACCGCTGCAATAGTGAAAGGATTGTCCGCAGATAACTTATTTGAAGTTCTGTAAGAGACAGAAAAAAATAAAACAAAAACGAGCGTTACTCTGATGAATCTTTTCATTCCATAATATATTTTAGCGTGTAATTTTCAATGATTTTTTTTATTTTAAACTAGTAATTGCCAGTTTGATAATGTTAAATTAAAAAAAATAGGAATAAAAAAAAGATTTGTTGGGAAATATTTTCATGGAAATCAGATTTCTAATCCTATATTAGATATAGTCAAAAAGCAGGTCGCGAAAGGGCCTTCGGAAGAAATAGATACATGCAAAGATCAAGAACCCTGTTATTTTGTTTTATTTTTTTTGTGTCACCGGTGATGTCGCAAAACCAACGCTTCACAGATTCACTTAAAGCAGAGTTAAAGAACGCGAAAGCGGATACGAATAAGGTAGTGCTGTTAAGCACGCTTTGTTACGAATACGCTAACTCTGACCCTAACGAGGCCTTGGTGTACGGTCATCTCGGACAGTCACTCGCATCACATCTCCGTTATAAAAAAGGCAATGCATTGTGCCTGGCAAATATGGGCATGGTATATTTCAATCAGGGACAATATGAAAATGCGCTTCTTCATTACCTTCAGGCTTTAAAGATCAGTGAGGAAATCGGACACAGAGATGGCATCTCGGATAACCTTTGTAATATCGGTACCGTTTACCGCACACAAAAAAAATTTGATCAGGCGCTTGCCTGCCAAACCCGAGCGCTTAAAATAGATGAAGTTTCCGGCAATGCAAACGCAATCGCTTCAGATCACACAAATATTGGTAATATTTATTTTGATGCCGAGAACTATCAGAAGGCGATGGTCTATTATTCCAAAGCTTTAAAAGCTTTTGAATCTCTTAAAGAAAAACAAAATGTTGCCACTGTGCTCAATAACATTGGGGCGATCTACTTTAACAGGAAGAATTATTCAATGGCAATTGAGAATTTTAACCGGGCGATGAAGATCTACGAAACAGAAAACGATAAAATAGGGATTGCGATAGATCTTAATAACATCGGTGAAGTATATGCGGATAAACAAGAGTATAAGACCGCCCTTGAATATTACAAGAAGAGCCTCGATATTGCAACCGAGATAGGCGCAAAGGATATTCAGAAGTATAATTATATCGGACTGGCGGAAATTTACGAGGAGATCAATGATTATAAGAATGCGTATGAATACCACAAATTGTATTTTGATGTAACGAACGATCTTCTGAATTCCGAGACGACTAGTCATATCAACGAGATGGCTATTAAGTACGAAACTGAAGAGAAAGAAAAGGAAAATATGATGCTAAAGGAAGAAAACACGAAGCAAACTTTTTTGAATCAGCATCAGAAGGAAATTGGTAATTATCTTATTACAGGGTTGGTTGCTGTTTCGCTGGTTGGTTTTTCTTTTTTTAGCAGAAGCAGGAGAAAAGAAAAGGAAAAAGTAACTCTTGAAAAAATAGTTTCCGAACGAACTTCAGAACTTAAATTCAAAAACAAGCAACAAGATTTAATGCTTCAGGAGATTCACCATCGCGTAAAAAACAACCTGCAGCTGATCTCAAGCTTACTTCGTTTACAGACAAATTTTAAAGGCGATAAAAATGTTGACGAAATATTAGCGAACTGTAATAGCAGGATCAAAGCAATGGCGATCCTGCACGATAAGCTCTGCCAGGCGAACGATTATAGTGAGATCAATTCACTTGAATATTTTACCGAACTCACTGATTACGTTTCTGAAAACTATTCGGATGTCCGGTCAAAGATCTCTGTGAAGCTCGATATTGTTCCATTAACTCTGCACATTAATAAGCTGATTCCGTGCGGACTTATAGTTAATGAACTTGTTTCGAACGCATACAAATATGCATTCGATGAAAATAGTTCAAAAAATATAATTAAGATCTCGTTTAAGAATAGTGCAGCTGCCGGTACCTATGAACTGATGGTTTCGGATAATGGAAAAGGGATCCCTGATAAAATTTGCAAAGAAGAGGATGAAGGAGGGCTAGGGCTTGTAATTGTTCATAGTCTTGTGGAGCAACTGGACGGAAAGATCAGTTTTGAAAGTATAAGTGGTACGCAGGTGAAAGTTACTTTTCCTGTTTGATGAATGACAAGAAGCTAAGTATGCGCACGGGGAAGCTGCACGGTTGTAATTTCCGGGTTTAAATAGTTCCATTTCGAGGAAACTGATTGCGTTGATAGATGTTGACGTAAACACAACCGGATCCTGAAATATCCACTCGCTTGTTAAGCGTTAAAAGTGGGATGCAACTTTTTCTACGAAATCCACATCTCCTTAAAAAACAAGCTTATGAAATCACCGAAGATCCTTTTCGCACTGATCACATTCTTTACTCTGAATGTATTACGGTCACAGACCATTGATCTGCAAATGACTGTTATCAACGCCTCTTCAGCGACTGCCTGTGATGGTGAAATGGATATTCAATGTACCGGCTGTTCACCATTTGTTTCTTATATATGGGCTGACACAAATAGCAATATCATTGGATCCGGAAATCACATTTCCGGTGTATGTCCGACTTACGTTTATTGTTACCAGCTTATAATAGTTGATTATGCCTGTTTTAATCAGGTGATGTTCGCTCCGATGCGTGTGGCATCTGTTTCAGGGCCAAACTTTCAGCTCAAAACCTCAATGAAGTATTCAGATAGCACAGATAATTTTATTATTCTTCAACAAGTAAGCGGAGGTGCAGCGCCATATTCCTATTCCATTTCTGATGACTATGATTATAGCCCGGGAACAGGCTCTTCTGATTACGTAATTTTTGCAGATTCGAACCTGATGAGCATCAATAATATTGTTTATGATAGCCTATATGATCCTTACGGTGATATTTCCAATCAGTTCACATTGAACATCTGGGATACAGCGCGAAACTTTATAGGTTATTATTTTAGTCCGGTTTATGACACAGTGAATTGCACACCTTCTTATAATCATGTGTGGGTAAATGCTCAGGGATATGCGGTGAGTGATTCCGCTAATTGTGATGGCTTTGCTTATGGTTTTGCTTATGGCGGAACTCCACCTTATACTTATTCATTTTCTTCCGGAGCCACAGATTCCACTGAGACCGGACTTTGCCCCGGAGCATATTCCGTAACTGCAACGGATGGGAACAATTATCAACGCTCGGCAACATTTGTAGTGGGCTATCCCGGCACTTATTACATTACAGACCCGGGTAACTACAATTACATCGATACGCTTTACGCGAACGCAGAGATGGAATGCGGAATAGATTACTCCCAGCCTGTGACAAATTATTATGTGGATACCGCGTATGCTGTTTCTCCGTATCAGTATGTGCTGCAATGGGTGATCGAGCAGGACACAAACGTGTTTGAATTTACGGAAACCTATTGGGCAGATTCGGCAGGGGCTTATCTTTTTGGCTTCAGTTTGTATTGTAGCCAGCGTTCGTTCGGCTCTTACAGCTTCTTATACGGATTGGACCCGGCAAATCCGGTAGCCACCGCAATTCATGAGACTGAGACAAAACAGGATATAAATGTTTTCCCAAATCCATCAACCGGAAGGTTTACGCTGAGTAATCAGCAGGAAATAAAAAGTTTTGTAGTTGTTGATCAGCTTGGAAGAGAAGTTAAAAGCAGTAAAGGAGCTTCTTTAAATACGATCGATCTTTCGGAATTACAATCTGCAGTTTACTATGCAGAGATCGTTCTTTATAACGGAAAAATAATAAGGAAGAAGCTGGTTAAAAACTAAATTCATCCCAAAAACTCCTGTTTCAAGGAGTTTTTTTATGAGCAGATCATAGTGCATCCTTTTGTTTAGGCAGGCTGAAATAAAAAGTTGCGCCTTTACCTTGTTCTCCGTTTGCCCACACCTTCCCGTCATGGTTCATGATGATCTTTTTAACGATAGCAAGGCCAATCCCGCTGCCGTCAAAATCTTTATCGCTGTGAAGCCGTTGGAACAGTTCAAACAAGCGGTCATAAAATTTCATGTCAAACCCCTCTCCATGATCTTTTACATAGTAAATGTTTTCCATGTCATCTTCAAATGAACCGATTTCAATAACCGGATTTTCTTTCTTCGAAGAATATTTCATTGCATTGAGTATGTAGTTCGACCACACCATATGGATCAGACGCAGATCACCATAAGAGTTGATCAGATCCTTGATCTCAAATTTGAAGTTTTCCTTTGCCGGAATTTTAAGTTCCCTGATAACTGCCGTTACAAGATTGTTCATCGAGATCTCGGTCTTTACAAGATCATTGCTGTTTATCCTGGAAAAAGTCAGAAGATCATCAATAACAGTATCCATTTTTTTTCCGCTCGACAGGATAAATGATAGACCTTCTTCACCTTCTTTTCCCAGCTTGTTATGAAAGGTTTTTTTCAAAATTTCACTAAAGCCTATGATGGAGCGTAATGGTGATCTCAGATCGTGCGATGCGTGGTACACAAATGATTCGAGATCTTCGTTCGCTTTCTCAAGTTGGGCAGTGCGTATTTTCACTTTTTCTTCAAGGATCCTGTTCTGTTCCTCTGCTTTGTCCTGGGCCTTTTTCCATGGTGTAACATCATGAGTGAAACCAATCAGGCGGTTACAGATCCCCTTCTCATCAAACAAAGGCGTGATACTCATCTCCCCGCTTAATTTCCCTTTCGGATAAGTAAACGATTCAAGCCATTTAACCGTTTCTTTGTTTTCTATCGCTTTATCCAGGTAACTGATCACCTTCGATAATAAAGGTTCAGGAAGCACCTCATTCATGTATTTATTCACGATCCTTTCACTGTCGAGCCCGGTAAGTAATGTGAATGATTTATTGAGAGAGATGAATTTGTATTTTCCTTCTTCAATGCTCAAAAGGAAAATAACATCCTCCACATTGTTAAAAATGGTAAGCAATTCCTGCTCATTCTGCCGAAGCTCTTCTTCTGACCTCGTCCGTTTATATACAGCTTCCAGCTGATTTTGCAGTAGCGTCACCAACTCGAGAAATTTCGTGTCAGGCTTGATAAGGATGGAGGAAAAGAATTCAATGATCGCGACCACTTTTTCATTTGAGATGATAGGGAAGCCGAATCCTGTAATTATTCCGGCCTCTTTGGCAAACTGCACCCTCGGAAAATTCGAGTAGTTATGTACATCCTCGATCCATAAATATTTTTTCTTTTCAAGAATAGTTCCTGGAAGTCCTTCCCCGAGCTGGAAAGTATAGCTTTGTGTTATTGACCGGAAGGTTTCGAATTTTACGGGATCCGAAAGATGCCAGACTGCTGAGCTCTGAATGCCGGTCTCAGGCAAAACGGTGTATAAATGACCGATCTCCCACCCGATGTCATTGCAAACCTTATCAATGCTTTTCTGAACCGCCTCTTCAAAAGATTTTGACTCATTCAAGGAGACAGCGATCTCCTCGAGCAATTTAAAAAATGAGATGTCTTCCGTTCTATACATGAAACTGGAGATAAAAAAATACGCCATTTAGGAAGGAAAAACACTAAGGGCTACAGGCGCCCGGATGTGAGTTTCTTTTAATTTAGCTGATCTGAACTAAGGGAAAAAAATGCCGCTGATAATGGGTTGGTTTTTAGCGAGTGATTTTCAAGGTTTTTCACTCTTTTTTGCTCATTTTTTCGTACTTTTGTCTCCCTTAAAAACGAGAAATAATAAGTATCAATTAAATATTTGAAAAAATGAACATTACGCAGGAGAATATTGACGAGTTAAACGCGGTATTAAAAGTTAAAGTTGTTGCTGAAGATTATCTTCCAAAAGTGGAAGGTGCATTAAGGAACTACCAGAAAAAGGCTTCAATTCCAGGTTTCCGTCCGGGTAAAGTGCCTACAGGTGTTATCAAAAAAATGTACGGTAAATCTGTGATGGTGGATGAGATCAACAAGCTTTTGTCTGATTCTCTTCATAAATATATCAACGACAATAAGATCGAGATCCTTGGAAATCCTTTGCCTAAGGCAGATGATAAGACTGTGATCGATTGGGATAATCAGAAAGAATTTGAGTTTATGTATGAAATGGGGCTTGCTCCGAAATTCGAAGTTGAGCTTTCTCCTAAAGATAAATTCACTTACCAGACTGTAAAGATCGATGATGAGCTGGTGAACAAATATGTAAGTGATATCGCTAAGCGTTACGGTAAGGTTGAGCAGGTGGAAGTGGCTTCAGAAGGCGATCTTCTGAATGGCGATTTCGTTGAGCTTGATTCAAACGGAGAGATCCTTCCGGGTGGTGTTTTCAAAACATCTTCAGTGTTTCTTGACCGCGTTAAGGATGAAGCTAAAAAAGCATTTATTGGATTAAAAGTAGGAGACAAGACTGTTATAAATGCACAGGATCTTACTGCGAATGCTGTTGATCTTGCATCGATGTTAGGTTTAGAGAAAGATGCTGCAGAATCATTCACTGCGAAGCTTCAATTTACTGTAAAAGGAATCAGCCGTTTAGCTGAATCTCCTGTTAACCAGGAATTATTTGACAAGATCTATGGCCCGGGAAATGTAAATTCTGAAGAGGAATTTAAAGGCAAGATCCGTGAAGAATTGGCTGCAATGTTTGTAAATGACAGCGAGCGCAAATTTTACAATGATGTTGTTGATCATTTGATGGGCAAGATCAACTTCGACCTTCCAAGCGATTTCCTAAAGCGCTGGATAGTTGCAGTAAACGAAAAGCCGGTATCACCTGAGCAGGTTGATGCAGAATTCGATGGTTATGCAAAAGGATTAAAATGGCAGCTGATCGAAAATAAGATCATTAAGGATAATAACCTGAATGTGACCAACGAAGAGGTGATCGAGCACACAAAGAACCTGATCCGTGCACAATTTGGAAAAATGCAGCAGGTGCCGATGAGCGATGAGGATATGGAAAACACTGCTAAGCGTGTTCTTGGGAACCAGGACGAAGCGAAAAAGATCTATGAGCAGGTTTACGGACAAAAAGTGATGGATCTTTTCAAGAGCAAGTTCAGCATTGAGAAGAAGGAAGTTGCTTACGATGAATTCTTTAAATCTGCCAAATAGTCACCGGAATTATAAAGGTCAGATATTTGTTTAGTGTGGCACATAAATTTTAACTTTAGAAACTAAACCTTAAAACAAAAATTATGTTCGATAACAACGAATTCAGGAAATACGCTGTAAAGCACAAAGGTATCAGTGGAAACACGTTTGATTCCTACACAAAACACAATATCTCAAATGTAACCCCTTACATCATTGAGGAGCGTCAGTTAAACGTTGCTCAAATGGACGTATTCTCACGTTTGATGATGGATCGTATCATCTTCCTGGGAACAGGTATCGATGATCAGGTGGCAAATATTATCCAGGCACAGTTGTTATTCTTACAGTCGGTTGACGCAAAGAAAGATATTCAGATCTATCTGAATTCTCCGGGTGGTTCTGTGTATGCAGGTCTTGGGATCTACGACACAATGCAGTACATCACTCCTGATGTTGCAACTATCTGTACGGGTATGGCTGCATCAATGGGTGCGGTATTAATGTGTGCAGGTGCTAAAGGGAAACGCGCTGCATTGAAACATGCACGCGTGATGATCCATCAGCCGCTTGGTGGTGCTGAAGGACAGGCATCCGACATCGAGATCACTGCACGTGAGATCCAGAAACTGAAAAAGGAATTATATGATATCATCGCGCAGCACAGCGGCCAGACCTACGAAAAAGTATGGGCTGACAGTGATCGTGATTACTGGATGACATCAGAAGAAGCAAAAGCTTACGGAATGGTGGATGAGATCTTATTGAGAACAAAACAGATCTAAAAAGGAATTGGTGAATTGGAGATTTGTTGAGTTGGAGAATTGAAAATCACAGTTCCCAATTTAACAAATCTCTTCCTTTTTCAAACATTCTGAAATGATTTGAATTAGTGAAATTTAATTGCGGTTCGGTTAATTACACTGCTTGGCATTGCCAACTGAATAATTGCCTACTGCTAACTGAATAAAGATGGCAAAAGAAGAAAAAGAAATTAAGTGCTCGTTCTGCGGGCGGACAAAAAAAGACTCGGAGATCCTTATTGCAGGGATCACAGGTCATATCTGCAACCATTGTGTGGCGCAGGCTCAGACCATCGTTCGTGATGAGATCAGTCAGCGTACAAATGCAAGTGTGTTCAGTGGAATTCATTTGCTGAAACCGATTGAAATTAAGAAGCATCTTGATGAATATATCATCGGACAGGATGAGGCGAAGAAAACAATTTCGGTTGCAGTTTACAATCACTACAAGCGTTTGATGCAGGCCTCTTCAAAAACTGCCGTGAAAGATGACATCGAGATCGAGAAATCAAATGTGATCATGGTGGGTGAAACAGGTACTGGTAAAACATTACTTGCGAGAACCATCGCTAAAATATTGAATGTGCCTTTCTGTATCGCTGATGCAACGGTTCTTACAGAAGCAGGTTATGTGGGAGAAGATGTTGAGAGCATCCTCGCACGGTTGCTGCAGGCCGCAGAATATGATGTTACAGCAGCAGAGAGAGGAATCGTTTTTATTGATGAGATAGATAAAATAGCACGCAAGAGTGATAATCCTTCGATCACACGTGATGTGTCGGGAGAAGGCGTACAGCAGGGTTTACTCAAATTATTAGAAGGTTCCGTAGTTGGTGTTCCTCCTCAAGGCGGAAGAAAGCATCCGGAGCAAAAGCTTGTCCAGGTAAATACAAAAAATATTTTATTTATCTGCGGTGGTGCGTTTGACGGAATTGTTCGTCATATCGGAAACCGCCTGAATACAAAAGCGATAGGTTACAGCGTGAACAAAGAAGATAATGTGGACCGCGAAAACCTTTTACAGTATATTTCTCCGCAGGATATTAAATCGTTTGGTTTGATCCCCGAGCTGATCGGACGTTTGCCGGTATTAACGTATTTGAATCCGCTTGATGCGGATACATTACGAAGGATCTTAAGTGAACCTAAGAATGCATTGATCAAGCAATACACTTACCTCTTCGAAATGGATGGCGTGAAGATCACTTTTGAAAAAGGTGTTCTTGACCTGATCGTTGAAAAGGCTTTAGAGTTCAAACTTGGTGCACGCGGATTACGTTCGATCTGTGAAGCGATCATGACGGATCTGATGTTTGAAACACCATCTGAAGAAGGCGTTAAATCTGTTAATGTAACGTTGCGCTACGCGAAGGATAAATTGAAGAAATCAACTTTGAATAAATTGAAAGTCGCTTAATAGTTCGTAGAACTTAGTGTTTAGTTTGTAGACGGTTAACATTCATAATTATAATAGAAGGCGGAATTAATATTCCGCCTTTTTTTTAATCGTATTATATCATTTAATCTTTTTTCTTTTCTCTTGTTAGAAAAGAAACAAAAGAACAAGATCAGGCGATTCTCTTTCTTTTTCCTTGGATGAAAAAGAAACAAAAAATCAAGGCTGAACGATTCCCTCCCGCCTCTCTTGATTATTTCGAAGTTCTAAACTTCGAGAACTAAAGCTCGAAGTGAGAACTTCTGAAATAATCATGTTCACCCCTTGGCGACATCGCGTTCAGCCGAGGCTCACGCGCGTCTCCGTAGTCGTCTCGTCAAAATCATTAACGAATCTAACGTTACAAATGGAGATTGAATTCTGTCGGTGACGTTTGATCCTGTTAAGCGATAGCGGTAATTAACGCTATTTATTACAAACATTCGAAGTGCAATGATTCACAGCGTGAAATTAGCCGCGGTTGTTTTGAGGGAGAAATGGGGGTGAGCAAACAAATCGCCTTACAGGATCAAAGAGTTTTTGTAACTTTTTTCGGCAAAAAAGTTAGAGAATAATTTTTTAATCTTCTGTTGAATAGGAGCACGAGGCGCAGCCTCAAACCTCCCGCAAACATTCACTAATATTCTTCAAGCCCTGCGTAAGCTCTGCGTTAGAAGGCCATCCAAAACCTATCCGCATATAATGCGCAGGCATTTCAAACCAGTGGCCCGGCCCGACAAATGTCTGATACTTTGAATTGAGTAGAGTGTAAAATTTCTTCATATGTATGTTTTCTCCGTTCACGATGCGCGGGAAGCAGACAACACCGCCCTGCGGAAAGATCATCTCCATGCGGGTTTCGATTTTGATCCAGTCGAGGAGGACTGTATGGTTTTTTAGAACATGGTCTTTAATGGAGTTGAAGTAATGATCCTTTTTCAAAAGATACTGAAAGGCGATCTCTTCATCTATCACCGAGTTGCATAAAAAGATCTGCTCTTTTGCTGCGAGGAATTTTTCGAATAAAGTATCATCCTGTGTAATGAGCCAACCGATTCGGATCCCGGGAAGGCCATAAGCTTTTGATACGGAACAAACAGTGATCATGCTCGGGTGTAATGAAGCTGCAATAGGGTAGATTTCCGAGCGGCTCAGTTCACGGTATGTTTCATCAACTAATAAATAGCAATTATTTTTTGCTGCAAGCTCTGCAAGCTGCATTAATGTATCCTTCGGAATTACCATTCCGGTGGGATTATGCGGATGTGTGACGCTTATTAATTTTGTGTTTGCTTTTATTTTAGAGCGGATATCCGCAACGGAGATCTCGAAGTTGCTTTCAAAATGCACGTCCGAATACGAGATCTCACAACCGATGGCTCTTGGTGTTTCAATATTGGAAGCGTAGTTCGGACGAATCACGATGAGGTGATCTTCTTTTTCCAGTAAGGTAGTAGCAACAATGAATACCGCAGAGGCAGCGCCTGCTGTTATTAAAATATTGTCCTGACTGATATTCGCATTGCCGTTTGCAATGAGTTCCCGTAATTCGGGTTTGCCGAGGTGATCCCCGTAACAAAGTTTAAGCTCGTTAATGTCGAGCTTGATGCTGTTGAACACAGTGTCAGAGATGGAGCTTTCGGTAAGGTTATATTTTACATTGTCGTATCCCAGCTGTTCCGGGGATTCGATCTCGATAGGCATCCGCTTGTAGTCCATGCACTAATTTATGATTTATTCCTGAAAAGGTAGAAGGTAAATGGCAGCATAGGTTGCAGTCCAGTTACACATATAAATTTATTAAAAAAAAGCGTAAGCGCCTCTTATATGCCTGCTTCTGATTCGGATAAAAGGGAATCTCTTTGAGCGGTAAATACCATATTTCCCTATTGTGGTGATACGTCTTGATTTGAACCTTGGTGCGGGTTCTTCTTTATCTGTAATGACTTCGACAGGAATTTCATTCTCGACTCTGATATTGGGGATAGAGTCATTGCACTTACCGGTGATCTCACACTTTACTTCAGGACGATAATGCTGAGCATGCAATGAGGTTGTTTCCAGACCAAAGTATGCAGCTATTGTAGCGATCCAATACCTTGCTTTTTTGAGTGATGTGAATTCTATGGGGGTAAGATCTTCGGTTTGCTCTACCCTGAAATTACCGCAGGCAACTCCATCTCTGGTTTTCGCACGGATCTGTTCTATGCTCATATCGGAAAAATCGAAAACTTCATGCTGGCAGCTATCACAGAACCTGCCGTTGGCTGATGATTTCATGTGTTCCCATTTCTGCTTACACGTGAATTTCATTTGGATGTGTTGTTCAGGCATGTGCTTCTGTATTTAGTTATTAAAAATATCCGCTCACGTAATACCTTCTTTTTTTTACAATAAAAGGAAATTTCTTTGTCAGGTAATATCTGCTCTTTCCGATCTTTAATCCGGTTTTCTTAGGTAAAACATTTGCATTGTTTGTCACAGTCTCTTCAGTAATATCTGTCTTAATTGTATCCTTACAGTTTCAACGCAGTTTCTTCCGGTAATTTCTGTTCGCACTAATTGACGGCAAGTAGTTTGTGCTTTGGCAGTTTCCAGTACCAGGTATGTTCCAAGTGCCGCAAGCCAGTATCTTGCTTTTTTAAAGATCCTGAACTCGATCAGTTTGATATCTTCGGTCTGCTCGATCCTGAAATGGCCGCAGACTTTTTCACCTTTTGCTTTTATCGCATGTATCTGTCCGAGGCTCGTATTTGTAAAATCAAACACTTCATGCTTGCAGCTATCGCAAAAACGCCCATTTGCTGAAGCTTTCATGTCATCCCATTCCTGGTTGCATATGAATTTCATTTGGATATGTTTATTTGCCGCCATCTTTTAGGAATATTAAGGATTTTGGTTTGATATAACAAACTAAAGCTTATTTGATGGGAAGACGGAGATTGATAGTAAAGGTTGCTCCAGAACGGTTTCCATGTATCTATCCATTATAAAGGTGCGTTTCTTACAATTTTCAATGAATCAATTCCATTTTTCTGCTCACTATATATTAGTGAGCATTCATTAAGTTGATTAATGACAATTACTTCAATTTCTTCATCCATTTCTCAATAACGAATTTCCAATTTTGATTAGTTGCTTTATAATCCTCTTTCCCTAAAACTTGCCTAGAAAAACCAATTATTTCAGTGGGCATTTCATCAACTTGATTAGTATATCCGTTTTTCTTTAAATCCTCCGCAATTTCATGTATATATGGTTTGATGAATTTAATATCTTCTTCCAACTCAGCGAAGGTAATGTCATTCTTAACAGCATCCTCAAAAGTCGTATTCAAATAAAAGCCTTCGGCCGGTGGCATTTCGGGGAAGTGGAAGTTTAAAAAAGCTAAGAAACTGTCTAAATTAAAATCTTGGGTGACATCGAATTTGTTCTCATTCCTAGTTTTTTCCGCAATATCTTTTCTGTATTCAGTTATTCCATCTCTTAATTCTTCAAATTGCTCATCTGCCTCTTCGAATTTAGCACTGAGTCGGAATAGTTTTCTTTGAAAGTTAAAAGGGACTTGAGCATCGCTTTTGTAGTTCAATTTGTGTTCGATTTCTGCCCATGCATGCATTAAGATTGTTCTTATTTGTATTTCCGCCTTGTAGTTTTGTAGGCCACGATAATTAGGAGTTGCAGTCCAATTGTCATTGATTTTAACTATGTTATGAACCGATCTATATGCGAATTCTTTTAATCCAAGCGAATCTGATTTGTTTTCCGATTCTAATACATTAAGCTCCTTTTTTATAATGTTTTCGATTTTTTCAATATCTGAGGCATAATAGCAAATTATTCTTATGCCACAGATGTCTTCAGTTTCATTAAAGGGGTCTTTATAATTTTTTCGGCCAACTTTTTCAAAATATGATTCAAAATCCTTTACTCTGTGATAAACACTGAGGTATGGTATCTTTTCAGCTTCCAAAAAGGATTTTAATGCTTCTTCTAAATTTTTGCCCAGCTTAGAATATTGACTTTGTAATCTATTATATTCGTCATTTAATTCTTTTTTACTTTTCATATCATATATTATTTTATCTCTATAAGATAGTTTCATTATTATTCATTGACACTAACCTGGACTTCACACGGTGAATTATTAAACTATTCACATTAATTCTAGGTCAATTTCACAATGTTTGGTAAACTCCCTTTTGTTGCTAGTGTTCCATAGTCCATGGTGTATAAGGTATTTTCAAAATCTATACTACTCGCAAAATTTATTACCATTTATCATTTTTGTTTCTTTGTAATTAGACTCAATGCGGCATGAATTGGTTGCGAGGTAGTAATAGAAACATTTACATTATCTTTCATTTATTATTGTTCTAATTTGGTCACATGCGTCACTCACTGCAGATTGTAAATTTGTATTTGTTGGATCATAGTCCAAGGATGTAATTCCCAAAACGTCAGTCATAATTTTAATATCAACTCCTCTTGGTACTATGAAAAACGCTTTGTTCCTTGTATGTCGGCCAAGGAACATCCCGTATTCAAAAATCACGTTGTCTCGTGGTATTTTAGAAATCTGCCCTCTGGTAAAAATATTGTCATCTGGTGTAAATACAAAAATGCCATACTCATATTTACCTAACATATTCTCAAGTACCTCAATATATGCTTGTCCCGGTCTGTCAAACAAGCCGTCAGCCCACGTGTCCACGTGTGCGTCAAATTTCAATGCAGTTTTAATTTTCCTTGCAACGTCAAGCCCTTCAGTCGAAGAACCAATAAATATTTTTCTTTTATAGCTCTCGGTTTCTGCACACTCGTTTAGGATTCTACCAGACTTTGAAAGTAAACAGTCTATAGCATGCATTTGGTGTTCAGAAAATGAATATTGTCCGTTTATAATTTCACGTCTACAATCATCACAGATTGCATTTGGTCGCATGCTTTTTAGAATGTCTATTTTTTGTTGCATGAAGTCAAACAGGCATCCATTTTTTGAAGGAGTGTCGTGATTGAATTTCTCTTTGAGTATAAATTTCAATATCCCTCTTGCAAAATAGTATAAGAAATAAGAGATCATTTTTTCTTTTGGGATAATAGTGGTGGCAACGTTGTTTGTTGTCACTATAGATATCCCATTTTCCAAATCTGAGTCTGCAAATAAGTTTGTCCAGCCGTTTGCTTTGAGTGGTGAATTAGTATAGAAGAAGATGTAGGGATAAAACCCTTTTAGAGCTTGCTTTGTTTCATATGCTTTTGGTAAGAACTCTTCACAGTCGATTTCTTCAAAATTCAAAAACTGAAACTTACGGCTTATCTCACTTGGTACTTTTGTAAATAAAAATTCGCTTTGAATTCCGTTTGCAATCGTAATTGCATTTTCAAGTTCTAAATTGAATTCTGTATTGAAGTTTACTATGTCTACGGGCAGCTTACTCATATGTCGCCATTTTATTTATTGGTAATTATGTTTTGCGATCTAGTGTGCGGTTTTTTATTAAAATTACAGTTACGAACCTATATTTCACATACAATCAAATTTGTTGCGCAGAATGCTTGCATTTCCCAGACCTCTGTTAGTGGCTGGGCATTTCACTATGGTAATGCCTGTATAAAGCTTCGCATTAAATCTACTGAATCACTTAGTTGTTGAAATGTATATCTAGTATTATTTGTGTTTTCCGGATGGTGAATTTGGTGTCTAATGTAGTCTGTCAAAATTACATTCTCAACAACAATTGTCACTCCGTCTTTTTTAAGTCTGTTGTATGGCATAATTGTTTTTCCATTTCTAAAACTTTCCATTTCGCTTTCCAATTCAATGTAGCCATACAATTCGTTGTGGTATTCTTCCGTGATTTCGGAAAATGCTAAAAAGTTTACTTCATTCAAAGATGGATATGGCAAACTGTTAGGTAACACATTTTCAATAGTCTTGGTCGTGCTGTTAGACTTTACAAGTCTTAAGTGTTGAAACTCTAACTCTTTAACCAAGGCAGCGCTATGAGTTGTGATGATGACTTGTGTGTTTGCGATTATTGAGAGATCTAAAAATGCTTTAATAAGTTTTCTCTGGTGTTCAGTATGTTGTGACGTTTCCGGCTCTTCAATTGCGTAGATGATGCTTGGGATGTTTGCCGCCACTTTTCTCCTTTCGGCTTCAGCTCTAAAAAAATTCAAAAGAATAAGTCTTTTTACACCGCTTCCTCTTTTATTGATTGGAATATTCTCGTCACCTGTGATTGAAACACTTTTAAAAACATCAGCCCATTTTAAGCTATCTGTTGCTGGAATAACAGGGTTTAAGCTACTTGCAATTTCAGGATTCATTTCCTGAATTTTTGCTAACGTTCGTGTTGCAACATCCTGCAACTGGCTTTTAACTTCTATTGCGATTTCATCGAATTTTGCTTTCAATGTCGCGTTATTTAGAATTTGCTTTACAGCTTCTTTTAACGGGTCTTGTACTTCATCGTCTCCGTCACTATTTTTTCTGTCAGATTGAAACAATGAGTAAAGAGGCAAATATGTTTGCAATTTGTCCCAAATGGATTTTGTGTCGCCTTTGCTTACATCAATTTCAGTGGTGGATAATTGAAGGTCAGAATTAAAATGTTGCCAAATTGCCGCCCGCATTACTGCATTGATTGTTTGGTTGCTACAAGTAATGGATTTGTCTCTAAGGATTTTTTGCAGATCCGTATTTTTCTTTGGTAAGAGGTCTTTACAATCGTTGTTCGTTGGATGATTAGCTTTTACAAAAATCTTTTCCTTTCCTCCGTTTGAATACTTTTTAATTATTTCAAGTTGGTTGCTTGAGTTTAAAAGATATTCGTTTTGTAAGGTTGTCTGGTTTGTGCTGTCAATAACGATTGTAGTCGGTAATTCTTCAAAGCAAACCGAAATAATAGTTTCGAGGTCGTCTTCAGCAAGGGCTTGCTTATTTACATCGTCTTTGTCAAGTTTTATTACGCCTTTACCATCATTGAAAAAAATGTCTAATGCTTCTAAAACAGTAGATTTTCCGATGTCGTTTTTTCCAACAAAAGCAGTCAAGTCGCCAAATTCAATCTCAACTTCGTCTTTGTAGCTTCTAAAATTTTTTATTTTGATTGTTTTTATTTTCATCTGTCAATGTTCTTTATGGGTGTCTGCTTGCTACTAACTCTTGGCTATGCGCCATATATCGATTTTTACTTATATAATTATTTTTTGATGCTCCTCACTTCCTCTTATCCTCCCAACTCCTAAACCACACACTCTTCCCGCTCAGATCTTTTCCTTTGTCCATAACGTCTTCATCAAAGCGGGTTTTTGCACCGGTCTTTTTATAACCGCGCAGGATTAGATACCAGCTGCAGTTTTTTAAGTCGTGGCTTTTACAGAAGACCATATTCACCGTAGAGTTTTTTACAAAGAGATGCGTGTTCGCTTCCAGGTCGCTGCCGCCAAATTCATCTTCTTCTGCAAGGATCTTGAATTTAACAGAGGATCTGTTCATGTACTTTTTCTGGAATTCTTTGGAAGAAGGGATAAAGATCTTTTCTGCTCCGATGATATCCGTTGTATCACCAAAGCGGTGCAGTTCCAGCTTCAGCTGGTCGTATGAGTTCATGTCATTACTGAAGTTGATTGTGCAGGAGAGATCGTTAATAGTAAGACAGTTGACGTACATGCCATCTGTAACCTCGGTCTTACCGTTGTTGATGAAGACGCGCGGTTTGTCTTCCTCCATGAACGCATAAAAGATCACAAGGATGCATGCACCTGAAAGCTGCTTAATAGTTGATGAAAGATCAATGATCCGTTTCATGAATTATTTAATAATAGATGTCACAGGAAATTACCTGAAACAAATAGATCCGATAAAAAAATATAAGCTAACGCAAATGACCACTGATGGTATTCGCTTTCGAGAGGAGTAGATAACTAAAGCAAAAACAATAAGTGAATTATGTTCTGAGGCAAATGTAGCAAAGTTTCGGAAAGAGGCAAATTTTATTTTTTACCACTAAGGCGGAAAAGACTCAGTTTTACCACGAAGGCGCAAAGGCGCGAAGTGGGGAGTTACTAAGGCACCAGGGAACAAAGAAGGGCGCGAAGGGTATCGGAGTCATAAAAGCCCCTCTCCGAAGGGGAGGGGCTGGGCTGAGGTGTTATTCTACTTGACTTTAACCGTTTCTATTTCATTATCCAAATGATAAACTGCATGCAGATCCTCCGGACTCGTAGCGCTTACTTTAAGATCATTGATCACACCATCTTTGATATCATACACCCAGCCATGGATATGCAATGACTGTTTCTTTTTCCACGCATTCTGAACGATGGATGATTTACCAAGATCACGTACCTGTTCGGTGACATTGAGCTCGACAAATCTTCTTGCTCTTGTATTGGTGTCGCTGATAGAGTCAAGCTCCTTGTGGTGATAACGATAAACGTCCTTGATATGACGCAGCCAGTTGTCGATGAGGCCGTATTGCTTGTTGCCCATAGCCGCCATCACACCGCCACATTCATAATGTCCGCAGACAATGATGTGCTTTACTTTTAACACTTCAACTGCATAGGAAAGAACGCTGAGCAGATTCATGTCGCTGTGCACCACCATGTTTGCGATGTTACGGTGAACAAATAATTCACCGGGCTTTGCACCTGTTATGACTTCGGCTGGTACACGGCTGTCAGAACAACCGATCCATAGATAGTCAGGACTTTGCCCGTTGGCCAGATCATTGAAAAAATCAGGGTCATTATTTTTTTTCCGGATCGCCCAGCTCTTATTGTTTTCAAGAAGTTTGCTTATTGATTTTTCCATTATGATTTTTTTAAGGACCCGGAATTGCTCCGGATCCGTTTTGTTTTTAGTATTGCATCTGTGCCTTCACATCTGCCTGGCTTGAGATGAATGCATCTTCATAAAATTGCACTTCACCTGTTTCAAGATTGTGCATCGCGCCAATGATAGCGATCTCACCTTTCTCGATCATTTGCTCGAGTATGTAGCTGCGGTCAACAATTGTTTTTACAGAGCGCTTTACATTTATCGCTGATACATTTTCAACAAACTCGGAGTTCTTGGAAGTTCTGTTCTCTTTTGTTTTTGTTTCCTGGTAGATCGCAGGCTGAACTTTTGAAAGCAGCTCCGTCAGATTTCCCATTTCAACATGGTCGCATGCGCCTTTGATCGCACCGCACTTGGAGTGTCCCATTACAACAATAAGTTTTGAACCTGCTACTTTACAAGCAAACTCAAGGCTTCCGATAATGTCGGTATTCACGATGTTGCCTGCAATACGGATTGAAAAGATATCTCCGAGTCCCTGGTCAAAGATCAGCTCTGCCGATGTGCGGCTGTCGATGCAGCTCAGGATCACAGCGAACGGCCATTGCCCTTCGCGCGTTTCATTCACTTGCTCCAATAGATCTCTGTGCGCTTTTAAATTATTTACGAAGCGCTGATTTCCTTCTTTTAAAATTTGAAGTGCTTTTTCAGGTGTTGTTGATGCTTGCGTTTCTGCTGTGTGTGTTTTCATGTTTTTTCTCATTTATGTTTTTTTAATGGCCTGCTACTCCCGTGAATGCCGGGATGCCTTTTAATTCAAGTTTTATATTTTTTAATCGTGCTGTGTCTTTGAAATTATGGATCATCTCGATCACATCCATATCAATGTTATGTGACTGGCTTCCATCGATCACTACTTTGGTGTGTTCCGGAAGCTCCTCCAGTGTTTTTGCAATACTTCCTTTGTTAAGAAAACTCACATCTTCTGCCAGGCGAATGGTGATCTTGTGTCCTTCATTTGCTTCTTCCTTTTTATAGAAGTAAGCACGTTTGTAATTTGAACGAAGGATGAAGAAGATAGAAACCGCCATTCCCACTGCAATTCCTTTCAATAGATCGGAGAATTGAATAGCGATCACAGTTACCACAAATGGCAGGAACTGTTCCCAGCCCAGCTTGTACATGGATGTGAACAAAGAGATCTTCGCGAGCTTATAACCAACTACCAGCAGGAGTGCTGCCAGACATGCAAGCGGGATCTGATTTAATACCGGAGCAATTGCGATCACGCTAAGCAGCAATAGCAAACCATGAACGATCGCAGATAATTTTGTTTTTGCTCCTGAGTTTATGTTTGCAGAGCTTCTCACGATCACTGCCGTTAACGGCAATCCGCCAATGAGTCCTGAAATAAGGTTTCCCAGTCCCTGTGCTTTCAGCTCCTGATTTGTTGGTGTGCTTCTTTTGTACGGATCAAGCTTATCGGCAGCTTCAATGCAAAGCAATGTTTCAAGGCTCGCAATGATCGCGATGGTCAATGCAACAACATATACTTTATAGTTTCCTAATGCGGTGAAATCAGGGAGTGTGAATTGTCCGATGAAACCATTGAAGGATTCAGCTACGGGCAACCTCACCAGTTTATCATCAGTAAGATAGAGTGGGGAACCGTTTGCTTTGAAAAGGTTATTAATGATAATACCTAAGATCACCACGAGCAGAGCGCCCGGCACTATTCTGAAAAATGCAAATTTTTTCAGGAAAGGCCTTTCCCACATGATCAGGATGAATAGCGAGATCGCAGCAATGATCACTGCTCCGGGATGAATGAAATTGATGGCGTTGAAAATTTCCGAAAATGTATTTTGTCCGTCACTTTGCAGGAAATCAAAATCGCCTTCATTGTCTTTATCATACCCGATAGCATGCGGAATTTGTTTCAGGATCAGGATGATCCCTATTGCAGCAAGCATTCCTTTGATCACGCTTGAAGGAAAATAATACGCGATCACACCTGCTTTTAAAAAGCCCAGTGCGATCTGAATCAGGCCGGCAAGCAATACAGCGAGGAGAAAAACCTCATAGCTTCCGAGCGACTGAATTGCATTGAGCACTATCACTGTGAGTCCTGCAGCAGGGCCGCTCACGCTTAAGGGTGATCCGCTGGCGAAGGCAACAACTATTCCTCCAACCATTCCCGCTATGATCCCTGAAAAAAGCGGTGCGCCTGAAGCGAGCGCAATTCCAAGGCATAAAGGTAAAGCAACAAGAAAGACAACCAGCCCGGCAGGCAGGTCATTTTTCAGATATTTAAAGGTTAAACCTTTAGCAATCTTATTGTGAGTTTCCATAAAAAAATTTAATAACGATCGGGGCAGATCCAAAAAAGATCCTGCCGGAGACGTCCGGTAAATGAATAAATTAACAGATCAGAATGAAGGGGTCAAACCCTTACAGAGAATAAAAATGATTAAGCCATTTCGGGAGGGCAGTAGATCTCCAGGCTATAATCTGATGAAGAAAAATTGTGATTTTGATTGTTTCCGATAACGGAAAGATAAGATTCATTGATCATCTCCTGTTGAAGGAAGTCATCATCAAGGAAAACACTTTCTCCTTTTTTTGAGGACTCTTCTGATTCCTTGCTTTCCTCTTTTTCCTTCTCCCCTTCACAGGCTCCATCATCGATCCAGGCAATTGAGTTATCTCCAACCGACTTAATAATAAATTTCACTGTCTCAATGTTGTATAACAAGGAAACAAAGAATATTAAAAGACAGCTTATGATATTTTTCAGGCGCATATAGTTTTCAGTCTGCGAAATTAAGCATATAATTCCGACAATTGCTTCATCTTCTGAAGTGATTTAACTTTTTTTAAGAATGTGCCAGCTGGATCAGCTTCCAAGGAATGCAACGGCTGCCCCCATGAGGATCACTACAAACTTGATAAAGTTAAAGCGATGGTTCTCCGTTGATTCGAAAAGGATTGTGGTGGAAATGTGAAGAAAAATCCCCACAACAACTGCCATGATGCGATCGAAATAAATCGAGAAGCCACCGATCATGTTTGCCCCGATAGCATAGCTGGTAAAGCTCCCCAGCGGAGTGATGAGCGCGAATACCACCAGCCACATGATCGCCTGCGATTTGCTGATGTGCGATTGCAGCAACATGGTCATGAGCGCAATGGCAATAGGGATATTATGAAGGATGATCCCGGTTAGCAGCGACTGATGCGATTCTGTCCCGGAAGCAAGCGGCATACCTTCCAGAAAAGAGTGGATGGATAATCCGATCATCATCGCGTAGGGAAATGCGTGATGTGCGTGGTCGTGCTTATGAATGTGAATGTGTCCGTGCTCAATGCCTTCAGAGAAAAATTCAAGAAGGATCTGTGCGAAAAACCCGATCAGAATGAAGGCGCCAATGTTGGCCGTGTCGGAAGAATAGATCTCGGGGATAAGATGAAGCACACTTATGGCGAAAAGAAATGCACCGCTGAAAGAAAGAAGCAGCTTCAGGTTTTTGCTGCTGATGTTTATATAGAGTACACTTAGTCCGCTTACAATTACGCTCAGAAAAAGAAAAAGGTACATTGAATAATCCATAATAAGCTCAAGAATTTATTTACTTTTTTGCTGCAATTATAAGTCTGTCTGACTTATCAATATCAAACGGGCTGAGATCATATCCGCCCCACAAATGTACTGTTTTCAAGCCGCAGAGATCAAAGTATTTTTGAAAATCAGAAAGTGTAAGTGCTTTTACCCGTTCTTCAAAATGAAACTTTTTTCCTTTATCGGTAAAATCGATCTGCTTTAAAATGTATCCGTCTTCCAGTTTTTTTCTGATCTGAAAATGTATGTCATCCCTTACCAACTCTTCAGACTCTTTGAGATTCACTTTAACTTTTTCAGCATTGAAGAAGTCGATGACAAAAACACCCTCCGGCTTTAAGCCTTTCGCAATAGCATCGATGGTGGCTGCTTCATCGCGGTCGTGCTCAAAATATCCGAAGCTTGTAAAAAGGTTAAGTATAAAATCAAAATAGTTGGTTCGGAAAAGCCTGCGCATATCATGCACATAAAAATGTAATTGTTCATTCTCAAATTCACTTGCAGATTTTATACTTTCCGGTGAAAGGTCAACACCTGTCACATCGAAGCCATGCCTGTTAAGAAAAATAGAATGTCTTCCTTTTCCGCATGCAAGATCAAGAAAGCGGGCATGCGGAGGAGGAGCAAAAAAACTGATCAGCTTATCGATGAACAATTCAGCCTCATCATGGTTTCTGTTCTTATACAAAGTATGATAGTATGGGGAATCAAACCACGATGCAAACCATTCTTTATCTTGCTTTTCAGTCATTCACATAAATTTGTGCAAAAATACAACTTGTATCTGATTTTGACTAAATTTGAACTCAAGGCGTTTCAACCTCTGATATGAAACAAACTACTCTTATCGAAAAAAAACCTTCATGGCAGTCTGAGCTGAATGCTGCGGCATTTAAATATCATACGCTCATAGCCTGGGTTGCAGTCGGTTTGAACCCGATCTGGGCCATAGGAGATTATTATACCATTCCGGAGCATTTTAACGATTTTCTTATTTTTCGTATAGCGGTTTCTGTATTGACTGTAGTTGTGCTTCTGATGAAGGACAAGCTCAGGGAATCACCCGCGATCATAGCCCTCGTGCCATTTATCGGGATCTCCATTCAGAACGCTTATATGTACAGTGTAATGAATATTCCGGAGCTTCAGAAGCATACATTTGCTTACATCGCATTGTTCATCGGAGCAGGAATGTTCGTGCTTTGGAAGCCGATTTATTCTATCTCGATCGTAGTCATCTCCTTTATTGCGAACATCATTTTATTCAAGTTCAACAGCCATCTGCACACCAGTGATATTTTGATCAATGGAGGAATGCTCACTACTTCAGTGGCGTTGTTTACGATCCTTCTGATCAACACAAGAACCAATCTTACAAAGAAGGAGATCATCGCAAGGCTTGCACTCGCAGAATCATTCAAGCAGCTTGAAGAGAAGAACGAGATCATTGAGGAAAAAAACAAGGACATCAGCGACAGCATAAACTATGCTCAACGAATCCAGCAAGCTGTGTTGCCGCCTTTGGAAAAGCTGGATCAGGTGCTCGACAATTATTTTATTCTCTACAAACCAAAGGATGTTGTGAGCGGGGATTTTTACTGGCATGCAACTGTGCGTACAACTCCGGTGGATGGGCCCTCACATCCGATAGTCGTGCTTGCCGCTGTGGATTGCACCGGCCATGGGGTTCCTGGCGCACTGATGAGCATTATCGGCAGCACGATCTTAAACCAGACAGTCACCAATGCAGCGATCAACACACCTGCCGATGCATTAAGCTTCCTTAATAAAGAAGTGACGAAGAGCCTGAATTCGATCAAGGATGGAATGGATATGGCGCTTGTTGCGATCAATAAAGAGAAGATGGAAATGCAATATTCGGGAGCAAATAATCCGATCTATATTGTCCGTAATAAAAAATTTATTGAGATCAAGGCAGATAAGCAGGCAATTGGTGCTGATACTGAAGATGCACATGTGAAGATCTTCACAAATCATGTGATCCCGCTTGAAAAGAATGATTGCATCTATCTTTTTACCGATGGTTATGCCGATCAGTTTGGCGGGCCTTTAGGAAAAAAATTCAAATACAAAAAATTTCAGGAATTGCTTGTCGAGATCCAGGACAATACTGTTGACGAGCAAAAGCACATCTTAAACTATCATCATGAATTGTGGAAGGGCGATCTGGAGCAGGTTGATGATATTTTGGTGATTGGTGTCAGGGTTTAGTTTTTCTTTCTTTTGATCTTCAATCAGAGGTCGTGCTCCTCTTTCGGAGCGTCATTGCGGGGAAGTATGATGAAGCAATGTCGCATGTTCCGTACTTAATACGGGGACACGGGATCTCTGACAGTCATCTGGTGACAGCATTCAATGAGGCCTTTTTTACTTTTTGTCTTGATACAAAAAGTAACAAAAAGATCAAGGCCAGATGACTCCTCCGCTCCTCTCAGTATTTTCTTAGAATCTAAAGCGAGAGAACTAAAGCTCTCGCTAAGATTCTTACGAAAATACTGTTCACCCCGAAACGGCATCGCATCTGGCCAAGGCCCACGCGCGGCTTCGTAGTATATGATCGATTACTAAAGCTCTCGCTAAGATTGTTACGGAAATGCTGTTCACTCCGCAACGGCATCGCATTTGGCCAAAGCTCACGCGCGGCTTCGTAGGGTGTTGTTTTTTTATCATTAATGATCCTCTGATTTCAGATGGGAGACGATGTTCTGTCGGTGACTTTTGATCCTGTTAAGCGATAGCGGTAATGAGCGCTATTCTCGTTAAACTTTCGAAGTGAATTGATTCACAGCGTGAAATTATCCGAGGTTGTTTGAGCGATGGCTAGTGGGTAGGAAACCAATCGCCTTACAGGATCAATGAGTTTTTGTAACTTTTTTCGGCAAAAAAGTTAAAGAATTATTTTGCCTTCAGAAAGTGGAAAGAATAAGTGAATTTTGGTATAACCCAAATTTAATTAACTTTGTTTCGATAAGATCGAACGATTCGGAACAAGCGCTGCGCAGGCAGCAACCAAACATAAACTTTACCATGATAAAACGTAAGTTATTAGCTTCGGCAGTAATTTTAGGCCTTTTTGCAGTAGTGTTGAATGCATGTAAAAAGGAAACTCCAGACACGGAAACGGATTCTGCAGTAGATAACAGTATCTGTGAGCAGGAATTCACTAAGTCTATGTCGACAGTGAACGGATATGCAATGAGAGAGAATGGTGTAAGAGGTGTGATGGGAGCTATGGCGATGGGTCCGACAATCACGGTAGATCCTGCTGACACGCTGAATGGCTTTCCTGTTACAATGACCATCGATTATGGAACGACCGGTCTTACTGACAGTCTTGACCAAAAGGTTAGAAAAGGGGTGATCACTTGTGTTTTCTCCAACTACTGGCACATTGTAGGCTCAAGTGTTAAAGTGAGCTTTTCAAATTATTCTGTGAATGGAGTGAGTTATGCCTGCGATAGCATGAAGATAGTTCATAGCTCCGCATCAGGCTTCACACAACAGATCTTTAAAGGAGTTTGTACCTCTGCCGACTGGACATTAAAATGGGAGGGAACAAGAACGGTAACTCAAACTGCGGGTACTGGCGACATGGATCCAAACAATGATGTTTTCAGCGTTACAGGAAGCTCGAATGGCGTGAACCGCAAAGGCAAAGCATATACAACGAATATTACGGTACCGGTGGTAAAGCGTGCTGCATGCAGTTGGATAGAGTCGGGGCGACTTGACATAACGCCTGAGGGAATGGCAGTAAGGACGCTGGATTATGGTGACGGGGCATGCGATAACAAGGCCACTTTAACGATCAATGGCAATGTGTTCACATTTAATATGAATTAGGTCTCAGAGGCCTTCTGTTATTGGTTTTTAGCGCCCTGAATTATTGTTCAAGAAAAACGCAAAAACTGCTTGTTTAATAAAACTTATTTATATATTTGCTTAATTAATAATCAGAATAATAAGCTTAATCGAATAAATTAGCGTTTTTATGATGTTAGATATTTACGATTTTTACGATAAAATGGAGCGTAATAATATTATGCTCTCTTTTAAGGGTGATATTACTTCTGAATTATTGACTTCTATACTGCAGATCATGGAATCCAAACTTGACAATTTGCAGGAAGAGCCCAAGATCAAAAAGAAAGTTTACAATGTACTGGTAGAATGCCTTCAGAATCTTTACCATCACATGGATGAAGTGGCACCGGAACAGAATGATAAGATCAGATCCGCAATTTTCATGATCGGTAAGCTTGACAATCAATACAACATTATTACAGGGAATTACATTAAGAATGAGAACGTTTCAGGTTTGAAGAAGCGTTTGGAAGATATCAATTTACTTACAAAGGAGGAATTAAAAGAATATTACAAAGCAGTGCTGAACAATGGTGAGATGTCGCTGAAAGGCGGTGGAGGCCTTGGGATGATAGACATTGCGCGCAAAACAGGAGAAAAACTCAATTTCAATTTTGCACCCGTTGACGACACATTTTCATTTTTTACATTAAATATTAAAATTTCACAATAAAATTAAGCATATGGAAACAATTTCAATTGAAGGAACACCAAAAACCCCAACTATCACTTTCGATACAGGAAAAGGTTTTTTAGAAATCAAAGGACGTTCAATCCCTGAGAACTCGATCGAGTTTTATAAGCCTCTTGTGGATTGGTTAGAGAAATATGCTGCAAAGCCTCAGGCTGCGACCAATGTAAATATACAGTTGGAATATTTTAACACCAGCTCTTCAAAATGTATTCTTGATGTATTCAAGAAACTTGAAGCAATCAATAAAGGTGGAAGCCAGGTTGTAATTAACTGGTATTACGAAGAGGATGATGAGGATATGTTGGAAGCTGGTGAAGATTACCAGGCGATCATCAATGTGCCTTTCAAAATGGTTCAGGTAGAAGAGTAATTCTTCTTTCCAAAATATTAAAAGGGAACGTTTGCTTAGGCAGACGTTCCTTTTTTGTTTTTTTAATTAACGCCTGGCCGCAGATTAACAGATTTGGAATGGACACTTAACCTTTAACCTTTACCCTTTTTGTCTACCTCACCTTTGATAACTTAAATAAATAATAGATCATTGTCGGGAACAACAAAACAAATGGTAAAACAATTAATAAGCTTGAATACCTTATAAATTTCAGTTGCGCAGTTTGTACCATGCAATAACTTAGTAAAGTAAAAAAGAACAGGATTATTACCTTTAAAGTTCTGCACATTTTAGCGGTGAGTATGTACTGTTGTTCAATGTTCTTTTCCCTCATCCTGTTTTTATAAAGGCCCGGATACTTTGAAATCAACGAGAGGCCGATATAAATAACAAGCGATATTCCGAATATGATCCAGATCATATATTTACTTCCGAATCCGTCCGCTTCCCCGTCAAAATTGAAATGGATAGGAACTATGGATGGGAGTGCAGGCATTGCCAAACATATTATGACTGCTGTACCGAGTAAGAATATGATCGAAACTATTTCCGCGATCTTATCTTTTGTGTCGAGTATCATTTTCATAATTCAGACCTTTAATAATTTATTAAAAATTCGGATACTGCTCCATTTGTGCAGACCGTTGAATTTGAAAATGAAGTGGTAATATTGTTCTTCGTAACTGTCCAATTCAGATTTACAATTTTCGGAGGACATCCATTTACAGTTATTCTTCTAAGTGTATCAATAGAGAAACCCTTAAAATGGAATTGAAGATGATACGTAGGCAAGCTGGAGTTCGGCCGTACTGCATCTATAAATATACTGTCGTTACTATCAAAAGGCGTAATATTCCTGACTTTTAAATCCAAATAGGAGATGGCGCTTTGGTCGGATTTTAACAAAAACACTTGCTTGTCCGTCCTCTTCTTAATATAGTCTGAGCTGGTTCCAACGCACTGCACCCAATAATTATTATCAAGAAAGGAGGCATGGACGTGAAAATAGAATGAGCCATCCGGCCAGGTTGTTTGAGTTTCCACTTTCTCCGAACGGTTAGTACCTTTCTCACCTGTCCATAGTTCGACAGATTCGTTTCCGAGCGGAGCTTTCGAACATTCATCGTAGATCCTCCCATGTATTGTTGTGTTAGGTCTCTGACATGAAAGGCCTATTAACACTAGGAATATGTATAAAATAAATTTTTTCATTATGGATTTAAGATGACTCTGAAATTCTAAGTATTGGCCAACAACTAACTAATTTGATAGTTTAACTGAAGCTGATTTTAGTTATTCTGAAAACCATTTTCGAAGTTGGCTCGCAATTTCTTCGCAATTACAATTAATGTCCGGACTTATTCCATCCCAATATTCTTTTTTATTATGGTCAGCATCAACAGCAGTAGTAATTATCAGGTATTCATCTTCAGCCATTTTAATTGGTTTATTCGCAGTGGAAAATCCTGAAGTCTTAGAGCCAAAAAGTTTTGCTGTTTTAATGCTTTTAGTGGCGATGGCAACCGCTTCCCCGGCACTGGAGGTTCTGGGGCCAATTAATACAGCAATTTTCAATTTCTTATTCTTTAATTTATAGAAGATAGGTGTGGGTAGATATTTGTTTGTTTGTGGAAATTCATTATACCAGATTTGTCCGTTCATCTTGCTCCAGCTTACTTCTTTTTCACTGATAAAATATCCTAAGGTTCCATTCGGAAAAAAGGGAGTGAGAGAAATGAGCATTGGCCACATATTTCCACCGGTATTGCCTCTAAGGTCAATTATCCAGCCCTTCAGTTCTCGTTGATCAATTGATTTTAGAGAGTCAAGAATAGCAGTAATATATTTTTCCGCTTTTATTTTAGATGATTCCAGGCCGAACGGATCAATTGAAAGGCCTGAAATTTCCAGATAGCCCATTTCGGGCAGTTCTATGTTGAAATTGATTTCTTTACACGTTTTCGAGGAAATTGAATCACTTCTTACAATGCGATTGCTCTGATATAAATTACGGTTTTTAGTTTTGTAAAATGTGTGCGGGTTGCCATTAAGGTCTAATGCAAGAATGATAGCGGAATCTCTTCGGACCAGAGCTTTTTCTAAAACTTTTTTTTCAAAATCCTTCCAGTCTATTTTCTCTTTTTCAATTGAATTTTGCCGAAATGCCTCAATTAAATTTTTATAGAATTGTTTTTCTTCAGACGATAGCCTCCTCTCGCTCTGCCCGGAAACGAGGGTTGTAACCAATAAGAATATTATTAAATATGTAGTTTTCATAGAAACAAATGTCTCTGATCTCGCGCGTCAGCTCTAAGGATTTCGTTGATTATTAAATCATTATTTTACTTTTAGCTCATTGGAAAGCTTTTCAATGTCAAGCGGATAATTATTCAAAGTAAGCGAATTGCCAATGCCAATAAAAGTTGTTCTGATTTTGTCGAATGTTGTAAGCTTAGTTTGCTCTCCCTTCATTACGGGAATGGTCCAGAAAACTAACTGATCAAAACAGAAGGTTATAAAATAATATTGTTTGTCAACTTTTTTGTTCCAGCTGGCTCCTAAGCTTTCCCAGAAGATAAATGTTTTACCATTGAGACTCATAAACTCATAATTGCTGTCAATATCCTTCGAGTAATGATATTGGATCTTTAAATAATTCATGTTGCCGATCAGGTTTTCCCTTAGGAACTCTTCTTGTAAATGATCAAAGTCAGACTTCCGGTTAATCGGGGTAGTGTATTCTTTCAGGAGCTTGTGATCAACCGTAAGCACATAGGGCTTGTTTGCAGGTTTAATGGTGTCGCCAACAACTTCATATGAGAATGAATGTTTTGTGCCGTTATAGACCACTACCGCTTTTTTCTTTCCTAAAATTAGATTGGAGTTGAATTCTTCCGGTTCATGGTATTTATTACCTTGTGAAAAGCAAATAGTAAAATGGGCACATAAAAATAAAAGCAGGGCTGACTTTTTCATTTGGAAATTTTTCTGATGCCTTTATTATCCAATCCACAAGCATTAATCCGATCCTAAAAAAAAGAACGCCTTTCAGCGTTCCTTTTTTAATTCTTATTTCCTCTTTCTCCCAATACTGCTGAATAAATTCTCAAGGCCATTGATGAATTTTTTCAAGACATCGAAGTAGAGTGTGATACCGAGTAATAACGACATACCCCAGATCACACATAAGTTGAACCAGAACGTGTCATAATAATTATTAAACAGCTTCTTGCGTGGTGCAAAGAAATGCGCTCTTCCATTATTCGTTGTCGGATCCAGATACACAGGCTCGATCTTCTGAACATACTCGCCATCAAGATCCAGGATCCGGTACGGAGTGGTACGGTTGGTAACAAGATCATGCAGGCTCTCATTCTGATATTCATCCTTTTCTTTCAGATAATTAAAATGAGAAACACTGTCCTTCATGTACTTCCCTATCTCTTTATCCTTCAATTCTGTCGCGTTCTTGAAGTTCTTCTGATAGTTCAGCTTCAGATCATCCAGACATTTATGGATCGGTGCAGCAACAGCAGGACCGAAAGCCCCTATGTTCAGGTTGCCGAGTCCGGCACACTTTACTCTTGAATTTGTTTTTACAGCAAGCTCTTTTTCAAGCTCTTTTCTAACCATGGTAAGCGCTGCAACAACTTCCTGCTTTCTGTCGGGTTTGTTGTAATTCGTTTCGCAGAACTCAAGCTTCTTCACCATTTCCGGTAACCAGAAATCTTTCTTGTATGTAGCAATGCTGATCGCTTTATCATACTTGTAAAGATCCTTATCGAATTTGTTGTCCTTAAATTGTCTGATCGCCAAGGCTTCAAATGCCCAACGCGATGTCATTACCTCTCCGGAGAAAGGTACATAGCTCTGTGAAGTGATCGCAGGATTCAGCTTATCGAACTTCACGATAACACCACTCAATAATAATTGCGGAATGATCAGGAACGGAATCAGGATGTAAATGGTCACAGCTGAATTGAAGCTCGCGGAAATATTCAATCCAAGCATGTTTGCGAAGCATGATGTGGTAAACAGAACCATCCAGTATGAAAGGTTCATTCCGTGGATCTCCAGTACATAATTTCCAACTAGCACAAACATAAATGTCTGGATCGCGGAAAGCACAAACATGATAATGATCTTGCTCCACAGGTAACTTCCTTTACTCAAGTTCAGGAAAGACTCACGCTTCTGGATTTTTCTGTCGCGGATGATCTCCTCAGCACTCACAGTTAAGCCTATGAAGAGCGCAACAACAACTGCCATGAATAAATATGCAGGTAGGTTTTCATTCTCACGGAATTTATATCCGATCTTATTTGAAAGGTCTGTATTGTAAAACTTAATTAAATACGAGAGGATAAATGCAAGCACCGGAGCCTCCAGCAAGTTGATGGAAAGGTATTGCTTGTTGGTTAGCTTTGAAAGTACATCACGCGTGATGAAAACTTTGAACTGATTGAATTTGTTAGGACGCTTAAATGTGCTCTCAGGGATTTCAGTATACGTTCCGCTCTCCTCAACTTTTTTCTCAATTTTATCTTTATAAAAATTGTTCCACTCTGAAGGAGATGTTTTTCTGTTAAGCGTTAAGTTACCGTACTCATCCAATACCTTCGATTCGATAATATTGAATACCTGTTCCGGGTTAACGTTACCGCATTCGATACATTCGCTTTCATTACTGTTAGCATGATTCACAACAGTTTTGAAATAGATCACCGAGTCGACCGGATTTCCGTAATAGATCGGATAACCGCCAACGTCCAGGATCATCAGCTTATCGAACATCTTGAAAATGTCGGATGATGGCTGATGGATCACCACGAACACAAGCTTGCCTTTCAAAGCAAGCTCTTTAAGCAAGTCCATGATGTTTTCCGAATCCCTTGATGATAATCCGGAAGTAGGCTCATCAACAAAAAGTACGGATGGTTCACGGATCAACTCAAGTGCAATGTTCAGACGCTTACGCTGTCCACCGGAAATTGTCTTTTCGAGCGGACTACCAACTTTAAGATCGCGTGTTTCAATCAAACCGATATCCGTTAAAACTTTAACCACCATGTCGGAGATCTCCGCATCGTTCTTATCACCAAAACATAATTTTGCGTTGTAGAATAAATTCTGGAATACAGTTAACTCTTCTATAAGCAAATCATCCTGCGACACGTGTCCGATAACCCCTTCGATCTTATGCTTCTCAGTATGGATGTTGATCCCGTTGATCTTTACAGATCCTCCACTTGGAACTTCATTACTGTTCAACACATTCAGTAAGGTAGATTTACCCGCACCGGAACCTCCCATGATCCCGATGAGCTTTCCTGACTCTTCACTGAAGTTGATATCACGAAGACCTAATTTTCCGCCTTTGAATTTGTATTCCAGGTGCTGCACAACAAATGATACTTTCGCTTTCGAAGTATCGCTCATAAATGTGCTGAGGATATCGCTGTAATAAACAGGCTTCACCTTGGAGCTTCTTAATGATGATCCCGGAGTAAGGATGTATACTTTGCGCGGAATGAGGATCTGGCCGTTAAGGAGTAATTCAGCTTTGCCGAAATACACCAACGCATACATGTTAACGCTTGGGATCCACAGTACGCGTGCCTGTCCGGTTACTCCTTCTGCATAAAAATGTTTTGTCTCTCTGAACTCGTGCGTTGTCTTGTTGTTAATGACAAGCACATACTGAGAATCAGGAATAGTGTCTTCCGTTGCACGCACAAAGCTCATGCAGCGTTTGTACTCTTCGTCTTCTATGTTAAATGTTTCAGCAACCGTTGTGATGAATTCTAATTCCTGTTCGGAGATCTCAGTGTTTGAATTAATGAACTCGATCAGGCGGATAAGCACGACCACTTTCTGTACTTGTGTAAGCTCGCTGTTGATCTGTGTACAGATCTTCAGGATTTTAACAGAGTTAAGCGAAGTACGTTTTGCAGTACCATCTTTTTTCTTTGTTACCTGGTGATGCGCTTCAAGAAAATCATCGAAAATAGCGAGGTACTGATCAACCAGCTCCTGGTTCAATTGCTGCTTTAAGAATGATTGTACAATTAAACGGCCGTTGTCATTGATCCCGTCCACCCTTGCAATGATGGCAAACATTTGCATGAGGGCCTTCAATATACGTTCACTCATAATCGAATAAGTTTAAAATATTATTGGAAAAAAAAAGACATTAATACCGCAGTAATTAATGCCTTTAAAATGTTCTGTGTGTGTATTCTATTTTTGTTGTTTGAAACCTATCAATACTACAGCTCTACCGGAACCCTGTGCTCCACCGTCAAGCTTAGCTTCAATGATACATTCCAAAGTGCTCATGATCTTGAAATCCCAGTATGGTGCGTTTTTAAATTCGCTGTTGCTGAAAAGAAGATTATGCTCAGTGTCGTAAACTGAAAAGATCAGGTTGCCATCGGATAATCCGCTGCAGGCTGCAATACGGTATAATGTTCCACCGTATAGTGTTGTGTGGAATTCTGCAGTTTCATCAGCATTCATCAATAACGCACGGTATTGCTGTCCGTCAGAAATGAACTGGCTTTCAAGATGACGTGCGCAGGCATTGGCAACTGTGTCAGCGATCTGAGCAGATGATGAAGTGGTAGCGAAAAAACCACAGATTACAACCGCCAGTTTTAAAAATCCTTTTTTCATATTAAGTATATTCTATGTTTGAATTCGTTCTGTAATTTGATGCTTTTTATAATTATCCTACAACCTGGCTTCTGATGTTTTTGATCTTCGCAGAGATTGATTCGATCTGCTCAGGAGTGATCTTTACGTCAGTTTTGCTGTTGATAGTAGTTACTTTGTTTTCAGCATCAGTAACAGGCTTCTCATATTTGTACTGGAATTCAACTCCGTCAAATACAGTTGAAAGGTCATTTAAATTATCAATGAATTCAGTGTATTCAGGTTGAGAGTAAAATGGAGTAAGTAATTTAATAAGGCTTTGAAGAGAAGATTTCTGCTCAGCGATACGGTGCTTCACATCTTCGTTTGGTTTTGTCTTGTAAACATTTGTCGCGAAATACAAGCTTTCGATCCATCCGCCAGCTAACACCAAACCGCTTACATCGCTGCGGTCGTTATTTTTCAGGTATGCATCGCTTGAGCGGTAAGCAACACCAACAAGCACTAACATAGAATCTTTGTTACCAAGATTCTTCTGGAAACGCTCCAGGGTTTGTGTATCGAATGCGCCCGAAACACCAAGATCATCAGCAAGTTTTTTTGCTGAATTCAGGTAACCGATCGCGTCCTGTGTCTGATCATAAATAGTTACGTAACCAAGGTCAGCACCGTAAATTCCAAGGTTAAGCGCCTTAGAAAAATTAGTTGAATACTGAGCTGATTTATTGGAAGGATTCAGAATGTCTTTAGCGTAAGTAGCACCGCTGTTCTTAATTAAAAAAGCAGTCTGGATAGGAGAAGGAATACTGAAAATTTCCCCGTTAACATTCAGGATCGTTGTTTGAGTACTGTCAACAGGTGGCAGATCATCACCGTCTTTCGGATTATCATTTCCGCATCCTGAAGCCAGCGCTGCAGAAACGGATAATAGTAGTAAAGCTCCCTTTAAATTAGTAGGTTTCAATCTCATTTCAACGTATATTTTTATAGATGATTTTGTAAATGTCCCTTCATCCAATTACTGAATGAAAGCCCAAAAATAACACTTTATCTAATAAAACAAACAATTCGTCCGAACATTTTTAAAGAATTGCTCTTTTTGTATCGGTACAACTGAAAGTATTTGATTAAGAGTCCTTTACATGGGATTGTGATCGTCTCGTGATCACCCACTTCCCTCTTAATTTATTTTAATGATTCTGAATCCTATCTTTGCTAAAAATTATCACGCGTGGAGAAAGAGAAGGATTTTAAAATGATAGCAAAGACCATTTTCGGTCTTGAAGAAACACTTGCTACCGAGTTACTCAGACTTGGGGCAAAAAATATCGAAGTTCATAACAGGGCTGTCAGCTTTGAAGGCGATACCGGTTTTATGTATAAAGCCAACCTTTCACTTCGCACCGCATTGCGCATTCTCGTGCCTTTCGAAACATTTACCGTAAAGGATGAAAAGTCTTTATACGATTCCATTCAGAAGATCGATTGGAGTAAGTTCATGGATGTTACCGACACCCTTGCTATTGATACCGTTCTCAACTCAGAGCTGTTCACACATTCCCAATACATTTCACAAAAAGCAAAGGATGCAATTGTTGATCAGTTCAGACTGAAATTCAATGAGCGTCCTTCTGTTGACCTCGACAAACCGACCATCCGCATCAACATTCATATTTATAATGACACCTGCACCGTTGCGCTTGATAGTTCCGGTGAATCGCTTCACAAGCGCGGTTATCGTGACAAGACCAACCTTGCGCCAATTAATGAGGTGCTTGCTGCCGGACTTGTACTGTTAAGTGGTTGGGATAAGCGGACAAATTTTATCGACCCGATGTGCGGCTCAGGAACGATAGTAATAGAGGCTGCGCTTATAGCAAACAACATTCCGGCAGGCTACTTCCGTGAAGATTTCGGATTTCAACGCTGGCACAAATACATGCCTTATAATGAGGAGCTTTGGGATGTCATCTTCGATTCGGCAGTTAACCGGATCACAGATCATCAGCAAACGATAATAGGCGGAGAGCTTTCGCCTAACGTTGCAAAAAAAGCAAAAGAGAATATCAAGCTTGCTAAGGTGGATGATGTGGTGAAGATCGTGAATGTGGATATGAAAGATTTTGAAGTTCCTCCGGGACGTGGCGTGGTCATTATTAATCCTCCATATGGCGAACGTATGGTAAAAGATAATATCGAAGAGCTGTATAAAATGATGGGCGATACCTTCAAAGCAAAATTCAGTGGTTATGATTGCTGGATCCTCAGCTCGAACATTGATGCATTAAAGAATGTGGGATTGAGGCCCTCGAGAAAGATCACGCTTTATAACGGACAGCTTGAATGTAAGTTCATGAAGTATGAAATGTATCAGGGAACAAAAAAGATTCATAAGCTGGAAGGAAGAAGTCCGGAGTCGGGAGATCGAAGAAAACTTTCGGATAACGAATAAAAAATTCGAATTTACGAATCTGTGTTTGTTAGATGGGAGTTCGGAGTTTGTAGACGGGTAGCCAGAAGATTTCAGGATCTGCGCAAAGAGTTAAAATAAACTAATTAGTCATCATACGTATCTCGATACATTTTTTTCAGAGAAAGAAAAAGACACTCGAACTGACAACATACAGGTAGCCAACCCAGATTCGTAAATTCGTATTAATTCGTTATCTGTACATACAGATTCGTAAATTAGTATAGATTCGTTATCCGTACCAGATTCGTAATTCGTATAATTCGTAATAGTAGATTAATGAAAAAAATAGCAGTACTTACATCAGGAGGAGATTCACCGGGAATGAATGCATGTTTGCGTGCGGTTGTACGTACCGCTATCTTTCACAAAATGGAAGTGATGGGCATTATGCATGGATACGATGGAATGATCAAGGACGAGTTCATTAAGATGGACGAAAGATCAGTCGCTAATATTATTCATCGCGGAGGAACAATTTTGAAAACTGCGAGGAGCAAAGCGTTCATGACGGAGGAGGGGCGTGCCAAGGCGCTGAATAATTTAAAAAAATATGGTATTGAAGGAGTAGTTGCTATTGGTGGAGATGGTACTTTTAAAGGGGCATTAGAATTCAGCAAGACTTCCGGAATTCCTTTTGTTGGTTGTCCGGGTACTATCGACAATGACCTCGCGGGGACAGATTATACCATCGGTTATGATACCGCGATAAATACGGTGGTTCAGGCAGTGGATAAAGTGCGTGATACAGCTGAAAGTCACGACCGCTTATTTTTTGTGGAAGTTATGGGACGTGATTCGGGAATGATTGCAATACTTGCGGGTATCGGAGTTGGTGCGGAAAGTATTCTTATTCCGGAAACAAAAACAGATGTCAGCGCACTTGTTGAACGATTAAAAAATAAACGCAAGACAAAAAATTCTAAGATCATTATTGTCGCTGAGGGTGATGAAGCAGGTGGAGCTTTTGTGATAGCTGAACAGGTTAAAAAGCAATTACCGGATTATGATACCCGTGTAACGGTACTTGGCCACTTACAAAGAGGAGGAAATCCTTCCGCAATGGACCGCGTTAATAGCAGCCGGATGGGATCTGCTGCCGTTGAGGCTTTGCGGGAGGGTACAAAGAACGCAATGGTAGGAATCATTGATAAAAAAATAGTACTTACTCCATTCGAAAAGGCTGTAAAGAAAACACAGAAGATGGATCCGGATCTTCTGCGTATGCTGGATATACTTTCCATTTAGTTTTCCAAAACAATCGGCTTGGCTCGTTGTTTTATAGTCATATAGTATGACAAATCCGTTCCGAAATATCTTTTATGCCATGGCCGCGGTGATGCTTTTAAGCAGCTGCACATTCTTCCGGCCTGGTCCAACAAAGCTTTATGCCCGTGCTCAAAAAAATGCTCCCTATGATGTGATAATAGTTCCCGGGGTCCCGTTTGACGGACAGCAGTGGAGCATGGCCATGAAAGGCAGAGTTATCTGGGCAGCATATTTAGTAAAGCAGGGACTGGCAAAAAATATAATATTCTCAGGAGGAGCTGTCTATACCCCGTATGTAGAATCAAAAGTGATGGCTTTATATGCCCAGGCGCTGGGTGTGGAAAAAGAGAGGATCTTTATTGAAGATAAAGCTGAACACAGTACCGAAAATATTTATAACTCATACAGGATGGCCTTAAAGATGGGCTTTCAAAAAATTGCCGTTGCTTCCGATCCGTTCCAGTCAAATTTATTGATGCGCTTTACAAAGCGGAGGTTCCAGCGGCCAATCGATCATATTCCGTATATCATTCCTATACTCGCAACAATCGATGATGATATTGAGCCAAAGATCAATGCTGATTCAGCAAAAGTGGAGAATTTCCGCTCCATAGTTGAAACGCAAAGTAAATGGTATCGGTTTAGAGGGACAAGAGGAAAGAATATAAAATTTGAAGATGAAGTTTTGCTTGCCAAATAAAACTGTTTTAAGCAGCATTGTGTTTTTTGCTGTTATTCTATCAGTCACTTCCTGCGCCTATTTCAGGCCAAAACCAAATGTTTTATATGAGCGTGCGGTAAAGAATCAGCCTTATGATGCGATAATTGTTCCAGGAGTGCCCTTCAATGGTAATCGATGGGATACGATAATGAAAGGCCGGGTATTATGGGCGACCTATCTGTACAGAAAGGGTTATACAAAAAATATAATATTTTCAGGGGGCGCTGTTTATTCACCGTATTATGAAGCCAAGATCATGGCGCTTTATGGTGAGGCATTGGGAATCCCAAAGGAAAATATTTTTGTGGATACGATTGCGGAACATAGCACTGAGAATGTTTATTATTCTTACAGAGTTGCAAAAAAACAGGGCTTTAAAAAGATCGCTGTCGCGACAGATCCCTACCAGTCGGCAAAACTGATGGGCTTTTCAAAAAGAAGATTCGATGTGGATATAGACCATATTCCATTTGTGGAGGATTCGTTGCGCGTACTGAGTGATCTTAATCCGAAGATAGATCCTTCTTCCGCTAAAGTGAAGGATTTTAAATCTATCGTGGAAACACAAAGTAAATTCCACCGATTAATGGGGACGCTTGGCAGGAATATTAAATTCGAAAAGGACTAAATTATAGTTCAAAAGAGTTAAGTCAAAAGTCAGAAGAGTCATCCCTGTCCCTAATTTCAAACATATTCACTGTAAAACTCTCTCCTTCTCTCACTCCTCTGTGTTAAATTTTGATTTTCAACAATCCACACCCCAGCCTTTTTTTTATTTAGGTTTGTAATATGTCCCGCACCACACTGTTTGTTGATGTTGTATTGCCGCTGGCGGTTCCAAACCTGTATACCTATCGCGTTCCTCATGAGTGGAATGATTCGGTACTGGTTGGGCAACGTGTGATCGTACAATTTGGAAAGGGGAAATTATATTCTGCTCTAATAAGGCATATTCACGAAATTCCTCCCAAACAATACGCAGCAAAATATATTGATTCGATTCTTGATGAAGCGCCTATTGTCAATGAGAAACAATTTCAGCTTTGGGAATGGATGAGCCAGTATTATATGTGCAATATTGGTGATGTTATGGTGGCAGCGCTTCCGGGCGGGCTCCGCCTTGCAAGTGAAACAAAAGTGGTGTTGAATGAAAGTTATAAAGACAAAGTTGAAACATCTGAGCTTAATGATAAGGAACATTCGATCATTGAAGCATTGGAAGTGAGATCTGTTTTAACTCTTAACGACATTTCACAGATCATTGAGCAGAAAACCGTTTATCCGGTCATTAAAATTTTAATTGAAAAAGGGATAGTTCTGATTCAGGAAGAACTGAAAGAGAAATTCAAGCCGAAGTTCGAAAGCTTTGTGAAGATCACTGATGAGCTGGACAAAGAAGAAAATCTAAAATCTGTTTTTGATACATTGGAGAAAAAAGCTCCAAAGCAACTGGATGTTTTAATGGCTTTGATCAATCTTTCAAAAAGGTATTCCAAAGATAAAAAGGAAGTCAAAAAATCAGAGATCCTTAAAGTTGTCGAAGGTGCAGAAGCTGCCATCCGTTCAATGGTAAAGAAGAATATTCTTGAAGTGTATGAGCGCGAAGTAGGGCGATTGTCGGCATTTGAAAATGAAAATAAAGTTTCTGAGTTAAATCCTCTGCAACAGGAAAAACTTGATTCTATTCGGGAACAGTTTGGGTGGAATGAAAGTGGTTCCAAATTTCAGATTTCAAATTCTGACGGATCAACAAAAGCTGACGGGACAAAAGATGTAGTTCTTCTTCATGGCGTAACATCTTCCGGTAAAACCGAATTGTATGTGAAGCTTATAGAAGATGCTATCTCCAAAGGGAAACAGGTCTTATATCTTCTTCCCGAAATTGCTTTAACCACACAGATCATCAACCGCCTTAAAAAATATTTCGGAGAAGGCGTTGGAGTGTATCACAGCAAATTCAATGAAAACGAACGGGTAGAGATCTGGAATAGTGTTTTGAACACAGAACATTCAAACAATAAACCACAAACTACAAATTATAAATTGGTCATCGGTGCGCGTTCAGCATTGTTCCTTCCTTTTAGCGATTTAGGACTGGTAATAGTGGATGAAGAGCACGATACATCCTTTAAGCAATATGATCCTGCTCCGCGTTACAATGCACGTGATGCAGCCATTTATCTGTCACACATTCATAAAGCAAAAACTCTGTTGGGTTCTGCAACACCAAGCCTGGAAAGCTATTACAACGCACAGGATGGTAAATACGGTTTTGCTGAATTGACAAAACGTTTTGGCGGTGTTCAGATGCCTGAAATATTGGTCGCTGATGTCAAAGAAGCGATGAAGCGTAAAGAAATGAAGTCGCATTTTTCTCCTTTGCTTCTCGATACCATCACACTTGCGCTTGACAAAAAAGAACAGGTGATCCTGTTTCAGAACAGAAGAGGCTTTGCTCCGCAGCTGGAATGTGACATGTGTGCCTGGGTTCCTCAATGCACCAATTGTGATGTTAGTCTGACTTATCATAAAGTGAGCAATCAGCTGCGTTGTCATTACTGCGGTTATTCAATAAAGCCGCCATCGAAGTGTAATGCTTGCGGTGATACAAACCTGAAGATGAAAGGTTTTGGAACGGAGAAGATAGAGGAGGAGCTTTCCATCTTTTATCCCAAAGCAAAGATAGCCAGGATGGATCTTGACACGACACGAAGTAAATTCGCACATCAGCACATCATTCAGGATTTTGAAGAAGGAAAGATTGATATACTTGTTGGAACACAAATGGTGACCAAAGGATTGGACTTTGATAATGTGAGTATGGTCGGGATTCTGAATTCCGACAGTATGCTCAACTTCCCTGATTTCCGTTCTTTCGAAAGAAGCTTTCAGTTGATGTCACAGGTGTCAGGAAGGGCGGGCCGCAAGAGCAAACGTGGCAAGGTAATTATTCAATCACAAAATCCGGATCACAGTATTATTCGTGAAGTGATCGCAAATGATTATTTGTCGATGTACACCAATCAGCTGCTCGACAGAAAGAATTTTAATTATCCGCCTTTTTATCGTCTTATAGAAATTACGTTGATCCATAAAGATCAGAATATGGTGAATGCTTCCGCGAAAGCACTTGCTGATGATATGAAGCATCATTTTGGAAACAGGGTTCTCGGGCCTGAATTTCCGATAGTGGCAAGGATCAGAAACCTGTATCATAAGAACATTCTTTTAAAAGTTGAAAGAGATGCATCGGTTGCGCAGGCGAAGAAAATTCTTTCAGAGCTTTTAGTAAATTTTAAAAACTCGGATTTCAAGTCTGTCCGTGTTCAGATTGATGTAGACCCGATGTAATATGAATCAGATCAAAAGGATAATATATACTTCACTTATCACCGCTGCCATTGTCGTTGGATTCTTCGCGGCTTTACTTGCTAATTCTTTGAAGCAGCTAACTGATTACTATGAAGAGAAATTTTTTGAGCATTCGGGATCCCATCCTTATCTGTTCTTCATTTTGCCGGTAATTGGTTTGTTCGCCATTTATTTCCTGAGACATACTCTTTTCAAAAACAAAGCAAACAAAGGGTTAACCGAAATATTCGATGCTGTAAATAATAAACAGGCTATTCTTCCTGCATACAAAGTTCCCTCTCACTATTTTAACGGATTGCTGACTGTTGTATTTGGCGGTTCGACAGGAATTGAAGTTTCCACTGTTGTTGCATCTGCCGCTCTCGGTTCAATTGGGCACAAACGCTTTCGGATTCTTCGCGAATACAAGAATGAACTGATATGTGCTGGCGCTGCGGCCGGTATCACCGCTTTGTTTAACAGTCCCTTTGCCGGATTGCTTTTTTCATTTGAAGTGATCTCCAGGCGCTTTACCAGGCTATCAGTAATAATGCAATTGTGTTCTGTTGGTGTTGCATTTCTTTTTAATTTTCTTCTTCATGAAAAAGCGCTTTTGCTTATGGATGGTTTGTACTGGAAATATAATGCTCTTCCATATTTCATCATACTTGGTATTCTTGCGGGATTGAATTCAACGTATCTTACAGCTACCGTAATTTTCATAAAGAAAAAATTTTCCGCCTTTAAAAATGAGAAGCTAAAAATTTTGACCGGTGCTTTAATTGTTGGCATCTTGCTCTTTATATTTCCGCCACTCTTCGGTGAAGGTGCCCATACGATAAAGAATCTTCTGAATGGTGCGTCAACAATGTACGTAAAGGGAATTCTTGTTTCCTTTGTCCTGATCCTTCTTTTAAAACCTGTCTGCGCCTCACTTACACTTGCAGCAGGAGGTGATGGAGGTATATTTGCTCCTAGTTTGTTTATGGGCGCTGTGCTCGGATATGTATTGGCAATAGTTCTCAATCATTTTTTCAACGCTGATGTCATTCCGCTTAATTTTATGCTTGTAGGTATGGGATCAGTCTTAAGCTCAAGCATTCACGCTCCTTTAACGGCAATCTTTTTGATTTGCGGGTTGACTGGAAATTATGCCTTGATAATTCCACTGGCTATAGCTTGTATAATATCCAAGCTGATTTCGAAGTCTATTTTGCCATATACAGTGTACACTTACAAAGTGGAAAAAGTAAAGAAGACCGGTGTTTAAACCGGCCCTGCCAATCGGCTTAGTTGATCTTAATGGTTAGTGGCGGAAGCTTAACTTCAATTCCGTCCGGCCCGACTGCTCTGATATCTTCAAAAAGGATCTTTTGATTTTTTCTCATCTGTTTGATCAGTTGAATCATTTGTGGTGTCATCATGTTATTTGCTGAAGCATAATCAACGAAGCCTGTCGGAGTAAGCACCGACATTCTGAAGGATGTAACTTTAGGTATGATATTAAAATCAAAGTTTTCATAATACGCGCTCAGGCCTGCCTGCACGGATGCTTCACTCTTGCTCATCACTCCGCTTTCTCTTAACGATCCGTACTGTGCAGATGGTTTTGGAATTCGCTTAACGCGAAGTGTAATTGTTCCCATGCTTCGTTTCTCCCCATCTTCCATATTGGCAAACACATTCACATCGACCTTATTACCACCTGTAACCTTCACCTTATACTTTCCACTGCCGGCAGGTATTAGTGTTGCATTGGTAGCGGAGACGCTCAGCTTTTCATTTGGTATTCCGGGAACAGAAACGGAAATCGGATTATCAAGCCCCTGATATACAACATTCATAGCGTCTGCAGAAACTGTGAGCGAAGGTTTAGCAACAATATATTGCGATTTAAAGGGAAAGACCACTTCTTTACCTGTATTCGAAATAAGTTTTATGGTTCCATTGTAATCTACAATTCCTTCCTTATCGGCACGGGCCGTATACTTACCTAATCCGTTCTCGACATTTAGAGTAGTAGTCTCCCCGATTTTTATTTCAGGCTTTTTTGTTTTGCTGAAAGCTGCGATAAATACATCTGCTTTATATTCTTCACCGAGTAAAACATAATTGCTTTGCGGAACCACTTTCGCAGCAATTGTGTCAAATTTCATTACCTCTGTATCATTCTGTTTTAGCAGGTAATCAACCACAAGCGATTCGGAGCTTTTAACATCGTTCTTGAGCTTTGATAAAATAGTAAGGGAGGCGACAAGAGGCCGGTCATAAAAATTATAAAGTTCCCAGTTCTCATTTTCCTCACTGTTAACAGGATCTTCCGTATTGATGTCCACTTTTACGGTCTTCCTGTCTTTCGGAAGAATAAACCCCGTAAGTAATTCCCTGTATTGGATCAGCTTGTTCTTTAATTCACGCGATGCCCCTTTTGAGCCATCTTCGGAATCACCGATCATAATATTGGTCGGCATATCATAACTGTCCTTGTTTTCAATATTCTGCATCTGGAGAGTATCTGCGATTGACGCCTCCACTTTTTCCGTTTTTGTGATCAGCTGTGTCTGCAGCTCGTCAATATATTTTACCAGCTTCTCGGATTCTTTTCTCGCTTCCTGTGCCTTTTTCCAGCTCGGTGTCACGAGTACCGGATCTACCGTTTTAGCAAGGTCAAATTCATTATAGAGATTTTCGTTTCTCTCTGAAAAGTTTAAGTTGGAATTTTCTAATCCTTTATTCACGATCACAAATGCATCAAGAATATCTTTCGAAACATTCAATGCAAGAAGCGCAGTTAGTACAAGGTACATCATGCCTATCATTTTTTGACGGGGAGTATCTTTAGCTGAAGCCATAATTATGAGATTTTAAAGATGAATGAACAATTGTAGTTGGATCCGGAATCATAATGTTCATCCCGATAAAAAGATACAGGCAAAAAAAAACACTCTTCTTTCTGAAGAGTGTTTCACAAATTAATTAATCGGGGCCTTATCTTTTACCCCAGCTTTTAGCATACAGGCGCAAGGTGATTGCCTGTTCTGTACTTGCAAGCTCCATTATATAATTTCCTTCTGCATCCGTCAGCTCCGTTACACTGGTGCCGTTCTCTTCTTTGTAATCGCGGCCTTTATATTTTCCGGAAGAATGCATTGTGTTCAGCTCATCTAAAATTACAGGTAAATATGCAATCGCATTCGTCAGGCCACTTGTCTCGGTTAGATTGTATGAGCAGATCATGGCTCTGTATGTTCCTGAAGCGTCCTGCAATTGCTGAATGAAATGATCGTTACTACCTAATGTAATGGAAGGATTGAAATATTTTTTATGCTTTAAAGTGTCTTCATATTCAAGTTTACCCTGAATGCCGGTAAACTCATTCTGCGCCTCTGCGATCAGGTTCTTTAGATCTCTCCGGAAAGCACTGGTATCTTGTGATCTTGAGAATCCGGCTAATGAGATAAATAAAAGGAAGAGTATTGTTTTTTTCATAGTAATTGAATTAAATTAAAAACACCCCGTGGCCGGGGTGCTTTCTGAAGAGTAGCAAAGTGTTACAGTGATGTTCCTGCAATACTGCCATACGTGTTTCTGATCTGTGTTTCCATCTTCTGAGTTTTAATGATTTGTTTGTGGGTTTACACTACAAAACTCTTAAAACCGTGATGGATACGCAATCCCTGCCACACGGTATATTCGTCTCCGTACTGGTACGTAGGTATTATTCCGGAAATTTGAAAGAAGATAATGGAATCAGCCGATCAGCTTGTGTTCCATGGCAAATTTGATCAGGCCGACAACAGTTTTTGTATTGGCTTTTCTGAAGATGTTCTTCCGGTGCGTTTCAACTGTGCGTTCGCTTATAAAAAGAGCTTCACTAATCTGTGCATTGCTGTATTCTTTAGCAATCAGCTGAATGATCTCTCTTTCCCTTTCGGTAAGATGGATCTTCTCGTCTTCCTTTTTCTGGCCGCGTTCACTCATCGCTTTCATCATCTCGGCAGAGATCTCGTCACTGAAATACATTCCGCCTGAGGAGATTTTCACTAGAGCATTGATGAGTTCTTCTTTTCCTGTATTCTTTAAAATATAACCGGAAGCACCTGCATCGAGGATCTCAGAGATAGTGCTTTTTTCACCGAACATGGAAAGGGCCAGGATCTTAACTTCAGGGTGTTTTTTTTTGGCAGCACGCGTGAACTCAATTCCATCCATTTCAGGCATATTGATGTCTGTTAAGATAATATCAGGCGTGCTCTTTCCAATGATTTCCAGCGCTTGTTTTGAACTTGTGGAGGTTCCTATAATCTCAAACCCCGCCTCATTCATCAACAGCGCTTTTAGCCCGTCTATAAGCATCTGGTGATCATCTAGAATAAAGACTTTAATCTTTGCCATACCGCTAAGATATAATTTTTCCTGCTATGATTTTACGTGGCCAGGGACGGGATTAAATGGTTTTTGACAGGAATCTCAATATTGATGGTCGTGCCTTTTCCAGGTGAAGAATCAAAATCAACGGTTCCATTTATAAATTCTACTCTTGAACGGATATTCTTTAATCCAATGCCTGCCGATTCCTTACCGGTGTCAAACCCCGACCCGTTATCCTGAATGATCAGGCTGAGCTCATTTTCAAATCTGATCAGTTGGATGTTCACAACAGTGGCACCGGAATGTTTGATAATGTTATTTACCGCTTCCTGTATGACCCTGAAAAGAATATTTTCGGTAATGCTTTCAAGCCTTTCATTCAGTCCGCTTACTTCCAGTTCTATTTTGAGTTTACCTGTGATGTTGATCCTGTTTAAGAACTCACGTACTGCAGTGCCAAGCCCTGATTTTAACAAAGCATTTGGCATCATGTTGTGCGAAACGGATCTTACTTCTTTCACTGAATCGTCAATTATTTCCATGATATTTTTAACGATGGCCGATTGTTCCGGATCTTTCCGATCAATAAGCGATTGAAGGCTGCTGAGGTTTAACTTAGCTGCAGAGAGTTGTTGCCCGATCCCGTCATGAAGTTCCCTTGCAATTCGTGCCCTTTCATTTTCTTCTGCTTCAACAACTGCTTTTGTCCTGGCTTCCTGCTGCTGATTCCGCTCCATTTGAACAATGTTTTTTTGCTTGAGCCGATTTCTGCTGTACACCAGAAAACCGAGTACGATTAAAACAAGAATGGAAGCTAATAGAATATTTCTTTGCGTCTTTTGTTGTGATATCTCAAGGCCGCTTCGTTCAATCTCCAGATTCTTTTTGCTGATGGCAAGATCTTTTTTTTCTGATTCATATCGGGTTTGCTGCTCTGCTAACTGTTTTGCGCTCTCTTCTGAATAAATGCTGTCATTTAGCTCCGAATACTTTTCATAGTAGGCAAGCGCCTGAGGATAATCATGGAGTGATTTGTAGCTCGATGAAATGTCACGGTAAACCTTTCTTAATTTGGACCTTGACTTCAGCTCGTCTGCAAGAGTGAGAGCCTTCATGCTGTATGAAAGGGAAGTAGTGAAGTCTTTTTTTCTGTTGTATATTCCGGCAAGGTTATTATAAGTTGTGGTGAGGCCGTATTTGTCGTTTAATTCAATCCTCAACGGTAAAGCTTTGAGTTGATATTTTAATGCTTCATCCTCCTGGTGATGTTCGGAAAATATGATTCCGAGATTATTCAATGAAATAGCCAATCCATACCGGTCACCGCTTTTTTCTTTAGCTACAATCGAACGTTTGAAATAGTCGATAGATTTTTCGGGCTGTTTCAGCTCACTGTATGTCATTCCGATATTGGTGAGGGATACGCCAATACCATATTCATCTTTGATCTCTTCACGGATTTTTAAAGAGTTCAAATGATATTTTAATGATTGCTCATACTTTTTCAGGTCAAAGTAGATCAACCCGATATTGCTCAGGGTGTTTGCCTGCCCTTTTAAATGATTGATCTCTTCAAATAATCTCAGCGAGGAGAGATAATCGGTCAGTGCTTTTTCATATTCTCCTTTGTTCCATTCAACAAGGCCGATATTATTTAAAGTGTTTGCAATCTGTTTTTTGTTGTTGAATGCTTTACTTATCCTAAGGGATAGATCATAGTAAAACAATGCGGAATCATATTCACCTGTTACATCATATACGATCCCAATGTTATTAAGCGCTTTGATTTCTCCTGACTTGAAATTTAATCTCCTGCTTAATGAAAGAGAATTCCTGCTGAACTTAAGTGATCTCTCCGCGTCATTTTCGCAATACCCGAAACCAAGATCATTCAGTGCGTTTATTTTGAAAGTGTCTTTCAGCTGTGGCAAGGCCTTTACAAGACTATCGTAATTTGTCTGTGTGAACAATAAAGACGGAAATAAAATAATTAAGAATATTAAGGATTGTCTCTTCATTTCACTTGCATGTAATTTAATATTCCTTGATAATAAGCCTCTGCGACCTGTTGGATACGTTCATTTTTTGTTTTGTCTGTTTCTTTATTCAGCAATTGCGATTCTTTTATATTATCCTGGTAGAGCGTTTCACCGTAAACGAGCGCGGAATGTATGTATCGTGTTAATTGCAGATTTCTGCAGTACACGCCTTCCTTTGAAGTTTTTAAGCAGGATTCAGGAATGTATGTGGCATCATGTTCTCCTGCAACGGGCACATTTAACACTTTAGTGAATGCATCTAAGACAGATGAACTCAGCGACACCGAATTTTCAAGTTGATTGCTGATCAGCAAGCGCAAAAATTCGAATCTTTTTTCTTGACTCGACAGATCACCTTTCATAAAAGCTCCTCCCACGAATGCCATGTTCAGATCTTTCTTCGTAGGGTGTGTCCAGCCGAGGTTTGTTTCGTCAACATTAAAATGGATTATAATTGTAAAGGCAGGATGAAATTTATTGATCAGCTCTGCTCTTTTTGCAAGATCAAGATCGCGGAATAAAACCCTGAAAATATCATTGTCCTTCGCCTGTGCACTCAGAAAATATTTTTTTTGTGATGCTGAAATCTCGCCAATCTTAAAGAGACTGTCGACTGCGTTCTTCATGTCATCTTTTTTCCATTGAGGAAATGTTTTACCAAATGCTGAAAACCCTTCCGGACGCGTCAGCATGATTTGCGCGCCTTTGGCTTCAAGCTTTTGTTTAAGAAGCGTGGCTGTTGCATAGGTCAACATTCCTTCCGCGAGTTCTACTGAATCACTCAATCCATGTAAAGGATCTTTTTTGAACTTAAGATGTTTTTTCTCAAGGTCGCCCGTTGCAAGGTCATGTGCGATGTGTCCGGGATCGATAGCAATACTTAGTCCTGCAAGAGGTTTGTCTTCCGGTTTGTTTAAGATTGACATGTATTGTTTTTTGACAGCAATGTCCGGAATAGGAAAAGTATAAGAACGGGTTTTATAGATCTTGAAAATTTCAGCGGGCGAATTATTCAAATCAGATTTGAAATCTCCAAGTCGGCTCCATTCAATGGCAAATTCAGGATTATTGATTTTCTTATCGTTTGCTGTCGCGAAGATCTTTATACCATACTTATCAATGCTGTAATAAGAACTTAATGCTTTTTGCTTGTCGAGATATTTTTCTGCTTTCTCGGTGTAGTATTGGATATTTGTTTCGGTTGCAGAAACCTGGGAGAATGCCGGGAATGTGGCAACAACAAACAGAAATAAGAATGCATTTTTCATGAATGATGTTTGTGAGCTGGTAAGGATCTGAATCAAATTTAATGAAATTAGGGATGCCATTTAATTTGCTAATTTTGTTTTATGAACATCAAAGGAATACAGTTCGAGCCCGAATTCACTTTTAAAACCAGCAGGAGCGGGGGAGCAGGCGGACAAAATGTGAACAAGGTTTCTACGAAAGTGGAGCTTGATTTCGATGTCATAAAATCACAGCTTCTTTCCGAAGAACAAAAAGCGGTAATTCTTGAAAAGCTGAGTCATAAAATTACGAAGGATGGAATATTGCAGGTTGTTTCCCAAACGGAACGAAATCAGCTCGGCAATAAAGAAATTGTAATAAAGAAGTTTTATGAATGGATGAACAATTGTTTTATTGTAAAGAAAAAAAGAAGGCCTACCAAACCTTCAAGGTCATCTAAGGAAAAGCGGCTGACTTCCAAGAAACGTGATGCAGATATTAAAAAGCTGAGGAAAAAAGACTGGTAAACATCGAATTGCGTATTCATACGAATTACGAATCTGTGTGTGGAAATAGGGGCTGAGTATACATTATTAAATCTCTACTACCTACAACCTACTACCTACAATCTCCACACTACCCAACTTTTTTCACAAATTCATTCCATAGCACTTCATTCGGAGGAGGAGCGACTATTACGACAGGTTCTTTTTTTACCGGATGAATGAATTCTATCTTTCTTGCATGTAAATGAATGGATGCATCTTTATTGCTGCGGTTAAACCCATATTTAAGATCACCTTTGATCGGACAACCCATTGATGAGAGCTGCACTCTGATCTGATGATGCCTTCCGGTATGAGGAGTAATTTCCAGTAAATAATAATTGTCAGAGCTGCAGATAAGTTTATAATCAAGCTCACACCTCAAAGCTCCGCCTTGTTCCTTATCGAAAGCTTTTGACATATTTTTGGCCTCATTCTTTTTAAGGTAATGGATCAGCTTTCCGGTTTCTTTTTCCGGTTTGTTTTTCACAACCGCCCAATATGTTTTTTGAATTTCTTTACCCTGGAACATTTGGTTAAGTCTTGCTAGCGCTTTGCTGGTACGGGCAAATAAAACAATTCCACTTACGGGCCGATCGATTCGGTGCACCGTTCCTATAAATACTTCCCCGGGTTTGTCATATTTTTCTTTAACGTAAGCCTTAACAAAATCACTCAGGGGAGCATCACCCGTTTTGTCGCCCTGCACAATATCAGACGGCCGTTTGTTCACAGCAATGATATGATTATCCTCGTATAGAACCTCGATTCTTTTATTCATTTTTCCTTTCAACGAATAACGAATGTGACGAATTCAAATTAGATATATTCGTAATTCGAAAAAATTCGCTATTCGTAGATTTTAATATTGTTCATTCGAATTCGGAAAGTCTTTTGATTTTACATCTTGTATATACTTTCCGACTGCTTCCGTTATATCATCGTACAAGTTCAGGTAACGTCTTAAGAAACGCGGACTGAATTCATGTGTCAGGCCAACCATGTCATGGAACACAAGCACCTGCCCGTCAACACCGCCACCTGCCCCAATTCCGATCACCGGAATAGTGAGCTCTTTAGCAACCTGCTCAGCAAGCTTGGCCGGGATCTTTTCGAGCACGATTGCAAAACATCCGGCTTTTTCAAGAGCATGCGCATCTTCAATTAATTTTTTCGCTTCAAGTTCTTCTTTTGCCCTTACAGTGTAAGTCCCGAATTTATAAATGCTCTGAGGTGTAAGTCCCAGATGTCCCATGACCGGAATTCCGGCAGTAAGGATCCGCTGAATAGATTCGGTGACTTCCATTCCGCCTTCAAGCTTCACAGCATGTCCGCCACTTTCCTTCATGATCTTTATCGATGAGTTGAGCGCTTCTTTGGAATTTCCCTGGTACGTCCCGAAAGGCAGATCTACAACAATCAGGGCACGATCCACTGCTCTAACCACTGATGATGCATGATAGATCATCTGATCAAGAGTTATCGGAAGTGTTGTCTCGTGTCCCGCCATAACGTTGGATGCGGAGTCACCGACCAGTATCACATCAACACCTGCATGATCCACGATTTTCGCCATTGTATAATCGTATGCCGTTAACATCGATATTTTTTCCCCTTTGCGCTTCATTTCGAGAAGCACATTGGTGGTTACTTTTTTAATCTCTTTGTGTACCGACATAATAAATTTGTGAGTTATTGAATTGTTGATTTGGAGAATTAAAAAACTAAACTAAGGGATATGATTGAACTATTTATAAATCTCTATTCCTTCTTTATTTCTGCCATTAAGCACTTCTCCCATTGTTTTAGCAAATCTACAAATACTTTTCAGATAGAGTAGTTCTGCCGTTTATCAGCCAAACCCTGCCACCTGCACAATTCTTTGGCAAAAAATCAAATTTATTGATACATTTGTGATTATTCAAAAAACAGTACCCGTGAAAAAGAAATTTGGTATTTTATCTGCTATTGTTGCTGTCTTGTTTTCAGCCTGCAGTACGGATCTTGACGTGACAGGTGATTGGAAAGAGACCATGGTTGTTTATGGTTTGCTTGATCAGTCGCAGACAAAACAGTATATTAAGATCAATAAAGCTTTTCTTGGAAAAGGAAATGCTTTTGAATATGCTCAGATCAAAGATTCTGTGCAGTTTGCGAATACTTTGAGCGTAACACTGGTGCGTACCCATCCAAACGGTACAACAAAATCCTTTCAGTTGAACCCGGATAATTCAATTCCTAAAAACCCAGGTACTTTTTATTCAGGTTCACAAGGCAGCGCTATTTATTCGGTGAATACATATGAAAATGGTCAGAATCAATTTTTAGATGAAACATCTTCACAATCGGGTAATTATACTTATAAACTAATTGTTCACAACGAAGAAACAGGTAATGAGGTAACTGCAAATACACAGCTTGTGGGAGACTTCGGAAATCTTATTTCTCCTGCTGCGAGTGCTTCAGTCGCTTCATTGGTATCTACCGGGAACAATAATTACAGATATGCAATTACATTTAATACTGCGCCCAAAGCCAGGGTTTATCAGGTAGTTTTAAGGCTTAATTACATCGATTCTCTGATTTCCGGGGGATGGAAGAATGACAGTATCGATTGGAATTTAGGGGAAAAGACAACCAATACTCTTGATGGTGGAGAACAGCTGGATTTTGGATTTAAAGGGATGGATTATATGGCATTTCTGGGAAGCACGATAGGAACTTATTCCGACCTCGATCACCGTTCTGCAGGTAAATTAAAGATCATTGTTATTTCCGCGGCAGATGATCTTAATACTTTTATTAATGTAAATAAGCCTTCAACGGGAATTATTCAGGAAAAACCGGAATTTACCAACATTACAAATGGTCTGGGAATATTTTCAGCAAGGATGACCAAGATACCTTTCGATCATATCCTTGCTGCAAACACTTTAACCGAATTATCGGGAGGTGACTTTACTGCTTGCCTGAAATTTTATGGTCCGGGTGGCACATGGCTTGGCTCGACAAAATGCAATTGAACTGACTCTTTGTCACAAAAAAGCGCTGCAAACCAAATGCAGCGCTTTTTTTGTGTCATATTTTCGGCAAAAGGCCAATGGCATAATGATTGAAAATCACTACCGGGTTAAAAAAAAGTAAATAACAATTAAATCAATATAAATATGAGTAAGATAATAGGAATAGATTTAGGAACTACAAACTCCTGCGTTTCTGTAATGGAAGGTAACGAGCCTGTAGTTATACCGAACAGCGAAGGAAAAAGAACAACACCTTCGATCGTGGCATTTGTTGAAAACGGAGAACGCAAGGTTGGTGATCCTGCAAAACGTCAGGCGATCACAAACCCAATGAAAACCGTTTATTCAATTAAACGTTTTATGGGCCATACTTTTGACGAAGTAACAAATGAGATACCTCGTGTTCCATATAAAGTAGTAAAAGGCGATAACAACACTCCGCGTGTTCTGATCGATGACAGAAAATATACGGCTCAGGAGATCTCTGCAATCATTTTGCAAAAAATGAAAAAAACTGCAGAGGATTATCTTGGACATGAGGTATCAGAAGCAGTTATTACTGTTCCTGCATACTTTAATGATGCTCAGCGTCAGGCAACAAAAGAAGCCGGAGAGATCGCTGGGTTAAAAGTAAAACGTATCATAAATGAGCCTACAGCAGCAGCTTTGGCTTATGGTCTTGATAAAAAGCACGATATGAAGATCGTGGTTTTCGATTGCGGTGGTGGTACTCATGACGTTTCAGTCCTTGAATTAGGTGATGGTGTGTTTGAAGTTAAATCTACTGATGGTGATACTCACTTAGGTGGTGATGATTTTGATCATAAGATCATTGAGTGGTTGGTTGCTGAATTTAAAGCAGAAAACGGTGGGCTTGACCTTTCCAAGGATCCAATGGCATTACAGCGTTTAAAAGAAGCTGCAGAAAAAGCAAAGATCGAATTATCAAGCACTGCTTCTTCTGAGATCAACCTTCCTTATATCATGCCTGTTGATGGTATCCCGAAACACTTGGTGCGTACATTAACGAAAGCAAAATTTGAGCAATTGGTTGATGATTTAATTAAGCGTACTATCGAGCCCTGCAAATCTGCATTGAAAAATGCTGGTTTAACGGTTAATGACATTAATGAAATTATCCTTGTCGGAGGTTCTACACGTATTCCTGCAATTGTGGATGCGGTGCAAAAATTCTTTGGAAAAGCTCCTTCAAAAGGTGTTAATCCGGATGAAGTTGTTGCTATCGGAGCAGCTATCCAGGGTGGTGTATTAACAGGAGAAGTGAAGGATGTATTGTTACTTGATGTAACACCTCTTTCTCTTGGTATCGAAACAATGGGTGGCGTAATGACGAAACTTATTGAAGCGAATACAACCATTCCAACAAAAAAATCGGAGACATTCTCTACTGCAAGCGATAATCAGCCTTCGGTTCAGATCCACGTATTACAAGGTGAGCGCCCCATGGCGAAAGATAACCGTACTATCGGTCAGTTCAACCTGGATGGCATTCCACCGGCACCACGAGGAGTTCCTCAGATCGAAGTGACTTTTGATATAGATGCTAATGGTATCATCCACGTATCTTCTAAAGATAAAGCGACCGGAAAATCTCAGCAGATCAGAATTGAAGCCGGTTCCGGTTTATCAAAAGAAGATATCGAGAAAATGAAACGTGAAGCAGAGCTTAACGCTGATGCTGACAAGAAAGCAAAAGAAGAAGTTGAGAAAGTGAATGCTGCGGATTCTATGATCTTCCAGACTGAAAAGCAATTAAAAGAATACGGTGATAAGATCCCTGCTGAAAAAAAATCTGCGATCGAAAGCGCATTCAATGATCTGAAAACAGCTCATGGTGCACGTGATATTGCAGGAATTGATTCAGCAATGGAAAAGATCAACGCTGCATGGCAGGCTGCTTCCCAGGATATGTACAATGCGCAGCAAGGTGCTCCTGATGCGAATGCTCAAGGTGGAAATGCAGGTGATGCAAAAGCTTCAGGCGATTCAGAAGTAACTGATGTTGATTTTGAAGAAGTGAAGGACGATAAGAAATAGTTTTTGTTTGTTTGTAATGAACAGGCGCCTCTCCCCGCGAGAGGCGCCTGTTTTTTTGTATCTTTGTTTACTATAAAACAGCATGAAAAACATTTTCTTACCCCTTCTGATTTCCTTTGCTTTCACTTCAGCCGCGCAGATCCCTCCGGGATATTACAACTCTGCAGCAGGTCTTACGGGCCCCGCTCTGGAATCGGCATTGCATAACATAATCGATAACCATAACTCTGTAAGTTACGCGAGCTTGTGGACTCATTTTCAAAACACGGATCAGAAATCTAATGGTAAAGTATGGGACATGTACAGTGATGTGCCTTCCGGGACTCCACCTTATGAATTTACTTTTGGAAATGACCAATGCGGAAATTATGCCGGAGAAGCCGATTGTTACAACCGCGAACATTCATGGCCACAAAGCTGGTTCAATTCTGCCACCACTCCTTCATCTGATTTGTTTCATCTCTATCCAACCGATGGTTATGTGAATAACAGAAGAAGTAACTATCCGTATGGGACTGTAGGAACTGCAACCTGGACTTCCCTGAATGGAGGAAAGCTTGGCGCTTGTATAGATCCCGGATACACTTCAATTGTTTTTGAACCGATTGATGAATACAAAGGAGATCTGGCGAGAAGTTATTTTTATATGGCAACACGATATCTTAATGAGGATGCCTCATGGGCTAATTCCGGAGCTACCAATAAAGCTGTATTGCTTCCATGGCAGGCTTCCGTTCTGTTAACATGGAGTCATCTCGATCCTGTCAGCCCGAAAGAAACAGCACGTAACAATGCAGTTTACGGAATCCAGAATAACAGAAATCCTTATATCGATCATCCTGAATGGGCGGATAGCATCTGGACAATTATTGTTGCAGGTATTGAGGAAAACACGATTTCAAAATTGTCTGTTAATATTTATCCGAATCCCGCACAAGAGCGTTTTTTTATTGCGAATGAGGGTGCAGAGAATTTGAAAGTTGAGATTACTGTTACGGATGCACTGGGCCGGATAATTGAAAGTCACGAGGACCTAAACTTAACTTCTGCATCACAGGAGTCATTTTCAGTTAACTGTGAGAAATGGAATAAAGGTGTTTATTATGTTGTTATAAAAGACCGGGACGGGATAAAAGCTCTCCGGTTTTTGAAGATGTAAAGACTAAAAATAAAAATCCCCGCAGAGAATAATCTGCGGGGATTTTTATTTAAAAATGAATTTTAGTACATCGAAATGTTATATGTTGTTCCGTTGAGCACCGCAGTCGCATTTGCATCACAAGCGCCTGAACCATAATCAACAGTAATAGGATAAGTTGGGTAGTCAGCAAGGGTCAAGGTCAACCCTCCGCTTACGATCCATGGGCAACCGATATTTACACGTAGAGCTGTATTGATCAGGATGCTGTAGCCATCTCCGTTTTCAGCAAAGCCATGTGCATGGCCTGTGATCAGGTACACATCATCAAAGATGTAGGCATTTGTGCTTTCACCGGAGAAGAATTCTCTGTTCTGATTGGTATTCCAGGTGGAAGTCCTGGCTCCGTCAGGACTGGTGATTGTTGCATTATTTACAACAACATTATAGACAAGATGGCCATTCGAAACATGCCCTCTGTTTGTAATAACCTGAGTTCCCTGTACATGATAATCATTATGGTAATAATCAGTAAGGGTGATCGTGATTACAGTGTTGGAATCCAGGTAAGGGCCCGAGAATACCGCTGTGATTTTACCTCTTCTGCGGTTATAGTCAGATCCTATACAATTGGTTGTTCCAAAATCAATTACAACGGTTTTAGGCCATGTAACAAGATCAAATGGGGTAATAGATGCTGTTGCGCAATTTGATGATGGAGCTCTCAAAGCATTGGAGCTGTCAGTCACTGTGCTGATCTCCTTCCAGATCCCGGCAAAAGCATTGTTTGCATTTGCATTATCAGTTGATGCGGAATAATCTTTAGGTTTCTTATCTTCTTTTTTGCAACCGGTGTAAATGAATACACTGGCTAAAAAAAGTGCAGCCAATAATTTTGTGATTTTCATGGGAGTAGGTTAAGTGGTTTAATATCAAATTTATGACAATTTTTCCAATGTGACGTATTCATGCTCATATTGGTTTTTCTCATCAACCGGGCCCTGTATTCTGGCGATTTCTCGCCATTGTTTCATATCAAGCTCAGGAAAAAAGACATCTCCATCAAATGAATGATGGATCTCGGTTAAGTAAATTCTGTCCGTAACGGGAAGGCATTGCTTGAAGATCTCAGCACCCCCAATAATGAATATTTCATCATCACCAGTAGATTTTGCTTTGCTTAAAGCATCTTCGAGGGAGTTAACTACGATCGCACCGGGAGCATGATAATCTTTTTGTCTTGTAATTACAATGTTTGTACGGTTAGGAAGCGGGCGAAATTTTTCAGGAATGGATTCATAATTTTTTCGTCCCGTGATGATGCAATGTCCGCTGGTTTTTTCTTTGAAAAACTTCATGTCGGCAGGCAAATGCCAGATGAGCTTATTGTCTTTTCCGATCACGTTGTTTTTTCCCGTAGCGACTATTAATGAAATCATTATTGGTTAATAAGTTATATAGTTAAATGTTATTTAGGCAGCCCCGAAACCAATCTCTCATTAACTGGATGCGATAAAATAAGTTACACATTGAATTTAATTGAAGCCAGTCTAATTCACCAATCCCCAATTAACTAATGACTAAACCGCTACGGCAGCTTTTATATGTGGATGCGGATCATAACCTTCCAATGTGAAATCCTCGAATTTAAAATCAAAGATGTTTTTCACCTCAGGATTTAATTTCAATACCGGCAGCTTCCTGAAATCACGTGACAACTGCAGCTTTGCCTGTTCAATATGATTGGAATACAAATGGGCATCTCCAAGTGTATGAATAAATTCACCGGGTTCCAGATCACAAACCTGAGCCACCATCATTGTGAGAATAGCATAAGAAGCGATATTGAAAGGTACACCAAGAAATATATCTGCGGAACGCTGATATAACTGACAGCTCAACTTTCCCTCAGCAACGTAAAACTGAAAAAACGCGTGGCATGGCGGCAGTTTCATTTTATCAATTTCACCAACATTCCATGCACTGACGATCATTCTTCGGCTGTCCGGAGTGTTCTTGATCTGATTGATCACCTGAGTTATCTGATCGATATGCCTGCCATCGGCTGCAGGCCAACTGCGCCATTGCGACCCGTAAACAGGACCGAGATTCCCATTTTCATCTGCCCATTCATCCCAAATGCTTACGCCATTATCTTTCAGGTATTTGATATTAGTATCGCCTTTCAGGAACCAAAGCAGCTCATGAAGAATAGATTTCATATGAACCTTTTTTGTGGTCATCATTGGAAAGCCTTCCTGAAGGTCAAATCGCATCTGATACCCAAAAACACTAACCGTTCCGGTTCCTGTTCTGTCGGTTTTCGTTGCCCCTTTTTCCAGGACATGCTTCATAAGGTCGTGATACTGTTTCATTCGAATATTGAGATGGTTATAAAATGATTTTTGGGTCAAATCTTTCGGAACTCCAGTTCTGGCCTTGCGGGACATTGATCTGGAAATTCGTTTTTTGATCCGATATCTGTACCCGTAAAGATAAAGTGATTTCATCGGCAGGCGGAAAAACCGGCCTGCATAATATTCACAACATATTAACTAAAAGGAAGGGTAATTAATGATTTACCGCTGCGACTTCTTCGGGTTTGTGTTTATGCTTAAAGAAGATGGCAAAAGCAATAGTTATTATCAATGCATAAATTGCAAAGGATAGCCAGATGGAATGCCAGTCTTTTGCTCCATCATGCGTAAAATAAGTATCGAGGATGAATCCGCTCACTTTCGCTCCGAGCACAGCACCAAACCCGTTGGTCATCATCATAAACAGCCCTTGCGCGCTCGAACGGATCTTTGAATCTGTAGAGGTTTCAATGAATAATGAGCCTGAAATATTAAAGAAATCGAAGGCCATTCCATAAACGATACAGGAAAAAATGATCATCCATAATCCACCAGCCGGATCGCCATACGCAAATAAGCCGAAACGCAGCACCCATGCGATCATAGAAAAAAGCATTACCTGTTTTATTCCAAAACGTTTCAGAAAGAAGGGAATCGCGAGAATGAATAAGGTTTCAGAGATCTGGGAGATCGACATAATTATAGTTGAGTACTTCACCACAAACGAATCCGCATAGGCCGGAACTTTTGCAAAATCAGACAAGAATGTATCCCCGTACATATTAGTGAGCTGCAAGGCAGCGCCAAGGAACATGGAGAAGATAAAAAACAGGGCTATTTTATAGGTTCCGAAAAGCTTAAATGCATCCAACCCGAATTTCTGCCAGATGGTCGAGTTCTCTGAAATGAGTTTCTGTGGGGGGCATTTAGGCAGTGTAAATGAATATAATCCCAGTGCGATAGCCGCGAATGCTGATATATAAAACATATTCGCTGATGCTTTGCTTCCTGATAGGTTAGTGGTCCACATTGCCACGATGAATCCGATCGTACCCCATACACGGATAGGCGGGAACACTTTAATGACATCGTAGTTATTTCCTTTAAGGATAGTATAGGCAATTGAATTGGAAAGGGAAATGGTTGGCATATAGCAAAGCATTGCTGCAAAGATCACCCAGAAAAAGGCATCAGGGCTTTCTACCTGAGGGATGCAGCAAAGAATAATGCCACCTAAAATATGAAGGATGCCATATAGTTTCTCGGCATCTATCCACTTATCCGCAATTATTCCGGTAAGCGCAGGCATCAAAATAGAAGAGTAGCCCAGTGTGGCAAAAATATCTCCGAACTGCGCGCCACTCCATTGTTTGGTGCCGAACCAGTAATTTCCTACTGTTATTAACCAGGCACCCCAGGTAAAAAATTGAAGGAAGCTCATTAAGGTGAGGCGGCTCTTTATGTTCATAGGGGTCGTCTGATAAAAAAAAATCCAGAAATATTATTTCTGGAAAATTACTTAAATTTTTATTAATCAGTTAAGATTTCTTGCGATTGTTGATCTCGTCTCTTATTCTCGAAGCTTTTTCATAATCTTCTTCTCCAAGCGCTGTTTCCAGCATCTGCTTCAATTCTTCGGTAGACTTTTTCAGGTAATCATTTACATCTGCTTCAACCAGATCATCCATGTCACCGCTTTCTGCAGCAGCATTGATGGCTTCATCATCAAGGATGATACCTGCCTGAGATAAAATAAATTCAAACGTGTTTATAGGACAATTAAAACGTACTGCAACGGCTATGGCGTCAGAAGTACGGGCATCAATCTCCACATCTTTTTCGCCATTGTTACAAATGATCTTTGCAAAAAAGATCCCCTCCACAAGGTTGTAAATGAGCACCTCATTCACATTTATATCAAAACCTTCCGCAAAACTCTTAAAAAGATCATGGGTTAACGGACGGCTCGGGGTCATTTTTTCAAGTTCGATCGCAATTGCCTGGGCTTCAAACCCGCCAATGATGATCGGCAGTCTTCTTTTCCCTTTTGATTCTCCTAAAACCAATGCATACGCTCCGGTTTGTGTCTGGCTATATGATAATCCTACAATCTCGAGTTTGACTTTTTTCACTTGTAATGTTTTTTGATCCCTGGGGTATCCGCTAAAAAAAGATGCCTGAACCTATCTAACTAAATTACGAAATATTATAATAAAAGCTTACCGTTACCGGGAAGCTGAAAAAGTACTAATTATGATTTGCCTTAAAGTTCTTAACGGCAGCAACCAACTTCGGAACGATCTCAAATGCATCGCCAACAATTCCGTAATCTGCCGATTTAAAGAATGGAGCTTCTTTATCTGAGTTGATCACCACAATGGTCTTGCTTCCGTTAACTCCGGCAAGGTGTTGGATCGCTCCGGAAATCCCGATAGCAATATATAAATTCGGTCGAATTGCAACTCCAGTCTGGCCAACATGCTCATGATGCGGTCTCCAGTGCATGTCCGCCACAGGGCGTGAACATGCTGTCGCTGCTCCAAGTTCTTTTGCAAGTTCTTCAACCATAGCCCAGTTTTCTGAACCTTTCATTCCACGACCTGCAGAAACAACCAGTTCCGCATCTGTCAGATTAAGTTCAGAAGTTACTTTTTTAACTTCTTTCACTTTTACAGGTGAATTTACGTTGTCTAGATTCACTGCGAAGTCAGTTACTTCAGCTGTTCCTTCGCCTAAAGTTACAGGGAAAGAGTTAGGCAATAATGAGATTATCTTTTTCGTTGAATGGATAGCATACATCGCTGTGGCTTTCCCGGAGAATACATTCTTTTTTACTTTGAATGAATCACCCGAAATTTCAGGATCTCCCACTGCGCCCGCTACAATTCCTGCTTTTAATCTTGCAGCTAAGCGTGGTGCAATTTCTTTTCCGGTAAAGTCGCTTGAAAAAATAATGACCGAAGCATTTTCAGCTGTTGCAGCCTGCTCAATGGCAGCTGTAAGGTATTGTCCGTTCATGTCGGACAATTTATCATTCTTAAGCTTCAGAACTTTTTTAGCTCCTGCTTTTCCAAGATCACTGAAGTCTGCATCCCCGATAATTGCAGCAGTTACGGTGGTGTTCATTTTTTCCGCAATTCGGCTTGCGTAGTTCACTGCTTCAAGAGAAGCTTTCTTTATTTTGCCTTTTGCTATTTCGGTATATACTAGAACTGACATATTGTTAATTTTAGAATTGTTTTAGAATTTTAGAATTAGATCACTTTAGCTTCGTTGTGCAACAAGTCGATCAACTGCTCAGGATGTGCAGCATCAATGAATTTGCACTCTGTTCTTCCTTTTGCTAGCTCGTAATTGGCGATGCTTGTAAGTTTATCAGCAGCTGCCGCAGGAACCACAGTTAATGGTTTCGTACGTGCTGCCATGATTCCGCGCATGTTAGGAATTCTTGCTTCGGCCATCCCTTTGTTTGCCGAAAGCACAAGTGGAAGCGGACATTCTACAACTTCAGTCCCTCCGTCAATATCATGTTCTACTGTTGCAGTTGTTCCAGCTATATCAAGCTTTGTCGCCATAGAAACGAATGGCATATTCAGCAATTCAGCCAACATTGCGCCAACCATTGCACCGTTGTAATTGATTGTTTCTTTTCCTGTCATTACAAGATCGAATCCTTTATCTTTTGCGTAAGCTGCAATCTGTTCTGCTACAGCAAAAGCATCATTCGGCTCTGCATCTATACGGACTGCATCATCAGCACCGATCGCTAATCCCTTACGGATCGTTGCTTCACTGTCAGGAGCACCAACGTGAACGATAGTCACATTTCCACCGAGCGTTTCTTTCAACTCCAGGGCACGAACAAGCGCGTACCACTCGTCATACGGATTGATTACGAACTGTACACCTGCAGTATTGAATGTCGAATTGTCTGACGAGAAAGTGATCTTTGTTGTAGTGTCAGGAACGTTACTGATACAAACTAATATTTTCATATTGAAATCTGAATTTTATAATTTTTAAAACGAAGAGCAAATTTAACAATATCTGCGGTATAAAAAAATGAATTTTAAGGGTGTTTTTAAGACGATAACCAACCCCGATTCCTGCGATTAAATTTGGTTCATTGCCATAAAACCGCTACTTTTGAAACTTATTAGTGGAGTACTTACCGCCAACCAAAATATTATAGATGGATTATAATACCGATCTGCCACAACTCATTATCCCCGAATACGGCAGAAACATTCAAAAAATGCTTGACTTTGCTATCACTGTCGCTGACCGTGAAGAAAGAAATAAAGTTGCACGCGCCATTATCGATGTAATGGGCCAGTTGAATCCGCATTTAAGGGATGTAACTGATTTTAAACATAAGCTTTGGGATCACTTGTTCATCATTTCAGATTTTAAACTGGATGTTGATTCACCCTACCCGAAACCAACCCGCGAAACATTCCAGACCAAACCTGAATTATTGAAATATCCTCACAAGGACATTCGTTACAAACATTACGGAAAAACGGTGGAGCAGATAATAGCGAAAGCACGGGAATTTCCGGACGGTGAAGAGAAAAATGAATTGGTAAGTCAGATCGCAAATTTGATGAAGCGTTCTTACTTAAACTGGAACCGCGACAGTGTGAATGATGAGGTGATCATTAAGCAGCTTGAAGAGCTTTCAAAAGGTGAGCTAAAAGCAGATGCTTCCGTTCTTAAGAGCACTCAGACGTTTATACCTAGAAACAGCAATAAGGAAAATCAGCATAAAGATAAAAAGAAGCATAGTGGCGGTGGCGGGAAACGCGATGGCGGAGGCCATAAGCATCATAAGAACAATAACCAGGGCGGATTTAAACGTAAGTCGTTTTAAATTTAACTCCTAAAGTTAACTACCCTTCCGAAAAAACGGAGGGGTATTTTTTTTGTTCTGCTATTAACAATTCACAGTTCGTAAATACCATCCACGCTTTTCAAAATCACTCTCTTTTTCCTCGTACTTCGTATTAGGCAGTTCTGCCTCATTAACCATTAACATATAACTAATAACCCAAATAAATGAGTGTATTCGAGATCATTGGCGGTAAAAAGCTGAAAGGCGAGATCATCCCGCAAGGTGCTAAAAATGAGGCATTGCAAATCCTCTGCGCTGTTTTGCTTACTCCTGAAAAAGTGGTAATTCAAAACATCCCGGATATCGTGGATGTGAATAAGCTGATCGACCTTTTAAGGGATCTCGGTGTTAAGATCGAAAAAACGGGACATGAAGAATATTCATTTCAGGCAGATGATGTGAATGTAGATTATCTGAACTCAGAAGAATTTAAAAAGAAAGGTGGAAGTTTACGAGGATCAATAATGATTGTTGGACCATTGTTGTCACGTTTTGGAAAAGGATACATTCCTCGCCCGGGTGGTGACAAGATCGGCCGCAGAAGATTGGATACTCACTTCATAGGTTTTCAAAACCTGGGTGCAAAATTTATTTACGATGAAGGAAATGATTTCTATAAAGTAGAAGCAAACAATCTGAAAGGTTGTTATATGCTTTTAGATGAGGCATCGGTAACAGGAACAGCGAATATTATTATGGCTGCTGTACTGGCCGAAGGACGTACAACAATTTTCAATGCTGCATGTGAGCCTTATATCCAGCAGCTTTGCAAGATGCTGAACAGCATGGGTGCGAAGATCACAGGAATAGGCTCAAACCTTCTTTACATCGATGGTGTCGAAAAAATGAAAGGTTGTACACACCGCATGTTGCCGGATATGATCGAGATCGGAAGCTTTATTGGAATGGCAGCAATGACTCAGTCGGAGATCACGATAAAAAATGTAGCTTATCCCGAATTAGGAATTATTCCGAATACCTTTCAGCGGCTGGGAATTAAGATGGAACGCAGAGGTGATGATATCTTTATTCCGGAGCAGGATCATTATGAAATTGATACGTTTATAGACGGTTCCATTCTTACGATCGCTGATGCTATCTGGCCGGGATTAACCCCCGATCTTTTGAGTATTATACTTGTTGTTGCAACTCAAGCGAAGGGTACGGTTTTGATCCACCAGAAAATGTTCGAGAGCCGTTTATTCTTCGTGGATAAATTAATTGATATGGGCGCGCAGATCATACTTTGTGATCCACACAGAGCCACAGTTATAGGCTTGAATCATCAGCACCGGTTAAAAGGAATTTCTATGACCTCACCGGATATCCGTGCCGGGGTTTCCTTGCTAATCGCGGCTTTGTCTGCTAATGGGAAAAGTACCATCCATAATATCGAACAGATCGACCGCGGGTATCAGAACATTGACGCACGTTTACAGAAACTTGGCGCACAAATTGTTAGGAAGTAGCATTCTTCAACAAAAAAATGTAATTTTAAACCTTTAAAAATCATTTTCACGCAATTAAATGAAAATGATTTTTTGGCTTATGCCCAAATCTGAAAAACTATGAAAAAAGTAAACATCCTTTTGATCCTGGCAGCGACTTCTGTTCTTGCTTACGGATTTATCACTAAAACTAATACCCAAGCAGTTCAGTCAGGAGCTGTCGAAGGACTTAACGTTGGAAACATTGCTCCTGAATTAAAATACATGAGCCCTCAGGGAAAAGAGATTGCATTATCTTCCCTTAAAGGCAAAGTGGTTCTGATCGATTTTTGGGCATCGTGGTGCGGCCCTTGCAGAAGAGAAATGCCAACGGTTGTAGCTGCTTACAATAAATTCAAAGATCAAAAATTCAATAAAAAAGCAAAAGGCTTTACTGTATATAGTTTATCCCTTGATATGAACAAAGATGCTTGGGTGAACGCTATTGCAAAAGATGGCTTAGTTTGGGAAAATCATGTAAGTGATCTTGGTGGATGGCAATCGCAAGGTTCTGCAAAATATGGTGTAAACAGCATTCCTGCAGCTTTCCTCATAGATGAGAACGGTATTATTGTAGCAAAAGGTGAAAGCCTTCGAGGGCCTGGTTTGGAAAATCAGTTGAATGAATTGATCAAGAAGGCAAACTAAAATTTAATATCAATAATGAAAGACAGAATTCCAAGGGGTTCTGTCTTTTTGTTTTACATACATTCAAATTTGTTAGCTTTGATCATTAATAAATAGCTATGAAAAATCTGGTAATTTGTTCTCTTCTTTTTATATCCTTTCTGGCCAAAGCTCAGAAGATTCCAGCCATTCACATGGGCTGTTATGCAAATGGAGATACTCTCACGGTAGAGGGAGTGAAAAGGACCAGCGGTGTAAATCTTTTCGGTGAAGGCTCGGAGAGTTATCGTCTGAAACAATGGACGATGGCCGTTAGTGTTAATAATAATAAAAAGACTTATGTTTTCAAGCATAACCCGAAAGCATTGAATGTTGTATCCGCGCAAATGAAGGATGCCATGCTCGATAAGTTTAAGATCGTGAACAGAGTTGTCATAAGAGACGTGATCGCGGAAAATAAAGGCGTTGAGGTGCAACTGGATTCGGTAGTTTTTTATCTGGATAACAAGGCTTTTAAAAAGTGTGATGAGAAAACAGCTCTGGCGAAGGATGATCTGATGCTTAAGTTCTCTTGTTTTAAAAATGGTGATGTCGCTTCGATCAAGGATCTTCTTCATTATCCCACATTCTCTATTATTAACTTCAATCCGAAGGTGAACGTTAAAATTCTTTCTTACAGCTTTATGGTGCCCGCCATGGATGTTCGCAGAAATCCTAAATCCATTACTGTGATCGAGAATTCCGGAATAGAATTAAATGCTGAGAGTTTTGAAATGGCAAAGAAGCTCGCTCCGGGTGAACAGTTTGTTCTGGATAATATTAAGCTGGAATTCAGTAATCCAAAAACCAAAACGAAAGAGATCATCACGGCTAAACCAATAAAAATAACAATTGGTAAAAAGAGCAGTGAGAATTGTGGCGAAGCAGGATCTGATACTTTATTCGTTCTTGAATATTCCGGGAAATTGTTGATGGGGAAAGACAGGAACCAGCCGGTAGTCGGACAAAAGGTAATGCTTAAAGATGCTCGTGACACTGTTATTCAGGTAACTGTGACTAATAGCTATGGTGATTTTACCTTCCGCAACCTGAAAGCCGATGATTCTTATAAAATAAGCATCATGGCATCTGATAATCCAAAGTTAAAAGATGCCACGCTCTATCTTGCAAAAGTGGACGGAACAATAGTTAAAAGCTTCGAAAAGAAAGGTAATTTCTTCGTTTATTCTGTATTGCCCGCTGAGCTTTTTGAGCTTGCAAAAGTCGATGAAGAGGATACAGAATTGCGGATCTCCAATTTTGGCAAATCGAGCCAAACGGAATTAACCGTAATTCAGGATATTTATTATGCGCCAAATTCCTATGAGATCAATGACTTGTCTATTGGCCAGCTCGACAAGATCATAAGCGCAATGAAACAAAACCCCGGCTTACGGCTTTCGATATCGAGTCATACAGACGCAAATGGGGATGACGGTTATAATATGGGTCTCTCTGAAAGGCGGGCTAAGAAAGTAATGGAGTACCTGGTTGGAAAGGGAATCGGGCAGGAACGTATTAAATCGAAGGGATTTGGCGAGATGCTTATTAAAAACCGTTGTAAGAACGGGATCGATTGTTCTGAGCTTGAACATGAGCTGAACCGCAGGACCGAATTCAAGTTTACAAAATAGTCGGATCCGAAATTATTTAAGAAAGCAGTGTTCTCCGGAATACTGCTTTTTATTTGGCTTTTAGCGGAGGTTTAAGAAAATATGTCAAATTGTCTTATTATCTTTGTTGGCAGGCATTTTGACTATCTGACGGGCTGAAAAAAAGGATGAAAAACATAAAAAATATATTTAAGAAAATGAGCACACAGGAGAACGAAACAGTGAACGAAAACAATGAACAGAATGAGCAAAATGCTTCGACTCAGGAAGTTCAGGATGATGCAAGTCAGGCAAAGGATCCGAAGGATTCGAAAATTGCTGAGCTTGAAGCAAAGGTGTCAGAGTTAAATGATAAATATCTTCGTTTGTATTCAGAGTTTGATAATTTCAGAAAACGCACGGTAAAAGAAAAATCAGAGTTGATTCAATCGGGTGGTGAGGATGTTTTTAAGAGCATACTCCCGGTAATAGATGATTTTGAAAGGGCTATCAAATCAAATTCAGAGACTTCTGATGTTAAGGCAGTAAATGATGGTGTAAACCTTATTTATAATAAATTAAAATCGACACTTACTCAAAAAGGCCTGGAAGAAATGAAATCTTTAGGCGAAACCTTTAACGCAGATATTCATGAAGCCATCACCAATATACCGGCACCATCAGAAGATATGAAAGGGAAAGTTGTGGATGAGCTTGAAAAAGGATATTCCTTGAATGGAAAGATCATCCGTTTTGCAAAAGTTGTAATTGGCCAGTAATCTAATTGTAAGCAGAATATATATTGATCTGGAGAAAAAAATTCCATTAGGCGAACTGATCACAATTCACCAATTCTCCATTTCAACAAATCAATAATTGTCAAGATGAGTAAGAGAGATTTTTATGAGATTCTGGAAGTGCCCAGGAATGCTAGCGCAGATGAGATAAAAAAAGCTTATCGTAAGATGGCCATTAAATATCATCCGGATAAAAATCCCGGAGATAAGGCGTCTGAAGAAAAATTCAAGGAAGCTGCTGAAGCTTATGAAATATTAAGCAATCCTGAAAAAAAGCAACGATATGATCAGTACGGTCATGCCGGAGTTGGTGGTAATCAGGGATTCGGTGGCGGTGGCGGATTTGGCGGAATGAACATGGAAGATATCTTCAGTCAGTTCGGTGATGTGTTTGGAGGGCATTTCGGTGGAGGCTTCGGAGGAGGCGGTGGAAGAGGAAGAAGGGTAAACCGCGGATCAAACTTACGTGTAAAAGTAAAATTGGATCTCGAAGATATTGCTCATGGTGTTGAGAAGAAGATCAAAGTAAATAAGTTTGTTGCATGTAAGCCGTGCAGCGGTTCCGGTGCACAAAACGGATCTGCAAAAAATACCTGCTCTACTTGTCGCGGAACCGGACAAGTTACACGTATGACACAAACCATTCTTGGAGCAATGCAAACTTCAAGCACTTGTCCCTCATGCGGAGGTGAAGGACAAACAATCACAGATAAATGTAAATCATGTCACGGAGAAGGAATTGTTCGTGAAGAAGAAGTGATCACTATAAATATTCCTGCAGGTGTTGCGGAAGGTATGCAGCTTTCGGTTGCAGGCCGAGGTAATATGGGAGCCCGCGGAGGTGTTCCGGGTGACCTGATCGTGGTAATAGAGGAAACAGAACATGAGTTGCTTAAACGCGATGGAATGCACCTGTTCTATGATCATTACATCAGCATTGCAGACGCAGCCCTTGGCGTTCAGATCGAAGTGCCGACAATAGACGGGAAAGCAAAAGTAAAGATAGAGCCGGGAACACAAAGCGGAAAAGTTTTACGTTTAAAAGGGAAAGGTCTGCCGGATGTCAACAGTTATTCACGCGGTGACATTCTCGTGAACATCAATGTATGGACACCACAAAATCTCACTAAGGAAGAGAAGAAAATCCTTGAAGAGCTTCGTGATGCTGAAAATTTCAAACCTCATCCGAGCCGGAAAGACAAAGGTTTCTTCGAGCGCATGAAAGAATATTTTGAATAATTTTTGAATGATCAAAGCTCAGTTGATAGCTCTTGGATTAATATTTTCTGTAAACGTATTGTTTGCGCAGGATACAGTAAGGGTTAGAAAGCCGGGTGTAAATGACGATCGATTTTGTACCTTGTTGATCTGTTCGAAAAAGCAATGTTATCCAGATACTATTCCTTTTTCCTTTTTCGCTGATGATAAAAAAGCGGAACTTCGAATAGATGATCGTTGCGAAGCAAAAAAGAGATCGGATATATTTGTCGCTTCTTTTGAAATAAGTTCTGATATTAATAAAATTCATCGCTCTTCAGTTGCTCACAGTTCGTTCTTTACAGGCCCGCAACTAAAGATCCTCAGAGATCTCAAGCCGGGCGAAACGTTTAATGTTTCCAATGTTATAGTTCATGCTCCTGATGGATTCAGGAAAGTGGAGGACTTAAAAATCTACATCAAATAAATTTCAGATATGCAGCATATCTTATCCGCTCAGCACATTGTTAAACGTTATGCAACTCATACAGCTTTAGACGATGTTTCACTGGATATTCCTGCTCAAAGTATTTTCGGATTGCTTGGTCCGAACGGAGCCGGAAAAACTTCTCTCATCAGAATTATCAATCAGATAACCGGTCCCGATTCTGGATCAGTGCTGTTCGAAGGCCAGCCTTTATCCCCGAAGCATGTAGAGCAAATAGGATATCTTCCGGAAGAACGCGGCTTGTATAAAAAGATGGAAGTCGGTGAGCAGGCGTTGTATCTCGCTCAACTGAAGGGGATGCCCAAAGCCGAGGCGAAAAAGAAGCTGAAGGAATGGTTTCAGAAGTTTGAGATTGATGCGTGGTGGCATAAGAAAGTGGAGGAGCTCTCTAAAGGAATGCAGCAGAAAATTCAGTTCATCGTAACTGTTCTTCATGAACCAAAATTGTTGATCCTTGATGAACCATTCAGCGGCTTCGACCCAATAAATGCTAATCTCATCAAGAATGAAATATTGAAATTAAAAGAGCAGGGCTCAACTATTTTATTCTCCACTCATAATATGGGTTCTGTAGAAGAGCTGTGTGATTACATCGCGCTGATCAATAAATCAAAAAAGATTTTAGATGGTCCTGTAAAACAAATCCGTAAAGAACACCGCTCGAATACCTTTGAAATTGAGTTTACCGGGAACATGATGGCCTTTACTAATTCATTGTGGACATTTGGTAAATTAGGTGAACATAAAATGGATGGTGAGAATGGTAAGGCGCAGGTTGTGCTTACTCCGGGCACATCCCCTAATCAATTGATAGAGTCTATACTTCCGGTTGCACAGATCCATTCATTCAGAGAGATAATTCCAAGCATGAATGATATTTTTATTTCTAAAGTCAATGAAGGAAACCCGCTTGGAACTCAAAGTAATTTTACCGAATAGGTAATTCGGGTAGCAAACACAGTTTCGTAAATTCGTACAATTCTTATTCGTAGATAAAATGCATAAAATTCTCCTCATCATCAAGCGTGAATACCTTTCGAGAGTAAAGAAAAAGTCTTTTATTATCATGACAATCCTCGGTCCAATTTTAATGGCTGGGATTATGGTTGTTCCTATCTGGCTTGCCATGCAGAAAAGCGATAAGCAAAAGGTGGAAGTTATCGATGAGAGTTATCTTTTTAAGGATCTTATTCCTGAGAAGGATATGATCCACTTTGATTACCCTCCGATCACACTTGATCAGGCCATAAAAGGATTTTATGATACGGATTACGATGCGATCCTCTGGATCCCTCACAACATGATCGAAGGAGGAAAGGCGATCAAGATCTTTTATAAAAAGCAGCTTGGGATTGGTTCAGAGGAGTATATCGGAACCACTTTGGGAAAAATGCTGCATGATGTGATCCTTGCGAAGAATAAGGTTGATCTGAATCTGATCAAATCTGCGGAACAATATTCGAAATTCAATGTGATCACTGAAAAGCTGGAAACGACCGGTAAGAGTGAGAAAACCAATACAGGCCTTTTCATGGGGATCGGGCTGGGTGCCGGAATTCTGATCTATGTATTTATTTTTCTTTATGGTGTTCAGGTAATGCGCGGGGTAATGGAAGAGAAGACTAATCGTATCGTTGAGGTGATCCTTTCATCAGTAAAGCCTTTCGAGTTGATGATGGGGAAGATCATCGGTGTTGCTCTTGTTGGTCTTACGCAATTTCTTTTATGGGTGATCCTGACCACAACATTATACAGCGTTGCAGGAATAACTTTATTGAAAGATTTGGATATGAAGCAGGTGCAGAAGAAGGAAGAAGTTTACACTATCGGTGCGGACCTCAAATACACTGATATGAAGAAGATTGAGAAGCCCAATATTGTTACGGAAGTGATGAATGATTTTAAATCCGTGAATATGGTTGAGATCTTTTTCACTTTCCTTTTCTATTTCCTTTTTGGATATTTAATGTACAGCGCCTTGTTCGCGGCAGTTGGTGCGGCAGTGGATAATGAAGCCGATACACAGCAATTCATGATGCCAATTACAATTCCACTGATCCTCTCTTTTGTGGTGGCACAAGCTATTATTCAGAATCCCGAAAGCCAGATGGCGTTCTGGTTCTCAATAATTCCGCTCACTTCTCCTATTGTTATGATGGTGAGAATGCCCTTCGGTGTTCCCGATTGGCAGCTTGCACTTTCTATGGCATTGCTGCTCTTGGGTTTTGTGATTACAACATGGCTTGCCGGAAGAATTTATCGTACCGGAATCCTTATGTACGGTAAAAAAGTGAGCTGGAAAGAACTTGGAAAGTGGTTGTTCTATAAAGGATAATTATTGTTCCGGTTGTATTCTCTAAGCTATATCCATAAATTAGCGTAGAATAATTTTAAGTATCGATTCATGAAGATTGCGGTTATAGACCTTGGTACGAATACGTTTAATATCCTCATAGTCGAGATCACTCAGGATAAATCATTCGAAATAATATTCCAGGCTAAGCTGCCTGTGAAGCTTGGTGAGGGCGGGATCAATGAAAATCTGATTCAGCCTGAACCTTTTCAGCGTGGTATAAAGGCGCTCCGCCAACATCAGAAAACAATCGAGCAATACAATGTAGATAAGGTGTATGCTTTCGCGACTTCAGCGGTTCGTGATGCCAGGAACGGGAAAGAATTTGTGGAGAAGCTAAAGCTTGAAACCGGGTTCGAGGTAAATGTTATTGATGGTGACCAGGAAGCGGAATATATTTATTATGGTGTGTGCGAAGCTGTAGCTATGACTGATCAAACATCGCTGATTGTCGATATTGGTGGCGGCAGTGTAGAATTCATTATCGGTAACAAGAAAGATATATTCTGGAAGCAGAGCTTTCAGCTCGGAGCTGCGCGTTTGCTGGAAAAATTCAAGCCTTCTGATCCAATATCCGATCAGCAGATCAATGACATCAATTTACATTTAAGAAGAGAGCTCGCGCCACTGTTTGAAGCGGTCGAGAAATATCCAGTCACTGAGCTTATCGGTTCTTCCGGTTCTTTCGATTCCCTTGCTGAAATGATTTCCTATCGTTTTTATGAGCCTTCTATTCTTGAAGGAAAAACAGAATACGTTTTTAATATAAAAGATTATGAGGCTATTTATAAAAGTATTTTAAAATCAACAAAGGAAGAGCGTCTTCAAATGAAAGGGCTGGTTGAAATGCGTGTGGACATGATCGTAGTTTCAAGTATTATTGTGCATTTTGTACTTACCGAATTCAAATTAAATAAAATGCGTTTGTCCACTTATGCACTTAAGGAAGGCGTGCTTCACACCTTACTCCGTTAAAAATTATAATTAGATAAATATACTATGGCAAAGATCCTGATTATAGATGATGAGAAAAGTATCCGTAAAACTTTACGTGAAATTCTTGAATATGAGAAATACCAGGTAGATGAAGCGGCTGATGGTGCTGAAGGGTTAGGAAAGATCCAGAAGGAAAAATTTGATATCATTCTTTGCGATATCAAGATGCCGAAGATGGATGGAATAGAAGTGCTTGAAAAGATCATGGCCTTGTCGGTGGATACACCGGTGGTGATGGTATCGGGACACGGTAATATTGAAACTGCAGTGGAAGCGGTAAAAAAAGGTGCTTTCGATTTTATTGCGAAGCCACTGGATCTTAATCGCCTGTTGGTTACGATCCGTAATGCAATGGATAAATCAACGCTGGTTACCGAAACAAAAGTGCTAAAGAAGAAAGTGAACAAGACTTTCGATATGATTGGTGAATCAAAAGCGATAGGACAAATTAAAGAAATGATCGAACGCGTGGCCCCAACGGATGCGCGTGTGCTGATCACAGGAGGTAATGGTAGCGGTAAAGAGCTTGTTGCGCGTTGGCTTCACGAAAAAAGCAATCGTTCAGCTGCCCCCTTGATTGAAGTTAATTGCGCAGCAATACCAAGTGAGCTGATCGAAAGTGAATTGTTCGGGCATGAGAAAGGCGCGTTCACTTCGGCAATCAGTCAACGTAAAGGAAAGTTTGAGCAAGCTGAAGGCGGAACACTTTTTATGGATGAAATAGGTGACATGAGCCTTTCCGCGCAGGCAAAGGTACTTCGCGCTTTACAGGAAAATAAGATAACACGGGTAGGAGGAGAGAAGGAAATTAAAGTGAATGTTCGAGTAGTTGCGGCAACGAATAAGGATCTGCAAAAAGAGATAGCGGCAGGAAATTTTAGGGAGGATCTTTATCATCGCCTGAGTGTAATTCTTATCCATGTACCATCCCTGAATGAGCGCAAAGAAGACATTCCATTGCTTGCGGAGCATTTTCTGAAAATGATCTGTGAAGACCACGGAATGCCGCAGAAAGCGTTTAGTAAGGAAGCAATCAAAGAGCTGCAGAAAATTAACTGGACAGGTAATATTCGTGAATTCAGAAATGTTGTTGAGAGGCTGATCATCCTTTGCGACAAAACAATTACAGACAAGGATGTAATTGCTTATGCAAGGCCGTTAAAAGGTTAATGACTAATGTTTGATCAGTTTGCTGATCGATCTTCCCTTGGCTGTTACTGTATGAAGAAAATATACCCCTTTGGGTTGAGCGCTTAAATTTATTTCAGTGCCGGTTTCATTTGACAAAACCTGGCTCGAGATACACTCTCCCACTGTTGAATAAACAGAGGTTTGAACTTCATCCAATGATTTATCTAAATCTAGATTAAAAATTCCTGCCGAAGGGTTGGGATAAATAACAATTGGCTCTACGTTGGAAAGTTGCTCAACTGTGGTTTGTAGACAAGGAAGAGGTAATTCAATTGGTAAATTACTGTTGCTATAAGTTCCGTTACCAAGACCGCCAAAATAATTCCCTCCCCAAGTCCAGACGCTTCCGTCTTTTTGCTGTGCGAGAGAATGATAACCGCCTGCAGAAATTGCTGAAAGGTCGGTAAGTGATGGAATTTGTACCGGAGTTAAATGGTCGGTGTTGCTTCCAAGTCCGAGTTGCCCATGTAAATTCTGACCCCAAACCCAAAGCGTTCCATCTCTCTTTAAGGCTAATGAATGAACCGCCCCTGCAGAAATGGCGATGATATCAGTTAAGCCTAATAGCTGAGTCGGAGCAGAATTATGTACTTGAGAACCATTGCCAAGCTGACCATACTGATTTCTGCCCCATGACCAAACCGTTCCGTCATCTTTTAATGCAAGCGAATGATGAGCTCCGGCCGCAATCGCTATTATATTTGATAAGCCGCTGGTTTGCACTGGCAGGTTAGTATCAACAGTAGTTCCGTTTCCAAGTTGTCCGAAAGAATTGTCTCCCCAAGCCCAAACTGTGCCATCGATTTTTATTGCAAGTGAATGATCAAATCCTCCATCCACCGCAATAACGTCAGTTAAATTAGGTACTTGTATAGGTATGTCTGAATTCGTGGAACTTCCGTTTCCGAGTTCTCCCTCCGCATTGTTCCCCCAGCCCCACACCGTATTATTATGATCAATCGCAAGTGAGTGGTAGTAGCCAGCTCCGACACCGATAATTCCTGAAAGAGAATTTACCTGTAAAGGAGTGTTTCTTGATGAACTGGGGCCTACACCTAATTGACCATACCCATTATAACCCCAGATCCAAACAGTACTGTCGTTTTTCAGCAAAAGACAATGGTAGTATCCTGTCGCGATTGTTTTAATATCAGCGACTGCATTCAAGATTACTGGTATCGACTGATGTGAGTTGTCTCCGTTTCCTAATTGCCCATACTTGTTACATCCAAACACAAGAAGTGTGTTTTTATCGCACATTACGGATGAAGAATTGCCTCCACCAACAACATTCTGACAATACGATTGTAAAGGAAAAAAAAGAAACAGAGCTAAAAGGAAATTGAGTAAAGAAGTAAGGCTTTTCATTGACAAACTTTTACAATTAAATGTAAAAGTTATGCCAAAGCGCGAAAGCTTATCGAAGGATTACTAATGTTTGAAATCGATCTGGTAAATATCCGGCCAGAATTTCCCTGTAACATAAACGCGGTTTGAATCCGCGTCAAATGCAATACCGTTTAGTACTTCTGCTTTTCGGTATTTTCTTTTAGCCTCATCTGCAAGATTCGAAAGGTCAAGTAAGCCCGTAACCTTTCCGGAAGCGGTGTCAATTTTTACAATGTAGTTCTTGGTCCACACGTTTGCATATACAGCCCCATTGATAAACTCGAGTTCGTTGATATTGTCCTCTGCGTAACCACCATTACTGACGTTTATTTTTTTAACAGGCTTCAAAGTAACCGGATCAAGGTAGGTCAGAATATTTGTCCCGTCACTCATGATCAGGCTTTTTCCATCGGTGGTTAATCCCCAGCCTTCAGCGTTATCAAAGTTAAAACGTCTGAGCAGTTTAAAGGTTTTAAGATCATATTCAAATCCCAAATGATCTTTGTAAGTCAACTGATAAAGCTTGTCGTTAAGAATAACAATTCCTTCACCGAAATATTTTTTATCGAGCTCACCTTTCTTGTTAATTTTTCCTGTTTTTGGATCCACTATACCAAAAATAGATTCTGCCTCTGGAAATTCCTCAGGTGAGCCTGTACTCTCATAAAGCTGGCCTTTGTGATATAAAAAGCCCTCAGTGAACGAAATGGTGTCATGGGGCATTTTTTTAACTACGGTATAATCAAGTGAGGGAACAAATTCTTCTTTTGGTACTGTAGTAGTTGTTTCTTCGGGCTTAGTGACCTCTCCGGAACATGAAGCCATTAGAAGAACCCCGATTAGGAATAAATAGAAAAAAGTTTTCATGCGTTTATAAAGTCTTATTTAATAATGTATCGCTTTCAATAAGTTTTAAAAGGTACGGTTCGTATACTACATCTTCCATCAGCTTTAGGTGACCGACATGATGACAATCAGTCCCAAGGAAAGAGATCATATTTTTATCGATCATCTGCTCCGCTATTTTTTTTGTACCCAATGAATAATATCCTGTAAGGGAATTAATATTCATTTGCAGCAAAACACCTTTATCAATAAATGATTGATATTTGTCAAATTCCTGATGCCAGAAGTTATAACGCTCCGGATGTGCTAGTACAGGTTTGTAACCGAGGGTTTGCATCTTAAAGATCACATGATATAAATTATCCGGAGGATTCAGGTATGAAACTTCAAAAAGAAGATAATTGTTTCCAAAGGTCAGAAGCTTTTCCTTATCAAGCTTTCGTTCGAAGTCAAAGTCAACATAATATTCTGCTGCAGCTCCCATTTCAACAGGAGTGTTGTTTTCCTGTAAAGCTTTTTTAACCGGTTCGAGTCCGCCAAGGATTGTTTCAGGCGTATTGCGGTAAGCATCTCCCATTATGTGCGGAGTTGTGATGATCTTTTTGTAACCGAAGGCACTGAGTTTTGAGATCATATTGATGCTGTCATCAAGACTTTTTGATCCATCATCAATATTTGGTACAAGATGCGAATGAATGTCGCATCCCAGAACACCAAGATCTACCGGTGATTTTAAGCGTTTGTTCCTTTTAAATAAACTGAAAATTCCCATAACCTGTCACTAAGGTAAGTAAAAATAAAATCGGATGCTCATGGAAATACTGTGAATAAAGCTTAACGGCCAGGGGATCTAAACCATTCAACCGTGAGTTTTAAACCATCTTTTATTTTATATTCAGGATCATATCCAAGAATATTTTTGGCTTTTGATATATCAGCGAGTGAATCCCGGATGTCGCCCGGACGGTCAGCGCGGTAAGCAGGTTCAACGGAGCTCGAAGTAAGCTCCTTCAAAATGTTTATCAGCTGATTTAAAGTTACGCGTTCTCCAACTGCAATATTAAAAACAGATCCGGAAGTATTAAGATCCTGTTGAAACATCGCCTTAACATTTGCCTGAACTGCATTGGCCACAAAAGTGAAATCGCGTGTTTGCTCTCCATCACCATTGATAGCAGGTGATGTATTGTTCAGTAGAGCGTTAATGAATAAAGGAATTGCCGCAGCATATTCCCCTTCAGGATTCTGACGAGGACCAAAAATATTAAAATAGCGAAGGCCTATGATCTCCATTTGGTAGGTCTTAGCGAAGATCTCCCCGTATAATTCATTCGTCATTTTAGATACAGCATAAGGAGAAAGCTGTTTTCCAATCTGATCTTCCACTTTAGGCAAAACTTTACTGTCGCCATAAACAGAGGACGAGCTTGCATATACAACACGTTTTACACCTGCATCACGCGCAGCCAGGAGCACGTTCAGAAAGCCTGTCGCATTAACATTATGCGTTGCGATAGGGTTTTTGATGGAACGGGGAACTGAGCCAAGTGCAGCCTGGTGGAACACATAATCAATTCCTTTACAAGCTTTATTGCAATCTTCAGGATCGCATATGTCGCCTTTTATAAATTCGAAATTTGAGAGATTGTAATACGGCTGGATATTTTTTTCAAATCCTGTCGCGAGGTTGTCAAGTACTACAACTTTCTTTGCCTTGTATTTGATAAGGTATTCCACAATATTAGACCCGATAAATCCGGCACCGCCTGTTACGAGAAAAGAAGTGTTGCTAATATCAATATTGTGAAATGGCTTGGAGTACATGCTGATGTTATTATTCGGTAAAATTATCTTTTATTGTACTGTCCATCGTAGTATTTCATGTATTCACCTGAAGTGACATGTCGCAGCCATTCTTCATTGGACAAATACCAATCAACGGTGCGTTCGAGGCCTTCTTCAAATTGAAGGGAAGGCGTCCATCCTAATTCTTCCTGTAATTTTGTTGAGTCGATCGCGTAACGAAGATCATGCCCTGCTCTGTCCTTTACAAATGTGATCAGCTTTGCAGATTCTCCTGCCGGTCGGCCGAGCTTCTTATCCATGATTTTACATAACAAGTTGATAACATCAATGTTTTTCCATTCGTTATGCCCGCCAACATTATATGTATCACCTGATTTTGCTTTATGGAAGATCACATCAATTGCTTTTGCGTGATCTTCAACAAATAACCAGTCGCGGACATTTTCACCCTTACCATAAACAGGAACAGGCTTATTATGTTTGATATTATTGATTGCAAGCGGAATCAGTTTCTCAGGAAAATGGTGACTGCCGTAGTTATTGGAGCAATTAGAGATTACAACATTCAAACCGTAAGTATCATGGTATGCCCTTACAAAATGATCCGATGAAGCTTTGGAAGCCGAGTAGGGACTGTGTGGGTCGTATTTCGTTTCTTCAGTAAACATTCCCGAATCACCGAGAGCACCGTAGACTTCATCTGTTGAAACATGGTAAAAACGTTTAGTGCTATCGTCTTTCCATTCTGCCCTCGCAGCGTTCAACAGGTTCACTGTTCCGATCACATTCGTCATCACAAATTCCAGAGGCTCCGAAATGCTTCTGTCGACATGGCTTTCCGCTGCAAGATGGATTACAGCGTCAAACTTATAATTTTTGAAAAGTGTATTTAGAAATTGAGCATCTACGATATCTCCTTTGACAAAACGATAGTTAGGTGCATTCTTAATATCCTTTAAATTTTCAAGATTACCGGCATAAGTAAGCTTATCTAAATTGAAGATATCATATTCAGGATATTTATTTACAAAGAGGCGCACGACATGAGAGCCAATAAATCCGGCCCCTCCGGTAATAAGTATCTTTTTATTTCTCATGCTTTAATTTTCTATTTGTTTTGTTTATTCTTCTAGAGCCCTGCGCTACACGTTCACTACACTTTCTTGAAAAAGGAAAGGACTCGAACTGACGACACACACAGATTCGTAATTCGTAGTAATTCGTTATCCGTACTATAAGCTCCAGTAAGTTAGATTTTTGATCTTCCCTTTTAGGATCCCTTTGATATCAACAAGAATTCCACCTTCAGAAAGAAGAGACTTGTAGTAGTTCTCATCATGTCCAAGATATTCTTTATGGTTCACGGCAACAACCACCGCATCATAACCTTTACCAATTGATTTCGCCAGACCGAAACCATATTCATGCTCAAGCTCGTGAGATTCTGCATGCGGATCCACAACATCCACCTGAACGCCAAATGATTTGAATTCTTTAATTACATCTGCGACTTTAGAATTACGGATATCACTTACATTCTCCTTAAAAGTTGCGCCCATTACAAGCACTCTCGATTCCGTGAGGTTTTTCTTCGCAGCAATGATCTTCTTTACTGTTTGCTTGGCAACATAGAAACCCATAGAGTCATTAACATAACGGCCTGAGTTGATAACGCGGGCATGGTATCCGAGTTCTTCTGCTTTGTAGGTAAGGTAGTATGGATCAACTCCGATGCAATGTCCGCCAACCAGGCCCGGAGAGAATTTCAGGAAGTTCCATTTTGTTCCTGCCGCTTCAAGTACATCATACGTATTGATTCCAATGCGGCTGAAGATGATGGATAATTCATTCATCAATGCGATATTCACATCACGCTGTGTGTTCTCAATAATTTTCGCTGCTTCCGCAACTTTGATCGAAGCCGCTTTGTGAACTCCCGGCTCAACAATGATCTTATATGTTTCCGCAATAACTTCAAGCGACTCCTCATCACATCCTGATACAACTTTTAGGATCTTAGTGATGGTATGTTCTTTATCGCCTGGATTGATACGTTCAGGAGAATAACCGACTTTAAAATCCGATTTGAATTTTAATCCCGAAACTTCCTCAAGCACAGGGATGCAATCATCCTCCGTACAGCCCGGATAAACGGTTGATTCATAAACAACGTAATCGCCTTTCTTCAACGCTTTTCCAACGGAGCGTGATGCTCCAAGAAGTGGCTTCAGGTCAGGAAGATTATGCTCATCGATTGGTGTCGGCACCGCGATAATAAAGAAGTTAGCTTGCTTTAGGACATCAATGGAAGCAGTGAATTCAATATCACAACCTTCGAAATCTTTCGCTTCAAGTTCCTGAGAAGGATCAATGTTGTTCTGCATCATTTTAACGCGTTCTTCATTGATATCGAAACCGATCACTTTTACTTTCCTGGCGAATGCCAAAGCAATTGGTAATCCTACATATCCGAGTCCTATGACTGCGATCTTCGCTTCTTTGTTTTTGATCTTGTTTATCATTAATTCGTTATTTGTTGTTTGTTGTTGGTTTCTGTTCTGTGTTTGAATTTCTCACCCCGAACAGCAGATTTATTTAAATATGTTACAAAACTTCCGCATTTAGTTATTATTATTTTCGAAAGATCATAGCTTTCTTTAAATTCAATTTCATTAATATAATTTCTATCAAGAGCCCTATACAACTGTGATTGTGTTTCAGAACATGACCCTATTGCATATGACAGGAAATTAACGAATTCTCTGTTGCCGCCTCTCCCGAATCCTTCCGCAATGTTATCCATAACTGAACCCGAAGAATCCCGAATTTGATTTCTAATTCCGAAATCCTTATTGAATTTGTCTTTTTCAGTTAAAGCAAATATTTTTTTATCGAGTTCTCGAGCCAGTTTCCAAATTTCAAGATCCTCAAATTGCTTTATTGTTGCCATATTATTTTACACAAAGAACAGTATAACCACAAACCACAAATAATTAGCTTTTGCGATCGGCTTTTCTCAATGCGTAGATTCTTTCGATCATATCCACCACTTTCAATCCTTCCATCGCATTGGTTGTGATCGTTGTTCTGCCTTTTAAAGTGTCAATTACATTCGCGATGATCTGCGGATGATTGTTTGCCGAACCTTTGTATGCACCGTAATCATTTGCTTCGTTGGTCGGAGCGAGTGAAGGCAAGGTGTAATCTTTGATGTTGCAGTGCTCCACCTGATCCATGTATTGTCCGCCAACTTTTACACTTCCTTTGCTTCCAATGATGGTAATGCTGCTTTCCAGGTTTGAGTTCCACACGGCAGTGGAATAATTGATGCTTCCCATTCCACCATCAACAAAGTTGAAATTGACAAATCCGCTGTCTTCGAACTCAGTTAATTCTGCATGGTTAAAGTCGTTGAACTTTGCCTGAATATCTTTGATGTCGCCAAAGATCCAGTACATAAGATCGATCCAGTGAGAGAACTGCGTGTAAAGTGTTCCACCGTCAAGTTCCTGTGTACCTTTCCAGCCGCCTTTTTTGTAGTAACGTTCATCACGGTTCCAATAGCAATTCAGCTGAACCATATAAACATCTCCTATGATCTTTTCTTCCACAATTTTTTTCAGCCACACTGATGGAGGGGAGTACCTGTTCTGCATTACACAGAAAACAGTCTTGTGATTCTGCAGTGCCTTAAAAAGCATTGCTTCACAATCTATTTTGCTTAATGCCATTGGCTTTTCACAAACAATATTTTTTCCTGCTTCAAGAGCGATCAAGGAATGTTTCGCATGCAGGCCATTTGGTGTACATACGTTTACAACTTCTATTTCCGGATGATTTGCAAGCATTTCCTCCGGACTGTAAAAAAATGGTTCTTTTATATCTGTTATACCAAGTTGTTCTTTTGGCGAAATATCACAAACAGCAATCAGTTCTGCTTCCGGATTTCTCCTCACCATTTCTGCGTGGCGTTTCCCGATATGACCTTGTCCGATTACCGCGAATTTTATTTTACTCATATTAATGTTGAATGTTATAAGTTAATCGTTGATGGTCTGTGAGTGAATTAACTTATTTAACCACTTTATTTACTTGTCCACCTTCAAGTTTGTACTTATGCTTACTCTCTTCACATTCAGCATTTCCATCCTTATCAAATTTTAAACGATGACCGTATTCGCTGATCCAACCCATTTGTTTTGCAGGATTTCCCACCCATAATGAATATGGAGGTACATTTTTGGTAACGACTGCACCCGCACCGATAAAAGCATATTCACCGATATCATGTCCGCAAACTATTGTTGCATTTGCTCCGATGGATGCGCCCTTACCCACATGCGTTTTCGCGTATTCATTTTTGCGGTTAACTGCGCTGCGGGGATTTATCACATTTGTAAATACCATTGATGGCCCCAGGAACACATCATCATCGCATGTTACGCCCGTGTAGATAGAAACATTATTCTGAACTTTAACATTTCGTCCAAGAACTACCTCCGGTGAAATCACTACGTTCTGTCCGATGTTGCAATTTTCACCAAGGGTGCAATTTGGCATTATATGCGAAAAATGCCAGATCTTGGTGCCTTTGCCTATTTTGCAACCTTCATCAATGATTGCAGTTGGATGATTAAAAAATTCCTGTTCCATATTCTGTGTTGATTAACCTAGCGGTTGATCATAAATTTACCTTTAAAATTTTTCAGCTCTCCTTCACTCGCAACAACATCCTTAACATTTGCTTCAGGAGAGCCTGTTTTGCACCATTGGGCAAGTTCTGATAATTGTTCTTCAGATCCTTCCGCTTCAATGTAAACATCGCCATTAGGTTGGTTTTGTACAAACCCGCATAATCCTATCTCATTAGCTTTTTTCTCTGTATAAACTCGGAAGAAAACTCCCTGCACTTTTCCGCTTACGGTGATGTTAAAATGCTTAACCAAAATTTCTATGCTCTGTTTTACTTAATTCTTCTTTTGATAGAGATTTGAAATAGTCGTAAGTGATCTTCAAACCTTCCTGTCTGCTCACTTTCGGCTCCCATCCCAGGATCTCTTTTGCTTTCGTAATATCCGGCTTTCGTTGTTTCGGATCATCCTGTGGCAACGGTTTGGATATCAATTTTTGTTTGGTTCCTGTAAGCTTGATGATCTCTTCACCAAATTCTTTGATAGTGATCTCACTCGGATTTCCAATATTCATAGGCTGAACGTAATCACTCATCAATAAGCGATAAATGCCTTCAACAAGATCATCCACATAACAGAAAGAACGGGTTTGAGATCCATCTCCGAACATTGTCAGGTCTTCGCCTCTCAATGCTTGTCCGATGAATGCAGGCAATACCCGTCCGTCATTCAGTCGCATACGCGGACCGTAAGTATTGAAAATCCGTATGATACGTGTTTCAACTCCGTGATAGGTATGGTATGCCATGGTGATAGCTTCCATGAAGCGCTTCGCTTCGTCATAAACTCCACGCGGACCAACAGGATTCACATTGCCCCAATACTCTTCAGTTTGAGGATGTACCACAGGGTCACCATAAACTTCTGAAGTGGAAGCAACAAGGATGCGCGCTTTTTTCACACGAGCCAATCCCAAAAGGTTATGCGAACCTAATGAACTCACTTTAAGAGTTTGTATCGGGATCTTCAAATAATCTATCGGTGATGCAGGTGATGCGAAATGAAGAATATAATCAAGTTCACCAGGCACAAAAACGAATTTAGAAACATCGTGATGATAGAATTCGAAATGCTCGAGCTTCATCAGATGTTCAATGTTTTTCAGATCGCCTGTGATCAGGTTATCCATTCCGATAACGTGATAACCTTCTTTTATAAAACGATCACAAAGGTGGGAACCTAAAAATCCTGCAGCACCTGTTATTAATATTCTTTTCATTTTGGTTAATAGTTAATGGTTATTAGTTAAATGGGTTGTACCGATCCGTTGATCAGATTCGACCATTAACCCTTTACACTTTCTCTTCCGATGCTGTAATATGCAAATCCAAGCTCACGCATTTGTTCGATACCATAAAGATTTCTTCCATCGAAGATCACTTTGTTTTTAAGTAAGGATCCGAGCTTGGCAAAATCAGGTGTACGGAACAGGCTCCATTCGGTGGCAATAAGTAAAGCATCAGCACCATCAAGCGCTTCATACTCATCATTGGCATAACTGATCTTATCACCAATAAGTTTCTTTACATTCTTCATTCCTTCAGGATCGTATGCTGTAACAGATGCTCCGGCTTTGGTTAGTTCATCAATAAGATACAATGCAGGCGCTTCACGGATATCATCTGTATCGGGCTTAAAGGCAAGTCCCCACAATGCTATTTTCTTTCCTTTAAGGTCGTTATTGAAATGAGATTTAATCCTTGGAATGATGATCGTTTTTTGCTTTTCATTTATTTCCATCACGGCATCCAAAATCCTGAAATCATATTTCACTTCTGAAGCTGATTTAGCTAAGGCCTGAACATCTTTTGGAAAGCAGCTTCCGCCATAACCGATTCCGGGAAATAAAAACCGTTTTCCGATCCTCTCATCAGATCCGATTCCGATACGCACGGAATCAACGTCTGCGCCAAGCTTCTCACAAAGGTTTGCGATCTCGTTCATGAACGTGATCTTGGTTGCAAGAAATGCGTTAGCCGCGTATTTGGTGAGCTCGGCAGATCTCTCATCCATAAAGATGATTGGATTACCCTGACGAACATAAGGCTTATAAAGCTCTTCCATCGTCTTTCTGGCAGCCTCTGATGATGTGCCGATCACAACGCGGTCAGGTTTCAGAAAGTCGTTTACCGCAAAACCTTCACGAAGGAATTCAGGATTGGATACAACATCAAATTCTACTTTCGCGTTCTTAGCGATGGCCGCTCTCACCTTGTCAGCAGTGCCAACAGGCACGGTACTCTTATCTACAATAACTTTATAGTCTTTTATCAATTTGCCCAGATCATTGGCAACACCAAGAATATAGCTTAAATCAGCGGAACCATCCTCACCCGGAGGCGTTGGTAACGCAAGAAAAATAATTGTTGCATTTTCTATTGCGGAAGCAAGATCAGTTGTAAATGTTAATCTTCCCTGTTTGATATTACGCTCGAATAACACATCCAGGTGTGGTTCGTAAATAGGAACTGTTCCGGATTGCATCTGTTTTACTTTCTCTGCATTGATATCAACACAGATAACATTGTTACCTGTTTCAGCTAGACATGTGCCTGTTACCAATCCAACGTAACCTGTTCCTACTACGGCTATATTCATAAATTTAGTTTAATGTTTTGAGTTAAAACGTAATGTTTATTTGTTTAGAAATTCCAATACAGAATCGGTGATATATTTAAGGCTTTCCTGATCAAGCTCGGTATGCATCGGTAATGAAACCACAGATGCACAAAGCTTTTCTGTTACGGGGAAATCACCTTCTTTGTAGCGCGGATCTAGATATGCCTTCTGAAGGTGCAACGGAATAGGGTAATATATCATAGCAGGTATGTCGCGAGATGCTAAAAATTCACGAAGAGCATTTCTGTCAACTCCGTTGAGCTGCAATGTGTATTGATGAAACACGTGGTTAGAATATTTAGCACGTGCCGGGGTTTTTAACTTTTGATTATTTGCGAAAGCTTTGTCGTAATAGTCAGCAGCTTTATTTCTTGCAGCAGCATAATTGTCAAGATCACGGAGTTTGATTCTCAGGATCGCTGCCTGGATACTGTCGAGGCGTGAATTAACACCAATTGAATCGTGAACATACTGAACAGACTGTCCATGATTCGCGATCATGCGGATCTTCGCAGCTAAAGCATCATCGTTGGTGAACATTGCACCTCCATCACCATAGCAACCAAGGTTCTTGGAAGGGAAGAAGGATGTGCAACCAATTGTTCCGATCGTACCTGCCTTTTTCTTTGTGCCATCAGAGTATCTGTATTCAGCACCAATCGCCTGAGCCACATCCTCAATCACATATAAGTTATGCTTTTTAGCAAGCTTCATCAATTCCTCCATGTTTGCACATTGTCCAAACAAATGCACCGGCACAATCGCTTTGGTTTTAGGTGTGATCGCTTTTTCAATCGCATCAATATTGATGTCAAATGTATCGGGGATCACATCAACCAACACAGGCTTCAAACCCAGAAGGCCAATAACTTCTGCTGTTGCAACATATGTAAAATCCGCAGTGATCACTTCATCTCCGGGTTTAAGGTCGAGTGCCATCATTGCAATCTGGAGTGCGTCTGTTCCATTTGCACAAGGGATCACATGTTTTACATCAAGATATTTTTCCAATTCAGCCTGAAAAGCCTTCACTTCAGGGCCATTTATGAATGCTGTGTTATTGATCACATTTTGAATGGCAGCATCTACTTCAGTCTTTATTTTTTCGTATTGACTTTTTAGGTCAACCATCTGAATTTTCTTAGCTAATTTTTCCATAATTCTCAGTCGTATTTAAGAATGCGAATATAATGAAAATTAACAAATAGGAGGGGCAATTTTGGGCTCTTTAAATTCGTTTAAAACACCTATATTTGGCAATTATACCACACAATGAAGACATTTATTCTTGCCCTGCTTAGCGCTTTCCTTATATCATTCAGCTTGCCCGCGCAGGTTAGTATCAAGGATTCCTCTATTTACACTCCCCTGATCGGATTTTCTTACGGATATTATTTTCCCGGAGGGGATCTGAAGGACCGTTTTGGAAACAATTCGGCACTGCAGCTTAACGTGGATTTTAAAACTAAATATAACTGGATCTTAGGAATTAACGGAAGCTACTTATTTGGTAAGAATATTAAAGTTTCTCTGTTCGACAGTATCTCAACCAGCAATGGAAATGTGATCAACGAGGATGGTGAATATGCAGATATCAGGTTGTATGAAAGGGGCTTCACTGTTTCAGGTACTCTTGGAAGGCTTATCCCTTTTAAAAAGCCTAATCCCAATTCCGGGATTAGAATTGATGTAGGATTCGGCTTTATGCAACACAAGATCAGGATTGAAACTATTGGGAATGATGTGCCACAGCTCGATAAACGCTACAAAAAAGGTTATGATAAGCTTTCAAACGGCTTCCTGCTTACAGAAAGTATAGGGTACTTATATCTCAGCAATAACCGGCTTGCGAATATTTATGTAGGCATTGAATGTATGCAGGGTTTCACTCAAAGCCGAAGAAGCTATGATTACAACCTGATGAAGAAGGATACCGAAAAGCATGTGGATATCCTTTACGGTGCGCGAATAGCCTGGATCCTGCCTTTGTATAAAAAAGCGCCTCAGGAATATTACATGTATTAAATCTGTTCTGAGCAAAGCAATATGAGATTTCTATACTCCTTCATCATCCTTTGCTATCAGGCTTTGATTCGTATTGCTTCTCTGTTTAACTCTAAAGCCCGGTTATGGATCTCCGGCAGGAAAGATATTTTCTTAAAATTAAATGAAAGTGTTCGCAAAGCAAATCTGTCAGGATCCTCAATAGTTTGGTTCCATTGTGCGTCCCTTGGTGAATTTGAGCAAGGCAGGCCCTTGATCGAAAAGTATAAGCTTCTTCATCCTGAAACAAAAATATTGCTCACTTTTTTTTCGCCTTCCGGTTATGAAATACGAAAGAACTATTCCGGGGCTGATCTCATTTTTTATCTTCCGATCGATACTCCGGCTAATGCCAAAGAGTTCATTGATATTGTAGATCCCAAAGCTGTCTTTTTTGTCAAGTATGAATTCTGGTTCAATTACTTAGATGAACTCAAAAAAAAAAGCATTCCAACTTATCTCGTAAGCGGTATTTTCAGATCTGAACAACATTTTTTTCAATGGTACGGCAAATGGTTCCGTGATCATCTGAATGCTTTCACTCATTTCTTCTTGCAGGACCCTGCTTCAGAACTGCTATTGAAAAATATAGGATATGACAATGTTTCAGTGACGGGAGATACGCGTTTCGACAGGGTTTCTGAAACAGCGAAGAATGTGAAAAACATTCCCTTGATAGAAAAATTTATTTCAGATAAGAAAATCATTATAGCAGGAAGTACGTGGAATGAAGATGAAGAGCTTCTTGCGGCTCTTTCATTAGAGAGTGTTAAATTGATCATCGCTCCTCATGAAATTGATGAAGCTCACATAAAGTCAGTGTATTCCAGATTTGAACAGTACGGCTGTATTCTCTACTCAAAAGCGGAAAAGGAAGATCTCCACAATGTAAAAGTCCTGGTGATAGATAACATTGGTATGCTTTCATCGCTTTATCAGTACGGAACTCTTGCCCTTATTGGCGGAGGTTTTGGCAAAGGGATCCATAATATTTTAGAAGCAGCAGCTTTTGGTTTGCCGGTGGTCTTTGGCCCTAACTATCATAAATTCGCGGAAGCAAAAGACCTTATCAGGTTGGGTGGCGCATTTTCCGTGGCTGATAAAAATCAATTCCTTAAAACATTCTCAAATTTTCAGAATGAAAGATTTCTGAAATCGGCTTCGGATATATGCATGTATTATGTTGAAAGTAAAACCGGAGCCACCGGAAAGATTCTCAATCAAATCTCTTAGTTTAACAAAGCTATTTTATTCTAAATAATTCTTTCTGTTTAATAATTATACTTTTTTGTATAAAACTTTTGGCTGCAAGAGCCAATTTATTCATTATTTTTCGCTGAATATAAATCATCTCATGGAACAGAAAAAGAATTACTCAATGCCACTTGCATTTTTAACAATGTTGTTTTTTATGTGGGGCTTTATTACATGTTTGAACGATATTCTGATTCCGCATTTCAAAGCGATTTTTGTGCTTTCGTATTTTGAATCAATGCTCATTCAGTTTGCATTTTTCAGTGCCTATTTTGTGGGTTCTGTCATTTACTTTATTATTTCATCCACCTCCGGTGACCCCATCAATAAGATCGGATACAAGAATGGAATTCTGTTGGGATTGCTCATTTCCGCGATAGGGACATTTCTTTTTTATCCGGCTGCCATAATGGAGTCTTTTGCTTTTTTTCTCGCTGCACTTTTTGTTCTTGCGCTCGGCTTCACATTGCTTCAGATCGCTGCTAATCCCTATGTTATTTTACTCGGTCGCCCGGAGACCGGTTCTCACAGACTCAGTCTAGCTGGCGCTATTAATTCATTCGGTACAACCATTGCTCCGATAATCGGAGGCGCATTGATCCTTACAACTTCCGGACATGAAAATGATATTGATTCCGTGAAGATGCCTTATCTCGTTTTAACGGGAATCTTTCTTGTACTAATCGTTGTTTTTAAGCTTGTTCCGTTACCCGATTTTACAAATCATCAGAATATAGAAAAAGGAATGGGCGCCTTAAAATATCCTCAGCTTACATGGGGTATCCTGGCTATTTTCTTTTATGTCGGAGGAGAAGTTACCGTAGGAAGTTTTATTACAGGTTTTGTCGGCCTGCCGGAGATCAAAGGTATACTGCCATCTGAGGCCACCATCTTCGTTGCACTTTATTGGGGAAGCTTAATGGTTGGAAGATTTACAAGCTCAGTTTCTGTGTTTAATTTGTCACCGCTTTACAAAAAAATATTTACTGCAGTTTTGCCTGTCGCGACCTTCTTTTTTATTTTACTCATCTTTAAAATCAAATCCGGTGATTCCCTTTTTGATTTTGGATCAATGATGTATTACCTGCCATTCATCGCGGTGAGTATCATTGCTTTCTTTGCCGGACAGGAAAAACCGGCTCGCACCTTATTTATCTTTTCAGTGATCTGTATACTTCTGTTGATCTTATCAATTTGTTCTACCGGTGAGCTTGCATTATGGTCGGTGATCAGCCTTGGTTTATACAACTCGATTATGTGGCCTTCTATTTTCGCTTTGGCAATTGCTGGGCTTGGGAAAAATACGAGTCAGGGCTCATCTCTTCTTGTAATGGCTATTTTGGGCGGTGCGTTGATCCCACCTGTTCAGGGACTAATCGCAGATCTTTATGGTGTTCACATCTCATTTGTGATCCCGATCTTCTGCTATGTTTATCTTGCATTTTATGCATACATCGTTAAAGGTATTTTTAATAGTCAGGGTATAGCTTTTGATCAGGCTATAAGTTCTAATCATTAATTTGTTCTTCGGTTATGAAACAGTATTTAGTTGCAGGTATTGATATTGGCGGTACAAATACAGTCTTCGGACTTGTTAACGAATCAGGGAAGATCCTTTTAAAGGAAACCGTTTCAACCGAACATTTTCCCGTGCCCGAAGATCTGGTGATGGTGGTGAGTGAACGCATCAAAAAAGCTGTAAAGCAGTTCCCTGACCATGAGCTTGCAGGTGTAGGTATCGGTGCACCGAATGGAAATTATTTTAAAGGAACAATTGAATTTGCGCCTAATCTTCGCTGGGAAGGTGTGATTCCGCTTGCCAAGCTTTTTTCTGACAGACTGAAAGTTAAGTCGGTTTTGACCAATGATGCTAATGCCGCAGCGATAGGTGAAATGATCTTTGGTGGTGCCAAAGATATGAAGGATTTTATTTTCATAACGCTTGGAACCGGCCTTGGTAGCGGAATTGTGGCAAATGGCGAACTGATATACGGCCATGATAGTTTTGCCGGTGAGATGGGACATGTGATCATGTTCCCGGATGGAAGACAGTGTGGCTGCGGAAGAAAAGGATGTCTTGAAACATACTGTTCTGCAACAGGGATCAAGAGAACATTCTCTGATCTCCAGATGAGTCATCATGTAAAAACAAACATAAAAGGTTTAGTGGCCGATGCTAAATACATCCATGAGAAAGCGCTGGCCGGTGACAAAGATGCTATTGAGGCATTTAATTATACAGGCGAAGTGCTAGGCTTGGCTTTGGCAAACAGTGTTGCATATACAAGCCCGCAAGCAATATTTTTATTTGGCGGTTTAGCTCTTGCCGGAGATCTTATCTTCAAGCCAACAAGGATAAGCTTTGAAAAGCATTTATTAAGTATCTATAAAAATAAGATCAAAATACTTCCTTCTCAGTTAAAAGAAAATGATGCCGCTCTTCTAGGCGCAGCTTCCCTTATTCTGAAAGAAATAAAAAAATGATCCTAGGCAGGAACCTGGCTGTGTGAAGTTCTCTCGTTTGTTCTGTTTAAAATCATCTGCATTAAATGAAATCATTTCTTATAACAGCATTTATATTATTATCGGGTTTTCTTTTTTCGCAGACAGAAAAAACTCAATTGCCACTGATTCCTCAGCCTAATTATGTCGCCATTGCACAAGGCTCTTTCACCCTTTCTGATTCAACAGTAATCGTTGCTGGAGAGGATCAGTTCGAGGCGAATTATCTTAAGAGTTATTTAAAAGAAAATTACGGACTGGAACTTAGGATAGATTCACATTATCCTCCGTTCAAAAATTTTATTTCTCTGCTGACACTCATTTCAAATGATGGCGGCAATTCGAATAAAGAATTCTATGATCTGAAAATCACAACAAAGGGCATCGCTATAAAAGCAAATGCCAATGAAGGTTTTTTTTATGCATTACAAACCTTGTTTCAATTAATGCCGCTTGATACTTCCGTAAGAAGAACGGTTCCGTGTTTACAGATCTATGATTCGCCACGCTATTTATGGCGGGGAATGCACCTTGACTGCAGCCGGCATTTTTTCAGTAAGGATGAAGTGAAAAAATACATCGATTACATTGCGATGTACAAAATGAATACATTTCACTGGCATCTTACAGATGATCAGGGCTGGAGAATTGAAATTAAAAAGTATCCGTTACTTACACAGATCTCATCACAGCGTAAGGAAACAGTGATTGGTAAGCCGGTCGACAAGAAAGGCCAGCCCCTCAAAGATGTTAAATATGACAATAAGCCTTATGGAGGATTCTATACCCAGGATGAAATAAAAGAAGTGGTAGCATATGCATCCGAGCGACATATTACTGTTGTTCCGGAAATAGAAATGCCGGGACACTCGCTCGCTGCACTCGCTGCATATCCGCAACTCTCTTGTATTGGCGGCCCTTTTGAACCTCGAACAACCTGGGGTGTCTCAGATGAATTATTTTGTGCCGGAAATGACAGTTCATTTTATTTTCTGCAAGATATTATTTCGGAAGTTATTGATCTCTTCCCCGGAAAGTATATTCACATTGGCGGTGATGAGTGTCCGAAAGTAAGATGGCAAAAATGTCCTAAATGTCAGAACAGAATTAAAGAAGAGCATCTAAAGGATGAGCATCAGCTTCAGAGTTATTTTATAACACGCATGGAGAAGTTTATCAATGATAAAGGAAGACAAATAATTGGATGGGATGAAATCCTGGAAGGTGGTCTGGCTCCTAACGCAACAGTGATGAGCTGGAGGGGAATCAAAGGGGGCATTGAGGCTGCAAAGCAAAATCATACAGTGGTAATGTCTCCCGGAAAGCCATGTTATTTTGATCATTATCAGGTAAAGGATCGAACGAATGAACCCCTGGCAATAGGTGGCTTTAATCCGATTGATTCAGTTTATAATTATGACCCTACACCGGTAACTTTATCCGAGGATCAGAAAAAATATATTCTTGGTGCACAGGGTAATGTCTGGACAGAATATATTTTAGATTTTAAGCAAGTTGAATACATGGCGATTCCGAGAATGCCGGCTTTAGCTGAAGCGTTGTGGACTAAGCCGGAGAATAAGAATTACCGAAACTTTATTGAACGTTTAAAGACTCATTCCAGGGTCCTTGATAAGAAGCATACCAACTATGCTAAGCATTTTAAACTGAATACTACTTCTAAATGATAATGAACCCGAAATCATATTTTAGTAAAGCATCCTTTATAATGGGGATGCTTCTTTTTTTCATTTCTTATAATTTATGCGCGCAAAATAATTATGCGCAGCATGTCGATCCGATGATAGGCACTGGCGGTCACGGACATACATTTCCCGGAGCGACAGTTCCGTTTGGTATGGTTCAATTATCTCCCGACACAAGAATAGATGGAAGCTGGGACGGCTGCAGTGGATATCATTACAGCGATTCTGTCATATTTGGTTTTTCACATACACATTTGAGTGGAACAGGTTGTAGTGATTACGGAGATATAGTGATCATGCCATTTACCGGAAAACCGTCAATTGAAATTGACGATTTCAAATCGAAATTCTCTCATAAAGATGAGAAGGCAACGGCAGGTTACTATTCTGTCACACTTGCAAATAAAATAAACATTCAACTTACAAGTACTGTAAGAGTTGGGTTTCACAAATATAAATTTCCTTTGTCATCAACCGGAAACATTGCCATAGATCTTTCTCTCCGTGATAAAACATTGGATTCCTCGCTAGACAGTATTAGCCCAACGCGCATCGAAGGGATGAGAGTAAGTGAAGGATGGGCTAAAGAGCAACACGTTTATTTTGTGATCGAATTTTCAGTTCCCTTTAAAATTGCAATCTCAGATAATCCGGTAGGGCTTTCAGCTAATGGAGAAGGCGGCTTAGGGCGGCTACCTATCGGGAATAAAATGTGCCTTCAGTTTGATACGAAGAAGAATTCTGAGATAATGGTTAAAGTCGGAATTTCACCGGTGAGTATTGAAGGCGCAAGGAAAAATCTGGAGGCAGAGTTGAAGGGATGGAATTTTGAAAAGACAAAAAAGGATGCTGAATCAGCGTGGAATAAAGAGTTAAACAAGATTGAAGTGAAGGGAACTGATAAGGAAAAGCAGGTGATTTTTTATACGGCTTTATATCATACTATGATTCAACCCAACGTAAACATGGATGTCGATGGAATGTACCGGGGGCGAGACAATCGGATCCATAAAGCAGAGGGCTTTACAAATTATTCTGTCTTTTCACTTTGGGACACTTTTCGTGCAGCACATCCTCTTTACACACTTATTGATACAAAACGCACTGCCGACTTTATCAATACATTTCTTGTGCAATATGAGCAGGGGGGCAGACTACCGGTATGGGAGCTCGCAGGAAATGAAACTGATTGTATGATTGGATACCATTCCGTGAGTGTCATCGCTGATGCAATGGTCAAGGGAGTTCAGGGATTTGACTATGAAAAAGCATTCACCGCGAGCAAGCATAGCGCTATGCTCGACCATCTAGGATTAAGCGCCTATAAATCAAATGGCTTCATCAGCGTTGATGATGAGCATGAGAGCGTTTCCAAAACTCTTGAATATGCTTATGATGACTGGTGCATAGCTCAAATGGCCAAAGTTCTTAATAAAAAAGATGAATATGATTATTTCATTAAGCGTTCGCAGTCATGGAAGAATCTTTTCGATACGTCCACAGGTTTCATGCGTCCGAAAAAGAATGCAGGATGGCTGCAGCCTTTTGATCCACGAGAAGTTAATAATCATTTTACTGAAGGGAACTCATGGCAATATTCATTCTTTGTTCCACAGGATATAAGCGGTTTGATAGCTATGATGGGAGGTAAGGCAAAGTTTGAACAGAAGCTTGATGAATTATATTCTGCGCCAACTAAAACTACCGGAAGGGAACAGGTAGATATTACAGGACTAATAGGACAATATGCACATGGTAATGAACCAAGCCATCACATGGCATATCTATACACTTATGTGGATAAGCCATACAAAACGCAATCACATGTTCACCGAATCATGGAAGAATTTTATAAATCATCCCCGGATGGATTGATTGGAAATGAAGATTGTGGTCAGATGAGTGCATGGTATGTTTTGAATGCTATTGGTCTGTATTCTGTTATTCCGGGAGGTGGCAAATTCGAATTGGGCGCACCGGTTTTTAATGAGGTGAAGGTCCATTTGAATAATGGAAAAACATATGAGATCCTTGCTTCAGATCTATCCGAAAAAAATTATTATGTACAGAACTATTTCATAAATGGAAAACCATATCGGAGAACATTTATAGAATATGATTCAATAAGTAAGGGAGGTAGGTTTGCCTTCCAGATGTCTGCCGTGCCTTCGACCTACGTTTTCGAAAATACTGTTTCAATTCCTGTCCCTTCGAAAAACCTTTTAATGCCTGTACCATTAATATATGCGAGTTCCCGGGTTTTTGAAGAAAGCCTTTCAATAACAATTGTTTCCGGTAGTAAAAGAGATAAGATCTTTTATTCATGTCAGGATCCTAAAAAAGCTGAAACAGTCTTCACGCCCTATTTAAAACCTTTTACGATAGAGAGCACTCAGAAAATTTTTGCGTTCACAGAAGCACAACAAATGAAAAGCGATACTGTTGCTGCAACATTTTATAAACGTCCAAATCAATGGTCCATTCTTATAAACTCTAAATATAATTCCCAATACACTGCCGGTGGTGATAAAGGTATTATAGATGGATTAAAGGGGTCAGTAAACTGGAGAAAGGGAGACTGGCAAGGTTATCAGGGACAGAATTTTTCTGCTGTTGTAGATCTTCTTCATTCACAGAAAATCGAGTATGTCTCTTCAAACTATTTGCAGGACACAAGGGCTTGGATAATTTATCCGACCAAGGTTAAATATTCATTCTCAAATGACGGGATCTATTTCAATAATGAATATGAGGTGCTGAACAATATCGATGCAGCGAATTATGATGTGCAAACAAAAGAGTTCTCTAAGGCGTTGCCAGCGGCAGTTAAGGCCAGGTATGTAAAGGTTGAAGCGGCCAATTTCGGAACGTTGCCCAACTGGCATGCTGGGGCAGGTGATGAAGCGTTTATCTTCGTTGATGAAATAGATATCAGGTAATTATGAATTTCTTGGATCACCGGGATAATCGATCAGTTTTAATTTTCGCAAGATCCGCTTCTCAGTTCTTAAATATTTAAACCTGTAGCCAACGAAGGCTAAAGCCTTGCCGGTACTGTAATTAAATGTTTGATGGGTCCCATTGAAATTGTAGAAATAATCATACACTCCGAGGGCGCCAATAAAAAAAGTTCCTGTATCATAACCAAACCCTAATCTGAAATTCACTTTCCCAGCTGGTTGATATGCATTCCTGTAATTTTTTTTATTTTCTCTGTCATAGGTAGTCTGCTCCAAACCGACTCCCGGGACTATCGAGGTTGTTAAATAAGCTTTATGACGAACGAAAGTATATATGTATCCACCCGTTATTCCGAACGACTGTGTACTGCCTTCAATAATATTTGAAAGGCTGTCGAAATTAGGTTTTAATTCCTGTGAAACAAGACTTGAATCCGCCCGTACACCAAAAAGGCTGTAATATGCACCTGCGAGAACCGAACCAGCACTCTTTAGTTGGCTTTCAGTAAAGGCAAATGAGTTCCTGTACGAAAATTTTTTGCTGTTAAAAATATAATAAGTGCTTGTCGCAAACAGGGTTGCCTTCACATCCGGCCTTACGATAAAGAGCTTCGAGTCATCTTTTGTAAAATCCCTGGTATTGGCGATATAAAATCCTCTGTAATTCTGATAGCTGATATCCGAAGTGGTGCGTTTGCCGTATAGGTTAAGTTGAAAATCGTTGTGCCTCGTTACTCCCCGTTGATTATTATCCGTATTGAAGAATACGATCCCTGTATTTGTAATAAAAGTTGCCCATCTTGAGCTAATGCCGAATCCAACATCGTATCTGTAATTCGGGGTGAACTGCAAACGATTGCCGGTGCCCGGACTTAAGAGATTGAAATGCATTAAACGGGCCGACACTGGAACTATAACTGTTAGCCTTTTAGAGTAAGACTTAATATAGGTAGAATCGTATGCAATCTTTCTTTCTTTTATAATTTCAAACACAACACTCCGATGAATCCACATCCATTTTTCATATAGCGTTTTGTGTGGTATATCAAAAATTGTCGGCTTTTTATCTTTTACGGGCTGGCCGCTTATTTGTCCGCTAATAAAAAAGCAAAGAATAAAAATTGATAATTTGACTGGGATAAGTTTGTTCATAAAGGCAACTACAGGTAATTTTACTCAAGCTTTAAAAAAACATGCTCAGTCTTTTCAGGAAACTCAGTGATTTTTTAATTTACAGTAATCTGTATATTGCACTTGCGGCTGTTTTAATGACTGTGCAGTCTCAGATTCAGCTGGGAATAATCCCATCCTGGCATCCATATCTTTTCCTTATCCTCTTCGCGACTTTATTTGAATACAATCTTCATAAATTTGTGGCCGTTTTTTTCTACAAACATTCTCTCGATCCCAATAAATTCGGTTGGATCACAAGAAACCTTAAACTCTTTTATCTGATTTTTGTGATTTCTGTTATAGGCTTTATTCTCGCAGCAATATTTGCTCAGTTCAAAGTTCTCTTGGTGTTATTTCCCCTGGGCCTGATTACATTTTTGTATTCCTTTCCTGTTTATAAAAGAGGAATAAAAATATTTCGCTTAAGAGAAGTGCCTTTGGCTAAAATCTTCATTATCTCTTTAGTGTGGTCCGTAACGTGTGTCTTGCTTCCTTTAGTTCAGTCAGGACGTGAAATAGAATACGAAATACTGTTTCTTCTGATATCAGAACGCTTTCTATTTATTTTTGCTATTACTATCCCTTTTGATATCCGTGATATGAAAGGAGATTCAAAAGCAGGACTAAAAACTCTTCCACTTATTTTCGGAGAAAAAAGAGCAACCACTCTCGCTAACGTCTCTATTGCGGCTTTTATGTTGATTACAATAATTCATTATACGGGCAGCACCGAATTTATGATCGCTCTTATTTTTTCCGGGCTTTCAACTTTATTCTTCATTAATAATACCAGACTTAAGTCCCATAGATTATATTATTATGGGATTCTTGATGGTACTATCATTCTTCAGGGACTCCTTGTTATTTTCTGCTATTATTTTTTCTAAGAAACAAGCTATTATTCAATTGAATTGAGTGATCGTATGGCATATTTTTTTTAAAATTTTGGTAAATCAATTAATAAAAAAAATATGAAAAAAATAATTATTTACTTACTTCTTCCGGTTTACGCAGCTTCTTTAACGTCCTGTATGGCAAGTAAAACCGACAGCAAGCGCGTGGCAATGGAAGAAAATAAAAGCAAACTTTCAAAGGAAATTTGCAAGGACAGCAAATTTGCAGTTTGTGCTGCAGATGCAGGTATGTTGGAAGTTAAATTAAGCGAGCTCGCACAGACTAACGCTTCTTCTGCCGCAGTTAAACAATTCGCTAATACAATGATCACCGATCACGGGAAGTTAAATCAGGAATTAAAGGCTCTTGCTGCAGAAAAGAAGATCAGTCTTCCTTCTAAGCTCAGCGATAAGAGCCAAAAAACATACGATTGGTTTGAAAAGAAAAAAGGCGAAGATTTCGATAAAGCGTATGCTAAGTGCATAACAAGGGCACATAAAATGAAGGTTTGCGAATTTGAGAAAGAAGCTAAAAAAGGGAAGGATGCTGAGATGAAGAAATGGGCTGCTGAGAAAGTACCTGTCCTGAAGGGCCACTATGAAATGGCAAAGAACACATGCAAAGAAGTAAAAGGGAAAAAATAAGTTGAGCCTTAGAAATGGGAAAGGATATCTGTAATTACGGATATCCTTTTTTTTTTGGAAAATTTTATCCTGGTTTATGGAATTGGGAAAATGCGGGCATCTCTGCTGTGAATTATTTCAAACCATAAAGCCATGCAACCAAAAAAGAACTCTAAAATCCTAAGCCTGGTGACAGCCGGAGTCGCTTCACTTGCCTTAGTAGCCTGGATCAGTCCGGGTAATTATTACCAAATGATGAGCGACAATGAGCTCATCCGTTCATTAAAGAAAAAACTAATCAGTTATAATGAACAAATGCCGGAGGACCGGATATATCTCCAACTCGACAAACCAATGTATGAACCGGGAGATAATATCTGGTTCTCCGCTTTTATAAGGGATGCTGCGTCTATGAAGACGTCTTCTAAAAGTGACATCCTGCATGTAGAACTGCTGAATCCCAAAGGAACTATTGAAAAGAGTGTCAATATCATTGCTAAGAATGGGATTGCTGCGGGAGATTTCATTCTTGACGATGAAGCTCTGGGTGGAATGTATAAGATCAGAGCTTATACAAACTGGATGAAGAATGAGGGAGAAAATAATTTTTTTGAAAAAGATATTCAAATTCAGGATGTGGTTTTACCTAATCTGAAAATGAAACTTGATTTCGAGAAAAAGGCCTTCGGTGCAGGTGATGAGGTTGTTGCAAGGTTAGAGCTAAATACCAACGAGAACAAAGCTCTCAATAATCACAAGATTAAGTTTGCGGCTAGCCTTGAAGGGAAACAAATATTGCTTAAAGATGATGTTACCGATGAAAACGGTTTTCAATACATTAAGTTCAGATTGCCCAAAGATCTTAAATCAAACGATGGTTTACTGAACATTATGATTGATTACAACGGAACGACTGAGAGTATTTCCCGGTCGATCCCTATAGTATTGAACAAAATAAAGCTGCAATTATTTCCTGAAGGTGGCGATCTCGTTGATGGGCTTGAGAGCAAAGTTGCATTTCGCGCATTAAATGAGTTTAATAAGCCTGCAGATATTGAAGGCACTGTCCTTACAGAAAAAGGTTCTTATGTTGCTCATTTCAGCAGCTTCCATCAAGGTATGGGCGCATTCAAATTTGTTCCTAAAGCGAATGAAAAATATGTAGTTAAGATCACAAAGCCTGAAAATATTTCTGAAACATTTTCTTTGCCTGAACCCTTATTGCGGGGCTATGTAATGTCTGTACATCCTGGTAAGGACCAAGTCTCGGTGGATATCAATACTACTGAGACAGAAGAAATGTCATTGATAGCCCAGGTTAGAAATAAAATTTACTACAGTACCGTGATCAACGTTGTTAAAGGAGGCAATAAGATTACATTTCCTGCTTCGCTTTTTCCTGCAGGGGTGGCGCAGCTAACACTGTTTGACAGTAAAGGTATTGCGCGGGCAGAAAGACTTGCGTTTGTAAATAAAGGAAAGCAATTAAATGTATCTGTTGAAACGGATAAGGAAAAATACCTGCCCCGCGAAAAGGTGAAAATGACCATCAGTGTTAAAGATGAACGCGGAATGCCCATGCCGGCAAATTTCGCGATGTCTGTTGTGAATGACCAATTCCTCTCATTCGCAGATGATAAATCAGGCAATATTCTATCTCAATTATTATTACAGCAGGACATAAATGAAAAAGTGGAAGAGCCGGCTTTTTATTTCAGCAATAAAGAAACAAAGGCGGATGAAGCACTAGATTACTTACTTATGACTGCCGGCTGGCGTCATTTTACATGGGAGAAATTGGTTGAAGGCAATATGCCGGTCGCTTCTTTCCATGGAGAAAAGGCGATTGTGGCTGGGACCGTTCTCGATGCCTACACAGGCAAGCCCGTTTCCAATGCTAAGATACGTGTGAACGAGGGTGTTGAATATATGTGTGATGAGAACGGAAAATTTATTTTTAATAAAATTGACCTTGCATCAGCACCGGTTACCTTAACAGTCTGTGCCAATAGCTATTCTTTGCAGTCACATTACATTCAGGGATATGACTCCAACCTGCAGCTTTATCTTTATAACAACCGGTATATGTACGACAGTGCTGTACCCAGCAGTGCCGCATCAGCAATGCAGGAAGAAGCGCTGGATCGTTCAATTCCGGTTGCCGATCTTGCAGCTGCCGAAAAAGACGCACCTAAACGTTCCGAAAATAAAATGAGAATAGGATTAGGTAAAGCTAACTTGAACGAAAATAATAATGTTCAAAATAAGAAGGCTGAAAAATTTAATGCAGTCTTGAAAAAAGGGGAAGAGCAGGGGAATGCCGACATCAAAAATGTTGCTTCCAAGTCTGCGGATCTTCGTGCGGGCTTTTTCAGAAATGATGATAAGATCTCGCAAAACGCGAACCAGGTATTTGCATGGCAATCACAGGAATCAGCTCCAAAATATTACCGTGCGAGGAAATTTTCAGCGCCAGTTTATCAGAAGCAGGAAGATGTTGAGGTAAGAAATGATTTCAGAAATACTATCTATTGGAATCCTGATGTTGAAATTGATAGGTCCGGAAAGAAAACAATTGAGTTTTATACTTCAGATGATATTACTTCATTCAGAACTACATTAGAAGGAATAGCATCGGATGGTACTTTGGGAAGAGCAGAAAAGAATTTCTTCACTCAGTTGCCTTTTGCTATGACAACAAAAATTCCGGTGGAAGTGGCCACAGAGGATATTGTTTCAATTCCCTTGACATTAAAGAATAATACTGATAAGCCGCTGGGTGGATCTCTTACCATTGTTGCTCCGGATGGTTTGCAAACTGTTGCTAAAGTTGCGGTTGCGCAAACGATTATGCCGGGTGCAGCTAAAACCATTTATCTTGATTATAAAGTTCTCTCTAAAATCGGTTATGGCGACTTTACTATCACATTCAAATCTTGCGGTTTGGGTGACTCCTTTACACAAAAAATTAAAATTGCTTCCAAAGGATTCCCTGTTCAGGCATCATTCTCCGGTCAGGACATTGAAAGGGAATATTCATTCAACATGAGTGATGTGGTGAACGGCTCTGTGAAAGCCTCTTTCACAGCCTTTCCGAATGTTGTGAATGACTTGATGAAAGGAGTTGAAGGAATTCTTCAGGAGCCTTACGGATGTTTCGAACAAACTTCCTGCACTGCATATCCTAATGCGATGGTACTGGATTATTTAAAAAGCACCGACAGCAAAGATAATGCAACGTTAGCCCGTGCAACAGATCTTCTTAACAGAGGGTATAAAAGATTAACAACTTTTGAGTCGTCTGAAAAGGGGTATGAATGGTTTGGTGCGAATCCCGGCCATGAAGGACTAACTGCATATGGAATTATGGAATTCTCTGATATGAAAAGCGCAGGTGCGGAAATAGATCAGAAGATGCTTGACAGGACTGCTGAATGGTTGCTTAAGCACAAAGATGGAAAAGGAGGCTTTAAGCGCGAGCAACATGCATATCACGATTTCGGAAGGATCAGCGATGAAGTTTTAAATGCATACATCGTGTATGCTCTTTCAGAAGCGGGATATAGAGATCTTAAGCCGGAATTTGAAACATCTTTCAAAACAGCGATGAATAAAAAAGATCCGTATTTATTATCAATGATGGCAAACGCTGCTTATAATTTAAAAGATAATTTAAAAGCAGAGGAGGCGATGGCGGAATTAATGAAAGCTCAGGGAAAGGATGGCAGCTTTAGCGGAACAACTCATTCAATTACCTATTCTCAGGGAAATTCCTTAACAATAGAAACTACCTCACTTGCCATCCTTGCGTCTCTGAAATCACCGGCAAAATATTCCGGGACACTGACAAATGCGGTGCAGTTCCTTGTCGGTTCAAGAAGCGGTTCGGGTGTATTCAGTTCTACTCAGGGGACCATCCTGGCACTGAAAGCACTTACGGAATATGCTAAATTCAGCAAGAAGACTACGGAAAGCGGTACCATTGAAATATATGTTGATGGTAAAAAAGTGGATACACGGTCTTATCAATCCGGTGACAAAGGTGCAATTGAAATTGCCGGACTGGAGAAATATCTTGATTCTGAAGGAAATCACAAACTGAAAGTAAAGTATGTAGGAGTTAAAACACCGCTTCCTTATTCGGTTGCTGTTAACTGGAGCACATCCTTGCCATCAAGCGATAAAGAATGTTCAATTGATCTTGTCACTAAGCTTGGCTCTACTACAGTGAATGTTGGACAGACGGTTCGTCTCAGCACAACGATCACTAATAAAAAGAATTCAGATGCACCGAGCACTATGGCTATTATCGGGATTCCTGCCGGATTTACAGTTCAGCCATGGCAATTGAAGGTGCTGCAGGAAAAAAATATATTTGATTATTATGAAATAAAAGGAAACAATGTGGCTGTGTATTACCGAGGACTGGCTCCTTCAGCAGTGAAGCAGATCAATCTGGATCTTAAGGCTGAAATGCCGGGAACCTATGATGCACCGGCTTCATCCGCATATTTGTATTATACTAATGAGTATAAGACATGGAGTGCTGTAAATAAAGTGACAATTAAAAAGAATAGCTAGCCTGAACTTAAGCCGGGCAGATTAAAACTGTCCGGCTTTATTTATCATGAGAATAACATTCATCATAATCAGTTTATTGATTTCCTATAGCTCTGATGGGCAGAAAAAATACGCACTGAATGATCCCCGTAATCCCGATTGTCCGTGTCATGATTTGCAAAGACAGGCTGAAAAGGAGTTTTCGCGTTTAAGCAGTAGTAAAGCCGCTAAACATAAAAATATCTTTCTTAAGCGAGGAAAAAGAAGAGAATTGGCCAAAATGCTCTTTCGGTATAGAAGGCTCTTGCGGGGTCCGTATAAGTTAAAACCTGATTATTCGGTGTGTTATAAGTGGTAAACATTTAAGGCATCAGCTGCACTTTATATTTTGAAGCCATTTTAACTAACTGCTCATTACTGATACCATGAATGTTATGTGAGCCATGTCTGTTCTCAACAGTGACAACATATACCCTGTAATTATATTTTTTTGCAAGATTAAAATAGGGCTCAATTTCCCATTCTATAGTGAAAGTATTATCTACAAAAATTTTTGAAGTCTCCTTTTTTAGGTAATCTTCTGTTTGCGTTTCGCATTGCTTATAAGCAAGATGATTTTTATAAGGATCAAAATTGTACTCCCCTGTGACCGCGTCTGTAAAATAACTGTCGATTGATAATACCGGATATTTATTGTCTTCGCTTAATATCTTTGCAAGAGAAGTTTTACCACTTCCGGGTAAGCCTCTTAATAAAATAAGCGATCGTGGAGCATCCATTACTCGGTTGGATTTACGATCTCAATTTTCTTTTCGGAAGGAATATAAACGTGAAACTCCGCACCTTTGTCAGGTTCGCTTTCGGCAAGAATAAATCCTTTATGATTGTCAACGATCTTTTTGCAGATCGCAAGTCCGATCCCGGTTCCTTCATACTCTGACTTACCATGAAGGCGCTGAAAGAGCTCAAATATTTTTTCTGCGTACTGCTGTTCGAATCCGATTCCAGTATCGGCAAAGCAAAGGTGATGGTATTTGTTACGATCAACTGCGGAGTTGCCCGGAATAAGATTTCCTTCTTTTAATCCATAAGTTATTTTGACCTTCGGAGGAGTACCAGCCCTGCTATATTTCAGGGCATTACTAATAAGGTTTGAAAATAATTGCTGGAATTGTATTGGGATCACCGATATCACCGGCAGTTTATCACTTTCAATCACAGCTTGTTTTGATTCAATGGAGTCGTGGAGACTGGTTTTCACTTCCTCTAACAAGGCATTAAGGTCAATCGCCTCAAAATTATCCTGTGTTTTATCCAAACGTGAAAAATTGAGGAGCGCTTCAATTAACTTCTGCATACGGCTCGCAGAGGTTTGAACCTTGCTAAAAACATCTTTCCCCCATTCTGAAAGATTATCATTTTCTTTTTGCAGAAGTCTGCTGGTAAAAGCCTGAATTTTTCTCAATGGTTCCTGGAGATCATGGCTCGCAATGTAGCTGAACGATTCAAGTTCCTTATTTGCTTGTTCCAGTTTTTTATTTTTCATCTCCACATTATCTGCGTACTCACGAAGCTTTTCTTCAGCGATCTTAATATCTGTGAGGTCACGGGTAACTTTTGAAAATCCCGTAAGATTACCTTTTTTATCATGAAGAGCTGTGATCACAATGCTTCCCCAGAAAACAGATCTGTCTTTTCTCATCCTCCAACCTTCGTGACTTGCCTTTCCCTCAATGGCAGCTTTGTTAAGGATCTGTTCAGGAAGTTTTTTTGCCTGATCGGAAGGGGTGTAAAATATCCGGAAATTTTTACCCAGGATCTCTTCTTCACTATACCCCTTTATCTTCTCAGCGCCCTTGTTCCAATTCTCGACATCACCTGACTTATTTAAGCGGATGATTGCATAATCCTGAACTTCATTTATCATGCTGTGGTAACGCTCTTCGCTGTTTTTCAGCTGATCTTCAATAAGCTTCTGTTCGGTTACATCCTGCATGGTACCGAACATCCTGTAAACTTCATTATTTCGGTTCACCTCAGGCTTACCTTTTACATGAAGATGTTTTATTCTCCCGTCTTTAAGCTTGATGCGGTAATAGAAATCATACGACTGGTGGGTTTCCCTTGAAGTGTTCAGCTCTTTATCAACTAATGCAAGGTCTTCCGGGTGGGTCATGGATCGGATATCGTATATGCTTGCATCAGGGACAGGTTCGAGCTCATGAATGCGAAATATTTCCTTGGACCATGCAAGCGCTTTTGTATTAAGATCCCAGGTCCAGTTACCCAGATGGGCTAAAGCTTCAGCTTCTTCATATAAAGAATGTTGTAATTCCAGAAGATTTTTAAATGTAATGGTTTCCTGTTCGCTGGTAAAAATATCAACCTCTTCCATGATAGCTAAGCTTAAATGGCTGTCGGTAGTATAGTATTTAAGAAAGTCGCGAAGCAGTTTTCTTCTCGCAAAGCTTACAAGGCTAATGTCTGCAGGAGACAGATCTTCACGCGAGATCATCGGGATCTGGTTCTGAAGCCAGCTTTTAATTGATTCTTCAATAAATTCTTTTGCTTTATTCTCTACAAAACACTTCAGAAATCTAATTGTACCGTCTATTCCTTGTTCTATAAGTTCCTCATCGCTGAAATGAGAAAAGAATTTTAGTAGGGGAATATCAAGATCACGGAAAACACTAAGTTGCTGAACTGTGAATTCCCGTGGTTTATTTTCCAGGAGATAACTTGCGTATGCCGGTAGGTATTTAAAGTTGAATTTTTTGATTTCCATATTACAAATTACTCACAGAATTTTGATCAGCTCCAACAAAAGTAATATTATTTTAGAGCGGTAAAATGGGTGTTTACAATTCGGAATTGTGGGTATAATTATTCTCAGTTTGGGATGCAAAAACAAGTGTTTTTTCGGATACCAGTTTTCACACTTCAAGAAATCTGCAGTTAAGTCGTTGATTTTCAATTATATTTGAGGTCTTGATATAAGTAGGGGAAACGGTGAAATACTCTAAGACTTAAAAAAATGCTTTTTTTGCGAATTCCCCACTTTTCTTGACAGCAATCTTTTAATTGCTTAAATTTAGTATTTATAAGCTTTTTGGCCCTAATTACTCGTTATGAAAACAGGAATAAGAAGCGATTTTCAATTTTTATTCCATTGAATTTGGGGAATTTTATACTCAAAAACGTAATGGTTATATATTTGCCTGTTGCGCTGTGAACAAACCTAAGCATATGAAAAAATTACTTATTATCGAAGACGATATGGACATGAGCCAGTTGCTCAAAAGATTCCTCACCAAAAACGGATATGATGTGGATCTGGCCATTAATGGAACAAAAGGAATAGCGGCATTCAATGCTAATCCTGCGGATCTGGTTCTCTGTGATTACCGTTTAGGTGACATGGATGGAGTAGAAGTATTAAAAAAGGTAAAGGATGTAGAACCCGGTGTTCCGTTCATTATCATGACTGGTTATTCTGATATCAGAACAGCAGTTAATGTGATGAAGATGGGTGCTTTCGATTATCTGGCTAAGCCATTGCTTCCGGATGAAACATTGCAGCTGATCAAACGTGCGTTGAATTCACAGCAACCGCTGGCAAATATTGTTGATGACAGAAGCAGTTCCTCCTCGTCTGATAGTGATCCTGATGTACAGGCAGCAGTTTCATCTGCCAGAACCTATGCAAGTAAAAATAATTATGTGTTTGGAAAAAGCTCACAATCGAAGGAGCTTATCCGTCAGATAGAACTTGTTGCACCAACAAATTACAGTGTGATCATTTACGGGGAAAGTGGTGCCGGTAAAGAGGTTATCGCTCAAACAATTCATAAAAAAAGTAAACGTGCCAAGCAGCCGTTCATCGCAATGGATTGTGGCGCTATGTCCAAAGAGCTTGCAGGAAGTGAATTATTCGGTCATGAGAAAGGATCGTTCACCGGTGCACTTGGTACCAAGATCGGTCATTTCGAATTAGCTAACGGAGGAACAATATTCCTTGATGAGATCGCTAACCTTCCATATGATGTTCAGTCTTCTTTATTACGTGTAGTTCAGGAACGTAAAGTAAAACGCATTGGTGGAACGAAAGAGATTCCTATTGATGTACGTATCATTGTTGCAAGTAATGAAAATCTTAGCGATGCTTACAAAAAAGGTAAGTTCAGAGAAGATCTTTATCACCGCTTCAATGAGTTCCATTTAACGGTTGCACCTTTACGTGAGCGTAAGGATGATATCATGATGTATGCTAACTTCTTCCTGAATATTGCAAACCAGGAATTGGAGAAAAATGTTGAAACATATTCTCCTGAGGTTGAAGATCTTTTTGTGAAGTATCCATGGTACGGTAACCTTCGTGAAATGAAGAATGTGATCCGCAGGGCTGTTCTTTTAACTGAAGGGACTATGGTTGAAGCAAAATCACTTCCGTTCGAGATCTCTAACTTCACCCGTACAACTATGGGAATTGTTGATGATAAAACAGATCACAATAATCCTTATGCTACAGATGATGCTAAGGACGAAAAGCCTGATTTGAAATCAGCGGCCTTAGGTGCAGAATATGATCTTATCATCAAGGTATTGAAAGATGTTAATTTCAATAAGAGCAAAGCTGCACAGATCTTGAATATCGATCGTAAAACGCTTTACAATAAAATGAAAGCGTATAACATGGAAGAAAAACTTAGCGAATGAAAGCTCCTGAAGTAATTAAAATTTTACTTGTTGAAGACGATGCCGGAGATCACTTTCTGTTTAAAGAATACCTGAGTGATATTAAGAATTATTCTTATTCTCTTACATGGGCCAATTCATACGAGCAGGGCGTTGAACTTATTGAGAAACGTGAACACGATATATATTTCTTTGATTACTTGCTTGGAGCCAAAACGGGCCTCGACCTTGTTCAGGCATGTTTCTCTGATATAATCGATGTTCCTGTGATCATCCTGACAGGGCTTGGTAATCAGGAAGCGGATATGAAAGCAATGGAGCTTGGGGTTTCTGATTATCTCGTAAAAGATGAGATAGACCCTGAAAAGCTTGAAAGAACTATTCGCTATTCTATCGGGCAGAGCAAGATGCTAAAGAAGCTGAAAGACAGTGAAACCAAATTCCGGAGTATTTTCGAAAATTCACATGATATCATTTATGTTTCTGATAAAAATGGAAATTTGCTTGATATCAATATGTCTGCAGAAAATTTATTCGGATACACCCATGATGAATTGTTGAAGATGAATACTGCTGATCTTTATGAAAATAAGGAAGACAGGACCAAATTCATTCAAACAATAAACCAAACGGGGATTTGTTCAAACTTCGAGGCAACTTTAAAAGATAAGCACGGCAATAAGAAATTTTGCACTATTACCGCAAGCATTCAAAGAAGGGATGATGATGATAATATTTATTATCAGGGAATCATTCATGATATGACACAGCGAAAAAAGGCAGAACATGATCTTATGATAGCTGAGAAGCTTGCGATTACAGGTAAAATCGCGCGTATCCTTGCGCACGAGGTAAGGAATCCTTTGACAAATATTAATCTTTCAGTTGAACAGCTGGAAGAAGATTTGAAAGGAGATGAATTTCAGCCATACTTTGATATTATCAAGCGGAACAGTAAAAGGATCAACGATCTTGTTACTGAGCTTATCGAGAATTCCAAGCCAATGGAGCTGAAAGCGAACAAGCTGACACTTCAATCGATCTTACAAAGCACCATTGAACTGGCGCGTGATCGTGCTGAATTGAAAAACATCAAAATACTCACAGAATTTCAGGACGATCAGATAGAGATCGATGCGGATGAGTCCAAGCTAAAAATTGCATTGCTGAATATTCTGATGAATGCGATAGAAGCTGTAGAAGCAAATGCAGGAGAAATCAGTATCAAATACAAATGTGAGAACAAAAAATGTTTGATTTCTATAAAAGATAACGGATGTGGAATAAAAGACGATTATCTCGGAAAGATCTTTGATCCTTATTTTACAGGGAAATCCACTGGTGTCGGTCTCGGTCTCGCAACGACACGCAGCATTATCAATATGCACAATGGAAAAATTGATGTGGAAACTCAGGTTGGTAAAGGAACCGTATTCCATATTGAGCTGAACCAACTCATCGCCAATTAAACCTCTTTCAGGCATACAATTTTAATGTTAATTAAATAACATTGAAATTGTATGCAAAAATCAAATCCCAAAAAGAAAATTTTTCCTGCTCAACCGCAGAATAGGCCCGGCCTCGAATTCAAAATGAAGCCGGAGCCGGTGTATGACGATCTGTCGCCTGGGGCGAACAAGCTGGCGAATAAGAAATGCGTTATCACCGGAGGCGACAGTGGTATAGGTCGCGCAGTCGCCATCGCCTATGCGAAGGAAGGTGCTGATGTGGCGATAATATATTTGAGCGAGGACAAGGATGCTGAAGAAACAGCAGAGGTTATCAGGGAAAAGTACAAGCGAGAGTGTTTATTAATTCCTGCAGATATTTCAAAAGAGGCTGCATGCAAAACTGCGGTTTCAAAGATCACCCGTAAGTTCAAGCACATAGATGTACTCGTAAATAATGCCGGAGTACATTATCCCGAAGAAAGTATTACTGAAATCACAACCGCGAATCTCCAAAAGACTTTTGCGGTAAATGTGTATTCGATCTTCTGGTTAGTGAAGGCGTGCCTGCCATATTTTAAAAAAGGTGGTTGTATCATTAATACTTCTTCAGTAACAGCTTATCGCGGAAGCGCGAATTTGCTTGATTATAGCGCCACCAAAGGAGCAATCGTATCATTAACAAGAAGTTTATCAGCCAATTTGATCAGTAAAGGTATACGAGTGAACGGAGTCGCACCGGGTCCGATCTGGACACCTTTGATCCCATCAAGTTTTGAAAGTAAAAAGGTTACATCATTCGGGACAGAAACGCCAATGAAACGTCCGGGGCAGCCTGTTGAGGTTGCTCCTTCGTATGTGTTTCTTGCCAGTGATGATTCTAAATATATAACAGGTCAGTTTATTCATCCTAATGGAGGGGAAATAGTAAATGGTTAACATAAAAAAATTATACGGCATGGATACGGACTCAAGCGAGTTCGTTAAAAATGAATTAGAAGGGAAGCTTACGATCAGGCTTAATCCCGGAAAAACATTGGATGAGTTTTGTGAAAAGCATTTCGATAATTATAACAGTGATCAGTTTGAAGCTGTTGCGATTCGTGTTTATTACGGTAAAGAAACAGTGGTCACACTTTATGCGCTTGATAAAGTAAGACAGGAAGGGACAAATTATAACATCAATAAGATCCCGGTAAAAAAATTCAAGACCAGCACTTTCGGATTGACAGAGCTTTTAATGTTCGTTCAGGAATTTAATTTCACCATCAGTACAAGGAATTTTCCTCTGGAAGACATGGAAGTAATAAACAAATAAAATTACAGCTTATGAGAGCAATGTGGACGGGAGCTATAAGCTTCGGGTTGATAAATATTCCGGTCAGATTATTTTCTGCTGTTCAAAGCAGCACTCTGAACCTGGATATGCTGGATAAGAGAGATCACTCCAATATTAAGTTTAAACGGGTAAATGAAAATACCGGAAAAGCGGTCCCATATGAAAATATTGTAAAGGGGTACCTGATGGATGATCAATATGTTGTTTTAGACAAAGAGGATTTTGAGAATGCCGATGCTGCTAAAACAAAAACAATTGAGATCATAAATTTTGTAAAGGAGAGCGAGATAGACAGCATATATTATGAGCAGCCGTATTTTCTGGAACCACAGAAGAGTGGATTGAAAGCATATACGCTGTTACGTGAAGCGCTCGCTGCATCAAAAAAAGTTGGAGTAACAACCTTTGTGCTGCGGAATAAAGAGGCGCTTGCTATTCTTAAGCCTTATGGAAATGTCATAATGCTTAACAGGCTTCGTTTCGAAGAAGAGATCCGCGATCCTAAAGAGCTGGATGTTCCTGCTACAACAAAAACGAATGCAAAGGAGCAGGCAATGGCCACAAAGCTGATTGATTCACTCACAGAGAAATTCAGTATAGCGAAGTACAAAGATACTTACACCGAAAAATTATTGAAAACGATTAAAGAGAAAGCAAAAGGAAAAACTGCGAAGAAAGTTCATAAGATGAAAGTGGTGCATACCAAATCAGATGACCTTATGGATATGTTAAAAGCCAGTCTCCAGGGAAGAAAGAAGGCTTCGTAGGCATGAATATTTCTTGAAATTATCAAGTACAATTTAAATTGACTCGATATGAAAACGATAAACAGATTTGAGGACAGGATTACGTATCCAAGTCCGAATGAACCGGGAGGCCGTCCGGGCCGCCAGGATAAGTCAGAAAAAGAACGTGTGGAAGAGGATGAGGACGATCCCATGTTTGATGACAGTGACGAAGCATTCGAGAATTTCGATGATGAAGACGATGAAGATGCTTATGAGATCAATGATAAACACAAACGATCGGATCGTGCTGAAATATATGATTATATGAACGCTTCACTTTAATTCAAAACGGATACTATCAGTATCCGTTTTTTATTGAGGTATGTTTTTTGAATGTTAGAATTATATTTAATAACTAAAATCATGAAAAAGAACATAATTTTTATTTCTCTGTTTTTTATGTCTATTGCAGGGGTGGCACAGGTAAATAAAAAGGATACTGTATTTACTGACAGTACGCATATTGAAAAGATAAAGAAGATGCCTATGGATACGGTGCAGCCTCATACTATGCCTGTAAAACCGGTTTTGCCGGAACAGCAAAAAGATAAGAAAAGGAACAGCAATGATCCTATAACGCCATCAGGTGGAAATAATAAAAAGCCTAAAAAATAGAAGCTTTCAATCAAAAAAAAACCTCTTCATTTTGAAGAGGTTTTTTTAATGTTTGTACACATTCTATTTTGAAGAGTCACGCAACATCTTAATTTGATCGTGTGACTTTTGAAGATTTGTTCTCTGACGCGTAATGATGTTTCTGCATTCTCCCATCAGTTCATCTGATTTTAATACATCATCATAAGTTTCAAGGGCAGCATCTTCTCCGAATTCGCATGAAGAGATAATAGCTTTTCTATCTTTGCCTGTTAAAGCAGCTTTGATGTCCATCCATGCTCTGTAAACTTTTCCGGATGTAGTAGTGCCTTCAGCAGGACTTCCTCCCTGGTTTACAACTTCACGAACTAACTCGTTTTTAAACTGGCGGCTTTCGTCAGCCATGTGAGTGAATAGAGATTTTAACTGAGGATCTTCAGTCTCTTTTGCTGCTCTTTCATAGCCTTCAATACGGTCATGATTAATAATGATAAGGTCGTTTATCAATGTTACGGTTTTGTTGCTTGTAGTTTCCATTTTGTCTTTTTTGGTGTTAGGGTTTAATTATTATAAGGTTTACTATAAAAGTTTATTGGCAATACTTACCTATTTTTTCATGTCTTTGATCACTGTATGATCTTTGTCTTTATTCTTTCCTTCTTTTTCTTTGTATTTGTCGCGACAAACCATTGATCGGTCCAGATTAGTTCTCAATTGAGTCAGCATTTTATTTGCAAAGGTTTTGATCTCGTAATCTTCGCTGTCTTCAGCGGCTTTTTGAAACTTGTCAATCGCGTCCTCGTGAATGTCAACCATCATAGCTGTATATTCCTGATCAAACTTTGTGTCACGCTTGTCAATGATCTTCTCTGTTGAAGTTTCTATGTTTTTAGTAGCTGCATCAGGAAGAGTAACCATTTTCTTAGTTGCAAGCGCCTGGATTTCCTTCAAGCATTTTTCATGATCTTCTTTTAAGAATTTTGCTAGTTCTTTAACATCAGCTGCATGTGCCTGCGTATCAGCCATTGCACTTAAATGAATTTCTTTCATGTTGATCTCTGCAGCGTCCACAAGAAATTGTGCTTCTTTCTCTTTTACTTTATCAAATTTTGCATCATTGTGCTCTTCAGCTACGTCCTTAGGATCATCGCTTGTATTCGTGTCCTTTCCAGCCTCATTACAAGAAGTAAAAACCAATCCGGAAAAGAAAATTCCTGCTGAAATAAAAAGAATTTTGTTGATGTTATTTTTCATAGTTTTTAATGATTTTAGATTGTACAGAATATTATAATTTTATGCCATCCTAAAAAGGGTATCCAATTGCCACATTTAGTATTAAGTTCTCACTTCTCCAGGATGGATTGCCAAAGCTGATCTGATCAGTTACCCATCTGTGGCCTTCTTCCAGCCAAGGCTTTCTAAGTGGCGTTGCAAGGTCAAACCTTAGTACGAAAAAATTAAGATCAAGACGTAATCCAATTCCTGCCCCAACGGCAATTTCACTGTGGAATTTTGAAACCGAAAATGCCGGTACCTGATTGGCCGGATTAGCCTTTGTGAGCCAAATGTTCCCCGCATCCACGAAGAGTGCGCCTTTAAGGAACTTAATAATATTATACCTGTACTCAATATTACTTTCAATTTTTATATCGCCACCCATTTCAAGAAATGAATTGCGGTCTTCTGTGGTTTTTTTATATGTTCCAGGTCCTACGGAATTAATTCGAAATGCGCGGATACTATTAGGACCGCCACTAAAGAATTGCTTTACATATGGCAATGTTGAAGAGTTGCCATACGGCTTTCCTAATCCTCCATACAATCTGAAAACAAGTTTGTTCTTGTCTCTGAAATTAACGTACGATCTACCATCAACTGTAAGCCTTGTAAATTGCGAATAAACAGAACCAATCACTTTACCCTGATTATCAGGCGAGATCTTTTCTCCTCCAATTGCCCTTGCCAGTGAAAAAGTGTTTCCTGCAATTTCGGAGGAGCCGAAAAAATAGTACTGTACTTTTTTATTAGGTAATACCTGTTCATTGTAGGTGTATGAATACATTCCACCCGCAATAAATTGTTCTTCATAGCTTTTTCTTAAAAAAGGATTGGAAACTAAAAGCTCTTCGAACTCAGCAGACTTGTTCCTTACGGTGGTGAAATTCACATTGACCGGGTTTAATTCATGTTCTTTTCTGATATCTTCTTTCCATTTAAATCCATAAACAAATTGAAATGTTCGCAGATCAAAATAATTCACTCTCTTAAGATAATTATAGCCAATTGAAAACCTTGTTTTAGGAATGTACATGCTGTTCGTTTTCCGTACGGGGAAAGGAGTGACGAACCGTGGCACGTAGATCTCTACCTGAGGATTAATTGAGTAGGAATAAAGATTTTTATATTTACCACTGATCTGTGTTTCAATCGAACCCGCAAGATTCAGATTCAGTAATTCGGCACCATTAAAAGTGTTTCTGTTCAGGTAGCTGAGATTTAAGCGAGGGCCGGTAAAATTATTCGACTTAGTTACAAGATCAACTTCGCTTCTGAATGTCCTTTTCGGCATGGAGGTTAGAAGCACCTTTACGTCAAGATAATCGGGAGCGGTCGTATCACTGTCACTTATATTTACCCTGACAAATTTGAAATTACCCATAGACATCAGTCGGTTAAGGGTAATGTTGTGATTCTTCCGGGTGTATAATTCATGTTTCTTCAGATAGACAGATCTAAGTAAGACTTTCGGTCTTATTCTCATGCGTTTTCCTAAGAAGTGTACATTTTCATATTTTAGAGTGTCTTTAATTACACTGTCGGCACGTGCAGTGAGTGAATAATCCGGCTGAATATATACATTGTTGATCCTATACTTTCTTAATGCTTTTTCAGGTGTGTCATTTTTTACAGAGAGCTTAAGAGAAACAGTTCTGTCTGTTTCATTTGTGTCGGCATTAAATAGTAAGTAATCGGGACTGAAATAATAATAACCGTTGTCTTTTAATATTGCATCAAGTCGAACCCGCTCCATTTTTAATCCTTCCAGGTTATATTCATCACCGATCTTTATGCTTGCCTTCTCTTCCGTTTCAGAGATCACTGTTTCCACACCGGAATTCTTTGCCGGAAATCTTATTTCACTTAATGTGTATTGTTTATGGATCCGGCAAGTATAAATAACTTTACCTGTTTTCTTTTTCTCTTCGATCCTATATTCCGTTATTCCTTTGAAGATGCCAATATTAAAGAGTTTCGCATCGATGTATTCGGTTGTCGCGCCCGGTTTGATATTGCTTAAAAGCACCGGTGCTTCCCCTTTCTTTTTCATCCATTTTTTGATCTTGCTTTTGGGTTCTTCACCTGCAGCCATATAAAGCCACAGCTTTGGCCTCATTCCCAGAAAGCTTTTGTTTGGTTTCGGCCGCACCGCACTTTCTGCTGCTGCTTTAATTGCCTTTCTGTTTTTTATTTTCTTGTCGGGAGATTCGAGTTTAATATCTGCACCGGTGTACAACTTTTCTCCTTTAGGAAGGTTTTTAGTTCCACTGCAGGAAGCAATGAACCAGCATGCCAGGAGAATAAGGCATCTATTTATTACTGTTCTCTGCATTTTGCTTAGTATTATCAGTTTGTTTTTTTCTCGGCTTACGGAAGAAATCTTTCCACCTGTTAAAATCTCTCACGTATAAAACGCCTGCTCCGGTTTCCACCAATTGCCCGTCAATTGCGCCTTCATACTGGTTGTGTCTGAAACCTTTCAACCGGTAGCGACCGTCTTTGGTTATTTTGTATTCGAGAGTCACATCACTGGTTATATCACTTGCCGAATTCTGTTTGGCTCGTTCTCCTTCCACGTCCACACTTCCTCCTACCTGAACACTGAGTCGTTCATCAAACAACTGTTTTTTGATGCCAACCGCTACTTCAGTTCTTCCTTCCGCATTTCCTGATTCATAATCATCATACGATTGAACATCAAAGTTTAACTCCACACCCGGAACGAGCTTGGATCCTAACTGATTTAATTGTGCTGTCAGAAATTTTCCAACAGTAGTTCTGGCAGCGTTTGACACTGCATTTGTTTCAGTTTGTAAAGGGTCTTCTTGAATAAACCTGCCTAATACTAGCAGGGCGAATACTTGCTTGTTTAATGCAGAAGGATCTTCATTCAGCATGTTAAGTTTCGCGTTAACTGCTCCTCCCATAATTCCTTTTTCTTCGGGAGGCAACTGGATCTCGAAGCTTATGTCAGGATGTAACAGCTCTCCACGAAGCTTTAGATACACATCAAACGGGTAGCGCTGTTTAAATCCGTTCTGGTCCGCTTCACTAAGTCCCGATATCTGATCAGCTACCAGATCAATGGGTGCTGCTCGTACTGAATAAATTGCATTTATGGAAACGTTCGCGTCCAATGGATCTCCATTCCAGATAATGGTGCTGCCGGGAGCTATGCGGAATCGTCTTTTAACTACAGACTCCAAAGCCACCAGGTATGATCCGTCATTGAGGTTATATGCTCCGGTTAGGCTCATTTTTCCACTCGGGTCCAACGCAAAGCTTAAAGCCGCATCGCCTTTTACGACCAATGAATCACCCGCAGTTGGGTCGATTAATAGTTTCAGGCTTGCTTCCTTATCGATCTCAATGATTGAAGAAATGTTCATCCCTGTAATTTGAGATTTCTGTGCAGCATTTGCGGCACCTCTTGTTATAATCGGATCGAATGCAAGTGAATCATTGAAGTCCACAATTCCATCTCCTTTGTCAGTGGTGAGTTTTTTTTCAGGGACTGCAAACGTGAAATTTGAACCTTTCTTTAATTTAACTCTTGCATTTACCACAGGCAGCTCCATATCACCGGTTACCTTTATCTTACTGTCAATGATCATCCTTCCATAATAAACAGAATTACTTTTTGAGTCAGAATTCATGAGGGTGAAGTCCGTAGTGTTTATGTTCAGGCCGAACTTAAAATCTTTAAAGTTGCTCATCTGAATGTTTCCATCTATCACTGCAGGGTTATTGTTTTGATCAAGCACTGTAAACTTATTAAAGTAAACTCCATCCTTTTTCAGCTCAATGGTTTCACGCTTCATGCGTAATTCCGTATTTAAGATCTGTGCATTGACCATGGCATCATTGAACTGCAGTGAGCCGGTTATTTCAGGCGTTTTAAAACTGCCGTGAATTAAAAATTTGCCTGTCGCAGTTCCGGATGCTTCCTGGATCTTACCAAAAGAAAGGGCTTGCACCGATTTAAGTGAAAGTGATTTAATATCAGCATCAATGTTTAACGCATTATCGGTTTGATTGGGTAATAGGGTTCCTGTTATTGAAATATCGTTATCCGGACCGTTAAGCTTAACATCAAGGTCAAATTTTTCAGAGGTCGGATTTTCAGCCAGGATAGTTATATTGCCGACCTGAATGTTTTTTACTACCAGATCAGTTATGGAAGCATTTGCGATCAGTCCGTAACCCTTGGCTAGTCTTTTCATTAACACGTGGCCTCCGACTGATCCTTTGGCTATGCTCGTATCTTTTTCAATTATTCTTGAAAGCTCAGACAATTGGAGGTTTTCGATATTAATGTCCAGGTCATCATTAAATTTATCATGCAGGGAAACGACTTTGATCTTACTGTCTTTTTTACTTAACAGGAGATCATGTATAAGTATACCGGTTTTATTGATAGAGAAATAATTGTCTTTGGTAACATCCCATTTCTCATTCATTACATAGAAATCATTTCCAAGTTTGAACGTATACGTATCATCTTTTTTCGTGAGGTAGGATGTTAGCTGTAGCTTCTTCGCATTTTTTTCATCAATGGATGAAATTGTTGTGGTAACTGTCTGGTCTGCTACTTTCCCTTCGACAGTAAGGTTCTCCAGCTTTGCCTGCGCATTTGAAACATCTGCACAAACTATTTTATAGTTAATGGCATTTTGGTCGGAGTTAATAAGCAATGCAAAATCTTTAACCTGTAAAGAGCCATACACGATCTTACGCATATTTATACTCAGTCCCAGTACATTTTTTTCACTGTTAAAACTTCCCCGAATTAATCCGGGTTCAAATTCTTTCAGTTGTGGTAAAAAGACATCGGAGATGATCGGATGGTTGTGCAGCTCAACCTCAAACAGGAAATGTTGCGGTTCTCCGTGAGTTGTGTCTTTGACTTCATCAGTGATAGGAAAATAGTTATTGACCATCTTTTTTACCTCCTTTGAAATATCAACGGGTGAGAAGGTTCCACTGTATTTCAGGTTCACGATTGCATTAGAGATGTTAATTTCACTTCTTCCTTTTTCATTTATAGAGGCGAATAAAAAAGAGTCTAGAATATATTTTTTTTCATTATGGGATATTATGATCTTGGTTATACCGGCTTTACCGTTAATATTCGAAACCGAATTTCCTTTCATGTCGGCTACAGCAAGGAACCCAACACGCATATCATCTTCACGCAGGTGAAGCTTTTGCAGATCGGCTCCTTTCAGGTCAAACGTAAACTTATATTGCTCATGATCCTTGTTAAGGTCCACAAGTCCGTCAAAATCAAACGCAGCGTTTTCATCATCCAGAGTTATCTTTCCTTCAAACTTTTGTCCGCTGACATTTCCGTTGATATCTAATTTATGATATGTATACTCGTTAAGATAAATACTTGGCACATCAGCTTCAATTTCTGCTTTTATGCTATTTTTATCAAATCCTCTCCCTTTTATTTTTGCAGTCATGGTAAGAGGGCCAAACATTTTTCTGTTTTTTAATAATGATCCGAGATCAAATCCGGAGATATGCAGGTTCCCGTCAAAAGTTTCGTCTTTTCCTATAATTGCAAAGGCATTGGCAGAACCGTAGTCGCTCGATAAGCCAAGTGTACCGGTAAATTCTTTCATGTAACCTTTGAAGTTTATCACCAGGCTGATGGAATTAGGTAGAGAAATAGAAACAGGGATTTTGTTTTTTCCTGCTATCATTTCGATGTCTGCCCTCGTTGATTTTACTTTAAGATCAGGTAAGTAAAAGAAGGCTTGTTTAATATTTGGAAGGCCCGCAATTATGAAGCTGGTGGTTACCGAAGTGCCGCCACCGGTAGAGATCTGAACATTTTTCCCCTTAAGGTTATTCACTTTTCCGGTGATTGTTCCTTTTAAAGTTGTTATGTTGTATGTGTTTTTGAAAAAGTCCTGTTTTGCAAGCTCAGGTGCAAAATATATCACATCAGAGGTCATCACTTTAATATTTCTCAATTCCGTGTTCACGTCCATGAATTGAATCGAATCTTTTAAAGATTTTAGAGATTCAAACCCCAACATTATGTCTGCATCTATCTGAGAGCTTGTCGTATTTAACTTTAACTTTTGGGCGACAATAGAATGCTCGTTCATGTAGAATTCTGTTTTGAATTCAGCTATCGTGAATCCATTTTTATCCTGCGCGAAAAAATGTTTAACCTTGGCTTTTGTTTCCTTTGAAGAATAGGCCAGGTCTTCTGCTTTTAGGCTGAGTTTACTGTAGTTCAGGTGCGATGCGTCAAACCGGTGTTTCATTGCTTGTAAATTATTTGCATCGTATTCCAGATGGTTATTCTCAAGATCTATTTTAGAAACCAGAACCTGCCAGTTACTTTTTTTGACCGGAGGCTTTTTTGAATCATCTATAACAACCGTGTCTGTTTTATAATACGAAACTGAACTTCGCTTCAAACTGACAGTATTGATTGTGATTTTTTCTTTATTGAGATCAGTAAATAAATCTATTACTTTGAATTCGTTTATTGCTGTGTTCAAGAGTTGATAATTTACCGAGTCGTTTAAACTTAATGATGAATTATCTACTCTAATCCGCTTAGCTGTGATAAGAGGGGGAGTTTCCTGACTTTCAGGTTCCTCTTTCTTGTGGCTTGGTTTTAATTTTACTTTCGTGATCAGATTTTCAATATGCAAATCATCGATATCAAAATGCTTGTTCTCCGTATCTATTTTATCCATTTTAAGTTCAAGCTTTCCTAAAGCAAGATCAACAGAAGAACCTCCGTAAATATCATAATACTGTAATGAGATTTTTTTGAGATTTATTTGGTCAATTTCTATAGCCCATTTTGTTTTGCTTGAATCCTCAGGTTTAATTTGGCTTTCTGTCTTTGTGGAATCACTGAATGCTGTTAAGAGGAAATTGTAATTGAACAAAGTATCTGTCTCACTTCGGCTTAGATGTATAGTAGCATCTTCCAGGAGAATATCCTTTATATGTATCTTATGGTTGAGCAGGCCGGCCAACGAGAAGTTCACGGAAATTTTTCCTGCATATAGTAACGTGTCTTTCTTGAGGTCGTCAAGATACACTCCTTCAAGGCTGAGCGACTTCGGAATAGTAAGTGAAATTCTTTTTATCTCAACTTTGGTATGAGTTTTCCCGCTGATATATGAGGATGCATAACTGATCAGCTTTTGCTGAATGGATGGTATTCTGATCAGTAATCCTATGCTGAGCAGTAAAAGAAAAATGCCCAAAATTATCCAGGCGAATGCCTTTAAGATTTTTTTGAGTGTTAAGACTATTCGGGACATAGGTTAAATGAATGCCCTGCCTTGACAGGGCATTCAAATAGTTGAATTAATTTGTTACACTCTGTCTCCGCGGATCAATCGGAGTAATACAGCTACTACTGCTACTACTAATAAAATGTGGATAAGCCCGCTCGCGTGGAATCCAACGAATCCGATTAGCCATCCTATAACAAGGATCACTGCGATGATGTAAAGTAAATTTCCCATAATGAGTTTTTTTAGTTATTATATTTAAAGGGTGGTTTAAATTATCCTGCCATCCTGAAATTGTCTGAGTTTGCGGGTTGTTCTGTGCAATCACTTCCCCAATTAGTTTATTTTCCTTTATACACAACTTTAGGTTCGATCTCGTGAATTTCCTTATCAATCTTAACGGCATAGTCATTTGCAATAATCCTATGACCATACAATCGTGCATATACTTTTGTGAATTCAGCTCCCAGATAAAGTATGTTCGCAGAATAATAAACCCATAACAGAATAACTATAATTGATCCTGCAGCACCATATGTGGATGATAAGGTTGATTGGCCGAGGTAAGCTCCGATAGCAAACTTACCTAACATGAACAGCACTGCAGTTGTCGATGCTCCCACTATGGTGTCTCTCAATGAAACTCTTCCATCAGGCAGTGTCCTGAAAATAACGGTAAATAATGCAGCGATGATAATAAAAACCAGAAGAATGTTCAATACGTAGAAAAGATAAACGGTTACGTTTGGAAAATGTGCGATGAGCCGCTTATTAAGCAGATCCATTATTGAGTTAATTATAAGTCCGACTAGTAATAAAAAACCCATAACTCCGATCATTGAAAAAGACATTAGCCTGTTCTTAAGAAATTTGATGAGCCCGCGGTTTGGTTTTGCCTTCAGTCCCCAGATAAAATTGATTGAACTTTGGATCTCTCCGAAAATACCTGTCGCACCCATTAGAAGTGTTATCACTCCGATGGTTGCTGCAAGTACATTATCATTCTTAAGTTTAACATTCTTAATTATCTCCTGAATTTGTGAGGCTGCGTCATTGCCGACAAAAGTATTTATCTGCCAGAAGATCTCACCACGAACAGCTTCCTTTCCGAAGAAAAGTCCGCAGAGTGCAATGATTACAATAAGTAGGGGGGGTAATGCAAAAATGGTATAGTATGACAGAGATGCGCTTAACTTAATACAGTTGTCATCAATGAATTCGGTAAAAGTTTCCTTAATGGTTTTCCATGCTTTTTTAAGGTCAAATTTAGTTTTCATACTTTCGATGGCATCTTTTTAGGTAAGTACAGATTCATGCCATATAAGCGAACACGAAAAATATTGATCATAACAGTGCTAAGTACCCTGTTAATCCTTGTTACGGCAGGGCTTTTTATAAGCTTTTATTTAAGTAAAAGAGTCGTGGAGGTTTTGAAAGAGAAAGTGTCAGCAGCTACACATGGTGAATATACGCTTTCTATTGGTGATTTGAGTATTTCTTTTCTCAGCCGTTCAATTGTTGTAAGCAATCTGGTTCTCGCGCCAACGGAACAAAATATAACTCATGCAAAAGCTGTTTATATCATCAAAGCTAATAAAGTTCGTGTTTCTGCAATAGCTATGGTCTCCTATTTTCGTGATCATGAGCTGAATATAGATAGAATAGAATTTGAGGAGCCGCAAATTTCTATTTTCCAGGGGTCCGAAAGAGCACTAGTGAAGGATCCCAATATTGTTGAAAAGCCACTTTCATTGTATAAATCTATTTCATCCAAGCTGACTTCAGTTACTATTGATCATATTGATATAATCAACTCTAAATTTAATATTTATGCTAAGGCTTCCGATACATTAGCTCTCCTGGCAGCCAATGAAAACAGTATCTCAATTGCAGGTTTTCAATTGAATGAAACATGTGATAAAATGGGAAGACTCTTCCTTGCGCAAAAGTTTGAGATCGTAATGAACAAGTTTTCCTATCATTTGCCGAAAGGGCTTTACACTGTGTTTGGAAAAAAATTGTACGCTTCATATACCGATTCTCTTTTAAAGGTGGATTCACTTCAGGTAATTCCGAATTTCAGTAAAAAGGAATTTGGAAAGGCAGCTGATCAGCAGATCAGCCGTGTGAGTCTGGTGGCTAACAAAGTAGAGTTTACCCGTTTTGATGTAAAACGCTTTTTAGAAATGAACTGGATGTTGGCCGAGAAACTTAACGCAAGTGGTGTCTATATTGACGTTTTTCGTGATAATAATATTCCTCTAAAGCCTATTAACCGTCCTTCATTGCAGGCATTGTTCCGCGATGTGCCAATATATCTTTCTATAGACACTATACGATTAAGCGAAGCCGATGCAAGTTATGAAGAGATTGCAGAAGGCGCAACTGAACCCGGAATAATGAAGTTAGGCAATATAAGGGGGGTGATCACGGGAGTGAATAATGACAGCACATTGTTTACTGACGATAGTAAAATAACTGCAATAGTCGATGCTGAATTCATGCAGAAGTCCCACTTTCATTTGAAATCAGATTTCCCGCTTAATACAAGGGCGAATGTATTTTACAGTTCGGGTTCATTAAGCTCTATGCCATTAAGTGATATTAATCCGTTGATTGAAAAAGCAAAAGGGGTAAAGGTGCTCTCCGGTGTGATTGATTCAATGAAATTTAACTTCTCTGCAAATGATACTCGCTCCTCAGGAAAAATGACCTTCGCGTATCATGATCTGGAAGTTAAGCTGAAAGAAGAAGAGAACGAAAAGAAGTTTAAGCGTAAGCTCAAAAATTTTATTGTCAATGATGTGATCTTGCGACAGAGCAATCCAGGGAAAGATGGAAGACTCCGCGAGGTAAGCATAGGAACTGACCGGAATCCATATCGCTACTTTCCGTATTATACAATGCAAACGATATTAAGCGGTATTGCAGCTTCAATGCAAGGCGAGCAGAAAGCCAAACTTTTGAAACGCTCCAGGCTACTTGAAAAGAAATAAAATATTCGGCCATGATTCGTAAGGTGATTTTATTTCTTATTTGTTGTCTGTTTCAGGGAGACGTTTTTTGTCAGCGCAAAGAAAGAGAGTTTCCCGATTCAACATTTATTTACAGAAAGATCGAAGACTTTTCCAGTAAGCATAAATCAACCCGTATGTTGTACAGGCTTATATTCCGGCCCGTGAATCCACAGGCGGTAGCAACGGTGGCCAAGAAAAAGCTTGTCTCCCGACCGGTTACACTTTCAAAATTCGAAGGTAAAGTAATAAGGGATATTCATATAATTACCTATGACCCTTTCGGGTATGACCCGAGAGACACCAGCATAAAACCTCAGATGCTTCTTCCTAAAGCCGGAAATGCGGTACACGTGAAAACCTGGCCAATGAAAATAAAGAATGTGATGATCGTTAAAAGATATGACACCTTCGATTCGCTTCGTATCAAAGAGTCGGAAAGGCTCATAAGAAGTCAGCCATATGTAAGAGAGGTTTATACATCACCTGTTCTAACGAATGATTCTGTTGACCTGTATATACGTGTCTATGATGTATGGAGTATTTTAATAACCGGAGCTTTGACCCAGAAATTTTATGCAATAGATGGACGCGACAAGAATTTTATGGGCGCAGGTCATCAGGTACAGCTCAAATACCGGCATGATTACACCACAGGAAAGAGTAACTATAATGCAACTTATTTCATTCCGAATATTTATGATACATATGTCAATTCAACGATGTATCATTCGATTGATGAAAATAAGAATACCGCTATGAGTGTCTCGCTGGACCGGCCGTTCTATTCTGTATTTACTTCTTGGGCAGGCGGGATATCCCTTCAGAAAAACCTTAACCGGGGTACATTGTACGATCTTGATTCCACCATCTTCGAACAAAAATACCGCTCGATAACCCAGAATTACTGGGTTGGACGGTCATGGCAGTTATTCAAAGGTAAGACGGAGGAAAAGCGAACTACAAGTTTTATCACTTCAGCACGCTATTACCGCGTTCATTTTCAGGAACGGGCTGCCGAAATTTATGATTCTGCAAGAATTAATGCGAATGAGGATTTTTATATGGGAGGAATAGGAATCGCGAAAAGATTATACAAACAGGATAATTATATTTTCAGATATGGCTTTATCGAGGATGTGCCCACGGGCCGGGCCTATTCTTTAGTGGGAGGATACCAGATAAGGGAAAAGATCGGCAGGTTCTATGCGGGTGGCAGGGTGTATATGGCAAATTATCACGACTGGGGTTACTTCAATATTTATTTTGAATACGGGACTTTTATCCGCGGGCGCAGAACTGAAGAAGGTTGTTTCTCGGCAGGGATAAATTACTTCAGTAATATTATTAAGATCGGCAGATGGAAGCTCCGGCAATTCATCAAGCCGCAGTATATCATCGGATTCGACCGGCCTGACCATGACAATCTAACCCTAAGCAATGATTACGGAATCAAGGGTTTCAACAGTTTTGGAATCTATGGAAAGGAACGCCTTTCATTAACGTTTCAGTTACAGTCGTATGCGCCATGGAACATTATCGGATTTCGTTTTGGCCCTTATCTCGTAAGCACAGTTGGGATGCTCGGCTCCCAGAAAAGCGGATTTTCCAGAAGCCCTTTATACTCTTCATTCGGAATCGGACTGTTAATAAAAAATGATTATCTCGTTACCAGCCATTTTCAGATCTCACTTGTTTTTTATCCTATCATTCCCGGGGTAGGCAATAATGTTATTAAAGTTAATCCTGTAAAGACTTCTGACTTTGGTTTCAGAGGCTTTGACATCTCTCAGCCAACTGTCATCAGCTATAATTGATCTGCTGGCATCTATTTTTAAGTTCTATCCTAAACAACTAAAATCACACAATTATGGAAGCAGAAGCATTAGATCTGAATAATGACATGGATAAGGAACATATGAAAACCCTTACCTCATGCCTCAATTCATTATTAGCAAAAGGATACGAAACTCAGTTCAAAGCTTTGAAGTTTGGTCTCAAGTCTTTGACCACTGAAAAAATATATACTCCGGAAGAAGTTAAGATCACCAATTTTTATCGATTTGAAGGGGAGTCTGATCCTTCAGATAATTCTATTTTATATGTTATTGAGACCACCAGCGGTGAGAAAGGAACCTTATCTGATGCTTATGGTGCTTATAGCGATGCTCACGTGTCTAAGTTCATCCAGGAAGTGGAGGAGATTGGCAAGAGGGCACACAAAAAATAGAATCACAATCCTGATATTAACCAATCAAAATAAAAAACATGGATAAGAACAGAAAAAATGATGGCATTGGCTCATCTAAAAAATCGGGTTCTGCAAGATCTTCTTCAAAACTATCTGATGGCTGGGATGGTATCGGATCCGGAGATGGAAAGCAGGAAAAGCCGGATACAATTGTCGATAAGCTGACTCAGGAAAGAAACGGGCGATCAAATGGAGCTCAATCAGTGGGACGACATGGTGCCTCTGAATTCACAGATGGTAATTCAGATATGGATAGCTACAACAGTGAACGCAACAGGCAGTACAGAGAACGAAATTCTCGTGATTCGTACGGAGGCAATAGTGGAAGAGAGCGCAATCGCGGCAATGATGACTATGATGCGCCAAGGGGGCAGCAGTATTACAGACAGTACGAAGAAAACGGATATAATGAGAGTTATGGAAATGATCGTTACCGCTATGATGGATCGAGAATGAATAACAGAAACTCAGAAGGTGATTATTACCGGAATGGTAATAGCAGTGAGCGTGAAAGAGGCTATGGCTATTCAGGCCGTAATAATAATGACCGGAATTACAGGAATGATTCGGAGCACGGAAGGTATTACAATGATGGTTCAAATGCCAGAGGAGAACGCGGATATCATCATGGTAACCACGGGTACAGCGACAATAATAAAGGGAGAAGCTCCTTCAACAATGAGGAATATTCAGGAAATGGTTATGGCAGCTTTAGCCGCAGCCGCAATAATCCTGATTACGAAAGCTCACAACGTAATAGTCAGAATAATCAAAGATACAATGATGATTATGGAAGGGCCAGAAATAATCAGCAACGCGATTACTACAGAGACCAGGATCGCTATGGCAGAAACGATTATGAAAGAAACAATTCGCGTGATTCCGGGTTCGGACGAAACAGATGGGATGATATAGAAGAGGGGAGAAATGAACGAAATAACAATTTCAGCGATCGGGATAATTCGCATGGAAATCGCAGAGATGAACGAAGACATTGGGAAGATGAACAAAGCCAGAGAGATCATCAAAACAGAGGTTCACGGGGATTTGATGACACTGATGAATATTATGAAAGACCTTGGTAAAAAAAAAGAGAGCGAATTTCGCTCTCTTTTTTTTATATATAAATCAGAAGTAAGAAGCACAAATCAATTTTCATCGTTTGTGCTTCCCGGGAGCAAAGCTATTGACCTTGCTATATATAGTGAGTGTATGTAATAGACAATTCTAAGTATTTGTGCCAGCCTTTATCAGAGCTTTAATGGGGAATAATTTTTATAATTTTCATTCTCATTAGGGCTGATTGATCTATTTTTTTTCCGCTGGTTTTTCTTCAGGCTGTTTTTCTTCAGATGTTTTGTCTTCGTCTTTATCTTTTTTCTTAAAGATCTTTTTAAAGAACCCGCCTTTTTTCTCTTCTTCCTTCTTTTCTGTTTCTTCTTTTGTTGGCGGTGTGCCTGTGTTCTTTTCCAATGCATCCATTGATGATTGACCAACAGTGCCGATTCCGATCTGTTCGTCAATTGTAGGTTGCAAGGCCTGGATAAAAGCATTACGCAAGACTTCTATAACGGCATATAGAACATTTGTTTTGGTTTCTTTAAATGTTCCTTCTAATGGCACTTTTGTGGCAACCTGGTCATGCTTTTGATTTCGCAGCAACTGACCGGCACCTCCGACAACCGCTTCCCACATTTTTTGAAGTATATTGTCTTTACGGTCTTCCGCACCAAGCACATCCAGGTTCTTGATAATAGGTTTAACATATCCTACAAATTTTCCCTGTTTTGAAGCTACTTCCGCGTATAGTCCGAAAGTCCCTTTGTTAACATCGAATTTCCCGTAGGCCTTAAAAAAATCATTAAGCTCCGGAAGATGTGTGTCTTTAAGCTCTGTATTCAAATCAAATGTGGGTTCCTTCGAAAACGGGTTTAATCTCATTTCCAGATTTAAATGTCCTTTGTAGATATTAGCCTCTGCGGTAACTGTTGATGGTAAAATATCATCGCTTTTTTCTGTTGTGAGATTTTCTGCGCGGATGTGAGTATTATCCATTTGTATATTCACCAGGGGATTAGACGTAGAATCGATATATTGGATAACACCATTAAAGATCTCAAAGCGATTTACTTTAAGAGGCATAAAATCATCTAACAGCTGATGAAAGTCGTTCGTGTCATTTTTGATTTGTTTTGGTTCTACCTTGTCTTTTAAGAACTTGATCCGCGGTTCTTCGAGTTCAAGCTCCCCAACAATTTTACCCTCCAGCAATGCGCTCCAGTGCACAGAAAGATCAATTTGGCGAGCTTCAAAAAATTCTGATTCCTGCATAGTGAGGGTGTCGATCTTATGCAAATAAATATTATTGATCTTATATGCACCACGGTACAGGGCGATGTCAATATCACTCACATGTCCGTAATAACCGTGCATGTGTGAGAGTGTTTTATTCGCATATTTAAGTACCACGTAGGGTAAAGCGATCCTTACCGCCACCAATAAGATAATTACACCTAAAAGGATTCGTATTCCTGTTCTTTTGAAAAATGGTTTTCTCTTTTTTGAATTTTCAGTAGTATTCGCTTTTCTCATAAATTTAAAAATTGACTAAATCTATAAATATATAAGCATGCCAATTACGGGTTGAAATGGTATAAAATAAGAAGCGAAGCAAAATTTTAGTTTTGCTTCGCTGAGAGATGGGACAAGTATTTTTGCAAATACCCTCGTTTTTTTTTTACACAGAACATTTAGGTAGGCACTGAGTATATTCTAAAAAGCGTGCCGTATGCCAACATGAATCTGTTTCTTGATATTTTTTACATCTATTTTTTGCCTGACCGCTCTGAAAGCCTATGCTTTACTGAGTATCTGGCTATTTATTAAAAGCATACTTTTTTTAAATCAGACTTTTTTTAAATCTTTCGAATTTTTCAGATTTGCTCAAGTTGGGGAATTTTGAGAAAAAAAATCCCCAGACGTTAAATCCGGGGATATATTTTTGAGTTGAGTTCTCAGCTATTCCATTGCCAGAATATTCTTAAGCTGGCTAAAACTGATTGGCTTTTCAATAAAATAATCAGCACCTTTTTCCAGCGCTTCAGATCTTAAATTCGACATTGCGCTTATGATAATTATTCTCAGGGACTTATTCAGATTTTTAAAAAGTTTGATATTATCGATCCCATTTCCATCCGGAAGGTTATGATCAAGGATAAGAAGGTCAGGGTTCATTTGCTTGAATTTCTCAACGCCACTCTCCAGATCATTGGAAAAGTCAATAGCCCTTGTTTTTTTAGCCAGAAAATTCTCCAGAAGTAAGCACAACTCTTTTTCATCATCAATAATTAAAACGGAATGTGCATTCATTTCCTCTAGTGTTGATTTCAGCAGGATTTGCTGGTCTTTATCGTTTATGTTATAAAAGTAATACATGGCAAATATAAAGATATTAATAGGGTAATTCGGGTTAAATATTTTTTAATCTTACTGTTTCAACAAAAATGTGTTTTATTAACAATATTTGTTCTATTGATCATTTTTGTCTTTTTTATCTTTGTTAAATATTTTCTTTAACAGTCCTGGTTCTTCCTTTTTATTCGTGTTAGTGTCTGTTCCTTTGCTGTTGTTTTTCGAATCATTATTTTTGTCGTCTTTTTCTTTTTTCTTTTTATTGAAATATCCTCTGAGAAGAATGTTGTGCTTAGCGGCTTCCATATTTTCGTCAAGCCCTTTTGTACTTCTTTGTAAGTTATTAATGGTGGTGTTGATGCTCGTAGCCATAGTGCTATCATTGATCAACATACCGAACGTACCCTTGCCGCTGTTGATTTTATACAAGATTTGAGCCAGTTGGTCGGAGACAACCTCTGCATTTCCAGCTGTTACCTGCAGACTCGCAAGGATTGCATCTGTTTGCAAGGGAGGGTTCGATAAAAGAAATTGTCCCTCATCAACCACCAGTGCGTGGCTGCTGCCCTGGGTTATATTAATTATCTTATCGCCAATCAGTCCTTCAGATCCTATCGCGATCCGACAATCTTTCTTAATAAATTTCTGAACATCTTTATCCACTATCAGACTTACCTGAACGGTAGTGTCATTAATGATCATGATGTTGTCTACCGTCCCCACATTGATTCCTGAGAACCTCACATTGTTTCCAATCTGCAATCCATTGATGTCTTTAAACATTGTATTGAGCCTGAAGACAGGGTTAAACAAATGTTTTTGCCTTCCGATATAGAATATTGCTCCAATAAACAATAGCAAGCCTGCAGCTACAAACATTCCTAATCTTGCCTTAAATCGTGTTGTCGTTTCCATAATAATTTAATCTTTAAAAAATAATTGTACCCATGGATCTTCTATCTGCTGAATTGATTGCATAGTTCCTTGTGCATAAATTTCTCCTTCTTTCAGAAGCAAGGCACGGTCCGCAACGGCTCTGGCACATGGCATGTCGTGGGTAATGATCAATGATGATGTATGATATTTATTTCGTATCTCGTTTATTAATGCACTTATTTCCTGCGAGGTTATAGGATCAAGCCCGGTAGTGGGTTCATCATAAAGAATGATTGATGGATCAAGAATTATAGTCCGTGCAAGCGCAATTCGTTTTCTCATACCACCCGACAGTTGGGAAGGCATTTTGTTGAGGGCACTTGCGAGCCCTACAGCTTCGAGTGCCTCCATCGTTTTATCCTTAATGTCTTTTTCAGAAATACCTTTTTTGATTCTCCGTAAAGGGAATTCAAGATTTTCTTTTACTGTCATCGAATCATAAAGTGCTCCGCTCTGAAAAAGAAATCCGATCTTCTTCCTGAGTTCCGCAAGTTCTTTGGCTCTCAGGTTACCCACTTCATTGCCAAGAACATTTATTGTTCCCTCGTCTGCAGTCATTAGCTGTACAATACATTTTATAAGCACCGACTTTCCTGATCCTGATTTGCCAAGCACAATTAAATTCTCTCCTTTTATAAGATCAAAGGTCAGCCCTTTAAGGACATGCTGTTCGCCAAAAGATTTTTTCAGATCTTTAACCTTAATAACCGGTTCTCCTTTAACTGCCTCTTCTCTATATTGTCCTTCTGTACTCATATCATCAGGTCGGTTATTTGAACTACTATCAGATCCACAATAATTATCAAAAGTGAGGAAAGTACCACCGCTGAATTAGCAGCGATCCCAACACTTTCTGTTCCTTTTCCTGCATTATATCCTTTATAGCAACCTACCAATCCGATCACTAAGCCGAAGAAGAAAGACTTGATAAATGCCGGAATAAAATCAATAAAATCAACCGAACTGAAAGCTCTTGAAAAGAACAAGGCAATGTTGAGTTCTGTTTTTATATTAACACCGATCCAGCTACCAACCATTCCGAGGGCATCTGCAAATAGAACAAGTACCGGTATCATTAATGTTGCTGCAAGTACTCGCGTAACAACAAGATATTTCATCGGGTTCACTGCTGAAACTTCCATCGCTTCAATTTGCTCCGTCACCTTCATGGAGCCAAGCTCTGCTCCGATACCTGACCCTATTTTTCCTGCACAGATCAATGCTGTGATAACAGGGCCGATCTCTCTTATAAGAGACACTGCCACCATCTGAGGTAACATACTCTCTGCTCCGAAGTCGTTCAGGATCGGGCGTGACTGAATTGTTAGTACGAGCCCCATGATCGCGCCAGTGATAGCTACTAAAGGCAAAGAGCGGTTTCCGATCTCATAACATTGCTTAAGAAATTCTTTGAATTCAAATGGAAATGAAAAAAACTGACGCAGGGTTTGAAGAATGAAAAGCGTCATGTTGCCTGCACGGGTGAAGAATGTTTTTGCATCCTCCGCTCTGGCAATTGTTCTTTCACTCAGAAGAACTGATCCTTCTGTAGCGATGTTCTTAACCTTTGATATTGGCGTAAAGTTTTTCATTTTTTAATTAGTCACGTTACAGTTCCAAATCCAATGCCCTTTTTATACGCAGTGTATTGAGCATGTTAGAAGAGTTTAATGGTAATTAATTCTACATAATGTTGATTAGCTTACTCGAAACAATTTGTTTTTCCCTTGATGAATAAGGTTTTGCGGTAGGCATGATTATTCAATTATTTAAGTAAAATTTATAAAAACAACTTTAAAAAATAAAACACTATGTCAGACAATGGAAAAGTTTTAGGCGCATTGGTGCTCGGTGCAGCAGCAGGTGCAGTATTAGGATTATTATTCGCTCCTAGCTCAGGAGCTGATTTGAGAAAGAAGATCTCTGAGAACAGCGGTGATCTTATCGATGAGCTTACTGGTAAAATTGAAGAAGGTAAAGAAATGCTTTCAGGTTTAAAGGAAAAAGCAATGTCTAAAGCTGATGAATTAAAAAGCAGAGCTGAAGATGAGTTAAGCAGCATGAAGAACAAAGCAAAACAAACAGCTGCTAACGTTACTTCTTCTACTTCAACAGCAAATCATTCTCACTAATTTTAATCAAAGAAAAAACCTATGGAAGAGCAAAATAAACTCGAAAAAATGGTTTCTGATATCAAAGAATATGCAGAAACGCGTTTTGACATCATCGTTCTTAATACTCAGGATAAAGCAACTCATGTGATTTCTTCCATCGCCACTTCGGTGATCATGGGAGTGCTTGGATTCTTTATATTGATTTTTTTGAGCATTGGTGGAGCATGGTCGCTTGGAGAGTATTTCAATAGCCCTTCCATAGGATTTTTTAGTGTTGCCGGTTTTTATCTGCTGGTAACAATTCTTCTCTATGTCAACAGAGAAAAATGGATCAAGATGCCGATTATCAATTCCATTCTTAAAAAAATCACATTTCATGAGAACGATTAATACACTGGCTGAGCTGAAAGAAGAGCGTTTACGTCTTCAGATGCGCAAGACATTTCTGGAAGCAGAAATCAAGACAAATTTCAATGATATCAAAGAACAACTTAAGCCATTAAGGTTGGTTGCCAAAGGAGCAACTAAATTTTTTGCCGGAAAAGACCACAGCGTTGCGGGCGATACGGCAGGTTATCTTACCAATGTTCTTGTAAAGGAGGTTCTGTTGAAAAATGCAGGTTACCTTTCCCGTTTAGTGCTTCCATATCTGGCTAAGAATGTAGCTACTAACGTGGTGGATGATAATAAGTCGAAAATAAGCGATTGGGTTCAGACTCTTATTGCAAAATTTACCCATAAAAAAGCGGAAGCAAATGCCTGAATCGGGGTTGTTTTTACACATAAATATCTCATTTATGCCCTTTTTTAGATTAAAATTAATTGGATAAATAGTTGCAGTCAGAATTGAGGATCTTATCATTTTAATTTTAAAATATTATGAATCAACATCAAAGTCAGAAACAAAACCAACAGTTAAAACGCGGATATTACATGTCGCAGCAGCATATGAAGCTGATGCATATCATGCATTTGTCCGGATACGCGTTGCAGGAATATATAGCTAACGAATTGGAGCAAAATCCGGTTCTGGAGGCCGAAGACCAGGGTGAAAATCAGGAAGAGCCGGAAGTTCAGAAAGAAACGGAATTCGATAACGAATTAATGTGGAATAAGGATGATGAGGACTTGTTTGAAAAGAACTACAAGCAGCCTGTTTCCAACGAAGATTATTATGAAGCCCCGGTGATCCAGTTCAATTCTTTGCAGGAAAACCTAAAGGAGCAGATCCACATGATGAATCTAACAGATGAGATGCGTAACATCATATGTTATCTTGTTGATGAGCTAGATGATGACGGATACCTGAGAAGGGATATTAACGATGTTATTGATGATTACGCATTCCTGAGAGGAAAAATGATCCAGGAAGAGAAAATGATCGATGCATTACATCTTTTGCAAAAATGTGAGCCGGCAGGAGTCGGTGCACGAAATTTACACGAATGCTTATTGATACAGTTAAAGAGAAAAACCAAGAAATGCCCAACACGTGAAAAGTGTATCCGCATTTTTGAAGATCATTACCAGAACTTCGTTCAGCGTAATTTTCATAAAATAAAATCAGACCTTAACATTACAGGAGAAGAGTTTGAAAGCTGCATGAACTACATTAAAAAGTTAAATCCGAAACCAATTACTGAAGCTAATAAATACGAACTTATCAAGGAACAAATAATCCCTGATTTTGAAGTTACTATTGAAGATTCAGATCTATATATTGCACTAACTTCTTCCGAATTTACGAAGTTAAGAGTGAACCCGGAATTTTCGTCCGGATCTCTGGCAACAAACACCGCCTCTGAAAAGAAACAGGCTGAGAACTATTTTCAAACCCTTGTTTCCGATGCACAGGTACTTATAAATGCATTAAAAGAACGAGAGACAACAATGATGAAGATCATCACCGTGATTGTTCAAATGCAACCCGACTTTTTCAAAAGCGGGGATATCCAGGAATTACGTCCTATGATCCTTCAGGATATTTCCAACAGGACTGGTTTTGATATCAGTACCATTTCAAGAATTACAAGCAACAAGCACGTTCAAACTCCTTTTGGAATCTTTAGCCTTAAGAATTTGTTTATGCGTGCGCTTGTCTCTGAATCCGATGGTTCTTCATCAACTGCGATACAGGTGCAGGACCTGATCCAGAAAATAGTGAAAGAAGAAAATAAGCTTAAGCCGCTTTCTGATACAGACATCATGAATTTGTTGAAGCAGAAGGATGTTAATATTGCCCGGAGAACCGTTGTTAAATATCGTGAGCTGCTTGGAATTCCAAACAGCACAATGCGAAAGAAAGAACAAATGGTATTAAATTAAAAAAAAGGCTTCAAAATGAAGCCTTTTTTTATTTCAAGTGAACGGTGATTTTGGCTTCATCTTCTCAGGTACCTGGACAAATCCGTTACTTCCCTTTATCTTGCCAGGCGATAATTGATCTTGATTCTTATTGTTTAATGATAACTGACCTTATTCTTGATTTTATTGTAATTACTCTTTCTTCTCCGGCTTCGTTTTATCAAGTTTGAATTCATGATTTTGCTCCGCCTCATCTATAGAATGCGATTCCCGCAGGTTAGTTTCGCGTTTGGAATATTGACTTAATTTTTTGTAATATTTCTGGATCACTTTAAGCTCTTCTTCGGTCATGTCTTCAACACTCACCAGTCGATTACTTGTGTACTCATTCGCTGCAACAAGTTCATTTAATTTAAGCTGAATAGCAAGGGAGTCTTTATTCTGAGATTTTTGAATTAAAAAAACCATCAGGAAAGTAATAATGGTCGTTCCCGTATTAATGACCAGTTGCCAGGTTTCCGAAAAGTCAAACATCGGCCCGGTGAAAAGCCATATTAGAACTAAGGCCAGAGCAATCAGAAATGCTGGCGTACTGCCGGTCATTTTAGTGACCTTTGCTGAGAAGTCTTCAAAGAAATTTTTTTTTGGAGGTGTGTGTGTTTCCATGATTTTTAAAATTGTATGGTTATGCCTACTTTTAAATTGCGGGGAGGTGCAGCATTAAAATATCTACCCGATGCAGCATTGAGATCGTTTCCCAGACTGTATGTTTCGTTTAGCACATTGTCCACTAAAGCATATGCTTCCAGTTTTATTCTTTTTTTTAATTCGACTATCTTACCTGCTTTTATTCGTAACAAATTATACGGTTCGGAGTAAGTTAAGTTGTCATCAGACAAAGGTATTTGGGAGGTATAACAATAGCTGCTGAATAAATAAATGTGATAGGGGAAATCGAACTTGAGATCCGTGGTGAGGACATACTCCGGAACTCCTGTAAGCTGGTTGCCTGAATAATCATTCGTATTATTCGTGTAAGATAAGAATCTGAAATCATTATATGTGATCCCTGTGTTCAAGATACATTGTTTCAGGAACGTTTATCATCAAACTTTTTAAGGATTAAAGCGGACTGGAATTCAATACCCTGTTGCAATGTTCCACCTGAATTGATAAAATATTCTGTACCTGTGTCCAAAGTCCTTCTGACAATAGCATCCTTTAATTGGAAACTAAACACAGCCAGGTCGAGCTGAAGCCGTTGGTTAAAACTGAAATATCTTATACCGGTTTCATAGTTCCACCCGAACTCCGGCTGAAGATCGGTATGAAATAGATTGTCGGAAGGCCTTACCTCAGCTAGTGTTGGTGGTGAATACCCTTTACTGACAGATGCTCTCCAAACAAGGTTGTTTATTATCCGATACGACATTCCCGCTTTTGGCATCAACTGTGAATTCAATCTGATGTTGTTAACTTGATTATTTGATTGATTAGGCAACGTTTGGTAATGGTATGAATAAGTATTCAGGCTACCTGATAATTCCACTTGTAACCTGGTTGAAAAAAGCAAATTCAGCTGACTGAAAAATATTTGTTGTTGGGCACTGAGATGATTATGCGAAAGTATTTTTTCCGCATTTCCTTGTTCATTCTCATGGTTTATCACATTCATTGCGTTTCGCGATCCTTCATATCCGAATGTAAAATTTGTTTTTACGGATTCGAATTGTTTCCTGAAGTTTAAATAAGTCCTCAGACCTAAATTGTTTTCAAACCTCTTTTCATAGTTAGTTATAAACGGATTTTTAAAATCTGTATAGCTTCCGAAGACTGTAATAACATGTGTCAGATTTCGGAAAATATTCACTTTGTTGGAAATACCTGCATACGTAGTTTTATTAAAAACTGCAGCACGTTGTTCTTCTGCACCGGGTAGTTTAGAAGTCGCGGGCCGTGCAGAGTTGGCTTGTGTTTCGAACTGTTGCAATGTTAAACCACCGGGTGTCTCGTAGTTAAGATCTGAATAAATGAACATTGTTTTTAAGTCACCTTTTTTATATAAAAGCTTTTGGAAAAATTGTAGCGAGTTCCTGCTCATTTCACTGTTTTTCCGATAGCCATCGGATCTCATGTAGCCCTGATTTATTTCGATCGTATATTTTTTTATTATTTGTTTTAATGATAAGTGTTCAGATCCAAAACCATACGAACCACCTGCTAAAGAAAGAACTGACGCTGCTGAGTCGGCAGAAACAGAATTTAAAACGATTACTCCGCCAGTGTTAGCACCGAAGAGACTTCCTTCAGGTCCCTTTAAAATTTGGATGTGTTTTACTGATATTGGATCAATCACATTGAGATAAGTATTTCCTCCGGCATCGGTAAGGGGAAACTCATCCATGTAAATTTTTATATTTCTGATGCCAAACGGTGAGCGAAGTAAGCTGCCGCGTATTGAAAGACGGTAACTGCCCGGAGAGCGTTCTTCCATGCGTACACCAGGCTGAGAATTTATGACATGTATGAGACTACCGGATGTATGGTCATTGATTTGCTCGCTGGAAATTGAAGCCACCGAACCAGTGGAGTGGAGTAACAGAGGTTTGGAAGGATAAGCATTGATTGTAATCTGCTCGAGTTGAATAGTTGAGTCGATGTTCTGGCCGGGCACAAGGGTCCTAAGGAAATTAAATACAATTGCCAGTAAAAGACGCCTCATAGATTTATTTTTTCGCGCTAACACGCCAGATAGTATTAGTGACATCGTCAGTCACAAGCATAGATCCGTCTCTTAGGATTGTGATTCCAACAGGCCTGCCATGAACTTCATTTTTTTTCAGATCAGAGATAAAACCTGAGAGAAAATCTTCTGCTTTACCTGAAGGTTTTCCATTTTTGAAAGGAACAAAAATCACTTTATATCCCGATAGTGTTGATCTGTTCCATGATCCATGCTGAGCAATAAATGCTCCATCATGATATTTTTTTGGAAAAGCTTTAGCTGTATAAAAGGCAAGACCGAGTGATGCTGTGTGAGGCCCCAGGCTGAAATCAGGAACTATGGCCTTTTTAACCAGATCGGGCTTCATCTCTTTCACTCTTGGATCAAGATGTTGTCCATAGTATGAGTATGGCCAGCCATAAAAACCTCCTGGCTTTACGCTTGTCAAATAATCAGGGACAAGCTCATCGCCCAGCTCATCTCGTTCGTTAACCGCTGTCCATAAAGTTTTTGTCCCCGGTGCCCAAGCCATTCCTACAGGATTTCTTAAGCCGGATGCATATACTTTAAGACCACTGCCATCTAAATTCATCTCAAGAATATTTGCTCGAAGCAATTCATTCTCGATACCGAACTCGGCTACATTGCTTCCTGAACCTACGGCTATATATATTTTAGAGCTGTCTGCATTCGTAATGATATTTCTTGTCCAATGTCTGTTATGTTCTCCGGCAGGTAAGTCGACAATTTTTTCCGCTGAAGCTGAGATTTTTGTTTCACCCGGTGTGTAAGGGAATCTGATTACAGCATTCGTGTTGCCTATATACAACCATTTTCCTATGACCAGCATTCCAAAGGGCTGATTCAGATTTTCCAGGAAGGTATGTTTCTCATCGGGTTTCCCATCATTATCGTTATCACGCAAAAGGGTGATCCTGTCTGCGCTGTGTTTTAAGTTATTTGATTTGGCGGCTCCCATAACTGTTGCCCCCACCTGTTCAACGAAATTATGATTTGAGTTGCTTTCAGCTACCAAAACATCTCCATTTGGAGTTACGTAGGTCCATCTCGGATTTTCGAAACCGTCCGAATACACATCTACACTCAGCCCTTCGGGTGCTTTTGGCTTGGCGTCTTTCCAGCCTATAACATTGCAAAAATTCGTAGATGACTTTGTCGCATAGGGAGCAGGGAGCGTATCTTTTTTAGAAGAATTTTCCTGGGCGCTAATTGAGAGTGAGTGAGCTAATAATATAAGCAGGGCTATAGATCTCATTTATATATCAAATTAGTTGCTGATCAGAACCCAGCAAACGATTCCCATTACTAAGAAAATTGTTAAAAATATCACTACGAATTTCTTTACCCCGAATTCCCTGATTATTCTGCGGATAGGTTCAGTGAACCGCCTGTTTATGATAGATCTGATATGTGAGAATGAATTTGCTTCTTTAACAACATAGCTGCTCGCTCCTTTCTTTATTGACGTAAGGATTACTCTTATATCATCGTTTGAAGAATGCATTACAACTTCAGTTAAAGGATATTTCTTTTTTATGAACTTTAAAAGATCCACTCCGTTTACCGGGGAATTCTTTTTCTTGAAGTCATAAGCCAGAATCACCATATGGACATTCTCATGCATATGTTCAAGGCATTCCTTTCCATCATTATATACTGTGATGTTGATATTGGATCCAAACTGTTGTTTGAGGTCGTTTCTTAAAGCAGCCGTCATGATCTGATCTTCGTCTGCAATGAAAACATTAAGTTGCTGATTAGCCATAGAGATTATATTTTGAGATTAATCAGATAGATAAAACTATATGCCATCCACTATTTGCCTTGATAAATAAGAGTTTTAAAGCATTTGCTCGCTTCCTGGCGCAAAAAAAAGATGAGCATCATTTTCTACACATTTTTAAGAGTAATCATCGAAAGCGGGCCGGCAGTTCATGTTTTTTTCATTGGTATGTTTTTTAGTGATGAGGGGTAGTAGAATTATTTAGAGTATGAAAAAGATATATTTGATAATAGGATTTTTAGGAATGAGCTTATGTGTCTCGGCTCAGGAAGAACCTAAAAAAGAAAGCAGGCGGGATGAGCGCAATAAGCTGCATTTTGGTGTTAAGCTCGGAATAAACAATTCAAATGTTTATGATGAGGAAGGTGAGGAATTTAATGCAGAACCCAAATACGGGTTTGCCGGAGGGGCATTCTTATCAATTCCTGTCGGGAAGTTCCTTGGACTTCAGCCTGCAGTGCTTATTTCCCAAAAAGGATTCTCGGCAACAGGCAAATTACTGGAGCTCGAATACGAATTAAAAAGAACGACAACCTATCTTGATGTTCCTCTTATGGTTGAGCTGAAACCTATAAGAGCTCTTACATTATTAGCCGGACCTCAATATTCGTATTTGTTGAATCAGACTGATATTTTAAAAAGCGGAAACAGCACTGTTATTCAGGAGCAGGAATTCAAGAACGATGATATACGAAAGAATATTTTAAGTGCAGCTGTGGGCTTTGATATTCACATCACACGGTTTGTTGTTTCAGGAAGATATAATTTTGATCTGCAAAAAAATAACAGCGATGGGAGTTCACAAACACCGCGCTATAAGAACATGTGGCTTCAGGGAACAATAGGCCTCAGGTTCTAAATACTTTTACTACTAACAATTAAATTAAATTAACCCAAAAACAAAAATCCATGAAAACTAAAACAATTATGCTTGCTGTCATCACAGGTATGACAGGAATTATGTTAAGTTCTTGTCAGAGTAAAGAGCAGAAGCTTGAAAATGCGCAGGAAAATGTTGCTGATGCAAATGAGGATCTTGCGAAAGCACAACGCGAATTCCGCGAGGAGCAGGAAAATCGCCTTCGTGAAAATGATATGACTATTGAAACATATCGTGCAGGTGTAAAAGATCAAAAAGAAGATATGCGTGCGGAGTATGAGCATAAAGTGGATTCTTTGGAGCGCAGAAATAAAGAGTTACGCGTAAGACTTGATTCCTATGATGAAAAGGTTAATGATAACACAAAATGGGAATCATTTAAACGTGAGTTCAGTCATGATGCAGATGAGTTAAAAAACTCAATCAAGGACATGAGTAAGAATAATGTTAAATAAAAAATTTATATTTATGTCAAACAAAAGAGGCTGTCTGAAAAGACAGCCTCTTTTGTTTGAACTCAACTTTAGTTCAATCAATCTTTGAGATTATTGTTATATAAAGAAAGTGCTGGTTTAATGTACAGCTGTACATTGCTTACATAGGCAATTCAACTATCCTAAAAAACATCCTGCACTATTAATTGCCATTCCCCACCTTTTATCTGATATTAATTGCCGTTCAAATGCGCGAATGTTACTTTGTAACACAAGAAATTAATCTTAGGCCCTGTTTGTTTTCATAATTTCTTACATAGTAAAAGGCTGTCTCACATTCGAGACAGCCCTTTAATTTTATAATGCCGATTTTAATATACAGTTACTGATACACCGTTTATTCACCCTTATACTTATTGTTTCTCACCTTAACTTCAACTCGCCTGTTTACCTGGTGCTGATTATCATCACATTCAACCCCGTCTTTACAATGATTTGTAAGCTGAGATTCACCCATTCCTTTTATGATTTCTATTCTGGAAGTATTTAGGCCTTTTCCCATCACACGCTGCTTTGCAACGTTTGCTCTTTTCAGTGAAAGATTTATGTTATACTGCTCTTCACCTCTTGAGTCAGAATGCCCATAGATTTCAACTACCAGATCTTTATTAGTTTTAAGCACCTGAATATTGTTATCAATGATCTTCAAAGCATCCTCCCTTAAAGTTGATGCATTATAGTTAAAATAAAGTGGAGTGGGGTCCCAGCCTAAAGGTTTTAATTCATCTTCTGAAAGATATTTGTTAACCGGAGCCTCAGTTGGTTTTTCATTTACAGCTAAAGTTGTACTGTCTTTAGGCTCTTTTAATGCAAGGGCCGGGTCATTTAAGCTGTCGATCTTAATAGGCTCTGCCGGCCCGATATTATAAATGTCCAGGTCACCATAGCCCCCCGGTCTTGCTGAGGAGAAATAGCCTATTTTTTTATCTGTTAATATAAGAAACACATCGTTGCCTGAAGAGTTCACTGGCGCACCAAGATTTTCAGGGCTGCTCCATTTTCCATTTACAAGTTGTGTTTTGTAGATGTCATACCCACCATATCCCGGATGTCCATTTGATGCAAAATATAAAACACCCTCGTCATCAATGTACGGTGCATCTTCGTTAAAAATTGTATTCACAGTCGAATCAAGTAGTTCTGCTTTTGACCATTCTCCTTTATCATCCTTCACAGATCGATATATATCAGTTCCTCCGAATCCATTCCAAGCCTCACTTGAAAAATATAGCACTTTGTTATCTCTTGATACCGCAGCATGATTCTGATACCTGGAAATATTAACATTTTTACTAAGCTTAACAGGTTTTTTGCCGGCATTGTCAACGGGGACCTGATAAATATCTCCGCCCTTGTAAATGAACATTGTCTGCCCATCCGGAGAAAGGGAAACTGTAGATTCATTATATTTTGAGAATATTGATTTGCCCTGCAGGTCGGGACGTGTGTAACGAACAGGCTCTGTATATCGCCCGCCCTCGTACCGTGAAATATACATGCTTTCATAATACTTGCCATCCCACTTATTTATCTTCTCTTTTTCATTATCCTTTCTTTTCGAAGTGAAGATCAGTTCTTTGCTGGGGCTGACTACCGGTACATATTCTGCCTGAGCGCTGTTGATCTTAGGGCCGATATTTTTTATTTCCCAACCATTGCCTTTGTTTTGATTTTGTTGAGCATAGTTACAATCGGCAATATTTTTGGCAACGTATTTCGAGAACATGGGGTCACCTATCTCTTCGTAATTTTTTAGTTTGTTATAGCAAAACAGAGCTTTGTCATACTCACCCGCAAACTGATAACACTTGCCCAGGTTGTAATACAATGTAAGCATTGAATCATTTTTGGTCTGGCTCACCGCTTTCTCAAGATAAGGAAGTGCCTGTTCATACTTATCCATTAGCTCACCCAAAACTATTCCCTTGCCCGCATTGGCATCATAGGAATTTTCATTGATCGCAAGCGCCTGGTCATAATAATCAATAGCTTTTGCGTATTCAACTTTATATACGGCCTTTTCAGCCTTCTTAATGTATTTGCTCGTTTGCTTTTGGCCGTATGAAGAAAGGCAGGCAGCTATAAGTACCGTTAGTACAATGTTTTTCATGACATGATGATTTAAACTATATTAAGCAGATAGAATTAAAATACATGCCATTACGATCTGGCAAGAATTTTTAATACAGTAATGAAAGTTAACCTAAAATCCTTTGAAAATGAAAACATTAGGAATTGTTTTACTAGTTGTCGGTGGCCTCATGATGGCTATCACCGGCTTTAATTATGTTACCAAGGAAAAAGTTGTTGACATTGGACCATTGGAAATTAATAAAGAACAAAATCACCCTGTTCAGTGGTCTCCTATTATAGGCGGGATTTTATTCCTCGGTGGAATTGTTGCACTTGCAGTAAAGAAAAAATAAGAAGTCAATTAATGAAACGAAAGCATTTCTCAGATATGAGGAATGCTTTTATTATTTAAGCCTGTTATGCCAGAGGGACCATCAATTGTTATTCTTAAAGAAGAGCTGTTAAGATTCAGGGGAAAGAAGATCAGAGAAGTATCCGGCAATGCCAAAATTGACCTTCAAAGACTAAAAGGGAAAAAGATCACTGATATAAGAAGCTGGGGCAAACACTTTCTCATCAGCTTTGATAACTTCTTTATCCGGATCCATTTATTGATGTTCGGTCGTCACCTTGTGAATGATAGAAAGGATGCAGCTCCCCGGCTTAGTATGAAATTCAGCAAAGATGAGGTTAACTTTTATTCCTGCTCAGTTAAGCTTTTTGACGGTGATATTTCGGAAGTTTACGATTGGAGGAAAGATACAATGTCTGAAGAATGGTCGCCCTCCATTGCTTTGAAAGCCCTTCGGAAAGACAAAAAACGCATGATCTGCGATGGCCTTATGGATCAGGAAATATTCGCGGGTGTGGGGAACATTATCAAAAATGAAGCTCTGTTTATTACACGGGTGCATCCTGAAGCGCTGATAGGAAATATTCCGTTGAAAAAATTAAAAGAGATCGTGCATGTAACAAGGGAATATTGTTTCGATTTTTACAGATGGAAGAAGATCTTCGAACTTAAGAAACATTTTCTGATTTATAATAAACGGAACTGTGCTGAATGTGGGCGGAAGCTAAGTCGCAAGCCTACCGGTAAAGGGGAGAGGCGGAGTTTCTTTTGTATAAATTGCCAGGCAAGGTACAAAACAAAGTAGGTCATTTAGACTGAAGGATTTTTAATAAAACTCTTTCTGCTGCAGTCCATCCTGTTAAGCCATCGTTCTTTTCAATTTTATTCAATTCTTTGAGATAACTGCTGAGCGATTGTTTTTCGTACAGTTGGATGATCATCGGATGAACGTAATATTTCTTGCAAACGGTTCGCGTATTTCCAAGTTTTTGGCTCACATAGTCCAGAGCCGTTACGAGATTTTTTTTCTTTTCAGTTTCCGTTCTGGCATCTCCTATCTGATTAAAAGCATACAATGCGTTCAATGTGCCCGCCCAGGTTCTGAAATCCTTAGCGCTAAAATCGTCCCCGGTAATATTTTGTAAGTACCTGTTTACACTTCCCGAATCAATGGAATGCCTGTGGCCCGTTGCATCATAATATTGGAAAAGTTCTTTTCCAGGAATGTCGCGACATTGTTTAACTATACGTGCAAGTTTTTTGCTTTGCAATGAGATCTTCTGCGAAACACCTTTCTTTCCTCTGAACTCAAACTGTATGGAATCACCTGTAATTTTCACATGTTGATCCTTTAAGGTGGTAAGTCCATATGAACCATAAAGCTTTTCGTACTCGCTGTTTCCGATCCTGATATAAGTGCGCTCCATTAGGCTGATCACTGTTGCAAGCACTTTTTCCTCGCAAAGGGGTTTCAATGCCAGGTCCTTTTCAAGCTGTAATCTCAACTGGGGCAGTTTTTCTCCGAAATCGAGCAAGCGGCTGAACTTCGTATGGTTCCGCAGCTCATTCCATAAAGTGTGATATTTGTATTGTTTTCTGTTCTTTGCATCAAATCCGGTTGCCTGTATATGTCCATTTGTAATTGAACAGATCCATACATTTTTCCATGCAGGGGGGATAACTATTTTTTTGATCCGCTGCAGTACTTCCTCGTCTGTAACCTTCTTCCCTTCATAAATATAAAGGAACCCTTTACCTTTTTTTATCCTTCGAATGCCCGGTTGGTTGTCGCTTACGTAGATTAGGTTTACGGCTTTCGCACATTTCTTTATATCTCCGGCAATTGCCCTGAGCTTTGATGCGGTTATATTGATCTCTTGCAGCATTCCTCTCATGTTTCAGCTTCAGTTGATAAAAACGTGCCTGAGTGCTTTTTTGCTCATTTTCTTTAGGAATGATTTTTTAATAATGACAATTGCTAATTCTGCATAAATGAAAAATACTAAAGGATGCTTCAGGGAACTGGTAGGAGGGGTAATAAACTATCTCAGGGATAAGCCTAATAATGGCAAGTCCTTAGAGCTACAGGGCATCAAACCCGGACATGGTAAAATAATTGAATTGGGTGGAAAGAAGTTTGGGGTTTATCGGGATGATAGAGATCAATTCCATATGCTGGGTGCAGAGAGCACTCATATGAAATGTATAATAAAATGGAACAATAATGAACAAAGCTGGGATTATCCGTATCATGGAAGCTGATTTACAAAAGAAGGTACTATCCTTAACGGGCCGGCAAATGACAACTTGCCGTATTATTCAGATGCACATACCGCTTCCAAAAAAACACAATAGTATGGAGAACCAATTGATCTATCCGGGTGAAGCGAGCCAGGTAAGTTACTGGACAAAGCGGTGGGGAATCACTGCAGGTGAATTACACGAAGCTATCCTGGAAACAGGAAGTTTAGGGGTAAATGAGATCAGGGGGTATCTTCTGAAAAAAAATTGCAGCTTTACTTTTAAAGGAATTATCCAATTTTTGCGGTTGCAAATAAACCAATAAAAAACCCTGCATATGCAGGGTTTTTTCGTTTAATGTTTGCCTTCTTTTATTTCTTCGATCATCTTTTTGCAGAATGCCGGTAGATCCTCCGGTGATCTGCTTGTGACAAGACCCTGATCTACAACAACCTCTTCATCGGTCCATATCGCACCGGCATTTTTCAAGTCGGTTTGTATCGATTTATATGAAGTGAGCTTTCTTCCCTTTAATTTTTCCGTTTCTATTAATGTCCACGGGCCATGACATATGGCTGCAATCGGTTTATCGTTCTCAAAAAAGTGCCTCACGAAATTAATTACATTCTTATCGGACCTTAAGGCATCAGGACTCATAACTCCACCGGGTAAGACGAGTGCATCATAATCATTTGCATTTATATCGGTAACAGCATGATCAACTTCAAATTCATCACCCCAGTTTTTATTTTTCCAGCCTTTTACCTTTTCTTTTTTTAATGAGATAACCTCAACGGTCATGTTTTCATTTTTTAGGGCTTCTACCGGCTTTTCAAATTCTGATTGTTCAAATCCGTTTGCGACAAGAACGGCCACTCGTTTATTTTTGTTTTCCATTTTGTTTTTTTTGTTATCAAACGCAAAAAAGATATGCCACAAAAAGTGGCATATCGGGAGAGGAGGGCTGAGTGGAAAGTTCACCAGGGGTGGAAGGCATACTATTTCAGAACAAACCTCTCTATACGGTGATTAAGCACTAAGTTTGACCAATCAATAGAGAAAACTTTTTTTGCGATTTTTTTTAACTCACTAAATGAGTTTGGTTTGGTAACATATAAGTCAGCTCCGTCATTATATGCGTTCTCAATATCTTTTATATTCGATGAGGTTGAATAAATAACAATTGGAATATGTCTGAATTTTTCACTTTTCTTGATCTCCTTCAAGCATTCCCTTCCATTTTTACATGGCATATTAAGATCGAGAAAAATAATATCGGGAAGGCGTAAATCCGCTTTGTTAATGTATTCCATTAAGGCCACGCCATTTTTTACATTTTTTATGGAAACAAGCGGAGCAATCTCTGACACGACTTCCGTAAAAAACTCCCGGTCGTCATCATCATCGTCAGCTATCAGAATATTAATTTCATTTTTCTTCTCCATGGCTCTTAAAGTTTGATTTCCGGAAGTTAGCCTCTCCTTATCACCAAAATAAGCTGAATTTAAAGGTTCAAAGGGGCTTCTGAAATTTCTTTCTAACATCATGTGAAATGTATTTCCGGTGTAATTCTGTTTCTGAAGTAAAAGTATTCCGGATGCACCTCATAACAAAACCTTTCTTTTCCAATTATACTAAACTCTTTTTTTGTATTTTTGTATTTGTTTGATATAACTAATTGCTAATCAAATAGTTTTGTGTTTAAAATGAACTAGAATCTGATAAACTCATGGATGAATTGGCCCGGCTGATTAAGTCACTAACAAAGTCTGAAAAGCGATATTTTAAGATGTTTAGCTCGCTTCAAAGCGGGGAGAAAGGATATATTAAACTTTTCGAAGCGATAGAAAAATTGGGGGATTATGATGAGAAAAAGATTCGCGAGATCTTTAAAGGGGAAGATTTTCTAAAGCGTCTTCCGGCCGTTAAAAATTATTTGAGCGGCCAGATCCTTAAAAGCCTAAGGGTTATAAACTCGGGAAACACTGTGGAATCACAGATTCGGGGCCTGATGGAAGACGTGGCGATTCTATATGATAAAAGGCTTTACAAGCAATGTGCAAAAATTCTTGAACGAGCGCGTGATCTTGTAAAGTCGAATGAACTTACGCTGCCACTTCTTGAAATCAATGTGTGGCAGGAAAAGATTCTCATCGAATTATTGCCAATTGAAAAATTTGAGAAAAGTCTTGAAGGTTCGATGGAAGAGGAGATGGCAACTGTTGAAAGTCAAAAGAACACTATTCAATACAGAAACCTCTACAACAAAATTTCTCTGGTAAACAGACGAATCAAAGAAGCGAGAAGTAAAGAAGAGTTGGAGCAATTCAGCGTTGTAATGAATAACCCTTTATTAAGTTCGATAGATAAGGCAATCACTTTTGAATCTAAACAATATTTTTATCATATACAGCTGATCTATTTTCACGCTAAGGGGGATAATGCTGCCTGTTTCAAAATAGCAAGGGACCAGCTGCAGCTTATTGAGAACTATCCGTACAAAATCAATGAAAGCCCACGGATTTATTTCACAGCATTATATAATGTTTTGTTATGTCAGATTCACTTGCATGAATATAATGATTTTGACAAAACACTGGAAAAATTAAGAGCTTTCCCTGTTAAATCAACTAACATTGAAGTAAGCCGTTTTGTAAATTCTTACATTTTTGAAATGGTTATGTATCTTGATTCAGGTGAGTTTGATAAAAGTACTCTGATAAGAGATCATATCACTGAAGGGCTTACAAAATACGATGACAGAATAAATATCGTTGAAAAGATCACATTGTTATATAATCTGTTTTATTCGTATTTCGGAACGGCAGAGTTTTCAAAAGCATTGGGCGTGGTCAATAAACTTTTAAATGAATACCAGAAAGAATTGCGGTATGATATCCAGAGCGCTGTAAGGATCCTTAATCTGATCCTGCATTTCGAGTTAGGCAATACGCGTTTACTTGAGTATAACGCAATTTCAACCTATCGTTTCCTGTATAAGAGTAAACGACTTTATAAAATGGAGAACATTGTTCTGCAATTCATCCGTAAAAAAATGCCGAAGATCTATTCGGCTAAGCAACAGCAGGAAGCATTTATAGAACTGCGAAACGATTTTAATGAAATTATTAAAGATGAATTTGAAAGCAAGGCTTTCGAATATTTCGATTACATCTCCTGGCTCGATGCGAAAATAGAAAAACGTTCTTTTGCAGAAGTTGTTAAATCAAAATTTCTAACTAATTCGAAAAGGAAAAAGAGTAAATAGAAACAAAAAAAAATTCCCGGCATTCCCGGGAATTTTTTTATCATTGAATTATTAGTTTACCTTTTTGAAGGAGAACACCTTTTTCATCGGTAATTGAATAGGTGTAAAGGCCCTTGCCGATCTCTGCAGGCTGAATAAAATGAAGGTCATTTACATTCCCTGTTGTAAATACAGGTCTTCCAAGCATATCATGAATGCTGAAATTGAAAGTGGTATTGTTATCCGGACGAATCCATAATTCAGATTTTGTCGGATTAGGGTAGACACCGAAATGATAATGCTGCTCTTCCATAATAATTCCTTTGCGGAATGTCCCCCATTTCCATTGAGCAAAGAAAGAGATAGTGTCAGAATCAATGATCGTGAAATCTCCGCCTGCATATAGTTCATTGTTAACTTCCTGTAAGGTTAAGATAGGAAGATCCGTTCTTGAATCTTTTACCGCCCATGTGGTATCATTCCATGTCTGAGCTATGTAATAATAAGTGTTGGTATCTGTTAACGATCTGAATTTTGCTTCCGCGATTAATTTCTCATTGTAAACGGTAAAGCATAATGTGCTTACAGTAGTTGCTCCGGTATAATCGAGGCCTCCACCCACTTCAGACCACTGCGATCCGTCCCACATAGCAACGTGAGACATTGAGGTTGTTCCTGAATTGTAGAAAATACCACCTGCATAAAGATTCCCGTTATAAGCCTGTAAGGTACTTACTGTGGTTGCTCCTGTATATTCCAGTCCTTCGCCAACTTCACTCCAGTCTGAGCCATCCCACTTTGCTATATTATTGACCTGCAGAGTTCCTGCATATGGGAAAGTTCCGCCAACGTATAATTCATTATTATGAACATACATTGTTTTAACCTCTCCCTTTATGCCATCTCCTAATGCTATCCAGCTCGAGCCATTCCATTTTGCGATGTTGCTCACAGAATCAGAACCTGATAACTGGAAAGAACCACCTGCATAAAGATCACCTTTATAAACAGTAAGAGTGCTTACGGTAGTTGCTCCGGTATAATTAAAGCCGTTTCCCAATGAAGACCATTGACTTCCATCCCAAAGGGCGATATTATTACACACAACCGAGTCAATGCTGCTGAAATTCCCTGCTACAACAATATCACCATTATAATAAATAGCAGCATTTATACTTGTTCCTTCAATTCCACTACTCCCTACTTTTGAAAATTTTTCCCCATCCCATTTGGCGATACCACTAATTGAATCTTCACCAACTTTTGTAAAAGAACCGAGAAGGAAATAAGAGTCGCCTACGCCTGGTAGTATGGCTTTAACGGTTCCATTTAATTTAGGGCCTGGTTGAAACCAACTATGTTGTGCATTTAGAAAAGAAAACTGAAAAAGTGCAAAAAGTAAAATGTAAATTTTTTTCATGAGATGTGTTTAAGAGTTTTATTGCCGCGTAAGGGCAGAAACTATACCATTATAAATATGATGAAAAATATTGAGAATAAGATACATGGCGTTTTAAATTAAGTATTAAACGAAAAAAGCGTGGATTTTTTTTCCCGCTTTGCATGTTTTTCGAGTTCTCGTTGAAAGCTTGCTGGTATATTCTTTTAGAGCTTTTTATTAACAAATAACTTAACAATTAAACAAACTAAAATTATAAAATTATGAAAAAGAATCATTTGTTTTTAGCAGGTTGCATAGCATCTTCATTGGTAATTCTAGGATTTACGAGAACTTCTTTCGCGACAGGGAACTCTGAAAATACCGCAACAACAACAGAAGGGAATTCAACAAATAATGGCGGCACAACCGGGATGACGGGCGCTACAACAACCATGGACGGGGGATCAACAACAATGGATGATGGCGCTACAACAATGAATACAGGAGGTTCGACTTCGATGGATCAGGGAGGATCAACTTCAATGGATCAGGGAACTACTGGAACAACACACACAACACACACTACTGGTACGACTCATTCAACAGGTTCCACTACAACTAAGAGTGATTCATCAAAAACAGGTGATTCAACAAAAACAAAATCAGGAAAAACAACAACAGGAACAAATTCTAAAAATTCCGGATCTACAACTAACAATAACGGAACAAACAATAACAATAAAAATTCAGGTACTAACAGTAAAGGCTCTACAACCGGAAATGGTGGTAATGGCTCAACTACAAACGGATCATCCACTAGTGGAGTAGATCAATCATCTACAAGCGGAAATGACGGATCTTCTACAAGCGGTAAGGATAGCTCGAAAAACAAAGGCGCTTCGACAAGCTCAACAGGATCTACTTCTTCCACTAAGAGCACGGGATCTACAAAAGGTACATCAGGTTCTTCAACCTCTTCAACATCATCCACTTCTTCAACATCATCTACAAGTGGGACATCAACAACAATGAAGTAATTGATAACGTTATAATTTAAAATAAAGCCATCTTCTGATGGCTTTATTTTTGTTTTAAAGGTTACACTTATGAAATACCTAACATTTGATGTCAGGGCTCTGGCCTTCATGAGGATCTGTATTGCCACTGTGATCATGTTCGATCTTGGTATCAGGCTTACGGATCTTGAAGCATTTTATTCAGATACCGGAGTGGCTCCTTTGCCCATGCTTTTTGAGCATTCCTGGAACTCATACTATATTTCATTTCATTCAATGAACGGAATGTGGCAGTTCCAGCTTTTACTCTTTATGTTTTCTTTCTTTTGTGCTATCATGCTGTTTATAGGGTATCGCACAAAATTATTCACGATTCTTTCATGGCTGATGATGTTATCCCTTCATAACAGGAATGGCTTAATATTGCAAGGCGGAGATGATCTTTTAAGAATGGTTTTGTTTTGGGGTATGTTTATTCCCTGGGGTGCACGTTATTCATGTGACGCTTTAATGAATAATTATAATTTTCGCGAGCCGGTTATCATAACTGCGGCTACAATCGCTTATCTTCTCCAAATCTGTTATATATATACAGGATCTGCTTTGTTAAAAGGGCCGGAGTGGAGCCGGGATTTCACTGCAATGTACTATACTTATAGTCTGGACCAGATTGCTTATCCTGTCACTAAATATTTTTACTATCATCCGGATCTTTTGAGAAATTGCACGATCATCGCTTATTACTTTGAATTACTCGTTCCTATATTGTTTTTTATTCCTTTTAAACATCAATGGTTCCGGCTTGCCGGTGCGCTGACAATTATTATTTTCCATTGCATCAATTCTGCTACTTTACTTATAGGCTTGTTCCCGTTTATTGGAATGGCAACCGTTACCGGGCTGCTGCCTTCTTTTTTCATGGATTGGTTTGATAGAATCACCTCCGGTATTAAAGAACACATTAAAAATTCGTTCAGAGGTATTGCTTTACTTACGTCCTACGTTAAAAAATGGAAGAAGCCGGTTTATAGTTACTCTTTATTCAGGGATAGATTTCGAACAGCCATACTTGTATTCCTGATTTTCTTTGTATTTGATTGGAACTTCAGTAATCTTAGCTTTATTAAAAGTAAATTATCCGATAAGCTTCGAAGTATCGGGTATGGCTTAAGACTGGATCAAAACTGGGGAATGTTCGCTCCCGGTGTTTTTAAGGATGATGGCTGGTATATATTGGAAGGCATTACCACCGAAAATAAAGAAGTAGATGTTCTTAGCGGAAAAACACCTGACTACAGAAAGCCTTTAGCGATTACTTCCATGTTTAAAAACGATAGGTGGAGAAAATATTCTGAAAATCTTATTTTTTCCGATAACGAATTTATGCGTGGTTATTATTGTAATTATACAAAAAGAATCTGGAATGAGTCTCATCCTGACCAGCATCTGAAAACCTTACGAATTATCTATATGGCTGAATTTACATTGCCGGATTATAAATACAGTTATCCGAAAAAAACATTGTTGTGGGAGTGTAATGAGTGATGTGGAATTAATTTCCGGATGAAGCTTTAAGACCCTTTTTATTATTTATTTTCCACGCTCTTTTACTTTGTTGACAGGTGGCATAATAATGTCATAAATAGACTTACAAGTCTCATTTATATGATCCTACTGTTACAACGTACATATAATATTATCATTCGCCTCAGCTTCCTCCTCTTTACGGGCTATGTACTGCTTTGTAATAATGTGGCTTATTCCCAACCTACCTGGGTATGGGGAAAGGATGTCCACACTGCAAGTGATGAATATGCAAATGCTGTTGCTATAGACCCAATAAGTGGAAATGCAGTTATCGCAGGCGTCTATAAAAGCAGTCTTTCCTCATTTTACGGAAGTAATTTTACGGGTGCTACAATGGGTGCATTTGTAGCTAAATATGATCCTGAGGGAAATGTGATCTGGGGCTTTAAGGTTGGAGATAATCACGATAATACATGCACTGGAATTGCCATAGATTCTTCAGGGAATATTTATGTTACCGGCTCTTTTTCACTCACCACCGATTTTAAAGGCACGCTTTCAACTTCCACGAATCTGACGGCAACAGGAAGCAGCGATATTTTTCTGGCAAAATATAATTCTGCGGGCCAGCTTATCTGGGTTAGGAAGGCAGGAGGGTCCTCGGATGATGCAGGGAATGCGGTGGCTGTCAATTCAAGCAAGGTTTTTATAACCGGGCACTTCAGTAATTCAGCGACTTTCGGCTCTTTTAGTTCTCATGTAAATAATTCTAATGATAATGTTTTTATTGCAGCGTACGATCTTTCCGGTAGCATCCAATGGATGATCGATGGCGCTTCAACTCAATCATCTTATGGAAGAAGTATTGCTGCAGACAATTCAGGTGTTTATATATGTGGTGAGTTTAAAGGTAGCCCACTCTCTATTTATAATCCGGCAGGCGCAATTGCCACTTCATTGACAAACCCTGTTACTTCAAAATCGGACGCTTATATATTAAGCGTTTCAACAAGCGGTTATTTTTATTGGAGTGGAAGCATAAGCAGTACTGAAGACGATAAAGCAAACGGGGTAAATTTAAATGGAAACAAATTATTTCTTACCGGTTCAATAAGGCAGAATGCTACTTTCCCGTTTTACGCTTCCAATCCTGTGACCTCTGGTGGAAATACAGACCTTTATATTGCTTCCTTCTCAAAAAGCACGGGCGCTACCCAGTGGGTAAAAAGCGGCAGCAGCAGCGATCAGGGCGTTGGTAATGCAATCACGAGTGACGTGTTCGGAAATGTTTATGTGGCAGGTTACTTTAAGGCATCAATTGCTTTCAGCGGAGGGGCGACCATAAATAATGGCGGTGGAAACGTAGAAGACATTTTTGTGGTGTCATATTCGTCAACGGGTAGCTATAGATGGTACCAAGAGGCGGGCTCGAACGGAAAAGATATGCCATACGGAATCGACTGTAATTCGCTGAATGAAGTATATGTTGCAGGTGAATACAAAAAAGATCCAATCTTCGGACCTACTCAATTGTTCGATGATAGTGGTAACAACGCTTTTCTGGCGAAGATCGCATGTCCTGCTATTTTAAATAATATTGCAAACTCATCTCAAACCATTTGTCAAGGTTCTTTTGCAGCAACCATAAATGGAACTACACCAACCGGAGGGACAGCGCCTTTCACTTATTCCTGGGAACAGAGCACAGATGGGTTAAACTGGGTAACTGCGGGCGGCACAAGCAACCTTCAGAACTATTCACCCGGGGCAATAACATCAACTACATTTTACCGGAGAAGGGTTTATTCTGCAACCTCGTGTTACAATACATCTGTAAGCAACATTATTACTATAAATGTCGATCAGATGCCTACAACAGCCTCTGCCGGGCAAAATCAGCAAGTGTGCTCCTCTGCAATTCCGTTAACGCTGAATGGAAATACACCCGTAGTTGGAACGGGCATGTGGACTGTTGTTTCAGGTTCGGCATCCTTCGCTAACGTTAATTCTCCATCATCTCTGGTTACAGCTATGGGTACAGGGCCGAATGTCCTGAAGTGGACCATTTCCAATGGTTCCTGTCCTTCTTCATCATCAACTGTGTCCATTACAGTTAATGCACTTCCGGTTGCAAATGCCGGGCCTGATCAAAACATTTGTATCACTTCAAACTCGGTAGTTTTAAATGCGGGCAGTCCTGTCAATGGAAATATTTCCTGGTCAACAGTTTCAGGTACGGGAAGTTTTTCTTCCACCACAGCCTCCAGCGTTACAGTAAGTAATCTGGCAATTGGTCCAAATATCTTTAAGCTTAATATTTCAAACGGTGTGTGTCCTGTATCGAGCGACATGGTTACTGTGGTTGTTTCTGCATTACCTACTGTGGCTTCTACCGGTGCTGATATGGTTATCTGCGCTTCGACTCCTCAGGTTACACTTACCGGTAATCTCCCTTTGATAGGAACAGGAAGCTGGTCTGTATATAATGGCTCCGGGATTTTTTCGGGTTCATCTTCTCCATCATCCTCTGTGAGTGGATACTCATTGGGCGTGAACACTTATTTGTGGACAATTGCAAATGGAGTATGCCCTTCTTCAACGGCAAATATCAACATTGTTGTGGATGCCATGCCAACAGCTGCGGATGCAGGAACAGATAAGAGGGTGTGCATTTCTTCGCCATCAGTCATAATGAATGCAACCATTCCTTCGGTTGGTACGGGAACATGGTCACTGGTCACTGGGACTGGTATCCCGGATTCTGTTTCCGATGCTCACACTGCAATAAGCTCTTTAGGTTCCGGAGAAAATGTTTTTCAATGGAGTGTTTCAAATGGTGTTTGTCCTACTTCTTCTTCAACCGTTACTATTACTACGGATACTCAGCCCGACACTGCATCGGCAGGAGCTGATATAGAAACGGATGTTCCCTATGTTCAATTACAAGCTAACGTTCCGCAAATTGGTACAGGCAGGTGGATCTGGCTTAGTGGAATCGGTACAATGAATGATGCTTCCGACCCATCGACTGTTATTTCGTCTTTCCCGGTGGGGGAAAATGTTCTCAGATGGGAAATAACCAACGGTGTTTGTCCAGCCAGTAGTGATGACGTTCACATTAAAATGAATCCTTTAAGAGTACCGAACGGCTTTTCACCCAATGGGGATGGATATAATGATACCTATGCAATCGAAGCGCTTGAATATTATCCCGGAGTGAGATTCAAGGCGTTCAACAAGTGGGGAAATATTGTATACAATAGTGATGAATATCACAATGAATGGGATGGTACGAATTTAAAAAATGAAAAGTTGCCGGACGATACCTACTATTTTACTTTGGAGGTTTTGCCGGGGATGGAGTATAGCGGCTTTGTAATAATTAAAAGTAAATAGATTTGAAAAAACTACTATTCATATTTCTGCTAATGAGTCACTGGTGTTATGCACAACATAATGTGTTGTATAGCCAGTATTATTTTTCGGGAATCTTGATTAATCCTGCTTATGCAGGAAGTCAGAATGCTTTAAATTTCACTAGCATCTACCGGGATCAGTGGACGGGTATAGATGGGGCACCTAGAAATCTAAGCATAGGCCTACATACACCCCTTAAGAATGAAAAAGTGAATGCAGGCCTCGTTTTTCTGAATAACCGTTATGGTATTACATGCGAAACAAGAGCGATGGGAGTGTATGCATACAAACTAAAGTTAGGTAAAGGAAGTTTAGCTTTTGGCTTACAGGGTGGTGTGGAATACTTTAAGAATGATATCAGCAAAATTATATCAACAGATAATGGTGATCCTGTTTTTGAACAGGCCGTTGAAAAAAGCATAAGTGGAGTTGTCGGTGCAGGATTATTTTATAAGTCAGAAAAAGTGATAGCCGGGATCTCTGCTCCGATTTTATACAGCACAAGAAAAAACTATGTGGTTGCTTATAGTCCGCTTATTCTTTCTGCAGGATTTCTTGTTAACCTTAATGACGACCTTGTTCTTAAGCCGGCTGGTCTCGTCAGACATATTAAAAACTCCCCTGTTGGTTGGGATTTAACAAGTGCGATCTATTATCGTGAGGCTATAGGGGTCGGATTAGGGTACAGGAGCAACGATGCGGCATACGGATATCTTGATATCCGTCTTAATGATCAATTCAGCATAGGCTATTGTTATGATTACACCTTAAGCCATCTGAACACTTATTCAAATGGAAGCCATGAATTTATGCTTAGATATATTTTCAGCTATAAATTAAATACCAAGAGTCCGAGATATTTTTAGAAATGAAGAAACTGATTCTATATATATTATTATTCGCACCTGTGCTTGATGTTTGTTCGCAGGCTGATGAAATTTTATATAAAGAATTTAAAAACGTCTTTGATGTTACTCCGCTGAACATAAACAGTCAGGTAAGTGAGATGTCACCTTTTATGGCCGGAAAGAACCTTTATTTTGCCCGGAACAGGAAACCTCAACCTGCTTTAAACTATAATAACCCGGAATCTTCAGAACCGATGTATGATATATATACTGCTTCACGCATCGATTCAATCAATTTTTCAACACCTGCAGTCTCTCATAAATTCAGTTCGCTTTTTAATGATGGTCCTTTAAGCTTTACTGAAGATGAAACGGAAGCATTGATCACCTGCAATGAGAAAAGTTATGATTTTATTCTTCGTTCTCATGAAAAAGCCAAACAATTAAAAATTTACTATTCCTCTAATCTAAATGGAAAATGGTCTGTTCCTCAAATTCATCCCGTTTGTTCTGAAGAAGGGTCGTTCTGCCATGCGGTTTACTGTAATAACAAAAATGCAATGGTATTTGCTTCAGATATGCCGGGCGGATATGGCGGGATGGATTTATACATCACGGAACTTAAAAATGGTGAATGGCAAAAACCCCGCAATCTCGGTAAGAAAATTAATTCAACCGCTAACGAAATTTTTCCGTTTATAAATAAAACTGGCAATCTGTATTTTTCATCTGACAGGAAAAATGGTATGGGGGGACTTGATATTTATTCCATTATTCTTAAGGATACTTCAAGCACCAGTGCCTTATTGCTTGAAAGTCCTGTGAACAGTAAAGCAGACGATTTCGGGATCTGGACGAATGATGATGGCAGCTCAGGCTATTTATCATCTGACCGGCTAGCAAGTAAGGATGATAACATCTTTTACTTTTATAAGATAATTCCTGCTTTTAAAAATAAAGTGATTTCTAAAAGTAAATTCTGCTATACTTTTTTCGAAGAATCATCACTATCTCAGGCCGATACTGCAGGCTTAACATATGAATGGGATTTTGGAAATGGAATTAAGAAAAGAGGTCTGGAGGTGAAACAATGTTTTGACAAACCCGGAACATATCCGGTTAGCCTTAATGTAATTGATAAGTCTTCAGGACAACTGTTTTATAATGATCTGAACTATGATTTTGTTGTAGAGCAACCCCGGCAGATTTACATTGCCAGTGTAGACACTGTGGAAATCGGGAATCCGATAGAGTTGGATGGCTCGTCTTCAGTAATTGACGGTTACACGATTAAAAAATATTACTGGACGTTCAATGATGGATGGTTTAGCCTTGGCAGCAAAGCGAGGCATGAATATTTTACTACAGGCTATCATACTGTGATACTTGGGGTGGTGGCGGAATCAGACAGCACCTGCAAAGAAGATACATTTTATACAGTAAGAAAGATTTATGTTAAAGGCCTTGTAAAAGAAACGGGCTACAACAACGGAAAAAATAACTGGATTGAACCAAGCTTCGAATCTGATGCACAGCATGAGATTATTTTAGACAGTCAGAATAGTTCAGATACCGGAAAATAATTATTAACGAATTATATGAAGCAAATGTACAGGAGATTTATCGTATCGATCATGCTCATACTGAATGTATATTTCGGTTGTGCACAGCAGGCGCCTTCAATGGAAGAAAATATTCCGTTCTTATGCACTTTTAGTAAAAATGCAGACAAAAGCTGGGGAGATGACGATAATGTTCAGATCATTTTTTTCGTAATGCCGGTAACAGAAAAAAATCCTGTTTATATTAAAATCTTTGATCCTAATAACGGTGGAAAATACGATGAAGCTCACGGCCCGTTTAACAGTAAAACACGTTTTTCTGTTTTTGGAGGTGCAGGAGCGCACTCATCCGATGATGCTAAAAAACATGATCCGGTTGGGAACTATAAAAGCGGTGTGCAACTGGCCAGCAAAATTTTTGGTGAAGAAGCTGAATACGAAGATAAATGGATCACTCTCGGTCCTTTCAATCCTGTGGAAGGTGAGCTGCAACCGGATGCAGGCGGATATGTTTTTAAAGTTGTAGTTGAAGGGACCGATGGAGATGATGGAAATCTATACAGACTTTTTATGTCTTCAAGTAAAACCGAAAATAAGCCGATTGAAGGTGGCAATATGTTTACTTACGAATATTCTTTCCGTTTATCAGATCAGAAAAACTCAGTGTCTCATTTATATCCTTTTATAACCTCCAATCTGGTTGCGGTAAAAGTAAATGTTTTTGATTTTGATAATGATGGGTTGATCAGATTAGTCTCTGTTGCTAAAAGAGGTGATATTGCCAAAACTTCCGGTGATGCTGAATGGACAGTAAACACGCATGAAGTGGTTCAACAGGAGTTCAACACGTCCTTTGATATTCAATTTATAAAGCAAAAGGATGCAAAGAATAACAATATTGTTGTTTTTATCACCAATCAGTACAATCAGCTAATGCCTTTTTATACCAGTCCGATCGGAGGGATTCCCAAGTATAAATATAAAATAGGTGTTAAGGTGGTGAATAATTAACTCTGAGGATTATGCGTTTAAAAAATACTATTATCATTGTTTTCTTTAATCTTCTTGCTTCAGCGGCCTGGTCTCAGATATATAACTTCAGAGTGTTCGGTGTGGATGAAGGACTTCCGCAATCCTATGTTTACTCAATTTCTCAGACTAAGACAGGTTTTATAAATGTTGCTACAGGTGAAGGGTTTTGTTCTTTTGAAGGCAGCAAGTTTAAAGTATTTAATACGAAAGATCATCTTGCTGAGAATTTTGTCACTACACATTTCACAGATTCAAAAAATATTACCTGGCTTGGCCATTACCAGAAGGGGATAAGTTTCCTCCGGAACGAAAAATTTTCTTCTGTCAGGCAAACTCTGGATATAGCGTCCAAAGTGACGTGTATAGCAGAAGATCAAAAACATCATATCTGGTTCAGCACGCAAAGCAAAGGCTTATACAGACTAGATTCGCTTTTACATGTGGATGCTATTGATTCAAAGAATGAAGAAGGTTCTAATGCTATATGCTTTGATCATTCGGGGGCGTTGCTTGAAGGCTCTGACAGGGGCTTGTTTATATATACTCTGAGCAAGACCGGCAAGGTCCTTACTTTGAAGCAGGAGATAAAAGAATTGTCAGGCAAAAATGTTAAATGTATTGTGCCTGTTAATACCAGAAAAGGAGCCTTCTGGCTGGCTGTTGATGACTACGGAATTGTAGGAATTGAGAAAAATAATGGTAAGTATGAAGTTTTCGTAACCATAAAAAATGAGCTAAATCTGAAAGATTGCACATTTTCCTCGTTGTTTGTCGACCAGAAAGAGAACCTTTGGATAGGCGATTTCGGAGAGGGTATCCGTAAAATTTCTTTTTACGACAAAGCCAATAAAACAGCTTATTATGTTAACAAGATAGATGACCGGAATGGCCTTCCTAATGAATATATTCAATCAATTTATGAAGATTATGAGGGCAATATGTGGTTTGGAAGTTTCGGTTCGGGCCTAGTTGAGCTGCCATTAGAAAAATTTGCTTTTTTTGAAGGTAAGAATGGTCTGAATTATAAAAATGCAACATGTATTTTTATTGACAGGGATGGCGGATTCTGGGTAGGTAATGATAAAGGTTTGTTTCAGTATAACATTGAAGCACCTGAATTAAGCCGACAGTTTGATGCAAAGGATGGTTTTGTAAGTTCTGAAGTAACAGCTATTGCGCAGGACAGATCAGGTTTGCTTTGGATAGGTACAAAGGAAAATGGAGTTTATACTTTTGATAAAACGAAAAATTCTTTTCAGAATTTTTCCAAGCGTAAATCTTTGAATACTCCTAACATCAACTCTTTGATCGCAACTCTCGATAATAAAATAGTAATTGCTACTTCTGAAGGTGTTTATTTTTACGAGCAGGAAAGTGAGAGTCTAAAGCATTTGACCACACTTGACGGGCTTCTGCATAACAATGTGACCAAGGTTTTTGAAGATAATAAAAAGAGGTTGTGGTTTTGTTCCAATGGCGCGGGACCCTATTTTTTAAAGGATAATGAATTCAATGTTTTTAATAATATTCCTGAGCTTCGCTCATTCAGCATAACGTCTATCACCCAATCGGCCGATGGTAATGTGTGGATTGGCACGGAAGGAGATGGAGTATTCAGTTATAATGAAAGAGGTGGCTTTGTGAATTTTAAAGTAACAGAAGGATTACTATCCAACTATTGCTATTTTATCATTTCTGACAAGAATGGAAATCTTTGGGCAGGCCATAAAAATGGGCTCAGTTATAAACCCGCACAATTGAAAACTTTCCGTTCATATGGGAAATCTGATGGTTTACTATTTACGGACTTTAATAAAAATTCCTGTTTCAGGGATGTCTCAGGGAACCTGTGGTTAGGTACAAGTAATGGTTTGGTAAAGTATAATGCTGAAGGCGAGAACAGGATCCAGGCCGAACCCAAAACAAATATTGCCGGTTTGATGTTAAATAATACCTTCTATCATCCGGAAGAAAGCATTGAGGTGCCGTATGATGATTATTCAGTGAAGGTTGATTATATAGCGATCTCTTTTACCGATCCCGCAAAAGTCAATTTCAAATATCGGTTGATCGGCCAGGATACGATCTGGAGATATACCAATTCCAAATTCATTGAGTTCCCGAAGCTCAACGATGGGGAATACACATTTCAGCTACTTGCAGCAAACAGTGATAACGTATGGAATTCAAAGCCTGCGCAGATAAGCTTTGTGGTTAAACCACCATACTGGAAACGTGTATGGTTCTATTCCATGGTTTTTCTTTTTATAGGTTCATTATCGTATTCAGTTACAAGGTATCGTACGCGGTCACTGGTGGAAGCTAAATTACTTCTGGAACAAAAGGTTAACGAAAAGACTGCTTTACTTCAGGAGGAGAAAGCAACTGTTGAAAAAATAAAATTCGAACTGGAGGTAAAGAATAAGAATGTTACAGACAGTATCAATTACGCTCAGAGAATCCAGGAATCGATCCTTCCTTCCAAATATTCCATATCCCAGGCCTTTAATCAGTCCTTCATTTACTATAAGCCACGTGATATTGTGAGCGGGGATTTTTATTGGTTTGCGGAAACGGAGGATGATTACCTGATCGCTGCTGTAGACTGCACGGGACATGGTGTTCCGGGTGCATTTATGTCTCTGGTCGGATCCACATTATTAAATGAGCTGGTGAGCAATAAAAAAATCACAAGGCCTTCCGCGATTCTAACGAAGCTGAATAGTTCGATCATTCGCGTATTGAGGCAAAAGTCAGATTATAACTCATCTCACGATGGAATGGATATGGCTGTTTGTGCCATCAGCAAGGATAAGAAGAGATTGCGTTTCAGTGGAGCATTGCGTCCTCTGTTTCATGTCAGGAATAAAAAGCTTACTGAACTGAAAGGGAATCCATTCTTTATCGGAGGTCATTATGAAGATCTTCATAAAAGTTTTGTTGATGAGGAAATTGATCTTTTGCCCGGTGATTCAATTTATATTTTCTCGGATGGTTTTACTGATCAGTTTGCTGAACATGTAGTTAAGAAATTCTCAACCAAACGCTTTAAAGCATTGTTGGCAGAAATCTCAGACAAAGATATGGAGGAGCAGCAACAGCTGATAGATGAGGCCTTCAATGCCTGGAAAGGCAAAGAAGACCAGGTAGATGATGTTTTGGTGATGGGAATTAAATTCTGAGATCAGACAAGATAGTTCGCGATCTCGTCAGGTTTTAAATAATTTCTATTGATCGCTTTTCTTTCTTCAGTATAACCCGGAATACTTCTGATATAAATTGCATGTTCAAGCAATTCCTGCCCAAGGCCATGGATGATAGCTCCCATGTCGGCTGCTTTTTCAACTTTTTCCTGAAACTCGGGAATCATATAACACGCAAGAAATTTCAAGAGCTCACCTTTTTCAAGAGAGTTGTATTGAAGAACGTGAGAGATCTCATGACCGAATACTCCCACTTTTGCTTCAAAAGTTAAATTCTTGATAAGCGCATAGAACATTGGTGCTTTAGCTTTTTCAAGGATAGTGACCGTATACTCACGGTCTGCGGGTGCCGCGAAAATGCTGGGAAACGTTGGTGCAGTGCCATAAGGAACACTGTGTTTATCTTTAAGGACAAAGTTTATTCTTACTTCTTTTAGCTCCGGGTATTTGGATAGCGCTGTAAGTATGGCTGCTTCATATTTCTGCGGAATGCTTTTGTGTCTGCCGAATTCATTTCTTAACAATTCGATCTCTGTTTCATCTGGCTCATTCATAAATAAAATTTTTGTTGATTTATGAAAGGCATGAAAAAAATATGCTAGGGCTTATGATGTTGAAGATTTTACTCTAATCGGAGCGGACGCTGCCATTTGCTTTTGACATTGTGTGTAGCAAGAGCAGTTTTAAGCTCATAATGGCCATTCTCATGTTTTTCCATCACCACGATCTGGCAATTTTTAGGATTTGCGATCACCTCAAAATCTTCAACGGTCCAATGGAACCATCGCATCAGGAATAATCTGATAGCCATACCATGTGTAATGATCACGGTGTTATCGGGATAGTTTTCTTTTTCAAAATCGCGATGAAGCGTTCCCAGAAAATCACTTACCCTGTCGTAAACATCAGCTGCTGACTCTCCGTCAGGAATCCGGAAATAAAAGGTGCCGTAAGCATCGCGGTCTTTTTCAATCAGGAGGCCTTCATCGGGACTGCGTAAGTGCCCCCATTCCTGTTCCCTGATCCTTGGTTCTTCAACCCATTGAATTTTTTCACGGTCAAAAAGTTTGGCGATGTGCTCAAATGTGCTGCGCGTACGCCAAAATGGAGATATATAAAAAAAGATGGATTCATTTTCAACTATTGCCCGAAGCTCAACACTTGCTTTGATTGCCTGAATCACTCCTTCCTCAGAAAGCTCCAGAGCATAATCCGGCTTCTCATGGTAAACAGTCCTGCTGACATTTCCTTCTGATTCCCCGTGCCTGATAAGGATAATCCGTTTTGGTTTCATAGCTTTAAATTACGAAATATTTTGTTTTTCAGATTTACTATTTTGCTTTAATAGCCATTTTCCATTACTTTTAACATTCACACAGAGAATCATTGTTATGAATTATGGTGCGCTTAAAAAAGCTGTAATGCTTTTTATTTTTTTATTTACATTCTTTAAGGTACCCGCTCAAAATTCAACTCTTGATTCACTACTTGCCGAATTAAAAAGGCTGCAACACGGCCCGGCAGACATATCTGTTGATACCTCATATATCAATGCATGCTTTTCTATCGCTGATGAATATTATCATGCCGAAATGCAGGAAGAAGAAGAGTTCTATACTAATAAAGGACTTCATAAAATAGATTCTTTACTCTCAAAAGAAATATCAGATGAAGTTCTTAATGTTTGGTTGATCCATAAGCAGGGGATAGGCTACGGTAATAAGGGAAATTATTACAGTGATATCGGTGATCTTCCTCAGTCCCTTGATTATTATTTTAAGGCATTGAGAAACGATGAGAAAATTAATCACATCGAAGGGATGGAAAGACACCTGGGTAACATAGCAATTGTATATGACGACCTGGGTGATCATCAAAAATCGTTGAACTACTATTTCAGGGCACTGAAGTATGCGCATCTACGCAAAATGAAAAGTTCTGAGGCAGGCTTGTATGGTAATATAGCAACTGCCTACATGGATCTTCATGATAATAAAAGGGCTTTAAGCTATTGCTCAAAAGCGGTCGGGCTTTTTGAGGAGCTGAAGGATACTTCAGGAATTGCATATGTATTCGGAAACATAGGGTTGATATATAAAGATCTTGGGGATGAAAGGGCAGATGCAGGAACCGATGTTAAAGATGTGCCGGAGTACTATACTGCTGTTACCTATTTTAAAAAGGCGATTGAATTAAATGTTTTATCAGGTGGCGAAAAGTCGACTGAAGCAATTAACAAAGGAAGTCTTGGTTCTGTTTTCATGAGCATGAAAAAATACACAGACGCTGAAAAATATTTAAAGGAATCTCTCGATATCTCAAAAAAAATAAATGATCTGTATGGTGTCATGTCTACCACAGAGCACTTGGGAGAACTATATGCAGAGATGGCCCGCCAAAAAGGGATTAGTCAATCAGAGCAGATTCGTTTACTTCAATTGGCGAATAGTGAAATGCAGGAACACATGCTTGCCAAGGACTCCATTTTCAATCAGGATAAAACGAGCGATATTACAAGGAAGGAAATGAATTATGAATATGAGAAGAAAGAAGCTATCACAAAAGCTATAGCAGTCGCAGAAAAAAGGACACAGCATATTATTATTGGTTGTGTTATCGGTGGCCTGATTCTGTCACTTATATTCTTGTTGTTTATTTTCCGATCGTTACGCCTTACAAAAAAGCAGAAGATAATGATCGAATTGCAAAAGCGGGAAGTGGAAGAGCACCGCAAAGGTATAATCGATTCTATTACTTACGCGCGAAGGATTCAGGAAGCACTTTTAAAAGAAGAGGAACATGTTACGGCACATTTACCCGAACATTTTGTATTGTATAAACCGAAGGATATTGTATCAGGTGACTTTTACTGGAGTGTTGAAAAAAAAGGGTATTGGTTTATTTGTGTTGCAGATTGTACCGGCCACGGTGTTCCCGGAGCATTTATGAGCATGCTTGGCATTGCGTATCTTAACGAGATTATTTCTTCAGATCAGATACTTACTCCGGCAGATATCCTCAACCGGTTAAGAGAGAAGATCGTCAAAGAATTAAAACAAACCGGAGAAAGTGGCGAAAGCCAGGATGGTATGGACATATCAATGATACGCTTTCATAAAGAGTCAGGTGAGACCTGTTGGGCAGGAGCAAATAATCCATTGTGGATTTCGGAGATTAAAGGTGGCATCCGGATGATAAAAGAAGTTGAACCCGATAAACAGCCTATTGGTTATACGTTTAATCCTGAACCATTCACAGATCATATCCTAAGCATTAAACAAGACGATATTGTTTATTTGTTCAGTGATGGGTATGCTGATCAGTTTGGTGGTCCGAAGGGGAAAAAATTTAAGAGTAAAAATTTGCAGGCTGAGTTATTAAGGATTTGTAATGAACCACTGAATAATCAAAAGGAAATTCTCGATTCAGTTTTCGAGGAGTGGCGCGGAAGCCTTGAACAGCTCGATGATGTTGCAATAATTGGAATAAGAATGTAAAATTAAAAAGGCCCCGCTAAATGCGGAGCCTTTTATTAATGATCATTACGCTTATTCAATCACTAGTTTACTTACAGTTTTCTTTCCTGAATTGTCCTTTATCGCTACGATATAAACACCTGCACTGAGGCCTTTATCTGCAATAAGATATTCGTCAGTACTTACCTCTTTGTCTTTTATGACACTCGCACCTGTAATAGAAACCACTTCAAGGGAGTAAGGATATTCTGCTCCCTTCACATGTAAAAGGTCACCGGATCTTAAAGGATTGGGATAGAAGCTGATCTTTTCAGTTTCACTCTTAGCTACATCTGAAATGCCTGTCGTTAATCCTAATCCCGATTGATGAATACCGATGCTGGAGGCCATTGCATTGATCGGATTATTAAAATAATCATGCGGTCCTGCATTTATACCAAACGTATTCATAAGGTTCACTCCACCGTTTATTGCAGGCGATCCTGCTGCCACCTTGTAGGCGTTCAACTGGGTTGTAAGGCCCGGATAGATAATAGCACCGGTCGCAGCATTTAACAACATAGGGTCTGCATTTATACCTGTTGCAATACCATTCACCATTTCTTTTCCGGTCGCAGATCTGAAAGCGGAAAGACTGTTATAGTAGGTCCCATGGTAAGCTAGTTTCAGGTTACTTCCCGAAGACCAATATAAGTTACCTGCAAATGCTGCATCATATCCGTTAGGTACAAGGATCAGCTGTGTTCCTCCGCTACTCTGGAAGATATTATTATACACTTCAACCCCGTTGATTCCCGTATTCCATTCCGTCAATGTGAAAGCCGAAACACCGGTGTTGGTGGATGATGGACTCACATAAACAGTGTTGTTATAGATCTTTGCGCCATTCATGACAGCGTTTGAACCTTTGAACAGGGTGATCCCGCCTGAGTTTGTACGTCCATCGTTTTCACTGATGTTGTATCGCACCACATTGTTTGACCACGGCCTTGCATCACTATATTGGCCAAGCAAATAACCGGCTCCATCATTATCGTGAGAGTAGTTATATTGCATCAATGAATTGGTAACGCCACCATCAAAGTCAAACCCTAAACCGTCACACCCTGAACCGCCTGAATTTTTGTAGCTTTCGCAATATTGTATTGTCAGGTTGTCACAATCCCATGCCCAGATTCCTCCCGGCCCGCCACAATGTGTATTAGCTGTACCATTATGATGAGCAACAGATTTTTCAATCAGGGAATTACTTGCCTGTGCAAGGATGATCCCGCTTCCTCTATGCATTGATGCATCAGCATATCCCGGTACATGATCAACCTCGGTATTTCTGATCGTTATATTCTGATGAGCATAGCCGGTATGGGACTGCATGGTAAATCCTCTGGTTGTAATACCATTCTGTTTCACCTGGTAAACATGCACACCCTGAATTAATACATTCTTAAAGCCGGTGTTGCCGCTTGAAGACAAGATCGCGATTCCGTCCTTACCATAATTATGGACATCGGTATCAATAATATCTATTTTTCCAAGCTTAACGTTTCCGGAAAGAGTTGTAGATATAAAGATCCCATTTGTGGAATTGCCGGTCATGCCTGCGCCTTCAAAACTAAGATTGGCGATCTTGAAGCCTTTAGTATTTAAGGCTGAAAACCCCGCTGATGTACCGGAGCTGATGATTGCTTTCCCTGAGCCATATGTTGAAAACGTAACAACGTTCAATTCGTCATTTGCATCCGATTGATCGATTGTAATTCCGCCAGTAAAGATTCCACCACCTTCAAACAAAACATTTGTTCCGGGAGGTAAAACCATATTATTTAATTTAGAAAGGGATTTCCACGCTGTTGTTGCAGAAGTACCGTTTGAATTATCACTTCCGTTCGGACTAAGGTAATAGGTCGTTGCCTGAAGGCTTGTACCTAAAGCTAATGCCGCAATCGAAAATATTAAACTTTTCTTAGAGTTTTTTTTCATGCCTTTAGATTATACAGATCCTGTAGTGTATAATTATCTGCTGTGTATCAGATAAAGATCACCTGTAGAAAATGCTGGTTCCTAAATAAAAATTAAGTTCTGTGTATGAACTCTAAGGTAAACGTAAGGAAGGCGAAGATATTAATGTTTGAACCGTCTTTTTAACATATTTTAATATTCAACACTACAATTTTTCGGTGAAATCGATATAATTGTCGATTAAAAGGGAGGAAGATGATTTTAATACAAACTTTTAGTAGGGAATATTCAGTTAAATACCGTGTTATTTAGTTGCCAGCTGACGCAATAATTGGAGGTTTCTGATGTCAGCATTATTTTCATTAGGGGTTTCCAGCACTTTTGGGACATCCGGAAACATTTTCATTATGTATTCAAAGGGAATAGTTCCAATGAGGCCTTCGCTGATATGGGCATGGCGATCCAGTTTACTTCCTATTCCGCCTTTTGAATCATTGAGATGAAAGCAAAGCACTTTTTCAAGACCTATCCTTTTATCGATTTCTTTAAAGAATTGCTTAGTGCCTTTTACGGACCTGATGTCGTAACCGGCTGCAAATGCATGGCAGGTGTCAATACACAGACCTATGCGATCAGAATTAATGTAATCCAGAAGATCTGCTATATATTCTATTTTTCCGCCAACACTAGTTCCCTGACCGGCAGTGTTTTCAATCAAAATTTTAACGGGATTATCATGTGTAGCGTTAAGTACAGTTTTAATATTATCCCCAATCTTTATTATCGCTTCTGTTCTGGATAATTTTCCTGCAGCTCCGGGATGAAGTACGGTGTGTGTTAGTCCTAAGGTTTTGCACCTCTGGACCTCCATTGCAAGCGAAAGAATAGATTTTTCGACTATTTCATCGTTCTCTGATGCGAGGCTGATAAGATATATAGTGTGCGAAAAGGCCTGCAAAATACCAGCTTCAAGACAAGCCTGTTTGAAAAGTTTTCCTTCAGCCTCATTCACCGTTTTCTCTTTCCACTGTTGCTGATTTTTAGTAAAGATCTGAATAGTGTTGATTGCAAGGCGTTGCGCTTCTTTAGCAGCATTTACATATCCTCCGGAAATTGAAACATGTGCACCTAATAACATACGGAAATGATAAAAAAAACAGTGCCATATTTATAAACGATTCCGTAAGTGGGTTGAGATTCACAGAATATAATAGTTATTACCATATTATATGCGTATCTTTAATTAGGTTATTCCGCGTTCCAATTTTCCTTTCGAGAATTCTCCCGCCAATCAGAAAATCACTGTTTTGCAATGTGTGAATTATGTAAGCTTTGAAAAGGTTTATGTAAGAGTTAAAGTAACGAGACCGTTACATTTGTTTATATTATCTAATCCCACTAATTTGAAGTTATACATTAAATATATGGTAAGTGCCCGCTGTAAAGTTGCAGTGAAGGAAGAGCTGAAGAAGTTGGGCTTGCATTTTATTGTAGTTGATCTTGGTGAAGTTGATATTATGGAAACTTTAACCTCGGAACAGCGATTGCAGGTTGCTGATGCTTTATTTTCAGTCGGTTTTCAGTTGATGGACGATAAGCGCGCTGTTTTGATTGAAAAGATAAAGAACGCTATCATTGAAATGGTGCATCATTCTGATGAGGTGGTAAAGATTAATTTCTCTAATTTTTTAAGTGAGAAGCTTGGACATAACTATACATATCTCGCGAATTTATTTTCAGAAGTGCAGGGAACTACCATTGAGCAGTTTCTTATATCCCATAAAATTGAACGAATCAAGGAACTCATAATTTACGGTGAGCTGAACATAACGGAGATCGCGTGGAAAATGAATTATAGCAGTGTGGCTCACCTTTCAAATCAATTTAAAAAGGCAACAGGACTCTCTCCATCACATTTCAAAAATTTAAAAGACAAAAGAAGAAATCCGATCGAAGAGGTTGGAAATGTTCAGCCTTAAATAAAAGTAAAAGCGTATAAAATGGATACCATCATAACTCAGGAGTCGCAATATTCCAGAAGCCTAATCGAAGCCAGCCTCGATCCTTTAGTAACGATCAACACCACCGGTAAGATCACTGATATGAATCAGGCGCTTGCTGATATTACGGGTATCTCGAGAGAGGAATTGACCGGTACGGATTTCTTTGATTATTTTACCGAACCACAGAAGGCCAGGGAAGTTTATCAGGAAGTTTTTGCAAAAGGCTCTGTGGCTGATTCACCTTTAACGCTTCGCCACAACGAAGGTAAGCTTACTGATGTGTCTTTTAACGGTTCTGTATATAAGGACGCATTGGGTAATGTGCTGGGTGTTGTGATTGTTGCCCGGGATGTAACTGAGCAAAAGAGAATTGCCAAAGAACTTACTGAGGCGAAGGTGTTTGCAGAACTTGCTGCAGTAATCGCGGAAGAAGCAAAGAGTAAAGCAGAAAGTGCAACGCTTATAGCAGAGGCTGCTGTTAAATCCAAGCAACAGTTTTTATCGAATATGAGTCATGAGATTCGTACTCCTATGAACGCTATCATTGGATTTACAAAAGTACTCCTGAAAACGGAACAGAACAGCAAACAGCTTGAATATCTTAATGCAATTAAGACTTCAGGGGACGCGTTGATTGTTCTTATCAATGATATTCTTGATCTTGCAAAAGTAGATGCCGGTAAAATGACTTTTGCTCATATCCCTTTTAAGCTTTCATCATCCATATCGGCAATGCTTCATTTGTTCGAAACACGGATCCACGAAAAGAACCTGGAACTAATTAAAGAATACGATTCTGCAATACCGGATGTACTCGTTGGAGATCCTGTCAGACTCCACCAGATAATATTAAATCTTGTTGGTAACGCTGTTAAGTTTACTTCTGAAGGAAAGATCAATGTAAGTGTAAAAATGACAGAGGACGATGCTGAATCTGCAACCATTCAATTTGCAATTACTGATACAGGAATTGGGATCTCGGAAAATAAGCTTGGTAATATCTTTGATGATTTCCAGCAAGCTACAAGCGGTACATCAAGATTATATGGCGGAACGGGACTTGGACTCGCAATTGTTAAGCAATTGGTTGAAGCGCAAGGTGGAACAATTAAAGTGAATAGTACTGTTGGCCAAGGATCTACATTTGCGTTCAGTCTACGATTTGTCAAGACCAAGGCGAAGGCAGAAATTGAAAATGAACCCGGTGTAGAGCTTGAATCAGGTTTAAAGAATGCTAAAATATTAGTGGTTGAGGATATTGTTCTCAATCAGCTTTTGATGAAAACCTTATTGGAAGATTTTGGATTTGAGATGGACATTGCATCTAATGGAAAGATAGCTATCGAGAAATTGAAGGAGAATCACTATGACATTATTTTGATGGATCTGCAAATGCCTGAGATGAATGGATTTGAAGCTACAGAGTATATCAGGAGCCAGATGAAATCCAAGATACCCATTATTGCACTTACAGCAGATGTTACAACCGTTGATGTTGAAAAATGTAATGCTGTGGGAATGAACGACTATATTTCCAAACCCATAGACGATAAACTTCTCTATACTAAAATACTTAAATACCTTAAGGGCACTGATTACAAAAAAGAAATGAGCCACGTTGTTTCATTCATAGAAGAGGATAATGATGAAAAGTGCACAGATCTTAGTTATCTCATGAAGAGGACGAAATCAAACCCTGTGCTGATGATGGAGATGATCTCTTTATATCTTGAGCAAACGCCCCACCTTGTAAATTCAATGAAACACAGTTTGAAGGCAAAAGACTGGAAGAAGCTACATTCATCTGTGCATAAAATGATTCCCTCATTTTCAATTATGGGCATGACCGTAGATTCCGAGAATATGGCCAAGAAAGTTCAATCTTACGCAGCGGCACAGGAGCTAACGGATGAGATCCCGGACCTTGTTTACCAAATTGAGAATGTTTGCAGCAAAGCATGTAAAGAACTAAATATAGAATTAAACCTGATGAAAAGCCAATTAGATGAAAACAGAAACTAAAGTTAAGATCTTCCTTGTGGACGATGATGCAGTATTATTAAAATCCCTTGAGATCGACTTTCTTCAACATGACGATTATGAGATTAAAACTTTTGCCACTGGCGAGCTGTGTATGGAGAATATTTCAAGTAAGCCTGATCTGATTATTCTTGATTATCACCTGAACGGAATCAACTTCGATGCTATGAATGGGATCAATACCTTGGACAAAATTAAAGAGTATGACCATAATATTCCTGTTGTTATGCTTTCGTCCCAGGATGACATTAACGTTGCGGTGAACTGTATGCATCATAAAGCATTTGACTACGTTGTAAAAAGTGAAACAGCCTTTCTCAGGTTGCAAAAAATAATTGCTGACATTCTTCAGATGAAGGATATGAAAAAACAATTAAACTGGTATATGGAAAGAGCGTAACGATGATTTCTCTTTTTCTATTAGCATTGCGATAGCAATGCTTTTTTTATGCCCGTTTTTCCTTGATTCATGTTTTGGGGTGTGAATAATGCAAATCATCATTAGAGTTGTGTAACCGTTTCCGGTCCCTTTACAATCATCTTTGTATCAAATTAAACTAATTATCGATAACATGAAATCAAGACTAATACTTTTAATATTGCTACTGAATATTTCCTCTTTTGCGGGGAAGAACCGAGACAACTCAAAATTTGAACGTGCGAACGAGACCTACAAGGCCGGGAATTTTTTTGAGGCTCTTCCTTTATATCTTGAGCTCTATAAAGCTGATACCACTAATGCTAATATCAGTTATCTCGTTGGTGACTGTTATTTAAAAGGGCGGAACGGTAAGGCAAGTGCACTTCCATTTCTTATAAAAGCCACATCCTCGGTATCTCCAACATATAAATCCGGGAATGTTGAAGAAAGGAATGCTCCTGTGTTATCCTATAAGTTATTAGGAGATGCATACCACATCCATTCAAACTTTGATAAAGCAATTGCTTCGTATGAAATGTACAAAGCTCAGCTAACCTTGAATCACGGAAAGGATAAATTGAATGTTATGGATGCAGATAGGAAGATCGCGATGTGTAAATCGGGGAAGAAATTGATGTCAACCCCTGTTCGGGTTAAAATTGAGAATCTTGGTAAAACAACCAATTCGGCCTTTGGCGATTACTCCCCTGTAATTACTGCTGATCAATCTGAAATGATATTTACTTCACGAAGGAAAGAAAGCACCGGTGGAAACACCTATGATGGCGGAAGGTATTATGAAGATATTTATATCAGCACCTATAAAGATGGTAACTGGACAACCGCTGAAAATATTGGAGCCCCCATCAATACTAATGAGAACGAAGCAACTGTAGGATTATCTCCTGATGGCCAAGAAATATTGATCTATAAGGATGACAATGGTGACGGAAATATTTATTCTACAACCCTTGATGGTGATGTATGGTCAGTCCCCGTTAAAATGAATTCAAATATTAATAGCAAGCATTGGGAACCCAGCGCTTTTATTTCTGCTGACGGGTTTTCAATATATTTTACAAGTGATCGTCCGGGCGGTTTTGGCGGACGTGATCTTTACAAGAGCGAGCTTACCGAAAAAGGTGATTGGGGTAAGTCTGTTAATATGGGTGCCGAGATCAATACGCCATATGATGAGGATGCGCCTTTTATACATCCGGATGGGGTAACTCTGTTCTTCAGTTCTAACGGACATAATACAATGGGTGGATTTGATGTTTTCTACACTGCTTTGTCAGAGGACGGCAAGAAATGGTTAGCACCCGTGAATGTTGGATACCCTGTTAACTCACCGGATGATGACATTTTTTATGTAGTGTCGGCTGATAAGAAAAAAGCATATTACTCATCATTCAAAGAAGGTGGTTTTGGCGAGAAAGACAATTACGTGATTACATTTCTCGATGAACAAAAAGCTCCCCTGGTTTTATTAAAAGGCTTTGTGAAAGATTCAGACGGAAATGTACCTAAAGGTGTTTTGATTACAGTTACAAACAATGAAACAGGGAAAGTTGTCGGGACTTACAACCCAAATAAAAAAACAGGACAATATTTATTTATTCTCCCTGCAGGAAAAAATTACAATATAGCTTATGAGGCTGACGGATATTTGTTTTATTCCGAAAACCGCGAGGTTCCTAAGAACACTAATTATTATGCAGTATATAAAGACATTCAGCTTCCTCCTGTTACTGTTGGGTCGCGGATTGTTCTGAACAATATCTTTTTTGATTTTGATAAAGCAACGCTCCGCACGACTTCTAACGTTGAGTTAAAGAACATCATGAAGTTCCTGAATAAATATCCTAAGGTTGTTGTTGAGATAGCCGGATTTACTGATTCTAAAGGTTCTGCAGAGTATAATTTAAAACTCTCAGAAGAAAGAGCAAAAGCTGTTGTTGCTTATCTGGCAGCTAAAGGAATAGACAATAAAAGAATGATCCCAAAGGGTTACGGTGAAGCATCTCCTGATGCAAAAAATAATAATGTTGATGGAACTGACAATCCTGAAGGTCGTCAGTTGAACAGAAGAGTTGAGCTGAAGATAGTGGATATTAAATAGTATGAATAATGTAAATGATTAATAGAGTTATGTAATAGAAAAGGCTGTGATAAGATACACCTTTGTAACGTGAAATTTCACAACTGACCGCCAGAAGCGGAAATAACAATAAGGATAAAATTATGAAAACTAAAATATTAACAGTAATGACCATTCTTTCTATAGCGTTCGTTTCAGGATGTAAGAAAGATAAGGATACAGCACCAACGCCTTCGCCTTCACCGTCAACAAACACACAGCATATCCCTTTACAGACAACTTCACAGCCAACAGTTGCTATGGGAGCTGCAGCAACATTGGCAATTCTTGCAGGCTCAGCGATAAGCAATACAGGTGCAACACACATTACAGGAGATATGGGATTAAGCCCCGGTACATCTATAGGAGGCTTTCCTCCGGGAATACTTGTTGGGACACAGCATATCAATGATGCAATTGCAACTCAGGCAAAATTGGATCTGACTGCAGCTTATAATGATGCTGCAGGCAGAACTGCAACTGACATTGTAACCATCGCTGGAAATATTGGCGGATTGACGCTGACTCCTGGTCTTTATAAATCAACGTCTTCACTTGCTGTTTCATCAGGCGATGTGACCTTTGATGCAAAAGGTAACCCCAATGCAGTATTTATCATCCAGATTGCATCAACGCTTACAACCACTCCGGGTAGAAAAGTTATCTTAAGTGGCGGTGCTTTGGCTTCAAATATTTTCTGGCAAGTGGGAACATCTGCGACATTCGGGACAACCTCAGTATTTAAAGGTACGGTAATGGCGATGCAGTCAATTACCTTTAATACAGGTGCTACAATTGACGGAAGGGCTTTGGCAAGAAGCGGAGCGATTGTTATGGCAGGCAATACTATTGTTAAGCAGTAACACTGCAATCATTAACGGGAACGGGCAATGCTGTCGGCATTGTCCGTTTTTTTTCTTTCAACCAATGTGTGAATCATGTAAGTTCTTTATGTAGTTGTGTAACACATTCGTCCATCTGTTGAAGCACCTTTGTATCGTGAAAATTAATTCACACCAAAAAATCTAAAAATGAAATATAAATTACTTACAAAATTATCTGCTGCAATGCTGCTTACAGTACCGGCTGTTAGCTTTGGTCAATCAATAAATCTGGGAACTGCAGCTAACTTCGCTTTGTTTTCTACGAATGGAGCAGTTGGAAATTCCGGGATTACACATGTTACTGGAAACGTTGGAACTAACAGCGGCTCAAGTACCGGATTCGGTAACGTAAATGGCCAGATGCACGATCAGGATCTTGTTAGCGCACAAGCTGCAGCAGACCTTTTGATCGCATACAATCAATTGAACAGTGCAACACCTACCTTTTTCCTTGCACCTTTGTTAGGAAACGGTGATACTTTAACTCCGGGAGTTTACTCAGTATCCGGAGCAACTGTATTAAATTTAAATTTGTTTTTGAACGCGCAGGGTAATCCTAATGCTGTCTTTGTTTTTCAGATACAGGGTTCATTGTCTGCTAATGCCAATACCAAGATCAAACTGATCAACAATGCCAAAGCATGTAATGTGTACTGGAAGGTTGAAGGTCTTGTAAGTATAGCTGCTGCAACTACTATGAAAGGTACCATTATTGCAAATAATGCTGCTATTGAGATGAACACGAATGATTCACTTGAAGGAAGAGCCCTTTCTACAGCTGGAGCTGTTACCGTTGATGGAGTTCTTGTTTACACCCCAATTGGTTGTGGTAGCCCGACTTTAACCGGTCCTGCGGCTCCTGATCTTGCTTCTGTAGAATGTTACGCAATATTCTCTTCTGACGGTGCAGTTACGAATTCAGGTGTTTCTTATGCAACAGGTGATATCGGAACAAATGTGGGATTAACGACAGGATTCAATTCATTGAATGTATCAGGTAATGTTCACCCGATCCCTGATGGTTCTACTGCAGCTGCTGCATCCGATCTGTTAAATGTTTATACTTATCTGAATACATTACCTACGGACATTGAGCTTTTATACCCTGCTCAGTTTGGTGCTGACCTTGTTCTTACTCCACATACATATCTTTTGAATGCTGCAACAGTATTTACTGATACATTATATCTGGATGCTCAGGGAAACACAAATGCAATGTTCGTGATTAAGATCAACGGTGCACTTTCAACAAGTACATATGCAAATGTTAAGCTGATCAATGGTGCACAAGCAAATAACGTTTACTGGAAGGTTGACGGAGCTATTGAAATAAATGATTACTCCAAAATGGCTGGTACGTTCATCGCAAACAATGGTGCTGTTAATGTTACTACAGGTGTAAATGTAAGAGGCCGTGTTTTATCTACTACAGGAACTGTTACAACAGAAGCAATTACTGCCAATGTTCAGACGATCTGTACACCAACAGGAATCAATGTTGTTGAAAAAACGGAACAGGTTATCAATGTATATCCAAATCCTTTCACAACATCTTTAACGATTAAGTTGGATGATAAATTCAATACATGTGAATTGCAGATCTTTAATGTGCTTGGAGCTGTTGTGTTTTCGAAAACACTTACAACCCAGAGCACAACTGTTTCAACAAACGATTTACCTGCAGGAGTCTATTTCTACAAGGTGATCACAAAATCTAACGTTATTCAATCAGGTAAGATTATCTCTCAGAATTAATCTTTAAGTAAGTTTAGTTCGAGTGTCGGAACGTCCGCTGTGAAAACAGCGGGCGTTCTGTTTTTATAGATGTGTGAATAATGCAAGTTATATGCTTAGTTCTGTAACATATCCGGAACTAAATAAAGGACATTTGTTGCTCAAATATTAATAATGATAAATCAATTTAAAATGAAACGTAAAGCTCTCTTATTACTCACGGCCGCTATACTGCTCCTTCCGAAAATAAACTTGGCTCAGGCTCCTGTTCTTGGAACAGCCGCTGATTTTGTGCTGTTTACTTCTGTTGGTGCATTAAGTAACACCGGCATATCGCAACTTACAGGAAATGTAGGTTCCAACAGCGGTTCCAGTACCGGATTCGGAAACGTGAATGGTGTAATGCATAATAATAACGGTACTACTGCTGCTGCTGCTGCCGATCTTAATCTGGGCTATAATCAGCTTAACAGTGCTATACCTACATTTTTTCCAGCCCCTTTGCTTGGTAACGGACAAACATTGAATGCAGGAGTTTATTCCATTTCAGGAGCATCAACGCTTAATCTTGATCTAACACTTGATGGACAGGGAAATCCTAATGCGATTTTCATTTTCCAGATTCAAGGACCTTTCTCTGCAAATGCCAATGCAAAAGTAAAGTTGATAAATGACGCACAGGCCTGTAATGTGTTCTGGAAAGTAGAAGGACTTGTTAGTCTTGCTTCTGCCGTAACCATGAGAGGAACCATTGTAGCAAACAATGCTGCAATTAATATGAGTACGAATGACACTCTTGAAGGCAGAGCCCTTTCAACTGCCGGGGCTATCACGATTGACGGAACTCTTGCTTATAAACCTATCGGTTGTGGAAGCGCTGTTTTAACAGGTCCATTAGCACCAACGCTGGGAGCTACAGCCTGTTACACTTTATTCACATCGATAGGTCCTGTTACTAATGCCGGTGTAACCAATGTTACCGGTGATATCGGAAGTGATAACGGAACAACTACGGGTTTTAATCCTTTGCTGGTGGTTGGTATGATTCATGGAACTCCAGATGGTTCAACGGCTTTAGCTGCTTCTGACCTTATCAGCGTATATAATTATCTTAACGGGCTCCCTTACGATATTGAATTATTGTATCCCGCCCAATTCGGTAACAATCTGGTACTGACTCCACATACTTACCGGATGAATTCAGCTGCAACATTTACTGATACTTTGTATCTGAACGGAGAAGGAAATCCTAATGCTGTTTTTGTTATTCAAATCAACGGTGCACTTGCTACCAGTACCTATTCAAAAGTTAAACTGATCAATGGTACACAGGCGAAGAATGTTTTCTGGAAAGTAGAAGGTGCTGTAAGTATTAATGATTACTCTGTTTTCAGAGGAACCATCGTAGCTAATAATGGAGCTATAAGTATGACCACAGGGGTGTATCTTGATGGAAGAGCATTAACAACAACAGGTGCAGTAAATACTGCAGCTATCACTGCTATTATGCCTCCGGGCTGCGGTGCTACTGCGACTTCTCCTGTTATTTCCCTTCAACCGAATGATCAGCTCGTATGTGCAGGTGATTCTGCCGGGTTTTCTGTAACAGCTGTCGGAACAGGCCTTTCATATCAATGGAGAAGAGGAACTGTTAATCTTGTGAACGGAGGAAATATTTCCGGAGCAACTTCTGCGGTGTTATCAATTAATCCGGTGTCGGCTGCCGATACAGCCTATAATTATAATGTAATTGTGAGCGGAATGAGCTCACCTAATGATACTTCGGATAATGTTTCTCTTGGCATCACAAATGCTATTGCAATAACCTCGGAGCCTATGGGACAGACACTATGCCCCGGAGACTCTGCATTTTTTACTGTTATGGCTCCTGGTTCAGGATTAACATATCAGTGGAGAAAAGGAAATGTTGACCTTATTAACGGAGGTAATATTTCGGGCGCAACTTCTGCCACTTTAACAATAGACCCTTCGTCAATAGCTGATACAGCTTTTAATTATAATGTAATTGTAACAGGGTCATGCGGAAGTGATACATCAGTGTATGCTTTTTTAATGATCACCAATGGTGTAAGTATTACCTCTGAGCCAATGAATCAGATAAGCTGTCTTGGCAGCTCTGTAAGTTTTGCGACTGTTGCAAGCGGTTCAGGACTTACTTACCAGTGGAGAAAAGGGACAGTTAACATGGTCAATGCCGGAAATATTTCCGGTGTGAATACAGCAATGTTATCTGTTAATCCTGTTACCGGTTCTGATGCGGCACTTAATTATAATGTTATCATTAACGGTTCATGCGTAAGTGATACATCAGTTAATGTTTCGTTAACGGTTGACAGTATCCGTATCACTACAGAGCCTTCAAATGAGTTTGTATGTATTGGAACACCTGCAAGCTTTTCAGCTGTTGCTGCAGGTTCCGGAATGTCATACCAATGGAGAAAAGGTGCGGTTAATATGGTTAACGGAGGTAACATCTCCGGTGTGAACACGTCAGTTTTAACTATTAACCCTTCAACTATCTCTGATATTGCAACTAATTATAATCTTATAGTCACAGGAACTTGTGGGAATGATACTTCATTGAATGTTTCATTGAACATCGACAGTACACGTATAGTATCTGTGTCGCCAAATCAGTCTGTCTGTCTTGGAAACTCAATCGCTTTCTCTGTAAATGCACTCGGTTCAGGGCTTACTTACCAATGGAGGAAGGGTGCGGTTAATCTGGTTAACGGAGGTAATATCTCAGGTGCTACCACTTCGGTGTTAACTATTAACCCTGCAACAATCCTTGATAATGCAACCAATTACAATGTTATTGTTAGCGGTTCTTGTGGTAATGATACATCAGCAAATGTTACTCTTAATGTAGTAACGGCTCCTACAGCAACTGCCGGAAGTAATTCTCCGGTATGTACAGGAAGTGCTATCAACCTTACCGCTGTAACTGTTTCAGGTGCCAATTACTCATGGTCGGGGCCGGCAGGATATTCATCTTCAACACAAAATCCTGTTATTCTTTCTGCATCATTTTCTGATGCCGGCAACTATTCACTTACAGTGTCACAAGGTGGCTGTACTTCATTTCCTTCTGTAGTAGCAGTTGTTGTTAATAATTGTAATTCTGATCTGAGTGTAATCAAATCGGTTAATACAGCAACGCCTTTCTTTGGAACACAAGTGACCTTTGTGATCACCGCAACCAATAATGGCAGTGGAACTGCAACAGGCGTAGTCGTAAATGATGTTCTTCAAAACGGGTATGTTTATGTTTCCTCTTCAGTAACTGCAGGTTCTTATGATGTACTGACAGGTGAATGGGTTGTCGGTAATATGATCGATAATTCAACTGAAACATTGACCATGACAGCAACTGTAGTTGAAGGTGGTAATTATGTTAACACGGCAATTATTTATGGAAATGAATCAGATCCTGATATGACAAATAATAATTCATCGGTGGAAACATTCCCAACCGATTTCTTTATCCCTGAAGGATTTTCTCCTAATGGTGATGGCATCAACGATCTTTTTGTGATCCGCGGGATCCGTAATTATCCGGAAAACACATTTGTGATCTTCAACCGTTGGGGTGATAAAGTTTTTGAGGCTAATCCATATACAAGTGAATGGGATGGTAAATGTGGGAAGGGCTTAAGGCTCGGAGGTGAGCAGCTGCCTATCGGAACATATTTCTATATCCTTGACCTGGGTAATGATACTGACATCATTAAAGGAACTATCTATCTGAACAAATAACATCGATCTAATAACACAATTAAAATAAAGAAAATGAAAACATTTAAAACAATAGGCATCGTGTTGATTTCGGCACTTGGCGGTATAACAGCCAATGCACAGCAAGCCCCGATGTACACTCATTACATGTATAACACACTTTCTGTAAACCCCGCATACGCAGGGAGCAGAGAAGCTCTGACTGTCACTGCCCTCCACCGTTCGCAGTGGGTTGATTTCAAAGGAGCTCCTGTTACACAAACCCTGACTCTTCATGCTCCTTTAAGAAATGAGCATATTGGTGTCGGGCTGTCATTATCAAATGATAAAATTGGCCCCAATCACAATATTTCGGCTTTTGCAAACTTTGCGTACATAATGAAAGTTTCCGCAAAATCGAAGCTTGCCCTGGGATTGAGTGCTGGTGCCAATATCTTTCAATCAAATGTAAATTCGATTCAGTTGGAGGGACAGGAAACTGATCCTGTTTTTCAGACGAATATCAATAACCATGTGACACCTAATTTTGGTTTGGGTGCCTATTATTACAGGGAGCGGTTTTATGCGGGGATATCTGCACCAAATCTTCTTCAGAATAATTATTCAGTGATAAAGGTGGACGGAAACACTTTAATTGGTAAAGAGCAAAGACACTTTTTCCTGATTGCCGGGACTGTGATCCCTATTTCAAGCGACCTGGCTTTTAAACCGACAACACTCGTTAAAGTTACATCCGGTGCACCGGTTCAGGCTGATCTTACAGCATCTTTCGTTATCATGAAAAAACTTCTGATAGGTGCGATGTACCGCTCAGGTGATGCTTTCGGTGGACTGGTTGGTGTGGATATTACCGAACAATTTCATGTAGGTTATTCATACGATTGGTCTTACGGATTAAAAACAGCCAAGTACAACCAGGGAAGTCATGAAATTGTATTAAGATACGATTTCATCTATCCAAGCAAGAAACAGATCCATTCACCCAGATATTTTTAATACCATATAAGAAACAAAATGAAGAAATTATATATACCATTAGTATTATTAACAGCGCTCTCCCTGAGTCTTAGCGCTCAGGAGAAATCACGGAAAGAACGTGAAGGTGATAAATATGCCTTTCGCTACTCTTTCGATAAAGCAATCGAATCGTATACTCATGCCAAGAATCTTAGTCCGGATGGGCAAAGAAGGCTCGCGGAAAGTTACAGTAAGATGGATCAGAATAAAGAAGCTGAAATCGTCTATGCAAAACTGATCGGTTCAGGCATCGGCCTCATTGCTGAAGATTATTATAATTATGCAATGGTAATGAAAGCCAATGCGAAATATGATGAGGCTAATAAAACAATGGATAAATTCAGCGAGCAAAAGCCGGATGATCTGCGCGCAAAGAGTTATGCTGGTTCTAAAGCATCCTTTGCTGATTTGCTGAAAGATAATGGCAGCTTTAAAGTTGAAACCTTAAAGGTGAATACCGCTGCACAGGATTTCGGAACTTCTTTCTATAAAGACCAAATTGTATTCGCTTCCACAAGGTCAGCTGCCAAGATGGTTAAACGATCATATAACTGGAACGGTATGCCTTTCCTTAATATGTTCGTTGCAGATAAGGATGGTACCCAGTTAAAAGATCCTAAAAGATTCGATAACAGCCTTAACGGTAAAATGCATGATGGCCCTGGCAGCTTTAGCAGAGATGCAACCTTTATGGCATACACTAAAAATCATTTTAAAGACAAAAGCAAAGATAAAGTCGTAGAGCTTCAGATTTGTTTCAGCACTTTCAGAGACGGAAAATGGTCAGAGGAAGAGCCTTTTAATTATAATAATAATGAATATTCTGTAGGTCAGCCATTTCTGACTGAAGATGGTAATACAATGTACTTTACAAGTGATATGCCGGGCGGGTACGGAGGCAGTGACCTTTACAAAACCTCAAGAATGCCGGGTAGTGCATGGAACAAACCTGAAAATCTTGGCAATAGTATTAACACTGAAGGGGATGAAATGTTTCCATTTGTGGAATCTGAAAAAGGTGTACTGTACTTCTCTTCCAATGGTTTATCCGGATTGGGCGGAACAGATATTTTTACAAGTGTGATCACTAATGGTGGATATGGCTTACCTAAAAATTCGGGTAGCCCATTGAATACACAATACGATGATTTTGCATGTATCGTTGACAGCAAAACACATAAAGGGTATTTTTCATCGAACAGGTCAGGCGGTAGCGGTGCTGACGATATTTACGGTGTTGAAGTTTTGAAGGTTGCTGATATTCAGAAGAGGATCGAAGGCTTTGCACGAGACAGGAACTTAAAGGTTCTGGGCGGTGTATCAATAACACTTCTTGATGAATCGAATAAAGTACTGGATACAATTACTACTAACGCGGATGGCTCATTCAGCTTCAAAGTTGCTTCGAATACCAATTATTTACTTACCGGTAAGAAAAAGAAATTCAATGACGGAAATAATGTTGCAAATACCAATGGCAATGAAGCGGTTGTCAAAGCTGATGTCATCCTGCTCACTAAAGCGGAAGCCATTGCCTCTGAAATAAAGGAGGGAAAAGATCTCGCTGAACTTCTTGCTTTGAATACAATTTTCTTTGATTATGGAAAATCTGATATCCGTAAGGATGCGGAGCCTGATCTCGATAAGATCATTGAGATTATGAATGCGTATCCTGAAATGATTGTGGAATTTCGTTCATACACAGATTGCAGATCAACAAAAGAGTTTAATCAGTTATTATCAGAACGGAGAGCCAAAGCGTCTTCTGAATATGTAAGACAAAAGATCTCTAATCCTTCCAGGATCCATGGTAAAGGATATGGAGAACCTAAGCTCGCAAGTTTATGCCCTTGTGAAGGGCCTGTGCTTTCTGAATGTTTAGAAGGTGAACACCAGAAGAACCGGAAAACAGAATTTATTATCGTTAAAAAATAAAAATTCAATTTGAAATCAGAGCACCATCCCCAACAGGATGGTGTTTTTGTTTTTACGTTTCCCTGATTGTTTTCCCTTTGTGTGAATTATATAACTCTTCTCTGAATTGTATAACATTTACAGGTGATAAAAGACTCACTTTTGTATCAGATTATAAACTGCCGGAAGGCTATAAATACAAAAAACATGAAATCAATAAGACTTATCATCGCATCTATTACCTTGCTTCTGGCAGGTTCACTTCAAGCTCAGGTATCTGTTAACGTTAACATAGGATCGCCTCCGCAGTGGGGTCCGGCCGGGTACACTGATGTAAGATATTATTATTTGCCTGATGTGGAAGCATACTACGATGTCCAGTCGTCAATGTTCATCTATTTCGGTAATGGGATATGGATACACGAAAGATATCTTCCCGGTCCTTATCGCAATTATGATCTGTACGGAGGTTACAAAGTAGTAATGACAGATTACAGAGGCGACAGGCCATATGTGTATTTCGATGAATACAAAGTGAAATACAAAAAGGGATACAGAGGTAAGCCGCAAAAAAACATTGGACATAATCCCGGCAAAGGGAATTCTAATTCAGGTCACGGCCAGAAACATACTTCGAACCAGCAGCCGGGTAATAACGGCTCATCACATAAGGCAAACAATACTAAGCCTGCTAATAATCAACACCAGGAGAATCGTAAAGCAAGTCCTCAGCAAAATGGAGGGGGAGGCAATGATAAATCTCACACCGGAGGAAAGCAAGGGGGCCATGGTGGCGGAGGTAAGAAAAAGTAGCAGCGAAGGTGAATAAGAGTGAGTGTGTGAATCATGTAACATATTCAATAAGTTCTGTAACACATCTGCATTCACGATAGTTCACCTTTGTCAAAGTTAAATATTAAATCAGAATTTAAATTTTATAAAAATGGAAGACAATACAAAAATCAAAGTTGATTGGGATGAAACAAAAGAGAAATTGAAGATGCAATTCAATAATCTGTCCTGTAATGACCTGCAGCAATTAGTTAACAAACAGGATGCGATACTAGACAAGATCCAGCTAAAGATTGAAAAAACAAAAGAAGAGATCCAAAAACTTATTTCGGGGGATAGCTTTCCTGACATTATCATCAAGCCGATCATTTAAAAACATTTAGAAACTTATAAACTTCAAAAAACTTAGAAAAATGAAAAATAAATCCATAATTACCGCATTGTTCCTGTCTTGTGCAGCTATTGTAAATGCACAGGAAAGTTCAAATGAAACCGATAACAGAGAAAAGCTGCAATTCGGAATAAAGGCAGGACTAAACTATTCAAATGTATATGATGAGAACAGTGAAGACTTCCGGGCTGATGCCAAATTTGGTGCTGCTGCCGGTGTTTCCCTCGCTATACCTTTCGGAAAATATCTTGGTTTGCAGCCTGAAGCTTTATTCTCTCAAAAAGGATTCAAGGGAAGCGGAATGATGCTTGGAAATGAATACAGTTTTACCCGCACCACGACTTATATTGATTTTCCTTTACAGTTAGCCTTTAAGCCGAGCGAGTTCTTTACTTTATTCGCAGGACCTCAGTATTCTTATCTGCTAAGTCAGCGCGATGTTTTTACGAATACATCTACCAGCTTTATACAGGAGAATGAATTTAAGAATGATAACATCCGTAAAAACGTATTCGGTGCGGTAGGAGGATTGGATATCAATCTTAAGCATATCACATTGGGTGCAAGAGTAGGCTGTGATCTTCAAAACAATAATGGTGACGGAACATCCAGTACACCGCGTTATAAAAACGTATGGTTCCAGGGAACAGTAGGTTATGCTTTTTATAAATAACATAAAACATAAAACATAAACATAACATAAACACAAAAACACTTATGAAAACAATATTTCTTTTAATTATACTATCCATTTCACTTTCCGCTGCAGTGAATGCTCAGGACAGACCCGCTCCTGAAAAGTATGGCAAAACCCTTAACCTTGGTGCGGGTGTTGGATATTACGGATATGTTGGGCATCCTTTACCAGTAGTGTCTATGAACTTCGAATTTGACATAGCAAGAAATTTTACCCTTGCACCATTCATCGGAGCTTACACTTACAGGAACAGGTATTATTGGGGTAACCCGGGACAGCCTAAATATGACCCTTCATACAGATATTATTCATACCGCGTCACTGCGGTACCGGTCGGAATAAAAGGGACCTATTATTTTGATCAACTTTTTCATGCAAATGAAAAATGGGATTTTTATGCAGCAGGCTCAGTAGGCTTTGTATTCAGGAGCGTTGTCTGGGATAACGATTACTATGGTGACAGGCATGTAAATCAAACCGCGAGTCCCTTATACCTGGATGCCCACGCAGGAGCTGAGTATCACTTCAGTACTAAAGCAGGCGTATTTCTTGACCTTTCTACAGGAGTGTCGACAATAGGAATTGCAATTCACTTTTAACATTAAACAAACTATGAAAAAATTTAGAATCATTGCTGCTTTTGCATGCAGTATAATATTAATTGGATATTCATCCTGCCTGGTCGTAGTACCACATGGATCAAACAGTGGTAGTAAAAAAGGCTGGAACAAGAATTCAAATAACCCACATCATCCGAATACTACTAATCCGGGTCACACAAAACAAAAAAATAAGAATAAATAAACACAAAAAAACAACATACAAAAATGGGAAACTTACTTTACACGATCGCAGTTATTCTTGTTGTTATCTGGGCCATTGGGTACCTCGGATTTCAGACTGGCGGAATCATTCACATCCTGCTTGTAATTGCTGTCATTGCTGTGCTTTTTAGAGTAATAAGAGGCAATAGATTATAATTTAATTTATTAAAAAAGGATGTGTGACAGATACTGTTGCGCATCCTTTGTTTTTTCACATGAGCTTAAAACTATTTGTTATTTTAATTTCTCTGGTAGTAAATTTATCGGCCGCTCTTTACGGACAGGAGAACCCAGGGTCTGGTAAATCACCTTCCCGGGTAAGTGAAATTCCTCACCGAACCCCACGTGAATTATGGATGTGGCCACACCGTGGGTTTGCCATGATCAGTACTCGTGAGCGAAAGATCAACTACGATACTGCTTATATTAAATCGTTCTATAAAAGGATTGTAATCACAGTACCGGTGTCTACGCGTTTTTTAAAATTCACTCTCTCGGATCAGAAGACGGGAAATAAGTTAACCTTCGTGCCGAACCTTCAATATAATCTCGGCTTATGTGTGAGCTCAAGATGGGCAAGTTTTATTTTGAATTCGGGAGTCAAGGTGCTTACAGGAGATTCAGTTAAAAAGGGAAAGACAACCTATCGTGATTATCAGCTTCATCTGTATGGAAGGAAAATCAATACAGATTTGTTTGTACAGCAGTATAAAGGGTTTTATATCAGAAACTCTCAAACTTACTCTGCATACACAGGCGATAAGCCATACTCGGTCCGATCTGACGTTAAAGCTTTGAATATCGGTGCCAGCTCAGTATATGTAGTTAATCACAGAAGATTTTCTTACGGTAATGCATTCGCCTTTGTTGAACAGCAGAAAAAAAGTGCAGGCTCACTCCTAATAGGAGTATATTATACCTATTTCGCTGCAAGCGGAGATCAATCAATGGTACAACAACCTTTCAGGAACAGCTTTGATACCCTCTCCATAATTAAAAAAGGATATTCTCATAATGCAGGGTTGAATATCGGTTATATATATACAAGAGTGTTTTTTAAAAAATGGTACGCGACTGCATGTGTGACGCAAGGGGTAGGTGGTGAGAGCTCGGTTTATACAAGAGACGATAACACTCGTTATTCCCAGTTCTCCGCAGGTGCCGGAAAGTTAAGTGCTAGCTTCACATTCCGATATGACAATACCCGTTATTTCATAGGAACCATGGGTATGTTTGATGCCTTTCTTTTCAGAGGAAAAGTGAATTCGACATTTGATTATAGTTTTGGTAAGCTTATGATGTATGCAGGATATAGGTTCTCAGTTCTTAAAGCTGAAAAGAGGATATTGAGGAAGCTGAAGCTGATCGATTATTGAATCCGGATTAACCTGTGAATCATGTAAGAAATTTGCAGGATGCTGTAACAGGATACCTCCTTTGTTATCTCATATTTGCAGAACATAATCAATATAAAAACAGCTATCATGAGCAAGGAAAAGATATTATTTGGTGTATTGGCGGGAGCCGCTGCAGGAATGTTATTGGGGGTGCTGTTTGCGCCTGACAAAGGTTCAGAAACCAGAAAGAAGATCACGAAAAAAGGCCTGGATACGGCAGAAGATATTAAAGAAAAGATCGAAGATCTGCTTGAGAGCTTTTCAGAAACGTTAGAAACAGTGAAGCAGGATGCCTCGGCTCTCTATTCCGAAAAGAAAAGCTCCGCAGAAGATATTAATAGCAATCTAAACAAATCCGTCAACTAATGCAGGATCAAAAGAATCAAATAGAGATCCTTGCTGAAAATGCTGAAATGTATGCGAAGACAAGCATCGATCTTCTAAAGCTGCAGGCTGTTGAAAAGACAGCTCTGGTAGGTTCTGCGGCTGTATCCCGCGGAGTCGTTATATTGATGATTTCCATGTTTATAATAATTGTAAACATTGCAGTCGGACTTTGGCTTGGCGACATTCTTGGAAAACTATACTATGGTTTCTTTTGTGTTGCAGGGTTTTATGGGCTTTTTGCATTTGTCATCTATTTCTTCTTCCATAACAGGATCAAGGAGCGGGTGAGCAATTCTATTATTTCACAATTGCTTAACTGGTTTCCATGCATAAAATAAATACGACAATTGAATTGAAAAGTGCGATTGAAGTTCTTAGAATTCAGCAGAAAGAACGCGGATTGGAATTGAAAGTTCAGTTGAAAACTACTTTTGATAGCCTCAAGCCGGCCAACCTTATTAAAAGCACCATTACGGATCTTGTTTCAGATTCGGAAATCAAAGGAAATTTTCTTGGTAAAGCATTGGGCTTTAGTGCAGGTTTCTTTTCAAAGAAATTATTAGTTGGTGCAAGTATGAATCCAGTTGTGAGTATTCTTGGTACTGTGTTACAAATGGGCATTAGCAGATTTGTAGCAAATAACGGTGAAAAAATAAAGGAAAAAGGGTTAAGCTTTATAAAAAATCTTCTAAGTAAAAAAAATCCAAAAGGCCAAAATGAAATCTGATCTTAAATTTCCTTTCTATGCAAAGGCTTCTCTTGTATTTATAGGGCTCTTTTCATTTATCAGTATGTTATACATTGCACGGTCAATTATTGTCCCGGTGATTTATTCGGTTATCATTGCAATTGTCCTGACGCCTGTGGTAGATTTTTTTGTCAAAAGAAAACTTAACCGGGTACTTGCTATCGGAATGACTCTGGCCCTTCTGATCATATTTACTATTGCCGCCATTGTATTATTATCATCACAAATGATGGTGTTCAGTGATACTTTTCCAGACCTGGTCAGGAAGTTTCACGAACTGACAGCGCAAAGTATCGCATGGGTGTCTGAAAATTTTAATATCAGTACACGGAAGATAAATACATGGCTGGCAGAAAAGAATAAGTCAGCTATGACCGGGGCCGGTGCAGCACTTAATCAAACATTGATTAATACAGGAGGTGTGCTCATCATTTTGGTATTGATTCCGGTTTACACATTTATGATACTTTTTTATCAGCCATTGCTTATAGCGTTTATTCACAAGCTTTTTAAGGCTGTTCATAAGGATGAAGTTAATGCAGTGCTTGCTGCAACTAAAAAAATCATCCGGAGTTATCTCATTGGATTGCTGATCGAAGCGGCTATTATAGCAATACTCAATTGCAGCGCCTTGCTGATACTAGGAATAGATTATGCGATCTTACTTGGTGTTATCGGTGCTATGGTGAATGTTATTCCTTATATAGGCGGATTTATTGCTGTAGCATTACCAATGATCATAGCTTTAACAACAAAATCTCCTGCTGCAGCACTCTCGGTTTTTGGCGTTTATGTAATAATTCAGTTCATCGATAATCATTACATTATTCCTAAAGTGGTTGCATCAAAAGTGCAGATCAATGCTCTTATGTCGATAGTTGTAGTGCTATGCGGTGGCGCTCTTTGGGGAGTGCCGGGGATGTTCCTTTCAATTCCGCTGATTGCTATTCTCAAGGTAATCTTCGATCATATTGAACCTTTGAAGCCCTGGGGATATCTCCTGGGTGATAGTATGCCGCCATTATTGGGGAAGTACTCGCCTTTTAAAAAAGTAACCAATTAAATAAACTATAAAAATGAAAAAAGTAGCAATTATCCTGTTTGCAGCATTAACATGCGGATTTATGTCTTGCAGGAAAGACCGTGTATGTACCTGTACATATAATAAAGTCGGTTCTTCCAGCATTGAAACACAAATAACCACTTACGATAAAGTGACGAAGAAGTCTGCCTTGGCAACATGTTCTTCCGGGACAAGTTATAATCAGTCTGATCCTTCGAATACGGAGACGCGTACCTGCACTTTAAAATAATCCTGTGAAAATTTAGAGAGAAACACCACGAAATTTCGTGGTGTTCTTTTTTTTACAATGTCCCTCAGGCTTCAGTGTGCGATTTTGCAGTATTGATACCTGTTTACCGCTAAAATCTTATATTTGATAAAGCATAGCTGCATCTAATGTCATTCTTTTCTTATCTATCCTCGCTGATCCATGTTTCAGACTCGCTAAAGGCGGAGCTCCTTTCTATTACGGAGGAGTTGAATGTTGGTCGCAACGAACCAATCGTTGAGATCAATAATCGTTGCAACGATCTTTTTTTTATTGAGAAAGGTTTAGTCAGGGGCTTTTATTATGAAGGCGGTAAGGAGATCACAAATTGGTTTGCGCAGGAAGGTGAATTCGCAACCTGCTTTTATTCGTTTATTGCAATCAAACCTGCATTTGAGACTATTGAAGCACTTGAAGATTCTATCCTGATAAGGATTCCTCATGCCGGCCTTGAGAAATTGTATCTGAAATTTCCTGAAACTGAACGTGTCGGAAGAATTATTACGGAAGCATACTACATTAAGCTGGAAGAGCGTTTGTTGAGCTTACAGTTTAAAAACGCCAAAGAAAGATATCAGAATTTTGTTTTATCAAAGCCATCGTTGTTGCAGCGGGCTTCGCTCGGACAAATAGCATCCTACCTTGGGATTACTCAGGAAACCCTGAGTCGGATCAGAGCAGGCTCTCACTAGTACCGATTTTGATATTTGTCAAAAATATCTTCACAGCGCTAATTTAATTTTGTGTTATAATATTAAAACTCAAAATTATGAAAAGACCATCAAATGCATTTATTGCGGCCTCATGGGTTGCACTATTCACCGGTGCCATCGCCTTTAATGTTGGTTTGTGGAATGCCGATATGGAGTTAAATGAAAAAGGTTACTATTTTACAGTACTCATGTTTGGCTTGTTTTCCGCGGTCTCCTTGCAAAAAGCGGTGAGGGATCAAATGGAAGGTATTCCTGTTACCGGACTTTATTATGGGATCAGCTGGTTCGCCACTATTTTAAGTATTCTTTTGCTTGTGATTGGACTATGGAATGCCGATCTGATGAGAAGTGAAAAAGGTTTTTACGGAATGTCTTTTATTCTCGCTTTGTTTTCTGCGGTTGCTGTTCAAAAAAACATCCGTGATTGCATGGCTGCGGAAAATTCTTCCTTGAAATCAACAGACAACCAGGCCTGATTAAAACAATCTTAGAATTCCGGGCAGATTATTTCTGCCCGGAATTTTTATTCAGTGACTTAGCGATTCCAATAAGAAAAGTGAGTGGCGCTGCGGCAGCTAATAAATGTTTCAACGTGTGGCCGCTTATAAATGACAGGGAGTCGAAAATGCTGTGATCCAGTCTTTCTGAAATCTTTGAGGCAGCATAGAGCAAAAGCATTATCCAGAGATGGGTTTTTGTAAGCCTGTTTGCTTTAAATACAGATAACATTACTGGTATAATTATCATAGGCAAGAATTGGACTATAATGTATAAGCGGAGGTCTCCCTGCCCGTTATATTCGGTGTAACACCAATATAGAACCGATAGAATCCCAATGGACAGTAAAGTGATAAGAAGAGATGCTTTTTTACTGAATTCCGTATACTCTATTATTATAATTGAGAAAAAGGACATAAAAGAGATTGTCATAGGGAGCCTGTCCCAAACTAGAGTTGAATTGTCAGGAGTTGTATGATAATATGCAGAGCCTATTCCGGTCAATGTGATACCTATAAAAAAAACAAAATAATTGGGTGTCTGTGACTTGATTAATGGATGCTGCCTCTTTAATAACACATACAATATTCCTGTTATTCCAATCAATAAGAATGGCAGATTACTCACCACATTCCTGAAATTGGGTAAATTATAAAGTGTGGCTGAATCAGCGAAATGATGATATGTCTGGTCTTGCGGAATCCGAGGCAATAAACAAAAAAGTATTGATGCTAAGAGAAGCAACAGAATCAGGAGTTGCGATGTTTCCGGTTTACTTTTTTTTGTTTTCATAAGGTTGTTTTTTTGACAAATTTCTGTAACACAATCTTCAATCCTTTTGATAAAAATCAAAAACGGGCGTTGTAAACCGCAATAAGAATTAGGTATATTTAGATCATGATAAAGAAATCGTGTGCCTTGCTTTTTTTCGCAATTATTTTGTTGTCGGCCTGTTCAGGTTCAAAAGAAAAGCAGCCAGCAACTATGGATTTTTGTTCTTTGATCCATTTTGATAAGCCGGTCGGATTATCTTCTAAGCTCGACCCGCTGAGATCTTTGATGAGCGCCAAGACAGGGGTGTTCCCTCTTGAGCATGGTGATGGCTCAATGATTTCAAGAGCGTGGCTTTGTGAGAATGCAGAAAGGACGATAGATGTACAGTATTTCATTTTCACAGCAGATAATGTCGGCCTGATCGCGGTGGACTATTTGGTGCGGGCTGCGGACCGGGGAGTAAAGGTTCGCATTCTCGTTGACGATATAATGGTGGATTCGGATGAAGAAAAATTGTTAACGCTGGATGCACATAAAAATATTTCAATTAAAATATATAATCCGGGAACCAATGTCGGAAAGAACATCGCGGATAAGATCATTAATTTAAAATATGATTTCAGAGGCTCTAACCAACGGATGCATAATAAAACATTCACGGTTGATGGCGATGTGGTAATTACAGGCGGAAGAAATATAGCTGATGAATATTTCGATTATGATCATGAATATAATTTTCGAGACAGGGATGTTCTTCTTATAGGAGGATGTGTTAAAGATATTCAGGCATCCTTCGCACAATTCTGGAACAGCCCTTTGAGCAGAGAGGTGACCTTGCTGACGGATAAGTCAGATTATAAAATTGATGTGGCGTCTAAATTCGAGCAGTTACATCAATATGCTTGTGATTCTAATAATTTCTGGCCTCAGGTTAGAGAAAATATTAAACAGATTCCTTTCGTTTTCGACAAAATCATTAAGAGTGGCGAGTTGCAATGGCTCGACAGTGTCGTATTTGTTAGTGATGTTCCCGGAAAAAATAATGGAAAGGAAGGCCTCGGAGGAGGGGGAAATACTACCACTGCGCTAATAGAGCTTGTGAAAAATGCAAAGAAGTCAATCGTAATTCAGTCGCCATATCTTATCACGACCAAAATCGGGAAAAATTTATTTCGCGATGCTGTTAATAGAGGTGTTAAAGTAACTATAATGACAAATAGCCTTTCTTCAACAGATAACCTTGAGGCTTTCAGCGGATATCAGCGGGACAGGGATGAGTTGCTTCAAACAGGTGTCAGGATTTTTGAATACAGGCCGGATGCTTCGATTCGGAAAAATATAATGACGGGCGGTCTGCAGAAGAAACTTGACTACACCCCGGTTTTTGGCTTGCATGCAAAAGGAATGGTAATCGATTCTTCTATCACTGTGATCGGAACATTTAACCTTGATCCAAGAAGCGCGAACCTTAATACAGAGTGCATCACAATAATTCATTCTGCAATAATAAGTAGAGGGGTAATGCAAGGAATAGAGGAAGAGCTCAAGCCTGAAAACAGCTGGGAAACAACATTGAAATTTAATCCTGATGATTATGCCGGATATAAGAAAAACATGAAGGTGATGACGAGAAGGATAGTTCCGAAAGATATTCTATAACCTAAGCGGGCACATTAAAGATAAAGCCGACACCAAAAACATTTCCAATCGAAAGGTCTGCATCTTCCTTCAGGTATTTTCTGATCTTGGTTATGAAGACATCGAGGCTTCTTCCTGCGAAGTAATCATTCTCTCCCCACAGTTCTTTTAACATGTCTTCTCGTTTTATTAAAATATTCCGGTGGTCACAAAGATACTTCAGGATGCCGGCTTCCTTTTCAGTAATTCTCCTGGCTTTATGATTCAGTACTAACAACTGCTGATCGAAGTCGAAGATGAATTTTCCAATTGAAATGATCTCTTGCTTACTTTCTATCTTTTGTTCCGGGATTCTACGTATGATCGCCTTTATTTTCCAGAGCAGCTCTTCTTCGTCAAACGGTTTGGTAATGTAATCATCTGCACCAAGGTCGTACCCTTTTAATTTATCCGGCTTTAAGGAACGTGCAGTAATAAATATTATGGGTATCTTTTTATTTGTTGCCCTTATCTCCCTGGCTAGTGAGAACCCATCCAACTTCGGCATCATAACATCCAGCAAACATAATTCAAATGGTTGTGATTGAAAGATCTTCAAAGCAATTTCTCCGTCTTTACAAAGTTTGACTGCAAAGCCTTCAGTCTCGAGATAATCAACTAAAAGTACACCCAGGTTAAGGTCATCTTCAGCCAGTAATATGCCGGGTTTGGGTTTAATCATTTGGTAAGGTTATTATCACTTTGGTTCCTTTGTCTTTCTCACTATCAATTTCTACAGAACCTTTATGGAGGTCGATAATTTTTTTGATATAGGACAGTCCTAGTCCGAATCCTTTCACATTGTGTATGTCACCGGTTGGAATTCTGAAAAACATGTCGAACACTTTCGAATGATATTCTTTTTCAATACCAATTCCTTTGTCTGCAATTTCCAATACCAGCTTGTTCTGATGATTGTATGTCCTGATCAATAGTTCCGGTTTTTCCGTTGAGTACTTTATTGAATTGTCAAGAAGATTACACAGTGTATTTGTTAAATGCATTTTATCACCGGTGACTATAGAATTCTGAGCATTAAGTTCCTGATTCAAAACTCCTGATCTGTTCTCAATTTGAACGCTCATAGATTTTGCGACATTCTCAATCAGTTCATGGATATTCAACTCTGTCATTTGCAATGGGATTTCGCCTCTCTCCAGTGCAGTCATGCTTAATACCTGTTCAACCTGAAGCTTTAATTTTTCATTCTCAGCGAGAATAATGCCTGAGTAATGCTTGATTTTATCTTCGTTGTTACGGTTCGCGTCTCTGGTTATCATCTTTCCGGCAAGAGCAATGTTTGTCAGAGGTGTTTTGAATTCATGCGTCATGTTATTAAGGAAGTCGGTAGTGTGTTCTGAAAGTTTCTTCTCGGCAATCAGTGACTTGGTGGTTCGCCAGAACATAAATAATACCAGGAATGTCAGAATTACAGAAGTGACAAAGAGAGGTCCCATTTCAGCCATAATGAATTGTTTCTTATCGGGGAAATTCAATTTCAGTTGCCATTTATTTGTTTTGTTGATCTCATCAAAGCTTGCAGAGTAGCATCCGGGTTGTGAAGTATAAAACTCGCTTGAAGAAATAGTATCATTTACCACGGTCCGAAAGGCGGGCTTAAAGATTTTAAAAGTGTAAGCAATGTGAAAATCATAGAAATTCATGTAATGCTTAAACAGGGAATCAATTCTTGTTGTGTCGCTTCGGCTTATTCCTGATTCCATACTCCTGCATATTTCCTGATCCGCAAGAAGGGCTTCGGTTGTTCTTGCAAGAACGATATTCGCCTTTTCGTTGAATAGCTCTTCTTTATCCTTAGCACTATCCAGAATCCAGTTCACCTGGATCAGAAGTACTATAAGCAAGGCTAGTGATGAAAGAAGGATAAAGGAATTATTGCGATCGGGTTTCATTGTCACAGTAAAATTAAGAATTTATATGCGCAAAAGATCTGCGTTAACAAGTCATTAACAAGACGATAACTACTCAATAACAGATATTCCATATTTATAGTTTTAAATTTGGATCAATATTAAATCTTAAAAAAGTGCAAAATGGATGTGGTAAAAATTTGTTTGGCGACTGCTGTTTTAACTGTAGCAGGTGCATGTACCTCAACTAAAAAAAGTGCTTCATCTTCTGAAGTGAAAACAACCACTTCAACAGAAACTGTAACGTCCGATAATTCATACCTTTTTAATAAACCTACCGGAATAAAAGTTCCGGGTAATGAGGACCTGTCAGCTATACAGCTACGTTATCCGGATGTGACATTACAAAAGCTAAGCGAGGGTCATGTCATATATTCCCAGGGAGCATGTGTAAGCTGTCACGCTGCACAAAGTATTTACAATTATGGTGAAGAACAATGGAAAAAGATCATTGATGATATGTCGTTCAGGGCGAATATTAGCGATGAACAAAAGGATGCGGTCTATAAATATGTTATGGCGATGAAAGCCACGCAACCTAAATGATCTGAAGAGTTTTTTTAAATATATAAAATCAGGAAATGATATGGGAAAGTACTTAATGATATTCTTTTTAGTATCTGGCTTACAGGGCTTCGGGCAGAATTCCAGATATCAATACACACCCAGATTTATTCCGGAAATCAAATCAGATAAGGTAAAGGAGGCAAGATTTCTTAATCAGATCATGCCTGAGTTTACGACACGCTTTGCGCTTCCTTACAATGAACATGAACAGTTCCGGGAATTAACATCTTTATTCATAGCTCCCACAACGTATTATAATTATCCTCAGGGAAATTATTTACATATCCGCGAGAATTATGAAACCATTATTGAATATGTTGCAATAGAAATTGTCTGTCGGAATAATGGTAAGGAGGTGAGGGCAAAAAGTACCGATGATATCCTTACTACGGAACAGAAGAAGATCTTGAATTCTGCTGATTTAGGTGCTGATATCCTGATCAAAATAAAATTCAGATATAAAGGCTGGGTGAACGCAAAATATAAATCGGGAGAAGATATCAAAGAAGGATCTTATTCTGTTGTTATGGTACCTGAAACAGAGGCTGAGTATCCCGGAGGGATAGATAAGCTATCATCTTTTTTAGGGCAAAACATATTTAATAAATTATCCTCTGGCAAACAAATATCAAACTTCCTGAGGGCGTCCGTTAAATTCAATGTGAATGAAAATGGAGTTGTTGAAAATGTCAGGATCGAACAATCATCCACTGATAAAGCGATTGATAATTTAATAAGAGACGCGATTAATAAGATGCCTGTCTGGAAAGCAGCGAAGGACTCCCAGGGTATAAAGGTTAATCAGGAATTTACTTTGAGTTTTAATGGAGGAGGTTGTTAGACCGGCTAATTATTTTTTAGTTCGGAGATTTCACGCTTCAGGTTTGTTAACTCCAGATTTAGCTTCTTGTTTTTTTCTTCAAGAGTATTGATCAGTTCCACTTTTTGCTCTTCAAGTTTTTTAAGATCTGATATATCTCTTGTAAAACATCTTGTGTGGACGAATTTGTCTTCTTTCCACAAAACGTTCGAGTTGATAAGCACAGGCTTTATATCACCGTTTTTACATTTCAGGTGTGCCGGATAATTGCGTAAAGTTTCTTTATTCATTAGTCTTCCGAGAATATCAGAAATAGTCTCTTGGTCAGCATGAAAGTTGGAGATATGTTTACCAATATATTCTTCTTTTGAATACCCGAGCGAATCCAGTTCCGCTTGGTTTGCCCAGAGGATGATTCCGCTTCCATTTACCCAGTGCAATGGGACTGAAGCGTTTTCAATGAAGTCAGTGAGTTCTTCAACGCGATTGGCTAATTCCGCGCGTTGTTTCTCACATTCTTCTATGTTAGTTTTTGTTTCCAAATCCATGCGGTTCCTCGTCAAATATCATGCTGCTTTGATTTAGAATGGTTTTGGGAAAATAATACCTCAATCTAAAAGATACAACACATTGACTACGTTGAGAGATTAGCTATTAAAGATTTTTTTGCGTATCCGGCTGAGGGTTTCCGGGCTTATTCCGAGATAAGAAGCGATATAATGTTGCGGAACACGCTGAAAAAGTCTGGGTCTTTCTTTTAAAAGGTTCAGGTATCTTGTTTCACCGCTGAGCGTTTGCATTTCAGCCATCTTCTGTTGAAGCAATGATGCCCATCTCTGATAACCGGTTAGATGTGCCTGCGCCCACCACGAAAAGTCAGTAAATGCTTTTTCCCAGTTCTCCGGGGAGATAGTGAGGAGGCTGCATTCTTCAATGGCCTGAAAGTTAAAGACGCTTGGCGTTTTTGCGCGCATTGCGGGCAGGTCTCCTATCCAATGTCGTTCTTCAGCAAAGTATACTATTGATTCGTCACCGGCTTCATTAACAGTGTACTGTCGCAGGCAGCCTGCTAAGACAAATATTGAGAACTTTGGCGCTTCACCTGCATGTAGGATGAATTCATTTTTTTTGAAAGTTTTAAATTCCCAAAGCCTGAGAAACTCTTCATATTTGGCTTGTGGAAGATCAACTCTCTTTTTTAATTCTTCAAAAAACAAAGTGGGGTCAAAGCTGTATGTATTATTCTTGCCTGGCATTCACTTTAAATATACAAAGTTTCGGTGTAAAAGGACTATTCTTTTAGAAAGCTGCAAAACAGAAAGTTTTGATTTGTGTCAAAAGGAGTCTGGTGGTCAATTGTAGTACATGCTATTTTTCTGAATCCTTTTTTAAATAACTGTGAAATGGATTGTTCAGAGTATTGACGAACTTCGATTCCGCTGCATTTTGTCGGCCCGCTCTCGCTAAAGGTTCCAATTATAAGGGTACCTCCAGGGTTAAGGCTGTTGTATACTGCAGAGAAATAATTTTTTATTTCTGAGTCATTAGTAAGGAAGTGAAATGCCGCTCTGTCGTGCCAAAGGTCATATTTTTCGTCCGGTGAGAAATTTCCTGCATCCCGAACGAGCCATTTCACCTTTGATGCTTTATTTCCAAGCCGTATTTTAGCTTTGTCTAATGCGGTTTCGGAAATATCAAGTACCGTAATATTTTTGTATCCCCTTTCTAAAAGTGCATCCACCAGGTAGCTGTCGCCACCTCCTATATCAATAATGTGTGAGTCTTTTGAGATTCCGCTGGATTCAATAAGTTCGAGAGATGTTTCCGGGATGGGCTGGTACCAGCTTACATTGTTGAGTTGTTTCGTCTGGTAGATGTTTTCCCAATGTCCTTTTTTATCAAAATTTTCCATATTCTAAATATTTGGACAAAGTTATTCTGGTGTTAATGGATTGAATTTAACATATGTTAAATAATCATTTGAGGCCGCGAATCCTGCTTAGACTCACCTGGGTAATCCCGAGATAGGAGGAGATATACTTGAGAGGGATTCTTTTGATTACATCGGGTGCTTGTCGGATCAACGTGTTGTAACGCTCTTCAGCTGTGTTAAACTGGAGGCTTTCAATTCTATTTACAGTATTAACATACGAACTTTCAATAATTTTCCTGAATAGCCTTTCAAGTTCGGGGAACTGATCAAACAGCTGAAATAGCTTTTGTGAATGAATTGCAACGAGTGATACGTTTTCTAAGGCCTGAATTCCCTTGCGTGACGGTTTCCCGGTAAAGAGGCTTTCGGCCCTTGCCACGAAAGAGTTTTCAAATTCAAAGCTTTCGGTGATGTCTGTGTCATTTTTAAAATAATAAACCCTGAGAGCTCCCTCTTGAACAAAATAGATGGTTTTGCATGTATGTCCGATCCGCTGCACATCCTCTCCTTTCAAAAGCTCCACTTCCCTGGAAATATTGACCAACGCCTTTTCGGCTTCGGCCGTGACAGGATGTATTGCTTTTATTTGAAGAAGAAGCTGATGCATTCATTAAAAATAACAAAAAGTTCCTCAACGTCAATTCTTTTATGCTGGCAGATAGTTAATCCTATAATGCAATGAATATTTTATTAAAATTTTGTTAAAAATATATTTGATATATCAAATATTGATAAATCATTATTATATTTGTGCAAAATGCTGCAATGGAACAATTAAACAATGTCATCTTTTATACAATTGATAAATCGATACGCACTTATCGCCAGTACGCACAAAGACAGTTAAAGAATGCCGGATATTCCATAACTATAGATCAATGGCTGGTAATAAAAACATTACTTGAGAACCCGGATATCAAGCAGCAGGAGTTGGGAGAAAAAATATTTAAAGATAATGCTTCAGTTACCCGGATCATTGAGTTACTCGTAAGGGCAAAATACCTTAAACGAAGAAACAACACGGAAGACAGAAGAAGGACCGGGCTTGAAGTAACTGAAAAAGGGAAAGAAACCATTGCAGACGTTCATAAGATTGTTTTAAAAAATCGGTCTGTTGCATTGGAAGGTATCAGTAAAACTGAACTTGAAACCGTAAAAAAGGTACTTATGAAAATAACTAAAAACTGCCAGGACGATTAATGAAAATAAATTAACATAATTAAAGGTATTGAATGGCAAACGGACGTGCTACAACAAGTTTGTCAGATCAATAAAAGGGAATGGTTCGTAGCATTTCCATTCCCTTCTTTTAATTTTTAAAATTAACAACCATGAAAAAAAACTTATTTATTGTAGCAATTCTGATTCTTCAATCCTTTATGTGCTCAGCCATTGAAGGAGTAACCCTTAAAGGTCGCATCGTTGATCCGACCAATGTTCCCCAGCCATTTGCCACTGTTCTCTTAAAGTCTGGCATCGATTCTTCCCTCTATAAGGGTGAAATCACTAACGATAAAGGCCAGTTCCTGTTTGAAAATTTAAAAGATGGTGACTATTATATTCAGATCCAGATCGTTGGATATGAAAAAAATATAATCTCTCCCATTCATCTCGAATTAAGCAATCCTATGGTCGATCTTGGAACTATAAGGATGAAAGCCGGATCGAAGGAACTAGCGACAGTGAATGTTCAGGCAGAAAAGCCTTTTATTGAGCAGCAGACTGATAAGACCGTTGTGAATATTGAAAACAGCATTATCCAGAATGGTTCTTCTATCATGGAAGTTATGGAAAAGCTCCCGGGAATTATGATCGACCAGAATGACAAAATAAGCCTGAGAGGAAAACAGGGGGTTATAATCATGATTGATGGAAGACCAACGGGAATGTCGGGCCAGGATCTGGCGACAATGCTCAAAGGAATCCCTTCCTCCAATATTCAAAAAATTGAGCTCATTACCAATCCGTCAGCAAAGTATGATGCTGCCGGAAATGCCGGTATCATCAATATCGTAATGAAGAAAAATAAGCGGGAAGGGTTTAATGGCAGTGTAAGTACAGGGTTTGGCCAGGGGAGATATTCAAAATACAATGGAAGCATGAGCCTTAACTATAAAAATAAAAACTATAACTTGTTTTTAAATTACAGTTATGCCAAACGTTTAGGATTTAATAATCTAACGATTGACAGAAAATTTTACAATGCTAATGATAGCATCAATACAATTTACAGAACGGAGAATTATATTCTGTATCCTACCGAAAGCCACGCTCCACGCATAGGTATTGATTTTTATTTGTCACCGAAAACAACATTATCATTATTGGGAAGCGGAGGGACGACTCAGTTTCGACCGAAAGGAGTCGATAACACTAAGATCCTTGATGGTAATGAGCAAGTGATATACAGTTACGATTTTGTGAGTGATTCCAAAGACAATTGGTATAATTATTCCGGTAATGCTGAATTAAAGCATCAGCTCGATAGCATCGGTCAGGAAATTACGGTAGACCTCGACTATGCTAAATACTGGAACACAACCAATCAATCGTTTTTAACTACATATCACCATAGTGATGGAAGCTTTATGAGTGAAGATGACCTGCTCAATGAACAAAAGAGCGATCTCAGCCTTTACTCGTTGAAAGCCGACTACAGCAAGCCACTAAAAAAAGAATATAGCTTTGATGCAGGTTTAAAATCAAGCTACGTTTCTTCGGATAATAACATTCTTTTTTATTCATTGATGAATAGCGAAGAAACATTTGACAGTGCGAGAAGCAGTCATTTCCTATATTCAGAAAACATCAATGCTGCGTATGTTAATCTGAAAAAGAATTATAAGAAAGTCTCGTATCAGTTAGGGTTGCGTTCTGAGCAGACTATAGCCAGAGGTAAACAACTGATGAATTTGAAAACTTTTAACAGGAGCTATATTCAGGTGTTTCCGACTGCGTACATTAATTTTAAGCCTTCGGAAAAACACAATTTAAATCTTAGCCTGGGAAGAAGGATTGACAGGCCGGCATACGAACAGATGAATCCATATCGCAGCCTGATCAATGCAACTACATACAGCGAAGGAAATCCTTACCTGTTACCACAATTGACCTATAACACTGAACTTTCATATTCCTATAACAATGCATTTTTTGCACAATTTACTTACAGCTTAACGGAAGATAACATCACTGATGTTTTGATCCAGGATTCTGAAACGCAAACCACTTCGCAAACAGTTGTGAACCTGAACAAGCTGAATTTCTACAGTGTTAATTTATCCTACTCGAAAAAGCTGACAAAATGGTGGAGCACCAATACTAGTTTGCTCACGTACTACGGCATGTATAGCGGCACAATTAAAAACAATTATATCAGTCAGGGGACACCATCTATCTATCTCAACACAAGCAACAGTTTCTTCATTATTGACGGACTCTCGGCTGAGCTGAGTTTTCGCTACAGTCATAAAGCGCTTAATGGGATCACCACCGAACTTACAACTTATAACCTTTCTGCAGGAATTCAGAAAACGGTGCTGAAGAAAAAGGGAACTATCACTGTGAATATGTCAGATATTCTTTGGTCTGCATACCCAAGCGGGGTCACTGAGTTTGATAATGTTCGTGAAGACTGGACTGCAAAGCGTGATACACGTGTTCTCAATGTGAGCTTTGCTTATAAATTCGGAAAAGGAAAATCTGCCAAAATGAGGAAAAATACCGGTGCAGATGATGAGAAGGGACGCATTAAGGGAGGTTAAGAAATTGAATATACGTCAATGATGCTCTGACCACAGCAAAAAAGCAAAACATGAAAACGAGAAGCCTAACTGTAGACTTCTCGTTTTTTAATTAATTGATCAATTACTGCGAGGTTGCATCACTTACAGATGAAAAAATAAAATCCTTCCTATTGAACCGGAAGGATTTTAATTTACACCCGTATTTACTTTTGCGCTTATGATTTTGCAAGCATTTCTGCCAGGTAATTTAACGTCATAGTAAATCCTCCCTGGAAGCCCATTTCAATCTGCTGTTCCATGCGTTCACGTGATTCATTAAAGATGGTGATGTTCACTGTTGTGATCCCATCCTTTTCGCTGAAGCTCAGATCCCAATCAGATCCGGGTAAATTTGGATTACCATCTTTGTCTGCAAAAGCATTCAAATATTTAAAATTAGTTTTTGGAGTAATGGAAGTGTATTCCTGAACAGAGTAGTGTTCCTGTCCTTCAGGGCCTACCATTGCATACAACCTTTTCCCGCCCACTTTAAAATCCATGATCTTTGTTCTGGATTCCCACGGCTTAGGAGCCCACCATTGGTCGAGAATTTCTTTTTTTGTGAAAGCATCCCATACCAGTGGAAGCTCAGCATCAAATTCGCGGTTTACAAAAACCGTTTTCTTTTCTATGTCTACGATAAAATCGAATAATAGATTGTTCATTTTTTCTGTTTTTTAATTGTGGATAATACATTGTCGAGTTGATTAAACCGGGTTTCCCAAAGCTTTCTGAATTGAGCCATCCATTTATCAATCTCTTTCATTTTTTCTACTTTAAGAGAATAATATATTTCACGCCCCTGTTGTTCCTGTTTTACTAACTCGCATTCAACGAGTATTCTGAGATGTTTGGAAACAGATTGGCGGCTAGTGTGAAAATTATCAGCAATGGCATTGGGTGTCATTGCCTGTAAGGTGATCAAGGTAATGATTGCGCGTCTCGTGGGATCAGCAATTGCCTGGAAAATATCTCTTCTCATCATCTTAAAAAGTTTAGTTGTGAAACTAATCGGTTGCAAATATAAGCGCAACCGTTTGGTTTCGCAAATTTATTTTTATCATCTGCGCTGCGAATGATGAGAAGGGCAGGATCAAGGGAGGTTAGGAATTACTGCGCAATCCAAACTTTATTTAGAATTTTAAAATACTGTTTGGAAATTGAGTGCGGCATGCCGCGGAGCATTCTGTTCTTGTGCCTGTGCCGGGAAAAAAAAACCAAAAAATCTAAGAAAGTGCTTCAGCTCTCTCCCTTAGATTTTTTGGTAAAATGTAAACAGTACGCAACTACCCGAACTTATCTAATTCAATTTATTGGATAACAACTTTTTTATAAACTTTTGACTTAGTCGTTTCTATACATAAAGAATATAACCCTTTTGACAGCGATGTGAGATCAAGAACGTTATTACCGGGTTCAATCTCTAATCTCTCACTAACTTTCTGGCCCAGCGAGTTATAGATGGTGATTGTATATTTTGATTTCAGGTCAGGCAGCAATACATTTAATAAATCATCAGCCGGGTTTGGCGAAACTGATATTAGATCAGAGAGAACATTTAATTCATCATAATCTGTAGCAAAGCCGCTGTTCTTGATGTTTGAACGGGTTGTATTTACAGTGGCACGTGTAGGGTTACAAATATTTCCGGAGAGCCAGTTCACATCCACACGGTATCTCGCATTTGGATAACTTGCATAGTTAACATCGGTAAATGAATTATTGCTGCCCGGTATGATCTGCAGAAGAACAAAATTTCCCGTGGCGTTGTCGTCCCTGTAAAAGTTGTATGACGCTACCTGGTTTGCTGTATTTTCGATTTCATAAAAAGTCCACTGGAAATTACCAAAGCTTAAGTATTGAAGATGTATGGAATTATGATATAAACCAAAGTTTCCAATAGATCCGCAAGTGTCCAGTACTTTTACTTTGTATTTGTAATTGGTGGAATTCGGATTAGCCGAAAAGTCGTTATACAGACTTAAAGAATCGCGGTGAACTGCTCCAATTTGCTGATAGTTACCAAGAGTTATTTCCCTGTAAATGACAAAACTGTCTATATTACTTACGTCTGCAGGCTTCTCCCATACTACAATATTGTAGTTGCCTGTTGCCGAATCTGCTGTTACAACACAAATTTCCTGCAGAGGGATAAGGTTAAGGATAGAAACAGGAATTGTTTTAGTACAGCCTTTATTATCTGTTACAGTTACAGTATAACTGCCGACAGCTAAATTGTTGGCAGAAGAATTTGTGCCGCCCGTTGGGGACCAATTATAAGTGTAAGGAGCTGTCCCTCCGGAAGCAGAGACGCTAGCACTTCCATCAGAAGAAGATGCGCATGTAACATTTACCACAGAGCTTACTACTCCCGATAATACCGGAGGTTGCGTTATAGTGACCAGGGTTTGGGCTAAACAACCGTTCAGGTCATTCACTGTAACCGTGTATGTCGCTGCACTAAGATTTGAAGCCAGCGTGCCCGTTGTACCGATCGGTGCCCACGAAAATGAATTTCCTCCTGAGCCACCTGTTGCAGTAACGCTGGCAGAACCGTTGTTGCCACCGAAGCAGGAAACATTCAGCTGAGAAGAAACACTAATGTTAAGTTGAGATGGTTGCGAGATAACAAAAGGAACGGTCGACTGGCAGCCTTTTGAATCGGTAACTGTTACAGTGTACGAATTTGCAGTAAGCGTTGAAGACGAATTAGAGCTGCCGCCTGAAGGGCTCCATGAGTATGTGTACGGTGGAGTTCCTCCTGTCACGCCAATCGATGCAAATCCGTTACTTCCACCAAAGCAGGTTACGTTTGACTGTGATAATAATGTAGCTGCCAATGGAGCAGAAGGTTGAGCGATAGTGATCGTCTGACTTACTGTAAGTCCAAAATTATCCGTCACTGTGACTGTATGAGTTCCGCCTTCAAGATTTGTTGCAAGTGAATCTGTAATTCCGGATGGAGACCAGAGGTAAGTATAAGGAGGCTGGTTTCCATTTGGTGTAACATATGCGCTGCCATCAGTATCACCGTAGCAGGAAACAGAGCCGTTCACCAATGTAGTTGTTATAGTAAAAAAAGATTGTTGAAACTGCGATACAAAGAGATCCGAATTAGTACCTGCCGTGAGGTTTGTTTGAGTGAAATTATCGGGGTCAAAATCGGTGGTGCCTTCAAAGGAACCAACATAAGTTACAACACCGGAGTTGTCGGTATAAATGGCATTGCCTTCATCTGTGCCGGCCGAACCAATACTTTTCGCAAAAATTATGTCCCCCGTTGAATTATAGCGCGCGATAAAAACATCTGAAGTTGCATTATTGGAGACCAGATAAAAGTTGCTTGAACCTGAAGGGTCAAAATCAACTGTACCTGAAAAAGTACCTGTCAGATTTACATTCCCGCTTCCGTCTACGCTCAGGCTGTTGGAAATGGTGCCTGCTATTGGGTTTGCATACGAATAATTTCCTGTTGATGTGTACTTCGCAAAAAATGCGGAACTTCCAGAAACCGATGTTAAATTGGCCGTAGAAGAAGAAGGGTTGAAATCAGCGGTGCCAGAAAAGCTTCCGGTAATATATATATTACCTGAATTATCAACCTTTAATTGTTTTCCGAGCTCGTTTGCTGAACCTGAGATCTGTTTCACAAAGATCAGTGTTCCTGAATTGCTGTATTTACCGAAATAGACATCCGAGCCTCCCGCAGAAGTAAGATTGCTTGTGCCACTGTTCGGGTCAAAATCTGCTGATGCAGAAAAACTTCCGGTGAGTATAAGATTGTTGGAGGCATCAAGCGTAAGAGAAGAACAATAATCATCTCCTGATCCTCCCAGTTGTTTCACATATGTTAAATTTCCAACATTGCTATATTTAGCGAAGTATGCATCATTTGTACCTGCATTCGAGACAAGGTATGCGGTTCCGGGAGAAGGATCAAAATCAGAAGTTCCCGAAAAATTACCGCCAGCATATATATTTCCTGAGACATCAATTGAAATCGTATTTGATGTTTCGGTGCCAGCTCCCGTAATCTGCTTTACAAAAACATAATTGCCATTAACATCATACTTTCCGATGAATGCATCAATTGATGCAGCGGTTATATTTACAACGGCCGTTGCCGGATCAAAATCAGGTGTTCCGGTAAATGTTCCTGTTACGTAGATATTGTTTGCGGCATCGCGGGCTATCGCTGTGGGAACAACACTTGTACCGATAACCTTGGCGAACTGGCATATCCCGGCTGAATTATATTTAGCGAAGAAGCCTGAGGTGCCTATGCCAGATTGAGTAACGAAACCAAGATCTCCACCAAAGTTCAGGGAACCTGTAAAAGTACCGGCCACATAAGTATTTCCGGCAGCATCTCTCGTCAGGCAAGTTGCTTTGTCGGTCCCGTTGGCCCCACCCCCAGCCACTGCATCCAGCGCCTGAGCTGAAACATACGCTCCCAGAGAATTGTATTTGCCGATAAAGCCGTTCCATTGAGATGGATCGGAGAGGTTTGAGGTAGTTGCATCGGGATCAAAATCAACAGTGCCGCTGAAATATCCTGTGATATAAATATTGTTGCTTGCATCAAGTGTAATGGCGGCCCCCTGTTCATATGAGTTTGAGGTTGGCGCCATGTGTTTGGCAAAAAGATAATTCCCGGAATTATCATATTTTGCAAAGAAGATATCGGCAATGCTCGAAACCAAATTAACAGTCCCGGCTCCCGGGTCGAAATCTGCCGTGCCCGTGAAAGCGCCAACTATATAAATATTGTTGCTCCCGTCAAGAAGGATCTGATTTCCCATCTCCCATCCAGTGCCGGACGTTGTTGAAATTTGTTTGGCGAAAACATAAGCCCCCGATGAGTTATATTTAGCGAAGAAGATAGTTTGTGAAGATGACACAAGGTTGCTGGTACCGGCACCCGGATCAAAGTCAACCGTTCCTCTGAAATAACCGGTGATATATGCGTTTCCGCTGGCATCTACGGTAATGGAATTTGCACGCACATCGTTGAGAGCGTCTGATAATAACTTCGCATATACATAAGCACCCGTTGATGAATATTTCGCGAAGAACAAATCATCCTCTGTAGATCCCGCAGTTAATGTCGCTGTTCCGGCTGACGGATCAAAATCACCCGAGCCTCTCATGTATCCGGCAATATAAATATTACTGCTGGCGTCTACAGCTATTGATTTTAGTCCTCTAATTCCCGCATTGCAAATTTCCTTGGCAAGGATATATCCCCAGGCAGAAGTATATTTAGCAAAGAATAAGCTTGTCCCGGAACCAGAAGCGGTACTTAAAGGCATTGATGCTGCGCCCGGATCAAAATCGGGAGTACCGCTGAAATATCCTCCGATATATAAATTTCCGGATGCGTCCATATTAAGAGCAGTTGCAGCTGCACCACCGCCACCGGTGGTTATATTTACAGCATCCACATAATTACCGTTCGCATCATATTTGGCCAGAAAAGCCGCACTCCCGGATCCAGCGTTTAAGGTAGCTGTAGCGGTCGAAGGATCAAAATCAAGCAGTCCCTGGTATCCACCTGCTACAATTACGTTACCGGCCGCATCTACGATTATATTTGTGATGATATCTACCGTATTCGATGAAGAGGCGATGGGTATCATGAACAGGAAATTTCCGGCTGCGTCATATTTTGCAATAAATCCATCTATAGTACCAAAAACGGAAGCTCTTTGCTGTGTGGCCGTTCCCGGATCAAAATCAACGGAACCTTTAAAAGTACCTCCAATCCAGGTGTTATTGCTTGCGTCATGTTGTATAGAGGTTGGATACATTTCACCTCCGACATATTGTGTTGCATTCAAAGACCATTGGTGCAAAAGCTGTGAAAAGGAGTAGGAGCTGATAATACAAAAAAGGAGTAGTAGACTGGAGCGCTTCATTTTTTAAATTTTTAAGTCTGCAAAGATAAAAAAATATAAAATATAAAAAACTCCCAAGATTGCTGATATCACTGATGAAAGTTCAATAAAAGCGGTAGGATTTCAGAGGGATACCTTTAAGGCTGACGAGATCAGGGCGATCACTTCAACCTTTCAGTATTTTGTAAAAAATTAAAGAATGGGAACTAAAACTTCTGCTTTTTCTTTTGGTCTTAAAACAAAGAGAAACAAACTGAAATTTTTGTTCAGGGTTCACTGAAAAACAGGATTTACATTTTTTTTTATTCTGGCCAAAAAAGTAATTAAATCATTTACTCCCAATAACAATCTCAACCCTCCTGTTCTCCTGTTTTCCTTTTTCACTATCATTTGAAGCAACTGGCATCGTGCTGCCGTAGCCCTCATACTTGATACGAGATGCATCAATGCCTTTTAAAATTAGATAGTCAGCAACTGCTTCAGCACGCGTTTCTGAAAGTTCTTTATTTTGGTTTTCATTACCAATGTTGTCTGTATGTCCGTTGATGGTAATAGAATGAGTATTTCCCTTAAGATACTGCACAAGTTTATCCAGCTCAGAAAATGATGCAGGCAGTAATTCACTTTTGTTAGTGTCAAAGAAAATATTTTTCAATGTGAATCTTTCACCTGGCTTTGGTGCAAATGAGGAGGAGAGTGAGTCTTGTGGTTTTACAGTTTCAGCCGGTTCTGTTTTGTCTAAGGGTTGCGTCTTTTCTTCAATAAGAGTGACAGAAACGTCATCAATATAATAATGAGCAAAAATCCTCTGTCCATCCGGATGATCGTAATTGAAATATCCAATAACAACCACCTGCTCATCACCTTTTGCTCTGTAAACGCCAGACATCTTAGTCCACTTCTTTTTGTTGCTGTATTTTTTTGTGCTGACAAAGTCAAGTGCCGGCTTAATGGGCATTCCCTGATTACTTGAACCGAGGATCAGCCTTCTTGTAAAGATCACACCAAATTCATTAACGCTGCCGATAGATCTCTCAGCGCGACTGATATAATATTCCACCAGGTAATCTTCGTCTTTTACCAACGGCTCACTCAGCTTTGTTTCAAGGTATTCAATAAAATGTCTCCTGATACAGATACCGCCATACGCCTTACCACCGTGAGGTTTCTGCCTTCCGAAAATATTATGGGGAACACCGGCATGCCTTCCCGCGTCCTGATGATAATAATCACCGGCACCATTTGTCGAAGACCAGTTTTTTGTGCAGTAAATACTGTTATCGGCTTTCTGAGGGATTCTGCGCGGAGATTCAAATCCCGGATCTATGACAAGGTTCTGAGCTTGCCCCGCACAGTACATTGAATGGAAACTGAGTAAACATAAAAAGAGGATCTTGTTCATTGGTGTCAGTTATGTATACTTTATAACGCAAAAGCTTTAATAAGATACACACAAAAAAAGCCCGCTGAAAAGTGATTTTTCAGCGGGCTTCCAAACAAACATTTAATTTTTTATTCAACTACAATTCTGGAAGTATGCGTTGACGTTTCAGTTTTCACACTGATTATATAAACTCCTGCAGACAAATCACTGATATCGATTTTAGCAGTGTTTCCATTTGTTTTTATTTCGATCAGTTTTTGTCCTAAAAGGTTCTGAACGCTTACAAAATTATCTGGCTTGCAATTAACGTTTATACAGTCGTTTGCAGGATTCGGATAAATCCTGATCTGATTGTTTTCTGCCAAGCTGTTGATTCCAACAGATGTAATCATGACACATGAAGATGTATCGACACATCCGTTTGTTGTAACTTCTACAGCGTAGCTCCCATTCGCGGAAGCAGTAAAATTCTGGCTGTTCTCACCTGAGATTATCGCGTTTGCATTGTTACAATCCAGCCATTGATATGTTGCTCCGGTTTCAGTAGCTGTGATTGTGATCCCGCTTGTGCTTGTTGCTACAGAAGGGAGCTGATTAACAGTGATATTAACTGTTTCAGTATCCTGGCATCCGTTTCCATCGGTTCCTGTTACGGTGTAGGTATGAGTAGAAGCCGGTGCAAAGCTGATGTTATTAATTACTCCGTCAGTCCAGCTGTAAGATACAGCTCCTGTCCCGTTTAAGGTAATGTCTGTTCCGGCACACACGGTAGTTGAGCTGGCATTGACCCCTACAACAGGTAAGGCATTTGCTGTGATAAAAGCGTTGTTGCTGTTAACACTGCAGTTAAACTGATTGGTAACTATTGCATGAATGTTATAGCCGTCCCACTGGTTTGTAAGTAACAACGGGATAGTCATTGTATCGTTTGTGTAGCCAAGCTCTCCGAAGCTTCCCATGATCATTGCAGAATCAAAAGGCGCAACAGTGTTTACATAATACCATTGATAAGTATTGCTACCTGCACTCGTAACAGTAAATGTTGCGGTTTCATCTCCGCAGGCATTCACATCTCCTGATGAAGCTGTTACGACCGGTTTTGGATTTACTGTAAGGTCAACCTGAGTGCGCGCTCCAGTGTAGCAGCCATTGCTGTTTACGGCATCCACATAATAAGTGTAGTTTCCCACAGGTGCATTCACCGCGTAAGTTGTACCCGTGGCTATTGAACTGCCTCCGGTGAGTGCTGTATACCATTCAATTGTTTCTGGGCCTGAAGCAGTAGCATTCAGTACCGCGCCTGTTCCCTGACATACTGTTACATCGGGTGCGGATGTAATTGTGGGAAGTGCAGGAGTGGTAGCAGGGGCAAGATAATTTAAATACAGCGTTGAGAAATGGTTTCGTGCCAGGTTAAAGATATCTGGTTCTCCATCAGCATTGAAATCCGCAACTACAATTCCATTATCAGCAAAGCCTAGATTGTATTCACAGGAAGTCTGAAGAATAAGCGCACACCCGTTGTTTAAATAGACTTTGCCTGTTCCACCCCAGTTTCCTAAAACTGCATCCAGGAGGCCGTCACCATTCAGGTCAGCCAACGCGAATTGGTTAGAGCTGGACGACTGTATGATTGGAGTCGATATAGGAGAAAAAACTCCGGAACCGTTATTCTTTGAAATTCTTAACCCAACATTGTTATAAGAATCATACACCATTGCATCCATGTCTCCGTCCAGGTCCCAGTCAGCGAATTCTATCTGTGAGCTGTAGGTAACAGGGAATGTTCCCGGTGTGAACGTGCCGTTATTGTTATTTAAAGAGAGTGATGGATACCAGCTTGGGCCTCCGGTAACAATATCCTTATCACCGTCATTATCAACATCGGCAACTGCTATTGTGCTTCTTGGTCCGAAGGTATTGTTCGATAATGCAGCAGTAAATGTGAATGCAGCATTTCCTGCTGTACCGGTGTTCATCCATACTTCATTATTATCACTTGCACCAAAACTGTTGTTACCAATGATGAGGTCAAGAAATCCGTCACCGTTAAGGTCAGCTAACTTTGTAACGCCTGCAGTTCCGGAACCGTTCATGGTAACATTTATGGGATTAAAAGTGGCACCCATATTGGAATTGATAAATACTTTTACAGTCGATTGGTCGTATGCCACGGAAAAATCTATATCTCCATCACCATCCACATCGCCTGACGAAATCCTTCCGCCAAATCCTGTTGTGATCTGCGTGTAAGTTGTAAAATTACCCTGGCCATTATTCAGATAAAGTCTGATGTTTGCATTGTCATCTACTGCCATAAGATCGTTCAGTCCGTCTCCGTTGAAATCTGCCGCGATCCCTTGTCTGAGACGGTCCACATCTGACGTTCCTCCAATGGATGATTTCAGCGCAAGATAATTGGTTCTTGCATCGGGAGCGAAATTGGAGACACCCCCGCTCAGACTGAAACCTGTCATGACACCGTTATAGCCATGTCCGGTTACATCGTGAATTGTAGTCGCGGAATTTGTGCCGTTAGCAATACCGTCATTGAAAGTATAATAAGCCAGCAGGCCGGTGCTTTCCTGATCAACAGTGCAACTCATCGCGGACTGGATCTCGGAGATGCTTCTCGCAACCGTCCAGATTCTTAATTCATCTATCGCTCCCATAAAATTCTCATTCATGGAATTGTAGCCAAGCTTAACATTGTTTGTACTGTTTGAAAAGCTGGCACCTGTAACACCTGCAGTCGTTGCCATTAACACTCCGTTGATGTAAATTTTCAGTTCCGAACCATTCCAGGTACCCGCAACATGCTGCCATGTACCAGCGGCAACAGTTCCCGCCCCTGAAAATGCTGCATACCAGCCGGTACCATCATCAACCCAGAAGGAATATTGATCGCTGTCCCTCCTTAACAGAAACTGCATCTGCCCGTTATTGAAGTCCGAATTGTAATTCCCGGCAATGATGCCGTTTCCGGATAATGTGCTGGTGTTTGCCCATGCTTCAACAGTAATAGTATTCAGTGGGTCAAGAACGGTGTTAATACTGTTACCAAGATGAACAACATCGTCAAGGCCGTCAAAATACAAAGATGCATCCTGGCCTTTGAGGTTGCTCATGCTGCCTGTCAGTAAGGCAAGTGAAATAATTGAGAGTAGTTTCTTTTTCATAAAGGAAATAGTTTTGTGTATCGGCAAAGTTATTTAAATTCGAAAATTAGTAATAGCCCGATAGGACGGAATTAGTATGAATCATTTGTTGATTTTCAATTATGAATAAAAACGGTGCAGAAAAACAAAAAGTGCATGAATTGAATCCGTTCAGCTACAAAGCGGGATTTTATGAAATGCCTTATCTGGTAAACACTCCGCAGCGGATGGTTGAGGCTTATAAGAAAATGCCGGCAGTAAAATTTGACGGGATAAAACAAAGTTTAAGCGCTAAAACTCCTGCATTGAATATTACGGTGCGTTATCGCGAAATTGAAGAGGAGCTCTTTTTAATATATTCTGAAGTATTATTCAAAGCCAATGTTTGTTTCCGCAATTTTCAGGATAAATCAACCCCTTCAACGTATTACTGTTTGTCCTTACGCATCGATAATTATTCTAAGATCAGTAATTCTCTCGCCAACGGAATTGGCTATACCGATAATTCCTGGCTGATCTTTAAGCCGGGAGCGAATGTTGACCATTATCATTTCAAGGGAACTAAAGGAAATTATTTCTCCCTGTATTTTACAAAGAAATGGATCAGAACATATTGCAAGCAACTCACGACAGAGGATAGGAAGATGCTGAATTTATTTCTGAACTCGGATAGTGATCACCTGATCTGTCCCAACGTGAACGGACAGGCAATCTATAATTCGGCAAATCTCGGTAAACTTTTATTGGAAAGGAGCAACAAAAGCAAAGCGTCATATTTAAAGAAGCTGAAGAAAGAGATACGAAATTTTTTATCCTTTTTTATTTGTAAAATGCATTCTGAAAAGATTACCGAGAGGCATTTTCGTGTGAGCAACCTGGAGCGGATCAAATTGTTGAAAGCAGAACAGATCATCAAAGCGAAGGTCTTCAAAAAATTTCCGGGAATTACGTTCATCTCAAAGGAAGCAGGCTTGTCGGGAACGAAACTCAAAGAGTGTTTCAGAGAGGTTTATGATCAAACACCATTTCAGTATTTCAGGGGACTGCAAATGGATGCAGCACATCAGCTGATCATAGAAACAGAGCTTCCAGTTGGACAAATAGCGCGTAAGCTTGGTTATGAGAATGCGAGTAAGTTCGCGCTTGCGTTTAAAAAGTATTATGGCGCGTTGCCTTCAACTATTAAATCATCAGTGAAGATATATAAGGAGTCGCAACGCTACTGAGAGAAGCCTCCTTCGTTATATATCAAGAAGCTAAAATTGTTCTAACAAGAAAGCCTTTCACTTCTGAAAGGCTTCTTGTGAATAATTATATCAGACAGGATGTTATCTGTTCATCTGGAAATATCCCTTGAAGAATCGCTCTTTGCCATCAAGCCCGGTAACTGTCATCAGATAATAATAAGTTCCATCAGGACATGTCACACCACTTGCCGTTCTTCCATCCCATCCTCCTGAAATCCCATTCCACTCATATAATTTTAATCCCCAACGATCGTAAATAGATGCGTTAAGATTTTCAAGTCCTGTAGATGTTACTTTGAATATATCGTTGACATCATCACCATTAGGTGTAAAGATATTCGGGATAAGGAAAGTGAAATCATCCATTACAATAATAACAACTTCAGCAGTGTCAGGACACTGAGAGTTGTTTGATGCGATAAGTGTCACCGTATATGTTCCCGTAGTATAAACGAAGCTTGCATCAGTTAATGAAGATGTTGAAGATAAACTGTCGCCAAACGACCAGCTGAACGTATCTGCATTCTGACTGGTGTTTGTAAAGTTTACATTCAAAGGACTGATACCTGTAGTTGGATCTGCAGTAAACGATGCGGAAGATCCCGGTGCACCTGTAACTGTAACTGTATCGGTAGCGCTACAACCATTTGACGCGTCTGTCACAATTAAAGTGTAGAGTCCGTTCAGATCAACGGTTGGCTGAGGCGTTGTGCTTCCGGAAATTATACTTCCGTTTACTGTAGTCCATAAGTATGAGATGTTGGCCCCATTAGTTGACGCACTTCCATCCAAAGTAAGGTTTGTTATTCCACAACCAAGTAATTGTTGTGGACCAGCATCAGCCACCGGAGGTAGGGTGTTATCAATAACAGTAGTTGTTGCAGTTGAACTACATCCGTTAGAATTGGTAACAGTTAAAGAGTAGGTCCCCGCAGAATTCACAACAGGCGCAGATGTACTGTCCCCTGAAACAATTCCTGGGCCTGTCCAATAGAAACTCGCTCCTGCAGAAGCAGATGAGCCGGTTAATGTAACAGTTGTTGCGTTACATGTCAGAGACTGAACGGTTCCTGTATTTGCGTCAGGTAAGCTGTTAATTGTTAAGAGCATTGTGTCTGCAACAGCATTACAAACTCCTGATGGATCACTGGATGTAACTATAAGCATAACACTACCTGCTAAGCTGTCTGCCGATGATGAAGTATAGGTTGTTGATGAGGAAGTAGAAGAGCCGAATATTCCGCTACCGGTAGAGCTCCAGGTTAAGCCTGTGGTTCCCGTAACCGTTCCTGTCACATTCAGGATTGTTCCAGCACAGACAGCCGTATCAACACCTGAATTTGATGTTGCAGGCTGATCGATAATTATTGTTGCGGAATCAACGGTTGCAGCACATCCTCCCGAAGCGGCCATATTGTTATAAACGGTATAGTTTCCAGGAGTGCTGAGTGCGATATCTATTTCGCCAGTTGTAGGATTGAGTGACAATCCTGTCGCTGAAGTAAAAATTCCTGCAGCAGAACCTGTTCCGAAAACCGGCACTACGGTGCCACCTGCACTCTGACAATAAGCTCCCGATGAGAAACTGAACGCGGATGTTGGCGCTGTAGAAATTGTAATTGTAACGGTTGTTGAGTTAAGACAAATTCCTGAAGTGGTGTATGTGATCGAATATATTCCTGCTGGAGTCGCTGCAAGATCGATAACACCTGTAACAGAATTAAGTGTAATTGTTCCGCTTGTAGTGAAGATTCCACCTGGAAGCCCTGTAATTGTGGGGGTTGGATTTGATCCGGTTGTGCAAAAAGTTGTACCACCATAACTGAATGTAGCATCGTCCATAGGATTTATGGTTAACATCATATCGTCTGTTGCCGCATTACATACTCCCATAGGATCATCTGAACTGATCGTAAGAATCACACTTCCGTTGGAAATATCAGCTGCTGAAGGGTTATAAGAGGAGTTGCCCGATATTGAATTACTGAATACACCAGCTGTTGGTGATGACCAGCTAATGCCTGTCGTACTTCCACCTGATGTTCCTGACAATGTTATCGGGTTGCCTGTACAAACTGATGTGTCGACACCCGCATTTACAACCGGTGCCTGATCGATAGTTAAAATAAGATCATCTGTAACTGCCGGACAGGTACCTGCGGGTTCATCTGATGTTATAGTTAACACAACGCTGCCATTCGTAATATCAGTCGTAGAAGGAGTGTACGTAGCTCCAGTGATGTTCACATTATCAAAAGTGCCTGAAGTTGCTGATGACCATACCGTACTTAAAGTACTTCCTCCGCTGGTGCCGGCCAGTAAATAAGTATTGCCAGCGCAGATCGATGTATCAATTCCTGCATTCACAAAAGCAGCCTGATCAATGGTTACTGTTGCTGTAGCTACGGAAGCGGCACACCCGCCACCTGCAGGGATGTTGTTTGTTACGGTGTAAGTACCCGCAGTACTTGTTGCCAGTGTTATCTGGCCTGTAATTGCATTAATGTTCAAGCCGGCAGTCGAACTGAAAACTCCTCCGCTCGAACCTGGTGCAAAAGTAGGGAAAGGATCAGGGCTTCCCGACTGGCAATATGTTCCTCCTGCAAAACTAAATGCGGCAGAAGGTGCATCGGTAACGGTTAAACTAAAGGTTGCTGTATTAACACAAGGTCCTGGTGTTGTATAAGTTATGGTATAGGTGTTCAAACCTGAACCTAAAAGGTCTACAAGTCCTGTTACCGGATCTATGATTAACCCCGCAGGGGTTGAACTGAACGTTCCACCTGAAACACCTGTAATTACTGCAGTAGGGTTGGTTCCTGTCTGGCAATAAGTTGTTGATGAATAGTTGAATGATGCATCATCGTCAGGATTAACGGTGATTACAATTGTTGTAGGTGTTGTTCCCGCACAAGCATTTGCCGATGGAGTGATCGTATACGTTGCAGTTTGTGCAGTTGTTGATGAGTTCGTCAATGTCTGCGCGATCGTATTTCCGGATCCTGCTGATACTCCTGTTAACGAAGCAGCACTTGTACTGACAGTCCATGTAAATGTTGATCCTGCTACGTTGCTAGTCAGTGCTACCGAAGTAGTGCTTCCCGAACAGATAGTGGTAGCCACAGCTGTAGCTGTTGCCACAGGAATAGGATTAACGATAACTGTAGTTGTTATAGGTGTTCCCGGACAAGCATTTGCTGTTGGTGTTATAGTATACGTTG
>JAQZBR010000011.1 GCA_029237775.1 Bacteroidota bacterium
TGGAACAGGACCATATACTTTTAACTGGTTACCTTCGGGACCAACAACAGAAGACAGAACAGGTCTTGTTGCAGGAACATACAGTGTACAGGTTACTGACGTGAACGGTTGTACAGGAACAGTGAATTCTACTGTTACTCAACCACCTGCTATTTCCGTTACCGCCTCTTCTCAAACAAATATTTCCTGTTTTGGTGGATCAACTGGTGCAGCTGCAATAAATGCTGCTACTGGTGGGGCCGGAGGATTTACTTATAACTGGACACCTGGTACTCCAACTGGTGACGGAACAACATCTGTTACCGGATTAAATGCCGGCAGCTGGACTGTTACTGCTACCGATGCTAACGGATGTACAGCGACTCAAACATTTACTGTTACTCAACCACCCGCTATTTCTGTCACCGCTGCTTCTCAAACAAATATTTCCTGTTTTGGTGGATCAAATGGTGCTGCTGCAATAAATCCTGCAACTGGTGGAGCCGGAGCATTTACTTATAACTGGACACCGGGTAATCCAACTGGTGACGGAACAACTGCTGTTTCCGGATTAAATGCCGGCAACTGGACTGTTACCGCTACCGATGCTAACGGATGTACAGCGACTCAAATGTTTAACATCACTCAGAACTCAACGATTACAGCTACAACTTCACAAACAAACGTTTCTTGTAACGGAGGAGCGAACGGAACTGCATCTGTGAATGCAACAGGTGGAGCCGGTGGATTCACATATTCATGGGCACCTTCGGGAGGAACTGCTGCAACTGCAACAGGTCTAATGGCTGGAAATTACACCGTAACTGTTACAGATCTAAACGGTTGTACTAACACTCAAACATTCAATATTACTCAGCCTCCTGTTTTAACTGCAACATCTGGCGCTCCGGCAATTCTTTGCAATGGTGGAACTACAATTGTAACTGTTGGCGCAACAGGTGGAACAGGTACTTATTCAGGAACAGGAACTTTCACAGTAACTGCTGGAACATACACTTATCCTGTAAGCGATGCTAACGGATGTTCAACATCTACTACAATTGTAGTAACTGAGCCTGCAGCATTATCTGCTTCATCTTCTGCCACTACCATTCTTTGTAATGGTGGATCGGCTGATATCACTGTAAGTGCAACTGGTGGAACAGGAGCTTACACAGGAACAGGAACATTCACTGTATCTGCAGGAACGTACACTTATACTGTAAGCGATGCTAACAATTGCTCTACTACAACAAGTATTACTATTACTGAGCCTGCTGCGCTAGTTGCATCATCTTCCGCTACAACAATTCTTTGTAACGGTGGCACCGCAGACATCACAGTAAATGCAACAGGTGGAACCGGATCTTACACAGGAACAGGAACATTCACCGTAACTGCAGGAACATACACTTATCCTGTAAGCGATGCTAACGGATGTTCAACATCTACTACAATTGTAGTAACTGAACCTGCTGCATTATCTGCATCATCTTCTGCCACTACCATTCTTTGTAACGGTGGATCGGCTGATATCACTGTAAGTGCTACAGGTGGAACTGGAGCTTACACAGGAACAGGAACATTCACTGTGTCTGCAGGAACATACACTTATACTGTAAGCGATGCTAACGGATGTTCAACATCAACTACAATTGTAGTAACTGAACCTGCTACATTATCTGCTTCATCTTCTGCCACGACCATTCTTTGTAACGGTGGATCGGCTGATATCACTGTAAGTGCAATAGGTGGAACAGGAGCTTACACAGGAACAGGAACATTCACCGTAACTGCAGGAACATACACTTATCCTGTTAGCGATGCTAACGGATGTTCAACATCTACTACAATTGTAGTAACTGAACCTGCTACATTATCTGCTTCATCTTCTGCCACGACCATTCTTTGTAACGGTGGAACTGCTGACATTACAGTTGGTGCAATCGGAGGAACTGGCGCTTATACAGGAACAGGAACATTCACTGTGTCTGCGGGAACATATACTTATACTGTAAGCGATGCTAACAATTGCTCAACAACTACAAGCATCACAGTAGCTGAACCGACTGCTTTAATGGCTATGTCTTCAGCTACTACAATTCTTTGTAATGGTGCAACAGCAGATGTAACGGTAAGTGCGATGAATGGAACTGCGCCTTATTCAGGAATCGGAACATTTACAGTTAGTGCAGGTACTTACAACTACACTGTTACTGATGATAATGGGTGTGCTTCAACAACAACTGTTATGGTGACAGAACCTTCAGCTATCACTGCATCCACAACTACCACTAACTCTAATTGCGGTGGTACAACAGGAACAGCTACAGTGTCAGCAACAGGTGGAACAGGCACGTTGACTTACCTTTGGTCAAGCAATGGTACTGCTGCAACTGAAACGGGACTTACTTCAGGAACATATACTGTTACAATAACTGATGCGAACAGCTGTTCTTCAACTGCGGTTGCCAACGTATCTGATACAGGTGCACCTACTGTTACTTCTACATCTGTAGATGCAACATGTAACGGAACATCTGACGGATCAATTGACAACACGGTGACAGGCGGAACAGGAACTATAACTTACCTCTGGAGCAACAATGCTATAACTGAAGATATCAGCGCGCTTAACGCAGGTGTTTACACTTATACAGCTACCGATGCGGCAGGTTGTCAGGCTACCGGATCAGTAACGATTTCTGAACCGAATGCAATTGATGTAACAACTTCTGTTAACGTGTTAACTATTACTGCTAACAATTCAGGAACTGTTACTTATCAGTGGATGGATTGCAGCACAAATACTACAATAGCAAATGAAACGAATCAAAGCTTTACTGCTTTAGTTGACGGCAGCTATGCTGTGATCATTACTGATGGGGCATGTTCTGACACTTCAGCATGTGTTGCAATTGTTGGAAACGGGATCAACGCTGCTGCTAACAATAACCTGATCAGCATTTACCCTAACCCTAACAGCGGAGTGTTTACAATCAAAGCGAGCTTCAAGGGAACTTACAGAATTGTGAATGAATTAGGACAGAATGTGAGAACACTTGAATTGAATGCTGATAATAACTACAGCATGAGCATCGATGGTTTGAACAACGGAATTTACTTCATGACAGGAATTAGCAATCAAAAGGTGATCAACCAGAAGATAGTGGTTACACAATAATAATATAGTTATATTTTAAAGCCCTCCGGTTAATACCCGGAGGGCTTTTTATTTAAACATTACTGGAAAGCTATTGCAATGTATAGAACAACAGATTCATAAATAAAGCGATTCGTATCTTGCAGATGGCCACATTTAATGTAAAGACTTGCAACGAATTAACGCTGGCATGTTTTTTATAATGTTATAATTAAGATGATAATAACATTCATCATATTAACTAATAACTAGAAATCATGGCAAAAGAAAATAAAACCGTTTTTGAAAGAATCGGTGAAGTTGTACAAGAGTTAGGAACCGGCTTGCTTAATGCAGGACCAACAAGAAGAGCAGTGCATGCTGCAAAGAAGAGTGCTAAAAAAGTTGCGAAGAAAGCATCTAAGAAAACCGCAAAGAAAGCACCTAAAAAATCTGCTAAGGCCGCACCTAAGAAAGCAGCTAAAAAGACAGTAAAGAAAGCAGCTAAGAAGGCTCCTAAAAAAGTTGCGAAGAAGGCAGGGAAAAAGTCAGCGAAGAAAACAAATAAAAAAGGTAAAAGATAAATTGAAGAATGAAAAGCGTAACAATCAGATGTTACGCTTTTCATTTTTATTGAGCTATTTGTCCTCAACGAATTTTTTTAACGACTGGGCGTTATTAAAGGCGTCTCCCATTGTATTGTTAAAATAAGCGTAAACATCTTTTCCTTCTTCCATCCACTCCTTCACATAGCTTGCATATTCAGCAAGAAAGGACTCGGAATAACTCTCTCTGTAATTACCGGTCGGGCCGTGAAACCTCAGGTACACTGAGCCGGAACTGTGATCAATCATTGGAGTTGCAGATTTTGAAATATCCTGCACTACAATTGCAGCTCTCAACTTGTCCAGCAATTTATATACTTTTTTATCGTACCAGGATTTGTTTCGGAACTCAACAGCGATATTCCATTTTTGAATCGCGTTATATTTTTGAATACAATCGAGTAATCGTTGCAGCTGCATTAAGTTTTCACTGCCGTTGCTTGGTGGTAACTGAATAAGGATACATCCTTTTTTATTTCCTGTATTAGATGCGATCTCAAAAAACCGCTCTACATCTGAGCTACTGAACTCTAATCCTTTTTTATGGGTGATCTCCTTCCAGAGCTTCAATGTAAATTTAAATCCTTCAGGCACCTGATCAATCCATTTTGCGAGAGTGGACTTCAGGGGAAGCTTATAAAAAGTGCTGTTTATCTCGATACTATAAAAAAAAGAAGCATAGTAAACGAGCCGGCTGGAATTCTGATACTCTTCGGGAAATTTATATTTCGGCATCGGCAGCTGCAAGCCGCTTATACCACAATAAAAATTTCCTTGCTTTTGTTTTTTCATAACCTTTCAGCTCTAATTATAATGGTTAAAAAACAGGCCAGTATCAAAAAACCCCGTTGATCTATGATCAACGGGGCTTTGTTTTATTCTAAATTACTATCCTATAATGACTTTTTCACATACTTAGTCAGTATCACAATCACCTGATCATTGATCTTCCCTTCTATCTGTCCCGCATTATCATGCACTAATTTGATCTTTTTAACGACAGTACCTTTTGAAGCAGAAAAGCTTGTTCCTTTTACATTCAACTGCTGGGTGAGAACAACGGTATCTCCATTTTCAAGCTTATTTCCAAAAGCATCAGTATGAACATCCGGGACTTCATGTGCACTCATCCCCCATTGAATTACATTTTCGTCATAATCGACTGAGCTGATCAGATTGGAAGCCCAATCCTCCTCTTTAAAATTATGAAGAATCCTGTAACTCAAAGCCTGAACTGCTGGTTCTGGGCTCCAGATACTGCCCTCAAGACAACGCCAGTGATGTGCTGCTTCTTTACTGTCGATCAACGACAAGCAAGTATCACAAAGTGCAACCTGATTATCGATCGAATCATCATTTTTTGGACTTACCGTGTATTCATGTGTTGCTGGTTCCGCATTGCACAATTCACACGATCCGGAATTTCGTTCACTTAGTTTTTCACTGATTGACATAATAAAATTTAAGTTGAGATGCTAAAAGTAGGATTATAATCCGGATAATCTGAGCCAAAGACTCTGCGATTAATATTCCCAGGCATTCTTCAAGGTTTCAATATCGAGTTTGTTCATCTTCAGAACTTCAGCCATTACCCGCTTGGCTCTTTCTCCGTCACTCATAAGTTCAGCTAATATTGCAGGCACTATCTGCCATGACATCCCGAACTTATCCTTTAACCACCCGCAGCGACTTTCTTCTCCCCCATCCGCGGTAAGGCTATTCCAATAATGATCGATCTCCGCCTGATCTTTGCAATTAACCACAAAGGAAACTGCTTCATTAAATTTAAACATCGGGCCTCCATTCAGTCCCATGAATTTTTTACCATTGATCTCGAAGATCACCACCATTGGATTTGAAGAGATGATCTTCGAGTTCTCAAAAATAGAACAATAATACTCCGCTGCTTCCTTTGCTTTTCCATCATACCATAAACATGGATATATTTCTTCTGTCATTTTTTTCTTAGAATAAAGTTCTGTTTTTATTAATTAACTATTTCAAGCCTTCTGTATAGCTTTTAAAATTATCCATGATGGCCTGCCAGCCACCTTTTTGCATTTCCACAGGATTCTGTGTTTCTGCATCAAAGCTAGTGGTGATATCCGTTTTACCTTCGTTATTTTTAAATGTGGTAACTACTTTTCTGCCATCCGGCATATGGTATTCGATATAGTCATGATCACGAACTTCATCGTACACACCCTCGAAATCAAATCCCATGCTTCCATCTTTTGCTTCCATCCGGGAAGAAAATTTCCCTCCGGTTCTTAAATCATTCGTTGCCCTCGGTGTATGCCAATCAGGAGAGGCGCTATTCCATTTTGTTATATGCTCAGGGTTTCCCCAGGCATTCCATACTTTTTCCACAGGAGCATTTACTGATGTCTGAACTGTGATCACTGTTTTTTCCATTGCTTTAAGTTTATATGAATAATTAAAAATAATGAATTTTATTTCTGCTACACAAAAACATATTCCGTCTGTAAAATGAGGGCCTGTTTTCAAAAGGATAATCATATCTTTGCGGATAATTAACCAATCAAAAATAAATATATGTTACAAAAAATAAAATCATTATCGCTTTTACTGTTAGTTACAGTATCTACTTCAATTACCGCACAGTTGAAAGTTCCGGCTCCGAGCCCGTTACAAACCGTTACACAGGCTTTCGGATTATCAGAGATAAAAATTGAATACTCCCGCCCAAGCGCAAAAGGGCGTGTAATTTTTGGTGATGTTGTCCCTTTCGGGAAAGTATGGCGTACAGGTGCTAACAGCGCGACAAAAATCACTTTCGGTGATGACGTTAAGATCGAAGGAAATGCTGTTGCTGCAGGAACTTACGCTCTTTATACCACGCCAAACAAAGACAATTGGGAGATCATGCTCTACAAGGATTTAACATTAGGTGGAAATGTTGCTGATTACAAAAAAGAAAATGAGCTTGCCCGCTTTTCTGTAAAGCCAAAAGCTATGTCCGATAAAAAAGAAACCTTTACAATAGATATAGCTGACATGACTGCAAACTCAGCTAACATTGAGCTTGTCTGGGAGAACACACGTGTGGCTTTCAATGTAACTACTGATATCGATTCAAAGATCATGAAGAACATAGAAGCGAATGTGATCGGTGATAACCGTCCCTATTTCCAGGCTGCAACCTATTACTACGAAAACAATAAAGATCTTGCTAAAGCTTTAGAATGGTCTGACAAAGCGATTGCAACCAATCCGAAAGCATATTGGATGCTATTGCTGAAAGCAAAGATCCAGGCGAAACAAGGTGATAAAAAAGGAGCTGTTACTACTGCAGAACAAGTTGTAAAACTTGCGACTGAAGGCAAAAATGACGATTACGTTACAATGGCAAATAAACTGATCGCTGAGAATAAAAAATAAGCCGATTTAACTTTTGAAAGATCCCGCCCAAAAGCGGGATCTTTTTTATTTTACAGCAGCTCGTCTGTTGTGAAAATATTGAATCACCATGGCGATCACCATCACAAGCACACATCCGATCACATTAAGCCATAAAAATGCGGTCAGGTTGGTGACCCAGGCGTATACGATGAATGCTTCAGCCACAAGTGCTGCATAAAAAACCGCGGTGCCACTTATTGATTTCATATAAAAAGCCACAAGAAAGATCCCGAGAATCGTACCGTAAAACAAGGAGCCGAGAATATTCACAGCTTCAATAAGGTTTCCAAGCTTGCTTGCGTACAGCGCAACAACAATGCAAAAAACTCCCCAGAGGACTGTACACCAACGGGAGGCCGCCAAATATCCGCTATCACTTTTTTCTTTCCGGAATAAACGTTTATAGAAATCTACCACCGTAGTTGAAGCCAGGGAATTAAGTCCGCTTGCCGTAGAACCCATCGCGGCAAGAAAAATAATAGCGATGAGCAGCCCGACAATACCAACCGGCAATTGCTCGGTGACAAAAATCAGGAAGATAAAATTAGTATCATTTGTATCTGCCTTCTTATCATTTTTCTCCATCAATTTGGTTGCTTCCTTTCTGATGTCATTGCTTTTCAGATTTGCTGCCTGCACTTTTGTCCTGGCAATATCTATAGCTTGTTCATCCTCATTATGGATCGCATCTACCAGCTTCGTCACTTCCGCCTGCTTTTCTTGATGAGCCTCAGTGAATTTCTTTTCCAGAGAAAGGTAACTGTCTCTATACTCACTTTTCTTTACCTGATTCACTTCCACTTTATTAAAAAATAATGGAGGCTGATGAAATTGATAGAATGTAAACACAAGTACTCCTATCAGCAAGATAAAAAATTGCATAGGAATTTTTATGAGTCCGTTCATAACCAATCCCAGTCGACTCTGCGCAATCGATTTCCCTGTTAAATAACGTCCAACCTGTGATTGATCTGTTCCGAAATAAGAAAGCTGTAAAAAGAATCCGCCAATTATTCCTGACCAGATATTGTATCGGTTATTCAAGTCGAAACCGGTATCGATCGCGTTGAGGCGGTCCATCTTCCCTGCGATGTGCAAAGCATCTGTAAAACTCACATTATCCGGAAGCAGGTGCACCACCATGTAAGCGGCAAGAAAGAGTCCGGCAAAAATGATACTCATCTGCAGCATTTGAGTGTATGACACAGCTTTTGTTCCGCCATAAACGGTATAAGTGATCACTAGCAGACCATTAGCAATTATGGTATATATAATATCAATATTTAAAATGGTGGAAAGGATAATCGCAGGAGCATAAATAGTTATCCCTGTCGACAGTCCTCTCTGAAGAAGAAATAAGGATGCAGTTAATGTTCGTGTCTTATTATCGAAACGTTTTTCAAGATATTCATAGGCGGTGTAAACATTCAGCTTGTGAAAGATTGGAATGAATGTGATACAAAGCACAACCATCGCTAAAGGCAATCCGAAATAAAACTGGACAAAGCGCAAACCGTCACTATAGCCTTGTCCGGGTGCCGATAAAAAAGTAATAGCGCTGGCTTGCGTAGCCATTACAGATAAACCAACATGATACCAGGGCAATTGCCTGTCAGCAAGAAGATAGCCGTCAATATTCTTTGTTCCGCGGCTTTTCCAGACACCGTAAAGTACGATGAACGATAAGGTGACGATAAGAACAAGCCAATCGATCAAACTCATTTATAATGCTGTGTAAAAAAGTACAAAAAGACAATCACGCAGATGAGTACACCAATAACAAGTCCGTAAACATTTTTCCAGGACTTCAGGATCGGAGATGGTTCTTCGTCTTTCATTTATTTGTTTTGAGGCAGACTTAATAAATTCACAAACAAGCGGTAAGCACCCGGTACTCCTGCAGGTAATTCGCGAAAGAATACAAGGCCGGTGTATACAAAATTACCTTTGCCATATTTTGCTATGATGAGGCTTCCCTCAGATGCTTTATCATCAGGGTCGTTCATCGAGAAGATCTTTTCATATTGTTTATCGATTTCTGTCGCAAAATAAATTCCACGTTCCTGGATCCAACCCTCAAAATCTTTCTGAGTAATTGCATTAGGAAAATTTAAGACAGGATGTTTGTCACCAAGGATTTTCACTTCGGCATTTTCATTTGTAACGCGATCACGCGAAATGGTAAAAGGATACGGACCGATCTTGGCCTGCACCGGTCCTATTCTGTTATTTGTATTGTACTGCACTATCAGATTGCCTCCCTTAATCACATATTCCATAAGCTTCGAATAGTGTACCTGCAAGCGGTCGTTCGTGTTATAGGCACGAATCCCCGAAACAATTGCATTATATTTCGACAGGTCCGTATTGCTCAGCAATTCATCTGTGAGGATAGTTACATTATAACCTATTTGCTTAAGGGACGCAGGAACATCATCACCCGCTCCCGGTATATATCCGATTTCAATACCGGATTTTTTCAGATCAATATGTACGAGCCCCGCTTCCGAATCACTCAGAATAAACTGATAAGGAATATGATCATACTCAATCCGCTTAATACTCTTGTTAAATGAACTACCATTTACCATTGCAGAAGCTTCAATTTTTCCATCAACCGCATGTTCATCAGCCATTATGCTGACCGGGATTGTCACTTCATCCCCTTTTGCGGATAATTTAAAATCGGGAGAGAGAATATTGATCTTCCAACCGGAACCCGCTATAATATTCAGTCTACCGGAAACACTCGCTGTATTCGCTTTTACTGTAATTAAAAATGTTTTTGCATTACCATCCGTAAAGACAAAAACTTTTTCAGGAAAATTAATCGTTACAGGGGGAAGTATTTCGAAAGGGCGGTAGATCTCTCCTTTTACGGGATCAGTAGATTTAAAAACGATCCCACGCTCAATATTTAATGGTAATCCCGCAAGGGTAATATTAAAAACGACTTTAGTCGAATTCTCATTTTCAGGCTTTCCGATCATTGCTACTGACTGAACTTTATACATTCCCGTTTCATGCTTTTCATTCAACCAATATGGATTAGAAAAAGCGGCTTCTGCCGAAAGCTTTTCCTTTCTCTTAAATGTATACAGTTCATTATTTTTCAGGTCGAGGGCTGTTGTTGTGTCACTTTGCAGATAAGTTATTTTATTGAGCTTAGCGTCAACAGCATTTCTTTTTAAGAGTTGAACATTCACCGCGACATCTTCTCCCGGAATCCCTATGTAATCAGATGCAGTCGCCTCCATCCACAATCCCGCACAGGCGAGCAACAATTCTTCGGTTTCTTTCAGCTTTTGCTTTTTCCAATATTTGAGCTCCGGGATTTTTTCATCCAGATTATTCAATTGATTGTGGATAGCAACAAGATCATTGACACTTTTTGCAGGAAACTGAGGATCGTATTTTTTAATACAGTCATCGATCACCTTGAGTATTTTTTCCTGTCCCTTAAATCTGCTCCAGTCTTTTTTTATTCCCTCAAACAGATCTGTTTTTACACTATCACCCTTCAGAAGTTTAAAATATTCAATTGAACTCCCCCGCTGTCTTGCAGAACCAAAGCCCTGACTTTTATGACAAGAGCGGCTTTCCGCTGCGATCTCGCCATAATTCTTTCCTAACAATGCATTATATCCCCCTACGTCAATTTTTAATTGATCAGGAGAAGTTGTATTAGTTGTCCCAAAATTAAAGGTGTTCCAGAATATTCTTTTTGCCTGCCATACTTCGGTCGATTTAAGCTGTTCAGGAAAACGTTTCGGATCAGCCGCAGCGTCAAATGCTTCAACAGCCAAAATAGCTGAAGCGGTGTGATGCCCATGGCCTCCTTCGCCTGTGGTCGGGAACCTGCAGATGATCACATCAGGTCTGAACCTCCGTATGGCAAGAACAACATCAGAGAGAACGCTATCCTTATTCCAGAATGAAAATGTTTCCTCCGGGTTCTTCGAAAATCCGAAATCATTCGCGCGTGTAAAGAACTGTTCGGCACCATCTGTTCTTCTTGCTGCGAGCAATTCCTGGGTGCGTATCAAACCGAGTAATTCACCTTGCTCTTTTCCAACAAGGTTCTGTCCTCCATCGCCTCTTGTAAGCGAAAGATAACCCGTACGCGCTTTTTGCTCATTGGCAAGATAGCCCAGCAAACGTGTGTTTTCATCATCAGGATGAGCTGCAATGTACAACACGCTTGTGGCATTCTTTAATTTCATGAGCCCCTGCAGGATCTCTGCAGAATTCATAGAACGGGGTGTTTGTGCAAAAGCAGCAAACGCAAATAAATTAAAGCAGAGAAGAAAATGCTTTTTCATAGAATCAGAAAACAAAAATTTAAAATCGGACATGAAGGTACTGATAATTACCTGTAATTTTAAGAAGCATCAACCGGCTATAATCTACCTGCGGTGCATCAGCCTGTCAAGATTCTTCTCAATGTACTTTTCTGATGTGATCAGGGCTTTCTGAATTCTTCTTGCATAATAGATACTATCCATCACTTCTTTATTCTTCTGGTGCAGATGGTCATAAGCCCTGTCCACCATAACCTTTTGCTCCTCGATAATTTTTTTCTGTCTCCTTGTTACATTGAACCTGTTTAGTACCATTACCAGGAAGGCGGCAAAAAGGGCCAGACTGCCGAATAATGCATAACGAAGTGTCTTTTCCTGCTTAAGACTGGCATTCTGTGCAGCCAGCTGCGCATCTTTGATCATGCTTTCACCCGCATTCCTTACCGAGTCGGCAGCGGACTTTTTTTCATATTCATATTTAAGATGATTTTTCAGGGCGACCTTTTTTGTCTCCTGATTATTTATACTGTCACGCATATTAACATGCAACACATGCATCTCCAGGGCACTTTTCCAGTTGTTCCTTAATGTATATAATTTCCAAAGGTTTTCTGCCGAATTACTGATCTCTTCCGGATAACCCAACTCTTTGGATAATTTAAGAGAGCGATCAAGATATTTTTCGGCAGTAGCCAGATCATTTTTTACTAAATAGATCTGTCCGATACGGTTGGTCACAAAAGCCATTCCCCACTTATCACCCAGCTCTTCAAATAAGTCAAGACTTCTTCTATATGACTCTCCTGCTTCCGCATAATTTTTATTCTGATCGTGGATCTTCCCAATATTCTTCTCTGCGCTGGCGATCCCTTGTTTGTCTCCCACCTCTTTCCGGATCCTCAATGCTTCCTTATAATAATATAAGGCTGAATCATAATTTTTCATATCGTTAAAGAATTCACCGAAAGAATTATACGCATAGCCCATACTGTACTTCTCCTTCTTTGCGGCATACAGCTTTAAACTTCTTCTGAAATATGCCTTCGCTTCCGGAAAATTCCCCTGATCCTTATATACAAAACCGATATTCAGCAGGCATGTGGCCACACCGGAAGAATCTTTTAATTCCTCATCGAGCTTAAGTGACTTTGCATAATAATCCAGTGCTTCAGGGATCCGGCCTTGTTTAAAAAAGATAAGTCCAATATTATTGTATGAAGTTGACATTCCATGCTTATCCTTGATCCTGCTTTTAATTTGAAGGCTTTTGTTGTGATAAAACAAAGCGTCTTCCAGCCGTCCAAGATCCTTATATATCGCACCGATATTATTTAAAAGAGTGGCTTCATCTTTTTCCATACGGAGCTTTTGCGTTATGGTCAGGGATTTTTTATAATATCCCAACGCACCGTTAATATCACCGAACTGTTCTTTTAAATAGGCGATCCAACCGTACACATTGTAAATTGCTTTATCGTGATTGCTTTTTTCAGCGATCTCCTTAGCCACAATACAATACTTCATTGATTTGTCGGGAGCATTATTATAATATTGTTGTGCAAGGTGAATTAAAGCATCAACCTTTACTGTATCGTGCGCGTTTCCTTCAGCCACTTTACTGAGCGAATCAACTGCTCTGAGATCCTGGGCAGACAGGTATTGGACGGTGAATACTAAAAGGAGGCAAAGACAAAGTCGTTTTATAACCATCTTACTTATATAATAAATTGATTTTAGAATGGAGCAGTAACATGTGTTCTGTCACGTTACTTAGTTCTAAAGATAATAATTTCCGGAATTGAAAAGAAAGGGAGATTCACTCGATATAAATCAGAGATAAGCAGAGTTAGCGAAGCTCCTCAAATGCATCTTTGATGATATTCCAGATTTCATCAAGAGCGATAATGCGCGGTTTGAGAAAGGATATTATTTCGGGCCAGGTATCTTTATTATACAAATTTACATTTGAGATCTCTTTGTAAATTCTGGAGATCAGTTTTCTATGTTCATCAGTATACTCTTTTTCCCAAACCCATTCTTCGTCTAAACCTTCATGAATAATCGTTTTAAAATCAGAAAATCTGTCGTAATACAATTCACGCCACAACGGATCAGGATGAGTAAGCTGAATGGATATTAAAGCTTTTTTCTGATCGGCATGCATGCGGAAATAAACGTGCTTATACCCTGTATGATAATTGATCCAGTTGATCCGCAAACCTTCGCTTCCGGGATGCAAAGACATATATTTCCCGAATGCGATCCAGAATTCCTGCTTTAGCTGAGCTGCTTCATTACGCGAGTACATTATTAGATTCCATTATAGTGAACACCGCGATCTCTTTTATAAATACCGTAATAAAAAAACAGTCCGGAAACAACGATCCGTAACAACACATTAATTAATACAGACGATGAAGTTCCAAGAATGCACGCGTAAACTTCCAGAAGCCCCGAAGTAAGATGCAACGTTATAAGAGAAATAATTATGGCTTTAAGAGCTTGCTGATCCGTGATCTTCCTGGAAAGGAAAGAAAGAACTGACAGGCTGATCTCAGAAGCCGCAAGTAAATAGCAGATTAAATTTGCTGAAGGGTCCAATGTGATTCCCACGGTAGAGGGTATCAATTGCGGAGCAACGATCAGCACAATCCCTGCAAAGAAGGTGATAAGTGCGTGAAGTGTAAAGAGTAGCTTAAGGTTCATGGCGTTATATCCAGCAACAATTTCTAAAGATACTTTTTGTACACATGAACTCAATACCAATGATTTTCTCTCTGGCTAAGATAACATTCCGCTGAACGAAATCCTTAACAGAACCGCTTTTTCCTGTCATAACTTTACTTAAGAATTAGTAAATAAAGAAATTGTAACCATAAAAACCAAAAAAAATGAAAACCATAATCTCAATTGCTGCAGCAAGCCTTCTAATGTTCTCTGCATGCAAAAAATCGGAAATTCAAGACGTGAAACCCATGACAGTCAATGACAATACGGATCTGAGGCCGGAGGGTAAACTTGCTGCGAGTGCAAACGACAATAAAGATGTGACGTTGGGCGAAAGCCAAATGGACGACCATAGTCCGAATGAGCCATATTAAAAAGCATTAAAAAATTAGCTCCGGAATACTGAACTCAGTGTTCCGGATTTTTTATGCCTCATCAATATGTGGCGCCCTTCTCGTTTTATACATCCGGTACAACCATCCACCGAACCATGCAAGCGGTGGCCCGAGCACTGCTTTTGTCAAATTGACCCAGAATGGCGCGTGATTCCACAATAAAATAATTCCAACACCCCACATGATCGCCTCTTTTGTCCCAAGGATAAAGACTGCTTTCTTCGCTTGCTCCCTGGCCAGCCATGCTGTTACATAGGCACCTGCGATAGCGAAAACGCTATGATAGATAAGGTCGGCCATAACATGCTCTGTGTCAAACATAGGTGAAAGCGGCTTTGGCAAAACCCCAAACAGATAAAGAATAAAATGCGTGAGAACGGTAAGAATAGCCGCAGTTGCAATTCCTGCAACAACAGAAAGGATCAACCGGTAGGGAATATTAAATCGTTTAAGAAGCTTTTTCATAATCCTGACAATTTAATATTCATGCCAATAATCATGAAAAAGCTAAAAATAAAAAGGCCGCGGGGAGCGGCCATTATATTGAATCAATACTAATTTTTAGATAGTTCTCTTTTTGTAAGGATCAGGAAACTGGATTCTCTGTTCCACTAAAATTGGTAATTGCTTCATACTAAAACGTCTGTGTAGACGAGCGATCATTATTGCATTTCTTACTTTGTTTATCAGTTGGCTTAGGAATTTCATGTTTCTTTATATTTAGATTGATACTGGCTATTTGTTTTCCCGTTTCGGCTATTAAAAATCAGCTTTCGTTGGTTACATGATTATAACGTGAATCGGGACTCGAATATTTGTTTTGAATTGCTAAAAAATGTGAAAATACATCTTTCAACCATTATATACCGGCTCCTGGCTATTCAAACGGGGTGAATAACTCCAAAGCATAAAAAAAGCCATCTTGCGATGGCTTTTCAAACTTTAAATAATCATTATTTAAAACACTGATCAAACGTCTTAATTGATCAACTCTGTTATATCGATATTTTCGAGGTATTTATCAATTCTTTTTCCGTTCTCTAATACCCTGATATCTTCAATCCTGTTAAATACGATGGAATAAACGATCTCAACGAATTCTCCGTCCATTGCATATAACCAGGTTTCGAAATCCAGGTCTTCGTAAGAAATTACAAACTCTCCCTTGCGCATGAGAATCTCGATCTTCTCTTCTATCGGCAACTGTTTGTATACATCATGTAGTTTCATGGCTTCTAATTTTTAATAAAGTTACGACCGTGTGAAGTGGAAAAGCGGCTTTTTTCGGTAAACGGAAAGTTTAATGGGTTCTTAAACGATTTTGAGAGGCTGTAAAATAAAAAGGACCGATACATATTGTATCGATCCTTAAATTTTTTAATCAACAGTTTTATGACAAGCCTCTTTCTTTATCCTGATATGAGTTCACCACTTCGATCGCGTTATCGATCACGTCACTTAAAGCTGTTATAAAAGTTCCCGGTTTAGCAATGCTAAAAGCGTGTTTCAGCGCTTCAACTTCCTTTGGAATGTATTCATAGGATTGTTTCGGATTAACAGAAACAATTCCCTCCACCAGTAAATTCACGATATCTTCAGCCTGGCGTCCCCGTAAAAACTTATCCTGTCTGATAATAATATGATCAAACATTTGTGCAGAGATCCTTCCCAGATCACGGATATCATCATCGCGCCTGTCCCCTGTCCCGGTTATGATCCCGATTTTCATCGGAGATTCGATGCTCGAAAGGAATTCACTTATACCTCTGAAACCATCTGCATTATGCGCAAAATCAATCATTACACGGTAATCTTTAAACTCAAAAATATTCATTCTGCCCGGAGTTTGAGCCGCTGATGGTATGAACGTTTGCAAACTCATTGCAATATCTTCTGTTTTAAAGCCATATGTGTAAGCTGCCAGGGTTGCTGCAAGAACATTCTGAATCATGAAGGAAACTCTTCCACCAAATGTTAATGGAATCCCCGACACTTTATGTACCCTGAATTTCCATTCACCTTTTTTTACTGTAATAAAACCATTTTCGTAAATAGCCGCAACACCACCGTTTTTACAATGTTCAACAATCACAGGATTATTTTCATCCATGCTGAAATACGCCACCCTGCAATCTGCTTCTCTTCCTAAATTCACACAATGCTTGTTATCTGCATTTAACACAGCATAACCATCGCTTTTAACACTATCAACCACAACTCCTTTTACACGCGACATATCTTCAAGCGTATGAATATCAGAAAGGCCCATATGGTCCTCCTGAATATTGGTGACTACCGCGACATCACATTTACTGAACCCTAAGCCGGAACGGAGAATTCCTCCTCTTGCTGTCTCAAGTACCGCAAACTCAACAGTGGGATCTTTTAAAATAAATTCTGCGCTCACCGGGCCGGTGGTATCACCTTTTGTAAGCATTGAGTTCCCAACGTAGATCCCGTCCGAAGTGGTAAATCCTACCTTGAATCCGTTATTCTTAACTATATGAGAAATTAATCGGGTGGTTGTGGTTTTTCCATTTGTCCCGGTAATTGCAATAATTGGAATTCTACATGATTTTCCTTCGGGATAAAGCATATCGATCACCGGTGCAGCTACATTTCTCGGTAGACCTTTTGCCGGAGCGAGGTGCATTCTGAAACCGGGAGCAGCATTCACTTCAAGGATCACTCCTCCCGTAGCTTCCAACGGCTCATGTAAATTTGAAGCCATGATGTCAATCCCACAAATATCCAACCCTATGATCCTCGCAATACGTTCACATATCAAAATATTATGCGGATGTACCACATCGGTGACATCAGTTGATGTGCCTCCTGTGCTCAAATTAGCTGTTCCTTTCAGATAACACACTTCATCTTTTTTCAGAATTGTTTCAAGTGTATAATTTAATTTCGCGAGCTGTTCATTTGTCTCACGGTCAATGCTGATCTCAGTTAACACATTTTCATGTCCGTAACCTCTCCTCGGATCCTTATTTTCTTCATCAATAAGCTCTTTGATCGTTTTCTTTCCATCACCTGTCACATGCGCAGGCTCTCTTAAGGCGGCTGCAATAAAACGGTTATTGATCACGAGTACTCTGTAATCATAGCCCGTAATGAATTTTTCTACAATGATCTTCCTTGAATATTTTTTTGCGTGTTCGAAAGCTGCAACAGCTTCTTCCATCGTCTTCACGTTTATTGTCGCACCTTTCCCGTGATTTCCATCAAGAGGTTTGAATACAAGCGGAAAGTCAACACCTCTAACTGCGCTTTCAAGATCATCTATTGAAGAGATACAAACACCTTTGGCGACAGGGATCGCAGCTTCCTTTAATAATCTCTTAGTTTCATCCTTATTACTTGCGAGATCAACAGCTATCGAGCTTGTATGGTCTGTCATGGTTGCCCTGAAACGAACCTGATTTTTTCCGTAGCCCAATTGTACAAGCGAATCTTTATTGATCCTGATAAATGGAATATCGCGTGCGATCGCCTCATCGATAATAGAACCGGTGCTGGGTCCGAAACGTACACTTTCGCGAAGCTCACGCATAGTACGAATGTCATTCTGAACATCGTACTCTTCATTTCTGATCAATGCATCGGCTACACGAACAGCAGCTTTCGCAGCATATACACCCACTGCTTCTTCCACATATGAAAAAACAACATTGTAAACCCCTTTGCTTCCGGTGCTCCGTGTTCTGCCAAAACCACATTCCATTCCGGCAAGGCTTTGCAGCTCCAATGCTATATGTTCGATCACATGGCCCATCCAGGTGCCTTCCTTTATTCTCGAGAAAAAACCTCCGTCAACACCCTCCGAACAGCGGTGCTTAAACAATCCGGGCAGCAACTTTTCTATCCGCCCGCTAAAGCCTTCTATCTTATTTGTTGGTTTTTCTTCAAGTTCAGCAATATCAAGCTTCATTACAATAAGCTTCTTTCTGCGTATCGACCAATAGTTTGGCCCCCTCATCACTCTAATTTCTATTATCTGCATATTTCAGTATTTTAAGTAATATAGACTTTCTTTTCGAACAAAGGACAAATTGTTCACAAGTTGGAATAACTGTACGACCGCATCTCCTTTCCCCGCTGTTTTTTCCATTAAATTTACGGTGGACAAAAACACAGATCATGATCATTCCGAAAGGCAAGCTTATCTCCATTGGAGGAAGCGAAGATAAGGGTACAGAAATAGACCCGAAATTTATTCAGAAGGATAAACTTAACTTTTTTGAATTCGGGATTTTAAAACGGATCCTGACTGAAATGAAAGGCATTGATTCGCGCGTGGAAGTTATAACAAGCGCATCTCTGATCCCTGAAGAAGTTGGAGATAATTACATTGAAGCTTTCGGAAAACTCGGCTGTAAAAATGTAGGTGTGATCCACATAAAAAAACGTGAAGACGCACTGGAGCCTTCTTATCTTGAAAGGATTAAAAAAGCAGACGGTGTAATGTTCACAGGAGGGAATCAGTTACGCTTAAGCGTGATTTTCGGGGGTACTGAGTTCATGAAGATAATCACCAAACGATATTTTGAAGAAGATTTTCTCATTGCCGGCACCAGCGCAGGCGCAATGGCGATGAGCAATACAATGATCTACCAGGGAAGCAGCACGGGGGCATTATTGAAAGGCGAAGTTAAGATCACTACAGGCCTTGCACTTCTTAAAGGTGTTATCATTGACACGCATTTTGTTACACGCGGCCGATTCGGCAGACTTGCACAATCAGTTGCAGGGAACCCCGGCTGCATTGGTATCGGACTGGGAGAAGATACAGGTGTACTTATTAAAGAGGGCAATAAGATGGAAGCGATCGGTTCCGGACTTGTGCTGATCTTTGACGGACACAATATCCGTCATTCCAACTTTGCTGAAATCGAGGAAGGCCAGCCGATCTCCATGGAGCACCTGATCGTTCATGTTATGGCCAAAGGAAACTTTTATTACCTGGATGAACGAAAATTTTATCAAAATGCTGAAATGATCGAAAAGGAAATGAATGCTAGGATTGTTTTAACCCAAGCTAGCACTATATCCGCAACAGCCTGATTTACAAATAAAACAACTATCAACCAACCATCCTTCCGCAATTGAGTTTAGTATAATTTATTCTTTTTGATCTCGTTTTTTGAACCTTTCGCGACTTCATTGTCGTATTAGATTTCAAAACCGATCACCATGAGAAAGATAATTATACTACTATTCTCTTTTGTCATTACCTCTCACCTTTCATTCGGACAAGGCTCCTGGAGCTCTGTGGGAAACGGCCTGAATTTACCTGTTCAGGCATTCACTGTGGACAGCACAAACAATTTACTTTATGCGGGTGGATTATTCACGCAGAGCGGACTTCAATTATTACCGGGCATTGCAAAATGGAACGGAACCAGCTGGTCGGCAGTCGGTTTAGGTAACATCACCGGTCTGGGTATTTCATCCATGGTGATGCGAAACGGCAAATTGGTTGTCGGAGGAACATTCTCATCAATTGGTGGAATACTATCTAAAAATATTGCCGAATGGAATGGTGTGAGCTGGCTGCCTCTCGGTGCCGGATTTGAATACACCGGTGCAACAACGGTAAGCACTCTAACCGTTTTCAATGGCGATCTGTACGCAGGAGGATCCTTCAGCTACTCAGGTTTGCTTTCACTTAACCACATCGCGAAATGGGATGGCACATCCTGGCAATCACTTGCGGGTGGGGTCAACGGAACTGTATCTTCCATGTGTGTCTTCAACGGTGAATTATATGTAGGAGGGTCGTTCACACTTGCAGGTGGGATTCCTGTTAAAAACTTTGCTAAATGGGACGGAACAGCCTGGTCGGATGTGGGCGGTGGCCTCGAATACACCGGTGCCACTACAGTAAGCACAATCAGAGTATACAACGGAGCATTATACGTTGGCGGGACATTTACAAGCGCAGGAAATATCGCGGTTAACAATATTGCAAAATGGGATGGAACTTCATGGTCAGACGTTGGCAGTGGACTTGAATATACCGGAGCAACCACAGTAAGCACTTTACAGGTTTACAATGGAAATCTGATCGCAGGTGGAATATTTACTGAAGCCGGAGGAAACCCGGTCGGGTATATTGCAAAATGGACCGGCTCAGCATGGACCAACCTTGGCTCAGGCATGAACGCAGCAGTGACCGCACTTGAAGTTTATAAAAATAAATTATATGCAGGAGGAACGTTCCTCTTCGCAGGTGGCGCACTGATCCCTTTTATTGCTAAATGGTCGGAGTCGACTTACAGAGAGATGGAAACACCTATTGGAAATGAAGGAAGTGTATATCCAAATCCTGTTAAAGATAGCGGAGTTATCCGCAGCAATATTCCGACACAAAAGAGTTCTTCTTATAACTTCACCATTTATGATATTAGCGGAAGGGCTGTCAGCTCGCAGAAGAAAGGACAGAAAGAATTTTATCTGGATAAAAAAGATCTTGCTCCCGGAACATATTTCTATAAGATCATCAGTGATGATGGGAGCATTGAGCAGGGAAAATTGTTGGTTGAATAAAAATTTTCCTTTCGCTGTTATAATAATAAAACAACTGAGGTTTTTACTCACGCTCGACTTAGTAGCTTTTTTCAAATCATTAATGATTCTGTAATCTCAATAGTGATTACAATCTCACGGTGACGATTCTTTTTCATTAAGAGATAACGGTAAATGATTGCCTTGAGAATTAAACTTTTTGCCCTAAATACCTGCTGCAATCAATTATCCGTGGTTTCAACGAACGCCAGCGAGTTGAAAATCTCCTTATGAAAAGGAAAGGTTTTTGTGACTTTTTGCCTTCAAAAAGTTAAAGGAATTTTAATCATTTTTTATTCTTGTGTACTTTTAGTTTGTTACAAAAAGCAACAAAAAGAACTAAATCAAATGATTGCTCTCGCTCCTCTTACGGCATCGCGCCTGATCAGTCCTGACGCTCGACTTCGTAGCTTTTTTTTCTAACTAATTGCTAACGCACAGATCCTGAAACAAGTTCAGGATGACAGGCTCCCACCCAATTCGCCCTGACTTAGTGACCTAAGTGCCTTAGTGGTAAAAAAGACTTATAAAAAATTAAAACTTATCCGCTTAACAAACGGCTTCCGGATTCTAATTATCTAAATTTGTATTTCAATTAATAGATAATGATCGCCACAACACAAGCTAATTCGGTTGCAGCAATAGCTTCGAAGTTTATAAACAACACGAACAAAAATATTTTTCTAACCGGAAAAGCCGGTACGGGAAAGACCACTTTCCTGAAATATATAATCAAGAACACGTACAAGAACGCGGTGATAGTTGCTCCTACAGGAATTGCAGCGATCAATGCGGGTGGTGTGACCATCCACTCTCTTTTCCAACTTCCTTTCGGAGCATTCATTCCTTCGCGTGAAGCAAATGCATTTCATGAACACACACGCGTGCATACACCCAATACATTATTTAAAGGCTTGCAGTTAAACGCTACAAAGCGCAGGCTTTTGCAGGAACTCGAATTACTGATCATTGATGAAGTAAGTATGCTTCGTGCCGACCTGTTAGATGCGATGGACCTTGTCCTGAAAAGCGTGCGAAGAAAAAGTAATGTTCCTTTCGGTGGTGTTCAGGTATTGTTTATCGGTGATCTTCTGCAGCTGCCACCAGTTGTAAAAGAAGATGAGTGGCGCTTCATGAGAACGTATTATAAAACGGCCTTCTTCTTTGACTCACAAGTTCTCCAGCAGCATAAGCCTTTATACATTGAGCTGGATAAAATTTACCGTCAGGCAGATGATAAATTCATTACTATCTTAAATAACCTGAGGACAAACAATGTTACGAAGCAGGACACCGAAATCCTGAACAGCTATTATAAGCCTGGATTTCAGCCGAAACCGGACGAAAATTACATTCATCTTACAACACATAATAACAAAGCCGATACACTGAATCGAGAATCACTGCAAAGACTAGAAGGAAAATCGTTCTTCTACAAGGCAGAGATAACGGGAGATTTCAACGAATACAATCACCCCGTTGAAGCGAACATGGAACTGAAAAAAGGCGCTCAGGTGATGTTCATTAAAAATGATCCGAGTGGCGGCCAGCGCTTTTTTAATGGAAAGATCGGGATCATTACAGAGATCAGTGAAAAAGAGATCACCGTTGGTTTTAATGACGGAGCGAAACCAATAATGCTTGAAAAATATCTCTGGGAACATATTAAGTATTCATTGAATGAAACGACCAATGAGATTGAAGAAAAGGTAACGGGAACTTTTTCGCAATTCCCGGTCAGGCTTGCATGGGCGATCACAGTGCACAAGAGCCAGGGATTAACTTTTTCAAAAGCCATCATTGATATCGGTAGTGCATTCGCTCCCGGGCAGGTGTATGTAGCGCTTTCGCGGCTTACGTCACTTGATGGTTTGGTCCTCTCCTCTCCAATCAATGTTAACAGCCTGCATGTTGACGCAAGCATCACCGAATACTCCGGACAAAAAGAGAGTCAGGGGCTTCTTGATGATCTGTTTGAAAAAGAATCCTTCTCGTTTTTCAGAAGCTATGTAATGGAGTGCTTCAACTTTTCTGCGTTAAACCATGCATTCACCGTTCATGCGGAAGGCTACCAGAAAGATGAGCAGCGATCTGTTAAACAGAAATATTTCCAATGGGCTTTTGAATTGAAAAAAGAGCTCGATGTAACCAGAATTACCTCTGATAAATTTCTCAATCAGCTGAACCAGATCTTTGGAAGCAAGTCGGCCGATTACAAAGAACAGCTGCAAGTGAGGATTGTCGCAGCAAAGAATCATTTCATTCCAATCTTGAAAGGATATTCCAAAACGATCCTCAGTCAGATCGAAAAGCTGAAGCAGGAGAAAAAAGTAAAATCTTATCTTGAAGAGCTTGCGGAATTAGATGCTCTTGTCTTTAAGCAGGTTCAAATGATCAACAAGGCTGAGGCGATGGTGAATTCAGCGTACAACAACCTGGAGTTTTCGAAGGAAAAAATAAACACCGTTGAAGAGAACAAGGAACGTGTTGCCACACTTTCGGAGATTTCCATTCCGGCAGCAAAGCGTGAAAAAGGAAAAAAATCAAAAGAGCCGAAAGAGAAAAAAGAAAAGGTTGATACAAAACGGATCAGCTATGATCTTTTTAAAGCAGGCAAGACCATTGATGAGATTGCGGGGGAAAGAGGGATGACTGCAATGACGATCGAAGGACATCTTGCACATTATGCCGGCCTTGGTCTACTCGATGTAAAACAATTTGTTTCTGAAGAAAAGATGAATCATATTATTACAGTGGCTAAAACGCTCGACACATCTTTGTTCGGTGCGATCAAACAATCACTCGGTGAAGAATATTCATACACAGAAATTAAATTTGCCATGGCCTGGTACACGAATTCTAAAAAATAAGGCCATCTGAATTTCATTTTAAAAGCATCATAATTTCAGTATATTTGATTTCAAACAATCAAGCTGAAATTTATGTCTGAGACCAAACATCCAAAAGGATTACCGTTTTTATTTTTTGCTGAAATGTGGGAACGTTTTGGTTATTACCTGATGATCGGGATCTTCACTTTATTCCTACAGGATGATGTAAAGAATGGCGGTTACGGTATGTCGTTAACGGAATCGTATGATGTTTACGGGACATTCATCGCACTGGTATTCCTTACGCCATTTCTTGGAGGCTTGCTTGCCGACAGAAAATTCGGATACCGTGCATCTATCACAGCAGGAGGATTAATGATGGGTGCAGGTTATTGCCTGCTTGCCGTACACAACATCACAGTTTTTTATTTTGCACTTGCGCTAATCATTTTCGGGAACGGATTCTTCAAACCGAATATCTCTACACTTCTTGGGAACCTTTACAATGAAGATCCTTATAAATCGAAGAAGGATGCCGGCTTCAACATTTTTTATATGGGGATAAATATCGGAGCGTTCATCTGTAACTTTTTCGGTGCTGCCCTTTATAACTTCTTTGGCTGGGGACACGCCTTCATGGCAGCAGGTGTCGGTATGTTCATAGGAATCATCATTTTCTGGATAGGGATCAAACATTACAAGCATGTGGATGTGATCAAACCGACCAAGCCTGAAGATGCATCACTGTCAAGAATTTTCAGCCTAACCATTTTGCCTGCACTTGTTGCCGGTATTATCGGCTGGATCATTCCCGGTGATGTATTCGGAAGTGATTCGAATGATGCGTTCATCTTTGGCTGTATCCCGGTGATCTATTTTTATTATACATTATATTCAAAAGCCTCTTCAGATGAGAAGCGCCCGATCGCAGCCATGCTTGCCATTTTCACTGTCGTGATCGCGTTCTGGGCTGTATTCAAGCAAAACGGAACAGCCTTAACAAAGTGGGCCGACTCATACACCGACCGGAGCCTTCCTTCTGCAATTATTGGAGGAGCAAGCAAATTACAATTACTTCAGGAAGTGAAATATGAAAAAGGAACTTTCCCAAAAACAGATATTCATTACCGCAAAATAAAAGATGAAAACGGGAAAGTAATTGAGGAAACAGCATACCATCCTTACTTTAAAAATATTGCTCCGGCTCAGATCCCACCTGAAGGAGAACCGGTTAAACTGATCAACACTTCAGTATTTCAGTCCGTAAACCCGGGTTGGGTAATTGTGCTTACGCCTGTTGTTGTCATGTTCTTCAGCTTCCTTCGAAAACGAGGAAAGGAACCGAGCACACCTTCAAAGATTGCATGGGGACTGGTGATCAGCGCACTCAGCACCTTTGTGATGGTCGCGGCCGTTTATTCCGGAAATAACGGAATGGAAAAGAACAGTGCATGGTTCCTAATTGCTTCTTATGGAGTGATAACTGTCGGAGAATTATTTTTAAGTCCGATGGGTCTTTCACTCGTATCGAAAATGAGTCCGCCACGACTCACAGCACTCATGATGGGTGGCTGGTTCTTATCAACTTCGATAGGTAATAAGCTTTCAGGAATATTGGCCACCATGTGGGATAAATATGATAACAAGGCCAACTATTTCTTATTCAATTTCGGTCTGCTTATTGCAGCTGCGGCCATCATTTTCATGATGCTGAAGTGGCTGAACCAGATCTTCAAAGAGCACAATGCCGGTTAAAAAAATTATAATTTCTTTTTATTATTCCGAATGACACGTTACATTATTTCTTTTGCGATATTCCTATTTGCTTCTTCAGGTCTTTTCTCACAGGAAGCGGAAACCAAAGCAGACACGCTGGATGCCGCTGCGGCATTTATCAAGACGGGAACCATTTACCGCGATTCCGCTGCAGTTCATGAAACGAACAAAGATGAAAAAGGAGCAAAAAAATTTAATGAAGCTGCCATCAAAGAATTCAAAAAAGCCGTGAAGATCAATCCGGCTTCTTATCCCGCTTATTATCTGTTAGCAAACACACAGGCCAAGTTAAAGGACCATAAGGATGCAGTTGCCAATTACGAAAAAGCGCTGATGATCGATGGAGAGAAAGCGGATGCTTATCGCGGAAGAGCTTTATCGCAACTCGCTTTAGGGAAAGATACACTTGCCATGGCAGATCTTAATAAAGCCATTGATAAGAACTTTGATGATGCTGATGCATTTTATCAACGCGGTTTAATGAGAGAAAAAGGAAAAAGCCTGCAGGCGGTTTTTGAAGATTACGGAAGAGCGATCGAGATCCGGCCTAATTTTGCCCTTCCTTATTTGCAACGCGGAAAGCTTTATTACAATGTGAAAAAAGATTATGTTCTTGCACTGGCTGATTTCAGTAAAGTCATAGAGATCGACCCGGAGAATAACGAAGCGTATTTATGGAGGGGCAAAACAAACTTCAATGGCGGGAACTTTAAAGCAGCAATTAATGACCTGAGCAGATATATTGATTATGAAACTGAAAATATCGAAGCTTATTTAACCAGAGGTGCAGCCAGGATCAATACCAACAGCAATGCCGATGCTGTAAAAGATTTTGATGAAGTGATCACCCGCGATCCGAAAAATGTTGTTGCCTATATGAACCGCGGAATTGCAAAAGGAGCAATGAAGAATTTTGGCGGAGCATTGGAAGATCTTGATATGGCGATAAAATTGAAGTTTGATTATTCCTCTGCTTATGTTAACCGCGCAGCTATCAAACTTGCCTCAGGGGATAAAAAAGGTGCCTGCAAGGATCTTGAAAAAGCGGATGGACTTAACAATGAAAAGGCGTATGATCTGATTCAGAAGTATTGTAATGAAGGAAGGAAATGATTCTGGTTTAGGATTTAGTATTCGATGCCAAAACGTTCTCTTTTATGCGGAATTCAATAGCCTTCCAGAATTTCAACATCCATTCCCGCACGATAAATCTTTGTGATAAGCTTTTTATCTAAACCAAATTCCAGCTTTACGAAACCCATCGTGCTGTCGTCCTGAAATATTGAATTAAACGTTTTCTTTTTTAAAAGCCTGCTTCGCTTACTTCCGTTTCCACTTACGATATAACGGTTTCCGATCTCCCGAAAGCATTGCACGTTGTGATCGTGACCGGAAACGTAAATGATATTATTGTAGCGGTTAAAAATATTAAGCAGTTCCGTCCGCATCTTTCTATAAGATGTTTGCGCGAGATCCTGCGACAGGAATCGTTGAACTCCGAATACAGCAAAAAGCCGGAAAGGTGTATAAGTGAATAAAAATCTCAAAGGCTTGATCTTTCTTGCATGCTCACCATTTGTGTACAGTGGATGATGGGCTGCAACAATCACCTGCTGATCATGTGTTTTTGAATAAGCTAACAGACTGTCAAGGCGTAAATAACAAAGCTTTTTTGTTTTCTTAATGCTGCCCTCTTTGTTGCGCTTGTGTACATGCAGAAACCATTGCGTATCCAGGATGATCAAACGCACACTGTCTGTCAGCATTACAGAGCTTGGGCCGGGAAGGCCATTGGATGGCAAGAATGCAACATCACTTTTATTACGCACATTTGTAAAGTTCTGAATATAGGTATTTACAAAAGCTTCCTGTTGCTTTATTTTCTTGAGCCCGTTCCGTTTTTGAGCATTCCAGTCGTGGTTACCCGGAATAAAAAATGCAGATCCCTGATACGTTTTTAACACTGACAGTTGTGAGTTCAAACGTTTCACCGAATTAATATCACCGGGGCTAAATCCGTCCGGGTAAACATTATCACCAAGAAATATAACTGCACTCTGCCGATCCTGGCTGATCTCCTCCTTCAGCATCAACAATGCTTTACCTGAAGCTGTGTCTTCTCCTGCATCACCAATCAGGTAAACTGAAAACGTGGAAACTTCCTGCGCGAAGACAGTAAAGCCAGAGAATAATAAAACTAAGAATACTAAAAACTTCATTGATTCAATTTAAAAGCATAGCTGATAAGAATGATCCCAACCGTGCAAATGAAAAAATATTTAATAATGACATCCCCTCTCTTCAGCCTAAAGATAACATGTACTGCGGTAATTATAAATAACACAAACAAAGGCAGCAATGCCGGATACAAATAGAAACTTTCAACAATATTCCCCTGCAACAAAGCAATAAACGAACGTTGCATGCCACATCCCGGACAATCAAATCCGGTGACTGTTTTAAAAGGGCACGTGAGCATATGGCTTTGAAGCCACCGGGCAACTGAATTCATTATAGCAAAATAAAAAAGTCCTGCGGATCAAGCAGGACTTTTAATAAATATTATTTTTTGATTATCTGATAGTACTCCATGGAATAGTTGAAAATGCTGCGCCAAGCACACAAATGTAAATGATCATGCTGATAAGACATAGTGCGGATAAGCATAATCCGATGATAGCACAAACCTTCCCTGCCTTCATATTTTTAAATGACGCTTCAGAGTACATGCCCGGATTCTGAGTGTATAAAGCGGTCGCTTTGCCTGCTAAAACCAATGCGACAATACTTGTCACCACCCCAACTAATCCGTAACAAAAACACCCAACGATAGAAATGATGCCAAGTACCAGTACTGCTGTAGAATTAGGCAACACCTGATAACCCAAAGGCGGTTGTCCGAATTGCTGATTAAATTGCTGATTGATGTTTCCCGAATTTGGTGTATCCTGATTTTCCATGGAATGTCTGTAAAAATTTGAACTAAAATAAGAAAGAAAATCTACGGATAGCGAATAAAAAAACGAATTTTCGAATCTATGTGCATTAAGAACAATTGCAAGAACATTTGTGGCCAAGAGTGACAGTTCCAATTAAGCTGATTCTAATAATAAAAGAAAAATTAGCTACTTTGCGTCTTTGTGGTAAAAGACACTTTTAGATTCCCATTCAACTCAATCACCTGCGGTATCAACAGTTCCTTTTCGTCATTCATTAGAACGTAGTCAGACCGTTTTATTTTTTCCTCGTCACTGATCTGATTCAACATTCTTCTCCTTACATCCTCTTCACTTACACCATCACGTTGCATTACACGTTCTATTTTTAACGCTTCCGGAGCTGTTACCGTAATTATTTTTTGCACGAACTTATAGGTCTCGCTTTCAAAAAGGATCGCGGCTTCCTTAATCACATAATCCGAAGCGGAATTTTTACGGCACCATTCTTCGAAATGTTCTTTCACAGCAGGATGAACTATTTTATTCAGCGTGTCAAGCTTTTGTTTATCGTTAAACACTATGGAGGAGATCTTTTTTCTGTCGGCCTTACCATCAGCAATTATTTCAGGGCCGAATGCATCCGAAAGCTTTGAAAGGATCACGGGATCATTAAGCAGCAGCTTCGATTCTTCATCCGCATAATAAACCGGAACCCCGAGGAGCTGAAAGACTCTACAAACGGTGCTTTTTCCGCTTCCTATGCCTCCTGTTATCCCGATTATTTTCATTTTTTGAGGATATATTCAACCTTCTCTGGGCTCAATTTTACCGAACGGATATCAATGGGGTATTTCTCAAGATAGATCTTCAGCTTGTTGCTTCCCGGATCAGCTTTTTTATAATCGATAACTGCTCTGAATTGCTGCGCATTGATCTTTTCATAATTATCAAAAGCGACATTGTATTTTACGCTTACTTTATCAGGGAAGGATTTAAGGCTATAGCCGGAAGGCAGATTAATAGCTTCGATCGGAAGCTCGATACTTGCTTCAGTGAACTTTTTCACGTTCACAAAAGCTTTAATTTCCGAAACGCTCATCTCAACATCTCCTTTTACCGAATCGTTCTTTAATCGAAGGATAATCGTTTGCGGCTTGTCGACATTCTTCAGACTCATTGGCAGGGTTTCAACATGATCAATCTTGCTGATGACATCGGCAGCTCCGGAAACCTCCACAAAAGAAGGATTCAACTGCAATGAATCGGAAAGCTGGTAGCGGGTATCAATATCAATCGATAAATTCGCACGGACCGGAACACGTTTTTTAATTTTCTTATTGTAGTTCAGGTAAATGGTATCCGGAATCACGCGTTGTATTGCAACCCGTGAAGAGAACTGATGGGTGATCTTGTTCACCTGGGAATTCGTTAATAGATAGTAATGATTCTTTTCTCCGAGGCTCTTGCTCTCGTTAAGATCAATGTGAACGGTTTGCGGATCATGAAATTTATAGGCTAAAAGAAAAAAGCCTTTTGATTTCACTTCAAGGCTCATGCTTGTCGGGAGGTTATTTGCAACCACTTTATCTGCAGGCGCGTTCACATAATTCACCGGATAGATCACGGTTATAACATACTCCTTAGAAAGAGTCATCAACAACCAGAAAAGCATTGAGATAAAAACACAGCATAAAAAAGTAGCCACACGCTTATTCAGCCTGATCTTTTCTTTTCCTGCATCCTGCTCAAACGTTTTAATAAATGGTGACCTCATTCTTGTCTATTTTAAACAAAGTTAATTATTTTATCACTTCGTAGGAGTCCTTCGGACTAAGGCACCAAGAGCACTAAGTTTATCGCTTAATCTTTATTTCTCTTAACTCAACTGAATAATTTGTTGCGAATTCATTACAACAAGGGAATACTTGCGGTGAAGCTTTCGAGTAGGCTCGCTTGACTTTATGTCGAGAAGTCTGAAAGCAGGTTACCGGATTGTTATAAAATTTATAAAAAAATAGCGCTAAGGATTCCTTAACGCTATTCTTTACTGGTTTTTAAAGCTTATTTGGTTTCTGCACCGATCATTGTTGATGTATCCATAGACACAGCGTTCTTTTCGATCTTAAGCTTGTTACCACCTTCTACAGTGATCATAAATGTTGTATCCTGAACTGAGGCGATCTTCCCGTGAATTCCGCCAATCGTAACTATATTGTCACCCACTTTAATGTTCTCACGGAATTTTTTCTGATCCTTTGCTTTTTTTAGCTGAGGACGGATCATAAAAAAATAGAATACTACGATGATAAGGATGATGGGTAAAAATTGTTGTAACTGATCCATAATTTTTGTTTGTTATTTATTTGTTTGTTGTTTGTTGTTGCTTTTTTACCACTAAGGCACTAAGACTTTGTTTTTTTACCACGAAGACGCAAAGGCGCAAAGGGTTTATTTTTTTAAATTTTGAAGTCTCCTTAAATTGTTCACTCTTTAATTTTAATTGGAATAAATTCGCCAATTGCCTATTGTTTACTGTTTAATTGCCTATTGTTTTCTGTTACCCTATTGCTTATTGGCTATCACTTGAATGAGATTGCTTCTTCGCGAAAAGCTCATCACAATGACCCTCCGTATCTTTCATCTCGTCTCTCATTGTCTACTTTTTTATTTGTCTATTGTAGAAGTTTACTTCGGGCAAAAGCCCTCCCAATAAATCTTCAAATTACTCCTCTTCCGGGACAATCACGGTTGCGCTGATAGCGATCATCTTTGTACTCGGATTACAATTGGTAACCAGAGTAACCGTTTTCTGTGTTAATCCAGCCTTGCCTTCGCTGTTGAACATCACATCCACCTTACCCGACTCACCCGGTTTGATTGGAGTCTGAGGATAAGAAGGAACCGTACATCCGCAGCTTCCCTGGGCAGAAGAGATTACAAGATCAGATCCGCCATTATTTTTGAATACGAAAGAATACGTTACTTTTTCTCCTTGTGTGATCTTTCCGAAATCGTGCTTCTCTTCCGAGAATGTCATTACCGGAGCACTTCCTGCCGGTGCTACAACATCAGATGCTGTGGCCGGAACATTGATCACATCAGTTGAGATCTGAGGTGCGTTCTCATCTTTCTTTTTCTCAGGGGCACATGATGAAACAAACAACACTGATAATAATGCAAAGCCTATGATTACTGTTTTCATTTCTTTATTCTTTTCAATTGTAAAATTCATGATTCGACAAATCAAAAATTAAAACTATTCCATTAAACCTCTACCCATTTTATTGAGCTTGTTCTCTCTCTTAAAATCAGCGATAAGCTTATCCAGGATCCCGTTGATAAAGATCTTGCTCTTCGGAGTGCTGTACATCTTGGAGATCTCGATGAATTCGTTCAATGTTACTTTAACCGGAATGTTTGAAAAATGCAGTACTTCGGTGATCGCCATTTTCATTAGCAACACATCCATTAACGCGATACGCTCCACTTCCCAGTTCTTCGTCTTATCACCGATAAGCTTTTCATTTTCTTCATTGCGGATAGCAGTCTGACGGAAAAGATCCTTCACAAAGTCCATATCATCTTCTCTGTCCTTATAAAGCGACATTAAATGGAAATCCGGCTCAACATCTTCCTTGAAAGACTCAATAGTTTTAACAACCATCGGATTCACCAGATAAATATCATCACCCCAGTGAAGGTTTTTTTCTTCATAAATGTGATTCACCAATTCGTAATCAGCAATGAATTCTTTAAACACACTGATCATAAAATTTCTGTCCGTCTTGTAATCATGCACCGGATTATTCATATACTCCGAATACATTTCAGAACCACGAATGGTATTATAAACTTTTCTTACAAGCTCAAATTCATTGTTCCAGTTGATCCTACGGTTATTCATTTCACGTTTTAAATGAATGTTTTCCGCCAACTGCTGAAGAAATTTATTGTCGATGAACTTACGGTTCGGATCCAATTCTTCTTTCGTAGGAAGATGCTTTTCCTTAGCCTCCTCGATCATCACATTTGCTACGTGCTGTAATTCTAAAAAGAAAGCAAGCTGATAAATATACAGATCGTACACTTTGTCAATATTCGCAAACAGCTCACGCTCACTTCTCCCCAGGTCTCTTGTGTCGGATTGAAAAAAACCGTACAGGGCCTGCATTACTTTGATCCTTAAATATCTTCTGTTTAACATTTATCTACTAATTACGAATCTATACGAATTACGAATCTGTGTTTATAAAAAATCTAAATAAACAACAGAAATTACAATCTCAAGGTTAACCGTCTCCGAACTACAAACTACAAACTACAAACTTTTTAAAAAGAAACCTTGATCTTCCCTATGTCCGACAAACGTTTTTCGGCAATTCTATTTGCTGCCATGTATGTCGGTATATTCTGCTCTTTTGATACTTTAAAAATATTCAATGTTGTATCATAGATCTTTTCTGCATGCGACATTGCACGCTCACGGTTATAACCTTCAAGCTCATAGAATACGTTAATGATCCCGCCTGCGTTAACTACAAAATCAGGAGCATAAATAATTCCTTTTTCGATAACCATTTTGCCATGTACGTTTTCATCTGCAAGCTGATTGTTAGCAGCACCGCAGATGATGGAACATTTTAAACGCTCGAGTGTATCTGAATTCACTGTCGCACCAAGCGCGCATGGAGCATAAATATCCATGTCCATATCGTAGATCTTGCTACCATCGACTATAACTTCAGCACCTGTTTCTTTGGCAATTGCCTTTAAGCGATCTTCATTGATATCGAAGATCGAAACTTTAGCTCCTTCTTTAACGAGGTGTTTCACCAGGCTTTCTCCAACATGTCCGATGCCCTGAACAACAACTTTTTTTCCCGAAAGACTGTCATTCCCCCACTTTTCTTTCGCGGAAGCTTTCATTGAAAGATATACTCCGTAAGCAGTGACAGGAGAAGGATCTCCGCTTCCGCCCATATTCTCAGGCAAACCGCTTACAAAATCAGTTTCCATCTTTATGTACTCCATATCTTTTGTACTTACCCCAACATCTTCAGCAGTAATGTATTTTCCGGAAAGACTGTTTACAAATTTCCCGAACCTGCGCATCAGCGCTTCGTTCTTCTGCGTTTTTGCGTCACCAATGATCACGGCTTTTCCACCACCAAGGTTCAACCCGGCAACAGATGATTTATATGTCATACCGCGTGAAAGACGCAGCACATCCGTTAAAGCTTCCATCTCATTTTTGTAAGCCCACATCCGTGTTCCGCCAAGACTTGGGCCGAGGATAGTGTTATGAATTGCAATAATGGCTTTAAGGCCGGTTTCATTGTCATTACAAAAAACAACCTGCTCGTGATTATGAAGGCTCATTTGAGCGATAACCGGATTCTCTGCCAAAGGAGAGTTTTTTATATCCTGAACTTGTATCATACTTATTTGTTTATGATTTAAAATCTGATTTCAGAGATGATTAATCAGTACTTTTGTGTCGGTTTAAAATTGTGGCGCAAAATTAATGGTTATTTCCGAGTAGCCAAAATATACAGGGGCCAATTAGCAAACCGTTTAACAACATTTCCGGCAGGATTTTGAAGTCGCTAAAACACATAAATAAATATTTTTATAAATACAGGGTGCGGCTTGGATTGGGTATCCTGTTCGTTTCTGTTTCCAACGTTTTCGCAGTTTATTCAGTGACATATATCGGTAGTGCGATCGATTATATCCGGAAGGTGCTGATCAATCCTTCACTCGTTGCTGATCCGCAGCATGAACTCCTGATCTTCGGGGCGAAGATCATCGGATTGGCCTTTCTCAGCGGCTTTTTCCTTTACCTGACCCGTCAGACAATTATTGTTATGTCACGTTTTATCGAATATGATCTGAAGAATGAGATCTACGATCAATACCAGAAGCTTGACCTTGCTTTTTATAAACGCAACAATACCGGTGATCTGATGAACAGGATCAGCGAGGATGTCAGCCGCGTGAGGATGTACATCGGCCCTGCGATCATGTATATAGTGAATACCGTGATCACCTTTTTACTCACCATTGTGGTAATGCTAAGGATCGATCCGAAGCTGACCATCTATGTCCTTCTTCCTTTACCTGTGCTTGCTGTAAGCATTTATTACGTGAGTGATATGATCAATAAAAAAAGCACAAGGGTTCAGGAAAAATTGTCGGATATCACCACCATGGCCCAAGAATCTTTTTCAGGGATCCGCGTTTTGAAGGCTTACGGCCGCGAAGGGCAATCGATTGAAGACTTTGACAAACACAGCATTGAATATAAAAGAAGAACATTAGGCCTTATTAAGACCGAATCACTGTTTCAGCCTTTTATGATCCTTCTTATCGGACTGAGCACACTTTTCACAATTTTTATCGGAGGCTCTCAGGTTATAGCAGGAAATATCACTTATGGAAGCATTGCAGTTTTCATTGTTTTTGTAAACAGGTTAACCTGGCCAATAGCTTCCCTCGGATGGGTCACATCGCTAATTCAGAGAGCTGCTTCATCACAGACCCGCATCAATGAATTTTTAAATACACAACCGGAAATCATTAATAAACAGTCTTCTCCAGGCACACTGATCGGAAAGATCGAATTCAGAAATGTGAACTTCACTTACCCTGACTCGGGAATTGAAGCGCTGAGAAATGTTTCTTTTACTGTAGAGCCGGGGAAATCTTTGGCGATCATAGGGAAGACCGGCTCAGGAAAATCAACGATCGCAAGCCTTATCTGCCGGCTTTATGATACAACCAATGGAGAGGTATTGATTGACGGAAAGCGAATTGATGAGCTGAATTTAGAAAGCCTAAGACAACAGACGGGTTACGTTCCGCAGGAAGTATTCTTGTTTTCAGATACCATTTCCAATAACATCAGTTTCGGGATTTCTCGGCAGAAGAAAAATTCCGAAATAATAGAAAAAGCAGCGAGAGATGCCGCCATTTATTCGAACATTATTGAGTTCCCTGATAAATTTGAAACGGTCGTTGGAGAGCGGGGGATCACGCTTTCGGGCGGACAAAAACAACGGGTTTCCATTGCGAGGGCAATTATTAAAGAGCCTAAGATCCTGATCTTTGATGATTGTTTATCGGCTGTAGACACTGAAACAGAAGAGGAGATCCTTAACAATCTGAAAAGGAACATGGAAGGCAAAACTTCAATAATTATCAGTCATCGTGTGTCTTCCGTTAAGAATTCGGATATGATCATTGTTCTTGATAACGGAACAGTTGCGGAACAAGGTACTCACAGGGAATTGCTTGATAAACAAGGCGCTTACCATAATCTCTACAAAATGCAGCTTCTGGAAGCCGAACAAACAGTGGAAAAGGCTGATTAACAAGCTTTGAAAAGTTATTAACAAGTATTGTTTTAGAGCTTTTTTTTGTAAACATTTGCCAATACTATAATCATACACGACCAAACAAGAAATTATTACGATGGAAGAAGGATTTGACAAAAATGGATCAGACAGGGAAGAGATCTTCTCTAAATCTGTAAGAGCAGGGAAAAGAACGTATTTCTTTGATGTTAAAAGCACCAAAGGAAATGATTACTACTTAACAATTACCGAAAGTAAAAAGCGTTTTGGTGATGACGGTAAATTCTTTTACGAAAAACACAAATTATTCCTTTACAAAGAGGATTTCGAAAAATTTGCTGAAGGTTTGAATGAAGCTGTAGCCCATATCAAATCAATCTCTCCTGTTGTTGAGCATACATCTTCAGATTCATCTGAGACAGCTTCTTCAACAAGCGACAATAAATTTTCAGATGTAAATTTTGAGGATCTCGACAAATAAGATTTTCTTATACTAATTATAAAGATCCCGCTGACACAAGGCGGGATTTTTTATTTAAACACGATATGAATATTAACGACTGGATAGGATTTACGGGTGTAACGATTTTACTTCTTGCTTTTTTATTGAACCTTACAGGAAAGATCTCTCAACACGAGCTGCCGTATATTATCATGAATATTATCGGGGCAGCGGTGGCCGGACTTGCCTCCTTTCTGATAAATTACATTCCTTTTGTGATCCTTGAGGGTACCTGGACGATCGTTTCTGTGTGGGGCTTGATCAGCTACTTTAGAAAAAGAATTTAGGATTGAATACTGAGGAATTAGAAATTATTTCTTTTTCCTGATGATCTTAAATTCTGTTCTCCTGTTCTTTGCGAATTCTTCTTCTGAACAAGCGACACCTTCTTTACATTTATTCACTGGCTTCATCTCACCAAAGCCTTTGCCTTTGATCCTGTCTTTTGGTATACCGCTCGCTATCATATAATCTACAGCGGTTTTAGCACGCAGTCTCGACAGCTTAATATTAAAACCATATGAAGAACGGCTGTCGGTATGTGACTCCAGAACCACGTGCAGCTGAGCATCTTCCTTCATGATGAAAATAATTTTATCGAGGATCTTTTTCGCTTCCGGTAAAAGATCAGCCTTACCGTAATCGTAATAAAGGTTCTCTGCGTTCGTTATCACACCGCTTGCATTATCCTTCCGCAGCTTGGTTACAGCAAGCCATGGATCTTCAATGTAAATTCTGCCAAGAGATTTTTCTTCACTAGGTAGTATGGTAAAAATGAATTTCCCTCCGGTTTTGATCACCTCTTTTATCACCTTACCATTCTCATCTATGATGTAAATTATTTTCAGATCTTTAACAGCAGCATCATCTCCGTTTATAGAGAACATGAGATTCTCATCAGTAGGAAGATTACTGAATACAAAACTTCCTTTATCATCTGTCCGGATGCTCTGAATTACATCACCGTTAGCGTTTACAAAGTTGATTGCAATGTTTGGCAAATGAACTTTATTGTCATTTGTCACGAAGGCCTTCCATTCAAAGCGAAGATCTTTATTTACAACCTTAAGGTCCTTACCTGCTAGCCTTGTGTCTTCTTCATAAATAATTCCCAGCTTTTTATCTTCGGAAGGCAATACAGTGAAGATGAAGCTCCCGCCACTCTTCACGATCTCCTTCAGAACATTTCCTTTTTCATCAATTATGTATAAAATAGTAAGGTCCTTGATTCTAGAGTCACTGCCATCCACCATGAACATCATTTTTTTGTGCCCGGGAAGGTCTTTAAATATAAAACTTCCTTTTCCATCGGTCCTGATATTTTGAATAATAGTGTTGTTCTCATCGATCAGACTTATTCCTGCGTCCGGTAAAGGATTTTTATTGGAATCGACAAGAAATGCCTTCCACTCGAAATGTATTGATCCTTCATTATACTTGCGTTCCAATGCAAGTTCAGGGTCTTCCACATAGACCTTTCCGAGCAATTTCTCTTCAGAAGGCAAGACAGTGAAACGGAATACTCCTTTGCTTTTCGAGATCTCTTTTATTACTTTGCCATTCCCGTCAACAAGGTATAGAAGAGAAAGATCTTTTAACTTCGGATCACTTTCGTCAACAGAAAATAACAGATTTTTTTCTGCCGGAAGATTGGTAAACAGGAATCCCCCGCTTGCATCTGTTTTAATGCTCTTAATAACATTGCCCTCTGAATCAACAAGATTAATAATAGTATTAGCTAAAGGATCTTTTTTATCATTCACAAGGAATGCATTAAAATCAAATCGAAGATCCTGATCCTCCACCTGAAGCATTTCCATCGTATGGACATCGGTCGCCAGGAATTCAAACTTAAATCCACCCTTATTATCTGTTTTGGTCGTGAGAATTTCTTTTCCGGCAATATTCGTCACGATCACCTTTGTATTCGGACTTAGCTGAGTATCCGTTTCATCAATCTTCACAAAATAATTTACATCAGGAGGAAGGTTGGTAAAAACAAAGGCACCCAATTCATTTGTGGTAACGGTTTGTATGATCTCACCTTTATCATTCACCAGATTTACTTTTGTATTTGGCAAAGGCTTCGAAGGGTTCTCACCATATAATAGATTTCCGGCAAGATTCACCTCTTCCAGGCTAACCTGCGACAGAGCATTTGGATCATACGGTAAATTCGTAAAAACAAACTTTCCACCCTTGTCGTTGATCACAGTAACCCGCACGATCTTTCCACTCTGATCTGCCATATAATACTTTGTGTTCTTCTTCAGATTAGGATCATCTTCATTTAGCTTCACCATATAATTGTTATCCGGATCGAGATTCTCGAACTTGAAAAAACCGGTTGAATCAGTGGTAGTAACTTTCAGGATGGTTCCATCCTGTGTGAGAAGGTTCACCTCAACATTCTTCGCAGGATCATTCAGATCCTTGCTTAAAAGTATTTTTCCTGTTACAGCGACAAACTTATTAAGGACAATAAAACTATAAATATCATCGCTGCCCTTACCACCCGGACGGTCGGAAGAGAGATAACCACTTTTATACTCGTCATTGAAAAGAACTCCGAAATCATCAGTTGATGAATTGAACGGATATCCCATGTTTTTAATATCAGAATAGATTCCGTCCTTTAAAACAGCGCTGAAAACATCCAGGCCACCAAATCCCGAATGAGCATCGGAAGAAAAATACAAATGGCCGTCTTTCCGGATGTATGGAAATACTTCATTGCCTGACGTGTTTATTTCCGGTCCAAGATTCTGAGGTTTTGCCCAGGAGTCGCCTTCTTTTTTACAAACATAAATATCAGCTCCGCCATTTCCACCTGGCATGTCCGAAGCGAAATATAAATTCTGTCCATCTGCTGATAGTGATGGATGTAATATCGAATATGAAAGATCATTAAAAGGGAATGGCTTTGCAGGAACCCATTTATTTCCTTTCAGCGCATAAATGTACAGCTGCGGACGATTGACAAAAGCCTTATCTTTTTTATTGATGCTGTTTACGCGCGTTACAAAAGCGAGATTCTGCTCTGCATTAAAACAAACAGGGCCATCATGAAGCTCTGTGTTTATAGGCCATGGGAAAGATGAAACGTTTTTAGAAAATTGAACCTTTCCTTTATCATCAGTTTTAAATGGGGTTGTCAGCACGTTCAGATAAGGCTGTTCGTCCCAGTTATCCTGACTTTCATTCACAAGATCTTTTATTTTGGATGAAGCGTATGCAATTTGATTTTTATAGAATACCGGGCAAAACTCCGCATGCGGGGTATTGATCGGCAAAACACCTATTTCATACTGCTGAGTGTTAGCTACCCAGATCTTAATATCCTCAAGAGATTTGAATTGCGTCTCGACCTTTTTATCATCCGGAGCGAGGGCAGAATATTTTTTAAACTCTTCCCGCGCCTGATCGATCTTATTGTTGTTCTTCAGCACAGAACCATAATAAAAATGATTGATCGGATTAATATTTTCTTTTTGTACTAAACGGCTGTAATAGATCTCAGCTTGCTTATAGTCTTTTGTTAAGCGGTAGGAATTGGCGATCTTCTCAAGAGCTTCAGTGTTGTCATCCCTGTTAAGAACCCGCTTGTACAGCTCGATCGCCTTTTTATAATTGTAATTATCATAGTACTTATTCGCGCGTTTGATTTGCGCAAAAGATGCCTGTACAAGGATAACCAGAAATAATAAACCGAATGACCTTACTTTTTTCATAAAAATTGGGAACCTGTCCTGTACTTAGAAGTACGCATGACGCGGAGAAAGCATTTTCGATTTATAAATATTAAAATCATAACTCAGCATCAGCTCATGGCTTGGCCCTCCTGCCCTTTCGATTTTGTTGAAACCGATATCCATTGAATAACCCATTTTAAATTTATCTGTGATATGCATTTGAGCATAGATCACCATGGTTTTGTTTGATCGTACCGACAGACCTAACCAGATCTTTTGCTGTAACAGAAAACTGAAATTCAGGTCAACGGAAGCCGGAGTGTGCTTTGCCACTTTTATTGCACAGGAAGGATTGAAAGTAAGCTGATCGGAAATCTCCCAGCCTTTGCCAAACGTTGCAAAAAGATGAGGGGAAAGCTGTGCATCATCACCGTTTAAATTAGAAACAGATGTAAGCCTTCCGTTATAAAGATGAGTTGCGGAAATGCCCGCATACAAACTATTTGTATGATAATACATTCCGGCATCAGCTGTGGGAACTACGATAGAGGTGCGGGTGTGCGTGTTGTAGACATCTGCCTGATCCTTATAAATGATCTCGTCCCAATTGTACACATAGTTATAAATTCCTGCACGCAGTCCGAATGAAAGTTTTCCTTTACCAACCGGTATTCTATATGCATAAGAGCCGAGGGCTCCAACACTTTGCTTTGGGCCTATCTGATCGGCAATTGCAGCGAAGCCCAAGCCGACTTTCCTTTTTTTCAGAGGCCCGTGTACAGATATTGATTCGGTTTTAGGGGCACCATCAATTCCGGACCATTGCGCCCTGAGGAACATGGCTGCACTGATTGCTTCTTTACTTCCCGCGAATGCAGGATTGATCACCAGCTGATTGAACATGTACTGACTGTACTGCGGATCCTGCTGTGCAAACAAGCTTGCGGCCCCTTTCCAGAAGAAAGAGCACAACATGAACAGTATTACAATTACCGGTTTTTTCATTGATTCACTAATGCGTTAATTCGATCCAGCCTTTATACTTTTCTCTGTTCGTTTCTACGAGGTAAAAATAAGTAGCGTCAGGAAGGTCTTGCCCCCTGCGGTTTTTACCCTCCCAAACCACGTTTACATTGTCATAATTTCTTCCCACCCATACGAGATCTCCCCATCTGTTATAAATTGAAACAACGTTTTCAGGGAAATTGATGATGCTATCAATCTGCCAGTTGTCATTGTTCCCATCTCCATTCGGTGTGATACCATTATAGAAAGAGAGTGTTGTCCCGTGACAATCAATCATATCTTCGGTGATCACAACAGTTCCCGTAACAGAACTGATGCTGTCGCTGACAGTATACTGATATGTCCCCGGAGGAAGTTTAACCGCCAGGCTTGTGTCTCCTGCAACGGATGGTGACCATACATATGATACATCCCCAACAGCATTGATCGGAGTTAAAGCGATACTACCATTGTTTGCACCAATACAGGTTGAATTCACGCTTGCTTCTGTAACCATTAAAACATTGTTTTCCGGTTGCTGAAATCCCTGTGTGATCGTTTTAATCGTAAAAGGGCTTCCTGTGATATAAGTAGTTGTCATAACCTCCCCTACTGTATAATCAAGCGAGCCCCATGGTGCAGTGCTTGTCCCACCGGTGGTTCCGAGAACCTGACGGGGGTTGGGCTGTACCTGCGCGGATATTGTTGCGGCAAGGCAAACCAAACATATAATTGATATATAATTTTTTAAGTCCAATTATTTCTTTTCAATAAGTTTTTTCTGCGCTTGTAATTCCTTCTTTAATGCCTCGATCTGCGCCTGCTGTTCTTTAATTGCATTGATTAACATATACGTCATAGCCCCATTATCCACTCCCAGGTATTTCTTTTCTTCCCCGGTAAGAATTCCTTCTTTGTCGGAAGGCTTAAAGCTCCATTCTTTCACCATATATGGAGCTACTTCCTGAAGTTCCTGAGCAATGACACCAATTCCTGTTTCTTTCGGCATATTAGCTTCACCGGTATAGGTGAACCAAACAGGCTTAATCCTCATGAGTTCTGCGAGGCCTTCTTCATAAGGATGTACATTCGACTTTAATCTTGCATCTGAAGCAACAGTCCACACATTTGAAGTGGGCTTTGCAGCACTGTTCAAAGTAAGCTGAAGCTGGTAAGCTGGAGCGGTAACCCCGATTCCAAGGTTCGATGATAAATAATTATCTGTTTCACCCGACACAAAAATACCGTAACGGGTAGTGCCTGTACCTGTATTATTCAAATGAAGGCCATAACCAACGCCAGTTCCATCGTTAACAGTATTAAAGTAGGCACCTGTTACATTACCTGAAGAACCCGTAGGTTTTGTCGCATTACTCGAAATCCCAAAGATTGAAGAAGCGTTTGTAGATAAACTGCTGACGGTGTTATAAAAACCATACCGTGTTCCGCTTCCGACAGCTGACATAGAAGCGTATAACCCAAATGCCTGTCCGATACCGCTTGGTGTCATTGCCACCTGGTAACCATAAATAGAGCTCGCGTCACCGGCTAAGCCTATTACGCTCGAACTGATTCCATATTTACTCCCACTTCCGGCCCCATCCACATTAACATCGATACCGTATTTGGTGGAGGCACCAGTATAGTTATTGGTAACTACTAAACCGATCGGATTTAATGCATCTGAACTAGGAATCTCTACGTTTAACCTTGCTGATCCCGGTAACGAAGTACCGATACCCACGTTCCCTGTATTAGAGATCCGCATCCGTTCCACAGGCGTTGTGGTACCGTCAAGACTCGTATGAAACTCAAGTCTACCAGGCATATCGTTTGCCGCTGCTGAACCATCAATGACTCCCTGTACGCGTGCTCCTTCCCTGAAAGCAGTCCCATCCCAGCCCTGAAAACCTACGCCTCCGAAATAATCACCGGAAAGAGGAATTGATGGAACTGCTGCTGTTCCCCTTGCTCTTTTGATATGTAAGGAGCTCGATTCAGTAGCGCTGTATGTTTCGACATCAACATCAGAATCTATTGAAGATAACTCCAGAAGTTCTGCAGGAGTGCTTGTACCAATCCCGATATTTCCGTTATCAGCAATATCAAATCTGGAAACTGAAAGGTTTGTTCCTGCATCATTATAGATCTGCATAAATTGTAAACCTGCAGCACCTGTTTCTTTTAAAGTCCATCTATGAACACCGGCTCTTCTGATCGTAAATGCCTGCCCTGAAGTTCCGTCAATCGAAAGAATTTCACCCGCCACGTCCAGTTTTCCATACGTTGGCGCAACACCAATACCTGCATTGGTTCCATTATCCTGAATTGCACCAATTCCTAGCTGCGTACTTGAAGTCCACCTCGCAGAGTAATTTATTGTTCCCGTTCCTGAAACTCCTAAAGAAGAAACGGGTGTCCATGCTAAAGTACCTGATCCGTTTGACGTTAAAACATCATTTGCATTTCCATCATCGGGAGGCAGAAGGTACGCGGTATTTTGTGTCATTGCTACCGGTGGAGAAAAACTGGCTTCGAAATCAGTCGCCCCTTGTTCTGAGTAGATCCTTAAGTGTCCGTCCCTTCCTGCATACCCGGTGCGGATAGTTCCCGCGACATCAAGATCATACACAGGCTGATCTGTGACGTTTGGCATGTTAATTCCAAGCTTACCGGTATTATCAAAATATAAGAACGGAGCGGTTCCTGTTCCGTTATACCATGTAAGTCTCATATCATTCTGTACAGCAGCCGTTCCATTTCCATTGCCATATGCGAGCCACTGCCATCCTTTTGTGCCGGTGCCGTTAACAGGATTGATCCCGTCCCCAAGAGTAGCCATATTAAAAGTCACTCCTGAGCTGTTCGCAGGATCTTCTATCTGAAGATCACCTCGGCTGTGAATCTTAGTTGTTGGTGTCGCAGTTCCAACACCGATGTTTCCGCCATTCGTAATTACCAAACGATTAACAGTATTATTTGTCCAGAAATTCATTGAATTATTACTGTTATCATATTGAATAGCGCCACTGTAATTGTTTGTGCTGCTTCCCATAAAATAAGAAGCTTTACCAGTTGTACCTCCTATAACGGAAACTGCAGAATTATCAGTAGACGCAGTATTATTCACTACCTGAATCTTTTCAGCCGGAGTGCTGGTTCCTACTCCTAGGCGAAGATTCGTATTGTCCCAGAAAAAACGGGAATTATTTTGCGTTAAAGAAGTACCGTTACTGAAAATGACAGAACCGGCAGTATAAGGAGTTGAATTATTTGTCCCGCCATTTGTTATCGGAACAATGCCTGATAAAGAGATGATAGGGCTTGTTCCTCCTGTTGATGAAAGAGGACTTGATGCAGTTACATTTGATACTCCCGTTGCGGGTGCAGACCATGAAAGAACTCCGGTTCCGTCAGAAACTAAAACGTCATTTGCATTACCATCATCAATTGGTAAGGTGTAATTCACGTTAGCTGCTAATGCTGCAGGGGCTTTGAATGAAACAATCTGTGCGCCATTAGCCAAAGCTTCTTTGAACCTTAACTCCGTCTGAGTTCCTGTATTTGAAAGAAGGATATGGCCATCCTGAACTTCAAGTTTTTGATTTGGAGTATTTGTCGTCCCTATACCGACATTTCCGTCAGCTGCAATCATCATTTTGGTAGTTGCTGATGTTGCAAATAAATTACTCGTAGAAAAATAAAGATCTGTTCCTGTCCCTACGGAAAAACTTTGTGCAGCAACAGCCGCAATTCCGGCAGCCGGACCATTTGTTCCAAAGCCGGTTCCATCGTAACCCATCATATAGAAACCGCCTAATTGGTCGCCACTGTTAACAACTACAGGAGTCGCAACAGTTCCGCGTGACCTCATAGTTATTATCCCGCTCTGAATACTTGAAGAAGTATTTTCAGCTACCTGATTTATGATCGAAGTTGGATTATCACCGGCAACATGAAGCTTCGTTTGCGGGGAAGTAGTTCCTATTCCAACATTTCCGGTTTGGTTGATCGTAAACCTTGTTGCATTGCCTGCGTCAATATCTGTGATATTGAATCCTAGAGCAGCAGTAGAGAATTGTCCAACAAACCATTCATTTAAAGCGGTTTTAACAGTGTAGCCGGTTTTAAAATTCCCCGCAGTATTTTGAATGTTTATATCAGTACCAAACACGTGCAATTTAGAAGTCGGGCTGTTTGTTCCAATACCAACGTTTGTACCGTCATCATATGTCGCTCCAATCCCTAGCTGAGTTCCGTTCGGTGTCCAACGGGCCAGATAATTTATTGTTCCGCTTCCGCTTATAGATCCTGCTGATGCTACCCATGTAGGCGCAATTCCCGGGCCCTGTGAGGTTAAAACCTGACCAGCTAAACCAGCATTGTTATTAGGCATCAAAGCACCGGAGAATTTCAGATTTCCCGCTACATCCAATCTTTCTGTAGGTGATGCGGTATTGATACCAACATTCACTGCATCAATTCCGGTCCCCCCAAGAATAAGTGCATTATCTGCATCCACTTTTGCATTGTAACCTATTGCTGTGGCATTAGTTCTTTGTGTTGCAGATGCAAGTCCTGAATTATAACCGAGAAAACTATTATTAGAACCGGTAGTTACGTTTACTCCGGCACCCGAACCAATAGCAATGTTTTTTTGACCCGTGGATAAACCATTGAAAGTTTGATATCCAACTGCAGTATTGTCATTACTTGTAGAATAATTATTCAGCATAGATTGGTAACCGATAGAAACATTGTTATTACCAATATCATTTGAATACAGCGAAAAATAACCCATAGCAACATTATTACTTCCACTTATATTCGAATTTAATGCATCACTTCCAAATGCGCTGTTCCTGTTACCGGAAGTATTAAAAAACATAGCTTCGAAACCCACCGCATTATTATCAGCTCCGCCTAAATTGCTGTACAACGCATTCGACCCTACACCAACATTTCTTACACCTATGGTATTACTAAGTAGTGCGGTATACCCCATTGCAACGTTAGAACTTCCGGAAGTATTTGATAATAAAGTTTGATAACCAAGAGCAACGTTATATGGAGAACCAAAATCAATGTACCCTGACTTTTGATTATTTACTTTAAACATGAGAGCTTTTCCATCTGAGGTCCCGATAAAATTTGTTCCAGTAGTTGTTCCTGAATTCCCCGTTAAGCTCCATGCTCCATTACCAATGGCTGAAACCATTTGCCAGAAAGAACCATCATATACCAATGTAACTACCTGTCCGGCTTTAATATCATTTGCTGCGAGATTAACGCTTCCACCTTCTTTTTTTATAAGAATTGACCCTGTACTCGTAACATTAATTGTAGGCGCAGTAGTACAAGCCACATTTGCTTTGAATGTTACCTGTACGCCATTCCTTAAAGGAAAAATTGCAGGCACATTTAATACATATGCAGACCCTGGTCCCGATGAAACAATTTCAACCTGGGCTTCTACGGAAAAATTAACCGAAACACTTAATATAAACAACAGAATAAATATTTTCTTACCGAACCTTTTCATTAGAATTCTAAATTATTTTTCTGTGTAATCTTTTTACTGGCTATGGTTTGTAAACTATAAATGTGAAATTGTAGTCAGTTAACACTCCCGAGCAGTTATATGTATTAACGAGCAGATTGCTTCCAACACTGTTGCTACCTATGGAACCACAAGCGGTAGTATTAATGGTTAATGAAGTCGTATAATTTGAAAAGAAATACGACTCACCGGTTATGGTTATAGAATACTGGCCTGTACCTGTTTTATTAACGGTAAAGTTGTTTGTACTTGCCGCGGTGTTAATGGTTCCGGCAGATGAGATATTGCCATAGCAGATCGGGACCAAATTAGCGGTGCCGGTTTTTGTTTGATTGATAAGCTCTATATTATCAATATTAACTGCGCCTCCTGTGAAATATCCTGACAAACCAAGAGAGTTTCCATTAGCATATAGTGCACTTGTCATAACCGGAAGGGTGGGCACTGTTGGACTCAAACCAGCATACACCCCTGTAGCATAATAACTGCCAGCTGCATCTGCAATTCCCATAACACCGTTGCCATATCCCCAGCCCGGCTGACCCTTTCCGAATCCTAACACCGCGACATTTTGATAATCTGTAGAGGTTGTACTTTGGCTTGCTTCTCCGCGTATGGTATATTTACTGATGTCAGCGGCATGAACTGCATGTAACTTAGAAGTAGGTGACAGAGTTCCTATTCCAACACTTCCATTTGCATTCATTAATACTCTTGTTGTGTTCGATACATTATCAAAAATGTAAAACTCCTGCGCTCCCGTTTCTCCGGCATCTGTTCCTATAGAGAATCGATCTGCTCCATTTTTGGCAAAAGATAATTCAGACTTGTTACCCGTCCCGGAAGTTCTGTTAAGACGCACCTTAAAAAAGGCGGCATCTGCTACTTCTAATTTAGCTCCCGGTGTTGCCGCCCCAATACCGACATAATTATTACTACTTAAAATATTTACCGCATCTGTTCCTGTTGCCCAGTTACGGAAATTTAAATTTTCATTTCCAATTGTTCCAATGGTCCACTTATCTACACTTGCAGTTTGTAATACTAAATAACTGTTGCTTGAAGCATTGCCTTTGCTTATAATAACTCCGGCTAAACCGGTAGTTGATCTTGCCTGAATAAAGCTTGAACCTGTAGTAGAAGTGACATCCAGATTATAACCAGGACTGTTAGTACCTATTCCCACATAAGTACCGTTATCGTATAAAGTTCCTGTTCCCAAAGTTGTTCCGGTTGGTGTCCATCGTGCAACATAATTGGTAGAGCCGCTTCCGGTAATAGTTCCTCCAGTAGCAACACTAAGATTGCCGCTTGCATCTGCTACGACAGTTCCCGGCCCTACAAGCCCGGTTATTCTGGCGTTTCCAACAACATGAAGCTGGGTGGAAGGAACGGGAGTACCAATACCTACCTTAACCGCATCAACACCGGCCCCCCCTAAGGCCATTACATTGTCTGCATCCACACGGGCATTATATCCGATTGCAACAGACTTATTTCTTTGAGTGGTAGTAAGTATGTCGGCCGAGTATCCTATAAAGACATTCTGAGACCCTGTTGTGTTGTTACTTCCTGCATAAGCACCAAGAAAAGTGTTTTGTGCACCGGATGTATTTCCCTGTCCGACATTTGAACCGAAGAAAGAGTTATTGGAGGAGGTTGTTGCATAACCGGTCTGGTAACCCACCATAGTGTTATTACCCGAGGTTGTGTTTGTGTAACCGGATTGGAACCCAAGATAAGTGTTTGCGCTTCCGGAAGTATTGTAATAACCGCTATTATATCCCAGAAAAACTCCATTACTCGCTGTATTATTCGCACCGGAAAACGCTCCGACAAATGTATTGTTGCTATGGTTGTTACCGAAGAAACCTGCCTGAGTCCCTATAAAAACGTTATCATTTCCGGTCTGATTTGCACTTCCCGCCTGAAATCCGAAACCAGCATTGCGGATACCTGAGGTATTTCCTGATAATGCATATCCCCCGCTTGCCGTGTTCCAGTAACCGCCAAGATTGGAATTAAGAGCCGAATATCCGGTAGCTGTATTATCATATCCGGTGGAGTTTATATATAATGAATACATACCATTGGCAGTGTTTTCATAACCACTGGAATTAGCACTCAGAGCCATCGCACCTGTTGCAGTGTTATTATTTCCTGTATTGGAAGAAGGCGAAACTGATCCACGTAAAGCTTCAAATCCAACTGCAACATTATAATTTGTGAATGCGGTTCCGGTATTGTTTGCATATCTCATTGAGTTATATCCTATCGCCACAGCATTAGAACCGCTTCTGTTATTATACATCGCTTCATATCCCAATGCCACGTTATAACTTCCTGTTGCATTATTTAACATTGAACTTGTCCCTGCAGCAAGGTTACCAGTTCCAGTAGTATTTGTAAGTAAGGTAGAGGTTCCGAGAGACACGTTATAATTACCTGTTGTATTCCCTTGCATAGCAGTAGCACCTAAAACAGAGTTCCCGGTACCTGAAGAGTTAGCCTGCAGGGTTTGATAGCCAATTGAAGTGTTTGCCAAACCCGTGTTATTTGAAGCGGTGGTAGATCCTCTTAATGCTTCATATCCCAGGGCCACATTATTATTATTGTAAGGCGTTGTCTGGTCATTAGCATAATACATGGCATTGTAACCAACAGCAGTTGCGTTGCTTGCAGCTTTACTCGATGTTAAAGCATGGTAACCAATGGCTGTATTGTTACTTCCAACAGTATTCATTACCATCGTTAAAAAACCTTCAGCTACGTTATTATTACCGGTGGTATTATTAAAAAGCGCCTGAAGTCCGACAGCTGAGTTTGAGCCACCACTTGTATTTGAATTAAGGGTTTGATAACCGAAACCTGAATTATTGGTCCCGGTATTTACCAATCCTGATTGATATCCGAAGAAGGTATTACCACCTGTATTTTCAATTCTTCCGGCTTTTTGGCCGTTTACACGGATATTAAAAGGAACGTTATCTGTTGTTCCGATAAAATTAGTTCCGTCAACCGTACCGAGGTTACCTAACAAGGTCCAGTTTGTTGAGTTAGATCCGGTTGCAATACTAAGGTTTCCACTGGCATCTGCAATGACAGTACCCGGCCCCACCAAACTTGTGATTCTCGCAGTACCAACAACATGTAAGTTAGCGCTTGGAATGGATGTTCGGATACCAACCTGACCATTATCATTAACATATAACATATCAGCAGAAGAGCTGTTTGTTATTCGTAAAGATGAAGTAGCATTTGTACTTCCCGAACCCACAATATATAGTTTCGAAGTAGGATTGAGAAAATCAATACCGATGTTACCATTATTATCGAAATACATCGAATTAACGAAGGAGGTTCCGTTATAAAAACGTAATGCAAAATCATTCTGGCGGCCAGCTGGATTGAAAGCGGCTGAATAAGATTTCAACTGCCATCCAGTAACGCCACCGGTACCTACAAAAGACGAAGAGCTGTTATTTCCGCCAGTGGTGAAGTCGATAGTTGCAGAACCGTTAACATTTCCACCATCGCCATCCATTATAAATCTCGGTCCATTATTTTTAAAAATATGTAGGTCGCCAGCAGGTGTATTATTAAAGATCCCAACCGAAGTGCCGTCATCAAAGATTGAGGAGTTTCCAAGAGTTGTTCCTGATACGTTATCCCATTTTGCGACTTGATTTTGAGTTCCGAAACCTGTCAGAGCGCCAGTGGTTGAAGGGTTTCCGGAAGCGGTCAACATCTGCCAGTTAGTACCGTCATAAGCAAGCGTAACAATTTGTCCGGCTTGGATATCTCCACCAGCCAGAGGAGCATTACCACCTTCTTTGGTAATATTAATTGCTCCGGTACCGGTTACATTAATTGTAGGCGCGGCAGTGCACGCAGAATGGGCCTTAAAAGTTACCTGAACTCCGTTCCTTAAAGGAAATATGGCAGGAACATTCAACACGTACGCGGAACTGGTACCGGATGAAACAATTTCCACCTGTGCCTTAACTGTTGTTGTTAAGCTTAAAATTAATATTAGTATGAATGATCTGACTTTCATATACCCTTATATGATAGATATTTCAAATTATTTTAATAACACTTTAGCTGTTCCGCCTGCAGAGCCGTTGGTTAAATAAATACCGACCGTAGTTCCTGCTCCAGGAATTGCAATTCCACTTGCTTTACCGTTTATATTTCCTGTAACACAATGCTGACCGCGAATTACAGCATTTGAATTGTCAAGGTTTACAGTTACAACACCTGATATTGCAACCTTTGCTATTGCTCCATCTGCAACTGATTCCGTAACTATACCTACAACTCCGTAATGCCCCTGGCTACTAGTGAGCGAGAACGAGTTATCAATTGAGCCAATTATAACAATGTCGCCTACCACTGATACAGACCCTGACTTATTAATAAGTGAGATGCAAATATTATTGTTACCAGCAGCTGTACCATCACCGACAGAAATTTGCCCCGCAACTGTCACTCTCATTTTTTCAACTGAATTAGTTTTAATTACGAGATCCTGAGCGTTTTGAGTTCCGAGGTAATTTGTTCCGGCTGTAGTACCTGTGTTACCCGTTAAACCCCATGCATTCAAGGCACCGTCAGCACCCGTTGCTCCGGTCATACCGACCGACCCCGTGGAACCTGTACTTCCAGTTGTACCTGTAGATCCTGTTAAACCAGTTGAACCTATAGTACCAGTCGCTCCGGTAGAACCGGTTGAGCCTGTGCTACCTGTTGTTCCTGTAGAACCTGTTACACCTGTTGAACCTATAGTACCAGTTGCTCCGGTAGAACCTGTGCTTCCAATTGTTCCTGTAGAACCTGTTACACCTGTAGAACCGATAATTCCGGTGGCACCTGTAGATCCTGTACTTCCAATTGTTCCTGTCGAGCCTGTTACACCAGTTGAACCTACTGTTCCGGTTGCACCGGTAGAACCTGTGCTACCAATTGTACCTGTTGAACCTGTTACACCCGTTGAACCAATAGTTCCGGTTGCACCGGTTGAACCCGTGCTACCTATTGTTCCGGTTGAACCTGTAACACCCGTTGATCCTATAGTTCCGGTGGCTCCTGTAGAACCTGTGCTACCTATTGTTCCAGTAGAACCGGTAACACCCGTTGAACCAATAGTTCCGGTTGCTCCGGTAGAACCTGTGCTACCAATTGTACCTGTTGAACCTGTTACACCCGTTGAACCGATAGTTCCGGTTGCACCGGTTGAACCTGTGCTACCAATTGTACCTGTAGAACCTGTTACACCCGTTGAACCAATAGTTCCGGTTGAACCCGTGCTACCAATTGAACCTGTTGAACCTGTTGGTTGCACCGGTAGAACCTGTGCTACCAATTGTACCTGTTGAACCTGTTACACCTGTTGAACCAATACTTCCTGTTGCTCCTGTAGAACCTGTGCTACCTATTGTTCCAGTAGATCCTGTTACACCCGTTGAACCTATAGTTCCGGTCGCACCCGTAGAACCTGTGCTACCAATTGTACCTGAAGAACCTGTGACACCCGTTGAACCAATAGTTCCGGTTGCACCGGTTGAACCCGTGCTACCTATTGTTCCGGTTGAACCTGTTACACCCGTTGAACCTATAGTTCCGGTCGCACCCGTAGAACCTGTGCTACCAATTGTACCTGTAGAACCTGTTACACCCGTTGAACCAATAGTTCCGGTTGAACCCGTGCTACCAATTGAACCTGTTGAACCTGTTTAGTTCCGGTTGAACCCGTTACACCTGTCGCTCCGATATCACCTGTGGCACCCGTAGAGCCTGTACTTCCAATTGTTCCTGTAGAACCCGTTACACCAGTCGAACCAATAGTTCCTGTAGCACCCGTAGATCCGGTGCTACCAATTGTACCTGTTGATCCTGTTACACCTGTTGAACCAATAATTCCTGTTGAACCTGTGCTACCAATTGTACCTGTTGATCCCATTACACCCGTGCTACCAATTGTTCCGGTTGAACCTGTAACACCCGTTGATCCTATAGTTCCGGTTGAACCTGTTGAGCCTGTGCTACCAATTGTTCCTGTTGATCCCGTTATACCCGTGCTACCTATTGTTCCAGTGGCACCTGTTACACCCGTTGAACCAATTGTTCCGGTTGAACCAGTTGCACCCGTTGAACCAATAGTTCCGGTTGAACCTGTTGAACCTGTGCTACCAATTGTTCCAGTGGCACCTGTTACACCCGTTGAACCAATTGTTCCGGTTGCACCGGTAGATCCTGTGCTACCAATTGTTCCGGTTGAACCAGTTACACCTGTAACTCCGATATCACCTGTTGCACCTGTAGAACCTGTGCTACCTATTGTCCCTGTAGAACCTGTTACACCCGTTGAACCGATAGTTCCGGTTGCACCGGTAGAGCCCGTGCTACCAATTGTACCTGTTGAACCAGTTACACCTGTTGAACCTATAATTCCGGTTGAACCCGTGCTACCTATCGTTCCAGTAGAACCGGTAACACCCGTTGATCCAATAGTTCCGGTTGCACCGGTAGATCCAGTGCTTCCAATTGTTCCGGTTGAACCTGTTACACCCGTTGAACCTATAGTTCCGGTCGCACCGGTAGAGCCTGTGCTACCAATTGTACCGGTTGAACCGGTTAGACCTGTCGCTCCAATATCACCTGTGGCACCCGTATTGCCTGTACTTCCAATTGTTCCTGTAGAACCCGTTACACCTGTTGAACCTATAGTTCCGGTTGCACCGGTAGATCCAGTGCTTCCAATTGTACCAGTTGAACCTGTTACACCCGTTGAACCAATTGTTCCGGTTGCACCGGTAGATCCAGTGCTTCCAATTGTACCAGTTGAACCTGTTGCACCCGTTGAACCAATAGTTCCGGTTGAACCTGTAGATCCTGTGCTTCCAATTGTTCCGGTTGAACCTGTTACACCTGTCGCTCCGATATCACCTGTGGCACCCGTAGAGCCTGTACTTCCAATTGTTCCTGTAGAACCCGTTACACCTGTTGAACCAATAGTTCCTGTAGCACCCGTAGATCCGGTGCTACCAATTGTACCTGTTGAACCTGTTAAACCCGTTGAACCTATAGTTCCAGTAGAACCGGTAACACCTGTCGCTCCGATATCACCTGTGGCACCCGTAATTCCTATGTTACCTGTTGCTCCGGTTGAACCTGTTACACCTATAACTCCAGTCGCACCAGTTACACCAGTTGAACCAATTGATCCCGTGGCTCCTGTATTACCATTATTTCCAGTTGCACCTATAACTCCAGTCGAACCAGTTACACCTGTTGAACCTATAGTTCCGGTTGCTCCGATTTCACCCGTTGCACCTATAATGCCGGTCGAACCAGTTACACCCGTGGAACCAATCGTTCCGGTTGCACCTGTATTACCATTATTTCCGGTTGCTCCGATTTCACCAGTTGCCCCTATAACTCCAGTCGAACCGGTTACACCTGTTGAACCAATGGTTCCGGTTGCTCCGGTACTACCATTATTTCCGGTTGCTCCAATTTCGCCAGTTGCTCCTATAACTCCAGTCACACCTGTTGAACCAATCGTTCCAGTCGCTCCAGTATTACCATTATTACCGGTAGCACCGATTTCTCCTGTTGCTCCGGTATTACCATTATTTCCGGTTGCTCCGATTTCACCCGTTGCACCTATAACTCCAGTCGCACCAGTTACACCAGTTGAACCAATCGTTCCAGTCGCTCCGGTATTACCATTATTACCTGTAGCTCCGATTTCACCCGTTGCACCTATAATTCCAGTCGAACCAGTTACGCCTGTTGAACCAATGGTTCCGGTTGCTCCGGTATTTCCATTATTTCCGGTTGCTCCAATTTCACCCGTTGCACCTATAACTCCAGTCGCACCAGTTACACCTGTTGAACCAATC
>JAQZBR010000007.1 GCA_029237775.1 Bacteroidota bacterium
TATAACTCCAGTCGAACCGGTTACACCTGTTGAACCAATGGTTCCGGTTGCTCCGGTATTTCCATTATTTCCGGTTGCTCCAATTTCACCCGTTGCACCTATAATTCCAGTCGAACCAGTTACACCTGTTGAACCAATGGTTCCGGTTGCACCTGTATTACCATTATTTCCGGTTGCTCCGATTTCACCAGTTGCTCCAGTTACACCCGTTGCTCCTATATCACCGGTTGATCCTGTATTACCTGAATTTCCAGTAGCTCCAGTATTACCTGTCAAACCGGTTGCACCTGTAATACCTGTTGCTCCAATATCTCCGGTTGATCCTGTATTACCAGTATTACCCGTTGATCCAATTTCACCAGTTGCTCCAATAACTCCAGTCGACCCAGTTACACCTGTTGAACCAATGGTTCCGGTTGCACCTGTATTACCATTATTTCCGGTTGCTCCGATTTCACCCGTTGCTCCAGTTACACCCGTTGCTCCTATATCACCGGTTGATCCTGTATTACCAGTATTACCCGTTGATCCAATTTCACCAGTTGCTCCAATAACTCCAGTCGACCCAGTTACACCGGTTGAACCAATCGTTCCGGTTGCTCCTGTATTACCATTATTTCCGGTTGCTCCGATTTCACCCGTTGCTCCAGTTATACCAGTTGTTCCTATATCACCGGTTGCTCCTGTATTACCTGTATTACCCGTTGATCCAATGTCACCAGTTGTTCCAGTTACACCCGTTGCTCCTATATCACCGGTTGATCCTGTATTACCAGTATTGCCCGTTGATCCAATTTCACCCGTTGCACCTATAACTCCAGTCGAACCGGTTACACCTGTTGAACCAATGGTTCCGGTTGCTCCGGTATTTCCATTATTTCCGGTTGCTCCAATTTCACCCGTTGCACCGCACCAATAACGCCAGTAGCACCCGTATTACCGATTGCACCGGTTGCACCAGTACTACCACTATTTCCGGTTGCTCCGATTTCACCCGTTGCTCCTGTTATACCAGTTGCTCCTATATCACCGGTTGCTCCTGTATTACCATTATTACCCGTTGATCCAACTTCTCCCGTTGCACCAATAACGCCAGTAGCACCCGTATTACCGATTGCACCGGTTGCACCAGTACTACCAATATTTCCGGTTGCTCCGATTTCACCCGTTGCTCCAGTTATACCAGTTGTTCCTATATCACCGGTTGCTCCTGTATTACCTGAATTTCCAGTAGCTCCAGTATCACCTGTTAAGCCTGTTGCACCTGTTGCACCAATATCTCCCGTTGCACCTGTATTTCCTGTGTTACCTGTTGTTCCGCTATCACCTGTTAAACCTGTCGCGCCTGTAACACCCGTTGCACCAATATCTCCGGTTGCACCTGTATTACCTGAATTTCCAGTAGCTCCAGTATTACCTGTTAAACCTGTTGCACCTGTTACACCTGTTGCTCCGATATCTCCGGTTGCTCCTGTGTTTCCTGTATTTCCTGTATTTCCTGTTGCTCCAATTTCACCTGTTGCACCTGTTGCTCCAATGTCTCCGGTTGCTCCTGTGTTTCCAGAATTACCTGTTGCACCTGTATCACCGACTAAACCGGTTGCTCCGGTTACACCAGTTGCTCCAATATCTCCGGTAGCTCCTGTGTTTCCTGAGTTACCCGTTGCACCTGTATCACCAACCGAACCTGTTGCTCCTGTTACGCCAGTTGCTCCGATATCTCCTGTCGCTCCAGTGTTTCCTGAGTTCCCCGTTGCACCCGTATCACCAATCGAACCTGTTGCTCCGGTTACACCTGTTGCTCCAATGTCTCCGGTTGCTCCTGTGTTTCCTGAGTTACCCGTTGCACCTGTATCACCAACCGAACCTGTTGCTCCTGTTACGCCAGTTGCTCCGATATCTCCTGTCGCTCCAGTATTTCCTGAGTTCCCCGTTGCACCCGTATCACCAATCGAACCTGTTGCTCCTGTTACGCCTGTTGCTCCAATGTCTCCGGTTGCTCCTGTGTTTCCTGAGTTACCCGTTGCACCTGTATCACCAACCGAACCTGTTGCTCCGGTTACACCCGTAGCTCCAATATCTCCGGTAGCTCCTGTATTTCCTGAGTTACCCGTTGCACCCGTATCACCAACCGCACCTGTAGCTCCTGTTACGCCAGTTGCTCCGATATCTCCTGTCGCTCCAGTGTTTCCTGAATTTCCTGTTGCTCCTGTATCACCAACTGCACCTGTTGCTCCGGTTACACCAGTTGTTCCAATATCTCCAGTCGCTCCAGTGTTTCCTGAATTTCCTGTCGCACCAATTGAACCGGTTGCACCTATAATACCTGTTGCTCCAATATCTCCGGTTGCTCCTGTATTTCCAGAATTACCTGTTGCACCTGTATCACCAATTGAACCTGTAGCGCCTGTTACGCCAGTTGCTCCAATATCTCCGGTCGCTCCTGTGTTTCCAGAATTACCTGTTGCACCTGTATTACCAACTACACCAGTTGAGCCTGTCACACCAGTAGCTCCATTATTTCCTGTAGCTCCCGTATTTCCTGAGTTTCCTGTTGCACCTGTACCGCCTGCTAATCCTGTAGAACCGGTTACACCAGTTGCTCCCAAAGCTCCTGTGGCGCCAGTGTTACCAGAATTTCCTATAGCACCCGTAGCACCAATTACGCCCGTAGATCCTGTTACCCCAGTATTACCAGCATTCCCTGCATTACCCGTTGCACCTGTGTTTCCACTTAAACCAGTACCACCTGTTACACCGGTAGCCCCTGTTGCTCCTGTATTACCGCTATTACCCGAATTCCCTGTTGCTCCAATAACACCGGTAACCCCTGTTGCACCGATCGCACCTGTGTTTCCGGCTAAACCTGTAGCTCCGGTAATTCCGTTTGTACCGGTTGCACCTGTTGATCCTGTTACACCTGTTGCTCCTCCGGAACTTACACTTCCAGCAGTTTTTGCATATAAGGCGTACGGAACACTCATCATTTGAGTCGTTCCCATCGGGAAATATCCGGCTCCACTAAGATCATCAATTTCAATTTCTAAAAATTTATTTCCGAGTGCCCAGTTTATTGCAGGGAAGCTTCCTACAGCAGGCGTTCCTGCTCCTATTGTTGTTGTAAATAATCCAAAAGCATTTGTTGTGAGAGTATGTGTTTCGCGATATGCGACAGGACCTGTAGCGGACGCATCGTGAATTGTAAAACGAACATTCAAGGAAACTCCAGCAAGTGGTGCACCCGAAAGATTACGAGCTATTGCCTGGTAACTTATACCTTCAGGCGGAGCCTGTGCATAGGCCCTGGTCAGCAGGAGCAAAATAACAATGAGAGAAAATAATTTTTTCATGTCAATTTTTTTACAATTTTTTATATCCACAGCTACCTGCGGGAACGAATATCTTTGAACAATCAATGAAAGGCGAAGTAGTCGAAGATGCTTTAACAGCGATACATTTAGAAGATCCCAGGCATACAGAATAACAGGAAATAAAAATAAACTTCACGTTGCCCGGAAGCTGTGAGATTAAAAAAAATAACAATAAAAAATTGAGTAAATTTTCTGACATGCCTGTTTATGGTAACAAGCTTTAAAAATAAAACATTTTTTTAGAATAAATCGCTAAAAAAAGAGGTTATTCTTACTTTTTGCCAAAAGTTTTTGGGAAGAATTGAGAAAAGAGTGAATCAGCCTATTCAATTTTCACTCCAATAACCAGAATATCATCGACCTGATCGAGAGGACCACGCCATTCTTCAATGGTTTTGTTCAGGATATCTTTCTGTTTGTCAATTGGATGCTTATGAACATCCAGTAAAAGATCACGGAAGTGATTAGCCATAAATTTTTTCCCGTTGGGCCCTCCAAACTGATCAGCATAACCATCTGAGAAAATATAAATCACATCACCTTTCATGAGCTGAAAACTATGATTCGTGAATTTTTTCTTTTCCTCACCCAAAAACAATCCGATAGGGAATTTATCCGCTTTTGTTTGAATAAGCTGCCCCTCTCTGATCAGATATAAAGGATTGAATGCACCCGCATATTGAAGTTCCATTTTTGCATAATCAATGGTACAGAAGGAAAGATCCATCCCGTCTTTGGCCTGTGACTCTTCATGTCCGTGGTGCAACGTTTCGCTAACACCCTGGTTAAGTGCATCAAGAATAAGCGAAGGGGTCGTGAAATTATTATTATTAACCGAATGCTTAAGAATATTATATCCAACTATACTCATGAATGCACCCGGTACGCCATGCCCTGTGCAATCTACGGCAGCGAACATCGTTTTCCCATTCTTCTCGTCAATCCAGTAAAAGTCACCGCTGACTATATCTTTGGGCTTATATAAAACAAAAGAATTTGGCAGAACACGTTTTACAAGACTATCAGGCGGCAAAATAGCTTCCTGGATCCTTTTTGCATATTTAATACTGTCGGTAACATGCTTATAAAGAACTTCCAGCTCCTGATTCTTGGTTTCAATTTCTTCTTTCTGACGCACCACTTCTTCGGTACGCTCAATAACCTTTGCTTCAAGAACTCTTTCATTTTCACGAAGATCTTCACGCATTTTTAATAATGCAGCCCCTAACGTATCATCTTTACTTAAAGGCCTGTAATGGGAATCGAAATTACCCGACCCGACCTGCTTTGCAAACTGGGTGGTCCTTGCCATCCCGTCAACAAGATCATTCAAGGCAATTGACATCTCTCCTATCTCATCATTCCTGTCCTTGATTCGCTCAGTCGGCAAAACTCCTCTTCCCATTGAAAGCAGGATTTTCTTCAACTGCTGAATTGGCCTAACAATAGATCTTACGGTATAAATAGCAATAAGAATTCCACCAAAAACAAGAATGATTCCAAGCCAAACAACAATTTTCTGAAGCAAACTGAACGAACGAAGCATCTCATCCGAATTGTCCGTTGCATTTGAATTCTGCTTATCAATAAGCTTACTCAGATTTTCATTGATTACCTGAAATTGAGGTTCCAGATCTTCGAATGGCAGCTGTGCAACAAATTTGATGTTTGAGTCATTATAAGTATCAAAAGAATTTAATGTAGCCATTACATCCTCTTTGTAACTTTTAAACATGCGTTCTACGAGGGAAAGAATGGCTTCAATGCTCTCCTGCTCATCCTTGTTCCAGTTTACCGAATACTTCTTGATCTTCTCTTTAACTGTTGGATATTCCTGGTCAAGCAGATTCCTTAAAGCTTTCTTATGTGCGGCATCATCTCCGGTTTGCACATAAAACCATTTAGTGATCAACAACTTGGATCTGTTCAATAAGTTATCGAGCTCTTTTAAGGAAGCAACGGATGGATTGAAAATTTCAGTAACCTGATCGGTTTTTTTTCTACTATCGTTGAGGGTGATATTGGTAAGAAGGAAGGCAATGGTTGTCAGAATAATAATGATGCCGAAGCCCAATCCTATTTTTCTGCCAATTGTAAATCTTAATTTCATAAACGGCCCTCAGTAGCGAATTTATTGGTCTATGCTTATTTATGTTTTTCGATTTCTTCTAATTTCTGCTTATACATATTTGATTTCTCAAATTCGTTCAAGCTGAAATAAATTCCCGAAAGACCTAATAAAGTTTCTCTGCGTTTTGGATCAAGCTCGTATGCTTTTTCCATGAATGGAAGTGATTCTTTAAACAGATTAATAGAATTATCCTGAATGTCATTTAATGCAACTATATCAAGGTCATAATCTGATTGATTGATGAGGTTAACTGCCTGGTTATAAAACAGGATACCCATGTTATAATTAGCGAAAATATTATTAGGATCAATAGTCAGGATCTTATTATATGCCTCTTTTGCAAGTTTCAGAAATTCTGTTTTTCCTTTTCTGTCGCTCTCAAAGATCTTCGTATATAAGGATGCGATTGCCAGAGTAAAGTCAATATCCTTTTGTTGGATGTTTGCAGGTGTAGGATCAACTAGCAGATAATATTCCTTAAACTTTCCAAAGTTTCCTATTGCAACTTTATATTCAACAGAATCAAGGCTGGCAGCAGCATCATTATATAAGGTGGTGGCAAGATATTTAATGTTTTTTATGCACTCCTGTCTGTTTTCCTGGGTGGTATCTAAAGAAAGTGATTTTCTGAATGATGAAAGGGCTTCAAGACGTGAAGGAGATAGCTTGTTAACCTTTTCCTGTTTATTATAGATCGATTTATAAACAAAACCTCTGAGATACCATGCCTGGCCGTTTGCTGAAGTTTCCGGATGTAAAACAGCTGCATCTATCGAAGCTTTCGCGCTATCCAGCTGCTCACTCTTCAGGAACGTGTAAGCCGCTGAGACTTTGCTCTGCTGGGCATCGGCAACTACTGCAAGAAGAAGCAGCAGTGCAAGACACATTATTTGTTTTAGCTTTAACATCTTAATTATCATGTAAATATATACAATTTTATTTAACCTGTACAGCCATCTCCACCAAAGTGGAAGCTACCTTAAGTTTGTACTTTTCTATATTAGCTTTATTTAACTCGATCTTTTGCTTATTTTCAACTACAGAAAAGTTTATGCCCGCCCCCTGTTTTGCCATTCCTGCCTTATCGGTAACAATCAAAGCACTTTTTCCTTTTACTTTTGTAACAACATCAGCTAATTGAGAGGAATTATCAGATAAAATATAAACAATATGGCATGCAGCGGCATCGTTCGGGTTTGACAGATTTTTGATTTCCAGCTTTTGAGAACCCACCGTTTTGGAAGTCGCCATTTTATTTAGTTCGTTAAGTAAAGGAATATTCGTTCCGAACACTCCAATAACAAAGTTTCCTTCTTTATAGTCAGAGGGCCACTCAATGTATTTCGTGAAATTATAAATGTAGATAGCTTTGATCCTGGCTCCCGCTTCTTCAGCCTGATCCATCCTGATCGCAGCGCTTTGGGTAAGCAGTACAAGAGGAAATAATAATATGAAAAGTAATTTCTTCATAGTTTTTGCCGCGAAAGCAAATTGTAAGCCAGCTTATTTTTCTGAGTTCACAAATATAACAAATTTGATTAAACCAAAGAGGCTTTCTTTCAGGCAGTGCTTCCACCCCCTCCATTGACAGAACAGAAATAAAACCCTATTTTTGTTAAGAATGCATTCCACCCATTTAAATACCCTGGAAGACTTACAGCTGGTTACCTTATATAAAGAAACCGGTGATAATAATTGTGTTGGAGTTCTTTTTCAACGTTATTCCCACTTAATATTCGGGGTATGTATGAAATATCTCAAAGATGAAGATGATAGCAGCGATGCTTCCATGCAGATCTTCGAAAAGCTTCTCAAAGACCTTAAAAAGCATGAAATTCAGCAATTCAAGGGCTGGCTTCATATGGTATGCAAGAACTTCTGCCTGATGCAACTCCGCTCCGGTCAAACGAAGTTAAAACACCAAAAAGAATTGTATAAAGATTTTGCAGGAATTATGGAAAACGACCTTGGCCTGCACCATTCATTGGAATACACGAAAGAGCTACAGCTCAATTATATGGAAGAGTGCATGAAAGGATTGAACAATGAACAACGATTATGCATCGAACTTTTCTATCTGCAGGAAAAAAGTTATAATGAAGTTGCTGCTATGACAAGCTTTTCAATGAATAATGTGAAAAGCTATATTCAAAATGGCAAAAGAAATCTTAAGATCTGCATAGAATCCCAAAGGATTCCTGAAAAATGAGTAAAGAACTGAAACATACAATTTACAACCCGGGGGACTGCATCTCAGAGCAAACAATGTTTGATTACATTGACAATATGCTTTCGGCTAAAGCGCAACATGTGGTCGAAAAACACGTGCTTGATTGTGAATTTTGCGCTGATGCTTTGGAAGGATTAAAGCTTGTAAAGAACAGAGATCGTATTAAAGAATTGAACACTGCTGTGAGGTCACGCATGGGAAAAACCTCCGGGCGGGAATCAATGGACCGAAGGACAATTCTATCAATTGCAGCCGGAGTATTGCTTCTAATCGGTGGGGTTTTTATATTCCGTCAATTCACGAAAAATAAACAAGAAGACATTGCAGAATTAAAAACTTCGTCCGAGAGTTTAAAAGAGAAAGAAAATTCAACCCTGAAAGAAGATTCAATATATCCTCCAAATGCTAAAGAAGAAAAACCAATAGCAGATGAACCGCTTGAAATTAAGGGGAAAATACAGTCGAAGCTAAAGGCCGCTGACAATGAATCATCTATCGATGCTAACCAATCAGTTATTGCTGAGCCCAAAGTTATAAGTACTGAAGAAACAGTTGCAGATGAATTAAGCCAGGCTGAAAATAAATATTCGCTACCTGACCAGGATGCAAAAAAACAAAGTGAAGTTTCTGATAAAACTGTTTTAAGTGCTCCTCAAAACACTTTGGGAAATTCTGCACCTGCAATGAGCGGGAAAGATCTCAATAATGCTGAGAATAAAAGAGACGATATAAGCAAAACCAGCAGCGAGCAGGCAAACGATAATGTTGGCGGCTATTACGATTTGGAGTCAATGACGAAGTCTTCTAAAAAGAATGCGGTAACGTCAAAAGAAAAAGAAAAGCGTGAAGAAAAAAAGGAAATAACGGAAAAACCAAGCGCTGCGATCAACGAGGATATAGCATTTGGCAACACTAATACAGTTGCATATTCCTGGCAGTCGGACAGTACAATAAAAGCAGATGAACAAATCTTTACCATAGTTGATGAAATGCCAAAATTCCCCGGTGGAAATTCAGCTCTGGAAATCTATATCGCTGATAACTCTCAGTTTGTAATAACAAAGGAACAGTCGGACAAGACAATCCCTTTACAATTCGTAATATCATCTTCAGGACAAGCGGTGAATGCAAAATCCCCCATGAACATTGACAATAAGAAAAAAGAAGAATTAGAACAGCTAATTAAACGAATGCCTGCGTGGGAACCCGGAAAATTAAACGGCAAAAAAGTGCCTGTTTTTTACAATATTAATTTAAAATTACGTTAGGTAATTAACACCAGTCATTTCATAACCTTCTGAACAATCCGGTATTATAGGATAAGCCTGCGCTAACTTTGGGAAAAGTTAATTCATGAATTTGATAAAATGTAAACTTCCAGCCGGGATATTCATCCTTTTTACATTTGCTACGATTTTAAGTTCATGCAGATCTCATAAAGGAGCTCAAAAAGAAACTCAAAGCTCAGCTGCTGGAAACAAAAACACTGAGATCTCCGGGAATGCGGCAGGCTCAAAAAAAATCACCGCAAAATATTCCGACTTATTAGCCGTTCCGGAAAATCAAATTGACAACATTTCTTTGTATAACTTCATTGATGAATGGTATGGAGTTCCTTATAAATATGGTGGTAAAAACAAATCAGGTATCGATTGCTCAAACTTCACCTCAACACTTTACAAAACCATCTACAACAAGAGCATTTCAGGTTCTTCCTCATCCATTTTTAATCAATGCAACCCCGTTTCACGCAACGAACTGAGGGAAGGTGATCTGCTGTTTTTCAAAATTGAAAACGATCAGATCTCTCATATTGGTGTTTATTTAAAAAACAACAGATTCGTACATGCCACCACTAAAAAAGGCGTTATGATCGATGATCTCAACAATCCGTATTATAAGAAATATTTTTTTAAAGCGGGAAGAACAGCAAAATAAATAGTTGATGACAAAAGAAAACTCCTGTGCACAGATCAAACTAATAACACGAGTACTATCCACCGCCTGCTTGAGTAGCATGTTATTATGCTATAAACTGTGGCTTCCTGACCGTAATTTCCCTCTTACCCCCGTGTTTGAATTCTCATTGCATAATAATTTGCTCGCTATCTCTATCACAGTGACAGCATTTATTTGTCTTGCCCTGATCATCTTCCTGAGAAATCCACAAAGGGTAATTATAATCTTTGTATTCGCATCGGTAGTCCTTGCCCTGTTGGATCTTAATCGTTGGCAACCATGGTTTTTCCAATACACCCTTATGTTTTTCATCCTTGCCTTTTTTAATTTCCGTTGTGATGATTTAAGATATCAGCAGGCGATTATTAACACATTCAAATTAATGATCGCGGGAATCTATTTCTGGAGTGGTTTACAAAAATTCAACCCGCATTTTTTAACCGATACTTTTCCTTGGCTTATGGAACCGCTCGGCACCATGTTCGGAACACAAACTTCGGATAATTTTAATTTTCTTGGATATGCTTTCCCTTTAATAGAAACCGGTACAGGCATCTGCCTGATGATACCGGCACTTCAGAAGCCAGCAGTTATTACAGCTGCGTCCATGCATTGCTTTATTTTGTTAGTTCTTAGTCCTTTCGGGCATAATTATAATCCTGTGGTCTGGCCCTGGAATATCGCAATGATAACTTTTGTTTTCATATTATTTTTTCATGAAAGTGCTGAGGGGGATTAAAAACATTAAAAGTGCTTTCGGATATAACAGTACACGACTCGTGATCTGCATCTTTGTGCTCTTTCCTTTGTTCAATTTTTTTAATCGCTGGGATTCTTACCTGTCACACAATCTATACTCCGGTAACACTTCGAACGGCCTCATCTATATTTCGGATAATGTCAAAAACAAACTACCGGTTCATATCAGGAAATATGCTTTAGGAGAAGAAGGGCAATCCCAAATAAATATAAAATACTGGTGCATGCAGGAGCTTGGAGTTCCGGCTTACCCGGAAAAAAGAAATTTTACTGTGGTTACGAATACCTTACGTTCCTACACGACAGATTCGTCCGAGATATACTTATTATTCACTCCTAAGCTGACGGTCAACAGCAAATAAAAATGCACCCCTTCGGAGCGCATTTTTTATCTGAACTAAACTGATTATCTATTTTACCAGCGTAACCGTTCCTATGTAATTGTGCTTTTTATTAAATACATCAGTTAATTTTACTTTCCACACATAAACATCCTGTTGCGCTACATCCGACCCATTATTTGCTCTACCATCCCATTTTGATGCATCTATATTATCACCATGATAAATCATATTGCCCCAGCGATCGAAAATATAAATATCATATTTAATGATTCCGATCCCCTGACCATAGAAGTAATCATTAACTCCATCTCCATTAGGAGTGAATGCATTCGGAATGAAGAAAGTAAATTCCGGTCCTATTTCAACAGGATGCTCTACTGTATCAATACAACCATAAGAGTTCTCAACTATCAGGGAAGAAATATATGTAGTTGCTTCGCTGTTAGGATACGTATGAATCGGATTTTGAACTCCTGCAATAGTGTCCCCATCGCCAAAATGATAAATCCAGCTTATTACATCAGAAGATGATGCATCTGAAAATACAACTTCCGGATCCAGAATAGATGCAGGATTAGGTGCTGCTGAAAATTCTGCCTGAGGAACAGGATACACCTCAACCGCGTGCACTTCAGTATAGCTTGCAGTACATCCATTGCTTGAAGTTATGGTTAACGTTACATCATAGAACCCGGTTGAGCCATAACAATGAGCAGAAGTAGATTGATTGGTAGAATTCAGATTCGTGGAATCGGGACTTCCATCACCAAAATTCCAGTCCCATGCAGCAATTGTTTCACCTGCTGTAACATCCACGTTTGAAAGGTTTGTAAAGCTTGCGCAGTGAACAGGACATCCCTTAGGATCTGCTACTGAAAAATTCACAACCGGATTTTTGTAGAAAAAGAAGGTAACATTGGATGGGGCTGCAGGACAATATCCTCCGGGATCCGTTGATGTTAAGGTCAAAGTAACACTTCCAGCGGCATACTCAGCGGCTGATGGAGTGTAGACTGCATTCAGCGCAAGATTATCAGGTGTATATGTACCCGAACCTCCACTCCAGCTTCCACTTATTGCAGATCCGCCGACAGCGCCACCCAGCGTGAGAGAAGTACCTACACAAACTGATTGACTGGAACCTGCATTTGCAGTAGGTAAAGCATCAACAGTCACAACTACCGTGTCTGTTGTAGTGCATCCGGTTGAAGTGTTGGTCGTAATTACAGCGTAAGTGGTGTTCGTAGGAGAAGAACCTGCATTTGTCAAAGTTGCTACAGGATTTGGTAATGAAGGATCATTTAAACCTGCTGCAGGTATCCATAAATAGTTCATCCCCGAACTTCCGGCTGCTCCGATATTTGCATTGCTTCCTGTACAAACAGTAATGTCAGTTCCCGCATTCGAAACCGGGAGTGGATTGATAGTAACTGTTACAGGATCAAGGTCGCTGCAACCGGCCGGTGAGACTAACTGAATATAATAAGTCCCGCTTGCTGCAATACTTGACGGACTTAAAAGTGCCTGAGTAGCAGCAGCATCAGTCCAATAAGTATAGATTCCTGTTCCTGTAGTCCCGGCAGTAACAGAAGCTGCTGTTATATCTACTGTTGCAGGCGAACACACCGGTGAAGGATTTGTAATTGCCAGTACAGGCAGCGGATGCACTGTTACAGATACAACATCTGTTGAGGTACAGCCGGTAGCTATAATAGTAGTGGTTACAGTGTAATTGGTCACTATCGGTGATCCGGTAGCGTTGGTTGTAGTATTGTTCGGATTCGCAGAATTATATGAATCAAGGCCGCTTGCTGGCAACCAGTCATAACCATACCCTGGCGTTAATGGTACACCTACACTCGCTGGTGTACCGGTACAAATAACTACATCAGCTCCGGCATTTGAAACAGGTAAAGGATTTATTGTTACAACGACAGGATCGATATCTGTACAACCACCCGTAGCTGTTACTTTTATATAATAAGTACCGCTGGTTGCAACAGCTGTTGGTGCTGCAAGTGCTGAAGTGGCAGCAGCGTCCGTCCAATAAGTAAATGTTCCTCCACCGGTGCTTCCTGACGTTACAGCAGCAGATGTTATGTTTACTGTGTTTGGAGAACAAACGGCCGCTGGATTTGTAATGGTTAAAACCGGTTGTGGATTTACGGTGACGTTTACATTATCTGTTGTCGAGCATCCTGTTGAAATGACACTTGTTGTTACTGTATAAAGAGTAACGATCGGAGTCGTTCCGTTGTTAACGGTGGTGATCGATGGATCTGAAACATTTGATGCGCTGAGTCCGGTTACCGGTGACCAGGAATACCCATTCCCCGCTACAGCAGGAGCACCGATACTTGCTGGAACTCCGGAACAAATAGTAACATCTGTTCCGGCATTTGAAACAGGTAAAGGATTTATCATTACAACAACAGGATCGATATCTGTACAACCACCCGTAGCTGTTACTTTTATATAATAAGTACCGCTGGTTGCAACAGCTGTTGGAGCTGCAAGTGCTGAAGTGGCAGCAGCGTCCGTCCAATAAGTAAATGTTCCTCCACCAGAGCTTCCTGAGGTTACTGCAGCAAGTGTAATGTCAACAGTGTTCGGGGAACAAACTGCAGCAGGATTTGTAATGGTTAAAACCGGTTGCGGATTTACAGTTACGCTTACATTATCTGTAGTCGAGCATCCTGTTAAAATCACACTTGTTGTTACGGTATAAAGAGTTACAATAGGAGTTGTTCCATTGTTAATTGTAGTGATCGATGGATCTGAAACATTTGATGCGCTGAGTCCGGTTACCGGTGACCAGGAATAACTGTTCCCCGCTACAGCAGGAGCACCGACACTTGCAGGAGCTCCCGAGCAAATTGTTACATCAGTTCCTGCATTTGAAACAGGTAAAGGATTTATCGTTACAACAACAGGATCAATATCTGTGCAACCGCCCGTGGCTGTTACTTTAATATAATAAGTACCGCTGGTTGCAACAGCCGTTGGAGCCGCAAGTGCTGCAGTTGCAGCAGCATCGGTCCAATAAGTAAATGTTCCTCCACCTGTGCTTCCTGCAGTTACTGCAGCAAGTGTAATATCAACAGTGTTCGGAGCACAAACCGCAGCAGGATTTGTGATGGTTAAAACAGGTTGCGGATTTACAGTAACAGTAACTACATCAGTTGAAGTACAAGCTCCGATTGAAGCTGTAACAGTATAAGTGGTAACAATAGGGGCGGCTCCACTATTAACTGTTGTTACTGAAGGATTAGAAACGTTTGATGCGCTTAAGCCTGTAGCAGGTGACCATGAATACGTATATGAAGCATTATTTGCAGCACCTACAGTTGCGGGTGCTCCCGAACAGATTGTCACATCAGGCCCTGCATCCGCAACAGGGACTGTAATAATATCTATGATCGCATTAGCACTTCCTGAACAAGCGCCTGTAGTAGTGTATGTTATAGTATTATTTCCCAAAGCAGCTTGTGAAGGATCGAAGGTTCCACCGGCAGCACTCGTTATTCCTGCACCGGACCATGTTCCACCGGTTGGATTAGCGGCAAGCGTAACAACAGGAGATGTTGCGCAAAAAGGGCCGGCAGGCGTGATCGTTGGCGCGACTCCCGGGTTAACTGTAATGTTTTGTGTAACTGTAGCTACGCACTGTCCTAAAGTCACTGCAAGAGAAACAGGATATGTTCCGGCTGCAGGAAAGATATGCGAAGGATTTTCTGTATTGTCATCGGTTACGCCATCTGCATCAAAATCCCAGGCCCAGGCGCTTATACTGCCGGGACTTGAGGTATTATTAAAAACAGTAGGTGCACCCGCGCAAACGGTTGTGTTGGTAAATGAAGGGTTCGGATTCTGAGGGCTTGAACCCACAGTAATTGTGAGGGTTGTAGTACATGTCGGTCCGGAAACTGAAGTGATAACAACCTGATATGTTCCTCCCTGATTCACAATGCAAGTCTGCCCTGTTGTTGAACCAACGATCCCTGTTGTACCCCCTGCCTGATTAGACCAAGAATAAGCGGCTCCTCCTGCAGGAGCAGTAAGTGTAACGCTATTCCCGGCACAGACTGCAGGTGATGAAGAAACGAGATTCAGTGGATCACAGTCAGCATCAATGTATGCATAACCGTAATGTCCTCCCTGGGAGCAATCGGAGGAGGTAAACTGAATAGTAACACATTGACCGATGTATGAACTTAAAGGAACAAAGACTGAAGTCCATGTTCTGTACCAGACAGTACTTCCCGGTGATGTCTCCGTAAATCCTACAATTGGCGGCTTCGCTACAACCTCATAATCACCGCAAGGAACAACGTTTCCACTGGCATCCCTTAAACGTACATTAAAATAAGGACGCTCCGGATCTGTGTGACCCGACACTGGATCCTGAAGAACCACTGCATATTTATAAGAAAAATTTGCATTTGCGGCAGAAACTGTAAATGAAATACTTGCACGCGAAGCGTAACCACCTGTAACCGGTCCATCTCCCAGCATTAATGAATTGTTTCCTCCGCCCGGAGGAACAACAGGAAGAGCGGCACCTACTGCCGGATCATTGCCTCCGACAGTCTGGATCTGATGCTGGGTTGCACTGTATCCTGCCACGAGGTTACATGGATCGGATGTGGAACCTGCACAAGCTGTGCCTGACCAATAGTCCCAGAAACCGGTACCGGCTTCAAAACCGGGGTTAGTACAAGGTGAACCACAATTTAGTACGACCGGAGTCGTTCCGCCTGAAGGCGCTCTGTATGTTTGTTCTTCAATTATTTTATCACGGTTTAGCTGAAATTCTTTAAATAATTTTATATACTCGGGTTGACGTGAAGCCATAAAGCTTCTGACTTCTGATACATTTTTTATAACCCCTGTTCCAACACGGTATACAAGCTCTTCTTTATCTTTTCTCTTCTGTTTATGAACAAATACCTGGAAATATGACTTATCTGCAAGATTACCATCGTTTGTAAAAATGACGTAATTCATGAAACTTCCTGCCTCCGCATCCTTCAACAGATCCTCCGTTTTGGCATAATATGTCTCCCATGTTTTGTCTGGTATGCCGTAGCTGTTCTCAGTATGCGACTGAGTTTGAGCAAGGGTGGAAAAAGTAATGAAGATGCATAGGGCAAGAACACTTCTTTTAACAATTGCAACCGGATAAAATTTCTTCATGTGAATGCAGATTTTGGATTCTTAACGAAAATAGTCTAATAATAAGTAAACTAAAAATTATCAGGCTCCTATTTTTGTTCTAATAAGCGACAAAATGTTAGACAAATATTCTCTTTTTAAAGAGGAAACCTGGTAAGTTACACACAAAGCCTCGATAAACGAGATACAATCTCCTTAAGAAAGGTTGCATTTCGAAGGCAACGAAAAAATAAATATACGTCTTGCTTAATTTTTCGGCAGGGTCAGAGGCGATCGATACCTTTTTTAAGATGGGAAAGGGTAAATTCTTCGGGGCTGCCTCTATCAGGAGTGTAATTATACTGCCAGCCGGCTGTTTCAGGCAAACTCATCAAAATTGATTCGGTACGTCCATTTGTTTCAAGGCCGAATTTCGTTCCCTTATCATAAACTAGATTAAACTCCACATACCGGCCTCTTCTCAACAGCTGCCATTGTTTATTATCTTCAGTGAAAGCTTTGGATTTGTTCCGGTTCATCAGACTTGTATAAACCGGAGCGAAAGTGTTTCCGACCTCTTTAACGAAACCGAACAACTCTTCTTTTGACTTACCTGATGCAGAATTCAGTTTATCGAAAAAAATTCCGCCCACTCCCCTGGTTTCTTTGCGATGAGGGATATAAAAATATTCGTCAGCCCACTTTTTAAACTCCGTATAATAAGTCGGGTTATGATTGTCGCAAGCCTGTTTGAGAGCGCGATGAAAAAATCCCGCATCATCTTCAACTACATAATGGGGAGTAAGGTCGATTCCCCCGCCAAACCACCATGTTCCATTGCTCATCTCAAAATACCTCACATTCATGTGAATGATTGGAACCATAGGATTAGAAGGATGAATAACTATGGAAACGCCTGTGGCATAAAATGTATGCTGATGATCGGAAAGTTTCGTTTCTTTGGAAAGGAATTCCGGAACAGGGCCATGAACTGCAGAAAATAAAACTCCGCCCTTCTCAATCACATTTCCGTGCTGAATAATTCTGGTTCGTCCTCCTCCGCCTTCTTCACGCACCCAGTTATCTTCCAAAAATCTCCCTTTCCCGTCCTCTGTTTCAAGAGCCTTACAAATTGAATCCTGAAGTGATTTGAACCATTCGGTAATTTCCTCCTTCGTAAGCATATTAATTGGCCTTTACAAGTTTATAATCCTTGTACTGAAGAATATGTACAAATCGATTTTCGAATCCGCTATCAGAAGGGAAACGGGAGAAGCTGAAACTTGTCTCGATGCATTTCTGCTTATTTTCCGAAAGTGTATTAAGAAATGCTTCACCCTCTTTTTGAAGTGCACTTAAAAAATACCAGGTCACGTCAAACCCCTGAAAGGAATAGTTCTCAGGCTCGGTTTTATACTTTTCGCGATAAGCCTTAATAAAAGTTTTTGCTCCCGCATTTTCGTAATCAATGAAGGTGTTTGCCGGTGTATGAAGATTCAGATTATTTAAATATTCGATATCCAGGTTATCATAACCGATCCAGTTCTGAAGCCCGAATAATACAATATCGTATTTCTCCTTCATCACATTCAGCTTCCCAATAAACTCGGTAACATAAGATTGATTGTTAGAAGGCAAAACAACAATATTCCGTTTAGTGCTGCTTATTACATTTTGAATTCCGCCTAAACCTAAAACCTCTTTTACCGAATCAGCCGGAGCCATGCCTTTGGCAATAAGAGCCTTATTAGCTGCAGTTTTAAAAGCTGAATACAAAGCCGCCTCCTTCGCACTTGCATTATTAACAAGTATGATATTCTGAAGCTGAAAGGTATCTGTAACAAAATTAGCCATCTGTTCAATCTGTAAAGTTACCGAAGGGGAAACCTTGCATACATAAGGGTTGTTGAATAATATTTTATTAACCTGAGTGAAAGGAGAAACAATTGGAATCTCATGTTCCTTCGCGAATTTTGAAAAAGGGATAAAGCTCGAGCCATACAATGGACCGATCATAAGATCCATTTCAGCAAGCTCCGGTTTCTTTAATATATTCTGCAAACTCATTGAATCCGAATCATCGATATCATACACAAAAACCTTTGCATTAAAATGTACTTTTTTTAATGAATCCAGTGCGATCATAGCACCTTCATAAAACTGAAGGGCGACATTTGTTTTTGCGGGTAATTGAATATCCCCTTTTATTAATTTCTCATGGTCCAGTGATGACACTTCTGTCGCATGAAAAGGCAGCAAAAACGCAATATTGTACTGATCCTTTTTTTCGCCTTTATATACAGTAACGGTTTGCGGAGTAACATGGTCTGCGGCTTCAGGAATTACAGCTGTAACCGGAGGAATAACAACAGGTGGTGTTTTACCCGCGGCCAGCACTTCGGGCTTCGGCTTTGAATTATTTGGAATCCGAAGCGATTGTCCGCTTTTAAGTCCATCCTTTAACTCAGGATTCAGCAATTTAATTTTTTCTACGTCCACTCCATACTGTTTTGAAATCGAGTATAAAGTCTGGCCCTGTTCAACTCTATGGATGATGCAGTTGGTTGTATCGATAGAAGCTGCTGTGATCTTTTTCTTTTCAACCGGGATCTTCAATACCTGGCCCGGCTTGATACCATCGATTGCATTCGGATTTTCTATCACAAGATCATTAACATCGATGCTGTAAAATTTTGCAATAGCGAACAAGGTCTGGCCTTTTTCAACTGTATGGAGATAATACTTTACACCACCAATTGTAGCCGAGCTGCGTGTTTTATGCACTTCAGCAGATTCCTTTTCCTGAGCGGACAAAGCTGGGCCTATCACAAAACAGAATGTAAAAAAGATAATATGATAAAAAAAAGATCTCAATTTTCAGATTTCAAATTAATAAACGGAATTATTCCCATTCAATTGTTGCCGGTGGTTTAGAGCTGATATCGTACACCACGCGGTTAATCCCTTTTACCTTATTTATGATCTCATTGGATACTTTTCCCAGAAATTCATATGGCAAATGACACCAGTCTGCAGTCATACCATCAGTACTGGTTACAGCACGTAAAGCAACAGCATTTTCATAAGTACGTTCATCTCCCATTACACCAACGGATTGCACAGGTAAAAAAATTGCTCCCGCCTGCCAAACATCCTTATATAAATTCGCTGATTTCAGATTACCGATAAAAATGGAATCCACTTCCTGCAAGATCCGTACCTTTTCAGCAGTAATATCTCCTAAAATACGAATTGCCAGTCCGGGGCCCGGGAAAGGGTGACGGTTAAGGATCGCATCATCGATGTCTAAGGTTTTTCCCACCCTGCGAACCTCGTCTTTAAAAAGAGTATTTAAAGGCTCTACAATCTTTAACTTCATATAATCGGGCAAACCACCCACATTGTGGTGTGATTTGATTGTTGCTGAAGGACCTTTAACAGAAACGGATTCGATCACATCAGGATAAATCGTTCCCTGAGCAAGCCATTTTACATCTTCTATCTTATGAGACTCCTGATCAAAAACATCGATAAAAACCTTTCCAATTGCTTTACGCTTTTTCTCCGGATCAGAAATCCCGGCCAGGGCTGTATAAAAAAGATCTTTCGCATTCACTCCTTTCACATTCAGTCCCATGTGCTTGTACGATTCAAGCACGGTTTCAAATTCATCCTTTCGAAGTAAACCGTTATCAACAAAAATGCAATACAGATTTTTTCCGATCGCTTTATGCAACAACACTGCTGCAACACTTGAATCAACTCCGCCACTTAATCCCAATACAACCTTATCGTTGCCGATCTTTTGCTGGAGTTCCTTCACCGTAATTTCAACAAATGAATCAGGAGTCCAGTCCTGCTTACAACCGCAAATATCCACTACGAAATTTTTAAGCAATACTGAACCTTCGGTTGAATGATACACTTCAGGATGGAACTGGATACCATAGGTTTGTTCCCCTTTGACCTGATAGCCTGCAAACTTTACATCTTTAGTGCTGGAGATGATCTCGTAGTTATCAGGGATCTTTGTGATCGTATCGGCATGACTCATCCACACCTGGGAACTATCACTGACACCTTTGAAAAGTATATTATCTGCCTTAACAAAAGAAAGATTTGCACGGCCATATTCGCGGTGTTCAGAAGCCTGAACTTCTCCGCCAAACTTATGAGCCATCAGCTGAGCGCCATAACAAACTCCCAATAAGGGCAATTTGTTTTTGAATGATGAAAGATCCGGATTTGGTGCATCCGTGGCTCTTACAGAGAATGGCGAGCCCGAAAGAATAACACCTTTGATATACTTTGTTATCTCCGGAATTTTATTGTAAGGATGGATCTCGCAATATACGTTCAGCTCACGCACCCTGCGCGCTATCAGCTGTGTGTACTGAGAACCGAAATCTAAGATCAAAATGGTTTCCTGCATGCGCGCAAAGATACAAATTGAAGGCATCTGCGCGTATAAAAAGGTAAGATTTTATTGGAAGGCAAATGAGTTCAGCTTTCCTCAATTCATTGAGAACCAGCTGGCATAGTGTTTTCATCATTTTAAATGTATCAACGGTTTTTAAAATGAAAAAACACTACTCACTTTCACTTTTGCTTTTTATCATTCAGACATCGATATTTGCGCAGCAATGGGAATGGTCAAAAGTACTTCCTAAACTTCCCGGATTTTATTATGACTATTACGAGAACATGGTTTCTTCTTCTTCAGGAGATAATTATTTTCTTTATCGCAGCACCAATAATTTCCCCGTACCCCTTTCAAAGATAATTCACATAGATCCTAACGGAAATTTAGATTCGCTTACTCTTAATTTCAGGATCGAAAAATTCAACATTGATAAAAATGGAAATTATATTATTAACGGTTCTTTTTCAGGAAGCTTTTCTTATCAGGGGCAGACGGTAAACAGCCGGGGAGGTAATGATGATTTTTTACTTAAAATCTCACCGGCCGGAACACTCATTTTTCTGAATTCTATTGGAAGCCTGTCTAACGATAATGGCTTTGGAGGAATTGCATCTGATAATTCAGACAAAATTTTGGTCAGCTTGAATCTTCTAGGAACAACCTACGCGAATAATGACTCCATAGTTCACGACACTAACTTTCATCAAATTGCCTTATGTATCTTTAACAGTGACGGAAGCTTCAACACCTCAAAAGTAAGTTCATTTCAACGGCATGAGTACGGTTATTACGCTGCAGGAAGAATCTTTCTGAGTACAAATGGAGAAGTTTTCGAAAGCGTTGAACATTGCTTCCCGAACGAGTGCGCTGAGCAGATTGCATATTTTTCACCCACCTATGACAGTTTGAATTCATTCTATACAGGAGTGCTTTTTCATCCGGGGGCAAGCATCGACCAAGACATCGAAAACATATATTATCTCACTAATCCATCAGGGCACTATGGATGGGAACCTGTAATACATAAAAAAAGGACATCTGACAACAGAGAAGTTTGGCAGAAACCGCTTGGTTATTCATATTCTCCGTTCGACCTGGTACCCTTACTGTTACCTGGAAACAAAATATTATGTTATGGCCGCGGAGGAGGATATTCAGGTTTCAGTCAATCGGGGCCTGCTACTTTTGATGACACCACACTCACATTCGGAAATGACACCGAAATGCTCCTTTCACTAATGGATACGAGCGGACATTTTACGTATGTCAGGCAAGAAAGTGTTCCGGCTACCCGGTTCAATTATGCAGGTTATGACAATTCGGGAGGTGCTTACCTGCTGTCGAGATGGGCTACGGATACAACTTACACCATGGGTAATTCTTTCGTCACGACAGCTTCCGACTCAGACCCCGACTTTGTACTATCAAAATTAAGATATATGGAAGTTATTGCGGGGGTAAACAAGATAGAATCAAAAAATCAGATATCAATATACCCTAACCCTTCGAAAGGAAAGTTCAATATTAAGATAGACAACATCTCTCAAAAAACAACCATCTGTGTATATGATATTTTAGGAAATTGTATCCTTTCGCAAGCAACCAACGGAAACGAAATTAATAAGCTTGATCTTAGTCTGCACGCAAATGGAATTTATTTTGTGCAGATAGATACCGGTAAAGAAAAGCTTAATAAGAAGATCGTAATAAATTAAGCTCTTTACTCCTATTTTGCTTTTCCTAATGCTACTTTCGCAGGAGTATATTCAGGGCTTAGCGACAAGCAGGTTTGAAATTCGGCTGACGCTTTTTTAGATTCATTGAGTTGCTGATAGCAAAGTCCTCTGCCATAGTAAGCCTCCACATATTTCGTATCAATATTAATTGCACCGGTAAAATATTCAAGGGCCTTGTTATAATCCTTTAATCCCAAAAGATGGATCACACCTAAATTGTAAAACGCATTTTTATTGTTCTCAATTTTCAGAAGCGTTGTGTATGTGCTAATAGCCTGATCCCAATCCTGCATGTCCTGATAGAAATAACCAAGCGCATACAATGCTTCAGAGCTTTTCGGCTGGATCCTTAATGCATTTTTATAATAATCGACAGCTACCTTTTTCCTTTGCGCTGCAGAGAGTAGCCCCAACTGCATGTAGGCATTATAATATTGTTGGTCCTGCTCCACCGCTGTTTGCATGCTCGAAACTGCACGTGCTGTGTCCTTCAGGTCTTTGTAATTCATCCCTTTCATGAAATACGCCTTTGCGTTGTACTGATCTATCTTTAATGCCTGATTGATGTATTCGATAGATTTGTCATTTTTGCGTACGTATAAATAAAGCTCGGCAAGCTTCAAAAGAGCTTCGGTGTTCTTCGGATCAATTGCAATACACTTCTCAAGTGAATTCTTTGCATCACCCGAGCGGTTAACCAAAAAATAGAGATTGGAAATGGTAAGATAATATTCAGCTTTCGAAGAATCAATGTTAAGCACGCGGTTCATATCCGCCAGACCCTCATCAAATTTTTTATTCTCAAGATAATACTTAGCACGTTTATGATACAGTTCAGGATCATTGGGCTTGGTCAGAATTTCCTCATTTATTGTTTTTAGTTCAAGAGGTTCGGTTACGGCAACTGTATCCGTTGTTACAACTTTATCTTTCGGATCATTGTTACCACAGGAAGAGAGTAATAAAACAGCGGCTAAAAATGCAATGGTGAATGTTCTGATCATAGTGATGCAAATGTAAATAAATTTTACTCTAATGTGGTGTGGCCGTTGATACTGAATCAAACGAAACATCCCCAAAGCAATGCATGCATTACAATTGGGGATGTTGTATTTAAAGAGCTTTTCGCTCCGGAATTGTATTCTATTATTTCACAGCAAGAGCAGGAGCTGCAACAGCTGCTTCTACAGCACCACCGCTTAAAGCAACTCTGATCTTGTTCTCGATCTCTTCCATCAGATCAGGATTATCATTGAACAATGACTTAACTGAATCACGTCCCTGGCCTAATTTAGTATCACCATAGCTGAACCACGATCCACTTTTTTTGATGATGTTATGTTCAACACCAAGATCCACGATTTCACCGACTTTGGAAATTCCTTCTCCATACATGATATCAAATTCTGCCTGACGGAAAGGAGGTGCAACTTTGTTCTTCACGATCTTAACACGTGTACGGTTACCAACCACAGCATCGCCTTCTTTGATCTGGCCAATTCTTCTGATATCGATACGAACCGAAGCATAGAACTTGAGCGCATTTCCACCGGTTGTAGTTTCCGGGTTACCGAACATCACACCGATCTTTTCACGAAGCTGATTGATAAAGATGCAGCAGCATCCGGTTTTATTGATAGTACCAGTTAATTTACGCAATGCCTGAGACATTAAACGCGCCTGTAATCCCATTTTGGAATCCCCCATCTCACCTTCGATCTCACTTTTTGGAGTTAAGGCAGCTACGGAGTCGATAACGATAATGTCAATTGCTCCCGAGCGGATCAGGTTTTCTGCAATTTCCAATGCCTGCTCACCGTTATCGGGCTGAGAGATCAATAGATTTTCTGTATCCACGCCAAGCTTTTCAGCGTACACGCGGTCGAAAGCATGCTCAGCATCAATGAATGCAGCAATACCACCTGCCTTTTGAACTTCAGCAATAGCATGAATTGTTAATGTAGTTTTTCCGGAAGATTCAGGTCCGTAGATCTCTATCACACGACCTTTAGGCAATCCACCGATTCCCAAAGCAATATCAATCCCAAGTGAACCGGTTGGGATCACTTCAACATTATCTACAGGAGCATCGCCCATTTTCATGATCGCGCCTTTTCCGTAGGTCTTTTCCAGTTTGTCAATCGTTAATTGTAAGGCTTTCAGCTTTTCTTTGTTTACCGATTCCTTCGCGCTTTTTGAGTCTTTACTTTCTTTGCTCATCTTATATATAGGGTTATTAGTTACTTTTTTTAATTACGAATTGGAGAGATGGAGAATTAGAAAATTGAAATTCTACACCTGAATTAACATTCCGCTTCGTAAGCTGTTGTTTAATGTTTGTTGTTTGTTGTTTTATTTTACTCCCCTGCTCCTCTTTGTCTATTGTCTAATGTCTACTTTTATAACTCCACCCCTTCTAATATCTGCTCCGTATGATTTTTCGAATCCACTTTAGTAATTACCTGTTCAATGATTCCTTTTTCACTTATTACAAATGTTGTCCGGACCAACCCGTCATAAATACGTCCCATGAATTTTTTTGTTCCCCAAACATCGTATGCTTCAATGATCTTTCTGTCTGTATCAGCAATCAGAGGAAAAGGAAGATTGAATTTATCAATGAACTTTCTGTGCTTTTTTTCATCATCAGGGCTTACACCAATTATAGCAAAACCTTTCTTTTTTAACGCTGAAAAATTGTCTCTTAAATTACATGCTTCATTCGTACAAGTAGGAGTATTATCCTGCGGGTAAAAATAAAGGATCAATTTTTTTCCTTTAAAATCTTTCAGAGAAACTGACTTACCATCCTGGTCTATCCCTTTAAAATCAGGTACTTTATCACCTTTTTTCAGACTTGTTATATGGTTTGTCATTTTTCTTTTTCAAAATTAGGAGATAAAATCCTAGTAAAAAAACAGATTGCCATTTTTTATTAACAAAAGGGGCATAATGCTACATAACGTAGCAAAATGATGTTCTTTTCACCACGAAGAAGCGAATACCCGATATTTTTTTTCCACCACTAAGGCACTAAGGACACAAGAACTGCTGATAGAAAGATGGCTTGATTGTAAGATCGGACAATTGGCTTAATTTAGATCAACCAATAACCATTAACTTTTAACTTTTAACCTTTTCGATTAGATCTTGCCCTTTTTTCTCAACTCCTGAAAATACTTACACCATTGGGTAAGCGGACAAATATCACATTTAGGAGCACGGGCAATGCAGATATAACGGCCATGAAGAATCAGCCAGTGATGGGAAATAGCGACCTTATCGAGAGGAATGAATTTCATTAATTGTTTCTCAGTATCAAGCGGAGTTTTCGAATTCGTAGTCAGACCTAATCTTGCAGACACCCGAAATACATGCGTATCCACCGCCATTGCCGGCTTTTCATAAACCACGGAAGCAATGACATTCGCGGTTTTTCTTCCAACTCCCGGCAGCTTTTGGAGTTCTTCCACATCCGAAGGAACAACTCCTTTAAATTCATCGATGAGCATTTTAGCCATGCCAACCAAGTGCTTAGCTTTGTTATTCGGATAGCTGATGCTTTTGATATATTGAAATACTTCATCACTGCTAGAGGCTGCTAAAACTTCAGGAACCGGGAAAGCTTTAAATAAGGCAGGCGTAACTATGTTCACCCGCTTATCAGTGCACTGAGCGGAAAGAATCACAGCAACAAGTAACTCATAAGGATTAGAATACTGAAGTTCCGTTTCAGCGATCGGCTGGTGTGTGCTGAAATAGTCTATTATATTTTCGAACCGTTCTTTTTTAGTCATGCTGCATTACTCCGATAATCACCGGTAAAGAATTTAGAAATATATTATCTTGCTATAAAATCTGCTGTATGAAGTTACTGATTTATTCAATAAGCGCCTCCTTACTTTTATGTTTACTAATTTCCTGTGAACGTGATCCCCTGCTGTATGAGATCAGCAATCTAAACGGAAACAAGATCTCAGCGTTCGGGCATGGCGGCATGGGTATTAAATTTAAGTATCCGATCGATTGTACGGAATCTATCGACTCCTGCATGGAATTTGGAGCAGACGGAACGGAAATGGACATCCAGCTTACTAAAGATAGCGTCCTTGTTGTCCATCACGGGCAAGATCTCAACGAATCCACTTTATGTGACGGAATGATCAACGATAAACTATGGTCTCAGATCTGGGGCTGTCATTATGTTTCTCCTTTGTCTTACCGACTGGCCTTAACTTCTTTGCATGACGTTTTTGAATCGCTATCAGATTACGATGGAATCTACACCCTCGATTGTAAGCTATATTCTAACAGCTCTGATCCTCATGCGTTTAAATTGAGGTTTGCGAATGCCATCATCAGATTTATTGACGATAACCATGTTGATGCATCAAAAATATTTATTGAAAGCCAAGATACCACTTTCTTACGAATGCTGATCAATAAGAACAGGGATCTTAAACTATTCTTTTACCCTCAAAACTTTAGTGACGGGCTTACGATAGCAAAAAAAATGAATCTGTTTGGCATTACTATTTCAAATGAAAACATTACCAAGGATCAGGTAGCGTATGCTCATGAGAATGGCATCAGGGTTACCTTATGGAACACAAGAAATCAAAAGGAAAACCTTAATGCGATCACCAAAAGCCCCGACTTCATTCAGTCAGATGACATAATTTATTTGCTTAAAGTTTTCGGAAAGTTAAAGTAAACTCACTTTTTCAATCTCTGCAGGACACTACTTATATAACTATCTGTGGGCAACTGTGAATGCTGGATGCGTTTTGCGTATCTGATGCTATCGATGATCTCCTTTTGCTTTTCTTCAAGCTCTTTATGTTGTAGCTCAATCTGCTCAAGAGAGCTCTTTAATTTATCCTCTGTTTCTTTCCTGTAGATCACTTCCTTTTTAAACTTCTGATTCCACGAGATCATTCCAAGTCCCAAAACAATAACGCCTGTTATTGACATTATATCAGCATAAGGCCAATGCTGGATCTTAAACACCATTCCAAGCAACAGCAAAGCAATTCCCAAAAAGTCAAACATACTTAAAAAGAAAGCATCCCATTTGGAACGTGCGAAGATCTTCCATTTTTCATATTTATTTTTAAATACCAAGGTGCCATAAAAGAAACAAAGAATTAGTACTCCTAATATGATTTCAATTCTGCCACCTGGTAATTTAGCATAAAAACTTATTGCACCTGCTCCTATCAAGAGAAGGGAAATTATCAAGGCTCGTTTCTCTATCTTCTTTCTGATGATCTCACTATTTGAAAGCAAGGAAATGGCCGGGCCTGCAAATAAAAAAATAGTTCCAAAAATAAATGCCGGAACAGTGAGGCCCACAGGCAACGTCTTTGACCCAAACAGATCGTAAGTCGAAAGGGCAAATAACAAACCCGCGACCACTGTTATCAGAATTCCTTTTTGTTTCATGTTTTGATTTTGACAGCGACTTATGATTAAATCCGGATCCCTATAACAACTATATCATCCACCTGCTCCATATTGCCTTGCCAGCTAACAAGCACTTTATCCAGATATTCTTTTTGCTCTTTCAATGAAAGATGCGCAATATTTAGCAAGACACTTTGCAATTGCTTATACTTGAATTTTTTTCCCATCGGCCCGCCAAACTGATCAGCATAACCATCCGAAAAAGTATAGATCAAATCGTCTTTCTGCAATTTGATTTCCGATTGTGAAAACGGCTTAAGCTTGTCCCCGTAAATTCCGACCGGCTGCTTATCGCCTTTAAACTGGAAAAGCTCAAACACTTCTCTATCATTTTTCCTGACAATATAAAAAGTATGGTTTGCCGCAGAATACATAAGGTTCATTTCCTTTTTGTCGATCACCATTAATGTAAGATCCATCCCATCCTGATGTTCGCCACTCACGCCTTTTTGTTTAAGAGAGGTGATCACTTTCTTTCTCAGCTTGCTCATTACAAGAGCAGGTTCGGTGAGTGCATACTCATTGATAATTTCGTTAAGCAGTGATATTCCAAGCATGCTCATAAAGCCGCCCGGAACGCCATGGCCTGTACAATCCGCAGTAACAAAAATCACTTTACCTTCTTTATCAGAGATCCAGTAAAAGTCACCGCTGATAATGTCTTTGGGTTTAAACAAGATAAAACTGTCATCAAAGTATTTCTCAAAATCAAGAGTGGTCGGAATCAGGGAAGTCTGAATATTCTTTGCATAAAAAATACTATCAGTGATCTCCCTGTTCTTTGTTTCAATGAGTTTATGCTGGTTTTCAATTTGTTCATTTTGCCTTTGCAGCTGCGACTTTTGTGCGGTAAGCTCAACGTTAAGCTTATTAAGAAACAAGTTTGATTCTTTTTTCTGATTGAATGCCCGATAAACAAGAAAAAGGATTAAGCCTATCAGAGCCAGTCCCAGGAATAATCCGTTTCGGATATACTTCTGCTCCTGGATCTTTTTATCTGCCTCCACATCTTTTTTCTCCTGCACGAGCTTTTCCATTTGCTGCTGTTGGGAGAATTCAAAACTTAATTGTTTTTTCGTAAGCTCCTTCGTTGTTTCGATATTGTATACACTATCACGGATTGAAATGTATTGTCTGTAATTTTCATATCCATTCTTATAGTCGTTAAGGGCCAGATAATTTTTACTCAAAAGCTGATAAGCTTCCATCTCTGTTGAAGTTAGGCCTGCACCTTTCGCTGTCGCCAGGGATTTTTCTGCTGCTTCAATACCTTTTTTGTAATCAGCTGTCTGATAATAAGCATTCGACATAGTGAGATAACACTCTGCTATACCTTCGGGGTCGTTCAGCAGTTTTCTTATAACAAGACTCGAATCAATATAGCTAAACACTTCATTTTTTTTATTTAGCTTCAGATAAGTTTTTGCGATATTATTTAGAACCAGAGCTTCCCGATTTCTGATCCCTATCCTTCTGCTGATAGCAAGCGCTTTAAAGTGATATTCAAGTGCCTCATCATATTTTCCCAGGCGCAGGTATAAAGCTCCAATATTGGTGAATCTGCCTGAGACGCATTGCTCGTCTTTGATTTCGTTGCACAACTCAAGGCTTTTTAATTCAGATTCAAGTGCCCGCGCCCACTCCTTCATCACATAGAATATTTTGTATTGGCTTAGGAATGAATTGGCGAGGCCCCGCTTATCATTTATCTTCTTCCTGATTACAATACTTTTCTGAATGTAATCCAGCGCTTTTGAATAATCTCCGAGGTACGAATAGTTCAAGCCCAGAAAAGAATACGAAGCGCCAAGTCCGATCGTATCTTTTATCTCTGTTCGCAGATCAAGACTTTTCTGAAGATAGATCCCCGCCTCCGGATATTTTCCATTATCGTTAAGAAGAGAGCCGCGTAAATAATAATTATAGGCCAGTCCGGGCTTATCATTGGCTTCAATCGCTTTCTTTTCCGAAATATTTAATAAGTCGAATGCTTCAGAATACTTGTTAAGAGCACCAAAAGCTTTTGCTTTGTTATTCAATGCTTTAATTTCACCTTCTTCATTGTCAGCCGATTGAAAGATCTCGTAAGCTGTATCAAGGGACGCAATTGAGCTTTCATATTTACTTTGATTATAAAGTATGATCCCACGATAGCACAAGGCGGAAGCTTTTCCCTCAGAATGCTTAATCTTCTTTGATAAAGCAATCGCAGAACCGATGTAAGTATTTGCACTATCGTATTTCCCATATAGAATATACAGATCAATAATTTTAAGCTCAGCAGAAACTTTGGAAGTATCCTCCGGAAGCTTCGATAAACTACGGATAAGGGAATAAAGATTGTCGGCCTGTACTGTCTGAATAAACAATAGGCATACAATCGTAAATATCCATTTATTTATATTTGACAAGCGCTTCGACACGAGTATAAAAATCCGTATTTAATCTGTATAAAAAAAGAAAATTGAATGTTTAATTGCCTTTAGGCAGCCTTAGTTTCCTCTTTTTAAACGCTGGAAGGAATTATGGATATACGACTCGGTCGGCAATTGCGACAACTGAATTCTTTTGGCATAAGTAATACTGTCGATAATCTCCTTCTGATGTTCCTCCACTTTCATTTTTTGATACTCCATCTCATCTTTCTGAAGAGCTACAAGATTCCGCTGCTCTTCAATGATATTTTTCTGAGCCCGTGTGATCCTTAATGTCCGCAGGATGTAAAAAGTGAACATAAGTACCAGAAAAAGCCCGCCTGCAACAGACCCAATGATAACCTTCTGCTTCCTGTCTTTCTCCTCAGCAAGCGCCTGCATTTTCTCAAGCTCTTTTTTATGCTCTGCTTCTGCGATAGCCTCTTGCTTTTCAAAATCAAAAGTCATCTGACTCTGAATGGTTTTTTTTCGCGATTCTTCGTTGTCCAGACTATCTCTGTAAAGAATGTGCATTTTATAATTTTCAAAAGCACCCTTGAAATCAGAATGTGAGCTATCGATATGCGCTAGTGCATTATATATCTGGCTCAAACAATCCTTAGAGCCTATTTTCTCAGCGACTTGTTTAGAGATTGACAGGTGCTTAGAAGCTTCGCTATATTTTTTCTGCTTTGTAAAGAAAGTACCCACATGAAGATTAGAGATGGCAATACCTAAGCTGTCTTCGATCTCCTCCTGAATTTTTAAGGAAGCCATGTAATACTCGTACACTTCAGAAAAATTGCCTTGCACTTCATGCACCAATCCAATAGCATCATAATTTTTTGCCAGCCAGTTTAAATTCTGAAGCTGTTTATTGATTTTCATTGCCTCAGAATATTTCCTGAGTGCGGCCGCATAATCATTCTGTGCGAAATATATGTTCCCGATATTATGATAAGAGCTGGCCAGCGTTTCCGTTTCGTTTAATGCCTTCCGGATCTCCAACGCTGCCAGTTGGTTTTTTAACGCTTCAGGAAACTTTCCCATATCGTAATACAGATTCCCGAGATTATTATAAGATGAAGCTATACCTTTTCTGTTCCTGAGATTATGAGGCTCTTTAACTGCGATAGCATTTCTGATCTTCAGCGATTCCAGAAAGTTTTTTAAGGCTTCGGGATAATTTCCCTGTGCATTAAATACCAATCCAATATTGTTTAATGCTATTGCAATGCCATGCGAGTCATTCCTTTTTCTATTGATATTGAGTGCTTGAAAATAACTGTTAAGCGCCTCCTGAAAATTTCCTCTGTCTTCAGCATGATAACCGAACAAGACATAAGTGTCACCAATAAGCTTGTCATCATTGATCTTTTGCGAAAGTTCCAAAGCCCGGTTCAAATATTCTTTCGCCTTTTCATCATCGGAAAACTCATATTCCAGAAAAAGCTCATGGTAGCTTAATATTTTAAGTGTATCATCTTTTGCTTCTTTCACAAAAGATAAAAGAGAGTCAACCCTGTTCGATTGTGAATATACCATCTGCGAAAGAACAGAAAAGGTGATCAAAAAAATTACAAAGACCTTTTTCATATCTCTTTGCTTTTTCGATTTTTCAATCGCATTAAATTCCTGCTTATATATTGTTCGGTCGGAAACTGCGAGAGCTGTATTCTTCGTGCATAAGTAATACTGTCAATAACCGCCTGCCGATGCTCCTCAACCAGATGCTTCTGCATTTCCACAACATGTTTCTGAGCCTCCACAAGATCTTTTTGCTCCTGGATCAGCGATTTCTGTCTGCGGGTTATTCTCAAGGAACGCAAAACATAAGCGACAAATAGAAGCACTATGAACAAGGAGCAGGCAGCAAAAGTTATTATTACGGACTGCTTCCGGCTTTTAACATCAGCCAATGCGTTTTGCTTCTCCAGCTCTTTCTTGTATGCTGCTGCGGCTACCGCTTCCTTCTTTCCAAAATCATAAGCCATCTGGCTCTGAATTGTTTTTCTTCTGGTTTCTTCATTATCAAGGCTGTCACGATAAAGCACATACATCCGCATGTTCTTATAACTTGATTTAAAATCACCTTTGGCGCTGTCGAGAGTCGTAAGTGCTTTATAGATCTCACGCAGATATTCTTTATTTGCAGACTCCTCCATCATCTTTTTAGCTGAAAGAAAATATTTCTCTGCTTCATGAAAGTTCTTTTGTTTCATAAACATATCACCGAGATTTATGTAGCTTCCCGAAATCCCGACCCTGTCACCGATTTCCTGACGTACTTTTAAAGACTTAAGAAGATATTCCTGAGACTTCTTGTATTCTTTCAGATCGGAATATACGTTACCGATATTATTGTACGAGGAAGCCACTCCCCGTACGTTTCCTATAGATTGATCTATTTTAAGGGATGAAAAGTAATTGTTCAGAGCTTTCTGGTAGTTTCCATCAGCACGGTAAATGATGCCGAGGTTATTGTATGAGAGCGCAAGACCGCTCTTGTTATCCTGCTCCTGATAAATCTTTAAAGATTTGTTATAATGTTCAAGTGCTTTCTTGTAGTCATCCTGACTTGAATATATTAGTCCGATATTGTTGTAAACATCAGCACTGCCGTTCTTATCGTTTAACGATTCCTTGATCTTCAACGCCAGAAAATAATTCTTTAAGGCTTCCGGATAATTTCCAAGATCAAAATGAATGATACCGATATAATTGTTTGAATTGGCCATTCCCTGCTGATCCTTCATCAGACGATAGATCTCCAGAGCATTGGTATAATTTTCAAGAGCTTTTAAATAATCGCCTTTATCTTCAGAATAGTACCCGTAAAAAGTGATGGTTGCCGCGATGCCTTTTTGATAATTGATCTTTTTCGCAAGAGTGAGAGCCTGATCGAGATAGGCTTTCGCTTTCTTCCCATCAACGAATTCGAATTCCAGGAAAAGCTTATTTAATGAGTCTACTTTTGCTGAGTCATTAAGAGATTCAATAGAAACTTGCTTTATTGTAGTTGAAGAAGAATTTTGAGAAAAGACATTCAGGGATATTAGAATGGATCCTAATATTAATACATGATATTTTGATCGCATCTTTTTTTCCTTATACGCTTTCTTCAAATCAATTTATTTCGAACTAACCTTCTACAGGTTTAGAAGCCGAGAACAAAAAAGAAACTAATAATTGATGAGCTGCATCAACTGCTTTTCAAATCTTGCCTTCGGAAGGAAATTCCATTCAAGATCGGCATTCATTGGTACCGGTGTATCCAGACTCGCAGAACGCATGACAGGCGCATCAAGATTTTCAAAGCAGTTTTCTGTGATCACAGCTGCCAGCTCACCACCAAAACCTCCGATAAGTGTATCTTCATGAAGAATGATTGCTTTACCTGTTTTGTTAACTGAATCAAGGATCGCTTGTTTATCATATGGAAGAAGTGTTCTAAGATCAAGCAGATCGGCAGATATCTCCGGATTCTTATCCAGAATTTCCATTGCCCAGTGTACCCCGATTCCGTAAGTGATAATGCTTACCGATTCTCCTTCGCTTACCAGCTTTGCTTTTCCGATCGGCACGTTAAAATAATCATCCGCTACATCTTCAGTAATACTTCGGTATAAAGCTTTTTGCTCAAAGAACATTACAGGGTTCGGATCCTCGAATGAAGATAACAGCAAACCTTTTGCATCAGAAGGAAATGCAGGATAAACAACCTTAAGGCCTGGAGTATGCGTAAACCACGCTTCGTTGCTTTGTGAATGGAAAGGACCCGCTGCAACAGCAGCCCCTGTAGGCATCCTTACAACAACATCAGCATTTTGTCCCCAACGATAGTGAGATTTCGCCAGATTATTCACGATCTGATTAAAACCTTCTGTTACGAAATCAGCAAACTGCATTTCCATCATCGCTTTCATTCCATTGATAGATAATCCGAAGGCACTACCCACGATCGCTGATTCACATAATGGAGTGTTTCTCACTCTCTTTTTTCCAAACTCTTCAACGAAACCTTCCGTGATCTTAAAAACACCACCGTATTCAGCAATGTCCTGTCCCATTAAAACCAGATTCTCATGCTTGCGCATTGCCAGTTTCAAGCCATCAGAAATGGCATCTATCATTCGTTTATTTGTTTTGCTGCCTGAAGGTTTGATCTCCTTAAAATCAAAAGGAGCGTACATATCGGCAAGTTCTTTCTCAGTGTCGGGAGGAGGCAATGTTTCTGCATACGCAAGCTCCAGTCCCTGCTCGATCTCTTCTTTTATTTCAGTGCGAAACTCCTCGATCATCTTTTCATCCAACACACCTTCTTTAAGTAAGAACTTTTCGTAATTGTTCAGGGGATCTTTTTTACCCCAGATCTCCAGCAGCTCCTTTGGAACATATTTGGTTCCCGAAGCTTCTTCGTGTCCACGCATTCTGAATGTGATCAGCTCCAGCAAAACAGGTTTTGGATTTTTACGCATTGATTCTGCAATACGCTTAACAGTGTCATACACTTCAAGGATATTATTCCCATCAACCTGGACAGCCTCCATTCCATACCCTATTCCTTTATCAATAAATTGCTTGCAGCGAAATTGTTCGTTGCTCGGAGTTGATAATCCGTATCCATTATTCTCAATCGCAAAAATAACCGGGAGATCCCAGACTGCAGCCACATTCAGCGCTTCATGAAAATCACCTTCACTCGCTCCGCCATCACCCGAATAAACGAGGGTAGCCTTGTTGTTTTGTTTCAACAGGTTTCCTAATGCAATACCATCAGCTAATCCAAGCTGAGGGCCCAGATGTGAGATCATTCCGATGATCTTATATTCCTGCGTTCCGAAGTGGAATGAACGGTCGCGCCCCTTTGTAAAGCCGCTTGGCTTGCCCTGAAACTGGCAGAATAAACGATTCAAAGGAATACCTCTTGATGTAAACACACCAAGGTTTCTGTGCATCGGTAGAATATATTCTTCTCTATCGAGCGCCATTGCAGCACCAACCGAGCCAGCCTCTTGTCCGATACCGCTGAACCATTTAGCAATACGGCCCTGACGCAGAAGAACAAGCATCTTTTCTTCGATCATGCGGGGTTTTAAAATCCCCTTGTATAAAGAAATAAGGGTTTCATCCTTATATTTTTTTCTATCGTATCGTATTGCGGTTTCAGCTGTTATCATAAAAGTGCGGAATGTTGAATCAGCCGCAAAATTATGAATTTTAAGGACTTTAGCCGGGATATTTTTCCGTAAATTTGTATATGCTTCAGCACGCTTTTACATATCTGATCCTCTCCGCAGCAATCGCCTATGTAGGCTTTCGCTTTTACGCTTCCATTAAAAAGAAGCAGGCCTGCGATAAATGTGAGCTTATGAAAGCTGCTAAGCAAAATCAGAAAAATAAGTTGGCTTAATCATGAAACGTTTCTCAATTTTAATTTCTTTTTTCCTTCTCTTTCTTCTGGAAATTTCCGCACAGGATTCCACTCGAACCGGACTACTATACGGATTTAACAACGCATATTATTTAAGCGCACCAATTGGTTGGGTGATGGATAACGAAAGCGGAAAAGAAGAAGGCCTCACAGCTGTTTTCTATCCGAAAGGCTCATCCTGGGCGGAAGGAGAAACTGTGATGTATAGTACTTTCATTAATTTCGATTCAACAAAAAATGAAACAGTTGCTGATATTATAAAAGGTGACAGTGTGAAATTCAAAGAGCATTCACCCGGGTTGGTTATTAGCCGGCAAAAGCCCATAACCATAGGGAAAAAGAAAAAGGTTCCCGTAATGGGATATTCTGGCGAGAAAGAAAGTTATTATGAAAATGTTGCCTACATTCCTGAGAAGAAAGGCGTTGTACTTATCATCATCTCTTCACATAATAAAAACGGCTGCATCAATCATCACAAGGACTTTGAAGCACTGATCAAATCGTATCGTTTCCTTACGGACAAGGTGAATATTAAGTAGTCGGGAGTTCGTAGTTCGTAGACAGTTCGCCTGAAGATTTATACTTAAAATTTATTGATAGATATGGAATTATATTCATTCGGCTAACTGTCTACGAACACCTCCTACAGAACTACCAGCCACGAACGACACGCCTTTCCATTCGGCTTATTCTTCAAAACAAAATCCTATCGGCTAACCGTCTCTGAACTAAAGACTAAATACTACGAACTAACTACCAAAGACCAAACATACTCTTGATCATTTGTTTGCCCCAGGGATTTTTTCCAAAATCTTTTTCGAGCTTCGCCTTAATTTCAGCAGTCTTATAGATCTTGTTTTTTCCTTTCACAGGTGTCATTTCAACGGGGTTCGGTTTTGTGACCTGCACCGTTTTAGCAAAATAGATCACTCCGCCATCTTCAGTTGCAAGTCCGAGTATAACTCCCGGTAAACCATAAAAGCTTTCAGGACCGGTACTTGCCATAAGCTCTTCGGAATACCAGGCATAGATCCGTGTTGTATCATTCGCCTGCCAGATCGCTTTGGTACAGTTATATCCTGCAATATTTCTTTTACTTTCAGTGATTTTCCATTTACGCTCCCAAAGGCTATCCTCTACATAAAATTTTTCTCCCCAGAGGTCTTTAACGGTCAATCTTTTTTTACTCACAAAATTCTGATACACTACATTTTTATCCGTTGCCCAGCTCATGCGTTCCTTGAGTTCACTTTCCTGTGGCTTAAACAGCGAGATGGTATCATTGAAGTACAATTCAAAAACATCAACCTTGTTTTTGTCCTCTTCTCTGAGCCATTCTTTTACATCATCACCTTTAAATTTTTTGTAAAGGTTGGTTTTACGCTCATACGTGACTTTCCCGCTGCTGATCTGTGCAACAGAAGAACTGAAAACAAACAGGAGAAGTACATGTAGATATCTAGAAACCAAAGTCGTCATTATCCTTAGTTTTAGTGCTGTTGAATTTATAGGTCAATCTTAATAAAAAATAGCGGCTGATGATGTTAGTCCTCGTATCAGTGATCACATTGTCCTGAACATCACGCTTGGTGCTGATATTTTGATTCAAAATATCATTTCCGTATAAGGTGACAAGAAGGTTCTCATTCTTGAAGAAAGCTTTTGTGATACTTGCATTCCACAAAACATAATTGATGTTGTATCCTTCGGCACGCTGGCTGTTAATGTTATATTCAGCATTCGTTTCCAGCGACATTTTAAATGGAAGCCTTAACACCAATTGTGCATTGAATTGTTGAAATGAATAAGGTTTATTGCTGGCATTGCTTAAAGTTGATCTCGGGATATTGTAATCATAATTATATCCGATCCCAAATTCCAGTGTATCAAGTTCTAAATCGATCTTAAGTCCGGCATTGGCATTCAGGGTTTGAGTTGTATTTTTCAATCCGTTCACAAATCCAGAATAACTGCTATAGTTGCTGCTGATATTAGGTTCCAACTTCAATTTCTGACCAATAACCGGAAGTCCTCCACCTACATAAAAATTCGCATTCTTATTTCCATCCACATTAACTGTCTTGCTAATTGTTCGGCCCAAACTGTCATAAACAATGGAGTTAGCAAAAGCATTATCAATAACCGAGAAATTCCCGTTCATCCACATATATTTCCCGCTGATAGGCTTGTAGGTATTGAATGATAAATTCAGGTTGTGACTGAATGTTGGAAGCAATGCGGGATTTCCTATCCTTATCTGATTTGGATTGCTGTTATCCGGAATCGGCTGCAGCTGATCGATCGATGGTTGGTTTGAATTAGTGGTGTACCGGAAATTTAAGCGGCTGTTCTCACTGAATTTATACATATAACCTAAGAAAGGAAGTACGTTATTAACAGATTGCCTGATCTCCTTCTGCGTTATGAGATTTGAATTAATGATTGAAACATTCCGAACCTTGGCCCCAACATTAAAGCTTTGCTTCTTAACCTCATAAATGAATTTCGCCCCCAGACGGTTTGTGATCCTTGAATTTTCAAACTTATTGGTAAGGGAGGAATCGTACTCCGAATATTCTCCCGATATAAAATTCTGAGCCTTTTTACTCTGAATACTCATATTGTAATTGTAATTGTATTCAAATTCAAGTTTTATTTTTTTGCTTAATGGTTCTGTATATATCACAATACCGTTATGTGATTGAGCGCTTCCTTCATTGGTCTTCCTCTGATCGATACTATCGTTAGGAATGAATGAATTATAAAAAGTATTGTAAGATTTTAACGTTCCCTCCGATTCATCATTATTTAAGGTCAAATTATAAGTCATTCTTAAAAGCCTGTCCCTGTTTTTAAAGCGCCTGGTCAACCGTGCGGTGGTATTGATATTATAACCTTTTGCCTTGCTCTCGTTATTAATGTCGGTCTGATGTATAAGGGTATCATCTGAAGTCAGGAATTTTGTCACCTGACTGTTATTCTGAAGGTTCCCGTTCAGCTTAAACTTCGGCTCAATGACAAGATCCGTAAGGGAATCCAGCTTTTGTGTTAATGAAAAATTCAGGTTATGTGATTCGGATCTTTGAAAGTTGTTGTTGGTATTATCCGTAACATAACTGGTATCCGGAAGGAAGAACTGAGAATGTGTTGATCCTGAAGCGCGAAGCTCATTGTTATTGTATGAATAATTGAAGCCTATTTTTGATTTTTTAGAGATCTTATCGTTATAATAGATACCAGCCTTGAAGGTTTGTGGAATACCCTGTGGGGTTTCGTTACCGTTACCATACCAGTACATATTTCCATCATCATCGGTATTGGTGTTCATTTCATTATTCAAACCATATTTATACATATCTCCCCAGCCAAACCCGGAACGCGGTGTATTGCTGCCGAGGGCAAAGACGGAGATCTTTTGAGAGCCTTTGAATTTGTTGGCAAGCAGTTCTCCTTCATAAAAGTTCTTAAAATCGCTTGCAGCAGAAACTTTTCCGAAATATCCTTTTTTAGCGTCCTCTTTCATCTTCAGGTTCATTACCTGAATCGTTTCTTCACCACCTTCGGCTGCATTATCGTTCTTTTTCTCGTACACTTCCACCGACTCTACACCTTTTGCAGCAAGATTCTTTGTTGCTACAGTAGGATCAGCACCAAAAAATTCATCACCATCTACGAGTACCTGACTTACCTCCTTGCCTTGCGAAGAGATCTTCCCCTGAGCATCCACCTTCATTCCCGGAAGCTTCTTTATCAGATCCTCTACCGTTGCATTAGGCTTTACTTTGAATGAATCTGCAGTATAAACGAGTGTATCTCCTTTATAATAAACAGGATCTTTGAAAGCGTAGATGATAACTTCATTTAACTGCTCGCTTTTTGAAGGCAACACAATTTTACCAAAATCAAATTCCCTGTTAGTATTGCTTCCGAAAACATAGAAGGTTTGTTCGCCAAAGCGGGGATTTGTAACCGTAACCCTTACAGTATCGATGGGTAAGCCTTTTATGTAAAAACGTCCATTGGCATCTGTACGGGTAAAGGCCACTAAAATAGAATCTTTAATACGCACAGCGGTTGCCAGACTAAAAGGCACAGGTGTTTTTGCAACTGTATCGATCACAGTTCCGGAAATATTCATTTCCTGGCCGACACCTTTAAGTGAAAGCAGAAGAATACATACAAAGAAGAGCTTGCGCATTGGAATAGTCTGTAAATGCAAAGTTATAATTCAAATCGAATTAAAAGTCACAATATTAATAAAAGGAAGTCTGGGCTGTCGGGAGGTAAAAAGCACTGAGAAGTGGTAAAAAAAAAGAGCTCCGGACGTCCGAAACTCTTTTTAAGTCATGCAAAAAGAAAATTATTTCTTTTTACCTTTTGAAGCTGCATCAATTGAATCTTGAGTAGCTTTTGCTTTAGCTTCTTCAGCAGCTGTGTAAGCAGCAGTTGAATCAGCAGTAGCCTGTGCTTTAGCAGCTTCTTCAGCAGCGTGAGCAGCTTCTACAGCAGCAATTGAATCTTGTTTTGCTTTTTCCATAGCAGCTTTTTCTTCAGCTGAAGGACCGCAAGCTACTAACGCAGAGATAGAAGCTACAGCAACTGAATCTTATGAGAAGATCCCCGCTTTTTTAAAAGATTCTAAGTATTAACCTCTTCCCTGACCTGGCTTAACCTCTTTTGGAGCTTCTTCCTTAGGCTTAGGAGCTGTTTTTGGCTTAGATGAACCGCCTTTTGTTTTAGCAGCATCAATTGAATCTTGTGTTGCTTTTGCTTTAGCTTCTTCAGCAGCAGTGTAAGCAGCAGTTGAATCAGCAGTTGCCTGTGCTTTTGCAGCCTCTTCAGCAGCTTTAGCAGCTTCTACAGCAGCAATTGAATCCTGGGTTGCTTTTTCTTTTGCAGCCTTTTCCTCAGCAGATGGTCCGCAAGACACTAGTGTTGACATAGAAGCGATAGCTACTAACGTAAATACTTTTTTCATTTTGTTTGTTTTTTTTATTGGTTAACCGCTGCAAAAATAAACTTTTTTCTATACTAAAAAATAAATTTTAGAGCTTAATATCTTTATATTTGCACTTATTAAATTAGATAAGTTTTAAACCCATAAAAAATTAAACTACAAATGAAAAAAGTAATCTTAAACGCTGCCTTATTAGCTGCAGTATTAATCACAGGTTGTAAAAAGGATGATGTTACAGCACCGGAAGTAACCTTGATCGGTAATGAGACGCAAACTATTTCTCTACAGGGGACTTATGTTGAGCAGGGAGCTACAGCTTCTGATAACAAAGATGGTTCTATCAGCCCTACTACAGAAGGTTCAGTTGATGTAAACCACACCGGAACTTATACAATCACTTACACCGCTACTGATGCTGCCGGTAACACAGGAACTGCTACAAGAACTGTAATCGTTAAAAATGATGCAGACAACATGAATGGTACTTACACTTGTACTATCCAGGGTTCACCAAACTATGTTTACACTCAGACTATCACAGCTTCACCTACTGTAAACAAGCGTATCACTTTCAGCAAATTTGGTGATTATGCTGGAAACACAGGCATCTACGCTGATGTTATTGGTTCTTCAATCAACTTACCTAGCCAGACAGCTGTTGCTGTAGGTTCTCCTGCGACTAACAGAACTTTTGCAGGAACAGGTGCTATCGCTTCTTCTACAACTTTCGGTCTTAACTATACTGAAATGACTAGTGCTGGTACAATCAACACTGTTGAAACTTTCGTTAAGAACTAATCCTTCTTCTCATTACATAAAGAAGCCTTTCCCTAACCGGAAGGGCTTTTTTATTTAACGGTTAAGTTTCCCTATTTTTTTACCTTTGCCAATCTAAAACAAACACAACATTGCATAACCCTTCATATATCCGGGCTATTGTTTTATTAAAAAGAATCGGTGGGCTGATGATTCTTTATTCATTGTGCAGGATCCTCTTCCTTCTCTTTAACCTCAGCCATTTCCCGGGCCTTTCTTTTTCAAATCTTATTTCTGTTTTATTCTACGGCTTGTATTTCGATGCATCAACCGTGGCGATGCTCAACCTATTCTACATTTTTCTTTTCCTACTCCCTCTGCCCTTTCGCTCTAACCCCTATTATAATTTACTCCTGAAGTGGATCTTTGTTATTATAAACAGCATCGGGCTGTTGGCTAATTGTGCCGATCTTGTTTATTTTCAATTCACTATTAAACGAACCACCGCTGACGTATTTAACTTTTTCCATGGTGGAATGGGAAACGATCTTGGCAGGTTGCTTCCAGTTTTTTTTAAAGACTACTGGTATGTATTTCTGATCTGGGCAGTTCTTATCTTTTTACTGATCAGATGGTATAACCGTACAGAAAAAAAAGAAATCCTACAGTGGGATCTCAAACAATATGGTATTCAGTTCTTACAGCTTGTTCTTTTTACCGGCTTCTTCATTCTCATTTATCGCGGGGGATTCCAGCTTCGGCCTATAGGAATAGTGAATGCCGGAGAATACACAGAAAGCAAATATGTTCCCCTGGTGCTTAACACACCGTTTTCAATTATCAAAACCATTGAAGTGGAAGGCTTGGAACCTCACATTTATTTTCAGCATCCGGAGGAAACCGGAAAATACATTAACCCTTACCATCCTGCAGACACAGGAGCATTTCGTAAACTAAATGTTGTGATCATTGCCCTTGAAAGTTTTTCTAAGGAATATGTAGGAGCGCTTAATCCCGGAAGACCAACATACACGCCATTTCTCGACTCACTCATCGCGGAAAGCTATACATGCACTAACGCCTTTTCAAACGGAAAAAAATCAATCGAAGGGATACCTGCTATAATTGCCGGAATCCCCAGCTGGAGCAATGAGCCTTTTATCACTTCACGATATGGCAACAACCAGATCAATTCACTGGCAGACCTTCTGAAAACTGAAGGTTACACTTCTGCCTTCTTCCATGGAGGAACCAATGGTACAATGGGATTTGATGCGTTTGCGGGACTCGCAGGATTTGATGATTATTATGGACGTTCAGAATACGACAATGAAAAACATTTTGATGGACACTGGGGCATCTGGGATGAAGAATATCTTCAGTATACGGCAGGTGAGATCAACAAAAAAGCGGAACCATTCTTTGCATCTGTTTTTACGTTGACATCTCATCATCCCTATGAGATACCGGAACGTTATAAAGAGATCTTTAAAGAAGGGCCCCTGGAGATCCATAAAACAATAAGATATACAGACAATGCCCTCAGGAGATTTTTCGAAACTGCTTCAAAGATGTCCTGGTTCAAAAACACCTTATTCGTTCTGGCAGCAGATCATACAGGCATTTCCCATGACCCGTTTTATACAACTCGACTTGGTAATTTTGCGATCCCGATCATTTATTATTTACCCGGCTCCGGACTTAAAGGGCTGGACAGTACCGTGACGCAACAAATTGACATTATGCCCTCGGTATTGGATTATCTGAATTATAATAAACCGTATTTTGGCTTTGGAAATAGTGTGTTCGACAAACATGCGAAACACTATTGGCTCGGCTTCAGCTATGAATGCTACCAGATGTATGAAGGTGAATATGTTTCCCAGTTTGCTGACAACAGAAAAACAAATCTTTATCACTTCAGTACTGACAGCCTATGTGATCATGACATAAATTTATCGGAACCGGTGATAACAAACTACATGGAGAACAAAACAAAAGCTATTCTTCAGAGTTACGAGCAAAGCATCATTAATAATAAAATGCATTGAAAAAAAAGATCTGTTTTATAGTTAATCCTATCTCCGGGGTCGGCCGTCAGAAGGTGATCGAAAAGCTTATTGATGAAGAGCTTGACAGGTCGCTTTATGAATACGAGATTGCCTATACTAAAGCTGCAAAACATGCAATTGAACTCTCTCGTGATGCTGCTTCAAGAAATGTTGATGTTGTTGTTGCAGTAGGTGGTGATGGCTCGGTGAATGAAACCGCGAAAGGACTCGTGCACACAGCGTCCGCAATGGCAATAATCCCAACCGGCTCAGGGAATGGACTTGCACGGCATCTAAGGATCCCACTAGACCTTAAAAAGGCAATGCACATCATTAATCAGGGGAAAATACAGAGTGTCGATTCAATTAGAATGAATGACGAAACATTTGTGAATGTTGCAGGTGTTGGTTTTGATGCACATATCGGATGGGAGTTTGCAAAGTTTGGCAAGAGAGGATTATCATCTTACATTAAAGTGATCGCAAGGGAATTCCCGAAATATAAAGCTCAGGATTTCGAGCTGACAATTGACGGAAATACAACAAAGAAAAACGCTTATCTGATCAGTTTTGCGAATGGCTCTCAATGGGGCAATAACGCTTATATTGCTCCCACAGCCGATATTGCTGATGGTGTGATGGATATTGCAATCTTAAAGGATTTTAATCTCCTTAGCGGAATTGGGATCGGTTTCCATTTATTCAGAAAAACTCTGGAAAGAAGCGGTTATCTGGAAGTGATCAAAGCGAAAGAAGTGATTTTAAAACAAACAGGGATCATTGCGCACATTGATGGCGAACCGATAGAGATAGGAAATGAATTAAGAATTAAGGTTGATCCCTTATCTTTGAAAGTTATTGTACCTTAAATGCATTGATCTTCCAATTCGAAATTTGTTAACCAGGTCGGCTTAGTGATTATGTAATGGAAGATTTAAAGTCAACACGAGGCTCTTTCAAACACAGCCTGAATAACTAATAACAAATAACCATTAACTATTCCCAGTCGATGTCAAAAAAGAATAATAAAGACGGCTTTGTATTCTCAACCAACAAAGATTTCAAGTTTGAATCTGATAATGCAGAACCCCAAAGCTCTCTTCCTCCGCAGCAGCAAAATCTGAAAATATTTCTTGACAGGATGGGCGGTGGAAAGCTTGTCAGCAGGGTTACCGGTTTCATTGGTACAGAACAAGATCTTGAAACCCTGGGTAAAATGTTAAAACAAAAATGTGGTGTGGGCGGAAGTGTTAAAAATGAAGAGATACTGCTGCAGGGCGATCACAGGGATAAAATCCTGAAGCTTTTAACCGATGCAAATTACAAGGCAAAAAAGGCCGGAGGATAATTTCACAGTAAAAACATCAGGCAAGTTTTTTTACTGAGGACTGATAAAAAAAGAAATTATGCGCTGTACTCTCATTATTCTGTTTTTTCTTTACGCCTCTGTCTGTCCTGCGCAAAAGGACTCTCTTAGAACCATTCAGGTTCATTTCCTTTATGGCTCAAAACCCCTTCATAAATATAGGGCAACAGAGAAAAAATATTTTGGCGGCTTACACGGTGGGCATGTAAGCATTGAAGTTGACAGTGTGGATTATGGTTTCGGGCCGCAAGGTAAGTTCCACGTCTTTGCGCATAAAAACAATTGTCACAGTATTTTCACGATTAAACAAACCAAAGGATTGTCCGTTTACCCTGCCGACTCAAAAGTGACCACATTCTTTATTCCTGTCACAAATGAAGCTTATTATAAGTTCCTGAATATTGTTAATGATTACTGCAACAGCACACCATATGACTATGCCTTTATTGGAATGCGCTGTGCTGCTGCCGCTCAAGACGTTCTGGGACAAATGGGCGTTGTAAAGCCACGTAAAAAACTTAAGAACATCTTTACCACTTTTTATCCTAAAATGCTCCGTAAAAGAATGTTCAGGCTCGCCAAAGAGAAGAATTACAAATATGTTCAGCAGGAAGGCAGAAAAACCAGAAAATGGGAAAAAGATTAAATCGAAAGTTTTTTCGCTTTACTTTTTTCAAGGACTTCTTTATACAGCTGCTCATACATCGGTAAGATTTTTCCTATTTCAAATTTCTGAGCCTGTTCGTATGCATTTGTCTTGAATCCGGCAAGTGTTACATCATCCTTTAAAATCGCTATCGCATTTTTTGCCATATCGTCAACGTCTCCAACGTTACTCATAAAACCGGAATAACCATTTACGTTAACCTCAGGAAGACCACCGGAATTCGTTGAAATTACAGGGACTTTGGCCGCCATAGCTTCGAGCGCAGCCAAACCGAAACTCTCTGTTTCCGAGGTGAGTAAAAACAGATCGGCAATACTCAGCACCTGTTCCGGGTTCACGATCTTACCTAAGGAACGAATGTCACTGCAAGTGTCAAGCTCTCTGCAAAGCTTCTCTATGTTTGGCCTTTCCGGCCCATCTCCCACTAAGATGAGTTTCGAAGGAATTACCTTTCTCACTTTATCAAATACTCTTAACACGTCTTCCACTCTCTTCACCTTTCTGAAATTCGAAACGTGGATCATTAATCGTTCACCCTTAGGTGCATACATTTTCTTCTGGCACTGGCCATTCTGCTCAAACACATAATCTTCTAGTCTGATAAAATTGGGTATGACTTGTATCTCTTTTTTTACATTAGGAAAATTTTTGTACGTATCCTGTTTCAGGCTCTCTGAAACGGATGTAACAGCATCGCTTTCATTAATTGCGAATGTAATTGCAGGCTCAAAGGAAGGATCTTTTCCTACCAGTGTTATATCTGTACCATGTAATGTTGTAATAAATGGGATATGTATACCCTGAGAAGCGAGGATCTGCTTTGCCATGTAGGCTGCTGAAGCATGGGGTATGGCATAATGCACATGCAGAAGGTCGAGCTTCTCATATTTTACAACATCAACCAGCTTGCTTGATAACACCAGCTCATAGGGCTGATACTCAAACAAAGGATAATCGGAAACAGATACTTCATGATACACAAGATTCTCAGAAAAGAACTCAAGCCTTACCGGCTGGCTATATGTAATAAAATGAACCTGATGGCCTTTCTGAACCAAAGCAATTCCCAATTCGGTTGCCACTACACCACTTCCGCCAAAGGTCGGATAACAAACAATTCCAATTTTCATACTCTCATCAATTTGATACGAATTTACAAATCTAACTCTGATGCTATTAACAAGTTTGACATGATTTTGTTCTTATCGTTTTTTATGCGGTGATCCCCAAAACTTCCAACCTGTGTAATATCTGAAATTCCACTGGAGGTGGGATAAAAATGAATAAAAAATATAAACTATATTTGACATGGATAAAAAGAGTTGATAATCAACCATATCAGTTTTAAAATGTTAAACAGAGCCAATAATTTATTGATTCTTATAATTATCTTTTGTCTTTTCCCGAAAGATCAGAAAGCGCAATCGTTGTATATGCCAGCAGCGACTAACTGGGTTTCTGTTGGAGATCTGGACGTTCCGGGCGACCAGCTTACGGTTGAAGCATTGATATACTACACCGGAGCTTCAGTCGATATTGTTTCCAAACATACAAATCCGGGGGATGTTAATTACCTTTTACGCATAGGAAGCTTTGAAATAACTACAACTTCCGGCTTCGCGGCCTTTGGAGGAGTGGCAGCTGCAGGAGTTTCATTGGTTCCAAACAGAATGTATCACGTAGCTGCTACTTACGATGGCAGTACTCTTAAATATTACGTGAATGGGTGTATGACCGGGTCGATGCCATGGACAGGCTTTATGGTTCAAAACGATCTTATCACAGCTATTGGAAATATGTCTACTTGTCAATGCGAACAATTCACCGGTTATATTGATGAAGTGAGGATCTGGAATGTAGCCAGAACACAGGCTGAGATCTCTGCCAACATGATCAATCTTCCAAGCCCTACCACTCAACCGGGATTGCTTGGATACTGGAAATTTGATGGAAACTATATTAATTCACAGGGCAATGCAGTTTTTGACGGTTCACCAATCGGAGCTCCGGTTTTTCAACAGGTACCGCTGCCTTATCCGTCCACGCTGCATGAAAGTGTGACAAGCTCCAACCCGGTTTGCGCAGGAGAAGCGAATGGTGTGATCAATGTTTCTGCTTCCGGTTATTACACTCCATACGAATACTCTCTTGACGGAACTAATTACGGATCCTCGTCACAATTCAGTAATCTTTCCTCGGGTTCCTATACAGTTTACACTCGGCCACAGAATAATAACGGATGCGCAGTTTCTTCTGTTATCAGTATTTCTGACCCTGCTGTGATGAATGCAAATCTTACTACCACGAACGTTAACTGTAATGGAAGCGCCACCGGTAGTGCAGCAGTTGCACCTTCAGGGGGGGACGGCCCTACTTATCATCAGATCTGGCAACCATCGCTGAGCACTTTATCGTCTATCAATAATTTAAGTGCCGGTAATTATTCGGTTACACTGATAGATACATGCAAAGCTTCGGGCGCTGAACTTGTTGTTAACGGACATTTTGAAGATGGCAATACTGGCTTCACCAATGGTTACGCTTGCTGTTCAGGTGGTCCCGGAAATTTTGCAGTTGATGTCGATCCTAATTTTTACAATGCCGGACATTTCGGTTCCGGATATGGAGGCGGAGGAAATTATCTGATAGTTGATGGAAGCACTATTCCCGGAACAAGCTTCTGGTGCCAGACTATACCTGTCAGTCCGAATACTTATTACACCTTATCCGCTTTTGTTGCTTCAAATTATACAGGTGCAACTGCTATTGTTGAGTTCGATATTAACGGGGTGTCTGTCGGTACATTAAATGCACCTGCGGTTTTATATCAATGGGATCCTTTCAGCACCGTTTGGTTTTCCGGTGCGAATACTTCTGCAAGCATTTGTATGATCGATCAAAACACTATCGGTGGAGGGAATGATTTCGGTGTAGATAATATTTCATTCAAATCATGTACAAGCTGTTCGGCAACAGTACCATTCACCATTATTGAGCCGGCCGCATTAACTGCAACAACCACTCAGACGAATATTGTCTGCAGCGGAGGGAATACAGGAAGCGCAACCGTGACAGCAGCCGGAGGCACCGGAGCATATTCATATTCCTGGAATACTGCACCTGTACAAACCACAGCAACAGCAAGTAATCTTGCAGCAGGCAGTTATACGGTTACAGTGACAGACGCTAATCTATGCTCAGCTACAGCTTCGGTGACTATAACGTCAACTTCATCAATATCAGCATCGATAAATACTCAAACTAACGTCAGCTGTAATGGCGGTAGCAACGGCACTGCAACAGTCTCGATAAATGGCGGAACCGCACCTTTTACTTATTCGTGGAATACCACTCCTGTTCAGACAGGAGCCACTGCATCGAGCCTTGCAGCAGGATCGTATACAGTCACCGTCACAGATAATAATACTTGCAGCGCCACAGCATCCGTTACCATTACAGAACCGCTGTTACTGACATCCACAATAAGCAACTCCACTAACGTTACATGTAATGGCAACAATAACGGAAACGCAACGGTAACTGCAAATGGCGGTGCGACTGGATACAGTTATTCATGGAGCACTTCACCGGTTCAAACAAATTCAACCGCTTCAAATTTATCTGCTGGCAATTACACTGTTACTGTAACTGATTTTAATTCCTGCTCAACAACGTCTTCTGTAATTATTACTGAACCTACAACATTAAGTGTGTCAATTACATCACAAACGAATGTTAGCTGCAATGCCGGGAGCAACGGAACTGCAACTGCTTCAGCCACCGGAGGCACTTCGGGATACACTTATTCCTGGTCAACAAATCCGGCTCAGTCCACAGCGAGTGCCAATAATCTTCCGGCCGGGACATACACTGTAACTGTTTCTGATGCAAATACCTGTTCCGCGACAAACACTGTTACCATAACAGAACCAACCGATCTGAGTCTTATACTTGCCTCCAGAACTCATCCAACATGCTTTGGTTCTATCAATGGAATAATTAACACTACAGCTTCGGGCGGAACGGGAGCATACACTTACACATGGAATCCTTCTGTATCCACAGCCAATTCCGCAACAAATCTTGCAGCGGGCTCATATGATATTACAGTGACTGATGCCAACCTTTGCACGCAACTATTGAATGTAACTTTAACTGACCCTCCGTTACTGACTGTGAATGCAAGTAACAATTCAAGCATATGCAAAGGGTTAAGCACCAACATATCCGCAGTATCGGCAGGCGGAACACCGGGTATAAATTATTCCTGGAGTAATTCTGTGACGACTGCATCACAAACAGTACAGCCGATTTCTACAACCAACTATACTGTTACAGTTACCGACTCGAAAAATTGTACTGCAACAGACAGCACTCTCATAACTGTTTTTCAACCCTTGATCGTAGATCTCGGAAATGATACAGCAATTTGTGCAGGCGATGTGCTGGTCCTTGATGCAGGAGCCGGTTTCAATTCTTATTCGTGGCAAAACGGATCATCTTCCCAAACCCTTAACGCATTTGTTGCAGACCAGTACTTTGTCACTGCAATTGATCCGAATGGTTGTATTTCAAAGGATACAATTCTTTTAAGTATTAACCCACTTCCGGTGATAGGATTGCAGGATACTTTAAGGATTTGTCCGGGCACCACCGGCAATCTTAACGCTAATCCCGGCTACGTAAACTATGCATGGAATACAGGTGAGTTGACATCGTCCATTAACGTCAGCTCAATTGGTATGGAAAAGGTGATAGTGCAGGATGTAAATGGTTGCATCAATATGGATTCGACTTACATATTGTTTCATCCGATCCCATCTCTTGCTCCGGACGCTTCGCCTCTTGCAGGCTGTGAGCCACTAACAGTAACAACTATAAATAATTCGATTTTGAATGGTTCTAACGTTGTCGGCTGGAACTGGACAATAGGACCGGAATCAGCTATTGGAATGAATCCTACTGCGACTATTATGAATGCCGGCCTATATGATCTTTACATGCAGGCGGTAACCGACAGCGCATGTACAGTTGATACCCTTATGCAGGATTATATTCTCGTAAATCCAATGCCGGTGCCTCTTGTAGTTCCTGAGTCCCTTGAATATGAGCTGACAGATGACTTTATTACTATCAATAATCAATCGATGCTCGCAGATACGTATTCATGGTCGATTTGGGGGGACTCAATTTCGAACCTTACGGATATGATCTACCCGATAAATGACACAGGTGTTTATGAATTTGAATTACTCGCAATGAATCAGTACGGATGTAAAGATTCTGTGAGCATTTCAATTATTGTCAATCCAAGCTTCGCAATCTATTTCCCTGATGCCTTTAGTCCAAATGGTAACGGGAATAACGACAGATACATGCCAAAGGGTTACGGGATCAGTACTTTTGAAATTATGATCTACGATCGTTGGGGAAATATGGTTTATAAATCAACGGATATTACTGAAGGCTGGGATGGTACTTTCGGAGGAGCACCTCCTTTCCGTGACGTATATGTATATAAATGCAAGATAAGGGATATTAAAGGTGATCCGCACTATTACAGAGGAAAAATCACATTGATCCAATAGTCAAACGAAGAAACATGAAAGCAGCAGTATTAAGTTTGAATTGTTTGATCCTTCTTTCCTTGTTGGCTTGTAACACGTCCACTGAAACGATCAATAAAACCATCGGTATTGAAAACAAAGGATGCAAGCCATACTTTGATTTTGATAAAATCGAGCATTATTACCTAAATATCAGCGAAGACAAGGTTTACAACCCTGATTCGATCAATGATAAGACAGAAAAAGAAAAACGGAAGCTTGACCTGTTAACAAATCTTGCGAGCCCGCAAAAGCTCGCTGATACTTCTGAATTTGCCAACCTTGAGAGTTTTGACTTTACAAAAGCAGAAGTTCCTTCAGCCAAATTCGATTTAATTAATGGACTTTTTTGTGAAAAGACCCATGAGAATGCTCAATATTCAGCGTGTGCTCCTGTATACAGGGACATATTAATTTTCAGAAAAGATGCAAAGATTGTAGGGATGGCCAAGATCTGCTTCACCTGCGATCAGCATGTTATAGTCGGAACAACGAGAAATACAGAAGAGTTCGGCCAGTCCGGGGATTACGATAAATTAAAAAATATCTTACATCATTAACTTGCAGACATAGTAAAAGAATTAACAAGTTCAATTACACTTGCCTATTTTAAGGAATCATAGATCAACTGGTGGATCTTTCCTCTTATCCCTGATTTTGAAAGCTTATTATCTTCCGCGTCCGGATACACACGATTGGATAAAAATACATACACCAAACCATTTACAGGATCCACCCAGGTCAATGTTCCCGTAAATCCTGCATGACCAAAGCTTTCGGGAGTTGCGCTCAAGCAAACCGGACTCTCTTTTCCGGCAGTCATCTCGGGCTTATCGAAACCAAGCCCTCTTCTATTCGCAAAACAAAACTGGCATTTAGTGAATTCATGAACAGTATTTGAATCAATAAAGAATTGTCCGCCATACTTTCCATCGTTCAAATACATCTGCATCATTATAGCAAGATCATTGGCGTTTGAAAACAATCCTGCATGTCCACCAACTCCACCTAACATTGCCGCACCCTGATCATGCACATCACCATGTACCTGCTGCTTTCTAAACTTTGCGTCAAATTCTGTCGGGATCAAACGGCTTAACGGAAAATGTTCGCGCGGTTTGTAACCCATTGTTGTCAGACCAAGAGGCGCATAAAATGTTTTCCGGACATATTCATCTTCAGTCATTCCTGTTTGCTTTTCAATAATTCTTTTCAGAAAATAATAACCGAGATCACTGTACAGGTAAGTACCACGGCCTTTTACCGGTGATTCAGCGATCTGCTTGTAGATTGAATCCTCATAATTTTTATTGATAAACAATTTCTCCGCAACTCTTTTTGAGTAAACATCATTCGGAGTGACATTATAAACTCCTTCTTTATATTCCCCGCCCTTTTGCACAGTCTTGTGCCAGAAAGGAATCCAGTCGCGCAAACCGGCCTGATGTGTCATCATATCACGAAGACCAATATTTTCTTTATTAGTACCAATGAGCTCAGGAAGATAAGTCCCAAGATGTTCATCGAGATTTATTTTCTTCTCATGTGTAAGTTTCATCAGACTTGCGGTTGAGGCCACAATTTTCGTGATAGAAGCGAGATCATACAGATCTGTATTTTTCACCGGGATCTTATCTTCGTATGTGTGATAACCGAATGACTTCTGATAAAAAACTTTTCCATCTTTCGCGATCAGGACTTGGCATCCCGGATATACTTTATCCTTCACGCCTTTTGCCGCGATACTGTCGATCTTGCTTAACACCGAAATGTTCAGATTGAGCTCTTCTGGAATTGTGTATTTAAAACGTGTAGGTACAGTTTTGATCCCTGTTCCTATCTTATACAAATTACTTGCAGTCACCGGAAGCTTGCCACTTGCCCCTATTCCACCAAAGATCAATTGAGCAGTGTAATTCTGACTGAAATCATTGTCTTCATAACTCATGATAACAGCTGCTGCGTTGTTCAAGCTATCTAGTTTCGAGAGTATATACGGATTGGCGGAAACGTTAATGATCACTTTATTCTGCTTCAATAGACTCCGAAGTATTGTTTTAACCGGAGCAGTCAGGCCGAAATCTTTATCCGGTTTATTGTTAGTATTATTAAGATGAACGATCACTAGGTTAAAACTTTTCAGCTGAGATAATGCGCTGTCGAACGCAGGCTGCTTTGCGTCTTTATCAATACTGAAATGTGTGACCCTGGTATAATTCTCCATTGTCCTCTGAAAGATATTTGTGTCTTTGTAACCAAGCGACAATGTTGCTATTCTTAATGTATCCAAGCCTTTCAATGGGATAAGGTCCTCCTTATTCTGCAAGAGCGTTAACGAAGCTTCGGTCAGCTTTCTGTTGATTAACTCAGCCTGTTTTGTATTGAGATCTTCATAAAGATTCTTCAGTTTTGTTTTCTGATAATGATCTAAGCCAGACCATTGTTTTACCAGCAGCACTTTCATACAACGTCTGTCGATCTCTTCCTGCGAAATTTCTCCTCTTTCGATCGCAGCTTTTATTTCTTTAATGCCTGTCGGAACATCTTCAGGAAAAAGTAAAACATCGTTACCTGCTATTAAAGCCTTTACATCCACTTCCCCCGGTTTGTAAAACTTGCTTACCCCTTTCATATTAAGGGCATCTGTAAAGATCAAACCTTTAAACCCAAGCGTATCCTGAAGTAATCCGGTTACAATACTTTTAGTAAGCGTTGATGCCTGATTTTTTGTGGTATCAAGTGAAGGAATGCTCAAATGCGCCACCATCATACTTCCCAACCCGTTAGACACGAGCTCCTTGAAAGGAAATAGTTCGAGCGTATCTAACCTTGCGCGTGATGATTTTATTGTGGGTAAAGTTTTGTGCGAATCACTGTCGGTATCACCGTGTCCCGGAAAATGTTTCCCGCAAGCCAACACATGATTGTCCTGCATCCCTTTCATGTATTCCATTGCCTTGCGGGTAACATTGAATTTATCTTCACCGAAAGAACGATTTCCGATCACAGGGTTCAGCGGATTATTATTGATATCAATATCCGGAGCAAAATTTACCTGCATCCCGATACGTTTTGTCTGACGAGCGATTTCCGCTCCCATCTCATAGATCAGGCTATCATTTTGAATAGCACCCAAAGTCATTTGTCTCGGGAATTTCGTTGTGCTGTCGAGACGCATAGCAAGTCCCCACTCCGCATCCATCGCCATAAGCAAAGGCACCTTTGAACAAGATTGATAAGTATTTGAAAGCGATGCTTGTCTTAACGGCCCTCCCTGAAAAAAGATCAGTCCTCCGATTTTATATGTCTGGATAAGCGTTTTTATTTCTTTTACATGAACTTTATCCCTGTTTGAGTATGCGGCAACCATAAACAACTGAGCGATTCTTTCATCCGGACTCAGAGTTTTAAAAACCGAATCGGCCCAACGATGGTCCATGAGATAAAAAGGAGGATCATTAAGCTTTTTAGGTTCCTCTTTAGGAATAAAGCCTGAAAGGATAGCCGCAATAAAACAAAGGAAAAATATAGAGAGGGAAGATATTTTCATTTAAAATAAACCGGATTATGATGTAGAAATAGTTCATGCTAAAATACCTGAATACAACGCGGGCCGGTTCATTTATATTTTAACTTTTCAACTTTAATATGTTAATTGAAAAACCCGCTGAATCATTCGAATCACCTGATATTTCCCACCTTTGTCTATTGTCTATTGTCTATTGTCTATTGTCTATTGTCTATTGTCTATTGTCTATTGTCTATTGACCTTCAGTTATGTTCAAAAGAATTTTCAGTGTAATGGTTTTAATGATCAGTGTGCTAACGGTAAATCTTCTTACCGGTTTCATCACTGATAAGATCGTTCACTACCGTTTAGGTCTTAACCCAATCAAATTCACTGCAATAGCAATGCTTGTGCTTGTATTTATATTAGTTCCTGCTTACAGCTACATGAGTGAGCGTATTGAGATCATTGTTGCCAGAGTATTGCTTTCCGGCAGCGGCTCATTTGGGAAGATTTTCGGATTGCTCGTATCATTTAGTTTAGTTTTCACTCTCCTGTTTGCGATCTACCTGTATCAATGGTTTAACATAAATCTGATCACATACCTTTCCACTGCTTTTTCTAAAGGCAGCATCCCCAATCTTTAAGCTATTATCCTGCCCTTCTGCGTATTATGAATGAATGACAAATGAGCTATTTTTTGTACTTTTGCAAGGAAGAAATCCGCCATGTCAGACATAATACAACTCTTACCAGATTCAGTTGCCAATCAGATAGCCGCAGGTGAAGTTGTACAGCGTCCAGCTTCCGCAGTGAAAGAGTTAATGGAAAACTCCCTTGATTCCGGAGCGACCAGGATTCAGCTCATTATCAAGGACGCAGGAAAAACACTTATCCAGGTAATTGACAATGGTAAAGGGATGAGTGAGACTGATGCCCGAATGAGCTTTGAACGCCATGCGACTTCAAAGATCCGCAAAGCAGAAGATCTTTTTTCAATCCGCACTATGGGATTTCGCGGTGAAGCCCTTGCTTCTATTGCCGCTATTGCCCAGGTTGAAATGAAAACGAGAAGAAACTCTGATGAAGTTGGCGTGAAGATAGAAATTGAAGGAAGTGAGGTCAAATCACAGGAGGCCTGCAATTGCCCTGAAGGGACTAGCATCTGCGTAAAGAATCTGTTTTATAACATCCCGGCTAGGCGTAACTTTCTGAAAACGGACTCAGTCGAACTCCGCCATATAATTGATGAATTTCAGCGTGTGGCTATTCCAAATCCCGAAGTTTCTTTTAGTTTATACAGCAACACGACTGAAGTATTTAATCTCACTGCAGGTAATTTGAAACAAAGGCTAATGAGCATTTTCGGAAGCTCGTATAATACAAGACTGGTTCCTGTTGAAGAGAACACTCCGATAGTGAACATTAAAGGTTTTGTGATCAAGCCGGAGTTCTCCAAGAAAACGCGTGGTGAGCAATTCTTCTTTCTGAATAAACGTTTTATCCGCAACGCATATCTGCATCATGCTGTGCAGTCCGCGTTTGAACAATTAATACCTTCCGATAGCTTTGCATCTTATTTCCTCTTGCTGGATGTAGATCCGAAGAGCATTGATATTAATATTCATCCTACAAAGACCGAAGTTAAATTTGAAAACGAAAAAGCCGTGTATGCTTTTTTACGATCAACGGTTAAAAAGTCGCTCGGACAATTCAACATCTCACCAAGCCTCGATTTTGATCAGGAAGCGCATTTGTATAACATGCCTTTGAAACCTGTTGACGGAATTATAAGGGCTCCGACAATCAAAGTTGATCCGGATTTTAATCCTTTCAAAACCGATACTGCTCCTTCGTATAAAAAAAATTACTCGGACAGCGAATTATCAAATCGCGCTAACTGGGACAAGATGTACAGTCGCCATGCAGACAACCAGCTGGAGTTCGAGATCAAAAAAGATGATACCCAGCAATCTGTGGATCCGCAATGGGATGAGCAACTTCATGAAAGCAATAAAAAAAGCACTTATCAGCTTCACAACAGGTATATTCTTTCGCATATAAAAACCGGGTTCATGGTGATCGACCAGCAGGGTGCGCATGAAAGAATTTTGTATGAGCGTATCATTGACAGTCTTGAAAAACATAAGTCAGCAACACAACAGGAACTTTTTCCAAAGACGATCGAATTGAGCACTGCAGATTTTGCACTAGTTAAAGAGCTGGAGCCTGAAATAAAAGCGATGGGATTTGATATCAGTGAATTTGGTAAAAATACTTATGTGATACACGGCATTCCGGCAGACACTGCAGATTATGATTCTGCTGCATTGCTCGAAGGCCTTATTGAAAACTACAAACAAAATTTACAGGAGCTTCGTTCTGACAAACGTGAAAACCTTGCCCGTGCAATGGCTTTTAACATGGCCGTTAAATCCGGGAAGGACTTACGCCAGGAGGAGATGAACAATATTATTGATGAGCTGTTTGCATGTAAGATGCCATACAGCACTCCTTCAGGGAAACCAACGATCACAACTTTTTCACTGGAAGATCTGGATAAGAGATTTAAAAAATAATTCATAATCCCGATACTATCGGGACGTATTTATTCGTAATTCGTAGATAGAATGTCGCAGCAGCAATATCGTCCAACAAGCTTTCAGGTTCTGCCCTTGGTGGTTAAGAACTTGCTTATCATCAATGCTCTTCTTTTTCTCGCTACCTGGGTATTTCAAAATCAATTTGGCGTTGACCTCACTGATCATTTAGGGCTTCATTATTTCAGCTCTGATCTTTTCCGTCCCTATCAGCTTGTAACCTACATGTTCATGCATGGAGGCATCGATCACGTTTTCTTCAATATGTTTGCCCTTTGGATGTTCGGAAATGTGCTTGAAAATTTCTGGGGATCAAAACGTTTTCTCGTTTTTTATATGGTGACCGGGATTGGTGCCGCATTGATCTTCATGGGTTTTCAGGCATTTCAATACCAACAGGTTCACAGTGCTGTTGCTAACCTCATTGCCAATCCGGATCCTGGCGCCTATCTTTCTCTTATGCACGATCATTTCCGCGCGTTTATGGAAGTACCTGAAGTGAGCACACAGATCAATGCATTTGCGAATGAATGGTCGTCACATCTGACTGAAGAAAGTTATCTTAATGTTGCAGTCAAGGATATTAATCAATTGCTCTCTTTACAGATCAACACACCAATGGTTGGTGCTTCAGGTGCGGTTTTCGGGGTGCTGCTGGCTTTCGGAATGCTTTTCCCGAATACACTTTTATATGTATATTTTCTTGTTCCCATCAAAGCGAAATATTTTGTGATTCTTTATGGAGCCCTCGAATTATACATGGGAATTCAGAACAATCCCGGAGACAACGTAGCCCACTTCGCCCACTTGGGTGGCATGTTATTTGGTTTTATTATGATTAAATACTGGCAAAAAAAGAGTAACCGTTTTTATTAATTATGGGAAATCCGATCGTTAACGACATACAACAAAAGATCAGGAATGGTAATCCTATAACCCGGCTGATCATCATCAATGCTGCAGTATTTCTTCTTATCAGCATCTTCTTTATTATTTTTTCTGTTACAGGTGGTGAAGCTGCCGGCAGATCAATTCAGCGTTTTTTTCTTGAGGTTTTTGCACTTCCTCTTAGCTTCGAAGGTTTACTACATCGCCCATGGACACTCATAACGTACATGTTCACGCACCTTGGCGTGATGCATATTTTCTGGAACATGATCACCCTGTTCTGGTTTGGTGAGATACTTTCGCAGTACACTTCAGAAAGGAAGATCATTCCGCTTTATATTCTTGGAGGAATCGCTGGTGGGATTATAACCATCGCACTCATCACATTTATTCCACCGCTTCAGCGGGATCTCGGTGCTCCGCTGATCGGTGCTTCAGCTGGTGTCACCGCTATCATCATCGCGGCAGCCACACTTGTTCCTGAAGTCCGCATGAATATGATGTTCATTGGGCCGGTAAAATTATTATACGTAGCTCTTTTTGTCATTTTTATTGATATTCTCAATGTTGCGTCTTTCGAGAACATAGGAGGGAACCTGGCACACTTAGGCGGAGCGCTGATGGGTTATCTTTTTATTGTTCAGTACAAAAAAGGAAATGATATGGCGAAGCCGTTTAATCGTTTTTTCGACTGGCTAAAGAGTTTAGGTGGTAAATCGGGGAAAGGAAAAATGAAGGTCGTCTACAAGCGCTCTGTCAGCGATGAAGAGTACAACTATCAGAAAAACATCAATCAGCGACAGATCGATGCTATCCTCGACAAGATCTCTAAGTCCGGTTACGAAAGCCTGAGCAAAGCTGAAAAAGATATTCTTTTTAAAGCCAGCAATAAGAAGTAAGGGTTTGGTGTTTGTGGTTTCATGTTTTTTTTAAGTTCTGTTTGCTTAAAACATGGTCACTTCCCCAATATCTCCGAGTAGGAGTCGTAAAGTTCGTACACATTCTAATTAGTATATTACACAGATTCGGAAATTCGAAATTCATTCGTTATCCGTACCAAAGATTTGTATATTCGTACTAATTAGTGATTCGTTGTGACAGATCAAAAAGCAATACAGGCAGAAGAAAAAAAAAGGAAAGGTAAACGGCATTTTGTAAACCGTCTTGCCATGCTCTTCAATCATATTGCGGTCATCGCTCTGCTGGTCTCATATCTTGCTCCCAGGGTCAGTCCTGAAAACTTCTGGTTTATCGCCTTTGCCGGCCTTGGTTATCCTATCCTCGTTTTTATTAATATCCTATTCATCCTTTACTGGACGATACAACTTAAAAAAAGAGGTTTATATTCACTGATCGTGATCCTTTCGGGATGGATGATTCTGCATCGTTTTGTTCAGGTAAGTAACCGGTCGAAGGATGACGCAAGTAATAAGATGATCAAGGTAATGTCTTACAATGTTAAGCTCTTCGACCTTTATAACTGGAGTCATAACAAGGAAACACGCTCAAAGATCTTTGACCTGATAAAAGATGAAGCACCTGAAATTGCTTGTTTTCAGGAGTTCTTTCATCGCGACAGCAGTGATTTCTGCAACTTTGACTCAATAAAGAAACTGCACAAATTTGAATATGCCCAGGTTGAATATACCGCTCATGGAAAATTTCGACAGCACTTTGGCATTGCAACATTCAGCAATTATCCTATCATAAGTCAGGGCAAAGTTGATTTCGGGTATAAAGGAAACAATGTTTGTATTTTCGCTGATATCGCAGCAGGCAAGGATACTTTCCGGGTCTACAATATGCATCTTCAATCAATCGCATTCAGTAAAGGAGATTATAAATACGCAGAAGACCTGCAGAATGATGTCGAGACAGATGACATTGAACATTCGAAAAATATTCTAAGGCGCTTAAAGAAAGCTTTTATAAAACGAGCTCAACAGGCCGATATGATAGCGCTTAGCATCGCCTCTTCTCCTTACCCGGTAATTGTCTGCGGAGATTTCAACGACACGCCATCCTCATACACTTATACAACCATTAGTAAGGATTTACAGGATAGCTTTATTGAAAGCGGCAACGGATTAGGAAAAAGTTATGTAGGAGCATTTCCATCGTTCCGCATTGATTATATACTCCATGGTAAACAATTTGTTTCGTATAATTTCAGAACGATACGGGAGGAATTATCGGATCACTTTCCAATAGTGACGTATCTTGAAGTACGTTAACGGTTTAAAGGTTATTTGTTAAACGTAATTTTCCTCAATTTAACTTTTACTTTTCTTCACTCTTTTCAAAGAGAGCATGTTCATCGGATTCGAAGTAAGTCCTTCAACATCATTTTGCACAAGCCTGACAACCTGCCCATAATACAAAGGCACCACGGGGGCATTATCGATCAGCAGCTGATCCATCTGACGGTAATATTCATAACGCGTTGAATCGTTTAGCTCACTTTGGGATTTTTCATAAAGAATATCAAATTGCGGATTTTGATAGTGCGTGTAATTGAATCCTTTCGGACTCCAGTTCTTGCTGTAGAATAAAGAAAGAAAATTTTCCGCATCAGGATAATCTGCATTCCAGGACTTACGGAAGAAATTAACTTTTTGATTTGCAATCGCTTCAAACAGCACGGATGCTTTTTGAATATCAATTTTCATTTTTATACCAAACTCTGAAAGCTGTGATTGAATATATTCAGCTAACTCCAGATATTGTTCCGTTGTCGAGAGAGTGATTTCAGGTAAGTTCTTTCCGTCAGGGTAACCGGCAAGAAACAATAGCTCTTTCACTTTATCAGGATTGTAATCATACCCTTTAACTTTTGACTCGTCAAACGAGGGTAATCCCGGTGGAACAAAACCTGATGTAGCAGCCTGTCCTAAATTTTTCCGCAGATACTTAACCATTTTCTTTCTGTCAAATCCATAATTGATTGCCTGACGAAGAGCCTTGATCTTTAATGGAGAATTTTTAACAATTGATTTCTGTTCATCAATAAAAAATCCCAGATAATTTGTTTCAAGGAAGGGCTGAGTAAGCATCTTCATGTTACGGGAATATGAATCTTTTAATTTTCCATCGGCAGTAAGCACTTCATCCGTATTGATCGCATCAACACCGGATACCATATCAAGATCGCCTTTCAGGAAGTTCAGGAAAGAACTTTCCCGGTCACGGATAAAAGAAACCGAAACGGCATCAAGAAAAGGCAAACGTTCGCTTCCCAGATATTCAAAATACTCTGGATTTTTCACGAATACCAACTTTGAACCTTCTTCCCACATTTTAAATTTAAATGGCCCTGTTCCGCAAGGTTTTCTCCTGAACTCCTCTCCTTCTGCTTCAACCACTTCCTTAGGAATAACTGAAAAATATTTCATAGTGAGAATCCCTAAAAAAGGAGTGAATGCTTGTCGCATGTGGATTACAAAAGTGTTGTCGTCAATAGCTTCAAAAGCTTTCCCGGTTTCACTGTTAACATAGGTAAGCAATGTTGTAGCATTGGACACTTTCGGATCGAGCAATCGGTTAAAACTGTAAACAAAATCAGAAGCGGTAACTCTTCTGCCTTTACCTTCTTCCCCGAAATGTTCATTGTCATGAAAGAAAACATTTTCGCGAAGATGAAATTTGTAAGTGAGTCCATCTTCCGAGATATCCCAGGAGCTGGCAATAGAAGGCTCTACAGACAAAGAATCATTCATTTCAACTAAACCGTTATAGATCTGGTTCACCACCCAGATATTTTCAAAGCTGCTCGCTTTTGCAGGATCCAATGAGGTCACAGCCCCCATTTCATTGTACTTGAATACAGTGCGCGTATCATTTTTGCCTTCGTCACTTGAAGAGCATGAGGCAGCGAAAAGGGCTAAAAATATATAGACAAAACAATTCTTCATTGAGGGGATTTTTCTAACATCAAGTTTAAGAAATCCTTCAGCCGGAAATGGTTCGGTGAAAATTCAATTATTAACAGTGTTTTTAACAATACAGATAACGAATAAACAATCGAATTTACGAATCGAAGCGTGCAACAAATTTTCGTTAAAATGTTGTGAAAAGGCCTCTCAGAACTCCATATTTCATGGAATACACATTCGTAAATTCGTAAACATTCGTTATCTGTACCCTGATTTTTCGTAAATTCGCGTTCCCAATGAAAAAAGTAGCATTCCATACCCTCGGCTGTAAGCTGAATTTTTCTGAAACGAGCACTATCGCGCGCCTGTTTCAGGATAACGGTTATGAAAAGGTTGATTTTACACAGCCTTCGGATGTCTATGTCATAAACACATGCTCTGTCACGGCAAATGCAGATAAAGAATGTAAGCAGATCGTAAAATCAGCGTTAAATGTCTCTCCGGATGCATATGTTGTGGTGGTTGGATGTTATGCGCAGTTAAAGCCGGAGGAGATCGCAAACATTGAGGGTGTTGATCTTGTTCTCGGTGCTTCTGAAAAGTTTAAGCTTCTCAACTACCTGAATGATCTTAGTAAAAAGTCAAAAGCAGAGATTTACAGCTGCGAGATCGAAGAAGCAAACTTCTTTGTGGATTCTTATTCGTTTGGCGACCGCACACGCGTTTTTCTTAAGGTTCAGGATGGTTGCGACTATAATTGTTCTTTCTGTACTATCCCTCTCGCGAGAGGAAGCAGTCGCAGCGACAGCATCACCAATGCTGTTAAGAATGCGTATGACATTTCAAAACAGGATGTAAAAGAGATAGTACTGACGGGAGTTAACCTTGGCGATTTCGGTAATAATGCTTCAAAAAAAGGCAATCGCAAACAGGAAACATTTTTAGATCTTGTTAAAGAGTTGGACAAAGTTGAATCTATAGAAAGATTCCGCATTTCATCGATTGAGCCCAATTTACTTAAGAACGAAACAATTGAATTTGTTTCCAAATCCAGAAGCTTCGTTCCGCATTTTCATATTCCGCTTCAATCAGGAAGCAACAAGACCCTAAAAGCAATGCGCAGGCGTTATATGCGTGAGCTCTACACAGATCGCGTTGCGACTATAAAATCACTAATGCCTCATTGCTGCATTGGTGTCGATGTTATAGTTGGCTTTCCGGGAGAAACTGATGAAGATTTTCTCGAGACATATAATTTCCTCAACGAGCTTGACATTTCATACCTGCACGTATTCACCTATTCAGAGCGCGATAATACCGATGCTATAAGTCTTCCAAACGCTGTTCCTGTCGCGACAAGAAAGAAGAGAAACAAAATGCTTCGTATTCTTTCTGCAAAAAAGCTTCGGAGCTTTTATGAAAAGCATTTAGGTGAAACACGTACCGTTCTTTTCGAAGGCGACAACAAAGAAGGCTTTATGCATGGGTTTACAGACAATTACATTAAGGTAAAAACTCCATTCGATGCTTCACTGGTGAATCAGCTAAGAGATGTTAACCTTTTGTCGCTGGATGCTGATGGGTCAGTGCTTGTTGACGTTCTCACTGAAGTATTTGCCGGCTAATTTCTACCATCTCAATTATTTCTTATAAATTCTTTTTGTACATTTACTGTGCAAAACATCCCATTTATGTCCGATTTAAAAGAAAACAAACAGGAATTTGACGGTTCCGTGTTGACGCTACGCCCTGATGGCGTGCTTAATATTTATTTAAAGCCAAATAAGATCATTAAACAATCGGATGGAGAAGATATTGTGAAAGGCCTTGCATCAATGGGTAATGGCAAAAAATTCCTTCTTTTATTTACTGCCGGTGAAGACACATCGGTGTCAACCGAAGCCCGCTATTACGCTTCCACTCCGGAAGCTAACAAATACACCATTGCAAGCGCATTTGTTGTTAAAAGCATTGCTCAAAAACTTTTAGGGAATGCTTATGTCACTTTCAACAAGCCTGTTACTCCAACAAGGATTTTCACCGATGAGCAGGATGCTTTGAGATGGCTGGAAATTTACAGGAACAAGTGAATGGTTTATTGGTTGATTGGGGTTTAGTTGATTGGGATATTGGGAAATCCTGCAACCTAAAAATTACAGTGTCATCCTGAGCGCAGCCGAATGGATCTTATTCGTTTTAATAAACCGCTCTCCAGGCGCAGCCTGAAATATGATCAAATCATAATTTATCATCATCGCGCAAGCTATCAATAACTACAACATAAAAATCTGCGTAGATCTGCGGTCCAAAACACAGTATTTAAATCCCGTAAATCTGTGGAAAAAAACTCCTTCGAATTAGATCCCTCCGCTACGGTCGGGATGACAAAACAATTCCAGATGCAGCAACAAGTATCTTTTATACCAATAAATCCCCGCAATGTCAAGCTTGTGTGAAAAGTTCTAAAAACTTTAAACTTTTGAACAAAAACGCCTTTAAAAACAACAAAATCAAGGCATTGTTATTAACAGCCCTTTCCCTCAAATAATACCCCAAACCATTAAAGTATATTTGGATTTCAAAACAGAAAACCCCAAAACATGCTTACACGAATCGCCCTCATTAACTCAAAAGGTTACGGCAAAGCCGAAATGAAACTCGACAATTGTGATTCTATCCAGTTGGTGGGACCAAACAACATCGGTAAGAGTACTTTGATCTATGCACTGAACTTCCTTTTCGTTGTTGACGGTCAGAAGATGTCATTCTCCGGCCAGCGTAAAGGTGATAAAGAAACTATCCACCACTACTTCCCTACTCACAATAAGAGTTTCCTTGTATTTGAGATCAATAAAATGGGATACTACTGTATTCTTGTAAAACGTAATACTGACGGGGAACTTGAATATTACCGTATTGAAAGCGAATATACCGAAGACTACTTTTTCGAAAACGAAGGCGCTCACCAACGCTTATTAAGTTTTGATGAAGTTCTTGAAAGACTGATCCAGAAAGGAATCATCCACAGCAAGTTCGCGACTAAAACAGACGTGTTCAACGCTGTGTATCATCGCGGGAACAAGAACAACGCTGTAGTTTGGTTAGAAGATACTGTTAAGGCTGACGGATTGAGCAATAACTTCTCTAAAGTATACCGCTACCTGATCAACTCAAAGCTCATCACAAATAAAACACTTAAAGAATCTTTGATCATCGCTGATAACCGCGAAAACGAAGGCTTGAATTTCTCTCAGAAGAATAAAAAAGATATCACAGATCTTCTTCGCATCAATGAAGAGATCAAAAGCATTAAGTCGGTACGTACCGATTTCCTTGAGTTCCGTGAACTTGTGAAAATGCACAGCTCAAAAACAACAATTGTTTCTGAATTGCTTTATGCATTTAACACTGCTTATACTGCAGCGATCCCGGAACTTGAAATTTCATCTGTTGAACGCGGCCGCCACATCGCAGCAGTTCACAACGAGATCAATGAGATCCTGAAGCCGAAAGAGCTGAACTACGCTTCTTATATCGGTGAAAAGAATGCAGAGATCAAGAACAAGACAAATTACCTTGCCGAAAAGCAACGTGAACTCGATGAGATCAATAAATTCGAAAGCATTGATTTCCTTCATGAATCTTTAAAAAATCTTGACAAAGAGCGTAAAGAAATTGAGAATCGCATTACTACAATTGAATCTCAAAAACTTTCAAGCAAGCACTTAGAGTTCCGTCTTGAAAAAGTAACGGATAAGATCGCTTCGATCGAGAACCAGATCGAAAACTATAACAACTTATTGATCCACAAGATCTCTGACGATGAAAAAACAAAGCAGTTATTAAATGCTATTTTATCAGAGCAGGTTCTTAGCTTACCAAGCAAGCAGATCAAGAAACAGATCAAAAAAGCATCAGATAAGCTGATGAATATTTTTGACGGTGAGATCGATATCACAAAAGGACTTGAAATGACTGAATTCAAATCTGTAAAGGAATTGAAGGAAGAACTAAAAGTTCATTTGTTAGAGAAAAAACAAACTGAAGAGCTTTTAAAAACGGTTGTCGATAAGGAAAAAACAGATTTCAAATTAAAGAGCATTCTTGGTGAGATCGAAGTGATCAAAGAAAAGATCAAAGGAATTGAAACCAAACCACAGCTTGAAAGACAAATCAAAGGAATTGTTGAGGAGATCAAGAATTTCAATGATGACAAAAAAGATCTGGAGAGCCACTTAAATGAACTTGTAAAAGAGATCGCTTCCAAGCAGATCATGCTTGACAAGCTTAATGAGGAAAAGCGTAACCTAGAGCTTCGCGTTAAGGAACTGAAGGACCGCAAAATGGAAATGGAGGGAATTGACGTTGAGCCTCAGGAATATGAGACCAACGATAATCTCGATTATATTTACTCGAAAATCCAGATCCACCAGAAAGATCGTCACGACTTAAAAACAAACAAAGACCTTACTTTCGAAAACCTTAAATACCGCTTGCGCAGCAGCATCGCTGACGAAGTGGAGTTTATAAAATTCGTTGAAGAGGAGATTGCTTGTTTATCTGACAAGGAAAGAAGTATTGATGGTTTATTACAAAGCATCTCTACACAGTTTGCGAATCCCGCATTCACTTTATTGAAGCGTTACGAAGAGTTCAAGCAGTTCGTCTACAATAAATTCAACACGAAACTTGCGACAACACGTATATCTAACATCGAATCATTAAAGATCGATCTGATCGATAATGAAAGGATTATCGGAGAATTGAAGCAGATCAGCTCGATCCAGGAGTTTAATGGACAAATGAGCTTTGATTTTGACCAGTCGGAGAACTTAAAGACCCTTAACACATATTTAGATAGCGGTAAGAAAGTTCATTTCGATGAGTTATTCAACATCGAATTATTGCTTGAGATCAAAGGAACTGAAAAGCGCGTGGATCTTGCAAATCAGGTTGAATCGGACGGTACCGACAGGATGATCCGTCTCGTGATCATCATGGCGATCATCAACCGTTTAGCGATCACTGATGAGCAGAATAAGATCACGTTGTTTATCGATGAGGTTGCAACGATCGATAAGCAAAATCGTCCCGAGCTTGTGAAGTTCTGCAACGCACACAACTTCATTCCGATCTTCGCTGCACCGGATGCAGTGGAAGGTTTCAACAAATACTATTTCATCTACCCTTCAAAAGGCAAGATCAATATCAACGAAAAGCAGAATGCAGTAATTGTTGAGAGAAACGGTACAATTGAAAAAGCCGGAAAGAAAAACGCAAAGGACCTGAACTAAGTTTAACATCATAATAACATGAAGGCAGAACCAAAAACAATTCTCCGCTTTTTAGTTGAACACTATGATGTGATCGCTGAATTGTTTGAGACTCAGAAGAACGATGGAATCATCGCTTACGAGGTGCTGAACAGCATTATTGCAAAGCATGAGCATGATATCAAATCGCAGCTGATAGAATATAAGATCTTAAGTCCGGTTAACGATAATTACGAGATCCGCACGGTATATTATAACCTGATTGAATTCATCTTAAGTGAGTTCAAGCCGATGCTTCCTGAAACGATTGAAAAATATCATACTTCAGTGGCAGAATTATTCCGTAAGATCCGTGAGAACATCAATGGCGATAAGGTAACGCTAAGCCAGCGCTTAAATGATATTGCGATCGAGATCCGTTCATTCTACGAAATGGTTGAACGCAATACTCAAAGCTTGTTGACTGAAACCCGCGAATTAAAAGCAAATGTAAAGAAGATCGATTACCGTGAAAAGATCGTTCGCGCATCGAGATGGATCGATGAATATATCATTCCTCTGAACAAGATCCTTGATATCAATCACTCTTCTTCAATGGCTAACAAGCTTTATGAGATCTCTGAATTTTCAAACAAATATCGTTTGAACTTCGATGATGAAGGAGCGCGTGTTCAGTTTGAAAAGCTTTATTTTCAGCTGATCCAGGTGAATGACAATTTACTTCGCCAGTCGAAAATTTTGACAAATGAATTATTGCCTTTAATTGAACGTATCCGTACGGAGTCGATCATCCTGACAGGCTGGATCACATTCATGAAGAACCCTTACAAGCGTAAAGTTCCTAAGTTGTTAAAGCGCAAGGAAGTTTCTGTTTATTCGAACGACACATTCTTCAACGCTGCTGAGATCTTCGAGCAATTCAAAAATGAAACGGATGTTTATTTTGAAGAAGAAGAGCATGAATCCGAAAAATGGATCTTCGATAAGGATCATTACACAAAGAAACTTAAAGACAATCTTCCTGTAGAGAACTTCTTCAGCTGGTGTAATAAAACACTAAAAGAAGATTACAAGAAAGTAGAGATCGAAAAATTCTTTGCACTTACAACGCTTGCCTTTGATGAGGATATAGAGCGCGAATATGGCGCAAAACCTCAGTTCGACAAGATCAGGATCAATGACCTGACATTAACAGTACCTAAAGTAACGATCAATCAACACACACTAATAGACCCTAAAGATGGAATTTCCTAATCACCACCGACAAATAGTAGAAGATCTTATGGCAGGCAAATTTGTGCTGCCTCAGGAACGAACATATCAGGTATTAAGAGACAACGAGCAATCATATTCGTATTTCTTCAAAGCTTCATTCAACTATGAGCTGAGGCTTACACAGGATTATGCTTATGTTGTGTCAGAAGAGTCGGCAGAGATGCTTTCCCGCGACATCTGTATATTCATTGCTTTATTAAGCTATGAGCTTGACCGTGACGGAAAAAACTTCCTTGAGCGTATTCAGTTCAGCGAATTCGAAATGGAAGAGATCGAGAACTACTTTACAAACTCCTCTTACATCGATCTGATTCTTTCAAACAAACAATTGAAAGATACCGATTCACGCAAAAACTTCATCAACACGTTAAACAGAAGAAATATCATTGAAAAAACAGGTGATAATCGTTTTGTATTCACATCAGCCCATAAATTCTTCATGGATTTCGCAAGTGACATTGTTAAGTATGAGAATGCCGAGAAGGATGAATAATTGATGTTCTCATCTACGGATTTTCTAATTTATTAATCAGTTAAAATAAGAATGGGGCTTTGCCCCTTTTTTATTTTCTGAAAATCCTTTTTAATCATAAAAATCATAACAATCAGCGTTCTATCCACACAGATTCGTAAATTCGCAGCTTATTCGTTATCCGTATCTTATGTATCCATCATTATATTACGCCTTTAAAGATCTTTTCAATATCGATCTGCCATTCCTTAAAATGATCCAGATGTTTGGATTTTTTGTGGCAGTCGCCTTTATTTATGCAGCATACGTCTGGACTAAAGAACTAAAGCGCAAGGAGGAAGATGGATTAATTGGCACAACAACTCAGAAAATACTTAAAGGACAAAAAGCAACAACGAACGAGCTTGTCACTGCGGGGATCATTGGGTTCATATTAGGTTTCAAGCTTCTTTACATAGCCTTTAACTTTTCAGCTTTCCTGGAAGATACTCAGGGATTCATTTTATCTACACAAGGAAATTTACTTGGTGGTATTTTATGTGCTGCTGCGTTCATCTATTTTAAATACAAAGAAAAAGAAAAGACAAGATTAGATGAACCTGTTTGGGAACAGGAAATTATTCATCCATATCAGCAGGTTGGTAACCTCACTTTAATTGCAGCATTTGCAGGGATTCTGGGAGCCAAGATATTTCATAATCTCGAAAACTGGGACGAATTTATGGCTGATCCAATCGAGGCATTAATGTCGTTCAGCGGATTAACAATGTACGGAGGATTGATCCTGGCATCAGTTGCTTGTATCTGGTACGGAACAAAACAAGGAATAAAAGTGACTCATCTTATCGATTCAGCAGCTCCCTCTTTAATGTTAGGTTATGGAATTGGCCGGATCGGCTGTCATGTTTCAGGAGATGGTGACTGGGGAATCCCTAGTTTAAACCCAAAGCCTTTCAACTGGATGCCGGACTGGATGTGGAGTTATGATTATCCGCACAATGTAGTAAGTGAAGGAGTTCCTTTACCGGGATGCGAAGGAAGATTCTGTACTCACCTTGACCCGTCTGTTTATCCGACCGCTTTTTATGAAGTGGTAATGTGCATCAGTTTATTTTTCGTTATCTGGGCGATCCGCAAACGTATTACTACTCCGGGAGTATTATTTTCAATTTATCTTATCTTTAATGGAGTTGAACGTTTTTTCATTGAGAAGATCCGCGTAAATACTTTATATCATGTAAATGGATTTGGATTCACTCAGGCTGAGCTGATCTCTACATTGTTATTCTTTACAGGAGTTTTCGGGATCTGGTATTTTAGGAGGAAGAATGTAGTTCGGAGTGTTTAGTTAGTAGACGGGAAGTATGCTTATGGCTTCTGAAGAAATTGTATGGTAACAAGATGCTTAATTACAAGTGGAATCACCGTCTGCGAATTACAAACTAAGCACTACAGACTAATTACTCGGTTTGCTTGGTAAAAGTATTTTCAGTGATGTTTTTTCCGTCACAGTAAAAATATACCCCACCCCAGTTGTACTCTTCCTTTTTATAAACATAGTCTATACCATCAATAGTCACAGTCACAACCGTAATCTTTTTACGATCTTCCTGGATAACTTTTTCCACTTTATTTTTAGTAACAGGTTTATAAACTGTTTCCGGCTCTTTTGCCACGGGCTTTGGCTTTGGTGGTTCAGGTTTATATTCCGGTGGTTTTACAGCAACAGGAATGGGATTACTCGGTGGTAAGGTTTGTGGTGGCGGTGTAGTGGTCACCGGTTTTGGATTTGGTGCCGGAGGTTTTGGTTTGGGCTTAGGGTTAGCTTCTGCCTTAGCCACCATTGCCTGGGCAGCTTGTGTATAATCTTTATCGGCATCAAATTCTGATTCCATTGTGCTGTATTTAATTCTACCTACCGGCTGAGTATATGTGATTTCCTGATCTTCCGGTTGCTTTGCAAGTTCAACTGTAGCAATGTATTCTCTGATTTCCTCCTTCTCCCTGCCATTAGGTACACGAGTATCCACTGCAATACTTTTTGTTATATAACCCGGTTTTGTAAATACAAGCAGAAATTCCGCACCAAGTTCGAGATCTAGCTTATACTTAGCTTTAGAATCAATCACACGATAAGGCGTGCCATTTTTTGTTATGGTAATAAGAGCATTCTCCATTCCTCCACCCTGTATTGAAAACTTAACCTTTAAACTAAAAGTATTCGCTTCCTGACTGAATGAAGAAAAGGGACCGCACAGACACATCAATACAAACGCTAAGCATCGGATACGCAAAAAGTAGTTGTATTTGTTTTTACCTGCTTTCATTTATCATTCAAAAATACATAATTATTAACATGCAGGCCTTTTCCTCAACTTGTGTTTTAAACGTAACTTTGTGTATAAACTTATCTTTCAATGACAGATTTACAAACCCTTTGCCATGACGTTTGCACACTAAGTAAACAAGTTGGGTCTTTTATCAGAATTGAACGCTCAAAATTCAGCACTGAAAGGATTGAAGTAAAAGGAAAAAACGACTTTGTTTCGTATGTAGATAAAACATCGGAAATGCAATTGGTAGAAGGTCTTTCAAAACTATTGCCGGGTTCCGGATTTATTGCGGAGGAAGGAACATCCAGTCATTCAGATGAAACATACAAATGGATCATTGATCCGCTTGACGGTACGACTAATTTTATTCATGGAATCCCCTGCTATTCAATAAGCATTGGCCTGATGCGCGAAAACCAATTGGTGATGGGAGTGATCTACGAAATAAACCTTGATGAATGTTTTTACGCATGGGAAGGAAGTAAAGCATATTTGAATGGTAAAGAGATCAATGTTTCAAAAGCCCCGGCTCTTGCAGATTCATTGATCGCTACAGGTTTTCCATATTATGATTACAGTAAAATAGATGAATACTTAGAAGTCTTTAAATATTTCATGAAAAACACGCATGGGCTGCGCAGGCTTGGTTCTGCAGCAACTGATCTCGCCTATGTAGCATGCGGGCGATTCGAAGGTTTTTATGAATATAGCCTGCAGCCATGGGATGTAGCGGCAGGAGCATTTTTGGTTCAGCAGGCCGGTGGAAAAGTAACTGATTTTAAAGGCGGAAATAATTATATTTTTGGAAAAGAAATTGTCGCGGGGAATGATTTATGTTTTGCAGAATTTTTGAATGCAGTAAATTTACATCTGAAATGATGGATCAAAAACCGAAGAACACCTGGGATTATATTAAAATCTACTTTCCCGATATCTGGCAGTACATTGTAATTATCATTACAATAATAATTGCAGCTATTTTTATTCTATAGATCGTTTGATAAGGATCTCTGCTATTCTATCCAGCTCTTGATCATATTTTTTCACTGTAGCTATCCCTGCAAGCCTTAATGCTTCAATATTTTCAGCAGATGCATTATCCAGTTCCGTATCTGCTCCTTCCATAGAGGGATCTATTCGAAAATAATTTTGACCTGCATTTTGAGAATCAAAGATCTGCTGAAGAGCGAAATCTATAGTGTCGTTCGCACCTGATAATAATATGTCGAGCGATGGTGCTATCCAACCATGATTACCCCATCCTTTAGAGGGATCATAATCATATTCTTTTTTAGTTGATCCCGTGCCGATAGATAACATAAAAACATCAGTGCAATTTTTTCCGAATTGTTTATGGACTTCCGCATAAGCACACAGGGCAGGATTGTTGGCAAAAACACCACCATCTACCAGTGGAAATGTATCTCCTGACAAAGAGGTGATACGTGCGGGTGGAAAATAAGCGGGTGCAGCTGATGCCGCCAGGGCAACGTCCTTTAAAACATAATCATAAGACCGAGATGCTTTTGCATCATGCTGGGTAAAGAAGTGGGTTGAACGTTTAGCAATATTATAAGCCGGAATAATGCAGGGTTTCAATAATTCGCTCAATTTGATATGCTCAAATTTTTTTTTCAATAATCGTTCTAAATGTTCAGACGAATATTTCTCCTTTATCCCGCCTTCTCCCGGCTGCATATAATCACCTGGATTACTAAAGATAGTCCTGCCATGTCTGCTGTATAGCTTTGCAGCCGCTTTCGCTGAAAAGCAAGGGAGCTTTGATCCGCTACCGGCCGGACATAAGTATAAACATGTTAAAATACCACCAGTACTTGTTCCTGCAAAAAAATCGAAGTAATGGGCGAGACGGGCGTTAGAATTATTTGTTTTTGATTGCAGTTTATTCTCAAGAGCTGCCAACACTTCAGCAGATAAAATCCCTCTGATCCCACCGCCATCGATAGATAATATTCTCAAAAGCTCAGGCATATTTTTCCCTTATAGTCAGGTAAATTTAACCTAAAATAAGAGGAAAAAAAATAATTCGAAAGGTTTAAAGAAATGGTTGTGATTCTATTAACATACTATTTAGTTGCGGAGCGATCGGATATGATCCATAAACCTAAAAATGTCAGTAACCCATTTAACAGTAATAATTCATAACCGAATTTATAGCCGTTAAGCCATTGTTCGGAGTTTTCACGGAGGAGATAACTTATCACAACAGAAAAAACGGACACTAAAGGGACCCATTTGTCTTTCACTTTCATCTTTGTAAAAAGCCCGAAAGTAAACAATCCCAGCAAAGGGCCGTAGGTATAAGCTGCAACTGTGAAGATCGCATCCAGCACGGAAGTCTTCGGAACCATTTCGCACATTACAATTGTAATGAGCAGGACCACCGCAAAACCTATATGAACCCAATGTCTCAATTTCGTTTTCTTTTCTTCTGAATGTATTGATTCATCCATTTTAAGGAAGTCGATGCAGAAAGACGTTGTAAGAGTTGTAAGCACGGAATCAGCGCTTGAAAAGGTAGCAGCAGTAAGGCCTATAATAAAAACAATCGCGGCAAAGATTCCCAGATTATTCAGCGCAAGCGAAGGAAATACCTGGTCAGTAATGATCTTTCCGCTTGTAGGATCCACAGGTAAAGAGATTCCCTGTTTTTCCGCATACAAATAAAGCATAGCGCCCAATGAAACAAAGAAGAGGTTCACAATCACCAGGACTATACTGAACCAATAAATGTTTTTTTGTGCATCACCTAAGCTTTTACAGCTAAGGTTTTTTTGCATCATATTCTGATCAAGGCCGGTCATAACAACCGCGATAAACGCTCCGCTGAAGAATTGTTTGAAAAAATAATTCTTCTCCTTCCAGTCCCAGAAAAAGATCTTTGAAAAACGACTGTTATTTACTTCTGTTACAACATCAGCCAAACCCATATCGAGCTGCGACATGATCGCTGTAATTGATAAGATAACTCCCAGTAACAACAGGCCGGATTGCAGCGTATCCGTCCACACAAGCGTTTTGATGCCCCCACGATATGTGTAAAGCAACATCAGGATTATTATGATCGCAACGGTAAATACAAAAGGTATACTATCCCTGAAAATAAAAAAATGCAGAACCCCTGCAGCGAGGAACAATCTCAATGCTGCTCCAATGATCCTTGATATAAGAAAATAGAAAGAGCCTGTCTTTTGGGAATAATCACCGAAACGACCCTGAAGATAGCTATATATTGATGTGAGGTTAAGTCGATAATAAACAGGCAGTAAAACTTTCGCAATAATAAAATAACCCATCAAATACCCCAAAACCAATTGCATGTATGAAAATTGGTTGGTAGTAACTGTTCCAGGCAATGAAATAAAAGTGACCCCTGATAACGAATCACCGATCATGCCGAATGCAACGGCATACCATGGAGAAGCTTTATTTCCTAAAAAGTATGCTTCATTCCCCGCATTTCTGGATGTATACCATGCGATCATCATCAGAAGACCGAAATACCCGAAAATACTGAGGACAATAATCAATGGCGACATAATGCAGAATGTATATTTATCAAAATAAAGAAATAAAAGCCAGCATTACACTTCAGCCATTTTTAGTATATTAACAAAGTTTTTCACACATATAATGATTCAGAAAAGAATACTTCCATGCATTTTGGTTTTGCTGATCGTTTCATCGATCCCGGTAACTGTTGCCTTTCAGAAAATATCTTTGGACAGGACAGCATTACGGGTGGAAAAACGTAAAGCTACTTCAGGCAATAACTACACTATATTTTATAAAGATGATCTGATGATAGACGTTTCACTGAAACGTCCTCAAAAAGATGACCCCTCAGTTTTAATGAGTATACCCGCAGCATTCACAGAGGTGGTAACGATTAAACCTGATGGACTTTTCATTGATCATGGAATTGTTTTTAACAGAAATAAGATCAATCATACATTAGGAGGGGCCGTTAAGATGATAAAAGGAGATTGTGAAATTTTTCCTTCAAATAAAGGAAAACTGCTTAATGATTCTTTGATCAATCATGTGGCCAGCCTTAAAGGCTCTTTATTTCAGCAGATCCAGCTTATTGAAAAGGGGAAAGGAGCTAGATTCAAGGATGTGAAAGAATTCCAGAGAAGAGCGATCGTGAAAATAAAAAACAAAACCGCTATCATTGAATCGTTTGAACACATTACGCTTGCCGCCTTTACGTCCGACCTTCTTGGGCTCGGAATAACTGATGCTCTTTATACAGACATGGGTTCATGGGATGAAGGCTGGTATAAGAAAAATGGAGAAGTAATTACGATAGGGCGAATCAGAACTCAGACGGCCAAACAATGTAACTGGGTTATTTTTAAAAACAAGTAGGATATGTGCGGAATTACAGGCATTCTTTCATTTAGTGAAAAAGGTAACGACTATTTAAATAAAATAAATTCAGCTACCACATGCCTTATCAAAAGAGGGCCTGACGGAGAAGGGATATTTCATGATAAAAATGTTGCGCTTGGTCACAGAAGACTTTCGATTATCGACACCAGTGATCTTGCTGCACAACCGTTCTCTGATTTTTCCGGCAGATACACCATCGTTTTCAACGGAGAGATCTTTAATTACAAAGAGCTGAAAGAAAAGCTCAGTTTAATGGGAATTATCTTTCGCTCCAAAAGCGATACTGAAGTTTTATTATACTTATACATTTCAGAAAAAGAAAAATGCCTTGAGCTACTCGATGGGGAATTCGCATTCGCGGTTTACGACAAAATTGAAGAAAGCTTGTTTCTCGCACGTGATCGATTCGGCATAAAGCCTCTGTATTACTTTCAGGACAATGATCGCTTTGTATTTGGCTCTGAAATTAAATCACTTATGGCGTTTGACATTCCTAAAGTTATTGATCCGACTTCTCTACAGACTTATTTGCATCTTAATTACATTCCTGCCCCCCACTCCATTTTCCAGAATGTGTTTAAGTTGGAGGCAGGATCGTGGCTGAAAATAAACCATACACGAAAGTCGGATAAGCAACTATATTATAAAATCCCCTATTCGCAACACTTACAAAAATTCACTGATTATCAGGCAGCACAAAAGAAATTAAAAGGCTTACTTGAAGATTCCGTAGTTCAAAGAATGATCGCGGATGTGCCGCTTGGGACATTTCTTAGTGGTGGAATAGACTCATCAATCATTACCGCTATTGCGGCAAAGCACACAAAGCAGTTAAATACTTTTTCCATCGGATATAAAGACGAGCCGATGTTTGATGAAACAAGTTTCGCGCGGCTCGTTGCTAAGAAACACAATACCAATCATACTGTATTTGAGTTATCCAACCAGGACCTCTTCGATGACCTTCATTACGTTCTTGACTATATTGATGAGCCTTTCGCGGATTCTTCAGCTTTAGCGGTGAGCATTCTGAGCATGCGGACTAAAAAACATGTAACAGTAGCATTATCCGGTGATGGCGCAGATGAGATCTTTGCAGGATACAACAAGCATGCAGCTGAATTAAAAGCAAGAAGCGGTGGATTGAAAGCAGAACTTGTAAAAGCGGCACATCCGCTTTTAAAGCAATTGCCGAAATCAAGAAACACACGAACAGGAAACACAATCAGAAAACTGGAAAAGTTCGCAGGCGGGATGAAGATGCAACCTAAGGAACGCTATTGGAACTGGGCAAAATGGTCAGGATTTTCTGCATCTAATATTTTCTCAAAAGAATATCTCAAAAACATAAACGAAGAGAAATATTCAGAAAGGGTTAGTGATGTCGTGAGTGATCTTAACAGTGATTACAATTCAGTTCTACTGACTGACATGAAGCTTGTGCTTGAAAATGACATGCTGGTTAAGGTTGACAGGATGAGCATGAGCAGAAGCCTTGAAGTCCGGGTTCCATTTCTTGATCACAAAATTGTTGACTTTGCTTTTTCATTACCAACAGAATATAAGATCGATAAGCACAGCAGAAAAAAAATATTAAAAGATGCTTTCAGGGAAGAGCTCCCGGCTGAATTACTTCAGAGAGGCAAGCAGGGCTTCGAAGTTCCGCTTTTAAAGTGGTTTCGGACTGATCTAAAGAGTATGATCACCAATGAACTTTTACAGGATGATTTTATTCTTGAACAGAATATGTTTAATCCTGAAACAATTCGCGAACTTAAAGCACAGCTATTCAGCAATAATCCGAACGATGCCGTAGAAAAAGTATGGGCGCTTATTGTCTTTCAATACTGGTGGAAGAAAACCTTTAATGCTGCATAAATGATAAAAGTACTTCGTATCATCAACCGCTTTAACCTAGGAGGCCCTACGTATAATGTTGCCTATCTGAGCAAGTATATGTCTTCAGATTATGAAACGATGCTCGTTGGAGGCGCAAAGGATAAATCCGAGGAAAGCTCTGATTTTATTGTGGATAATCTCGGATTAAAACCTGTCATTATTGAGGAGATGATGCGCGAAATTAATCTGAAGAATGATTATACTGCCTATAAGAAATTAAAAAAGATCATAGAAGAATTCAAGCCGGATGTTGTTCACACCCATGCCTCAAAAGCAGGAACATTGGGCCGACTTGCAGCCGCTTCATGTAAAGTCCCTGTCATCGTTCATACTTTTCATGGACATGTGTTTCACTCTTACTTTGGAAAATTAACGACTACCTTTTACAAAAACATTGAACGATATCTCGCCCGAAGATCAACAGCCATAATTGCAATAAGTGATCTGCAAAAAAAAGAATTGAGTGAGATCCACGGGATTTGCCCTGCAGATAAAATTCATGTGATTCCTTTAGGGTTTGATCTTACACGTTTTCAGTTAAACCTACCAGAAAAAAGAGATGCATTTCGTAAAAAGTATAATGTCAGTGATGATGAGATAGCAATTGGGATTATTGGCCGTCTCGTACCTGTGAAAAACCACTCTCTGTTTCTTGAAGCTTTAAAAATCATTTCTTTAAAAACAGATAAAAAACTTCGCGCGTTCATAATTGGCGATGGCGAATCCAGGTCAGCAATTGAACAAAAAGCGAGGGATCTCCAGATTCCTTTCACAGAGAATAATCCAGAGTCTAAATCGTTACTGACCTTCACTTCATGGATCAGGGAAATAGACATTGCTTTAGCCGGAAATGATATTATTGCCCTTACATCATTTAACGAAGGTACGCCCGTAAGCCTGATCGAGGCCCAGGCAGCCGGAAAGCCCATTGTCAGCACCAATGTAGGTGGAATAGAAAATGTTGTAATTCCCGGGCAAACGGCCTTTCTCTGTAAGAACAATACTGCTGAAGAATTAGCGAATGGACTTTTACGACTCATAGAAAACCCTGAGCTGAGAAGATCAATGTCTGAAAAAGGGTGGCCTCATGTCAGGGAAAAATTCCATTATACCCGTCTTGTTTCAGATATGGAAAACCTCTATTCGAGACTCCTTAAAAAGTAGTATTTCGTCAATTTTACAGGCATTTTCGGAATATTTGCTAAATTTGCTTGTTATATCACGAACATTATGCGTAAACTGTTTTTACTTCTTGGATTTTCTATGATCCTGACCGGCTGCGGGTGGTTAAATCCCAACATCATGCTGCAAACCGATAAAGATTTTAAATACACAAAATTTCCTGATTCAACCAATGTAAAGGAATACAGGCTTTCCTCAAATGACTTTATAGAATTTGGATTGTATTCAAATGAAGGGTTCAAGCTGGTCGACCTTACCTCACTGAATGCAGCTAATGTGGGTTACAGATTTGAAAACTCCATGCGATATCTTATCGAAACAGACGGCTTCTGCAAGTTGCCTATTCTGGGAAGAATAAAACTCGGTGGCCTTACAATCAAAGATGTAGAAACCCTCCTTGAAGAAAAGTATGCCGCTTACTATATAAAACCCTACGTTCTGGTTAAAGTGCTTAACAAACGTGTAATGGTGTTTCCGGGCAGTGCAGGGGATGCGAAAGTGATTCCACTCGAAAATAATAACACAACATTAATCGAAGCCATCGCTCTTGCCGGAGGAATCGCAGATGACGGTAAGGCAAGACAGGTTAAGCTGATCCGTGAAAACAAAGATGCTCATGATGTTTATCTGATCGACCTTTCCAAAATAGAAGGGATACAGCAGGCAAGTATGGTTGTTCAGGCAAATGATATCATTTACATTGAGCCAAGAAGAAAGATTAGCTCTAAGGTGGTGCAGGAACTTGCTCCTATTGTCAGCATCTTAACAAGCATATTTATCATTGTAACATACACCAGGGCCATTTCTAAGTAGTCCCAACCAAAGATGCTTCAGGAAAACATATCAAAGACCAACGATAATTTTGAACAATACAAAACACGTATTTCAAATTTTAGCGGTGAGTTTGAATTAGGTCTTTTCATTTATATTGCAAAGAAAAGCCTGGTCTGGATGGGCCTGTTCTTTTTGCTTGCCTGGGGTTCAGCATTCCTTTACCTTCGTTACACCCAACCTGTATTTGAATCTTCGAGCATCATTCAGCTTCAAACCACCGACAATGCGAACAAGATTCTCAATGTAAATAATATCTACGAGAATGATGATGCACTTGCAGAGGCAGTGGAACTCCTTCGCTCTAAAGTTTTCTTTGAAAGGGTTCTTTCCAAATTGCCTTTGGAAATAGGTTATTATTCTGAAGGAACTTTCAAATCGAACGAGCTTTATTTGGAATGCCCTTTCACTGTTGAAGCAAAGGTTCTGGATCCGGCCATTAAAGGCTCACGCATTTACGTTGATTTCAGTGATGTTAAGAACGGAGTTGTCAATTACACCCTGGGCGGTAAAAAGTATTCCAAAAAGTTCAAAACAAATGAGATTCTTAAATTTGAGCAGATCGAATTGAAGATCACAGTTAAGAATTATTCTGAAATTCAGTCGCAGCAGGACCTGGTGAAGCAAAATGCCTACTATTTTGTGATTAACAATCTTAACAGTATAGTCAGCCATTTATATCCCAGCCTTGAAGTCAAATTATTGAATGGAGCCGCTAAAACCATTCAGGTTTCATTTAAGGATTTTAATGCACATAAAGCTGCTGACATAGTTAACAAGATCACACTTGAATACACGAATTTCGATACTGAAAGAAAAGGGGAAAGCTCTAAGAAAGTTCTGGAGTTCATTGAAGAACAGCTGGATATTGCTTACGACAGGCTTAAGAGCTCCGAAAGCTCCATCCAGGATTTTAAACGTGATAATAAGCTCAACAGCAATCAGGATGAGTTAAGGGTTGTAAATACCACAAGATTAAATGAGTTTCAGGATAGGATCATTCAGCTTGACCTGGAAGAGAATATCCTGAAAAAGATTTCCAAAAATATTGCTGAATCAAAAACCCTTGACACTTATAAATTGCTTGCAATGCTTTCGGGTACCGAATACGAAGGCAAAATCGCTTCTTCATTAGATCAAATAAATAAATTACTCGTTGCAAAAGAAGGGGCGCTTTATGAAGCTACACCGAATAATGAAGCGATAAAAAACATCGATTATCAGATCTCTATCCAGAAAAAGCTTATGGCAGAGAGTATTGCCGCTGTTCTCGAAACGGTTTCCGACAAAAAAAATGCTCTTATCAATAAAGCCAGTGAATTCGAAGGCTCTGTTTCCAACAAACCTGAAAATGAAATTGAATACGGCCGATTACAACGCTTGTTTGAAATCAATGAAAAATACTATACTTTATTGCTGGAAAAGAAAACAGAATACTCCATTTCCATAGCAGGCTTAAGCTCAAGTAATGTCACACTTGAAGTTGCACAGATCGCAACAAGTCCGATATCACCTAATAAGAAAACAACATTTATAGTTTATTCTCTGGTTGCTTTGCTTCTTAGTCTGGGACTCATTCTTTTTCGCTATTTATCACACAACCAGATAAGCTCATTAAACGAGATCACAAAACACACTCAGGCAACTATTGGTATTCTAGGTATTGTTCCAAAATACAGCCAACACATTCCTGTGTCTCAATTGCTTATTGACAAGAGTCCAAAGTCTTTAGTTGCTGAGGCCTTCCGGTCCATTCGTACAAACCTTCAGTTTATTTCAAATGTTCCGGGGCCTAAAGTAGTTGCTCTTACTTCAACCATTTCAGGTGAAGGAAAAACTTTCGTTGCAATCAACCTTGCCGGTATCATTGCCTTTTCAGGAAAGAGGGTGATCATTCTGGATCTTGACATGAGAAAGCCGAAGATCCACCTTGGTTTTAATGCCCAGAATTCCAAAGGAATGAGTACCCTTCTTATCAATAAAGACGAACTCAAAGACACTATTCAACAAAGTAGTCTGGAAGGCCTTGATTTTATCACCGCAGGGCCTATTCCACCAAACCCTTCTGAATTAATCATCAGCCCTAAGATGGAAGAGATTCTTGAATCTCTTAAGAAAATGTATGACATTATAATAGTGGATAACCCACCGGTAGGACTTGTGAGTGACGGTATAGCAATGATTCAGAAAGCTGATTATCCGATCTATATTTTCCGTGCGGATTATTCGAAACGTAATTTTATCCAGATTGTAGATCGTTTATATAACGAAAGTAATATAAAGAATCTGTCTGTAATTCTTAACGGTGTTGATGTTGAGCGTAAGAGTTACGGTTATAATTACGGATACGGTTATGGATACGGTTATGGGTATGGTTATGGGTATTATGATGACAGCACAAAAAAAGGCAAAAAGGACAAAAAGGAAGATTAGTATCACGTATGCAGATTAAGGAAACGAACATAGCGGGGCTGTTCATTATTCAGCCGAAAGTTTTTGAAGATCCGAGAGGTTATTTTTTTGAGTCTTATAATAAAAAGGCATTCCTTGAAAATGGCATAAAAGCTGACTTTGTACAGGATAATCAATCACTGTCGCAAAAAGGAGTTTTACGCGGATTACATTTTCAGAATCCTCCCCACGCACAAGGAAAACTTGTTAGCGTGACAAAAGGGGCTGTTCTGGATGTTGCAGTTGATCTGAGAAAGGACTCCCTTACTTATGGAAAACATTTTTCTATAGAGCTTACTGAAAAAAACAAAACGATGTTCTGGGTTCCTGAAGGATTCGCACATGGCTTTTTAACTTTGGAGGATAACACTATTTTTTCTTACAAATGCACGAATTTTTACAATAAAGAATCTGAAGGTTGCATTATCTGGAATGACGAAACCATTAATATTAGCTGGGGCATAAAAGATCCTCAGCTTTCTGAAAAGGACAAGCAGGGAGAGAAATTTCGTGATTTCAAAAGCAACTTTTAATCTTCTTATATTTATAAAACATAAGACACCTGAAGAAAAATGGACGGAAAGATTTATTTAATATTAGTTTACGGATCGTATTTTATCAGTACTGTTATTCTTTCCTTTCTTATTAATGGCCTTTTTTTAAAATTCGCCACTACACTTGGCATCCGTAATACCAACGATACAATTATCAGATGGAGCCCCCAGGCAAAACCTTCTCTTGGTGGGATCTCATTTTATATAATATTTCTTATCTCTATTTCCAGCTATCCTATATTCTTTGAGCAGGCTCATATCCTGTTTAGCAGGCCCTTACTTGGAATTCTGGCCGCATGCACGCTTGCTTTCCTGATGGGCTTATCAGATGACGCCTATAACACAAAACCATTGTTAAAATTCCTTATTCAGATCTGTTGTGGATTAATTCTTATTTCAACAGGAACATACATAAATATTTTTTCCAACAGTTTTATAAACTACAGCATTACGTTATTCTGGGTAGTCGGATTAATGAATTCTATCAACATGCTGGATAACATGGATGGGATCACCACATTAGTATCCATTACTATAATTTTGAGCGCCCTGCTGATCCTGTATCTGAATAACGATAATTACAGTATTCACATTCTGCTCCTGATCGGAGTGCTTGCAGCCCTGATCGGATTTTTATTTTTTAACTGGCATCCCTCAAAAATGTTCATGGGTGATACCGGAAGCCAATTTCTGGGCCTTTTCCTGGCGGCCATGGGCATTATTTATTTCTGGAACACTCCAGATGTGCATGGAAATCTTATCCGCTCAAAACAATTCTTTGTAACCATTCTTACATTCGCCATTCCTATTATTGATACAACTACTGTAACAATAAACAGACTTAGAAAAGGTAAATCGCCTTTTGTTGGAGGCAAAGATCATACAACCCACAATCTGTTTTTTAGTGGCCTCACAGAAAAAAGAATCGCGATTTTGTATGTCGGGATCTGCTTTATGTCCATGTTCTTCAATCTTCTGATTATTAAGTATATTGAAAACTGGGGTTACCTTCACATCTTTCTTTTTTCTGTCTATTATCTTGCCTTGTTCTGGTTTTTATACTCTCCGGCTCTCAAAAACAAAAGATAATGCTGCCAGAGAAGCTAAAAAAAATATTCAACTTGCCTTCTTTAAAAAGGTTTGGACTTGCCTTTGCCGGAGCCGTGGTTCTTCTGAGTGTCATTAAGCTATTCAGTTATTCTGTGACTGATTCTGTCTCCGATTCCGAATACCAGGATTATTTTAATGCCAGCTATAAAGTATTAAGCATTCGCATACCGAAGAACCTCAATTTTGCAGGGGAAAAAGTTCCTATCAATGATTTTATTGTCAGGGAATCAATGGAAAAAGAACTCATAATCAATACTTACTGGCAATCTCAATCACTTCTCATTCACAAACGGGCAAGCCGCTGGTTTCCTTTAATAGAACCCATATTAAAGCAACATAATATCCCTGACGATTTCAAATACATCGCAATTATAGAAAGCCAGCTTACCAATGCAGTATCACCACAGGGCGCTACAGGTTTCTGGCAATTGGTGGAGCCCACAGCAAAAGGATATGGCCTCGTTATAAATGAAGAAGTGGATGAGCGTTATGACGTTGAAAGGGCGACACAGGCAGCATGTAAATATTTCAAGGAAGCTTACAAGATCTTTAACAATTGGACTCTTGTGGCTGCGTCATACAATCGGGGAATGAATGGAATACAGGCTGCTATGGACAAGCAAAAAGTAGATAATTACTACGATCTTCTTCTGACAGATGAAACAGCCAGGTATATTTACAGAATTCTTGCTATAAAAGAAATTATTTCACGGCCGAAAGTTTATGGCTTTATCCTTCGAAAAAAAGATCTGTATCCACCCTTGAGCACAAAAAAGATCACCGTAGACACAACAATCAATGATCTGGCTGTTTTCGCTATCTCTCAAAAGATAAACTACAGGATCCTCAAAACATTTAATCCATGGCTTCGTCTGAATACACTTACCAATCCTGAAGGAAAAAAGTACATCATCGAAGTGCCTAAAGGAAGCATTAATATCTATGATCTGGATGGTAATTACGAAGGCAGCAATACACTTAGCCCGAAAGATTCAATAAATCTTGTTCTTCCTCATATACTCAGTGGTGACACCACAAAAAGTGAGGTAGGCAAAACCCCGGCAAACTAAGGTATTTATACTGCCGATCAGGACCTTTGGAAATTGTTTCCCACCCTATATTTCCGTATCTTTGCCCTCCAAATAATGAAGCATTGTTGCTAATATAAAATTGACTTTTTTTAATGTCTGATAATATTCATAGTGAAAGCGAATTCCTGGAAGTTATAGGGGCACGCGTTCACAATCTTAAAAATATTAATGTAACCATTCCTCGTAACCAGCTGGTAGTAATTACCGGCTTGAGCGGGAGTGGTAAATCATCCCTGGCATTCGATACTATTTATGCAGAAGGCCAGAGAAGATACATCGAAAGCTTTTCAGCCTATGCCCGTCAGTTCCTTGGCAGCATGGAGCGTCCTGACGTGGATAAGATCACCGGATTAAGCCCTGTAATTTCCATTGAGCAAAAAACGGTGAATAAAAATCCGAGGTCAACTGTTGGAACGATAACAGAGATCTACGATTTTCTCCGCCTTCTATATGCCCGGGCATCTGATGCATTCAGTTATGTTACCGGTGAAAAAATGGTTCGCTATTCTGATGATCAGATCTTAAATCTTATTCAGGAAAACTTCAATGAGCAGAAAGTTTTGATCCTTGCCCCTATCGTTAAAGGCCGGAAAGGACACTATCGTGAGCTTTTCGAACAGATAAAGAAATGGGGTTTTTTAAGGGCCAGGGTAGATGGCGAGGTAATAGAGTTGACTAAAAGAATCCAGCTCGACAGATACAAAGTACACGATATTGAAATAGTGATAGATCGTTTGTTGGTGAATTCAGAATCACGCCAGAGAATCAACGAATCGTTACAACTTGCGATGAAGCATGGAAAAGGTATCATTATGGTCCAGCCATTTGAGTCCGGTTCTGTTAACGATAAATACGGAAACGTTAATTATTACAGCCGGCACCTGATGTGTCCTACTTCAGGAATTTCATACGATGAGCCACAGCCTAATCTGTTTTCGTTCAACTCTCCATATGGTGCTTGTCCCAAGTGTAATGGCCTTGGAGTCGTTTCCGAAATAGATATAAACAAAATCATTCCGAACAAAAAAGCATCCATCCGTAAAGGCGCAATTGCACCAATCGGCCCTTACAAAGGTACCTGGATCTTTAAACAACTGGAAGCGATTGGCGACAAATACGATTTTAACCTTGATACTCCGGTTGAAGACATTTCTGATGAAGCAATAAATACGATTTTGTTCGGCTCAGATGAATTCTTTAAGATAAAGGAACACGCTGACAGTGCAGCTACAAGCTACAGTGTGGCGTTCGAAGGAATTGCAAATTTTATTGTAAAACAAAATGATGAACAAAGCTCTCCGACAATTGAAAAATGGATCCAGGGCTTTATGAACAAGGTTGATTGTCCTACGTGTCACGGTTCAAGGCTAAAAAAAGAGGCACTGCATTTTAAAATCGATGGAAAAAATATTGCAGAGCTTTCACTGATGGGAATCATTGAACTCGCACAATGGTTCAAGGGTATTGAAAAGAGGATCGATAATAAACAAAATCTTATCGCAAAGGAAGTATTAAAAGAGATCAGGGCCCGGATCGATTTTTTACTGGATGTCGGCTTGGATTATCTTTCACTGAACAGAAGCTCAAGAACTCTTTCAGGTGGGGAAGCCCAACGTATCAGGCTTGCAACTCAAATAGGTTCACAGCTGGTCGGAGTCCTCTACATTCTCGATGAGCCGAGCATCGGGCTTCATCAACGCGATAATGTCAGACTTATAAACGCACTTAAAAATCTGAAAGAGATAGGGAACTCGGTACTGGTAGTTGAGCACGACAAAGAAATGATCCTTGCCGCTGACCATGTGCTCGATATCGGGCCTGCAGCAGGTATTCATGGCGGACAAGTAATCGCACAGGGAACACCGAAAGAAATTTTAAAATTCCATACCCTTACTTCAGATTATATAAATGGCATTAAAGAGATAAAAATACCGGAAGTAAGAAGAAAAGGTTCAGGCAAATCACTTCACCTCAAAGGAGCGACAGGCAATAATCTTAAAAATGTTTCTGTTCAGCTCCCTCTTGGAAAACTAATATGTATAACCGGTGTTTCCGGAAGTGGTAAATCAACGCTGATCAATGAAACCCTTTATCCTATTCTGAACAAGCATTTTTACCGTTCGGAAAAAAAACCAATGCCTTATAAATCAATTTCAGGTTTAGAGCATATTGATAAGGTTATTGATATTGATCAGTCCCCAATTGGGAGAACACCAAGAAGCAACCCGGCAACTTATACAAATGTTTTTTCCGATATCAGGAATTTATTTGCAGAAATCCCGGAATCAAAGATCAGAGGTTATAAAGCGGGGCGCTTTTCTTTCAATGTAAAAGGTGGCAGATGTGAAACTTGCCAAGGAGCAGGATTGCGAACCATTGAAATGAACTTTCTTCCTGATGTATATGTTAACTGTGAAGCATGCAACGGAAAACGTTATAACAAAGAGACACTCGAGATCCGCTATAAAGGAAAGTCAATCAGTGATGTTTTGAACATGACCATTGACAATGCAGTAGAATTTTTCGCCAGTATTCCATCAATTATTCAAAAGATCAGAACCCTGCATGATGTGGGACTTGGCTATATAACTCTCGGCCAACAGAGCACAACTCTATCGGGAGGTGAAGCACAAAGGGTAAAACTGGCAACAGAATTATCCAAGCGGGATACAGGTAACACCTTTTACATTCTTGATGAACCGACAACCGGTCTTCATTTTGAAGATATCCGCATACTCCTTGAAGTGCTTGACAAGCTTGTCAACAGCGGAAACACAGTGCTTGTCATTGAACACAACATGGATATAATCAAGGTTGCTGATCATATCATCGATCTGGGCCCTGAAGGAGGTAACGGTGGCGGCCGGATCCTTTGTGAAGGCACACCGGAACAGGTTGTTGACAATAAAGAAAGCTTCACTGCAAAGTTTTTAAAGGACGAATTAAAACCATCAGTTAAAAAGAAAAAATAAACCAAGCGCAGATCCGCAATTTCGTTTTAAATTCGCGGCTGTATAACACTCAAGACAGCGGTTATGATAAACCAGGATGAAGATAAAATACGTAAAGCATTTGCCAACAAGGATTGGAATGATATAAAAGCCACTGACTCCTGGCAGATCTTTAAGATCATGAGCGAGTTTGTAGAAGGGTTTGAAAAGATGAGCCGGATCGGACCATGCGTATCCATTTTTGGTTCGGCCAGAACCAAACCGGAGAACCCATATTATCAGCTTGCGGAACAGATCGCGTATAAGCTTACAAAAGAAGGTTACGGTGTTATATCCGGAGGAGGACCGGGAATCATGGAAGCTGCAAACAAAGGTGCGAAGGCTGGCGGAGGGAAATCGGTAGGGTTGAATATTGTACTTCCATTTGAGCAGTCATCCAACCCATTTGTCGACAATGATAAAAATATAAACTTCGATTATTTCTTCGTCCGCAAAACCATCTTCCTGAAATATTCACAGGGGTTTATTGCAATGCCCGGAGGATTTGGGACACTGGATGAACTTTTTGAGGCGATTACCCTCATCCAAACAAATAAGGTTGCTCACTTCCCTATTGTCCTGATAGGCAAAAAATACTGGCAGGGATTATTGGGTTGGGTTAAAGAAACCATGCTCATGCAGGAGAGTAATATCAGTGAAAAAGATCTTGAATTATTTCATATAGTTGATGAAGCAGATGAAGCAGTAAAGATCATTACTGAATTTTATTCCAAATATCTGCTCAAGCCAAATTTCTGATGCTTCGCATCTTTACAGCTTTTTTCATCCTCACAGGATCAACTTTTTTTTCGTGTGCACAGGAAGGCATGGGGTATTTCTATGACTATACGAACCACCTGAATGTGTTCTCAAATGGAAGTGCCAGCGATATAGAAAGCAGCAAGGTGACTAATATACAAGCCGGGGTGAACTATATTTCTTATGTTGATAGCAAGAACAGCTTTGTTGTATATGATGGCCGTGAAAAGCATACGCTTGAAGAATTTGCGCCTACAAAAATTTCTGCGACTCCATATACCCTTGTGTATAAATCCAGAAACCGTTTAATGATCTTTGAAGAGGGCACTAAAAAAATGCTTTCAAAATTTGCAGGTGAATATTATGCCAGCGATTCAATGATCATCTGGCAGTCACTGTCGGATCTTAATCTCATGGCATATTATCGCGGAAAAAGTAAAGTCGTGGAGTTTTCTGTTTCAACCAATGTGATCAATGATGGAAAGATAGGTTCTAATATTTTTGCTTTCAATACCGTTGCAAACGACTTTATGATCTATTATAATAATAAAGTCTTTGAAACAGGAGGTTCAAGGATCAGTGATTATCAATGCGGTCAGGATATTGTTGCGTTCACAGATATTTACAAAAACACGCTTAATGTATTTTATAAAGGTGAGATCCGCACGATCAGCAATAAGATCCCTAAAAGCTTTATAGTTTCAAACGAAACTGTTTCATTTGTTGATGCAGATGATAATTTCAATATTTACTACAGAGGTGGTCTTACGAAGATCGATTCCTATGCGCCTCAGTTTTATAACGCGAAGGATAATGTTATTTATTATTCCTACAACTCCGCTCTGAAGGCTATATATGAAGGCAAGATCTTCACTGATCAGCTTATAGAGGAAGCGAATATTATTCCGGGAAGAAACAGTCTATTGTATTTCACACAAAGCAATACCCCTGTTTACTTCTATAAGGGAAAAAAAAATAAAACCTTCTACATTCCAAAACCATACACAATGGAATTGAATGGAGATCTGCCGGTATTCTATTATGGAAATAATATTGCTTTTCTATATGATGGAAGGATCTTTGAATACGGTAACAATAATTAACTGCTCAACTTCCTCCATCTATTAAATTAATATCCGGTTAATTAATTTTCTTTAACGCCAGATTCCATCCAATTCCTGCGTCACATCCACCGGCTCTCTTATCCTTTCATATCAACCAGTTCGGGCCATCTAAGCAAATTTCGTTTCTGCAAAAACTTTTAAACAAAAACGCAGGTTATTAACAAAACCATGTTTGTAATTACAATTAGTCTATGGTATAAACAGGGTTCAAATTAGAATAGTTTTGTTCAACACAGGCTGTGAGGAATTGAGAGTTGTGTTTAAGAACATGAACAAGCGAATGATCTTACATAAAACAAATGCTATGATAAATAAAATTTTACTCTCCTTCACTTTAGTGCTTGCACTAGTGTTTAATAGCAAAGCTCAAAAAGCACCGAAACAAAAACAACTCCCTTCTGTAGCGCTTGGTGTAGGGATTCTTTCATTCAACGGTGACGTGGGGAATGGTGTTAACCTAAGCTCTTTCAGTCGTATCCGCGGTGGTTATAATCTTGTAATCGAAGAGCGGATCGGCAAATACATTGGTGTATCACTTAACGGTTTATATGGAAAACTTGCAGACAGCGACAACCTAAAATCAAGCAGCAGAAACTTTCAGACAAATATAATTCAGGGAGATCTTAATCTTGTGATCCATTTTGACAATGATCTTATTTTCAAACGCAACAGCGCTTTTGCACCATACTTATCTGCGGGCTTTGGCTATCTGATGTTTGACCCTCATGGTGATCTTCAGGATAAAAATGGATTAAAATATAATTACTGGTCTGACGGAACCATTCGTGACCTGGCAGAATCTGATACCGCTTCGGCAAGTGCTCAGATCATACAAAGAGATTACACCTATGAAACAAAATTAAAAGACTCGGCAGTAAACTATTCCAGAAGCACGTTTGCTATTCCTCTGACTGCCGGCTTTAATCTTAAGCTGTCTGACAAGATCAGTATGAACCTCGCAGCAACCTATTGCCTGACAATGACTGATTATATCGATAATTACAAAATAGGGAAGAATGATAATTACATCTTCGCTCATGTTGCTCTAAAATACAGCTTCGGAAAAGCATACGATGATAGTGATCCTGTTTATCAAACCGTTGATTTTACTTCTCTTGAAAAACTTGATACAGATGGTGATGGTGTAAACGATGGAGATGACCGTTGTCCGGGAACTCCATCCGGGGTTAAGGTAAGCAACCACGGTTGTCCACTGGATGACGATGAAGATGGTGTTCCTGATTATCGTGATAAAGAATTAAAAACAGCAAAAGGAATGCTTGTAGATGAAAACGGGGTTACAGTAACTGACAAACAGATAGCAGACAGACAAGCTCAGTGGGATTCCCTTGCAACTGAAAGAAGTGAATTGTTCAATGAAAATCCAAGCCTGGCTTACCTGAAAAGCGTTGATCAAAAAGCAGCAGAATTAAGAAAATCCAATCCGAATGCAGCAGCATACAGCAAGATTCCTGTTGCTTTGAAACCTGCAGATAAGAACAATGACGGATACATTTCATCTGAAGAGATTGCAGCAGCAATTGATTCATTCTTCGATGGTGACTCTGCATTCACAGTAGAGAAATTGAATGACCTTATTGATTATTTCTTTGAACAGTAATTGTAACAATACCCAAAAACCCTTATAAATATGTTAAAATACGGAGCACTTTTATTCAACACGATCGCGTTGTTGATCTATCAGTTTTTCTTTGCTGAAGGAGTGACAATCACTCAGAAAGTCCCTTCAAGTGCAAAACCTGATACTGAATTTACAGTAGAGCTTACTATTAATAAAGGTGCAACTACCGGGTTTGCAAAGCTTCAGCAGGATCTCCCTGAAGGGTTTACAGCTGTTCAGGAAGAGAACAATGGTGCTTCTTTCACATTCAGCAACCAATCTGTAAAATTCATCTGGATGTCATTACCGAATGACAAAGAATTCAAGATAAGATATAAAGTGAAAGTAGCTGCCGGAATGAGTGGTGACAAATCTATCGGAGGAAAGTTTTCTTATGTAACTGACAATGTTAAACAATCGATAGATATCGCTCCATCCACTATTAACATCGAATCTTCTGCGGTTGCAGCAAACACAAGTGCTCCGGATAACACTGTGAAAACAGCTGATAATACAACTTCACCAACCACAGATAATTCAGCGAATACTGGTACAACAAATACAACTCCTGTTACTCCTGCAAATGAACCATCTTCGGTTGTTTGTACCCGCAAAGTTCCCGATAATGCAAGCGGTAATTTCACTGTTGAATTAGTAATAAACAAAGGGAACATTTCCGGTTTTGCCAAGCTGCTTGAAACCTTACCTGCAGGATTCACTGCAACTCAAGGTGAATCTCAGGGTGCATCTTTCAGCTTTAATGAAGGAAAAGTGAAATTTGTATGGGTGTCAATGCCGGCAGTTCCTGAATTTAAAATCACTTACAAGGTTGCGGCAGCTTCAAGCACTCCGGCAAATTCAGCGATTGAAGGTGTGTTTTCTTACATAGAAAATGATGAAACCAAAAAATTTGTGATTCCTGCCACAACGATTTCCGGTAACGGAGCTATGGCAACTAACACTGACGCTCCGGCAAACACTAACAAAACACCGGAAAACACGACTGGAAACTCTGCGGATAATACCGCAACAAACAGCACAACAACGGATAATACAATAGCCAACAACACAACGAACAACACTTCAACAGATAATTCTACCAAAACAAATGATACTCCGGTAGCTAACAGTAATACTGCCTCAAATACAAACAACAGCTCTAATACAGACAACACAAAGAACAGCCTGTCTGCAACCAATATCCCATCTCCACAAGGTAACGTTAATTATAAAGTTCAGATAGCTGCACTAAGAAATGCAGTTGAAGCGGATAAGCTTGCAACAAGATTTAACATAAATCAAAGGATCGAACAGGAAATGGCGGGAGGTTTTACAAAGTATCTGGTAGGCTCACATCCTGAATATAAATCAGCAAGAGATGCAAGGGAGTCGATTAAATCAAAGGGTGTGAATGATGCATTTGTTACTGCATACAACAGTGGGAAACGTATAACTGTGCAGGAAGCGTTGATGATCACAAGCCAGAAATGGTACAGGTAAATTAAAAGCACTTAAGAAAGCTCAATTTAGCATCAGGACAGTGTTAAATTGAGTTTTTTGTTATATTTGTGAATATGGTCAGTAGATTAAAGGTTTTAACTTTTTTATGTCTGTTGAACTATTCTTGTTTCGCCCAGAACAGCGAGACCTCCAGTGATAGTATTGCAAAAGCTTCAGCCGCTCAAAGCAAACCTCAGCCGAAAAAGGAATTTGTCTTCAAGCCTACGATAGGGCTTGGGGCCGGCCTGTTTTCTTTTTATGGTGACCTTTACGGAAATCATTTTCAAAACCCATCGGTCAGCCGTATCGCTTACGAGCTTAATGTTGCTCAACGTATGACTGATTATCTTCAGTTTAATTTCAATGTGATCTTCGGCCAGCTTGGTGCCAATGAACGGAATGTTGGTGAAGGCCGAAACTTAAATTTCAATTCACATATTCGCGCGGGTGGCATAAACCTCCTGTATAATTTCGGTAATTTCCTTCCGAAGGACAGATGGGCTAGTCCATACATCTCTTTAGGCATCGAGTCTTTTGAGTTCCTTTCTAAAACAGATCTTTATGACGCTGAAGGAAATCGCTATCATTATTGGGCTGATGGCACTATCCGTAACCTTCCTGAAAACGACCTTAACGCAATGAATGCCATTGAGCTTCATCGCGATTATACGTATGAGTCCGACATCCGCAGCATGAACCTGGATGGTTTTGGCAAATACTCCGAACGCTCGTGGGCAGTTCCCGTTGGTGCGGGTGCTTTAATGAAGATCAACGACTACTGGACGTTCAAGATCGGTGCAACGATGCACTTTACCTTTACTGACTATATCGATGGGGTTACCGGCAAAAGTGTTGATAACAGAACCGGAAACAGTAAAAATGATAATTTCATGATGACTTCTTTTTCCCTCCATTATAATCTTGGAACAAAGAAAAAGGCTCTTGATACAGTTGACGAGGAGACATTTAGCGATGTTGACTTCTTTGCTTTAGACCTCGAGGATTTTGACAAAGATGGAGTGACCGATTCGAAAGATTCCTGCCAGGGTACACCTGAAGGGATGCCAGTAGATGCCAAAGGTTGTCCGCTCGATGATGATAGTGATGGCGTGCCCAACAATCAGGATGATGAACCATCAACTCCTCAGGGGGCATTAGTTGACACTCGTGGTGTAACACTGAATGACTCTACAATTGCATACCAATACAGTTTTTACACTGATTCCACAGGTCAATTCGCGAAAGTGGAATACCACGATCATAATGGTAATCCCAGAAATAATGTATTGCAAAAGGAATATACTGTTGAGATAGGGGAATTTAAAAAGGGATTACCACCTGAGACGATGACTAAATTCCTTAGTATTAATGATATTTCCAGCTCGCTTGTAGATGATTCCACCACCGTTTATACTGCAGGTAAGTTCCCGGACCTTTTATCAGCGGAAAAGCGAAAACAGGAACTTGTGAGCCAGGGCCTTACCGATGCAAAAGTTGTCTACAAGCAAAACGGAAAGTATTATGATGCTCCTAAATATGGATCATCCACAGAAAAAGGTATAGCCGGAAATAAAAGCGGTTCGAATGACCCAAGCGGAAATAAGAATAATGATCCAATAAAAAACAACGATCCACAGACGGGTAACAACGGAAATTCAGGCAACAAAGGAAATGATACAAATTCAAATTCGAATAATGATCCTCTTGCGAATAACAATTCCAATCCTGATAAAACTGGAAACAAAAGCAACCCGGTAAAAACCAATCCTGAAAATAATAATGACCAAAAGGGAAATCCGGAAGGCGCAATTGCCGGAAATCAAAAAGGGGTTGTACTACGTGTTCAGCTTGGTGCTTATAGAAATCGTCTTTCTAAAAAGGTATTCAAGGATATCGGGGATCTGATTGAAATTAAAACTGAGGATGGTTTATATAAATACCTTACAGGTTCTTTCACTGATTTCGATGCAGCGGCAAGACATAAAGTAGAAATGCTTTTAAAAGGCTATAATGGAGCTTTCATTGCAGCATACAAAGATGGAAAACGTATTTCCCTGACGGAAGCCGGAGCTACAATGCCTAAAAAAGGAGAAGAGAACGAAATCTCTGACAGCAGCGCTGTGAATGGGGCAAACAAAAATCTGGTTATTTTTAAAGTCCAGGTTGGTGTTTTTAAAAATGAACCACCTGCAGATAAAAAAGTGATGTTCAATTCTATAAATGGCCTAAGTAAAGAGGTGACTTCAGCCGGACTAACCCGTTATGTTGCCGGATCCTTTCCTGATTATAAGTCAGCAGAGGCTATGAAAGCTTCTTTGATAAAGAGCGGTGTCACCGATGCTTTTGTTATCGCCTTCTTTAACGGAGAGTATATCACCATCCAGGAAGCTATCGAACTTTCAAAATAAAAATTTTTTACTCGCTATTTTGTCTGTTTAGTTTTAAAAATGGAACGTAAGCTTCCCTTCTGCTAATCTCAGCTCACCTAAATCTGCATAAGTAAGAAAACTACAATACCTGGTTTATTAAACAGATAAACGAAGTCTATATCCTGGTATAATTTTTTGTTCCTTCAATCCGGCAGTCTATATTTGCCGTATATAGAGAAAAACTATTCAATGAAAAAATTAATCACAATATTTGCCGTTATTTCATTTAATAGTGCTTTCATTTCCTGTGCCCAGAAAACAGAACATAAAAATGAAGCAAAAAATTCTAGTCAAACATTGAGTACAAATACAATGAATATGGATACAGCAACATTCGGAGCAGGGTGCTTTTGGTGCGTAGAGGCACAATTTCAACTATTAGAGGGTGTCACATCTGTCTCATCAGGTTATTCCGGTGGAACAGTAAAAAATCCGGCTTACCGGGAAGTTTGTAATGGTACTACAGGACATGCAGAAGTTACTCAAATAGTATATGATAGTTCTAAGATCTCATATGAGGAATTATTGGCCGCCTTCTGGCAAGCTCATGATCCTACTCAGTTAAACAGGCAGGGAAATGATGTTGGGACGCAATACCGTTCAGTTATTTTTTATCATACCGAAAAACAAAAGGATCTTGCAGAAAAATATAAAAGAGAATTAAACGCATCCGGAGCCTGGGATAAGCCAATAGTTACAGAGATAAGTCCGTTTAAAGTGTTTTACAAAGCGGAGGACTATCATCAGAACTATTATAATCAGAACGGAACTGAACCCTATTGCAGCTTTGTAATTCAGCCTAAAGTGGAGAAATTCAAAAAAGTTTTTAAGGATAAAATAAGACATTAAAAAAACACCCCGCGATTGCGGGGTGTTTTTGGGAATTTTTATCCTTTATTTACTTGGCCAGGTATATTCTTTAAACTGACTATAAGAATTGATACTGTAGCTTTTTGCAATTTTCTGCATTATTGCTATCCCAATTAAAACTAACATCACCATTTTCATAATCACCCTCTCCTTTCGTTTAATGTAATATAAAGATAACAAATCTAAAAACTCTACCCGTAATAAAATCGCCCAAACGCCTTAATTACAAAGCGAAAGTGCCGATATCAAGGGTTAGGATTCGATTTTATTGGAACTTGCATACCCGCGCCACTTCTCTATTACCAGCTGCATATCCTCCGGCAATTCCGAATCGAAATGAATGTATTCCCCTGAAATAGGATGACTAAACCCCAGCGATTTCGCATGTAGAGCGTGTCGGGGCAATAACTGAAAACAATTTTCAACAAACTGTTTATACTTCGCGAAAGTTGTGCCTTTGAGAATTCTGTCGCCTCCATAAGTATCATCATTGAAGAGTGAGTGACCTATATGCTGCATATGTGCCCTGATCTGATGCGTCCGCCCCGTTTCAAGTTTACATTCTAACAGTGTTACATACCCGAATCTTTCGAGGACTTTATAATGCGTGACAGCATGCTTTCCATGTTCGCTGTCTTCAGGATAAACATCCATCAGTTTTCTGTCTCGTAAATGTCGCCCGATATTTCCGACAACCGTCCCACTCTCTTCCTGAAAATCTCCCCATACCAGTGCAACGTATTTACGATCAAGATTCCTGTCAAAAAAATCCTTTGCCAGCCTTGTCATAGCAAGTTCACTTTTTGCAACTACCATGATCCCGCTGGTATTCTTATCCAGCCTGTGAACCAAGCCAGGACGTAAAGCCGGTGTAATTTTCCCTGAAGTCGAACTTTCAGTAACCGTGGCTCCAGATTTACTCACGGGAAGATTCTGGAAATGGTAAACCAGTGCATTAACCAAAGTACCCTTGTAATTTCCGTAGCCCGGATGGACAACCATTCCGGGCTTTTTATTTATGATGATCAAAGCGTCATCCTCGTACACTATATCAATGGGAATATCCTGCGGGATAAGCTCAATTTCGCGCGGAGGATGAGAGAAAACCACTGTGATCACATCAAAAGGCTTGACCTTATAATTCGATTTAACGGGCTTATCATTCACAAGAATATTTCCATTCTCTGCTGCCTGCTGGATTTTTGTACGTGTAGCATTTTCAATCCTGTTCATCAGGAATTTATCAATTCTTAGAAGGGACTGGCCTTTATCTGTTGTGATCTTAAAATGCTCAAAGAGGCCTTGTTCTTCATCTTCGTGCTCATCTTGCAAGCCTTGCTCGTCATTCATAATTATCGTATTGCTTTTGAAGATGATTATCGGGAAATAATAAATTTCTGTGTACTAATAGTATTTCCGTTGTTCAACCGCATAAAATACACGCCATTGGAAAGTGAGGAAACATCTATCGCTTCGTTTAAGGGAACGCTATTTATCAGGACAGTTTTGCCAACTAGATCAGTTACTGTATAAGATACTGCAGAATATGCTTTGTCAGACCCTATAAATAAACGATCGTTAGAAGGGTTTGGATAAAGTGTAAACGTTTGATTGTTCACCAGATTTTCATTAATCCCAACTGCAGCAGCAGCAGTACCAAGTACAGGGTGCATCATAAGAGAGCCCGAAACAGGAGGATGCTGCCACGATCCATTAGTATTATAGTAGAGGTTATCCTGTGAATCGGTATTAACATCCACACCTATATTGATCGGCTGGCTAGTATTCTGATCAAAACCAATGAAGAATGTAGTTCCTCCGTTCAAATAAACAGGCGCATCCAGATAATAACGGGTGAACTGGTCATGCCCACCGTGAGCATACTCCGGAATATCAAGCGTTGGATTTGCGTAGATCAGAGAGCCGGGTGCACCACCGGAATTAGCCCAGACCTTGAGCTTAAATGTATATTGTGATGCATCAGTCCATTGAGGATTGAAATAAATATCAATGCACCGCAAAGTGTCTGAAACCCTCAGTGTGAACTTTTCCGCTATCTGCGCATGCAAAAATCCCGCTAAGCCGAAAGAGATCTCCGCAGACCCATCATCGTAAGCATAGTAATTATCAAAGATCTGTTTGTGCCTTACTGTATCGTTTATCCCACGTGAATTAGGGAAACCTCCGATATAGGATTCGAAAGTATATTCTGATTTTCCGGTAAGAGCCGGAATTTTGTAATTAATTAAGGGTTTGGCAAAATTAGGGTATGTGCTATAACCACTGGTGGCAAAGGGAGAGTAATTAAAGTTTCCGCCCGAATAAGTTGTATCGACCTGTACTCCGTTCTGGTCAAATATCCTGTAGTTAAAAGATCCGAAACTATTTACATTATTATTATTCCTGATGGTTATGTCGTACCTGCTTTTCATCATGCTGGTATCGTACTGTTGCCAGGGCACAGCATAGTAGTCTTTTAATAAAGACGGAGTGTCATACACGATGGCAAGGTCAGTAAACAATGTATCGGTATACCCTCTCCCCTTTTTCAGATATACATAGTCAATGTTCCAATGATCTCCGTTCCCGCTTAAAGTTGCCCAATTTGTAAAACGAAACTGAAAACCTTTTTGTAAAAATTCGGCATCAGTTATATGTATCATAATCAGATCCCAGGTCGAATCAGCGGTTGCAGCGCTAAGCCCACGCTTTGCCCATACATGATGCCAGGCACCCGTTACAGGCGCTTTGAATTCCAAAATAAGTGAATCGAGTGGATCAGGAAAATTACCTCTTCCCTGCGCCTGGTAATAAAAGCTGAAATAAACTGAAGTATCGCCCGGATAATAAAGATCAATAGGCTTCGAAGTTAGTGTGTCAGCACGGCCGGAAGTATACATTCCCGCAGTGAAATCATAGGGATACCCGCCTTCATCTACGCCATCAAAAGTCGCAACACCCAGGGTTGGCGGTGCGATGCCCAACGTCCGGTTTACAAAAACATAGTTATTGATCCACTTGTTGCTATCAGGATACGGGCCTTCATAAGAAAAATCATCAAAGAAGCCACTGGAGTCAAGGATCAGAGTATCCATTATGGAACGGGAGCGCAGGGAAATTCCGCGGTCCTGCAATTCCATACTTTTTTTTACGAGTGTACTATTGGTAACAAGCGGACTTGATACCCATCCCTGCGAAAATGCCTGAGCGGAAACCATCAGCATAACGAAAAGGGTAGCGCTTATTTTATTAGTCAACATTTTCATCATCTGTAGTTGTTGTATCCGGGTTAGCTACTTTATTTTTATCTGCAGAAAGAAAAATATCCACTACAGATCCTAGATTGATCGATGTTTCTTTCCCACAGGCAGGTGTTTGCCTGTAGACTCTCGCTAACGAAGAATCTCTGGGCGAATCAAAAACTATTGATCCGATAGTCAGGGAACTTTCAGAAAGTTTTTCCATAGCCTGCTTTCTGGTGAGTCCGTAAAGGCATGGCACTCCTACTTCTTCGTCACTTAAACCTTTTCCAACAACCAGATCTATTACTGTACCTTTTTCAATAGGCTCACCTGCTTTTATTTTTTTTCCTTTCACCATTTGCTCAAGAATGCAGTTTGCGCACTGGTCGGCCACAAATTTTGTCTTTCCCAGTCTCAATCCGTAACTGGTGATCATCGAAGCTGCTTGTCGTAATGAGCGATCAACCAGCTTAGGCATTTGTATTGTCGGTGGTAAAACCGATGTTACATATAAAAAAACGATTCTGTTCTTCTTCACTTCTGCTCCGGCTTCAGGCTCCTGTTTAACAACTGAACCTTTTGGTGCCTTCACATCATATATTGAATCAACGATCAGATACCGTACCTCCTTATCTCCAATGAACTTATCCAGCTCTCCGATCTTAACATTGTTAAAGTCGGGTACTTTTATATACTCACCATGATGAGTGGAAGATTTAAGCCATGATAAAAGAATCCAGAACAACAAGCTCATCAATACTATATAGATGGCCAGGTGCATTAAAAGTGTCTTGCTTTTTATAAATTGGAAAAGGCCTTTGAACATAAAATTACGTACTGGAAATTAGAATACGAATGTACGAATTTTATGGGAACGGGAAAAGGCAAAGTTAATTGTCTTAGCCTTTTAAACCAAGCAAACAAAGGCAAGGCAACCTTATTTGAAAGGATTCGTCTTGATGTGATTTTTACAGTTATTTCCGAATATTACTCTGTTAATGCTTTTTGTTTTTTGAATCCGAAATCAAGAATTCTGTCAATAAAATCATAAGGCTTATACCCGTTGATGGCAGTCTGATGAAAGATGCAAGTTGCCGGGGTCATGCCGGGCAATGAATTCACCTCAATAAAAACGACTTCAACTTTATCGGGATTGTAGATCCGGACAAATGCATCGATACGACAATAACCATTAACATTAAGAACTTTCGCTGCAGCTCCAAGGGTTTCTTTCACCTTATCGGATATTTTCTGGCGGTCCTCCGGCATTGGTGAATACCTTGCAGGTGTTATATTTTGGCCTTGCCCGGCTAAAAATTTTTCCTCAAGTGAAAGCACTTCACCTTCACTCAATGCTTCTGAGGCTTCAAAGACTTCATACATCACTTTTCCATCAGGTTCATACTTTGTGAGCATTCCACCCGTTATTTCAAGGAAGTGAAAAGCATCGCGTTTACTGATCAGCTCCTCCACAAGAATGACGCGCTTTTGCGGAAATTCCTCTTTTTCTTTTATATGAAGTAAATTAGCAGAAGCCTGATCCAACTCTTCTTTCTTACGGAATATCAAAGTTGCAAAAGCTTCAAACTCTTCAGGAGTTTTGATCTTTCTTACCGCTGAACTGCAACCATCATCCACAGGCTTCGCTATGAAAGGAAAGTGTATCTTATTTTCAATGGTTTTGAGTATTGCTTTTTTGTCTGCATGCCATTCCTCTTCTGTGACTAATAAGTGTTCGGCAATTAAAAATCCATTCTCTTTTAACAATTCATTTGTGCGGTACTTGTCAATTGTGATCTGCGAACTATCAACCCCCGATCCGTTATATGGCAAGCCAACACTCTCCAGTTCAGCCTGCACTGCACCATCTTCGCCCGGCCTTCCGTGTAAAGCAATAAAGACACCTTCCACCATTCGGGAGAGGTCCTCGTAACTTATCCGTTTAGGTTTTGCAAGGCTTTCAGAACTGGAATATTTTGAAGTGATATCAGAACATTCTGAAATGATCTGTTTTATCATTTCATGGATCTTGTAATTATCTATTTTTTCTTTAATGTCATCCGCATTGTCTTTCAAAAGAATATTAACAGGGATCTGATACAGGATATGCTCTTTGTCGCTGCCGGTCAGAAATACCGGTATAGGCTCATATTTAGACGATGAAGCGAGCTTCTCATAAATATTCCTTCCGCTCTCGACAGAAATATGTCTTTCAGAAGAGTATCCTCCGAGAATTACCGCCACTTTTATTTTCTTAGCTGTAGATTCCTTTTCCTGCTTAATTGATGCATCAAGCGTTTCAAGCAACATATCGAACTTGCCGCTGTTCCTGCTTCCGGTGATACGTTGCGACAAAGACGTTCTGATTATGTAGGTTAAAAACTGTGAAGGGTTCAAACCGATTTCCGCGGCCTGATGAAAGAAAAATGACGAAGGCATCATACCTGAAGTAGTGTTTGGATCATTAAGAAAGATCTTTCCGTCTTTTGAAAGAAAGCCATCGATCCTTGCATATACATCAAAACTTAAGGCCTTGAACAAACGCTCACATTCTCTCCGGATCATTTGTATTTGCTCATTCGGGAGATCTATTGGAGTGATCTTTCTCGAGAGCCCCGGTAGATATTTTGAGCGATAATCGAAAAGCTCTTTTCCTTTTCTGATCTCAGTCGGTGGCAATGCAACGGGATTGCCATCCTCTTTTTGTGCAACAATGCATGAAAACTCTTTCCCCTCAATAAAACCTTCAATAAGCACCTTGCTTTCACCATCAACTGCTGCAAGGATCACTCCTTCATTTTCTGTTTTAAAAACGTGATCAAGATGAGCTATAAGATCGGCCGGATGAAAAACAGCTTCTTTACTTTTTAATTTGTCACTTATAACCAGCAAAGGCATTCCGATTCCTTCACGGATATCGGCCAATGAGCGTACGAAGCTGATTTTCTGGTCATCTTTCATTGCATTCCATTCAGTTGCATCCTGCCATTTTGTAAAGAACGCTTTTTCTATCGCTTCCATCAGTGCAAACTTATCTTCTTTATGAAGAATGCTAATCCCTATGGAAGAACCTTGATTAGCGGGCTTCACGACCAATGGAAAACCAATTTCTGAACCGGCCCTTTCAAAAACATTTTTGCAATTACCACTGATATAATCATCTCTGTCGACAGTAAAAAATTTCGGACTGTTAAAGCCGGCATTTACCATGAGCTGCTTCTGTATTCCTTTATCAATACCAATTGCAGACGGCAGTATTCCTGAACCGGAATATGGGATATTAAGATATTCACACAAGCCCTGGATCTTACCATCCTCCCCAAAAGGGCCATGCAAGCATAAAAATGCAAAATCGAAATGCTGCTTAAGATCCTCGGGCGCTATCTTACTGCCAATTTTATTGATCATCGCAAGCTGTTGTTCGGATGATAAATTACCTATCTGCTCTGCATAGACCTGAAAATCCCCGTTCTTTTCAGGAATAAACTCAGCAGGAGGATAAAAGTCGCGAACACTTCCTTTGTAAACATACTCCCAGTTAAGAAGCACAAAGTTTCCAAAGCTGTCTACGAAAACCGGAACAGCTTCAAACAATGATTTATTCAGATTATCATAAACTGTTCTTCCTCCCGCAAAAGATATTTCGCGCTCTTTGGAGAAACCTCCGAAAATTATTCCTACTCTGATCTTCATAAAATCTATGTTTTGGGTATGCCGGGTTAATAAGGAAAAAACCTTATGCCTACAAATTTAATCTTAAGGGTTGCGATATTTATTTAAGTGATTGCAAGTATTCAACAAGTTTACTAACAGCAATAGCACGATGAGAGATTTTGTTTTTTTCTGACATCTCCATCTCGGCAAATGATTTGTCATAACCGTTCGGCTGAAAAATGGGATCGTAGCCAAATCCATTAGCACCTTTTTTCCCCTTCAGTATCCTGCCGTTTACGACTCCTGTAAAGAGCTTTTCCCTCCCGTCAATTACCAATGATATAACTGTTTTAAAACATGCTTTCCGGTTTTCGACACGCTCCATTTCTGAAAGGATCTTTTTCATATTATCGTCCGCATTCTTTGCATCACCGGCATATCTGGCGGATAAAACCCCCGGGTTGCCATTCAGAGCTTCTATTTCAAGCCCTGTATCGTCTGCAAAACAATTGCAATTATATTTATTATAAATATAAAATGCCTTTTGAGATGCATTGCCTTCAATAGTCGTTTGGGTTTCGGGAACTTCCTCAAAGCACTGAATATCTTTAAGTCCCGATAACGTAACAAATGATGGAACTAATTGTTGAATCTCGGCAACCTTATTAGCATTCCCCGTAGCGAAAACCAACTTCATTATATTCAATTAATTTTTAACTATTTTTTGGATCACCGTTTCATCCCTGAAACGGTATTTAAGGATATAGAATCCTTTAGGCAATTCCGATACATCGTAAGTGATCTTATGGAAGCCTCCATCCTTTGTTTCATCTGATATAACCTTAACTTTTTCCCCTCTTACATCGTAAAGCTCAATTCCAAGGATATCTGTAGAAGGAAGATATAAAGGAAGCGTGAGGATATTACGCATTGGGTTCGGATATACTTCAAATACAGTAAAATTATCCTTTTCAACACTATTACACAGTTCATTATTGGCAGGATTCTGATCTTCAAAACCATTTGGTTTTTGGACTGAAACGCATACATAATGATCATCCCCATCCAACTCACTTGAAGCAGTAAAGATGTAATTTACACTGCTGTTCCTCGGTAAAAATCCCCCCCAATTAATTTTAAGCATCGCATTATCATTGATCTTTAGATATACTTCCATGGTGTAAATATCAGTGCTTCCGAAATTGGAGAACCTGGCAGTGACATTCATAAAACCATTTTGTATATCAGTTAACAGATCGGTTACCGCGACATCCATTACTCTGTTACTTACTTCAATTGGATGAGAAACACTATCAGCACATCCAAATATATTGGAGGCGATAAGTGTTGTCTCAAACGTTCCTGTATCTGCAAAGGTAAAAGAAGGATTGCTGAGGTTACTTCCATTTACACCATCAAAGTTCCAAACATAACTGTCAGCTCCCGTTGAAGTATTTGTAAAATCAACTGCGAGTGGTGGACTGCCATAATCAACGCTTGGATTAAAAGAAGCAACAGGTAAAGGATTTATTACAACTGTTTGCTGAACAGTATCAGCGCAGCCCTGGTCGGAAGTCACCACAAGTTTAATATTAGTTAGTCCAGAAAGAGAAAAGACATGCTGAGGATTCTGAACCATTGATGTCCCATTTGGGAACGTCCAGGACCAACTGCTTACGTTGCCAGGAGCAACTGTAGAAAGATCATTAAACAGGATTGATGAGCCAACACATCCACCAGCTGATGTAAATGCGGCCTGTGGAGTGGGCTTGACAGTTATAGTTGATGCTATAGTATCCCTGCAACCATTGGAAGCAGTAACAACATGTATTACATTAAAGCCGGAGGCCGCGGAATAAATATGTACCGGGTTGGCAAGTGTAGAAGTCGGACTAGCATCCCCAAAGTTCCAGAAACTGGCGATTAAAGAAGTTGCAGGAGGAAGGGACGATGCATTTAAGAATTGCGTAGCAAGCCCGCTGCAGGGTATGCTATTTGTGAATCCCGCGACCGGCCTCTGCTTAATGGTAATGTTATTCGTCAAGGTATCCGAGCATCCTGCAAATGTGGTAACGATAAGTGAAACAGGGTAAGTTCCAGGCAATGTGTAGTAATGACCCGGATTCTGGACAAATGAGAAATTATTTGAACCACTGGCAGTATCAGCAAAATTCCAACTCCAGGAATTAATTCCATCATTGAATGTGACTGCATTTGCATTAAACGAAGCGCCCGCATCCTCACAAAAACCAGAAGCAAAAAATGTTGCAATTGGCAAGGAATATATACGCACATTTTTAACAACAGAAGATGAACAGCCTTCGTTTGTAGTTACTTTTAGAATTACCTGATACGTACCTGTGTCCGAATACTGATGTATTGGATTCTGAAGCGAGGAAAGACCGGCATCTCCGAAATCCCAGGCCCAGGTAACAACGGTATCACCGGACGGTGGAGAGGAGTTATCGGTGAAGCTTGTTAAGCCACCAATACAAACTCCTGATACCAAAAAACCGGATACCGGAGCTTCTCCCGAAATCGAAATATTTATACTGTCGGTTTTAGTACACCCGCCTACGCTGTTAAGCAGAACCCAATATCCCCCCCCGGGCGAAAAGATCTGTAAAGAATCATTGAAGCTGCCATCCTGCCAAAGATAGCTTGACACCTCGGAAGCTCCCGATTGGAGGAACAATGAATTGCCTGCACATAAAGCAGTATCATTTCCAAGAGATGCAACTACTGGAAAACTGTCAACAGTAACCCAAGCTGTATCGGAAAAAGTAAAACACCCCAGTGTGTCTGTAACCTTAACGTAATATTGACCGGCAGAAGAAACTACGATTGAAGAATCATTGGAATTATCCTGCCATTGAAAGTTATATCCTTCTGATGACAAGCTTGTGCTTAAAGAAAATGTATTTCCATAACAGATTGTTGTATCAGAAAAAGAGAGATTTCCAGGATACGTAACAATGATCGTATCTGAAGATTGCTGACCAAAAACATCGGTCACCCTTACCGAATACATTCCAGGTTCCGTTACAATGGTTGTTTGAGTAGTGTCGCCAGTCGACCAAAGAAATGAGACAAATCGTGAACCTGCATCAAGCACTGTATCGCAGTAGCCGTATGGAATAAAAATATTCTTTCCGAGGTTAACAGGCGGGGAATATTTCTGATAAAAATAGCTGTGAATTTTATTGAATTCACTTAGCGTGAGACGTGAATCAGTAAGAACAATTTCAGAATAATCCCCTTTCCAGAATTCACTTGTCCCTCCTGCACTTCCAATGAACAACTCATTTAATGAGAAAGGATCTGCTGTTGATGAGAGGACTTTATTCTGTCCCAAAGGAGCAAAATTATTGGACGGAACCTTGTTAATGAAAAACTGTGAATTAGAAAAGCCCTGCGTGTATAATGCGGTTGAGCCACTGTTACCGTATAAAAGATAAGGGTTTGCCGAAGAGCTGATCACTGCCGAGTACCCGGAAAAGCTACCCGTGTGACTGCTATTGAGTACTCCAAAAAAACTGCTGACCGAAATATTTATATTATACATTAAAAAATCATTCGCCCCGTCAAACCGGACAACCGGCAATCCGCCCAAAGAATTTTCGACATATAAGGGTCTTTTTGAAGCAATAGGTTGAAATGCAGAGTCGGCACTTACTAAATTTTTCCATACTTCAACATTGGAAGCTGTATCATAAACCACTCCGGAATCGGCTGCAAACCATACTTTGCAAGAATTGTAACATTCAGGAGTGAAAACTGAAAAAGAGATCACAGACGACCAGACCATTCCGCTTCCTGTATTAGTACCTGTCCTGCAAAAATAATCAGAACAAAAACTTAATTCAACTGATAAGCTTTCCGCAGCTAAAACCGTATCGATTAAGGTAGTACTGAAATCTGAAACTAACGCGACCTGAAGTCTATAGTTTGATACGTCTTTTACATGGTCCCATTCAAACTGAACAGATGAATCATTAAGGATCATTAAATTTTTCGGAAATACAATAGAAGAAGCCTGTGAAAAAACATGATAGCGACCTGCCAGGCAGATCAATAGAATAAATATGGTTCTTTTATACAAGCCAATCATTCACTAATGTATTTAATCATTAAAAGAGTCATCCGGTTTGCGACTACGTTCGATGCAATTCCAAAGATACGAATATCCATCCTGATTCCCGTCCTATTTTAGTATCCGAAGAGATCCTGCATTACAATCGATACGCTCCCTAAACCAAAATGAAATGAGTTGATAAACAATAAATAGTACTTTTGTTTTAAGAAGACACAATGAGAATAAGGAAATTACTTAGTGACAGCGCAGTTTATGGTATTACAGGATACCTGACGATAATTTCCGGAATATTGCTCACGCCACTTTATACCAGAATGTTCACCAAGGAAGAGTACGGTATAATGGATCTCTTTAATACCTGGAATACCTTCGCGATGGGTATAATCCCAATAGGTTTGATTCCGGCTATCATTCGTTTCTATCCGGATTTTTCAACAAATCACCTCGAGAAGAAAAAAAATTTAGGAACCATTCTGACCACCATTCTGACTTTAAACATCATTTATATTATCGTGATGTTGTTACTCCGGAATTTTTTTATTGGGTATATAAAGGGGGGAAATCTCAACGAGATCTATTTCCACAGTCTTTTTCTGGTGCTGGCGGGTTTACTCTTTACCTATATTACCGCAATTCTACAAATCCGCTTTAAAAAGTATAGTTACATGATTATTACCATCGTGAACTTTTTAATTCTCAGTGTGCTTGGATTTGTTTTCGTTTATTTCTTTAACATGCGACTGGAAGGGTTTTACAGGGCTTCTTCACTTTCAATGATCGTAACTCTTACTATCGGGATCTTAATGGTCAGAAAGGATGTTTTTTTCCATTTTGATAAAGCTATCCTGAAAAAACTTCTGAAGTATTCACTACCGTTGCTGTCTGTATTTTTTCTATTTCAGACCACCAATATAATCGATCGGATTTTAATTATGAGATTCGGTAGTCTGGAAGATGTTGGGATTTATAATATAGGAACTAAAATTTCAGGCATCATTCGAATGATCTTTACAGCATTTGCTACTGCGTGGTTTCCCCTTGCCATGTCTTTAAAAGAAAATGCTGATGCCAAAGAAACCTATAAAAAGGTCCATAATATATTTGTGCTCGGAGGCCTGGTCGTAACCGCAGGACTGTTTATTTTCAGAAGAGAACTCATCTTATTTTTTGCGCCCGATTATCTCGAATCTTATAATACTATCGGGATTTTAGGCCTTTTTAACTTCGTTAGCACTTTTATTTATATATATTCGCTGGGCCTCCATATAAAAAATCAAACAAAATATCTCACCATATCTGCTATCGCATCAATTATCGCGAATGTTTTTTTTAGTGTATTATTGATTTCCTTGATCGGTGCGGATGGAATTGCCTGGGGATCCTTGGCGGGCTCTGTGATCTGGGTTGCACTTCAGCTATATTTCAGCCAAAAGCACTATTTTATTGATTTTAATTTTACATTAACGATTGGTATTATGGCCACATTGCTTGGTGTAATGTTTCTTACCTCATCCCTGGACTTTATTCTTGGTCCCGATCTGATCATCGGTTTTATCTCAAAATCAATCATAATGATGATTTTGATGTTTGGTACCTTTATTTTGATCAAAAAATTTAAATTGCTTGCATTGAAATTAAAGTCTGAGAAGTAATTGGTTTCATCTCACCATTGAATTAATATCAAGACCTCCTTAAAAACCATTAATCATCCCATTTATTGATAAAAAACAGGTAAATTTGCTATAAGACAATCTTGTGCCTTTATTTAACATATTTTAAGCCCTCGTAGCAGAAAGGGCTTAAAAATTTAATATTCAATTGCTGTTGTAAAGTACTCTTATAGAAGAATGAAAGAACCACAATCACTTGAAACTATCGTTTGTCCATTTTGTGATTCTGATAGATCACGCCCTTATGATTCCATGGATGGTTTTAACATTGTTAAGTGCAAGGCATGCGGATTCGTTTACACCAATCCCCGCCCCTATATAAAAGACCTCGGCAATTACTATTCTGAAGAATATTATCTTGATGAAAGGCACAAGAAAAAGTATTACAACCCTGATGGATCTATTATCAATGAGGAAAATGATTCTGAAGCGGGTATTACGCAGATTGAAAATTATGTAAATAAACGTGGGAAGATTCTTGAAATCGGAGCAGCGCGAGGAGGTTTTTTAAAAGAGCTAAAGAAAAGAGGCTGGGAAACGTATGGTGTGGAGATATCTGAAAGCGCTTGCAAAATAGCTAAGGAACAAAACGGAATTGATTTGTTTTGCGGAAGCTTCAAAGAATACGAACCTGATTTTCTTTTTGATGCAATATGCATGTATCAAACACTGGAGCACCTGCCAGACCCGAAATTCGTTCTTCAAAAGTGTTTTGATAAACTTAAACCCGGAGGACTGCTTATAATCAGTGTTCCTAATTTACGTTCTTTTGATCTTAAGCTTAGTAAAGACAGGAGGCGATTGTCTTATGATCTTCCAAGGCATTTAAATCATTTCGATGACCGTTTCTTAAACAAACATTTATCCGGACTCGGATTTAAGGTTCTTGAGATTGATCTATACTATCCGAAATTTGTTTTTTCGCTTCTCAATACTCTTAGGAAAAGTGCAAACGAAAAAGATATAAGATCGGTGACGCCTGTCAACAATAATACTTCCGGCAAGTATCCCGAGCTTTTTAAATATAATATCACTGCAAAGGGCCAGCTTCTCAAATCTGTCTCTGAATTTTTTCCTGGATGGAAGTTAACCCTGATAGCAAAAAAGCCATAATACGCAGACAAGGAATACAACTATGAATACAATCTATAAAATAGCTTATATCCTTTTTTTCTGGGCGCTTTTTCTGATTGTTAAGATTCTGACACTTCTGTTTAAAATTTTACCTGTCAGGCTTTTTATTAAATACATAAACAAAAACAATAAACGGATTCTCTACCTGGATCCTTTTTTTAAAGAGAGTGCCGGCACCCGCTATCGTATTGACAAATGGATCCCATCAATCGAAAAAAATTCCTATAAGGTAATTGTAAAGAACGTTTACAACGAAGAGCTTTTCCTAAAGCTTCTGAATGGAAAAAATGATATTGTAAAATTCCAGGCAGGTTTCATACTTAGCCGCTTGTTGCATTTGTTTTATGCTGTTACGTGTAAAACCGTTATAGTAAGAAGAACAATTTTACTTTATAATGAATATGGTCAGGGCACCTTTATGGAATCTCTCCTGAATACTATGCATCCTAACGTCATCCTCGATTTCGATGATGACATGCAAATTCAGGATCAGCGAAAAACAAATAGTTTATTTCCAAAATTGTTGTTGGAGGATAAAAATAAATTTTACAAAACTCTGAATAAATATGAAAGGTTTATAGTCGGTTCGGAATATCTCAAGAACCTTGTTTTGAAACACAACAACAGGGTTCTGCTTTCTAACATTCTTACGATCCCGACTTGTGTAGATTATGATAACTTCCCACCAAAGGAGTACAACGACTCCACAGAAATTGCTTTTGGCTGGATCGGCTCAAATTCAAACCTGGTTTACCTGGATGCTATTATAGCACCGCTAAACAGTATTGCAAAAGAATTCCAAATCAAGCTAGTAGTCATATCAGGAAAAGAATATCAAAATTCCTCCGCGAATTTTACAATTGAAAACATCTCATGGTCGCTTGAAACTGAAAAAGAAAATCTGAGGAAAATAGATATTGGTTTAATGCCTCTGTACAATACTGAAATGGAAAAAGGCAAATGCGGCTTCAAGCTTATTCAGTATATGGGTTTAGGCATTGTCAGTGTCGCTTCCGCAATCACAATCAATAAGGAGATCATAGATGATAACATTAACGGCTTTTTGGTTAGCGAGCCGGCAGAATGGGAAGCGGTTTTAAGAAAAGTAATATTAAGACGAAAAGAATTTCCCCAACTTGGTGATTTAGCCCGAAAAAAAGTTTCTTCCAGGTTTTCGTTCCATGCTTTAGCTGAACCCTATTTGCAATTCATTACTACTACTGATTCAAATATTACTTTTAAAGAGCGAGTAAGACAGATTGCACAATTACTCAGCTATCACTGTTTTTATATTTTTCTTAGCAAGAATTATGAAAGGACCAGAAATAACATCCCTTTAAAACCGGGAGTTTCTGCTGTCGTTTCTGCAAAAGATGAAGAAGTGTCTATCCGCCTTGCTCTTCAGAGCCTGATTGGTTTCGCAGATCAGATCATATGTATTGATAATGGTTCTGAAGACAACACGTTGAAGATCATGAATGAATTCAAGGCTGAATTTGGAAAGATATGCGACATTGAAATCTTAATCATGCCGGATGCTTTGCTCGGTGATTGCAGAGAAGCGGGACTGGAAAAATCCACGCATCAATGGCATTTGAGATGGGACGCTGATATGATATTTAAAACATCCGGCACTGAATCTTCGAGAAAATTACGTGAATTAGTTTTAAGAACCAAAGAACCAATTGCGTTTCAGCTTGGAAGAACAAATCTCTTCGGGGATTTCTACCATTGCTCGAAATTTTATGAGGTCAGTGATCGCGGAGAGCCTTTTCTTGTTCGCTTCAGCAAAGAAATAAAGTATCGTGAATTTGGAAGGTTTGATGCCATCAAACTGCCGATTTATTACAAGATCGTTAATCTCACGGATAAATATATTTTTCATTGCGATGGGATCAAACCTGATCTTCGGTTAATTTACAGGAATTGTTATTTTGACTGGCGTCAGAAATACAATGCGGCCTCCCCTGCCAAAAAGATAGAGCTTTCTGATTTTAGAACATTTGAAAAAGAGTGGCAATTAAAAAGATATAAGACCAACGAAACGGGTTCTCTTATCTTCAGGTATCAGAAAGAATCTTTAATGCACCTGAAAAGATACGACCCTGAAACTTATGGTGCTTATCCTGAGATCCTTTCTGAATACATGAAAAAAGGGCAAGACAGATTTAAGATTATTTATAGGGATAATAAGCCGTACAAGAGGACGGACGCGTTGAACCCGGCAATTGAAAATTATGTTCCTACCGGGGAAGACTTGAACTTCGATCCCATTGATTATTTAAAAGAAGTGTTGCCCAAAAAAGATCTTTATAAACTTTTATAGAATGTGCGGAATTGCAGGAATATTAGGAGCAGCGTTTACTCCGGATGAAAACATCATCAGGAAAATGACCGGTGCAATTGCCCACCGGGGTCCTGACGGGGAAGGTATTTGGTTAAATCATGAACACAAAATTGGTTTAGGACACAGGCGGCTTTCTATAATCGATCTTTCGGACAATGGTAATCAGCCAATGCATTATATGCATTATGTGATAACATTTAACGGAGAGATCTATAATTATCTCGAACTGCAGGAACTATTGAAACGAAAAGGTTATACTTTTCAATCGAATAGTGATACTGAAGTGATCATGGCGGCTTATGACCATTGGGGCATTGATTGTCTTAAAGAATTCGATGGAATGTTTGCCTTTGCTCTGTATAATAAAAATACAAAAGATCTATTTTGTGCAAGGGATCGTTTTGGAGAAAAGCCTTTTTACTACAACATAGATAACAGCCAACTCACTTTCGCTTCCGAGATGAAAGCACTTTGGTCAATTGGGATCCGAAAACAAATTAATGATCATAATGTCTATTTATATTTGAATTTCAACCTTCATGAAGATCCTAATAACCCCACACAAACATATTTCACAGCTATAAATAAATTACAGGCAGGTCACTTTTTCATTTATAATGCAGGCGGAACTGTAGTTCAAAAAAAATATTGGGACATTGATCTTACCCAACAGAATAATGAAATAACTTTTGAAGCTGCCTGTGATAGTTTCCGTGAGCTGTTTTTCACATCTGTTAAAAGGCGCCTGCGTTCAGATGTATCAGTAGGGACAAGCCTTAGCGGTGGACTGGATTCATCTTCCGTTGTTGTTACGATCGATCGGCTATTAAATGATCCTAACCAAAAGCAAAATACCTTTTCCGCACGCTTTAATGATCCCAGATATGATGAAGGCTCATATATGTCTCAGGTAATAGAAGGAAAAAATATTATTCACCATTGCACCTTCCCTGATCATAATGTAATGATAAATGAACTGCCAAAGATCATGTATCACCAGGAAGAGCCCTTCGCTACAGCCAGTATTTTTGCCCAGTGGGAAGTTTTTAAACTTGCGAAAAAAGAAAATGTAGTTGTTCTTCTTGATGGACAGGGCGCAGATGAGTATCTGGCAGGTTATACCCACTTTTTTATTCCGTTTCTACGTGAAAAATATTTAATGGGAGGAACCAAACTCTTAAATGCATCTATTGCGGAAATGAAGGAACATAACATATTCCAGGAGGAAATAGAATTAGATTTGTTCTTCAAAGCTGAAAGCCACCTCCCCTCTTTATTCAACCAGATCAGAAAAGTGAAGCACACTATTCTTGGAGTTTCATCTGATAATGCAATACACCAAAACCTGCTGCAAAATTTCAAGAATAAAAAGGCTCCTTTTGAAAATTTCACATCATTGAATCAAGCCTTGTATCACAGCACGTTTAATTCCGGACTCGAAAAGCTCCTTCGCTTTGCCGATAGAAATTCGATGGCATTCTCCAGAGAGGTCAGATTACCATTTCTCAATCACGAGCTGGTGGAATTTGTTTTCAGCCTACCATCAGATTTTAAAATAAAGGAGGGTTGGACAAAGGCAATAGTTAGATATAGCTTAAAAGATATACTGCCGGTTGATATTACCTGGAGAAAAAACAAACTTGGATTTCAGCCTCCCCAGGAACAATGGATGGAATCAAAAACATGGAAAGACTGGGCCAGCGATTACCATAATATTTCAGTTAGAAAAAGCTGGATAAAAGACACAGCGCCTGTGTCCTGGAAATCGGTTAATCTTGGTATTTTTGAAGAAATGCTCCAAAACAAATCAATATAATAAGTATGAGCAATATTGCAATTCTTTTAAATGGAGATATTATCAATGATTCCAGAGTTATCAGAATCATAAGGACCTTCAGTAAGGATCCAAAAAACAATATTGACCTTTTTTATATTGACGGGACAGATAGTGATAAAAAATTATTTTCTGAAAATGTAAGGCTCTACTCCATCCAAAGAGATATAAATTTTAAAACTCAGGTCATCAGACATTCTTTCTTTTATAATGAGTTTATGTTTTTTATTAAAGAGGTTTTGTCAACGAAAATTAATTACGACTATATTTATGCGAACGACCTTCCCTGCCTGAAACCTGCTGTTAAATTAAAAAAGTTGCTGTGTGCAAAGGTGATTTATGATTCACATGAAATATATCTCGAAACAATAAATCAGTTCTTTCCGGTTAGAAGTTCAGGAATAAAAAAATATATTTTTAAATTCTTAATTTCTTTTATGCGTAATGCAGGGGAAATCGCAGAAAAAAAACTTCTCCAAGATGTTGATTCTTTTATCACAGTTGGACTCGGTTTAAAATTATATTTTGAAAAAAAATATAAAACGAAAAACATCCAGGTCCTGATGAATTTCCCCTCCAGGCCCACATCCAACAAACGGGTCGACATACACGCTATATTACATCTCGACCGTTCTGATTTCATTGTTTTGTATCAGGGCGTCTTAAATCTTGGAAGAGGCTTGTTTACCATGATCGAATCAATGAAATATACGAAGGCGAATATCAAACTCGTTGTCCTTGGATATGGAACATTAAAGAACACCCTTCAGGAGTTTGTAGTATCCGAGAATCTTTCAGATAAAGTTTTTTTCATGGAAAAGGTTGATTCATCTGTTCTTCTTGAATATACAAGGTCCGCGAATTGCGGCATCAGTTTACTGGAACCATTTAACCTTAGCTGTAAATTCGCGGCTCCCAATAAGCTTTTTGAGTATATTAACTCCTCACTTCCTGTAATCGCGACAAATACTTTTGAAAGTAATTTAGTGTTTAAAAAATACGAAGTTGGCCTTTTGGTTGAAAATGAACCTATAAATATCGCAAAGGCAATGGATAAATTATCGGAAAGCAATTTATCTCCATACATTGAAAATTGTAATGAAGCTGCAAAAGAATACCATTGGGAAAATCAGGAGAATATTTTATTTAATCTCGTAAAATGAAGACTGTTCTGATTCTGGCTTATGACTTTCCTCCTTATGTCTCAGTAGGGAGTTTACGGCCGTATGCGTGGTATCGGTATTTCAAACAGTATGATATTTATCCTGTGGTAGTAACACGTCAGTGGAATAATGAACATGGAAATCTATTGGATTATGTATCAGCAAGTGGATCGGATCATGTTATAAAAGAAGTCACAGATTGGGGCACGATGATTAAAACACCTTACAAACCTAACCTGGCAAACAGGCTCATACTAAAATATGGGCAATCCCGATTCCGCCTCCTTCGGAGATCAGCTTCCGCATATTACGAATTTATGCAATGGGTAAGCTTATCCGGACCAAAGTCGGAACTTTATTTTGCGGCTGAAGATTACATTAAATCGAATAAGATAGATGTTATTGTTGCCTCAGGAGATCCGTTTATCCTTTTTAAATACGCATCTAAACTCAGTAAGCGTTATAATATCCCATGGATTGCTGATTACAGAGATCCGTGGTCGGACGACTTTCAGATAAAAGATAAATATTTCCTAAAAAACTGGGCTCTATATCACGAAAGAAATACCGTTTCCAGTGCAGCAATTATCACAACCGTTTCTACTTTTTTCAGGCAGAAGTTATTGAAATTATTTCCGCAAAAGGAGGTATGTATTATCCCTAACGGTTTTGATCCTGAGGTTATCAAAAACAGCTCAGATTTTAAGCAGGATCCATCTGCCCTTAATATTGCATTTACGGGAACTATCAACCCCTGGAATCCGCTGGAAAAATTTTTATCTGTTCTTGCCGATTTCTTAATTTCCAGTCCGGGTGCAAAGGTCCGACTCAATTTTTATGGAGTTAATATTCCTGAAGAACTAAATGGAATACTCTCGAAATTCCCTTTGTTAAAAAACAAAGTGTTTATTCATCCTAAAATGTTGAATGAAGAGCTGGTGAAACATCTGGCAAAAAACAGCCTGATGCTATTATTCAATAATTATTCAATTGTCGGTACAAAAATATATGATTACATAGGCATTAAACGGACGATACTATTTTGCTTTCAAAATGACAATGAAGGTAATGAGCTAAAAAAGAAATATTACAACATCAAAGAAGAACCCGGCTCGAGCACTCATTCTCAGGAAGATCTGATTCGTGAAACTAATGCCGGATATATTGTTTCCGATTCAAATGACCTCAAAACATTATTAAGCAACCTTTGGATAGAGTGGCAAAACAATGGTTCACTGGCGTGTTCCACCACAAATACGGAAAAATATTCCAGAAAAGAGCAAACTAAAGTGCTTGCAGAAATTATTCAAAGGCTTCCGGTAGCTAAAAATGTTTAATATTAATTCATATAATTTAGATGAAAAAAGTCTTAATACTTGCCTATGATTTCCCGCCTTATGTTTCTGTAGGAGGTTTAAGACCGTACGCATGGTACCGTTATTTTAAAGAGTTTAATATATATCCGATTGTTGTGACCAGACAGTGGGGAAACAATTATGAAAGCCATCTTGATTACGTGGCTCCAAGCGAATCTTCTCAAACTATAATAGAAAATACCGAATATGGAACAATTATAAAAACTCCTTACAGATCTAATTATGGAAACCGGCTCATGTTAAAACATGGTGAGTCGAAATTTAAGCTTGCCAGGAAATTTGTCACAGCATATTTTGAGTTTATACAATGGCCATTTGCTGTCGGACCTAAATCTGAACTGTATCATGCGGCAAAGGATTATCTAAAAAACAACCAGGTAGATGCGATCATTGCAACCGGAGAACCTTTTGTTTTGTTCAAGTACGCATCGATGTTAAGCGAGGAGTTCAACATACCTTGGATTGCTGATTATCGGGATCCATGGTCACAGAATGTTAAAAACACAAAATTACTTTATAAGATCTGGAACTCACATTTCGAAAAAAAGATTGTAAACAAAGCATCTTCAATAATCACAGTGTCTGAGTTCGTCAAAAGCAAGATTGAGAGTCTTATACCTGATAAGAAATATTGTATTTTGTCTAATGGTTACGACCCTGAAGTAATTGACAGGATCAAAGACGTAAAGCAACAGAGCACTTCATTCAATATTGCTTTTGTTGGGACAATTTATGATTGGCATCCAATTCACAGTTTTTTAACTGTGATAAAAAATTTCATTCGAAAAAATCCGGACGCTAAAATTGCTTTTAACCTTTATGGTATTAATCTAGTCCGTAAAATACAAGAAATGGTCAGGAATGAATTTCAGGAAATTTCATCCAGCATCCATTTTTTTCCTAAAATGCAAAATGACATCCTGTTGAAAAAGCTTGCGGAGGATAATGTGATGCTTCTATTCAATGATTATTCTATAATTGGCACAAAGATCTATGATTACATGGCCGTTAAGAGATCTATCATACTTTGTTATTCAAATGATCCTGAGTCGCTGGCGTTAAAGAAACGCCATTATAACATAAAGGAAGAAGATAACTTAAGCAGTCATTTGCAAGCCGATTTAATTAATGAAACCAAATCCGGCCATATTATTTCTGATTCAAAAGATCTTGGACACGTTATAGATAAACTTTATCAGGAGTTCATACAAACAGGAGCTGTTCAATGCAACACTGATCAAATTTCTAAATATTCCCGCAGACAACAAACCCAAATACTTGCTGAACATCTGAAACTTATAGGCGTTGGTACTACAGCCGCTGAGCGGCAGTACCAACTATGCACGAGATGTGTAATGGATACAAGTGATCCCAGTATACGGTTTAATGAAGCAGGCGAATGCAATAACTGTAATGAATTTATCAGTAAACGTGCTAAGCACAAATATCACGGTTCTGACAGTGACAAGGAATTTGCAAGCATTATCAACGAAATGAAGGAGGCAGGGAAAGGAAAGGAGTATGATTGTGTTATCGGTTTGAGTGGGGGAATAGATAGTTCTTATGTAGCATATATCTCTAAAGAACATGGCTTAAGAGTGCTTGCCGTTCACATGGATAACGGTTGGAATTCAGACGAAGCGGTCACGAACATAAAGAATATCGCAAATAAATTATCTATCGATTACGAAAGCGATGTATTGGACTGGGAAGAATTCAGAGATGTTCAACTTGCCTTTCTAAAGGCGTCTGTACCCGAAGCTGAAACACCAACTGACATGGCTATTCTTTCATCTCTGCATAGGATCTCTGACAAATACAATATAAAATACATTATTAGCGGGGGTAATTTTGCTACCGAAGGAATCTTACCGAAATACTGGCATTACAATGCCAAGGATATTAAGTACTTCAATTATATTCAGAAGAAGTTTGGGAATAAAAAGCTCCGGCATTTTCCTGTCTTTGGCTATCGCCAGGAAATGTATTACAAGCTCATTAAGGGAAAGAAAATAATCTATTTATTAAACTATATTCCTTATTCAAAATCGGAATCAATGGATTTCTTGCAAAAGAAACTTGATTGGCGCTATTACGGTGGAAAACATTATGAATCTGTCTACACCGGATTTATTCAATCTTACTATCTATACAAAAAATTCGGCATCGATTATAGAAGAGCAACATTATCGACCCAGATTTGCACCGGTGATGTAAGCCGTGAATGTGCTCTTAAAGAGCTGGAGAAACTTCCTTACTCAGACGCAAAAGCACAAACAGAAAAAGAATATATCGCAAAAAAATTAGGCATTAGCCTCGAAGAGTTTGATCGGATAATACAATTACCTCCAAGGTGGTATAGCGATTATCCAAATGATGAAAAATGGCTTGGCTTTATTTACGATACATACAGGAAGTTATTTAAAAAAGATAAGCTTGCAAACTTTTAATATTAAGAATACATAGTTCAAGATGTGCGGAATAACAGGGTTTTATAGTCCCAGAAAAAATTTTAGCGAGCAGGACCTTGTTAAGATGACAGATGCAATCTCTCATCGGGGACCCGATGCATCGGGTTATTTTGTTGATGGGTCAGTGGGGCTTGGCCATCGCAGATTAAGCATTATTGATCTTTCAGTAACGGCTAATCAGCCAATGACCTCTTCAGATGGCAGATATGTGATGGTGTACAACGGAGAAGTATACAACTATACCGAAATTGCAGATCAGTTAAAAAAAGAGTTCAGATCAACTTTCAAAACAACATCAGACACCGAAGTTATCCTGGAGGCTTTCCTGCATTATGGTATTTCTTTCACAAAATATCTTAACGGTATGTTCGCCATTGCAATTTTCGACAAGGAGGAGAATGAAATATATATCGTCCGTGACCATATTGGTATCAAACCTTTATATTATTTCTGGGATGGCAATGACTTTGCATTTGCGTCTGAATTAAAATCAATTAAAACCCTAAAAAGTTTATCCCTGCAAATAGATAGAAGCGCTGTCTATCAATTTATGCATATGGGGTTTATAGCGGCCCCGTTAAGTATTTATAAATCTGTTTTCAAACTTGAAGCAGGTAGCTGGTTGAAATTGCGTAATGATAAATTAACAAAAGAAAAATACTGGTCAGCCGGACAACAGATTAAAGAGAAGACGATTACCGACAAATCAGAAGCTCAAAGGCAATTAAGCGAACTGGTTAAAAGCGCGGTTCAATACCAGATCAGAAGCGATGTTCCATTCGGTGTCTTTTTGAGCGGAGGTATCGATTCGAGTATAGTTGCAGCAAATGCAGCAAATTTATCAAGTGAGAAAATAAGCACCTTCTCGATCGGCTTTGAAGAAAACAAATACAATGAATCGAAATTCGCAAGCAAGATCGCGAATTATTTAGGGACCAACCACAATGAATTAATAGTATCGTACAATGATGCCTTGGAATTGTCAGAGGGGCTATTAGAGGTGTATGATGAACCATATGCAGATTCTTCAGCAATACCAACCATGCTGGTATCCCGTCTCGCAAGGAAAAGTGTCACCGTTGCATTATCAGGCGATGGGGGCGATGAATTATTTTTAGGATATGGGGCTTATCAGTGGGCTGAACGCTTAGATAATCCGTTAATTAAGATTTTCAGAAAGTCAATTGCTTCCCTTCTTAAACTATCAGGATCAAAATTTGAAAGGCATTCGGGATATTTTGAACTTTCGGATACGAAATTGCAATACAGCCATATACTTTCGCAGGAGCAATATTTGTTCAATCTAAAAGAATTGAATAACACTCTGACACCTGAATTTAAAAATGATTCCGCTTTTAACAAAGAAAGATTCTATCGTTTCTATGATGAAATAAATCATACTTCAAGAAAACTAACTGCGGCTGAAAAGCAGTCCATCTTTGATCTTAATTACTATCTTCAGGATGACCTGCTGACCAAGGTTGACAGAGCAAGCATGAAGTATTCACTTGAAGCAAGAGTGCCTCTCCTCGATTACCGCATCGTTGAATTTGCATTGAATCTTTCTCCTGAATTGAAGAAGCATGATGGGGTCAGCAAATACCTATTAAAGGAGGTTCTTTATCAATATGTACCGAAAGAAATGTTTGACCGGCCGAAACAAGGCTTCTCAATTCCCCTTGAAAAATGGCTCCGTAATGAATTATTCTTTTTAATTGAAGATAATCTCTCTAAAGAAGTTATTGAGAAATATAATTATGTCAAAGTGGAAGAAGTGGAACAACTGAAGAAGGAGTTTCTATCTGGTAAGAATTATTTGTACAACCGGCTTTGGGTCCTAATTGTTCTTCATCAATGGTTAATAAAAAACGCCTAATCTTTTTCTCCTTTAGTAACGTAAGAAAATCTTTCTTTCATTTTAAGGAATCTCATTTCAAAATAGTTATAGCTTAGGTAACTCAACATTAAACTTATAAATAAAGAAAGCGGCACTTCTAATAACCACAAATGCCAACTGCTGGTATTTAATCCAGATATTCTTAACAGCGTAATACTGACAAGAATTGCTATTGGGTGCAGGCAATAAAGGCCATACGTATACTTCCCAAGGCTTGAAATTACTTTAAAATTTGAAATCTTAAAAAAGGAACGTTCAGAAAAGTTCTGTTCCAACAGAATCCATACAAAGAAAAATGCAATGATCACCCTCTTGAAAACGATGAGTCCATAACTCATAAACAATTCATACTTCAAACAGATGAATGCCAATGCCATTAAATAAGGAATCAGGTGCACCGCAGGATGAATAGCTTTTATAAATTCAAGGAACCTCGTTTTGGAAAAAGCGAGATAAGCCCCTCCTCCACCAATGGCCATATCAGAAATGACTCCAAGTGAATTAAGGTCAATCTGACCATCAAAACAAAAAGTCCTGTATATTAAAGAGACAAAAATCACAGCAAGAAAGATTAACCCGTAATTTCGTTGCCGGATCAATACAAACAACAACGGCCATATCAGATAAAACTGCTCCTCAATTGCTACAGACCATAGAACACTTAAAACTGATGAGTCCGGGGGTCCATGAATAATCCTGTCGAAATTATTTAGAAATAACGAGCTGAGCACAGGACTTGCTGTTTCATCAGGCACCTGGCCAAATTTTGCTTTTAAAATAGGAAAGATTAAAAAACCAAAGAGAACACAAAAGAAATAAAGGGGCCATATTCGTAAAGCTCTTCTGATATAAAAATTCTTAACATGAATTTTGCCTGTACTTTGTTTTTCCGTGAGTAATAAATATGTTATCAGGAACCCACTCAGGACAAAGAAAAAACTTACCCCCAGATCACCATCGGAAAACAACCTTACCTTAATAAAGTTATACCATGCAGTGGCTTTTATTGATGGGTCTTCAGTTACAAAACTATGTGAAAGAAAAACTAAAAAAAAAGAAATGAACCTCAAGCCATCGAGATTTGGAAAAAACACTTTAGCTTTCAATTCTTCTTTCATTCAATAAATTTTATAGTCCTAATTTCTTATTATATTTTTTCTCATAGAGATGTTTCAAAACAAATAAGCTGGAGACAAAAAAAGGAATACACGGTATTTTCAAACGCACTAAAGAACCGAAATTTGATGTTGCCAAACCTACTGAAAATGCAAAAAACAATGCAAAAAGCATAGAGAATAAAACCAATGGATTCTGTCCGATGAGGAGAAAAAAGTTCGTGATTTTTAATTTAAACAGCAGTAGCAGCGATAAAAGCAGGATGTAGGTATTTTCAAGGCCGGACAGGAACATAACGGGATTTTTAGCTTCCCAGAGAAATGGCCTGTATAAGGTAGCCGTAATAGCCAGATGCGTTTTACTCATAACCCCGCTGAAGGAAGCATCAAAATCACCAATATCAAAGCTGTTTCCACCGTAATATGCCGATTTCTGATCCATATTTGACTCGACCGCCTTATCCAATACCTTGTCAATTGCGTATACACCAAGTGTTTCACTCATTTGACCCAGTATAAGCACGCCTAATCCAATCCCGGTCGCAATGAATGCAGGTGCAGCAATTGCGCGAAGTAACTTACTTTTCACATTGACCAACCGTTCGTTAGAAAGCCAGATGATCGATCCGGGAACCAATGCAAAAAAAATATATGGTTTGATGCCAATTAATAAGGCGGAACTGATAAGAATACACATGGCACTGGAAAAGGTAAATTTCTTACGGATAAAGAAATAATAAAAATGATAAGCATACCAACCCACTGCAGATAAAGTAATAGTGTCTTTTAGCAATCCGGAGCCCCAAAATACAACTGAGGGAATGAATAAAGTTGAAAGCGCCAGCTGCTTTTCCAACTGAGGGAATTGTTGTTGAAACAATAAGAATAAGCGCCAGATACCTGTATAGCAAACCCAGGATAATAAAATGGCAGATACAATGAAGGTATGGAAAGACATTATGCAAAAGGGCACAATCAAACGGGAAACAAATATTGCTTTTTCATCATCCCACTGAAATATCGGCCATCCTGTGGAAAGGTCAAAATAACTATACAACTCTCGGGCATTATCACCCGTCATTATTCTTAAATAAACATCAAAATCTTTAAACGCCATTCTGGAAATAGCGCTGGAGGAAATAAAATAATTAGTTGTATCACCACCTGGGTAATAAAACTGATAAACCAGACACAAGGCGATCGCCCCGCCTAATTTGGCAAACAACCCTTTTGTGTACCACTTGTAATGCGGCTCCTTGATCTGTCTTTTTTGCTGAATAAATGAAGAAATAAAATAAATGATCAGCAAATAAATCGGGACCAGCAACAAGTCGAAAATTGTAAGTATCATGAGGAAGCCAGTGAAACGCTTTAATTTAAACAAAAGTAACACAATGTTTTAAATATTATCTTAAACTTGTAATACAAATACTGCACGAATGAATGTATTGTATATTTCTTACGATGGCATGACTGATCCTCTGGGACAGTCGCAGGTGATTCCCTATTTGTGCGGGCTTTCAAAAGAAGGGTATCGAATCAGCCTGATCAGTTGTGAAAAACAGGATCGCTTTAAAAAGAGTGGAGATTCTATCAGAGAATTATTAAAATCAAATAATATTGAATGGTTCCCCGTTCCATACTCAACATCTTCCTCTTTCTTATCGAAACAGCTTAACCTTAAAGCCATTCAGAAAGAAGCTTACAGAATTTACGATCTGAATCAGCCGGTGTTGGTGCACTGCAGAAGTTATATGGCTGCCCTGGTTGGACTGAAATTAAAAAAGCAATTCGGGATAAAGTTTATTTTTGATATGCGCGGCTTCTGGGCTAATGAGCGAATAGATGGAGGTATCTGGAGAATGGATAACTTCATTCAAAGACGAATGTTCAAGTATTTTAAGAAAAAAGAGATTGACTTTCTTAAAAACGCTGATTATGTGATCAGCCTTACAGAAAATGCCAAATCCGAGATGTTATCCTGGGAAACTTTTCGCAACAAGAATCTTAATATAGAAGTTATCCCCTGCTGTGCGGATCTAAATCTGTTTACGCCTTCCTGCATCGTACAACCGCTGGTTAACGAACTTAAAAAGAAACTAAACATCCAACCCGATGATTTTATGATCAGTTACCTCGGCTCTGTCGGCACATGGTATATGCTTGATGAAATGCTGGATTTTTTCAAAGAATTACTTTCATTCAAACCCACTGCTAAGTTTCTTTTCATTACAGCAGACGATAAGCAAATCATTGTAGAAAAAGGGAAAGAGAAAAACATTCCGGAAGACCGAATTTTAATCCGGGCAGCAGAAAGAAAAGAAGTGCCTTCACTTTTAAGTCTGAGCACAGTGGCACTTTATTTTATTAAACCTCTTTATTCAAAAAAGGCTTCATCGCCAACAAAAACAGGTGAGATCATGGGAATGGGAATCCCCCTGATCACAAACACCGGAATAGGCGACAGTGACCTGATCATTAAAAGATCTTCGGCAGGGCTACTTATAAATGAGTTTACCACTGATGAATACCAAAGAATAATTAAACAAATTGATGTACTTTTAACGTCCGATAAAAATGCAATAATGAAAGCTGCAAATGATTATTTTTCCCTTGAGAAAGGAATCGAATTATATGCAGAGGTTTATAAAAAAACGCTAAATAATCAGCTTTGAGATATGAATAAAAAAACGATTTTGGTAACCGGAGGCGCAGGATATATTGGGTCGCATACGATCATAGAACTTATTGAGAACACCAATTACAACATAGTTTCGGTTGATAATTTTTCTAATTCATCTCACAAGACTTTTGATCGCATTGAAAAAATCACAGGAAAGAGAATTAAAAACTACGCGATCGATCTTTGCGATGCCTCCGAAGTTGAAAAACTTTTTACTTCCGAAAAGGACATTACCGGAATTATTCACTTTGCTGCATTTAAATCAGTGTCCGAGTCAGTCGCTGAACCTTACAAATATCATCACAACAACATAGCATCCCTCCTGAATATTCTCGAAGCTTGTTTAAAACATAATATCAGCAATTTCATTTTTTCATCCTCCTGCTCAGTCTACGGAAACATTGAAAAACTCCCGGTAAAAGAAGATAGCAAACTTGGAAAGGCAGAATCACCCTATGCATTTACAAAACAAGCAGGAGAAGAGATCATAAAAGATTATGCTCGTGCATTTCCAAAGCTCAATACTGTTGCGCTCCGCTACTTTAACCCGGTAGGCGCGCACACTTCCGGCCTCATAGGAGAAGATCCTATTAACAAACCAAGCAATCTGGTACCTGTAATTACAAAAACTGCAATTGGTAAAATCCCTGAAATGACTGTCTACGGAAAAGATTACCCGACCCGTGATGGCACCTGTATCCGTGATTACATCCACGTTACTGATGTTGCAATCGCTCACATCAAGGCTTTGGAATACATTTTGAACGGCAAACAAAAAAGTAATTTCTCGATATTTAATCTCGGTTCCGGAGATGGCGTGAGTGTTCTCGAAGCAATCAATGCATTTGAAAAGGTATCAGGCGAAAAACTAAATTATAAGCTTGGCGACAAGCGCCCCGGTGATGTTATTTCTATATACTCAGACACTTCATACTCCGAAAAGGAATTAGGCTGGAAAACAAAGTTCAGCCTGGATGAAATGATGGAAACGGCCTGGAAATGGGAGCTTGAACAAAAAAAGGAAGAGAGATCATAACTCACCTGTTTCTCATTCGTTAAAGTTTTCAACAATAAAGCGAGGTTCAAATTACCGCAGCCCTATTCCATAAAACGGCATAATTTGCTAACTTTACGCTTTAACTGATTCTTTATGCAAAAACAATCTACAATTGATCTTGAGGCGGAGAAGAAAGAGATTCTAAAACGTTACAGGGCACTTTTACAAGCGTGTAAAAGAACGCTTGAAAAAGGGGACAAACTTCTCATCCGTAAAGCGTTTGATATTGCTCTAGAAGCTCACAAAGACATGCGCAGAAAGTCTGGTGAGCCCTATATTTATCACCCTATCGCTGTTGCCCACATTTGCGCGGAAGAGATCGGGCTCGGAACGACTTCCGTTGTTTGTGCATTGTTACACGATGTTGTAGAAGACACTGACCTCACTCTTGACGATATCCGTGGACTATTTGGAGAAAAAGAAGCGAAGATCATTGACGGCTTAACAAAGATCTCAGGCGTATTTGACCAGAGCTCTTCATTACAGGCGGAAAATTTCAGAAAGATGTTACTTACGCTTTCTGAAGATGTACGTGTGATCTTGATCAAATTAGCTGACCGACTTCACAACATGCGAACGCTTGAAAGCATGAAACGCGACAAGCAGCTGAAGATAGCGTCTGAAACCTTATACCTGTATGCACCGCTTGCACACCGGCTTGGATTAAATGCAATTAAAACTGAACTTGAAGATCTTGGATTAAAATATACTGAACCGGATGTTTACGATGATATCCAGGTACGATTAAAAGAAGGGGAATCTGAAAGAAAAAAATTCATAACCCGTTTCATGGTACCTATCAAGGAGATCCTTGAGGAGATTGGCCTGAAAGCAAAAATCATTGGTCGCCCGAAATCGATCTATTCCATCAATAATAAGATCAAGACCAAAGGCGTTCCTTTTGAAGAGATCTATGATCTTTTTGCTATTCGTATCATCATTGATTCTCCTCCGGATAAAGAAAAATCCGATTGCTGGAGAGTATATTCTATTGTTACCGATTTTTATCACCCGAGCCCGGAAAGGCTTCGCGACTGGATCTCCACACCGAAAGCAAACGGATACGAAAGCTTGCACACTACAGTGATGGGGCCTGACGGAAAATGGGTCGAAGTGCAGATCCGCACTACCCGCATGGATGAGCTTGCTGAAAAAGGCTATGCTGCACACTGGAAATACAAAGACAGTGCAAACGAAAATCAGCTTGATGAATGGATCCGCAAGATCCGCGAGATCTTAGAGAATCCACAGGAAAATGCCCTTGAGTTCCTTGATGATTTTAAACTCAACCTGTTTGCTGAAGAGATCTTCGCCTTCACTCCCAAAGGTGAAATGAAAACGTTGCCAATAAATGCAACAGCGCTGGATTTTGCTTTTGATATACACACACAGGTAGGAGAGAAATGTATTGGCGCGAAGGTGAATCACAAGCTCGTTCCTCTTAGCTATAAGTTAAAAAGCGGTGACCAGGTGGAAGTTCTTACTTCCAACAAACAAACACCGAAGGAAGACTGGCTCAATTATGTGGTTACGGCAAGAGCAAAGAGCAAGATCAAAAATGCACTTAAAGAAGAAAGAAGAAGGATCTCCGAAGATGGTCGTGAAATGCTTGAACGAAAGTTCAACCATCTGAAGATCGACTTCACCGTTCAAAATATAAATCAGCTTGCCAATTACTTTAAGCTTCCAAGCAGCCAGGAATTATTCTATCGTGTTGCTGTCGGAAATATTAATTTAAAACATCTGAAGGATTTCCGTCAGGAACAAGGCACCATTGTCCATAAAACGGGAAGCATCAAAAAGACAGAAGCAGCACCTTCTCTTGAACAAATGGTTGCCAATACCAGGGGTAAGGCGGATATGCTTGTCATCGGGGAAAACCTGAATAAGATCGACTATAAGCTTTCACCATGTTGCACTCCTATTCCGGGGGATGACGTTTTTGGATTTATTACCATCAACGAGGGAATAAAGATCCACCGCGTAAATTGCCCGAATGCTGTGCAATTATTATCAAATTATGCATACCGCGTAGTTAAGGCAAAATGGACCAGCCAGGAGCTGATCTCTTTCCTTGCAGGGATTAAGATCACAGGAATCGATGAGGTCGGACTTGTAAGCAATATCACCAAGATAATTTCAAACGAGCTGAATGTAAACATGCGCTCCATCAGCTTTGATACAAATGACGGAACTTTCGAAGGTAGTGTAACTGTCTTCGTACACGACACAACTCACCTCACGGAACTAATGAAAAAGCTTAAAAAGGTACACGGAGTCCTCACTGTTACCCGTATGGACAGCAATTAAACTTTTCCACAAAAACCAGGACACAAAAACAGCTCCTACCCTGTATTGACAAGGGGTGCGGGCTGTTTTTTTTGTTAATATCTTATCGGTCGGGTGCCGATAATTTTCGTATTTTTATATTCTAAATCGTTTGAGCACAAGAACATGGCTGGTGTTGATACCAAAGAGACTGTCAGGCAATTATTTTCAGAATATCTTACCACGCATGGGCATAGAAAAACCCCTGAGCGTTTTGCAATATTAAATGAGATCTATTCACATGGTGGACATTTTGATATCGAATCATTGTACATCCACATGAAAAATAAAAAGTACCGCGTAAGCCGTGCTACTCTTTATAACACAATAGAATTATTGTTGAGTTCAAACCTTGTTACAAAACACCAGTTTGGAAAGAACCTCGCTCAGTTCGAAAAATCTCATGAATATAAACAGCATGATCATTTAATTTGTCAGGACTGTGAAAAGGTTTTTGAATTTTGTGATCCGAGAATTCAACAGATCCAAAAAATGGCGGGAGATATTCTTGATTTTAATATTTCTCACCACTCACTTAATCTTTATGGCAAGTGCAACAAACTTGCTTCAAACGGCATTTGTGAACATAAAAAAACAAAAAAATAAATATCTATGATCTTCGACTTTAAATCTAAATCTGAAAAAGGAATCCACATTTATGAATTGATGGGAGAACTTATCGACAAGGATCAGTCCACTGCATTGATGGCTGAAATCGATGCTGCTGTTGCTAAAGGGGAAAATAAGATCTTATTGGATCTGGCAAGTTTAAAGTACATCAACAGCAGCGGCCTTAATATCTTCATTAACATACTTACCAAAGCGCGCAAGGCCTCAGGAGATGTTGCAATTTGCTGTGTAAATAAAAAAATCAATGAGCTGCTTGTGATCACAAAGCTTAACAGTGTGTTTAACGTAAGTAGTTCAACAGAAGAAGCAATGGCAATTTTAAATAAGTGAGTGATTGATTAAAGATTCAGGTACACACGTAAAAAGAACGCACAAAGAAAATAATATTCATAACAAACGCAGATTCGTAGATTTTTTTATTCGTTATCTGCACATTCAACAAATCTAAATTATAATGAAGGTAGATGTATTACTGGGTCTTCAGTGGGGAGACGAAGGAAAAGGTAAAATAGTAGATGTATTAACTCCAAAATATGACATTATCGGTCGTTTCCAGGGAGGCCCTAACGCGGGACATACACTTGAATTCAATGGTATCAAACATGTACTGAGAACAATTCCATCGGGGATCTTCCATGAAAGCTCAATTAATATTATCGGAAACGGTGTGGTCATCGATCCTGTCGTGCTTATCGCAGAAATTGATGCACTTATTAAAATGGGGGTTGATGTAAAATCTAAATTATTTTTCGCTCAGAAAGCTCACCTGATCTTACCAAGCCACCGTTTACTTGATGCCGCTTCTGAAGCATCAAAAGGAAAAGAAAAGATTGGGTCTACATTGAAAGGTATCGGACCAACCTACATGGACAAAACAGGTCGTAACGGTATTCGTATAGGCGATATTATCCTTCCTAACTTCAAAGAGAAATACAACGCGCTTGTTGAAAAGCACAAACAGATCCTGAGTCATCATAACTTTGACTACGATCTTTCTTCAATGGAGCCGGAATGGTTTGCAGCTATTGAACAGCTTAAAACATACAAGGTTATTGAAAGCGAACATTACATCAATAATGCATTAAAAGAAAACAAAGCTATTCTTGCAGAAGGCGCACAGGGTTCTCTTCTCGATATCGATTTCGGATCATACCCTTTTGTGACTTCTTCAAATACTATCTGTGCAGGTGCTTGTACAGGCTTAGGAATTGCACCTAACCGGATCGGAAATGTATTCGGGATCTTTAAAGCATACTGTACCCGTGTTGGTAGCGGCCCCTTCCCTACTGAGCTTTTTGATGAGATCGGTGACCAGATCCGCAATAACGGACGTGAGTTTGGCTCTGTGACCGGACGTCCGAGACGTACCGGTTGGCTCGATCTTCCCGCACTAAAATACGCGGTCATGATCAATGGAGTAACCGAGCTTTTAATGATGAAAGCCGATATTTTAAGCGGACTTGAAACGATAAAAGTTTGTACTGCCTATACTTACCAGGGTAAACAGATCGATTATCTTCCATATGATTATTCTCCGGAGTTGCTTACTCCGGTTTACACAGAGTTAAGAGGCTGGAATCAGGATCTTACTGGCCTTAATCAGCCGGATCAAATGCCTGAAGCGCTGAATGAATACATCGCATTCATTGAAAAAGCAACAGGTGTTCCTATTTCTGTGGTTTCAGTCGGACCGGACCGCACCCAGACCCTGATCCGCAAAAAGGAATTGGTATAAAAATTGAACTCATTTAATCACGCCCCTCCTCAAAAGAGGGCGTGATCATTAAAATTCGATTCACAAGGATGTCAGCAAAACATATTCATTATTTTTTTATTTATACGTTTTGTATTCTCATTTTCCCCTGCTTATCCTATTCGCAGGAAAGTCCCCCTTCTAAAAAAAAGATCGAGATCCTGAATGCCGGTGCCCTCCGTTCTGAGCAGAATTTCGCGAACGGAGCCAAGCGACTGATTGGTGATGTGAGGCTGAAACATGAAACTGTCCTCATGTTCTGCGACAGTGCCTATCTGTACAATGACAATTCTCTCGATGCTTTCGGACATGTACATATTCAGCAAAACGACAGTATTAACCTGTATGGGGACTTTCTGAAGTACAATGGGAATACAAAAAAAGCAGTCCTTACAAAAAATGTGACGGTCACCAAAACCGACATGACACTAACAACCCTGGAATTAATTTATGATGTAACAACCAGCGTTGGATCCTATAATACGCCAGCGAAGATCGTTAATAAGGATAATGTGCTTACAAGTGATCAGGGTTACTTTTTTGCAAAGTCTAGTGACCTGACTTTTAAAAACAATGTAGTTCTTACCAATCCTCAGTTCGTGATTAACTGTGATACTATGCGATACAACACAACCTCCAAGATCACATATTTCAAAGGCCCTACAACGATAAAAAGCAAAGACAATCTTATCTATTGCGAAGATGGTTGGTATGATACATTCAACGATCTATCACGTTTCAGCAAGCACTCATACATTCTTACAAAAGAGCAGAAAATGCTTGGCGACAGCCTTTATTACGACAGAAAGAAAGGAATCGGAAAAGCCAAACGAAACGTTCAGATCATTGATACTGCGCAACAAATCGTCATCAGCGGAGATCTCGCGCTTCACTACGAATTCAACGACCTTTCCGTGATCACCGGGCACGCTCTACTAACGCAGGTTGCCGAAAAAGACAGTCTGGGAAATGACACATTGTATATACATGCTGATACTTTGAAAGCCTGGGGTGAAACAGCTGCAAAAATCGCATCGACCGGTGGTAATTTAAAATACACCAAGAGAGCTGAAAAATCAAAAACAGATACTACGGAGGAGGACGATGACCAGAGGCTTTTCGCATATAATCACGTAAAGTTCTTTAAAAGAAATCTTCAGGGAAAATGCGATTCTCTAATTTATACCACGATTGATTCTACAATGAAATTATTCGGGAAGCCCGTACTTTGGTCAGACGAAAATCAGCTTACTTCCGATAGCGTCAAAGTGATAAGCGGGAATAAATCGCTAAAAACAATGGAACTTTTCGGCACAGGTTTTATGGTTTCACAAGAAGACAGCTTGAGGTACAATCAGGTACGCGGAAAATATATGAAAGGCTTTTTTGCAGACAATAAGCTTTACAAGGTCAATGTTGAAGGCAACAGTCAGACGATCTATTACGCAAAGGAAAAAGACGCTATTACTGCCGTTAATCGTGCCGATTGCAGCGACATGAGAATTATGCTGAAAGACGAACAACTTGACAGGATCATTTTTCTTACGAAGCCGGAAGCAACGTTATACCCTCTTGATAAAATTGACGTTAAGGAACTTAAACTTAAAGATTTCATCTGGCGTGGAAACGAGCGCCCGCTTCAATTTAACGACATTTTCACCTGGTAAATTTATTCATCATGAGATTACTTTCTCTTTTCACTTTTCTTTTATTGATCAGTTCGTGTAAATCAAATAAGGAGACAACGACTCAAGCCACTTCAGCAACAAGCCCTGCGCCTGCTTCAGCTCCTGCGTCTTCCTCATCAACAGCTAATACTTCTTCGACATCGTCTGAAAACACAGGAACAACAGGCGGTCCGGAAACCATTGTGATCGGTTATGAAAAAGGCGCATGCTTTGGTACATGTCCGGTTTTCAAAATGACGCTGAATGCCGAAACAAACAAAGCAACTTATGTAGGAACGGCCCACGTAGATAAAGTTGGCACATATGAAAAAGCTATCTCCGATGAGGAGATCATGAAATTAAAAGCAGAATTTGATAAGGCTAAATTTCTTGACATGAATGATGTGTACACCAATGAAATCAGTGATCTACCAAGTACTTATGTTTCGTTCTCGATGAACGGGAAGACAAAAACAGTGAAAGAACGTTATCATGCTCCTAAGGAATTAAAGGAACTTGAGTTAATTCTTGATAAGATCGCTAACAGTGAAGGCTGGGTGCAGATTAAAGCACAGGAGTAATTTAATGCAGATCGAAAGTCCTCACAAGGTCACGGTTTACAGAATTTGAGTGACAGGGTGTGCACGAAGCACCGTTGGAAGTCACACTGTAATAAACCTCTCCATTCCCTTTGAATTCAGCCCAGGCCCAGGAGTTTTTATTCTGATACATCACCGCGTATTGTATCGGCCCCGAATTAACAATTTCTTTTACAATTAAAGATGAATCAGGAAATGTTCCTCCCGGAGAAAGCTCACCCGAACTATTCAATACTCTTTGAGCAATTGAGTTCATTCTAAGCCTGAAAGGCCCGTGCGGGCTGTTGCCTGCGGGCGCTAAGGTATCACCAGATTTATAATATCCGGAGCCAGCTGTGGTTTTTACCAGCTCAAATAGAGAGCTGTTTGTCACCTGAAAAGGAACGTCACCTTTGTCGCTGCGACAAGAGATCAGCAGAACGGTAATTAGTGTGGATATGCTTATTCGAAATTTCATTTGCGGGTAGGTCATCGTGAACTTGTTTCAGGATCTGCGGGCAAGCCTGACAAAATAAGATCTTTCATATCAGGATTAATCGATCTTATTAAATTAAGCTTCCATTTGCGGTGCCAGCGTTTTAATTGCTTTTCTCTTTTAATTGCCCCTTCGATATCAAAAATCCTTTCAAAATAAACCAAAAAGTAAAGTTTATATTTTTTAGTAAAAGTGCAACCCTCATTTGCTTTATGTTGAGCAACCCGTTCTTCGAGGTCACTTGTAACACCAATGTAGAACACAGTTCTTTTTACATTGCTCATTATGTAAACATATCCTATTTTCATCTCCTTCGCGCAGATCCTGAAACAAGTTCAGGATGACCGCTAACGCCCGCATTTATATTATTTCAACACCCTGCTCTGCCAGCTGCTTTTAAGAGGCACTTCCCATTCATTCTCGAATGCTGTTTTTGAAGAGACCATATTATTGAATACGATAGTATTTTCATCAACAGTTTTATTCTCTGCAAGCTTTTCAAATTCGGAAAAAGAAACAGCTTCGATCTTCTCACTTTTTTTATAAGCGACCTGCATCCTGTCAAAAAAATTGAGATTATATTTCTGCTCAAGCCCTTTTATAAAATGTACAGATTTATCGATGCTGCAACCACTAGCCAAAGCCTGCTTTTCATCCACAGCTATCACCACAAAACGATCATAAAGGATATCGAATGAAGCTCTCAAAGCAGCTCCATGTGCGCTCCAGTCATTCACGAACATTTCACCTTCGTTCTGAATTGATTTTACTTCGGACTCTGATAAAGCCCTGTTGCTTTGATACACCCATAAGCGGGCATCGGGAGGCATGGTTTTGATTGAGTTCATTTTTTATTGCTATTGCGGGTTTGTCATCCTGAACTTGTTTCAGGATCTGCGGGCAAGCCTGTTAATATAAGATCCTTCATTTCGGGATTCTGAGATCTTATTAAATTTATTTTCCAATCACGATGCCAGCGTTTCAATTGCTTTTCTATTTTGATAGCCTGTTCAATATCAAAAATTATTTCAAAATATACTAAATAATGGAGCTAGTATTTACGCGTGAATACGCAACCTTCACCTGATTTGTGCTGACCAACTCTCTCTTCAAGATCATTCGTAACCCCAATGTAAAAAACAGTTCTTTTTACATTACTCATTATATAAACATATCCTGTCTTCATCCCCTTCGCTCAGATCCTGAAACAAGTTCAGGATGACCTCACTCACACATTTCCCATTCGCTGATTACAAATCCTTCGCCTGTGCGATCAGCTCCGCAACATCCATCACTTTAACAGATGATTCTTTATTGAAATGCTTAACCCCATCTGTCATCATCGTCATACAGAAAGGACAACCCACTGCGATCACATCCGGATTTAATGCTAATGCTTCTTCCGAACGTTCAACATTCACTTCTTTATTACCTTTTTCTGCTTCCTTGAACATCTGCGCTCCACCTGCACCACAGCATAATCCATTCTGGCGGCTACGTTTCATTTCAGCAAGCTCAGCATCCAGATTGATCATCACAGAACGTGGCGCTTCGTAAACATCATTTCCTCTTCCGAGGTAACAAGGATCGTGAAAGGTGATCTTCTTTCCTTTGAAGTTACCGCCTTCAATTTTAATTCGTCCGCTGTTAAGCAGGTCCTGCAGTAGTTGAGTATGATGGATCACTTCATAAGATCCTCCAAGCGAAGGATACTCGTTTTTCAACGTATTAAAACAATGCGGACAGCCCGTTACAATTTTCTTCACTTCATAACCATTCAGCACAGTAATGTTTGTCATTGCCTGCATCTGAAACAAGAACTCATTGCCGGCCCTCTTCGCAGGATCACCCGTACAGCTCTCCTCAGTTCCAAGCACAGCAAACTTCACGTGCGCATGATTTAGGATCTTTACAATCGCTTTAGTGATCTTTTTAGCGCGATCATCAAAGCTTCCGGCACACCCCACCCAGAATAAAATCTCCGGTGTTTCCCCGCTTGCCATGTAATCGGCCATTGTTCTTATTTGTAATTCAGCCATAATTTTTTCTTTTACCACGAAGACGCTAAGGCGCTAAGTAATTATTGTTTATTATCTTTTTTACCAAACACAGATTCGAAATTCGTATGTTTTTCGTAATTCGTAGATTATTTCTTAAAAACCTGTATTGTTACTTGTTTGTCCACCAAGTCAGTAAACTTTCCTTCGAAGCGCGTAGCTCTTACAATGTGATTATCTACCCAATGATAGTTTCCACCGCGGGGTTTTCCCATCAACATTCCGTGATACTTAAAACCGTGTTCTTTCAGCCATTTCTCAGTAACCTCCCGGTGCGCCTCCGTACGTGAAGTAAAAAATGTAATGATGTGACCTTCATCATACCACTTGTTCAATGTTTCCAATGCATCCGGATAAACTTTGGCTGTTGCCATACGTTCAGGCTGCTCGTTAGGAATATCATCGCAAATGGTCCCGTCAATATCGATCAGGTAATTTTTAATATGCTCCGGCAATACCGGACTGATCAATTCACCATTTTCTTTTTTCTGTATTAAGTCCATTTCTTTATGACAGGCGCCAAGTAATAATTGTAATAATTTTACAAACCCAGATTCGTATATTCGAATCAATTCGTTATCTGTACTTACTCGTTTTTCCAGTTCAACCTGTCGCTCTGACTAAACTGCCATGGCGCACCGTTATTCTCAACATTGCTGAACATCATGTTTAATTCTGTCGGTGCAGCGCTTTCTTCCATCACTAAATATCTTCTGAGATCCATGATGATCGATAAAGGATCTATATTCACAGGGCATTCCTGAACACATGCATTACAGCTTGTACAAGCCCATAATTCCTCAGGTGTGATATAACTGTGAAGCAAGGCTTTTCCGTCATCCTTGAATTCACCCTTATTGGCATCCATATTCTTACCAACTTCCTCTAACCTGTCGCGGGTTTTCATCATGATCAGTCGCGGTGATAAAACCTTTCCGGTAATGTTTGCCGGACAAGCTGATGTACATCTTCCGCACTCAGTGCAGGTGTATGAATCGAGTAATTGTTTCCAGGAAAGGTCGGTTACTTCCTTCGCGCCAAAACGCACATGAACATTTGGATCAGCAACCGGTGGTGTAAATGTAGGATCCATCATCGCTTTCACTTCATTTGTAACCGACTGCAGATTTCTGAACTTCCCTTTCTCTTCAAGGTTTGAGTAATATGTGTTCGGAAATGCAAGCAGAATGTGGAAATGCTTTGAATAAGGCAGATAATTCAGGAAACCTAACACCATGCAGATGTGTCCCCACCAGCCGATTCTCTCTATGATATGAAGCGAATGATCCGACAAGCCTCCAAACAACAACGGACCTAAATGACTGCTGATAGACAAACCTAAAGTACCGTCATTCATATTTTGTGCATGCGACATTCCACGCTGATACAACACCTCATCAGCACCGTTCATCATGAAGATGAAACAGATCAAGGTGATCTCACCCAAAAGGATAAAATTAGCATCCAGCTTCGGCCAGCCATTCAGCTCACTTTGAACTAAACGGGGAACTCTTAATAAATTTCTTCTTGATAAAAACGCAACCGTTCCTATAAAAGCAAGTACAGATAAGATTTCAATAAAGCTTACCATGAACGTATAAAAACCTCCCAGCGAAGGACGAAACATTCTGTGATTTCCCAATGCACCATCAAGCACGATTTCGATCAGCTCGATCTGTGTGATCACAAATGCAACGTAAAGGAACAAGTGAAGAATTGCGGGGATCGGACGGTTAAACATTTTCTTTTGTCCCAGAGCTACCAGGGTCATGATCTTCCAGCGCTCTGCCGGACGATCTTTCCTGTTCGCATCTTTGCCGAGCAAAATGTTCCGCCTGATCTTACTTACATTGTAAAGAAAGAAAGCGAAGCCGCCACCAAATAATAAAATGAAGATAATTATTGAGATCATATTTTTAGAAATGCTAAATGATAATGCTAACTTATAAATTGGCTTAGGTTCCTGAATTCAGTCATACTAGTAAACACTGTACAATCCTAAATCCTTAATCCCAAATCCCTTAATCCTTCGGCTTATTCCGGTCTTTACGGCCAAACACCGAAATGTGAACGTACCGCTCAGGATTCACACGAAGATCTTTTAATAAGCGGTCAAGATCTTCAGAAGATTTATCAAGCTTGCGGTATAGGCTGTCGTTATTGATCAGCATCCCCATTGTTCCCTCACCCTTATCGATCTTGGTTAAGATGGAAGAGGCCTGGGATAAAGCGGTGTTCGCATTATTGATCGCGGAAGTCAGATTCGATTTAGCAAGCGAGTCGCTGATGTTTGAAAAATTATTGATCACGTTTCCAAGCTTATCACTGTTGTCAGCAAGGGTCTTCGTAAGCGTATTCACTTTTGTAAGAATGCTGGAGATCTTCGCCTTCTCTGAATAAACGAGGGTATCTAAGCGATATGCGGTCGTCTGAAGTGAAGTGATCGCAAGCTTAATGCTTTCAAAGCTTTTGGAAAGGTTAGCACGCGCATTTTCATTGAACACCTGCTGCACCACTACCATCACCGAATCAATTGACGATAACAATTCAGAAGCCTTTGCTTGCAATGGAGCGATTGTTTTGTTCACCGAAGCTTTCAGGTTTTCTTCCTGTGCCGATTGCAAAGTATCTCCGCTTTCCGCGAAAGTGACTGAGTTTCCGACTTCCAGCTGGATCGCTTTCGAACCCAGGATATTGGAGCTGATCACTTTTGCGATTGAATTATTCGGGATATCCACATCATCATTCAATACAAGGGTCACAATAACTTTTTTGCTGGCATCTTCCGAAAGTTCAATATCTCCAACCATCCCTACGATAAAACCATTGATCATCAAAGGATTTCCGCCCACTAATCCGTCAATATCACTGTAAACAGCATAGAATTTACGTTGTGACGAGAATAGGTTTTTGCCTTTTAAGAAGCTGAAACCATAAAGAAAACATGCTATGGCAATGGCTGTAACTAAACCGACTTTAACCTCTTTTGATAGTTTCACAATTTGATCATTTGGTACTGTTGCAAATTTAATGATTTCCTCCAATTATTACCCATTTTTGGAAATGAGAGGGTTTTATTTGTTTTTTAATGGATATGGGATAAATTAGCCGATATGAGAGTAATAAAACTGTTTCTGATTTTAATTTCCATCTCAAATTCTCTCTCTTCCATGCACTTGCGTGATAGATTATCGATTTCAGATTCGGCTGCAGCTAAAACAACTAAAAACACAGTTTTCCTGGAAGTATTCGGTACAGGTGCGATAATCCACAGTTTAAATTATGAAAGGATATTTTTTGAAAGAGTAAAATATCAAATAGCCGGCAGAATAGGATTTGGTTATCAGTTCGAAAATTTAAATAGCGATGTTACACCATGGTCAATACCGTTCCAGGTTGTTTTGTCTTTTGGAACTAAACATCATCTGGAAACAGGGCTGGGTTTCACCTACTTATACGGTTTAGTTCATTGTACGAATTGCGGTTCAGAGATTAATAGGGCCTCGGCATCTTCAACCTTATACTCCTCTTTAAGTCTTGGTTATAAATACAAAAAACCAGAGGGTCATTTGTTTTTCAATTTTGCTTTAACTCCATTATTTCTAATTAAGGAATATAATGACGAGCCTCCGGTTAACTTACATGTGCCGAAGCAAACGATCTTGCCTTACGCAGGAATTGGATGTGGTTATTCATTTAAATTTATATGAGACTAATTTTAATTCTTTCTTTAGTTATACTTCAATTCACTTTGAGATCTCAGAGTAATGATACTGCATATGTAACGAAAGAAATGACTAGAAAGAAAACGAACAACACTGTTTTCCTGGAAGTTTTGGGTACAGGCGGATTGATCAGTACAATAAACTATGAAAGAATTTTTTTTTCAAGAACAGATTATCAGATCTCTGCCAGGTTAGGAGGAACATATTATTTTCAGAACCGAAACAAGGAAGATGTGATCCCATGGTCAGTCCCTCTTGAATTAGGTCTTGCTATAGGTTCGAAGAATCATCTGGAAATTGGAACCGGTTTGACTTATATTTATGGAGATACGTACTGCACTAGTTGCGGCCATGTTATAAATAGGCAATCCGCATCATCAACCTTATTTGCTTCTGTTAGAGTGGGATATAAATACAAAAAAGAAAAAGGGCATCTGTATTTAAATTCAGCGTTCACCCCTCTCATTGTTATTCGTGAATACAACACTTCTTATCCAACACGTGACGAAGGTGTAAACATCTTCTTCTCCTTTGGAATTGGTTATTCATTTTAATTCCGAAATCATCTTGAGGTGTCACAAATTGGGATAAAATTATAATAATCAGCGTTTCATAAATTATCTCTTAAGGAACTTGAGTTCATCATGATCTCAGAGAGATTCCGTGTTCCCGGATGAAGTCCGGGACAGGCGTAGCACGGAATGACCGGTGACTGGGGTTCCGAGAGTCTTAGGCAAAGCCAAACAAGAATCAAATCATAATTTTTTCATAAGGCTCGAAGACCATCCTTACCTTATCATAAAAATCAAAAAGATCAGCGTTCCATTAATACAACCATAATGATTTGGGTCGCAACGAAATCCTAGAGAGATTCCGTGTCGCAGCACGGAATGACGATACTTTTGAGTAACCTTATGAATACATGAAAATTACTTCAACGGAACCCTCTTCCCGTCCTGCATTGCGATCACGAAGGCATCCTTAAAGCCGTTTTTACGAAGTGAGGCCTGCAGGCGAACAGCATCGTCCTGTTTTGAGAATTCTCCTGCTGTGTATTTATATATTCCTTTATCCTCATACTCACCCGGCTTTTCAACACCTTTGAATTTATCGGATGTCAAAGCGATCTTTTTGTCTGAAGAGGCGATCTGCACTTTGTAAACTATTGGTGTTTTTGGAGTTTCATCAACCTTAACCGGTGGAGTCTTTATTTCTTTCGGAGGATTATCCGCCTTTACAACAGGATCTTTTTTCTCCTCCGGTTTTCCTTTGGATGTATCAACAGGCTCTTTGATTCCGGCTTTTGCTTTTTTCATCTCCGCAATCTCAACCGAATCTTCTTTGCTGAGTTTATACGATTCCTGCTTCTCGAAATCATCATCGTATTTTTTAGCCACGCCTTCCACCTCATCTTTATATTCCCTGAAAGCCTTATATAAACCTGAGGCAATATAATCCTGGCCTTTCACTGAACCTAAGAATTGTTCTTCCTCGGGATTCGTCAGAAAGCCTATCTCCGTTAATACGCTAGGCATAAATGTCCGCCACAACACCCAAAGACTAGCACGCTTCACTCCTTTGTCGGCCCTCCCCGCTTTTCCCCTGTACTGTTTCTGAACCTTAGATGCAAAACTTAAGCTCTGCTGCAAATAAGTATCCGTAAACATGCTCATGATGATATACGACTCGTCCGAATTAGGATCGAATCCGTCATATTTTTTCACGTAATTGTCCTCCAGTAAAATGGCAGAGTTCTCACGCTTTGCAACATCCAGCTTTCCGGCTTCATTCTTTAATCCCATTACATAGGTTTCAGCACCATGCGCATCATCATTGCAAATATCCTTCTTTAATTTTTTATCGCGGTAGCATGCGGAGTTACAATGGATACAAACAAACAGATCGGCCTTGGCCTTATTGGCGATCTCAGCTCTCGCCTGTAATTCGAGGAACACATCGGTCTTGCGTGTATACACCACCTTCACGTCCTTCATGTTATCCTCAATATATTTCCCGAGCTTTAAAGCTACCGCCAGAGCCACGTCTTTTTCCTTGTATTTGCTTCCGTGGCAACCGGGATCTTTCCCACCGTGTCCGGCATCAATTACAATAGTTTTTACGGCAAATACTGGCGTGAATTTTGGGGTGTACGAGGTCCAAAAAAATGAGCAAATAACAAGGCTGGATATGATGAGAATCTTTTTCACGTTAATTTCTGTTAATCCGGAATTGACCTTCTGGCCAAGCCTTTTTTCTTGTTTTTTTTAGTTAGTTTTGAGCCTGAAATTGAATAGTGGTACTATAAACACAAAAATAGCGGTATAAATTGCGTTCGAATCCGGTAAAAACATATTTTATCCTCGCTTGCCTGTTAATAACTGCGCTTCTGCGTACCTCTGCGCAAACTGCCCCTGCTGTAAAACCCGATACCATTACGAAAACCGTTCCAAAACCTCTCCTGGACGATAAAGTTGACTACACTGCAGATGATTCAATGATTACCGACATCACCAATCAGAAAGCTTATCTGTATAATCATGCGTCCGTTGTTTACCAGGACATGACTCTTAAAGCCGGTTACATTGAGATCGATTTCAAGAACAATACAGTTTATGCTTATGGTGTAAAAGACAGCACGGGCAAAGAAGTCCAGCGTCCCGACTTCAAAAACAAAGACGGGCAGTACGTTGCAGGGTTCATAGCATACAACTTCGATACAAAAAAAGGAAAGATCAAGGATGTGATCACACAGCAGGACGAAGGCTTCATCCACGGAAGTGACATTAAGAAAGATACCGGAGATGTTTATTATGTAAAGGATGGTAAATACACGACTTGCGACCTTGATCACCCTCACTATTACATTGGCGCAAAAAAGATCAAGGTTATTCCTGAAGATAAGATCATTACCGGTCCGGCCGAATTGTGGATCGCAGACATCCCGACTCCACTCGTTTTACCCTTTGGTTATTTCCCTAATAAAAAAGGAAGACGTTCCGGGATCCTGATGCCAAGCTATGGTGAATCAGTTAACTGGGGATTTTTCCTGAAGGATGGAGGATTTTACTTTGGAGGTAATGAATATATGGATCTTGCGCTAACAGGAGATATTTATTCTAACGGGAGCTACGGAGCACGTGCCGCTACTAATTACAGAAAACGGTATCGTTTTGACGGAGGGTTGAACCTGAGTTATTCCAGAACGCTGAATGGTGATGTTGAATTACCGAATACAACTGTAGAAAACAATTTCTTTGTTCGCTGGCGGCATGCACAGGATCCGAAGGCGCATCCGAGCAGCCGCTTTTCAGCAGATGTGAATGCAGGAAGCAGCAGGTATAACAAATTCAATGGAAGCGTAACCGGAGATTATTTACAAAGTAATTTCATGTCGAACATTTCCTATTCAAAAACATTTACCGGGACTCCGTTTAATTTTGCGGCTAATGCAAGACACAATCAAAATACCATCACGAAGAAGATGGATATTACACTTCCTGAATTAACCTTTTCAATGAACAGGATCAATCCTTTCAAGAATAAACAACGTGTAACCAACAAATGGTATGATAAGATCGGGATCAGCGCCACCGCTAACGCGAGAAATGAGATCAGCGCGTATGATTCAACTCTTTTCACTGATCAGACTTTACAGCAGATGCGAAACGGAGTAAGGTTGAGTGTTCCGATCAGCACCTCCTTTAACGTGCTGAAATATTTTACCGTCACACCCTTGATCAACACCTCAAGCACCATGTATTTTAAAACCATCGAAAAACATCTGGATGCGGAAACGAATACCATTATTACTGACACTGTGCCGGGTACTGTATTTGCCAATGAATTCGGGCTTTCAGCAAGTGTTAATACACGATTATATGGTGATTATTATTTTCGTACCAAAAGGTTAAAACAGATCCGTCATGTTGCGGTACCTCAACTAACCGCAAGTTATCGCCCTGATTTTTCCGAAACGAAATACGGTTATTATAAAACATTCGCTGCAGATACTATCAGCTACAAACCTACCCAATACTCTATTTTTCAGAATGGTGTTTTCGGTTCCCCGGCTGCAGGCAGATCGGGTACTTTGAATTTCAGCCTGAACAATACCATTGAAGCAAAGCGGAAAACAGAAAGTGATTCCGGAAGTGTATTCAAAAAAGTTTCACTGATTGATAATTTCGGGGTTTCATTTGCCTATAATATGGCTGTTGTAAAACGTAACTGGAGCAATATTAATTTCACAGGCCGGACAAGGCTTTTCAAGGCGCTTGATATTAATGCCAGCACTACTTTGAATCCCTATCAGATCGACACAGCCGGAGTTGAGCTTGAACGATTTGAATGGAATAACGGAAGGCTCGGCCGTCTGGTCAATTCATATGTAACACTTAGTACGAGCCTTCACCCGAAAACGAAGCAGGGAGCTAAACCTGTGAGTAATAATGCGACCCAGGATCAAATGGATTATATCAATTCGCATCCTGAAGCTTACGTTGATTTTAACATTCCATGGAACCTGAGTGTATTCTATACAATAAATTACAGTCGTCCTGACCTTGCGTCTTCAGAAATAACCACCCAGTCTTTAAGCTTTAATGGAGACGTGAGCCTTACAAAAAAATGGAAAGTAAGTCTCTCTTCAGGATATGATTTCACCAGCAAGAAAATGACTCTAACTTCGATTAATATTTACCGCGATTTGCATTGCTGGGAAATGCGATTTAACTGGGTTCCCTTCGGGTTTCGCCAGAGTTTCTCCATTGATATAAATGTTAAGGCATCAGTTCTGAAAGATCTTAAGCTGAGCAGGAGAAAAGACTGGCAGGATTATCAGTAGTTCTGGTTGTTATATATTTTACATAGTTGCGAATCAGCATTCACAGAACCTGGCAAAACAAACGAATGACACAAAAAAAACTTATGGAGGCGAAAAGATCAAAACTAAATCTAAAAAAAATTGTAATTGTACTTGTCATACTTTTTATTGTCATTCAGGCTTTCAGAATCGACAAGACAAACCCGATCCTTGATCCATCGAAAGACTTTATGAGTCTGAGTTCTCCTCCTTCGAATGTTGCCAATATACTTAATTCTTCCTGCTATGACTGCCATTCCAACGCTACGACTTACCCCTGGTACACAAATATTTCCCCGGTTTCATGGTGGATCAAGCATCATATTGATGAAGGACGTGAAGAACTAAACTTTTCAGTTTGGGGCGATTACTCTTCCAGAAAAAAAGATCATAAGTTGAAGGAAGCAGTAGAACTGGTTGAATCTAATGAAATGCCAATGGAGTCCTATCTCTGGGTACACGGCAACGCGAAACTGGATGAAACACAGAAACAATTGCTTATCTCTTTCTTTAATTCTCTGAGAACTCATGAGAGTGATAAGCCGAGGGGGAAGTAAGTATCTTCTAATACCGTTTTTTCGTCATCCCGTGCCACGACACGGGATCTCTCAATAATCTTAAACGCAAGAGTCGTTTTATGGATTTAAATAAGGCATATGTTTATATTTTGTCAAACGCGGCAAGAACCGTTTTGTATATTGGTGTCACTGGTAGTGTGTATACTCAAAAATATAACATACATGATCTTATGTACTTTGAAATCCATAGCGAAATAAAGAGCGCAATAAAAAAGAGAAAAGCAACTGAAGGAGTGGAAAAGAGAATGGAAGATTGAATTGATCAAAACAATGAATGAAGAAATGGTTGATCTCGCAAAAGACTGGAAATAAAAGCTAAATTTTAGTGAGATTCCGTGTCGTAGCACGGAATGACCGACATCCTGCGAAAGCACAATCCAAAAAAAACAAAAAGCCCTCCCGGGATTCGGGAGGGCTTTTGTTTTATTATTCTCTAATTTTAGTTCTTTACAAAACGCTGAACGCTTTGAGCAGTATCGGTACTTACTTTGATCATATAAGCACCTTTTGAAAGTGCAGAGATGTTCATTTGGATCTGATCATTTGAATTGTATGATCCTTCAGAAATCATTCTTCCTGCAAGATCAACAATTGTTACCACTACTTTTCCATTGACAGATGAGTTTAATTTTACAGTTAAATTATCTGTTGCCGGATTCGGGTAAACAACCGCTACTCCATTCATGCTGCTTTCTGCAATTCCTGTAACACCGGTTACGGTTGCTGTTACAGGTATTCTCGGGCTGGTACAAACCTGAGAAGGAGTTTGAACTTTCCAGTCATAGAAATAATAGAAAGCTGCGCTGGTAGTCGTTGTTCCTGTCCATCCGTTTGTGATAGAAACCAAACCGTTCAAAGTGTACGGATAAGATACTCCACCGCTGCTTCTTTGTAATTCAGGAGAAGCGTTTCCAAGATTGGTGTTGTTCACCGATGTTTTAGTAGTTAAACGATAGCCTGTTCCCGGATTTAAAGGGAAGTTAAGTGTTACAACTGTTGAATCTACAGGAATATTAACTACGAGATTATTGATCACAGTTCCACTGTTATCAAGTAACAGAATCTCCCGTGTGCCTGCGGTGTTGGTATAAACCTTTACAGTTTTCAGTGTACATGGAGCAAACACATCAAAATCATCTCCCCCGTTTATTGTAGTTGCACTGTAATCTGTAGAACCGGAATGGTAGATCTGCCCTGTAGAGCTTGTTGTTCCCGGATATGTTGTGCTTTCCTGGACGTAATAAGTGGTAGTGTTCGTCAGAACAGGAGTGTTGTAAGTTCCGCCTGTTCCAAGCAATGTTCCTGCAGAAGGCAGATCATACCATGCTAAAGACCCGCCATTGCTTGTCGCAGTAAGCGTATAAGATGCTGGTCCAAGTCCTGTTGCACCAGTTCCTGTTGGAGAAGGCGCTGCTAAAACATTAACCGCAACCGGTGCAGCGCTAAAGCTGGAGCAATTGCCCTGAATAGTTAAAGAATATGTTCCTGAAGTAGTAGGATTAATTGTTTGAGTATTGGCTGTAAACCCGCCCGGACCTGACCATGCATAAGATGTGGCAGGTGTGCTTGTTAACTCATAAGCCCCGGCACATGAAGATGATCCAGTTGAAGTCACTGTAGGTGTTTGATCAGGGTTTAATGTCACACCAATCGAAGGTGAGATGTTGGAACATGAACCTGATGTAACCATCACATTAAATGTTCCTGTTGTAGAAGTAGAAATAGATTGCGTTGTTGCAGAAGTTGACCACAAATAAGATGTGTATCCACTAACCGCAGTAAGTGTAGTTGATTGGCCTGTACATAAAATTACCGGACCAGGGATCACATTGTTAGTGATTGAGCAGGTATTTTCCACTGCAGTTACAAACTGATCTGCCGGAAGCGAACCAAAAGTGGTAGTACCGCCTGCAGGCCAGTCGATAGTTGCACTGGTAATGGATGTGCTGCTTCCAATCCCGAAATGCAACTGCATTGAATTTGCAGTTCCATAAGTTTCGCCTGCTCTTACCTCACGCACCTGAGTTCCGAAAGCACCGGTGATTGTTACACGCGCCCCAACAGCACTTCTGTTGCTTAATGTACCGGTTAGATTGAAAGTGATGAAGTGATTTGAGTTATTTGTATTGTTGATGAACAATACATCCGCAGTGGTAGATGGAGTGTTATAAACATTACCATAAGAAGCGAGAACATCTATTCTTCCATCATGATTCAGATCTCCGGTCGCAAACGAAAGCATACCATTCGACTGTGAAGCGAATGTTGTTCCCGTCATTGCAGTGAATGTTTTATTTCCGTTGTTATGATACACCCAATATGAATCTCCCGAGCCACCACCGGATAAAAGAATATCTAAATATCCGTCATTATCAAAATCTTCCAGGATAGACTCAATTCCATCATTATTCCAGTTAAACCCTGTTGTTGCAGTAATATCAGTATAATGACCAGTACCGTCATTTTCCAGGATCTGGCTGGCTCCTGTATGGTTCATCATTAAAATATCAAAATCACCATCGTTATCAATATCACCAAAGCTGGTTGTCCAGGTTTGTCTGAAGTTGCTTACTTCAATACCATAGGTTGCCGCAGCTTCAGTATAAACATTAGAACCGTTATTCACATAAAGGCGGTCTCTTCTTCTCTGATCCGTGCTGCTGGAAGTACTCTGACGGCAATGTGCAACATAAAGATCAAGATCTCCGTCATTATCAAAATCGGTATAAACACTCCCATAATTACCTGAATCATACGGGTCACCCGAATAGGTCATCCCCGGGTAATCTTCCATATCGATCAGTGCTGTGGAAGGCGACTGCAGGGTCAATGTTCCCGAAATATTCTTATAGACCTTGGCATAATCAACATCATCACATACAGCAAGATCAACCCATCCATCGTTATTAAAATCTCCGAAAGTAACATTCTGAACAAAGTAAGAACCGCCTAAAGTTGTGGTCGCTGCAGTCATTGTTGTACCTGACCATCCAAGTTTAACAAGATACATAGAACCGTTTGTTCCGGTTGCGACATCTTTCCAGCCGTTATGATCCACGTCTGCCAAAGCCATTCCCCAAACATTTCCACCCCCTGTGATATTTCCAAGATTATAATGTGTAAACGTCCCGTTTTGCTTCTGAAGGCTTACTACCAGGTTTTCCGACTGATCCATTTTTACCATGTCATCCAATCCGTCATTATTAACATCAACCACAGAAATAGAATTTCCGCTATGCGTTGCTGTTGGAACAAGACTATTCATACTAGTAAATGAGAACTGTGCATAAGAGCCGGTAGCTCCAAGCAGAAAGGACGCAAGTACAAATGAGCGTGAGAATGTAGTTTTTACCATTTGTAATTTTTTAAATGTTTAAATAACTAATTAGTTTAGAGAGAGATAAAGTAAAGGAATTAATTATGATTTCACAACTTTTTTATAGTAAGTTTTTGAGGCGGTTCTGATCTTGAAATAATATACACCCGGAACCGAAGGCAGCTCGATGGTCAGGTCGGTTTGGTATCCTGCATTTATAAAATGCACAGGATTTTTACCTTCATTAGTGTACACATCCACTTCTTTGATAAGATCGCCATATCCGGCTGAAATGTTAATTCTTCCGTCAATTGAAATTGTAGGCCATATCTTGATCTCACTTGCCAACTGTGCATTCAGAGTTCCTGTGGTAAGATTAACATTTGTAAGACTGTCAGACACCATTAAAAACGGACGCTGATCGGCACTCTGGTACATCGCTTTAAATTTATTGATCTCCGGAGCCGACATAGCAAAAAGCTCATCAACCCATTTTGGAGGCACAGCCTGATAATACATTTTAGCGCTGATCTTCAGACTTCCCACATGTCCGCTGATTGGAGCATGAACATGCACATAATCCGTCCCGCTGCCTTGTGTGCTGCCATTCCTATTAAAATTATCATCTGCCAAAGCATCAGCTGAAATTACCGTTGTATCATACACAGGAGAAGAGGTTGTAAATCCTGTAGGCGGAATACGGTTGTCTTTTAATACAACCGAAGCCCTCTCAAGTATCGAAGTAAAGTTGTTATTTACATCACCCGGAGCCAGCTCATAGATCTGAGGCACATTCGATTGCTTAATAACTGCATGATGAGGCTCGAATGCGATATTCTCTCCGATCACACGCTGTTGCGTATTAAATAAGCCTGAACTAAAAATTGTATCATTTGCATCTGTGATCACCATTTGCAGAACAGCCCTTCTGGAAGGGTAGCCTGACGGAAACTTATGTCCCGTTTTATTTTTGATCTTTACCCGATAATATGCCGTGTCTGCAGTTACGCTATCCAGAATGATATTCATATCAATGGACTTTTTCTTCAACATCACTGAAGTTGCAACAATAGTAGAATCGAATTTATCATCTTCAACATACACACCCAAGCTATCCTTATTATTCTTTATAAGGTTCAGCATAAAATGGTTTGAACCTTGAAATGTGTGCTGATTAAATGGAGATCTCGGAGTTAAACCGCTTGTGCTGTTTGAAAGAATAATAGGATCTGCAACCTGCGGCATGTGGCACGTCTGACATTTTATGTTGTTAGCCGGAAAATCAGAATTAACGTATTCATGATAAGTAGCCTGCTCAACAAAATGTCCGCCCGTATAATTTCCGCTCAGGTCAGATGTATTGGTGATAAGCGTGTGGCAGGAGGAACAAGCTTTTCCCATATCCATGTGTGCACTGAAAACAGGAGTCAACCCTTCGTACAATTGCATAGCCCCAACAAAAGGGGCCGTAAAAGGGCCGTATTCAACATGATTTGTATCATAAGGAATGCTCCCTGAATAGAAGTTGCCGGTTCCTAAACCTACGGGTCCGATTGCATGACAACCTCCACAGGAAACACCATCTTTTCCTAAAGTATCATTAGCCAGATCTTCAAGGGTATAAAACGCATTTCCATGATATTTCGAAGTGTAAGCACCCAACGGAGCATGACAATCGAGACAACGATTCTGCAAGTCGCCTGCATGCCCGGGATTTATCATGATCTCCTGACGCACTTTTGCTTTCCAAAAAGGATCCTTGGCACTCAGTGCCATCATGGAGCTTTCCCAGCGAGATACAAGGTTAACATCATTTCCTGCCTCATCGATGCTGGCAGTATGGGCGGAATCGTAACCGTGACAACCGCGACAGCTGGAGGATGGTAAAAAATATTCACCTGCCGCTATCGGGGCACGTTTTAATGTGTCCATATAAGCCTCGATCTCATCGGGGCTGTGATATTTAAAGGATGAAACTTTAGAAGAGGCTGAATTCAGAAACCGGAAACCAAGCGTAAAGGCAATTAAAACAGCAAGAATTGTAATTTTTTTCATGAAGATTCAAATGTCTAACAAATATAACGATTTGAATCTGAAAAAGGAAAAATTGGCCGTTTTCAATGGCGTAAACGCAAAACTGCCCGAACCGATCTCCTTTGAACATTCCTGTTCAGAAAACCTGTTCGAGACAGTTTTAAGATTTAAGTGTTTTTACTTTCTTCTTACCAGAGATGAACCTGCAATCAGAGCGACAACAAATAACACCAGGAATACGAAGAAAAGGATCTTAGCGATTGATGCAGCACCTGCGGCAATTCCGGTAAATCCAAATAATGCTGCAACAAGTGCAACTACAAGAAATATTAGTGACCAACGTAACATAGTATAAGTTTTTAGTTTGTAATTAGTTTTTTATTACTCATCTCAAACATTTAAACATTTATGCCATAGCCCTTATCAGGATAGAATTTTTAATTCCTGTGGAATTATCTTCGCAAAAAGAAGATAACCGACACCATTTTATTAATTTCGCCCAAACATATACTATCCAAAAATGAAAAAGATCATTACATCGAAAAATGCACCTGCTCCTATCGGCCCTTACAGTCATGGGGTACTTTTCGGAAACACATTATTTGTCAGCGGTCAGGTTGGTAAACATCCTGTTAGCGGTGAGCTGATGATGAGCGATATTAAAACCGAAACTACTCAGGTGATGGAAAACACAAAAGCTATTTTGAAGGATGCGGGGATGGACTTTTCAAACGTATGCAAAACAACTATCTTCCTTACGAATATGGATAATTTTGCAGCCGTGAATGAAGTTTACGGTTCCTATTTTAGTGGGGATTTCCCGGCAAGGGAGACAGTCCAGGTTTCGAAGCTGCCTTTGAATGTGAATGTTGAGATCAGTGTTATTGCAATGAAATAAACATCGTACAAATACGGGTATAAAAAAGTCCTTCAGGAATTCCTGGAGGACTTTTTTTTATGCATCTAATTAAGCTACAAAAATAACTATTGCATGTGTTTTAAGTTCAGACCGTACATTACAATGAATGCGATCGGGAAAATAGCCATTACCAGCATTAAACCACCAAACAATCCACCACCTACTAAGATCAACGGTGCAACAATAGCAATAAGTTGAGCAACTAAATAGATGTAAAAACCCATCTTCTTTAGCTTCCACATTTGCAACACACCAAAAAGGCATAATAAATTACAAACAATCTCTAGGGCCGCAAGGACATACGCGTATTTAGCAGCTGCAATTGCACCGTCCATCATGGACTCCATTCCCGGGATCGCTGCCATATCCTCTCCACCCATGCTATCAAGAGCGGCAATTGCTTCCTGAGAAGCGCCTGCCGTAGCAAGGTGATAAACTCCCATTATAATACCTATTCCGGTTCCAATAAAACTCAAAATACAAAGTACATTTAAAAATTGTGGTCTTTTTGCCGGTACGGCAGTTTCCATGTTTGTTTGTTCCATAATGTTTTTTTTAAGGGTTAGAAAATTTCTGTTCGTTTAGCTAATTAAGTAAAAAATTAAAAAATTTTCAAAATTTTCAATTACAACTTATTAACATTTCGAATAGTTACACAGGAAGAATGGTCGCATTGGTGAGTCGGTAATTGAGAAAATGGAATTGTTTATTGCTGATAGAAAATTGAATTTACGTTTGGTCAATGCATATATTTTAAATGCAATGCATAAAAGCCGACAAACATTAGTGCAAACAACCCACCTACAGCATTAAAGGGCAGGCCAAGCCACATGATCGGAATATAAAATATCAGAATATTCGCAATAGTGTAAAAATGGAAACCGTTCTTTTTCAGGTTCCACATTAATATAGCACCGGTGAATGATAGAGCTGTAACAATGAACATTAATAAATAATACTTACCTCCTGCGCTTAAAACCATTATAGCATCATCAATAGCCTGTGGTTCAAGATCGGGGCTTTGCTTAACAAGCATGATCATCAGGTCTGAGGCAAATGGTATGATCATACATCCGATCAACGAAAATCCGGACGAAATGAATGTCATGATACACAGGATCGATAAGGAAACCGGACGTTTTTGCGACTGAACAGGTTTTATTTCATTGTAATCGTCTTCCATAATTTCTTAAAATTTATTTTCACTCCAGATCTCAAATTTCTTTTTCTGATTTTCGTCCGCAGCTTTTTGTTTCTGGATCTTTACAGTCTGATATGCGCTGCCGGGCAAAGGTGATAGAGATACATGTCTGATAAATCCTGCACTCGAAATAGTTAAATCAAGCTTATTGTTTCCAAAGTAATTACACCATTCGGTAAAAGTAGTTCCGCTGCCATCTGCCTTAACCTGGATTGTATTTATTGAAAGGATTTCATCTCCGATGGAAAGCCCGGAGTTATCCGCGATCGAGTCTAAATACACCGCTGCAATTTTACATACTCCTCCTGTCTCTGAGAGCTTTATCCCGAGCGCATGCTCATGAAATTTCGAGGTGTTTGCTTTAACAAGTTCACATCCTATATAATTCATCGATTCCTGCAGCAAAGGCTCATAATCTTTTATGCCGTTAAAATAATTATTGAAGATCTCATTGAAAGAACTGTTTGCATAATGCTCTACCAGGCCTTTATAATCTTCATCAGAATAACCTTTATTTCTTAATGCAAACTCATCATACAAATGGCGCATTACATCGTCAAGAGAATATTTATCTGCTGAATTTTTACGGATGAAAATATCAGTTATGAATGCAAGCAGGTTGCCTTCATCGTAAATGTTGGTTTTACGATTAGGGATTCCCGGAGCATATCCATCAAGCCAAGTGTCAAATGATGAATCAGCAACAGACATATTGAATCTGCCGGGATTATCAAAATGCTTTTGCAAACGTTCATTAAATGTTTTGAAATATTGATCTTCAGTGAAAACCTTACTGCGGAACAATAAATAATCTCCGTAATAGGTCGTCACCCCTTCACACACATATCCAAGCTTCGAATAATTTTCCTTCGTATAATCGTATGGCTGCATCTCCACCGGACGAATGGTTTTGATATTCCATGCATGAAATAATTCGTGGCAGCTGACTCCAAGCAGATCTTCATACAGATCTCCTTTCATTAAATTGTAACCGGGTCCAAGCGCTATAACAGTTGATGTGATGTGTTCAACGCCATGATAAATTCTTTGTGGCAGGATCTGAAATAAGAAATGATATGTGTCAAAAGGAGCATTCTTCATCATCTGAAGCTGATGATTACAGAATTTTAAAAAGTCCGTGTTTAATTTATTCCAATCTGGTTTACATTCTCCCTGAAACCAGAAATTAAATTCCTTTCCCATACAGACAAATTTGTTATGCTGTAAACTGGCGGAAGCAATGAAAGGAGAATCAACAAGCTCGTGGAAGTCTTTGGCTAAAAATGTTCGGTGACCCGGCTTTTGAAGACCGCTCAGCCCCAACCCGATTGCAGCTACATAATTTTCGGGAAGATGTAGTTCCAGCTCACACTTTTCCATGATCCTTTCCGAAAGGTAAACACAGCAATTTACCGGATTCATATATAGCTGATTTGAATCGAGATATGTAGAACCGGCATTGATCTCAGCAGCATAATAGTTATAGCGGATGCGCAATTCGCTGACCCCGCTTGTTTGTACCTTCCATGAATCTTTTGTTAGTTTTTGAAACAGCAGTTCATTCCCATTACTGTCAAAGGCTTTCCATTTCTGAATATTCTTCGCGAAATTACCGAGCTCATATCTACCCGGACGCCACGCAGGCAACTGTACAATGGTTTCATCAGCATTTATTCCACCGGCAATAAATTCTATGTCAATATAATGATGATGAGGATCGGTGTAAGAAACGATGTATTTCATGGATATGGATCAGGAATTTGTTCGCGAATTTACGAATCATTACGGCAGAAAACACAGATTTTAATCGCGACAGCAATCGGGACGTTTATATTCGCTATTTGTACAAAATAATTTTGTTACTTTCGCAATACATAATTAATTATAATCTTCACCTTTAATATATAATTTCCATAAAAATGAATTACGATCTAATAGTAGTAGGAAGTGGTCCTGGCGGATATGTTGCTGCAATCAGAGCATCACAGTTAGGGCTTAAGACAGCGATCATTGAACGCGAAAACCTTGGTGGTATTTGTCTTAACTGGGGCTGTATCCCAACAAAAGCGTTACTAAAGAGCGCCCAGGTATTTGAATATCTTAATCATGCTTCGGATTACGGGATCACTGTAAAAGGTGGCGAAGCGGATTTTGGTGCAGTTGTAAAACGCAGTCGTGACGTTGCTGACGGCATGAGCAAAGGCGTTCAGTTCCTTATGAAAAAGAATAAGATCGATGTGATCAACGGCACAGGAAAGATCAAGCCGGGTAAAAAAGTTGAAGTCACTGCTGAAGGTAAATCCACAACATACGAAGCTAAACATATAATTATTGCTACAGGGGCGAGATCCCGCGCATTACCGAACCTTCCACAGGATGGAAAAAAGATCATAGGCTACCGCGAAGCATTGACTTTACCAAAAATGCCAAAGTCAATGCTGGTTGTTGGATCAGGTGCGATCGGAAGTGAGTTTGCATACTTCTATGCTACAATGGGAACCAAGGTAACTCTGGTTGAATTTATGCCAAGTATTGTTCCGGTAGAAGATGCAGAGGTTTCCAAACAGCTGGAGCGTTCTTTCAAAAAGATCGGTATCGATGTAATGACAGAGTCGAGCGTTGAAAGCGTTGATACAAAAGGAAGCGAATGTAAAGTGAAGATCAAAACAAAATCAGGTGAAAAAGTTGTTGATGCTGAGATCGTTTTATCTGCAGTTGGTATTCAGGCAAACATTGAAAATCTGGGTCTGGAAGAAACAGGTATTGCAACAGATAAAGGAAAGATCCTTACAAATCCTTACTATCAGACCAACATACCGGGTTATTATGCTATCGGTGATTGTGTTGGTGGACAGGCATTAGCGCACGTTGCTTCTGCAGAAGGAATTATCTGCGTTGAAAAAATAGCAGGACATCATCCTGAACCTTTAGACTACAATAACATCCCGGGATGTACATATTGCCAGCCTGAAATTGCTTCAGTTGGTATGACAGAAGCAAAAGCAAAAGAAGCAGGAAGAGAGATCAAGATCGGAAAGTTCCCTTTCTCAGCAAGCGGAAAAGCGAGCGCAGCAGGAGCGAAAGACGGTTTTGTAAAGCTGATCTTCGATGCTAAATACGGTGAATTATTAGGAGCGCACATGATCGGTGCTAATGTAACCGAAATGATCGCAGAGATCGTTGCAATTCGTAAGCTTGAAACGACAGGGCATGAACTGATCAAAACTGTTCATCCTCATCCAACAATGAGTGAAGCTATCATGGAAGCTGCTGCTGCTGCTTATGGTGAAGTGATTCACATGTAGAAAGAAGTTAAAAGTAATAAGTTAAAAGTTAAAAGGTGTTGCTAAAAGCAGCACCTTTCCTTTTTTAATAAGAATTGAACACAACGGCAGGTTTTGCATAAACTTTTTTAACTCTTCTTAGTGCCTTAGTGGTAAAAAAGAAATCTCAATGAGCATCGAAATAGAAATGGCTGCCGGCACCGGATATAATCCTCTCTTCCATCAGTTTCGCTGCTGCATCAGTTACTGAGACCGAAAGCCCTTCGTATAACTCCACTGCTTCACAAAGTGATAACAATGCACTTGCCGACTGCTTTACACCTGTAGCTTTCCACATGATAAAATCGCGGTTATGCGCCTGATAGACTATCAGGTAAAAATCGTCATCGAAATCAAAGCCTAAAACGTGATCACAATCAAAATCACCGAAAATCTTTTCCTGGTTCTCCAGGAAGTTATAGATCTCGGTATTATCTGTTGTTATCGTTATCATTTTATTTTTTTAAGCTTCGCCATATAAAAGCCGTCAAACCCTTCACTTGGCATAACTTTCCTGTCTTCAACAAAATCAAATCCTGAATTATCCTTTAAAAAACGTTGAACTTGTTTTTCATTTTCACCGGGAAGTATACTGCAGGTTGCATAAACTAAGATGCCATCTTTTTTGAGCATTTTTGAATAATCATCGATGATCGTTCGCTGAATTTTCTTTATTCCCTCGATAAATTGAGAACTCAATTTCCATTTCGCATCGGGGTTTCTGCGTAGCACTCCAAGTCCTGAACAAGGAACATCCAGGAGCAATCTGTCGGCAGATTCCGAAAGCTGACTAACCGCCTGCGAATTCACCACACGTGTTTTAATTATTCTAGCACCTGCCCTTTCTGCGCGTCTTTGAAGCTCAAATAACTTACGTTCTTCAACATCCATTGAAACAATGCTTCCTTTATTCTTCATCATGGCTGCAATGTGCAAAGACTTCCCTCCTGCGCCTGCACAGGCGTCAATCACATTCATTCCGGGGGAAAGCTCCATAAAAGGCGCAATCAGCTGAGAAGAGGCATCCTGAACTTCAAACAGACCATCCTGATATTCTTTCAGGGACTGAATGTTTTGTCGTTTTTTAAGAATCAAAGCATCCGGATAAGAGTTCTCAAAGGAGGTTTCTATTTCATGTTTCTGTAAAGCGTAACGCAATTTTTCAGCATCCGTTTTCAGAGTGTTAACGCGAAGAACAACATCGGCAGTATTATTCAATTCATGAATCTCTTTCTCCCACACCTTCTCTCCGAGCTCATCACTTCCAAGCTCATCAAGCCAATCGGGTATTGATTCACAGACCTTACGCACGGATTTTACTTCAGTAGCTTTTGTTCTGATTGAATCTGAATTGAGCGTTCGGAATTCTTCCCAGTCAGGCAGCTCCTCGCCTTTTATGATCAGCCATACACCAAAGAGCAAAAAATAATTTTCAATGAATTTATTATCTGCCGCTTCATTGATCAGTCGCCACCAGCGAACCATTCCGTAAACGTTCTCTGCGATGAAACGCCTGTCGCGGGATCCAAAACGGCTATTCTGCTTCAAAGCCTGCTCTACTGCTTTATCCGCATACATGCCACCGGAAAAAACATTTCGGAGTGTTTCGGCAACAGCAATAACAAGTGTTTTATGCAGCTTCATAACAGCGTTTTATCAACATTAAGATTGTGTAAAAATACGTATTGACGCCTGATAAAGGCTATGAAAACTTACTAAAATTTAGTATTTTTGATCTTATGAATTTCTCCTCCAAACTTATTGAAGATGCTGTAAATGAGTTCAGCAAACTTCCCGGTGTCGGTAAACGCACGGCTTTACGTTTCGTGCTTCATCTAATGAAGCAAAGTCCGGCCGATGTACAGCAATTCGGAAATTCATTCATCAGGCTAAGACAGGATCTTCGTTACTGCGCAAAATGCCACAATGTTTCGGATAAACCTTTATGCGAAGTGTGCCTTAATCCTCACCGCGACCATAGCACTGTTTGTGTTGTTGAAGATATCCGCGATGTGATGGCAATTGAGAACACTCAACAATACAGAGGTGTTTACCATGTTTTGAACGGGATCATTTCTCCGATGGATGGAATCGGCCCGAGTGACCTTACAATTGAATCACTTGTTCAGAAATCAGCTGCCGGTGAGATCAAAGAGATCATTATGGCGCTGAGCACAACGATGGAAGGTGATACTACCAATTTCTATATCTATAAGCGCTTAAAGGAATTCAACATCACTGTAAGCACTATTGCACGTGGAATTGCCATTGGCGATGAGCTTGAGTACGCTGATGAAGTGACCCTTGGACGTTCGATCATTAATCGTACTCCTTACGAAAACTCCCTTCTTATCAAATAATTTCCCTACAAAGCTGGCGAATGGTTTCACATCATAATTGGTATATTCGCAATCTATGAAGCTTTCAGTTATCATCGTCAATTACAACGTTCAGCATTTCCTGGAGCAATGTCTGCATTCTGTGCGGAAGGCTTCAAGGAATATTCAAGCTGAAATTTTCGTAGTTGACAATAATTCCGTTGATGGTTCAACAGCAATGGTGAAGGAAAAGTTTCCTGAAGTGATCCTGATCGAAAACAAAAAGAATACAGGTTTCTCTTACGCTAATAACCAGGCAATAAAGATCTCAAAAGGAGAATATGTCCTTCTTTTAAATCCGGATACGGTTGTTGAGGAAGATACATTTGAAAAGGTGATAGCATTTATGGATTCGCATCCGGATGCAGGCGGACTGGGAGTAAAAATGCTTGACGGAAAAGGAAATTTTCTTCCTGAGTCGAAACGAGGATTGCCAACTCCGTCTGTCGCATTTTATAAGATCTTCGGCTTCTCCAAGCTTTTTCCACGTTCAAGGACATTTGGAAAATATCATCTTGGCTTTCTCGACAAAGATGAAACAAACGAAGTGGAAATTCTTTCCGGTGCTTTTATGATGATGCGAAAAGCAGCACTTGATAAGGTCGGATTGCTGGATGAAACATTCTTCATGTATGGCGAGGATATAGATCTTTCTTACCGCATTATTTTAGGTGGTTATAAGAATTACTATTTCCCTGAAACGCGCATCATTCATTACAAAGGAGAAAGCACTAAAAAGAGCAGCGTAAACTATGTGTTTGTGTTTTACCGCGCGATGGTCATCTTCGCAAAAAAGCACTTTTCGCAAAACAACGCAAAGCTATTTTCTTTCCTGATCAATATTGCAATTTATCTGAGAGCGGGAGTAGCAATATTTGTCCGCTTTTTAAAATCGATCGCCTTGCCTTTGCTTGACTGTGGCATGATCATGACGGGTTTATATTTCATTAAAGAATATTATGAAAGACATTATCGCTTTCTCGAAGGGGGTTCTTATTCCGAACATATAATTTCAATTGCATTTCCGATCTATATTTTTATCTGGATGTTCACCACCTACCTCAGTGGCGGGTATGACAAGCCGGTAAGGCTGTTTCGGATCATAAGAGGAGTGATCGTAGGAACCGGGATCATTCTTATTGGCTATTCTCTTCTTCCGGAAGCATACCGCTTTTCACGTGCGATCATTCTATTAGGTGCGGGCTGGGCCCTGATCTCCTATCTTGTATCACGGCTCATTTTTCATTTCATCGGATTAAAAGCTTTCAGCCTCAATCCGGATAAAAGTAAACGCATTGCTATCATCGGAACGAAAAGTGAGTTTGAAAGGGTATCGGGATTATTGAGACAAACCAACGTAAATACAAGTTTACTTGGATTCATCAGCGCGGATAAAAACGAGGAAGTGCATCACAAGGACCACCTGGGAAACATTGATCAGATAGCAGAAGTAATTGAAATTTACAAGATCAGTGAGGTGATATTCTGTTCACGTGATATTTCTTCACAGGAAATCATCGGTTATATGCACACTCTTATTTCAGCGGATGTTGATTTTAAAATAGCACCACCGGAAAGCCTTTCCATAATAGGGAGTAATTCAATCGACACGGCCGGTGACCTTTATATCATTGATGTGAATTCCATCAGTAAACCAAAAAACAAACGCAACAAACGTCTTATTGATATTTTGTTATCTCTTGTTCTACTGTTGGCTTCACCTTACCTCTTCTTTATCCAGAAAAAAAAGAATGGATATTTCAGGAACATCATTCAGGTTTTGTTTGGCCGGAAATCCTGGGTTGGTTACGGTAATGAAGTACATGAAAACCTTCCAAAAATAAGATCTTCAGTGGTAACACCTTCAGATGCGATCAGCAATATTTCTATCAAGGCAGATACACGCAACAGATTGAATCTCGCATACTCAAAGGATTACAAGGTAGAGAACGATTTGAATATTATCTGGAAGAGTATTCGGAAATTAGGAAATTAGAATTGGGTTGAACTATTAAGCGGTATCAGCCAAGTTAAATGGAACGCTGATCTTTATGATTTTTATGCGTGAAAATAAGATAGCTTCGCTATTTATGACAAAATTATGATATGATCTGTTTTAGGCTTTGCCGGATCTCCTCATATTTATAATTCACAATTTATAATCTATAATTTAAGAACACTACTGCTTTTCTTCCTGATCTCTTCACACAATACGGGATCTTTATCGAGCGACCTACCATAAGATGGAATCATTTCTTTTATTTTACCCTGCCACTCTTTAGAACTGAATTCTTTCGGAAAACATTTTTGTATTATGTCCAGCATGACTGCAACAGAAACAGATGCCCCCGGAGAAGCACCTAACAATGCAGATATAGAGCCATCCGCTGAAGTCACCACTTCTGTTCCGAATTCAAGAACTCCTCCACCTTCTTCATCTTTTTTTATTACCTGTACCCTTTGTCCGGCAATTTCCAGATCCCAGTCTTCTAATCGTGCAGTTGGAATAAAGGGTTTTAATGCCTCCAATCTTCCTTCGGGAGTTAATCTCACCTGATCAATAAGATATTTGGTGAGAGGCAAATTTTTAATCCCTGCCGACATCATAGGAATGATATTAGTCAGCTTAATAGATTTTGGCAGGTCAAGGGGAGATCCATGCTTCAGGAACTTTGTTGTGAAGCCTGCATAAGGGCCAAACAGCAGTGCCTTTTTTCCATTGATGATGCGGGTATCAAGGTGCGGGACCGACATTGGAGGAGCTCCAACATCTGCAAGCCCATAGACCTTTGCTGAATGTTTTTCAATTATTTCCTGATTATTGCATACCAGCCATTGACCACTAATAGGAAAACCACCATAACCTTTCGCTTCTTCTATGCCTGACTTTTCGAGTAAGGGCAGTGAGCCGCCACCGGCACCAATAAAGACAAAGGATGAAATAAACATTTTCTCTTCATTGCTTTCTTCGTTTTTAAAAGTCACTTCCCATCCATTCTTTTTGTTTCTGTCGAGATGAGTTACCTCATAACCAAGAAACATTTCCACGTTTGGCAACGAAGAAAGATATTTAAACATGCACCGTGTCAATGCACCAAAATTAACGTCTGTTCCAATCTCCATCCGAGTCGCAGCCCTTGCATCGTAATCCCTTCCCGACATAACCAATGGCATCCATTCCTTTAACTGTTCGTCATCATCAGAAAAGAGCATGTCTTTAAAAAGCGGATGAGCCGAAAGTACTTCATAACGTTTCCTGAGAAATTCAACATTCTCTTTTCCCCAAACAAAACTCATGTGAGGTACTGCATTAATGAAGGTCTCTGGTTCACCGGCAATCCCTTTTTCAACCAGATAGGACCAGAATTCTTTTGAGATCTCAAATAGTTCGGCAATCTTTATTGCTTTGGTCGGATCGACTGATCCGTCCTCTGTTTCGGGTGTGTAATTTAATTCGCAAAAAGCAGAGTGCCCGGTACCTGCATTGTTCCATGCGTCCGTACTTTCAGCAGCGACCTCAGTAAGTCTTTCTATGATTTTTATTTCGATCTCCGGATGCAACAGCTTCAGCAAAACACCTAGGGTGGCGCTCATGATGCCAGCACCGATGAGGATTACGTCAGTGTCTGATTTATAAGAATTATTCATAAAATGAAAAATACAATTTTCGTACCCTCAAATGCCTGTATTATAATTTCAAAATCGTGATCTCAACCCTGCGGTTAGCGGTTCTGCCCTCTTCTGTCTGCTCTGAGGCAATAGGTTTATCAAAGCTATATCCTTTATAACTCATTCGTTTTGGATCGACTCCATAGTTTTTCAAATAATTATAAACCTTTTTGGCGCGTAACACGGATAATTCGTAATCGGGTCCGCAACAAACGTGTCCACCGATTTCTATTTCCAATGTTGGGTTGTCCTGCATAAACTTCAACAGATCCTTCAAAACCGGCTCTGATTGTGCAAGTAATATTGGAGTCCCTCCTTCGAAATTTAGATTTTTTAAAATAAGTGTTTCGCCAACTTCCAACTTCGCGGATTTAAAATCAGTTTCGTTTTCACTTATAACGGGATTTTGAGGCTGTGGGGTTTTAATGGTTTCGATTGGAGGTGTTTCGTTTGGAACGGCCTTGTAATCAATCATGATGTCGATTCTCCGATTAGCAGCTTTTCCTTTAGTCGTGGAGTTATCACCAACAGGTTCTGCTTCACCAACCACATAAACTTGTAAACCAAGATCACTTTTTAAACGATCTGTAAACAATTCTCTTGCAGCCCAGCCACGGGCACGAGCCAAAATGAGATTACTGCTTTCTGAACCATCTGCATCACAATAAGCCGAAATTTTAATGAAATAATTGCTTGCTATGATAATCGAAGAGACTGAATCGAACCATCTACTTTCTGAAGATTTAATATCGCTCTTTCCTGAGTCAAAATAAATGGTATGATTAATGACCTGCGAGCGGGCCGCACTGAATGAAATTATTAAGAGCAAACAAAGATATTTCTTCATAAAAAGTGTTTAGATCATAACGTTGATCTGTTAAAAAGATACGCCATAATAAACAGATTGTACCATTTTATGTAAATTTAGTTATAAGGATATGAAGCAGCTACTCGCTCTGATAATATTTTCTTCTGTTACTACAGTCTTTTCGCAAAGCGGTACAATTAAGGTGGCTAAGCCCAAACCTGTTCCCAAAAAAGATACAGCTGCTATCGTGAATGTCATTCAGGTATGGAGCTACAAACCTTTCATAGCCAGCAATTACTCATTTAAAGATAATAACAAACTGGGATACGAAGCAGGTATATCCTTCAATCGTTCTGTAAATAAATCATTAGCAGGTGCCTGGTTCGGCTTAAGTTATTGTGCTGAACAACAATTTTTCGAACTCTCCTCCTACGATAAACAAAAGCAAGAAAAAGCTGCGCCTTTTTCGCAATCACAAAACAAATCAGAATATTTAAAATTGTCGATGGGAGTCGGTGAGATGCTTAATCTTTTAGGAGGCAGGCGCAGAGGGGATCTGTATATTGAGTTGGGGATAGTACCGAAATATCTTTTAAAAACGTCTAATGAGTATAATAGACTTTTCTATTCAGATTTCAGGAAATATAATATCGCAGGAAAGGTGAATTTCGGGTTCTTTATTAAAAGAAGGTTATTGTTCGAGATGATATATTCACACGACTTTTTGGAAAATCTTAAAGACAGAAATATTTATGATCAGACCGGAGCCTATATAGGTAAGCAACATTCGAAAACTAAATTACTTAGCTTTTCAGCTTCCTATATTTTCTGATTACTTCATCAGATCTTTGATGATGGATTCCATACTCACTCCTTCTGCTTCAGCTTTAAAATTGCGAACGATCCTGTGACGAAGGATTGCAGGCGCAACCGCTTTTACATCCTCAATATCGGGTGAATACTTTCCTTTGATCATAGCATTGCATTTCGCTCCGATCACTAAGAATTGAGATGCCCTTGGCCCTGCACCCCAGGAAAGATATTTATTTGAAATCTCAGAAGCATGTTCGGTATTCGGACGTGTTTTTGAAGCAAGCTTAACAGCATACTCAAGAACATTATCTGCAACCGGGATACGTCTTACAAGTTCCTGAAAATATATGATCTCTTCTGCAGTCAGTATCTTTTTTAGTTCTGCTTTATAATTAGAAGTTGTGTTTTTTACAACCTGCAGCTCGTCTTGTAATTTCGGATAATCCAGCCAAACATTGAACATAAAACGATCTAATTGCGCTTCAGGTAACGGGTATGTACCTTCCTGCTCAATTGGATTTTGAGTGGCCAGAACAAAGAATGGATTGCCTAATTCATATTTCACTCCTGCAGCAGTCACTGTTCTTTCCTGCATCGCCTCTAACAGAGCAGCTTGCGTTTTTGGAGGAGTACGGTTGATCTCATCTGCAAGAATGATATTTGCGAATAACGGACCTTTGATGAATTTAAAATTACGGTCTTCACCTAGTATCTCAGAACCTATAATATCCGAAGGCATCAAATCCGGGGTGAATTGAATTCTGTTATAGCTTAATCCAAGAACGTCAGCGATCGTATTAACCAATAATGTTTTAGCAAGGCCCGGTACACCAATCAGAAGACAATGTCCTTTACTGAAGATAGAGATCAAAACATCCTTCACTACTTCATCCTGACCGATAATAATCTTTCCTATTTCCGAATTAAGTGCTTTGTACTTTACAACAAAGGCATCTACTGCTTCAACGTCTGATTTATACATGATACGGATAACGAATTAATACGAATTTACGAATCTGTGTTGCCTCTAAGTAATAAAGAGGAATCACACCATTAACTTTTAACTATTAACTTTCAACTAATTGATCCACTTGTTAGTGAAATTGCAGCTTTTGTAATCATCAGCAATGCGAACAAAATTATCTGCCAGCTTTTTTCGGATCCAGGTATTAGTAGCATCCATCTGTTTTTTATTCAGAGCAGCGCCCTGGATCTTTTGATAATCATCCTTCAGATTCGCCTGATGCGGCTCTGATCTCCTTTTCAAATATAAGATCCTATAAGCTTGTTTCCCATCACGGGTCATAAAAGGCATGGCCTTGGTATATTCACCCACTTTTAATTTATCTATTGCGAATGCAACATTCTGGTCCACTTGTCCGATCTCGTCCATTTGAAACACTGTTGAGCCGGAATAAGGATTTACGATAAGGCCACCATTATGTTTTGTTTCATCATCATCAGAATACTTAGCGGCAGCTTCTGCAAATGAGATCGTATCAGCTGAAAGTTTGATAAAAACAGTGTCGAGTGCAAGCTTTGCTTTTAACATATCTTCAGGTTCAACATCGGCAAAGTACAATAAGCTGCGGGCATCAACTTCTTCACCTCTGCGCGCCACAAGCTGAATGATAAAATATCCATACATTGTTTCAAACACTTCACTCACCTCTCCCGGTTTCAATCTAAATGCCCATGCATCCCATTCAGGAACAAATTGTCCGCGCGGGATACGCTCATAAAGCCCTCCCTTGCTTGAAGAACCGGGATCTTTCGAATAAAGCGCAGCAAGCGTTGCAATGCTTTCACCTTTCAAGACACGCTGACGAAGGCTTTCAATAAATTCTTTTGAAGCTTTTTTTGCCGCAGGTTTTATTACCGGCTGTTTAACGATCTGACCCACTTCAACCTCAGCATTGATAAACGGAATAGAATCGGCAGGGATTGTTGCAAAATATGATTTGATCTCATTAGGTGTAACTGAAATGTCATTAATGATCTTTCCCTGCATTTGCTGCGCTAATAAAAGATCACGAACGTTGTCTTTAAGATCGGCCTTATAATCTTCACTTGATTTTCCATAAAACTCTTTGAACTTTTCTTCAGAGCCGAATTGCTGAATATAGTATCTCATTCTGCGATCAAGCTCCTGTTCAACCTGCGCATCGGTAACCTCCAGACTATCTTTCTGAGCCTGAGCCAAAAGAAGCTTTTGAAACAGAAGATCTTCCATCAGCTTACATCTCGTGTTTTCATCTACCGCTTCCTGCTGCGCAAGCATCTGCTGATATTGTGCTTCCAGCTCCGATTTCAGAATAGGATTATTTCCAACTACCGCAACCACTTTGTCAATGACCTTTTCCTGAGCATGCACTGTAAAAGAGAACAATACAAGTGTTGCAGCAGAAATAATTTTAATTTTTAACCGGTTCATTTAATATAGATTTCAATTTTTTTAGTGTTAGCTGCATCATTGTAAACATCCAGCTTCATTTTGGTTATCAGTTCCAACTTCCGTTTGTTAAGAATAATGTTCTTAATATTTTCTTTCTCAAAACTTAAGGGCGAAATACTGTTCCTGATCTTAAATCCTTTAATATTCAAAAAGTAATTATTCAGTGAATCTGCCACTTCCACAAAACGATTGTTCTGCAAAAATAACTCTTTATTATAGGTTTGAATAGGTATTTCTTTTAACAAATCGTCAAAGAGAAGCCAGGAATTATCATCAAGATAAAAATTCTCCGCGAACTGGTGGCAATAGCCGGCTAATTGTTCGCGATCCTTCATATTGTCGCTCTTATACCACTTCTTCAGCTTATCTATTCCAGGAGCTTTTTTGCTCACTTTAACATAAATCACTTTTATGATATTGTCCTTTAATTCGAAGTCAGTTTGATTGTTGTTATAATAGCTTTCTATTTCTTCGTTAGATATTACAGTATCCAGCTTCTGTTTAACCAGCTCTTTTTCATAGGTATAAGTGATGAGAGATTTTCTGTAATCCTGAAGCTGCTTTTCCACATCCTTCTGCTCCTCGGTAAGATTATCCTCCGCCTTCTGAATAACTAGCGATTCACGCACCCAGTTATCTATAAATTTATGCAGAACGTCCAAACTATCTTTCGCTGATGTGCCCGCGGAGACAAGATTTTGAAGTTCATCAGCATACAGGATATAATTCCCTGCTTTTGCCACCGGAGTCCGCTTCGTGTCCCTCTCAGGTTCAGACGAACATGCGGTTAAAATAATCAATAAAGCATATAAAATGATCTTCCTCAAAAGCCTGATTAAACTAAAAAAGTTTATGGCACTTAAAGCGCCATAAACTTTAATTAAATAAATACTGTTATTATTTTACTGTCGACAATACTGCCTTATCAATTGTAACCGGATATTTTTTCTTTAAAGATTCCAGCCATTCCTTTTCGAGATAATTCTGATAGTCAGCAGTAACCATTCCTTTAGAATCCTGATAGGATTTAGGCTCCGGCTTCAGTAGCTTGTTAACGACAACTATGACTGTTTTCCCGTCTTTATCTTTCAAGTCTGCAGAAGTCCCCGGGTTCCAGTTCTTATCCACATACTCGTTCTCTCCTTTGCTGAAAATACGTGATTCAACCGATAAGTTCAACTGAGAGTTCTTATTCACTTCCGCAACTATATCCTTTTCAGATTTTTTCTTTTTCATTAAAGCACGAACCTGTTTCGCGATCTTCTCGTCTGCACAAGTGTAAACCGAAGCATCTGCGCGCTCATCCCACATATAATTGCTCTTGTTCTTTTCATAAAATTCTTTTGAGCCTGTAGTGTCCTTAACAGCCTTAGACCATACTTTTTCATCTGTTAACTCGAACAATAAAATCCCGTCACGATATTCCTGCATCAAAGCTTTGAATTCAGGATATTTCTGATCTAAACGAGATTCCTCATAAGCTACCGCCATTTCATCTACAAACTGTTTGTAAAGCTGGTTGATGACCATCGGAATTTCTGTCTTAGGACGCTTACTCTGGTGAGACTTGATATAATTAGTGAAATCAGCCTGAGTGTAAACCTTATTGTTAAAATTGAACATTGTTTTGTTCATTTTCGCAGCTTTTGCTCCATCCCAGCGTCCTTCGAACAGTGATGTGTCAATTACTTTATAGAACTCATCACGCGCTTTCAGATTCTCTTTGAATTTATATTCACTTTTGATTTTAGCTATTAAAGATGAGCGGCCGGCCTGAGAGCGGGAATCTTTACTTACTTTACCCTTAAGCTCATTCTTCATATCTTCAAAAGAAGCAAGCCCTCTTTTATCGAGAAGTTTTACAACATGCCATCCGTATTTTGTTCTTACAGGCTCAGAAAAATCACCTTTGTTTGCTAAAGCAAAAGATGCCTTTTCAAACTCTGCAGGCATTTTTCCTGTGCTGAACCAAGGAAGCTCTCCACCTTTTTTTGCAGAAGCTTTATCATCTGAAAACTGCTGGGCAAGCTCATCAAATTTAGATCCTGCCTTCAATTTATTGTGAATCTCCGTGATCTTGGTGAATGCATTCAAAGAATCTTCTTTTGTCATGTTTGGCGTTGTCTTCACCATAATATGAGCCACCATTACCTCTCCCTGCGCTTTTCTTCTTTCGATGACTTTAATGATATGGTACCCAAAACGTGTTCGTACAGGCATTGACACCTCACCCACTTTCGTATTAAAAGCCATTGTTTCAAAAGGGTAAACCATTTGAAGCGCAGTAAAAAAACCAAGGTCGCCTCCGTTTTCTTTTGCGGAAGGATCTCCGTTCGCAGCGCTTTCGCGGGCGACAACAGAAAAATCCTCACCCTTCAAAACACGCTTACGATATTCCATTATCTTGTTATATGCAACCAAAGTATCCTTAGGCAATGCGGATTCGTTGACCTTAACAAGAATATGAGCAGCGTGTATATCTTCTTTTAAACGATCATATGTTTCCTGCAATAACTTTTCGTTTACATCTTTATCAGTCAGGTATGGCTGAGCAAGCTGCTTGCGGTATCCCATCAATTCATCCTTAAAAGATTTGGCTGTATCGAGGCCCATCTCTTCTGCTTCTTTAACTTTAAGCTTGAAGTTCACGAAGAGATCCACGTAATCGTTAAGAGATTTAGTATCTGCGGTTTCTTTGTTATTATTTTTATGGTACACATTCTCAAACTCACCTACTGTAACCTTTGTGTTACCAACGGTCATAAGAACCGCATCTTTATTTCCATTCTGTGCAAAACCACAACCGAACGCGAGGCATGCAAATGACAAAACAATTGATCTTCTTAAAACGCTATTAAACATAGTTTATTGATTTTATTTTAGGGTAACAAATGTAGGTATTTAAACGATGTAGCAAAATAAAAGCACTTTGAATCTTAAAAAAGGGGCTTGTTAATTTTTGTTAAGGTCTTACCCGCTATTTATAATATTTTAGGCTTATTTTAGCGCAAATTAATCTTCGAAACATGAAAAAAATCTACCTTTTTATAATACTATTTTCAGGAATCGTTTCTTTTGCAATAGGCCAAACAGCATCGTGGGCAGTGCAATCGAGTGGTGTTGCAAATTCGTTCTGGGGAGTATATGCAACTTCTGCAAATACATGTTATGTTGTTGGGTATACGGGAAAAATAATGAAGACAACCAATGGAGGTACCACCTGGAGCTCGCTTTCGAGCAATACGACTGCGGACCTTTATTCAGTATTTTTTACAGATGCGAATACTGGGTATGCTGTTGGCGACAATGGTGTCGCTTTAAAAACTTCTAATGCCGGTTTAAACTGGAGCCAAATGACAATCGGCACAACCAATTCATTACGCTGCGTGCTCTTCATTGATTCAAATACAGGATTTCTTTGCGGTGGGGTTTCGGGAGTTTCAGGGATTTTGTTAATGACCACAGATGCAGGCGTAACCTGGACCAATGTTGCATCAGGAACTTTTACCGGAAATGCTCTTTACACTGTTTTTTATACATCTAACCTGAATGGCACAGTTTCAGACTATGCCGGAAAGATATACCATACCACTAATGGTGGAGTGAGCTGGTCGCTGATACCAAGCGGTACAACTTCAAATCTCTTAGGATCTTCCTTTGGAAGCGCGCAAAATGGATGTATTGTAGGAAGTAACGGCACTATTTTGCGCACTTCAAACGGAGGATCATCCTGGTCTCTTATTACTGGAATCACTTCAGATTGGCTTGACGGCACCAGTTTCTTAGATGCAAACAACGGATTTGCCGTTGGAGGAAATCTGTCTAACGGAATACCGACAATTCTCAATACGACTGATGGTGGTTTATCCTGGTCATCCACTCATCCTTCAGGGGCCTCGCGTTTAAACCGCGTTCACTATTTAAATGCAAATGTGGCGTACGCGGTAGGAAACAACGGAACAATTTTAAAGTACTCTTCTAATGTCGGGATAAATGAAAATAGTCAACTGAACACTTTTAATGTATATCCAAACCCATTTGAGAAATCTGCTACAATTGAATTATCCGGATATAGCTTTGTGATGTCTCCTTTACTATACATATATGATGTTAACGGAAAATTACTCAGAAAGTCAGTTCTCGAGAATAAAGCGAATTACAATGTTGAAAAAGGGGATCTTAATCCAGGAATTTATTTTTATCAAGTTTTAGACGGAATCGAAACAGTGGGAAGTGGTAAACTTATTATTAACTAATCTATCAATCAGATTATAACTAACAAACTTAAACCTTTATGAAGAAAATCTACTTTTCCTTACTTTTAACACTAAACTTTTTTTCGGCAACTTTTTCACAAACTTCAAGTTGGACATCTTTAGTAAGTGGGACTTCAAACATCCTTTTAGGCGTATCTGCTCCCAGCAAAGACACGTGTTATATTTGTGGGGTATCCGGTATCATCAAGCGGACAACCAACGGTGGAAATTCATGGACCACGCAAACAAGTGGCACAATGGAAAACCTCGCACATATGACCTTCATTAACAACAACAAGGGTTTCATCGTAGGAGATAACGGAAAAGTTCTTAAAACTGTAAATGCAGGAGTTACCTGGACGAGCTTATCAATAACTTCTTCAACATTAAGATTTGTCTATTTTTATAATGATACACTCGGGTTCATTGCAGGCGTTGGTGGGCTAATCAAAAGGACGACTGACGGGGGGACTACCTGGGCCACTGTTTCCAGTGGCACCACTCAACAATTAAGTTCCGTTTTCTTCACATCTGCCACTACCGGTTACGCATCGGGGTTTGGAGGTACTATTATCAAGACCACAAATGGAGGTCTAAACTGGACATCCGTTTCCAGCGGAGTAACTTCACCCTTAGGGATAATTCAATTCACAAGCGCTTCAAATGGAATTGTTATAGGTGATGGCGATCTTATTCGTCAGTCGTCAAACTCGGGTTCCACCTGGACAGCCACGTCTAATCCTTCAAACGGCAACGTTCTTACCGGTATGGATTTTATTAATTCTACTGAAGGATTTATAATTGGTGGAAGTGTGGGTGCAAACACAGGAATCATTTTGAAAAGTATAAATGGCGGGAACACCTGGACCTCTTTTACTCCGGGATCTTCCCGATTAACTAAAGTTGATTTTGTTAATGCAAATGTGGCGTATGCTGTAGGGCTGGATGGCACTATTCTAAAATATTCTTCCAATGTTGGAATTGGAGAAACTGATCCTGATAAAATTACATTTATAAATTACCCTAATCCTTTCAGCTTTTCCACCACAATTGATTTGTCTTCCTATAATTTTGTAAAAAATGGAAGTCTTGAAATTTTTAGCGTTACCGGACAAACTGTAAGAAAAATTGAACTTAATCAATTCCAAAACGTGAGCATTGATAAAGGGAACCTGAGTCCCGGCACCTATTTTTATAGAGTTTCAGATGGAAATGATTTTGTAGGAAGCGGAAAATTAACTGTCAATTAAAGAACAATTAATCAAAAAAAAAGCGGGCTAAGCCCGCTTTTTCTTTTTCTATTAAATTATCTGCTATAATTGGGAGCTTCCCTTGTAATTGCAACTCCATGCGGATGACTTTCACGAATACCTGCATTCGTAATTCTTATGAACTTCGCTTTTTGTAGCGTATCAATATCTTTGGCACCGCAATAACCCATTCCTGCTCTTAAACCTCCTACAAACTGATAGATCACTTCAGAAAGATTTCCCTTGAAAGGAACACGTCCTGAAATACCTTCCGGAACCAGCTTCTTAATGTCATCTTCTGCATCCTGGAAGTAACGGTCTTTAGAACCCTTCTGCATCGCTTCAATGGAACCCATTCCACGATATGATTTGAATTTACGTCCTTCAAAAATTATTGTTTCTCCTGGTGACTCTTCAACACCTGCAAACATAGAACCCATCATTACAGAACTTGCACCTGCTGCCAGGGCTTTTACGATATCACCTGTAAATCGGATTCCTCCGTCAGCAATCACAGGAACCCCTTTTGCCTTTAAGGCCTTGGCCACATCCATTACAGCTGTTAACTGAGGAACACCTACTCCGGCAATAACTCGGGTTGTACAAATTGAACCAGGGCCGATCCCTACTTTCACCGCATCTGCTCCTGCTTTCGCCAAAGCTAAAGCAGCTTCGGCAGTTGCGATATTGCCCACAACTACCTGCAGTTCCGGATATGCTTTTTTTACTTTTTTAAGGGCATCGATTACCCCTTTGGAATGTCCGTGAGCAGTATCAATGATTACAGCATCGACACCTGCTCTCGCCAACGCATCAACACGTTCCATTACATCTGCTGTAACGCCTACTGCTGCCGCCACGCGTAGTCTTCCCAATGAATCTTTATTTGCATTCGGGTGAACTTTAACCTTTATAATATCACGGTAAGTGATAAGACCAACGAGTTTGTTATTCCTGTCAACGACCGGAAGCTTTTCGATCTTATGATTTTGAAGGATCTGTTCGGCTTTCTTAAGATCCGTCCCCACTTTAGCAACAACAAGATCTTTACTTGTCATTACTTCCTTCACAGGCCTTTTATGATTTTTCTCAAAACGAAGATCCCGGTTAGTCACGATCCCCATCAGCAATCGGGAAGCATTTACAACCGGAATTCCACCAATCTTATTTTCTTTCATCAGCTTTAAAGCATCCGAAACCAACGCTGTTTCTGACAATACAACGGGATCCATGATCATTCCACTTTCTGAACGCTTTACTTTGCGTACATGCTCTGCCTGATCAGCAATGCTCATATTCTTGTGAAGAACACCGATGCCGCCTTCCTGAGCAATAGCAATCGCCAACTGATATTCAGTGACAGTATCCATAGCAGCAGAAACTACAGGCATATTAAGTTTGATCTTTTTGGTAAAATAAGAGGAAGTATTCACTTCGCGTGGAAGCACTTCTGAATAAGCAGGTACTAAAAGTACATCATCGTAAGTTAAGCCTTCACCTACAAATTTGCTTGAATCTAAGGACATAGAGAACAGATTTGAATTTTATCCCGACAGCCATCGGGGATTGGTTAAAATTCCCGCAAAGATACTCTTTTTTTATTTGTAAAATGCAAGGGTTACACCAGGCTTCATAATTTAAGCGGAACAGTTATTTTTATTTACATTTGCCATCTATGTCGGCAGGGCAACCATCATACGATACTGATCCTTTCTTGAGAAAATGTTTAAATACATTTATTTCATTATGCAAGGTTTTGCTCAAATCCAAATTCCCGGATAAATTTCCTGATGCTGAAACTAAGAGCTGCATTCTCCTGGGAAACGGCCCCTCATTAAAAGAATCATTAGTGAAGCATTCTTCATTTTTCAGGGAGCATCCGTTACTTTGTTTGAATAGCTTCAGTGTAACTGATGAATACAACACTTTGAAGCCAGAGTATTATGCAATGCTTGACCCGGGTTTATGGTTAAGCAAAAACGAAACAGCATTAAAAACTTTTGATGCTATTATAACCAAGACTACCTGGAAGGTTTATCTCTTTATTCCACGTTCTGCTGCAAAAATTCCTTTTGTTAAAGAGTTAAGCGTAAAAAACCCTAACGTGCAGACAGTGTTTTTTAATTACACCGTATTCAGGGGATTTTCGTCAATAGGTAACTTTTTATTCCGGAAGAATCTGGCAATGCCGCAAAGTCAAAATGTCCTTGTTGCAGCAATCTTTCTTACGATTAACATGAATTTCAAAAAGATCTATCTGTTTGGCGCTGACCACACCTGGCACCAAAGTCTTCATGTGAATGATGAAAATGTGCTTTGTATAAAGGATGTTCATTTTTACGATAGTAATGAAAAGATAAGCTACAGACCATTTTATAAGGGGATGCATAGAAATGATACATTCACTGTTCATGAGATCTTTATGACCTGGGCAAAGGTTTTTTCGGGTTATTTTACTGTCCGGCATTATGGGGAATCAAGAGATTGTAAAATCTACAATGCCAGTGAGATCTCTTTCATTGATGCTTTTGAACGCATAAAAATTTAAACGATGCTGAGTATTTTCAATAATCCTTCTGCACATTGGCTTCGCTGGTTATTCAGGAAATGGAACCTTGAATTTAAATACAGGAAGGAACATCTTCACCTCGAGTATATGGTTGAAGTGAAGAATACAAAATTCGGGAAATACAATACCGTTTACAAGCACTCCAGGCTTCGCGATGCGGAGCTTGGTGATTTTACCTATGTGGCCCGGAACAGTCAGATCTATAATACAAAGATCGGAAAATTCACCTGCATTGGCCCCCATGTCAATACAGGTATGGGCGCCCACCCTTCTTCTGTATTCGTTTCGGTCCATCCCTTGTTTTATTCTACGATCGGTCAATCATCGGGACTTGTTATAGTTGATAAAAACCTGTTTGAAGAATTTCCAGAAACAACGATAGGAAATGATGTCTGGATCGGAAATAACGTTTCGATAAAATACGGTGTCAAGATTGGTGATGGTGCAATTATAGGTGCGGGAGCTGTAGTCACTAAAGATGTTGAGCCGTACAGTGTGATTGGCGGTGTTCCTGCAAAGATCATAAAATATCGCTTCAGCCCTGAAGAGATTGACTTTCTTGAGCGTTTCAGGTGGTGGGATAGAGATCTTGAATGGATCAAATCTAATAAACATCTGTTTCTTAATGTACGCGACCTGATGGCGAAATATGATGTAAAAGCCTGATATTTGACTGCCTTTTCCTGCCTGTAAAACTTTGGTAGTTCGCTAAACTCTGTGTATTTTTGACATTCATAAAAAAACAGAATTGAACAATGCTGGATCTAAACGGAAAGTCCATTTTAATTACCGGAGGTACCGGTTCCTTAGGAAAACATCTCACTAAAAATATACTTTCAAAATTCCCGAATGTTAAACGCCTGGTCATTCTTTCAAGGGATGAGCAAAAGCAGTTTGAAATGGCGCAGGAATATCCGCATTCTAAATATCCTGCGATCCGCTATTTTATTGGTGATGTCAGGGATGCCGACCGTTTAAAAAAAGCTTTCAAAGATATTGACTTTGTGATCCATGCTGCGGCAATGAAGCACGTTCCTATTGCAGAATACAACCCCATGGAATGCGTTAAAACAAATGTTCTGGGTGCTGAGAATGTAATCAATGCAGCAATGGAGACAGGGGTTAAACATGTTGTAGCCCTTTCTACAGATAAAGCTGCTGCTCCGATAAATCTTTATGGAGCAACAAAGCTTTGTTCCGATAAACTTTTCGTAGCTGCAAATAACATAAAAGGAAAACTGGATATTAAGTTCTCTGTCGTTCGTTATGGAAATGTAATGGGTTCTAATGGTTCAGTAATTCCATTCTTCATGAAAAAGAGAAAAGAAGGGGTGCTCCCGATCACAGATCCTACAATGACGAGATTTAATATTTCATTGCAGGGCGGAGTTGATATGGTTTTACATGCTCTGGAAACGGCCTGGGGAGGAGAGATCTTCGTTCCTAAAATCCCGTCTTATAAAATAACCGATGTGGCTACCGCCATTGCACCAGACTGCAAGCAGGAAGTGATCGGGATTCGTCCGGGTGAAAAAGTTCACGAAGAGATGATAACGTCATCGGACTCGTTTACTACTTACGACCTTGGGAAATACTACGCGATACTTCCACAGAGCACTAATTTCAGCTTAAAGGATTATGTAAACCACTTTAACGCGAAACTTGTTCCGCAAGGCTTTCAATACAATTCAGGAGAAAACAAAGAATGGGTGAATGTGGAAGAAATGCGCAGCCTGATCAGAGAACATGTTGATCCTGATTTTTCAATTTAGCTCTCATTATTTTGAATACAAAAGTAATTCCTTACGGACGGCAAACAATAACAGATGCAGATATTGAAGCTGTAGTTAAAGTTCTTCGCTCCGATTTTCTTACTCAAGGTCCTAATATAGCAGAATTCGAGAAAAAATTCGCAGAATATGTTGGTTCTGAATATGCCGTTGCCGTTTCAAATGGTACCGCAGCGCTTCATCTTTGTGCTATGGCTCTGAATGTTAATGAAGGAACCCGCGTTATAACAACTCCCATAACATTCGCTGCGTCCGCAAACTGTGTTCGCTATTGTGGCGGAGAAGTTCACTTTGCTGACATTGATCCTGAAACATTCTTACTTGATATCAAGTCTGTCAGATCTTTACTTGAAAAACATCCGAAAGGATATTTCAAAGGCATCATTCCGGTAGATTTTGCCGGGAGCGCTGTGGACCTTGAAGCATTCAGAAAACTCGCTGATGAATTCGGATGTTGGATCATTGAAGATGCCTGCCATGCACCCGGTGGTTATTTTACAGACAGCAATTCACAAATCCAAAAATGCGGTAATGGTAAATTTGCTCACCTTGCAATCTTTTCATTTCATCCGGTAAAGCACATTGCGACAGGTGAAGGCGGAATGATCACAACAAACGACAAAGCACTTTATGAAAAGTTATTGCTGCTTCGGACTCATGGTATTACGAAAGACGCAAACCAATATAAAAACGGTGCGGCTGATGTAGCACAAGGCCCTTGGTATTACGAAATGCAGGAGCTTGGTTACAATTATCGCCTCACTGATTTTCAGGCAGCTTTAGGCATTTCGCAATTGCACAATGCAGATAAAAATCTTGTAAGAAGAAGAGAACTGGCTGCACGATATGACAAAGCGTTTGTGGGATCCGATGTTACTGCTCCCCTCTCAATCAAAGGACACGCTTACCATTTGTACGTGATCAGGGTTAAGGACCGGCTGAAGATGTATGAGCACCTGAGAGCTAATAATATTTTTGCTCAAGTTCACTATGTTCCTGTTCATTTAATGCCTTACTATCAGCAGTTTGGATTCAAAAAAGGGCAATTTCCAAACGCAGAGTTTTATTACGATCAATGCCTGAGTATTCCGATGTATCATTCACTCAGTAATGAAGATCAGGATCATGTTATCCATACGATTTTAAATTTCAAATAATTGTGAAACCTCATATCGGAATTATAACCCAGGCAAGAATGACCAGCACGAGGCTGCCGGGAAAAATCCTGAAAGAAGTGAACGGTAAAACATTATTACAATATCATATTGATCGTTTAAAAAAAACAGGATTTAATGTGATCATTGCCACAACTACCAACGATACAGACAACCCGGTAAAATCATTTTCCGAAGAGCATAAAATCCCGGTTCATCGTGGAAGCGAAAATAATGTACTGAGCCGTTTTTATGAGGCTGCAAAAAAGAATGATCTGGATATAATAGTGAGAGTAACTTCTGATTGTCCTTTGATCGATCCCCATCTGATCAGGAATAGCTTAGAAAAATACATAATGATGAACAATGATCATCTTTACATGAGCAATGCTATTGAACGTACTTTTGCAAGAGGGCTTGATTTTGAGATTTTTTCAATGCAATTACTTGAAGAAGCATTTAAGAATGCGGAGGAAGAATCAGATCTCGAACATGTGACACCTTATATATGGAAGAACAAAGGCGGCAATGTAGAATTTTATCATGTTAAGCAACCAACTGATCACTGTTCATACAGAATAACTGTTGACACTTCTGAAGATCTTGAGCTTATGAAAAAGCTGATCATCGATTTCAAAGCAGAAGATCTTAGTTATAAAGAAATTGAAGACATTCTTAAAGCTAATCCACAGTTGGTGAAAATCAATGCACAAATCGAACAAAAAAAAGTATAAAGATGAGCAACTTTATTATCGACAAGAATAAGTTTGAAGAAGACGGCTATCTGCTGGTGGAGAAAGTATTTTCACCTTCCGAAATTGAAGAATTCCGGAAGCTTGCTTATGAGCAATATGAAATTGATAAATCAAAAAAGCTCGACTTTCAGCTCCCGAATTTGCCTACTAAAGCAAAATACAATAAAGGTGATCTTTTGAGTAAGGAAAAACTGCATCAGGTTTTACTGGATGAGAGGATACTGAAAATTGCAAGAACTATTTTAGGAAATGACGACCTGATCTATTTCGGTGACAGCTCGTATCAGATCGGTACAGGCCTTCGCGGATTCCACAGAGATAACATTGACAGAACAGATCTTAACGGTCCGGATTGGAAAGGAAAGTATACATTAATCCGGCTAGGAATATATTTGCAGGATCATAAAAATTATAGCGGAGGTTTAAAAATCAAAGCCGGCAGCCATAAGAATCCCGATGGCAAAACGGTATTCGTTGGAAATGAAATTGGAGACGTTGCAGTCTGGAGCCTTAAAACTTTGCACAGTGGTAATGCTGTAAGATTACGTTTTCTGCCAGACTTCTCCATAGATAAAGCCGGACGAGAAGGAATGGTTCCTGCATTTATGAAAAAAGATCAGCAGCATGAAAGGATATCCTTCTTCATGACCTTTGCTTTAAAATCGGAGCATTTAGACCGATATATTAGAGAATATACGCTGAAACGCCAGGATTCGATTGAGCACTTAAAGGCTTCACATTATAGCCAACAAGCATTGCAGCTTGCCGAAAAGAAAGGAGTTCAAATAATGAAACCTTTACAACAACAATCTTCACACTAATGCCTGGCCAAGCTGTATCTTCAAACAGAATTGATAACCTCGATTATTTTCGGGGTATTGCTGCGACATCCATAATGGTGTTTCATTTTTGCTTCTGGAGCTACGGGATTTTAAATTCAGAAGATATTTTAGGAAGGGTCGGCATTTATGGGGTGAGCGTTTTCTATATATTAAGCGGCTTAACCATGTGCATTGTTTATGAAGATAAGATCACTACCAGTCTGAGTACAATTTCTGATTTTCTTCTAAAACGTGTTGTCCGGATATTTCCGTTGTTATGGCTTGCAACAACTTTAACCCTTCTGATAAATCTGAACCATCTTCCGGATGCGACTACCATTATACTGAATTACACAGGACTGTTCGGCTTTGTAAAACCTTCGGCATATATCGGAAACGGTGCCTGGTCAATAGGAAACGAACTTGTATTTTACGTGTTTTTTCCATTATTCATTCTATCCTACAAATTTTTAAAGCCTCTGTTTTATGCAATGATCGTGATGACAGTAGCTTTGATAATATACTTTTCCTTTTTTATTTTTAACGTGAATTCAACTATAGGTGAGCAATGGAAAACTTATGTGAACCCATTTAATCAGATTCATTTCTTTTTCGGTGGCTATATTATGGGGCTTCTTTTCATGAAAAGAAACACTAATAAAATCCTAAGCAGGATTTTGCTTTTTATAGGCTTACTACTTTTCTGTTTTTATCCGGTTCAGGGAGATCGTATTCATCTTGTTACGGGTATGAACAGAATAGTATTTATAGCAGTTTGTTTCATGATCACTTATGGAGTTTATAAGGATGATTATAAATTGACCGGTTTTGTAAAAAGAGGCCTGCTCTTTCTCGGTGAAGCGTCATACTCTATCTATTTACTGCATCAGATTGTATTTTTTTGTGTTAATGGGGTTAATACCAAGTTTCTGCATTTTAACAAATCATTGGTTATTGCCCTCTCAGTCGCCTCAACGTTTGCTGCAGCTTATATAGTTTATACTTTTTTTGAAAAACCGTTGACCGAAAAAGGGAGAGTTGTAATCAAGAAAATAATTAATAGGCCCTGAAAAAGACTGTCATTATAAGAGCAGACGGAGGAACATCCATCGGCATGGGACATATCATTCGTTCCCTTGCTCTGGCAGATATTCTCAAAAATGAGTTTAATGTTGTTTTTGCGATCCAAACTCCGTCAAACAGTATTCTTAAAACAATCCACCAGATCGTTGAAACAGTAATTCATTTACCGGGAACAGGTGACTATACTCAGGATTGTAATAATTTGTGCGATTATTTGAATACAGATATGGTTGTTGTGATAGATGGATATAATTTCCGAACCGATTATCAAAAAAGGATAAAAGAAAAGGGCTGCAAGGTCATTGTAATAGATGATTTATTTAATTGGCATCATGTTGCCGATGCCATCATTAATCACGCAGATGAAGTTGACATTTTGAATTATTCAAAAGAAGATTACACCAGACTATTTACAGGATTAGAATATGCATTATTGAGAAAGGAATTTCTTTCAACTCAGAAACGAAAAAGAACTATAACTTCCATTAAAAAAATATTCATCAGCATGGGTGCTGCAGATATAAACAATCTGACCTCCCGATTTTGCAAGGCTTTGATTGAAATTAAAGGTATTGAAGAAATTCATTTAATGCTTGGATCAATTAATCCCCATCTGAATGAAGTAAATGAAATAATAAAGTCTTCCCTCGATGTTAAAATAATACCTCATTTTAATATATCCGCAGAAGAATTATCTGGTTTATTGAACGAATGCGATTTGTGTATTTGTCCGGCAAGCAGCATATCCCTTGAGAGCTGTGCCGTTGGAATCCCTCTCCTTTCAGGGCACACTGCGGACAATCAGAGAAACATCTTAATGGGGTTAGAGAAACACAAGGCTGCACTAAACGCTGGTGACTTCAATACAATTGAAACAGAAGAAATAAAAAAGATTATAAACGAGATCAAAGAAAACAGTACAACACTCAACTCAATGATAAGCAATCAGGCAGACATGATCGATGGCAAATCGCCTCAGCGCCTACTTGAGATATTTAAGAATATTTAAATGAAGAATGCGGAATTACATTTCAGGTTTGCAAGGGAAGAGGATCTTGATCTTTATTTTCGCTGGGCGAATGATCCCGTGGTACGGCAAAATTCTTACAGCATAAATCAGGTCATTTATGAAAATCACGTCAAATGGTTCAAAGAGAAAATCCTAAACCCGGATTATTATTTTTATTTATTTTTAAATGCCTCAGAACATCCTGTCGGACAAGTGCGTATCGTAAAAGGCGATGAAACGATTATTGGGATTTCAATTGATGAAAACTTTAGAGGACAGGCCTTAGGTTCAAAAATGCTTGAAATAGCGTGCGAAGATTTTCTATCCAAAAATCCGGCAAGCACCATAGTCGCATATATAAAAAAAGAAAATGCTCCTTCACTTTTTGCCTTTCGAAAAGCCGGCTTCAGGAATGAAGAATTAGTTATCGAACAGGGGAGCGAAAGTTATAAACTCTATAAAAATTTGATTAATGGATGATATTAAAATAGGCAGTTACATAATCGGCAAAAATCACAAGCCTTTTATTATTGCTGAAATGAGCGGGAATCATAACCAATCGATTGACAGGGCCCTTCAATTAGTTGATGCTGCTGCAGAGGCAGGTGCTCACGCATTGAAGCTTCAGACCTATACTGCAGATACCATTACGATGAAAGGAGCCTATACCATTCAGGACACAAATTCTTTATGGAATGGGAAAGAACTACATGATCTTTACAAGCAGGCCTATACGCCATGGGAATGGCATAAAGCAATATTCGAACGGGCAAAGGAAAAAGGAATGGAAGCATTCAGTTCTCCGTTTGATGAAACAGCTGTAGATTTTCTTGAATCATTAAATGTACCTGCGTACAAAATTGCCTCTTTCGAGAACACTCATCATCCTTTACTGAAAAAGGTAGCAGCCACAGGTAAGCCTGTGATCATCTCTACGGGAGTAAGTACATTGGAGGACATTCAGGAAAGTGTAGCTGTGTTAAAAAATGCAGGTTGCAAAAGCATCATCGTTCTCAAATGTACCAGCACATACCCTGCAACACCTGAAAATACAAATCTTTTAACTATTCCCGATATGTATGAAAAACATGGCTGTTTGATAGGATTATCTGATCATACAATGGGAACTGGGGTTTCGGTGGCAGCAGTCGCATTAGGTGCCCGTGTTATTGAAAAACATTTTACTTTAAAAAGAGCTGATGGCGGTGTTGACAGTGCATTTTCACTGGAACCTGATGAATTGAAATCGCTTGTTACTGAAACGGAACGTGCATTTATTTCACTTGGTAAGGTGAACTACGGTATACTGCCTGCAGAAGAAAAGAGTGTTTTCTTTAAACGTTCAATTTATATTTCTGCAGACATTAAAAAAGGGGAAACGTTAACAAAAGACAATCTTCGCATTATTCGTCCGGCCAATGGCCTTGCACCTAAGCATTGGGAAGAAGTCCTCGGAAAGACCGCAAAATCTGATCTTAAAGCAGGAACACCATTAAGCTGGAGTCATATCTGATGGGCATTGTAGAAAAACAAGCAACAAGAAATGCGATCTATTCTTATCTGGGAGCCGGGTTAGGTTTTATTACAGTAATGTGGCTCTCCCATTTATTGAGTCCATCTGAAAATGGTGTTATACGTATTCTCGTTTCTTATGCAGCTCTTTTTGCCCAATTCGCAAATCTTGGTTTCACCTCGGTAACAATCCGTTTCTTTCCATATTTCAGAGATAAAGACAAAGGGCATCATGGTTTTTTATTTTATGCGCTCATCGTTTCACTGATAGGATTTTTAATCTGTTGGATCGTGTTCCTTTTTCTGCAGCCTGATCTTATTGAAAGCAATAAGGAGAAGTCACCGCTGTTTGTGACATATTTGTTCTATTTGATGCCTCTCACCTTCTTCACCGTTTTCTTTAACATTTTTGATAGCTATCTGAGAGCCGGATTCAGTTCAGTTGCAGGCTCTTTCAGTAAAGAATTTCTTCAACGGATATTCATCCTTATCGTACTTGCTCTTTACTTTTTCAATATGATTAGCTTTAACATGTTCATGCTTCTTTATATAGTTGTGACATGTTTGCCAACAATTATTCTTCTATTTTTTATAATCAGATCAAATGAATGGCACATAAAACCCGTAAAAGGGTTCCTGAATAAAGACTTAAAAAAGGAGATGTTCAAACTCGGCCTCTATTCAATATTGGCAGGTGGCGCGGGTGCTGTAATTCTCAATATTGATGCGATAATGGTAAACCAGTTATTGGGTGAGACGCAAACAGGTATCTATGGAATTGCTTTCTATTTTGGAACCCTTCTTCTTATTCCGGCACGCTCGATTTACAGGATCACATCAAGTATTGTCGCTGAAAATTTTAAAAATGATCATATCCAGGAAATCCACAAACTTTATAAACAAAGCTGCAACAGCCAGCTTGCAATAGGAGCTTTACTTTTCATTGGGATAGTTGTCAATATTGATAACATTATGCAGCTGCTTCCACCTGAATATGGTCCAGGAAAAAACGTGATTCTTATACTGAGTGCAGGTTACCTTGTAGAAATGGCTACCGGTATCAACCAGGTCATCATTGCAAACTCCAAGTATTACAGGTTCGATGCTTACTTTGTCTTTCTAATGGTTGGGATAACTGTTGCTTCAAACTGGATACTTATTCCGATTTATGGAATAATAGGTTCTGCAATTGCCACGGCATTAACAGTTACTTTAAATAATTTACTTCGGTATTTATTCTTAAAAAGAAAGTATGATATGCAGCCGTATAATAAGAATACGCTTAAACTGATTCTTATTGCCTGGATTGCAATCCTGCCAGGTTTATTTTTGCCTTATATGGTCAACCTCTTTGTTGATATTGCAATACGCAGTTTGCTTGTCGGGGGCGTTTTCTTAATACTGCTGCTTAAGATGGAAGCAAGCCCTGAGCTGAATCAAAAATTTCGCAAAAATCTCAAACGATTCTCCATTAATATTTAAAAAAAAAGTCCGGTGATACCGGACTTTTTCTTTAAACATTTTCTTCTTTTCTCTTCCATGCCAAATAGAGCGAAACTCCAATGAAGAGGAACAGGATGATGCAAGATGCAAGTGCGATCTTCTCACCTGTAAAATATTTCTTCGGCTCGAACTTAAATTCTATTGTATGCTGGCCTGCAGGAATACGCATACCGCGTAACACCCAGTTTACCTGCATGTGCGGAGTCAGCTGGCCATCAATATAAGCGTTCCAATCCTTATAGTAGATCTCTGAAAAAACCGCAAACTGTTCTGTAACTGCGTTAGATTCATACTTCAGATCATTCGTTTTATAGTCAACTAATTTTATGGAGCCTGACGCATCAACCTTAGGACTGAATCCATTCAGCTGTTCCTTATAACGTTCATCGATAACAACTGTTCGTGCCGGGTCGATCGCTCCTATCATTTCCAATTCTTCATCAGCATTCTTCGCCATCTTAATATCATTGATGAACCAGGCATTACCTAGGGCATACCGGTTACGGATTGCAGGTGCCTCCGGATTGTAGATCAGGTAGCGCATGTTGAGCATATTTAAAACGCCCTGCTGTGCAAAAGTTGCCCGTAAAGCAGAATCAGATGGATTGGAACGAAGAGTTCCGATAATATTCTGCATGTTCGTATAAAGCTGGTGCTCGATAAGCTCCTGGTACCTTCTCAGCTTAGCTGCGTGATATCCGCCAATAGATTTGTGATAATAGGAAGTCCTCGCGCTGTTGAAAGTCTCTTGTGGATTGCTGACATCAAACACTCTGTAGTTAGGATCCTTATCTTCCAGAATCGATCTGTCGGCTGCCGTTTCAGGGAAAGGAATTTTCGCTTCCTGCTTGCTGGTGAAGTTATCTTCATTAAGAAAATTCTTGTCTACCAATGCAAGGTCGAATAATATCAGAACACCCAAAACTGCAATGAGAATCCCTTTGTTCAATTTAGCTTTCAGGTACATCCACATTAATCCTGCAGCGATTGTCACGAAGAAAAATGTTCTGATTGCAGCTCCTTTAAATATTGAAATCCTGGCTGCTTCCAGGCCTTCACGTAACCTTTCAGCAACATCTGCACCGCTACTTTTTGCATAGCTTCCTAGTATCTCATCATCCCTGTACCACGCAAAATCGTTAAATACTGTCGGCATCAGATAGCATAAAAGAGCAAAGCCACCGGTTAAACCAAAAGAAATAAAGAACGCATTCTGAACAGTGATCTCCTTATTACTGAATGCCAGCTTTATTTTTTGCTGAAACAGCTGAGGAGTTTTTATGAGCCTGTCAATTGCAAGAACAGCTAAAATAGGAATAGCTAATTCCGCGATTACCAGCGTCATGGAAACAGCCCTGAACTTACTGTAACCAGGAAAATAATCAAGGAAAAGATCCGTTAGCCACATCATATTTTTTCCCCAGGCAAGTGCAATAGATAAAATCGTGGCAACCAGTAAGGCCCATTTCATTCTGCCCGGAACGATAAATAAACCAAGCACAAAAAGGAAGACAATGATAGCTCCGGAATATGGTGAGGAAGTTCCCGGTTGGTCGCCCCAATACTGAGGAAAGTTGGCTACCACCTCACGGATCTGTGGATCTTCAACAGCCTTAAGAGCATTCTTATTTTCCTTGAGAAGGATTCCATCACCCAAACCTTTAAAGCCGGGAATAAGAAGTGTCATCGTTTCTGCTTTTCCTAAACTCCAGTGTGTAGCATAGTCTTTATCTACTCCCGTTGTACCCTGCTGACCATCTTTCGCTGAAGCAAGTTCAGAAGGCCCACGTATAGTATATTTCGCATAATCATAAGTATTCCAGAGATTAGTGATATTACAACCGATAGCCAGAACAATGGCAACTATAAACACTGCAAACCCTTTTGCAATATCTTTAAACTGCTTCTGTTTAAAGCGCTCGTACCACTCAAATAACACGTATACAGCGCAAAAGATACCAAGGTAATAAGCGATTTGCGGATGATTACAAACAAGTTCCATCGCAAAAAATAAAGCAGTCAATGCACCGCCTAAAAGATACTTACCCCGACAAACAAGTATTACACCGGCAAACACGGGAGCCATATAACCTATGGCAAGTGCCTGGGTATTATGGCCGGCATCGATGATGAGGAAGAAAAATGCTGAGAACGCGAAACCAATTGCCCCAACAATTGCAAGCCAGCGGTCGACTTTAAGAACAAGAAGCAGAATAAAAAAGCCAAGCAGGTAAGTGAACACCATATTAGCAGGCGTTGGAAACCAAAGCATAAATGCATTGCGCAGTGGTGTCACCAGATTATTCGGATAAGTGATGGAGATTTGATAAGAAGGCATTCCACCGAACATTGAATTGGTCCATAATGCTTCTTCATGATATTTATCACGATGATCAACCACCTCTTTCGCCATGCCTCTGTTCTGAACCATATCACTTTGAATTATCACTTTACCTTTCATCAAAGGCGTGAGATAACCGAAAGTAAGTATGATGAAGATCACAATCGCAGTTACGACCGGCACAAGAGATTTTACATTAATATTTTTCATATGTAATAGTTTGTTCTTTTTTATAAGTCATACGGAATACGCCATTATTGTCAATTCAAATCTTTCTGAACGTAATGACTATTTCATAATTTTAATTTGAATGGATTGGCTAAAGCTTACAAATATAATCGAAAAAAGGCTCAGGAGAAATGATTTCTTTCAAGCACTTAATATAGCTTTGAAGCCTGAGGTGCCCGAATAATTGCTTATTTTTGCTGCTCATAAATTCCACGATGAAAAATCTGATCAACCCCGCTTATTTAAGTGAAGAAAAAATAAAAGAGATCCGCTCACAGTTTGAAAATGCAGAACCGTGCAAACATGTTGCACTTCCCGGCTTTTTACTGAATGATGTTGCGGATACTCTTTACGAAAACTTCCCTAAGCTTGATGCCTTAAAGGTGAAACGTAAAAGCATCAATGAAAACAAATCTGAAGAATATCACCTTGATCGTTATCATCCACAGTTTAATGAGCTGCGCGATTTTCTGAATTCACCGGAAATGTATCAGTGGATGAGTAAAGTGACAGGGATAGAGAATCTCAGCTCGACATACGATTCACTGGGTTCCGGTGTGCATCAGGGCGGACCCGGAAGCTTTGTAGATATTCACGTTGATGTGAACATGAATCCCGCAGCAAAACTTCACCGCAGAATAAATCTATTGATCTATTTAAATAAACATTGGAAAGATGAATACGGTGGTGCTCTGGAATTCTGGGACAGCGGGGTTAAAAATTGTGTTTCCAAAGTAATGCCATATTTCAACCAGGCTGCTATTATGGTTACTGATGAAACCTCCTATCATGGTTATGCAAAGATCAATATTCCGGAAGATGAAAGCCGTAAATCCTTTTATTGCTACTATTATACGCCTGCAGGAAAAGATTTTGTTTACCGCGATTCAAGATTCAAGACTCGTCCGGATGAGAGTGTTACCAAAACTGCTCTAACAGAGATCAAAGAAACATTGAAGATAAATGCTAAAAAGTTTTTGAAATTTCTGGGTGTTAAATCTTTGGATTTTCAGGATAAGAATAAGAAGTAGTAAGTGCCTTAGTGATAAAAGTAAATGGAACTACAAAAAAAAATTGTATGGATTACCGGAGCATCATCTGGAATCGGTGAGGCCTTAGCATATAATGCAGCAAACGAGGGGGCGAAAATTGTAATCTCCGCACGCAGAGAGAATGAACTGAAAAGAGTTGCGGCTGCCTGTAAAACCGACCCTTCAAACGTATTTGTTCTTCCGCTTGATCTTGAAAATACGACTAATGTTGAAGAAAAAGTAAATCAGGTAATCCAGAAATTCGGAAGGATTGATGTATTGATCAATAACAGCGGAATGGGCCACAGGACAAAAGCTGTTAATACCTCGACTGAGATCGACCGCAAGGTTATGGAAGTTAATTTCTTCGGAACTATCAATCTGACAAAAGCCGTTGCAAAGAAAATGCAGGCTCAAAAAAGCGGAAAGATCGTTGTGATCTCAAGCATCATGGGAAAATATGGCCTTCCCCTCTACTCCACATACGCAGCATCTAAATTTGCACTTTACGGGTACTTCGAATCCTTACGACAAGAACTTTACAAGGATAATGTAAGGGTACTTATAGTAAGCCCGGGCTTCATCAATACTGATGTCAGCACCAAGCTTTTGATGGAGAATGGTAAAGAATACGGAATTAAAAGCGAATCACAAAACAAGGGAATGAGCCCTGACAACTGTGCAAAAGGTATCATCAAAGCTATTAAGGGCAACCGCGATCATAAGTTTGTCGGTGGTTATGAGATCTTCTCAGTATATGTTAAGCAGTATTTCCCGCGTATTTTCTATAAGCTAATGCGGAAGATGACTAAAGAATAAACTGCTCTTGTACATCATTTTCATAAACTATTTTCCTCTTGCCCCTTTCATTCTAAACCTTATATTTGTACCTCTTAAAAAAAGGTATCAGTTTACTCCTGAGCACCTTTTAACATTTAACAATAACCCTTAACAAACATAGCAATGAGCAAAATTAAAGTAGCCAACCCGGTGGTTGAATTAGATGGCGATGAAATGACACGCATCATCTGGAAATTCATTAAAGACAAATTGATCCTTCCGTACCTTGACCTTGATATTAAGTATTATGATCTTGGTGTTGAACACCGTGATGCAACTAACGATCAGGTTACAATTGATTCTGCTGAAGCTATCAAAAAATACAGTGTTGGTATTAAATGCGCTACTATCACTCCTGATGAAGAGCGTGTAAAAGAATTCAACTTAAAGCAAATGTGGAAATCTCCTAACGGTACCATCCGTAACATTCTTGATGGAACTGTTTTTCGTGAGCCAATCGTTTGTAAGAATGTTCCTCGTTTAGTTCCCAACTGGACAGCTCCAATCTGTATTGGTCGTCACGCTTTCGGTGATCAATACCGCGCAACAGATTTCGTAACTAAAGGAAAAGGTAAATTAACTGTTACATTCAAACCTGAAGATGGGGGTGCCGAACAATCGTTCGAGGTATTCAATTTTAAAGGTGACGGTGTTGCTTTAACAATGTACAACACTGATGAATCTATTAGAGGTTTTGCATATTCATGTTTCAATACAGCCTTACAAAAAGGATGGCCTTTATATCTGTCCACAAAGAATACAATTCTTAAAAAGTACGATGGTCGTTTCAAGGATATTTTTGAGGAGATCTATCAGAAAGACTTCAAATCGAAATTCGAAGCTGCGAAGATCGTTTACGAACACCGCTTAATTGATGACATGGTTGCCTCCGCTTTAAAATGGAATGGAAACTTTGTATGGGCTTGTAAAAACTATGATGGAGATGTTCAATCTGACACTGTTGCACAAGGATTCGGATCATTAGGTTTAATGACATCAGTACTTGTTACTCCGGATGGAAAAACGATGGAAGCAGAAGCTGCTCATGGTACTGTAACACGTCACTACCGTGATCATCAGGCAGGAAAACCGACTTCAACAAATCCGATTGCTTCTATCTTTGCATGGACAAGAGGATTGGAATTCCGCGGAAAGCTTGATAATAACCAGGAATTGATCAAATTCTGTCAGGCATTGGAACAAGTTTGTGTAGAGACAGTGGAGTCTGGTAAAATGACCAAGGATCTTGCAGTTTGCATTCATGGAAATAAAGTAAACCATGGAGAGCATTATTTATACACTGAAGAATTTCTTTCTGCCCTGGACACTAATCTAAAAGCGAAATTGGGTAAATAATTCCATACTTCTTTTAATGAATCTCCGGTAGTCTGATGATTGCCGGAGATTTTTTTTGAATAATTAGTCTACCTTTAGCTCATAAAAAAAAGAATCATGGGATTTGGAAAAGAATTTAAAGAATTTGCGTTGAGGGGAAATGTAATTGACCTTGCGATAGGTATTGTTATAGGTGCTGCTTTCGGAAAGATCGTATCATCATTGGTGGACGACATCCTCACACCTGCAATATTAACTCCTGCTTTAAAGGCTGCTCATCTCTCTAATTTAAATGAACTTGTAATTCCAGGAACGGCTATTAAGTACGGCAACTTTATTGCTCAGATCATTGCATTTTTAATTGTAGCAATTGCTTTATTTATAATAATAAAAGCGATAAACCGCGCGAAGAAAAAAGAAGAGGTATATGTTCCGCCTTCCGGGCCAACACAGGAACAATTATTGACAGAGATCAGGGATCTTTTAAAAAAATAACATGAAAAAGTTTTTATTATTTATATCTATTACTGCTTCTATTGCAGGCTCCGCACAAAATGACACAATAAAAAGAAAAATTGATTCGGTCCAGGTGAAGATCGACAAGCTTGAAGATGTCAAAGAAACTTTGAAAGCTGCCGATACAATACGTTACTGGAAGAAGGGTGGTTTGGTCGGACTTAATTTTTCACAGGCCAGCTTTACCAATTGGGCTGCAGGAGGTGTAAATTCAGTATCACTTACCGGAATCACTAATCTTTTTGCAAATTATAAGAAAGGAAACAACTCCTGGGATAATACCCTTGTAATGGCATATGGACTGATCCAGTCTGGACACGAAGCTCCAAGGAAAAATGAAGATAAAATTGATTTCACTTCAACGTATGGTCGTCTGGCAAGTAAACATTGGTCTTATGCAGTGATGCTTAATTTCAAGTCGCAATTTGATGACAGTTATAATTTCCCAGATGACTCTAATGTTATAGCACACTTCCTTGCTCCTGCGTATGTGTTGCTCTCTCTTGGTATGGAATATAAATCAGATGACAAAGCTTTTACATTTCTGATTTCACCCCTGACTTCAAAAACAACCATTGTCAATGACCAGCGGCTGGCAAATGCGGGAGCATTTGGGGTTGAACCTGCCGAGAGGAATGCAGTAGGTAATATTACTAAACATGCAGCACTGGTAAGATATGAGCTCGGTGGTTTCATTAAAATGCTTTATAAAAAGGAAATTGCAAAAAACGTTTTATTGGCTACCAAAGTGGAATTGTTTAGCAACTATTTAAAGAATCCACAGAACATTGATGTTAACTGGGAATTTCAGCTGGACATGAAGATCAATAAATATCTGGCAGCAAGTCTTAGCACTCAAATGATTTACGACCATGACATCCCGGTTCCTGTAGAAAGAACAGTAAATAATATCACTGTACCTGGCGTTGGCCCGCGACTCCAGTTTAAAGAAGTGCTTGCAATAGGGATTGCCTACAACTTCTAAATACCTATTCTTCCGGGAAAATGGATACGAATTCAAAAGCCCTTGCGATCAAAGGGTTAATGCAAATCCCCGGAGTCGGGATATCCATCGCTAATGACCTGATTAATATTGGTATTACTAATATTGAGCACTTGAAAAACCAGGATCCGGAATGGCTGTACCATAAATCCAATGAGTTCGCAGGATGTGTGCAGGACAGATGTCTGCTGTATGTTTTCAGGTGTGCAGTTTACTACGCTTCTGAGAGCCATCATGATAAAGAAAAGTTAAAGTGGTGGAACTGGAAGTATAAATAAATAAATCAATAAATAAAAAAAGAGAGTTGCACGCAACTCTCTTTTTTTATAAGGCATGATTTTCTTTATTCAATTATTAGTTTTTGATTTGATGCTTTTCCTCCGACAACCGCATTCAGAATATAAATTCCTTTTGCGAAAGAACCATCATTATTAATTTTCACTAATACGCCATCGGATTGAGCCATAAATAATTCGGAATAAACGGCTTTACCATATATATCATAAACAGAAAGTAAGACATCCGCATCACCTTCCGTAAGTCCCTTAAGTGAAACTTCAAAACCGGAATTTCCCGATGGATTTGGGAATGCTGTCAGAGCAATTCCTGAACTCATCTTTGGACTGCCAAATTGTTCCATCGTTCTTTCTGATGCAACAAACGTGTTCATTAATGATGTATTTATTGTAACCGTGCAGACAGGTCCGAATGAGCTCCAAACCCCACCCACTTTAACACGAACGCGTACATTGTATGTGAACCCATTTTGTAAACCAACAATATTTGATTTTTGCATCCACGCAGCAATGCCACCTCTCAATTTCGTGAATGAATAACCTGATGCAGAATTTGTGAACTCCCATTCATAATCCTGTGCACCCGCAACTCCATCACAATTAAAGTTTCCGGTAAGGTTCACTGTCTGATCGCATTGACTAACTACTAATTTGGTAGAAGGCATTTGGTTAGCAATCGTTACAATACAAACATTATTAAAACTGCCCCACACTCCTCCAACATTTGCTCTCACTCTTACATTATATGATTGACCGTATTGTAACCCAACAATAGCCGTTCTTAACAAAAATGTAGTTCCGGAGCCTTTTTGTTTAGTAAAAGAATATCCAAGGGTTGAATTCGTAAATTCCCACTCAAAATCCTGAGCTCCTGAAACCGCATCGCAATAAAAATAACCGGAAAGATCAGCTAACGTTTGACCGCACTGACTTGATGCAAGTTGTGTGGATGGTATACTGGTAGACAATGTAATACTGCATGAAGTGCCAAAATCCCCCCATACACCGCCTACTTTTGCCCTTACTCTTACATTGTAACTTGCGCCAGGCTGAAGCCCTATAATGGATGCCCTTGAAATAGTTGCATACCCGTTACTTCTTTGTTTTACAAATAAATAATTGAGTCCTGAATTACTGAATTCCCATTCGTAATCCTGTGCACCTGTCACTGCATCACAATAAAAGTATCCTGAAAGATCAGAAATAGTTTGACCGCACTGGCTCGCAGCTAATTGGGTGTTCGGAACAATAGCACCACCGCAATTTTGCGTCACAGAAGTTATATTTTGGGAGCTGCATGAATTAGCATCAGTGACAGTTACAGTATAACTGCCGGCAGCTAAACCATTAATATCTTCGGTTGAAGCCCCGTTACTCCAATTATAGGTATACGAAGGGGCACCGCCTGTAATATTCAGATTTATTGAACCATCATTGTCAGAACAGCTCGATTGGGTCATAACTATGCTTAATGATGGAGCCGCATTGACAGTAGCAATCAAGGCCGTTCTTGCTGACGTACATCCGCCATTTGTTGCGCTAACATAAAATGTTGTTGTTGAACTTATAATTGGTGTTGTAAATGAAATACCGGTTCCAAGGCTTGATCCGCCTGTACTTACTGAATACCAAGCCAAAGTTCCTGCACTGGCAGTTGCACCTAAAATAACCGTCCCTGTTCCGCAACGGCTACCAGATGTTGTTGAAGCAACAGAAGGTGCTGCATTTATTGTAGCCAGAACCGCTGTCCTTGCTGATGTACATCCGCCATTTGTTGCATCAACATAATATGTTGTTGTTGTGCTAATGCTTGGTGTTGTAAATGAAGTGCCTGTTCCAAGGCTCGTTCCGCCTGTACTAACTGAATACCATGTCAATGTTCCTGCGCTGGCAGTTGCACCTAAAACAACCGTTCCTGTTCCGCACCGGCTACCGGGAGTAGTCGTTGCAACTGATGGTGTAGAATTGATGGTTGCTACAACTGCAGTTCTTGCAGAGGTACATCCGTTATTCGTTGCATCAACATAATATGTTGTGGTTGTGCTGATGCTCGGTGTTGTAAATGAAGTGCCTGTTCCAAGGCTTGTTCCGCCTGTACTTACTGAATACCAATTCAATGTTCCTGCGCTGGCAGTTGCACCTAAAACAATCGTTCCTGTTCCGCAACGGTTACCAGGTGTTGTTGAAGCAACAGAAGGTGCTGCATTTATTGTAGCCAGAACCGCA
>JAQZBR010000012.1 GCA_029237775.1 Bacteroidota bacterium
ACGTTTGTAACAACCGTTGTTCCTGAAACAGGTGATGTTGGTTGAGTAACAGTAGCATTCACTGTTCCTGTACAACCGTTCACATCAGTAACCTGTACACTGTAAGTTCCTGCAACAAGACCTGTTCTGTCTTCTGTTGTTGGTCCCGAAGGCAGCCAGTTAAAAGTATATGGTCCTGTTCCACCTGATGGCGTTAAGTTGATAGCTCCATTAGAACCACCGAAACAAGCAACGTTTGTAACAACCGTTGTTCCTGAAACAGGTGATGTTGGTTGAGTAACAGTTGTGTTCACTGTGCTTGTGCAACCGTTCACATCAGTAACCTGAACAGTGTAAGTTCCTGCAACAAGACCAGTTCGGTCTTCTGTTGTTGGACCTGAAGGTAGCCAAAAGAAAGTATATGGTCCGGTTCCACCGTTTGGTGTTAAGTTGATAGCACCATTAGATCCACCGAAACAAGAAACGTTAGTAACAACTGTTGTTCCTGATACAGGAGATGTTGGTTGAGTAACAGTTGTATTCACTGTTCCTGTACAACCGTTCACATCAGTAACCTGTACAGTGTATGTGCCTGCAACAAGACCAGTACGATCTTCTGTTGTTGGTCCGGAAGGCAGCCAGTTAAATGTATAAGGGCCAGTTCCACCATTAGGTGTTAAATTGATAGCTCCGTTAGAACCACCGAAGCAGGATACGTTAGTAACAACCGTTGTTCCTGAAACAGGTGATGTTGGTTGAGTAACAGTTGCATTGATTGTTCCTGTACAAGCATTCACATCAGTAACCTGAACAGTGTAAGTTCCTGCAACAAGTCCTGTACGGTCTTCTGTTGTTGGACCTGAAGGTAACCAGTTAAAAGTATATGATCCGGTTCCACCTGATGGCGTTAAGTTGATAGCACCATTAGAACCACCGAAACAAGATACGTTTGTAACAACCGTTGTTCCTGAAACAGGAGATGTTGGTTGAGTAACAGTAAATGGTTGAGTCGCTGTACATCCGTTAGCATCGGTAGCAGTAACAGTCCAGCTGCCGGCATTTAATCCTGTAACCGATGTTGTTCCGTCACCAGTTGGAGTACCAGGTGTCCAGTTATAAGTAAATCCTCCTGCACCACCGGTAGCAGGATTGATTGAAGCGGCACCATTCGATCCACCAAAACAGGTAATATTTGTTTGAGTAGCAGGAGTAATAGAAATAGCAGGTGGTTGAGTAATGGTGAATGTTCTTGATGCCAGGCAACCATTCGCATCTGTTACTGTTGCAGTGTAAGCCGAGGCTATAAGTCCTGTAACGCTGGTTGTGCCGTCACCTGTTGGATTCCCTGGTGTCCAGTTATAAGAATACCCACCTGCTCCTCCTGAAGCTGGATTTACACCAGCAGAACCATTAGATCCACCGAAACAGGAAATATTTGATTGAAATTGCGGAGTTAATAAAAGCGCAGTTGGTTGAGTTACACTAATACCGGTAACATTACGCGTACACCCATTGGCGTCAGTAATAATTACAGCATACGTAGCTGCTGCAAGACCTGTGCGGTCTTCTGTTGTGATACCGCCACCCCAGTTATAAGTATAGCCTCCGGCTCCACCTGAAGCTGTGAGGTTTATTGCACCAGTATTACTTCCGTTGCAGGCAACGTTTGTTACAACTGTACTTCCGTTAAGCGCAGTTGGTTGGGTAAGGGTAAAACTTCTGGTAGCAGAACAACCAATAATATCGTTAACAGTAACTGTATAAGTGCCCGCGGAAAGACCTGTTGCGATTGATCCGGTTCCACCGGAAGGGGACCATGAATATGAATAAGGTGAAAGTCCTCCCGTTGGACTAACTGAAGCTGCTCCATTGCTCCCGCCAAAGCAGGAAACATTAGTTTGTGCAGCACTAGCGGTTGAAATACTTGAAACTGTCAATGTACCGTAATTGCTGTTTGTAAAACAAGTGACAACTCCATTATAAGCTACCAAACGATACATGTAACCAGACATACCTGCAGTAACACCTGTAACTACCAAAGAGTTTGTAGTTGCTCCGCTGTAAAGTGCACCATTGCTGATGTCGGCAAAGCCTGAGCCTGTATTAACCTGCCATTGTACGGATGTCGCGCCTGAAAAAGAAGCAGAGAACGCTGTGTTGCTGCCCGCACAAATAGCCCTGTTTGGGGGATTAGCTGTAACTGTCGGAGGTGTACATTGCGCAGCTGAATCAGCTACAAAGATTATGGCAAAGCTCAATAAGAGCAGAAACCTTTTCATTGAAATCTTAATCAGAGTAATCTTTTGTGTCATGTTTTATTCTTTATTATGAAATGGATACTGATTGTAAAACGCTTGATGCGGGGCGCAAAAGTACTATTTAATATGAGTGAATTAACTTAAATATGATATTTAGCCGAATTAATAATAATTTCTTCTAAATAGGGCGCAAAAATCCAGATTAAATAATTGATTTAAAATAGTGGTTAACCACTAGATTAAACAATTAAAAAGAGGGGGAAGATAAATAGTGAGATGAATAAAATTTTAAATTTAGAATTCTGCGCCTCTTACTTTTTAAGCCTTTGATATTCAGAGTAGTATTTGCCGGAATTTGCTTTGTCACCAAGCTTATCATAAGTAATAGCCAGAAAATAAAGAGGTTGAATATTTGAAGGATTCATTTTATATGAAGTCTCAAAAGCTTTGATAGCCTCCTGATCCCGGTTGCTCATAGCAAGTGCATTTCCGTAATTCATGTAAAGTCCGGCTGTTGAGTTTCCTGCTTTCAGACCTTCTTCAAAAGTTTTACATGCTTTAGCATATTCCTTTTTGTTGAACCATATAGATCCAAGTATCTCATAGGAAGCTGGAATTCTATTGCCCAGAGTATGTGCCCTTTCAAGATACACAATTGCACTATCCGGTTCCTGTGACCTGAAGTAAGCATCACCAATGTTACCGCACAACATACCGTGATTATTCTTTAACTGTAATCCTTTTTTATAAGTTGCAATTGCTGATTTGTATTCTTTCTTCTTTACATAAACAGAGCCCAGGTTGATCAATGCATCATAATAAGTCGGATCTATCTGCAGGCAGCGTTCAAATTCGGGAATCGATGCTTGCTCTGTATTTGTACCATAAGAATTAGCCATTAGAGAAGTCCCATAATTGTAATGTACCCTTGCACTGTTCGGGACTGTTGTAACGTCTTTGGCAAATAATGTGGCGTTGTCTTTCCAGTCGGAATTGCGGGAAAACGTTTTCACTGAAAGGATCAGAAGAACCGGTATAAACAGGATAGCTACTTTATTAATACTGAAATTTTTGACGATATCAGTTTTTAACAGCTTAAAGAAAAGCAGAGCTATCAATATAGAAGAGCCAATAGTGGAGACGAAAAGAAACCTGTCTGCCATGGTAGCACCGATATTGAATAGAAGATTCCCGGTAAGAAAGAGAGGTAGCAGAATAAAAGCTATTGAAATGCTTACCAGCGGATTTTTTTTGAATAGGCTGAATGCAAAATAAATAAGCACACCTAAAAAAGCTAAACCAAGTAAAGCTAATGGTGATGAAAAGTTTATGATCGGGATTTGATTGAAGGAATAATCGTACGACAATTCATAAGGATAAATAAGTTTTGCCATATATCTCGCAAACATGCCGAGAGCGGTCGCTTTTTGTTCCAGGAATGTGCCTGCAACAAGACTGTTGTCGTTCGGAGTGTATGTAATTACCGGTCCTGATGAACGAATGACGTATTGATGTAGCGCAAGCCATATAACAGAGGCTATGATCAGATTAGATCTGTTCTTCAAAATGGTTAGAATGTTTTTTTCTTTTAAATAGTCAAGCAGAAAGATGATCGGTAAAAAAATAATGGCGCCCTCTTTTGATAATAAAGCAAGAAAGAAATAGGCAGCGCTCATCAACAGCGCGTAAGTTTTGTTATTCGCCACTTTTATATAAAGCTGATCACAACAAAGAAGAAAAAAGAGAAGTGCCAGGATCTCATCCCTGCTTTTGATGTTCGCGACAACTTCTGTGTGTAAAGGATTCACGACAAACAGAAGCGTGACAAATAGAAAGAACAAAGGGTTTATTGTTCTGAAAAATTTTACCAGAAATTTATAAAGCAAACAGCAAGCAACGGTATATAAGAGAATATTAAACAAGTGATGAATTAATGGATTGTTCGGGCTTAGCTGGTATTCAATTGCAAACATCACCAATGATAATGGACGGTATAGGCCTGCATTGGAATCCCAAAAGCCTTTCCAGTAAAATGTTGTAAAAAGTTCAGGAATGCTTTTAATTCCTTCTTTGACCAGTTTATTGTTTTCTATAACCGCAATGTCGTCAAGCGCAAATCCATGATTAAGCGTATTGATATATAAGATCACCGACACTGCAGAGATGATCAGATAGGCAGTTTTTGCAGGGAATGTAAAATCAATTGTTGTTGCTTTTTTTGACATGTACAAACGTAAAAATAAAACCTGACATATCTTAAAAGCGACAATGCACAAAAAAAATTTTACAGTAAGTATCGAATTGATGATAGGGATGCCTTAATAAGGCAAATATCCTTTACTTCTTATGTTTCTTAACCTGTACTTCCTTTAAAGCACAAGCGAGGCGAAATACAGAAAATTCTTTATAATTGGGGGCTTGCAGGTCTTGGTAAGGTGTAACTAATACAGGCTTTCCATTCTTATCCTCACAGATAACCGGAGTTGAATTTAAACCTTCTGCGCAGCATTCCTTCCAGGCCTCCATATAGTTTTCAATCGATTTCAGCTCCTGTCCGTTCTGTTTATAAATTTCAGGCAAGCTGGTTTCATTGGTTTGATTTTTTAGGTCTAAAAATAGCTCTCCTGTGATATTCACTTTACTTGTTCCGCTAACGATGATCCTTTCCGGGTTAGGATCCATCTCTTTATAGACCCACAGATTCAGCACATTATCAGATTCAATGTTCAGAAATCTTTTTTCCCATATTGCCAGAAAGTTTTTTTTGCTGAATGGATAAGGTTTGAAATAATCATTACCAGCGGAAGTATCTCCGGCAGCTTTTATTTCTTTTCTGCTCGGTAATCGGAAAGCAGGAATCAAGATATTATCTGACCAGTTGAAATCCCTTTCAGGATTGAGAGGATCACCCGTTTTTACGTGACGTATTGAAGACCCTTGCCACCTTCCGGCTAAATACAGGTCTGTACTGAAATAATCGTTTTCAGTTGGTGAATAACAGAAAGGCAGATACTTCATTTTGATCAATGTGTATTCATTGTAGCGATCAGCCAGCCATAAGCCATAGTTATTAGCGTTTTGCCATGAAACACCAACAACCGGATAATCTAAATACTTTGGATTGAACATGTAATCCTTAACAAAAGGTTTGCAGTAATTTAGAATAGCGTTGATCTCGTTTATGTTTCTGGAAGATTGCCTGCTGGCTTTGTGCAAGGCATCCAGGTCTATGCCGGGAATACTATTTAAATATATATCCGGATAATTCGGATATAGAACACCGCGTAACCATTGCAGATAGATGATGTACTCACGGTTGGTTACAGGCCTGTTGAAAATGGCAATGTTCTCTTCATCAACCTTTAAATGACTGATTTGAGAACCTTTAAAAAAGAGATTTTCCTGTGCGCTGACTTTTCCCTGGAGACAGCAAAGCAGCAGACAAAAACAGATCAGATAATTTCTCAAGGCCATGATATTCTTTTTAACTAAGATACGATATTATGTATACAATATGTTTAGATAGAATCAATGCTCTTTATGCTGGCATCTCCGCTTACTTCATGTGGGAGCATTTGTGTTAAGCTTCTCAATTAAATTGTGCAGGATAATTGTCCTTTCAATTTTTTGTTTTATTTTAGCTGCGAGCTACTCCCCTCAACAGAATTTATTCAAGTAATTTCTAACCACAAGCCTGAGAATTTTTCTCCTGGGTAGCTCATTGAATATTCTTATTCAATAACTCTATCTCATAAGTTAAATCTTGCTTGTAAAAAAGATCGTTCCAAGAGATGAGCAAAAAAGAAATTAAACCTGTACAGAAGTTAAGTATTTTCTTATTGAAAGAAGATGTAAAAAATTTTAAAGATGCTTTAAAAGAAAAAGTGAGCGTCACTGAATATGCGATTAAAAAAAACCATAACATCGATGGGCTAATTTATGTTGGACTTGAAAAGTCTCATACACCTGATTGGAAAAGATTACTACAAGAGGGCACTGATAAAAAGATGCCTCCATTATCGAGTTCTTCTACGAGAGCTTTGTTGTTTTTAAGGATAGATAAACGGGTTTTCGTTTTGACCTTTGGCTACGGCAAACATTTAATTAAAGATGAAACAATAGAAAGGGATTTCGGGTTAAAAACAGCATTAAATCTAGTGGATGCTGATAAATTGAGAAGTATGGATAAAGCTAATTTAGATAACTTAACTGTACTTACGCGAACTCAAACTAGTCAACAAGCTAAGCAAGAAGCCTTTGATGTAGATATTATACGGGACCTATTGAAAGGCATTACGGGTCAGCTTGACAGTGGTCAAGAAAATCTGGGGGCTTTTATTACAGGAAATGAAGGTGTTTATATATTGCCAAGAATTAATTTCGAAGATATTTCTAAAAGTCTCATTCAACTAAAGAAAGCTTACGATAGTAAAAAATATCTCACGAATTTCCATTGGATTGACAATTTGAAAGCCGAAAAGGATCCATCCGTAATATCAAAAGTTCAGGAAAAATTAATAGAATCATTAAAGGGCAAAGATTCTCTCGATGTAAGTATCTCACCGCCATTTCTAATTGATTGGTCTACATTTGAGGGCATTAGCTATACACCAAAAGGAGACCTCGAGCAAGATTTTAATATCGAAAGTTTCTACAGAATAAAGGAGGATGATTTAGCAGACCTAGATTGGGATAAATTAATAAAGATAAAAATTCATCTTCAAACGGACGATAAAGAGGATCGAACGTCTCTTCCCATTTGGCGCTGCCTTAATTACCAAACTACTATTAGGGATAATTTGTATGTATTTGCTTTTGGCAAATGGTACCGTGTTGCTTCCAGTTATGCAAAACAAATTAGAGATTATGCTTTACAAATAGAAGAATCTACAGCTGTTTTTATTGACTGCCCAAGTGGAGTTGATGAAGGTGAATACAATATCCAACTAGCAAGTTCTGACGTTAATTATTCCCTATTTGACAAAGAATTAGTAAATACGGATCTTGTTAGGTCGGGTATTGAAGTATGCGATGTTTTGACCCAGAAAGGTGAATTCATTCATGTTAAATTTAGAAAGAGCTCGGCAACATTAAGTCACTTATTTGCTCAAGGTAAAATATCGGCCTCTTTATTAATGAAAGATAGAGTATTTAGAAAAAACTTTCGTGGTAAGCTTAAAGGCATGAAACTGAATCCGGATTTGATACCATTAGAATATAAAGATCTGGACAAATCGAAGTATACAATAACTTTTGCCATTATAGAAACGAAAAAACGAAGCTTCGTTGATTCACTACCATTTTTTAGTTTACTAAATTTTAGACTAACAGCGGAAGAACTTCAAAACTGGGGATTTAAAGTACGTGTTAAGAAAATAGTTCAAGTGTAAATTTGCATAAACAGAAAAGGTATTATCCTTATATTTACAACACACACGAACACTAATATTTTACTATGTCCTCCGACAAAAAGCAACAGCTCGAACAACAGCTTTGGAAAATTGCTGATACCCTCCGCGGGAAAATGGATGCCGATGATTTCAGGGATTATATCCTTGGTTTCATTTTCTATAAATACCTGAGTGAAAAAATGCATGATTATGCAAATAAGATCCTTAAGCCGGATAAGCTTAAATACGAGGATCTTGAAACGCATAAAGAAAAGAAAGCTTACCTGGACGAAGTAAAACATGCTGCTCTTGATAAGCTTGGTTATTTTTTAAAACCTTCTGAGCTTTTCAGCGAACTTGCCAGAAGAGGTAATGCGGAAGGAAAAAGCAAATTCATCCTGGATGACCTTTCAAAGGTGCTTACGAACATTGAACAAAGCACCATGGGTTCTGAATCTGAGGAAGATTTCGGAAACCTGTTTGAAGACCTTGACCTTACCAGCAGCAAGCTTGGTAAATCTGAAAACGACAAGAACGAACTGATCGTTAAAGTTCTTTCCCACCTCAATGAAATTGACTTCGATCTTAAAAATACTGAAAGCGACATTCTTGGTGATGCCTACGAATACCTCATTGGTAAGTTTGCCAGCGGTGCTGGTAAAAAGGCAGGTGAGTTCTATACACCACAACAGGTAAGTTCTGTATTAGCGCGTTTGGTGACTGTTGGAAAAACAAAACTCAAATCTGTTTACGATCCTACCTGTGGTTCCGGTTCATTGTTATTGCGTGTTGCTAAAGAAGTGAAAGAAGTAAGTGCGTTTTACGGACAGGAAAGCAACCCTACTACCTACAACTTATGCCGCATGAATATGATCATGCACGATGTACACTACAAAAAGTTTGACATTAAGAATGAAGATACCCTTGTGCGCCCTCAGCACATCGACCAGCGTTTTGAAGCCATAGTTGCTAATCCCCCTTTTTCCACGGAGTGGACAGCCAGCCCATTGTTCATGAGTGATGAACGTTTTTCTGCTTATGGAAAGCTGGCGCCAAAAGGTACTGCCGACTTTGCATTTGTGCAGCACATGGTGCATCAGTTGGCAGATAACGGAACAATGGCCTGCGTTTTACCGCATGGTGTATTGTTCAGGGGCGGAGCGGAAGGACATATCCGTGAGCATCTGATCAAAGAAAAGAATTACCTGGATGCTGTAATTGGTTTGCCTGCAAATATATTTTATGGTACGAGCATTCCGACATGTATTCTTGTCGTAAAGAAAAACCGGAATCATTCTGATAATGTTTTATTCATTGACGCCAGCCAGCATTTTGAGAAAGTAAAAACACAAAATGTATTAAGGCCGGAAGATATTGACAAGATCATCGCTGCTTACAAAGCAAGAAAGAATGAAGAGAAATATTCCCATGTTGCATCCTTAACAGAAATTGTGGAGAATGAATACAACCTGAACATTCCGCGTTATGTAGATACTTTTGAAGAAGAAGAAGCTGTAGACCTTTCATCTATTTCTCAAGAATTAAAAGCACTGGAAAAGGAAATGAAAACCACTGAGGCAAAAATTGCTGGGTATTGCAAAGAATTAAGAATTGAAACACCCTTTTAATAATGGAAGAAACAGTGGTGTTGAATAAGAAAAAAATACTTGCTCCTAAATTAAGATTTAGTGAGTTTGATAGTGGCTGGAAAAAAGAAACGCTTTCAACACACATTGAGATGATATCCGGTATTGCCATAAAGGGTGAAGATATTTCAGAAGATGCAAATGGTATTCCCATATTACGCGGAATTAATATTACAGAAGGTAAAATCAGGCATAGTAAAGATATTGATAGGTATTACAAGTTAGATGCTAGTCAGTTAGCAAAGTTTCGATTAAAGGTTAGTGATTTGGTGATTGGAATGGACGGATCAAAGGTTGGGAAAAATGTGGCTCTGATTTCAGAAAGAGATTCAGATTCATTATTAATTCAGCGTGTGGCTAGGTTACGTCCAATTAATAATACAAGTATTGTTTTCGTTTACCAGCATATCAATTCCATAAGGTTTCATAAATATGTGGATGAGGTAAATACAAGTTCTGGAATACCTCACATAAGTGCAAAGCAAATAAATGATTTTACTCTATATTTTCCCTCCCTTCCCGAACAACAAAAAATCGCATCCTTTTTATCAGCTGTAGATGAAAAGATCCAACAGCTTACACGCAAAAAAGAATTACTGGAACAATACAAAAAAGGTGTAATGCAGCAATTGTTTTCAGGTAAATTGAGGTTTAAAAATGAAAAAGGAAAGAGTTATCCGGAGTGGGAGGAGAAGAGGTTGGGCGGTGTTGCAGAAAGAGTTACCAGAAAAAATAAGGAAAACAATCTCAATGTACTTACGATCTCTGCACAACAAGGGCTTATAAGTCAGTTGGAATACTTTAATAAACAGATTTCTTCCAAGGATGTTACCAATTATTATCTCTTAGAAAAGAATGAATTTGCTTATAACAAAAGCTATTCGACAGGTTATCCAATGGGTGCAATAAAACGACTTATTAAATATGATAAAGGCGTTGTTTCCACTCTTTATATCTGCTTTAGGTTTAGTAAGGATGTTTCCTTAGATTTCATGGAACAATATTTTGAAAATGGGAAACATAATATTGAAATTGAAAAAGTTGCTCAGGAAGGAGCTAGAAATCATGGTTTATTGAATATTGGCGTTACCGACTTTCTCAACATTAAATTGGAATTACCTCCCTTAGATGAACAAATAAAAATTGCCAACTATTTATCATTGATTGATAATCGAATTCAAACTGTAAACAATCAGATTTCCAGAACCCAAACCTTTAAAAAAGGTTTGTTGCAGCAGATGTTTGTGTAAGATTAAAAATTAAAACGTATTTATAAATTTAAAGTAGATTATGAGTAAGGATGCGCAGTATAAAGAAAAGGATTATAATAATTACAATTTAACTTTCCCCGAAGTCCCACAACTTTTAGACAGAATTGAAGTCCTAAAGCGAAGAAAGATAAAGGACAGCGACCAACGAATTAATTACATAGATCCTTTAAATCACATAAAAACGTTAATAAATCCAGTTAATCACTTAATTATTGGACGTAGAGGTTCGGGTAAGACCTCTTTACTTATAAAACTTATTGAAGAGATTAAAAAGACTAATGGTTTAGTGATTACTATTGATATGCAAAGTAAGAATCGACAAAGCTCCGATCTTCCTTTGCTAGAAATATTAACAAAGCTCATAAAGGAATGCAAATTACATCTTGAAGCACATAAAGATTGGCAACCTTATCTTACAAGGAAAGCTCAAATAAAGTATTATAGCATAGTAGCATTATATAAAGGTCTAACGAAAAAGGACTTATGGACTAATGAAACAATTGAACTTGACAAATTATATAATGCTTTAACCGCAATAGTAAATCATTTGGAGCTAATTACAAAGACTCCAAATGGAGCATGCATCAAGATTTCAAAATTAAATAAGGAAAGTAATAGTAAATCTGGAAAGCTCAGTGTTAAAAGTGCCATTTCCGCTGATGCAAAATACCTTGAAATTATTAAAGCTTCTGCATCGGTTGATTGTTCCTATACATTAATAAACGAAAAAGAGGATGTTAGTTCAAAGAATTTTGAATATACTCTAGTTTATTCAAAACAAGAGGCGCTTAATGAATTGAAAGGTGATATTATAGCTACCATTGAATCGTTTTTTAAAATCATAAAAAAACCCGTATATCTTATTTTAGATGATTTTTATCAAATACCAATTATTAATCAACCTTACATCTTTCAATATTTACATGACATAAATAAAGAAACGTCAAGTAGCGCATTTTCATTTAAAGTATGTCTTGTGCCTCATCGATTTAAACTTAATGAGGAAAACAATAAAATTTTATCCCATAAAGACGATTTCAGTACGATAAACTTAGATAGAGACTTTTACGAGTTGGAAGACAATAAAGACTTGTTATTTAAAATATTATGTGGGTTAGACCCTTCTCTAGAATTTACCTCAACTCGAATTACTAAATTATTTCATGATAGTTTATTGATTAATGATTGCATTCGAGCTTCAGGGGCCCTTCCCCGATATTTTCTTGATGTTTTTAGTCATATGGTAAAGTATTCAATTGCCGAAAATCAATACAAGATTCATAGAATGGTCTTAACTCAGGTAATTAAAGAAATAAAAAAAAGTAAGGATGAATTAATAACTGAGGAAGCTTACTTGCCAGAAAGTAAAATTAGAATGCTAACGCGAATTATTGAAGAAGAAGTGGTACATGGATTAAAAACAAACGTTATTCTCTATCCATATAAGTCTTTTAAAGCAAATGAAGAAATTTTAGTTAGTCTTATAAATTTGGGTTATTTGCACCGAGTTAAGGAAGATGTATTGGTAAAGGGGGATAATTATATACCACTTTTTGTTGATATGATATTTACACATACCAAGTCAGATAAGATGCCGAAAAATTTTAAAGACGTGAAATTTTGGACCCAAAATGGTAAATATATAGGCACATGTCCTGTGTGGGAATTTTCAAAAGCCAAAATTTCAGCGTTGGAAAACATTAATTTAAACTAATGTCGATTCAACCAGAAGCCATATTAGAAAAGGAACTCATTCAACAATTATGTAAAATGGGTTATACTTCTGTAAAGATCAGTGAAAAAGAAATCTTTCTTTCAAATTTAAAATCCCAGCTAGAGAAATTCAATAATACTTCCTTCACAACCAAAGAATTTGATGCTATATTAAATCACCTTGCAAAAGGCGGTGTATTTGAAAAGGCGAAAACATTAAGAGACAGGTTCGTACTTACAAAAGAAGACGGTAAGGTGTTTTATGTTCGCTTTTTTGATAATGAGAAGTGGACAAATAATTTATATCAAGTAACCAACCAGGTTCAACAAACGGGTTCTTTCCTTAACCGTTATGATGTTACTATATTAATTAACGGCTTACCATTGGTGCAGATAGAATTGAAACGCAGGGGAATGGAGATCAAGGAAGCTTTTCATCAGATCAACCGTTATCAGCAGCATTCTTTCTGGAGCAATCATGGTTTGTTTCAATACGTTCAGTTCTTTGTTATCAGTAATGGGGTAAATACAAAGTACCTTGCTAATAATGAATTGCAGTCGGTGCTGCAAACATACTCTTGGGCAAACGAAGACAATAAGAATGTTTCTGATCTAACCGATTTCGCGCAAGAGTTTCTAAATCCTGATCATGTAGGCAAGATGATCGCGCATTATGTGGTGATGAATGAAACCTTCAAGAATATGATGGTGCTTCGTCCTTACCAGTATTATGCGGTGGAGAATATTATCAAGCAGGTGAAGTCGGGAAATGAAAATGGTTATATCTGGCATACCACAGGTTCAGGTAAAACATTAACATCCTTCAAAGCAAGTCAGGTGATCATGGAATTGCCGGATGTTTATAAAGTGGTGTTTGTTGTTGATAGGAAAGATCTGGATTACCAGACTATGCAGGAATTCAACAGCTTCAAGGAAGGAAGTGTTGATGTAACAGACAATACAAGCAAGCTCGTTTCGCAACTGGCCGATAATACGAAGTTGGTTTTAACAACCATACAGAAGCTGAACAATGCCATTACCAAAGGGCATTATGAATCGAAGCTGACTCACCTGAAGGACAAAAAGATCGTTTTCATATTTGATGAGTGCCACCGTTCGCAGTTTGGAGAAACGCATGACAGGATCATCCAGTACTTTAAAAATGCGCAATTGTTTGGTTTTACCGGCACACCCATATTCGCGGAGAATGCCAGTAAAAATGATTTCGGTAAACGCACCACAAAAGATCTTTTCGGAAAATGTCTGCATAAATATGTGATCACTGATGCCATCAAAGATCAGAATGTATTACGCTTCGGTTTGGAGTATGTAGGAAGGTATACGCAAAAAGGAAATACATTCATTGATATAGAAGTAGAGGATATTGACACAACAGAAGTGATCAACTCACCAAAGCGTTTGGAAAAGATCGCGGATTACGTGATCAAATACCACAACCAGAAAACATTTGATAAAGAATATTCCTCCCTGTTTGCAGTCAGCAGTATAGATAATGTAATAGCTTATTACGATATATTTAAAAAGAAGAAGGAAGCAGGGGAGCATGATCTTCGCATTGCAACCATATTTACCTATGGAGCTAATGAAGAGGATGAAGATGCAGGAGATTATTTACCGGATGATGTTGCAATCGCAGCGGAGCCTAAATTAGCGTACAAAGCAAGTCATACCCGGGATAAGTTAGAAGCCTGCATAGGAGATTACAATAAGATGTACGGTACTTCATTTACTACAAAAGACAGTCAGGCTTTTGAAAACTACTTTAAGGATATTAGTAAACGATTAAAAGAAAGAGAGAAGAAGTCGTTCAAGGATGAAGACAGATTGGATATAGTGTTGGTTGTGAATATGCTTTTAACCGGTTTCGATGCAAAGAAAGTAAATACACTTTATGTAGATAAGAACCTGAAGCATCACGGATTGATCCAGGCATTCTCCAGGACTAACAGGATCATGGGAGAAAAGAAATCTCAGGGAAACATCCTTTGTTTCCGAAACCTGAAAGAATCAACCGACAAAGCCATTACCTTATTCTCCAATAAGGAAGCTATTGAAGAAATTATATTACCACCATATCCGGTAATTGCCGGAAAGTTTGCAGAAGCATTAAAGAATTTATTATCCGTTACTCCAACAGTTCAAAGTGTGGATGACCTCCTTAGCGAAGAAGATGAGCTTGCCTTTATCCAGGCATTCAGGGCCTTGTTAAGAGCTAAGAATGTGTTAGAGTCCTACACCGACTTCAATTGGGGCGATCTTGGAATAGATGAGCAGACCTTCGCAGATTATAAAAGCAAATACCTTGATCTTTATGACAAGGTAAAGAACGAAAGAGCCAAACAAAAAACCTCCATTCTGGATGATGTGGATTTTGAACTAGACCTGATTCACAAGGACCTGATCAATGTTGCATATATCTTAAAGCTACTGGCAAAATTAAAGAATGCAAAGACCACGGAAGCCGCCCAGCAACGAAAAGCTATTATCGACCTTCTTGGAGGAGATATTGAATTGCGTAGCAAACGCGAACTGATCGAAAAGTTCATTGATGAAAACCTGCCGAAGATCTCCAACGCGGATAATATCACTGATGAGTTTGAGAAATACTGGCAGGAGCAAAAGGTATTAGCGCTCGCTAAGCTTTGTGATGAAGAGAATTTGGATAAGGAGCAATTTAAGAATTTGATTGATGCTTATATATTCAGCGGTCAAGATCCGGTGCGTGATGAAGTATTAAAATGTTTGGGTGATCGACCAAGTATCTTAAAAGCACGTGAAATAGGGGAGAGGATTATTTTTAAAATGAAGGAGTACGTGGAGGTTTTTGAGAGGGGAATGGTAGGTTAGAAAAGATGAATATTGAAAGGATATTAGAAAATTAAAACTAAATCGAATAATATATGGCCGAATGTAAAGACTGTGGAACTTTTACGGATCATATTGGTGGTTATTGCAAGCCTTGCTATTTTAAGTTACGGAAGCCTAACAATGTAACAAAGGTGAAATTTAAGCCAGAAGATTACAAATTAACTGAAGGCGAGGAATTTATTGTCGATTTTCTTAAGCATTATAATATAAAATCAGAAAGTCAGAAAAAAATCCACTCGCTCAAAGGTGACACAGCTTCTTATCGCGTAGCAGATTTTTATCTTCCTAAATATGATGTATATCTTGAGTTTGAAGGACAGTGGAATGTTCCTGAAAAACAAGAGCGTTATAAGGTCAAAAAGGATCTTTATTATAGAAATGGCATTTCCTGCATTTATTTATATCCCGAAAATTTAGGCATTCTCCCCTTTGTTTTTGATAAACGAATCCAAGAGGTTTTGACCAAGTCAGGAAAGACGAAACAATTAAGGAGTTATCAATTTCATAAATTATATCAATCTGATATTTATCGTCTTTTATTTATTGTCTTTTTTGCATTAATTTTAATTTTATCGGATTATAAAGTTCACCCTGAAAGCAATCTCATCTATATAATATTCTTTTCTGGTATTATTGTTTATCAAGGTTATAAACTGGCATCAGCCTGTTATAAGATTTTTTTTAAAAAGAATTATCCTTTGAACCTGATCGATTAAATGGTTAAATCGCTTAATAAATATATTGAGAGGGGACACTTTATTTTCAAAAGTGGTGATATCCTTTCCGAAGTCTGTAATTCTCCAAGGAATTGCAGTGGTCTCTATATGATTTATGGGTATAAGAGCAAAATAAAAGAATTAATCTACATAGGAATTTCAGGTAGGAAAGGTGGAGATGGTAATATCAAACATCGCAAGGATGGTTTGAGAGGAAGATTTTTAACCGGTAAGCAGTTTGGAAACCGAAGACAACTTTCATGGCCACTTCAGATGAAAGTTGATAAGCTTGACAAAATAGAAATCCATTGGTTTGTTACTCATGGTAAATACAATAATGATTTCCCCAGAGATGTTGAAATAAGTTTATTGCAAGATTACCTCGTAGCGAATGGCAGGCTTCCACTCTGGAATAAAGAAATATAACAAGCTACCATAATGAAAAATTTAATTTTACTTTCTATCCTATTAATTGTTAAGCCGGCCTTTGCCCAATTCGATACCACCTTCTATAATCAAGATTGGATTAAATGCACATCAAAATCTGAAGCAGTATTTTATAGAGTTGTAGAAAAGCAGGGTGATCTGTTTCTTATTAAGGACATGTATTTGAAAACCAATACACCTCAGATGATCGCATTGTGCGGAAATGCAACAGAACCATTAGTGAAGGAAGGGAAGTGTACATACTTTAGTGCAGAAGGAATAAAGGTGGAAGAAGGCACGTACAAGGCAAACAGAAAGACCGGAATTTGGGTGACCTGGTATGATGGAGGAAAAGACTCATCAGTTATAAATTACAGGGAGAATGCTGAACCGGAATATCTTCGTATTTCGAACAAACAAAGCGTTAGCCCGGATGGGCAGGTATATACCATTGTTGAGTCGATGCCGTCATTCCCGGGGGGGGAGAAAGCAATGGCTGACTTTTTAAGAAAGAATATCTTCTATCCAATGAAGGAGATGAATAAAGGAATAACAGGAACCTGTTATGTTACATTTATAGTTGACACGGATGGTAGTATAATAAATCCAAGAATCCGTAGAGGGGTTCCGAATGGTGAAGGTTGTGATAAAGAAGCGTTAAGAGTTGTTAGAATGATGCCTAAATGGAAACCGGGGACGCAAAATGGTAAGCTGGTGAAAGTAGAATTTAATTTGCCTATCAAGTTTAGCTTAAATGGTAAGTAGAGTTTTTGTTCCCGCACGTGCGGGATCGGCAAAAATTTAGAGGTTGTTATCCCATTTTCTTTTTGTCTTAAAACAAAAAGAAACAAAAAATTCAAGACAGAACGATCCCTTCCCGCTCTGCCATTTTCAGGAAAGTCTAAAGCACAAAAGCTAAAGTTTTTGCTGAGGTTTTCACTGAAAATGTCATTCACATCATGTCGACATCGCGTTCAGCCAATGCTCGCGCACGGCTCCGAAGCGAGATTTCAGTAGTATACGCGTACCTCTCTTGACCTTTTACGAAAAACTGATCAACATCATCAAAGCAACCTATTGAAATCATGAGGTACGAGGTGGTAGCAAATTACTTTTGACTAACTTTAATAATGAACGACCAATAAACGAAACCTCTGGTGTTTTTTATTCAAATAATAAAATCTGAAAAAATGAAATTATTGAGAATTATTCAGGGAATAGTCTTACTTATAATTGCTGCTAATGCCTTTGGTGGTGGCTTTTACGGAATGGCAGGTGCCAAAGACGTTCCCGTAGAATGGTTAGAGGGTAGCCCCTTTAAATCATATTTCATACCCTCGCTGTTCTTATTTGCCGTTATAGGTGGAACGTGCCTTCTTGCAAGTATATCAATGTTCAGGAATTCTAAAAATGCACGTAGGCTATCATTTATTTGCGCTGGCCTGTTATTCGGATGGATTGCTGTCCAGGTAGCTATCATAGGTTATGTTTCATGGATGCAGCCGGCAATATTCATTTCCGCAATCGCAATTACAACAATTGCGTTTCAATTACCAAAAAAACAAACTGAACATGCATAACAAATCCCTGTTAACGGCCCTTACTTCCTTAATTGCAATCTTTGCCGCCATTGCGGCAAGCGTTGGTATCTTCTCTGAGGGGGGGCCTGGCCCTTCTACTATTACAAGTGTCAGAGGTCAAGAGGTAACGTTGTATGGAAAAGGTGCCTACTATCATATGTCTGCCGAAGTTGCACCACAAGGGATAGCGCAGGATGTAGTAACGCTTTTTATAGGCGTGCCTTTGTTATTGTTTAGTCTTGCCCTGTATAGAACTGGATCGTTAAGGGGAAAGATCCTTTTAAGCGGAACATTAGGTTATTTCCTCACAACCTATCTTTTCTTCACAATGATGGCAATGTATAATCAGTTGTTCATATTGTGGGTACTTTTACTGTCATTGGCATTTCATGCATTCTATATTTCTTTTAGATCGATTGATGAAGAAGAGCTTCATGCTAAAACAAACCCCAGGCATCCGGTAAAATTTATCGGTGGATTTTTGATCTTTTGCTCTTTGTCTATTGGTCTGCTTTGGTTGTCAGTTATTATCCCACCCTTACTTTCTGGTAGCATTCCCAAGCAGGTCGAACATTATACCACCCTGGTTGTGCAGGCACTTGATCTTTCGATCGCATTACCGGCCGCATTTATAGCAGGATTATTATTGATTAAAAGAAAATTGTTCGGATACAAACTATCTGCGATCTATCTGATATTCCTTTCCATTCTTATGACGGCATTAAGTGCAAAAGTGATCGCGATGGCATCATTAGGATATAATGTTGTGCCTGTAATATTTATTATTCCCACCTTTAATCTTGTGTCTATTATTTGCGCTATGCTAACTATCAGGAACATTACGAAATCTCCATCTTAAAATTACCTAAAGTTACTTTTGCTATATGATCAAACAATTACTTACATATTTTACTCTTGCGTATTTAATAAGTTGGATCATCTGGCTTCCGATGTATGGCCATGTCCTCGGCTTTACAAATCTGCCTACAATACCTTTTAATCATGCGTTTGGCGCCCTCGGTCCACTGTTCGCATCTTTTCTTACAACATGGATTTATTCCGAAAAGAACGGGGTAAAACGACTGGCTAAAAGCTGCGTTCAGGTTAAGCCGTTCTTCTATTTTATAATTGCTATCATTAGTCCTTTTTGTCTTGTAATCTTAGCCGCAATCGGCTCACACTTAATCGACAAAACACCAATTCAACTTAGCGGACTTTTGATAACAAACGAATTTCCGAATTTTAGCTTCCTTACCTTTCTTGTTTACAATTTAATTTTTTTTGGTTTTGGTGAAGAAACAGGCTGGCGGGGATTTGCATTACCACGGCTTCAGGTAAAATACAATGCATTAATTGCAAGTTGTATCCTGACTGCTTTTTGGGCTTTGTGGCATTGGCCGTTGTTTCTTTATCGGCCAGGATATGTAACAATGTCTATTATAGATATTTTTGGCTGGCTTTTTAGTTTGCTTACAGGCAGTATATTGTTAGCCTGGCTATATAACTCTTCACGAGGAAGCGTTTTAATTTGCGCTATCTTCCATTCAACAATAGATGTTGCTTTTACTGCTGATCTCAGTGACAAAAACATTGTGAAGTACACGGGATTCCTGGTAACTGTTTGGGGGATTTTAGTATTAATAATTTTAAAATCCAAAAACCTTGCTACAACTGAAAGAACCAGGGAATTTGAAGTTTAACGTGTGGGGTAGGGGAAGGTCAAATCGAAATGAAGAAAATAAAAAGCTTCCTCTGTTATTCCAATTAGAAAACAAATACTGTTACATCTGCTCGTAATACTGTTCAAAATCCACCGCAACCTGTTCCTTCACATTTGTCTCGATTTCTTTTCCCTTTCTGTTTTGTTCGGAAAGTGTCCAATGGTCAGTATTGGTTGTTTGTAACCAGGTGTTGCCTGACTTTCTGAATACCTGGACATACATGCCGAAACTATCCCTGAAATGATTTTCAAGAGTAACGACTTTCTGTTGGCCATTGATCCTGAGATGACCTGCTGTATGAACATGCCGCGTTTCTCCAATTGTTTTGTCAGTGGCAGTAATGAGATTCTCTTTTGAAAAGATCTTTTTTTCTCCTGGCCCAAATTCAAAAAATTCAAGCTTCAGGAAAGGAAAATGGTTGGCGAATTCTTCCTGTATTTCCTTTAGCGTATAGCTGTCGTGGATGGTTATTTCCATATTTATTTTATTTTTTTAATGTTATGAGGTAAAGTGTTGATGTGCCCGGACATTCCAAAATGGGAAGAATCAATGAATCAACATGATTCCCGACAGAACTCAAAGATGCCAGAGTATTATCTGTCTTTTTATATCGGTGTAAAATTCATTTGTCTTTGTATTTAGAATATATCATTATCACCAAAATCAAAAGCATGAAATGTCAGTAATGGCAAGCGTATCTGATAAGCAAATTGTTCTGTTAAACTTTTTCTGAGTAATAACTCAGCCAGTGAATGTTTTTCTGTTGAGAGTGCAAAAAGGTCTGCTTTTTCTCTTAAAACAAAATCTTTAAGAGTCTTTTTAACATCGCCTTCTTCAAGCAGGTAAAATTTCATTTTATCGTATTGAACTGCCAATGCCACCTGCCCCATAAAGTATTCCAATAGATCCTGATCAAGTCTCCTTTTCAATTGATCATCGGAAACATGCACCACCATCAGTTCTGCATCAAAAGCTCTGCTGAGCTGGACCATAAAGCGAATAGCAGCTACATCGCTATAATGATAATCTGTTGCAAAAACAACCTTTTTTATTTCTTTGAAATTATAGCCGGGGGGAACAGCAATTACCGGACATGATACTTCTTTAAGTACTTTAACAGTATTGCTCCCAATGAAAATTCTTTTGAGTCCTGAGGCACCTTTTGTTCCCATAACGATTAAATCGTACTCGTTTCTTTCCGATCCTTTCTTTAACTCGTCTTCCAGATTTCCCTCTGCGTAGGATATTTCACAGCAGAGATCCTTTTCTACTGCCACTGCCATTTCCCGCCATAGCTTCAACCTGTTTTTTATTTCATCCGGAGTGTCGGTGATCTCGCTACCGGTTACCACTTTTAAAGAATCACAAAAGGTATCCGCTTCGGATTGATGAAAAACATGCATCAGCATCAATTTCATTTTCAGCTTTTTTGCTATACTAATGGCATAAAACATCGCATTTTTCGCATTTTCTGAAAAATCAACAGGAACAACAATCGTTTTCATAATTAAGATTCTTTTGGACTATGGATATTGGTTAAAGGAAATAAGCTGCTATTGATTTGTGGTTATCCGGCAGGGCGAGTAAAGGAACGTTCGTATGAAAGGCCAGTTTTTTACTGATGCTCTTGTGAAACAAGCTATTAACCAAATCGTAACGATGAGGAACAACTGCAACGATATCTGCATCATGTTCTGAGGCAAATTCATTGATTCCTTCCGCGAGATCTTCTCGTTCCGGAAAATAGTATACGTGCTCTACATTATTTAATAGGCCATCAAGTTTAGTTGCCACTTGTTGTTTAATAGCAACTGATTCCTTCTTACGTTTGATATTCACCACATATATTTTAGGATCAAAGGCCTTCGAAAAGCTCTTTATGACATCAAGCGAATGAACATCAGTGGCCGGATCGCGATCACATGCAAATACAATCGTTTTTGGTTTTTTATACCCTGCCTTTTCGGGAATTAACAGAACGGGAACAATACTTTTGCGAAAGACCGAAGCGGCAATACTTCCTAATAGAGCTTCGGCTATTTTGCCGGAACCTTTCATTCCCATAATAATGAGGTCGACATTCTTCACTTCCCGGATCTCGTCTGCCGCTAATCCCATTTTAGCCTGGTAGATTACTGTTGCACCCGTTCTCTTACTCAAGTGTGCCGCTTCTCTTTTTATATATTCTTCATTTTCTGCCTGCATCTCATCAAGTGCAAGAGGCATAAGAGGGAATTCAGCTGTAGTTGTTACACGAACATGATAAGCGTGGAATAACAGAACTTGTGCGTTAACCGATTTAGCAAATTTTGCAGCATATTCTGCGGCATTTGTTGCCGCTTCCGAGAAATCTGTGGGTACAAGAATTGTTTTCATATATTCTTTATTAAAATGATTGGAGTTCTTACGAAGCAAAGATCATATATCCCACATCAGCAGAACATGAGTATGGTCAAGTCGTGACATGACATTTGTCACTCTCGGTCAATCTTAGAAAAAACCGGAAGAAAGAATGGGATTACTTTGCAAACGCCAATATGTGTCCGTCAGGATCAGAACAATAGGCAACCACATCGCCCCAATCGCGCTGAGAAGCTTTATCTATTTCTTTTGCACCCACATTAACGGCAGTCATAAGGGATTGATCAGGATCTTCAACGATCAGGTAGAGTTCACAGCGGGGGATGCCGCTACCAAGCGCAGGATGGCTGACTGCGGGACAAATGATTTTGGCGATACCGCTTTCCGGCATCAGTCCAAGTTTGCAATTTTCATTTATCAAGAACTCAGTCATTCCCGGAACATTAAGAATAGGTTTCCGGCTTAGTACTTTTTCATAAAACACAGTGCTAAGCTGTTGATCCGAAACATAGAGAATAACAATTGGGATTTTTTTCATTGTTCAGCCTGACAACAGCTAAATTAACTAATTTTTGTTTTGCGATGTATTCTAAAACGGATTAGAAGCTGCCAGAGAGATCAATTCATATTTCCTTTCTTCCGGTTTTATGCTCATTACCGGAACTCTGGAATGATTAACAACCTGCTTTGAAAAGGCATCCAGAAATATTCCATTCAGCTTTGATTCATGATTTGTGAGGACAACAATTAGATCAGCTTTTACTTTCTTTGAATATTTGATCGCTGAGTTTGCAAGATTATCCCCTTTTACAATTTTGAGGTCATAAGCAAGCCCGGCCTTTTCAATCGCTTTCTTAACGGACTCAAGCTTTATTTTGAATTTGTCGATATTCGTTTCTCTTGCTTTATCTACGAGTCCAACAATGTGGATCTTGGCGGCATAATTTTTTGCAAGTGAAATTGTATAATCGACTTTTTCCCTTGAGTGCAATGAGTTATCCAGCGGTAATACAATGTTAGTGAAGCCTAACTTTTTAGCATGTGTTTGCACCGTAATAACCGGGCATGGACAAAGTGTAACGGTTTTATAAGCATTGCTGCCAATGAAAACCTCATTAAAGCCCTTTGTTCCGTGAGTTCCCATTATAACAATATCAATGTCGTTATCTTTTACAACCTGAACTATCTCATACGCAGCCTTTCCCCAGGTACAAATTGTTTTTACTTTAACACCGAATTCCTTATATATTTTTGCCGACAGATCTTTCAATGTGATGACCGCACTATGCTCCACTTCAGCGGTGCGCAAGATTACTCCGGAATTATAAATACTGTAAGGTGTTTCAAGAAGTTCAATGCTATGGAACAGATAGAGATTTGCTTTGTGCAAACGGGCCATGAATGCAGCATGTTCCACGGCTAAAAGTCCGGTTTTGGAAAAGTCGGTTGGTATAAGAATATTTTTTATTCGAAGAGTTTTCATATATATATTATTTCTGATTTAAAACATTTCAATATTATCCTTGTCCGTAATAAACAGGATCACCCGAGATCGTTGAAAATTCCTTTTTAAACTTGTTAATTAGTTCTTTCTCTTCCACACTCACAGGAGGAAAAGCGTTTGCAATCTTTTCCAGGATACTAATAAATTTCGTTTTTAATTCAGGACTTAAATAATGACTATTGAGCCTTATCTCTTTCATTGCATTCGCATAAGAGGTTTGTGTGTCGACAAACTTGTCTTTTTCAAGTAAGTGAAAAATAATATCTGAAACATCGAAGTCACGATCATTTGATCGAATTTCATCAGTCATGATACTATGAAATTTAATGCGCTCTTCAGGTTGTAGTTTTCCGTCTGCCTGTGCAATTGCATAAGCCAACTGACCTATAGCGTAGTGAAGATTTTCCTGTGGTGTCATATCGTCTTAGATTAGTTTATAATGCAAAAGTCGTTTACTTTATTTTCATCTTTTGTGAGTGGAGTCAGAATGCCGTATGATTTATATCAGGACATCCTTCGGACTTCCATTATTAAGTCTTTCAATTTCGAGGTTTTAAGCAACATCTCTTTTACATTATCTCCAAACACCCGGGAAGTAGTTTGGGATTAAAATCATCGTTAAGCCTGTTGTGGAGCGGTTAACTTTCGATAATAGAACTATTAACTGATAATAATCATATTCTCGTCTGACGCCACTCATTTAAGCACCCAAAGCTTACATCTACTTTCGCAGGCAAACAAGCAAATCGAATTATTTACACACCATAATCAAGTGCGAAAACTCTTATAGGTAGGATATTCCCGGACTGCCTTTCTTTTTTTTTAATCACAACACTTAACAAATAACTAAAAATCCGTCACAATGAAAACTATACTTGTCCCTACAGATTTCTCTGAAGCAGCTGCTAATGCTATTGATTACGCTGTCGAGATCGCAAAGCTCAGCCAGGCTAAGCTGATTCTTTTTCATGTATATCACTTACCGGTTGTTCCGGCTGAAGTTCCGGTTGTAATGCCAATCGAGGAAACAAAATCTGAATCAATCAAAGGTTTAAAAAAAATTGAAAGAAGCCTTTACATCAAGCATGGGGAACAAATGGCAATTGAATGTACTGCCAGGCTTGGCTTTCCGGTAGAAGAAATAAATCTTTTCGCGAAGGAATGTAAAGCAGACTTAATAGTAATGGGAATGGAGGGCACCGGATATTTAACAGAAAAACTAATCGGAAGCATTACCACTTCTCTTATAAAGAAATCTCAATGCCCTGTTCTCGCAATAGCTAAAAATGTACGTTTCACAAGTTTGAAGAAGGTTGTGCTGGCATGCGATTACAATCATATTGAAAATAAAGGGGTTCTGTCACCTTTAAGAGAAATGGCAAAACAGTTCAAATCACATTTATACCTATTGAATGTAGTTCCTGCAACAAATGAATTACCTACTGTAAGCAAAGCGGTAGAAGGCATGAAACTCGATCACATGCTGGAAGAAATTGATCATTCTTTTCATTATGTGAAAGGAGGAAACATTATTGAAGGGATCAATGACTTTGTGGAAGAAAATGGAATCGATATGGTCGCGATGGTACCCCGTAAACATTCATGGTGGCAAAATCTGTTTGAGGAACCTACCAGTAAAGCGATGGCCTTTCATACCAAAACCGCACTACTCACCTTACATGAATAACACGCAAGTATAACCAATGGACGCTAAAACAATAAAACAACAAATTATTTCGGGAGCCCTTTCCGAGGATGAATTATCAGCTATTCTCAATAAAGGAAACTCGTTAAGCAAAAGAGGCGGATTTCTTAAAACAATACTGAAAGGGTTTATAGAAGGATATACGGCCCCGAACATGTGGCGGATGACGCTCGAAACGTTTCTCTTGTTCAGTGTAATAACAGGTATAATTATCCTATCCTATGCCGGCCATTTAGACATGATGATAACCTCTGTCTTGCTCGCATTTGTTCTTGGTTTTATATTCGGGAAGATTAAATAATAGCAAAGAAAGAATGAAATCAACTGCAGTTCGTCTATTTTTAGTTGAAACCGGTAACCTGTATAGATTTGCTGTCCGGTTCTTCAGAGAAGGATTTAAGCCACATTATGAGATAAGCGAATTCATCCGTCAGTGTTTTTATATAGGCAACCGAACACTGCCGCTTGTAGCAATAACCGGATTCATCATAGGTTTGGTGATCACTATCCAATCACATCCTTCAATGGAAGCGTTTGGTGCCGAATCGTGGCTGCCATCGGTGGTGTCCGTTTCATTAGTAAGGGAAATTGTTCCGGTAATTACAGCTCTTATTTGTGCGGGAAAAATCGGATCAGGCATCGGAGCTGAGCTTGGATCCATGAAAGTTACAGAGCAGATAGATGCCATGGAAGTTTCCGGTACAAATCCATTCAAATATCTGGTGGTAACGCGCGTATTTGCAGCTATGCTGATGCTACCGCTTCTCATTATTCTGAGTGATACGATAGCCTTGTATGGTGCTTATCTCGGAGTTAACATGAAACAGGTTGTAAGCTTTCATCTTTTTACCAACCAGATTTTTGAAAAACTTACTTTCGGAGATGTATTACCTTCCATTGCAAAGGCTGTGTTTTTTGGTTTTGCCATAGGCCTTATTGGATGTTATAAAGGTTATCACACAAAAAATGGAACTCAGGGTGTAGGGATGGCAGCCAATTCTGCTGTTGTCGCTGCAATATTCGTTGTCTTCATTATCGATCTGGTAGCTGCGCAGATTGCCGATATATTCCATATCACATGAGAACAGGAACAAAAGATCTTCCATCAGTTATTTGTATTGAGGGCTTAAAGAAGTCATTCGGAAAAAATAATGTTCTAAACGGACTTAATCTTGATCTGAAAGAAGGTGAGAATGTAGTTGTACTCGGAAAGTCAGGATCCGGTAAATCAGTGCTTATAAAATGTATTATCGGACTTATGGACCTGGATTCAGGTAATATACAAGTGTTTGGAGAGGACGTTCCGCGTTTTTCGCCATCAGATCTCGATAAAATGAGAACGAAGGTTGGATTTCTGTTTCAAAGTAACGCTTTATACGATTCAATGACCGTCAGAGAGAATCTTGAATTTCCGTTGCGCAGACATTGGATAAAAATTACGAAAAAAGAAATAGACGATATGGTAACCGAGGCCTTAACCAGTGTGGGGCTTGCAGAAACAATTGATATGATGCCCTCCGAATTATCAGGAGGAATGAAAAAACGTATTGCCCTGGCAAGAACGCTTATCCTCAAACCAAAAATTATTCTTTACGATGAACCTACGACAGGGCTTGATCCTATAACAGCAAAAGAAATAAGCAAGCTTATGGTGGAAATCCAGAAAAAGTATAATACCTCTTCGATCATTATTTCACATGACCTGAACTGCGTAAAGATCACTTCCAACCGGATAATAATGCTTATTGACGGCATTTGTTATGCAACGGGAACCTATGCTGAATTGAGCATGTCAACTGACGAAAGAATTAAGCAATTTTTTGATTAACATTTCACTCATGAAAGAACAAACCGCAAATAAAGCAAAATTAGGTGCCTTCGTATTGATAGCAACTATATGTCTCATTACCGGACTATACTATATCGGAAGTAAGAAGAATATCTTTCACTCTACAATTACTGTTAGTACCGTTTTCAATAATGTAGCCGGACTAATGCAGGGTAACAATGTCCGCTTTAACGGAATAAATGTCGGGACAGTTTCTGAGGTATATTCTATTTCAGATACCTCAATAAAAGTAGAATTTACTATTGGTGAAGCATCGACACCCTTTATATCAAAAAATGCGATAGCGTCTATCGGAACAGATGGATTATTAGGAAATAAGCTGATCAATATAACGCCCGGGGAAGGAATCGTGATGCAGGTGAAGGAAGGAGATGAATTAAGGTCAGTAAACCCCATCCAGATAGACAATGCATTGAGAACACTTACTCTTACAAATGATAACTTACAGGTCATCAGTGAGAACCTTAAAGATGTTTCTGAACAATTCAGTAGCAACAATTCATTATGGAAGCTATTAACGGATACAGCAGTCGCTGGCAATGTGAGAAGCGCCTTTGTAAATTTCAAAATCACAGGAGAAAATACAGCTATTCTTACGGGAGACCTGAGCAAGATCGCTAAGGACATAAAAGCAGGAAAAGGATCTATTGGTACATTACTTACCGACACAATACTCGCGGGCAAGTTAAATCAAACGATTATAAACGTACATTCGGTAAGCGATTCCCTGGCGTTTATTTCAGGGAACTTTAGCAGCTTTTCCAGGAAATTGAATAATGACAATGGTGCAATAGCCACATTGCTCACTGATACTTTATTTGTAAATGATTTAAACAAAAGTTTGCAGAACATTAAAGATGGTGCCGGAGGGTTTAATCAAAACATGGAGGCACTAAAGTATTCCTGGCCATTTAAAAAGTATTTCAGAAAGCAAAAAAATCAGGATCATAAAAAATAAAGAAATGGCAAAACACGGTGAAAATCTCTTTGAAAAATTAGCGCATAAGGCAACTGCTTTTAGTGGATCAACAATAGCATTTATGATGGCCCTGGGCATTATTCTTGTCTGGCTTCTGACAGGTCCGCTGTTTAAATTCTCCGATACCTGGCAACTTGTTATAAATACAGGAACAACCATTATAACGTTTTTGATGGTGTTCCTCATACAACGGATGCAGAATAAAGATTCCCACGCAATACATTTAAAACTAAACGAGTTGGTGGCGGCACTGAATGGCCCAAGTAACCGTTTGATAGATGTGGAAGATCTGTCTGAGGACGAACTTGAGATACTGGGGAATTACTATCAGACACTCGCAAAGATGGCAAAAAAGGAAAAAAACCTGTCGGCCTCACACTCAATCGAGGAAGCGATGGCGTTACATAAAATAAAATATTCCAGAAACAAACATACATCACCCGGATAAAAACAATGAAAGGGCTTAGCACTATACAGGTAAATGAGAATTTAAAGAAACATGGTTTCAATGAATTACCTTCAGCAAAACCTAAGAACCTTTTTAGGATTGCCCTGGAGGTTCTGAAGGAGCCTATGTTTCTCCTCCTTATCAGTTGCGGCATCATTTACATCGTTTTGGGAGATTACAGAGAAGGAGGAGTCCTTCTATCTACAATTTTCATCATCATTTTCATTACCTTTTATCAATATCAGAAAACCGAGAAAGCTTTAAGTGCCCTTAAACTGCTTTCTTCTCCAAGAGCATTGGTAATCCGTAACGGAGAGAAAAAAAGAATTGCAGGACGAGAGGTTGTACCTGATGATATACTCATATTAAATGAAGGAGACCGAATTGCCGCAGATGGCAGCTTGTTGGAAACCACAAATTTAATGGTTGATGAATCTATGCTTACCGGTGAATCTGTTCCTGTATTGAAGTCGCTTCAGGATAACGGTTCAGATACAAATGGACTTGTATTTAGCGGGACGCTTATCGTCCAGGGAAATGGGGTTGCAAAAGTTATGGCCACCGGAACAAAAACGCAGTTTGGAAAAATTGGCATTTCATTGCAAGGTGTTAAAGAAGAAGGAACACGCTTACAAAAGGAAATGAAGATGTTGATCAGGAATCTTTTCATTGCAGGCGCATTAATCAGTGCCGGGGTGGTAATTGTCTTTTATTTTACGAGGGGTAACTTCATACAATCTTTATTAAATGGGCTTGCTTCTGCAATGGCAATTTTGCCCGAAGAATTCCCCGTAGTTCTCACAGTATTCATGGCCATTGGTGCATGGAGGCTTTCCAAGAAAAATGTATTAACAAGAAAACCTTCAGCTATCGAGTCGCTTGGCTCAGCAACAGTTTTATGCAGCGACAAAACGGGTACTATAACTCAAAATAAAATGGAAATTGCCGCAGTGTTCTGTGGTAATGAATTGATCTATAAAGATGATTTCGAAAGGAATAAAAATAAAACCTCCGGACTAATAACAACGGCATATTTTGCCTCTCAAAATAATCCCATTGATCCAATGGAGAAGGCTATAGAAGTTTCCTATCAATCTATGGTTTCAAAAAAGCAACCGAACGCTGTTCTTGTAAAGGAGTATCCCTTGAGTAAATCCTTGTTTGCTATGACAAGGGTAATAAAGTTCGAACCCGAAAATCAGTCCTTCATTTTCTGTAAAGGCGCTCCTGAAGCGATTTTCCAACTTTGCAAAATGGATCGGATACAAATCAGCAGTTTGTTATCCATAGTTGAGCAATTGGGTGAAAATGGCTTACGTGTGATCGCAGCAGCGAAAACAAGTCTGTTGCCCGGGACATCTCTGCCTGAATCACAGCATGGTTTTGATTTTGAATTTGAGGGATTAATAGCCCTCGAAGATCCGATAAGGCCTGAAGTTCCACAGGCACTCAAGGAATGTGAAGAAGCAGGAATAAAGGTCATAATGATAACAGGTGATTTCCCTGCAACGGCTAAGAGTATTGCACATAAAATCGGAATGAACGCGCAAGGAAAAATTCTGAGCGGCCATGAAATAAAAGAGATGAGCGATGATGAATTAAAAAACAGGATTCTTGATGTGAATGTTTTCGCACGTGTTGTGCCTGAACAAAAACTCAGAATAGTTGAAGCGTTAAAAGCAAATCATGAGATCGTAGCAATGACCGGTGACGGTGTAAATGATGCTCCAGCCCTAAAGGCTGCCCATATAGGAATTGCTATGGGAGGAAAAGGGACTGATGTAGCAAGGGAAGCGGCATCACTTGTTTTATTAGACGATAATTTTGCTTCAATTGTTGCAGCTATTCGTTCAGGAAGAAAAATTTTCGATAATCTTCAAAAAGCAATGTTTTATATAATTGCTGTCCATATTCCTATAATTGGTTTAGCATTGCTCCCGGCCTTTATCCCATCATTACCTCTACTGCTTATGCCTTTACATATTGTTTTTATGGAATTGATCATTGATCCGGTTTGTTCCATTGCATTTGAATCCGAACAGGAAGAAAAAGGTATCATGAAACGACCGCCAAGAAATCCTGAGAAGAAATTTTTTGGCCTGAAAAATATTTTTTTCAGCATTGCAGAGGGCACACTTGTTCTTTTGATGGTTATGGCAGTATACTTTCTTTCAATTTATGAAGGGCACACTGAAGGAGAAGTAAGAGCCATTGCTTTCTCTTCACTTATAGTTGGTAATGTTTTTCTTATTCTAACGAATCTTTCTAAAACAAGAAGTTTCATAGCCGTCATTGCAGAAAAAAACATCGCTGTTATTGTCATTCTGATTGCGGCCATGTTCATGCTTGTGAGTATTCTTTCCGTTCCTTCATTACGAATTATTTTTAACTTTGAATTTCCCGGTTACAAACACTTTATATCTTCAATAATCGGATCTGTGTCTATACTTGCTATTCTTGAAACAATAAAATATTTTTTTCAAAACAGAAAGTCGGATGCACATTAGTTTTCTACTAATAACTATCATAGAACCTTCGTCTTGAATACTAGCTTTGTTAATGATAATGCAGAAAATCTTCCCCCTCCCGATTATGGGAGGAATTGTAATAATCCTGGTTTATTGCCAGGCGATCGCCTGGCATGTTTAAAGTCAAATTATATCTCAAATGATGAATAAAGAACTATTGGTGACTAAGGCTTCGGGGACCAAAGCATTATTCTCGGAAGCAAAGCTTTATAACTCACTACATCGCGCAGGGGCTACAGAGGAACAAATTGCCGGCATCATACAGGAAATGTCAGGTAAGATGTATAATGAGATCCCAACAAAAAAAATATACAAAATGGCTTTCAGTCTGCTAAAAAACAGTTCCAGGCATCTTGCCGCTAAATACCATTTAAAGCAGGCTCTCATGGAACTTGGCCCTTCAGGATTTCCATTCGAAAAGTATATTGGAGCAATTATGAGTCAGCAGGGTTATAACACTGTTGTAGGCGAATTTGTCAATGGTAAATGTGTCCAGCATGAAATAGATGTTATTGCAGTGAAAGACCATCTTCAGCTTATGATAGAATGTAAATACCATAATCACGCAGGCATCTTCTGCGATGTAAAGGTTCCTTTATATATCCAATCACGATTTAAGGATGTAGAATATGAATGGCTAAAGTCATCAACGAACCAAAATATTACCTATCAGGGCGGTGTCGTTACCAATACCCGCTTTTCAAGTGACGCAATCAAATATGGCACATGTGCAGGCCTTAGACTTATAAGTTGGGATTATCCCTTAAAAGGAAGTCTTAAAGACCAGATTGACGACCTTGGATTATATCCGATCACATGTTTGACCTCACTTACAAAGATCGAGAAACAAATGTTGCTCGACAGAAAGGTTGTGTTGTGCCTGGAGCTGAGCCAGAATACCAAATTACTCATCCCTCTGGAAATAAAAGCATCCCGTATGGACGGAATTTTACAAGAGATCCATCAGCTAAGCAAAATAACTGTTAAGGTAAATGACAAATAAAACAATATCGGAAGTACAAATTCAATTTTTAGGAGCCGCTGGAACAGTTACTGGTTCCAAGTATCTCATACGAACAAAAACGATATCTATATTGATAGATTGCGGACTTTTTCAGGGATTGAAAGAGCTCCGCTTATTAAACTGGAATACCCTTCCGGTAGAACCTTCCACGATCGATGTTGTGCTTCTTACGCATGGCCATTTGGATCATACCGGATATCTGCCAAAATTAATTCAAAAAGGATTTTCCGGTAAAATATTTGGAACCAAGCCAACCTTGGAGATCGCAAAGATCATTTTGGAAGATAGTGCACGGATACAAGAAGAAGATGCCGAAAGAGCGAATGCCGAAGGCTTCTCAAAACACAAGCCCGCTTTACCTTTATATACAGAGAAAGATGTAAAAAAAACACTTCCATTGTTTCGACCACAACCCCTCGACCAATGGATTGAATTAGAAAAAAATATCTATTGTCGTTTTCGTTACAACGGACATATCATCGGAGCTACTTTCATAGAATTAAAAATAGGATCGAAAACAATTGTGCTTTCGGGAGATATAGGCCGTGAGAATGACCTGTTGATGTACCCCTCTCAAAAGCCGGACAATGCTGATGTCCTGCTTATCGAATCAACTTATGGTGACCGCCTCCATAAAATGGAATCGGAAAAGGAGCTTTCTGAAATAATCAACAATGCATTTGCAACACAAGGGACTGTTATTATTCCAAGTTTTGCGGTGGAACGTACACAAACATTGATGTACCTGTTATGGAAACTTAAAAAAAGCAGGCGCATTCCTGAACTCCCTATATATATGGACAGTCCTATGAGCAACAATGTCCTTGAAGTGTTTGAGGATAACTTGTCCTGGCACAAACTCCCCATGGATGATTGCAGGGAAATGTGCAGAGACATAAAGCTTATCCGAACCATCCAGGAAACATATGCATTGGCCAAATCAGACCACCCAAAGATCATCATAGCCGGAAGCGGTATGGCTTCTGGTGGTAGGGTGCTCACTTATCTTCTGCAATACATCGGTAAAGCTTCAGCTACTATTTTATTAGCAGGTTACCAGGCAGAAGGAACGAGAGGACGTGCCTTACTCAATGGCGTTGATAAGATCAAACTTTTCGGCAAATTCTATCCGGTAAAGGCGAAGATCATGAACCTCGAAGGCTTGTCCTCTCATGCTGATCAGAAAGGATTGATCAATTGGCTTTCTGCTCTTAAGCAAGCCCCTGATAAAATATTTATAGTGCACGGTGAATCCGAAGGAGCCTTAGGATTACAAAGTAAAATAAAAGAAGTGTATGGTTGGGATTCTGTTATTCCTGAATTGAATCAGGTCATAAATCTTTAAGAATGTACGAAACTCATTTTCATAAGTTAAAAATTAAAGATCTCGGGATTGACTCTTATGGTGAGAATATTATTTTCCTGAAGGCGGACAGCGGTGTTTGCATTTCAGAAGGTTTTACAGCACTTACGCGTGTGATTGTTCATAAGGATAATAAAAGGATCATAGCTACTATTAATGTGGTAAATTCTGACATTATTGCTAATGGAGAAGCGGGCTTGTCAAGCGAAGCAATGAATCGTTTAGTTGTCAGGAATGGTGATGAAATCCTTATATCCCATTTGCACCCAATTGAATCATTGAGTAAAGTGAGGGCTAAGGTTTATGGTAAAGAGCTTAATGAGTCATCTTATCATGAGATAATTAAAGATGTTGTTGCAGGGCACTATTCCAACATTGAGATCTCTGCCTTTGTTTCAGCCTGTGCTGGGGATAACATGACTGTAAATGAAATTATTTCACTTACGAAGGCTATGATAGCAGTTGGGAAGAAAATAAAATGGCCTAAAAGTCTGATTCTTGATAAACACTGTGTAGGAGGATTGCCCGGCAACCGGACTACACCTATTGTAGTAAGTATTGTTGCCGCAGCCGGACTCATTATTCCTAAAACATCTTCAAGAGCGATTACCTCTCCAGCCGGGACAGCCGATACCATGGAAACGATGGCTCCGGTTAACTTAAGCATTGATAAAATACAGAAAGTGGTATCGGAGCATGGAGGCTGCATTGCATGGGGAGGTGCAGTTATGCTAAGTCCTGCAGATGACTTGCTTATAGCTGTTGAAAGAGCGCTTGACATTGATAGTTCGGGACAAATGGTGGCTTCCGTTTTGTCAAAAAAAGTTGCTGCAGGATCAACGCATGTTGTAATTGATATACCGGTTGGTCCTACCGCGAAAGTGCGAACACATGAAGAAGCATTGAAACTTCAATATTATTTTAAAGCTGTAAGTGAGGCCATAGGTATTTATGTTGAAGTAATAATCACCGAAGGGATCCAGCCTGTAGGAAGAGGCATTGGCCCATCCCTGGAAGCAATGGATGTGCTTTCTGTTCTTCAAAACAAGATCGATGCTCCTGCAGATTTAAAAGAAAGGGCAATCACACTTTCTGCAGCACTTTTAGTCTTGTCCGGAAAGTTTGCTGCAGGTACAGAATTAAAAGCAGCGCAGATATTACTTGAGAACGGAAGCGCGTACGAAAAGTTTAAGTCTATTTGTATTGCACAGGGCGGTTTCAAAGAACCTGGTTTAGCTAAGTTCAGGTTTGATGTAATTGCAGAAAACAATGGTGAAGTAAGAGCTATTGACAACAGAAAACTTGCGCGCATTGCTAAACTGGCAGGTGCCCCTAAACAACCTTGCGCTGGTGTATTCTTTAATGCACCTGTCGGGAAAAAGATAAAAAAGGGTGACCTTCTATTCAGCATATATGCAGAACTGGAAGCTGAGCTTGAATACGCTGTTAAGTACTTTAACAGTTTAAATGATTTAATTGATATCAGATAATGAAACCAATAGTTTTATCTCTTCCTGGCAACGAATTGTTAGCTCAGAAGATCATAGTCGCTATTCAGGCAGACAAAGCTGAATATGAATTACGTTCTTTTCCTGACGGGGAAACTTACTTAAGGGTATTAAGTGATGTAGCGGAACGGGATATTATTCTTGTTTGCACACTTTATCAACCTGATTCCAAATTACTGCCACTTCTTTTTCTTTGCCGTTTACTAAAAGACCTGAAAGTAAAATCAATTTGTCTTGTCAGCCCATACCTTGCCTACATGCGTCAGGACAAACAATTTAAATCTGGAGAAGCTGTTACATCCGGATATTTTGCATCTGTTCTATCAGGTATATGTGATCGTCTTATTACGATTGATCCTCATCTTCACAGGCGAGTGTCAATGAAGGAAATCTATTCGATACCATGCGATGTTTTGCATGCAGCTTCTATAATTTCAAAATGGATAAAAGCAAACATTCCTGACGCTCTGGTAATAGGCCCTGATAGTGAGAGTGAGCAATGGGTGTCCGAAGTGGCTAAGAATGCTGAAGTACCATTTGTTATACTTGAAAAGGTGAGACATGGAGATAAAGAAGTAAAAGTAAGTGTACCACAAGTTGATGGATACAAGGCTCACACGCCTGTATTGGTAGATGATATCATTTCCACTGCCCGAACAATGATTGAAACGGTTAGCCATTTAAAAAATGCAGGGATGAGAGCTCCTGTGTGTATTGGTGTTCATGCCGTTTTTGCGGGAAATGCTTATGCAGATCTAAGGAACGCAGGAGTTGCTAAAATAGTTACCTGCAATTCTATAACCCATGAAACAAATGAAATTGATATCAGTGAAATATTAATTCACGCACTTCGCAATAAGACAATGTTTAATGCTTTATAGCGAAGTTTCTAGACGAAATATATAGTGAGGATTTAGATATAGCATTCAAAGAGCTTTTATTAGCGAATGAAAAGATTAAGTTTCTACAAAATGAACAAATTGATATGTAGAAAATTCTGGAGAGCGCAAGGAATGAATTAAGACTATCAGGTCTTTCAGACAATCAGATTAAGGAATTTGAAACTTAAAAATGGTGTTAATCCAATGGAAGGTCAGGACATGAGTAAAATGTAACAGTAAATATTTTAACCTAAAAAAAGGAAAAAATGAGAAAAACAATCATCCTTTCAGGAATGGCTTTTATCGCTATCACAAGTGCTGATCTTCTGATTAAAGTCATTATTAATTATGAGAGGCATCATTCAGTTTTTGAATAAAATGAAACATCTTTGCTAAAATAGCATAAGCAGTTTCATTCATTAATTAAATTATACCCATGAAAAAGATTTTTCTTTCCTTACTTATAGGAATCAGTTCTGGTATTTCATTAGCACAAACCCTGATTTCAATACCTGATACTCTTTCAGGTTCAACTATAAATCTGACCATCGCTGACAGCACCCACCAGTTTTTTAATGGCTTTAATACAAACACTATTGGCTATAATGGAAGTTATTTAGGTCCGACAATTATTCTGAACAAAGGACAAAATGTAACTATGAATGTAAATAACATGCTCCCCGATACTACAACTACACACTGGCACGGCTTGCATGTTGCACCTATGGATGATGGAAGTCCTCACAATCCAATTATGTCTGGTAATTCCTGGAGTCCTTCATTTACAGTTATGGACAATGCCGCAACATATTGGTATCATCCGCATTTACATGGAAAAACAATGAATCAGGTTGTTAAAGGTGCAGCAGGTTTAATTATTGTTCGTGACATTGTTGAATCAGGGATAACACTTCCGAGAACTTATGGTGTTGATGATATTCCTCTTGTTTGTCAATTTCAACACATGGATACCACCACCCAACAAATCATTTTAGATGATGAATTGGACAACATAACCATGGTGAACGGTACAATTAACCCAATGGTAAATATTCCTGCTCAGGTTGTTCGCCTGAGAATCTTAAATGCAAGCAGTCACCGTGTTTTGCAATTTGGTTTTAATGATGGTCGTACCTTTTATCAGATCACAAGTGATGCTGGCTTGCTGAATGGGCCAGTTGCATTGACGAGATTACGGCTTGGCAGCGGGGAAAGAGCTGAGATTTTAGTTGATTTCAGCGGTCAAAACGGAAACACTTATTACATCAATCAATTTGGGAATGAGTTACCTGCGGGTTTCCCTGGTGGGCCTCCAATGATGGGAAGTCCAATCGGACCTTATGATAACATGACTTTTAATTTTCTGCAAATAAATGTAGTAGCTCCTACACTTTCTCCGATAACAACAATCCCTGTATCGCTTACAACAAATACACCATGGAACGCTGCAGGCGCAACAAGTGCGAACTTTCTTATTCAGGGGTCTCCAATGATGAGCATGACCAACTTTTTGATAAATGGCGTTCAATACAATGAAAATACGGTCAACTTCTCAAAGCAGCAGGATGATCTAATGATCTGGAATATCACGAATCAAAGTATGATGGCACATCCGTTTCACATTCATGGAAATCACTTTTTTATAACATCAATTAATGGAGTTACACCAGCCGCCAATTTGCGGGGAAGAAAAGATGTAGTATTGATTGGCCCCCAGGGAGGTACGGCAACCCTGATTACAAAGTATGAAGATTTCTGCGATTCAATAATGCCTTATATGTATCACTGCCATATTCTAAGTCATGAAGATCATGGAATGATGGGTCAGTTTCTTGTACAGTGTTTAAGCACCGCTGTCAGTGTTATTGAAAACAAATCAGACGGTATGCTGGTTTATCCCAATCCGGTAAATGATTTACTAACCATTCAACTCAATGCAAGCACTGAAACTTTTACAACAGAGATCGTCAATGTTCTTGGCGAGCAAATTATAAAATCTTCAAATAGCAAAAATATAGATGTCTCTTTCCTTACGGAGGGAGTGTATTTCATTTACTTACATCAGGATAATAAAATTACTGTTATGAAATTTATTAAGGAATAGTTATTGGAATGCTTATGCAGTTAGAAGAATGCAGAAGTTGGTAAGCTAGTTGCCTGAAATCTCCTGAACAAATGAGATGATATCATCGAAATATTAATTCGATCAATTCGCAGAAAAACAATTTTCAGCGCTTTTATAGCGAAGTTCCTGAAATCGAACCATAACCCATGTTACTCTCCATATAGTAAGTTATTTAAGTGAGATCTTGGATCCTTAACACTTTTATTAGCATTGATTTCAAATAGCAAAACAAATTGGTCACACGTCTGTTTGTCTCACTTAAAAAAATAGGTGTCAGAATGTGCTCTACTATTTTCCCTCATAAGCTCCATAAATCTTTGTTTTTCAACCTGATGTGATTTGAAGTTTATTACACAAAGATGTGCAACGCCAAGATGGTAACAAATGACGATGGTCATTTATTGGTTTAATTTAAATCAGGATTGAGGAAATGGATGAGAAGATCGATTTGAATGAAAATTCCGATTTCCGAAGCTCTGGAGAACCTCTGCGTGGTAAAATTTCAAACAGTTCTGGTGTGATTTGGTATGCGGGGATTTGTGTTGATTTGAGGCGGTTACTTGCCAATACAAAACCTGCTAAAAATATTCGCTAACAAATCATCGGAGCTAATCTCACCAGTGATAGTCCCTAAATAATGTAATGCCTGTCGGATATCCATTGCTAGGAAATCACCCGAGACATTCATGTTCAAGCCTTCAAGGACTTTTATAAGCGCGGAGTTGGTATGGCGTAATGCTTCAACGTGGCGTGCGTTCGTGACAATGGTTTCTGTCACATTCACTGTTCGCTTATCAAACAAAGCCACCATATGCTTTTTGAAATCTTCAATGCCTGTTCTTTCTTTCGCAGAAATGAAAAGCATTTCAGGGAAAGCAGAAAATTCTTTTTTTGTGTATTCAATATCTTCTTTGTCGATCTTGTTTGCTACCAGCACCAATTGCGAATTATGCAGATGAGGGGTGATGTCATCAACGATCAGCTTCAGCTCCGAAGCGGTGATCTCATGCGCATCAAATAAATAGATCGCAATAGAAGAAAGCTTGATCTGCTCATAGGTTTTCTCCACTCCGATGCTTTCAATGATGTCATTCGTTTCGCGAATTCCCGCGGTGTCAATAAAACGGAATTGGACTCCGTCTATATTGATCTCATCTTCGATCACATCACGCGTAGTTCCGGGAATGTCCGAGACGATTGCGCGTTCTTCTTCCAGCAAAGCATTCAGCAAAGTTGATTTTCCCGCGTTCGGTTTGCCTACAATCACCACCGGAATCCCGTTTTTTATAACGTTCCCAACTTCAAAGGAATCGATCAGTCGCTGAACAATACGTTGGATCGAGCTGACTAAATTTTTTAAATCACTTCTGTCAGCAAACTCAACATCTTCTTCTGCGAAATCAAGTTCCAGTTCTATCAGTGATGCAAAGTCGATCAGGTTCTGACGTAAAGTTTTTATTTTATTCGAAAATCCACCTCTCATCTGCTGCATCGCCACCTGGTGTGAGGTTGCAGAATTGGAGGAGATCAAATCGGCAACCGCTTCCGCCTGGCTCAGGTCGAGCTTTCCGTTCAAAAATGCCCGAAGGGTGAATTCGCCCTGATTGGCCATCCTCGCTCCATGCTTAATGAAAAGCTGGATGATCTGCTGCTGTATGAAAGGGGAACCATGACACGAAACTTCAACTGTATTTTCTGAAGTATATGAATTCGGCCCTTTAAAGAGACTAACAAGTACCTCATCAATTATAATATCCTCATCGTGGATCACACCAAAATGGATGGTATGCGATGCGGCATTCAAAAGGTCTTTCTTTTTTAAGCTTTTTGTCCCGAAAACAGCATTGCAGATCTCGATCGCACGCGGTCCCGATAGACGTATAACGCCAATGGCACCAACTCCCTGAGGAGTTGCCAGTGCAACAATTGTATCCTTATTTATGGAATAAGACAAAAGGTTAAATGTTAAAAGTTAAAAGTCTCGAGCGAGCCTGTTTACTGTATTAGTCTTTTCTACAGCGCTTTTGAGCCGAACAAATTTAACCAAATTTCGCTCTCCGCAGCCTAAATCCACTATTTAACACAATTAACTGATTAACCAAACCTAAAAAACAAAAAAATCCTTGTCAATAACCGTCTAAAAACATACTTTAGCACTCGCAAAATTGGGTTTATTAATTTTTTTTCCCAATTAACCAATAACCAATTAACCAATAACCAAGAGAGATGAGCGTATTAGTAAATAAACAGTCAAGAATCATTGTTCAGGGCTTTACAGGTACTGAAGGTACTTTTCATGCCGGACAGATGATCGAGTATGGATCGAATGTAGTAGGAGGGGTAACTCCTGGAAAAGGCGGATCAACTCACCTTGATAAACCCGTATTCAATACTGTTAAAGAAGCGGTTGATAAAGCCGGAGCTGATGTTTCTATCATTTTCGTTCCACCGGCATTTGCTGCTGACGCGATCATGGAAGCCGCTGAAGGTGGAATTAAAGTAATTATCTGTATCACCGAAGGTATTCCTGTGAAGGATATGATCCAGGTGAAAGAATATTTAAAAGGTAAGGATTGCCGCCTGATCGGACCAAATTGTCCTGGCGTTATCTCTGCTGAAGAAGCGAAAGTTGGTATCATGCCGGGCTTCGTTTTCAAAAAAGGAACAGTAGGTATCGTTTCTAAATCAGGAACTTTAACATATGAGGCTTCTGACCAGACCGTAAAAGCAGGTTTAGGTATCACAACTGCGATCGGAATCGGTGGAGATCCTATCATCGGAACTACCACCAAACAAGCGGTTGAACTATTAATGAACGATCCAGATACTCACGGTATCATCATGATCGGTGAGATCGGTGGAAGTCTTGAAGCTGACGCAGCACGCTGGATCAAAGCTGATGGTAACCGTAAGCCTGTAGTTGGATTCATCGCTGGTGAAACAGCTCCGAAAGGACGTACAATGGGTCACGCAGGTGCTATTGTTGGTGGTGATGACGATACTGCTGAAGCTAAGAAAAAGATCATGCGTGAATGTGGAATCATTGTAGTTGATTCCCCTGCTGAGATCGGACTTGCAATGGCCAAAGCTCTTGCTGAAGATGTTCGCAAAGCAAGCCCGCACCATCATGCAAACAGAGTTGATTAATTTTTAGTTTATATATATTTAAAACGCCCTTCCGAAAAGAAGGGCGTTTTTGTTTAAATAGTTTAATTTACATTCTTTCTTTTTGTCTTGAAACAAAAGAAACAAAATTCAAGATCAGGCGATTCCTCTGCGCCTCTCATCATTTAACCGGAAATCTAAGCATGAGAACTAAAGCTCCTGCCAAGATTTTCTGGTTAGATGATGTTCACCCCATGTCGACATCGCGCCTGATCAAGCCTCACGCGCTTCTTCGAAATAGTGATTGAAAATCATTAATGATTCTATATTATCGGATATAAGTATTTTGTATCATGTCTTGCTTCGGTGAATAATGTTT
>JAQZBR010000008.1 GCA_029237775.1 Bacteroidota bacterium
CGGATCTTCTGCAACGTTAACCGCATCCGGTGGGGATTCATATTCATGGAACACCGGTGAAACCACTAACCCGATAACTGTTTCGCCTACTTCAACAACCTCATATACCGTAACAGGGACATCGAACGGTTGTACCGGAACGGCTGTTGCCACAGTAACTGTCAGTTCCGATACATCATCATTTATTATAAACGCAAACTCTGAAAATATTTGTCCTGGTGGTACCGCAACGTTAACTGCAACCGGTGGTTCAGCTTCCACAACATATTCATGGAATACAGGAGAAACAACATCATCAATTTCCGTTTCACCAGCTTCCACAACTTCATATACTGTAACAGCAACTGATAATGGAAAAACAAGCACAGCTGTTGTAACTGTAACTGTTGGTTCTAATTTATCAATCAGTGTAAACTCTCCGACAATCAATCCTGGATCTTCGGCTACCCTAACCGCATCCGGTGCTGATTCATATTCATGGAACACAGGTGAAACAGGCAGCTCAATAACTGTATCACCAACATCCACAACCTCCTATACGGTCACAGGGACTTCCGGAAGCTGTTCAGGAACTGCAATTGCCACTGTCTCGGTCGGATCAACATCCTTTAACATTACAGTAAATTCCGTTTCTGTTTGTCCCGGAGGAACAACGACATTAACAGCTTCAGGCGGAACAACATCGACCACTTATTCATGGAACACCGGTGAAACTTCTTCCAGTATTTCCGTGTCACCTAATAACACAACTTCATATACGGTGACTGCAACAGATAACGGAACCGTTAGTTCTGCTATCGCGACAGTCACTGTTGGATCTTCCGTCAATATCAATGTGAATTCCGAGAATATTTGCGCAGGCAATGAGGCAACATTAACTGCTTCCGGTGCCGGCTCATACAGTTGGAGCAATGGGGCATCAGGCAGCACTATAACAGTGTCCCCTTCTTTCACCACGTCTTATACAGTAACAGGCTCTTCGAATGGATGTTCAGGAACTGCCGTTGCCACCGTTACTATTAAATCGGGGTTGCAGCTGGAAGTAAACTCTCTGACAATGTGTGCAGGAAACAGGGCAACATTAACCGCGACAGGGGCAGAATCTTATGTTTGGTCAAACGGAGGCACAACTGCTATCATAAATGTATCGCCTGAATCAACAACCTCATACACTGTCACTGGAACAGCCAACGGTTGTACCGGAACTGCCGTGGCTACGGTGACGATTGATTCCTCGTTTTCTATTTCGGTAAATTCTCAAACAATAACAAAAGGCTCAGAAGCAATATTAACAGCAGTTGGTGCTACCGAATATAACTGGAGCACAGGAGACACTATCAATCCGTTGATAGTAAAACCAAAAGCAACCACTTCCTACATTGTGGTTGGAACGTCCAATGGATGCGGAGACAGCGCAATAGCAACAGTAATTGTTTTAGATGATTCGGTTCAGAATATTAAATGTGTTGACTTGTTTGTACCAAATGCTTTTTCTCCAAATAATGACGGAATAAATGATCTTGAATTTGTGCTTGGAAATTGTATTGCAAAAATGCAGTTTATAATCTTTGACCGCTGGGGAGAAAAAGTTTTTGAGTCTACAAACCCACGAGACGCATGGGATGGCAGTTACAATGGAGAAAAAATGAACACAGCAGTCTTCGTTTACTATCTGAAAGCGACATTAACAACAGGAGAAGAAATAGTGCAAAAAGGCAATATAAGTTTGATGAGATAATAAGAAAAAAAGAAAAAAAGAAAAAAATGAAAACGCAGATAACAGTATTAACAATCCTTTTAAGCTCACTCGCTTACTCACAGGATATTCATTTTTCGCAATTTAAAATGTCACCTTTGACGTTGAATCCGGCCCTGGCTGGTGTTGATCATGATCTGCAGGCAATTATAAATTACAAGGATCAATGGCGAGGTGTGTCCACGCCTTACAAAACGTTAGGTGCTTCCATTGACTCGCGCTTCAAATTTAAAAGATTTGAAAATGGCTTCTGGGCACTCGGACTTAATTTCTTTAATGACCGGGCAGGGGCAGCTAAAATGGGGACTTCACAAATAAACCTGACTGGAGCTTATCATCACAGGGTGGCAAAATATCAGACACTGGGACTTGCCTTGCAGGTTGGTTATGCCCAAAGAAGTATAAATTATTCTGAGCTTCAATGGGGTGATCAATATGATCCGAACACCGGATACAATCCCGATATCCCTACCGCTGAGGCAAATCTGATCTCATCATTTACTTATGGAGATGCCGGGGGCGGAATCATCTGGACTTTAAATAACACTTCCGGATTGCTTCGAGTTGAAGATAATCATGACTTTAAAGCCAATCTGGGGTTTGGTGTATTTCATGCAAAACAGAAATATTCTTTTTATCAGAATTCATCCGAAAAGCTTTACCCGAAATATGTAATGCATGGCGATGCAATTATCAGCGTTCCAAATTTTCATAATCTTGCTTTGATGCCCGGAGCTGTGGTGTTAAGCCAAGGTCCTGCGCGGGAATTCTTTGTGGGCACCATGTTCCGATATAAGCTAAGCCAGGCAAGCAAATATACAGGCATCAAGAAAGATGCAGCAGTTTATCTTGGCGGTTACTGCCGTATTCGCGATGCGATGATCGTTTCATTCATGCTGGAATATTCATCTTATACTTTAGGCATCAGTTATGATTATAACGCAAGTAAACTAAGCAAGGCTAGTATCGGGCGCGGAGGAATAGAACTGTCATTAAGGTATTGTGCATCAAAATTATTTCAGAAACCTGCTTTACAAACTGAACCAAACCAATAATTTTCTGTTATATTGTTAGTTAATTAGCATTATGAAAAGCGATATAAGTTCCGAAAACGATATAAAATTACTGGTTGATACTTTTTACAGCAAAGTAAATAATGACGACCTGCTGTCACCAATTTTTAATGATAAAGCTAAGGTGGATTGGCCGCATCATTTACCGACAATGTATAAGTTTTGGGGAACCCAGCTGATAGGAACAATGGATTATAAAGGACAGCCATTCCCTCCGCACATGAAATTAGATCTGGCAGGAGAACATTTCAATCGATGGCTTGAACTTTTTACCGCTACAGTGAAAGAATTGTTTGAAGGCCCAACTGCGGAATTGGCAATATATAAAGCACAGAATATTGCACAGATCTTCCAATACAAACTGGGTATTACTAAAAAGTAATTTTATACACCTACAATTTACTTGATCTTTCTAAGCTGGCTTTCAAGAGCATTTACTACCTCTATAAGGGCTACCTCAAAAGAAGAGCTTTGTCTTTTTGCAAAAAGATCATTTCCGGGTACGGCAAGCCTGATCTCACAAACCTTATTATCCGCATCCTCTGAATTATCTAATTTAAGAGTCACATCAGCAGATTCAATCTTTTTATAGATAGTTGCAAGTTTGTTCGTTTTATCGGCAACAAAATCGTTCAGTTGCTGATTAGATGTAAAGTGAAGTGATTGGATTGAGATTTTCATATCGCTGTATTATATCTTTATTGTAATTTTGAACAATGTCATGATTTTTATCTGATCATTACCATTATACAGTTAATTAATAAATATTAATGCCAGAAGAAGCCCTGAAATAACAATGAATTGTGAATGATGTGTCCACTAAAACAGACTCAATTGCTCATTTCCGGGTGGTTTAGCCTTACCGAAAACAGTTCGTCCACCATATTTATAGGATTCCGCTCTTTCTTTCGCAATGACTTTGTCGAAGGAATTCTCATCCGGCTCAAAACTTTGCTCCATAAGTTGGGAGATCAATGAAAGATTCTTGATCGCATGCTGCTTATCGGAATTGCCGAGCTTTGCTTTTTCTATGGCATTATTGAGCAGAGAAATTGTTTCATCGTATGTGTTAACGGGTACCGGAAAAGGATGACCATCCTTACCTCCGTGAGCAAACGAAAATCTGGCGGGATCAGAAAATCGTGAAGGGGCTCCATGGATCACTTCGCTTACAAGCGCAAGGGATTGAACCGTTCTCGGCCCGACTCCTTCCAGTAAAAGCAAGGATTCAAAATCTTTTAGGTCGGTTTCATGAGCCAGCGCCAAAATACTTCCCAAACGTTTAAGATTAACATCCTTTGCTCTAACATCGTGATGCTTCGGCATTATTATTTTCTGAATCTCCGGTAGCATCAACTGCGGATCTTCTCTTACAATTTCAAGCATGGAAGCTTTTGCCGAGGCGGCCTGAACATCTGCCAGGTTTAAAATGGTCCCCTGATTTTTACCATATATTGAAGTATGGGGATTTTCCACAAAAGACTTTATCTGTTCTGAATGCCAGTGATACCTGCGGGCCGTGCCGCTTTCATCATTCATTCCCTGCTGCACCACCGCCCACTCCCCTTTATCAGTCACAATGAAAGTATGAAGATAGATCTGAAAACCATCCTGTATAGCTGTATTATCAACTTTAGCGGTAAGCTTGCTTGACCTCACCAGCTCCGTTCCATCCAATCCTGTCCGGTCGGAAAATGCAATCAGTTCAGAAGGTGTTAATCTTGAATATTTTCCTTTTCCACCGCAAATGAAAATCCCAAGCTCATTAAATTTGGGATTCACCGCTCTTTTTAATGCACCCATAACCGAGGTTGTGATTCCTGAAGAATGCCAATCCATCCCCATCACACATCCCAGCGACTGAAACCAAAAAGGGTCGCTCAGACGGCTTAACACTGCTGATTTTCCATACTCCATGACGATGGATTCAATAATGGCCCCACCTAAAAGACTCATCCTGTTCGCAAGCCATGGCGGTACCGCTCCATAATGAAGAGGAAGATCGGCTGTTCGCCTGTTATTGAAATACAGTTTGGGCATCCCTTGAAATTACGAAAAAAGATGCTTTGATTTTTTACAATTCGACCAAGTCAAAAAAATATTCTTTATATTCGTGCCTTAGCTATACAAGGGCTGAAGGATATCCTACAATGAATTAATACCCTTCTGTTTTCCCTGGCACAGCCTTTTAAAAATTGTCTTTAAAACAAATTACTGATCATGAAAACATCAAAACTAAAAGGTTTATTTGCTGCATCGATTATTGTTGCAGGTTTAAGCGCTTGTCACTGCAGCGCTAATGATAATACTTCACGTGCCGCAATAAATGACCAGCATGGCCGCAATGTAGGTAACAGTGAAATCGAACAAAATTTCACTCCGGGAAGTGACTGTAACCCAAATAACGACATGTGGGATGGCATCAGCGGAAACCTTCATGGTAATTCAGCAGGTGAAGGTGGCGGGCCACACGAGCATAATAACAAAGGTGATAAAGACCATCAGGAAGAGCACGGTCACGGGCACTAATCTTCTTATCATAGTTTTACATAAGGTATATGGGCCGGCCAAAACATCTCCGGCCTGAAATTGTTATCTTTGTACTTTCAATTAAACAGGATGACATCAGTACTGAATACCATAGAAGAAGCGCTTGCAGACATAAAAGCAGGTAAAGTAGTAATAGTTGTTGATGATGAAAATCGTGAGAATGAAGGCGACTTTTTAACTGCTGCACGAAACGTCACTCCTGAAGTGATAAACTTTATGGCCACCCACGGTAGAGGTCTTATCTGCGCTGCTATCACAGAAGAGCGTTGCTATGAACTCGGCCTTGAAATGATGGTCAGCAACAATACCGCAGAACACAGCACTGCTTTCACCGTATCTGTGGATCTTTTAGGTTACGGATGCACTACCGGAATTTCTGCATCGGACCGCTCCAAAACCATTCAAGCCCTTATCAATCCGGCTATCAAACCTGAAGAGTTCGGTAAACCCGGACATATTTTTCCTTTAAAAGCAAAAAATGGTGGTGTGCTTCGAAGAGCAGGCCATACCGAAGCTACAATAGATCTTGCGAGACTAGCGGGTTTTGAGCCTGCAGGCGCACTCGTTGAGATCATGAATGAAGACGGCTCAATGGCTCGTCTTCCTGAATTACTCGAAATTGCAAAAAAGCATAATCTCAAGATCATTTCGATAGAGGACCTTATCGCCTATCGCGTAAAGAACGAAAGTATCATCACCAAAGATGTCCAGGTCAAAATGCCCACGAAATGGGGAAATTTTGAGCTTGTTGCGTACCGTCAGACCACCAATGATCAGGAGCATCTCGCTCTTATAAAAGGAACATGGGAAAAAGACGAGCCGGTTATGGTTCGCGTTCATTCTTCCTGTTTAACCGGTGACATTTTCGGTTCGTGCCGCTGCGATTGCGGGCCTCAGCTGCAAAAAGCAATGGAGATGATTGAAAAAGAAGGTAAAGGTGTTATCGTTTATATGAATCAGGAAGGCCGCGGGATCGGACTACTTAATAAACTTAAGGCTTACAAGCTTCAGGAAGAAGGCAGAGACACCGTTGAAGCAAATGAGGAGCTGGGCTTCCAGTCTGATGAGCGCGATTATGGCGTAGGTGCGCAAATCATCAGAGATCTCGGGATCACTAAAATCAAACTGATGAGTAACAATCCAAAGAAGCGTGCGGGACTAATCGGTTATGGTTTAGAGATCGTTGAAAATGTTGCGATCGAAATTGAGTCCAATGAGCACAATAAATTTTATCTGCAAACCAAACGCGATAAACTGGGACACTCTCTGAAGGTCGATAAGTAAACCCATTTCAGGTTTGGAATTTGAATTTGAAAAATTCTACTGAGGTAGTGGATCTGTATGTTCCAGTTTCTGCTTATTCTTTTTTCTATCCCTTATTGTCCCAAGATACCTCTGATATAACTGTCCGATTGTATCAAACTCCTCGCGGTAAAGGATACCAACTCCCTGCGTATACGGGCCGGTAGTATAGATCTGATTATTATCATTCGCTTTGTTGAAGGCTTTTATCCTGAACTTTCCATCATCGGTAATTTTATAATCAACATTCACGTCACCCACAATATTATTTGTATTCTGATTAGCATTGTTGGTGTTATTATTTCCATTTACACCGAGATTCCCATCTATACTGAGCTTATCGTCAAACAGCTGAGTTGATAATGCCACACCAAGCTCTTCCTTGCTGATCTCATCTCCGGGCCGGTAATTCACACCTATATCAAAATCATTACTGATCTTACTGAGCATGTTGCTTAATTGATTGGAAAGTAATTCACTGGTATTTGAAATACCTGCTGATGCAACATCGGGCCCTGTTCCCGCACCGGTTAATTGTGGTGGAGTCACAAAACTGTTTAATATCAGTAATGAAAACACCTGTCTGTTCATCTCAGCATCAGTATTGATGTAACTCATCACCTGTTGCCTCACACCGGCATCAACGGTTGGAATATTAATATCAAAATTTATTTCAGGTGCGAGAAGCTGATCTGTCATCATCAGCCTCAGATCCACCGGATATCTTCTTTTATATGTGCTTGACGAATCACTTGGAAAGAACGGTTTAAGTGAAGCGCGCGCCTTATACACAGCATTAATGTTCACATCCGCTTTATACGGAATTCCACTCCACTTGATCAAACTTCCTTTTTCTATATCAAATCTTTTATTGATAATGTTTTGCAATGTGAAAAGGTAATCACCATTCTCAATCACATAATCACCGTACATTTTAAAATCACCGGTGGAGCTGATCTTCAGTTTTATATTACCATCCCCGCGTGCCTTTATAATATCTCCTACCTTCTGGTCAAAGATGAGCTGAACCTCTGCGTCCGGAGTCACTTCCAGGTCAAAATCCAGCATGATCCCGCCCAGCTTTACGTTATAATTATCTTTCTTTTCTGAAGTGCTGTCCTTCTTAATGAATGTTATAAAATTGTTTTCCCTCACTTCGGCCGGACCGGAAAGAGGGATATAAAACTTTGTGATCTCTGTTTTTGAAAGAAGGGAAACTTTATCCGACTTATCACTCGATGTGATTTTCTCTGTTTTAACATTTGCATCAATTCTAAGTTCATCTTTTATAAAACCAAAAATATTTACGATTCCCGAAACATAGGCTTTCCCGTAATACAGGCTATTATCTGCTTCTGTGGTATTTAACACCATGAATTTATTCACACGAATATCATAATCGAGCTGAAAGTCCCTGAAATTATTATGATACAGCTTTCCTGTCGCAAATGCCTTGTTGTTATTCATATCGTAAAGAACAAGATCTTCTACGCCAAAAGAATTATTTTCTATTGTTATATCATGCGAGAAATGATACGTGGTGTTAAGATAAGATACCGTTACCTTTCTTGCATTCACATTGAGCTTTCCTGCAATCAATGGCTTTTTTACTGAACCTTTCAGCTCTACATTTCCCGAGAATTGTCCTTTAAAATCTGAAACAAAATCTTTGATGTACGGCTCAAATATTTTCATCTGGATAGCCTGGAAGTTCAACTCCATATCAAGGTTGTCATCTTTCTTCTTAGGATAATAATATCCGGAAAAGAGAATATTAGGAATTATTCCAAGTGTAAAAGCACCGTGCAGATACAATGCTTCTTTCGATTTATCCCATACACTTTCAACATCCCCGTCCCCTATCTGTTCATCATTTACATACAATGACTTAAAAGATGTATTGCTTGTAAAGATCATGTTATGATAAGCATCCTGAATGTTTGATTGTCCCGAGATCGTACCGAAAAGCTTGAGACCTATCGGCCGGGTCAACACATTAAGATTGGCAAGGTTAAAGTTGACAAGATCAAGTTTTACTTCGTCACGTTTGTTTTGTGATACTACTCCGTTTACCGAAATAGATTGTTTATCGTGCTCAAACGTCAGGTCCTTAATTGTAATATAGGAACTATCAACCAACACCTGATTAGCTCTGTTAATATCCCATACAGAATCGGAGATAACAAACTGCGAAGGGAGGATTTTAAATTCCATAACGTTTCCCGGGTTAAAATGCAGGAATGCTTTGATATCTCCTTTATATGCGCGTGTTTTCGTTTTATTGTCCCAATCCATAGCAAACGTAACGCTATCAGAATGCGTGGAAGAATTTATCTTAAAATCAGTCAACCATAAGCTGTCAGTCAGATACAATTTGTCGGATGACATTTTCACCTGAAGCTCATCATTTTGTGTTTCCGCCTGTGCCTTCCAGTTTTGCAAAACATAATTTTCATAACCTATTCGGCCTGAAGCGCCATCAAGCACAAATTCATTACGCGAAGAATTGTAATTTCCTTTTAAAGTGGTTCCGCTTGCAATACTTAACTCCGGCATTAAAAGCCGGGTTACCGCTTCTGTCTTTTTGAATAGGATATCGTATTGGAAATTCTGATCAGAGATCGTTTTTGACCTGGAATGCTTAATATAAGAAGGGAGATAATGGCTTAGCATATTTTGCACGGATGCCGGCATTTCAAGTATCTTGAACTTACCGTTCACTTTCGCATTACAAAAATCAGAGAACAAGCCTATGGTTTTAACTTTATTCTCTTCAGTGGAAACAAGATTGAAGCTGTTCATCTTGTAAACCTGATCATCTTCAGTGTATATTGTATTATCAAAATTTATCCTGCCTATCAGATTATCAATATTATTTCCTGTAACATCAATGATGATCTGGGTTTTCAGGTTGGTCTTTTTTGTGGTGTTTATGAAATGCAGCGCGCCTAAATCTGCTTTGTTCACCGTTGAAACAAAATCAAGGGAGGGAAGCTTCTTTGTAAAATCAACTTTTCCGATAAAATCGAAATCTAAATTTTCATCCTTAACAACGAGCTTTCCTTTAAAGATCTGCTTAGCTACATTTCCTTCTATAACAATATTGCTGTACTTGTAATTATTAAACTCGATTGAAGTGATATTCCCCTCGAGCTTTGCAGCAACTTCTTCCAGAGTGAACCCCTCACCGTCTACTTCAACATTGGCTGTTACCTTCCCAAGCTTAGGCGCATTAAAAAATGCGCCTATATCAAAGCTGTTCGATTTAACTTTTCCCTTATAAAACTCTTTATCTTTTTCATAATCGTGTTTAACAGAAAGATCCGTGGAGAGTTGCCCTAATGCTGAACTAAAATCGCCATATGCATAAAAATCGTTGTATAAGCCGGTGAAAGTCCCTTTGAAGCTTATGTTACCCAGCCTTGCAACATTTCCCGGAACATCAAGCATTCTGAATTTATCAAAAGGCGGAAGCCGTAGTTGGCGGAGATCGTTATAATTAGTAGAAAGGCTTTGAACATTTAAGTGAATAAGAGTTTCATCAAATTTCGGCAAGCCGGTGAACGCAAAATCACCGATGTAATGCGTGTGGCCTCCAAGAAAAATATCCATGTTCTTACCGCGAAGGTCACTCACCTTACCGCTCACCTTCCCGGTGATCGAGATGCTTTTATACAAGCCTTTTAAAGCGGGTGCAAAAAAGGCAAGGTCATTCATTTCAAGGATCGAATGATCGAATTCGGCATTCAGTCTCACCTTCTCTATAAAATCACGAAAGTCCCTGTACTTTTTATACTTGAAGGAAAGATCTGTTGCGATGTCACTCTCAGGCGTTTTGATCTTAAGTTCGTCCAGATTAACTCCCACCGGACTGATCTTCACATAACTGCTAAGGCTCTTTAGGACAAACCCGCTTTTCTCGATCGCGGAAAGATATTCAACGGTGCCATGGATAGTATCCTCTTCGATTCTTATATCGGTGAAGCGCCCGTTAATGTATTGTGTGGAGAGATCGAAGAAATTGATCCCGGTAGTCTCCATGGTATCATGCTCATTTCTGTATGCGAAAGCTGAGTTCACACAGGTAACTTCATCAAAACTCACATTCCAGGGCTTTCGGGTGCTTTTCACCGTGTCTTTTGATTCAAAAGCATCAACAATGAACTGCAGGTTAAGATCATCTTCACCTGCGTATTTGATCAGCGATGCCTGAGTATTAAGAAGCACAATGTCGGAGATGACAATCTTCCTCTCCTCAATGTTAAACACTCCGATATCGATCTTAAGTTTTTTAGAATAGAGAAGTGTATCTTTATGCTGATCTTCAATGTAAACATCCGTTAGTACAAATGTTTTTATAAAGTCTATGTCAACGCTCCCGATCTCTACTTTCGTCTGTAGCTTTTCGGATAGATATTCAGCGATTTTATGACCGGCAAATGTTTGAAGTCTTTTTACCTGGATCAACAGGAAAAATGCAACCGACAAAAACACGAGGATTGCAAGAAGACGAAATAATATGTTACCGAGTTTTTTAATACCTTTGATTTTTAGAGCCGTCCCGCTGCAGGCGGGACGAAGTTAAGGATTATGAGTAAACCAACCATCATTTTAGGCATTGAATCATCGTGTGACGATACGGCTGCAGCTGTGATAAAAGATGGCAAATTACTTGCCAACATTGTCGCGAATCAGAACGTTCACAAAGCTTACGGAGGTGTTGTTCCGGAGCTTGCCTCCAGGGCACATCAGCAGAATATCATTCCTGTTGTGGATCAGGCAATAAAAGTATCCGGAATTAAAAAAGAAGAGATCAGTGCAATTGCTTTTACCCGCGGTCCCGGTCTCATGGGCTCCCTGCTTGTTGGAACATCATTTTCGAAAGCATTCGCGATGGGTTTAGGAATCCCGCTTATCGAAGTAAATCATATGCAGGGACATGTACTTGCGCATTTTATTGATACTCCTGAACACCAACCTAAACATCCCGATTTCCCTTTTCTATGTATGACTGTCTCCGGAGGGCATACCCAGATCATTGTAGTTAAAGATATGTTTGAGATGGAAGTGATAGGCGAAACAATTGATGATGCTGCAGGTGAAGCGTTCGACAAAGCAGCAAAGATCCTTGGCTTGCCATATCCGGGTGGGCCATTGATTGATAAATTCGCGAAAGAGGGAGATCCGAAAGCTTTCAAATTCACTAAGCCAAGAATACCTGAGTTGGATTTCAGCTTCAGCGGCTTAAAGACAGGCTTCATGAATTTCATCAACAATGAATCAGCCAGGGATCCTGAATTTATTGAGAAAAATAAAAATGACATTTGCGCTTCCATCCAGTATACGATCATTAGTATTTTAATGGATAAGCTGAAAGAAGCTTCTGCACGAACAGGCATCAAGCAGATCGCTATTGCAGGAGGTGTTTCCGCCAACAGTGGTTTAAGAAACACATTGCTCTCGCTTGAAAAAGAACTCGGATGGGAAGTGTTCATCCCTAAGTTCGAATATTGCACAGACAATGCTGCGATGATCGCCATTACAGGATATTATAAATTCAAGCGTAAAGAATTCGCATCACAGGAAATTACACCCATGGCCCGTTACGCATTAAAATAATTTGAAGAAGCTCCTGACATATACATTTGTAATCCTCGCTGTTTTAAAGTACAGCACGGCTTATGGTATGGATACCGACACGATCATCAATAAACGAAAAGTAAAAAAAGAAAGCCTTAAACAGAAGATCCACAATCCGCCTCTTGTATTAAAGACGAGTCCAACGGCTTTTTTATACGGAGCTATCTTTCCGCCTTATACATCTGAATACCGTCTGATGGCGGAGATAAGCTCAGGGAAAAGACAATCAGAGCAGCTGGGTGTTTCACTGCTTGCAACCAATATTTTTTTACCCCCTGTTGAACGTGCCGCTGGAATTGCTCCTGCAGATTTCATTAAAGTAAGAGGCTGGAGAGTTCAGTTTGCACATAAATTTTACTGGATCGGAAAAAGGCATTATGCTCCTTTCGGGTTCTTCTTTGCCCCGATGGTATCTTATACTAACGCCCGAATTTCATTAGGATTAAATCGCTTTTATAAGCAAGGTTACTTTGATTTCCGGCATTTCAATATCAACGGTATCATAGGCGTTCAGGCCGGAAAGATTAACAGGGTTACGTTTGAGGTATATGGCGGACTTGGCTACAAAGTGAATAAAGTATTCTATCACTCCAGCGCATACCGGGTGCAGCCTTATGACACAGAAGAATTCGGGCCTATGTACAATTCACATCTGAATGGCGTTTTCGGAATCAATATGGGCTATGCTCTCTAAATAAAAAAGCCGCTCTTCATTGTGAAGAACGGCTCTTAAAAATATCAAATATTCCTATTTCATCTTCACGATCTTCAGCGGTGATGAGGACTCACTTCCATTCATAACCGTCACTATATAAATTCCTGCAGTTGCTGAGTTAAACATCATTGTACCGTTTTGTTTATCTATCCCGTGCATTTCAATTACTCTTCCCGTAATATCGGTGATAATAATTTTTGCATCGGACACCGGTTGATTTTGTAACGTGTACGCGATAGTTGTTTCAGCATCAAAAGGATTCGGATAAACGGCTAAGCTTGTTTTCGCTTCAGCTTGATCCGCAACACCCATTGGGCCTTCTGTGACCTGAAATTTGTCAAACCCTGCTTCAACTAAATGACCCGGAGTGTTATCGGCTGTTCTCACTATGATCTTCATTGTTGATGTAGGTGTGATCAAAGAAGAGATTAGAATATTCTTATCTAACCAGCTTGAATTTCCGATCGTGGTATATCTTGCGAAATCCACAACAACGTTCGTAAGACCGTTGTTAAGTATCACCTTCATTGAATCATTTGGAGAACCCGTTCCCCCACCCGCGTAAAACCAGCGTGAAAAACTAACGTAGGGATTCACATATCCTGAAAGGTCAAAAACAGGAGAGATAAGTGAAGTAGCACCGCCATCAACATCATCTGCTGCCGCTGAACCTCCTCCATTTCCTGTTACAAATGCTTTATCATTACAATCAAGCGCGTTATCCCCATCAGGATTTGCCGTTGACGGACCACTAAAAGTCGCTATTGGAGTTGTTCTGATCCATGCTCCGGTTGATGCGTTACCGCTTACATTCCATCCGAAATCGAAAGTGAAATCATCATAATAGCCGCTTGCAAGTTCAATTGTCATAGAAGCGGATCCTGAATTAACTGATACATTGGGGTTACAACTTGTAACATATCCCCATTGTCCTGCAGTAATGTTATAGATGTCAGGATAAACTCCATTGATAGTAAAATTTCCGGAAGCGTTTGTAGTTGCCTGGTAAGTGAAATCATTATTTGAAACAAGCACCTTCGCATTGGCAACCGGTACAGTAGACCCCGCTTTTACAATTTGTCCGCTGAATGTAATTGATGGGATAGGAACCAATTCAACATTCAACAAATTTACGACAGCAGGTGTTAATGTTATCCCTGTAATTGTTTTCGGGAAATAACCCGGCTTCGAAAAAGTAGCGCTGCATACACCACCTGTTGATGCCAGGCCAGTTGCATAGGCACCTGAGATATTTGTATAGTCAGAAACTGCGGTTGAAAGAATTTGAATCATAGCACCGTTGATCGCTGTTCCGGTAACAGAATCTGTCACGTTACCTTCAATATAACAAGCACGCTGATAAGTTGGAGTATAAACGAACAATCCATCTTCCATATTTGAGGCAATAATATTTCCGGAAGGCAAATAAGGATACACACCCCATGTTCCTTCGAATCCACCGCCAGTCGGTGCATAATTATCGTAGTTACCAACCTGCACAAGGTTTCCCGGACGGCCTGCATCAACAATTGTAAATCCATCCTTATACCATGATGTTACAGCGTAATCATTACCTGCCACACGAATGATATGAGTATTGTGAACGATAGATTGAGAACCCGGATTAGACTGAATCTTATCGAGAAGTGTAATGTTGCTCAAATCTGAAACATCGTAAGAGGTGAGGTAAGAATTATCCACCTCATCAGTGGTAAACAGAACTCTGCTGTTGGTTGAAAGCCATGTGTTGTGTGTAAAGTTACTAGGCGTGAATTGGTTTGCAAGTTCCACCGGAGCAGCTTTGTTAGTGAAATCGACAACAGAAAAATATCCTGAATAAATATGCCCTGCATAAAGTGTATCATTGCGAACATAACCATCATGAACGTATGGCTGCTGTCCGGTACCTATATTGTAAACACCCGAATAGACCGGGTTCCAGGGGTCAGTCAGGTCAAGCGCCATTGCCCCTCCGTTGAATAAATTACTTCCATAGATGTATGCGAAGTGACCATCAATGTGCAAAGCGTGAATTGTTGTAAGTGAGCCGGCAATTGTTCCATCACCTGTATAAGCGCGATATACAACTCCTGCAGCATTCGGCAAAGTGCTCATATTAACTATCTGCAGGCCTCCTCCGCCTTCAGTTGTAACATATGCATACTTACCATATACTTTTACTTCTTTCCATAGGTTATCGATATTCGGGATTTTTTTTACTTCTACCGGGGCTGTCGGGTTAGTAACATCCACAATTGATAATCCGTCAGCAACACCAACCAGAGCGTATTCATTACCAGCAGTATCAACATAACCGGTAATGTTTGCACATGTTTTACCCGGATAAGTTAAGTTGGAACGCAAAGTGACATTTAAATTCTGAGCAAACATCACGGAAGTAAATGCAATGCAAGCACAGACTAATAATTTTCGTAAATTCATTTCAAAAGAGAGATTTTAGTTTAGGGATGTTAACTAACCTAAAGAACGGAATTTTATTTCAAATTAGCAAAACAAGGTTCTTTCATGTCATAAGACAATTTTGCTATTTTATACAACTACCTAAAATGCCCAACTAAAAACCGGCCTTGGGTTTTTCTATGATGCATATCGAGGAGCCGGAATTATTAATACCTTTGCATAACCTTCAAACATTGAGTTCCAAGCGCTAAACTCCTATTAATGAAAAACTCATCAGCCGCGTTTATTTATACTTTATTAACATTCTTCTATACAAATTTAAATGCTCAGATCCCTTCGATTCAGGAAGGAGCTGAAACACAATACACTGAAAAAGCAATCAATGATATTATTGGCGGTGATGAAAGTGGATTTTATGCCTTAAGGCAGAGCACAAAAGGAAAAGGAGTGCATACCTACATCGAAAAATATGATAACAAATCCCTTAACCGTATTTTTCGCATAGAAATTGAATCCGAAAAAACCATTACTGATTTACACGGATCAGGCTCGGGTGAAACAGTAATTCCTTTCTTGATCAATGGTAAAATCTATGTCTTTTTTGAATGTGCTGTGCAAAGCAGTGCAGAGCAAAAGCTTTTTGTCCAGGTTTTAAATCAGGATCAGACTTTATCTAAAGTGACAGAACTACAATCTATCCCAATTACTTACAATGCGGTTTTAGCATACTTTGGGGAATTTCAAATTGAACTTTCGCCTGACAATAAAAACTTTCTTGTAACATGTGCGGTGCATGGAGTGATGGATATGACACCCCCTGCGAATATTCCTGGTGCTGCCCCGCCTGAAATAAAGTATCCTGATGTTACAAAAGCTGCTTTATATAATTTAGAAACCTTCAAAAGAATCTGGATAAAAGAAATTCCTTTAAAGCTTGACGGACATGTTATTTTTGCGGATAATTTCAGCATAGACAATAATTCCAATTTATATTACAGAGTCAGAATTAGGAATTCAGAAGATAGTAAAACCCTGTCAGGAATCTCTGTAGGAATAATTCCAAATAATCTGCAAAGTGTAAAATATATCCCCGTTGCAATCCCGAATAAAAAAGTGCTTTATGGCTTTACATTTCAGTTTCTTGAAAATTCGGATCTGCTGATAAGCGGAATAATAGGTGACACGACTAAGCGGGGAAGAATGGTTGAGTATTCGAATGAGGCATTCTTTCTGAAACGAATTGACACCAAAAATTTCAACTCCAGGTTTGAGATATTCTCCAATATTTTAAACTATCAACTGAGTGAGAAAAACCCCACGTTCGAACTTGACTTCACTTCTCCAGTAATCTATGAAGTAAATAACGCTCTGTATGTTATTACTCAGCGGCTGTTTTATGAAGGGGTAAATGTTCATAGTAAAGAAATTATTACAACAAAGTTCTCCGATGCCGGACTGTTAAAATGGATGCAGCCCATACAGCATTTCGCATTCTTTCCTTACTATAAGTCATACGGTAATCGTTCAATTGATAATTTCAATCTTATTAAAATGGAAAATCGACTTTGCTTTTTATTTCTGGAGAATCCTTCTAATAAAAATTATGATGAGAACAATTCAAAAGGAAAATTTGAACCGGTTCGTTCAATTAAAGATCCTGCAAATGTGGTAAGTGTTTTTTTGAATGAAAATGGTGAAACATCAAAATTCTATATCTATGAAAACACTTCGAAAGGAATGAATTACATACCTACATCCGTAATTGAAATGGGTTCAAAAAGATTATTGATCTATCTGGAAAACAGAAAGGCAAATACTGAAAGGTTCGCCATTTTAACTTTTTAAAATCCGTTTACATAAGGTAACAAAGCAAAAGTCCCGCATTTCGCGGGACTTTTTTATTCAAACTCTAAAGTCAGATCCTTCCCATCATCCTTACCTTTTTTCTTTTTCTTCTTTTCTTCTGATGGCAATTTTATTTCTGCATTGATCATCTGATCGATTGAAAGCATATTCTTTTCTTTCGCAGGCTCCTGAGATTTTTTAATTGCTTCCAATGGCGACAAACCGCTTTCTTCAAACTCTTCAAGGACATCCTCTTCAATCTCCACTTCAACCGGAGGCAACAGATTGATCTCTTTCACTTTTGCATAAGATAACTTATTCCCTTTTGCTTTCAAGCCTTTCACTTCAATGAATTCAGTCAGCTTGATTGTTTCAGGCGCCACTTCTTTATCCTTCACCTTGGAGAATTTCACCTCAACAACAGGAAGATCTTCAGTAGTTACAATTTCTACACGCGATCCTTCCGACTCAGAAATGAACAATACTTTCTTATCCACTACAGGCTCAACCATAAATCGTTTCACGAAATAAGTCTTGCTCTCACCGTCCAGATAAATCACTGACATTGGCTTTTTCGGATTGAATTTTTCGATCAGCACCATGTCGTTATCGAAATGCGTTGATATATCAAATCCGGTAAGCTTGTATTCACCTTTCTGTGTTACTGTAAGGATCTTATCTTCAGGACCGAAACTTCCTAAGAAAGTTCCGCGCTTATCTGTGTTCAATCTTTGAACTGTATCATCAAACCAGATGTCCCGTGCCCCTAAGGTTGAAACACCTTTTTCTTTCAGGATTATCTTTTTGATCGGGTATTTCGTAACAACATTACCCATGGAGTTACGGCCTTTCACGGCAAGCTCGGAGAAATTAAGATCCCACTGAACTTTTCTTAATCCCGGCATTGGTTTCAACTGAACTTCCACGACCTCTGCTTCTCCGTTTGGATTTGCAGTGAAGTAGAGAACTTCAGAACCTTTCGTTCCTTTGGTAAGATCATATTGCTTGTCACGAGTAACTCCTGTAACCGGGAATCGCTTCATGAAAACGCTGCCGGATTTCCCATCGCGGTAGATCATATTATAAACCGTGCGTTCATCATTCTTTTTAAATACGGCAATATGGATCAGGTCTTTTCCTACGAAAGCTTTATCAGCAACCTTGGAGACCTGCATTGTTCCATCTTTACGGAAGACGATGATGTCATCTATATCCGAACACTCCCCTACAAACTCATCTTTCTTTAATCCGTAACCGGCAAATCCTTCTTCCCGGTTAACGTATAGTTTTTCATTTGCGACAACTACGCTTGTAGCGACAATCGTTTCAAAGGATTTTATTTCAGTTTTACGTTCCTTGCCTACTCCATATTTCTTCTTCAGGTTTTTGAAATAGTCAACTGCAAAATCAACAAGGTTAGCAAGTGAATGATCGATCTCTTTGATTCTCGCATCAAGTGCCTTCATTTTTTCATCAGCTTTCGCGGAATCAAAACGGGTGATACGGATCATCGGGATCTGAGTCAGTTTCTCATAATCATCATTTGTGATCTCACGGATGAACTGCTTTTTATATTTAGCGAACCGGCCATCTAAATAACCGAAGAGGCTTGGTTTATCCGAATAATTCTTGAACTCGATGTACATCTCATCTTTGATGAAGATCTTCTCGAGGGAAGCAAACATATAAGATTCCTGCAACTCACCTTTCTCAATTTCAAGCTCACGCTTAAGCAACTCGAGTGTTTGTCTGGTAGAAATTCTCAGGATCTCATTAACTCCGATGAACTTAGGCTTATCGTCCTCAATGATACATGCATTGGGTGATATAGAAACCTCACAATCAGTGAAAGCATAAAGTGCATCAATTGTTTTATCAGGAGAGATTCCCGGCACAAGGTGAATCACGATCTCAACATTTTCGGAAGTATTGTCTTCCACTTTTTTGATCTTGATCTTCCCTTTATCATTTGCCGCTACGATTGTATCGATCAGCGAACCAGTTGTTGTTCCGTAAGGAATTTCGGTAATGACTAATGTCTTTTTATCGAGCTGTGCTATTCTCGCTCTTACTCTGATCTTTCCCCCCCTTAATCCATCATTGTAATTGCTAAAATCTCCCATTCCGGCTGTCGCGAAATCAGGAAGGATATCAGTCCGCTTTCCCTTCAATACGGCAACGGATGCATCACACAATTCATTAAAATTATGAGGCAGCATTTTACATGCTAAACCTACCGCGATACCTTCCACACCTTGTGCAAGCAACAAAGGAAATTTAACCGGCAAAGTTTCAGGTTCTTTATTACGCCCATCGTAGCTTAAAAGCCATGTCGTTGTTTTCGGATTGAACACAACTTCCTGTGCAAATTTCGAAAGTCGAGCCTCAATATAACGTGGTGCCGCTGCTCTGTCACCCGTTAATATATTACCCCAGTTACCCTGAGTATCAATCAAAAGATCTTTCTGACCTAATGCCACAAGAGCATCACCAATACTTGCATCACCGTGCGGATGATATTTCATTGTATGTCCGATGATGTTCGCTACCTTATTGTAACGGCCATCATCAAGGTCATTCATCGAATGAAGGATCCTGCGCTGAACCGGCTTTAAACCATCTTCAACATAGGGAACAGCACGTTCCAGAATAACATAGGAAGCATAATCCAGAAACCAATTCTGGTACATCCCTGAAACGTGGATAATGTTGTGAAGCTCTTCACCTCCACCTTCGTTCAATTCTTCGTTTATATTTTCTTCGCTCATAATTTTACTAAGCCAAATTCGATTAAATATTATCCAAACCTCTTCGCATCACCAATCTGAAATTCAAAATTTGAAATTTCAAATTACTTCACCCCAACCTCTTTTTCGATCTTTTCAATTTCCTCAACCAGATCCTTCTCAACAACCAGGTTCTCAATAATGAAATCCTGACGCTCCTGAGTGTTCTTGCCCATGAAATAACCAAGAAGCTCGGCTATCTGGTCCTTTCCAATGATCACAGGATCTTTACGCATATCCTTTCCGATGAACAATTTGAATTCGTCAGGTGAGATCTCTCCTAATCCCTTGAATCGTGTGATCTCTGGTTTTGATCCCAGTTTCGCGATCGCTGCTTTTCTTTCCTGGTCGCTGTAGCAATAGATCGTCTCTTTCTTATTTCTCACACGGAACAATGGGGTCTGCAGAATGTAAACATGTCCGTTCTTTACAAGATCCGGGAAGAACTGTAAGAAGAAGGTCATTAACAACAAACGGATATGCATTCCATCCACATCAGCATCGGTAGCAACAACAATATTGTTATAACGCAAATTCTCGATCCCATCCTCAATGTTCAATGCTGCCTGTAAAAGATTGAACTCCTCATTCTCATAAACGATCTTCTTCGTCAGGCCGAATGCATTCAAAGGTTTTCCCTTTAAACTAAATACCGCTTGTGTGTTCACATCACGTGTCTTGGTGATCGAACCGCTTGCCGAATCTCCCTCACAAATGAATAAAGTTGTATCCAGTTTACGTTCATCGTTTGAATTGAAGTGTACGCGACAATCACGTAGTTTCTTATTGTGAAGGTTTGATTTCTTTGCGCGTTCGCGGGCAAGCTTTTGAATTCCTTGCAAATCCTTACGCTCACGTTCACTTTGCTGGATCTTCTGCAATATCGCCTGAGCAACTTCCGGATTCTTATGAAGAAAATTATCCAGCTCCGTCTTCATGAAATCACCAATAAAGCTTTTTACAGAAGGACCTTTCGGGCCGATCTCCTGTGAACCCAGCTTTGTTTTGGTCTGTGATTCAAATACAGGCTCCTGAACTTTTATACTCACCGCGGCAATTATCGATGTACGAACATCAACTGCTTCGAAATCCTTCTTGAAGAAATCACGGATCGTTTTCACCACTGCCTCACGGAAAGCTCCCTGGTGAGTTCCTCCTTGCGTAGTGTGCTGACCATTCACGAATGAGTAATACTCTTCACCGTACTGCTGGTTACTGTGAGTCATTGCAACTTCAATATCGTAACCTTTCAAATGAATGGTCGGATAAAGAATTGGGCCGTTAATGTTTTGAGTTAATAGATCGAGTAATCCATTTTCGGAATGAAACTTTTGTCCGTTATAATTAATTGTTAAGCCTGTGTTCAGATACGCGTAATTCCATAACATCTTCTCCACATACTCATTGATGAAATGGTAATTACCAAAGATCGCCTCATCAGGTGTGAATGTCACAAGAGTCCCTTTACGGGCATCTGATGCAGTGAGCTTATCTTCTTTTAAAAGCTTTCCTTTTGAGAACTCTGCGGACTTTGTCTGGTTATCCCTGAACGCCTGAACAACAAAATGACTCGATAACGCATTAACCGCTTTTGTACCAACACCGTTCAAACCCACCGATTTCTTAAATGCCTCCGAATCGTATTTCGCCCCGGTGTTTATCTTAGAAACCACATCCACAAGCTTTCCAAGAGGAATCCCACGTCCGTAATCGCGAACACGAACGGATTTCTCTTTAATAGTAATATCAATGGATTTTCCATTCCCCATCACAAACTCATCGATACAGTTATCAAGAGTTTCTTTTAAAAGAATATAAATACCATCATCAGGGGAGGAACCATCACCTAATTTACCAATATACATCCCCGGACGAAGGCGGATATGTTCATTCCACTCCAGCGTCCTGATACTGTCCTCGTTATATTTTACTTCTTTTTCCATGTACGAATACGAATTATTCCCAATTTACGAATTCTGTGTTTTTCAATCATTGCAACCTTTCGGCAGAAGCGATCTTACACAAAACTTATTGGTTATTTATAATCTGATTTTTAAGTCTACTTGCAATACTTTTCCAATAACTCCTGAGCCCCTTTATCCCCGAATTGCCATCCTCTGATCCAGGTATCGCAGGCTTTATCTTTTTTCTTCTCTTTAAAGAAGCATACTCCTAAATTATAGAGCGCATCCACATCATCATTTTTTACTTTTAAGGCTTGCTCGAAATATCTTTGCGCAATCAGCAGCTTATTTTTGTTCATCGCCTGCACGCCAAAATCATAATACTTATAGATTTTTTTGACACTCTTTATTTCGCCCTGGTGTGAATAGTCATAAACTACATCCCCTGGCCTGCGGTTGTTGTGACGAGCCTTTAACCCATAAGCATTTTTATCGTCATATGCCTCCGTTCGAAACGACAAAATAATATTCAGCCTGTTATTGAAATTATTACTATTTGCGATCCACATGCCTTCAGTTAAATAGATCAGCCGTGAACTTTCGAAGCGTAAATATTTTTTTACTGAATCGACAGCGTATTCGCTTTTTGCGACTGTAAGATCATTTACTTTGACATCAATTTTTAATATTCTCAAATCATACGGCTTTCCGAGAGTATCAACATTGAAAGTCATATATACATGTGTGTTAATTCCCCACCATTCCAGTTCAGGTGAAATTATTTGATTATTCAATAAAAAAGAATCAAGGTCAACCTTATCATACATAAAATATGGCAATGAATCTGTCTTTGAATCCACACCTCTTACATTCGAATATGAGAAAGAACTCGTTTGCGCCATCAGCACGATCTGAAAGAACAAAAAGGACATCAGAACAATCTTTTTTTGCATATCCGATTCAGTATCGTTTTTTTAACCCAATCAATTTCAACTACTTCCAGTAACTCTCGGATTCGCAATTCGCAAATTCGCAATTCGTAGTTTACACATTAAACCTGAAATGCATCAGGTCACCATCATTTACTACATACTCTTTTCCTTCAACTCCCATCTTACCTGCTTCCTTACAGGCAGCCTCTGAACCCAGCTTGATAAAATCATCATACTTGATCACCTCAGCACGGATAAACCCCTTTTCAAAGTCTGTATGGATCACTCCCGCAGCCTGCGGAGCAGTCATACCTTTTTCAATTGTCCAGGCACGAACCTCCTTAACACCGGCTGTAAAATACGTTTGAAGATTTAAGATCCTGTAAGCAGCTTTGATCAAATGATTAACTCCCGGCTCTTTTAAGCCCATCTCCTCAAGGAACATCTGGCGCTCTTCATAGGTTTCCAGACTTGCGATCTCCGCTTCCATTTGAGCTGTAATGATCAACACCTCGGCATTTTCATCCTTCACAGCCTCTTTTACCTGATCAACATATTTGTTTCCTGTTTTCACAGAAGCCTCATCCACATTACAAACATAAAGTACCGGCTTAACTGTAAGCAAATGACAATCAGCAATATATTGCATTTCTCCCTCACTTAGGTTTGCGGCTCTTGCCGATTTACCCTGTTCAAGAAGATTCTTCACATTCATTAAAACATCATAAGCTTTCTTTGCTTCCTTGTCATTTCCTGTCTTAGCCATTTTCTCAACGCGCTTAATCTTAGTCTCCACGGACTCCAGATCCTTCAGCTGAAGCTCCGTATCAATGATCTCCTTATCACGGATCGGATTGACCGAACCATCAACGTGGATCACATTCGGATCATCAAAACACCTCAACACGTGGATGATAGCATTTGTCTCGCGGATATTTGCAAGAAACTTATTTCCTAAACCTTCACCTTTACTTGCTCCTTTTACCAATCCGGCAATATCAACGATCTCGACAGTGGTAGGAACAACTCTTTCCGGCTTGACCAGCTTTTCCAGAGCGGATAAACGCTCATCAGGAACGGTGATCACACCTACATTCGGCTCGATAGTACAAAAAGGAAAATTTGCCGCCTGCGCCTTTGCATTTGATAAACAATTAAACAAGGTCGATTTCCCTACGTTAGGTAATCCCACTATTCCACACTGTAATGCCATAAATTTTTAATTAGAGATTTGGTGAATTAGAGAATTGGTGAATTGCTAGATTTGTGAAAAGATTTTGAATGTAAACGCGTAATTTAATTCTCCAACTCTCCATTTCTCCAACTCTTAATTCTTTTTATTTCAGCCCGCAAATATAGCCAAACCACGAGTTTTAAAAAACCCTTATCTGCCTTTATTTCTTTGAGTTTTCAACATTATTCCTATATTTTCAACAATACTTCCCCCGCACCCAAAAAACAGTACTTTTGAGCGTTTCTAATATTTAATCCGCAAAATTTATATGGCTTCTACAGCAGAATTGGAAAAGATCGTATCCCAGGTACGCAGGGATATTGTCAGAATGGTGCATGCAGTTAACTCCGGCCACCCGGGTGGTTCTCTTGGTTGTGCCGAATATTTCACCGCTCTCTACTTCGAAGTAATGAAACATAATCCGTCTAAATTCAGCATGGATGGTATCAATGAAGACTTATTCTTCCTTTCCAACGGACATATTTCCCCTGTATTTTATAGCGTTTTGGCCCGCTCCGGTTATTTCCCGGTGAAGGAACTGGCCACTTTCAGGAAGCTGGATTCCCGTCTTCAGGGACATCCAACCACCCATGAAGGACTTCCGGGTGTTCGTGTGGCTTCGGGCTCACTGGGACAAGGATTATCTGTTGCTATTGGCGCTGCTCTCGCAAAAAAATTAAATAAAGACAATTCTATAGTATACACACTTCATGGCGATGGCGAACTACAGGAAGGCCAGATCTGGGAAGCCGCCATGTATGCGTCCGCGAAAAAAGTGGATAATATCATCTCTACAGTGGATATGAACGGTCAGCAGATCGATGGCTCCACCGACCAGGTGCTGCCAATGGGAAGTCTGCGTGCAAAATTTGAAGCATTTGGATGGGATGTTATTGACCTGGAAAAAGGTAACACTGTTGGCGAAGTGGTCTCCACTTTGAAAAAGGCTAAAGACCATACCGGAAAAGGAAAACCGGTAATGATCCTTATGAAAACTGAAATGGGCCATGGTGTCGACTTCATGATGGGTAGTCACAAATGGCATGGTGTTGCGCCTAATGATGAACAGCTTGCGCAGGCCTTAACGCAGAATCACCTTGATGACGAGGCTGACTATTAATTAAACTCAAAAGATTTAAGTCATAATTCAAAAGATCAAGCTCAGCGCTCAATTATATTATTCATATGCATTTTTCCAGGAAAAAGTCGCTTAATTTCAGAACGAGATCACTCTTTCTTCTGACTTTTGCCTTATGCTCTTTTGACTTATCTTCTCAACAATCCAAACCTCTTACCCGTATTGAATTTGTATTTGATGCATCGTTCAGCATGTTCGGCCAATGGCAGAGCGGGATGAAAATGGACATCGCGAAAAAAATGCTTACAGAGTTTCTTGACAGTCTGAAAAATGTCAAGAACCTTGAAATAGCATTTCGTCCGTATGGCCATCAGGTTCCCCTGCGCCCCGAAAGAAGCTGTACAGACACAAAGCTGGAAGTTCCTTTTGGCCCGGATATAAAAACAAACATCACTGCCATCAAGAATAAGTTAAGGATGATTGTCCCTAAAGGTACAACTCCAATCGCTTATACGCTGGAACAATGCGGAGGAGATTTTCCTGTCGCTTCGAATCCCGGAATCCGTAATATCATTATCCTCATCACTGATGGATTGGAAGAATGTGATGGCGATCCATGCGCAGTATCTCTTGCTCTTCAGAAAAAAGGAATTATTCTAAAGCCATTTGTCATCGGGATCGGACTTGATCAGAGCTTTTTAAATGCTTTTGGATGTATCGGTAAGTTTTACGATGCTTCCAATGAAGCGAGCTTTAAAAACATTCTGAATATTGTCATCTCTCAAGCCCTGAATAACACCTCTGTACAGGTAAACCTGAACGATCAGGTGAATCGCCCGACCGAAACAGACGTGAACATGACCTTTTATGATGAAGGCACCGGGATCATCCGTTACAATTATATGCATACCATCAACCACAAAGGTGTTCCTGATACCTTAACCATCGATCCGATCGGAACCTATAAAATGGTGGTACATACTATCCCACCGGTTGAAAAAACAGGTATCGAGCTTGTTCCCGGAAAACATAATATTATTGCTGTAGATGCTCCGCAAGGATATCTTAACTTAAAAGTTACAGGAGCTAATCCGGCAACCATCATCAGAAAGAATGCTGATATGCAAACTTTACACATTCAACAGTTCAACACCACCGAAAAATACATTGTCGGGAAATATGACCTGGAGATCCTAACCCTCCCACGCATTAGATTAAGCAAAGTGGACATCGCCCAGAGCAAGACCACAACCATTGAAATCCCTCAATCGGGAAGTGTTACTATAGCGAAGCCGGGTGAAGGGCCGGGAAGTCTTTACGTGGAAGAAAACAATAAAATGGTATGGGTTTGCAATCTTAACCCGAATGCATTTCAGGAAACCATCACCTTACAGCCGGGCAGATACAGGGTTGAATACCGCCCGAAAAATGCAAAAGAATCAATTTATACAATAGAAAAAAAGTTTAAAATAGAATCGGGAACATCAACACCTGTTAAGCTATATTAGACTCACTACTAGACAAATACTTAACACACTCAAAACAATTAATGAAATGAAAAAATATACTTACACTGAGAAAAAAGACACCCGTTCAGGTTTTGGAGCCGGACTATCTGAGTTAGGAAAATCAAATCCCAACGTGGTAGCGCTTTGTGCCGATCTGACCGGATCCTTAAAGATGGATGCTTTCGCAAAAGAACATCCTGAACGCTTTTTTCAGGTAGGTATCGCTGAGGCGAATATGATAGGTATTGCTGCCGGTTTAACTATCGGAGGCAAGATCCCTTTCACGGGAACTTTCGCGAACTTCTCTACCGGCCGTGTTTATGATCAGATCCGCCAATCTGTAGCCTACTCAGGCAAGAACGTAAAGATCTGTGCTTCCCATGCAGGCTTGACTCTTGGGGAAGACGGAGCAACTCACCAGATCCTTGAAGACCTTGGCTTGATGAAAATGCTTCCGGGCATGACTGTTATCAATCCTTGTGACTTTAACCAGACAAAAGCAGCAACCATCGCCATTGCCGAACATGAAGGGCCGGTGTATCTTCGCTTTGGTCGCCCCACAGTTCCTAACTTCACTCCGGCAGATCAGAAATTTGAGATCGGCAAAGCGGTGATGCTGAATGAGGGAACTGACGTAACGATCTTTGCAACCGGACATTTGGTATGGAAAGCAATTGAGGCGGGAGAGCAGCTTGCAGCAGCGGGAATCAGTGCTGAAATAATAAATATCCACACGATTAAACCTTTAGATAATGCCGCTGTCTTAGCTTCGGCTAAGAAAACCCGTTGTGTTGTTACGGCCGAGGAACACCAGATGAACGGAGGCCTTGGGGATAGTATCGCACAATTACTGTCAAGAGAATTACCTACGCCTTTAGAGATGGTTGCGGTAAACGACAGTTTTGGCGAAAGCGGAACTCCAGATCAGCTGATGACAAAATATGGCCTTGATGCTGTTAATATAGTTGAAGCCGTTAAAAAGGTACTTAAAAGAAAAGGTTAAAAGTTAAAGGTTAACCGTAAAGTACGAACCTTTAACGATTAACGTATAACATATAACTTTGGAAGATAAAGAGCTTTTACAACAATTCCGTAATCAAGATACGCGCAACTATGCGTTTAATCTGCTGGTGCGTGAATATCAGAAAAAGCTTTACTGGCACATCCGTAAGATCCTCATCGACCATGATGATACCGATGACGTTTTACAGAACGTGTTTATTAAGGTCTGGAAAAATTTAGATGGCTTCAAAGAAGAATCCCAGCTCTATACCTGGCTTTACCGCATTGCCACCAATGAATCCATCACCTTTCTGAATCAGAAGAAAAAACGAGCTGGCGTTCCTATAGATGAAGTCTCATTTTTCCTGGCTTCCAATCTTGAAAGTGATCATTATTTCAAAGGCGATGAGATCCAGGCGAAACTTCAAAAAGCTATCCTCACACTCCCGGATAAACAACGGATAGTGTTTAACATGAAATATTTTGATGAGATCAAGTACGAGGAAATGAGCAGGATCCTTGAAACTTCTGTGGGTGCTCTTAAAGCGTCCTATCATCATGCAGTAAAAAAAATCGAAGAATATTTAAAGAACAATTAAACCTTTATCAGTAAAAACGTTCCAATTAAAAAATGTCAGACTCCAATAACATAGCGAACTTTGATAGCGATTCTCTTAATCCTGACCTAAACAGATCCGGGAACAAAAATCCATTCAGGACGGAAGCGGACTATTTCGAAAACTTTGCGGATAAAATGATGCAAAGTATCGAAGAGCAGGAGGAGCTGAGCATTAACGCGCCACTATTAAGCAACATCCCTAAATATAATCCATTTGCTGCGCCTGCTGAATATTTTGAAGATCTTCCTTCGCTTATTCAGGAGCGTACCTTAAAAACTGTAAATCACTCATTCAGTGAATGGTTAAGAATGATCTTCAGACCTAATTTTGCCCTTCCGGTTCTTTGTGTGATCCTGATCGCTTTTGGAGCCATTAGGTATCTTGAAGATTCACCGCAGCAAAAGATGGTTCTTGCTGAAGAGGTTACTGAGGAAGAACAATTACAGGCTATTGATGAGTCAACAATTATTGAAGCGCTTGCTTCTGCCTCTGAAAATGAATCGGAAGGTGACCCGGAAAACGAGATCATAAAACAATACCTCATCGATAATGATGTGGATGACGCAAATCTTAATTACGAACTATAAACAATTTCTCCAGCCATGAATACCGGAATGATAAAACAAATACTTTTTTGTTCTCTAATGATTTTCTCTGTCGCTACATACGCGCAGGAGCCAAATCGTAATCCAAGACCGAGAGCGAAAGGCACCCGGGAACAACTGAATGAGAATGTTGAATCTATGAAGATCGCATTCATTACTAAAAAGCTTGGTCTTACCCCCGAAGAAGCTCAGCTTTTCTGGCCGGTTTATAACGAGTATACCGACAAGCTTCAGGACGTGAAAAGAAAGCGCAGGGCGGATATCAAGGATGCAAAGCATAATATTGAAGAAATGTCAGACAAGGATGTTGAGCGCTCTGTAGATAATGAAATGGCTTATCGTCAAAAAGAACTGGACGTACAGAAGGAATATCATTCTAAATTTAAAGCTGTTCTGCCAATAAAAAAAGTTGCAAAGCTTTACCAGGCTGAAGAGCAATTCAAAAGGGTTCTCCTCGACAAGCTAAAGAAAGATCAGCCTCCGGTGAGGAGTGCAGAATAGTTCATTGGTTCATTAGGGATTGGGAGACTAGTTAATTGGGGATTGGTTAATTTGGGTCGGTATATTCAAACTCAACCTAATAACAAATAACTATTAACCATCCCCCTTTTTAACCCACACAGCCCCAATAACCAATGACTAATAACCATTGACACTCAGGAACGCGGATGAAACTGAATTATAGCCGACCTCAGATATTCCCTATCCAGATGCGTATAAATTTCTGTCGTTGTTATCGATTCATGCCCCAACATTTCCTGCACTGCTCTCAGATCGGCTCCTCCTTCTATTAAATGAGTTGCAAAGGAATGCCGGAAGGTATGCGGACTGATATGTTTCTTCAGCTGGATCTTAAACGCCAGCTGTTTGATAATATTAAAGATCATGACCCTCGACAGCTTCCCGCCTCTTCTGTTCAAAAATAAGATATCCTCATGTTCTTTTTTTACCGGCACATGAATCCTCACCTCATCTTTATAAATGTTGATCTGTTTAATAGCAACACTTCCTATTGGCACCAGGCGTTCTTTATCACCTTTACCGGTCACTTTAATGAACTCATCATTAAAATACAATCCGGAAATTTTCAGATTCACCAGCTCAGAAACACGCAAACCGCAGCTGTAAAGCGTTTCAAGAATGGCTTTATTGCGTTGCCCCTCCGGTGTGCTTAGATCAATCGCTGAAATTAAATTATTAATATCCTGTACATTTAAAGTATCAGGGAGTTTTCGGCCTAGCTTTGGGGCTTCGAGTAAGGTTGTCGGGTCATTGCTCAACACATTCTCAAGAAGCAGATATTTATAAAAGCCTTTTATACCGCTGATCATCCTTGCCTGTGAAGGTGCGCTCATCCCGAGCTCATTAACCCAGATCAGAAATTCCTGCAAATGTTTTAGTTCAACTTCCTTTGGAGCAAGATCAACCTTTTTGAATTCCAGGAACTGCATGAATTTATCTACATCATGCAGATAAGCTTCCACTGAATTTTCAGAAAGAGATCGCTCAAGCTGGAGAAACGATTTATAACCCTGTATATATGGCTTCCAATTCATACTATTGAATGAACATTAAAATTACATCATAGAATTTTAATTTATCTTTACAAGGCAATAAATAACGAACAACCGATAACTGATAACTTAGCATGAAGATCATCATCATCAACGGCCCTAATCTGAATTTATTAGGAAGCAGGGAAACGAATGTTTACGGAAATCAATCGTTTGAAGATTATTTCACATCGCTTGAGCAAAAATTCCCTGAGATCAGTCTGCTATATTATCAGAGTAATATTGAAGGTGAGATCATCGAGAAGATCCATGAGGCACGCACCGGCTTTGATGGGATCATATTAAACGCGGGAGGATACACTCACACTTCTGTTGCCATAAGAGATGCAATCTCTTCTATTTGCACTCCGGTGATTGAAGTGCATATCTCAAATGTTTTTGCCAGAGAAGAGTTCCGTCATATTTCCCTGATAGCCGCAAAGTGTAAAGGTTCTATCTCCGGATTCGGAATGGATTCGTACCGTTTGGCAATTCAAAGTTTTCTATCCTGATAATTCTGATGGAAAATTAAGGAACGAATTTTGCCTTCCGGTTAAACCTTACGAAATAAGTCAGGTCATATCTAAAAAATTAAAACCATGAAGATCTCAAAATTCATTTGCGCTGTATTTCTTTTAAGCGGTTTCAGCGCTTCGGCAAACTACTATGCTCAGCAGGATTCATTAGGACTTCCGGGAGACAACCTCGACCTATATGGAGTTCTTGACCTGTTTAAGAAGTCTGAAAATCCTGAAGAATTTGAAAAAGCTCTTAACAAGGAAGAGAATAAACTCAACAACCTGGATCTGAATCACGATAATAAGATCGATTATATATACGTGATCGATAAAACGCAAAGTGATGCTCATGCTTTGATTCTTCGCGTTGCGACTACAGAAACACAAACTCAGGATGTTGCAGTTATAGAAATCGAAAAAAAGGGAGATGAGAATGCGGTTGTTCAGATTGTCGGAGATGAAGCTTTATATGGAAAAGATTACATTGTAGAGCCTTCAGATGATACACAAAAGGCTCCTGAAAAAAGTGTTTCATCAAATAATCCGGAAGAACATACCACTACAACTACGATAGTGAATGTTTACCATTGGCCTGCGGTGAGATATATTTATCGCCCTGCCTATGTTGTTTATGTTTCTCCATGGGGCTGGAGCCATTATCCCGTTTGGTGGACTCCATGGCGACCTATTTACTGGGCTCATTATCACCCTCACTGGCATCCTTATCACATGTATCACCGCAGGGTGTACACGCACAGGGCGCCAACCGCTCATAACATGTATCACACGCACCGAGCATCTTCAAATAACGGACAGCACAGAAACAACAATCAGGTTGTAAGGCCGAGAGCTGGAAGAAATGTTGGCGGTGCGCCAAGGGAATCCAAACCTGTTTTGAAGCCAAGAGAAAGCCGGCCGACTGTGCAGCCAAGGGAATCGAAGCCGAGACAAGGTAGTCAGCCAAGACATAACAGCCAACCACGCCAAAAAGGACAGGGTCAGGGAAGAAAGAGGTAATAAAAAAGAGAAGCGATGCTTCTCTTTTTTTATTTATGGAATCTCTCTTTGAGATCTATTTCAGAAAATTTTCTTTTTCCGCGTAAATAAAAATCAGAAATGATCGAATGCCTGTACACGCCAGTTGTTGCGTACACCTTAATTGCTTTTTGCAAAAGCTTCCGCTTGTTCCAGGTTTTAGAAAAGGTTGAATAAAAACTCTTATGCGCTTTCAGAATTGCCAGGAAATGTTCAAACTGTCCGGAAAGTAAAAACTTGATTCCCGCAATGCCATCAAGGACCATTCTGATAAATAATTTTGAAAGAAAATATTTTTTCGGATGGTTCTTACAAATGAGTATAAGATTATTCCTGAAGTTCAGATAGGTTTTCTTGGGACTTGTCTTATTCAAAGTACCTCCGCCTACATGATAAACATGTGAATCGGGACAATACATCACTTTATGCCCCCTATTCTTCATGCGCCAGCAAAGATCGATCTCTTCCATATGAGCGAAGAAATCTTCATCAAATCCATTTACTTCGCGAAAGTGTGCAGCCCTTACAAACATACATGCTCCTGTGGCCCAGAAGATTTCGCGTACATCATCATACTGTCCGTTATCGGCTTCAAGCGCTTCAAGTATACGTCCGCGACAAAAAGGATAACCATATTTATCTATAAAACCACCGGCCGCGCCTGCATATTCGAAAAGTTCTTTGTTATGAAATGCCTTTATTTTGGGCTGGCATGCGGCAATCGAAGAATCTGCATCCATCAGGCGGATTACAGGTTCAAGCCACATGGGTGTAACTTCAACATCTGAATTAAGAAGCACATAATATTGTGCATTAACCTCCTTTAACGCATCATTGTAACCTTTGGCAAAGCCGCTATTGTCTTTATTCAGGATTATTCTGACAGATGGAAAACTTTTTTTAAGATATTCAACAGAGTCGTCTGTTGATGCATTATCTGCAACAATGATCTCTGAATCTGCTGAATTAAACCCAATGACATCCGGAAGAAACTGTTGAAGGAATTTTTTTCCATTCCAGTTTAAAATTACAACAGCTATCTTCATAAGCCGGCTTAGCGGGGATTACCGAATGTATCGTTAGTATTACCTCCGAAATGGTCATTTGACTTTTCTGCATCAGGATTACCGGAAGGGGTATTGCGTTTATGCAGTAGCAGATCCCAGTTAGTATTATAGATCTCACCTTTCGCAGTTGAATGGATCAGCTTGAATTTATTGGTTACGAGGTCAGGATTATAGAAAACAAACTTTTTGTTCGACTGCTTATTCTCCGGATGCGAAACCATCAATCTTTTGTCCACCAGAGAATAATATTCCCATATCTCGTACGGGTATGCACTGGGTTCATGATCAGCCCGGGCTCTCTGATCAGGCGGGCCATATTGAAGGTAAACCCTTCCCCTGTCTGTATCATACCCCTTCAGGCCGTATGTTCCAAACTCTTTATTGACTTTCATTACTTCTTTGTAATACTCAAGCCAGTTGATCTCCGGATTTAACGGATAACGGGTTTTCCAGAAAACAAATAAGAATTGCTGCATCAGCTTAATATCCTTTTGCTTAAGCTGGTTTTCCATGAAATCCACCTCTGCACTGCTGGCTATTGGCCTTAAGCAGCGCAGATACGCAGAAAGTGTATCAAGGTTCTTATAGTTTCCGGCAAATGTTGAGCTGATATCTATTGTTTTAAGGTCTTCCGCAGTCATTTCAACACCTTTATTCCTTCTTTGAATAAAGCATTTTTGCTCAGCCTGCAATAAGTTATCCTTATCGCGAATTTCAATAACAAGATTATAGCTTCCGGTAGGAAGCGTTTCTATATTAAACTCAGCCAACATGATATTTACATCGTTGGCTGTCTGCTTGTTGAATGAGCTGAAGTCGCTTAGTTTGCTTTTAGTTGCGAAATCTTCAATAAAGTAGCTAACGATCAAACGCTGTCCTTCTCCAAGGATCTTCTTTGCATTATAGAACTCAAGGTAGAATTTCAGCTTAGTGATATTTTCAGGATAGTAATTCGAAACGTACGGCATCAGGTCGAAACCGCTTTTGGTAAGAGTCCCGGGAGCAGCAGCTTTGGAATAAGACTCCAGCAGCTGAATATCGGAAGTGGAGATCACCTCCTCCGAAAAACGAATATTTACAGCCATTTTTGTGGTAAGTGGCTTTCCCCCGGGTAGATTTTTATCTATAATGGAAATCTCAACATCGTACATCCCATTTGGTAAAGAATAACGCTGCTGATCGATAAAATTCGGGAAACCTTTGGTTGTATCAGAAATTTCCGGACTGTTAAGAGAATACTTCTGAGCATTCTTTACTTCTCCGTTCTGAAGAAAAAGGATATTAATATCAACTGCTCCCTGGTACTTTCCAGATGAATTCTTAACGAATTTCAGGGAATTCCCTATTACTGAAAGATAAGTTTCATAATATGGCCCTTTATTGGGAACATTAAAAGATGCTGAAGTTAAATATGCAACGACATTGGCGCAAGCTCCATTACGAACTAACAGACAAACAGTTAGCGCAAATACAAATGAAAATTTTTTCATGAAATTCTTCTTTTTAACGATTATAGCGACATGGGGAGCATTACAAAGTTAAGGAATAAATATATTTTTTTACAGTTTTTTGATTATGAAATAAAAAAAATAGTACTTTCGCAGCGGAGAGCTGGCAGAGTGGTCGATTGCGGCAGTCTTGAAAACTGTTGACTGTAACAGGTCCTGGGGTTCGAATCCCTAGCTCTCCGCAGATGAATGAAACAAAGCCCCGCATTTTTGCGGGGCTTTTTCTTTTTCGACAAACGCGTTGAAAGCCTTCTGCTTTCATAAGAGTTTGGAGAAAAAGAAAAACAGCATGCGCAGCATGATGCTTTGTTTCATTCTCAAGATGGGAGAAATGGGATCATGCGAAGCATAATCCTAATGAGCCCTTTTACCTTTCTATGGGGTAAATAATACCACACCAAATTCAAACACGAGTATATTTGCTTTCATTAAATTAGCCGCATGAAAATAAATCATCCTCTTACTTTGTGCGGAGAAAAACATTCTTCACCAATGCACATTTGCGGTTTCTTCGATTCTGAAGATGAACGCTATGATGTAATTCTTCCATACATAAAAGAGGGGCTTGAAAACAATGAAGAGGTTCTGAATATTCTCGAAAGCACTTCATTCACCGACCATTGCGAACGCCTGTCAAATGCAGGAATCCCGGTAGAAGAGAAAATCGCGGACAAACAGTTGAAGATTCTCTCTGCTGATGAAACATATCTGGAAGGCGGTAGTTTTGCTGCGGATAAAATGTACGATATGGTCGAACAAACTCTGATCGCTTCTAAAGAGGCTGGATATGACAGCATTCGTGCCTGCGGTGATATGACCTGGGCATTAAGAAATCTTTCCGGGACAGACGAATTGATTGAATATGAAGCACGCCTGAATGAATTAACCCCAAAGCATTCCTGCTCTTTGGTCTGCATGTATGATCTGAATCGTTTTAGCGGAAGGGCACTTGCCGATGTGCTGGCTACTCACCCGTATGTTATCCTGAACGGAAAGATCCACACAAATCCGCATTATATTGAACCAATGGAATTTCTGCCTACTCTTTTGAAAAGAGGGAAACGTTCATTATTGATCGAGAGTTAAGAAAAAACAATTAATTGTGTGAATCTTTTGATGGATCATTTAAATTCCACCCGTATCTGAACCCGTTCATCGTTTAACGGAGTGACAGATCTCACAATTACTTTCTCTTCTTCGTTGTAATATTTCGCAATACCTTTAATTATCCCTACTGCAAGGCTCGCCATTCTTCTTTTTGAAAAATAATCGATCATCAGCAACTGGTCGCTGACTAACGTGACATTTAAAATTGGGGGATTTGCCGTGCTGTTGAGCTTTCTCACTGCGCCATGCATTACACGTTCTGTATGTATCAGCACATCATACGTTTTCCAGTCCGGCTGTAAATAGCTTTTATATAATGTAAAAAGATCCGCCACAAGATATTCTCCAAACCGCTCCTTCAGTTCATCTTCTCCTAAGCCGGTCATTTCTGAAGCTGCCACTAAAATACCGCCTATATCTTCAATTGGATAACTTGCGGTCATTTCATAATCAGGCCTTGAAATCCTTGCTTTTTCTTTTAACTTTTCCCACGTTCCCAGAGGTAAGTTATGGTCGACAAATTTCTTTAACAGAAAAAAGATCGAACCATGCACATCCGTTTCATGTCTCATAAATGATTTTTACAGAATTTTTAACATCTAAAATATTTACTCAATCGGAAGATATACATTGAATGTCGCCCCCTTACCGGGCGCGCTTACTGCCGAGATATGGCCATGATGATTGTCAACGATCTTTTTACATAATGCGAGGCCGATTCCGGTACCCGCAAAATGCTGCTTTCCATGAAGCCTCTGAAACAATGAGAAGATGATCTTATCATATTGCTGCTCAAATCCGATCCCGTTGTCTTCAAATATGATCTGATAATACCGGCTGGCCATAAGGTTTTCCGGAGCGTCCGGGATTTGCGATAAGTTCACGATAGAAGAGCTCACTCTGATGATAGGATTCTCCTTTGAGAATTTGAGAGAGTTGCTGATAAGATTGGAAATAAGCTGTCCTATCTGCATTTTGTTGCCTTTTACAACAGGAAGTGAATTACTGATGATGATTGCTTTTTTCTCCTCGATAAGCAGTTCGAAATCCTGCTTTACTTCTTCAACTATTGTGTTAAGATCGACATCAACCTGTTCCACCTTCCTGCTCCCCTTTTCCTTATCTTTAGCGAGGCGACTGTAATCAAGCAGCGATCTGACAAGTTCTGCCATGCGCTGCGCAGATGCTTCGAGCTTCGCAAAATATCTTTTTACATATTCCTCATCGGAATAATTCTCCTGGATCAGCTCTGCAAACGTTTGGATTTTTCTTAATGGTTCCTGCAAATCGTGCGATGCTACATAAGCGAACTGCTCCAGTTCACTGTTCTGCATTTCCAGCTCCGCATTGTATGCGATTACTTTATCCTCTGCGATCTTTTGCTGTGTAAGATCTCTCGTTACCTTCGAAAAACCGATCACATCCCCGTTCTTATCATGCAGTGCCGTTATAGTAATGCTTCCCCAAAAACGTGTACCGTCTTTACGTACACGCCAGCCTTCCTGCGCAGCCCGCCCTGTTGTCCTTGCCTCTTCCAGCAATCGATAAGGCATATTCACTGCGCGGTCTTCAGGCGTATAAAAAACTTCAAACTTCTTCCCCACCACTTCGGAGGCTTTATATCCTTTGATCTTTTCTGCTCCAATATTCCAGTTCTCAATTAGACCTTCCGGACTTAACAATATTATCGCATAATCCTGAACTTCCGCGATCATCTGGTGATACCTTTCTTCACTCATTCTCAGCTGATCTTCTGCTATTTTCTTCTCGGTAAGATCCCTGGTCACCTTTGAATAACCGATCACATTATGCTCCTCATCATGAATGGCAGTGATGGTGATACTCCCCCAGAACTTAGTGCCGTCCTTTCTTTTTCTCCAGCCTTCCTGTACGGCTCTGCCGGTTCTTCTGGCTTGCTCCATAAGTTTCTGTGGTAAACCGGAAGCAAGGTCTTCAGGAAGATAAAATATACTGAAATGTTTGCCGATGATCTCTGCTTCTGTATATCCTTTGATCTTCTGAGCTCCTTTATTCCAGTTTCTTATAATACCTTTTTCATCCATAAGAATGATCGCATAATCTTCTATTTCCTCGATCATCTTTTGGTAGAGATCGCTTCTGGTTTGGAGGCTACTTTCGCTATCTTGTTTGGGTAGTGTCATAATTAGGTGCTAATCCGGCTGATTAATTTCTGAGACGATATTGAAGATTGTCGCCAGCTTTGTTTTTAATTCCTTGGTTTTGACCGGTTTCATAATGAAATCATCAGCACCCGAACTTTTACTTTCAGTAACAACATCCTTTTCAGAAGTGGTTGAATACATCAATATTTTTGTGCTGTTCAGTCGTTCGATCTTCCGAAGATGCTTCAGACATTCAACACCATTCATCTTGGGCATATTCACGTCCAGAAAAATATAATCCGGAGTATATTCCGCATCCTTTTTCAACATTTCTATTGCCTCAACTCCACTATTGGCTGTTTTGCCCTCAACATCCCGGTTAACATTTTTCAGACACATAAGAAAGATCTCCTGATCGTCCAGGTCATCGTCAATTATTAAACACTTTTTCGAATTTGTCATTGTATTATTCAACTGCTTCAAGCCCTGTCAGGCAAGAACAAGCTTAAAAGATTATACCTTCCTATTTTTTACAAAAATTGACATAAATCAACTAATTGGTTGTAGAACCTCTTCCCCATTAAGTCGTTTTTTTCAATAATTATCAACCAAAAGATCAAATTAAAAATAAGGAAAATCTTATGGTACATTTTTATAATCCGCTTCAATATTATGAAACCAGAAGACTCTCGTGCAGTAAGACGTTTAATGCGTTTGCCTTTTCTTATACTACTGTTATCAGGGCTTAGCTCCTGCAGACAAAAAGATCTCTCATCGGATCATCAAAAGCCGGCAGATACCCACCAAAATATTACAACACAAAATCCTGACATAGATCAATCCCTCTCACTTTCGACTGAAAACCTCAGATCTAAAACAGGGATCTATACTCTTGAGAATGGCGGAAAGAGCCTCGCCTCCCGACTCTGGTTATTTGACAATGCTGAAAAGACGATCGATATTCAATACTATAGCTTTGCGAAAGATAAAACGGGACTGATTGCCAGCGACCGTATAGTTCTTGCGGCAGACCGTGGTGTAAAAGTCAGGATCCTGATAGATGATGCTGCAAGCAGAATGTACAGCTATGAAATTCAGCTGCTCAACACTCATGAAAATATCGATATCCGGATCTACAACGCGGGGTTGATGCTCGGCAGGCTCGACAGAAGGTTAAAAAAACTTTCAGAGAATTACAACCGCTTGCTGAGAAGGATGCATAATAAGACAGTTACAATTGATGATAAGATCTGCATTACAGGCGGCCGAAATATTGCCGATGAATATTTTGATTTTGACGACAGGTTTAATTTCAGGGACAGGGACGTGATTCTTTTTGGAAAAGCAGTGAGTGATGTAAAAAAATCTTTTGAGCTGTTCTGGAATGATTCACTTACTGTTCCATATTCCAAGCTTTCAGGAAAGAGTAAAAAAGCCAAGCGCGATGAGCCGAAGAATTTTGAGGACATGCACAAAAAAGCTAATGAGAGCTACTCTAAAGAAATGAAAGAATATGCAAAGCTCTTTCCTAAAGAAATCACTGAAGCACAGAAAGCGAATCAGTTTATCTGGGTGGATCAGGTTTCATTTGTGTCTGATATTCCGGGAAAGAATGAAGACAGAAAGGAGCGTAAAGGGGGAATTTGCAATGATTCAATTATGAGTTTGATCAAACAGGCAAAAACGTTTATTGATATACAAAGCCCTTATTTTATAACGACTGAGGTAAGTGAAGCACTGATAAAAGAAACTGTTGATCGGGGTGTAAAGATCCGGCTGCTCACAAACAGTCTCGCATCCATTGATAACATTGAAGCTTTCAGCGGGTATCAGAAAGACAGGGAGACAATTCTCAAAGCAGGAGTTGACATCTTTGAGTTTAAGCCGGATTCGAAGGTACGGTTCAAACTTATGATTCCTGAAGTGCAGGCTCCTTTAAATTACAAGCCGGTGTATGGCCTTCATTCTAAAACAATCGTTATAGATGGATATATTACCGTTATTGGTTCGTACAATCTTGATCCACGCAGTGATAATTACAACACTGAATGTTTTACAATTATAAGATCGCGCGAAGTTGCAAAAATACTCTCAGGATACCTGGAAGAGGAGATCCTACCGGAAAATTCATGGCATGTGGATCAAAAATTTAATCCGGATGCTAAGGCCGGAATCAAGAAGAGAATCAAGTCATTCACAAAAAAGATAATTCCTAAAAAGCTGCTTTAAACCTCTTCATCATTTCAATGAAAATCCACCAAATTGTTAATATCATTGGGCTTTTGAGGCACTATTTCCCCAGCTTTTTTTTTACCCGTAAAAAAGTTAATCTTAATTTTAACCGCTAATTTAATTTTGCATGGCTTATAAAAAAATACTTCTGGTTGACGATGATGAAGATGATCAGGAAATATTCCTTTCTGCTGTGAATGAGGTTTCAGAGAATGCTGAATGCCTTCCTCTTAGTGATGCAACGGAAGCTCTTGCGAAGCTTAGTGCCAAAGAGATCGAACCGGATGTCATATTTCTCGATCTTAATATGCCCGTGATGAACGGACAGCAATTTCTTGTTGAAATAAAAAAGCGTGAGGAACTGAAGAAAATTCCTGTGATCATCTTTTCCACTTCCTCTCACCTGGCCACGATACAGTTAATGAAGGACCTGGGAGCTGCTGATTTCATAACCAAACCCGACAAGTACGATGAGCTTGTGAAAATTCTTTCATCGCGTATTTTGTGATTTAAACTTTACATCCTTCTACATGGAAAGATCAACAGCTACTGAAACAGATTTATATTTCCTTTCCGGAGGAGGAGAAATGGGCGCCCTTACCAGAAAATATGACTGGTCAAAGTCAATACTTGGCAGTCCGGAATACTGGCCGCAAAATCTCAAACTTACGTTGTCGATGATGCTATCATCAAAATTTCCGATGTTCTTATGGTGGGGAGATGATATGATTCAGTTTTACAATGATGCTTACAGGCCGAGTCTGGGAAACAATGCGAAACACCCACAAGCCCTTGGACAAAAAGGAGAAGAATGCTGGCCGGAAATATGGGAGACTATATATCCACTTATTCAGGATGTAAGAAAAGGAAATGCAACATGGAGCGAAGATCAGCTGATCCCGATTTACAGAAATGGTCGATTAGAGGATGTTTACTGGACCTTTGGCTATAGCCCTATTTTTAATGAAGAAAGAAAAGTGGAAGGTATCCTTGTTGTCTGCACTGAAACCACTGAAAAGATATTGGCGCAAAAGCGTATTCAGGAAAGTGAACAGCGCTTCAGAACAATGGCTGAAGGAACTGATATTTTAATTGCTACCAGTGACGAGTCGAGCAATGCCACCTATTTTAACAAGGCCTGGTCAGTCCTGACAGGAAAACCGTTAAGCCGTCTGCTTGAGTATGGCTGGGTGGAGATCATTCATCAAGATGATCGCGATAAATTTCTCGATCTATACAAGACTTCATTCGCGAATAAGTCAGAATGGAGAGCGGAATTCCGGGTAATAAATGCGGATGGCAATTACAGTGTTTTACTCGCAAAAGGAATTCCTCGGATCCAGACGAACGGAGAATTTGAGGGCTATATAAGCACCAGCATTGATATCACTGACAGAAAACAAAATGAAGACAGGCTTGTAAAAAGTGAAGAAGAGACACGCAGCCTTGTAGAGAGTGCACCTTTCCCAATTGGTGTTTATCTTGGAAAAGAAATGCGCATTAAATTCGTGAATCAATCGATCATTGATGTTTGGGGAAAAGGAAATGATGTTGTCGGAAAACTATACTCAGAAGTTTTACCGGAGCTTGAAAATCAGTCGATCTATCAACAGCTTGATGACGTTTATGAAACCGGAATCCCCTTTCATGCCAAGAATCAGAGAGTGGATCTTGTTGTAAACGGCAAGCTTCAGGCCTACTATTTTAACTACAGCTTTACCCCTTTATTCGATTCAACAGGGAAAGTATATGGGGTTATGAATACAGCGGCCGAAACAACGGATCTTAACCGCGCTTTGCAACGCGTTGAACAGAGTGAGAGCAGTTTGCGTCAAACCATTTTACAAGCACCTGTGGCCATGTGCATCTTAAAGGAAGAGGATTTAAAGATCGAGTTAGCAAACGAGAGAATGTATGAATTGTGGGGCAAGACAGACCGGATCTCCGGAAAGCCTTTATTTGAAGGCTTGCCGGAAGCAAAGAATCAGGGCTTTGAAGAGCTTTTAAAAGGCGTTTACCATACTGGAAAAGCATACGTGGCGGAAGGAATTCCAGCTAACCTTCCGCGGAAACACGGAATTGAAACTGTTTACGTGAATATGATCTACGCTCCTTACCGTGAAGAGAATGGTGTTATCTCGGGAATATTGGTTGTTGCCACAGATGTTACACAACAAATTATTGCTCACCGGGGAATTGAAGAAGTTGTTGCAAAAAGAACCAAACAGCTTGCTGAGGCCAATCAGGAACTTCAGCGCTCAAATGCAGAGTTAGCCCAGTTTGCTTACATTGCTTCACATGACTTGCAGGAACCGCTAAGAAAGATAAGCACCTTCACGCAAATGCTTGAAACCCGGATTATGAATTCACTTGATGACCAGTCAAAGAAATATCTTAGTAAAATAAACAGCGCTTCATCACGCATGAATACACTTATCCGTGATGTATTGAGCTATTCTGAGCTGGTAAAGGATTCTCAGGTTTTTAAAGATGTTGATCTGAATCAGATTGTTGAAAATACCATTACTGATTATGAATTACTGATCGAGCAAAAGCATGCTGTGATCAATTATAAAAATCTTCCTGTTGTAGAGGCTATACCTTTACAAATGTCACAACTTGTCGGAAACATTTTAGGCAATTCATTAAAATTCGCTAAAAAAGATGTAGCGCCTTCTATTACAATTCATGCCGCTTTAATGACAGAAGAGGAAAAGAAAAATACAAATCTTGAAGCCTCAAAGGAATATTATAAAATTCAGTTCTCGGACAACGGAATAGGATTTAAGGAAGAGCATGCTGAACAGATCTTTAATATCTTCCAGAGACTGCACCGCAAGTCAGAGTATGAAGGCACCGGAATCGGACTGGCCATGTGTAAAAAAATTGCGCTAAATCATCATGGGGATATAAATGCGAAAGGAACTTCGGAAAACGGAGCGGTATTTAATGTTTATCTTCCTGTTAAGCAGAGTTAGATAAGATATCAAATCAGGAAACGATAAAAGCCATCAGGTGATCTTCAATGCTTTTTACATTTGCGCGTAAATAATATGTCCTTAAGATATTTTTACTGCTCATAAGAACATATTTGATCTTTTGATTTACGTATGTCCAATTGTTAGTACCGGACTCTGTGATTTCCTTTTCTGACCGAAACTCTTCGCCTTTGATTTTTCCAAAAATATGAATACGTAATTTGCCGGTCTTAAATCTACAGATATAAATATTAAGGCGCCCCTCATCTATAACGGCTGCTTGCTTATAATCAATCTTGATGTATTCTTCCTGGGTCGATACATAATGATCGACAATATCGATCACGCTCTCTTTAATTTCGGGAGGAGAGGCGACAAGGTTTACTTTAAAGTCAACTATGTTTATAGGTTTACCGTCAGAAACAGGTAATTCAAATTCAGTCATTCTTATTCATTTAACCGGGAGCAATCAAGCAAAGCACATGCCTTTTTCAGCCATGCCTTAAAATCTATTCTCATATCGAGTAATCGAGATTATTAGTTGATTATTTTTCCTTAATCAAAGTAGGGAAAAAAAACATGAGGAATTTACTCCCCAAAAAACCCTCTAACTATGCTACAAAGGATTGATTTTCTAACGATTACAAAACAAAAATTGACGTAAATCAACTTTATTCTGTAATTTCACCGCATACAAAAATCCGTACGAATACGCAGGTGTTGCATGAAAAACTTTAAGACCATTCAGAAAGAAACGATAGGGAAAGTAAAGATCGAATCGAACACTCAGTATAACAACATAAAAGCTGATGAAGTTGTAATTTCAGAAAACGTATCCGCAAGACTATATGGGAACATCAAAAATTCAGTCACATTAAAAAAAGGCTCAAAGCTATATATGCATGGAACTATTGATGGCGTAGTTAAAAATGAAGGGGGCGATATTTATATTTATTAATCATGCGCATCCCTTCAATTTTTTTTATTTAATTTTTCTATCTCTATCCGCAGCGGATCTTTTACCTCCTCGTACATAGCTTCAATTTCCTTATACTTCAGAATTATTTCATCTATTGACGCCTTCCTTTCTGCTGATTTTTCTATCGCTTTTATCACCAGTCCTGTTTCAGAGATTCCCAATGTCAGGAATAATCCTTTCATGCTGTGTGCATATGTTTTAATTGCCGTATAGTCCGCGGCCTCAATCGCATTCCATAATCTTGACAAAGCAACAGGAACATCTTTTAAGAATAAAGAAATCATTTCAATTATAAATTCATTATCGCCATCAGCATGCTCGGTCAGGTAATCAAGACTGAACTGACCATTGTTTTCTGCGGATTCTTTCACCAATTTGTGGCTTTCAGGTTTTGTCTTGCTCATGAGTTGTAAGATTATTTTTTTTAAATTACCCGCATTAAATGGTTTCGAGATATAGGCATTCATACCAATATTGATGCACTTCTCTGCTTCAGAATTGGAGGCGTGCGCTGTTATGGCAATGATCGGGATATCTTTTTTAACTGGGTCTTCCATCGCTCTGATGATCTTTGTGGCTGTGTATCCGTCAATCTCCGGCATTTGAATATCCATCAGAATAAGGTCATAATTATTCTTTTTTAACTTTTCTATCGCCTCAGCACCATTATTGGCAATGTCAAGACTGAATTGCCACTTCATCATGATCTTTTGCACCAACCTTTGATTTAATGGAATATCTTCTGCAAGTAATACACGATACCTCACATTCGGATTGGCGGTAATCCTCTGATCACTCTGAGAAATTTTTTCTTGTCCACCCACCGTTTTTTTAAATCGTAGATGAAATGAGAATGAAGAGCCCTTCCCTACTTCACTTTCAACATCGATCGATCCACCCTGCAGCTCTACCAATTGTTGAACAATAGTTAACCCAAGGCCTGTACCTCCATATTTTCTTGTGGTGTCAGAAGAGGCCTGAGTGAAGCGCTCAAAGATCATTTTTATTTTATCTTTAGGAATTCCTATACCAGTATCTCTAACAGTGAATTTACATTTCACATCTGTAGAAGTTTCTTCTAATAGGTCCGCGCTGATCATCACTTGTCCTTTTTCGGTAAATTTTATTGCATTACCGATCAGGTTCAGAAGGATCTGGCTTAACCTCGCTGAATCACCCATCAGGCTCTTAGGAATAGCAGCATCAATTTCCAGTGAAAGGCTCAGATTTTTTTCATAAGAGCGGTACTCCACAAGCTCAATCACTGATTTAATGATCTCATCGAGATTAAACTCCGTTTCTTCAAATACAAACTTTCCTGCTTCGATCTTCGACAGATCCAGTATGTCGTTGATAATGACCAGCAGGTTTTTACCGGCAAAATCAACTGATTCTACATATTCCTTTTGTTCGGCAGTAAGAGGAGTTTCTTTTAAAAGCTCCTGAAAGCCAAGAATTGCATTTAACGGAGTTCTTATCTCATGGCTCATACTTGCAAGAAATTGCTCCTTCACCGTCTTTGATTGTTCTGCAAGTGCTTTTGCCGCGACAAGCTTTTCATTCTTCTCACGTAATTCCAGAGTTCTTTCCTCAACCCTTCGTTCAAGCTGGTTGTTTGTTTCAGATAATACCTGATCGTGATGCTGGATCTCACCGATCATCTTATTAAAGGCCATCGATAATTTTGCAACTTCATCCTTTCCCTTAAACTTCGAACGCAGGCTGTAGTTACCGCTTTCCATAACCTGCTCCATTACAGTTACCAGATCTGTAATAGGCTTTGAAATATATTTCTGCAGAAAATAAGCAAGGAAATATGCAAGCAATGCTGCTATTACCACAATACCTAAGGCGAGCCGGATCTTTTTATAAAGCTGTCCCTGGATATCGGAGAGATCTACCTTAAGACAAATGGTTCCGACCCATTCTCCATGATTTTTTATTTTACTGTAGATCAGAAGATCATCATCGGAAAACTTATAAGAAGCAATTCTTTCCGGCTGATATTGAAATGCATAAGGTTCCGCTCCCTCCCTCGTATAGGACGCAAACACTTTACCTGTGGTATCTATCACACTTGCGTTTGTGATATTGGTCTCCACATTTAAATCCGTGAGATTTTCATAAGCCGCCTCAGCATCTCCGAACAAAATTGGCGCTATAGTATTTGTTCCGAGAACCTGTGCAATTGAAGAGATGGATCTTACCTTGCTTTCTTTCATCGCTTTGTAGTCAATCATCACGAATATCACCGAACACAACACGATCACCACTATTGCAGTGGTAAGCTGCATAAGAATTAGCTTCCGGTTGATCGATATGTTAGTAAGAAAGCCCATCTAGTTCTTAATATTCATTGCAAGTTTTAAAAGCTGAGAGCTCGCTTTGATTTTATTTTTATTCAACGAGTTCATATTGATTTCAAACCGTATCTTATTATTGACGATAAGAAAATTAATGGCCGATCCACTTTCCAGCTCGCCATGTTTTTCGGTGATTAAAAGGGTGCTTTTAAGGCCGGCTGATTGCGCTAACTCTTTGATTATATCTTCCTGCGTGTTCTCGGGAATGAAAAGAATATGACAGCCTCTTATCTCAGAAACTGTTTTGTATCTTACGATCATGATCTTTTTATTATTGATCTTTTTATTGAAGGCAAGCTCCTGTAGCGGTCTGATTATAGGTGATTCACCAAGCACACCTATGTTGAACGAAGGGGTTCCGTTCATTGTATTATCTTCCCACTCAACAAACTTTGTAAAATTATAAATGAAAGCAGCCTTCGCTTCATACTCTTCTACTTCTGTTTGAATCTTAAAAGCAGAAACAACAAATGCGGTGAAAAATAATAATATGCAGGCCCTTCTTTTTATCATACAGACGTAATCACAAGCGTAATGATTTTATTGGAAAACAATTCGATTCTCCAGCACAGGAGTCAGTGGCGATTTCAAAATAATGTATTCCTTCACCGCGTTAGATTGATTTTCAACGAGGTTTTCCTTTTGAGCTGAAGGTAAATTTTTCAATGTTACAAAGCCGTCATTCCCTTCAGCAATGAAGTGTGGAAAAGCAATGATATATGTGGAAGAAGAATCTATATCCACTTCATTGATCTTTATTGAACGAATCCTATTACCGGGACTGATGATCTGGGTTTCATTTATATCAATGACCTGTGCAGATGCATTGGTATCTACTGAGATCTGAACACTCTCTGAAATTTGGGGAAAGGGGCCTTTTTCCAGTGGATATTGAGCCACAGAGCGTTCAAATACCGTTTTCAACTCTTTCCCTGTTAATTTAACAAGAACAGGCGAATCTTCAAATGGAAGCATTTCATCAACCATCTCAGCTGTAAAAGTTCCGGCCGGATAAATTCCATTCGGACGTGAAGATGTGCTAAAACGTATACTTCCGGAGTTTACAAAAACGGCATCTACAGTTTTCCCTTTACTTGATACATATGTGTGAATCGCATCAGTGATCAGATTCCCTATCAGAGCCTCCTTTTTTCTTACTACATTGTCGCTCGCGTTCATATCCACCGAAATTATTCCCAATGCAGTTGGCTCGGGCGGCTTCTCATCTTTACGGCATGAAGAAAGCGCTGTTATTGCTGCCATAATGATGTAAACCATGTATGTGTGTATCGCTTTCATACTATTTGAATTTGTAAATGATATTTAAAAGTACTTCCGGCCCCGGTTGGATGAGCCCCCTTAATCCGAAAGCATTAATATTAGTCGATTCTTCAGGATCGCTGAACTTTTTGGTTCCGATGTTATTACCGATCAAACTGATGGTAAGTTTTGGCGTTACAGCATACCGCACTGTAAAATTCCCCTGAACATAATAGGGAATCCTCACATAGTGGTCTGTTTCCAGGTAGAATCGTTTATTGTTCTCTGAAGCGTTCCCGTAATTGAGTCCAGCGGCAAATAAAAATTTCCGGTATGTATAGCTAAGACCTCCGTTGACTCTGAGGGTTGGAATGTTTCTCAATTCACGATAATAAGCAGGCTGCTTTTTATAAAATGCAATATCAGAAGCGCGAACATTTTTTTCATTCCATTTGAAAGTACTTAAGAATTGCGAATAGTTGGCGAACACAGAGAACCCTTCTTTTATTTCAACGACTACAGAAGCTCCGTTTCCATAAGTTTTTACATCTCCAATATTTTCATAGATCCCAATGCTACCACCTCCATGTGGATCATAAACACGGATCAGATTATTATTCTCCGTATAATAAACATTGTATTTAAAGATCACTTTTTTAATGTTGATCTCTGCCGCCAGCTCAAAGGTGTTTATGTCTTCAGGTGTTAAAGCAGTGTTTCCCTTTGTTCCGTATTCATTTCCGGTTGTTGAATTATCATAAAGCTCCTGGAAGGTGGGCGCCCTGAATGCCTTTCCGTATAAACCTTTAAAACGAATATGCTGGCTTGCATTGTAAGTGATCCCGATCCTCGGGTTAGCTGATTGGCCAAAATCGCTGTAATCATCATAACGCAATCCAGCGGTGACCGTAAACTTTTTAATGCGGTACCCGGCTTGAATAAAGTATGCGAATACGAGTCGTCTTTTATCATTTTGGGTAAATTTAATGTCATCATAGTTTCCGAAATTCCCTTTATACTGATCACCAACTATTTTATAATTTCGCTTTAGCTCGTAATCGGAAATGGAGTGATCTTCAAACACACTGCCTGTAAGGATATCCAGATGTTCGTTCGCTTTGATATAAATATCAAGTGAGCTACCGTAGGAAGTGCCCGTATACTTCTCATGTGTCAATTTTCCCTCTTCAAAAAGATCTCCTGAAAGCGATGAGATATATTTGTCCGGAGCTTCCTGTTTAAGAAAATTGTGGGAATTCCGGTTGTAATATATTTTGGGTGTTATAACTATATTATCACCGACTTTATAATCATAATATAAATTTGTTGCTAATTGGTTGGTTAGTAGTTTCGAATCCGGAGCTGCAATGTATACCGGCCCAACCCAGGTTCCCTGTTGCCTGTAAATATCAAAAAGCTGAAAATGCAAATCACCGGAAACTAACTGACAGTTAAGATAAGCATCCTTGTTCCATCTGTTTGTTTCATAGCTTTTTTCAAGATTAGTTAGGCTCCAGCTTTGATTCGACACCTTATCTGTATCGAGCAATTGCCTGCTTCCATTGCTCTGAAAGTAGCCAAGGGAAAGGTTCATTTTGTTTTTATCTTTCTGTGTGCTGTAATTTACGTTAGCGCTTAAAGTAGTATTGGTTCCACCCGTAACACTTGCTGATGTCTGACTGATGGTAAAAATATGGATCACCCCTGCCATGGCATTGCTTCCGTAGATTGCCGATCCTGGCCCCCTGATCACTTCCACCTTTTCAATAAAATCGACAGGCATATCAAAAATGGCGCTTCCGCTGTAAAAATCATTTATCTGCTGTCCGTTTATCAATACCAGAATATTTCCTGCTTTTCTGGAACCGCGTATCGCGATTCTGTAATTCCCATCACTTCCCATACTTACCTCCACTCCGGGAATAAACTTCAATACATCTATGAGAGTGACTGCACCAAGCTCTTTGAAAGAGGATTGAGGGATCATCGTGATCATTGCCGGGGCCTCGCTTTCAAGCTGCGTTTTTTTTGCAGCGCTGAATACTTTGAGCTCCAAAAGTTCTTCGAGTGAAAGGTCATTGATAGTCGTGGTACGTGATGAATCCACTTGTGCACAGGCCAGCAAGGGGAGTAAAGCAAACAGAACGGAGACTATCTTCTTTTTCATACAAAAAGGCGGTATTTATCGACCATCGTATCAAATTTATAGATAAATATAATACCAACCTATTTAAATCCCTTAAAGTGAGATATGAAAGGTTTTATGTTTCGATTCATTATCGCTAAAGGGAAATTATTGCCCAACCGACTGAGCCCGAATAACTTAATTTGGCGACACCTTTATGATTGTTCTCGTTCTGGCAGCTGCTTTTAAAAGATGCTCCACTTGTCTTTCGCGCTGGCAAAAAAATTTACACGTGGAATTTACGCGGCTGTTCGCCTTGTTTTTTTTAGCGGAATAGCTCTTCAAATGTTCATTTAAATTAATAACATGAAAAAATTCTACATCCTTACAGCACTTAGCGCTTGTTTTACATACTGTCAGAGCCAAAGTTTTTCCTGGGCTAAAGTCGAAGGGAAATATGCTTATGATTATGGCTACGGCATTGGGACAGATAATGCAGGCAATGTATACGTTGCAGGCAAATATGAAGAGGAGGCCCTGTTCAGCGGGACCGTCCTTCCCAATCAGGGCAATCATGATATTTATCTCGCTTCTTATGCCCCAAATGGAAACCTGAACTGGATTCGCACAGGCGGCAGCTATAGCGGAGATTATGCGCGCATTCTGGCATGCAATAAAACAAACCGTGTGTATATAGCCGGTGAGATCGAAGGATCAAACAATACCATTGTTTTTCCCGGATCTCCAATAACAATTACGGGACATGGCTCAAATGATATTTTCGTAGCATCTTATGATCTCAGCGGAAATTTGCTTTGGGCGAAAAGTGAAGGTTCAACAGGAAATGAAAAAGCGCTCGGGGTGACTTATGATCCGTTTGGCAACGTTGTTGTTTGCGGGTACTATACCGATACAACAGTTTTTGGGGGAGTGATGACAGCATCTACAAACTATAAAGATCTGTTCGTAGCGAAATATGACTTGAACGGAAATCTGCTCTGGATGCAACATGCCGGTGGCCCCGGTGAGGAAGAAGCAAAATCAGTGGTGTGCGACAACAGCGGGAACATTTACATCTGCGGAAAATATTCGGATGGAGCAACTTTCGGCACGACTACATTTTCCACTCCTGTTACACCTTACGGACAATTTTACAATGCTTACATCGCCAAATATTCACCGACAGGTTCATTGATGTGGGTCAAGAGTGTGGATGGTGACTATGACGATATTGCCTGGTCGATAACAAAAGACAACAACAATAAGCTTTACATAACAGGTGAATTCAGCGGGGCAATGTTTGATGCCATCAATCTTTATACGAATGGTAGGGCGGATGTATTTGTAGCATGCTATGACTCGAATGGAAATGCGCAGTGGGCTGTTAATGCAGGAAATCCGCTTGTAGATCGTGCACGCGGAATCAGTTGCGATGGAAGTAATTTATATATCACCGGGCAATTCGGAGGAACTGCAACATTTGGTCCTCACACGTTAGTTGCGGCTGACAGCTCAGATATATTTATTGCAGAGCTCGACAATACAGGTAATTTTCTTTGGGCAAGCGCTGTTGGCGGTCCGGCCGATAATTATGAGCCCGACAGCTATGAATCCGGGATTGCTGTATGTGCGGATGGTTCCGGGCCTGTATATGCAACAGGCGCGTTGCTTGATGGCGGAGTGTTCGGTGGAACAACCCTCGCAGGTTACACACGTTCAGATATGTTCATCACGAAATTGATGGGAACAGTGGATTCGCAGGAGATTGTCCAGCCTCAGTTCGCTCATATCTACCCCAACCCGGGTAACGGTGTTATCAACATCCCGTTGGACGGAAGTGCAAACAGTAATTCTGAAATAATAGTGTACAATTATCTTGGGGAAGTTGTGTCAGGGCTGTACACCACTTCTACTTCTGCTAAAGTAGACCTTTCAACTCATGGAAAAGGATTTTACTTCATTGAAATCCGGACAGATAAAGGAAGGCATAGGGAAAAGATACTTGTTCAATAAAAAGAAAAGTCCGGTACGAACCGGACTTTCTTTTTTTAAAACGTGTATTTTAAATTACCATAAATTCCGCGACCTCGTGTTGTGAAGCCATTGATCTCATAATATTTCTCATCAAACACATTGGAAACTCTGGCTCCGGCACTCAGGCCTTTCCATATTTTAACATTCGCTGAAACATCCAGTAAAGTATATTGACGAACAGAAACCGTTCCCTGGGCACCATATGGTCCTAATGTTGGTTCATACGTTGCGTCTGCCCTCGATCCTACATAGCGTACATCTGCCCTCAGGCTGAGAATTTTGATCGGCAAATATGTCAATGAAAGGTTTGCTGTTGATGGCCTTCTGGTGAGCCCGATCACTTCCACATTCTTATTCGTCATGAATGCGCCATTGCTGAAAACCTGAACATGATTGCCTCCTGTGTGAGAGGTGTCAATATCATCGGGGTTGTAAGACAACTTTCCGCTCGTGAGGCTTAAGTTAGCAGAAACAAAAAACTTTTCATTGATCTTTGAGCTGAATCCAAGTTCAACACCTTCAGTTGTCATAGTCGCAGCATTAATGTAAGTGTCTCCGCGATAATCATCCCGGAACCAATTCTGACCTAAGGTGTCAATTCCAATATTTTTATCCCAGAGATAAACATACTCGATCACATTTTCTACAACCGTTTTAAAATAAGCAACCGACAAATTTATATTTCCCAGTTTCTGCTTGAATCCTATCTCATAAGTTTTCGAGCTTTCAGGATTTAATTTTTTATTTCCCCGCGAAAGACCGGTTGAATAGCTCATATCCCATGTGGTGTATTTGGTAGGATCGTAAAGCTGATATAATGACGGTGCATTGTAACCTGTTGAATAGGAAAAGTAAAGCAGTCCGCCTTCAGAGGTTTTCACCGAAGGGTTTATCTCGTAAGTAACATTTGTTCCGAATACATTATGATTGCTCATTCTTAAACCTCCTGATAAGGTTAACCAGTTTAACTTTGAGCTGAAAAGCTCCCCACCAAGATCGGTGTGTAAGAAAACATTGGAAGTCGATGACTGTGGTTTTATAGAATCGAGAGAAGTTGTATCGTTATAATAAACCGAATTGTAACGGGTGTTGACGTTCATCGACTCATTATACATTCCGGCACCAAGAACTACATTCAAACCTTTCATTGTATAATTCGCCTGAACTTCATTGCTCAGAACTGCTCCTTCATATTCACCGCGGTTATAAGTTGAATTCGAGGTTCCCAATGCGTCCACCACCGAAGAATCATCTACTGCAAGCCGTTTCATTTTCGTAAAACCGCCAATGTAAGAGGCATTCAGCTTGTCATTAAACTTATACGAAGCGCCATAAGTTATAAGTGAGCGGTTAAAATCAAGTGTATAATTATCATCATCTCTATAAGCGCTCTGATCAATATCAGTCAGCTGATGAGTTTGCTTGTAAGAAGCATACACATCAAATTTGTCGTTTTTAAATCCCAGTTTCCCGACATAATCAATTTTATTAAAATCATCACTCATGTCTGAATGCTTAAAGGTGGCCGGAGATTTAACCGTATCAACTGTTGCATCAAGACCGTTCACATTTGTATTGTAAAGTTCCACTCCTGCATAAAAACCATTCTTCAATGCATAATCAACGTAAATATTTTCTGAGATCTCAGAGGTGCCCGAACCGAATGTACCTGCTACAACTGTTGCATCAACCGAAAGGCCCGGCTTCTGAGCTTTACGTGTGATAATATTCACAACGCCTCCGATCGCAGCCGAACCATACAATGTGCTGTGTGATCCGCGTACGATCTCAATTCTCGAAATGTTTGCAAGTGAAAGTTCTGATGCATCAATAGCATTGTTGATCGCAGAAGGATCTGTTATGCGCACCCCATCGATCAGTAAAATTGTTTGATTGCTGTTAGCTCCGCGCATAAATATACTGGAGGTCATACCGGGATTTTGTCCGGCACCTACAACGTAGATCCCTTCTTGCCGCGCTAACAATTCAGAAACTGTAGACACACCAGAATTTTTAATTTCCTCCGCGCTGATAACACTGATGCTTCGTCCAACATCCTCCGCTTTTTTTTCGCTTCGCGTTGCAGTGATCACGACTTCATTCAATTCTTTTTTCTTCAGTGAATCCTGTGCGGAGACACTCAAATTCAGGCACGTTAAAGCGCCCACCATAATTAAAGTTTTTTCCTTTTTCATTTGTAAATGATTTAAGATTAAATAAAAAGGAATAAAAAGGGAACGGATGAGATTGTTCTGTGATCTTGTCCATTCTTAGCTCTTTACCCGAAAGCATTGAATTATTGCTTTGATGGCAGGTCTCCTGACTTACTCTTTGTGCGCCTTCCCGTCCGCTTAACAGGACAGTGGCTTGAAGATCACATTTTCGCTTTCGCGAAGAGCTTACAGTTGCGGGAACAGTCCTTGATTTTAACAAGGTTCCCTTTTAACCCTTCCTGCTATGGAAGGGACCAAAATAGCGCGGCAAAGATAGAAAAAATCTGATGCTGAGATCATTTGTTTATAATTGCTATTTTTAAAGCACATTTAAAACGCATATGAAGCAAACCAAATCGACATCAGTATTTAATATAATTGTAATTGTTGCTGCCCTCGGTTACTTTGTTGACATATACGACCTTCTGCTATTCAGCGTTGAAAGGATAGACAGTCTCAAAGAAATCCTCGGAGCTTCCGCAACAACAGATGAGCTGCAAAGTGTTGGAAAACAACTTCTAAACTGGCAGATGGGCGGAATGCTGGTCGGTGGCATTTTCTGGGGAATTCTGGGTGATAAGAAAGGAAGACTCTCCGTACTTTTTGGTTCCATACTTTTATATTCAATTGCAAACATTCTGAATGGTTTTGTACAATCAGTTCCTCAATATGCCATTTTGCGTTTTATCTCCGGATTCGGATTAGCCGGTGAATTGGGCGCAGGAATAACTCTCGTGAACGAAACACTTACAAAGGAGAAACGCGGGATCGGAACCATGATCGTTGCGACAATAGGTGTATTCGGGGCAGTGGTTGCTGGTTTTATGGGTAATGTAATTGAGAACTGGCGCTATTCATTCTTTATCGGAGGGGCAATGGGTTTACTCCTGCTGATCATGAGAATTGGTGTGTTTGAATCAGGGATGTTCGAGGAAACTAAAAAGACAAACGCATCGAGAGGGAATCTGCTTAGCCTTTTCTCCAATCGTAAAAAAGCATTCAAATATCTTAGCATTATAATGGTCGCCATTCCTGTATGGTACGTAATGGGAGTGTTGATCACGTTTGCTCCTGAACTTATGGAACGACTTGGAGTCACCTCATTTAAGCCAAATCCCGGTAAATGTGTGATGTTCGCTTACCTCGGGATCACTATTGGAGATTTTGCCAGTGGCATGCTGAGCCACATTCTTCAGAGCCGAAAAAAAGCGCTGGCTACATTTATGGGATTAACCGTTGTCGCAATCGTGTTGTATTTCACGATCGCTAAACAATCCGAAGTGATGTTTTACGCTGTAGTGTGCTTTACCGGATTTGCCACCGGTTACTGGGCCGTTTTTATGAGTACAGCTTCGGAACTTTTTGGGACAAACATCAGATCTACCGTAACTACCACTTCGCCTAATTTTGTCAGAGGTTCGCTCATTTTTGTTACCATGCTGATCGATCTGGCAACAATTTTTACTGATAAAGTGAGCGCCATTATTGTGGTGGGCTGCTTCATTTTTCTTCTGGCATTTTTGGCCTTAAGAAACCTGGAAGAAACATTTGGTAAAGAACTTAATTACATAGAAGAATGAGCAAGAAAACAGTAGTGATCGGAGCTTCAGAAAATCCGGAGCGATATGCATACAGGGCAACAGTCGCCCTTAAAAGATACAACCATGAAGTGGTTCCTGTGGGTTTGAAAGAAGGTGAAATTCAAGGGATAAAAATCTTGAAGGATCAGCCGAAAATTGAAGGTGTACATACTGTAACGCTTTATGTAGGCCCCAGAAACCAAGCATCTTGGATAGATTATGTCATTTCTTTGAAACCGAAACGGGTGATTTTCAATCCGGGAACTGAAAGCGGAGAATTTGAAGAAAAGCTAAAAGCAAATAATATCGAACCTGTGATCGCCTGCACGTTGGTGATGCTTTCGGTAGGCAACTATTAAAAAAAAGCTTCCCGGTTTCCCGGGAAGCTAACCACAAAAACGGAGATTTTACTCTCCATCACGATACTACTAAAATCGTGACAAACAAACTACTACTCAAAAAACTACCATTCTCGTTCGGTTGTCGCGTTCGTATAACTCTTGCTGATTGAACTTACGTTGTGACCAACACCAGTTGTACTACCCACTTTGTTACCCACCGAACCTAATGTCGATTTTGTTGCCGGAGTCTTCACCGGATTCATTATTTTATCTTTTATTGTCGAAAAATTATATCCTCTTGCGTACATAGCACCTGAGACCAGTCCCAGAAAAGCTACCAATAATCCTATCTTTTTCATATCGTTCTTAATTTGGTTCTTTGTATTATAACGCAAATAGCCATGTATAATTGGAGAGAATTTGTTAAAGGATGTTAAGGATATGGATTATTTCCTCAACTTTAGAATATGAATAGATACATTATAATCTCAATTATAATTTTCTTTGTCTCCTGTAAAAAGGAAGAGAACAAAAGTAGAGCTTTTGAACACACACAGGTTGCTCCCGCTCTCTATCCTTATTTATTTAAAGTAGGTTCCTACTGGATCTACAGAAATAGTTTTACCGGCAATCAGGATAGTATTGGAGTAAGAACAGTGAACAGATTTACATATAACCTAGGCCCTAGCGGCCCCGGGGAAGGTTCTCCGGGGGATGAAGAATATGTAAAAGTTACTTATTATGGTAGCATATATTATGAAGAAACTTTCAGAACTACAACCATTTACAGAGGCCCTTTTGAAGAAGGTTCAACACCGAAAAGTGTATCTTTCTTTTCTGGTTCTCCGGGAAGTATTTGGGTCAATGCTACGTACGAAGCAGTTCTTGATTCTTTGACCGTTGAAGGAACAACCTATCATGACGTTGTTAAAATGAGAATCCAACAAGATGCCTATATCTCCAATTGCAACTTTTATTATGTAAAAAACATTGGGATTATAAGAAAGGAATTGCTGACAAACAACATCGTAACATCAACACATGACCTTATCCGGTATAACACAACGTTATATCCTTATCCTTAGCTTCCTAAGGTTTTAAGAATAACCTGACAGGCACTTCTGATCTCATTTTCGGTAATATTTAAGGGGGGCGCTATCCGCATCGAATGAGAATTAAATAAAAACCAATCGGTGATAACACCATTTTCAATACATTTATCAATGATCTTTTTATTCTGATCGTAACTCTCGAATTCAACAGCCAGTAAAAGTCCTTTGCCACTTATCGATTTGATTGCAGGATGTTTTAATAAAGAGCGAAACAGCTCTTCTTTTTCTTTAACCTTATCGATAAGTCTTTCTTCCAATAAAACATTGATAGTCGCAAGCGCTGCTGCGCAGCTCACCGGATGTCCGCCAAAAGTTGTGATATGCCCAAGAATTGGACTGTTCGTTAAAGAATTCATTATTTCCTTTGAAGAAATAAAAGCACCGATAGGCATTCCGCCTCCCATACCTTTGGCCAGGCAAAGAATATCCGGAATAAAGCCAAATTGTTCAAAGGCGAAAAAAGTTCCGGTACGCCCGAAACCTGTTTGGATCTCATCTGCGACAAATAAAGCTCCTACCGCTTTACATTTCTTTGAAAGCTTTTTCAGAAAATCATTTTCAGGAACCTTTGCTCCCGCTTCTCCCTGAACAGGCTCTATAAACACAGCGGCAGTGCGCGAAGTGATCTGTTCAAGATCTGATTCATGATTGAAATGAATTTGCTTTGTATCGGGTAGTAAGGGACGAAATGCGGATTTGAACTCTTCACTTCCCATTAAGCTTAAGCTCCCCTGAGTACTTCCGTGATATGCATTTTTAAAGGAGATGATCTCTGTTCTTCCTGTATATCGTTTTGCAAGTTTCATTGCACCTTCAACAGCCTCTGAACCTGAATTAACAAAATAGACAGAACTTAATGATTCAGGCAGCAATCCTGTCAATGCTTTTGCCAACTGAGTTTGGGGGCTTTGAATGTATTCACCATACACCATTAGATGCATATACTTATCCACCTGATCTTTTATCGCTTTTACAACTGCCGGATGTCTGTGTCCGACATTGCTGACAGAGATTCCGGAGATGAGGTCCATATACTTTTTTCCGTCTGCCCCAAACAAATAAATCCCTTCCGCTTTTTCTATTTCAAGAGCAAGAGGAGTTTCGCTGGTTTGCGCTACATGGTTAAGGAAAAGCTGGCGGTTGGTTAACATAAAAACAAAGTTATATTTTTTATCGAATGGCTTCTTAAACGATTGTACCGTAAAAATCTTTAATTTGCAGAATGCTTTACGGGATCCTGAAGTTATTGATGCGCGGAACTACTCAAGTTTTTTTCCGGAGCATCACTGTCAAAAATAAAGAAGCTGTTCCCGGGAGCGGACCGGTCATAATTCTGGCCAACCATCCGAGTACTTTTATGGATCCTATCGTGATTGCAAGCACGATCAACAGAAAAGTATATTTCCTTGGGAAAGGTGAACTATTCAGAGGTCCTCTCGCAAAATGGCTCTTACCAAAGCTGAATATAATCCCTGTCTATCGCAAGCAGGACGACCCTAGTCTGATGAACAAGAATGCGGATACTTTTAATAAGTGTTTCGAGCATCTTGAAAACGGGGGAGCAATTCTTATTTTTCCTGAAGGAGTGAGCATTACAGAGCGCAAGTTAAAACCGATCAAAACGGGGGCGGCACGGATCGCCTTAGGCGCGGAAGCAAGAAATAATTTCAAGTTGGGAGTTAAGATCGTCAATATAGGGCTGAACTATGCCGATCCTCACAAATTTAACCGCGACCTTTTTATCAATATCGAGAACCCTCTTGAGGTATCTGATTATGCCGGGAAATATATTCAGAACGATTTTAGCGCAGCAGAAGAATTAACGGAAGACATCCGCAAACAACTTGAAAACGTGGTGATTTCCATTCAGGATGTGCGGACGGATGAATTTGTAAAGGACATTGAAACGTTATACCGTTATGATCTGAAAAAAGCGAGAGGAATTTCGGGGACAGATACGGCAGTTGAATTTGCGATCACTCAGAATATAATAAAGGCAGTAGACCATTACTCCGAAACGGAACCGCAATTTGTGGAAAGCATGAGGTCCAGGATCAGAAGTTACCTGAATAACCTGAGGGAGCTAAATCTCCATGACGAAGATATCAGTCGGAATAAAAACAACAAATCCTTTCTTTTGCCTAATCTGAATGCATTATTATTCTTGATCGTTGGCTTCCCCATTTATGTTTACGGATTGATCAATAATTTCATTCCTTTTGAGATTCCCGGCTTGCTGGCAGGTAAGATCGCGAAGAGTAAAGATTTCAGAGGAGCGATCGGAATGGTGCTTGGAATGTTCACTTTTTTGATCTTCCACAGCATCCAGATCTTTCTTGTTCATCACTTTTTTCACAACACACTTATTACCGTCATTTATGCTATAAGCTTACCTCTTAGCGGATTCTTCACTTACTATTACTGGCACACTTTCGATCAGATCAAAGCGAAATGGTTGTTGCTTTCACTATTTTTCAGAAGGACAACTGTTATTGCTAATCTAATATCCGAAAGAGAAAGTATCATTTCTGAATTCGATAAAAAACGAAGTGATTTTCTTGTGAGGTTTCCTGAGGCGATTACGCGGAGCTAATGCAATCCCGGATAACTTAATTTTTCCTTTGTATCGACTTCTTTCTTTAATTTAGAGGAAAATAAAAATGAAAAATGAACATTTGGTTTAGACCTTATAAATTAGAAGAGCTTCAGTGGATGCTGAAAGATAATATGTGTGAAACGATCGGGATCGAGCTTACCGAACTTACCGATGATTCACTTAAGGGCAAAATGCCGATAGATCACCGGACTGTTCAACCGATGAAAATAATGCATGGCGGGGCCTCTGTTGCACTTGCTGAAACACTTGGCAGTATTGCCTCAAACCTCATCGTTGATAATAGTAAGTATGCCTGTGTCGGCCTCGATATTAATGCAAACCATTTGCGTCCGGCCAGCAGCGGCTTTGTATATGGCGAAGCTAAGATCATCCATATTGGAAAGAAAACTCATGTCTGGAGTATTGAGATCAAAGATGAAAAAGGAAAGATGGTTTGTATCAGCAGGCTGACAATGGCTGTTATTGAAGTAGTGAAAAGTTAAGGCCTCAAGTTTGTACTTCATAGCTCGAATTAGCAACATTAATGTTTCAAGTTTTACAATTCCAAAATTCTCCAACTCACCAAATCAACAATTTAATTATGTGGAAAGAAGAAAACAACACACTCAACCGTAGTTTTGAGTTTAAAAACTTTATAGAAGCCTTTGCCTTCATGACGACAGTGGCTCTTATTGCTGAAAAGATGAATCATCATCCAAACTGGAGCAATGTTTACAACAAGGTAAACATTTCACTCAATACCCATGACGCGGGGGATGTTGTCACTGACAAAGACAGAAAGCTAGCAGAGGCTATTGATAAGAGTTATGGCAATTAAAAGATTTCAAATATCAAATTTCAAGAATTGCCGTGTTTTCATTTTCTTGGTTATCTGTTCATTTCAGTCCATAGCTCAAAACACTAAGCTTAAAAATGAAATAGAAAAGCTAAAAAATGATCCTGCCATGGCACACGCGGTATGGAGCGTTTGCGTGATGAACTCAAAAACAGATTCCACTGTTGCCGAATTTAACAGCAATGTCAGCGTAATCCCTGCCAGCACATTAAAAATTCTAACTACGGGAGCGGCTCTATCTATTCTCGGAAGCGACTTTATGTTTCAGACAAAGATCCAGTATGACGGAACTTTTGATTCTGTCAGTGGAGTGCTGAAAGGAAATCTGTACATACTTGGCGGAGGAGATGCTTCTTTGGAATCGGAATATTTTAAGGATAAAAAAGATAGTCTGACGACAGTTGAAAAATGGGCGCTTATATTAAAAGCGAAAGGCTTGAAAAAGATTGAAGGCAGTGTTATTGGAGATGCGTCAATTTTCGAGGATAACATGACGCCAAGCCAGTGGATCTGGGGTGACATCGGCAATTATTTCGGGGCGGGTGCATCAGGATTGAACTACCATGATAATAAATACACTGTGTACTTTAAATCCGGAGCAACCGGCAGCAGAACAACAGTCGTTAAAACAATTCCAGCCATCGAAGGGCTTCAGTTTGTTAATAATGTCACGGCAGGGGGAAATGATGACAATGCATTTATTTACGGTTCGCAATACAATTATTATAGAACTGCACAGGGAACAATTCCCGCCAACAAGAACAACTATGAGGTGGATGGTTCTATTCCGGATCCAGCGTTATTTTGTGCACAAAGCCTTAGCTCCGCATTACAGAATATCGATGTTAAAGTTGTTAAAAAAGCAACGACATTAAAAGCACTGCGGGAGGCGAATGAAGATGTCGTAAGCAACAGAAAAACATTCCATACACACTACTCTCCTACTCTCGACAAGATAGTTTATTACACAAACCTCAAGAGCATAAACATGTATGCAGAGAGTTTACTTAAATACATCTCCTATTCAAAATCATCGTTCGGGACAGGCTCTGCAGGAACTGACATAGTAACACAGTTCTGGAAAAGTAAAGGCGCAGATGTCAGCGGACTTTTCATGAATGACGGCTGCGGCCTTGCCCGCGCCAACGTGATCACAACAAAAACAGAAACCGAGATTCTTCAATTAATGGTGAAGGATAAAAACTTCAAAGCGTTTTACAATTCACTGCCGGTCGCAGGAAGATCGGGTTCACTGGGCGGACTTTGTGAAGGAACATTTGCAGAAAATAACCTGCGGGCGAAAAGCGGATACATAACAAGAGCGAGAGGTTATGCCGGTTACGTGAAGAACCGAAAAGGTGAAATGCTTTCATTCTCTTTATTGGCAAATAATTATGATTGCAGTCCGACCGAAATGAAGAGGAAACTGGAGAAGATCTTAGTTGCGATCGCAGAAGCGGAGTGAGTTTTTTTACCACTGAGGCACGAAGATCACTAAGGATTTTATTTCACCCCAAAATGATTAGTCATACCGTGTACGACACATGATCTCACAAAGATCTTAAGGTTAATATATCATTTTTCAAAACAATCCTTTCTGATACATTGCACACAGATCCATCGTGATCGCAACAGAATAATGGATCGCGACTCCGAGCCAGATACTTCTGCTTTTCAAGCTTAATGTCCCCAATACAATACCTGCAATGATCGCTGCGATTGTTTCGGGTAATGGCTTACCGAAATGAATCATGCAGTACGGGATTGTCATGACGAATACTGAATAGTATCCGAAGCGTTGTTTAGTTCCATGCAGCATAAAGCCACGGAAAAAAAATTCCAGGGCGAAGAACTGAAGAAAATAAAAGATCTCCCATATTATAAAGGTGGGCCACCATGTTTCGCCTCTTTGTACATCATAAAACGGATAACGAAGCTGAAAGCTTTCGGTGCGCGAAAAAAACAGAACGAGAGGGATCATTACGCAAAGCATGATCGCGTAAAGATGATAATCTTTAAACGCACCTTTGATACGCAGACCATAATCAGAAAGGGACTCCCTGAACCAAAATAAAATAATAAGAACAGGTAATACAAAATAAAAGATGATCATTACACCTACCCAATAAAGCAGCCGATACAACTGAGCATTTTTATTGATCGTCATGAGATCTTCATAAGACCCGGCAATTCCGGCAAAGGAACTCTTATTCAGAAAGTCGATCATGAATCTTACATCGCCAAGATATTTGATGAGTGTAAGGGACAGTGCCACCGTAATGCAGACAAGCATTACTTTGAAATCAGGTTTGGAATTTAGTGTTGCCTCCTCTTCTGCAGAAGAGAAAGCTGAAGAAAAGATCTTCTTAATCATACTCCACATACTCTATCCATCCGCGGTAAGCATCAGACAGGTAATGCATCTGAGTGTTTCCGGTATAGCCTATCCTTCTTCCAAGGTCAAGCAGCTTCTCATTATTCGCAGCAGGCTCAAAATTACGGGTACGCAGATCGAATAATAAATATTCTGTTTCTGTATGACCTGCCTTTAGAGCGCTTTCCGATTGAGTATTATCGATCTTCATGATCGCAAAATTCTGGTCAAAAGCAACTTGCGTAATGTTCTGTACAAACACGCTATCAGAGTCTTCCATGATAAGATCGCCTGTATAGGTAACCTGGTTGTACCTGATTGAAAACGGATAAATAAAAGGCACAGTGATTAAGCCATTTGTATCCTTAACGGCCGGCTTGTTGATATAAAAATCAGCAGGAACATTATCCTCGTACTTAACCATATTATTTGCCTGAAGAGTGTCGAGCCATTCCTGACGATTATCCTTACGCGTCTGCTCATCAGTGGTGCTATTAATTGTTTGTTGCTGTTTCGCCCAATCAATTCCATCTTTCACTTTTTCCGATAAGCGGTGCACTAATTGAAAAATAGAAAAGAGAAGAATAGCGAGTGATATCGCGAAGCCAATCCCCCAGCCTGCTGCATTTTTTGTTTTGCTGTTTGCAAGTGAAATGATCGCAAATACGATGGATATTAATGTCATGATTCCACCGAAGATCAAGCCGAGAATTATTAGTACGAATGTCATGTGATTTAGTGTTTAAGCAAAAATACATTAATTATGGTTTCTGATAGGAATCAATTTCCGAGACAGTTTCTTCAGGAAACTATATAAAACAAAAATCCCTGAAACCTTGCGGAATCAGGGACTTTGCATTACTTGAGCGGTCTGGACGGGACTCGAACCCGCGACCTCCTGCGTGACAGGCAGGCATTCTAACCAGCTGAACTACCAAACCTCAAGATCTTTGTACAATTACTGAACGATATTCCTCAGAATTGGACTGCAAAAATAAGTGAATTTTTTGTTCTGACAAGGATAATTTAAAAAATATTCAATTTTAAGCGCGTGGTGCTGGTTTTCAGCGCCTTAACTTTTGCCGTTCCACACTTTGCAGGTGTGACAGACTATATATATTCCTTTTTGCAATTGTTTTTCAGGCTCTCTTCGAACTCCTTCATATTAAAATTGCAGACCTCCAGGTAATGTTTTGCTTCGGGGAATTGCTCACTGGCTAAATACAAACACGTTTTGAAATCAGAGATCGCCTCATCAATATGCTTTAAATTGTAGTATCCAACTCCACGGGTAAAATAATACTTTGCATTGCCTGAGTTGATCTCTATCAACTCATTTGAAAAGATCATCATCTGCGTGTAATTCCCGATCTCAATCGCTTTATCCAGCTTTTTATTGAGCAGCTTCTCGTATTGCCCAAGAAGACTTGTTTCTATCTTGTATATTCTGTCATTCAAATTCATGGCGACAAATTTATCTTTTGAATCAGATTATATGCACGTTGTGAATAAAATTAGAACTTAACAGACTTAGGTTAAGGAGAAACACTCCGAAGCCTTTTGTTTTCAAGCTAAACGAATTCCAAAAAATACATTATCAAATTCTTGCTAACACTTTCTTAACAGACAGCTCACAAGCCAAAAAACACCTCATTATCAGCCAAATACGTAATTTCAGATGTTCGAAAAGAATTTAAACCGGAGGATTTCCCCCTTGAGCTATAAATTATCCTTTTTAATCGATAAGAGTTTTAATTTATTTATTTCTTAAATAAATTTGCATGCTGATTTATATTTTGAATGAAAAAAGTAATAAACGACCAGGAATCTAATCAAAATTGCCACCATCCTTCTTTGAAAGACGGAGGCAATGGGGAGAAGATCTGCGCGAATTGCGGAAGAACAGTATATTCCGGTTCTTCTCAGAATCAAAATCAAGGAAATAACCATTCTTCCGAAAATTCCCAGACAAATAACAATTAGGCTTCAGCTAAATCCATATACTTTCTAAGGCTGAATCATTTCTATTTCACACACTTGTTGCAACAACAATAAAATCAAGGCATTCGGCCTATTATTATGCAGCTTTTTTAAAAAAGTTTATATATTTGTGTCCGATAAAACGAAACCATGGAAATCCCTAAAGGTGTAAAAACATACGAGTTGAGATCATCAATACTCTGGTTTGATGAGGATGGGATTGCCTTTTCTTCACCAAAGCCGGATGCGCCTTTAACCTCTACAAATGAAGAGATCAAAAGCGATATTGAAAGATTTTTAGAGATAACGGGAGGAAAAAAAGTATGTATTGTAATTGAAACAGCATCACAGGGTGCGCCACCTCCTAAAGCTCAGCGTGATCTTGTAGAAGAATCTTTGAATAAAGTGGTGAAGGCGCTGGCAATTGTTACAACTTCCCCTTTGAGTAAAATGCTTGCAAATCTTTTCTTTTCATTTAAGCCGCCTGTTTATCCTACGAAAATGTTTACCAACGTAGAAGAAGCTACAGAATGGGTAAAACAGTATAATAACTAATTTTCTTTAAAAGGTTGAATCTCCGGTCTCGGGATTATTTCAACATCCTCCGGAATGCTTATCTCAAAAATACTCTGCCATGCACCTGAAATTCGTTGGGGCGCAAATTCGAAATCGCGGCTGAAATGTCTCCAGTTCCTCAATAAAAACGCTTTGATTCCCGGCCTGCAAGTCACTCCGGCTGCTTCTTCATCACCCTTTTTCATATCGCGGACTTTCCACAGCTCGACAATACACAATGCTTTTCCGGCATTCTTACCTACTGAATTAGTCTTCCCACAGCAAATAACCAAATCGCCCCGGTAAGAAAAGGATCGATGTCGTGTTTCTATTGTCTTTTCACCATATTTGATCCATTCTGCATAAGGCGCTCCGTCATAATCATTCATTATAAGTGCTTTGTAAATCTTATGTGAAGAATTCTTTTTCATATCAGGCAGCATATTTAATGAGTTCCTGATGAGCTTGTCCTACCATAAAGAAAAGACTAAGTATTGATTGATTCAATAAAAAACGCAGATCGAGATTACGGGCGTAAAAACGCAGTCTTTTCTTATCCTCCAGGATCCTTACCCCTACAAGCTTATTTCCTTCCTGGAACACTTCCACGAAATGGTTATGCAGGCAGTATAATGTGATAGTAAGTCCATGTGAATTCAGACTGCAAATGTTTTTGCCTTCTGTATCAAGAATTCCCTTTTTTTCTTTTATCGGGAGATACCTGAAGTTATCAAGATCTTTCATTTTAAATTATCGTGTATTGCTTCAACAGTGAAGCTGTATAATGACGAATTAACTTAAAATAAATTGTGGCGAAATCGCTGAAAGGATGATTGCAGCTGTCAATGCAAACAAACAAGCAGCTAATTAAAAAAAACTGCTAAATATCAGGCCCCAGAAGTTATTTATTTTAGAATAGGAGATTACTTTTCAATCAGCGTCAGAACCTCTTCGCTGCTCCAGTCGAAATCTTCCAATTTACTCAGGATGATCTGTCCTTGCGGGTCCAACAGATATGTAGTAGGAAAGATCCGGATATTTATATCATTCAATGGTTGTGAGCTCTGATAATAGTCTAGTGTATTACAATATTTTTCCTTAAAGCGAAGGATCTTTTCCATCCCTTCATCACTTACGATGATTACTGATAGTTTGTCTTTACCCACCTGTTGCTGAAGCGCATCTATGGAAGGAAGCTCTTTGATGCAGCTGCCACACCATGTTTGGAAATAACTGATCAAAACATATTTGCCTTTAAGAGAAGAGAGCTTGACAGTTTGCCCCGACTCGCTGATAAGGTCATGCTCATAGGCCGGTAATTCGGGAACCATTTTGTATGATTTGTAGAACCATGCCGCTACGAGGAGAGCAATGAGAATAACGCTAATAATCAACAGGCGTTTGACCATAAACTATTCGGTTATAATTACCTTTTTATATGCTCCATCCATTTCAAAGAAATAGATTCCACTTTGCAGATCTTCAATATTTACCTGGAAACTTTCACCGTATGGAGCGGCATTGATACTTTCGATTATTCTTCCAGATACATCGTGAATATTAAGTTTTCGTAATGCCCGCTCCTCGTGGAAAACGATATTTATAAGTGTTCTTGCCGGATTTGGAAAAACGCTCCAGCGCTCATCAACTGCCTTGATCTCTATACCTAAACCGTACACATCAGGAGAATGATTCCATGACCAGCTCCCTTTTTGAATGTATATTAAGTTACAGTGATCATTATAATGTGGAGGTCCGTTCGTATTAATCCGAGTCATAACAAAACTACCGCAACCTTCAACATAGACCGGTCTGCCGAGATCAATTTCAAATGGCGAAGAGTAACAACTGTCATATATTAAGTAATCACCGTTATTTTCTACATAATACTCCAAACCGCCATAAATAGTCGTATCACCCTGGTATAGATTATAATTCGCACTCAGAAGTCCCGTAAGGCCTACTACAGCCATCGCTTCCCGCGGCATTACATTAAAGACAAGCGAGTTAAGATTATTGTGGCTTTCGTTCTGGATATTGATACTGACAATAGAGTCCATAAAAGGAATTCCGCAACAATAGTTTACAAAACGATAAACCGATTTATATTGATATTCATAATAAACTGAGTCATTAGTGGGAGAAAGGTATTTATTTAAGATAGTCTTAAGAGCCCATCCGCTTGAGCCGGATGGATAACCATAAGTGAATGTATAACCAAACTGATCACCAACATTATAATTATAAACATCAAAATTTGTTAAGAGATGAGATGATGTAAGGAAATACTTAACTGTATCATATGGAAATTCATACATGTTATACCAATCAACAATTCCGTGTTTTTTTGATAGGCAGAATGACCGGTCAGTAAAAATGTGCGAAGCTGGATTGCCTGTACTATCAATGAATTGAATGGAAATATGTTTCACAGAATCCAATGTGCTGTTCACTATTTCATACTTGACAGAATCTACTGTTGCTTTTAAAAAGCTGTTATTCAGATAGACAAAGAGATTCCATTGCATTCCGACTGAGGCGAGCGGTTTAAAAACGATTGGCTCCTGGCTCTTATTATAAAATATATTTTCATTAGAGGGTGACTTTCGCATCACTCCTCCAATCCATGATGGCCCTTTTATAGCCATACAGTGACCAGAAGAAAAAGCGGATGTATCACAAATACTCTCAAAATTGTAAAACAGCGAATCACCTCCTCCTACCACTGCAGCAGAATCTATTTTAATTCCGACATGATTCCAGCCTTCCGTGAAATTGACTTGGTGATATTCAAAGGTATCCAACTTAAAAAAATCCTTTCGACCGTATTTAATTGTTTGCCAATCCTGTGCACAAGATCGGCTAGACGCCAACAACAATACCAGAAACAAGATTTTCCTCATGTCATAAATTAAATTACAATCCGTGCTGACTGATCATCCACACCAATGCCGCCATTGCCGCACCGCCTAATTCCAGTTCACGTTTATTTACAGCATCGAAAGTGTCGATAGAAGTATGGTGGTAATCAAAGTAACGCTGCGAGTCTGGCATCAGCTCCAGACATGAAACTCCCATATCAGCTAATGGCTCTATATCAGAACCGCTTCCGTTCCTGTCGAAATTATATACTCCATAAGGTTCAAACAATTGTTTCCAGCTTTTAAGCTTAGTTTTTACCTCAGGTGTTACATCACTGCTGAAACCTCTTGGAGAAAACCCTCCTGCATCAGATTCTATCGCTGCTATATGTTTTTCGTTCTTAAGCTTGGCTAATTCTGCATATTTCTTTCCCCCGCGTCCTCCATTCTCTTCATTCATAAAAGCAACTGCTCGGATGGTTCGTTTTGGTTTTAAACCCATTGCTTTATAAATCCTTAACACTTCTATACTCTGCACTACGCCTGCTCCGTCATCGTGAGCGCCTTTGCCATTGTCCCAGGAGTCAAGATGTCCGCCTACTACAATGTATTCATTCTTTTTTTCTGATCCCCAAACCTCACCAACAACATTGTATGATTTTTCTTCGGCAAGGGTTTCACAATTCATCTTCAAAAAAAACTTCAGGTCTTTATCTTTCTTCAGATAAGTGCTCAGCCAATTTGCAGCATTAGTGCTGATGGCACATGCAGGAATTTTATTGATACTGTCTTTGTAGCCCATTACTCCCGTATGCGGATTATCATCCTGAACGAGTGTGCAGGAACGCACAACAACAGCCAATGCTCCTAATTTCGCAGCCGCTGAAGCCCCTGCCCAACGCTGATTTACAGCCTTGCCGTACGCATGAAATGTTTCAATGAATGTAGGATCCATCGGTTCATTGAAGAATACGATCTTTCCTTCTACATCAGCTCTTTTCAATTTTTGCAACCCTTCCACGCCCATAACTTCGATAACAGGGGCTGAAATCCCTTCAGCAGGCGTAGCAACAGACCCACCGAGAGCGCAAACAGGAACTTCCTTGATCCCTTTGGAATTTGATGTGATTACTTTTCCTACTTCTTTTTGTCCGCGCACCCAATGCGGCACCATGCACTCCTGCAGGAAAACAGTGTCGGCACCGGCTTCTTTCATGGCTTTAAACGCCCAGTCGACAGCCTTCTGAGCTTCGGGTGAACCGCTTAGCCTTCCACCAATGCGGTTAACCAGGTAGTCAAGGTTTGAATAACTCTTACCGTTTGATAGGGCTTCAGTGTAAATTTTACGGATCATTGCAGAATCACTCTGAGCCTTTATAACAGAGCTTATCAGGACAATTATTGAAAGTGTCAGGTAATGTTTTTTCATAGTCTTATTTCAGTACAACTTCGTTGATCACTTCAGTGCCCGCAACATCATTCATCATTTTTATGATCTTTGATTTGGCCATAGCCAATTCATTCCTTAAGGCTGAAGAGTCAAGTACTACAACAAGTTGTTTGTGTCTTATATACAGATCTTTTGTGTGGTTCGCAATCATCTTACCCATCACCTCTTCCCATGAATTAATGAGCCTTCTTTCGGCCAACCTATCATCAAGCTTGTATGCTTTAAGCAGTTGCTCTATTGCGTCTTTTATGCTATGTTCGTTGTGCCTACTCAAATTAAATGGGAGAATTGGAGATTTGGTGAATTGGAGAATTATTGATTATGGGACAAAGATACTTTATAGATATGTGGGAAATTGAATTGTTAATAATGTTATCCTTAGTTAAAGGTTAAAGGAGCACAATCATTAATGATACCCGTCTACGAACTACGAACTGAGCTCTACGAACTTTTTCACTAACTACCCCGTACTTTCCAAAATGCGATTCGTACTTATATAAAAGTTCTTAAAATCTGTATCAGTCGTGTTGAATAATTCAGAAAGCCTTGTCGGATGTGTATCGGTTATAAACAACTGCCCGAAATTGTCAGTGCTGACCAGCTCCATCAATTGCTTTACCCTCAGATCATCCAGCTTATCATAAATATCGTCCAGCAAGAGGATCGGAGTGATATTTTTTATTTTTTTGATGAAGTCAAACTGTGCCAGCTTCAACGCTATCAGAAAGGATTTCTGCTGTCCCTGAGATGCATATTTCTTTAAAGGATAACCATTGATCGTAAACTCCAGGTCATCTTTATGAATGCCCGTGGTTGTGTACTCCATTATTTTATCGCGGTTAAGAGATCTGGCAAGCGCTTCCGCGAAGGTGCCCTCATTCAGATGAGAAATGTAGATCAGTCCAACCTGCTCTTTTCCACCGGAGATCAGTTCATAATACTTACTGAAAATTGAAATGAAATTATTCACGAAATCCTTTCTTACCTGATAAACTTTTTCGCCATAAGCGATCAGCTGGTCATCCCAGATCTCAAGGGAAGCCATGTCGAATTTACCGCTGCTGCCAAACTGTTTCAATAAAGCATTGCGATGTGAAAGAACTTTGTTATAACTGATGAGGTTTTCGAGATACTCGCGATCGAACTGAGCAATCACGCTGTCAAGAAACTTTCTTCTACTCTCACTACCTTCCGTAATTAGCTCAGAATCGGCAGGAGAGATCATAACCAGTGGAAAAAGCCCGATATGATCTGCAAGCCTCTGATATTCCTTTTTATTCCTCTTGAATTGTTTCTTTTGATTACGTTTTTGTCCACAATATATCTCTTCCTCAGCATCATTAAGCTCATACGAGCCCTGGATAAGGAAAAAAGGCTCGTTGTGCATTATATTCTGGCTATCAATAGGATTAAAAAAGCTTTTACAAAAAGAGAGATAATGTATTGCATCCAGGATATTGGTCTTCCCTTCCCCGTTGTTGCCTGTCAAACAATTAACATGCGGACTGAATATCAGTTCGGCTTCAGGGTAATTCTTAAAATTGAGTATGGAAAGCTTTTTAAGGTGCATTGCGTAAAATGGCTTTAAAATTACCTAAAAAATGCCTGTTTGATCATATTTCAAAGATATAATTACGGATATTGTAAAAAAAAACTATTTTTGCAATCCATTAACAAGAACAAATCACAGTATGTCAAGAGAAATTAAAGACGAGCCTATAGTAGACGTTGAACAGGCGTTTAGCAAAACAGAACTTTTTATTGAAAATAACAAGAAGAGCCTTTCGATCATCATTGGTGCTATTGTGGTTTTAGTAGGTGGTTATTTTGCCTATAAATACTGGTACGTAGCAGGTGAAGAGACAAAAGCTCAGGCAGAGATGTTCAAAGCTGAACAGTATTTTGAGCAGGATTCGCTTGATAAAGCGATGAATGGTGACGGCAATATGGTTGCGGGTTTTAGCCAGATCGCTGAAGATTACAGCATTACTCCAACAGGAAATCTTGCTGAATATTATTTAGGCATGTGCCTTTTGAAAAAAGGACAATACGAAGAAGCAATTGATCACTTGCAATCGTTTGACGGTAAAGACCAGGTTGTTGGCCCTATCGCTACAGGCGCGATCGGTGACGCTAATTTAGAATTAGGAAAAACTGATGAGGCGATCACTTATTATTTGAAAGCCGCTGAACAAAATAATAACAACTTCACAACTCCTATTTTCCTTAAGAAAGCTGCAATGGCTAATGAAGACAAAGGGAATTTCGCTGATGCAGTTAAAATTTACGAGCGTATAAAAAATGAATTTCCTGAAACAATGGAAGGGAAAGACATGGAGAAATACATTGCACGCGCAAAAGCTGCTGGAAATATATAATAAGTCAAAAGTGCTTAAGGGCTTAATTCAAAAGGTGATCGGTTGGTCACCTTTTTTGTTTTCCTCTTCTTCAGTTTTTCAAAACACAGATTTGTATATTCGTATTGATTGGTAATTTGTAGGTGGGCTGATTCGTAAATTCGTAAAAGATTCGTTATCCGTACAACAGATTCGTATATTCGTGTCTTATTCGTAACTCGTACATTATGTCATCAACACATAGAAATTTATCAAAGATCGAAGGAAGCGGAATTCCAGACGGAAAAGGAATGAGAATGGGAATTGTGCTTTCCGAATGGAACCATGAGATCACCGGATCCTTGTTTGACGGAGCAATCAAAACTCTTGTCGCTAACGGAGTTGCCAAGGACGACATTATCATTACAACAGTGCCGGGCAGCTTTGAACTGACGCTTGGAGCCCAATTTCTTTGTGAAGACAAATCCATTGATGGCGTAATCGCACTGGGTTGTGTGATCCAGGGAGAAACACGCCACTTCGATTTTATATGCGATGCGGTTGCTCACGGCATTACAAACGTCAGCCTTAAATACAACAAACCTGTGATCTTCGGAGTGCTTACTCCTAACGATATGCAACAGGCACAGGACCGTTCTGGCGGAAAACACGGGAACAAAGGTGATGAAGCCGCTATCACAGCTCTTAAAATGGTTGCCTTAAAGAAAGGCCTGTAAATTTATTTCGAAAAATAGCAGACATCAATGAACAAATCGCTTATACTTAACAGCAAGCAGATCGAACAAAAGATCAACAGGATCGCATATGAGATCTATGAAAACAATTATGATGAGAAATCAATTGTAATTGCGGGCATTGCTAAGAATGGTTTTTTGCTTGCGAAGCGGATTGCCGATGTTTTACAAACGATATCACAGATCAAAACCCAACTGATCGAGATAAAGCTTGATAAAGAAAATCCTTTTGAAAATAATGTAAAGCTTGAACTGAGCGAAAAGGATCTTAAGAATAAGGTGATCATTCTTGTGGATGACGTTCTCAATTCGGGCAAAACCTTGATGTTCGGAACAAAGCTTTTCCTTAATTCACCTGTAAAGCGCTTAACTACAGCCGTTCTGGTCGACAGAGGCCATAACCGTTATCCAATAAAGGCTGACGTAGTAGGCTTATCCTTATCAACCACTTTACAGGAACACATCGCAGTTGAGCTGAATAAGAAAGGCAAAGAAACCGTTTATCTTAGCTGATCTTACTTTACCGCGCTGACGAATTCGACCAGCTCATCAATGTCGAGATTCTTTCCTTTAACAATATAATGCGCCTGGTGATAAATATCTTCACGCTTTTCAAGGTGTTCTGTTATGTATTCACGCAGTTCCTGCTCATTCTTATTTTCAAGAAGAGGACGCTTGCCTTTTGAGTTAACCAGTCTGCTGGCTAAGGATTCAGCGCTCATTTTAAGATAGATGGTTGTGCCGTTATTGTTCATGAGATCCATATTTCCATAATAGCAAGGAGTTCCGCCACCACAGGCCACAACAAGATCATCTTTCGAAAGAAGCTTTTTAAGCGCATTATGTTCCAGCGCCCGGAATTCATTTTCACCTTTCTTATCAAAGATCTCGGTGATCGTCTCACCGCACTCGCTCTCAACGAACTTATCAAGATCAACGAATTCGAAGCCAAGCTTCGCTGCTAATTTTTTACCTGCAGTGGATTTACCGCTGCCCATGTAACCGGTTAAGAATATTTTTGCCATTAGTTAGGAAGGATTAAGATGTGTGGATCTGATAACTGCTTACCGTAATTAATTGATGATAGTTTATTCTTTTCAAAGTAAAAGTCAATATTTGCTGCATCAAAACTGAGCCGTTTCTCGCCCCATTCATGCACCTCTGTTTCGTATTCAGTATAATTTTTTTCGCGGAACAATGCGATGATCTCCTTTTCGCTTAGCTGGAAGATCTTTTTCCCCCAAAGGGTTGTATTTTCGTTATCGATCTCCACGCAACCAAAACGCTGTTGACTGTTCTCATCAAAGAACAAAGAAAATCCATAATTCCAGAAATGCCAGACGGTGGACTGGCAATCCTCCATGTCATCAAGAATTTCGGTTTCTTCCGGCTGACCGAGAATCTTTTCAATATCGGCCATACTTGAGCCGAAGGGTATTCCCGACAGACCGATACAAGGCTTTATTTCGAAGTGAGATAACAATTTCAGCTTTTTGTCTATACACAATTATAGTAATTTTTACGATATATACCTAATAAATGAAGATGAGAGATTTAATGCAGCTGACTAAGTAACTTTATTGATAATTATTAATAAAAGCGACTGAAAATCAGGCATCAAGAAAATAATTTTGTTTTTTATAAAAAAGCCTTTGCAAAATAAAATAATGCTTCTATATTTGCACTCCCAAAATCAAGAAGGGGTTTAAATAAATCTTGAAGATTCCGTAGCTCAGCTGGTAGAGCATTACACTTTTAATGTAGGGGTCCTGGGTTCGAATCCCAGCGGGATCACAGAAAATGAAAACCACACCAATTCGGTGTGGTTCTTTATTTACTCATCTTCCAAAGTCTCTCACCTCATTTGTCTTAATTTTAAGTCCGATTATGAGTTTAGGTGGTTTCATTGAATTCCCGTCAAAGGTCTATCACTTTCTTATCAAAGATCCACCACGTTTTAAAAGCTGATGTCAGTTGTTTTATTTAATACTTTAGATAAAAATTCAACACGAAGGTTCCCTTTAAATTAATTACGATGTTAAAATTTTCACGCTTACTGCTACTTGCTTTTCTGCTGGCTACATCAACTTGCCTCCCCCAACAATCGGCTTCAGATTCGCTTTTGAACACTTTAAAAAGCACGAAAAGTGACACATCACGTATAAAAACACTTAATCTGCTTGCCAACGAATTTAAAAATACCGGTGACTATGATAAAGCAATTCAATACTCCGAAAAAGCACTTGCACTTGAAATTTCGTCACGTGAGAAAAACACCAACGAGGAATTTTTCATCAATTCAATCGCTCAGAGCGAATCAATTTTAGGAAGTGTTTATTTGTATAAAGGAGAGTACCTTCAATCGCTCCAACATTTTACAACTTCGCTTGATCTATTCGAAAAAAATAATAATCGAAAAGGCATAGCTTCTTCTTTAGCCGGCATTGGAAGTGTTTATTCGGAAAAAGGGGACCATCAAAAAGCCCTTGACCACTATTTAAAATGTATGAAGATCCAGCAGGAAATTGGTGATAGGTCAGGGCTTGCAGATGTTTACAATAACATCGGTAGTATCTATGATGATCGCGGTGATTTTGCCGATGCGATCACTTATTATTTTAAAGCGCTTAAGATTGATGAAGCGATGGGCAACAAATCCAATATTGCAGGTTCTTATGTTAACATCGGTGTTGTTCACAGAGAGAAAGGCGAATATGATAAAGCCATTGAATATTATTTAAAAGCGTTTAAAATTGATCGGGAGCTGAATGACAAAAGAAGCATGGCTTTCGATAATAATAATATAGGAAGCGCTATGTACTACAAAGGTCAGCCTGATAGTGCAATTGCATATTTTAAAAAGTCGTTACAATTAATGACCGAGATTGGAGATAAGAAGGGTATCGCTAAATCTTACAGCAATATCGGTAATATATTAAGTGACAAAGGTAATTACCAGGATGCAATGAGCAATTATCTTACTTCGCTTAAAATACGTGAAGACATCGGGGACAAAACAGGCGAGGCGATTATTTATAACAACATCGGAAGTTTATTTTTACGTCAGCATAAAGGTCAGGAGGCAAAAACGGCTTTGCTTAAATCACTGGCGTTAGCCAAAGAGCTTAACGAGAAGCCTCAATTGATGGATGCATACATCTGGCTTACCCGGGCTGACTCAATGCTTGGCAATTATAAAAGTGCATTCGAATATCATAAGCTTTTTATGTCCACACGTGACAGCATCTTCAACGAAGAGAGCAATAAAAAAACACTTGAGGCCGAAATGAATTTTGAATTCGAGAAAAAAGAACAGGCAATCAAACTTGAGAATGAGAAAAAAGAAGCTATCGCAAAAGAAGAGATTGATAAGCAAACGATGCAACGAAACGGTTTTATAGGCGGCTTTGTTCTTATGCTTTCTTTAGCCGGTGTGAGTTATAGAAATTTCCGTAATAAAAAGAGATCCCATGCTTTACTCGAAACAAAAAATATAATAATCGAAGAAAAAAATAAAGACATTTTAGATAGTATCAATTACGCAAAAAGGCTTCAACAGGCGATCCTGCCCTCAACAAACATGATCCGGGAATATTTACCGGATTCGTTTATTCTTTATAAGCCAAAGGATATCGTAGCCGGGGACTTCTATTGGATGGCTGTCAAAGATGGCCTTATTCTGATCGCAGCCTGTGATTGTACCGGTCATGGAGTTCCCGGAGCAATGGTATCTGTAGTTTGTTCCAACGCTCTAAATCGTACCGTAAAAGAATTTGGGATCACCGACCCCGGAAAGATACTTGACAAGGTAACGGATCTCGTGTTAGAAACCTTTGAGAACAGTGAAAATGAAGTCAGTGACGGAATGGACATTTCACTTTGTGTGATTAATAAAAACACAAAAGAAGTTTTATGGTCCGGTGCCCATAACCCTTTATGGATATCGACCAAGAACAAAGATGAGATCACTGAGATCAAAGCTGACAAACAGCCTGTAGGTAAATTCGCTGGCCGCAAAGCCTTCACAACTCACAGACTAAAGCTATCAGCCGATGACACTCTGTATCTGTTTAGTGATGGCTACGTTGACCAATTTGGAGGAAATGACGGTAAGAAATTCAGAACGGGCAATTTGAAAAAGCTGCTTCTTTCAATACAGGATAAAAGTATTGATGATCAAAAGAATATTCTAGAAGAAAGCTTCGAATCGTGGAAAGGAAACCTGGAGCAGGTAGATGACGTTTGTGTTATCGGTCTTAAACTGTAAATCTATGCTACCAATATTAACATAATATCATTTCTGCCAAACAGCGATTTTATTCCTGAGCGCAAGAATAGCGGTATACAAACTTTTCATGTTTTTTGTTATAGCAGTATCTGAACTTTTACCGGATTGATTTAAGATCATTTTAGCGCGCTTATCTATCAGGTCAAGCATGGCGTCTGTTTTCAGTAATTTATCCTTATAGGCTTTTTGCATAACACTCAATACATGAGCTTTCGTATGCTCATTTTGTTTTCTTTCAGTGACCTCATAAATCGTGATCGATGCCGCTACAATTTTCAACTTATGAAATATTGGAACATATTCCGTTTCAAACCATTTTAATTCTTTACCGAACTGAATTTCCGTTTCCATACGAAAAGTTTCTCCCTTAAAAGTTCGCTGCAGATCATGCAAAAGTGCTTTTTGTACGTCATTTGTCGTATCACCTGCATAATCAAACAAACTATCCCCCTTCTCTAATTTTTTATTATGAAAGAGGAGTCCGTTTTCGTAGGCTTTCCGGTTAAAATATAAAATAGTTCCATCTTCTGCCACGATGAAACGCACCGAATCGGTCGAATTAAACGCAGCGGTAAGCAATTGCTCTACTGTCAAAGAATTAGCGAGTTCAATACTGTTGATTTTCTTTGCTGCCATAACTATGGATTTTAATAATATCCGCTGTTAAATATAAATAAAAACATACAAACCGATGCCTTCTTGCTATCATACGGGAGTTACGTTGCTCTAATGCGCTACAACAATCTTCTTCATATAGCGATTGGTAGAGGAAGTCACTGTAACAAAGTAAACGTCATTGGTTAAATCCTTTGTATTTATTTCTGTTTGAGTTTTACCTGCTGGCACAATGTGGTGTGCTACAACTTGTCCAAGCGCATTTAGTAATGTAATTTCAGTTTGATTGTTAGAGTCCTTGAGTTCTATCATAATTAAATCGCGGGTAGGATTAGGATAAACGATGAAACCGTCCGTTTCCTTATGTTTAGAAATACTTGTGGCAGTTTGAAAGGTGCCCATTCTGTATTTCACTGTACCTGAATTATAATCCTGCCATACAGCAAATACTTTCCCATTAATCACCGCCACATCTGCATTCATCACTCCACTACTTGCTATGGTATCCAGATCATACATTCCTGCGGCAACATTTTTTGAAAAGCGGGAGATCAGATAGTCATCTCCGTTTGCTGATTGTCTCCATACAGTTGCAATTGCGTTGCCCACACTTGCCATGCGTGGATAATTCTGTTGCGTTAAGCCTGCAAACTGTCCGGTGATAGCTGAACCTGCTGAATTGTTCAATAATGAAAGTGAACTTGCATTTGTATAAACAAGCTCGTTGCCGGTCGCAGCGCTCATATAAGTTGTATACAAGCTATCACCGATGATTACCCCATCAGGGCCTGATGACGGACATGACATCAACATCCAGTTGCCCTGATCATAAGCAAGTCCATCAAAAAAAGAATTACCGGAGGTATATGAGATGCCCGCCCACATGTCACGAAGGTTATTAAGATTATCACGATAAAGCATGGCGACTCTATTGCCGGAACTAACGATTGAACCAGGACAACAGTCGCACACCTCAGCGCCAGGTCCTGACCAACCGCTTGCTTTTACATCAGTATAAAATGATGATCCATAATTTACCGATTTCGAAACAACCCAACGGGTATCTCCAAAAGAATTATTGAACTTCATAAAGCCCACGATCGGATTACCCATGTCATCAGTGGTTACAGTAGGGAATCGAGAAATACTGTCTATGATATAGTCAACTCGTAAAGGCGCTGAGAATGTAGCTCCACCGTTAAATGAACGTGAAATGTATATATGTTTTGTTGTATCCGCTTCAGGTGTTTGCTTCATTACTACATAGACTGTATCTCCCTTTGCAGCGATATCAGGTCCCATCCAGGATTGTGTTGCAACTGTAAGCCCCGGTGAATTCACCTTCATGGGCATTGTAAATCCGGTACCATTCCATTTTGAAAAGAACACGGACTCATCAGAACCACGTCCCCAGATTACAAGCGGATCGCCACTCCGATCGGTAACAATTCTGGGGTGCATATTATCATAAGCACTGGATGCTACATTTATTGCAGGTGACCAGCTGATTCCATTCTGAGCCGAAAGAGTAAAACTAAATAATACAAAGAAAAGAAGTAAGATATTTTTCATGTTGACCTATTTGTCTTTCAAATATAGCTTTAAAGTATCGCTTGGACAACAGCTCTTATCTGAAATTCCTTCCCCCATAAAAAATTTCATTTTGTTCAGACTTAGCAACCTTCGATACTCCGGGAGCTGTGCTTTTTCTGTAATCCGTGCTTTGGTCTTCTGACGCGCGTGCTTCGGTATTCCCTAATGGCAGTAATAATCCTGAAAGATCATAACAGCATTTCACTACCACATGGATGACTTCGCCTTCTTTCTGCACCTTCCCTTCTACCATTAAAAGCCTGCAATGCACAATTTCCTTGCGGTATTTATTGAAGAGATCTTTGAATACAACAAGATTAGAAGTGCCTGTTTCATCTTCAATAGTGATAAAACAAATGCCGCTTGCTGTGCCGGGCCGCTGACGCACAAGCACAAGTCCGGCTACACGCACCAGCATCCCGTCTTTGCAGTTTGCGAGATCGATTGTAGAAACTGCTTTCAGCAAGGAGAGCTTCGGCCTGATAAAACTTACCGGATGTGCTTTTAAAGAAAGTGTTACAGATTTGTAATCCTCTATCACATGCTCAAACAGATCCATTTGCGGAAGCTTAATGTTCTGTTCAGATCTTGTGTCCGGCTCCTGCCCTGCAAATAATCCTGTTGCCTGATCATTCAAAGCGGAGATCTCCCAAAGCGCCTTTCGCCTGTCCAATCCAATTGAGCGAAATGCATCAGCGTCCGCCAGCTTTTCGAGGGCTGCCAGAGAAACACCGGCATCGAGCAATTGAGCAATACGGGTAAAACCAAGATCGCGTGCCGCCATCAGGATCTGCATATCATCTTCCCGCAGTCCTTTCACCTGCCTGAACCCTAAACGCATTGCATGATATTTCCCTTCCTTCGCTTCAAGTGTATTATCCCAATTGGAACAATTAATATCTATAGGCTTCACCACAACTCCATGCTTAATTGCATCTGACACGATTTGTGCAGGCTGATAAAATCCCATCGGCATACTGTTCAGCAAGGAGGCTGCAAATACATCCGGGTAATAACATTTTATCCATGATGATACATAAACAAGTAATGCAAAGCTCACTGCATGGCTTTCCGGAAAACCATAACTACCGAAACCTTCCAACTGTTTAAATACTCTTTTTGCAAATTCTTCTTTGTAACCCTTGGCCGTCATCCCGTCAATCAGTTTCTTTTCATACTGACTCACCAATCCTTTTGCTTTGAAGGTTGCCATGCTGCGTCTTAATCCATCTGCTTCAGCCGGAGTAAAGCCTGCCGCAACAATAGCGATCTCCATCGCCTGCTCCTGAAATAAAGGAACACCAAGTGTTCTTCCTAAAATATTCTCCAGCTCTTTGGAAGGATATACAACAGGCTCTTTCCCATCACGCCTGCGTAAATACGGATGCACCATATCGCCCTGGATTGGGCCCGGCCTTACTATTGCCACTTCAATAACAAGGTCATAAAAACATCTTGGACGTAAACGTGGCAGCATCGACATTTGCGCACGGCTCTCGATCTGAAACACTCCGATCGTATCAGCATGGCTTACCATATCGTACACTGCGTCATCATCCTGCGGAATATTGGCTAAGGTCAGATCGAGGCCATAATGCGCTTTTGCCAGATCAAATCCTTTTCGGATACATGTTAACATTCCCAATGCAAGAACATCGACTTTCAGAAAGCCCAGTGATTCAATGTCATCTTTGTTCCATTCAATGTTTGTGCGGTCTTCCATGCGGGCATTCAGGATCGGACAAAGGTCTGATAAACGATCGCGTGTAATAATGAAACCTCCGGTATGCTGTCCGAGCTGGCGTGGAAAGCCGATATACTGACTGGTCAGGTCCAGAACCTTTAGCAGGTGCTTGTCTTTTGCACTGAAGCCCGATGAAGTCACCGTTTTGCCTTCATACCATTCCTCTGTGAATTCCCATCCGGAACTTGCAAGGCTGTTCACTGCATCCGCTGATAAGCCCATGACTTTAGCAACATCGCGGACAGCGCCTTTGTAATGCTGCTGCGTAACAGTTGCCACAATTGCTGCACGGTCTCGACCGTATTTCTCATAAATGTATTGGATCACCTCTTCTCTTCGTTCATGTTCGAAATCAACATCAATATCCGGTGGTTCATCGCGGGCATCCGACATAAAACGACTGAACAGCAAATTGAATTTCGAAGGGTCAACCGAAGTGATACCCAGACAAAAACACACAGTGGAGTTAGCTGCTGACCCCCTTCCCTGACAAAGGATAGAAGCCTTACGTGCAAAACTTACAAAATCATATACCGTAAGAAAATACGCAGCATAGTCCTTTTGCTCAATAAATTCTAATTCGAATCTGATCTGCTTTTCAATCTTTTCCGGAATTGTTTCACCAAATTTTTCATGTGCACCCAGCCATGTTAAATGAACAAGCTCTTCCTGCGGAGTACGGCCGTTACTCGTAATTTCTTCAGGGTAAATATATTTCAGCTCACTTAAGCAGAACTGACATGCATCTGCTATCTCCTGCGTATTCTCGATCGCCTGTGGGTATTGGGCAAACAAGCGGAACATCTCCTCCTGTGTTTTCAGATACCTTTCCGCATTCTGATAAAGGCGGTATCCTGCATTGTAGATCGTACACTTTTCGCGAATGCAGGTTAGCACATCCTGTAATTCTCTTCGTTCCGGTGCATGGTAATGAATGTCATTCATCGCAACCATTGGAACATTATATCTTTCGGAGAGAAGGGATAATTGAAAGAGTTTTTTATTATCGTTTGCCTGATATGAACGCGTTGCCCCAAGATACAGTTCAGTACCCAATGCTTGCTTGTATTCCTTTACAGCATTTTCAAAATCAGGTTCAAATTCAAATGCTTCATTTAATGAGGCCGGAGGTACAAGAATAAATTTTATTCCTTCTGCGTAGCGGTATACATCTTCTTTATACAAATGGCATTCACCTTTTTCCGCTCGTAGATTTCCTTCCGACAGTAAAGCAGAAAGCCTCCCGTAAGCTTCTTTGTTTGTGGGGTAAGCCAGCAGAGTGTAACCATCTAAAAGTTCTAACCTGCAAGCGGGGATGATCCTGATATTCTTTCCTTTTGTTGCTGTGTAAGCACGAACAATACCTGCCAGTGTGTTATAATCAGTAATAGCTATTTCTGTATAACCTAACTCGAGCGCACGCGCGACAATCTCTTCTGGGTGTGAGCCACCGCGGAGAAATGTAAAATTTGATGTTATCTGTAACTCTGTATACTTCATTTTCTATCAGGCAAAAAAACCGTGTATGAACCATTTTGGATCTCCTGAATTATAATCTCCGGCACGGAATACCCAGTACCGTGCGCCACTCTCATCTTCCAGACAGTAATAATCCCTGTACAATCCTTCCTGCATCCACCATTCCTGCTCAATACGCTCAGGGCCATCCGCTTTTTTGATCCTGTGAACAGCACCTCTGAAAATGAATAATAATGGCGGATAATCCGGCATAGGAACTGAAACCTCAATAGCCTGAGGAGCGGGAAGGATGTGTAATGGCCGTGGCAGATCCGTGCGCCAGCTATACGCAGGCTTCTCTGAAAGTGAAGATGCCATTTTGAAAGAACGCTCGGGCCAGTAATGTTCATCAGGTAAATAACGGTAGATGTGCTGAGCTCCATTCTTTCCTGCAAGCCTGTCTAGCAGCTCCGCGATCACCGATTCATTTCCGCTGCTAACGGTCCAGAGTGCATCTTGCGTATTTGGTAATTCTTCTACTACAGTCGCTTCAAGAGCAAACAATTCAATGCCAAGTTCAGGCTCGATCGTTGGGATCTTTAGTTCAAAGAGCTTGAATAGATGCAGGGTATTTCTTGATGGCTTATTTGTTCCAATCTCTATCTTCTCTACAGCACCATCTATACGGTAACATTTCAGCTGACATTTACGAAGGCCTTTACCTTCTTTCTGCAAGCGCAGGCAAAGTGTTGTCAATAATTCCTTTAACCCGATCTCAATTCCTTCCGCAGTTCTGATCGGTTCGAAGCTCGGAAGCAGCTCTTCATAAGCAGCAATTTCCCTGATCGGATTCAATGCTTCCGGAACTGCTCCCAAAGCCTGATCCAGCCGATGCAAGATCCCTTGTCCAAACCGCCTCCTCAACGCAACACGATCCATATACATGAAACTGCCAATAGTTTTTAATCCCAGTTTTAACAAGCGTTCCAACACTTCTCCTTCAAGTCTCAATCCAGCCGGTGGTAATGAAGACAAGGCTTCCCTTTCCGTTCCTGTTTTTACAATTGTATTGGTCGTACCATATTTACACACTGCCCATGCAGTCCCAACAGTATCAGCCATCGCGATCCTGTTCGAGTATCCAAGGCGATCTAATTTATCTCCTATCTTTTTTATATACTCTTCTTCCCCGCCCCAGAGATGCGTGCATCCGCCTGCATCCATGATCAGGCAATCGGGAAGATAAACGGAAACGGAAGGCGCAAACCGTATGAACCACTCTGCTAATGCAGTCAAGAGCTTCTCCGGCTGCTCAATATTAAAATCAAATATTTGTAACTCCGGTACAAGGGAACGGCAATCAGCAACCGCCATGTCTTCATGTGCCCCCCTGGCATGTGCCACTGTATTCACAGCCTTTACAACCCTTCGTCCTTTCTCGCTGACAGCCAATGCAAAAGAATGTTCTTTCAGCAAGGGTTGCTTACGCAGCATCCAATCCGTTACAAGATGCGGAAACCATATTACAACAATACGCCTGCTCATCTTATCCGGTTTGACGTTCTTCTGTAATAGGAACATGAATTCGTTCATCCTCGATGTATTCCAATCCTTTGGGGGTATATTTTACCTGCCAGCTTGCCGGTTTCCCGTTTCTCACCTTGATCAGCTTTACATCCCATGCAGGAAAACCTACACCTGTTGTATTTGCTGCGATACTGGGAATCGGGGAAATCTTCCAGCGGGATACACAGGCAACCGCATTTTCTGCCTTCGGGCGGAAACGATGTATAAAGCCTGTGACCTGACTGCTTTCTACAGCAAGCTGCAATCTGCGCGATTCGCTGAAATTGATCTCTGTAAGCTCACCTACAACTGCTGTAAGTGCATTGCATTTCAAAGCTTCTTCGAGCGACCACAAGGTTTGTTTTGGCCTCAATGTATCTACGAATAAGATGCGCTCAGGATCGATACCAAATGCTTTTAAAGCGGGAGGAAATATATTTCTTCTTGGAATGGTGCTTATCCAAAGACAATAACCACCCTGCTGAATCAGCTTGCTAAGGACAACAGAAATAAATGCACTTGTACTTGTAGCTTCTTCGGATGAATAACTGATCAGCTCATGTACTGCAGCTTTGGGAAATACCTTTCCGGGGAAAGCATTTTCAATTGCACCAAGCCCTACCTTTTGATTTTCTTGCAATCCTTCACGACCACCCTGCAGCGTATTGATCTGCCGCTGCAATTGTTCAATTACCTTATAGTCTGCCACCCGCCTCATCGTTGTATATATTAGATATACAAATATAACTACGTTATATAGCGAAATCCAGCTACATTTTATAGCATTAAAGCAAAAGCCTAACATCTTGCATGTCAGCAAATTATCGCAAAAGAGAAAATTTAATCCACTGATAAGTTGAAAACTTTTCAAAGGATAAATTGATCAACAGGACACAATTAGCGACTGATCAAATGATCTAAAGAAATTGTATCCCATTCAACCGGAAGGTAAAGAAGAATGGCAAGGATAATAAGTCTCGGAAAAACAAGATTCATATCCCACATTGGTTTTATAAGGCTGAACGCAGCGGTAACAAGAATGAGGTCGATCCCCAATACCCAAAGCGCATACGTTTTAAATAAGCCGATGATCAGCAATCCTCCGCAAATAAATTCGGCATAGGATGTAAAAATTGCAGCAGCAGAAAGAATAAAAGAAGGCAGCTGGATACTCCCCAGCTCTTGCCTAAAAACATTGGTTACTCCCGTCACTTTGACTTTAAATACCTTATCATAACCCTGAAAGAAAAATAAAACACCAAGCGTAACTCTTAATACAAAAGTTAACACGGCTTCATTCATATGCATTGTACAATTATCCATGTTATATAATGTTAGTGATTGATTTAAGTTCTCAGACTAAATTAGGTTAAATAATCATACCGTCCTTGAAGAGTTGTTTTTTGAAACATCTTTGATACCCATAACCCCAAGTGAAATAAGAGCAATCAGTTTCAATCCATCTATAATTATGTACCATACATGAGGAGATTCACCTTCAGGAACATTACCTGAAATAATTGCCAAAGCTCTTTTATCAAGGACAGGCAATAACCACAAGCATTCCAGGATCAATAAGGCCGCAACCAGGAAGCTCAACAATTTGATCCTTTTTGGCATCTGCCCTGCTAAAACAGTGATCATTAACAAAGTGCCGAAAACTATCTCCACCTTATTAAAAGCATGAAATACATGTCTGCCAACATCAAGGCCGACCTGAAGTGTCAAGCTCGGAGCGGTAAATTTAACAGGCGCTTCAAGAAATGATATGGCAGCAATCATCCCTGCCCATAACAATGATATAATAATTAACGGTAAAAAACATTTTGACTTATTCATAACCCTTGAAAGCTTTTCTAAATTTACTTAAAGAATTGTTCATAGCATGTAAATAAAATTACTGCTAAAACGATATAGAACACTACATTCTCAATGATCTTTAGTCCTAAGGGTTGCTGTTTACTACTCATGTTATTGGGTTTATTAATAACACAAAGGACGGCAGTTCCAGGAAAAATAAAAATGATAAGGATCAGCTACAAGACTGATTCAAATAAGGTTAGTGACATTTAAAATGCTGAAAAGGCTCATGGCAGTTATTGCAGCTGTATAATGCTTTGCAGGGAGTAGAACCAAAACGGCTTATGAGATTGGTATCTGAAGAATTACAATAAGGGCAAGATACGCGTGTAAAATCTTTCAAAGCTCTGACACAGGAAGAATGAGGCGGAGGAGCGATCCCATTGGCCTTCATTTTCTTCTTAACATCTTCAGTGATCCAATCAGTCGTCCATGCAGGAGAAGATGATGTGTTTATTGTAATCTTCTGCAGCCCATGTTCGGTAAGCTTTTGCCGTATCTGATTTTCGATCCTTGACATGGCAGGGCAACCTGTATACGTAGGTGTTATTGTGATAACAAACTCGCCATTATTTAATTTTACATCTCTTAAAATACCAAGCTCCGTGATGGAAATAGCCGGAATCTCCGGATCGGTTATCCCTGAGATCCAGTCAAACACCTGCGATGTATTTATTCCAGTACTTAACACTTATGAGAATTTAAAATAATTTCAAATTTAGAGTCATCAATATATTATAAAAATGACTTTGGTCAGTTTTACACCGCTGCACTAAAAAGCTGTGCTTTCGGCTGTTTGCTCCAAAGTTTCGCATCAAAAGCCATACATACGTTCCGAAGGAAGGGCTTACCTTTGGGCGTAACACTAAGTGAACCATCATTGATTACTACCAGGCCGTCCGATTCCATCTCTTCTAAACGCTCCAGTCCTTCGTACAATGAATCAAAATTATGGGCCTCAGCTTTCCAGCTTGTTTCACTTTTGCACATAAGATTCAGAATATGTTGTCTTATGTAAAGATCTTCCTGCGACAAACAATGCCCTTTAAAAAACGGAAATTCGCCCTTCTCAATCCGTTTATAGTAATCTTCAACTTTCTTTTCATTCTGAATGAACCCATTCCATGAATCACTGATCGATGATACTCCTAAGCCCACGAGTAGTTGTGTATGTGAAGTTGTATAACCCATGAAATTCCGGTGCAACTCCGATCGCGATTCAGCAATCACGAGCTTATCATTCGATAACGCGAAGTGATCCATTCCAATTTCTATGTAACCGACTTCTTCAAATCTCTCTCTCCCCATTTCATACAGCGCTCTCTTCGCCTCTCCTGAGGGAAGATCGGCTTCGGTGAACTTTCTTTGTCCCGGCTTTATCCAGGGAACATGCGCATAACTGTAAAAAGCGATTCTATCGGGGCGAAGTGCGATCACTTTAGCGATCGTATCATTAATGCCTTGTGCAGTCTGCAATGGCAGCCCATATATCAGATCATAATTAATGGAAGTATATCCGATTTCTCTTGCGAGCTCCGTACACTTTTTAACAGCTTCAAAACTCTGCATACGGTTAATAATATGCTGCACCTTCGGATCAAAATCCTGGATTCCCAAGCTTACTCTTCTAAAACCTAAGTTGTAAAGTGTACGTAAATGTTCCTCTGTAGTATTGTTCGGATGTCCTTCAAAGCTCAGTTCGGCATCTTCACACAAAACAGAAGTAGACAAAATAGATTCAATTAACCTGGCAAGTTGCTGAGGCTTGAAAAAGGTGGGTGTTCCTCCTCCCAGATGAATTTCTTTGATGCGGGGAACACTGTCGAACAGCTCAACATACATTGCCCATTCTTTAAGAACAGCTGCAATGTAAGGGACTTCAACATTATGATTTACAGTTATGCGCGTATTGCAACCGCAATAGGTACATAAACTCTCACAAAAAGGCAGATGAATATAGAGGCTGATACCTTCAGTCACATTGCTGTGCAGGAAAGTCTCTTCGCACATTGCCTTCCATTTTTCCTGCTGGGGAACTGTCTCATCCCAATAAGGCACTGTCGGATAACTCGTATATCTGGGAGCGGGAACGTTATATTTTCCTATTAAATTATTCATTTCATATCCATATTATCTTCCGCATACCATTCTGCATACGAAGTGTTCGTTTCTCTCAACATTAAATGATGAAGCTTAATATCATCAGGGAGCTCTCGCAGCAATTTTTCCGCGATATCGATCAGCATATTTTCACATGTGGGTTGAAAATCGACTAATATCAATTTAAGATGTTGTAACTCTTTCCACATGCTTTCAGCTGTTTCTTTACTTAAAACAAGTGAATGATCCAGCCGCGAAACGATCTTATCATTTACTACTTTTTTTATGTCTGAAAAATCAACCACCATTCCTGCCTTAGGACTATTATTGTCAGTGATAGGCTTTCCTTTCACAGTTACAGCCAGGTGATAAGAATGCCCGTGTATGTTTTTACAGGGACCATCATGATTCAATAAAGCGTGAGCCATTTCAAACCTGAACTCCTTCGTTACTCTGATATACATGACTGTGTCTGAGTTTTTAATTCACTGATGAATGTATCGATATTTCCTTTTGTTATGTGCGGCATCATGACAATCTTCCACCAATGAGGATCTTCATGCTTATCAGGAACAAGGACAAACTTATCTGCAATATTACTACTGATGTATTTTGCCCTGATCGCAATAATATTCAAAAAAGGATTCCTGAAATATTCAATACCTAACTTATCCAGCTGACAACAAAGCTCAGTTGTTCTGTCGACCAATGATTGCATTTTCATTTTCCAGCCCTCGGAACCGTAATTGTGAAGGATCATCCAGATTGCGATCGCGTTAGCCCCCGAACGGCTTCCACATAACGTATGATCCTTCCCTGTTACGTATTGGGCCTCTTCGGTACATACATATTTCATAAAGCCTTTGCGGATCAGAAATATTCCTGTTCCATAAGGCGTCTGCATCATTTTGTGAGCATCAATTGTGATCGAGGTAATATACGCATTCTTAAAACTGAACGAATTTTCCGGGTTAGTAAATGGATAAATGAATCCTCCAAATGCCGCATCAATGTGAAGCCTGAAGTTAAGATTGTTTTCCGCAAGAAAATCAACAACGGTATCAATATCATCTACAGAGCCGAACATCGTTGTAGAGAGGTTGAGATTAACAATAAAAAAATTGACGCCCTCTTTTTGTACATCACGTATTTTTGTTTTGAGATCCCTCGTGTCAATTGCTCTTGTGTCGCTGTTGACATTAACGACCAATGATCTAAGATTCAGAAGATTTGCGCCTTTTGCAAATGAATAATGACTGTCTTCAGAATAAACAACTGCAATTTCATTGATCTTCGCATCGTACTCCTTTACAAAATAATTTCTGTAGATCCACAATGCCTGAATGTTTGCTTCTGTCCCACCTGAGGCAACATAGCCGTCCTGTTCAGCTTCGTTTCCACCGAATACCTGCTCCGCGCAAATTGAGATCATCTCTCTTTCCATTTCCTGAGTTCCCTTGAAGATCTTTTCCGTTTCGCCAATAGTATGGCAGCCGATATGATTTGGATTAGCAATCAGTGTAGACAAGAAAGGAGCATTCTCCAGAAATGGAGCATCTTCATAAAACACTTCACTGTCAAGATAAGTTCCGGGAATACCCAAGACCATACTCTTGCGGTAATTCATGTTTTTATTCAGAGCGTTGAACACTCTTAAATTTATTTTATCAGTTGTGAGTTTTGGCCAATACACCGGTACTTTATTAAAGAGTAAACATTATTTTCTGCAGCATTGATGTTGGCTGCTTCCTGTAGTGGTTTTCTCGATTGAAGGGCTTACGTATGGAATCCCAAGGTTCATTCCTCTTAGGATCAATAAAACGGCCATCATTCCTACAAATACAGGAACTGTTTTCCGGATCTTCTCTCTGAAGCTGATGCTGATACGTTCGCGGATCAAAGTCACCGAGACCATTGCAGGGAATGTTCCAAAGCCAAAACCCGCCATAAAAAGCGCACCTTTTAATGCATCACCGGTAGCAATAGCACCTGCGATCCCAAGGTAAACCAGACCGCATGGAAGCAAGCCATTCAGCAAGCCGATAAAAAACAAAGAGCGATAAGTATGAATTCCAAAAAGAGTACGGATCCTGGATTTGAGCGATTCCAGAAGATGCATCACCGAACCTAATTTTAAAGGAAGGATTGACATCTTAGGAGCAAACAACAGAATTAAAATTAAACTGCCCAGCACAATAGATAGCAGGCTTTGCCATCCTGCAAAGGCCACCCCCTGACCTAGTAAACCAAATAATAAACCGAGACAAGCATAAGTAAAAATGCGGCCAAGATTATAAATAAGACTGCCTGAGAGAATACTAAAAAAAGATTTCCTGTTGACAGGAATGGTGAGTGCAATAGGACCGCACATGCCAACACAGTGGAAGCTTCCAAGAAAACCGAGAGATATAGCAGCTAATAAAAACATTTTAATTTATCTGAATTATTCCTTCGTTATAATATTCTTCTTTACCCACGTTCCAATTGATCTGGATCTTATACAAGCCTCTTTGCATTTTTTCAGTTGAGATATTCCTGACTAATGAAGAATCTGCTGAAAGCGGGATGGTTTTATCCATCGAAGAATCGGAAGGCCTGAAAAAATAAACACTTGCAGCTATTTTTTGCGCTTTGAACTGAGCCGGAAATTTCAGCTGGAGTGCATCCTGTTTTAGTTCCCACCTAAGTGGCTCTGATAATTCGTTGGAACGATTTGTCTTGTTGATCTTGTCCTGAAAATTCAATTCCTGCTCATAATAGTCTTTCGACACGAGATCCACTTTTTGACGCATTGCCATGCTTACCATGCAAACTATGAGGCCCACGAAGCCTACATAAAGTATTGTAATTTTATATCCCCAGCTGATTTTCATTTTTAAATTATTTATTTGGTTGTTACAGGTCCGAGAAAAGTTGTTTTAACAGTTTCCAGCTTTTTATTACCGGAATAGATATCAACTGACAGATCTGTTTTTCTTTTCTTTATTTGATCCTTCGGCAGGTAGATAAAAAAGCTTGTTTCCGCTTTTGATTCCTTGTTTATCACAACATCTTTTCCAATCATTTTTATAAGGCCACTGCCATCCTTCAATTTTAGTGTAACAGGTACATTATAATGTGTTTTGTTGATCAGCTTAATATTATATAAATTGCTCACCATGTTATTTTCCTGTTTCTGGAAAAGCATTCCGGGAGTCCGTAAGATCGTAGCATCTACATCCTTACGAGTTGCAAGCAGAACTACTAAAAACCCGATCAATCCCAGAAGCACTACTGAATAACCCTTTATCCTTGGAGTAAAACGAAGCTTCTCGCGATTTGCAATGCCGTTCTCTGAGGCCATACGTATAAGCCCTTTTTCAAACCCTACCTTGTCCATCATAAAATCACAGGCATCAATACATGCAGTGCAATTCGTACATTCCATCTGCGTTCCGTTACGGATGTCAATCCCCATCGGACAAACCTTTACGCATTGCATGCAATCGATACAATCTCCTTTATCTTTCCTCGCATTTTTCTTAAACTTATCCCTGGGCTCTCCACGTTCGTAATCGTAAGCAACCAGGATCGAGTTTTTATCTGTCATCACACCTTGCAAACGTCCGTAAGGACATACGATCAGACAAACCTGTTCTCTGAACCACGAGTACACAGCGTAAAATATTCCGGTAAATACGAGGATCGAAGTAAAACCACCGATGTGTTCTGAAATCGGTTCTTTCACGATCTTGAATAACTTTTCAGTTCCAATCACATAAGCAAGAAATGTATTAGCAATGATGAATGATACAAGAAAGAACACCAGGTGCTTGATCGTTTTCTTTATGATCTTATCTGTGTTATATGGCGCTTTCGCGAGTGCACGCTGATGACTTGCATCTCCTTCTATCCAGTATTCGATCCTGCGGAAAACCATTTCCATAAAGATCGTCTGCGGACAAGCCCAACCACAGAACACTCTGCCAAATACAACGGTGAACAGAACAACAAACAATATAAATGCAAGCATCCCGATTCCGAAAATGAAGAAATCCTGCGGCCAGAATGTAACTCCAAAAAGAATAAAACGTCTTTCTATGATGTTAAATAAAAAAAGAGGATCGCCATTTATTTTTACAAAAGGAAATGTGAAAAATGCCAGAAGATAAAAGATACTTACAATAGTTCTTGCATTATACAATTTCCCTTTCGGCTTCTGAGCAAAGATCCAGTTGCGCTTCCCTTCTTTGCTTATGGTAGCAACGTTATCGCGAAACGCATCACTTTTAATATGTGTAACAAATTCATTCATTATTTTACAATCTGTGCAGAATCACCAGCTGCGATTTTAGTTGAATCACTTGATCCCGACTCTTTATACAGATCACCTTGTTTTTCTTTAGCATTCGGTGGATTTGTTCCATAGATAGATTTTATGTAGCTCGATACTTCGTGGATCTGTTTGGCTCCCAGGTCCTGCTGCCATGCTTTCATTCCTTTTTCAGGATAACCATATTTGATAGTTTTGAAAATATCTTTAATTCCCCCACTGTGTAACCAGTAGTCGTCAGTCAGGTTGGGACCAACTCCACCTTCGCCTGCACGTCCGTGACAAGCCGCGCAATTGTCCATGAATAAATTCTTGCCCGAAATGAGAGATGCGTCATCGATCAGAGTTGTCGCATTATTTTCATCTACCAGGTTAGCCGCTTTTTTTCTGTACTCATCCATTTGGATCTTAGCTTGTAAAAGCTGATCCTCATATTCCGCTGTCTGAAGTTTTCCTGTATTGGATATGTGATAATGTACCATATAAATAACTGACCATACAATAGTAAGATAGAATCCGTATTTCCACCAAGGAGGAAGATTATTATCCAACTCCCGAATCCCGTCATAAACGTGATCTGTCATGATCTCCTCTTCTTTCTCAATGGCAACAGAAGCATTAAGCTTTTCAATGATAGAAGGCTCTTTGATTGCCATCTTTGCTTTTTCTTCCGCCTTTTTCGCTCTGCGCTCTTCAACACCCAGTAAGTCCATCGACATTTTATAAAGCATCCATATAATAAACACTTCAAAAGCAATGATAATTAACATCAGATAGAATGTAAAGGAATTCAATCCCATGTAGGAATTTGCAGAATGGCTAACAGAAACAACTTCCTGAGCTTTAACTGAATTGGCGGAGACACCAAATACGATCAAAGCCACTACACATTTTAAACCATTTGAGTTCTCTTTCTTTTTCTTATCCTGCTCAACTTTATTTTGTGCTGCAGCTTTTATCACATCTGCAAAAACAATTATAACAATCACAAGCAAAATAATAATGCTGAGAAGTGTAAGGAATAGAGGATTTGAAAAAGCTGAAGAAGTGGCTGCTTTTGCAGTACTTTCCTGTGCAAATGCTGAAATCGACAGTAATAATAAAGCGAAGGACAACACGAGTCGTTTTGTTTTCTTTGCTGATGTATTTCTAAAAGCGGTATCCATAATTCAGAATGGTTTGTTATTGATTTGATTCGTTGTTCAAAGGAATATTCTTAAGGTCACTTATATGTCCCTTATCCGCTTTCATCACATAGATTATTAAGAGCGTGAAAAAAGTGAAGAAGATCGCTAATGATATGAGAGGAAATATGGCAACTCCCGAAATGGATTCTAAATAATTGATGAATTTCATGTTCTTTATTTTTTAATTTGAGATTTAATATCAGTTCCTATTCTTTGCAGGTAAGCAATCAGTGCTATAATTTCTTTGTTAGAAACAGTCTCTACTCCATCCTTCTTTAAGCTTGCAGTTATTCTTTCTGATTGTTCAGTTAAGTTTTTATTTGCCTCTTTATCAAATCCTGCAGGGTAAGGAACACCCAGCGTTTGCATAGCCCGTATTTTTGCAGCTGTGTTTGTTGTATCGAGATCGTCATCGAGCAACCAAGGGTAAGATGGCATGATCGAACCCGGTGACATGCTGGTAGGATCCAACATGTGATTGTAATGCCATGAATCGGGATACTTTCCTCCTACTCTGTGCAGATCGGGACCGGTACGTTTGGAGCCCCACTGGAACGGGTGATCATAAACAAACTCACCGGCTTTGGAATATTCACCGTAACGTGCGGTTTCAGATCTGAAGGGCCGAACCATTTGTGAATGGCATGTGTAGCAACCTTCACGAATATAAATATCACGTCCCTGTAATTCAAGCGGTGTATAAGGCTTTACGCTTGCTATGGTTGGAACATTTGACTGGATCAGAAATGTAGGAACCATTTCAATGACTCCACCGATAAGGATCACAACAAGACTAAAAACCATCAATTGAACAGGTTTGCGCTCGATCCATCTGTGCCAGTGTTCACCTTTATGTGCAACATGTTCTTTTGCCAGAGGAGCCGCTTCCGCATCTTCATTTGCAAGAAAGTTTCCGGCTTTAACGGTTTTGTAAATATTGAAGGTCATCATGATCACACCGATCAGGTAAAGTGCTCCACCTAATGAGCGCGCAGCATACATCGGAGCGATCTGAGTCACTGTCTCAAGAAAGTTTGGATATTTCAACATCCCTTCTTCTGTAAACTCTTTCCACATTAAACTTTGCATGAAACCAGCCCAGTACATTGGAATAGCATAAAACAAAATACCCAGGGTTCCCAACCAGAAGTGCCAGTTAGCAAGCTTCTTTGACCAGATCTCTGTTCTGAACATTTTCGGGATCAGCCAGTATAGAATTCCGAACGTCAGGAATCCATTCCAGCCTAATGCTCCAACGTGAACGTGAGCAATGATCCAGTCAGTAAAGTGCCCTATTGCATTTACATTTTTTAATGAAAGCATCGGCCCTTCGAATGTCGCCATACCATATGCTGTAATCGCAACAACTAAAAATTTCAAAACAACATCCTCACGTACTTTATCCCATGCACCGCGAAGCGTAAGTAATCCGTTGATCATCCCACCCCAGGACGGAGCAAGTAACATGATCGAGAAGACAACGCCTAATGATTGGGCCCAATCAGGTAAAGCTGTGTAAAGTAAGTGGTGAGGGCCTGCCCAGATGTACAGAAATATCAACGCCCAGAAGTGAATGATCGATAAGCGATAAGAATATACCGGGCGATTAGCAGCCTTAGGGATGAAGTAGTACATCAAACCTAAATATGGTGTGGTAAGGAAGAATGCAACAGCATTATGTCCGTACCACCATTGAACAAGAGCATCCTGCACACCTGCGTACCATGAATAGCTTTTTAAGAATGTTACAGGGATCTCAACAGAATTAACAATATGAAGAACAGCAACAGTAACGAAGGTTGCAATATAGAACCAGATAGCTACGTACAAATGCCTTTCTCTTCTTTTGATGATCGTACCAAACATGTTCCATCCAAACACGACCCAGATCAAGGTGATCGCAATATCGATCGGCCATTCTAATTCTGCATATTCTTTTCCGGTTGTAAATCCAAGTGGAATGGTCAGCACTGCCGAAACAATGATCAGTTGCCAGCCCCAGAAATGGATCTTACTTAAGGTATCATTGAACATACGCGCTTTACACAAGCGCTGTAATGAATAATACACACCCATAAAGATCCCGTTTCCGACAAATGCGAAGATCACGGCATTGGTATGTAGCGGACGTAGGCGGCCAAATGTGGTCATGCCGGTATTAAAGTTCAATGCAGGAAACACGAGCTGTAACGCTACCCAAAGCCCAACGGTCATCCCGATCAGTCCCCAGATGATCGTGGCGTATGCGAACTGCTTTACAATTTTGTTGTCGTAGGAGAATTTTTCTAATTCCATAAATATTGATTATTTTTTGTTGGATTGATTTTCAGATCTGGTTTCGTTATCGAATAGCATTCGAACGGAAGGAGTATAATCATCGTCATACTGTCCCTTTTTCATTGCCCATAGAAAGGCGCATAAAAAGCCGCCTGCTACAAGTAAACTTATTCCGATAAGTATGAATAATGCGCTCATGTTTGTGCTTGATTTTAACGAGAGCAAAACTACCGCGAAAGAAGGGGACAGCTGATGAGGGCTGTCAGACGTGCTAATGACTTTCGTCAGTTTTTGTTTTCAACAGGCAGTATACCTTTGCGATGATTTAAGACGAACCAATTTCAATTAACGATGAAACAAGAAATTTTAACAGCCGAACACGTGAAAATGCTGGTAGACAATTTTTACGAAAAAGTGAATGCCGACAATTTATTATCACCTGTATTTAATCAGGATGCAAAAGTTGACTGGCAGGCTCATTTGCCGAAGATGTATAAATTCTGGAATTCTATCTTATTGGGAACAGGAGAATACAGAGGACAACCTTTTCCTCCTCACACAGTTTTGAATATCGGGACGGAACATTTTGCCCGATGGATTCAACTCTTTTATGAAACAGTGAACGAGAATTTCGAAGGTGCGGTCGCGGAAGAAGCGTTGCAGAGAGCGAAAACCATTGCATCAATCTTCCAATATAAATTAGGGTTGACCAAGAACTAACCGATCACTATAAGTCTTTAGCTCTCGCCAATAATGTAGTAGATATTGTTGCAAGAAGAACAATTGTAACCGAACTCACCGGCATTAAAATAGCTGCAACAACGGGCGATAAAACACCCTGAACGGCAAAGGATAACCCGATGATGTTATAGGTGAGTGAAATTCCAAAAGTGACAATGATTGCTTTTTTACCTTGCCTGGCAAGATCAATAAAAGCCGGCAATCTGTTAAAAGAAGAACCATCAAGTATAGCATCACAGGCAGGAGAGAAATTATTCGTATCATCCGAAACAGCAATTCCTACATCACTTTGCCTCAGTGCACCAGCATCATTTAACCCGTCTCCTATCATGATCACTTTACTGCCCTGCTGCTGGAGTGTTTGAACATGTCTCATCTTATCTTCAGGCTTTTGATTAAAATAAATGTCGGCTTCGCAGCCAAAGATATGCAGAATGGCTTTTCTCTCCGAATCATTATCACCAGACACAAGCTTCAGATCAAAGCTCTCAGAAAGCTCACTCACCAGCCGCTCCAATCCCGCTCTGTAGGAATTAACGAAGCTGAAATATCCTATGATTTCTTCGTCAAAAGAAAGAAACACTTTTGCTGTCTGCTTGTCGCCAGGTGTAATTTGACCGGTAATGAACAGTTCCGAGCCCATCTTCACTCGACAATTATCAATACATCCTTCTAGCCCGGAACCAGGGATCTCTGCAAAGCTGTAAACAGGAAGCTGTTCCCCTTTATTAAATACGGAATAAAGCTGCCTGCTCAGCGGATGGGATGACTGTCCTGCTAAAGAGCTAACGATCTTTAATTCATGAGTTGTTAATTTTGGCCCCACAAAACTGACATCAGATCCATGGGTAATTGTTCCCGTTTTATCCAAAATTACTGTATCCGCTTTTATCAGCTTTTCGATAACATCTGAGTTTTTCAGATAGAACTTATTCCTTCCAAGAATACGCATAATATTACCGTTAGCGAAGGTTGTTGTAAGCAACAAGCCACAGGGACACGCGACAATCAGAACGGCAGTCATCGCATCCAGCGCTTTTGAACTGTCGGTAAAGAACCAATACATTCCTGAAAGCGCAGAAATACTTAAAACAGCGATCGTAAAATATTTATTGATCCGGTCAACATAGGTTTTCTGTTGATTGAGCTGCGTGTTTTTTTTATCCTGATTCCAGAGCTGAGTTAAATAACTTTGAGACGTTGGGTTAACAACTTCCAATTCAATTGCCCCGTCCAACTGCTTTCCTCCCGCATAAATAAGCTCACCCGCCATCTTTTTAACAGGAGCTGATTCGCCAGTAATAAAACTGTAATCAATGTGCGTTTGAGAACTTTTAAGAATTGCATCAGAAGGAATGATCTCGTTATTGCGGATAATTATATGATCCGATTTTTTTAAGTCTGAAACAGGAATGCTTATTTCCAAACCACCCTTTTTAACAGTAACTCCGATCGGAAAGTAAGATTTATAATCACGTTCGAAAGAAAGGGTGTCGTAGGTTCTGCTTTGGAAATATCGTCCTATAAGCATAAAGAAGACGATGCCACTCATGGAGTCCATATAGCCGGCTCCGCTGTGAGAAATGATCTCAAAGAGACTGCGCGAAAAAGTTACGAGTATAGCGAGCGCTATGGGAGCATCAATATTTAAATAGCGGTTACGGATGCTTTTCCATGCCGAGCTGAAAAACTCTGAAGCACAATAGAAAAAAACCGGTAAGGAAAGCAACAAATTCAGATAACCAAAAAAGTATGTGAGCCGCTGCTGCTCATAAAAATTCCCGGAAGAAAAATATTCGGGAAAGCTCAACATCATTATATTTCCAAAACAAAAGCCCGCTAGTCCGATTTTAACGATCTGTTTCCTGCTGGTTTTTATTTCAGACTTATTTTCCAGGTCATTCAGATTAATCAGCGGTTCATAACCGGTATGAGCCATTAGTTCCACCACTTCAGAAAGCCTTATCTTCTGTTGATCATAAACGATTGTTGCTTCTTTTTTTAAAAAATCAACAGAAGAACTGATGATACAATCGTTGACACGATGCAGATTTTCCAAAAGCCAGATACAGGAACTGCAATGGATAGAGGGTATATAAAAAGTTATATGTGTGCTGTTGCCATCGGTAAACCGAATCAACTTTTTAGTTATGCCTTCATTATCCAGATAGTCGTACTTACCTGAAAAACTAAACTTTGCGGGCGAGATCCCTGGTGAATCATTCAGGTTATAGTAAGTGCAAAGATTATTCTCTTTAAGCAGGTCGTAAACAAGCTTACAACCATCACAACAGAATTTCTTCGAGTCATACGAAATTTCTGTCTTACAGCTTTCACCGCAATGATAACAGGAGATTTGCTTCTGAGATAAAAATGCTTTGGCCATTTCAAAAGATAAGTTCATACAAAAGTCGCAACACTGAAGCGCTTTAACACTGAGCTAAATTGGTAAGCGAGCTGACTTTCGTCATATTTTATGATTATACACCTAGGTACTTTTGCATAAATCATTAAATTCGCATGAATTTCATCGTATCAACAAACATGGAAAGTAAAGAAGGTCTTGACGCTCTCTTCCTCTATGCGACTGAAGGCATTCTGGTTGCTAATGATAAAGGAGAAATAACGAAAGTTAATCCAAGTGCTGAAAAGCTGTTTGGTTACAATCAGGGAGAACTAGATGGGAAGAAAATAGAAGTGCTTATTCCAAAAAGGCTGGAGCAGCAACATGTCGGGCATAGGGACAGATACAATGTTCATCCTCACGCCCGCTCTATGGGAGCAGGAAGAGAACTTTACGGATTGAAAAAAGACGGAACGGAGTTTCCTGTTGAGATCAGCTTAAGTCCATATTCAACCCCCGAAGGACGGTTTGTTATCGCATTTATCGTTGACATTACAATACGTAAGCAAACCGAAGAGCAAATAAAGAACTACTCCTCTGAATTAGAAAGACAGGTAAAGAATCGTACACTTATTCTTGAAGAGGCCATCGAAGAACTTGAAAAAACTAAAAAAGATCTTCATAAAGCGTTGGACAAAGAAAAAGAGTTGAATGAACTCAAAACACGATTTGTGTCCATGGCATCGCATGAGTTCAGAACACCGCTCACTACCATGATGTCTTCACTGTCGCTGGTAAACAAGTATGCAGAACAGAACGATTCAGACAACCGTAACAAACATGTAAGCAAGATCAAGAACTCAATCAATAATCTTACTGATATACTAAACGACTTTCTCTCTGTTTCAAAACTGGAAGAAGGAAAAATTATAAATCAACCCGAATCGTTGAACCTTAAAGAATTTGTTACAGAGGTAGTAAGTGAAATGAAAGGTATGGCGATACATGGGCAGCAGCTTAACTATAGACATACCGGCAATGAAGATGTGTCGCTGGATCAGAAATTATTAAAGCACGTTCTTTTCAACCTTATTTCTAATGCGATCAAATTTTCCCCTGAAGGCGGGACTGTTGAGATCATTTCGCAGGTCACCAATACTTCTGTTAAGATCACGGTGAAAGATTCAGGGATTGGCATTCCGAAGGAAGATCAAAAACATTTGTTTGAACGATTTTTCAGAGGACATAATGCCACCCACATCCAGGGAACAGGATTAGGTTTAAACATCGTTGCGAATTATATCGAGTTAATGAATGGTTCCATTGATGTTGAAAGCGAAGAATATAAAGGGACTACATTTATCATCATCATTCCTCAGTAATAAATACTATGAAGAAAATTCTTTTAATTGAAGACAACAAGGACGTGCGTGAAAACACCGCAGAGATCCTGCAACTCGCGAAATACGATGTCATCACTGCGGTGAACGGGAAAGAAGGTGTAGAGCTTGCGCAGAAAGAAAAGCCGGACCTGATCATTTGTGATATTATGATGCCTGTGCTTGACGGCCATGGCGTATTGCACATGCTATCAAAAAACGAAGAAACATCGAGTATCCCTTTTATATTTTTGACCGCCAAGGCTGAACGAAGTGATTTCAGAAAAGGAATGGAAATGGGTGCCGATGATTATCTTACGAAACCGTTTGACGATGTTGAACTGATGAATGCCATTGAAAGCCGCTTGAAAAAAAATGAGATCCTTAAAAAGGAATTCAGCAAAAATGTACAGGGTATAAATGACTTTATTAATGAGGCAAAAGGCATTGAGTCATTAAAAAAACTTTCTGAAGCGCGTGACGTAAGGCATTACAAGAAGAAAGACGAGATATACAGGGATGGCGGATATCCGAAAGGAATATATTATATCAATAAAGGAAAAATAAAGACTTTTCAAACCAGCGATCAGGGAAAAGAGCTGATCACGGAGCTTCATAAAGAAGGCGACTTTTTCGGATACCTTGCTCTGCTTAAGGATGAAAAATATACTGACTCAGCGCAGGCACTTGAAGACTCTGAAGTGTACATGATTCCGAAAGAAGACTTCTTCTCGCTCGTTTATAAGAATGCAGAGGTGTCCAAACGATTCATTGAGATCCTTTCAAATAATCTGATCGATAGGGAGAAGCAGCTTGTTAATCTTGCTTACAACTCCGTAAGAAAAAGAGTGGCAGAAGCCCTGGTTAAGCTTTCTGATAAATACAAGAAGGATGGCGAGCAAAAATTCAGTATGCAGGTATCCAGAGAGGACCTTGCGAATATGGTTGGAACTGCAACCGAAACAGTGATCCGTTCACTTAGCGACTTTAAAGATGAAAAACTAGTTGAAGTGTCCGGCAGCACTATCACCATCCTGAATTACGACAAGCTTGTTAAAATGAAGAACTAAAGATTTTCAATATGATCATTAAAGAGATTATTTCACAAATGGAAAATGCTACACAACCAGTAGTAAAAGTTTTACATAAGGGTGACAGCTTTAAAGTTTTAGTGATTGGGTTTAAAAATGGAACTGTCTTAAAAGATCATAAAACAAATAAACAAACAAAGCTCTCGGTGCTCTCGGGAGAAGTGATTTACACAGAGGGACAAAAAAGAGTAATTCTCGAACAGTACGATGATCTGGATATCCCCATAGATGTAATGCATGCTGTAGAGGCGACAGAAGACAGCCTGTGCCTTCTTACTCAAGGGTAATCTCTATTCTACATCCGGTTCGATGTGAATTAAGACATCTGCAAGCTCGCTCAGCTCTTCCATTAATTTATCCTTTAAACGATGGGCTATCTCGTGACCCTCTCTTACACTAATAGTTGCGTCTACTGTAATATGCAGGTCTGCATGATAGGTCATTCCTGTTTTTCGGATATAACATTTCTCCGTGTCAATTACTCCGGGAACTTTCGCGGATATTATTCTTATCTGCTCAATCACATCATCATATAAATGCTCATCCATGATTTCACCTAGAGCAGGACGGAAAATCAAATAGCTATTATAAAATATGAAGCCCGAAGCAAACAAAGCCGCCCAATCATCCGCAGATTCATAACCTTTACCAAGTATCAACGCTGTTGAAATTCCTATAAATGCGGCAACCGAAGTGATCGCGTCACTTCTGTGATGCCAGGCGTCCGCTTTTAAAGCAGTGCTCTTTGTTTCTATGCTCTTCCTGATCACTATCCGATATGAAACTTCTTTCCAGATGATAATTGCCCCCAGTACTAATAGTGTATATGGTTTGGGGAGCTCGTGAGGCGTGCCGAGGTTTATTATACTCTTATAACCGATTATTGTGGCGGAAGTGATCAGGAATCCAACCACAAGGAAAGTGATAAGAGGCTCCGCCCTTCCATGTCCGTAGGGATGGTTTTTGTCGGGGGGCCTGGAGGAATACTTAAGCCCGAATAAAATTAAAAGCGAAGAAAAAATATCGGTAGTTGATTCTATCGCATCCGCGATCAGGGCGTACGAATTTCCAAAATAACCTGCAAACCACTTTAACAGGGCGAGGCAGGTATTACCTGCTATGCTGAAGTAAGTTGTCCTTATGGCTGTTTTATGCTTGGTCATTTTCGGGATCCGGTCTCTCTGAGCAAAGGTACAAATAAGCATCACTCAGAACTGACAATTATCATATTCAGCTCTGACCGCTCTCATTCCCTACCCTGCATCCATGAAGTAATTTTGTACTGTAAATAATTTAAAAACATAAACAATTAAAAAATAAAGTCATGAGCACTATTCAAGCAAATCAGTTTAAAACTTCAGTGAACGAAATTAAAACAGCTAACCTTGAAGTTAAAACAACGCAAATGTCAGAGTTCTGGAAAAAAGCAGAATTTAACCGTTTCGGTATTATTGCCTTGTTATTGGTAGTTGTAACCTGTATTGCAGGATTCGCGGCCGCTATCGCTGTTAATGCAAGCACCTTTCAGCTTGCAGCAGTAGCCGCTACAGCGATGGCTGTTGAGGCCCTGATCCTCTCAGTTGCCCCAATGAAAGCAATCATCATTTCCTCCGTTATTTCTGTTATTGTAAGTGGCCTGGTAATCTTTTTATAAGAAATTAAGATTCGAAGGCTTCACAATTAAAATTAAAAAATACATGTACCGATGGAAATAAAGATTAATGACCGCAGAAAGATATTCGCTGTACAGGAGGAATTTAATACGATGTTTCCTTATCTCAGACTTGATTTCTTCCCGAGATCGGTCAAAAATTCCGGTACAACTCAAAAGCCGCTGATCAACGGAAGGAAGACCCTGGGTGAATGCAGTTCTGTGCAAAAACGAGGGATGATGACTATTACACCGGAAATGACGGTTTCTGACCTGGAAAAAAGCTTTAACAATATTTATGGTTTAGAGGTTGTGGTTCAGAGGAAATCAGGTAAAGTGTGGCTTGAGGTCACCGTTTCGGAAAGCTGGACATTGGAAGAGCAGAACCGGCAGGGAGAATCCTTAAGTAAGATCGCGGTATAGCAATATTTAAAACAAAAAGCCCGTCATGAAAACTGACGCGGCTTTTTTCACTATTAAATCAACATTATGAATTTTCTAAAAAAACGTACAAGCTGGTCTAATTTCGATCTGGGAATAATTAAAATTTGTGTTGGGTCGATTGGTGTTTCCATTGGAGCATATTTTCACCGCTACCTCGAAAATAACCTGGCAATATTCATTGGAATTTATGTGATATCAGGTTTTTATCTATTCAGGAAGTGGACACAACAATTGAAAAACAAAGGTGATAAATATTGAAAACTGAATGGCTTCCAGTTGCTAGGTGAGTCCGGTCACACTCTGACTTTTGCTTGCCGTATACAAATAAAATATATCAATTACCATATATAAAATCACCATCACCAATATCCAATGATTCTCCGGCCAATGAATAATACACATGAGCCCGCAGAAAAAACTTCCCAGCATCCTGCTCCATGCTGCAATATATGAGATTCCTTTTTCTAGAGGCGCCCTCAACATCATTCCCAGACATGAAGCAGAGATCAATAACTGAATCGCATACGCTGAATTTGCACCTATAGCATTATCATATCCATCCTTGATAAAGAAATAAAGAATCAGCAGCCATGCAACAATAGAATAAGCAAAAAACGTTTTAAAATATTTCTGGTTTTGTGGAAGCACTTGTTTGTAGCCGTATTTGAAGGTACTGTAAACAATAAACACATCAAGAAGAAACCAACCGTAGTATCCAATTTGCAATGCATATCCCATATCCTGCCTGAAGACAAAAGCCCACAAAAACTCCCAGGCTATGTTTGCACCGACAACGCTTGCTGAAATCCCCACAAATTTATATTTGATGATTCCGCGGATGACAAATATGTAACATAGGATCCAGAAAAAAGCTCCGATACCAAATAGTATCAATTCTATATTACTATATGTTTTTGTGTTAAGCCAGAAGTTTTCCATAAATACAAATTGGGAGATACTTCTTGTTACGATGAAATTCGCTTTTAGTTCGCGGATTTGTTTCCGAAATCACCGAAAACTTACTAAGGCTGGATTCTATTGCGGCACTCTTCCGCCCTTAAAAAAACGCTTTTTGTAATAGTCTTCATTCAGATCACTAACTATAACGCCTGACTTTACTGATGCATGGGCAAACTTATTATTCCCAAGATAAATTCCTACGTGTGAGATCTGCCCCTTTTTTATTTTGAAGAAAACCAGATCGCCCTCCTGGAGGCATTCCATTTCGACAGGGGTTACAGTTGTCCATATATCGCGGGAACCACCGTTTAACTCAATACAATAAGCATCACTATACATCCTGCACACAAAACCCGAACAGTCTATTCCTTTTTTTGAGTCACCTGAATATTTGTACCTGGTCCCTCTCCAGTCGTAAACTTTATATAACAAGTATGGAGTTTGTGCCGAATCGAGGCACACATCATGAGAAGAATAAAAAGTCTGAATAGGAGGTTTTTCAGAACGGTCAGCTTTCACTCCCTGAGCAGTTACGCGTAATATGAACAGCGTCAATATAATTGTTATCCAAAACCTCATGTATAACAAATATAAGAAAACAAAAATAAAGGATAAGTCCATCCTCTTAGGCGATCCGCCTGTTGAAGAATAGTTGAGCGAACTAATTTATATTTTTATACCGATGATAAGAATATCATCTACCTGCTCCAGCTGACCTCTCCAGGACTCAATTGTAGCTTCTAATAGCTCCTTTTGCGACTCCATCGTTAAGTGCTGATTTTGTATCAGCAATTGCTGAAGTGATTTATATTTAAACTTCTTTCCCTTTGATCCACCAAACTGGTCAGCGTATCCATCGGTGAAAACATAAATGGAGTCACCCTTTTCCACTTTGATTTCATTGTTATGAAAGGGCTGCAATTCCTCTCCCAGAAAGACACCTATTGGTTTCTTGTCTGCTTTTATTTCAATCAGCTTCTCATCACGGATGATCCATAAGGAGTTGTATGCCCCTGCATATTCAAGAATTCCCGTCTTCTCATCATAGGAACACAAGGCAATGTCCATCCCATCTTTTATATTAGATCCTTCTGCAGTTTGCTTAAGGGCTTTTGTAATTCCTTTGTTTAATGCATTTAGGATCAGGTTGGGTTTAGACAACCCGCTTTCATTAACAGCCTGATTAAGCTGATTGTATGCTACTATACTCATGAACGCGCCCGGAACGCCATGCCCCGTACAATCAACAGCAGCAAATAATTTTTTGTTTCCCCAATCCTCAAACCAATAAAAGTCACCACTGACAATATCTTTCGGCTTATATAATACAAAAGATTCCCTGAATAATTTCTTAATAAAATCGTTTGATGGAAGGATAGCTTCCTGCAAACGTTTAGCATATTTAATACTGTCTGTGATCTCTTTGTTTTTGTCAGCTACTTCATCCCTATTCTGCTCAAGCTCTTTATACACTTCAAGCAGTCGCTCATTCTTGTTTTCTATCTGGAGATAGGCCGACTGCAAAGCCAGATTTGCTTTCTGCTTTTGACGGATATTTCTGAACGACATAAAGATCAAGCCAAGTAATAACGCTGCAGCAATAGAAATCCCATTAATGATCAATTTCTTTTTTGCATTTTCACTTTGTTGTAATTCTGTTTCTTTGACAAGGAATTTTATCCTCTGCTCCTTCTGCTCACTTTCGTATTTCGATTGCATCTGAGCCACTCGATCTGCATTTTCATCACTGAATAATGAATCTTTCAGATCTGAATATCTATTGAAATATTCATATGCCTCTTTATACTTCCCCTGTTTGTAATAGACATTCGCTATGGCGCGCAAAGATCCTTTCTGAAATGATAAAGCATGGATCTCCTCAGAGAGCCTGTAAGATTCCAAAAGATATTTTAGCGCATTATCAAGATCTCCCATCTTCAATGAGATCTCCCCTAGATTCCCTGTTGCTATAACGATTCCTTCTTTATCATGAGCTTCCGACCAATATTTGTAAGCATCATAAAAATTCTTTAACGCTTTCTGATATTCTCCCTTATCCATATACACCAAGCCAATTCCATTCAATGAAGCGCCATATTGAGCAACAGCCTTTAGTTTTTTTCTGATCTCAAATGAAATCTGTAAATACTTCAAAGCCTCCTCATGTTTTTTGATTCCTTCATACGCCAGCCCCATTCTGTGATAAGAATAAGCAAGGCCGGCTGAATCTTTTATCTGCTGCTGAAGCTCAATAGCATTCTTACAAAACTCGATTGCCTTTAATGGAATGTCCTGACGATCGTATAAAACAGCAAGAGTGAATAGGCAATCAGCCTCCTGCTCCTTGTTCTTTATCTTTTGTGCAATTTCACGAGCGGTGAATAAATATTGAACTGCTTTATCAATATTGGCTCTGGTAGACCATATCCTTGACAGATGGATATAATCATCAACCAATGTATTGCTGTCTTTTGTTGCCTTATCTATCGCAAGGGCTTTCAGATAATAAAACTCTGCAGTGTCTGTATGCCCATTCCAGTAATTCATATTACCGGTTAATGTATAGTTATAGCTTAATTCCTTTTTCAGATCTTTTTTAACAGCCAGGTTTCTTCCTTTTGAAAGGTATTTGTTTGCGGAATCATTGTCAGACTTTAAATAAAAATAAGCTATACGATTAAAGGTAGCAGCAATAATGGTGTCGTTACGCGTCCCATGAATCTGCTTTAACAGGCTGTCCGGCTGTAAAGGGGCTTGTCCATCAGCAGAAAACACCGATGAACAGAGAATAAAAAAAAATAGAAACAGCCTTTTCAATTTTGCGCTAGCTTATTTTAATACCTATAAGTAAAATATCATCCACTTGTTCCAGCCTACCTTTCCAGCTCTCAAATGTTTCATCAAATACTTTTGACTGTTCATTTACATCTTTGTTAGCATTATCCAAAAGAAGCTTCTGAAGTTGTTTATACTTAAATTTCTTTCCTGCCTCACCGCCAAACTGATCGGCATATCCATCGGTAAACATATAAAGCATATCACCGGCTTTTAATTCAAATTCATTGTTTGTGAAATGCTTTACATCTTCCCCGACAAATGATCCCACCGGATATTTATCTGCCTTAAGCTCTATCAGTTCATTATTTCTGATGATCCACAAAGGATTGTACGCGGCTGCATACTCTAACATTTTCTTTTGTTTATCGATGCTGATAAGACAAATATCCATACCATCCTTAACTGAAGAATCTTCCTCTGATTGATGAAGCATCTTTGAAATATTTTTATTCAGATCATTTAAAATGAGTGCCGGCTTTGATAGTCCGTAAACATTCAACGCCTGATTTAAAAGATTATAACCTACAATGCTCATGAATGCTCCGGGCACACCATGTCCGGTACAATCAACCGCAGCGACAAATACTTTTCCACCCCACTCTTCTACGTAATAAAAATCTCCGCTTACTATATCCTTCGGCTTGTATAAAATAAAGCTGTCAGGAAGTAATTTCTTTACGAAATGTTGTGGCGGCAGAATAGCTTCCTGCAATCGTTTTGCGTATTTAATGCTATCCGTTATCTCTTTATTCTTGATCGCCAGCTCTGTGTTCTGCTGTTCGATCTGTTCTTTCTGCTCGAAAATGTTTTGGTTTTTTGCTTCGAGAGCCAGATTTGCTTTCTTACGAACCTGGTTTCTATTGTACAGAAGCAATGCGAGCAGCAGTACAAATACACAGCCTACTATTAATGCATTTCTGATGAATGCGCTCTTACTTTGTTCGGCAGCGCGTGTAATTGATTGAATCTCCCTTTCTTTTTTCAACAGTTCTATTTGCTTGCTTTTCTTGTCATTGTTATACTTTGCATCCATCTCCGCGATCTGGGAAGAGCTTTCTTTATTAAGGATGGAATCTTTTACTTCAGTGTATTTACGATGATAGTCAAGCGCCTCTTTATAATTGTTATTAAGCTGATAAATTTCAGAAATTGCTTTATAGGATTCACTTAACTGCTTTTGCGCATTGATCTCTTTGGAGATAGCTATTGCCTGGTTGTAATTTTCAATCGCCTTTGGATAATTTTGTCTGTCCGCATAGTTCTTCGCGATCGACATATAAGCATACGCCATCTGACTCTTGTTTCCCACCTGTTTCTCTATTTCCAATGAACGTTTTGTATATTCAAGAGCTTCTTCATACTTTTTCTGTTCGACAAGCACATCTGAAATATTCACACAGATGGTGGACATTCCAGGTCTATGATTGATCTCGGTGTAGATCGCGAGGGCTCGTTTGAAAAAAGCGATTGAAATATCAAGTTTTCCTTTGTAGTAATTAACTCCTCCGATATTTGAATAAACACCTGCCAGGCCTTTTTTATCATCCACACTCGAATAGATCGTGATCACCTGCATAAAACTTTCCAACGCCTTGTCAAGATCACCCTGCGACCAATATATCAAACCAATATTATTATAGGAGCTGGCCATCCCACTCTGATTTCCCAGCTCTTCATCAATCTTCAGAGAAATAAGAAAATACTCCAATGCCTTATTATACTTTCCCTGGTTCCAATAAACCATCCCGATATTATTGTTTGAAATTGAAAGTGAATTCCGGTCGTTCAGCTTTTTGCTGATCTTTAATGATCCAAAATAGTATTCGAGAGCTTTATCATGGTTGCCCTGATTCATATTAATCATTCCAAGGACATGCATTGCTTTCGCCATACCTTTTTCATCATCAATAGATGTGGCTTTCGTAAGAGAGCTGTCAGCAAATAACTCGGCCTTTTGAGGGTCATTGTATCTGTATTCGGAAGCCAATCCGCAGAGCAATTTTACTTTAAGAGTATCGGGCGGGGATTTTTTCAGAAGATTGGTAAGACTGTCAATAACACGTTGGCTCTGGGCCGAAGAGAGCACCGTAATAAAAAACATGAAAGCAATGAGTATATACTTTCTGATCATAAAATGTGTTATCTGTAATTGTCAGTAATCATTTTCAGATCACTCAACGACTTGTCTGTGTAAAGACGAACCCTAATATCCTGCAATATATTAAAATTATTTCAGGAAAAATCGTCATTAGTTTTTTTAAAACAAAGCCAAAAAGGCACTCAGAGAGAAGTAATTAAGTCAATAAGTCCGTTATTATACTTAATGGTACCGATGGAATATGTTTTGAGAGATTTTGAACGAAACAAAATAACACATTATGAATCTTAATAATTTTACAATCAAATCGCAGGAAGCTGTTCAACAGGCATTGCAACTCGCTACTGTTAACGGAAACCAGGCTATTGAAAACGGACACCTTTTAAAAGGGATACTGGAAGTTGATGAAAACGTCACTCCTTTTATTCTGAAAAAACTGAATGTCAATACTCCCATTTTTATAAAGGCGCTTGATAAGATCATTGAAAGCTATCCGAAAGTTTCTGGTTCACAACCCTACCTTTCCAATGCTGCAAACCAGACCATTTCGAAAGCCACTTCTTACCTGAAAGAATGGAATGATGAGTACGTTTCCATCGAACATTTACTTTGGGGAATGCTTTCTACGAAGGATGTTGTTTCACAGCTGATGAAGGATAATGGTGTAACAGAAAAGGATATGAAAGCTGCGATAGCTGAGCTTCGCAAAGGTGCTAAGGTTACAAGTCAAACTGCGGAAGACACCTATAACTCATTAAATAAATACGCAATTAATCTGAATGATCAGGCGAAGAAAGGCCGTCTTGATCCCGTGATCGGAAGAGATGAGGAGATCAGAAGAGTACTCCAGATTCTTTCCCGTAGAACGAAAAATAATCCAATCCTTGTCGGAGAGCCTGGTGTAGGTAAAACTGCCATTGCAGAAGGGCTTGCACATAGAATTATCAATGGTGATGTTCCTGATAACCTTAAAAGCAAACAGATCTACTCACTTGATATGGGTGCGCTCGTTGCGGGTGCCAAATACAAAGGTGAATTCGAAGAAAGATTAAAGTCTGTTGTAAAAGAAGTTATTTCGGCAGAAGGCGAGATCATACTTTTTATTGATGAGATCCACACACTTGTAGGTGCCGGAGGCGGTGAAGGCGCTATGGATGCGGCCAACATCCTCAAACCTGCTCTCGCCCGTGGTGAGCTCCGTGCTATCGGTGCAACGACCTTAAATGAGTTCCAGAAATATTTTGAAAAAGATAAAGCTCTTGAAAGGCGATTCCAGAAAGTGATGGTTGATGAACCTACTTCGGAAGACGCCATTTCTATCCTTCGCGGGATCAAAGAAAAATACGAAAGCCATCACAAAGTGCGTATCAAAGATGAAGCGATCATCTCTGCAGTTGAATTATCACAACGCTACATTAATGATCGTTTCCTTCCTGATAAAGCGATCGACCTTATGGATGAAGCGGCATCTAAACTAAGGATGCAAATCAATTCTATGCCGATTGAACTGGACGAAGTTGAACGCAAGATTCGTCAGCTCGAAATCGAACGTGAAGCTATCAAACGCGAAAGCAATCAGAAAAAGCTTGATGAGCTGAATAAGGAGATTGCGGAGCTTTCAGACAAAAGGACAAGTCTACGCGCTAAATGGCAGGGAGAAAAGGAAGTTGTTGAAGGCATTCAGAAGGTGAAGGAGCAAATCGAACATTTAAAGTTTGAAGCGGAGCAAGCAGAGCGTAACGGTGATTACGGAAAAGTGGCTGAGATCCGATATGGCAAAGTTCAGGAAATGCAGAGCCAATTGAAGACTTTCGAAAGCAAGCTTGCTGAGATGCAGCAAAGCGGCTCACAAATGATCAAAGAGGAAGTGGACAGCGAAGACATTGCCGGTGTAGTTGCGGGGTGGACAGGCATACCCGTTAACCGTATGCTGCAAAGCGAGCGTGAGAAACTCCTTCATCTCGAAGACGAGCTGCACAAGCGTGTTGTCGGCCAGGACGAAGCAATTGAAGCTATCAGTGATGCAGTAAGAAGGAGTCGTGCGGGTTTGCAGGATACAAAGCGCCCTATTGGTTCATTCATTTTTCTCGGAACTACGGGTGTCGGTAAAACAGAACTAGCAAAAGCGCTTGCCGATTTCCTTTTCAACAATGAGAACAGCATGACACGTATTGACATGAGTGAATATCAGGAAAGACATGCTGTGAGCCGTTTGGTTGGAGCACCTCCGGGATACGTTGGTTATGATGAGGGTGGCCAGCTTACCGAAGCTGTTAGACGCAAACCGTACAGTGTGGTGTTGTTGGATGAGATCGAAAAGGCGCATCCTGATGTATTTAATATTTTGCTACAGGTTCTTGATGATGGCCGTTTAACAGATAACAAAGGACGTGTAGTGAATTTCAAGAATACGATCATCATCATGACATCCAACATGGGATCACATCTCATTCAGGAGAATTTCGAAAACATGGATGAAGACAATAAGGATAGAATTCTTGCAAAAACAAAGCTCGAAGTTTTTGAATTGCTGAAGAAATCAATACGTCCCGAATTCCTCAACCGTATTGATGAGACAATCATGTTTACACCTTTAACGAGAACTGATGTTCATCGGATTGTTGAACTACAGTTTGAAAGCGTTGCAAAAAGGTTAAAGGAAAATGATATTAAGATCAGCGCTACCGAAGCTGCGATTGACTGGCTGGCTCAGCTCGGCTTCGATCCTCAGTTTGGCGCCCGTCCTGTGAAACGTGTCATCCAAAAGACTGTATTAAATGAGCTTTCCAAACAGATACTGGGTGGAAAGGTGCAGAAAGACACAGAGATCCTGCTTGATCTTTCAAAAAATGAACTGGTATTTAAAAATATTACGAATAGTTAAGAACAATGCCTGTTAATATATGTTAACTGTATACTGGTGGCATACAAATTGAGTTTTATCAGTACGATCACAAAAACAAAACAAATGAAATAGCCATTACAGGCAAATCAATAAAACTAATGATGGCGTATTCCATTTAACATTAACCACACAAATTAAAACAAATGAAAACAAAAAAAATAGTTGAAGATAACCGCCCCCGTTTTAAAGTTCAGATCGACTATAAAACAGTTATTACTGTGCGCACAATGGAGGCTGTTAAGTCATGGATACAACGTTATCCTGCAGCTAAGCTGGTGGATTGATCCTCGAAATTCAAAACAAATTCAAGCTCTGACCCGCAAATACGGATCAGAGCTTTTTTTATTATTTAACTGGCATTTCAACCCATTTATCTAAATCTTTTTTCTGCAGCTATCCCTTGTTATATCTTTGCGCCCTTAAACCGGAACAATCCTAAAAATGAAACATATTTTACTTGCATGCGCATTGATTCTTGCGTTTATGAATTCCGTCATCGCTAAAGACGAGCCTGGAGATTATAATGAAATTGATAACTCAATCATTATCGACCGGATCAGCAACGATGATGTAACTGTAACAATACCCTCTCCTGTATTTTCATTCCGCGAAGCTGAAGTAAAAATTAAATTTCATAACCCTGAACATACCAAACTTTTGTTGAATAAAAACAAGGTCGAGTTTCTTGTGAACGGAGAACCAATGTTGCTTGATTTTGCGAATGGTGAAGCGAGCTTCAAACATAATTTTAAAAACTCCAATATCATCAGCATCTACTGTGAAGACCTTTCCTATTCAAATAAAGTGACTGTGTATCCACTTTGGGCGATCTTAATTCCACTTGCCGTGATCCTTCTATATATTCTTAAACGCCTCTTTTTAAAATAATAACATCCCCGCTTACTCAGACTCCGGCCTAACCGGAGTTTTTTTTTGAAGAAAAGGCTCAAAAAAATTTGTTAATATTGTAAGAGATCTATCTGATTTGTCTGACAAGCCCAAAATATCGATCATCACAGTTGTTTTCAATGGTGAAGCATTGATCGCACGCACGATAGAAAGTGTTATTTCCCAATCCTACACCAACATCGAGTATATTATAATCGATGGTGCATCAAGCGACAATACTCTTAAAATCATTGAAAGATATAAAAGCAAAATTGCGCTTTTACATTCAGGCAAAGATGAAGGTATATATGATGCAATGAATAAAGGTTTGCGTGATGCAAGCGGGGATTATGTCCTGTTTATGAATGCCGGTGATGAGCTGTACTGCGCAGATACGATAAAGGAAGTGTTTGGTATTGCTCCCGAAGGCGATGTCTATTACGGAAACACCGCTGTGGTAGATCAATACGGCAAAACTCTTGGTGACCGCAGATTAGCACCACCGGATCAGATGACTTGGAAAGACCTCAAATACGGCATGTGTGTTTCCCATCAGTCTTTCATCGCACGGAGATTGCTTTGTGATTTTTACGATCTTGATTATAAAGTCAGCGCTGATATCGACTGGGTAATCAAAGTGTTGAAGCAATCTGATAAGGTAGTTAACACGCATTTGTATATCTCCAGATTCCTTGAAGGCGGAACTTCAAACAAGCGCAGAAAAAAAGCGCTCATTGAGCGCTTTTTTATTATGGTTAAACATTACGGTTTTTTTCAAACGATTATCAGTCATATCCTCATTCTTTTTCGTTACCCTTTCCATCGGTTCACGAAACGCTCAATGACCTGATCTATTTCAACTTCTTGATCAGTTCTTCACAATCTTTCTTTGCTTTAATATCATCATCATTTGTCGGAGTGATCTCCAGTGCTTTTTGTGCCCATAGCTTAGCCTCCACAGGTTTATCCATATCATAATACGTCTGTGCAAGCTCATACTGGTGATTCATATAACGAGGCTCAATTGCAATTGCTGACATAAACGATTTAATTGCATCCTCAAATGAACCTCCCGGAGGAACCCCGCCAAAAAAAGAGTTGATCATAGCTTTTTCAATTGCGCTGAAATTCGCAACAGTTCTATGCCAGCGGCCAAGAATGTGATACGCCCCGGCCATTTTTGGATTTAAAGCCACTGCCCTGTCTGCCTCGGCTTTTATCAGTTTCGCATTTGCGATTTTTTGTTTTGAACTTGCATTTTCATTGATGCGCCCTAATGCCATTGCATATGCATAATGTGCATCTGCACTGGTTTCAGAAAGCTTGATCGCCTTTTTTGCGAGGTACTCAGCTGATTTATAATGCTTCATTTTCTCGGCTTCAGGCGCGTAATAAAAACCATATTTGGAATAACAATAACTTCCATACTGAAGATAATTTACATTATTTGAATCTGATTTCAGCAAAGCCTGAAACATTGGGAATGCTTCTTTGTATTTATAATCCGTTTTTAGCTTGTAGGCTTTTTTATAAACCTCATCATTGTTTGTCTGAGCGAAAGCCGATACGCAAAGCAATGAACAAACTGATGCAATTAAAACTGTTCTTGTTTTTGTCATTTTCATTTTCGTTTAAAATTTAATTAATATTTTTTCCAACACAGATTCGGAAATCCATAAGACTCATTTCAGTACATTTTTAAAATGCACGACTCACTCCAATAACAAAACGGTATTGAACAAAATCCCTGTCAGTTGCCGGGATCTTATTCAGGAAAAATGGCATATCGAAACGGATAGTTAAAGGATTAACAGTTTGCAGCGGACCAAACTTTTTAATTGTCAACGCTGCTCCAACTCCTGCATCCACTCGCACATTAGCCATTTTTAAAACATCCTCAGTCGCAGCGCTGTAATTGATAAGTCCTGCATCACCGAATAAATAGGTTGTTAACTTGAATGTTCTGTTCAACCAATTTTGTCTCTTCATTCTGAAAAAACCATCAAACTCCAGCTCAGCATTGATAGCTGCTCCCGTTTGTCCTTTATATGTAAAGACAATGGCGCTGTCTGTGGTAAGTTCAGGCGCCAGATATCCGGAATAGCCTCTCAGATTTAGCCCGCCTCCATGATGAAATATATTTGTGGTAGCCCCGATCTCAGCCCAGGCCGGATCAAAGAATCCTTGTGAACGTGTATATTTATTTTCCATCATCTCCTCCGGATTGGCTCCCGCTAAAAACAATGAGGATTCATTCGCCCATTTTTTTCCCGTACCATACTGAGCAACTAATCTCGTATTCAGGATAAATTTGCTTAAACGTGTCTTATTGATCACATTTAAATTAAGGGTCTGATAATCATAATCACTCATCAAAGCAGACGTCCGCATACCAAGATTAATGTTTCCAGCTCCTTTTTTGTATGTATATGAATGTTCAATCCCGATATTAATTGTATTATTCAATTGGTTAGGTATCCATTCATCAGGTAGCAGCAAATACGGTAAATCATTCAACCCACTGCGGTACATTGATTTAAAATTCATATAGATCCGGTTCTTACCTGAAATGTCTTTCCGGTCGAAACCGATTAAATAACCATTCAAACCGTCAAGCGCTTTCGCAGATGCATAGAAAGAGGATCCTTTCATAAACTTCTCTGTTGCGGTCCGGTAATTAAGTCTGAAACTGATATTATCATATTTATTTTTCTCAACCGTGCTGTCAAGATAATTTTGAAATATACCTGTATTGAACCATACAGTTGCATCAAAGATATGGCGGTAATTCATGTAATTACCATTGACGTTCAACCCTACTTTTATTCCGTCATAACCGTTGTACCAGAGATCAGGACGGGCAAACACTTCATATTTGGACCAATCGGAAGGATTATAGATCTTATGATCGAAACGGTATTTGATCGGAGCCTTTTTACTGTTGTTAAGCATGTTAACATCAGCAAGCCTTGAAGTCGGATCAATTACTACATCTGCTATTCCTCCCGGAACGTTTACAGTTGCAGTATATTCCTTCTTGACTTTATCCCAACCGATCCAGCGTGGTAATACATTCGCCTTTGTTTTTTTCACAAACCAATTATTGGGAATGTGATACAGATAGATGCTGTCATTCTTTCCGATCACAGCAAAATCCAGCGGCATTTGCATTCCCTTCCGCTTGAATGTTATATTAAATTCATCCTTGCTCTTACCTTTTTTTACCTTGCCAACTGCATAATCAATCGTTTTTGCACTGTTTATCCATTCGTCAAAGAACCAGTTGAGATCCACTTTTGTATACTGGATCACAGATGTTCTGAAATCTTCTATATAAGGATGAGCAAATTTCCATTGATTGAAATAATGACTCATTGCAGCCATAAAAAGTGAGTCACCGAGAACATACTGCATGTTATACAACATCGTGGCTGTCTTGAAATAAACCTGCGAATACCCTCCTCCATGCCTTAAAGCACCGTTATACATATCGGAATGCACATCAATATAGGTTTCTTTCCCTTTTGCAGCATCGTTCATATAGCCATTATACACTTCACTGTTTCTTACATAATCAGGTTCTGTGAAACGCTCAACATAATCTGATTTCGCTTTATACCTGATCACCTGATTACCATCGATCTTCTCATAAGTGTAGTCTGTAAGGAATTGTGTGAATCCTTCATCGAGTGCTGCTCTGTATGTTTCATTGCTACCCACCATCCCGAAGAACCAGTTGTGGCTCACCTCATGTGCGATCAGCCCACGATAATCGGGATCATAACCTCCGTCAAGGGTAAGCATCGGATATTCCATTCCATCCTGAGCATCCGCTACAGTCATTTTCGGATAGCCATACATTCCTATATCTTCAGAATTCACCTTAATCACTTTTGCCGTGTATTCTGCAGCATTCTGCCATAAGGATGCGTGTGGCTCCTGCGCAAGCGCATAGCATTTAATTCCGTTCCATTCTGCCTCTGCAATACGATATGTCGGATCCGCAGTAAGAGCGAAATCATGAACATTCTCAGCATGGAACAACCATGTTTTAGTGGTTCCGTTAGCAGCAACAATCACAGAAGGAGCTTCGCCCCATGGTTTATTCTTAAAGTTTTTTATATCCAGTTTGGCGCGAAGATCATCGGGTAGAACTTCACTTCTGTTCAACAGAGTACCTGTCGCATCCAAAATATAATTATTAGGTAAAGTAAATGCTACATCATAGGTTCCAAAGTCGCCATAAAATTCGTGATCCATATGCTGATCAGTGTCCCAGCCCATCTTGCGGTCATACACAGAAATTCGCGGATACCAGTGAACCACATCATAATGCTTGTTTCCCCATGCATTAAAAAGCTTCATTCTGTTTCTGATGGTGCCTGTGTCGAAATAAGTCTTGAATTTGATTTTAAAGGTGATGCTTTCGCCAGGTTTAAGTGGAGTTGTTAAAAAAACTTTTACAACTGTATTATCCTGTTCCGTTTTCAGATCAGTATCATTCTGTGTGATCTTTTCAATGACTGTACCCTGGCCTTGCTGCTGATATCTTCCAAAATGCAGCTTCATGTTGTTGTTCTTGTAGAGATCTGCCAGGTACGATCCTTTGGTTTGTGCATTACTATATAAATGAAAATAAACAAATGGAAGTTCATCCGGAGAGTTATTCCAATAGGTTAGCTCTTCCGAACCATCAATTATATCCGTTTTATCGTCTATTGATGCATTCATTTTATAATGCACATCCTGCTGCCAGTAGCCTTCAAAAGGCTTTCTGTTTTTCCAGTAATACTGATTGGATGCCGACTGATAGGTATTTTCGGGAAATTGCGCAAAGGCAGCAGATGATAAAACAATCAATAAAAAAGCAATGATTTTCGATTTCATATCCGAAATAATTTATTCGTTAAAGTTATATATACACGGCATTAATGCATTTTTTTCACTCGTTGTGCACGAAAAAATGACCTTTTGCATATTTACAATTCAATCAGTTTTAAGGTAAATATATAGCTTTTTAGCGTCCGATAAATGAGTATTTTTCATCTTACCGTTCATCACATTTCATAGCGTTTTCATCCTCTGCAGCTTTCTTTTCTCAAATTTTAGAGATATATTTACAATTCTTAAAAACTAATATCATCCCCATGAATTCCAGCCGTAAAACTTTTCTTGCCTGCCTCTCATTTTTATTTGTTGCAACGACATCTCTTATTGCGCAGTCGGACAGCAAAACTTATACTTATGAAAGTGTTCCTAATGATCCGCTGAACGCAAGAATTTATAAACTGGATAACGGACTTACGGTTTATATGTCGGTATACAAGAATGCACCACGCATCCAAACTTATATCGCAACACGCGCGGGAAGTAAAAATGATCCGAAGGATGCTACCGGTCTCGCTCATTACCTGGAACACATGCTTTTCAAGGGAACCGACAAATACGGCTCGAAAGACTATGCAAAAGAGAAAGTTGAGCTTGACAAGATCGAAGCGTTGTATGAAGTTTACAGAAAGACCAAAGACGAAGGAAAGCGTAAATCAATTTATCATCAGATAGACAGCATTTCAGGTTATGCGTCAACCTTTGCAATTGCAAATGAATATGACAAAATGATGTCATCCATCGGAGCAAAAGGAACAAACGCATACACATGGCTGGAGCAAACGGTTTATGTAAACGATATACCAACAAATCAGTTAGAAAAATGGTGTACCATCGAAGCGGAACGTTACCGGAATCCGGTATTAAGATTATTCCACACCGAGCTTGAAGCAGTTTATGAAGAAAAGAACCGCGGACTCGACAGCGATGGTGACAAAGCCTGGGAGGCGTTATTTTCAGGATTATTCCCAACCAATACATATGGGTCCCAAACCACTATCGGAACGATCGAACATTTAAAAAACCCTTCGTTAACCGAGATCAAGAAGTACTTCAATACTTATTACGTGCCGAATAACATGGCTATATGTCTGTCGGGTGACCTTGATCCGGATGCAACCATAAAACTTATTGACGAGAAATTCAATGGTTGGAAAAGTAAACCAGTTCCTGCATACGAGCCATTTATTGAGCCTGCCATTTCAAAGCATGTAACAAAAAATGTTACCGGTCCTGATGCAGAAAACCTGATGATGGGTTTCAGGTTCCCTGGTACAAATACAAAAGATGCGGATATGCTGATGCTCATTTCAAAGATCCTTTCAAATGGTAATGCAGGCCTTATAGATCTTAATATCAATCAACAGCAAAAAGCGTTGGAAGCCGGAGCTTTTGATATGGAATTCAAAGATTACTCTGCACTTATTCTCTCCGGAACACCTAAAGAAGGACAAACGCTGGAGCAATTACAGTCATTATTACTGGAGCAGATCTCGAATTTAAAAAACGGAAATTTTCCGGATTGGTTGTTAAGTGCGGTAATAACTGATATGAAGTTGCAGCAAACCAAAATGTATGAGCGTAATGGCGCGCGTGCAGATGCATTTGTGAATGCTTTCATTTCCGGAACACCCTGGAAGGATGCTGTGAACACTATCGACAGATTATCAAAAATCAGCAAGCAGGACCTCATCAACTTCACAAAATCGAACCTGAATGATAACTATGTGATCGTTTACAAACACACAGGTGAAGATAAAAATGTTCAGAAAGTCATTAAGCCTGAAATAACACCTGTGAGCGTTAACCGTAATGATCAGAGTGAATTTGTAAAGAACATACTCAACACTCCTATTAAAGAGATCGAACCTGTCTTCCTTGATTACAATAAGGATATCCGCAAGCTCACTGCAAAAAACAACATCCCGGTTTTATATACCGAGAACACCGAAAATAAAACCTTCGCATTGTATTACAATTTTGAAATGGGAAGCAAGAATGATAAAAAACTCGGACTCGCCATTGATTACCTGAAATATCTGGGAACGGATAAGTTATCGGCTGCAGAGGTTCAGCAGGAATTTTATAAGCTTGGCGGAGGATTCGGGGTGTTTTCAGGGGAAGATGAAACCTGGGTTACTCTCGGAGGGCTCAGCGAAAATTTTGAAAAAGCAACTAAACTGTTTGAGGACCTTCTTGCCAACGCACAGCCAAATGACCTGGCTTTAAAAAATCTGATTTCCGATCAATTTAAAAAGCGTGAAGATGCGAAATTGAATAAGAATGAAATTCTTTATAACGCGCTTTCTTCTTATGGTAAGTATGGAAAGTTTTCTCCCTACACGAATATTCTTTCAAATACAGAACTACAGCATCTTACTCCTCAGGAGCTGATCACGATAACAAAAAAGATCACATCGTATGAGCATGACATTCTTTATTATGGAAGCAACAGCGCTGATGAAGTAGTAAGCGTTTTGAACAAACACATGAACGTACCTGAGAAACTGATGCCGATTCCGGCTCCAACAGAATTTAAGCGAATGGAAATGGGCCCTTCAGTATATGTTGTTGATTACGACATGAAGCAAGCTGAGATCATTATGCTTTCAAAAGGTGAGAATTATAACAAAGCAAATATTCCAAAGATCAGAATGTTCAATGAATACTTTGGAGGAAGCATGTCTTCCATTGTTTTCCAGGAGATGCGTGAATCGAAGGCTTTAGCTTATTCTGTATATTCAAGCTACTTAACTGCAGATAAAAAATCAGAACCAAATTATGTGTTCTCTTATATAGGAACACAAGCTGATAAACTACCTGAAGCAATGTCCGGCATGATGGAACTAATCAATAACATGCCTGACTCAAAAAATAATTTCCTTGCTTCACAGGAAGCGATTATTCAGGGAATCCGCACCGAAAGGATAACAAAGGAAAAAATCCTTTTTAATTATGAGGACGCAAAAAAACTGGGACTTGATTATGATATCCGAAAGGATATTTTTTCAGCTGTACCTAAAATGACTTTCAATGACGTAAAAGCTTTCGAAGAAGAACACATGAAAGGAAAACCATATACCATTCTCGTACTTGGAAAAAAAGATGGGCTTGATATCAAAACTCTGGAAAAATATGGAAAGGTCTCTTTCCTTTCTCTGGAAGATGTTTTCGGTTATTGATAAATAATTTCAATATTTAAAAAGGCCCCTTTGCAGGGGCCTTTTTTTTGATATTATTCGATTTCCTCATAGTCTACGTATTCACCTTTATCATCATGCTTATTCTTATCCTTAGGGGGAATATAATCAACTGTGGTCTCACCCGGCTTTCGGTGACGTGTATTCTGATCTGAAGATGCCGCCTGCTTTGACCTTGCAGCATTCAAACTGCTTACGATCCTATAAATGATCCAAATGACCAACAGCGTATAAAAAACATCTTTCATTTCGTTCTTAATCTTTACTGCAAAATTACCGATTTATTTGAATGTTCTATGTCAACAAGCAGTAAAAAAACATTGTGATTTGAGGGAAACACGGTCTAAATAGAATTACTTTTGTGATCTATCAGGTCAGTTATGTCAAAGCTTGTTTTTGTAATCATACTTTCGTTATTAATCGCTTCCTGCTCCCCTCAGAGATTTGTAAAACCTCTTGCAAAAAAAGAACATGCTGCAAATCTTGCTTTGGGCGGGCCATTGATCAAATATGGAGAATCAACAATTCCAATCCCTTTTCTTACCGCAAATTATGGTTATGGAATCGACAGCTCCCTCACGGCATATGCCGGATTGAATATTACTTCTGCTTTATATGGTAATTTTCAGCTCGAGCTCGGTGCTGTCAAACAGTGGATAAAGCAGCAAAAATACCTTCCTGCAGTAAGCAGCGGAATTCAATTTAATATTATCTACCGCGACAAAATAAGCCGTAAGCTTTATCCGCAGCTTGATCTCAACCTGGTGTGGGAATATGGGAAGGGAAAGAATTACTTTTACCTCGGTGTGAGCAACTGGTTTGAACTTTCAAAAATCAGAACACTCGGACAGCCTCAAAGTAATCATTGGATATTCATGCCTCTGTTAGGACATAATTTCAGAGGAAAGAAATGGGACCTAAGTATGGAATGTAAAGTAATAGCCCCTAACTTATCAAATGAAAAAATTGTAGTGGAGTATCAGACTCCTCTTAAAAATTGTGGCGCATTTGGTGTTTATTTAGGTTATACCCGTAGATTTTAAACATGAGAAAACTTATTTCTATATTCTTAAGCTTAACAATATTCTGTTTTTCATCCTGCCTGAAACTTGACGAAAATCTGTTTAACCAGGAAAAACTGACAGAGTATAAACTTGAGAACTATTCCGGAGAAACAGACTTCAAGCTTGATTACACCTATTCTATTCCTGAAAATAAGATCAGCCTTTTCACTCTAAATTCACAAGCTTCAGGCGAATCATCAGCGACAAAGATCTACGCGGTGTACATCGGAGATATTAACCGGATAAGTTCAGATACAATAATTATGTATTGCCACGGAAACAAAGATCACATGGACTTTTACTGGCAGCGCGCTAAGCTGTTAGCTAATACCGGAAGTAAGAACCGTTTCGGTGTAATGATGATCGATTATCGCGGCTATGGAATGTCTGAAGGCAAGCCTACAGAAGAAGGTTTGTATGCAGATGTTGATGCTGCATTGATTTGGCTAAAGAGCAAAGGCTTAAGTAATGACCGGTTGATAATTTATGGCTTCAGTCTCGGATCAGCCCCTGCTACTAAACTTACTGCGGAACCACGAAGTCTGACTCCTTCAAAGCTTATGCTGGAAGCGCCCTTTGCGAATGCAGAAACGATGATCCAGGACGGGTCAGGATTAGCAATGCCTTCAGGATTTTTCACAAGCCTTAAAATAAATAACGCAGAGAAAATAAAATCTGTTCAGCAACCATTTTTCTGGATCCATGGTGAAGATGACGACTTTTTAAATATTGCGACTCACGGACAAAGAGTCTACGATAATTATCATGGAACTTATGGTGAAGCGCATAAGATACAAGGAGCCGGACACAGCACCATTCCGTCAACCCAGGGTTTCAATAATTATCTTAATTCTGTTCATTCTTTTATTACGCATTGATGAAATCACCTACTATCAGTCAGCTCGAAAAAGAGCTAAAAACTCTACCTCTAAAGCGTGTTCTTGAGATTTGCGTTAGAATTGCCAAGCATAAAAAAGAGAACAAAGAGCTTCTGACTTATTTGCTGTATGGATCAGTAAATGAAAAAGCTTATGTAGAAGATGTGAAGGAAGAGATCAATATTTTATTTACCGAGATCAATAGAAAATCAACATATACGGTCAAGAAGGGATTGCAAAAAACTGTTCGCAATATGAATAAAAAGATTAAATATTCAGGCGATAAAAAATCCGAGATCGAGCTTCGGATCTTTTTTTGCAAAAAAATTAAGAGTGCCCGCATATCAATCGATTCAAGCTCCGTGATTCATAATTTGTATCATCGTGAAATAGAAAAGATCCGAAAGATATTTGAAAAGCTTCACGAGGATCTGCAATTCGATTATAGATCAGAGCTTGAGGATTTGAAGGTTATTTGATGATCATCTATTGTAAAGCAAGTCAAAATCTTTGATGTCCTGAGCTGAAGCAATTGAGTTTAAAACCGATCCTCCAAAAACGCTGACACATGTAATTCGGTTCTGTTCGGCAATGTAGATCGAATTATTCAACGTATCATATTTTAACTTTAACGCTGTGTATCCGGGCAGAAACGGTGTGAGACTGGAATTTTGATATTGGTACTTGTAAATTATACCATTTGAATGTCCTAAAAGATAAGTGTCTTCGTCAAGCCTCAATGCGGATAAAATACTCCCAGTTGGTAGTGCGGACGGATAAGGATTCCAAAGATTATTGTTAAGCCTGTCGTAAAGCTGGATCACTGCCTGGCCGCTATTATTACCGAAGAGGAAAACAGAATGATCATCCTTTTCGCAAAAACTTACTATATCCTGAGTAATTGTCCTTTGTTGTTCAGGAACTCCGGTGGAATGAAATGAAACCAGTATTCGTGGGCCGTTAGTTTTGCTTATCTCTTCTGCAATAAGAAATCCGTGATTCATCATGAGATTTGAAACATAATAATTCGAATTCGCAGTAGCGTTGTAGGTTACAAGGCCTGAATTATTATAGCCTTTAACCGTCCCGTCAAACCCGGCAATGTAGTTCACCTTATCTTCATTATAATACGCAGTAAAGCTTGGTGAAGAGGAAATAAAAGCAGGCACAATAAACTTGATTGTGTTATCCTTTAATGAAAGGCTGGTATAATCACCGGTATAATTACCGCAAAGAAAAGCCTGCTGATAATAGCTGCTCACCGACATTCCAAGAAAATCGCTTGAAAACGTATGGTAAAGATTCATCGCAGAAAAACTGCTATCGATATAAAACAGATTAACAAGGGATGAATTAGGTTTGGTTGCCACAAACACTCTCTTAAGCATTCTGGGAATAGCGGCAATGTTTATTGGTTGGTATTCATGCGAATCATTATTACCATCTGATGCAGTAATCATCATGTAATAAAGTCCACTCTCTAAATGAATATTATTTATCTCATAATCAACATTCACAATTCCCGATGGAGAAGAAATATTTACCTGTATACTTGCTTGCATAGGAGAATAATTAGCATCAACGAGCGTTACACCTACATTGCTGATCTTTGTCTCATCTTTAATTTCGGCCTTCACGTGAACAACATCATAAACACCAAAACCCTGATTATCAAATGGAGTAATAAATGTAATGACGGGGCCTTTTTCGTCTTTTTCCTTTTTACAGGAGATCAGAAGAAGAAAGCAAGCAAGAAAGTATATTTTACCTGACCAATTCAGCATCTTATAAAGTTAATAAAAATAAATTAATTATCCTGTCAAGCGGTTTGAAAGCACTGATTATATTCGTAAATTCGTAACACTCCTCACACAGCATTTATGTTAAGAACCTGTGAAGCGAATGTTTATAAGATTGAAATTTCACCGGGGCTAAAATTTGTACTTTTGAATCATGAACGATTTTAACACAAAAACAGATATTAACTCCCGCAAACGCTTTACAAAACCAGCACATCCGGCCCAGATCATGGATATCGGAAAAATGCCTCCGCAGGCAGTTGAGCTTGAAGAAGCTGTTTTAGGTGCATTAATGCTGGAGAAAGATGCATTAACCAATGTAATAGATATTTTAAAGCCTCAGAGTTTTTATAAAGAAGCCCACGAACGTATATTCTCCGCTATCGAACGCTTATTCACCCGTTCAGAGCCAGTGGATATTTTAACAGTAACGCAGGAATTAAAAAAAACCGGTGAGCTTGACATCGTTGGCGGAGCTTATTATATAACTCAATTAACAAACCGTGTCGCTTCTGCCGCTAATGCTGAATTTCATGCAAGGATTATCTCTCAAAAATATATCCAGCGTGAACTGATCCGCACATCCAGTGAAACAATAAGAGATGCATATGAAGAAAGCTCTGATGTGTTCGACCTTCTGGACAGAGCTGAAAAGGGCCTGTTTTCCATTGTTGAAGGAAACATCAGAAAGAATTACGATAAGATGCACACGCTTATCAAAAAAGCTATTGAGCAGATTGAAGTCGCAAAGAACAGGAAAGACGGACTTTCCGGTGTTCCCTCCGGACTTACGGCATTAGACAGATTAACTTCCGGGTGGCAGAATTCAGATCTTGTTATCATCGCTGCACGTCCCGCAATGGGAAAGACAGCTCTGGTACTTACAATGGCGCGCAATGCGGCAGTGGAATTTCAAAAGCCTGTGGCTATCTTCTCTCTTGAGATGTCTTCGCTGCAGCTTGTGACACGTTTGATCTCCAGCGAATCCGAGCTTCCGGGTGAAAAATTAAAAAAAGGAACTTTAGAGGATTATGAATTTCAGCAATTGAATGATAAGATCAAAAAGCTTGCTGAAGCACCTCTCTTTATTGATGATACTCCAGGTCTTTCCGTGTTTGAGCTTCGCGCGAAAGCACGCAGGCTAAAGGAACAGCATGGCATTCAGTTGATCATTGTCGATTACCTTCAGTTAATGACTGCAGGAGGAGAAGGAAAAGGGAACCGTGAACAGGAGATCTCCACTATTTCAAGATCTTTAAAAGGTCTGGCAAAGGAATTAAATGTTCCGGTGATTGCGCTTTCTCAGTTAAGTCGTGCCGTTGAAACCCGCGGTGGCGACAAGAAACCACAGCTTTCCGATTTACGTGAATCAGGTGCGATCGAGCAGGATGCGGATATGGTAATGTTCATTCACCGTCCCGAATATTATGGACTTACAGAAGATGAATCCGGAATGCCGACTGCTGGGATGGCTGAGCTCATTGTTGCGAAGCACCGTAATGGTCCTGTCGACTCAGTAAAAACGAGATATATCGGTCAGTATACAAAATTCGGGGATCTTGACACATTAGATACAAATGTTGATTTTGGATCACCAAGTAAAGGCCTTACTCCGAATAACGATTTCGATAACCCTGTTAATTCCGTGATAAGAGGTTCGAAAATGAATGATATTGAAGAAGATCATCCGTTCTAGATGAAAAAAAACTTTGTTATAACCTTCTTTATCTTTTGCTCTCTTCTTTCGAAAGCAAGTTCCATTCTCATTCCTATGGATGGAGAACAGAAAAATCATTTAAAAGCCTACGGTGTTGCTTATTGGGTATTACGTCACGATGTGGAAGTTCACTGGCTGTTGAATTATCGCGGGGGAAGCTTCATGATAAAAGATGCAAAGGAAATTGAAAGTGAATGTTCTATCCGTGGTGTTTCATTTGAAATAATAGCTGATTCGAAGGCCGCTTCCATCCTTACCGAGATCGCAAACCCGGAAATAAACATGGAAGATGTGAAACTGGAAAAAGCTCCCAAGGTAGCTGTGTACTCGCCAAAGATGAAGCAGCCCTGGGATGATGCGGTAACACTGGTTTTAACGTATGCGGAAATTCCATATGATGTGATTTACGATGAAGATATTATTCAGGGAAAATTACCTTTATACGATTGGTTGCACCTTCACCACGAAGATTTCACCGGGCAATACGGAAGATTCTGGTCGGGTTACAGAAACACATTATGGTATCAGGAACAACAGCGTACACTTGAAGCGAGCGCGCATACCCTCGGATTCAATAAAGTTTCTGAAATGAAGCTCGCAGTTGCACAAAGGATCAGGGATTTCACTTCAGGAGGGGGATTTCTTTTTGCGATGTGTTCAGCACCGGATTCTTATGATATTGCACTCGCAGCCGAAGGACTGGATATCTGCGAAAGTATGTTTGATGGTGATGGAACTACACCAAATTATAATTCAAAGCTTGACTACTCAAAAACATTTGCCTTTACTAATTTCACATTGAGTACAAATCCGGCAGAATATGCCAAATCAAATATTGACACATACCAATCCAGAGAACGGAAACATGGTGTCACTAAGGTGAATGACCTTTTCACTTTATTTGATTTTTCTGCGAAGTGGGATGTTGTTCCTACAATGCTTTGCCAGAATCATGAACAGGTAATCAAAGGTTTTTGGGGACAAACAGTTGGATTTGATAAATCATTTGTTAAGCCGAATGTGCTTATTCTTGGTGAAAACAAAGCAGCCAACGAAGCACGTTATATTCATGGGGAGTATGGCAAGGGAACATATACGTTCTATAGTGGACATGATCCGGAAGATTATCAGCACCGGGTTGAAGATCCTCCGACTGATCTGAGCTTGCATCCGAATTCACCGGGTTATAGGCTTATTCTTAACAATATCTTATTTCCGGCAGCAAAAAAGAAAAAGCAAAAAACCTGATATCAGGATTCGATCATTTTATGCAATTGATTGTAATCTATTGGTTTTATCAGAAAGCCTTTCATATTCGTCAACTTTGCTCTTTCCATGATCGCAGCTTCTGAATTTCCAGTGGAATATATGACGGGCACATCTGAAAATTTTTGAATCTCGAGCATTGTGTCGATTCCATCCATATCTCCATCAATTCTGATATCCATTACTATAAGATCGGGATTATGATTCTTAACTGCTTCAATTGCAGCAATGCCATTAGGTACAGAAGCCACGATATTATAACCTTTTTTTTGAAGTGATCTGACCTGTGCAAGGGCAAGGATATAATCATCTTCAACAACCAATATGTTTTTCATAAGCAAATCAGAGAATATCAAATGTAAGCTTTAATGTGGTACCATGATCATTGCTGAATTGATGATGGCCTTTCAATTGACGAGCGAATGCATCGATAAGTGTAATTCCAAGAGAACGTGGATTTAAGCTACTATCCGGATCAATACCCTTCCCATTATCACGAATGATCATCGAGCAGCTATTTCCATATTTTTTAAGCTCAATATAAATTTTTCCTTCATGGCCCTTGATAAAGGCATGTTTGAAACAATTGGTTACTACCTCGTTTACCAGTAAACCGCAGGGGATTGCCTTGGTTACATTAATATATATTTCCTCTAAATTTAATTGCAGTTCTACTGCGCATGAAGGATCACAATGCGCTTTTTTTATTTCTTCAGTTAACGTTGCCAGATATCTCCCGAATTCAATATGTGAAAGATTATCGTATTTGTATAATGATTCATGAATCAGGCTCATCGTTTTTATCCGGCCCCTGCTATCATCAAGGATATGCAGAATCTTTGGATCGTCATACATCAAGGCCTGTAAATCCAGCATTCCGGAAACGACTGCCAAATTGTTTTTCACCCGGTGATGAGTTTCGGAAAGCAATATCTCTTTGTCTTTTAAGAGTGTATTTAATTTAATTTCAGTGAGCTTCCGTTCCGTGATTTCAGCTTTTAAAAGATCATTTTTAAATTCAAGCTCTTTATTGATGGAAGACAACTCAAGATTAATCCTGTTATTAAACTCAGAGAAATAAGCAACTAATAAAATACAGAATGAAAGAGCAAGAAAAATATTTATAGAATATAGTAAAGTCAGCATGCTTTTCGACATACTATTGTTTTCAAGCATACCATTCTGATTGAAATAAATTAAAATGGCAATCGATGATAAATAAATAAAAAAACCAAACAGGATTTTCTTTAGCTCGTTAAAACTAAAGAGGGAAAAGACAATCAAAGGACTCGTAAAATAATATAAATGGAAACCTGATTCAAATCCATAAAAGAAACTAAGAGAAAACACCGAAAAATTGGTAGCGAAGAGAATTAAAAATTTTGCAGTTGTAAAGTGAGTTCTTTTATTACATTCTAAACTAATTATATAAAAGAAAAGACCTACAAAAAAAACTGAAGCGGAGAGATAGTACTTTAAACTGATGGACAAGATTATGTAGGGGATACTATATGAAATACATAAAAGGTTAAATTTATTTATAACCCTTATTCGGCTAGAGATTTCAGCGCCCTGATCTTCACGAATTCCTAAATTAACTAAGCTATATGTTACTCCTGCAAGATCCATAATTGCAATTTAGAAAATTAAATGTACGATAATAAAGTCTCTGGTGAAAGAAGATGTATTTAATCATAAAATTTCCAAGACACACCGAACTTAAAGGTCCTACCGGGATAAGGATATCCTGGAGTCATAATATACTTATTTCCGGTCCAACCGCTGTTCAAGTGATCGACTTTAATAAAAACGCGAACTGATTTGACCTGAGCATTTATAAAGAAATCAATAAAGGGATAAGAACCATATTTATAATCATTTTGCAGATAAAACTGGCTGGTTGCAGGCATATAAGCGTTTGAGTAGTAAGAAGATGTATAAAAAACAGAAGCTCCTATCTGCAAAAGCATAGCTTTTTTAAAAAGATCATTTTCATAATAAAGAGAATGATCTAACATAAATTCAGGTATTCTTATAACAGAGGAATCCGCTGTTTTCTGATATGTTATCATATTGTTTAAATGCCAGTTAAAAAAAGTAAAGTCTTTTTTTACGCTTGCACTGAAAACATTTAAGTTTCCCGGGAACTGTCTTGCCATAGCATAATTATCAAAGTAAGTAACATTTGAATATCTATAAACGCTCGAACCAACAAACAATCCAGCTTTTTTTATTGCAAACGTTAAATCTATTCCTCGTTTACCTGTTTTTTCAAAATCGTTATTCCAGCTAAAGTGGTTTGATTTATAATAATGATAAATAAAGTCAGGTTTTGAAACCCTTTCTGTTCCACTTATAATTATGGATAACAGGCTATCTCTACTTTCTTTCCTAATTTTTGCGGTTACTTCATAATCACCATTATTAAATCCGCTTATAACTGATTTTCCGGTAAGAATCCAGTAAAACAAATTATTCGAATAAGTATTATATAGTTCTGCTCCTGCAATTATATTATTAAAAGTAGAGTCCGTTTCCTTTTGCTTAAAACCTATAAATTCATGTTTAACGCTGAGGCCATATCCAATCATATCAATTAAGCCGCGATGTTGTTTATTATCGACCTTTCTCCAGGCTAGCTCATTTTCAACTTTATAAGTAAAGGTTGAATCTGAAGTTAGAGTTGAGTCATAAAAAACCGAAGAATAATAACCATCAGAAAGGTTGCTATCATCGTATTTATGAGAAAAGGCATTTACTGATGAACTTAGAATCAATTGATTTCCTGAAATTATCTGATTTCTTGTTAGAGAGTCGGATAATCTTCTTCCGAAATTGAAAATCTGTTTCGTAAAAACTGTCGCATCTGAAATGTGTTTTTTAGCAGATGATAAATTAATCTCCAATAATCTTTTATCAACACTTTGGCCATTTTGAAATATAGAATCGTTCGCAATTCCACCATTTTCAGCATTCTTATAACTATTATAGATGATACCTGCAGCTATCGAATATCTATTTTCATCTGATTTATAATTTGTACTCAAAGCGAGACTGTTGTCATTTGTGTTTTGGCGCAAATAAATTCCCTCGGAACGAATTCTTAAAAAGTCTACTGTTAAATTCCAGTTCTTTTTCACATTATACGAAAAGGTCATTTTAAAAAACTGTTCTTTTTTAGAACCAATTATATAAAATAGATCCGTATAGGGAGTTCGGGTATTGTAAAAGCGAAGTTTTTGCGGAGTAAAAAAATAAGGAAGATAATTATTCTTAAAAAAGTGAAAACCTACCTCCGATTGGAAGATTCGATAATTCAAATCATTAAATGCTAAACCATTATTTCCTAAAGTGTTCTTGGGAATATATTTATGGAACTCGTATAAGGAATTATCAATTACAGAACTTGAATCTGAATTAAGTTGGTTAAGACTATAGTATTTTGTTGCAGATCGGGTAAAGCTTGAAACTTTGGAGGTATCATTATCTGCAATTAGTAATGAAGTACTGGTAATTAGAAGCAGAAAGACTTTTAATAATATTCGCATTTAATTATGAATAAAAACAAAATTAAACATAAATAAATAAAAAAGCCTCAATTCAATGAAGAATTGAGGCTAATTTAAAAGTGGCAACGACATACTCTCCCACATATAACTGTAGTACCATCTGCGCTGGTGAGCTTAACTTCTCTGTTCGGAATGGGAAGAGGTGGACCTCACCGCTATAGTCACCTAAAATCATGACTCCGTAGTTGCGGAATTTAATAAGATTGACATAATAAAGAAAGAAAATACAATATAAATAATATTACTAGTAGTAAAAATAGAAACTTAATAAGAAAGCTAACGAGTAATTAGTATTGCTCAGCTTTGACATTACTGTCTTTACACTTGCAACCTATCAACGTGGTAGTCTTCCACGACTCTTTAAAGAAATCTTATCTTGAGATGAGTTTCGCACTTAGATGCTTTCAGCGCTTATCTCATCCGAACATAGCTACCCAGCGGTGCAGCTGACGCCACAACTGGTACACTAGCGGTTCGTCCGACTCGGTCCTCTCGTACTAGAGTCAGGTTCTCTCAAATTTCTAACGCCCACAACAGATAGGGACCGAACTGTCTCACG
>JAQZBR010000002.1 GCA_029237775.1 Bacteroidota bacterium
TAATGTTGCTGAAGCTCCTGAACAAATTGTTTCAGAATTAACTGTAATTGTTGGATTGGGGCCAATGGTAACAGTTGCCACAGCAGAGTTTGAACAGCCATGAGCATCTGTTCCAGTCACAGTGTAAGAAGTTGTCGTGGTTGGTGAAACATTAATGGAAGCAGTAGTTTCACCGCTAGACCATGAATATGCACTTCCTCCAATACCAGTTAATGTTGCCGAAGTCCCGGAACAGATTGTTGGTGAATTAACTGTTATGGATGGTGTTGAATTAACTGTAACAGTAGATACCGCTGTACTGCTGCATCCTGCTGCATCCACTCCTGTTACAGTATACGAAGTGGTTGCGTCTGGTAAAACAGTAACAGGATTACCTGACTGACCATCGCTCCATGTATATGAAACAGCTCCGGATGCGGTGAGCGCAGCCGATGCTCCTAAACAAATGGTCGCTGAATTTACAGTTATACTGGGTTGTGAAACCGTAACCGTAACAGTGGCTGTGCCGTTGTTACCACTACAGGTGGTTCCATCAGTCCCGGTAACTGTATACGTTGTGGTAACAGCCGGTGATGCTGTAACAGTTGATCCACCGGTAGTATTTAATCCCGTGGAAGGAGACCATGTGTAGGTTACGCCTCCCGAGGCTGTCAAGCTTACTGATCCACCCGGGCATATAACAGGATTTGTTGGCGTTACACTTACCTGGGCAACGCCACTATTAATGTTTACATGTAAAAAATTCGAGGTGCTTGTACAGCCTCCGGAGGTGACGGTTCTTTGGTAAAATCCGTTATTTACAGTTTGGGTCAAAGTAAGTGTTGGACCTGTTTGACCATTGATTGTTACAAATGGACCGTTATTGCCGGGACTGCTGAATCCCCAACTATATAAATAAGTTCCGTTCCCTCCAGAAACCAATGGAGGCTGTCCTTCAATAATAACTCGGGCAGTGTTCGATGAAAGCTTACATACTGATTTTAGGACGATAGTGTTATTTATAATAGGAGAACCAACAACAACGCTTGTTGTAGCGGCTGCACCCGTACAACCATTAACAGTTGCAGTTACAGAATAGGTCCCTGAAGCAACTGGTGTTGCACCGGTTATTACCGGAGACTGGAGATTTGAAGAAAAATTGTTCGGCCCTGTCCATGAATATACTGCACCCGAAACGCCAGAAGCAGATAGGTTAATTGCTGAACCTGAGCATACGGGAGAATTGCTACTTGCAGTCGGAGTAGAGGGTGGATTGTTCACCGTAACAATTGCTACAGCAGTTGAGGAGCACCCGAACGCGCTGCCTGTAACCGTATAAGACGTTGTAGAAGTTGGAGAAACGGAAACAGGATTCGATGAGCTACCAGTACTCCATATATATTCTGATGCACCTGAAGCTGTAAGGATCGTATTTTGGCCATTGCAAATGGCTGCGGAATTTACATTGATCAATGGATTAGGATTGACCGTGATATTTATAACGTCAGTCGCAACACACCCCGAAGTATCCGTTGCGGTTAACGTATAGGAAAATACGAGAGGGCCCGCTCCGCTGTTCGTTAGTGTAATTTGAGGGGATGAAATCTGATTATCTGAAAGGCCTGTCGCAGGGGACCAGCTGTATGAAAAACCACCGACAGGAGCACTGCCAATTTGAATGGAATTTCCTGAACAAATTGAAACATCATTACCGGCATCGGTTACACAGGTCTGAGCAATGGAACTTGTCCAGATCAGCACGGAAACGATGGTGAGTAAAATATATTTCATCTAAATATTTTTACTTCTTATCGCTAAAAAAACAAGCCTTGGCGAACGGGAAAATTATCTCGCTCGTTTAAAAAAACCGGCTATTTTTTTGTTTTGATTGGCGAGTCTTTTTCCGTTTTGAAAGTTTGGAAAGAATAAAAGTGGGAGGTGGTATATTTTTATTACCGGCCTGATAAAAAACATTGGCCCCTTGGATCTATATTGAATCCCAACCAAGTCAACTAATTTATAGTCAGTGCAATATCAATCTCGGAAATAATACTGATACTCTTAATAGGCCCTTCAAATGCGTATTTTCGGTCATCGAAATTTAAGGGTTGTCCGCTGCGGATAAAGTTTTTAGGATAGTTGAATTTACTACCGTTCTTGTTTTCAAAGATAAAAAGTAGCGATAACGATTCTTCTGAATCGTGCTCAATTTTAAGCACAAGCTCTTTGAGACTATGTGTGAGTCGACCATTCAGATTGATTGCTGCCGGCTTCGCTTTTTTTAATTTTAATTGTTGTCTTTGGATCGCGTAGAGGTACAAGGTTTATAAATTTAGATGTGATCAAGATACAAATTTCGATCGTAGGTCATCACTGTTAAATTTGTAATCGTTTCCACCTATTATGAGGGAAAAGGAAAATTCTCAAAAAAAATTCCGAATAAAAAGATAAATACTATATTTGCGCCCTCAAACAAAATGGCGAGGTAGCTCAGATGGTTAGAGCGCAGGATTCATAACCCTGAGGTCTCGGGTTCAACTCCCGATCTCGCTACAAAGGAAAAGCCCTATTCAGGGCTTTTTTTTATTTGTTAAAGTGCGATTTAATAGCATGGGTGAAAGTTTTCCAAAATTTTACGCCTTCGGTACATTTCTCTCCCCTTGGATCCCGGAAAGTTTCTTTTGAAGTTAAGTTTCTGGTTTTAAGCGGTTTGCAGTTGTTGTTGCCGGGATAAACCAACTTACATTCAAATATCATGGAAAAATATAACCAATCTATAAAAAGCATCGGTTATTGGGTTGCAGCTTTCATCCGCATTTAACTTTCTTTAATATTGACTAATTAGTTTTTTTTTATATATTGCGTGAAAATTTTGTGCTAATTTTTATTAAAATGAGCAAAAAAGTGGTAAAGAAAAAAATGGTAAAGAAGGCCGCCAAGCCTGTGAAATCTGCTTCAAAAGGAGCGAACAAATCAGCGGCTTCTTCTTCAAAAAAGTCTAATTCAGCTAAACCCGGAAAAGCCAGCAAGCCTTCCAATAAATCTGTCGCAAAAAAGGCGGCCAAAAAAGTTGTGTCCAAGAAATCTACTATAAAAAAAGCTTCTAAATCTATTGCTAAACCTGTGAAAGCGCTTAAGAAAAGCGTATCAAAGGTGATCGCAAAAAAAGTATTAAAAAAATCAGCGAAGCCTGTTCAAAAAGTTAAAAGCGCATCTAAACAGGTAAAAAAGGTACTTAAGAAATCTGCTCCAAAGCCTAAAGCTTCGATAAACAAACTGGTTGCACCTAAAAAGGCATCCAAGCCTTTGGTTGAAAAGGCTCCAGCTAAAGGAAAAGCCGCTGTAAAAGAGGTTAAAAAAGAAGTCAAATCAGTTAAAGAGGAAAAAACAAAAGATAAAACAATTGGTAATGTTTTAAAAGCTGATAAGACGACTAAACCTTTGGACGCAAAGCCGATTAAAACAGAAAAATCCAAGCCTCGCAGAAAAAAGAAGAAGAACAAGGATGATGATGACGAACCTGCTATCGAAAATGATCCTTTGATTGAAGAGATCATCCGTTCAACAAAAAAGAGAAGTAGCCAACCGAAGAAACCAAAGATCATTCAGACTTTTGTAAATCCTATGGCTTCTTTAGCAGTCGCTCCTGGCGCTGAAACGAGTAAAAAGGCTCAACCTAAAAAAGAACCAAAAGGCAAGTTTGAGTTAGAATACGTTGTCCGCACATCTGCCGGTATCTTATATGAATTCTTAACATCACCAAGCGGCTTATCTGAATGGTTTGCGGATGATGTAAATATCAGAGATGGAATATTTACTTTTTTCTGGGATGGAAGCGAGCAAAAAGCACGTCTACTCGGTTTTAAAGAAGATAAGTATGTACGCCTGCAATGGATTGATAAGCCGGAAGGATCTTTCTTTGAATTCAGAATAGATAAAGATGATCTGACAGGTGATATTTCCCTTATAATAATTGATTTTGCTGATGAAGGTTCTGATCTCGAAACTTCAAAGCGCTTGTGGGATAGTCAGGTTAATAAGCTGCTTCACGTTATTGGCTCATATTAGGGCCAGCCTTTGAATTTTACTGTTATTTTTACAGTATAATTATGAATGTGAAGACAGTTTTAAAGAATAATCTTGCTTTCCTGATTCCGTATCTGTTATTCCTGTTTTCGGGTGCTTTCCTGATTTTCATGAATGCCAAGGCTGATACTCACCTTGAATTCAATAAGCATCACAACACTTTTTTCGATTATTTCTTTCGTTTTTCAAGCTATCTGGGTGAAGGTTTTGCTATTCTTCTCACCGTGGTGATACTCCTGGCCGTTAGCTATCGTTATACACTTGTTGTTGCGGTCGCAAATATTTCATCGGGACTCATCACACAAACACTCAAGCATACCGTATTTGAAGATGTTGTGCGCCCGAAGAAATTCTTCGAAGGAATTCATGATCTTTATCTTGTACCTGACGTAGAGAATCATCTTTACAACAGCTTTCCCTCAGGACACACTACTTGCGCATTTGCTTTATATTTCTCGCTGGCTCTTATTATTAAAAAGCGGTCACTCAAGTTTCTTTGTTTTGTTATAGCAATGCTTGTTGGATATTCCAGGATTTATTTATCACAACATTTTTTTGAAGATGTTTATGCAGGTTCTGCTATTGGCGTTACATCTGCATTTATCACATACATGTTATTTCAAAGTGCTGAAACTACCGGTCTGGATAATTCACTTGTAAAGAAAAAGTTTTTTAACAGATCTTAACCTCCTGCATCTCTTATTCCCCAGGTTTTAGAATAGTTATTGTTATATTTGTTGTGCTATGAAAACGCTGCACAAGTTTATACTTAAGTCATACGTGGGCCCTTTTGTGATGACCTTCTTCATTGCAATGTTTGTGTTTTTCATGATGTTCATTTTTAAATACATCGATGATTTTGTGGGGAAAGGATTGGGTGCCGGGGTCTTATCGCAGCTTTTCTTTTATTTTTCTTTAACCACCATTCCAATGGCACTTCCACTTGCCATCTTATTGTCTTCACTGATGACATTTGGTAATCTGGGTGAGCATTTTGAATTATCTGCGTTAAAAAGTGCAGGTCTTTCTTTACAGCGAATCATGTTTCCGCTTATAGTCACTGTCTTTTTGCTTTCAGTAGGTGCATTCTTTTTTTCCAATTATATTCTTCCAATCACTAATCAAGAGGCAGGCTCATTATTGTATGATGTGAGGCAGTCGAAGCCCGCATTGTTATTTAAAGAAGGTGTTTTCAATAACAGTATAGACGGATTCAGTATCAGGATAGGGGCGAAAGGGGATGATGGAAGAACATTAAAAGACATCATGATCTACGATCATCGTGCAATGCAGGGAAATAATGTGGTATTGTCTGCGAAGTCGGGTACTATGCAGGAAACTCCGGATAAAATGTTTCTTGTTCTTACATTGAAAAATGGTGTAAGCTATAAGGAAATGACTGAGTCGGAAAAGGATGCTAGGACACATCCACTTATCAGGGATAAATTTGAGGAACGTGTGATCCGTTTCGATCTTTCTGAATTTAAAATGTCCCGCACTAACAAAGATCTCTTTAAAAGTAATTATCAGATGCTCAACCTTGCTCAACTAAAGCAGGCCGTAGACTCACTGAATTATAAAATGGAGAAAAGAAAGACTCAGTTCGGAGAGCAATTGATGAAAAGTTATTATGGCAGATCTGCAAAACAATTACAGAAAACAGATCCGGGAGTTAAGGCCGATGACTTTGATAAAAACTATTTCGATAAATTAAGCAAGGCTGAAAAAGCTAACGTTATTGAAACCGCAAGTAACATTGTAAGAAGCGCGAAGGCTTATTCAGAATCTGTTTCAAATGATTATTATTCTGATTTTTATTCGGTGCTCAGATACGAAATCGAATGGCACCGGAAATTTACTCTTTCGATCGCCTGTCTGGTTCTTTTTTTCATCGGTGCACCATTGGGAGCCATCATTCGTAAAGGTGGACTGGGAATGCCTGTCGTGATCTCTGTTATTTTCTTTATCTCCTTTCATGTGTTGTCCATTACAGGTGAAAAGGTGGCGAAAGAAGGCAGCATGCCGACTTACCAAGGAATGTGGCTCGCTACAGCCGTTCTTTTGCCTGTAGGAATATTTTTGACTTATAAAGCTACCGCTGATAGCACTTTGTTTGATGTAACATCCTATTTCGATTGGTTTAAGAAGCTTCTAAGGAAAAAGAAATCACAGGCAGGTTCATGAGAATTCTTCAGATCTGTCATAAAGTTCCTTTTCCCCCGAAAGACGGTGGCTGCATTGCCATGAATAATCTGACCCAGGGCTTGATCGCTCAGGGGAACTCCATTAAGATCCTTGCAATAAATACTCCAAAACATTTTATTAAAATTGAAGAGCTTCCGGCTGAATATTTATCTAAAACAAACATTGAATCAGTGTTTGTTGATACCTCAGTAAAGCCAATACCTGCTCTTTTAAATTTGTTTTCCGATGGCTCGTACAACATCGATCGTTTTTATTCCAGGGAATTTGAGCAAAAAATAACCGATGAAATAAAAAAAGTTAAATATGATATTATACAGCTTGAGAGCATTTTCGTGAGTATGTACATTCCTGCCATCAGAAAAAATTCCTCAGCTAAAATTGTTCTTCGCTCTCATAATATCGAATATAAGATCTGGGAACGGAACGCAACCCGGTCTTCGGGTTTATTAAAAAAAATATACTTTAATTTTTTAGCTCAGCGGCTGAAAAAGTATGAACTGTCTCAGCTCTCAGCTTACGATGCGGTTGCAGCTATAAGTTACGGTGATGCTAAATGGTTTAAAAAGAACTCCTTTCAAAAGCCGGTAATTATTACACCATTTGGGATCGAATCTGATAATAATATCCCGCGTAAGAATCCGCAACCTGAAAAGCGATCGGTATTCCATATTGGTGCTATGGATTGGCATCCCAACGTTGAAGGGATAAATTGGTTTTTGGCGAATGTCTGGGATGATGTTGTAAGATCATTTCCGGATGTTATATTATATCTTGCAGGCAGGAAGATGAGTAGTGCTGTAAAGGCTGAAGGCAAGAAGAATGTCATTATTCTTGGTGAAGTGGAGGATGCGCATGAATTTATGCATTCCAAGGGACTTATGATCATACCCTTGTTATCCGGTGGCGGAATGCGAATCAAACTGATCGAGGGAATGTCTCTTTCAAAGGTAATTGTAAGTACTTCTGTCGGGGCAGAAGGTGTTGATTGCACTGACAATGAAAATATTCTTATTGCAGATACACCGGAAGAATTTGTAAACGCGATCGGTAAGTATCTGAATGATCCCGAATATTTAAATTCTATCGGAGAAAATGCAAATAATCTAGTTAACGCACATTACAGCAATAATGTGATCAGTGAAAAGCTGAGCACTTTTTATAAAGAATTGATTTCATGAGGATCCTTGTAATTTTATCACGCGTTCCTTACCCTCTTGAAAAAGGGGATAAGCTTCGTGCATTTAATCAGATAAAGGAGCTCTCGAAAAAACATCAGATAATATTGTTTGCTCTCAATGATGGCAAGCTAGATGAAAATGCGGTGGCAGAATTAAAGAAATACTGTGTGGTAATTTCTATCATGCCGCTTCCCAAACAAACCGTTATTAAAAACCTTGTCCGTTCATTTCTCTCCGGTCTGCCAATGCAGGTTGGATATTTTTATTTCAAAAAGGCGCAAGATAAATTGGATCAGATCGTTCAGAAGCATAATCCTCAGCATATCTATTGTCAGCTCATCCGAACAGCTGAGTATGGCAAACGTTATTCAAAAATTCCGAAAACATTGGATTACATGGATGTTTTTTCGAAAGGAATTGAGCGCAGAAAAGAAACAGATCCTTTCTACATGAAGCCGGTGCTTATGATGGAGCACAAAAGGCTTTTAAGGTATGAGGGGAAGATTTTCTCTGCTTTTAATAATAGAACAATTATTTCAGCTCAGGATCGCGATCTGATCCCTCATTCTGATAAACAGCTTATAACTGTGGTGCCAAATGGTGTTGATACTGAGTTTTTCAAGCCCCTGGCCAGGAAGAAAGAATTCGATCTTCTTTTTAACGGAAACATGAATTATCCTCCGAATGTTGAAAGCGTTGAGTTTCTGGTCGAGACGATTATGCCCTATGTGTGGAGCAAAAGGCCGGAAACGAATGTACTTATTTCCGGTGCGACTCCTAATGCAAAAGTTCTGGCGCTTGCATCAGATAAAGTGATCATCAGCGGTTGGGTCGATGACGTCCGTGAAAATTACGCAAAAGCCAGAATGCTGGTGGCACCAATGCAGATCAGTATCGGTTTGCAAAATAAATTACTGGAAGCAATGGCGATGCAGATTCCGTGTGTAACCTCTTCACTTGCAAATAATGCACTTAAAGCCAAGTCCGGTGAGCAGATCATGGTGGCTGATACTCCAGAACAATATGCCCTGATAATTCTGGATCTTTTAAATAACGAAGCGAAAGCACGGCAAATTGCATTAAGCGGACATCGTTATGCAATAGATAATTTTAACTGGAAAAGCACTACTTCAATTCTTGAAGAACTGATAGTAAAAAAATAGGGTTTCGCTTTTACACGAAACCCTGTTCCTAGCTATTTTTTGTGGCCCATCATCCATAAGCTCCAATCCTTATCGAACTTATACCATGTGCCACTTGGCGCTTCCCATTTCCATTCAGGAACATCCGACCATGTTTTACCTCCGTCAGCTGACCATTTTAACATTTTAGCATCAACAATTTTCAGCCATTTACCATCTTTGTCCTGCCACATTCCGTCCTTCACTGCTTCCCATTTCTTTCCATCCATCGACCACCAAAGGCTAGCATCTTTCATATCAAGTTTATACCAGACTTTTTTACCATCATGCATTCCATCCCATGTTCCTTCTTTAGATTTCATCCACTCATCAGAAACAGTAATCACTTTTGTAATACTGGTTTTTGTTTCAGCATTTACATTTACAAATGTAAAGCAGGCAAAACCTGCCAATAAGATCATCTTTTTCATTTTGTTTATTTTTTAGGTTAATATCCTTACTTACGAGGAAAAGGAAGCCCTGGATTTTATAAGAATCAATTAATATTTAATTAAAAGCGGATTTATATTGCAGATTAAATTTTTTAATATTTATATTTGTCGCGATAAATGAAAAAGCAATTATTAAATAACAGCTGGTGGTGGTCGTACTCTCTGAGAACGGCATAGGTATTTATTTAATAAATCAAACTATATTATGACGCCCGTTCAACCAATGAACGGGCGTTTTTATTTCCTTTAAGATGAAATACAGCTTTACAACAACATACAAAAAATTGCTTGCCGATACCATTACTCCGGTTAGTATTTACCTTAAGCTTAGGGATAAATTCCCGAATTCCATATTGCTTGAGAGTTCAGACTATCATGGAAACGAGAACAGTTACTCATTTATCTGTTGTAAGCCGGTTGCTGGAATTGTAATTGAGAATGAACAGATCAGGTTAAGCTTCCCTGACGGCCGGACCGAATTGAAGAACATTACTAAAAATGTTAATGTTGCGGATGAAATCAGCGCTTTCTCAAATAATTTCATCATGAATAATGTCGGAGAGAAGGTAATTAGCAATGGCCTGTTCGGGTATATTGGTTATGATTCGATCCGCTATTTTGAGGACATATCACTGAATGCTGAATCCAAAGACGATAAAAAGATCCCGGACGTAATTTATAATGTATATGAATACGTCATTGCCATTGACCATTTCCGGAATGAACTTTATATTTTTCAGAATTTATATCAACAGTTAGCTAATGAAGGTATCGGTTTCATTGAAGGAATAATTACGAATAAAAGTTTGCCCGCGTTCAGATTTAAGCTGAATGGAGAAGAACAATCAAATTTTAACGATCAGGAATTTCTTAAAATTATCGAACAAGGGCGCAAACATTGTAAACGAGGCGATGTTTTTCAAATGGTATTATCACGTGAGTTCTCGCAAGCTTTTCAGGGAGACGACTTTAATGTTTATCGTGCATTACGTTCAGTGAATCCCTCTCCCTATTTGTTTTATTTCGATTATGGTAACTTTAAATTATTCGGTTCTTCACCTGAAGCACAGCTTGTGATAAAAAAAGATATGGCTTCGATCCATCCGATCGCTGGAACTTTTAAGCGCACCGGGGACGATGAAGCAGATGCTGCATTGGCCGATATGCTGAAAGCTGATCCAAAGGAAAATGCTGAACACGTGATGCTTGTTGATCTTGCACGTAATGATCTTAGTATAAATTGCACTGACGTGCGCGTTGAAATCTTCAGGGAAGTTCAATTCTATTCACATGTTATACATTTGGTATCAAATGTTAAAGGGAAGATGAAAAACAAATCAACTATGAAAGTGGTTGCTGATACATTTCCTGCTGGAACCTTGAGTGGTGCGCCAAAATATAAAGCCATGCAGCTGATCGATAAGTACGAGAACGGAAGGCGCAGCTTCTACGGAGGATGTATAGGTTACATGAGTTTTGAGGGTGATTTTAATCATGCGATCATGATAAGATCTTTTTTGAGTAAGAACAATAATCTATTCTACCAGGCCGGTGCCGGTGTCGTGGAATCGTCAAATGAACAAAGTGAACTGAATGAAGTGAATAATAAGCTTGCTGCTTTAAAAAAGGCCTTACTATTTGCTGAAACAATTTAAAAATTAATTCAAATTTTTATAAATGAAAATTCTCGTCTTCGATAATTATGACAGCTTCACTTATAATCTCGTACACTACCTGGAAAAGGTGACGGATGCGGAAATAGAAGTGTTTCGTAATGATAAAATAGGCATTGATGAAATCGACAGGTTCGACAAGATCCTTTTATCTCCAGGGCCCGGTGTGCCTTCTGAAGCAGGTATTCTGATTGAGCTTATTAGAAGATACGCTTCTACTAAAAGCATTTTTGGTGTATGCCTCGGACAGCAGGCTATAGGAGAAGCTTTTGGTGGCTCCCTGATAAATCTGAATAAAGTGTTTCATGGAATATCAACTCCTGTGAACATAGTAAAACAGGACGCTTTGTTTCGTGAGATTCCCCAAACATTTAATGTTGGCCGCTATCATTCATGGGTGGTGAATACACTTGACTTTCCGGGGGAACTGGAGATAACTGCAGTTGATGGGGAAGGACAGATAATGGCGCTGCGTCATAAGCGCTTTGATGTCCGTGGAGTGCAATTTCATCCTGAAAGTATCCTGACGGAAAATGGTTTACAGATCATTAAAAACTGGGTGAATTCATAATGAAAGCTATACTCACAAATTTATTCGATCATAAGTCTCTTACCAGGGTGGAAGCCCGTGAGGTGCTTATGAATATATCCTCGGGAAAATATAATCCATCCCAGGTAACTGCTTTTATGTCGGTTTACCTGATGCGCGCTATCACTGTTGAAGAACTTTCAGGATTAAGGGATGCAATGATGGAAATGAGTATCCAGCCCCAATTCGATACACACTCAACTATCGACATTGTCGGGACTGGTGGTGACGGAAAAGATACATTTAATATTTCTACGTTGTCGTGTTTTGTTGTTGCCGGAGCAGGATACAAAGTAACTAAGCATGGTAATTACGGAGTTTCATCTGTGAGCGGCTCTTCAGATGTTCTCGAAGCGCTTGGATATAAATTTACAAATGATAATGATGAATTGAATTCGCAATTGGATAAAGCGGGAATCTGTTTTCTGCATGCACCCTTGTTTCATCCCGCAATGAAAAGTGTTGCTCCTGTCCGAAAAGAACTTGGAGTGAGAACTTTTTTTAATATGCTAGGCCCGGTGGTAAATCCGTGCAAGCCGAAACTCGCTATGCTGGGTGTTTATAGCCTTGAGATGGCGCGACTTTATAACTATCTGTTACAAAGTGAAGAAATGAATTATTCCATAGTGCATTCCTTCGATGGCTATGACGAGATCTCGCTTACATCTGCCTTTAAGCTTATTTCAAAAAATAAAGAGATGATCCTTGAGCCCGAAATGTTAGGCTTGAAAAAGTTGAAGGCCTCAGATCTTCACGGAGGATCATCAGTTGAATCTGCAGCGCAGCTCTTTAAAGACATACTAAATGTAAATGCGACAATCGCTCAGCAAGACGTTGTGATCGCGAATTCTGCTATTGCGATCCAAACAATTGAACCTGCTTTTTCTATCGGCAAATGTGTCGGTCTGGCGCAAGAATCTCTTAAGTCAAAAGCGGCACTAAATGTATTTAATAAATTAATAAATGATCAAGAATGAATATCCTCGACAAGATAATTGCAAATAAGCATAAGGAAGTGAGTGAAAGGAAATCTTTGTATCCGGTTAAATTACTTGAAAGAACAGTGTATTTCAATTCTCCTTCAGTTTCCCTCAACAGGTATTTGCAGAGAGATGACAAGCATGGTATCATTGCTGAATTCAAAAGAAAATCTCCTTCAAGGGGTATCATTAATAAATATGCTTCCGTAGAGCGAACCTCCATCGGCTATATGCAGGCCGGAGCAAGTGCATTAAGCATATTGACCGACTCGGAATTCTTTGGCGGTAAAAATGAAGATCTTACTGAAGCACGTAAATTCAATTATTGTCCGATACTTCGTAAAGAATTTGTGATCGATGAATATCAGATCATTGAGGCAAAAGCGATCGGAGCTGATGTGATCCTCTTGCTTGCAAATGTACTCGATCAGTCTCAATTAAAAATATTTACGAAGACCGCCCGTGATCTGGGATTGGAAGTGTTGCTGGAAGTTCGTGACAAAAATGAGCTGAGTTCTCTTAATCAGTATGTGACTGCAGTCGGAGTTAATAACCGTGATCTTAAGACTTTTGAAGTTAATCTTTCACAATCTTATGAATTATCCTCACTTATCCCCAAAGAGTTCGTAAAGATCTCGGAAAGCGGAATTAATTCGGCCAAAGATCTCTTTGATCTAAAGCAAGCTGGCTTCCAAGGATTCTTGATGGGTGAAGCTTTCATGAAAAACGGTAGACCCGAAATGGCCTGTGCAGAATTTATCAAAGAAGTAAATGCTTATTCATCTAAACTAATAAAGAATGAACCTCACTTATAAAAAGGCAACAGAAAACGATCTGCCGATCATTTCATTTCTTGCCGAAAAGATTTGGAAGCGCCATTACGTTGATATAATCTCCGGTGAACAAATTGAGTACATGCTGAATAAAATGTACTCATTGGCAAGTTTACGGGATCAGATGCAAAATGGTCATCAATTCACGCTTGCGTATTTCGATGGCTCACCGGTAGGTTACATGTCTTTAAGTACCAGAGATGAAAAGAATTATTTTCTTCATAAGTTTTATGTTGAAGTGGATGAGCAGTCTAAAGGAATTGGAACTCAATTCTTGAATTATGTGATAAGTTCGTTGAATGACCCGAAAACAATCGAGCTTACTGTCAACCGCCAAAACTTCAAAGCTGTCAACTTCTATTTTAAAAATGGATTTATAATACGTGAAGTTGCAGATTTTGATATCGGAAATGCGTTTGTTATGAATGATTTTATAATGGTAAAAAAAATAAAAAAGTAATGAAACTAAAAGTTTGCGGGTTAAAATATCCGGATAACATTAAACAGATTGCTGAGCTGAATCCTGACTATATGGGCTTTATTTTTTATGAAGGTTCAAAGCGTTTTGTGGGAAAGGATTTTGTTATGCCGGAGATCTCTGATAAAATTCAAAAATCAGGGGTGTTTGTAAATGCACCGTTGGAATATGTCCTAAAGAATGTAAAAAAGCACAAACTTGATCTGGTTCAGCTTCATGGAGACGAAAGTCCGGAATACTGTTCTGAAGCTGCAAAACATATTCCGGTTGTGAAAGCTTTCGGTATTGATGAACATTTTAATATGGATGAGCTGAATAGTTATAAGCCATGCTGTAAATATTTTCTGTTCGACAACAAAACAGAAAAGTACGGTGGTAGCGGCAAGCCTTTTAACTGGGAACTGCTCAAGCAGTATGATAACTCAGTTCCATATTTTATCGCGGGTGGAATGGATCTGGAAAAATTCAGGATCGTAGAGCAGCTGGCTTTACCTGTTTTTGGAATTGATGTGAACAGCAAGTTCGAGATCAAACCCGGTTATAAGGACATCATTAAAGTGATGCAGATAAAAAACAACATAAGATGAAATTTGAAGTAAATGAACACGGCTATTACGGAAATTATGGAGGAGCATATATCCCTGAAATGCTTTTCCCCAATGTACAGGAGCTGAAGGAGAAATATCTTTTGATTATGAATGATGCTTCCTTTAAGGAAGAATTTGATCTATTGCTAAAAGATTATGTAGGACGCCCATCGCCCTTGTATTATGCTTCGAGGCTTTCAGTGCATTATAAAACAAAAATTTACCTGAAGCGTGAAGATCTTAATCATACCGGAGCTCATAAGATCAATAACACGCTAGGGCAGATCTTATTGGCAAAACGACTTGGCAAAACGAGGATCATTGCCGAAACAGGTGCCGGTCAGCACGGTGTTGCAACAGCCACTGTATGCGCTTTAATGGGACTGAAGTGTATTGTTTACATGGGTGAGATAGATATTGAAAGACAAGCACCTAATGTAGCGAGAATGAAGCTGCTTGGCGCTGAAGTCATCCCGGCAACAAGCGGAAGTAAGACACTTAAAGATGCAACCAATGAAGCTATCCGTGACTGGATCAATAATCCGGTAGATACTTATTATATTATCGGCTCTGTTGTCGGTCCACATCCATATCCCGATATGGTAGCGAAATTCCAGAGTGTGATAAGTGAAGAGATTAAAACGCAGCTTAAAGAGAAAACAGGAAAAGAAGATCCTGATTTTGTTATCGCCTGTGTAGGTGGCGGAAGTAATGCTGCAGGCGCTTTTTATCATTTCCTGGATTCAGGGAATGTTAAGCTGATCGCTGTTGAAGCTGCCGGAAAGGGGGTTGATAGCGGGCATTCAGCTGCGACCAGTATTTTGGGCAAACCAGGGATCATTCATGGGAGTAAAACACTGCTCATGCAAACATTTGATGGGCAGATCACTGAGCCCTACAGTATTTCTGCGGGACTTGATTATCCCGGAGTAGGCCCAATCCATGCACATTTATTTGAAACAGGCCGCGCAACTTTTGCAAGTATCACAGATGAAGAGGCATTAGAAGCGGCCTATCTTCTGTGTGAGCTGGAAGGTATTATTCCTGCTTTGGAGAGCGCACATGCATTTGCTCATTTGAAATATTTGAATGCAAAGCCGGATGAAATTGTTGTTATTAATTTATCGGGACGTGGAGACAAAGACCTCGCAACTTATATCAGACATAAAGACCTTGCAAATGAATAAGCTCAATCAATTGTTTAGTAAAAAAAATAAGAACATTCTGTCCGTATATTTTACTGCCGGTTTCCCAAAATTGGATGATACAGCTGAAATCCTCTCAGAATTATTAACCAATGGCGTTGATATGATCGAAGTAGGAATGCCCTTTTCGGATCCACTTGCTGATGGCGCTGTGATCCAACGAAGCAGTGAGCAAGCTCTGCAAAATGGTATGAGTATCGCAAAGTTGTTTGACCAGTTAAAAAATAATTCGATAAAATCTTCCTCCGCGGTACTTCTGATGGGGTATCTGAATCCTGTTCTTCAATATGGTATGGAAAAATTTTGTAAAGATGCATCAGGTTTAGGAATCTCAGGTGTTATAATTCCGGACCTGCCTTTGCATGAGTATACTCTGCACTATAAAGAGTTATTTGAAAAATATGATCTGGCAAATATATTTCTTATCACTCCTCAAACTTCTGAATCCCGTATCAGACTTATTGACGATTGTTCATCGGGGTTTATATATGTTGTTTCTTCTGCAAGTACTACCGGTGCAAAAGGTCAGATCGAACAATCGCAGGAAGAGTATTTTGAACGCATACGGTCTATGAATTTGAAGAATCCTTTAATGATCGGTTTCGGAATATCTGATTCAAAAACTTTTACAAAAGCATGTGAATATGCAAATGGTGCTATCATCGGAAGCGCTTTTGTAAAGGCTCTTTCAGGTAGCAACGACTTAAAGGCGAGTGTGAATAAATTCATTACTGAGATCCGTAACTGATCCAATTCACAAACAACTAATCCCTAATTACCAATTCCTAACTACCATCAACCAATTATAGATGATCATTCAATTAGAAGAAAAAATAAAAAGCACTGATAAAGAAAATATCCTTTCCTCAGTAAATGCTATTGGTTATAAAATCACTGATGTGAAAACCCAGGCGGGAAATTATCTCGTGTGTATCGGAAAGAATGAATTTGATATCAGGCTAGTTGGAAGCTTGCATGGAGTGAAAGACGTTCACAGGGTTTCAGAAGCATATAAGCTTGTATCATCGAAATGGAAAGTTGGTTCATCTACTATTGATCTTGGGGATGATGTGAAAATAGGGGATGGAAAGTGTGCTGTTATGGCCGGCCCTTGCAGTATAGAAAGTGAGGAGCAGGTGGAAAAGATTGTTGCCCACCTGGTACAAAACAATATTAAGATCATGAGGGGAGGAGTGTTTAAACCCCGCAGCTCTCCTTACGCTTTCAGAGGAATGGGAATTGAAGGATTAAAAATGTTTCATCGCATTTGCAGGCAAAATGGAATTAAAATTATTACGGAGGTCATGCAGGTTTCTCAAATAGCAGAAATGCATGAGTATGTTGATGTTTTTCAGGTAGGTGCCCGGAATTCTCAAAACTTTAATCTGCTCGATGAATTAGGAAAAGTGGACAAGGCAATTTTAATAAAAAGAGGAATGAGCGGAACTATTGACGAACTGTTGCAATCGGCTGAATATATCTTTTCAAACGGAAATGAAAAACTTATGCTTTGTGAAAGAGGAATCAGAACCTATGAAAATGCCTATCGCAATACCTTCGATATTAACGCAATTCCCATTCTCAAAGAAAAAACACATCTACCTGTGATTGCAGATCCTTCCCATGGAATTGGAATCCGTGAGCACGTGCCTGTGATTGCTTTGGCTGCAATGATGGCCGGAGCTGATGGAGTTATTTATGAGGTTCATGAAAAACCGGAGGAAGCTGTCAGTGATGGACAACAGACATTGAATTTTTATGAATCAGAACACTTAATCAGACGACTGAATGCTAATATTCAGCTAAAATAGATAAATTGAAATTTTATATTTCTTATATTGTAGTTAAATTACATTGAAAATGCTACGTAAATTCTTGGTTTGCCTTCTGTGCCTTACTGTCACAAGCAATATTAATGCTCAGGACTGGGTAAAAAAAATGAATGACCCATCCGTAAATTTTTACGAGGTACAAAGATCATTCAACAGATATTGGCACAGAGAAGAACGGATTGCTAAGTTTAAAAGCTTTTTCAGTAATGGAAAAGATAATGAGGAAGAGAACGAAGGCCTCATTCTCTATAAGCGCTGGGAATCTTTTGTTGAGCCAAGGGTATATCCTTCCGGAGACCGCTCTTTATTGCAGAAGAATTCAACAGAGCTTGAAAAGCTTATCACCAGTCATTCCTACAAAAGCTCCCGTCAGGCAGGCGGAAACTGGCAACCTCTTGGCGCATTCAACGTTCCAACAGGTGGCGGTGGCGCAGGCCGTTTAAATTGCGTTCGCTTCAATCCTTCAGATCCTAATATTCTTTATGCCGGAGCACCGGTCGGAGGTTTATGGGTAAGTAATAATATGGGAAGCGGATGGACTACTTCTACCGACAATCTTCCAACCTTAGGTGTTAATGATGTAGCCGTAGATCCAACTAACAGCAACATAATGTACCTCGCAACAGGTGATATGGATGCGGGAGATTCATATGGTGTAGGACTTCTTAAATCTGTTGATGGCGGTGTGTCCTGGAATATTACCGGATTGAATGCTGTAGTTTCACAGGGAAGATATGTTTCACGGATCCTGATCAATCCTAATGATCATAATATGCTTTTCGCGGGATCAAGTGTGGGCCTTTTTAAATCAATAAACGCAGGTGTTACGTGGACAAAGGTTTTAACCTCTAATCCGGTTAGGGATATAGAATTCAAACCGGGTGATCCGACAATAATATATGCTGTGGCCTCCAAAACTTTTTACAGATCCAGCAATTCAGGTGATAGCTTTTTGCCTGTTTCGTCCGGCCTTCCTCAGGCTTTAAACGTGAACAGAGCTGCAATTGCAGTTACTGCGGCTGATCCTTCTTATGTGTATATCGTATATTCAAATACAAACACCAATGGCTTTTACGGTTTTTATCGCTCAGATAATTCCGGTGTGAGCTTTGGCTTACAAGCAAATTCTCCGAATCTTCTCGGATGGGATCCTAACGGAAATGATAATGACGGCCAGGGTTGGTACACATTATCCATTGCAGCTTCTCCTACAAATAAAGATGAAGTGATGGTTGGTGGTGTCAATATCTGGAAAACATTTGACGGAGGATCAAGCTGGAATATTACTGCACACTGGTATGGTGGAGGAGGAGTGGATTATGTTCATGCCGATATTCATGATCTTGTTTATCGTCCCGATGGTAGTGCATGTTACGCTTCATGTGATGGCGGGATCTTTGAAACTTACGATGGTGGAAGCTCATGGCATGATAAAAGCGATGGGCTTCAGATTGGCCAGATGTATCGTTTAGGCTGTTCGGAAACTGATCCTGCAAAAGTGATTCAGGGCTGGCAGGATAACGGGACAAACTTGCTCGACAATGGTACATGGGATAGAGTGATCGGAGGAGACGGGTTTGATTGTTTTATTGATTGGAGTAACTCAAACAACATGTTCGGAGAATTATATTACGGTGATATCTATCGTTCAACAAACGGTGGTAATAATTTCAGTAATATTAAAAACAATATTTCGGAGGATGGAGATTGGAATACACCATGGCAGCAGGATCCTCTGGATCCTCAAACGTTGTATGCAGGTTATAAAAATGTATGGAAATCAACCGATTTTGGAAATTCCTGGAGCCAGATTTCTACATTCGGAGGAGGAAATCTGAAGTCGTTGGTTGTTGCACCTTCTGATCCCAATTATATTTATGTTTCTAACGGGAGCACTGTTCGTAAAACGGTTGATGGTGGTGCCAACTGGACTACAGTTACATATCCTCTTGCGGGAGTTGATGCAATAACGGGCCTGGCTGTATCCTCAACTAATCCACAAAAGATCTGGATGACACGTTCAGGCTTTTCTGCTGATAACAAGGTTTACACTTCGGACGATGGAGGCGCTACGTGGGCTAATCTTTCGAATGGATTACCTAATCTTCCAGCAAATTGTGTTGTTAATCAAATCGGGACCAACAATGGTATTTATGTTGGTATGGATGCAGGAATTTATTACAGAGATGATAATCATTCTGCATGGTTCCCATATTCAAACGGACTTCCCAACACGGTGATCGATGATCTCGAGATCCAGTATTCATCGCGTAAGCTGCGCGCTGCAACATATGGCCGCGGTCTGTGGGAATCAGAGATTTTTGATCCGACTTCTGCTTTGCCATTCGCAAACTTTACTGCTGACTCAACAAGCGGTTGTCCAGGCTTAACCGTTCAGTATACCGACAGCTCATCAAATTCCCCTACATCCTGGAATTGGACGTTCCCCGGAGGAATTCCTTCAACATCTACACTCCAAAATCCTGTGGTGACATACAATACTCCGGGACAGTATCATGATGTAAAGCTCGTTGTAGGAAATACTGCAGGTTTAGATTCTGCAATGAAATACAGCTATATCGCAGTAAGCCCTAATGTCAGGCCATCCATTACTCTTAATAATAATGATTCTGTCTGTTCAGGAACCACTGTTCAGCTGAAGGCATCGTTTGCACAGAATTATCTCTGGTCTACCGGAAATTCCGCTTATTTAATAAATGTGAACAATACAGGTACTTATACAGTAAATACAAAAGATATTTACGGCTGCTGGACCACATCTTTACCTGTAAGTATTTATGTGTTTCCTTCGATACCTACACCGGTTATTTATCAGGTCAATGATACTTTATTTTCAAATGCTTCAGTTGGTAATCAGTGGTACTATAATGGAACTGCTATTAACGGGGCAACAGATTCTATTTATATAATCACAACCAATGGTGGTGCCTACCATGTTGTTGTAAGCGATACCGCAGGAGTTTGCTCGGGCACTTCTTCAGTGATAATGGGTTTCAATGAAAAGAGTGATATCGGAATTAATTTCAACCTTTTTCCAAATCCTAACAATGGGTTGTTCACACTTTCGATGATCACAGAAGAATCTTCCGATCTGAATATTGAAATTACAGATGTGATCGGCAAGATCGTTTTAGCAAAATCAATGACTCTTAAAAGTCGCTTACAATCGCAGACAGATATTGATCTTAGTCAGTTCGGAACAGGGATGTATATGCTTAAATTAACTAATTCAAAAGGAAGCATTTCGCGTAAGATCGTAGTTTATTAAATATTGAACTTTAAAACACACGCCTGGATTTTTCCCATGCATGATTACGTTATCTTATCGGTGAGAAAGGTTACCGAAGGGCTCAAGAACGTGTGAGAAGATTATACTGTTGTGAACTAAAAGCCCAGATAATATTCTTTTGTAAGTTCCTTGTAAGCTTCAGTATAAGAATGTCTTTGATCTTCTTCAATGATTATAGAATCCTCAGAAAAAGATTTTCTTGTAAACTCGAACCGCATCAACCATCTTTTTTCAGGTTTATCAGTGCGGGTGATGACACGGGTCAGCTTGGTGAGAAACAGTTTATTTTCCTCGGCAAGGTCGCGGAACTGTTCACTTTCCTTAGTTGGAAGTATCACATAAAATTTACCATCGGGATTCAGAAGATTAAGTACGCCCTTGAGCAGATCATCGTAAGGTAGCTGATCAGTATGCCGGGCATTGCTTCTTGATTCTTCAGATGCTTTTGATGAATCTATAAAGTAGGGTGGGTTACTTACTATGAGGTCGAATTTATCAGGATATTCTTTTGCAAATTCCTGTAAGGAAATATGATGAACTCGGATATGTTCTTTCCATTTGCAGGCTGCAACATTTTCAGTTGCCTGAATAAAAGCATTTTTATCTATATCGATCGCATCAATAATTGCATTTGATCTTTGGGCAAGCATCAAAGCGATGATTCCCGTTCCGGTTCCTATGTCAAGAATAGAGTTCGCATTGTTCGTATTCACCCATGAGCCGAGCAAAACTGCGTCTGTGCCGACTTTCATCGCACATTTGTCCTGAATTATTTTGAATTGCTTAAAAACAAATTCCTGGTTGGGCATAAAGAATCATTATTGCAAAGGCGATAATGCAGTTTAAATCTTTAATAAAGTTAAACTAATTTATTTAAAAAACAATTCCTGCGGATTATGCTTACTCAGATATAAGCACAAAAGCTAATTAAATCCATGACGCTATTCTTTAGTGTCAGAATCATTTTCAAAATCATCTGTATCAGGTTCCTCATGTGTAGGATCAAGATAAATATCTATAAGTCCTTCGGGTGGAGAAACGTGTATTGTTTTAGAAGGGCGGTCAATACTGATGATAAATTCATCTTTCACCGGAATCAGAATTTCCGTTTCTCCCTTTTTGATCTGAAACAATGCCTGAGTCGGATAATCAAGAATGCTTAAAACATTTCCTATATCACCGTGAATTTTATCAACGACATTAAACCCTACTACTTCATGGTAATAGAATTTTTTACCTTTTAATGGCGGAAGAAAACTCAGTGGTAGGTAAAGTGAATGTCCTTTGAGGTGCTCAGCTCGCTCTGTTGTGTCGATTCCGTCAAAATTTACTTTTGCACCGTTGCTCCGCACTTCCATTCGTGTGATGAAAAACGGAACAAGCTCTTTGTTGATCTCCACAAAAACGGATTCCAATTTTTTGTACTTAAAAGGATCATCAACATCAAGTATCAGGATCAGTTCTCCTTTATTTCCAACTGTTTTGGCAATATATCCAAGACTGAAGCATTCGGATTTATTCATCATGCTAATTATGTTCAAGTATTAGTTTTAAATGGCCGCAATGTTGTTTGCCGTGCCAGGCATACAAAGCTACAAATTCATCGAGTTTGAATTCCCGCTGATATTCAGGGTGAATGTACTTTTTTGAAAAATCGCTTTCTGTCATTGAATTCAAAACATAAGTCCATCTTTCATGGATCGCTTCGATCATTTTTAAGGAAGAATGTATCGGAGATTTTTTCGAGTCGGTTAATGCCGCCCATGCATCCTGATCGTAAGGCTTAATTACCGGAGTGTTCTCAGTAAGGGTAAGCTTCACTCTTACCAAGGCGTTGGAATGGCTGTCTGCAAGGTGATGAATGATCTGTCTCGCTGTCCAGCCGTTCGGGCGATAGCTTTTCTCCAGAAGCTCTTCATTAAATTTTTCTGCGAGTGTATTTAAATCTGAAGGAAGATTTTGTATTGCAAGGATATTCCTGCTTGTGTCGTCATTTGAATATTGTATTCCATATTCAAATCTTCCGTAAGGATATTTTAAATGTTCCATATCATTAAAATAAAACAGGCATCCTTTTTTGAAGAATGCCTGTCTGTTTAAAACTCAAAGCGTTATGTTTATGCTTCTGCTTCTGTCTGTGGAGCATCTGCTTCAGGAGCAGCTGTTTCTTCCGCAGCAGGAGGAGGAGTGTTCTTAGCTTCAATTTTCGCAGCTTTTGCAGCTTTTGCGTCCGCTTCAGCATTCATACGTTTTTTATAAGCGTCTTTTTTTGCGTTATCCAACTTAGATACTTTTCCTTCAACTTTAGCCTCTTTATCAGCAGTCCATTTAGCAAATTTAGCATCTGCCTGTTCCTGAGTTAAAGCGCCTTTAGTAACACCACCCTGTAAGTGTTTTTTGAACATAATCCCTTTGTAAGAAAGGATAGCACGACAAGTGTCAGTTGGTTGAGCGCCATTATCTAACCAAGTCAACGCTTTTTCGTTGTCGATTAAAATAGTTGCTGGATTTGTAGTTGGGTTGTACGTACCAATTTTCTCAATGAACTTTCCATCACGAGGTGCACGACCATCCGCAATTACAATATGGAAGAAAGCGGCTGCTTTTTTACCATGACGTTGTAATCTGATTTTTACTGGCATTGTTTTTTGTTTTTATGTCCGGCTTACACGAAGTCAGACTGATTAATAAAAGTTCCCAATTCATTTTGGGAGGGCAAAGATACTAAAATGTACCATTTGATACAAATCTATTTCTTAAGAAAATCGTATACTTAGCCACTGGTCTGATAACCAGCCATCTCCAGACAGGCTCAACGTTGGGATTTGGCAGATGAATATGTTATTTTTGTTGATAAGTTTTAAAAATGCCAATTTTTTTAGTACTTTTGCAAAAAATTAATGTAAACTATGTCAAATCCAACCTCTTCAATTTTAGTACCTATTGATTCCACTGAACAAACGATAATTGCATTAACCCAGTCTTATAACCTTGCACGACTTACAAATTCCAAGATCGTTCTTTTAAGCGTTGATGAAGGTAATCCTCCTTTTGCTCAGAAAAAACTTGATGAGCTGGCTAAAGAAACTTCCGCTAAGGCAGGTGTCCCTGTTGAAACAATGGTCCGCAAAGGCAACGTTTATGAAGAAATCAATAAAGTTGCAGATGTGTTAAACCCATTATTCGTGATGATCGGTTTGTCCTCAAAGATCAGTTTGAGCAAGATCATCGGACAGAATGCTTTTAAAATGGTGCGTGAATCCAAACATCCTGTGATTACTATCCGTGGAAAGGTTCACCGTGACGGATGCAAAACCATTCTTTTACCTCTGGATCTTACAAAAGAAACACGTGAAAAAGTGAATAAAGCAATCGAACTTGCAAAAATATTCAATGCTGATATCCGCGTGATCTCTATTCTTGCTCAGAAGGATGAAGATGCCGAAAATAAACTGATCTCATATTCCAACCAGGTTTGGAAATACATTAAAGATCAAAACGTTCGTTGTACAATAAAAACACTTCGCGGAACTGATATTCCTCAAATGGTTCTTGACTATGGTCAGGAAGTGGAAGCGGATCTGATCCTGATCATGAGCAAGGCTGAATTGAGCATGAAAGAGTTCTTTATCGGTACTGTTGCTCAAAGAATCATCAACGAAAGTGAGATCCCTGTGTTAAGTTACCGTCCTATGGAACGTAAGGATACTACTGTTTTTACTCCTTATTAATCGAGAATATTTAAATTTTAAATCCCGGTCCTTACCCGGGATTTTTTGTTTTATATCAATGCAAAACCTGCATTATATCCGTCAACATATTTATTCTTGCTATTTCATATTCTTTTTTACCTTTATAAAAAAACGCTATGAAAAAGATCCAAGCACTTTTAATTCTTGTTATAACTTTTAGCCTGTCTGCTAATGCTCAGTCGGATGAGGAAAATGCATTTAGCCCCGGCCACTCAACAGCTACAGTTGGATACGGATTTCCAAATATCTATAAGGCAATTCTTAAATCACAGCTTGAAAACAGAAATGCAGCCGGATTTTATTCGGGAAGCGACAATTATAAATATGAAGTAAAAGGGTATGGGCCTCTGTTTTTCAAATATGAGTACGGGTTGACAAAATTGATAGGACTTGGTGCCGCGATCGGTTATTGGAATACAAAATATATTGAAACCCGCGATTATACCGAGAGTAACTACGATCCTAATACAGGAAACTATATTTCAAATAATTATAAAGATGTTACCAATTTTACATTTTCCAGCCTTTCTGTAGGCGCCCGTTTGAATTTCCATTTTGGAACAGGGGAGAAGCTTGATCCGTACGCAGGTGTTGCAGGTGGATATACAAAAACTTCCTACACGGTTAGCACTGAATCAACAAATCCTAATCATGTTACAGGCCCTGTTTATACATGGTCGGGCATACCTATTTATTTTGCATTCACCGCAGGATTAAGATATTATTTCACTCCTAATATTGGAATCTATGGTGAGATAGGACTTGACAAATGGTCGATCGTACAGGGCGGAATGGCATTTCACTTTTAAAATTAAAAGCCTCGCAAGAGGCTTTTTTTAATACCCCTGCAAATCAGGATCTGTATCTTTTTCAGTCAGGCAGATTTTATCAATGGCCATCCAATTGCTATCAGATATTATTTTGATTAATTGATTGCCAACTTTTACTGATGCGGGAATTTCCACAGTGGCCCAGTGATTTTGTTTCATGTTCTTAAAAGTAGCTTTCCAATCGCCAATCGCTACAGTCCCATTTACATTTACATCTGAACGAAATAAAATTTTCAGATAGATTTTTTCGCCTGATATTTTTAGATCCGGATAAAACCCGATCCACTGACTTTTATTCATCAACAATATAGTTTCGGAAAGACTGAAATCTAGTGTTTTGCCTTCCGTTTTATAAGCACTTACCACTTTGATATCTCCCGAAGAAGTATCATTAACCTCGGCTTCATAGATCTGTTCTTTTCGCCAGCGCATCGGATGCTCGTATTGATGCCAGCGATCCAGTTGATAGAATATATAAGGTTTCACACTCCTGTCAAGAAAATAAACACTTCCTTGTCTGCGCGCATCAATAATATATTTTTCATCAGCGATACCGATCTCAGTTTGTCGTTTAAGAGCAATACGTTCAGTATTTGATTCGGGCTGCAATGTAGCAGCGATGATATATTGCTCCTTAGTATTATGTTTTCTCACGCTTACAAGAATGTCACGTTCAGTTTTATCATTCAAAGGATACGTTACCACGGGTTCTCCTTTTTCGTCTTTCATAACATTCCCATTGCGAAAAATATCCTCGTATCGTGTTGTGATCGCTTGGGCATACGCAGGGATCACTGCCTGCCAGACATAATCAGACGGCTTTGTGAATGGAGCTTTAAGATTGAAATACGCAACATAATAAAATTCTGCGCCTATCACCGACATACATTTAAGGAGCCCTAACCATTGTCCCGGACGCATATCCTCGCTGGCATTTTTAGACCAGCCGGCTGCGATAAATGGTGAAAAAAATCTATCACCATTTTTTATTTCAATCTTACGCCCATCATTGATCCACTTCCATCCATGCCATGCACCTTTCCACGTTCGCCAGTTGTTGGGGTAACGTGGATAGAAATCCGGAGTTGAATAATAATTACCTTTGATAAGTGAACATGTTTTTTTTGTGGAGTTCCAATCGAACCGGTTAATTGGGCCGCCTTCAAGGCAATACACAGTAAACCAGGTGTTTTTTAATTCAGGCAATTGCATGAACTGCGAAGAATATAATTGCCTGAAATGTTTTTTCTTCTCTGAAGCATAGATATGCCAGCTTACAATTCCTAACTTTTTTTTATCCGCTATCATGTCTGAATCTTCTGACATCATTCCTTCAGGCATGACGCCTGGCGGCTCTTCACCGTTTTCGTTGATCATAGTGATCGGTCGCGTGAGTCCTGACAGAAGATTTTCGAGACACTGTCTTTGCATTTTACCATCATCAATAAATAATGAGTCGGGCGCGGCAAAATTCAGCCTGCGTTTTATAACACTTCCCGAATTATCTTTTACATAGTATTTATCCGGATGTGTGGTTAGAAGTATGTTTGGCTTATCCTGGTTGTATCCGAGTTTTTTTGGCTGAAGTTGCATCCAGAAGATCGTGGTACCTAGTGGTATTTCAGGATATTTATTTGCAAGTTTTACAAAAGATCCGATAGGTGTAGATGGATCTTTTACAGCATTACGGTCAAGCGCGAAAGTTGAGTTAGGAATGAAAATAAAATAGTTCCAATGGAGTATAAGTTCTTCCTGCAGGAAAACTGCGGTTTCTATGGCCAGCTTTTTACTGATTCCCAGCTGTCCCTTTCCTCCCATATAGAGCGGATTCATCCAATTGAAAAGTCTTATAAGATCATTGCCCTGCTTATACCTCGGATAGGGAAATGATTTGAGTTGAGTAAGTGCTGAGGGGGAATGATCCGGATAGCCCGGTTGAAATTCGAGAGTGTCAATCGACTGTGAAAGAGCTTTTGTAAATAATAATAAAAGTAGACAGGAGGATGCGAGGCTTTTAATCATTAGCCGATACGTTTTTGGACAACATGTTCCACCTTTTCAAACAGCTGCTGAGGACTGGAAGTTCTCCATGCCATATCATTAAGGCTTCCGCCACCAACAATGTAGTAATCAATATTTGCGTGGTTGAATTCTTTCATAACATGGTCCCGGAAATTCAGAAAAGCGATCCATCCGTCTTCCACTTCTTCAAACCATTCTTCATAATAGCAATCATCAGAATAATGAAAGTTTAAAACATTCTCTCCTATAAGAATGAATTTATTTATTCCGAAAGCCATTATCTTTTCAATGATGTCACGCTTTAAAACCATGATATCATTATTGATGCAATCGTTCCATTCACCGATCAATTCAATGATCGCATAGCCTTGTTCGTATTCAACAAAAAGTATTTTTATATACAGAGTAGGGGAGTCGATGTCATCCCATTGTGGATGTATGACGAAATTATAGATGGCATGGGTATACTCGAATTCACTGTATTCCCTTTCATAAAAAGGGGAACGCTCATCTTCTGATGCGATATAGAGATGCCTCCAGTTATAATATGGCTCTATGTCCTGCATGACCTACGAATACTAATCTTACGAATTTACGAATCTGGATTTGTTATGAATTTGTTTTGGTTGGTTGTAGATCCTCACTCAAAATCAAATGTTTGCCAACTGTTATTTGCCGACTACCTTCTTAAAACTATCAATAGCTTTTCTAACGCTACCGTATTTGAGCAATAATTCGTTTGCTTTTTTATAATTGATCTTTAATTCTTTTGCAACCATATTTGTGCCACGGTCCACCAGCTTATTATTACTTAGTTTCATGTCCACCATCTTGTTTCCCTTCACCCTTCCCAGCTTGATCATTACAGAAGTGGAGATCATATTCAGTATGAGTTTTTGAGCTGTTCCTGATTTCATTCGGGTGCTGCCGGTGACAAATTCAGGACCCACAACAGCCTCTATCTTATATTTAGCGGCCTTCGCGACATTGCTGCCCTTATTACAAACGATACAACCTGTGGTAATATTGTTTTTGTTACAAGCTTCAAGAGCCGCGACAACATAGGGTGTTGAGCCGGACGCGGCAATGCCGATCACTACATCTTTCGAGTTTATTTTGTGTTTCAAAAGATCTTTCCAACCTTGCTCTGTGTCATCTTCCGCAAATTCCACAGCTTTTCTTATCGCCTTATCACCCCCCGCAATTATACCGATCACCATTCCGTGAGGAACACCATAAGTTGGCGGACATTCGCTTGCATCAACTATTCCGAGGCGCCCACTTGTCCCCGCTCCCATGTAAAATAATCTCCCGCCTTCTCTCATTTGTTTAACGATCGCATTGACAAGCTTTTCAATCTGGGGGATTATCTTTTCAATCGCCTGGGGAACGGTCTGGTCTTCTCTATTAATATTTACAAGCAATTCCTTCACACTCATCTGTTCGAGTGAGTTGTAGTTGGAATCTGATTCTGTAGTTCTTTTCAATTTTTTAAAATTTTAAAGCCACAGATTTACAGACAAACATCTGTGAATCTGTGGCTTCGATTATTCTCAAATTAATATATCTCCGGAAATCTTTCAGGATCACTTTCACGCATCATTTCATACACCGCGTCAAAGACATCATCAGGGCTCGGCTTGCTGAAATAATCCCCGTCTGAACCGTATGCCGGACGGTGATCTTTCGCAGCGAGTGTGCGGGGCTCTGTATCCAGGTATTTATAAGCGCCCTGCTCTTCAAGAACCTTTTGCATGATAAATGCACTTGCGCCTCCCGGTACATCCTCGTCAAGTATCAATAATCGGTTTGTTTTCTTAACCGACTCCGCAATAGCATGGTCAAGATCGAATGGTAGTAGGGTTTGTACATCGATCACTTCAACTGATATGTCAGCTTCTGCAAGCTGCTTTACTGCCTCCATCGCGATCCTGCAGCAAGATCCGTAGGTGACTAAAGTGATATCGCTTCCTTCATTGATAGTTTCGATAACTCCGAGCGGAAGTTTGTATTCACCTATATTGCTTGGTAACTGCTCTTTTAAACGATATCCGTTTAATGGTTCTATCACTAAGGCAGGCTCATCAGCAGTTAAAAGGGTGTTGTAAAATCCTGCAGCCTGTGTCATGTTTCGTGGTACACAAACATGGATCCCACGAATCGAATTAATGATCATCCCCATCGGAGAACCGCTGTGCCAGATTCCTTCAAGCCTGTGCCCACGTGTTCGTATGATCACCGGAGCTTTTTGTCCGCCTTTGGTACGGTATTGAATTGTTGCAAGATCATCACTCATGATCTGCAATGCGTAGAGTAAATAATCAAGATACTGGATCTCTGCGATCGGACGTAAACCACGAAGTGCAAGTCCAATAGCTTGTCCCATGATAGTCGCTTCCCTGATCCCTGTATCAAATACACGGATCTCTCCGTATTTATCCTGTAAGCCTTCAAGTCCCTGGTTCACCCCACCGATCTTACCGCTGTCTTCTCCGAAGATCATCACTTCCGGATATTTAGAAAGAATCTTATCAAAGTTCTCGCGCAGAAGCTCACGGCCGTCCACCTGCTTTTCTTCACCATCATATTCTGCTTCGACAGGCTTAACATTTAATGCACCCAGATCGGATTCGCTGTACAGATAAGAGCTGTAGCGATCATGGTTTGCAATCCTTGATTCATTAAGCCAGTTGGAAAGTTTTGTTTTTGAAGAAATATTTTCACTGCGTGTTAGGCGAAGGACTTTTTTTGCAGCAACAATTATATCCTTGCGGATAGGCTCAAGTATACCATTAAGTTCAGAAGTGATCTTCTCAATAAAAGCTTTGTTATCCGAGTCTTTGGCAACTTCAGCAATCATTGCAATAACTTCTGATCTCTCATTTTTTATCGGATTTAAATAAGCTGTCCACGCTGCGCTCTTCGCTTCACGCACAACCTTTTTTGCATTCTCTTCTATTTCTGCTAATTCATTCTCTGTAGCGATCTTGTTACTTAAGATCCACTCGCGCATTTTTTTGATCCCATCAAAATCTGATTCCCACTGAAGACGTTCTTTTGATTTATAACGTTCATGTGAACCGGAGGTGCTGTGTCCCTGAGGCTGGGTTACTTCTTCTACGTGAACAAGAACCGGAACGTGCTCTTCACGGCAAACGCGTGAAGCTTTCTCATATGTTTCGCACAGATGAGCATAATCCCAACCTTTTGTTTTGAAGATCTCATAACCGTTTCCGCCTTTTTCACGCTGGAAACCTGCCATGATCTCTGATATGCTTTCTTTGGTTGTCTGATATTTTTTTGGAACAGAAATTCCGTGGCCATCATCCCATACTGAGATCAGCATAGGAACCTGCATAACACCGGCTGCGTTTATAGCCTCCCAGAACAATCCTTCGGAGGTGCTGGCATCACCGATGGTACCAAATGCGATCTCGTTTCCTTTATTAGAAAGTGATTGAAATTTTCCGCCTTGTAAATCCGGATTCTGCTTAAAATGTTTAGAAGCCATTGCTAAACCTAATAAACGGGGCATTTGTCCGCCTGTTGGAGAAATATCCGGAGAAGAATTTTTCATTTTTGTAAGATCCTTCCAGCTGCCGTCAGCATTTAAGCTGCGGGTACCGAAGTGGCCTCCCATCTGACGGCCTGCACTCATTGGCTCAAGGTCAACATCTGTGTGGCCATATAATCCTGCAAACCATTCCTGAAGTGAAAGATTTCCGGTTGCAAACATAAATGTCTGATCGCGGTAATATCCCGAACGGAAATCCCCATTCTTGAAAGCTTTTGCCATAGCAAGCTGGGCGATTTCCTTTCCATCTCCGAAGATTCCGAATTTTGCTTTACCGGTAAGCACTTCACGTCTTCCCATTAAGCTTGCTTCACGGCTTTCGTTCGCTATCTTGAAATCATTGAGAACAATGTTCACAAATTCATCCTTTGAAAATATTTGTTTTTTTTCTGCTGTAATCGCGTCTCCTGATTTTGACATAATAGGATGTTGTTTAAAAATAATCGGTTTTCACAAATATAACTATTTGCGGACTTTTAAAACAGGGCTTTTGAAATTTTGTGGGAAAAATTATCTCTCTTTTACAAAGGTCATTTTCTGTTAAAATCTCTGATTGTATCGCTTAACCGCTTCCTTGTAATTTGCGTTTTTTCTGTGGTTTGCAACCGGAGAGATGATGATACAAGAGAGTGATATCGCCAGAATGCTTATTCCTGCGGGTTTCAGAAGACTTGATGTGCCGCTTTGCCTTACAAGTCCGGACGCCAGAATCCCCAATGGAAGTGCTGCGAAAGCGGCAAACTCGAGCTTCCTGTTCACTTCTGCTTTGTTCAACAGTTTGGTGATTTCCGGATCTTTCAGGCTTTTTAAATGCTGATCCATGGCTCTACCGCTGGAATTTTGGTAGATTGATTGGCTCGAAGCGTATAACAGTCTTTGTGCAGGTTGCAAGCCTGATACATGCTGAATTTCATATAAACTGAAAGATTCTACCGCGCGATCGTTCATTTCAGCAAGAGAGCTTTGTCCTCTCAAACTGTAGTATTGAAGAAGCAGAAGTACAACAGCAATTGATATATTTCTAATATCTTTCATTATAAAGCTCGACTGCTTTTTTATTTCCTACCGTGCGTTTATGCTTGAAAACACCACTGAGGACAGGACATGCAATGGCTGCTCCCAGTAGTAAAAAACTTCCTGTAAGTGCCCCGTCATTAACCTGTCCGTACTGGTTAGTGCCACCAAGTAAAGTGGCAAAGGAGGCGATGCCTAAGGGAAATGCAGCAAATCCGATGTACTGTAAATGTTTTGCTTCCCTTGCAGACTGAATTTTCTGAATGATTTCTTTATCATTTGTTTTTAATAGCACCTCCTGCATTTCCCTTTCTCCGATCTTCCTTCCGTTGTATTTATACCTTGCTCCATAAGGTTCCATCTTAACCCTGCTCACCACTCTCCCTGCATTAGGATCATAATAATCACCGGCTGCCGTTGCAGTTGAATTTGTTGCTGCAGGTTCAGTATGTATTACCGGATTGTTAAATATTTCTTTGATGCCATTGGAAAATTTAATGGAAGCGATATCGGACTTTGCTTCAATATAGGTTGGGCCGTCCTGAAAATTAAATTTTTTGTATTTAATCTGTGTTGACGAGATCTCAATAATCTTCGCCTGGATCATATCATTGTTTTTTTTAATAATGGTGTCCTGGGCGAACGAAATATTTACCAGTAAACAAAGAAATACTAAAGCTTTATTCTTCATAGTTGCGCATTTTAAACGAATATACGGAAAAAGAAAATCGCCCCGAAGAGTGCGGGGCGATTTTAATTTTGAGAAGGGCTGAAGAGAGAGAAATGCTACGAACTCTCTCTTCAGTTTTTTTGCACGAACTTTTTTACAGCCCTTCTTCGGTAGGATCTTTTAATTCTGACGTCTGAACTTTGTAAAAGTTACAGCACCTTAAAATTTATGTCTATAAGATATATTTCATTTTTCTTAATTGTCACACCTTTCAGGTCCAGCGTACTAAATTGAGAAATGATATACTGTTTTAACTCCGGTTTATGAGTCTCGACATTCAGCACTGTAACACTTCCGTTCTCAAGAATGGTAAATTCAACTTTAACCGTTTCATTAAGCTTTTCATTCTTTAGTTCAGCCGGCATTTTTATCTGCTTGCTTATTTGTGAATGAATTGTGTTTCCTGTTTCTGCATAAGTGACGATATAGCTGAAGAATATCAGCGTGATCAGCAAGACTATCTTTTTCATGGGGATGTTGTTTTTAATTTGTTTTTACTTATGACGAAATGATATGTATGAAGTTACTTTCTAGAAAAAATATTTATTGTTTTTTTCTGATGGCTCGGGTGGAGCTGGCGGAGGCGGGGGAACATCGTTCGCATCCATCTTGTGAAGCTTCTTTATGTAGCGATCGAGGCTATCATTGTCAAATTCTTTTTCCTCAAGTCCTTCACAGTCTAAACACTTAAGCCCTGCAGCAGTCATTTGCCATCTTCTGTTCACCATATCCCTGTCAAGCGCATCATCTACATTATCGATATCAAAAATGATCCTCTCAGTACGTTTACCGAGATAAACTATTTTTCCTACAGGAACTTTAATGATAAGTTGAAGATCCTGTGCTCTTAATTTGTCTTCAGCGTTTATATCAAAAAAGCTGTTGAAAAGGATTGTCGAATCATTTTGGACAAGCGAATAATCAATGTTCTTTGCTCTGTTAACCGCGTCTTTTTTGTCAAAGCCATGCGCTGTCCTGATTGCTACAAGCTCAAAAGAATCAGTTTCACTTGCAACAATATTAAGTTCCGGGTATCCGATCCTGAATTTGTTATCATCCTTCGATATTAGATTCCAGTCGCCAAAGTTGATTCTGTTGTGACGGTATCTGCTACCCAGTTCGATATCATCTTCTGCAGTAGGATTCACATCAAGATATAGAACTCCATTTGCAGGTTGTTTGATATCAATATGCTGCTTACTGTTTGCTTGTTCTTCAAAGTCGGTTCCTATTACAGTTCCGATGTAGAACACCATTACCAAACCGATCAGCCATAAAATATTAGCGGTATATTTTACGATCCTGTTTTTTTGTTTTATTCCGAAGAGATGACGGATCCCGGCATAAATGATGGATAATAACGGAACACCAAGAAAAAGGATAAGACTTATAACTACAAGCTGAATCGAAAGATCATTTGGAAGAACAGCCGATCCAAATTCATAAAGTGAGAAATGAATGTTGCTTCCGGGTGCATTGAATACTGAGATTGTTCCTTTGCCGAAGATAGTTGCCAGCAAGCCAACCATCAGTAAAATTCCAATTATCACGAGGAATACTGCCACGATCTTACCAAGCACCTTGATCATATTGTAAAATACATCCCCTAAAAACTCTGTTGCTTTTCTTGCAGAGGATTTAACGCGCTCCCTGTTTTCAGTTGAACCAACATTGTCGCCAAAGTTCTTCATTCTTTTTTTCAGATCGTCAAACTCTTCGGTGACTGCCTTTCCGATATTATTGATGTCTACTTTTTCACCGCGCATCTCTAGCTTTTCAGCAGTTGTCTTTGCTTCCGGGATAATGATCCATAGTATAATGTATACGAGCAAGCCAGAACCAAATACAAAAAAGCTTATAGCGAATGCTGCTCTGAGCCAGATTGGATCAAAGTCGAAGTAGTTTGCTATACCTGAACAAACTCCGCCAAGCAGCTTTTCGTCCGGATCACGGAAAACTCGTCTTCTTCTTCCGTTGTACTGGCGTTGCTGATTTTCGTTTGCCGACTGTGAAGCAGTCTGTGATTGTTCATTATCACCGGCAAAATCTTCAGGGCGCCCCATTAAAGCAATAACCGATTCAACGTCCATCATGAGGACAGCTTGTTTTGTGTTGCTTACTTTCTCCTGAAGCATCTCGGCAATGCGGGATTCGATATCGTTCATGATCTCGTCTCTTCCGTCAGAATCTTTAAAGTAGCTTCTTATCGTAGATAAATATTTATTAAGCCTGTCGTATGCATCTTCTTCTATGTGAAAGATGATGCCGCTTAAGTTCATTGTGATTGTACGATTCATTTTTGTATGTGTTAAATGTGTCTGTTTGTTTTTGATTATCCGTTTTGTGAGGTACGGTTAGTAGTTTTATTCACGGCTTCAACAAGCTCTTTCCAGGTTGTATCCAGTTCCTTAAGGAATTGTTCACCAACCGGTGTAAGTTTGTAATATTTTCTTGGGGGGCCTGAGGTGGATTCTTCCCAGCGGTAGCTTAACAAGCCATCATTTTTGAGGCGCATTAATAATGGATAGAGAGTTCCTTCCACAACAATGAGCTTTGCTTCTTTCATCTTTTCTATGATCTCAGAAGGATAATTTTCTCCATGAGAAAGGATAGACAGAATACAAAACTCCAGGACCCCCTTCTTCATCTGCGCTTTTGTGTTTTCTATATTCATGTTTGGATTTATTTTAAATTTATTTTCTATGCTAATGTTTGTCAGGACTGATTTTTTATGCTTTACAATCGTATGATCTTATTAATTAAGTGTTATACCAAATAACTGACATTGCAAAGATATATATAAAATGTAGTACCTTGTATCACATAGTACTAAAATAAATCATAAGTAGTTGATTTTCAATAATAAAAATTTTTAAAATAACAGCAAAAATCTATGTATTTTTGTAAAAAATGATCTTTATATGCATTTAGCCCAAGATTTTAACGAGCTTTTTTCAGTCGCTTCACTCATAAGTTTGCTTACTCTTTCGATTCTAGAAATTGTACTTGGAATTGACAATATTATCTTCATCTCGATCATAGCAGGTAAGTTGCCGAAAGCAAAGCAGGGAAGGGCCCGCGCGATCGGACTGATGCTTGCGCTTATTATGCGTGTGGCTTTATTATTCAGTATCTCCTGGATAGTGGGGTTGAAGGAACCTTTGTTTAATATACTGAGTTTTGGTGTTACGGGAAGAGATATGATCCTGTTTGCCGGTGGGGTTTTCCTGCTATATAAAACAACAACAGAACTCCATAATAAAGTTCAGGGGTATGATGAAGACGAGATGAGTGTTAAAAGAACCAGTTTCAAAGCGATAGTTTTGCAAATCGTCCTCATTGATATCGTGTTTTCTTTTGATTCGATCCTAACCGCTGTGGGCCTTGTTACTAACCTGTTGATTATGATTTTTGCCGTTATCATAGCAATGATCATTATGATTCTTTTTTCAGGTAAGGTCAGCAACTTTATTAATGATAATCCGACTATTAAAGTACTTGCTTTGTCATTCCTGCTAATGATCGGTACGGTTTTGATCATTGAGTCTTTCCATGAGCACGTTGATAAGAAATTCATTTATATTTCAATTGCATTCTCTCTCTTCGTTGAATCAATGAATATCAGGATGAGAAGGAAAGCGGAGAAAAAGCGGGAAGACCGAAATCAGGATCCGAGAGATCTTTTGTGATCTATTGTTAATCCTCTCTGAGATGATCCTCCATATTTCTTTTGGCGGTATGAATGCTGGCGTTCAGATCAAATCCCAATAAGAGGATCAGAGAGTTGATATAGATCCACATCATAATTACGATAAGAGTTCCGATTGAACCGTAAAGCTTATTGTATTTTCCGAAATTATTCACATAATAGGCGAATGCAAAAGAGGCCGCACCGATAAAGATCGTTGCCAGCATTGATCCTGCAGAAAAGAACCTCCAACCCTTCTTGCGTTTGGGCCCAACGTAATAGTTAAAGGAAATAAGACAGAAACAAAGCCCAAACAGCACTATCCACTTCCCGAACAGAACCAGGTAATAAGCTACACTGTCCACATGAACCAGCCTGTGCAACCCGATCTCACTTAAGATGATAAGGGTTATTGCAATAGTGATCATAATGATGGTTACAAACACCATCAATAAAGAAATCAATCTTTGAATAAATGGCTTTCGCGTCTCAAGCGTGTGGTAGGTCTCATTAAATGCATTGATCATTGCATTGAACCCATTGGTTGAGAAGTACAAGGCAGAGATAAAACCAAAAGAAAGTAAGCCGCTGCGAGGTTTCTGAATGATATCCGTTATTGTTTCTTCTGCAGCTTCGAATGCACTTTTAGGCATCACACTCCGCAGAAGTTCAAAAAGCTCTAGCTGGAAATTATCAATCGGAATGTAAGGAATCAGAGTAAATAAGAATATGATAGACGGGAAAAGTGCCAGAAAAAAACTGAATGCAAGCGATGTTGCCCGCATGTTTACAGATCCGTTTTTCATTGCTTTAAAAAAGAACTTGGAGACCACATAAAGCGATTGGCCTTCAAAGCCGGGAAAGACAAGCTTTCTGCTCCCTTTTACAAGTGAATGGGCAGGTTTGAACTTAACCAGTCGCCTTGTATGTCTTAACTCCATTATTTAAAAGCTTTTAGGCTAAGATCCAGACTTTTGATGTTATGTGTAAGCGCTCCGACAGAAATAAAATCAACTCCGCATTTTGCATATTTTCCAATGGTTTTTTCATTGATCCCCCCGGAAGCTTCCGTTTCATATTTGCCGTTGATAAGCTTTACAGCCTGACGAAGATCCTTGTAAGTAAAATTGTCGAGCATGATCCTACGTACATTTCCGACTTCAAGGATTTGTTTTACTTCATCAAGATTACGGGCTTCGATTTCAATCTTTAATTTTTTCTTGTTGTTTTTCAGGTAAGCGTTTGCCGCCTCAATTGCCTGTTTTATCCCACCCGCATAATCCACGTGATTGTCTTTGATCAGGATCATGTCGTACAAGCCAATGCGATGATTTGCACCGCCTCCGATCAAAACAGCCCATTTTTCAAGTCCGCGAACATTAGGCGTGGTTTTTCTTGTATCAAGCACCCTCGCCTTTGTCCCCTTGCAAAGTGTGACCATTGTATTGGTTTTGGTTGCAATCCCACTCATTCTTTGCATGCAGTTAAGAACAAGTCTTTCTGCCGCAAGTATGGATTGAGATTTCCCTTCAACTGTGAGGACGATATCACCGGGTGTGATCTCAGAACCATCCTTCATCTTAACCATCACTTTGAGGCCCGGATCAACTGCTTTGAAAATTTTCTGTGCCATTTCCACTCCGGCAAGAATGCCTTTTTCTTTTACAAGCAAACGCGCTTTACCTTTTGCGGCAGAGGGGATACATGAAAGAGAGGTATGGTCACCATCACCAAGGTCTTCGGCAAGGGCCTGAGAAATGAAATCCTGTATACTGAAATTATAGAGCTTTTCCGGTTGAAGCGATCTACCCATTTTCTGTTTCGATTCTAAATTGCTGGATTAGGGTTTGCGCCCCCGAAGGCTTGATCAGAAAGTAAGTTCTGAACTTGCCATTTGTAGTTTCTAATGTTCCGATGACATATTGCGAGCCGTTCTTTGGCTCACTTTTGTGAGCGACATTAAAGGATTTTACGGGATGCTTAGTGAAAAAATCTTTCAGGATCATTTCAGCTTGTTGCTTGCTGTAAACGTCTTCCTGATCAATTACTTTCAGGTCGATATTCTCAATAAAAAAACGTGATATGTTCTTTGGATTGCCTGATCGGATAGCCGAGGCCACATCATCAGTTATGTCAAGTTTGAATGCAAGGGATGATAAAGCGATCACGAATAAAGCAACAATTGTTTTAGTTTTCATTTAATTTTCTGAATTTTCTAAGCGGGTTGCAATAATTGAGCCACTTGTACCTTAAATCTCTTTAGAATATAAGGATTTCATATCTTTGGGTCCGAAGCAAAAATATGTGTTTTTTGTTTCAATTAATATCAAATCTATGAAAATTACTCTTATCCTGAATGGCAAAACGGAAGATGATTATATCATTAGAGGATTTTCGATATATGAGCAGCGTTTAAAACATTATATAGGCTTCGAGACCGTAGTGATACCTGCTTTAAAAAACACCAAGGCATTAAGTATTGAGCAGCAAAAACAAAAGGAAGGAGAGCTTATTCTGAAACAAACTCAGAGCTCCGACAAGCTGATCCTGCTTGATGAAAACGGAAAAGAGTACAACTCGATAGGTTTCTCTGATTTTATTCAGCAGCAGATGAACTCCGGGATTAAGAACCTTGTTTTTGTTGTTGGCGGACCTTACGGTTTTTCAGATGAGATCTACAAAAGGGCAAACGGAAAGATCTCTCTTTCGAAAATGACCTTTTCGCATCAGATGGTAAGATTGTTTTTTGTAGAGCAGGTATACAGGGCAATGACGATTTTGAAGAACGAACCTTATCACCATATTTAATTGGAGAAGGAGAGAATGAGAGAATGCTAAAAAGGGGATAACCTGTTAAACTACTCACGATGGGAGATGTGACAAATTCTACATCAACCAATCCGCGAATCACCTACCTTTTAATATACTCGACACCTTTATCCGTAAGCTTTACCTGTTGCTCTTTGTAGAGTGCTCCAACGGCTTTTTTGAATGCTTTTTTACTGATCTGAAGCATCGCTTTTATTTCTTCCGGTGAGCTTCCATCGTGCAAAGGAATAGAACCTTTTTCTTTAAGAATGTTCAGGATCTTCCACTTCACATCATCTACCAGCTCGTAACCGCTTTTCTGTAAGCTGAGGTCAATCTTATTATCCTCACGTACCTGCTTTACATAACCTTTTATTTTATCTCCTATCCGGATCTTGTCAAAGATCTCATTACGATAGATCAGTCCACTGTAAGTATTGTTGATTATCGCATTAAAGCCTTTATCTGTTTCCGAATAGATCAGCAGTTCAACAATGTCTCCCTCAACCAGATCAATGTCTTCATGCTCGATGAACTTATTCAGTTTCGCACTCGCAATTACGCGATCAGTTTCTTCATCCACATAAACATACACCACATAACTTTTTCCTTCCTGAAGCTTGTTGGGTTGTTCCCGGAAAGGAACTAACAGATTTTTTTCCATTCCCCAATCCAGAAATGCACCTATGTTGTTTACCTGCTGCACTTCAAGAAAGGCGAATTCACCTGCAATGGCGTAAGGCTTTACTGTGGTGCAAATCAATCTTCCTTCTGAATCGCGAAAAACGAAAACATCGAGGATATCATCAACCTTTGTCCCTGCAGGCACCCATTTCAAAGGCATAAGGATCTCGTGAATGCCATCACCAAGGTAAATTCCGAAGTCCATTTCTTTCAGGACTTTCAATTCATTATAGCGGCCTACCTGGATCATATGAGTTAAAGTTATTGGTTAATTGTTTTTTCGTTTATGAGTAGTTATCACTTCTCAATTTAAATGCTGCCATCCCCGTCATCACGCTTTTTAATGCCTTCCAGCACGGAAGTCACCAGTGATAAGATCAGACTAAATAATAATGCCCACCAGAATCCGTCAACATGGAACCCATCAACAATTTTTGCAGCAAGCATGATCATCAGTGCATTGATCACCAGGAGAAAAAATCCCAATGTGAATACCGTGATAGGGATTGTAAGTATGATCATGATCGGCTTTACAACAGCATTTAAAAATGATAGAACTGCAGCAACAACCAATGCTGTCAGAAAGCTATTGTCATCAATGTCTACGTGTGGCAAAAGATACGCGCTGATGAGCACTGCCAGCGTTGATATAACGAGTTGAATTAGAAATTTCATTGAGCTAATATTTTTGCAAAGTTAAGATTATAAAATTAGAATGAGGTAGCGCGAAGCTTTCCTGCAACCGCGTTAGCACACTTTTGCCCGTCAATTGCTGCCGAAACTATTCCGCCTGCATAACCGGCTCCTTCAGCACAAGGGTACAAGCCTTTTACCTGCGGATGTTGTAATGTTGCATGGTCACGGGGAATGCGGACAGGGGAGGAGGTTCGCGATTCCACTCCGACAATCACCGCCTCATTGCTGAGATATCCCCGCATTTTATTTCCGAACTCTTTAAAGCCTATTTGTAAACGCATTCCGATCTCAGGCGGAAGTAAATTGTTCAACGGAGCTGAAGAAATTCCCGGCTGATACGATACATCCGGCAGGTTTGATGATAATTTATTATTTACAAAATCCTGTAAACGCTGAGCTGGAGCAACTTGTCCTGTCCAACTTTCCTTATCTGTGTTTCCTCCGGCACTCCAGGCCATTTGTTCCAATGCCTGCTGGTAACGCAAGCCGGCAAGTGCACCATGTTCCTTTTGATATTTCTGGTAATCTTCCGGTTCTATTGTCACAACAATCCCCGAATTTGCATAAGGATTATTTCGTTTTGATGGTGACCATCCATTTGTCACGACTTCACCCGGAGATGTAGCACATGGTGCGATGATTCCGCCCGGACACATGCAGAATGAATACACTCCGCGGCCGAGAGCCTGATGAACAAGGCTGTAAGATGCTGCCGGTAAAAACTCGCGTTTATACTGAACTTCTGAAACAGGACAGTGATACTGGAGGCTATCTATCAATGCCTGAGGGTGCTCCACACGAACTCCCATAGCAAAGGTTTTTCCTTCAATAAGAATATTTTTTTTGTGAAGCAATTCGAAAATATCCCGTGCGCTGTGACCGGTCGCCAGGATCACGTTATCAGATGTAAATTCTTTTGAGGTATTTTCTATAAGGTCTTTGCAAATGACGCCCTTGACTGCATTCTCTTTAATGATCAGGTCATTTACCTGAGTGTTAAAATACACTTCGCCACCGGCATTTAGAATGCTCTGACGCATTTCCTGAATGATTTTCGGCAGCTTATTGGTGCCGATATGCGGATGCGCTTCCACAAGAATAATTTCATCGGCACCATGCGCAACAAAGATCTCAAGAACTTTATTCACGTCACCGCGTTTGGTCGATCTGGTGTAGAGCTTACCATCACTATATGTTCCGGCACCACCTTCACCAAAACAATAATTTGAGTCGGGATTCACGATCTGCTGCTTGTTGATTGCCGCGAGATCACGCCTTCTGCTTTTTACATCTTTGCCACGTTCAATTACGATGGGCTTTTTGCCATTTTCAATGAGCTGTAATGCAGCGAACAACCCTGCTGGACCGGCACCAACAACTATCACCGGCTCCTTTGAACTGACATCCGGATAATTCATTTTATAAGAAAGCGGAGATGGTTTTTCTGCCCCTGTGTAAACTTCGACCTTAAGATTGATTTTGATATTTCTGGAGCGCGCATCAACCGAGCGTTTCAGGATTTTAAAAAAGCTGATTGTTATTAATGGAATAGAAAGTTGTTTTGCAACTATCTCTTTTAGGCGGTTCTCATTTGCTGCTTCTTCGGGAGAAACAACGAGATTTATTTCTTGCTTCATAATTTCAGGCACGTGTTTATCGTGCAGTGTTAACGCCTCAACAGCGATGATTTATTTTGCAAAAGTAAGAAAAAAAGAGTTAGAATTTCCCTGAAAGAATTAGGATGTTTTATCCTTCGAAAGTGATTGAAACGAGGAATACCTTTGAATTAAGCTTGTCCACTGAATTTGAGAAGATCGTGTTATCTTTGATAAGCAGGTTAGTAGTTCCAATGCTAAGTTTGCCTTCAATTGCAAACTTGAAATATTCCAAATAAAATTCTGCACCTGCACCAACCTCATAAGAAAAATCATCACGCTTTAACTTAACAATTGCGTCAGTTCCGGAGGTGTTTTGAACTTTACGCTTTGAAGCAAGATCAAGGCTGTAGCCTCCACCGGCCAAAACATATGCTCCGAAATTCTTTACCCGCTTAGAACGGATTTTCAGATCAAGTGGAAAATTTAGAAATGTAGACTCAATAGTTTTTTTTCTTACAATGGTATCAATCCCAGCGAAATAATATTCGAGACTTCTTTCAGCGAATGAAAGATTAGGGACAAAACGCAAGGTAATATATTCGTGAAGTCTTAATTCAGAAACGATGCCAAGGTTAAAGCCGGTTTTGGGTTTAGAGCGTACCCATTTCAAAGTGTCAAACGTTTCGAAATGAGGCGCGGGATGAATAATAAAATTAGTGCGGTTAACTCCCAGCGTAAAGCCAAAGTGTAGTGTTTCTTTGTAATAATTATTGAGATTGCCCCGCTCTTCCTGCGCGTGCGAGGACACACAGGCAAACAGGAGGGCGATCACAGAGTTATATTTAAATTTTGTTTTCAAATTCAAATTGCGTTAACAACGAAAAGAGCGTAAATATATTTCATTTTTTTGCAAAGTAAATAGTTGCAATACCAAATGCCACGGTAGTAGCTCTTGTTGATTTGAAACCTGCTTTTTTAAGCACATTCAGAAAATCCTCTCCATCCGGGAATGCATTCACGGATTCAGGAAGGTAACTGTATGCAGCAGTATCCTTAGAAAATATTCTGCCAACTGTCGGAGTAACGTATTTAGAATAAAACTTATAGAGCTGTTTGACCGGGAATGCGCGGGGCTTTGAAAACTCAAGGACTATAAGCGTCCCTTTCCTTTTTAATACCCGGTAGATATCGGAAATCCCTTTATCGAGATTCTCAAAATTGCGTACTCCAAACCCCACAGTGACTGCATCAAAACTTTCGTTTGAAAAAAGGAGATTTTCTGAATCACCCCGCTGCAGCGCAATCTTATCGCTTAGGCCGAGTTTTCTGATCTTCTCCACACCGAGCTTAAGCATTCCTTCAGAAATGTCGACACCTACTATTTTCTCAGGGTGGATCCTCATTGCTTCGATAGCAAAGTCTCCTGTGCCTGTGGCTATATCCAGGATGGTATGAGGTTTTTCTGTCCCAAGCATTGTAATTGCTTTCTTTCGCCATCCTTTATGAATTCCAAGCGATAGTACCTGATTCAGGAAATCATATTTAGGGGCAATATTATTGAACATCTCAGCAACCTGTTCCTTTTTGCCTGATGACGAATCTTTATATGGAGTTATACTTTTGCTCATTTTTTAATTTTACAGAAATACTTCAATAAAGATGCCTGTTAATTGATCCGGTAACCTATTGATTTAGTTCGAGCATCATTGCTTCTTTCAGCAATTCCTTTTTATTTATTGGAACGACACCTACTTTTTCGCATACCAAGCCACCCGCAAGATTAGCAAGGGTGGCAGTATTTACGGACGAAAGGCCGATCGCCAGACACAATGCCGCCACACTTACCACTGTGTCACCGGCCCCGGAAACATCAGTAATATCACGTACATGAGCCGGTATCAGTGTTTTTATCTTTTTATCGTTTATGTACACACCTTTTTCAGAGAGAGTGATCAGAGAAGAATCAATTTTTTGCTTTTTCATAAAAGCGTCAACCAGTTTCGACAATTCCTTAATGTTGCTGCTGTCGAAATCGGCTTTAAGTCCTTCCTTTAACTCTTTCAGATTTGGCTTAAACATGGTCACCCCGCGATATTCCATAAAGTTCCTCTTTTTAGGATCCACGATCACAGGAATTTTTTTTGTATTGGAAAATTCAATCACCGAGCTGATCAGGGCAGGAGTGATGCATCCTTTATCATAGTCTTCAAAAATGATCACGTTGATCTTTTTTGAGCTGACCATTTTTTTAACGGCTTCAAAAAGAGAGGATGTTTCTGCTGAGGAAACAGGGGTGTCAATTTCCTCATCAACACGGATCATTTGGTGATTACCGCCAAGGACACGCGTTTTAATTGTTGTGGTTCTTGACTTGCTTTTCAAGATACCGTCAGACGAAAGTTTTTGTTTTTTCATAAGTCCGAAAAAAAGTTTTCCTCCGTCATCATTACCAATAAACGAGCACAAATAGGGTGTAGCTCCCATTGCCTGAATATTGAGTGCGACATTTGCAGCTCCACCGAGGCGGTTCTCCTTTTTGCTTACTGCAACAATTGGTACAGGAGCTTCAGGGGAGATGCGGCTAACATTGCCCCACATGTATGAATCGATCATCACATCACCGATGATCAGGGCATTCACTTTGTTAAAAGAATTGAAGATTTCCTTAAGATCCATTATTTGAGCTTTTCAAGCGCTGTTTTTATTCTTTTTACAGCTTCGATCAGTTTGTCTTCAGATGTGGCATATGAAAAACGGATACAATTATCATCCCCGAAAGCGTCACCTGACACAAGAGCTACATTGCCGAAATCAAGGAGATACATGCTCAGGTCATTTGAATTTTTAATAGTATGTCCGTCATAAGACTTACCGAAATAATAGGAGATATCCGGAAAAATGTAAAATGCACCTTCAGGAATATTTGTTTTCATTCCAGGGATTTCTTTCATCAGCTCAAGTACCAGATCTCTTCTTTTCTTGAACTGATCCCGCATTCCGTAGGTAATGGAAGGGTCAGCTTTAATACCTTCCATTGCTGCCATTTGTGAAACAGAAGATGTTCCGGAAGTAAACTGTCCCTGCATTTTATCACACGCATCAGCGATCCATTTTGGAGCACCAATGTAACCAATGCGCCATCCGGTCATTGCAAAGCCCTTGGAAACGCCATTCACAGTGATCACACGTTCGTAGATAAAATCGAATTGTGCGATGCTTTCATGTTTCTTACCGAAGTTTATATATTCATATATTTCGTCCGATATGATGTAAAGATCGGGGTATTCGATAATTACAGAAGCTATAGCTTTTAATTCTTCTTTGTTGTAAACAGAACCGCTCGGATTGCAAGGAGTGCTGAATACAATCATTTTTGTTTTCGGAGTGATCGCTTTTCTTAACTGTTCAGGCGTGATCTTGAAGTTAGATTCGATCGAAGTTGGGATTGTAACCGGAACTCCCTCCGCCAGCTTTATAGTTTCTATATAACTTACCCAGTAAGGAATAGGTACAATAACTTCTTCACCAGGATTGATCATACTAAGGATAACATTCGCGATGGATTGTTTTGCCCCTGTAGATACGATGATCTGGTCAAATGAGTAATTTAAATTGTTATCACGTTTGAATTTCGCAGAAATAGCTTTGCGAAGCTCAAGAATTCCGGCAACAGGAGTGTAGTGAGTAACATTGTTATCAATGGCAAGCTTCCCCGCTTCTTTAATAAATTCGGGCGTATCAAAATCAGGTTCACCAATACTCAAACTGATAATATCTTTTCCCATTGCCTGTAGCTCACGACTTTTTTTAGCCATTGCTAAAGTCTGCGATTCGGAAAGATTATTTATTCTATCAGATAATTTACTCATAAGGATTACTATTTAGGGCAAAGCTAACAAAATACTTATTTAAAGGAGAAGCAAAAACGATCAGAACTTATTTTATGAACATGAAAATATCAGTCCATTGCAGGTAAATTCATTTGTGCCCATTCTTCTTTTGAAGGGCCATAGACACCGGGTACCTTAGCTCCGGCAAAACGCATGAGAATAGTAAGCTGTCCGCGGTGATGAGCCTGATGTTTAATGAGAACGTTCAGGATCACACCTTTTTTCCAGGTTTCCCCATACATAGGCATTTCGTCAGTCAGCTGATTGTCGGTCCAGTTTGCTTTTACCTGCTCCAAGACAGAAAGAGCTGAACTTTTATAGGCAGAGATTATTTCTTCAATGGTTGCAGGAGGCTTGCTGTGTTCAGAAGGGCCTTCGACTTTTAAGCCAGCCTTATTCATCATTTCGTTAAGTGTGATCGTGATGTGCCAGGCAAGGACTGCTATAGTTCTGACGTTCTCATTATCCTTTTTACTCAGAATATCATTGTTGATATTACCAAAAACACTGAGCGTTGAATCACTTTCATATTTCCAGTCGGTTAAAAAATCTTCAATTTTTCTATACATAATTTCATTTTAAATGACCGTACAAGTTTAGCGAATTATTGGTACAAAAAATCAATAAATATTACGATATTTAAGCCCGTAAAACAAACTTGATCACCTTAAGAATTCAAAACATAAAATAAAATAATGGAGCCGGTTTTTCAAATTGCAATGATCATTCTTCCTTCGGGAATTGTTTTTTTAACCACGTATTATCTGGTAAAGAATTTTCTGGATCATGAAAGCAGAAAAAAAACACTTGATCTTAAGCTGGCGAATCAAACCGTGCTCACACCGATACGTTTACAGGCTTATGAACGAGTTGTACTTTTTCTTGAACGTATCAATCCGAATGGGATGGTGATGAGGGCCAACAAGAATACCAGCGGTGCAATACTTCACGGAGATCTTTTAAAAACGATCCGTACCGAATTCGAACATAATCTTTCTCAGCAGATCTATATGAGCAACAAGTCATGGGAAGCTGTTGTAAAAAGCAAGGAAGAAACGATCAAGCTCATAAACGTGGCAGCATCCAAGGTTAGCTCGGATGCTAACGGACTGGAGCTGGCTCAGGCAGTTATTGCTGTATCCTCACAGCTGACCGAAATGCCTACAAAAAATGCTATTGATGCGATAAAGAAAGAGATCGGTAAGGAATTCTAAACCTACGAATACGAATAATTACGAATATACGAATCTGTGTAACAGCTAATAGCTAAACGATAGTTAACCGGGTACTCCCTAATAACCGATACCCATTTAACCAATCAACCAAGAGTATGGAAGAAAAAGAACGCAAAGAAAAGTTTTTAACGGATTCAGGTATTGAGATCAGGAGAGTTTACCCGAAGCTGAATGTTGAAGAAGAACAACCCGGGGATTTTCCTTATACACGTGGGGTTCAGTCGACCATGTATCGTAGCAGGTTTTGGACAATGCGCCAATATGCAGGATTTTCGACTGCTGAAGAATCCAATAAACGATATCACTATCTTTTAAATAATGGTACAACGGGGCTTTCGGTTGCTTTCGACCTTCCGACACAGATCGGGTATGATAGCTCGCATGAGTTTGCAGACGGAGAAGTAGGTAAAGCGGGAGTTGCTATTGATTCATTAAGGGATATTGAAATATTATTTGACGGGATCAAGCTGGAGAATATCACCACTTCAATGACAATCAATTCGACAGCATCGATTTTGCTTTCGATGTATATTGCGCTTGCTAAAAAACAAGGGGCTGATCTGAAGAAAATTTCAGGAACTATCCAGAATGATATTTTAAAAGAATATGCTGCGAGGGGAACTTACATTTATCCACCAAAGCCAAGCATGCGCATCATAACTGACATTTTCGCTTACTGCAGCAAGGAAGTGCCAAAATGGAACACAATTTCGATTTCCGGATATCACATCAGGGAAGCAGGTTCAACAGCCGTGCAGGAGCTGGCTTTTACGCTTGCGAATGGAAAAGCATATTTGAAAGCAGCAATTGATGCCGGTCTTGATATAAATGTGTTTGCAAAACGGTTATCGTTTTTCTTTAATGCGCATAACAATCTTTTTGAAGAGGTAGCAAAATTCAGGGCAGCGAGAAGAATGTGGGCCAGGATCACAAAAGATCTGGGTGCTACTGATCCAAAAGCTCAGATGCTCCGCTTCCATACACAAACCGGAGGTTCAACCTTAACAGCACAACAGCCGCATAATAATATTATCAGGGTTACTACCCAGGCACTATCAGCAGTTTTAGGAGGAACTCAAAGTTTACACACCAATGGATTTGATGAAGCTATCGCTTTACCAACAGAGGAGGCTGCCCGCATCGCGTTACGTACTCAGCAGATCATTGCATATGAAAGCGGAGCAGCAGACACCGTGGATCCTCTGGCAGGTTCATATTTTGTGGAAGCACTGACAAATGAGGTGGAAGAGGCTGCCTGGGATTATATCAGGAAAATTGATGCAATGGGAGGCTCTGTATCAGCGATTGAGCAGGGGTATCTTCAGAATGAGATCGCTGCGTCTTCTTACAAATATCAAAAGGATATTCAAACTGGTGAAAAGATAATTGTGGGTGTGAATAAATTTACTGTTGAGGAATCGCCTTTAAAAGATATATTTACAGTGGATGATACGATCCGTCAGCTTCAGATCGATAAGATCAATAAGGTAAAAGCTGAGCGTGATAATGAAAAAGTGAAAGAGATTTTAAGCAAGCTCGATTCTTCTGCAAGAGCTGACATTAACCTGATGCCGGTCATTTTAGAGGCGGCTGAAAGTTACGCGACTTTAGGTGAGATTGCAGATACGATGAGAAATGTTTTTGGCGAATATACAGGGTAAAATGAAAAAAGATATAAAGGATCTATTGATCTATAGTGTTGATGATGACAAGGATGAACGTTTCTTTATAAAAGAAGCATTTACTGATTTCGTTGATGCCGGCCAGCTGCGCTTTTTTACAAATGGAGTTGAGCTCATCGAATCCCTTTCCGAGCATACCGGACCTTTACCCGATTTTATCATCATGGATCTCAATATGCCTTTAATGAATGGAAGGGAAGCGCTCGATATCATTAAAAACAATCCTGTCTGGAAAGAAATTCCTGTTGTAATATTCAGTACCAGTAATTATGAAAAGGATATTGCCAATTGTCTTTCTTCCGGGGCTATGAAATATATTTGCAAGCCTGCTAGCATGATGGAATACCCGAAAATTTTCGAGAGTCTGATAAAAGAAATAACATCGGAGCAATAATCCACCCAAATATTTCTTGTTATTTTCTTTTATTTTTTTATATTAGCATAAGTTTACACAAACGGTTTTATGCTATGAATAAAACGCTACTCATTCTGGCGATACTTTTTATTGGTTCAAATTTTCTTTTCTCGCGTACATGTACTTCGGGAAGCGGGACTTATACTTCATGGAATGCAGCCGCATGGTCATGTACGCCTGCTCCTGTAGGCGGACCTCCATTATGTAATGATAATATAATTGTACAGGGTAATATCCAGATCAGTGCGGATGTAGATTATTCAGGTTGTCCGAGTCCGATAATACTAACTATCAATGGCGTTATGGATTTTAATACAAATGGTGTTAGATTCCAATTACCCTCTGGTTCTACAGTGATTTTAAACGCTGGAGCGAGGGTGGAAAAAACTTTTGCCGGAGGTGGTAGCTCAACTTTGATTTCCATCGGTGGTTCCAATGTATGGACAGCAGGTGACGGCACGTATACAGGACCTATGGTTTTGGGAACTCCTTTGCCTATCGATTTAATAAGCTTCACAGCCGCAATATGCGAAAAAGGTATTTGTTTGAACTGGATCACCGCATCCGAAACTAACAATGACTATTTTGAAATTGAAAAAACTGTTGACGGTTTTACATATGAAAATATAGGAACAGTTAAAGGTGCCGGTAACAGCTCTTCTATTCGGAATTATCTTTTTACAGACCACTATCCATATGATGGTACTTCCTATTACAGGTTAAAACAGACTGATTATAACGGACGCAATACGTATTCATCTTTAGAGTACATTGATTTTAACTCTACTGGGGAATTTTCTTTTGTGGTTTACCCGAATCCAAATAACGGTCAGGATATTTCTCTTGTTGTAGAAGGTGATGATGCCGAGGAAATACTGGTAGTTGTAACTGATATTACCGGAAATTATTCATATTCCAAAGTGTTGGTTAAAGGGAAAACCCAAAAAAAAAATGTCTTTGCGTTGGATCCTTCGAAAAAACTTCCGGCAGGCATGTATCTTATAACTGCAACCTCGAAGCAGTCTGTTGTAAATAAGAAGTTAATCGTGAATTGATTTATTGATTTTCTTCAACTATTACAAAGATCTCTTCATTATCCCGTTTCATGTAATATTTCTCGCGGGCAAATTTTTCCAAGGTTTTTGGATTGGAGCTCAGGTCTCTGATGTCTGCCGTGATATCAGCAATTTCATGAGCGTAATAATTTCTTTCCTCCTCCAGTTGTCTTACTTCCTTTCGGAGTTCGATCTGAGTCTTAAGATCATTCTTATCAAAAAAAATAACCCATACTGACAGACCGATTACTGTCAGCAAATATTTATTTTTAAATACGGAGATTATCTTTTTCACGTTCAGTAAATTTATCATGGTAAAAATAGGTGTGGATCGGCAGGCTTAATTCCTGTACAGGAATCTTTTATTAACTTAGTAATTAACATTATGTATCGTCTTTTAGCTTCTACAATCATTTGCCTGTTATTTTTCCATTCGCTTTATGGACAAACATTCAGGGAAACCCAAAAAAAATATCCACGTGTAAGAACGGCCTATACGGAAAAATGGGAGCCTCTCAGGCAGGAACTTGAGTCAAAAGGATTTAAAGGTCCTTTTAATATGATGATCCGTGCATTGAAACATGAAAAAAAGCTGGAGGTCTGGTTAAAACCCAATAATGGAAGTGCTTTCCGACTCTTCAAAAGCTATGACATATGTTATTACTCGGGAGAATTGGGGCCAAAGCGTCATCAGGGTGATGGTCAGGTGCCTGAGGGATTCTACTCAATAGCGGTGTTTAATCCTTATAGTAATTATCATTTGTCGTTAGGGATCAGCTACCCAAACTCAAGCGACCGGATCATGGGAAAGACGAATTTAGGTGGTGATATAATGATTCATGGTAATTGCGTCAGCATCGGATGCATTCCGCTTACAGATAAATTCATTAAAGAAGTTTACATACTTGCGGTAGAAGCCAGGAGTGGCGGACAATCCACAATTCCGGTCTGGATTTTTCCCGGTAAGATGGATGGTGACTTTTTACATGAGTTAAATAACAAATACAATCAGGATCCGGAGTTAATCTCCTTCTGGAGCAATCTGAAGACAGGGTACGATATTTTTGAGAAGACAAAACAATTGCCTAAAGTTACTGCTGATAAAAAGGGTAAATATGTATTTCAGTAAGAAAAATTACTCAAGTTTGGCCGCCTGATAATCACTGATCTTCCTCAGGTCCTGGGAAGTCTGGCCTTGTTCATTTGTACTGAAAACACTGATCCATTTCGCCCCATAAACAAGCTCCTCATGAGTGTATGAATAACGGGTGCTTACATTTTGCGAGAATGTGTCGTCAAAACCATTTAACGAGATCAGGAACTCAACATCGGCTTTTGCCATATCCTCTGATGACATACCAAAAAGAGGGCTGTTCTCATCAATCGGATGGTTGATTGTCCATGTCATTGGAAAAAACAGGATATTCGGAATTTCCAGTTCAAGCGGCCTGAACCTGCGAATCAAAACACCATTCTCTTCTTCTAATTTAGCGACCGTTACGCGGCAATTCATTTCGGTGATCTGACTGTTGCTCATTTTATTGGCTATGCGAAACTGGAACGCTTTTCCATCCCGGAATGGTGCTATGATAGCATTCTTACTGTAGAGTATTCTGGCCAGTGGCCGTGAAAATCTGGCGTAAAGTAAACCGGTAGCCAAGGCAAAACCTAATAAGCCAACAAGAGATTCAATTGTTGCAATGGTACTGATCATATTGCTGCCCGGGCTTAATCTTCCGAAACCAACTGTGCTAAGGGTTTGAGAACTGAAGAAAAATGCTTCGAGAAACTTATCCCTTTCAGTTACAGCTTCCATCCCTTTTAATCCTTCGATGTCGGAAAAGTAATAGAGGCATGCGAACAACAGGTTAATGGAAATAAAATAAACAAAAACAATTGCATTGAATTTAGCCCAGCGCATTCTGATCAGTGAATGATACATACTGGTAGAGCTCCAGGACGACAGCTCAATGCGGTCAACATTGAACGACCCGTCTTTATTGATCAGTCTTGATCTTTGTGACGATGTTTTGGACCCAAAGCCCAATTCATTTTCTTTTTTCGACTTCCGAATTGCCATATTGTTTTAACAGGCTCCACGCATGATTGTTTAGCCCTAACAAATATAGAATTAATTGATAATTTTGTTCTGAAATTAGCAATGATGGAATACATAGGTAAAAGGATAAGCATAAAACACAGTGAAACTGAGACGAGCATAGTGATCGTTTCTCAGTCCGAAAAAATTAAGAATATACTTTTGTTTTCCTGGTTCTTTATATGGACCGTAAGTGGAATAATTGTGCTGTCACAGTATTTTAGAATCCAGGATCAAAATACAAAAGTTACGATCATCGTCTGGATGGGATTCTGGTTGTATTTCGAATACAAGATCTTCAGGGCATTCATGTGGAGAAAATATGGAGTCGAAAAGATCAAGCTAAGGGAAAACAAATTTTTTTACAAACGGGATGTCGCAGGTAAAGGAAAAGTGAAAGTGTATGAATTTGATTTTATAAAAGATCTTAGGATCATTGAACACAAGGAGAATTCTTTTGCTGACAACATGAATAACTCTTACTGGATGGTAGGAGGGGAGAAGCTCGCCTTCGATTATTACGGTAAAGAAATTAAATTTGCAATGCAGGTGGGAGACGATGATGCTAAAGCTCTTATGAAGCTGATCAAAGGCCAAAAGAAAAAATAAGTGTCTTTAAAAAAAGCTAAAACTCTTTTTTCATAAGGTAATGCTGGATAGTTCCCCACATTAAAAAACTCTTTTCCTCAATTGTATACCCGCATCTTTTATAAAAGGGAACAGCAATTTCTCTGGCCTGAAGAATGAGGATCTTTGCATTGTTTTTTAGGGCCAGCTTTTCTGCATGGCTGATCAACATTTTTCCTATGCCCTGGCCCTGTGTGTTTTCACGAACACCCATAAAACGTAATTGAGCTTCCTCGGTGGAGTTGAACTGTAAGCGGCATACACCAAGGATTTCGTTTGATGAATTTACAGCCATTAAATGAATACATTCATCCTCCTGCTGATCCTTTTCAGATCCCGGAGGCTGCCCCCAGGGTTTCCGAAGGACTTCAAATCTGACCAAATAATAAGCCTCAAACTGTTCTTTAGTTTGAGGCTCAATAATTTTTATTGAATTGGAATTCAAATTTTAGAATTTAGATCTTGTTCTTCTTTTGTATGGAACTTTATAAGAAACCGTTACATTAAGGAACATGTATGCATCCTTGTCTTTTGGATCTCCGCGTTGCTGAAGAGCTGCGGTTTGGTCAGCATTTACGGCAGTACCGCCAAGTTCAGCAGGATAATTTAAAAGTGATGGATCTGCGAGGTCTGCCGCCATATTACCTTTTGCTTCCCGTATTTTAGCATTGTCATAATAAACTGTACTAACATCATCGATATAATCGGTAAAGGTTTTTCTAACTCCGATCTCAAGTCCAACTGCCCAATCTTTATTCAGGTTATATTTTGCTCCGATACCATAGGGAATACAAATAGCAATGCGGGAATATTTCTTTGGTCCGTCAGGTAGTCCCTGACCTTCGGTGCTTAAGGGCTGAAGACTTACCCAGCTGCCGTTATACAATGCCTGAGGATTAAAATAGAAAGCACCAATACCCACGAACATATAGGCCTGGTAGTCATAGTTCTTCATTCCTTTTGCATTCTTGATCTTGTAGCGATGTCCCTGTTGTTCTTTTGTAATAAAAAGCTCTAACTGCCCGGAAACCTCAAATACATGTGAACGGAAACTAAGATTACGGTTATTCCTGAAGGGCTCTTTTGTTAATCTGTCAGCGCCACTCAAAAGTTGATAATAGAAACCACCTTTTACAGCGAAGCGCTTGGCAAACTTGTAACGCATACCAATAGCAGCCGATGGACGTGTCATTGAAAACTCAAGATCCTTTACAAAATTGGTCCCTACCTGGTTGGCCCCACCCAGCTCTCCAAGGAAGTTGGAAGCACCCAGGCCGAAAACATACTCTTTACGGGCTTTGTTTTTGTGATTGGTGAAATTATTCGCTCGTTTGTAACGCTTACCCGGACGATATTGGGCAGACGCCATCAATGGAATGACCAACAGTAATGTAAGAAGTAGTTTTTTGTGCATTGTCCTGTTCTTATAGCTAAGAAGATGAACAAAAGTATTAAAAAATATGCATTTATCTTAATTTTATTGTAAATTATTTATGATCAAAGGGTTACTTCAGTTTGAAGACTGCTGTTCGCACATTTAATGTTCTTTTGCCTGACAGCATGGACGAATTTATAAGATCTGAGGTTTTAGGATCTGAGAACACCTGTTTCAATGATTTTATCATACCTGCCGGAACATCTTTCCTGATAAAAGCTTCCATCAGGTTTTCAGAATTGAAATTTTTGAAGGCCTCGTTTAATAAAGGATAAAGCATATTTCTGTTCTTTACTCTTTGCGGGTTTGATATAAAACTTGGATCTTCAGTCAAGTACGGAACATTTAATAATTCACAAAGGTTTCTGAATTGTTTATCGTTACCTACTGCTAAAATTATTTTTTTCTGATCCCCTGTTTCAAAAATTTCTCCATACGGAGCAATGTTGGGATGCAAGGATCCCATCGGCTGAGGGTCTATTCCTGTCATCAGCCAGTTGCTCGCCTGATTGGCGAGGGAAGCGATAGCGGCATCATAAAGTGAAACAGAAACCATTGAGCCTTTTCCTGTTTTCATTTTTTTTATAAGCGCGAGCAAAATACCTTCTTTTAACTGGTGTGCTGCGAGAATATCAATCAACGCGACCGGCATTTTTACAGGGCCGCTTTCCTTGCTGCCATTCATAAAAAGAAAACCTGTCTCCGCCTGCAGGACCAGGTCATAAGCAGTCCGGTTCACATCGGGGCCAAACCCCGTAATATGCGCATAGATGATTCCGGGATTAATTTTTTTTATTGATTCGTAATCCATTCCCAGCTTAAAGTCATCACCGGGCTTGTAGTTGGAAATAAGAATATCTGCATTAGCAAGCAAACCTAATACTTCCTTCCTGTCATCTTTATTATTAAGATCAGCAAAAACAGATGTTTTGTTCCAGTTAACAGATGCGTAATAGGCTGAGATATCCGAGGAAGGATCCTCGCCTGCAAGCTTCCAGCTTCGTGTAACATCACCGCCATTTGGCTTATTCTCAATTTTAACCACTTCGGCTCCAAGCTCTGAAAAAAACATCCCGACAGCAGGCCCGGCTAAAACACTTGCCAGCTCTATTACTTTAAGGTCTTTAAAAAAGTCTTCCATATTAACTATGCTTTATATGTAGCTGAACTATTTGTTTTTTAAATGCGGCCTCAGCCATAAAATGATCCACCAGCCGACTTCTGCACTCAGTAAAGCCAGCAGCGCATATACAACCGGCAATGCAGCACCACCGCTATCAGAAAATGCACCAATAAGAGCTATTGAGTAAACTCCAACCGGTAAAAGCATCATCAGGCAAAGCCCGGGAATTCCAAGCGGGATCTTAAACGGACGAGGTTCATTCGGTAATTTTTTCCTGAGAACTATGAGTGTTATAAATTCAAGGAATAAAGCAGCTCCGTATAGCATTACATCAATGATCAGTAAATCTGCAAATGTTAACATGATCATTATACTTACAAGAAGTGAACACGTAATGATGGACAGGTACGGTGTTCCGAATTTAGGGTGAAGCTTGTTCATCTTTCCCGGCAAGAGCTGATCATCGGCCATAACTTTCGGGATCCTTGATACAGACAGTAAAACGGCTGTGTACAAGCCGAGGCCTCCTGCCATCCCACCAAACGCAATGACAGCTCCAAGCACAGGTCCACCAATTAAACTGCCGAGTGAAGGGAATCCTTCTTCACCCAGTTTTGCATGATCGATTCCTGAATTCACTGCAATAAGCATAGTGATAAAATAAATTCCGAAAATGAGAAGAAAGGCGAGCACCGCTGATAACAGGTAGGTTCTTACAGGTCTGGAAACTTCATCAGCGTATGTTGTAACGTTATCCCATCCCAGAAAATTCCACATCACTGTATAGATTCCCAGGCCCAGTGCCGGCAGTTCGATGCCTTTTAGGGAAGGTGAAGGAAAAGAAACCGGACCCGTATGATTGAGCATAAAATAAACGAACAGACAGATGAAAGGAGTTAGAACAATCACGCCAAGTAATAATGAAACTCTGCCAACAGGAACAATTCCACGAATATTAAGAAGAGCGCATGACCAGATAATAGCAAGACAGATAGGGATTTTATATGCGTGTGCTTCCGGCCAGAAAAAAGAAAGATATTCAACAAACAAAACAGGGTAGATCGCAAGGTCGACAAAAGTATAGAGCCAGGTCCACCATCCTTCGTACCAGGCGAAACGTAAACCAAGACCACGTTTAACCCATTGATAGTAGCCGCCTTCAACAGGCATCATGCTGTTAAGTTCAAGCACCGTAAAAATTGTAGGAATATCCCACAGGAGCGGAGTAATAATTAAAAGAAGAAATACACCATTATTGCCAACGTAGCCTAACAATGATTCCAGTCCGTAAGGGCCACCTGATATGGTAAGGAACATGACAGCCGCAAGTTGCAGGAGACGAAGTTTTTTTCGTGTTGCTACAGGACTCTTTTCTCTGGCGGTCATGAACTAAAAATATTATATTTTTTTGAGTATTATAAAATAAAAAAGGTACTGAAAAAAATTCAGTACCTTTTGATGTGTCCGGGAAGAGATTCGAACTCTCACGATTTCTCGCCACCCCCTCAAGGTGGTGCGTCTGCCAGTTTCGCCACCCGGACAACTGCGTGCAAAGTTAAAATTTTTATTGAAAGCCAAAACAGATTTATTCCGTTACATTTAGCAGCACTGAAACGCTTAAGCTGTCTGCTAAACTGATGCTGTTCCCTCCAATTCCGAAATCTCTCCGGTTGATGCTGAAAGTGCCTTTGAATTCAGTCTTTTCAGGAAGCTTCATAAAATTAAAAGGGATCATTATGTTTTTTGTCACCCCTTTCATGCTCAGCTTAAAATCTCCCAGATAACTAATAGGTCCTGTTTTAGATATTTTTACAGATTGCATCGTAATGTGAGGGAACTTTTCAACATCAAAATAATCAGCCTTTTTTAGATGGCTATCTCTCATGTCATTATCTGTATTGATAGATGCTGCATTAACTGTTGCAACAATTACAGCTTCTTCGGGCTTTGCAGGATTAAATTTTATTTCAGACACCAAGCCGTTGAAGGAACCGTCAACTGTTAATCCTGCATTCTTGATCTTAAAAGTTACAGATGAGGATTTCACCTTCCAGATATTGTCAGACAAAAAGAAAAATGGAAGAGTTGCAACGAAGAGTTTGACGAGATATAATTTCATGAAAAAATTTATATGTTGACTTCAATTATTACGCCACGAAGCAAAGTTGCACTGGTTTACGACTAACTATTTCACGATCCAAATTACGACTGGTTGATCTTCCGGATCAGATAATTTACTCCAACGAACTCTCCACATGTCCTGATGGCACCCACGGTAACTCCAAGAACACCATGCATATTCAGATTTTGTCCTGTGAATAAAAGATTAGGGATCTTTGTCTTAGGAGAAATGAATGTCCTCAAAGGATCTTTATAATCTTTTGCTATTCCATATAATCCGCCATCTTTAGCGCCTATGTAATCTCGGTATGAAAGAGGGGAAGAGGTAGTATACGATTGAATGCAGCTTCTGAGTTCAGGCATTTTTTTCTCTACCTTGGAAATTAGTCTTTCGGCACGTTCAAGCTTAAACGCTTCATAGTCCTCACCACGGCTTTCGCGGAAATGCGGAATTGTGGCGAAGGTGTCATCCCATTGTTTCACTTCATCGTACTTCATGTAGCTAAGAATGGTCATGCTGTCGGCATACACATCAGAACGGGATGATTTTGGCACGAAGATGCAATATCCGTCAGGCCAGGCATCACCTTCCACATGCACGCTATCCCACACGTTATTGTTCTTATAATGATAGTAATTATGGTTAATGAATTTAAATGTATTTGGTTTTAAAACAATGTCAACGATAAAAGCGGAAACGGAATTTTCCAGTCCCTGCAGCCTGTTACGATAAGCTTTTTTGAGCTTGTCTGATTCCAGAAGTGTCATTGTTGTTGACGGATGAATGTTGGAAATAAAATGTTTTCCTTCCACCTGTTCCCCGTCCTTTAATACAACGTGAGTGATCACTCCGTCTTTTTCAACGATTCTGGTTACTTCAGCATAGTTTCTGATCTCCCCGCCTAACGCTTTAATGTTTTTAGTTAAATGTTTTTCTATTTGTGCTCCCCCGTTAACGCATTTGTATGAGCTTTCAATATAGGTGTTTACAACCAGCGCATGAACGTATAAAGGAGTTTTGTTACCGTCACCGGCATACAAGGGGTTTGATCCTGCAAGCACACTTTGAAGGCGTTGATTAGGAGTTATAGAAGCAATAAAATCCTTTGCATTGATATCAAGGTATTTGGTGCCAATGATAGGAGCTTCATCTTCGCGGAGTTTGTATAATGGAAAATAATCACAAACGTCCTGGATCTGTTTCGCGTAATTTTCAAGATTTGCGCGTTCACCGGGAAATTGATTTGCCAGCTGGTCGACAAAATTATCGTAACCTTGCGCATGACGATATTCGGTATCATCATCATCAAATGTGATACGGTCGAAGCCGTCATTATCCATCCGGTGAAGATTCAACTTATCCATTATATTGAAATACTTAAAGCATTGATTAAGATTTTGTCCTTCATCGAGCCCTCCGATATAATGAATGCCGGTGTCAAAAATTGCTTTATCGCGAACAAAGATTTGGAGGCTACCGCCCAACTGTCGGTTCTTTTCGAGCACACAAACCTTGTAACCTTCTTTGCTAAGGATGTATGCGCTCTCTAATCCGCCAAGCCCGCTACCAATTATTACAACATCATACTTTGTCATTCCAATTAATTCTTTATTACGTAAATTACGTTCGAAGTTAACTTAGTATTATCGATCTTTTTAATTTCCAATCCTTCTCGTTTCACCACATCAATAATAAAAGTTGAAGGTACAAATTCTAATTTATTTTTGGTTTTATTGAAGCCAACGTTAGTTGATACAAATTCAGTGTATCGGGTTCCAAAATGTCTCTTGCTCATGCTACTGTCTGCATCTCGGATAAGTATCATGCCATTCGGATTCAGATTTCTGATGCATTTTACAATAAGCTTTTCCTGCTCAATAGCCGGAAGATAATGCAGAATATCACTCATGATGAATGCATCGCTTTTCGGCAGCTCACACTCTGTTGCATCAGCAGCGAAGAATGATATGTTTTTTGTCCGTGAAAAAGAATTGGCTGCAACCGCAATTTTTTCTTCATCATAATCAGTTCCGATCACCACTCTGTCTTCACTCATAAAAGCAAGCATGTAGGGAAGGAATCCGTATCCGCAGCCAATATCAGTAATGGTACCTTTTTTCGGGAGCAGGGATTCGAAGAGCCTGTAATTATCTTCCATTTTCACTTTCACGCGCATATACCATTCTACCAGCGGGCCTTTATAAATATAATTCTTACTTAAGCGGTTGAAGTAATAGTCTACAGTTTCTATCTCTTCCCGCATCTTAGCATATTCAGCTTTGAAATATTTACTGATATTTTTTGTCTTGTCGGTATAGTTATCACCAAATGATTTATCGTCAGCTAAAATACGCGGGAGGTATTTTACAGTGATACGTCCGGGTTTCAAAAGGAAATTATCATCCTTCCCTTGCACGAAAGCTGTTCCGTGAAAAATGATAGGAACGATGTCAACATGAAGTTTGTCTGCAATGTAAAAAGCTCCTTTATGAAAACGCCCGATCTTAGGTGTTTCAGAGCGCGAACCTTCGGGGAATATTCCCAGAGAATAACCATCATCAAAAAGCTGTTTGATCTTACCAAGATTTTCCTCATACCCAGCTGATTTCGGAATAAAGCCTCCGAGGCGTACGATCGGACCCATGAAAGGAGAATCCCACACCCAGTCATTCACCATTAAGATGAGCTTAGGATTTAGTGATTGCATTAATAATGAGTCTATGACTGAATGGTGATTTGAAACCACAACCGCAGGCTTCTCAAGTGTCTCATTCAGTTCATTGATATACTTTTTACGAACGTGTAAATGAACGAACATCATGGATTTAGTATACGCATGCCTGATCGCGTGGAAGATCTTCAGTCTTGTTTTTTTTGGGATCGGTAATAGTTTGATGATTATAAAGCCAAGAGGGATCAGCGTTAAACAGCCGAAGGTAAACCATAGGAATGCCCATACAGATTGTAACAGACTAAGGAAAGTAAATGGAACACGTTTCTTATCAGTGCGGTTTGTGATGAAGAATTTAAAGAGGGCAGGCTGGATCGTATTTGAAATAATGAGTACGGAAAACATTCCAATGATCGTGATCAGGCCAATTGATTTCAGGGCAGGATGCGAAGCAAAGATCAATACACCGATCCCGATCATTGTTGTTGTGGCCGAGATGAAAATCCCTGTTTTGTATGAATCTAAATTCTTCTGACCTGTTTTGTATTCATTCATTAAACCATCAGTAATGAAAATACTGTAATCATCACCCAAACCAAAAATGAAGGTTGAGATAATGATATTGATAATATTAAATTTTATATCAAACGCTCCCATCAACCCAAGGATACACAGCCAGCTTAATACCATTGGAATGTAGGTAATCAGAGCAAGCTCAAATCTTCCATAGGAAATGATCAGCATGATCAGAACGAGGAGAGACGATATGGTAAGGATAAGATTGAAATTGTTTTTAATGATCTCAATAAATCTGTTCGTCAGAAATTTTTTATCAAACACCACGAGATCTTCGTTTTCGGTGAATGAATTATAAACCTGGTCCTCGTTTTCTACAGTCGTTTTAATTACCGTTACAACCGTGGTCTCTTCCGGTTTTTCTGTAACATAATTATCCAGCAAGGTAGCTTTCAGGCCACTGAATGCTTCGATCCCTACGGGCGCGTATTGTTTATCAAGCGCTGCATAAAACTGATCAAAAGCGTTCTCTTTAAATTTATATTTCGCACTTTTTTCGATAAGCATAGCTTTTAACTGTGCCATCTTTTCTTGAGTCCAATAGTTATTCCACCGCTGAATTCTTCTTTGCTGCTCTTCTGAAGAAAGAAGAAATGTGCTTACTGTCGAATATTTTTTAATTAACTGATCTTTTTCCAGCTGCTGAAGCTTCGATAAATTCTTTTCGTTATTCGTTAATGCCTCATCTAAATTTTTACCGCTTGAAACAAGATAAATGCTTCGTAATGAAACATTGCTGATTGAATTTAGGTTCTGTTCGGCCTTAGCAAGCTTATCATCAACGTAATTCATCTTCATCACATCAGTTTCAAATCCTACTTTTTGTGATGTGAAGACTGAGATGAGACAGATCAGCAGAATGAAGGCAATTAGATATTTATTATTTTCAAATTTATAAGAAGCAATACGTTCTATTATATTGGGCTTTCGGGAAAGGTCATGATCAGAAGCAATTTCTCCCTTTTTCTTTCTCATCAGGTGAGGAAAGATGACAAGAGTGAAAAGAGCTGCTCCTAATAAACTAAATGCGGCAAACATGCCGAAATCCTGAAGCGCTTCAGACTTGACGAAAGTTAAACTTAATAGTGCACCGATTGTGGTTGTGCTTCCAAGCGTCAGCGGGAAAGCAAGATCCTTAACCGTGTCTTCTGCAGAATTCAGATGCTTGAAATGCGTATAGAAATGGATCGTATAGTCCATTGCAATTCCCAAAATTATAGAACCGGCACCAATAGCAATCCCGGAAATTGTTCCTTTGAGAAGATAGAGTAGGGCTAATGAAAATGCTGCTCCAAAAACAACCGGGATGAAAATGATAAAGAAAACTTCAATCCTTTTGAAAAAGAAAGTGATGAAAAGAAACAGACCGAGGATGGTTATCGTTAAGGTAAGCTTAACATCCTTTTTTATCTGAACAGCATTACCTGCAGCTACAGCAGCGCTTCCGAAATATTCCGCATAGATCCTGTTGCCGCTTAACGCAATGGTTTTATTTACTGCTGAATCAAGTCCGGCCAGAAGCTGAGAATTTTTTTCGGTCTCAGAAGACTTCACCTTTGGTACGATGAAAAACAGGAGATGTTTTTTATCCTTCGTAAAAATGTAGCCGTTGTCAAGCTCGAAATTATCATCGAATTGCAGGCTCTGCATTCGCTTCAAAGCATAAGGGGTAATACCGATAGGGTCGCGCAGAATGTTTTTTTTGAGAATAACACTAGCCGGTGATAATAATGTTTTGTAGTTCTTTTCAAGAGTCGTGTCGAGTCGCTCGGAGGTGATCAGATGATCGAGTGTAGTGTAATCTTTTTCTTCAAGGAAGACAGGAAGGTTGTCGATGAATGTATTATAGACATCATACATCACATCGTCATTGACTTTGTATGTAATGTCTTTAATGAGATTTGTATCGATCTGCTTTATTCCTTCAACCAGACTGTCGGTGTACTCCATTAAAAGCTGCGGGTCAGCAGCAGCTGAGGAGTCAGGCAAAGAAACCGTTACAACGAGCTTATCAAGAAATTTAGAATTTTTGAAAATTGCGTTCAGTCGTTCAACTTTAGCATCCGAAGGCATCATCTTAGTTATGTCTTCTTCCAATCGGATCTGAGAAGCGAAGAATCCAGCAAATGCCAATGCGCCTATGAAAAGAAGAAAGAAAAGAACCCTTCTTTTTTTTAGTAAGCGATAGATATTTACGAAAACTGTCCCCATATTTTGGTTGATCGGTTATTGGTCAGTGGTCATTTGGCTAGCCGAAATTAACTGAATAAGCCGTTTAACTATTTTGCGATTTCCTCCTTGTAAATTTTTTTCTCTGTTAATTTTAAAACAATAAAAGTTACCAAGCCGAAGAATATTGCCATAACTATTGCTAATACTACACTTCCCAACAAATATTCAAACAGGTGAAGTTTCATATGCTGCCAAATTTCAGGAACTGTATTAATACCTTCATCAAAAATGCTTTCACGAACATCCCTGTTCAAAACGAATTGCCCCGTTTTTAAACTTCCGTAAATAATAAAAGGAATCATAGGCGGCACGCTGATCTGGGCTGCCAATCCAACAATTGCTTTATTCAACTTTAGAAAATGGGCTAGTACAAGCGCACTTACAAATTGGTAACCCCAGATAGGTATAATGCCCATGAAGACCCCAAAAGCAACCCCGGTCGATTTACGAATTACACTTTCATTTGAGTCCAGAAAATGTTTTTTCATGAATCCTTTGAAATTACTCCAGCTCATGTTCCTTATCAACCTTACGGGTTTGTGCCATAAAACAGTAAGGATGGTGAGGTAAACATTCAGTATGCTGATCCTCGTAAAATCTTTCGCGGGTCTGAAATGAGTCACACGCTTATTACCTTCGGCATAAAAAACTTTAATAGGAACCGGGATGACATTTACACCACGCCAGGCGGCTTTCACCATTACCTCAATTTCAAATTCATATTTCGTACAGAAGTAGTTGGTCTTTCTGATCTTCTTAAGAGGATATAGACGGTAACCCGACTGAGTATCGGGTAAGTTAATGCCTGTCTGAAAACGAAACCAGAAGTTTGAGAATTTATTTCCGAACGTATTTTTCTTCGGCATGTTTTCCTGATTCAGATTGCGGGCACCTACGATCAATGAATCGGGCTCTTCCTCAATCTTATCAAGAAAAACCGGCATATCGTCAGCGAAATGCTGTCCGTCACTATCGATTGTGATGGCGTATCGAAAACCTTTTTCAAATGCGTGCTTCAAGCCGGTGCGAAGGGCAATACCTTTTCCTCTGTTTGGAGAATAGCTTAGAACGTCAACCTTGCCTTCAAAATTTTTAAGAATTTCGGCCGTAGTGTCAGTAGCCCCGTCATTCACAACAATAACATTCAAAGAATATTGAAGGACATCTGAAATGACCTGTGCTATCGTTTTGTCATTGTTATAGGTAGGTATGATCACGCAGCAATTAAGCGCTAGCATTTTTTTTCTATACAATTCAGTTCTGTCTGACAAGGTCATTTTGTGTAAAAGCACCCGGTAAGAGCAATGCCTGATAGGGCAAAATCCGGGTATGCAAAAATAGCAAGATTTTTGAGCTTTTTGACAACAAAATCAGGGATTTTGAAGGGGTTTTGAGAAGGCGGAAAATTAAATTTCCCTGTAGCTCGCTTTAATGGAAAAGAAGTTTGTGGGACCTGAGGTCACATTGCTGTCTGCCTGAAGGTTTCCATCTTCTTTTGTTTTGATGGCAAGTGTCATTACCACATTCGGAGTGACTTCAGGATTAAGAATGGCCATGAATTTAAGGTTGTCACCCGTAACCATGGTCAAATTTTTCTTCGTGATGTGCTCAACTGTTTCCTTCACCATTTGAGTTAAGCAAACACCCGGAGCAATCGGATTGCCCGGGAAATGGCCTTTGTAAACTTCGTGATGAGGATTTAACTCAATACTCACAGTATATTTTTCGCCTTGTTGGATATCGGTGATCTTGAAGAAAGAATTAAGCAACATTATTTAATTGATTAATGGTTATTAGTTAATAGTTAGTTGAATCCGTTATCTGAAACATTTCGGCCATGTTTAACATTTAACCTTTAACAGTTTTATTTTTTGAGTAGATTCAGTTCGATCTTCAATTTAATGTTGTAATGTTTGATCATTACATTATTCGGAAAATTGTTCTGATAATTACTGAGCGCAAAGATAACCTTTTTTAACTGTTTTTTGGAATGTTCGATCTTTACAAGCTGTTTGGTGGCGGTTTCAATGAAATAATAGTCAGAAAAGCTGCCTTCCTCTTTGCGATAGATTGTGTATGATCCTTTAGGGTCGGCCAGTTTCTGAAAGCTTTTACCTTTAAGGTCATTCATCAGTAAAATCCGGATATCTTCCTGGATGGTTTTCAAAAGCTTGGGTTTGTTGAATTGCGGAACGCAATAGTGGAGAGTGAAAGATGTATCCTTGAATTCAAAATCGAATAATTTCATTCCAAGTTCCGTGGTGAAGATCACCCGGTAATCCTCTGGCGACATTTGTTTTGTGACAAGCAGGCCGCTAAAATCTTTTCCGTAAACTGTTATATTGGTCTTAAATAGAAATGAGTTAAAGTTATCTCCAAAAATGGAGGCTGGTGACGAAGGAAGATCATTGTCCGTTTTTTTTAATCTCCCGTAATGCCCGAGAGTACATGAGGTTAAGAAGATCGCAATAAAACTACTTAACAGTAAATTTCTCATCTGCTATCGGCTGATTTGTTTTGCGGTTACTGAAGTCAATGCTTGTATAATCATCGCTGGGCTCTGTCATTTTTACTTTTTCGACAGCGTAATCATTCTTGTTGATGTACAATAAAATGTTTTTAAGAAAGTCTTTGGTAGCTTTTTGAACCGGAGTAAGCTCGATGAGGTAGAACTTATCACTTTCATAGAACTTAGGCTTATAATCCTTGCTGTTCAATAAATTTCCCTGCACGGTAGCGACCATCATTTCATTGATGCTCTTGAACATTTTATTTGAATTAATGTCGTATTTGTTCACCTTGCCATTATCCTTAATGAACATTTTATCCTTATTGATCACGATCATGTAGGTGTAGGGAGTCAGGTATTCCCAGCGTAGCATATTGGTTTTCTTGAAACAGAAATGCCCTTTGCTGATAATGTTCTCTGACATAACACTCAGATATTTTTCCTGAGTGAAATCACTTTCCATTGTAGTGGTAAGTTTCGACTGAGCTTCCATTTTGCTTTTAAAGGCAGTGGTGTCTTTCATTGCGGTGAAGCCTTTCGGGGCTTGGGCGAATGAATTGCCGATTATAAGCGTGAATAAGAATAGGAATATGTTTTTCATTAGATGATTTTTAATTTCAATTCAAGTGTGCTGATGTCATTCTGAATTCATTTCAGAATCTGCGCGCTGATCCTGAAACAAGTTCAGGATGACCGAACGTCCATCATCATTTATATTTCGTATGCCTTCAAACCTAAAAGCCGCTCGGTGCTTACAATTTTGAAGCCATTTTCTTTCGCAAAATTAAGTGTTTGTTTCAGAACATTGACTGTCTTTTCAGAAGTATCATGAAACAATATGATCGAGCCCGGTTTCATTTGTTCTTTGATGCGGTTTGTAATGATTTCTTCTGAATCTCCGGTTGTATCCATTGATCTGATGTTCCAGCCAATGACCTCATAATCCAAGTCCTTTGAAGCGTTGGCCAGGTGCGGAGTTGTTACTCCGTATGGCGGACGAAAAAACTTCATTTGTCGCCCCGTCAGTTTATACACTGCCGCCATTGTGCTTGTCAGTTCCTCTCTGAAAGCCTTTCTACCTTTAAAGTCAATAAAAAAAGAGTGGGAGAACGTGTGATTACCCAAGATATGGCCTTCAGAATCTATTTGTTTTATGATCGCTTCATTGCCCCGGATGTTTTTTCCAATTACAAAGAAGGTCGCTTTAACATCAAAATGATTTAATACCTGAATAATTTTAAGAGTAAATCCAGGATCAGGACCATCGTCAAAAGTAATTGCAACGACCTTTTCTTTTGTAGCGCCTTTACAATGTGCTTCAATATAGAAATTGCTTTGAATCACTGAAGAGCCATAGATGATCGCTGCTTTATATAGAATAATTGGAAGAAAAACCCACCAGAGTGTGAAACCGAAATAATAATGACCCAAGCCGCAAAGTATTATCGCGAAAAGAAAAACAAGGCTTGTGTTTCTGAATGTCATATCAGCACTGGGACAGAAGAAAGGCTGCGTGATCAGTCCCCATAAAACCATTATAGATCAATACATTCTTTATTTGAGAATGTTTTTTGTCACCGATCAATATCGATGGGGGAACAGATTGTGTTTTTAAAATGTTTGCTGCCACCCACATGGCAAAGCTTCCGGAGGTTTGATATTCTCCGCACAAGTGTTTGAAATAGGCAGAAGTAGAATTGCTGAAGAACGAATCTCTAAGCTGATCATATACTCCGTCATAACGTGTATCGCCATTATTGCCGTAAACAACCACATCAATGTCAGCCGGCTTTAATCCTTTTTCAGCAAGCATTTCATTTAGACGTGTTTCAATCTCTTTTTGACTTTCGGGTTTGTAAATGAATTTAATCGAACGAAGTTTTGCATAATCCTTCTCACTTTTGTCAGCACTTAACATAAAAAATGCTGCGCCCTCACCTGCAATGCTGCCTTCTGTTTTACTTTTGATCAACTCCATTGTAGGAGTAGTTTCTTTTTTCCAGTAGTTCACACGATCACACACACGGTAATACTTATCAGTCATTTCATCATGACCGCCAACCAAAATGTTTTTGCCATTACCTTCAGCAATAGTCATGAGCCCATCCAGTACTGAACTCTCGAAGGAGAATCCTTTATGAACGTAAGTGAAATTATAATTCATGCATTTTAATTGCAATGCAATTTGTGCACTTACTGTATTATGTGTTGATTGGACAAACGAAGTAGGAGTAAGGAACTGTTCATCATTCTCAATGATCGCAAGAAGGAACTTTTCGGTGTCTTCCAGACAACCTAAAGCAGTTCCCGTCATGATCGCATCAGGCATTGCAATCCCTGAATCCTTAAAGCAAACGCTGGAGGCAGCAATACCCATCTTTATGATCCTTCCCATCCTTCTCGCAAGAGTAGGGTTGAGATAGTCTCTGTAAGAAGGCTCGATACAACGAAGGGAATTGGTGTCGTACTCAACAACATCGGATAAAAAATCCTTTGTGTCGAATGTTTTTTGTGGTGAAATGATCCCTATCCCTTTAATGTATGCTTCCATCTTTATAATTACTGAGTTGGAAAATTGTTGAATTTAGAATTGCAATTCCCTAATTCTCCATTTCTCTATTTCTCTAATTCTTTTTTGAGAAGATCAAAGCCGATGTATTGCCTCCAAAACCAAATGAATTGGAAAGAACATGATCTATCTTCTGATCTTTTCTTAATTCTTTTTCCGGTGTAAAGCTTAATTCAGGCATTTGATGCACATGATTCAGGCTTGGAAAAACCATATTGTTTTTAATCGCTAACGCAGAAAAAACGGCTTCAATTCCGCCACAAGCACCAAGCGTATGTCCTGTAAATGCTTTGGTAGAGCTGATCATTGGCACTTTCTTTTCAAACATTCTGTCGAGAGCTGTGCCCTCAGAAAGATCATTGATCTCTGTTCCTGTCCCATGAGCATTGATATAACTGATGTCTGATGGTTTAAGTCCGCTTACGCTGAAAGCTTTTTCCATTGCCAGGTAGGCACCGGCTCCATCCGGAGAGGAAGCGGTTTGGTGATAAGCATCATTTGAGTTACCGTATCCGCTTAGTTCACAATAGATCTTTTTTCCTTTGGCAGCTTCTTCAGATTCTAAAACGATAAAACCCGCACCTTCGCCAAGGTTTAATCCTTTACGCTGCGCATCAAATGGTTTACAGTTTTCTTTATCAAGGATCATCAAGGTGCTGAAACCATTGATCGTGAATTTCGAGAGTGAGTCTGTTCCCCCTGCAATTACGCGGTCAATCAGGCCAAGTTTGATCATCCTCGCACCAAGCATTATTGAGTTTGCAGAAGAGGAGCAGGCTGTGCTTATTGTAGAAAGATAATCTTTCACACCGATCGAATCAGCAATGGCTTCAGTGCTGTCGCCACATTCATGGCTCTCAATGTATCTCAGCCAGTCACCGCTTTTTTCCGTGTTCAGATAATCCATCCATAGATTTTCAGTCATTCCCATGCCACCAACACTTGTCGCGGAAATAATTCCTGTACGTAACTCGCGGATGTCTGTAATTCCGGCATCTTTCACAGCTTCTTTCGCAGCGATGATCCCCAAAAGGGCTGTCCTTGTATTCTTATATTCTTTTGGAAAACCCGCCATGGCTGTCAGTTCCTCATTGCTTGCTTTTACTTCAGCAACAGGGATCTCAGTTTGATGGCGTGAGGCAATATGTTCCAGCTTTCCGATACCTGAACGAATGGAATTGAATGAGTCAAGCGTTTCAGCGACATTGTTGCCAATCGCAGAAATGATACCTAATCCGGTCACATATACTTTTTTACCCATGATCTTTTTCAATTTTTCTTTCGTCCTTTCGACTCTGAAAACTGATATTATTTTTTGTTATCCTGGATGTATTGAGCCATTGTACGGATCGACTGGAAAATCTTCTTCCCGTCAGCAGGGTTCGCCACTTTAATTCCGTAATTCTTTTCCAGAAGAACGATCAGCTCTAAAGCATCGATTGAATCCAGTCCTAAACCTTCACCAAAAAGGGGAGCATCATTATCAATATCCTCTTTTTTTACGTCTTCCAGGTTTAACTGTTCAATGATCTCACCTTTTAGTTTGTTGATTAATTCTTCCATAGTTTTTATTTGTAAAGATTATTTAATTGTTCTGTTGTGTGTTCGATCCCAAGCACTCCCGGTGTTTTTTCAACCGTGTAAAGAAAACCATCGTAACTTCCTTCATAATAATCAACCCAGCCGGCAATGCAGCTTTCTGCTTTACCACTGTTCAATAAAGAATTTACATAGTCTGCTGTGAACTGTGCATCAAATTTATCAAAAATAAAGAAAGTATTCTCTCCCTTGATCAGATTTCTGATAGCGATCTCACCGATCAAAATGTTAGGTAGTGTATAAACGAAATTGGCAGGACTTGGAAAATAATTTTCTTTGTCTGAAATAGTTTTCTGGTGCTCTGTATCAATTTCAAGAGAAGAGTTGCTATTGGAAACAACAATCGCGATATCTTCTTTGCTATACTTTTCCGTGATTTTGTTATCCTTCAATAATAATTCAGAAGTTACAAAAGCAAGCTGACATAGCTTATCCATTTTGTAAAACTTCGGATAATTGATCTGGTAATGTTTGTAAACGGATTTAATGAATGCCGCAGATGATTCTTCATTTTCATCAGCAAACATAATGGAATGGTTCACATTCACTTTACCCGAACTGATCCTGCAAAAAGCTGATATGTAGTTTGTCGCGCTCATTAGTTTTTTGAAAATAAAATTGCAGCATTACAACCGCCAAAGCCGGCAGCTGTTTTGAGACAGTTGTTCAGTTTTTGCGTTTTGGTTTCTTTAATAATATTAATTGGTTTGGTTACACCGAGTTCTTTGAAGTTGTATGTTCCAATCAGTGTATTGTTTTTTATAGAATGAATTCCTGCAATTGATTCAATGATTCCTGCAGCGCCAAGAGTATGTCCGAAATAACTTTTCAGGCTGTTCATCGGGACGTTCTGCAATTCAGAAGCGGTTAAAGCTTGTGACTCCATTTCATCATTGTATGGTGTTGCAGTACCGTGGCCGGAAATAAAATCGATCTCGGAAGGCTTTAAATTGGCTTCGTGCAAGGTTTTTTCAATGGCAAGTGATAGCCCGTCACCGGTTCTTGATGGACCTGAAATATGATTTGCATCGTTTGAGCTCGCGCCTCCTTTTATCAGAATAGAGTCAGGAGAACGGAGAGCGGAGTTATTGGTCAGAATGACTGTTCCGCAAGCTTCGCCAAGTGAGATCCCATCGCGGGAAGCATCGTAAGGCTTGCAAACTTCATTGCTAACAGCTTTAAACGATTGAAATCCGGATACAACAAAATGAGTAAGGATGTCTCCGCCTGAAACAATTATATTTTCATATACTCCCTGCTCAAGTAAACGTTTACCGATGATCATCGCAAGTACCCCGGAAATACATGCGTTAGAAACGATCAATGCTTTATTTGGATTACCAAAATGTTTGGTAATTACATTTCCTGTTTCCCAAAGCGTTAATCTTTTTTTATCAAACCCATTGTTATTCGCGGAACCTAAAAGATCAATGTTTCCTTTTGTGCTGGAAAGAATTATAAGTGTTTTTGAACTGTTGGCCTTCACCGCGGGCGCCTGCTTTAAAGTGTCAGCGATAGACAGGATGAAAAGTTTTTCGAGTCTTGTATATTGATCTTTGATATTCAGCTTATCAAATTCTGAAGTGATTTTGTCGTCATTGATCACTGCAGCACATACCGGTTCAGCAGAAAGTGATCTTCCTGAAACTGATTTAATACCTGTCTCCATCTTTTTTAAATGCTGAAAATTTTCTTCACTTGTAAATCCAAGTGGAGAGATGATGTTATCAGCGATGATGAAAATTTCAGATTTCAAATTGTCTATTCTGTGTGTTAAATAATTAAATCAAGTTATTCTGCTTTTTCCATTCTTCAAAAAACGGAGGGATGGTTATAAAAAGTTCGTGATCAAGAGTAATAAAGACCTGTGTCGATTCGCCTTTAGCTACAAGCTCCTTATCCGATGCTCTGTAAATCTTGTAACTGAACATAATCTTTGCTGCAGCTGAATTATTGTATGTTGTTTCAATGATCACGCTGTCACCGTACTTCACTGTCTTTTTGTAATCCACGTTTATATTCACCAATGGCGTAGCGAATTTCTCTTTGTAAATATCCAGATATCCTAATTTGTATTGCTTACCGAATGCTTCGCGTCCGTCTTCAAAAAATTTCAAGTAATGTCCATGCCATACAATTCCAAGCGCATCCACTTCACTGAAACGCACAGGAACTTCTGTCCGGTTAGTGAGCGTTTTGATGTTTGTTTTTGCCTTGGCAGTCAATGTTTCCATGAATAATTTACAGAACGCTAAAGTATTAAAAAATAGCCGATTTTCCCTGTATAAACAAGAGAAAAATCAGATTGTTGGTAAGAATATTTTTATTTTTTTGATCTGTTGAAGACCCATGCTATTCCTATTGTTGCAAGGAAGAAAAGAATAAGTTTTCCGGCATACGGTAAGACATCGAGGAGCTTTCCCCCCCCGATAAAGATCTTATGAAATGCGCTCAGCGACCAATAGAGCGGTGAGATCTCCGAAAGCATCCGGATGCTATCAGGCATAACGTACACAGGCACCCAGATCCCACCCAATGCCGCAAGGATCACTATAGACACTGCTCCAAATGTTGAAGATTGCTGATGAGTGGTGAATAGTGTCCCTACCAGTATTCCATAACCGGTGGCAGCAAGTCCGCAGGAAAATGCAACGACAGCAATAGCTATGACGGAATTGCCAATGACAAGCGAAGGTAAGCCGAGCAGAGGAAGGAGGTAAATTCCAACCATTAGCATCAATACACACTGGATCATGCAGATAAAAAGATACGCTGTGATCTTTCCAAGCATAACAGTAGCGTAGGAGCCCGGCATAGTGAGCACCCGCGTATAGCTTCCGTCATCACGTTCCTTGATCAGGCTTCCCGCCATAGAGATCACAATAAAGAACATCCCGAAGATGGTCCATGCCGGAACATTATGCTGTACGGAATTTAAAAGCAGCGTCTCCTCCGGACTTTCAACAGTATTGACCTCTTTGAAATTCACCAGATCATCAATTTTGTTTTCAGTTTTCGGTTGCTCAAGTCCATCTTGGTTAAGTTCTTTCGTGAAATAATCCAGAAGGGTTTGCGTTTCGATCTTTGAAGTGAATTGTTTAAGTGTACTTAGAATAGAAACCTTGAATGATTTTTTCGTGTCGGGAGCAAAAAAGATAATCAGATCAAGATCTTCGGATGGTGCAGCAACCAGACTGTTAGCAGAATCACCAAGTCCTGCAGCACTAAGCTTTTCAGTAACAAAATGACCCACTTTTTCATTCATGAGTGCAGTTGCATTTTCTGGAATAATGATCCCAATTTCATAATCACCTCCTTTAACACTCTGCTTAAGCTCATGATCTGTCTTGTCGGTCTTTGTGATCTCGAAAATTTTGGAAGTCTTTAATCCCTCTTCGATCGTGCGGCCGAGCGTGGATGTGTCTTTGTTGGAAAGCAGCAGTGGGATCTTTAACTCCTGATAATCACGGAATGGTGCATCCTGGATAAGCGCCATGATGGTGATCATTGCCATCGGCATAAGAAAAAGAATAGCAAGCCCACCTCTGTCGCGGAAGAGGATGAGGAGTTCTTTTCGTATGGTAGATGTTAGTCGAAGCAAAGATTTGTGGTTATTTATTTGTGGTTAGTCGTTGTTGTTTCACGCAAAGAAGCAAAGTGAGTTTGTCTTTTATTTTATTATTGTCTATTGTCTACTCTCTTAGAAATTGCTTCGGGCGAAAAGCCCTCGCAATGACGTTTAATATTGACTAGTCTCCGAACTACAAACTACAAACCTCTCAATCTCTCAACCGTTTCCCTGTCAATTTCAAAAACATTTGTTCCAGATTTGCACTTCCATTTTCTTTGATCAATACTTTCGGCATTCCTTTAGCGATGATCTTTCCATTATCTATGATGGCTATCTCGGTGCAAAGGTTTTCAGCTTCTTCCATTAAATGCGAAGTGTAGATGATCGTCATTCCGCCTTTATTTAAAACCTGTAAATGCTCGGTAATCACATTCCGGGATTGAACATCTACGCCAACGGTAGGCTCATCAAGAAATAAAATTTCAGGCTGATGCAAAATCCCTGCAATAAGATTCACCCTGCGTTTCATACCGCCCGAAAAAGAACCCACTTGCTTTTTTGCATGTTGGCTTAAGCCGAAATGATCGAGATGTTTGTTTATATTTTCTTTAAGAGAATCACCTTTCAGGCCATACATGTTTCCGATGTATCTGAGATTCTCAAAAGCCGTAAGAGTCGGGTAGAGGGCGATGTCCTGAGGGACGACACCAATGATCTTTTTAATTTCTGATGATTGAGTTTCTGCTGAAAGTCCGGCAATCGTTACTTTTCCGGTGCTTGCACTAAGCAATCCGCAGAGAACAGAAATGGTTGTTGTTTTACCAGCACCGTTAGGGCCGAGTAAACCGAAAATACTTGAATTTGGAATAGTAAACGAGATATCGTCAACTGCTGGAGTACCGGAACCTTTGTAAATTTTAGTTAAGTGATCTACTTCAATTGCGGCACTCAGACTCATTATCTCTTAAGGAATATTTTCATTTCACATTCCGCGACAGGCTCGCCATCAACTGTTGATCTTCCGCTGATAAGTGTAACGTCAAATACAACCTGCTGAACAGTGATCTCAGTTTTTAATTCAGCACCTGCTTTTGGTAGCTGGTGAATGACAAGCTTTTTGATAGCACCGATATATCCAACCGGAGGGGTTCCGGGAATACCGTCCTTCATCAGTAATGAAGCCATGTAACCCGCACGGATAGCAGCCGTCTGAGCAATGTTTTCAATGATGCCCGGCTCATTGAAATATCCGTCCTTGCAGAAAATATTATCTTCCTTAACTGTGAAGCCGGAAACAGTGGTTCTTTCATCATTAAACCACAATTTATCAACCATTTCTATAGGTGATTTCTGGGGAATTAGTGCAGAAATTGCTGCACCTTCAATCATTGGTTGAGTCAAAACTTCAGTCATTATACAACAGTTAAAATAGCATTAGCATAAGAGAAACGTGCACTTTCGGGCACGGTAAGCGCAATCTTCTGGCCTTTTTTTAATTTGCCGGAATTCATTAATTCTTCAAGAGCGATAAAAATAGAAGCGGATCCGATGTTTCCTACTTCAGCAAGATTCACGAACCATTTTTCCTGTGGAAGCTGAACACCGTATTTTACCATTTCCTCATCTACTTTCTTTCTGAAAAATTCAGAGGAGATGTGTGGTAAGAACCAGTCGATGCTCTGAGGATCAACATTGTGTTTTTTAAAAAGCTCCACATATTTTTTTGTACCAAGCTGCGCGATGTATTTATCGAGCATGCGGGTATCCTGTTTCATTGCAAAAATGGATTTCTCAAGCCATTCTTTAGGGCTGAATTCGCTCCAGCCGCGTAAGTTTCCGTCAGGGTCCTTATCTGATCCGACATACATACAGGCGTCCACTTCATTGGCAAAGGATACGATTTCGATCCACTCAATTTTAAGGGAGATTCCATCAGGATTTGGCTTATCACTTAACAAAGCGGCAGCAGCACCATCAGAAAGCATCCAGCGTAAAAAATCTTTTTCGAAGGCCAGCATCGGATCATTCTCCAGCTCTTTCATCTTTTGAGCTTCTTCCTGATAAGAAGAAGAAGAAAGCCAGCTTGAAAGCTTTTCTGAACCTGTAGTAACAGCGTTATGTGTGTTCCCCGTAAGAATTGACATGTATGCATATTTCAATGCATTCATTCCGGAACAACATGAACCTGAAAATGAAATTGCTTCGATCGGTTTTGCTTTAAGCAAGCCATGAACCATTACACCGTGAGCCGGAAGTATCTGATCAGGTGATGTAGTACCGCAAGTGAGAAGCTCAATATCCTCCAGTTTAAATCCATCAGTGCAAAGTGCTTTGATCGCTTCTGCGGTGAGCTCAGCATTGTTATGTGTGCTTTTACCTTCTTTATCCCTTGAATAATAACGCTTTGTGATCTTATTGTTCCGAAGCACAATAGACTTCGACCTGGATTTTTTTCCGTCAACAAATCCAAGATAGTCTTCCATCTCATCATTGCTTACCGGTTCTCCAGGTAAAAACTTTGCAATTCGGTTAATATAAACAGCTTTATCCATAAACTTCCTTAAACGTTGACTTGTGCATATCACAAACAAAGGATACTCTTATATTGTTCTGATTTTTGCGCGAAATACAAAAGTACGATTTTAAATTTATTTAAGGAGCTGTAAAGGCGGGTTTTTTGCAAAAACTTACTGATTTTTAGAGGGATGCTTATCGAAGGCTGTTCTGAGAGTAGTAGGCGATCTCCTTTTTCATTTTTCCTGATGCTATCAAGGGGGCCAGCCTCGAAACGATTGTTATTATTGGTGAGAGAATCAATATCCCGATCGGTAAAACTATTCCAAAAATTCTTACACGAGTTCTTCTTTCTTTACTTCCGGATTTTCCTTTTTTCGAAATATAATTTGCGTACAAGGGGAAAAGCACCCGGCCTCTCCCTTCAAGCAAAAGTAAATTAGGTTTGACGATGACGGCTCCCTCATCTACAAGTTCTGATTGCAAATAAAGAAAATTGTCGGTGATCAGGCTGTTATGAATCTTTACACCATATGCAGGTGCGGCTTGTAAGTCCTTTTCTGTAACACCATATTTCGGAAAAATACCGAGAAATTTATCTTTAACCCCTCCAAGCACAAATGCAAGAACAGTTATCAGGCTTATGAGGTTTGCCGACCTGTCAACGAAAGTCACATTACCAACAAGATCGGCTTTCAGTTCAAGCAAGCGCTTTTTCATTTTTTCCTGAGCGCCAAGCCACATATTTCTGCAGGCAATAACGGTCACAACAGGTTTGCCCGCTAAAAGCTTCGCTGCCTGCGGACTTTGGAGAAATGAATTTACAGGAATGCAGATAGAAAGAAACCAGGGCTGATATGCAATCACAACAAGATCAAATTTTTTATCGGGATCAAAGCTGAAAGGCTCCAGCTCACAGGGAATACCATGAACTGTTTCCGGAAAAACATCGAAGAACTCCATATAGCTCCATGGATACGGGAAGGGCTTAACTGGTTTTAATTGCTCGTACTGAATATTCACGGACGGGTCATTTTCAAGCGGGAGGAGTGTTGCTTTTACAGCGCTGCTGAGCTGACCGGTTTGTGTGTAATAAATAACGAGTACATTTTTCATATATATACAGAAGGCAATTTGATCGTGTAGTAAAGATCTACAATCCGGTTAAGCAACTAGTGATAAGTATTACACCGATTCGTAAATTCGGATTAATTCGTACCTGTACTACTTGTTTTTTAATTTTGTAGTTTCCTCGTCAAAAATAACATTCACTGTTAAGGGAAGCATTTTGTCCGGGGTGATCTCTTTGAAGCCATCCTTCCACATAATTGTTATTTCATCCTTTTGCATATCACCTGAAGTGGAAGGGATATCTTTCCAGGCCAGTGGAACATTCTTTTCCTCTCCTTTAGCAAAGATCATAGGCTTTTTATTAGAATGATAATTTAAGTACTCTTTTCCGTCAGTCATTTTCATAGAAACTTTATTTGGTTCAAAGACACCAATTTTATCTCCGACATATTTTACTGTGAACGAGGCGTCAGTTCGTGCTGTCACTTTTTTATTTTTCTCAAGTTTAACATCGAAGCCTCCGGCTTTAAAATCATTTTTTGATGCAGGAAGCTTAAAGTCTGCAGCCGTCACCCCTTTTACCTCAGTTGAGAATTTATACATCCCCTCCATAATAAAATTGAAATTCTCCGGGAACATGTAGTTTTGGCCTTTGAGATCAATAACCTGGCTGTCGTCATCATTAGGGCGAATGATCAGCCATTTTTCATTTGGGTTATAACCCTTACCGCCAATTTTGAAAATACTTTCGGAAGGTTTATAAATGATATAATCGTTGGTCTTGTTAAAGATCCTGACCTTGAATTTTACCCCAGCTGCCGTGGACACCGCATCGATGATCATGATCTTCACGTCATTATTTTCGATTACCTGGTCGCGGTAAAAAATTCTTTTGTAATTCTGCGCGGAAACAAAATTTACTAGTAAAAGCGCACTCAATAAAAGAGAAGCAATTTTCTTCATATCCTTTTTTACATTATTTTCATCGTAAAAATAAGCTATTATTCCCTGTATAGTAATAAAAAAAGCTCCGGATCAATATCCGGAGCCTTCAAATTTATTTTTTAGTTCTACTTTCCTTTTTCGTTACTCATTGCTTCATCAAATTCGAAATTCAATGTTTCCGGTTTAGACTTTTGCGGAGTTGATTCTGAGAACATATCATTGAATTTCACCATCATGTCAACCTTCTGCATATCCATCGCTTTCCCACCTTCCATGCGGTCCCACTTTAAAGTAACCGATTCCGTTTCTCCTTTTTTCATTAACACAGGACCTGATTTAGCAAGCATACCTGTCGATTTCACTGCAGCATATTCTTTACCGTCAGGCATGACAACGCCTGCTTTTTCAGGATTTACAACTCCCATTTGATCACCGTTGTATGTTACGTCCAGGCTCAGCTTAGTCGCATCGCTTTCCTTATAAAGTTTATTCAGCTTAACAGAAAAATTTCCGGTTTTAAAATCATTTTTGCTTGCCGGTAACTTAAAATCAGGTGTAGGAATTCCTTTTTCTTCCGCTGATACTTTATAAATTCCGTCAATGATAAAGCTGTAACTCTTTACGCTGTTATATCCCGGCCCTTTGATATTAATGACGCGGAAATCAGAATCATTCGGAGAAATGATCAGCCATTTTTCTAAAGGCTTGATCTCTTTGCCGTTAGCGACAAATTTGCACTCTTCCGGTTTGAAAATTAGGAACTGATTTGTTTTATTGGTGATCTTTAATTTGAATTTTGTTTCTGCATCTGTGGAAACAGCATTGTCGACTGTTATAGTCACATCGCTGTTCTCAACTTTAAGATCCTTGTAAAATAGCTTTGCATATTTTGTTTCTTTTTGAGCAATTGCTGAATTCATTGCTGTTACTGCCAATAAGGCTAAAACTAATTTTTTCATATTTTTTGTTTTTAATTCTGGTTATAAAAAATGCTTAAACAAAACTAGCACCATTTTTTTTATTCGGTTATTGAAATGTATTTTAATAATTCAATGAAGTATTTTAAAACGAAATATTGCTTCTGAATTTATAGCAAAATCAGGTGCTACAGAAATAATCTTATGAATTCATAAAATAGCTAATAATCAAGCTTAAGCTTTTTCAGTTTTAAAAAAGCATTCTTTTCCAGGTCGGCAATTTCAGTCAGCAGATCAGCACAGATGAGAAAATCCTTCTGATCGTTGTTTGTCCGTCCTTTATAAATGCGGCCCATCTGCACTGCGCTGGACCGCCATAAGTCACCGACTTTTGTGAAGTCCTGGGAAATATTCAAGAGCTCATCGTTTTTTAAATAGGCGTGAGCTTCTTCGAGAAATGCTGCGTAAAGGAAACGAAATCCTCCGCCTCCGGTACCGATCTCCTCCTGCATCCTTACTATCTGACCAAGGTACAAGCCGGCTTTGCGCGGTCCGAACTTATCCCGCCATTTTCTAATATGGTTTGCTGTATATTTTATTCCTGAAACACCTGCAATATTCCCTGGAATATGAAGCATATCACGAGAGCTTCTTTTGATCCCTTTGATAATGCCTTTTTTAATCATCTCAGTTGTTACAGGCTTAACATTTTCGGGGTAATAAACATGTCCTTTTGGAGCGAGAGGCCCTTTGGCAAAACGAACCTTGATCATGTCTTCCTCAGAGAGTTTTGTTACAGTTTCCATTACCGGATCACTGATCAGGTAATCTTGTCCTTCTTTACCCCAGACAATTAAATTATGCGCGTTGAAGTGAAAACGATACTCGGGAGGAAAGTAAGGAAGATTAAAAACCCCAACCTGGCAGCCAACCGGAACACCTTCTTTTATTTTTTGATCGAGATATGCTTTAGCGGCAGCTTCATTGTTTCCGAATTTTTTGCGAACTACCTTTACTCCAAGCGATTTACATGTTCTGCTGAAGATCCAGCCGGGCATACTTCTGTAAGAAATAGCCGGTCCGTTATTGACCTGAAGAAAGGGGATGTGTATGTAAAAAATACCTGATCCAAGGCCGAAAGCCAGAGGCTCCGTCATGAAGTCCATTCCATGATACCTTAGAAGACTTGTTGTTGCACCGTTTTCACAATGCGCTGTTTGTATATGTTTGAATTGTTTATCCACTTTTTGTATTTTACCACTAAGGCACTAAGGGCGCTAAGTTAATTGGAAAGAATTTCGTTTTATTTCTTTTTTTAGAATTTGCAGATGTTTGATTAACCTTTGAAGTTTTTTAATTCATCAACAGTAATGTCGAATGCCTTTGCATAGACACTTAATTTTTTTTCGCTGAGAGAAGCGAAAACAGAGGGTTTTAAATGACGTTTGATAGTAAATGTCCAGAAACCCGTATAACCGGATAATACCGGAAAATCCATCAGTCGTAATTCCATGAAATAATAGATCGGACTTTTTTCCCCATTTTTTACTGCTAAACGTGCGGTTTCAATGCGTTCGCGGATATCATCCCAGGCGTTGTCCAAAGCAGCTTTCTTCACTTCCCAGCCGGTACTCAATCCTGTTGTATATTTTCCTTCTTTGTCCTTCACATACAAAAGCTCACGCGTCATGGCTTTTAATGCGCTTTCATCCTGAGGTAATTCTTCTTTCTTCATGGTACGAATACGAATCTATACGAATTTACGAATCTGGGTTTTGAAAATGGTTAATGGTTATTTGTTATTAGTTTATTAGTTAATGGGCTATCGTCTTAATAACTATTAACTGTTAACTAATGCCTTTCGGTAGAACCACATTTTTTCAACCTCTTTCTTGATCTCTTTGTTTACTGCTAATGCATCCGGACTTGTAGAATCAATGTCTCCGTTCAATGTCATCGTGTAAGGATTCACTTTCATGTCTTCAGGAGTGCCTTTTACTTCAGTGCTGACAAGGCGGAACATCTCTGAAGCAACTTGTTCTAAAACATTCATGTTCATTCTGAGCTTTTGCAGAAGCGCCACTGAATCATGCTGTGTTTCCAGTCCCTGCTGAAATGCTTTTAAATAATCGAGATCAAGAGGATCAATGTATTTGTCGCTAAAGATCTTGTGTTCATGCGGCTGCCATTCGATGAACATGTCCTGAACACGCTTGTTAAGGTCACCGAATTTTCTTCCGAGACTGTTTTCGGAAACAAATAATTCCTTAAGTAATTTGAGATCTGTAAAGCCCTTGTTTGTAAAAAGTAAACATGGAACCGACCAATAGATCGCCCAGTCCCAGAAGATCTTGAAGACCATGATCTGAGTGTTTCCCATCAATTTATATTTATCCTGATAGATGGGAAGCCAGCTTTCGAACCAGCGTAAATGTGTACGCTCGTATATTTCTGCGCGAACCGTTATATCTTCACCTGCTTTGTCGCGAAGGATTAAATCAGAAAGCCATGTGTTATTTAAAGAAATAAAATCGCTTCCCGGAGAATAGAAGGGATCAAGGAAAGCGCCCGCTTCACCTGTTACTGCCCAACGATCAGAAGAATAGATCCTTCCGCTGTTATGGGCAAAGTGTTTGAGAATACGGAAATCAAGCAATTCTTCTTTAGGCGGACACACTTTTGTGTAAGCAAGGGGCTCGTTGATCTTGACCCATTCCATTGCTTTTTCATAAGTATTGATAGTATTAAAAGGATGAATGTCCTCATCTGCGACAATCCCGATGCTTGTGTTTTTTGAGCCCAATGGAATCACCCACAGCCAATAGCCTTTGTCCATAAAATGAACTGTGCTCAAATAACGGAGTTTAGGTGCAAGAAAGTTCTTCCATTCTTTATTATCACTCCACTCGTCAATATCAACAACCCCTTTCACGCGGTACCAAACTGCATTCACGTTGTGCGGAGCTTCTTTTTCAAATTTCATTTTGCGCTTCAGCAAGCTGAAACGGCTTGTTGCATCCACAATCCAGCGGGCTTTCAATTTCTGTTCTTCACCATTGTGATTGAAGATCACTTCATGTCCTTCTTCTTTGGAAGCAGAAAAATTCACATCCTTCACACGCGCACCAAGCATAAATTCGGTGCCTAATGATTTGGTGTGCTTTTCAAGAAAATTCTCGAATGTACCTCTGTCGAGCTGATGCGATGGAGTAGGGAGTTTCAATCTCGGACCTAGTTCCACACGATTAGAGATCTCAGCTTTGTTATCCGACTTAAAGAAGAAGCGCAAACCATGCTTTGGAAGTTCGAACTCTTCGAGATATTCTTTCAAATTTAAGACCTCCCGGAAGTAGTGTGTTGCAAGCTCAACAGTTGATTCGCCAACCTTGTGAGCAGCAGTAGGTGCAATGGTATCACGGTATTCCATAATAAGAATGGACAAGTCCGGATTTTGCATTTTTAACTGAATTGAAAGGGTAAGGCCCGCAAGCCCGCCTCCAGCTATAATCACATCATATTCTTTCTGCATGTAAAGCTTGATTTTAAGGATATTAACTAACGCTAAGATCTAATCAAAAATACTAAAATATCCTGATGGATATCATATTAAAGGCTTATATATATTGCGGATCAGAGTGCCTAATCTTAAACATTTTGGTAAATTTGAAAACAATTTCAATTCATGCAGGTCCGGATTTTATATTTCTTGATAATATTAGGTTGTTTAAGCTGCCGTAAAGAGCCCAAAGGCGATCCGGCTGCAGATGAGATCTGGCTGGAGTATAAAGCCTTTAATCCATCACAAAGAAGGGTAGCTGCCGGCACCACCATCAAGTTCATTAATAAGGATAATGCTAATCATTCCGCTACCGAAACGAAGAATTTGTTTGATAGTGGAAGAATCAAAAGTGGTGACACATATTCTTACACATTTACAACTCCGGGAACTTATTATTTTTTCTGTAATTACCATTCCTCTAATTCCTCCGAGCAGGGAGCGATCCTGGTTCAATAATTTTTATGCGCGGTATCGAATTCGAACATTCCACTATCAGCTTTGATTCTTCTGTCATTTTTATTGTGTTTAAAAAAGGGGCGAAGATGGATGTTGCTAGTGCCCGGGAAATGATCGTTTCCGCTGAAAAGCTGAGTGATAAGAAACCTTACCTGATGTTCTCCGATATAAGAAATCATGTGGAGATAACTCCTGAAGCGAGAAAGGTGGCAGCAGATAAAAAGGAAGCTCCGCTCATTATTGCAAATGCGGTATTGACTGATAATGTAGCTTTGAAGTTAACGGCTAATTTTTTTGTGAAAATTAATAGGCCACATTTTCCTGTAAAATTATTTACTGATAGAAGCAAGGCAATGCTTTGGCTGAAGCAATTCAATAGACAGGAATAGAAGAATTATTTGTTGACAATTAATTTCTGAGTGCCAGACAACCCATCATTGAGAATTTTCAAAAAGTAAATTCCGTTCGACAGACAGGAAGCGTCAATTTCAACATTATTATTTTCGATATTCCGAATAGTTGCAAACATTAATTTTCCGGCAAGATCTATAATTTCAATCTTAACGTCTTTGTTTGTGGATCCATTCATTCTCAGCCTAAACAAACCAGCCGTGGGATTTGGATAAATACTGATTACACCTGAATTATTGAACTTTTCACTTGTTCCGGTTACAAGCTCCTCGTTATATTTAGTAACATAAACATCAAAAGCCCCGGCACAAGTTAGATTATATACACCCGATCCCAGATCAAAATCACTGGTACCGGTCCCCAGGAGTGATCCGGTTGTATAAATGTTTCCTGACTTATCGATCGCTATTGATTCAATGAAATACGCTCCATCCGGGTATGGAATGGCCCACACATTTGAGCCTGCCGGATCAAGCTTATTTAAATAACAGGTAACACCCGTTCCTGATGAAATATGGTAAGTACCAGGGCCTGGATCAAAATCAGCAGTGTAGTAAAAACGTCCTACTGTATATACATTGCCGGATGAATCAAGGGCAATGTCATTTCCATTATCACCTGCCATTCCTCCAAAACTTTTTGCCCAAACAAAAGTGCCGGAAGAATCAAGTTTGCTAATAAAAATGTCTTCATCCCATGACATTGGACTAAGGGTGTAATTGCCCGTCCCCGGATCAAAATCTGTAGCAGCTCCAAAACTTCCCGTGCAGTAAACGTTTCCTGAGTTATCAGCAATGATAGAACCTAAAACGTCATCATTGTATGAGCCAAATGTTTTCGCCCAAACCAAATTACCTGACGAGTCCAGTTTACTTATGAAAATATCGGATTGACCATGACTAATGGCATTAAAAACTGAAATTCCCGGATCCAGATCCATTGTATCCCTGAATGAGCCTATTATATAAAGATTGCTTCTTTGGTCGAGGGCTATTCTTCCTCCATAATCCCAGTCTTTACTTCCGAGGTGCTTTGCCCAGACAAAGTCACCGGCATTAGTAAGCTTACTAATAAAAATATCACCGCTCCCATTTGAGGTGAAACTGTACACAGCCGGACCGGGATCAAAATCAGCTGAACCACTAAAAAAGCCAGAGGTATATATGTTGCCTGCGCTATCCAGTTGAACAGTATAGGGTGTTTGGCTATTGGGGCCGCCCATATTTTTAGCCCAGATAAGATTTCCTGAAGAGTCCAGCTTACAGATAAAAATGTCGTAGGCAGAAGCTGTCAGATAATACATTCCTGGTCCGGGATCGAAGTCTCCTGTTCCTGAAAAAACTCCGGCCGTATAAACGTTTCCTGTGTCATCCACGGTTATTGACTGGCCACCATCCCCGGCCAAACCACCCATTTTACGAGCCCATATGAGATTTCCTGAGGCATCAAACTTTGTAATAAATATGTCATGGTCACCACTCGATTTGAGATTGTAAACACCGGGTCCGGGATCAAAGTCAACAATACCTCTAAAACACCCGGTTGTGTATACATTGCCAACGGCATCAATTGTTACATCAGCGCCTTCGTCTTCAGCTGTGTCTCCCATTCGTTTTGCCCATGAAAGGTTGGGTTGTGCATTAACGGAAAGCCAGCTTAGAATCAGCAGAAGTGGAATCAATCTCATTTTCATGATTTGATGGTTAAATCGTGAGATAAAAGTGATAAAGAAGATGTTAAAATTGTGCCAGAGGCTGCCCGAAGAACTGGGAATTATGCTCGAAATGAATAGGGGACAAAGGATTGCTGCCTTTGATGAAGACGACCAGTGTCTTAAGAGTACTAACTGTTTTTATCCTGCTCTTTCCAAAACTCATAATAGTTGAACCATTGTTCAGGATAGCGATGAACCATTTTCTCGAACTCGGTTATATATTCTTTCAATAAGCCTTGTGCGGCTTCGTCTGTCTGAGCCTCTGAACGAGTACGCTTGAGGAGAATAGGTTCTGTTGCGAAGAAATGGTAATGAGTCGATGATTCTTTCACCGCAAATACAAATGTGACCGGAACCGCAAATTTTGCTGCCATGATAAAAGGACCGGCAGGAAAGCTCGCTTTTTTTCCAAGAAACATGGCTTCGTACGTTTTTGCTCCTTCCCGGAAACGGTCGCCATGCATTACGACAAGTTCATTTCTTGAAAAAGCATTATGAAGTTCAATGATGTGGCCCATCTCACCATCTTTGATCGCGATGATCTTCACGTTCTTTTTTTTCTCCACTTCCTCCATGTACTTTTTAATGCTCTCATGCTCGTTCTCATACATAAGAATATTAAAAGTGGTATTAAGACGATTAAGAAGCTGGCCTGCGATTTCCCAGTTACCGATGTGGGCACTGATCAATATTCCGCCTTTGCCTGTTTCTGCTATCTTGTCAAGGATCTCACCGCCTTCATGATCAACAGTAAATTTGGTTTTTACTCCTGCCATCAATGCAACTTTGTCAAGAAGAGTTTGTCCGAAGATGTAATAATTTTTGTAGATCTTTAAGCGGGTGGTGGTCTTTTTGTATTTCAGGATATCGTGGTAGAAATAGAAGATGCTTTTGTTGGATCTTCTCGCGAAGAGGAAATAATAAAGGGCTACAAACCTTAGTACGATGTACGCCAGTTTTAGCCCTAAATGATTAAGAATAAATACGAATATTTTATGGCCTAGAACGGTCCCTTTTGATTTGCCTTCCCACTTTGCCATAATTGGTTAATTAGTTGATTGGTTAATTGGTTAATTGGGCTTAGCCTGAATTCCTGTTTAACTATTTACTAATTAACTGAATAATTACGCAGTTGCCTTTTCAGTTACTTTGCGGTTCACGTAATCGTAAAAATCCTGGAAAGTGTGGATGTTGATGAAATCTTCAGCGACTACTTTGAATCCGAAATTGCTTTCAATGATCACTACAAGATCCACATAATCAAGACTGTCAAGTTCCAGTGTTTCACGAAGGTTAGCGGTAGGGACGATCTTTTCTGCATCAACCTCAAATTCTTCTACTAAAAATTCGTTGATCTTTGCAATGATTTCTTGTTGTGTCATTTTCTTTGTTGTTTATATTATGTTATTTGAATTTTTTTATGATCAGTGATGAATTTGTGCCACCGAATCCGAATGAATTCGATAAATACATATCAATGTTTTTTTCTGTTGTTTTAGAAACGATGTTTAGTTTTGCCGAAGCCTCATCAGGATTCTCAAAATTAATGTTCGGAGCAATGAAATTATTCTGCATCATCAATGTTGAATAAACGATCTCGCTTGCACCTGCCATCCAGCACTCATGTCCGGTCATTGATTTCGTAGAGCTTACCATAGGCTTGCTTTGTCCGAAAACAGCATCTATTGCCTGCGCTTCGGCAAAGTCACCTCCCGGTGTAGAAGTAGCATGTGCGTTGATGTAATCAATCACAGAAGCATCCACTCCTGCATCTTTCAATGCCATATTCAATGAACGAATCTGCCCGTCAACGCTTGAGTTTGAGATATGTTCACCATTTGATGAAAACCCGTAACCAACTATTTCCGCAAGAATCGGAGCTCCGCGTTCCATTGCGCTTTCATAGCTTTCAATGATCACAGTTGCTGCTCCACCGCTAGGAATAAGGCCATCACGGTCTTTATCGAACGGACGGGATGCTTTGGTTGGTTCATTTTCACGGATCGAGAATGCACTCAATCCGTCAAAACTTCCGAAAGCAAAAGGATTTACTTCCTGGGCGCCACCGCAAATAATATGTTTTTGCAATCCCCATTTGATCATGAGGTAACCAAGCCCGATCGCGTGAGAGCCGCTTGCGCATGCCGCACTTATCGTAAAATTGATTCCTTTTAATTTGAAAATGGTAGAAAGGTTCATGGTTACGGTACAATTCATCGACTGAAAAATTGACCCCGAACCAAGTAATGTAGTATCTTTTTTTATTCTGATCGTGTCGATCGCTTCGCTTACAGCTTTAGCTGAACTATCGTTTCCGTAAAGGATCCCGACCTCGTTCTTCTCCACCCAACTCATATCCATCTTTGCATTTTTCATGGCTTCAAGGGTTGCCATGTAAGCATATTCAGCTTCTTCAGAAAGGCCCACGCGGGCACGTCTGTCCAAAATTCCTTTTAGCTCGGGTTTTGCTACAATGCCCGTGAGGCTAGAACGGTATCCCCATTCCTTGCGCTCCATATCCATTCCGATCCCTGATTTTCCGGCACGCAATGAATCAGTAACCTCATCAAGGTTTTTTCCGAGACAGCTCCAAATTCCCAAGCCTGTTATGACTACTCTGTTATGCATTAAAATTTCCGTGTAAAAAGTTGTTAAAAATACTCAAATTTTCCCATGTAGCGACATAGATTTTTTCAACATTTAGCTGTAAAGCCCGCCATTAATGGACAGCACCTGACCAGTGATGTAAGTCGCTTTATCAGATGCAAGAAAGCTTACTGCGTCCGCAACTTCTTCAGCAGTACCAAAGCGTGCCATCGGGATCAATTGTTTGAAATCCTTTTCATTGATTCCTTCCGTCATGTCCGTTTTGATAAAGCCAGGAGCAACGCAGTTAACTGTAATGTTTCTTCTTCCCACTTCCTGTGAAAGTGCTTTTGTAGCCCCGATAACACCCGCTTTAGCAGCAGAGTAGTTGGTTTGTCCGGGTAAACCTTTTAAACCTGATAAGGAAACCACATTCACAATACGGCCATATTTTTTAACAAGCATTCCTTTAATGATGATGCGTGTCACATTGTAAAATCCGCCAAGGCCGATTCCCAGAACTGTGTTCCATTCTTCGTTGCTCATCCACATCAGGAGTTGATCCTTGCGGATACCTGCATTGTTAACCAGGATCTCAATTGTCTTATCCGGGTTTTTTTCGATCCAACCGTTAAGTACGGCATCAACTTCAGCCTGGTTAGAAACATCAAATTTCATGATCTCTCCGTCACCGCCTTTTTCGCGGACAAGGGCTAATGTTTTTTCAGCTTCGTCTTGTTTTGAAGTATAATTGATCAGAATATAATGTCCGGCTTCTGCCAGTTGTGCGCAAATTGCGCGGCCGATACCTCTTGAACCTCCTGTTACTAATGCGTATTTCATATTCAATTGTTGAGTTGGTGAAATTGAGAAATGGAGAATTTATCTACGAATACGAATTAATACGAATGTACGAATCTGTGTTTGTTAAAAAATCTCCTGCTTTTTTTCTCAGAACTTTGTTTTTATATGTTGTATACTGTTTACTGTGAGATTGCTTCGTCATACTTCCTCGCAATGACGCTCCGAAATTAATTCTCGATCAAATTTGGATTATTGTTCTGCAAGTGAAACTTAATCTTTTCTAATTTTTTATATAAGATCGTATCATCTTCGAATCGTGGAACGATGCTTCTGATCTGGTCATACACACCTTTTGATGCAGAAGATAATTTCGAATCAAATTTTAATGCATCCACTGCCTGTGCATTGCTTAATAATTCAATTGCAAGCACCTGGTAAGCATTCTCGATCACTTTAGCTGTGATCAATGCCGCGTTGGTTCCCATGCTCACAATGTCCTGATTGTCGTTATTGTTTGAAATGCTGTGAATGTACATTGGGTTCGAAAGCATTTGATTCTCTGCAGTTGTAGATGTCGCAGTAAACTGCGCTGCCTGCATTCCGAGGTTCAAGCCAAGCTTACCAAGATTTACAAACGGAGGTAGTTTTCCGTTAAGCTTGTCATTCATTAAGAAATTAAGCTGTCTTTCCGCAAGCATTGTCATTTTGGTTAACGCGATCTTCAGCTTATCCATTTCCAGCGCGACATAATCGCCATGGAAATTTCCACCATGGAAAATATTATTGTTCTCTTTATCAACGATCGGGTTATCGTTGACAGAATTTACTTCGTTCTCTAAAATAGTTTGTGTGAAAGTGATGGTATCCAGCACAGGGCCGAGGATCTGAGGAATACAACGAATGGAGTAGTACTCCTGAACCTTATCTTTAAATACCTCAACATTCGCATGCTGTGTTCCATCAAATAAATGCTCTTCACGCTTACGGATCAGTTTACTGTCGCCCATTGCCTTGTTCATTGCACGGGCAATTGTACGCTGTCCCACATGCGGCTTCACTTTATTGAGTTGTTCCGAAAAATGATCGCTGTATGATTCAACCATTTCAATGATCATGTTCGATGATAAAAGGCTCCAGTTCACCAATTGCTTGGCATGAAGCAGGTTCACCATCGCAATGCCGGTCATTACCGAAGTTCCGTTGATCAAACCCAATGCTTCACGAAGATGAATGTTAATAGGTTTAACTCCAATTTCTTTGTAAACATCTGCAGTTGGGCGAAGTTCACCTTTGAAAGTAACTTCACCTTCGCCAATTAAATTAAGAGCTAAATGGGCAAGCTGCACGAGATCTCCCGATGCACCCACACCACCATGTTCAAAGATCTGCGGGTAAACATCCTTGTTGATCAGGTCCTTTAACAATACCACCACTTCAGGATGAATGCCTGAAAACCCCTGCATTAATGAGCTTAAACGACAGATCATTGCAGACTTCACATTGATATCAGAAAGACGGTTTCCCGCACCGGTACAATGGCTGCGGATGAGGTTATACTGCAGACTCAGCTGATCTTCTTCGCTGATCTTGTATTGAGCCATCGGCCCAAAGCCTGTATTGATGCCGTAAATAAGCTTATTTTTTGAAAAGGATTTTAAAAATTCATGGCTCTCGGTCACTTTAGTAAGTGCTGCATTATCCAGCTCGATCTTCTCACCTGTATAAAGAATCTTATAAAAATCGTTTGCCGTTAAGGCTTTTGTTCCAACGTTGATCATATCAATAATAGCTTTTTAGCCTACGCTCAAAAGTAGTTTGTTTAAGTCCCGGTAAAATAATTCAGTAAGTTTTCTGAAAAGACGCAAAAATAGACCTTTTAGCGGTATAATACAAGTTTTGTTGAGATTGTTTCTTGCATTATTTCAATTAAAATTCCTGCAATGCTGCTCCTGCCGAAATATGAATGTTTATAGGTAATCTGGAACAAATATTTACTTAGTTAAGGGAAACTGATAACGATATGAACAAGCCCCCGAAATTTATTGTAGTTATTGGTGCGTCCGCTGGCGGATTGAACGCTTTGAAAGAAATGGTAGCCCATTTAGAAAAAGGTTTGGATGTGGCTTATTGCATCGTACTTCACCTGTCACGAAAAGGAATAGGTGATTTCGTGGTGCATTCCTTAAAAAACGCCACCACAATGCCATGCAGCCTTGCTTCAGATGGAGGAAAAATCATAAAAGACCATATTTATATTGCAAGGCCGAACCAGCATTTGCTTTTAAAAGATGGGAAATTTCTGATGGGTGCGGGACCGGAAGAGAACCGATTCCGCCCCTCAATTGATGTACTTTTTCGCTCTGCAGCAGTTGAATATAGTTCCCATGCAGTCGGAATCATACTCAGTGGAATGCTGGATGACGGAACCAGTGGGATGTGGGCAATCAAGCGATCAGGCGGTACCTGTTTTGTTCAGGATCCGAATGAGGCGGAATATCCCGACATGCCCCTTTCGGTCATCAATAATATGGAGGTGGATGATGTGCTCCGTCTTGACGAATTCGGAAAAGAAATTTGTAAAGCGCTAAAACTAAAAAAAGGAAAAAAGAAACCGGTCCCAAAGGAAGTAGTGAACGAATCAATCATTGCGGAAAAAACAGCTGTTACTATTGACGCTATTGAAAAGATTGCAAATGTAAGTGAATTTGCCTGTCCTGACTGCGGAGGCAACCTCTGGGAAGTAAAAGGAGATATAGTGAAGCGGTATCGCTGTCACATTGGCCACGGCTATACAGAAAGAGACCTTGTTGTCAAGCAGGCGGAAGCAGCCGGAAATACGCTGTGGGTTGCATTAAGAATGATGGAGGAGCGTAAGCATTTGCTTAAAAAATTGCAGCTTGACAGCGCTAAGAAAGGGTATAAATCAACTTCGGACAGGCATACAGTGAAGCATGATGAAATGGAAAGACATATTGATAAATTAAAAAAGATATTATTTGACCTGCAGAATTATGAAACAGATTAAGCCCTTTTAATGGTGTTTATCGGTTTTATAGTAATACATTTGGACAACTCCTGCCTGCCGGCTCAAAATTATCTGTTAAGGATTTAAACAAGCAACATATGCAGAAGAAGTTACACTTTTTATTAGCGGATGATGATCCTGACGATCGCACTTTTTTTGAGATCACATTAAAATCATTATCACCCGGGGCAAAGCTTGAGACAGTTAAAGATGGTGCGGAGCTTTTGAAATTTCTGGAAAAGAATAAAAAACATTTGCCGGATGTTTTGTTCCTAGATATCAATATGCCAAAAAAGAATGGTGCGGAATGTCTTGCAGAAATAAAACGCAATGATGATTTAAAGAAGTTACCTGTTATTATGTATTCCACTTCCCTGCATGAGGATGCTGCGGATCAGTTTTATGCTAAGGGTGCGCATTATTATATTCAAAAGGGTGATCTGAATGAGCTTGAAAAGCTTCTCAAAAAAGTGATCAAAATATTTTCGCGGGAAAATATCGCCCGCCCTTCAAGGGAAGAGTTTATATTTAAATCATAGATCAATCGAAACAAATCATATGGCTTCTTCAAAAGTGAGCAACAAACCTAAGCTGGTCAGAAAAAAAAGTGTTCCTGCGGGTGTGAAAAGAAGTAAGAGATTACCGGTGACACTTGTTGCGATAGGGGCTTCGGCGGGAGGCCTTGAAGCCGTGTGCGAGCTCCTGGAGAATTTGCCTCCTGATACAGGCCTCGCTTACATTTACGTGCAGCATCTCAGCCCTGACCACGAAAGCTCGCTTCCGCTTTTACTATCGAGATCAACAAAAATGGAGGTTTTAGAGGTTTCTAATCTTTTACGGATCCTGCCGGATCACGTTTACGTTTGTACGCCAAACAAAGAGATCCGCGTGGAAAATGGCAAAATCAGATTAAGCCAGAGAAAAGAAACGCTTCCATACCTGCCTATTGATGATTTTTTTATTTCACTCGCAGGCGGGTATGATGGAACGTTAATCGGTATCATCCTCTCAGGTAATGCAACTGATGGTTCTAAGGGCCTGAAAGCTATTCTGGGAGCGGGCGGAATTACGTTTGCTCAGGATAACTCTTCTAAATATAACAGTATGCCTAACTCGGCTATTGATGAGGGGGGTGCAAGCTTCGTGCTGCCACCAAAAGAGATTGCTGCTGAATTAGTTCATTTTGCAAAAATGGGTGTTGTTGGATTGGTGAAGCGTATAGACAAAAATGATGCGATCGCGGATTCTGACCCTTCGCTCAATACTATTTTTACATTGCTTCATAAGAACAGCGGAGTTGATTTCAGCCATTATAAGATGTCAACGATTAAAAGACGTATCCAAAGGCGGATACAAAAAAATAATCTTAAAAGCATCAAAGAATATGTAAAGCTTTTTAAAGCAAACGATAAAGAGGCAGAGCTGCTTTACAATGATTTGCTGATAAATGTCACAAGCTTTTTCAGGGACAAGGAGGTATTCAGACATCTGAAGACAAGATTCTTTCCTAAACTATTGAAAGAAAAAAAAGACAATAAAATATTACGGATCTGGGTTCCCGCCTGCTCATCGGGAGAGGAAGTGTATTCGATCGCCATGCAGATCGTGGAGATCCAGGAAAAGCTGAATATAAAGATCCCTGTTCGGATTTTTGCGTCAGATCTTAGCGAGCAAGTTCTGAACGAAGCGCGGCTTGGGGAATATAACGCGAATGATGTAGCGCCAATACCGCAGCCATATCTTAACCGTTTTTTCACGAAGACAAACGGAAATTACAGAGTGGTGAAAGAGCTGAGGGAAATGTGCGTCTTTGTGATGCATAATGTGCTGCGTGATCCCCCTTTTTCCAGGATGGACTTTGTCAGTTGTCGTAATCTTCTTATATATTTTGATGTTGCCGCCCAGAAAAAAGTAATGGCAACACTGCATTTCGCATTGAATGATTCGGGTTATTTACTCCTTGGGAAATCGGAAACTATAGGTACTTCATCATTACTGTTCACGCAGCTGGATATCAGCAATAATATTTATTCAAGAAAGAAAAACTCTGACCAGGCCAATTTCAGGGATCTTGAACCGCGCTTCATCCGGAATGCCATTTCAGCATCACCTACCGTATTTCATAAGCAAACCACCTTTGATTTTGCCGGAAAAATTAAGGAAGAGGAGAACAACGATCTTGATACAGCCATCAATGCTTTGCTGTTGGCGAATTTTACACCGGCCTGCGCTGTGATCAATAAGAATATGGAGATCATCCAGTTCAGGGGAAATACTTCTTTATTTCTCAGCCATTCTACGGGTAAAGCAAGCCTGAATATATTAAAAATGGTGCGGCCGGAATTCTCCTTTGAGCTACGGGACGCGATCAGAAGGGTACTTAAAACTAAACAGCAGGTAACTAAGGAAGGGATTGAGGTTAACATAGGTTCGAAAATCTTTTTGGTAAAACTGATCGTTGAGCTCGTGAATGTAAAATGGGATGAGACCCTTATGCTGGTGGTTTTCAAGCCGGAAGAACATAGGGAAATCGGTAAGACTTTAAAAGGCCAGAAAGGGAACGAGGCGCAAAAAGACAGGAGGATAAAAAAGCTGACAGAAGAGCTGAATACTGCCTCAGCAGAAATGCACGAATTTATTCTTTCACAGGAGCAGGCTTACGAAGAGCTACAGGCTGCCAATGAAGAGATCGTTTCAACCAACGAGGAGTTTCAGACACTGAACGAGGAACTGGAAAGTACCAAGGAAGAGATCGAGGCGACTAATGAAGAGCTGACCTCTACCAATCAGGAGCTGCAGATGCGTAATGAATTACTGATGGAGTCAGACAGTTATTCTGAAGCGATCATTTCCACACTGCATGAACCAATGCTTGTGCTGAATAAAAAATTTGAAGTTAAATCGGCAAGCAAATCATTTTGTAAAAAATTCAATCTTGAGAGAGAAGAGATTGAAGGAAAACCATTCTTCCAATTCGGCAACAGGCAATGGAATATTCCGGAGTTAAAGGAGCGCCTCGAAGAGATCATTGCCAAAAACGTGAAGTTTGAAAATTTCGAAGTGACTCACTCCTTTCCTGATAAGGGGGAGATGACCATGATGCTGAATGCAAGCAGGATCGTTCAGAAGATCCACGGAGAGCAGCTTATTCTTCTCGCGATAGAGGATATCACTGATATTAAGCGGAAACAGTCGGAGGACAAGGAAGCTTTTCAACAAAACATCCGAAATCATAAGGAAGAGAAACTGCTCCTCGAAAAAGCAGTAAAGAGAAGAACAAAGCAGCTTGAACATAAAAATGAGGAATTGCAGTCTGTAAACAAGGATCTGGAGGCCTTCAATTATGTTTCCAGTCATGACCTTCAGGAGCCTTTGCGGAAGATCCAGAATTTTACTTCACTGATACTTAGAGATAAAGAACTTCAGATCTCCAAGGAGGGAAGCGCTTACCTGAAAAAGCTTCAGGAAACGTCCAAAAGAATGCGGAGCCTCATTGAGGATCTGTTGTTATACTCACGTACCAAAAGCGCTGAAAGGAATTTTGAAAAAGAAAAGATTTACAATATCATACTGGATGCAAAGAATGAACAGCGTGAGATGATCACAAAAAAGAAAGCACAGATCGTTATCAAAGCAGACTGTGAAGTGAACATCATTAAATTTCAGTTCATGCAGCTGTTCAGTAATCTGATCAGTAATTCGCTTAAGTTTTCAAGCCCGAAAAGAAAGCCGAGGATCACGATCGAGTGTAAGGTTTCAAAAGGAAGTGTGTTAAAATTTAAAAAGCTCTCTCCGGATATAAAATATTGTCACATCGTGTTTACTGATAACGGAATAGGTTTCGATGCTAAGTACAGAGAGCGGATCTTCGAAGTATTCCAGCGGTTACACACACTTGTGGAATATGAAGGGACGGGAATCGGCTTATCTATCTGCAAGCGCATTGTAGAAAATCATGAAGGATTTATGATCGCTTCGGGTGAGCCGGACCGGGGAGCGAGATTTGATATTTACATTCCTGCCAAACTTGGCGAAGAATAAAATCATTTATGCAAAAGCATTAAATGTAAGTACGAAATCATTCTTTGCCGGGCGCTCCAGTTTTTTTTTCCTTACAAGAGGGAGCACAAAGCCAAGTAGCTGATGAAGCTCTTCAGTACCTGTTTTTTTGCAAAAATAGTGCGCTCCGATACGGAATAATTTTTCAGTGATCCTGGCTTCAGAGGCTGTTGAGTGTATGATCACGGGCAGTTCTTTTAACTTTTTATCTTTTTTTATTTCCGTGAGACATTCCTCTCCATGCATTTTCGGCATGTTAAGATCAAGAAATAATATATCGGGAAGTTTTTTCTGATTGTGAAGATAAGCCATCAGCTTTTCCCCGTCTTCAACCATCGTAAGTTTAGATTTTTGTGCAAAGACGCTTAATTCCATTTCGAAAAAGAAACGATCATCTTCATCATCATCAGCAAGTAGTACATGTAGTGGTGCAGTCATAAAAACGTTTTATTGAACAACGAATTGCGTCATCCTGATCAGAGTAAATTATGTAATACTTATGAAAGGTATTGTATTTATTTTATTCCACTAATATTAACACAATTGTAAACTCTTATATTCCGGCAAAGTTGAGATTATGATCCGGAAACCTGTTATATAATTTTAACAGTCAGTTATATAAATCACATGTTTTTCATGATGTATATTTAGTTTCCTCTTTAAAACGCTTAATAAATATGCCCGCTAATGCGTTTGCCCACTTGCAAATGTTTTTAGTATTTTTGACACATATGACAACGATGAATAAAAGGTCCTGCGGCATTGTTGGTGCGGGAGTTTCCGGTTTGGCGGCAGCAATCCGAATGCAGACTAAAGGATTTAAGGTTACTGTTTTCGAAGCCAATAATTTCGCAGGCGGGAAATTATCTTCCGAAAGTGTGAAAGGTTACCGGTTTGATATGGGGCCCTCCGTTTTCACGATGCCCTGGTATATTGATGAACTGTTTGCGCTTTCGGGAAAAAATCCCAGGGATCATTTTAATTATATTCACCTTGATCCCGTTTACAGATATTTTTTTGAAGATGGAACTGTTCTGGATTCGTATCACGGGAAGAAAGACTACGCAAGGGAAATGGCTAAAAAGCTGAATGAAAAGGAAGAAGACATTTTAAAATACCTGAACAACACAGAAGAAGTATATCATTTAACGGCTGATGTTTTTCTTTTTAATTCATTGCATAAACTAAAGAATTTCTTTAGAAGACCTGTTTTGAAAGGCCTGTTGAACTTTGGAAAGATCGGTGCTTTTCAAACAATGAATGAAGCAAATGAAAAAGCATTCAATGATAAAAGGATGGTTCAGATCTTCAATCGCTATTCAACTTATAACGGCTCCAGTCCATACTTAGCACCCGCCACCTTGAACGTGATCCCGCATTTAGAGATCATTGAAGGAGCCTATTATCCGGAAGGCGGGATGGTTGCCATAACAGACGCCTTGGTAAAGCTTGCAAAGGATATCGGAGTGGAGTTTAAGTTTTCCTCTCCGGTTAAAGAGATCATTATTGAAAACAAAAAAGTAAGAGGCCTGCGGACAGACTCGGGTATTCAGAACTTTGATGTTGTGATCAGCAACATGGATGTGTACAACAGCTATCAGAAATTATTGCCGGATGTAAAGAAGCCTGAGCGTACGCTGCGACAGGATAAGTCGAGCTCAGCCGTGATCTTTTACTGGGGGATCAAAAAAGAATTTAAGGAACTGGGATTGCATAACATTCTTTTTTCAGAGAATTACAGAGAAGAGTTTGATACGATCTTTTCAAAGAAGTCAATATATAATGATCCAACGATCTATATAAACATTACCTCAAAGCACACGCCCGGTGATGCTCCTGCGGGTTGTGAGAACTGGTTTACTATGATCAATGTTCCCAATAACTCGGGTCAGAACTGGGATGCCCTGGTAGCCGAAGCGAGGGTCAATATGATCAGAAAGATCAACAGGCTTTTAAAAACAAATATTGAAGAATACATCGAAGCTGAAATGATCCTTGATCCAAGAGTGGTTGAAAGTCGTACATCGAGTGCATTTGGAGCCATTTATGGGAATGCATCAAATAATAAGTTTGCTGCATTTTTGCGCCATGCTAATTTTTCAAGGGAAATAAAAAACCTGTATTTCTGCGGTGGCAGCGTACACCCGGGGCCGAGCATTCCGTTGTGCTTGTTGAGCGCTAAAATCACTACAGATCTAGTGCATTAAATTACAAGGTTCTTCTCAATTTAAGTCTGTCAACCAGATGTCAATGCGATCTTGTTTTTGATTAATTCGGCACGCTTTTCTTTTTATTAAATCGTGGAGGTATTTCTACACAAAAATTTGTGTGCAGAAGTATCTTTGCCGCATGGAAATTGATTATCAGGCGCTTTTTGAAAAGTCTCCGGGATTGTTTTTAGTTCTCGATCCTGAACTGAAAATTGTCACTGTTACGGACGCGTATCTTGCTGCAACGATGACTAGCCGTGAATCAATTGTCAGCAAGAATATCTTTGATGTCTTTCCTGACAATCCGAATGATGCAGATGCCGATGGCGTGAATAAACTTAAGATCTCCCTGCAAAACGTTATCTCCCTTAAAGTACCGGATAACATGCCAATTCAAAAGTATGACATCAAAAAATCAGAACATGAATTCGAGGAGCGTTACTGGAGTCCTTACAATTTACCTATCCTCGACAAAGCAGGCAATGTAACTTTAATCATTCATAGTGTTGAGGATGTGACTTCCATTATTCAATCGCGCAGGCTGGAAACTCTTCAAAAGGATGAGAATATCTCGCTGAACAATCAGAACAAACTCAAGAGCCAGGAGATCTATGAACATATAAGACAAAAAGACGAGGTTAATCTGGAACTTAAAAGAACAAATGCGGTGCTGGAAGAAAAAACCAGGCTGCTTGAATTATCGAATGAAGATCTTGCTCTATTTGCAGAAACTGCCGCACATGATATAAAAGCGCCATTTCGAAGCATTGGAGGGCATCTTGAAATAATTTTCAAGAAAGTAAAGAACCTGAATGATGAAAGTATAAATCAAAGCATTGAAAGCATCCGTAAAGGAAGGGAACGCATAAGCCTTTTGTTGGATGATCTGCTCACTTTTGCAAGGGTTAGCAGATCTGCAGAAGGCGCGGTGAAGATCGACCTGAATAAGCTGTTGCAGGAAGTGACCGCTAATCTTGAATACAGCATCACCGAGAAAAAAGCACAGATCAGGTACCCGCATAATATGCCTGTAATTACGGGGACCTATTTCCAGGTATTGCAATTGTTTCAGAACCTCATTGGTAATGCACTGAAATTTTGTGAAGATGTTCCCGTCATCGAAGTTTCATTTGCAGATACAGGTACTCAAATAGAATTTGCAATTAAGGATAACGGAATAGGCATTGAGAAGGATTATTTTGAAAAGATATTTGATCCCTTTCAACGACTTCATGGAGTAGATGCTTATGCAGGAACCGGCCTGGGACTTGCTATCTGTAAGAGAATTGTCGATCAGCATGGCGGATCCATCAGAGTTTCCTCAGATAAGAATGGCACTACTTTTTATTTTTCATTACCACTTTAATAACAGCATGGATTTAAAAGATAAGCATATAATGGTCATTGATGATGATGATGACGACAGACAGCTTTTTTGCAGGGCATTAGGACAGGTTTCAACAAAGATTGGCTGCTTAAGAGTTTCAAGCGGGAAGGCTGCATGGGAATACCTTAGTAACTCTGAGAACACGGTTCCTGATGTGATTTTTCTCGATATAAATATGCCTGTAATGACCGGTTGGGAATTTCTCACTAAGATAAAAAGGAACGAAAAAGTTAAGAGTATACCTGTGATAATGTTCTCTACGTCCTCGAATAAGCGGGATATAGATATCGCATTTGATCTTGGAGCAGAGAGCTATTGCGTGAAGCCGGACGAGCCGGAGGATCTTCAAAATATTCTGTATTTAATTGCCCAGAACATAGGAAATAACTTTAAATCATTTTTAAAGTCGGGCTTCGCTTCTAAATATTTCCATATACCAACAACTATTTAAAACAATCAAACATGAAGACAGATGTACTTAAACGTAACAATGTTAAAATTACCGGTAAAGGAAATCAGCCAATGGTTTTCGCTCACGGATTCGGATGTGATCAGAATATGTGGCGATATATCACTCCTGCTTTTGAAGATAATTATAAGATAGTTCTTTTTGATTATGTAGGTGCCGGTAACTCAGATCTTAAATCTTACGATAAGGATCGTTACAGCGATCTTGCCGGTTATGCTGAAGATATTTTAGAGATCTGTGAGGAACTGGATCTTAAAAAAGTAATCTTCGTGGGCCATTCAGTAAGCAGCATGATAGGTATGCTTGCAGCCATCAAGAGCCCTGAACGTTTCGCGGATGTGATCATGGTGGGACCCTCTGCCCGTTACATCAATGATGAGGGTTATCTGGGTGGCTTTGCTAAAAAAGATATAATTGACTTGCTGGACACGATGGAGAAAAACTACATAGGATGGGCAAATTTCCTTGCACCGGCAATTATGAAGAATCCTAAAAGCCCGGAACTAGGAGCTGAGTTAACTCAAAGTTTCTGTTCAACCGATCCGATAATTGCCCGCCAGTTTGCCGAAGTGACATTCTTATCAGACAATCGCGGAGACCTAAAAAAAATGAAAACACCGTCACTCATTATGCAGTGCTCTGATGATATGATCGCGCCACTCGAAGTCGGGGATTACCTTCATAAGAATATTCCGAACAGTTCTCTTAAAGTGTTAGCGGCAACGGGTCATTGTCCTCACATGAGCGCACCGGAAGAAACTGTTGCGGTGATAAAGGAATATTTAGCAATGAAATCAAATTAATTTTGGATCAAAAGCTTGATAAGGCGCCAAATGGGTATATCGCCTTTAATGATAAGGGAATTATCATTGAGGTGAATAGCACTATTTGTGAAATGCTGGGATATAGTAAACAGGAACTGGAGCAAACCAAGTTCGAGCTGCTTCTTGACATTGCCGGAAGAATGTTCTTCCAGACTCATTTTTTTCCAATGCTGAAAATGCAGCAAAAAGTGGATGAGATCTTTCTTAACATGAAGGCGAAGGATTCGACTGTGGTCCCCGTTATAACCAGTAGTGTGAGAGAAGAGAATCCTGATGGAGCAGAGTGTGTGTGCGTATTCTTACCAGTACATAACAGAAGGAAGTATGAAGATGAAATTCTTGCTGCAAAAAAGCAGGCACAGGAGGCTCTTAAGGAAAATAAAGAGCTGATTGAAGCAAGAGAAGAGGTCAGCAGGCACAGTAAAGAACTGGATAAAAGGATAGTTGAAATTGACAGGGTGAATAACGAGATCCTGCAGTTCAATAATATTATAAATCATGAGATGCAGGAATGTATCAGGAAGATCCTTCTTTTTTCAAGACTTGGAAAAAAAGAGAACCAACTTAATTATTTTGATAATATTATAGAAACTGCAAACAAACTTAAAACGATCAACGCGTCTTTAAATTTATTTATCGACCTAGATAAGGATAAGAATGTATTTGGATCTGTTGACCTGAATAAATGCCTGGATGAAGCCACCGCTCAGGTTCTGGAAGAAACAGGTTTTTCCGGTGTAGAGATAATTAAAGATGAGTTGCCGGAAATTGAAGGTTCTTTTGAAGATCTGAAAGTACTTTTTTATCATTTGATTATGAATGCTGTTAAATTCAGAAATGGTAATGAAGTGACCATTTGTATCTCATCCGTTATCTTTAAAGAAAATATTTATAAGATGATTAGTCGTAAGTATGAATATCAGGATGTGGTGCGGATCACTATAAGCGACAATGGGCAGGGGTTTGATAATAAGCATAAAGAACACGTTTTCGCCATTCTGAAAAAGCTGAATCACGAAAAAGGAGGAAGCGGTATAGGATTAGCCATGTGTAAAAAGATCCTGAATAACCACCATGGAAGTATCTCTATTGATTCAAAAGAGAATGTAGGTACTACCGTGAAACTTGTTTTACCTGTTGAACATCAAAAAGATGCTGAACCTGATAAGTTAAAACCTGATCACAGCGTTAAAACCTAGGCCAGAGGTTCCGATATTAATCTTATCCATCATCTTGTAAAGTTTCTTCCCATTCTTTTTATGGATCACATACATGCTTGTGTCAAAAAGAAACAAAAAACCTCCCTGAAGGATCAGAGAGTTTCCCCAGCCTTTGAATTTATCGTGTTGCTTAATATCATTTTTAGCTCTTTCTGTTAAATAGAGGCCAACTGAAGAATATACAAGGTCAAGTGCAGCATTAGCTATATATGTCGACTCAGTGTTGCTTTGCCATTGGAGTGTTTTATTCAGGTCAAGCTCATTTTTCTCTTTCGGGAGCAGGCTTGCAGCAACAATGATCACATTCACACCGTTGAATATCATATTCATTTCATGAAAATGTCTGTCAGTTCCTTTTGATCCGGAGTAAAGCGCAGCGCTTACTCCGATATTAGCAAGAGCCCAACCACCAAGCACTTTTAAACCCACAGATGTCTTTTTGTTACGTGACTTGTTGAAATCATAAAGCTCTGAAGTAGTCGGCCCCTGAGCATAAATAATATTAGCAGATAAAAAAAGGAAGGAAACAAGTATGAGTCTTTTCATGATCTTCTGTTTTTAAAAAATTCGTATATCGTAATTACTAATAGAAATTGAAGCATTCCATAGAATACATCTTCTATCGGTATAGTGTATATACGGGAATTTAAATTTTCCAGATTGTTATAGATAAGAACGGGCATTGCAGTAAGCACTCCGTTCACGAGCAGGAATGGAATGATGCAGACCGCCCAGGCTATGTAATACCTGCCCAGGTAAGCTGTTTGAAATACAAAATGATGTAACAGTAAGAATCCTGCAAGAGAAAGAAAAGTCACCGCAGTGTAAAACTTGTCCAGGTTGAAAGCAGATACCAACAATAACCCCGTAACCATTCCGAGGGTAATGGTTTTGATGAGTGTTGGAGAAAGATCCTCCTTCATAAAGTAATTCATTACTTCATAAATAAAGACGCAAGAAAAGGGAATGATAAAGAAAAAAAGCCATTCTTCAATTGGCAGGTTTAGAAGATATATTCCAAGTAGATACTCATTGTTAAAACTCCAGATCCCGATCTTGGTGAACCAGATATCCCACGCGATGAAGATAAGGGCACTGATTAGTATGGCCGGAAATAAAGATTTCCACTTCTTATGATAAGCTATCTTATCCTCAAAGCTTTTATAAAGCGGGTAGGAGAGAGTGAATAACAGTACAAAAACATAAGTGAGATGTCTCATTCAATTTATTATCTAATTCCAGAAATACAATAAAGCAAAAAACACAAGCTGTGTCAGATATAATACCGGAGCGAGTTTGTTTTGTTTATTGAAGTTCATTCTGTGAAATAATAAGAGAAAAATAAAAGAAATAATGAACCATGCGATGTAATTTCGAAGAGGGATGATGCCGTCAAGCCAGGACCAGAAGTGATATTTGGGAGCAGATTGTTCTATCAGCATATCGAGGATGACCAGTAGCAAAGCCCCAATCCCGCATTTTATAAAAATATTAACCGGAACTTTATTGCTGATAATGCCTGCCGAATAAACAAGTATGAACCAGTTAAGTGAAATGATCGCAGGCACATACAGGATGGTCCAGCCAAGAGTTTCTTCATACCAATAGTGCCCGAATATCCAGCCTGTTCTGACTCCAACGACTTCGATAAGATATCCGCAATAACTGACTATTAAAATGAAAATTATAAAGGACCGGTTGAAACCCTTGTGATTTATAAGAAGCAGAAGAGTACTTAAAATTAAATTAAAAGGAGTCAGGGATAAAAAGAGATCATGATACTTTGAATGGAGTGCGATCAAACCTGCTAAATGGACAATTACCAATACCACCGCAGAAATCAAGAAGGTCTTATTTTTTTGTTCCTGCATTGATTATTAATTTTTCTTTCTCAGTTAACAATTTTGAACCGACAAGATATTCCGCCATTTTACTTTTTAAAGAAGCCGGTTTAACTGTATCGAAATTTGAGACGATAAATTTTTTATCTGAAGAGATCTGTTTGTTATATCCCAATGCTTTCGGGCAATTGGTCTGGATCGTAAACCGGAGAAACCTCAGCTCAACATCAGAACTGTCGGTATTTACAGATTGTTCTATCAGTTTTTTACCTGAATTAAAGAGTTTTAGTTTTTCTGCTTTCGAAGTTACATGGTTGGCCATAGCCGCGGTGATCGCGCCTTTATAACCCATAAACAAATTGTCGCTTACTCCGGCCAGGCTTACTTTTTTGTAAAGGCTTGCGCATGCGGAACTGTCAGTATTAAGCCGGTAGTAGTCTTTACGGAGAGTTTCCAGGCTTACCTGTGATTGTAAGAAGGAAGCGGTAAAAACAAGTATAAAAAAAAGGAGCTTTTTCATCAGATCATGTTAAAGCTATGTTTGAGATATGATCCGAAGAATAATAAGTATTTTTTGGAATCCGGGATCCGGATGCGGGTCTGAATGACCTTTTCCGCAGGAGTTCGCTGGATCTTTTTAAAAAGAGAGATGTAATAAATGTATGCAAGATAAACCCCGAGCCTTGCTTTGCGTGGAAGCATCTTTATACCTCTCAGCCCGGCATCAAAATCCTTTTGGATATCAGCTTCAATTTCTTTTTTAGTTTGAGCATTAAAGTTAGTTGCGTCAAACCCGGGAAAATAGGAACGGCCAAGAGTATGAACATCAGCATTAAGATCACGTAAAAAATTGATCTTTTGAAAAGCTGAGCCAAGCTTCATTGCATCCGGTTTCAGCTTAAGGTATTCTTTTTCGTTGCCTTCAACAAAGATCTTCAGGCACATAAGACCGACCACCTCAGCGGATCCCAGGATGTACTCTTCGTAACCCTCACGGTTATAATTTGTTTTATCAAGATCCATTTCCATGCTTCTCAGAAATGTGTCGATCAGCTCAATATCAATGTGGTATTTATTTACCGTGTTCTGGAACGAATGAAGAATAGGGTTTAGGCTGATCTTTTCATTGATAGCATCGTGTGTGTCTTTTTTAAATCGGTTTAACAAATTGCGTTTATCCGTTCCGTGGAATGTGTCAACGATCTCATCCGCAAACCTTACAAAACCGTAGATCGCGTGAATAGGCATAATAAAATCCTTGTGTAACAAACTTACACCCAACGAAAATGAAGTACTGTAGCTGGTTGTGACCAGCTTGCTGCATTTGTATGTTACTTCGTTATATAATTCCATTGGTGCGAATACGAATTCATTACTAATTTACGAATCTGTCGTGCAATCCTAGCTTCCCACAGATCCTGATCCCGATAGCTATCGGGACAGGATGACCTCCACACAGAACAATCAGAAGCCACAAACCACAAACTTTTAATCTTTAACCTTAAATTTCTTTACAACTTCCCTTGCAGCTACCAATCCCGAAATAATACTCGGTGGAACTCCAGGTCCCGGAACAGTAAGCTGTCCGGCATAATACAGGTTGCTTACTTTTTTATTCTTCATGCTCGGCTTTAAAATAGCCGTCTGCATCAATGTGTTTGCCAGTCCGTAAGCGTTACCGCCAAATGAATTGTAATCTTTTTTAAAATCACTGATGGCGTAGCTTTTCTTTACTATGACATGTTGTTTGATCGATTGTCCGGTTAAATGTTCCAGCCTATCCATCATAATATTAAAATATTTTTCCCTGATCTCTTCCGTATCTTCAATATCAACAGCAATAGGAATTAAAAGTACTAAATTTTCTTTTCCTTCGGGAGCAACGCTCTTATCGGTCTTTGAAGCACAGGTAGAGTAGAAGAGAGGGTTTTCAGGCCATTGTGGACGATCATAGATCTCCTCAGCATGCTTATCAAATGGGGCGTCAAAAAATAAATTGTGATGCTCGAGGCCCTCGATCTTCTTATCAATACCAATATAGTACATCAGGCAGGAAGGCGCCATCTTCCTGGATTTCCAGTAATCAGTACTGTAATTACGATACTGCTCACCGAGTAGCTTTTGTTCAACATGGTTATAATCTGCAGCAGCGATGATCACATCTGCAGTATGTGTAATTCCATTGGAAACAATACTTACTGCTTTGTTATCTTTAACATTGATGCGTTCCACACTTTCATTGCAGAGAACCTGCACACCTTCTTTTTTAGCCACGTTCACCATTGCATCAACGATCACCGACATTCCACCCATCGGATACCAGGTTCCCAGAACGATATCCGCATAATTCATCATACTGTATAACGCAGGTGTTTCCGAAGGTTTTGCACCTAGGAACAAAACAGGGAATTCGAGGAGCTGGATTAATTTTTCATCCTTGAAATGTTTGCGGATGTATTTGCTAATGGATTTAAAAAGATCCATTCGCAGCGCTGCATTCAGAATTCTGAAGTCCATAAATTCCAGGATCGATAAGCTTGGTTTCTGTACAAAATCCGACATGCTGATCCTGTATTTATATTCGGCTTCTGCTAGAAAGCTTTTTAGCTGAGCACTGCTGCCGGGTTCCTGTTTTTCAAACAGCTGATAGAATTCATTAAGATTTGCGGGAATCCTGAAAACATCATCCTTTCCGAAAAAAACTGCATAGGAAGGATCAAGTCTGATAAGCTGGTATTGCTCCGCCACCGTAGTGCCGAATTCTTTGAAATAATCTTCGAAAACATCCGGCATCCAGTACCAGCTGGGACCCATATCGAAAGTGAATCCATTGATCTCAAGCTTTCTTGCGCGGCCACCCGGTTCGGCATTCTTTTCAAAAAGCGTAACCTCAAATCCTTCCTTAGCAAGCTTGGTCGCTGCAGAGAGTCCTGCAAAGCCGCTTCCTATTACAATCGCTTTTGGTTTTATTCTCACTTCAGGTTTTGCTGTACGATTTATTTTTTGAGATCAGCTATTGTCTTTAAAGGATCGGGAGATGAGAAGACGGTATTGCCGGCTACCAATACACTCGCACCGGCATCAATAAGTTTTTTGTAATTATTCATATCCACTCCGCCATCAATCTCAATCATTGTTTCCGATTTAATTGTACTGATCATTTCTTTTAAAGCAGCAACCTTGCGGTATGTATTCTCAATGAACTTTTGTCCTCCAAAACCCGGGTTAACACTCATCACGCAGATCAGGTCAGCATCCTCAACGATATCAGCCAGCAGCTGAACTGACGTATGAGGGTTGATAGCCACACCGGCTTTCATTCCAAGAGCCTTGATAGCCTGAAGCGTGCGGTGCAAATGAGTGCAGGCTTCTAAATGAACAGTTAAAATATCGGCTCCCGCATCTTTAAATGCCTGTAAATAACGATCAGGATCATTGATCATTAAATGCACATCCAAAGGTTTGGTCGCGTGCTTCTTTATAGCTTTTACAACCGGGAACCCGAAGGAAATATTCGGAACAAACATCCCATCCATTATATCAACATGAAACCAGTCAGCTTCACTTTTATTGATCATTTCAACGTCACGCTGGATGTTTGCAAAATCGGCTGATAAAATAGAAGGGGCAATTATATGGCTCATCTTTAAATTGGAGAATTAGAGATTTGAATTGTTGAATTAGGAAGGCGAAGGTAAGAAAAAAGGAGGGAGATTCTTAATGTGGGGCTTATGATTCGATGCCTGAGTTCAGAATTATCTGATAAGTGTTACGAAGCCCGATTTCTGATTCTCTCTTTCCGTTCTGGTTGAATAGTCAACAGTCCAGAAATAAGTGCCATCAGGACAATCCAAACTTCCGGTTTGTCCGTTCCAACCTCTTTGTAAGTTATTTGTCTCGTAAACTTTTTGCCCCCATCTGTTGTAAATAACGAGATGTGCAGAAGGAATATAGCTATATTCCATGGGAGAAAAATAATCATTAGAACCATCATTGTTTGGAGTAAAAGTGTTCGGCATCTGAAGGCCGGAAATACAATCAGAATAATCAATCACGATTGTATCTGACGACTGGCATTGCCCGGCCGTAACTACTATCCAGTATGTACCTGCCTCCCGGACCAGATACTGAGATGATGTAGAATTGTCCTGCCAGAGTGAAGAAGCACTCTCATTATGTGTATTCAGTAATAGCTCATCTTTATTGCACATGGTTGTATCATTACCAAGATCGACCTCTGTATCATTAATTGTGACGTTAACTGTATCACGAATACAGTTGTTAGGACTAACCTCTACCCAATATGTGCCGCTCTGTTGAACCTGCAAAATTGAAGCGGTGGAACTGTCATGCCAGAGATAATTGGCCCCGGCAACAGTAACATCGAGTGTTAGCAGCTGACCTCCGCAAAGGATCGTATCGGAAGGAAATGAAATGATACTAGTGGATGAATACTTTGCAAAAAATGTGTTTTGTCCTGCTCCCGATGAAGTGAGTGTATGTGAATCAGGCCCCGGATCAAAATCGCCTGTTTGTTTAAAACCTCCCGCAAGAAATTGATTTCCTTGTGATACATCAAGAACGGCCTGAGTCACGTTACTTGCATATCCATTATTTCCTATTTTCGAAGCCCAAGAGTAATTTCCATTCATATCATATTTAGCAAGGAAATTCATAAATGCAGAAGGAGCATTAGAAGCCAAATAATTAGTCGCAGGGCCAGGGTTAAAATCAGCACTGGAAAAAAATCCTGCTATGAAAATGGACATTTCACAATCAAGCTTTATTCCGGTTACTGCGCAAAATCCGCCAGTTATTCCTTTGACCCAGACGAAATTTCCATTACCATCATATTTGCCAATGAAGGTGGATGGATTTGTCGCGGTTAAATTGTTCGTTCCCGTACCTGGATCAAAATCGACTGTTCCCGAAAAATCTCCTGTAAGAATTATATTTTCAGAATTATCTATAGCGGGTTTTATATTTCTCCAGGTTGTAAAGCCTCCATGATCATTCACATTTATCTTTTTAGCCCAAACAAAATCCCCCTGCGCGTTATAACGGGCAAGGAAGCGGTCTGCGGTAGTTGTGGCATTGATATAATAAATACCCGGTCCAGGATCAAAATCCACCTGGTTGCCAAAGAAGCCTGTAATGAATATGTTACCGTTATCCGAAGTCTCTATAGCAGAACTTCCGCCCAAGTATCCCACACTTGGAATCCCCTTCGCCCATTGCATGTTGCCATTTGCATCATATTTCGCGAAGAAGATACCTAAATTATAAAAACTTGTAAGGACCACGGGATTGGTTCCTGGAATCACCAGGGTATCATAAAATTGGCTCGTGATAAAAATTTCATTGTCATCATTTATCGAAATATCTTGATCTGTGACTCCGATGGACTCCCCCGAGCCTGTAGACCATATGTAATTTCCTGATGAATTATATTTCGCGATAAAAAATATCTGTTTACCCGGATGATCCACATTTAAAAAAGCCGTAGCTGGTCCGGGATCGAAATCACTTGTGTCTGAGCAATACCCAGTAATTACAATGTCGCCTGCATTATCAATGCAGATATCTTTAACAATGGGACCAATCAGATTTTTAATCCATACAAAATTCCCATTCTGATCATATTTGGCGAAGAACATCGCATAATTATGATTTGCATAATGATAGAATATAGAAGGACCCGGATCAAAGTCGACAGTATCATAATACATGCCTGTGATGTAGGTATTTCCGTATATATCCACGGCTATGGCCGAACATGTTGACTCGCCAGGAGTAAGGAAAGTAATTGAGCTTGTTCCTTTTCCTGCCAAACTCTTGGCCCAATTGTAGTTTTGTGCTTTCAGGTTTCGTGCACCGAAATTCAATGTTGTACACACAAGAAGAAACAGGTGTAAAAAATGTTTCAAAGGCCTTAGATTTTTGTTTTGAAGGCTAAAAAAGCATACCAATAAAAAAACAAAAGGAAGCGTTTCCGCTTCCTTTTGTAAAATTTACACCGGTGTTCGACCGGATCACAACCAAAAAATTATCCTAAATATGTTTTCAAGATCTTGCTTCTTGAAGTATGTTTTAATCTGCGGATCGCTTTTTCCTTGATCTGACGGACCCGTTCACGGGTAAGGTCAAACTTCTCACCGATCTCTTCCAATGTCATCGCGTGTTCACCGCTTAAGCCGAAGTATAAGCGAACAACATCTGCTTCACGAGAAGTAAGTGTATGTAAAGCTCTTTCAATTTCTCTTCTTAATGATTCGTGTAATAATCCATTCTCAGGATTTGGAGCATCGTCTGATTCCATTACATCATACATGCTGCCTGCGTTATCGTCACCGGTTGTCAGAGGTGCATCCATGGATACATGTCGACCGGTGTTCTTCATCGATTCCTTAACATCTGTTTCGGAGATCTCCAGAATGAAAGCGATTTCGGCAGGGCTAGGCTCGCGCTCGAATTCCTGCTCAAGTTTGGAAAATGTTTTATTGATCTTATTGATCGAACCGATCTTATTCAGAGGTAAACGCACAATACGTGATTGCTCAGCTAAAGCCTGAAGTATTGACTGGCGGATCCACCATACTGCGTAAGAGATGAATTTAAAACCGCGTGTTTCATCGAAACGCTGGGCAGCTTTGATCAATCCTAGATTTCCTTCGTTGATAAGGTCGGGAAGGCTAAGTCCCTGATTCTGGTACTGTTTTGATACAGAGACAACGAAACGCAAGTTCGCTTTTGTCAGTTTCTCAAGAGCTCCCTGGTCTCCGGCACGGATCTTACGGGCTAATTCAACTTCTTCATCTGCAGTGATCAGGTCCACTTTTCCGATTTCCTGTAAATACTTGTCCAGTGACGCAGTTTCGCGGTTAGTAACCTGCTTCGATATCTTGAGCTGTCTCATAAAAAAATACGGTGGTTTATTTGAAAACGATAATCCTATACGAACCGTTTCCATTAAATGTTACACTAAAGTACATTTTTTTTACGATTAATGAAGAATTTTACCCGACAGATGGTTTTTTTCTTGAAATGCAGAATGGTGGCGGTTTCCCGACATTCGAAGTCTCAAACAAAAAGATATTCGATAAATTCCTTTAATTGCCCGTTGGAATAATGGAATCTGTTTCAACCATAAGCATAACAGTCTTTTTGGGCGCTCTGGGCCTGTGCATTACACCTTTGGTAATCGTAACCCCCTGATTAGGATTGAGTTCAATTGTTCTGTCTTCAAGATCTATCAGCAGCTGGCCTTCAACAACAAAGAAAAATTCATCATCGTTGTCATGCTTGTGCCAGTGATATTCCCCCTCTACGATTCCAAGGCGAACTACACTGTCGTTAACTTTCGTAAGAGTCTGATTGAACCATTTATCCTGGCATGCTTTCACCTCTTCATTGAGATCCATTCTTTCGAGATGATCAAATTTGATGTCGAGGCGGGTGTTGTATTTTGCGAAGTCGTTTTCCATGTTTTAAATGTAAGGAAAAAGGTTATTGGTTAAAGGTTAAATGTTAATAGTGCTTGAGCCGTAGAAAATTATAATAATATCGATTTGGAACCTCTGGCCCTCTGGAGAGCGGAATAGATTTCGTTACATTATAATTCAGATTCGGCAAAAGCCTTTAAACAATCAAATCATAATTTCATCAGAATGATCGAAGATTATCATAGTTTGCCACATAAAAATCTTAACAAATCTGCGTTCCATTTATGCACAGCGAATCTTTTCTTAGCGTCTTTAGTGATAAAAAAAACTCCCACCTTTCGATGAGAGTTTCTTTTTTCAATTTACTTATTTGAATATTAATTCTGCGCAGCTTGCTCTTTTTGCTCTGGCTTTGGCAATAATGCTTTGCGTGACAATTTGAACTTACCTGTTTTTGGATCTGTACCGATCAATTTCACCTGGATCTTGTCTCCTTCTTTCAGGATACCTTCCATAGATTCTAATCTGCGGTGTTCAACTTCAGAGATGTGTAATAAACCATCTTTACCAGGCATGAATTCAACGAAAGCTCCGAACGCCATGATGGATTTTACTTTTCCTTCGTATACTTCACCAACTTCCGGTTGTGCAACAATACCTTTGATCTTAGAAAGCACTGCGTTGATAGCATCCGCATTCGTAGCAACGATATCGATATGCCCCTGGTTGTTGATCTCTTCGATAACAATGGTAGCGCCTGTTTCACGCTGCATTTCCTGGATGATCTTTCCTCCGGGCCCGATGATCGCTCCGATGAATTCTTTAGGAATAACCATCTTCACGATGCGTGGTGCATGTGGTTTGTAATCAGGACGTGTTTCGTTGATCGTTTTGGTCATCTCATTAAGGATGTGTAAACGTCCTCTTTTAGCTTGTTCCAAAGCTTCTGCCATTACTTCGTATGGTAAACCGTCAACTTTCAAGTCCATCTGACAAGCAGTGATACCGTCTTTTGTACCTGTAACTTTAAAGTCCATATCACCTAAATGATCTTCATCACCAAGGATATCAGAAAGAATAGCGTATTTACCTTTATCGTCAGTGATCAATCCCATTGCAATACCTGATACCGGCTTCGTGATCTTTACTCCGGCATCCATCAATGCAAGTGTACCTGCACAAACTGTAGCCATTGAAGAAGAACCGTTAGATTCAAGGATATCAGAAACAACACGAACAGTATATGGATTCTCAGGAGAAAGCACTTGTTTAAGAGCACGTTCAGCTAAGTTGCCGTGACCAACTTCACGTCTTCCAGGACCACGGTTAGGTTTTACTTCACCTGTAGAGAAAGAAGGGAAATTGTAATGTAACATGAAATTATTTTGTCCCTGGAATAAAGCTCTGTCGATAGACTGAAGATCTAATTTTGTTCCAAGAGTCACAGAAGTCAGTGACTGAGTTTCTCCACGTGTGAAGATCGCAGAACCGTGTGCAGATGGCAAATAACCGATCTCGCTCCAGATAGGGCGGATCTGATCAGTTTTACGGCCATCCAAGCGAGCTCTTTCATCAAGAACAAATCTGCGTACAGCATCATACTCAACTTCGTGATAATATTTTTTTACCAATGAAGGGTTGATCGTTGCTTTTTCCTCTTCTGAGAATGAATCCATGAATTCAGTAACTACAGCTTTGAAAGCAGCTCCACGCTCTTTCTTGTTTGGATTTTGTGTTTTAGCAACAGCATAAGCTTTATCGTAAAGCGCTTTGTGAACGCGTTCACGTAATGCTTCATCGTTAGTTTCGTGATTGTATTCACGCTTAACGATCTTGCCTTTAGAAGCTTCAACTTTCTTTACAAGTTCGTTGATCGCATTGATCTGGATCTTGATTGCTTCGTGAGCAAATTTGATAGCCTCAAGCATTTCTGCTTCAGAAACTTCTTTCATTTCACCTTCAACCATCATAATATCCTTTGCATTCGCAGCAACGATAATATCAAGTGTTGATTTTGTCTGTTCTTCAACAGAAGGGTTAACCATAAGCTTACCATCTACTTTAGAAACGCGTACTTCAGAAACCGGTCCTGCGAAAGGAATATCGGAAACGGAGATAGCGGCAGATGCAGCCAGACAAGCCAAAGCATCCGGTGATGCGTTTTTATCCCCGGATATAAGGGAGATCATCACCTGTGTGTCAGAGTGATAATCCTCAGGGAATAGAGGACGTAATGCACGGTCAACCAAACGGCTGATCAATATTTCGTAATCGGATAAACGAGCTTCGCGTTTGAAGAATCCGCCAGGGAAACGTCCTGCGGAAGCAAATTTTTCCTGATAATCAACTGATAATGGAAGGAAGTCAGTTCCTTCTTTAGCGTCTTTGTTAGATACAACTGTTGCAAGCAACATGGTATCACCCATTTTAACAACCACCGAACCATCGGCTTGTTTCGCTAATTTTCCTGTTTCTAATGTAATTGAGCGACCATCGCCTAATTCAAATGTGTGTGAAATTCCAATTTGTGACATGTTTTTCTTTTTTAATTTATTGTTTTCTTGACCTCTTTAATTATTTCAATCGTATTTATAAAATGCAAAAAAGCATCCCGGGTGTCCGGAATGCCTTCGAATAATATCTATTGGATCATTAAGATTACTTTCTTAGATCTAATTTTTTAACTACTGCGCGGTATCTTTCGATATCAGTTTGTTTTAAGTAGTCAAGTAAGCTACGTCTTTTACCAACCAGGTTCAAAAGAGCACGCTGAGTTCCGAAATCTTTTTTGTTAGATTGCAGGTGGCCTGTTAAATGCAGAATTCTATGAGAAAACAAAGCGATCTGACCTTCTGCAGAACCAGTGTCCTTTTCTGATTTACCGTGTTTTTTGAAAATGTCTTTCTTAATTTCTGATGTTAAATACATTGTATTTCGTCTTTTAATTTTTAAATTCGGACTGCAAAGATACAAATTCTCTTATAATCTCCAAGTATTTCTGGAATTTATTTTCGATTTTGGGTATGCTGCAATAAGACGAGTGGAGGTAATTTAATTATTATTTGGTTTTTGGAGTTTTCCTGTGCCACTTTGCGAAATCAAATACCAGCCCTATGCTCCCAAACTGGGAGGGTGCTTTGATCTCCTGATTTCCAAGTTTTACCAAAAATCCATATTGAGCCTGAAATTTCACGTATTTATAACCCGTCCTTAAAGTAAGAGCGGGCTCTAAAAAGGTAAAATAACCGCGTGTGAGCTTTCCGTTATCAAGGTATTCTGTCATTAAATCATACTCAGTGAAGCCGATAGAAGTAAAGCGTGTATATTGCAAATAAGTAAATCTGGGGGTCAGAGCTACATCAAAATACTTGTTGCTATAGCCGATGGAAGGCTGAATAAAATAACGGTATCCGGTAGCATGAAAGTTATTGCTGAATTCCTGGTTTTTCTCCCAATTCATGTATGTTACAGTCTTGTCGACAACCCCTCTTCCGGCCCCACCATAAGCTTCAAAAATAATATTCTTGTTTTTCAGCGGAGTGAAATATCCAACCCCGATCTCCGCCATACGGCCATAATGCTTGAAGTACTCTTTCCCCTCATAGTTTTTTGAAAAACCGTTTACCATTACACCAATGTGTTTTGTTATCCCCACCGCCACTTGGGCATCCGTTTCGGTAATATTAACTTTCACTTCGCCTTGCTCTCTTAACAGAGGCACATTAACCGTGTTTGGTACGTACATGTTTGTACTGCATGATGACAACAAGCCTGCTAGAGCCAATGTAATGATCATGTATCTGGTTTTCATAATAGTTAGTTTTTTGAGTACAACTATTATAAAGCGAACGGTATGCCACGACTGTGGCTATAAAGCCAGAAATACATTTTAGGAAAACGAAGAATTATTTTTTACTGCTGAACGTACGTCATTGAAAGCCGGGCGGCACAAAGTTTAATATGGAATGGTGAGGAAATATGGGGAAAGAGGCTAAAACTCTCCCCATTATTTGGTTCCCGGTTCTTGTTTCAGGGTATTATACCATTTAGCGATATCAATAACAAGGCCTACGCTTGCAAAGCTGCTGCTATGGTTGATGGGATTTGGACTAAGATTCATTGTCAGCCCGTATTGCCCCTGAACCTTTATGAATTTATAGCCGGCCCTTACAGTAAATGCAGGCTCTCCAAACATATAGATTCCTTTGGTTAAGCGTTTATTATCAAGATTCTCTGCGGCTAACTGTTCATCCGTATATCCGTAGGAGTGAAAATGAGTGTATTTGACGAAGGACATTCTTGGTGTAAAAGCAAGGTCGAAGAATTTTGAGCAATAGCCAATGCTTGGTTGGATAAAGGCCCTTGTTCCCTGAGCACTGAATGAGGTCCAGTAAAGGTTATTCTCATTGTTTGAAAATGTTTCTTTTTTATCTACTGTGCCGATCCCAAATCCTGTGTATGCCTCCAAAGCAAGGTTATTTCTGTAGGATTTGAAATATCCGAATCCTGCTTCGCCAATGGTGCCTTCGTTCACATAGTTGTCATTCTTTTCGAATTTCTTATAGAACGCGTTAGCCATTACCCCCCAATGTTTGCCAACACCGACCGCAAGCTGAGCATCCGTCTGGTCAATATTTATTTTAACTTCTCCTCTTTCTTTTAATAAGGGAACATTCACCGTATTTGTTACATACATGTTGCTCCGGCAGGAAGTGAGTAAGATTAAGGAAGCTAAGGCTAGTAGAAGGTAAAATTTCGTTTTCATGCTGATCAATTATTGTTTTGATAATTGACTACAAGATTATGCCACTACGAATAGGGAATGTTCCGAATAACGAATCTGTGTGGAGTATCAGACCTAAAAAACAAATTGCGAACCCAGATAATTGATCAAGATTCGCAATTCGGAATATTCGTTATTCGCTGGTTAGTTTTTAAACATCCGCAAAAGCTGCGCAAGCTTTGCTTTTAGGTCTTTTCGGTTAATGATCTTGTCGAGGAAGCCGTGTTCGAGGACAAACTCAGAGGTCTGAAATCCTTTTGGAAGATCTTTTCCAATAGTTTCCTTGACAACACGCGGGCCAGCAAATCCGATCAGAGCTCCCGGCTCAGCGATGTTAAGGTCGCCCAGCATCGCGTAAGAAGCGGTTACACCTCCGGTTGTCGGATCAGTAAGGAATGAAATGTAAGGTATTTTAGCTTCAGCCATCAGGGATAATTTAGCGGATGTCTTAGCCATTTGCATCAATGAAAATGCAGCCTCCATCATACGCGCTCCACCGGATTTAGAGATGATCATAAGAGGGATCTTCTTTTCAAGGGAATAGTCGATGGCACGTGAGATCTTTTCTCCAACAACAGAACCCATAGAGCCCCCGATAAAGCTAAAATCCATACAAGCAACTACAAGATCTTCTCCTTCAACTTTTCCATGTGCGGTGCGGATGGCATCCTTCAGATTGGTCTTCTTGATCGTATCAACCAATCTGTCTGTGTATTTTTTTGTGTCAGTGAAATCTAAAGGGTCTCCGGCAACAAGGTTCGCGTTGATCTCGGTAAATGAATTATCATCGAAGATCACTTCAAAATATTCTTCTGAACCGATCCTTTCATGATACTGGCATTCCTCGTTCGTGCAAACATACTTATTGGCAGCATGCTCGTTTGACGGAGAGATCTTCTTACACTTCGGGCATTTATACCAAAGTCCTTCAGGAGTCTCTTTCTTATCTTTAGTCGAAGTGGTGATCCCTTCTTTAATCCTCTTAAACCAGCTCATCTTACCTAATTATTGATTTGGTGATTTGGTGATTTGGAGAATTAACTCTCCAATTCTCCATTTCTCTAATTCTCTATGTTATGCAATTGTGATCGCCTTATCCAGATAAACATCCTGAATAGTGTTCAGTAGCTCCACACCCTCTTTCATAGGTTTCTGGAATGCTTTACGGCCCGAGATCAAACCTTGTCCACCTGCACGCTTATTAACGATAGCAGTAGTTACAGCCTCAGCCATATCGGATGCTCCTTTAGATTCCCCTCCCGAATTGATCAGACCGAACCGTCCCATGTAGCAATTTGCAACCTGGTAACGGCAAAGATCGATCGGATGATCTGTGCTTAATTCAGAATATACTTTAGCGTGTGTTTTCCCGAAATTGATGGCAGTGTATCCGCCATTCTTATCAGATAATTTTTGCTTGATAATATCTGCCTGGATCGTAACTCCAAGGTGATTAGCCTGAGAAGAAAGATCGGCAGCGGTATGATAATCAACACCGTCTTTTTTGAAACCGTTGTTACGTGTATAGCACCAAAGAATGGTTGCCATTCCAAGTTCGTGTGCGCGTTCAAAAGCGGCAGCCACTTCAACGATCTGGCGTGAAGATTCCGGAGAACCGAAATAGATAGTTGCTCCAACGGCAACTGCACCCATATTCCATGCTTCTTCCACAGAACCAAACATGATCTGGTCAAACTTGTTAGGGTAGGTAAGGAATTCGTTATGATTGATCTTTACAATGAAAGGGATCTTGTGAGCATATTTACGGGAAACAGAAGCAAGAACTCCGTATGTTGAAGCCACCGCATTACACCCGCCTTCGATCGCAAGCTTAACAATGTTCTCTGAATCGAAATACATGGGGTTTGGAGCAAATGATGCACCTGCGCTATGCTCAATCCCCTGATCCACAGGGAGGATACTCATGTAACCTGTGTTTGCAAGTCGGCCGGTGCCATATAACTGTTGAAGACTTCTCAACACCTGTGGGCTGCGGTTTGAGCCCGCGAATGAACGGTCAACGAAATCAGCTCCCGGTAAATGAATATGTTCTTTGGTGATGGTTTTACAAGTGTGTTCTAACAAATTGGAAGCATTAGCTCCCAGTAACTCTTCGATTTTCTTATTTGCCATTTTTTTTAAGTTAAATGTTAAAAGTTAAATGTTATAAGGTTTAGTACCAATAACGGTTAACCCTTAACCTTTAACTTTCCGGGAGGCAAAGCTAATAAAAAATCCAAGATTCCGCCTATCAATTTTTTTTGCTCAGTTTAGGCGGCAACAAAGCCATCAGAAAGGATAATTGATCCCGATATTGAACACCAGGAAGTTGTATTTGCGGTTGTTGTGCGTGTCGCGATAATTCATTTTCCAGACCGGGTTAAAGAGGTTACCGATGATCCATCTCTTTTGTTCAGAAAACTGAGGATCGCGGACCTTTACACCCATGTCCAGCCTTAATACGAAAAAGCTGAAATCGGCCCGCAATCCGAATCCGGATCCGACAGCTATTTCTTTATAAAAACGGTTGAACTCAAACTCTGCGCCCGGCTTACTCGCATTCTTCTCTCTGAGCCATACATTTCCTCCGTCAACGAAAAACGCTCCATTCAGCATCCTGAAAAGCTTGAACCTATACTCAATATTTCCTTCCAGCTGTCCGTCACCAAACTGGTCGAAACTGAAAGTACCATCATCGGCATAGGAACCGGGACCCAGAGTTCTGGCCTGCCATGCACGGATCCCGTTTGCACCTCCACTGAAAAAGCTGCGCTCGAAAGGAAGGGAGGTAAAGTTCTTAAGGGGCACTCCGATACCGGCCGCTATTCTGAAAACGACTTTATTGATCTCATTTGCATTGAAATAATACCGGTAGTCGCCATCGATCCTCAGGTATTGTGAATAAACAATATCCATCAGCTTATATCTTCCTTGGTCGTCCATTTTAAAAGTGCCCGGCTGAAAATAATTCACTGAGTTATAAAGGCCTCTCAGGATATTACCTGAAGACTCCGCATTCATTTTGAAGAATGAGAAATTCACATCCTTATTCAGATCCTGCTCATTGTAAGTGAATGTGTATACCGTGCTGGTAGCCAAGTGGTTGCTGAAGCTATTCAAAGTGTATCTGTCATGAATATTTTCCTCCAGATAATTCAGGAATGTAGGGCTAAGGTCCACTTTCACAAAGTTAATCACGAGGGGATTTATGGTATGGCGTTTCTTGGCGGATTCTCTCCAGTTATATCCGAAAGCAAGATTTGTGATGTAACGCGTATAATCCGGCCTCCGCTGATAAACCATGGAGCTTGTGAAGATCGTTTTAGGGTTTGCCTTTTTTGAGATGCGGACACGGAAAGGAAGTAAGAAGCGGGGAATGGTAACATTTAGTTCAGGTCCAAATTCTATTGTATTGAACTGGTTCGCTGCTTCTTCAATATTATCGGTAGCACCTGAGGTCCCGAAAACCTGTTGGGCCGCAATACCTCCTTTAAGACGAAGTTCAAGTACTTCAGCACCTCTTAGCAGATTCCGGTTCTGGAATACGATACTGCTTGAAATTCCAAGATTTCCTGAAGTGTTGGTTCCAACTGTTTCAACGGTAAATGACTGTTTATAGATCGGACTCAGCTGAATGTGGCAATCGAGGTAATCGCCTTTCGCCTGTTCGAAGGAGATGTTAATGGTTTTAAAAGCTTTAAGCTCGGAAAGCCGCTTATAAGAATCTTCCACATTCTGGAACTGGTAAAGCTCTCCCTTACGGATAAAGATGGCGCCTAGTAAAACTTTGGTCTTGTAACGAAGTTTCTTACTGTGGATGATGGTATAATCATCAACCTTAAGTGTGTCCTTTGTTACATTATCAAACTTTTTTGCAACAAAGTCGGGCTCGATGTAAATGTTATTGACGTAGTACCTTCTATGAGGGGTTTCAATGATGGAATCAGAGGTTTCTGCATATTTTTTAGCAAAGTTCTTAATACCAAGTGTGATGTTCACCTGCCGGCTTCCGATTGTGGTGTCCACTTCGTAATACACATAATCTTTCGTGAAAAAGAAGTAACCGTTATTATTAAGTTCGCTTGTGATCCTTTCTCTTTCCGATTGGAAAACATCCACATCGTAATTATTACCTTTACGAAGGCGCCTGTTAGCGGTGTCCGAAAGAACGTAGTACGCCAATTGTTCATCAGGAATTTTGTATTCAATATTATTGATGGTATATGGCTCGGAGGCTCGAACGGTATAATAAACATCAGCTTTCTTTCTTTTATAATGGACTGAATCACTCACCGAACTGATGAAATAGCCTTTGTTGTTCAGGAATGATTTTATCTGTCGGGCAGATTTGGCTGCCAGCATCGAGTCATAAGCTATCGGAGCCTCACCGATATTCAGCAGCCATTCTCCAAAAAGCTGTCGATCGTACTTTTTTGGTTTTTTCCCTTTAGCTATTCTGCGTTCGTTTTTGCGCTGTTTTTTCTTGTCATAAAGAATGCGTTTTCGTTTGATACGATCTTCATTCGCCTGATTGTATAGCCAAAGATGGAAGCGGAAAATAAGGAAGATCTTACGATTTGGTTTCTGACGGATATAGCTTTCTATGTCGTTATTATCCAGCTTGGTATCCTTATTAATGATATGGTTTTTATGGAGAAGGCGTTCGCCCGGCCCGAGTTTTTTGGTTGGGTTACAAGCGGCAAAAACGAAAGGCAAGATGGCCAGCAGCGATAAGTATCTTATGTTGTGATTCAGTTTGCTCAATTTGCTGACGGCTGTATTAAAGGCGACTAAATTAGTACATTTGCCCGAATAAAATCAATATAAGATGCTCTCCAAAAACCAGATCAAGTTTATAAATTCCCTTAAACAAAAGAAATATCGTGAAGAGCATAACTTATTTATTGCCGAGGGAGCCAAAATTGTGCCCGAACTTTTAGCATCGGGTATCAGGGTGAAGCAGGTGTTCGCAACATCGGAATTTTTGAGGAAGCACAAGATCGCGAATGAGATTGAACGATTCGAGATCAAAGAGGCAGAGCTGGAGCGCATCTCTTCGCTGATGACTGCCAATGAAGTGATCGCTTTGTGTGAGATTCCTTCATACGAGATAGATCCGAACTCTTTTAAGGAGAAGCTTGCTTTGGTGCTTGATGATATTAAAGACCCGGGGAATATGGGAACAATCATACGTATAGCAGACTGGTTTGGAATAGGCAATGTGGTGTGCAGCAATAATTCTGTGGATGTGTTTAATCCTAAGGTTGTGCAGGCGACCATGGGGTCAATAGCCAGAATAAAGATCCATTACACTGATCTCAGGTCTTTTATTTCGGAACAAAGTGAGTTAAATCAACTTCCTGTATTTGGAGCTTTACTGGAAGGGGAGAATCTATATTCTAAAAAATTGCCTTCTGCCGGACTGATCGTAATTGGAAACGAATCAAAAGGCATTTCAGAAGAGATTCAACAATTACTTACTGATAAGATAAGTATTCCTTCTTTCTCGCATTTTTCTCAGAGCGGAGGTGAAGCGGAGTCTCTGAATGCTGCAATTGCTACCGCTATTATTTGTTCGGAGTTCCGCAGAGGAAACTAGTTTTTTACCACTAAGGTACTCAGGCCACTAAGAACAATTTTTTACCGCGAAGGCGCAAAGACACGAAGAAAGGTTGAGAAGAGTGCAGAATAAGAAGCTTTGCTCACTTAAAATTGTAATTTATCCAAACGTGGAGTTTCATTATACTGTTTCAATCGAATAAAATGACAGGTTAAAGGTGAACAGTTTTAATGCGAATGAATTCTGCTAAATAACCATCCAACACTTTGTGCCTTAGCGTCTTTGTGGTAAAAAACCTAAAACGTCTCGAAATTCTGCACTTCTAAATTCCTTGCATCCTCTTTATTCCATTTCAGTGCAAAGAACAGGTAGGTAAGTGAGATTGCAGCACAGAGCAAACCAAGTCCCGGAAAGTCAAGATCAAAATATCCCAGTAATTTATCGATCACAAAAGCAGGCGTAAAAGCCAGAATTGCAAGTCTGTAGATGGTTTGAAAGCTGAATTTGGTTTCAAGAATAGCCTGAAAGATCAATCCGATAAGTGAGTATATCAACGCGAGAAATGCGCGATACAGGAACATACACGGAATGATTATCAGGTACATCAGGATGGAAACGTACTTAGCGTAAGAAGCCCAATGAAGCATCTTTTCACGCGTCAGGCTGAAATCTTTGATCTGCGCAAGAGAGTATTCTTCCGTTCGGTTGCCACTCTTTCTTATTAGAACTTTTGACTCCGTCACCAGAAGCTGAGCTGTGGTGTTTTCAAGTGATGTGTATTCTCCCGAATCATCAAAGATCGCTTCGACCTCACCGGTCTTTTCATCTTTCATAATATAAGGCGATGGTTTATCAAAAGACGCAACTCCATCGTGAATCTCAACTACAGGAAATTTTTCAATTGCAGGAGGTAATTCATAAGCCACAAAATTCGCTATACCGAAATGGATCTTAATGATCATAGGGATCCAGAAGAGACAAAGAAGCATCAGTAGGTATTTGAAACCGATCTTATGCTGTTCCATTTTCGCAGAATAGATATAAACATTCTTGTTGTAAAACGAATGGATGATCTTTTTGTAAAATGGAAATTTAGTCATTGTTAAGTATGTTTATAGTGGTACAAGCGTATAAAGCGGCTGTCTCAGTGCGTAAGCGACTGGTTCCAAGGCTGATTTCCTGAAATCCCTTCTGATTTGCCAGTTTTACTTCTTCTTCAGAGAAATCACCTTCAGGACCAATAAGGATAATTACATTTTGTTGAGATGTATATAAGTTCTTCAGATGGGGTAGCGACTCCCTTGCATGACAATGCGCAATAAATTTCAGCGCTTTTAAACTTTCCGATGAATCTATAAATTTTTTAAATGGGACGATCTCGTGTATTTCAGGGAGATATGCTTTCAGGCTTTGTTTTACTGCAGAGATTGCAACTTTCTGAAGGCGTTCTGTTTTTACCACCGTTCTTTCGCTGTTATCACAATCCAGCAAGCTAACTTCATCGATACCTATTTCAGTAGCTTTTTCAAGAAACCACTCGGTGCGGTCGTTGTTTTTAGTTGGCGCAATGGCAATATGGATATGAGAAGATCTTTTTTCAAAGTCCTTTTTTGTGTCGGTGATCTTCACCGTGCAACGTTTCTGATGATCATCGATGATCTCGGCAGTATAAAATCCGCCTTTTCCATCTATCAATTGTATGGTATCGCCTGTTTGTAAACGAAGGACACGAACAGCGTGTTTGCTTTCTTCTTCGCTGAGGGTATAAGTCTCACTTGAAATATCAGGCGTGTAGAATAAATGCATGGGGTAAAAGTAGAGTTTTAACTAATCGTCCTGAACAAAAATCTGCAATTTTCATCTGCGGCAATTATTCAATCCTTTACTTATATGCGTTTTCTTTTCTCTTATCAGAAAAGAAACAAAAGGACAAGACCTGACGATCCCCTCGCTCCTCTCAGTATTTTCCCGAAAATCTAAAGAAAGAGAACTAAAGCTCTTTCTAAGATTTTCTCGTAAAATACTGTTCACGCAACACGGCATCGCGTCAGGCCAAACCTCGCGCGCGCCTTCGATAGCAAGATATTAGCAAAATAAGAAAGCCCTCCGTTTCCGGAAGGCTTTCTTATAAATAATATAACAACCAACTAAACTTTAAGCATTAACTGTAGTTTTAGGAGCGGCAGCAAGTATTTCTTCATTTGCAGCATTTGCATACTGTTCGAAATTCTTGGTGAATGATGCAGCAAGCTTGTTTGCAGTAGCATCGTAAGCATCCTTATCTTTCCAGGTAGCACGTGGGTTCAAGATCTCAGCAGGAACGCCAGGGCATTCTGTTGGCATCTGTAATCCGAATACCGGAAGCGTATCATATTTTACTTTTTCAAGCTGGCCGGTAAGCGCAGCTGTGATCATTGCACGTGTGTAAGAAAGCTTCATGCGGCTTCCAACACCAAATGATCCGCCTGACCATCCTGTATTCACAAGCCAAACATTTACCTTGTTCTCTTTTAGTTTCTTGCCCATTAACTCAGCATATTTTGTCGGGTGTAATGGAAGGAACACTTTTCCGAAGCAAGCAGAGAAAGTTAAAGTAGGCTCAGTAATCCCCATTTCCGTACCTGCAACCTTAGCGGTATATCCGGAAATGAAATGGTACATTGCCTGTCCCGGAGTAAGTTTAGAGATCGGAGGTAAAACACCATAAGCATCGCAGGTCAGGAAGAAGATGTTATGAGGAACATTTCCTACCGATGGTTCAACTGCATTGTGAATGTAGTTGATAGGGTAGCTTACACGGGTATTTTCAGTCTTAGAGATATTAGAGAAATCCACCGTTGAGGTGTTCTCATAGTATTCAATATTTTCAAGTAATGAACCGAATTTAACGGCACCGAAAATTTCAGGCTCTTTTTCTTTTGTCAGATCAACGCATTTAGCATAGCATCCACCTTCGAAATTAAATACACCTTTATCGCTCCAGCCATGTTCATCATCACCTATCAGGCCGCGGTTCGGATCTGCAGATAAAGTTGTTTTACCTGTTCCGGATAATCCGAAGAACACAGCAGTGTCACCATCTTTTCCGATGTTAGCAGAGCAGTGCATTGATAAAACACCTTTTTCGTGAGGAAGAATATAATTCAATAAAGAGAAAATTCCTTTTTTGATCTCACCTGTGTAAGCTGAACCACCAATAAGGATAACCTTTTTAGTCATGTTTAGGATAGTGAAATTGTGCTGACGTGTACCATCAATTTCCGGAGTTGCTTTAAAGCCCGGAGCACAAATGATCGTCCATTCAGGGTCAAAGTTCATGATCTCCTCCTGTGTAGGACGAAGAAAAAGATTATTTGCAAAAAGGTTTGACCAAGGGTATTCGGTAACTACACGGATATTTAAACGGAATGACGGATCAGCGCAAGCGTATGAATCGCGAACGTATATTTCCTTACCAGAAAGGTAAGCAGTAACGCGATTATAAAGAGTGTCAAATTTATCAGGATCAAACTTAAAGTTAACATCACTCCACCAGATAGTATCTTTGGTTTTTTCGTCAAGTACAATAAATTTATCTTTTGGTGAGCGGCCGGTAAATTCACCGGTATCAACTGCTAATGCTCCGGTGTCGGTAAGCATTCCTTCACCACGTACAATCGTTTCTTCAACAAGCTCGGCAGGATTAAGATTCCAATACGCTGCTGATACATTTCCTAAACCTAAACTTGCAATGCTTGCATTCTTGGCTTTTATTCCAAATTCGTTCATTTCTTTTGTTTTTGGTTACTTTTTAAGTTTTTAAGGACACAAATTTAAAAAATATTGGGCAATTTCAGTCGATTTATATTTCTAAATCAATTATACACAGCGCACAATAAAATATTTTTTAATAGTAAATACCTGATATTAAATTATTTGTTCGGGTTATGTGATGTGTTAGTTTAGCCTCTGTGTTGATAATTAACGGCCCGAAACCTTAATTTTGCTTGTTTTTCGTAATTACAGAGAGGGCGATAAAGATCCATCCTGTAATTAGAAAAACTCCTCCAATTGGTGTGATAGGTCCCAGCCAGCGAATGTTTTGAAGGCCGGTAAGATTGTGAGTCGATAGAATATACAATGAACCTGAAAAAAGAATTGTCCCCGCCATAAAGCAACTACCGGCACGTGCGACCATCTTCGGATTTAACTTATCAATGAGGAGGCCGATGCATAACAGAGCTAAACTATGATAGATCTGGTATTTGGATGCGGTCTCGAAAGCATTGAGCTCGTTCTGGCTTAAAATACCTCTTTCCATTAAAGACTTTAAATAATGGGCAGCCATGGCGCCCAGAGTGACAGCAATCGCACCGGAAAATCCGGCAAATTTTATGAATCGGTTTTGCATGGGGTAAAGATATGCAAAAGAGGTAGTTTACCACTAAGGTACTAAGAACACTAAGTGTTTGTAAATGATATTTAACAATAAAGGTTTGAATTTACATTTATAACTAAATTTACTTCTGAAATGAACAAGTACGTTTACGAAAGTTATTCCAAACTCAGAGAAACTGAAAAGGCCGAATTTATCGGCAGGTTTAAAAACTCACCCACGGTAATCAAATTCATCCAATTTCTCGATAAGAATAAAGCTCCGGATTTTAAGACCCGGTCCGCTATTGAAATTATTTATGCTACTGAAAAAGAGAGAGTGGCATATCCGACTCTGGAGAATCGATTCTTTAAGCTCAGAAAAAAGCTGATTGATGAATTGGCCGGTTCGGGAAATACTGACAATGTTCCTGTTTACCCTGAAGAGGAACTGCAATTCAGCAAGGCAAAGCAATTAATTTCAGAAAACAAAGAAGCAGCTTTCAGGCAACTGCAGGAACTGGAAAGAATTTGTTGGGAGAGGAATATTTTCGAGCTCTTACCAGCTATTATAGATCATCTGATATTTTGCAACCAGTCGTTCAACCGACTGAGCGCAAACAAACCCTTATATGAGCGCATGGAAAAAGCGATCGGACTCCTGAGGGATATTAATATTTGTGTGATGACCACCCGGAAGATCTACGAGATCAACTTTACGAAAGGGGTGAAGCACGCTGTTAATGAGTTGGGATTAATGCGAAAATATGCAGCAAAGCATAAGGAGTTCTCTCGATTTTTAATGTGCTATCACCATGTTTCCGCTTATTATAAACTAGGCTCTGCCGATTCTAGTCAGGAATCTCAGGTGATCAGCCGTCACCTGAACGCCTATAAAAAGCTGCAGGCCAAACATCCGATGGTACCTTTGATGTCGTACAAGGTGAATTATGTTCAGCAGCAGCATCTCCACTTTAATCAGATGACCATGTCGTACCATTTTTCGAAATGTGAATTCGAAGAGACCTATCAGGTAATGAAAGAGGTGTGGAGCATGATCAATGGAGAGAGACCAGACGTGAAGATGTATAAAACTGAATCATCTTTTTACAATATGATCACGGCCCAGTGTATGACTCAGCGTTATCGCGAAGCGTTAAACACGATAGATGATTTTATTGCTTATTTAAAATCTAATCATCAGTTGGATAAGCTGATAATACCAAACGTTCTTAAAGCCCGGATTTACGTTGATGTATATCCTCATGCTTACAGAATGGATCTGCAATATCTTTTTACGCAGGTAGAAATCTATCTGAAGATCCTTAAAAAGCAGGATAATATGATGATCTCGTATGATCAGACCCTCATATTAAAAATGAAGATGCTGATCTTGCAAGGTGATTTTCTAAAGGCGACTGGTGTTTTGAACGATCCGATATCGAAATCATACCTCGAGAATTTAGGCATGTATCAGGCTTTCTGCGAACTCATTAGAATCCTAAAGGAAAACTCAACCCACAAGCAGAAGGAATTAGTAGTGTTGAACAAGCAAATACAAGCCTTGAAACATAAAGTAGATTCACCGGCTCAGTATATGCACATATTTTGGTTACTGCATTATTTGAAACTAGTCCAGGTTTAAAACCGGAATTAAAATAAATAGTTTTAATTTCGTGGCGAAATTATGGAAGAAACAAAAAACATACTTGTTATTGGTGCCGGACGTTCATCATCCTCACTGATCAAATATTTGCTTGACCACGCGGAAGAAGAAAATTGGGAAATAACTGTCGCTGACGTATCACTTGAAGCGGTGCGACAAAAAACACAGGATCATCCGCATAGCAGGCCAATTGTTTTTGATATCCATAATGAACAGCAGCGTGCGGAGGAGATCAGTTATGCAGATATTGTGATCTCCATGCTTCCGGCTCACATGCATATGGATGTGGCTAATGACTGCCTGAAATACAAAAAGCACCTTGCGACAGCTTCCTACGTATCCAAGGGAATGGCCGCACTCGATCTCGCTGCCAAAGAAGCCGGAATCATTTTACTTAATGAAACAGGGTTAGACCCGGGAATCGATCACGCATCTGCAATGAAGATCATTGATGATATTCATGAGAGCGGAGGTGAGCTTACTTCATTCAAATCGTTTTGCGGTGGGTTGGTATCACCTGAATGCAATGATAATCCATGGGGATATAAGTTTACATGGAATCCGCGTAATGTGATTCTTGCCGGACATGGCACGGCACAATATATTGATAAAGGACAGTATAAGTATATTCCTTACAATCGCTTATTTACTCAGTCGGAAATCATTGAAGTGGAAGGCCATGGTAAATTCGATGCTTATGCTAACCGGGATTCACTTTCGTACCGGCCGATATACAAGATCGAACATATCCCGACCATGGTTCGGGGAACATTACGTATGCCCGGTTATTGCAAAGCCTGGCACGTGTTTGTTAAACTCGGCCTGACCGATGACAGCTATAAGATCGAAGCTTCCGATACATTGACCTATCCCGAATTGCTTGATGCATTCCTGCCTGATGGCGATGGTACAGCAAAGGAAAAGCTTGTGAGGTTCATGGGAGCAGAAATGGATGGGGATTCGTTGGCGAAGATCGAATGGCTCGGTTTATTTGAAGATACAAAGATCGGAGTAGCAAACGCATCACCGGCTGAGATCCTTCAGCACCTTCTGGAAGATAAATGGAAATTGCAGGAGCATGATAAAGATATGATCGTGATGCAACACCAGTTCAAATATAGAAATGCGGCCCGCGAAGCGAGAACCATATTGTCTTCCCTCGTTGTAATCGGTGAGGATCCGGTTTACACAGCAATGGCTAAAACTGTAGGGTTACCGCTTGCTATCATGACCAGGATGATCCTTCAGGGGAAGATCATGGCGAGAGGTGTCACGATCCCGACCACAAAGGAGATCTATGTTCCATTATTAGAAGAGCTGGAAAAGTTTGGTGTGAAATTTCAGGAAAAAGAATTCTAAGCCGAAATAAGCAGAAGCGCTTAGCGTTTCTGATCAAATCTTATTTCTGTGATCAGAACTTCACTTCGCTATTTATTCCGGATCTTATTGGCTATTCTCGCGTGCATCAGTTTGTGGTTACTATTAGCGCTGCTTCTTCCATACTTCAGTTTTTCAGATGCGGTGAAAGAGAAAAAGGATATCACCGTCTACGTTAGTTCCAACGGCATTCATACAGATTTCGTGATGCCTGTTTATACTGATCAATTCAACTGGGCCGCTAAAATCCATTATTCCGATTTTGAATTGGCAGGGCCTGAGTATAAATATGTTGCAGTGGGCTGGGGTGACAAAGGATTTTTCATTGCGACACCTACATGGGATGATCTTACTTTCTCAACTGCTTTCAATGCTGCATTCGGGTTAAGTTCAACAGCGATGCACGTCACTTATAAAAAGTATGAATTGAAAGAAAGTGAAACGTGTGTAAAGCTTGTCTTGTCCGAAGCTCAATATCAAAAGCTGATCGAATATATTATATCTTCCTTCGAATCACGTGATGGTGAATTCCAGGTTATTGATCATCCGGGTTATACGAGTCATGATAAATTTTATGAAGCAAGAGGAACGTATAATATTTTTAATACCTGCAATGTATGGACAGGAGAAGGGCTTGAAGCGATAGGTGCGCCTGTCGGAGTTTGGACTCCTTTACCGGGGGGAGTTTTACAGAATCTGAAGTAAATTTTCTTTCTTTATTCAACCATTAGCTTTCCGCTACTGATCAATTTATCATCAGCTATTAATTTGTACACGTAAAGTCCCTTGCTCATATTCATTCTTTCTATTTGAAATGATGAGGTGTTGATATGATCCGTTGTTTTAATCTCTTTCCCGGTGATATCATAAAGGTGAAAGCTGATGTTGCCGAATGCCTTTAGTGATTCAGGATCAAATTCTAGATGAGATGAGCTGTGCATCGGGTTTGGATATAGCTTTACACTGGATCTTAATTTTTCTGTTTCTTCGATACCGTTCGACAAAGGATCATATTTCCAGAAATCTTTTTCAGGAAGGGAATCATACCCGGTACCGACATAACCATAACCACCTACAGCAAATCCTACAGCATTTGACCTGCCTGTTCCACCGAAATTTGTAATGGCTGTCCAGGTGTTATTTGCGGTGGTGTATTTCCAGAAGTCCTTCCGGTTTGTGAGCGTGTTGTCATAACCCGTACCAACAAAGCCATCGGTGCCAAGAATAAAAGCGGTAGCTCCATAACGTGCAGTACCGCCATAATCTGCGATCGGAGTCCAGGAATTGATAGTAGGAATGTATTTGTAAAAATCTTTTTTGAAGGCACCGTCATCACCGGTACCTACATAAGCCCAATTGTTGATTGTAAAAGCAACAGGCAACCGTCTTGGGGTGCCTGGAAATGCAGCTTTTGAAGTCCATGAATTGGCTGATGGGTCAAACATCCATAGATCATTTTTAAAACCGTTTGCATCCTGTCCGCAGGTGATATAGCCCATGTTATTAGCAGTGAATGCTGCAGCTGCGCGTCTCGGACTGCCTGCAAAATTAGCTTTTTGTGACCAGGAATCACTTGTAGGATTGTATTCCCACGTATCATTCATGAACGGGTTTGAACCTTGTCCTCCAACTATATACGCCTTGTTTCCAATTACAAATGCTGCAGCTGAATTTCGTCCCAAGCCTGAACCTGTGGATCCACCCATGCTTTGAATCTGATTCCATGTGTCATTGGTGGAGTTATAGGAAGAGAAATTTCTTCGGTATGATGAACTGTCGAACCCCGTACCAACAAATGCTCCACTGCCGATCGCAAATCCCACGGCCGCGGTGCGTGCTGAAAGATTGACATCAGAAACCCTGTACCACCATCCCTGCGAAAAGCTACTAAGCACTGCAAAGGAGATTATAACTGAAAAGATTATTTTCTTTTTCATTTCTGTTTATTGAATGATGATTTTTTTTGAAGAAATAATTTTGTTCTCTGACTTGATAGAAAGAATATAAAAACCTTTCGCACATTCATTTCTTTCGATCCTGAAAGATATACCATCAATACGGCCAACACTGCGGATGCGGCCATCTGAATCAGAAAGCTGCCATGAGAGATCCCTGTTATGAAAACTGTTTTCCGTGAGAGTTACAGTGGCAATTGTATTCATAGGATTAGGGTAGACAGATGAAATGATTGTATTTGAATGCTCGGCTATTCCAATGATGAAAGGCGCTGTGTATTCATAGAAATCTCTTCTCGTACCTGTAGGCCCTTTGCCTGTACCTGCGTAAGCCTTGCCGCCAATGGTAAAAGCTACCGATGATCTTCTTTCTCCATTTGGATATGAGGCTTTCACCGACCAGTAATTTGCCGAAGGGTCATATTGCCAGAGTTCATCTTTGTAACCTCCGTCAGATCCAAAAACAAGATATCCGCAGGTACCAAGTGTGAATGAACTGCAGGAGAATCTTTCACTTCCGGGAAAGCTTGCGATTGGAGTCCAGCTATTCAGTGCAGGGGAGTAGCGGTAGAAATCATTATTGAAAACATTTTCATCGGTTCCTGTTCCATAATAAGCATAATTGCCGATAACAAAAGCAGTCCCGCCATATCTTACACCACCCGGAAAGCTGCTTTTCTGAAGCCACGTATTAGAAGTAGGATTATATTCCCATAACTCATTCGAATAGTTTGAAGCGCCTTCCTTTCCGCAACAGATATACCCTTTACCGTTGACAGCGAACCCGGTTGCATAATAAATTCCTCCTCCGAAGTTTCCGGGGTAAGGCGCTTTTTGAAGCCAACTGTTTGTTGCAGGATCGTATTGCCAGAAGTCGGATAAAGGGTTCCCCATAAATGCATCTGCATTATTCATCCCTGTTCCGACATATCCTTTTGTTCCTATTGAAAAAGAAACTGCATCCCGTCTACCCTGGCCGGGAAAATTTGCTTTTTGAGTCCAGGTATTTGTTCCCGGGTCAAATTCCCACAGATCATTTAGCATTAAATTCAATGTGTCCTGTCCGAGTCCAATGTATCCGCGGTTCCCCACGCTAAACCCAATTGCCCTTTCACGTTTCGAACCACCTACGGATTCACGCTTGTCCCAACTGTTCTGCGCTCCGGAGCGGCTGAACAGGACAACGAATAACAATAGCAGCCCGATTTGCTTTTTCATTGCACAATGAATTTTCCGTTACTACTGTTATCACCATTAATGATCAACTCATAGAAGTACATCCCCGGTTTCATACCATCTCTTTGAATGGTAAATTCGTTTCCTGAAATGTCATTAATACATCGCACAACTTTGCCTTCAATATTCCAGATGCGAAGTGTCAGTTCATGAACTGTTATATTCTTCTGAATTAAAAAAGTAAGCTGTTCGTTAAATGGATTCGGATAAGTTTTTACTTCAACTTTTTCAATCTCATAATTATTGATGTCATTCAAATTTCCATATTCCCAGAGATCATTATAGTTGGTCCCGCTTGTTCCAAAAACTCCGTAAGCTCTGGCACCTATCACGAATGAACTCATGTACCTTCTGGCAGCTCCGCTGAAGTTTACAATGGCGATCCAGGTGTTGGAGACGGGATCATATCTGTAAAAGTCATCGAAATTATTTCCGCTCTGAGCATCCGCACCTGTACCAATGTAACCGTATCCGAGCAGCTCAAATCCGGTGGCTTCCATTCTCGCGGGCCCAAGGTTTAATGGTGCTTTTTGAGTCCAGAGGTTTGAAGCGGGATCATATTCATAAAAATCAGTGTTTGGCCCGCCTGTATCACCTGTTCCAATGTATCCTTTATTTCCGATTGAAAAAGCAGCAGCTGCGATCCTGCCAGGTCCCGGAACCGGAGCTTTCGCTGACCATGTATTGCTTAGAGGATTGTATTCATAAAAGCTCGTAGTGTAGGAACCTGTTCCGATGTATCCTTTCCCATTGATTGAAAACGCCACAGCACCCCTGCGTCCTTGTCCGGGTAACGATGACATGGTCGTCCAGGTATTAGTTGAAGGATCATATCGCTGAAGGTCATTTTGTTCAACTCCTGAATTATCCCTTCCGGTCCCAACATAAGCATAGTTTCCGATCGCGAAGGCAGTTGCGTGCATGCGGGGGCTGATAAAATTCGCTTTCTGCGACCAGGAGTTTGTCCCCGGATCATATTCCCACCAGTCGTTATAAAGAATATCATTGATCGCATTAATATGTCCCAGTCCCGCATAACCCCGATTAGCAACAGCTACTGCAACACCTCTGTGTCGCCCGATTGCAGGAACACTGGCCATCTGAGTCCATGCGTATGGCGGTGGAGGAGGCGGTGGAGGAGGACAAGCACCGCAATTGATCGCTGCAGTCCAGCCGGCATCAGTTGACGTAAAATCAGAAGTGAATTGTAATGTAAGGCAGCCGCTGTGAGAAGTGATCAATCCCGGTGACATTGTTCCTGTGAAAGGACTTCCGGGAACCATTGGTGCAGAAGTATTTGCTCCGTCATAAATTTTGAGAAAGTCCCAGCCATTCTCAATGCTGAAAGAAGTAAAATTCAGTGACAGACAATTTCCGGAGTTCGAACATATTGTTTGAATAACATTTTCATTGTCTGCGTAATTTGATGAACCTCCCGGATCCATAAATGTTCCTGCGCAAACGTTTGCTGTGGTGCCATTCATGATTATCGTCTGGCCCGACATGGATAAGGATAAACAAGAAAATGTTAAAAGAAGTAATTTTTTTATCATGTGCATTTACTTTGTTACACCTAAACTATCGAGCTCTTCGATCGTGAGTGTCGGGAAGTTCCCGCTGCTCTTCATTTTACTGATTGCATAATTACCGGTAAGTGAAGCTTCCTTCTCTGTTTTAAATGAGTGCACCCCTGAAATAGCAGGGATAACTTCCTGATGAATGGTCCGAACACTGTCAATATAGATATCATATCCCCAACCTTGTGAAGCACCTTGCTCGTTCTTCACTTCAAATGTTTTAAGAAAAAAGGTTTGTGATCCCTTTACTTCCGGCATGGCGACAGTCTTGCTGCCACCCTGAGCTTTCTCTTCCGGTTTGTTTCTGTCAGCAGAGCATGAATCCAGGCAAGCTGCCACGTAAATGCAACAGATATAAATGTTGATTTTAATATTCATAAATTTTCAATGTGAAATAAAAGTAAACTAATTTTTTAAGTATTCAAATCTCTTTTGAGATCGTAAATAATTGGGTGTTAATCCTTATGAAGAATTTTTTGCAGTCAAAACATTGCATTTGGTCGTTTTTTTTTGTTATTTTACAGTAACTAATCATTACGCTAGGTGGATTACGGTGTAAAATATTTTACTTTGTTTTCTTTCGTGCTTCTTACTTTTTCTGCATACTCGCAGAACAATGAGGAAGCAACGGTTACTATTATCGGAAATGCGATTGATAACAATTACGCTAATCAATTCAATCCTGTTCAAAACAGCGTACCACCACCACCTGAACAACAGCAATTCGCACCGATCAATCAGAATATAGAACCCAGCTTAGAAAATGGTTTCCATATGCGGTTTCAAATTGAAAGTCCGGGCTCAGCTGAAAGAATGAGCAGCGTCAACTCTTCCTCTGTCTCATATTCCGGTTCCGGATCCGGTGGTGGAATGAAAGTGAAAAAAAGAAGTATCAGTTTGTCCGAAAAGAGCTTTAATATTAAGAAGAAGCTCAAGAACAAAATTCCGAAACGCAAGAAAAAGTATCATCCGACTCTCTGCGAAAAATTCCGGTAAAATTTCATTTTTATCTTTATATAAATCAATTCATCAGTTAAAACGGGCTGTTCGTTGCTTTTTTTTATCTTTGTGTCCCACAGAAAAAAACATAGACAAACAGCTGATGAAAAATTTTCTTTCTCTTACATTCATTGCATTATTTATCGGTACAAATTTAAGTTTCGCCCAGGATGAAGCTGATAAAAAAGTTGATGCTTATGCAGCCGATAAATTATTCCTTGCCGGAAATTACGAGGCGGCACTGGATGATTATCTGATCCTGCTTGATAAGGAGCCAAAGAATGATAAATACAATTATAACATTGCCATATGTTATCTGAATACAAATATCAATAAGAAAAAAGCGATCCCATACCTGGAGATCCTCACCCATAAAAGCAAATATGACCCAAATGCCATGTACTTACTTGGAAGGGCTTATCATTACGCTAACAGGTTTGATGATGCAATAAGGGCTTACAACACGTTTAAACAAACAGGCCGCGGCAATGCAGATAATCTTCTGGATGTTGATCGCCAGATCCAATTCTGTATCAATGCAAAAGAGCTTATGAAATTCCCTGTAAATGTGACGTTTGAAAATCTTGGGGTCAATGTAAATTCTCCGTATGCAGATTATTATCCGTTCGTACCCAGCGATGAATCATTTATAATCTATAATACCCGCAGGCCTGATGATGGCGCATCTGATGCTAAGGAAGATGGTACTTTTTCTTCTGCAATATATGTTTCAAAAGTGACAGAAGGCGCATTTGCCAAAGCTAAGAATATCGGGCCTCCCATTTCCAAGAAGGAGGGCGAGCAGGAGATCATCGGACTTTCCGCCTCGGGTGAGATCATGTTGTTATATTATACCAACCTTAAAGGCGTTGGAGATATTTACATGACAACCACCGATAAAAATAAAAGCTTTAAGCCAGCTGATAAACTTGCTGAAAGTATCAATTCTTCCAAGGCTGAAGAAATAGCTGCATGTATCAGCAATGACGGAAGTATGCTATACTTCGCCAGTAACAGGCTTGGTGGCCAGGGAGGCACCGATCTTTACATGAGCCGCAAGCTGCCGAACGGGAGCTGGGGACCTGCGCAAAATTTAGGAGCAGATATCAATACACCATTTGATGAGGATTTTCCAAATATCACGAATGATGGAAAAGCTTTATACTTCAGCTCTAACGGACACACCAGCATGGGTGGAGCCGATATCTTTAAAGCAGAGATGAACGAAGCAACACACCAATTTGCGAATCCTAAAAATGTTGGATATCCGATCAATACTACCGAGGATAACTATAACTTCCGTTTATCAAATAACGGCCGCTTCGGATACATGGCAGCTGTTCGCGATGGAGGACTCGGTGACCTGGATATTTACAGAGTTACATTTAATGATGTAGAGCCACAGTATTCAGTTGTTAAAGGAGGTATCGTTTCTGCCGACAGTACTCAAAAGCTTAATTATTCTGATGTCTTCATTTCCGTCACCAATTCAAAAACTCAGGAGATGGTCGGCAATTATCTGCCGAATCAGAATACAGGGAAATATGTGATGGTGCTGGCCCCGGGTAATTATGAAGTAAGCATAGAGGCAAATGGTTTCCAATCTGTAACAGATAATATTGCAATCCTCGATAAAGGATCTTATAAGTTTGAGATCAATAAAGATATCAGGCTGAAGCCAGAAGGGTATCAGAGTAATTAGGGTAAGCTTTGATTGGGCTTATTTCAGTTTTCTTTTTTCTGAATAAAAAAGAAAAAAGATCATGATCAGCGACAGCTTGTGCTCCTTCTAATATTTTACTGAAAATCTAAGAAAGAGAACTAAAGCTCCTTCTTAGATTTTTTTGTAAATATTGTTCACCCCTTGGGAACATCGCGCCTGATCAATCCCCGCGCGACTCCGTAGTTAAGATTGCTATATCTTCAATCGTCCTTACCAAAACTCTAATCTCCAGTTTTTTAAGAACAACTCGCTGGCATAATAATTTTATCATTTCTATGATTTAATTATAAATTTGTATAAAATATCCATCCTTATGAAACTGGCCCTACTCAGGAAAAAAGCTCAGTAAATCAGCCGGTTTCATTTAACATTCAATATCAAAAATATATATGAAAGCCAACATTATCGAATCAAGCAAAAAGAGAATCGTAATTGTGGGAGGAGGATTTGGCGGATTGCAGATAGCGCGGGATCTCGCTGATTCAAATTATCAGATTGTGCTTATCGACAAAAATAATTACCATCAGTTTCAACCATTATTTTATCAGGTAGCAACTGCCGGGTTGGAACCAAGTACTATCGCGTTTCCATTCCGTAAAATCTTCCAGCATAAAAAAAACGTTCACATTCGTGTTGCGGAAGTTCATAAAGTAAATCCTGAGATCAATCAACTGGAGACAAGCATAGGAGTTGTTGATTATCATTATTTAGTTATTGCCATTGGTGCTGATACCAACTTTTTTGGAAATCAGAAAATGATGGATCTTGCTTATCCGATGAAATCAGTAAGTGAAGCTCTCACATTAAGAAATACTTTGCTGCAGAATTACGAAAATGCAATTTCTGAAACCGACCGGGAAAAACGTAAAGGAATAATGAATGTTGTTGTCGTGGGCGGAGGAGCAACGGGAGTGGAAGTTTCGGGGACTCTAGCAGAAATGAAAAAATGCATTCTTCCAAAAGATTTTCCTGAGCTTGATTTCAAACAAATGCAGGTATATCTGCTCGAAGGCTCACCGCGGGTGTTAAACGGCTTCTCGGATAACGCTTCTTCAAAAGCTCACAAATACCTTGAAGAGCTTGGTGTGAATGTATTTGTTAATTCGCGCGTGAAAGATTATGACGGAGAGAATGTATTTCTTGAAGGAGGAAAAGCTATCCCTGCTAAAACCTTGGTTTGGGCCGCCGGGATTGCCGGAAATAAAATAGAAGGCTTAAAGCCTGAAGTGATAGCGCGCGCAAACCGAATAAAGGTGGACAGAAAAAATCTAGTGGAAGGGTATCAGAATATTTTCGCTATAGGTGATATTGCTTATATGACGGAAGCAAATTTTCAAAACGGACATCCGCAGGTAGCACAGGTCGCAATTCAGCAGGCAAAAAACTTATCAAAGAATTTCAAGAATCTGGATGCGAATAAAGCATTGGTTGATTTTTCATATAAAGACCTGGGCTCGATGGCTACTGTCGGACGTAACAAAGCTGTAGCCGATCTGCCAAAATGGAAATTTGCCGGTTTTTTTGCATGGCTTATCTGGATGTTCATTCACCTGATGTCGATCGTTGGTGGAAAGAACCGCTTGTTTGCTTTTATCAACTGGGCTTGGAGTTATATTACTTTTGACCAGTCGCTCCGCCTCATCATGAAACCTAAAGAACGAAAACGAATATGAGCTTTGAAAATCATTTCCTTGAGAACACGATAGGAGTTTTCAATAACTACAGAAATCTAGCTGAAAAGTCATTTGCGCAATTGCAAACAGATAAAGAATTTCACTATCAGCCTGACGAGGAATCGAACAGCATTGCAATTATCATGAATCACATGGCGGGGAACATGATCTCGCGGTGGACGAACTTCCTTACAACTGACGGTGAGAAGCCCGACAGGAACCGTGATGGAGAATTTGTTGAAAAGAACGAAACGCGTGAGCAATTAATGGAGTTCTGGAATAAAGGCTGGAATGTTTTCATGGAAACGCTTCAATCCTTAAATGAAGAAGACCTTATGAAAACAGTAACCATTCGCGGTGAGGGTCTAACCGTGACACAGGCTCTTAACAGGCAAACAGCTCATTACGCTTATCATGTGGGGCAGATCGTTTTTCTTGCCAAGCACATCCGGAACAAAAACTGGAAATCATTATCGATCCCGAAGAATAAGTCTGCCGATCACATGCAGGGAAGCTATAAGCAGAACTTAAAGTAGTTGGTAGTTTATAGTTATTAGTTGGTAGACGGTTAGCTCCATACATAGGTCCTCCCGAAATTTATTTAGAGTTATATGTAAATTGCAATTTATGTTTCATCGCGATAGTCATTCCTGCATACCGTCTACGAACTTCTTACTCCTAACTAAGTACTATATTATTGCTTATATTTGACTATATGATCACTCTCATCATTATTGGTATTACCATCCTTGTTTCCATTATTGCAATGGAGAACCAGACTCTCAAAAATAAATTAATGTTCAATGCATATATGATCCATCACCGGAAGGAATGGTACAGGTTTCTGTCGAATGGGATCATTCACGCAGACTGGCTGCATCTTGGCTTTAATATGTATGCTTTGTGGATGTTCGGGCGCGGAGTGGAAGCTATGTACGGAGATGTTTATGGCGGAAAAGGACCGTTGTTTTTTATACTGCTGTATGTTGGCGCACTGGTGATGTCATCATTATATTCATATGAACGAAACAAGAATAATATTTACTATAATTCACTCGGAGCTTCGGGTGCTGTTTCCGCTGTTGTTTTTGCTTTTATAGTTTTAAATCCAACCGCACGTTTAGGGTTGATGTTCATTCCGGTTCCTATTCCTGCTTATCTGTTCGGATTGTTAATGCTGGGAATAGAACATTACCTGAGCCGCAGGGGCAACACGGGTATTGCTCATGATGCCCATTTCTGGGGATCTGTATTCGGTGCATTATTTACCATCGCTTTGAAACCTTCACTGGCAATGGACTTTATTCACCAGATCCAGGGAAATTAAGATGAACAAAGCAATATTCCTCGACAGGGACGGTGTGATAAACACAGAGAGAGGTTACACCCACAAACTTGAAGACTTTGTTATTCTGCCTGATCTGGTTGAAAATCTTCAGCTGTATTTAAAAAAAGGTTATCTCCTTATCGTTGTCTCTAATCAGAGCGGTGTTGCCAAAGGATTATACACACAAGCGGATGTCGAAACGATTCATTCTTTTCTTACGAATGAATTAATAAAAAGCGACATTCATCTTTCTGAGATCTATTATTGCATCCATCATCCGGATGTGAGCAGATGTATCTGCCGCAAGCCGGATTCCCTTTTTGTTGAAAAGGCACTTGCTCGTTTTAATATTGACCCGTCCAAATCTTATTTTATCGGTGACAAAGAAAGGGATGTTGAAGCTGCCGAAAAAGCAGGGGTTAAAGGCATACTGATCGAAGCGAACAGTCCACTTAAATTAATTTCCCACATTATAGAATAGTGCGTATTTTTGCACCTGAATATGCAGCAATTCATTAATCACAATGGTATAATGATCCCGAGTGATCAGCCCTCTGTCAGTCATACAAACAGGGCTTTTCGGTATGGCGATGCTTTGTTCGAAACCGTCAGGATCGTTAATGGGAAGCCGGTGTTTCTGCAGGAGCATGTAAACCGTTTGATGGAAGGATTAAAAGCAATGAAAATGCTTACTCCGATCAATCTCAATACCGATATCATGCTTCGCCTGATCTCAGAGCTTTGCCAAAAGAATGGTATTGGAAGTGACGGGCGCGCGCGTTTCACAGTTTATCGCAACAATGGCGGTTTTTATACTCCGACTGATAATCAGGTCTCCTTTCTGCTTGAAGTGTATCCTATCCAGGAGCAGGGTTATCATCTGAATCAAAAAGGGTTGATAGTCGACCTATTCATTGACTTTAAGAAATCATTGAATCCTTTAGCTTCCATTAAATCAGCAAATAGCGCTATTTATGTGATGGCAGGGGTTTATAAAACACAGCATCAGCTTGATGATTGTGTGCTGGTGAATGATAAAAGCCAGATCATAGAATCGATCAGCTCAAATATTTTCGCGGTAAAGAATGGAGTGCTTTATACACCTCCGGTGACTGATGGCTGTGTGAATGGTGTGATGCGCAAAAAAGTAATAGAGATAGCGCAGCAAAATAAAATTGCCGTGTATGAAAATTCAATTACACAAAGTGTCTTGCTTGGAGCAGATGAATTGTTTCTGACCAATACTATCAAAGGAATTCAGTGGGTTGTAGCTTATAAGCAGAAAAGATATTTTAATAATACTTCAAAGAAGCTGGTTGAAAAACTGAATGAGCTGGTTGCTGGATTATGAAAATCCAGAGATTCAATATTCTACAAACGTATGACAAGTCAAATCAATAAAGTTCTTTTCCTTTTTTTCTTTTTGTCGTCAAACGTGATTTATTCGCAAACCAGCGGAGTAGAATTTGCTCCAAACAATACCCATTGGAGCCAGGTTGGAATGTATCGGATTAGTTTTTCTACGATGAATTTTGTCTATGAGAATGATTATATAAAGGGCGATACAATTATTAATAATAAATATTGTCAGAAAATATACACCTCTAACTCACAGTATTTTGACACTACCTGCATGCAATTTTCACGTTATATATATTATAACAATAGAAGGTTGTATACTGATTCAGCAGTTTCGATAGACACAAACTCAATCTTGCTATATGATTTTAACCTAAATGCAGGTGATACGTTTAATCTGTTTCTTTCTGAAATCTGTCCAGGACATAATGGCTATTACAAGCTCCCCGTTGATCATACGGATTCTATGTTTTACGGAGGCAGGTGGAGAAAAAGAATTGTATTTGAAACCTTGCCTGGTTTTTATTTTGGTTCGAATCCAATAACATGGGTTGAAGGTATTGGTGATATTGATCATGGTTTGAGTTCAACTCTATTTAAATATGCATGGGGTGGATACGGCCTTTACGGTGGCATGCGTAATTTTTATGGACAGATCGAACAATGTTATTGTAATAACGGACTTACTAAGCTGAACTGTTTTCAGGAGCCCGGTTATGCCACTTACGGGACAGCATGTTCTCTTTCTAATTGTGCAACGGCCGTGAATGAAATTAATGATCATCCCGATATTTATATTTTTCCAAACCCAACTTCAGAGGCGTTGTTTATTGAAAATTCGTACGATGACATTTTGGAGTTACGCTTATTGAATACAGTTGGAAGTCAAGTTGTAGAAATGAGAAATATTAAAAGTAGGAATGTTCATTTGACTCTGGGTGGTTTAAACAATGGGGTATATATATTGGAAGTAAAAACGGATAAAAGAGTTTTAACTGAGAAAATAATCGTGCTTCACTAATAAGCATTGATAATATTAAATTACTGATTTATATTGTTATTATACTATGGAAGATATTCGTAATTATATAAATACATTACGTCATGATTTTTCAAAACAAAGTCTGACTGAAAGTGATGCGCATTCAAATCCCATTGATCAATTTTCGCAATGGTTTCATGAAGCGGTCGATGCCAAAGTAAACGAGCCAAATGCAATGACACTCTGCACCGTATCCGCGGAATGTAAACCTTCTGCACGAATCCTGCTTCTGAGAAATTTTAATGAGAAAGGCTTTGTGTTTTATACCAATTATAAGAGCAGGAAAGGAGAAGAGATTGAGATGAATCAAAATGCTGCTCTTTTGTTTTTCTGGCCTGAGCTTGAAAGACAGGTACGTATCGAGGGTATTATTGAAAAACAAAGCAAAGAAGAATCTGATCTATACTTTAATTCGAGGCCTCGGACAAGCAAGCTTGGTGCGTGGACTTCTCCTCAAAGTAAAGTGATCCGCGATAGAAAAATGCTGGATGAAGCCTACGGAAAATTTGATAAGGAATATCCGGGAGAAAATGTTCCAAGGCCCGAACACTGGGGAGGGTATGTTTTAAAACCGCAACGTATAGAATTCTGGCAGGGGAGGCCAAGCAGGCTGCATGACCGATTGTTATTCACCAACGAAAATGATAACTGGAAGATTGAGCGTTTAGCCCCTTAGAAATTCAAAATAAAAAAATCCCTTCGTTTTATGAAGGGATTTTTTTTGCGTCTTATTCTGCAGATTTCTTCGCAGCTTTCTTAGGAGCGGCTTTTTTAGCAGGAGCAGCAGCTTTCTTAGCAACACCCGCTTTTTTAGCAGCAGCTTTTTTTACTTTTTTCTTCGGACGGGTCACACCGTGTGATCCCATTGCAATTTTGCCTTTGCGGCTTTTTTTATCACCTTTTCCCATAATAATTTATTTTGTTTTAATTGGTTTTACAAACGTACATTAAGAAACGCTAATATGCAAATAGATTTAATTATGAATTAAACACATTTTGCCTGAACTATAATTTTAGCGAGAGCCCATATCCCCGAATCTAATTCGGGACAAGCGTAGTACTGAATGACAATCATACTGTAACCGTCTACAAACTTCAAACTACAAACTCCCTTCGGATTTCTTCTTCAAATAATCCTTCTCGATCAATTCCACTTTTGCAATTGATTTCCTGAGCCAGTTCAATCTCAGATCGTCTTTTTCTTCTTCCTTTAAATGCCAGTCTACATCCGTCTGGTGTAATTTCGTAATCATGGTATGAAGGCACAATGCTGCGGAAACTGAAATATTAAAGCTTTCTGTGAAGCCATACATCGGGATCATGACAAAATCATCTGCATGTTCAAGCACCGTTTCTGAAATTCCCGTCAGCTCAGTTCCGAAGAACAATGCCAAAGGTTTGTCTACCGGAAGATCTTTTATTTCGTACCCTTTTTCATGAAGGCTGGTTGCAACGATTCGGTATCCCTTGCTTTTTAAAGAGTTGATGCAATCAAGCGTATTGTTTTCCGCTTTGCGGTATTTGTGAAGATTCAACCATTTGGGAGATCCCATGGCGATATCTTTATTTACGGTGTAAGCGTGTTTATTCTCAATAATATGAATATCCTGGATGCCGAAAATGTCGCATGAGCGGAGCACAGCGCTCGCATTATGAGGCTGGTAAAGGTCTTCCAGTGCAATGGTAATATGTCGCGTACGGTAATTTAATACCTGTTCAAACTTTTCTTTACGCGTGTCTGAAACAAACTGCGACAGATATTCTATTAGTTCTTTTGTCATAAAAAAAATGCTCTCCACAATGGGAGAGCAAATTTAAGAATTCATTCTGAATGAGAGTTATCTTGAGAGCACAACGCTGGTATTCTCAACCTTTGTTCCCATCACCACCTGCAAGGTATAAACACCTGTCTGCAGCGTATTATCAAGCTCTACTGTTTCTTTAAGGTAATCGCTCTTGTTAGCTATTTCTTTTATAAACACTTGTTGCCCTAACATATTCACTATTCTCATTGTTACTTTTTCATCAATAATCGAAGGCATGTTCAGCTCGATAGTGAATAAGCCGCTGTTAGGATTTGGAAAGACTTTCATTTTGAAATCAACCTCCGGATCAGATGGGACCGGTAATGGTTCTAAGACTGCAAGTTCTCTTAAAGTTTCAGTGCTGTCAGGATCCTCACCTTCTCGGCATGTTACATTTACATTCACCAGTGACGACCAGGCATTAACACCGGCCTGAGTCACTTTTACCTGATAGCTGCCGCTGGTGGTTGCTGTATAAACAGAGGCAGTTGCACCTGTAATGTCAGTTCCGTCTTTTTTCCATTGATAAGTATAATTAGTGCATGTATTCGCATACAGTTTTACACTTTGTCCGGGGCAGAATTGTGTTGGGCCTCCCGGAGTGATCGTAGCTCTTAAGCCATTTTCGATCGTAACACGTGTTGGAGCAGACCATGAAATGCATGATCCCTGAATTACTTTTACCTGGTATTCTCCGCTTGAAGATGCAGTATATGTATAATTAGTGGCGCCTGAAATGTTAACACCGTCTTTTTTCCATTGGTACAGATTACCCGAGATGTAGGTTGTTTTCAGCAACACTGAGCCGGAACACATCGTAGTGGGGCCCGCAGCTGTTACTATCGGAGTTGAACAATCGGTCACATTCACATTTACAACTGATGAAGTCCCTGTCTGGCCGCTGCTGCTGACTGCAACCGCTTTTAACTGATATGCTCCGGTGGTTACGTTCATCCATGTATAAGTGTATGGTGATGAAAGATCTTCACCGATTTTGTTTGTTCCTTCATAAAATTCAACTTTTACAATGCTTCCGCTGGATGTGCTTGCATTGGCATTGATGGTAATATTAGCCGGATTTGGATATGTTGAATTGTTCGCAGGCGATGTGATGCTTACAACCGGTGCGGCTCCTGATGAAGCAGAAAACGGAGATAGCCGTGAACCCGGAATCGGACGTTCCAATGTGCCATTCGGAAGTTTCCAGCCTACTTCAAGATGATCTCCCTGATTCCCTTCACGGTGAATAGCTTCGATATAATATTTCGTTCCTGCTGTTAATGCTATTGGTTGTGATTGCTGGCCAGGATATTTTGTCCACTCTCTTCCCATCGTATATCCTTCAACAAATGCGATCTTCACTTTAGAGGCTGGATTACTGCTGGTGCTTAACCAAAGCTCACTGTTGTTATCGCTGGAGATCCAGAACACATAATTACCTGTAGCAGGCGGACAAATATATCCTCTGATTCTGCTTCCGTAATTATCAGCAACATTTGCGGGTGCTTCGAAAATAGTCAGCTGTCCTGTACTTGATGGAGTTGAATTAAAAGGAATATCAGCCAGAGTTTTGTTAAGAACATTGTTCCATACTTCTCTTGTGATTGTTCCTGTGGCCGAACAGCCGGTTGAAGCGCCACCTGCAGTGTATACAGCAGTGTAGGTCTGGTTGGTTGTTGCAACGGTTATGTTTTGCGTTGCAGCGCCACCATGTGCCCAATGACTGAAATTATAGTTCGTACCATTAAGCGTAAGCGGGGAAGGAGCGGAGATGGCTCTTGACATACCCTGAACTGCAAGAACTGAATATGGAGTTGTATGAGGCTGGCCATCAAGGTTCAGCTGCAGCCCTGAAGGCTGGGAAGCCAAAGTGATTGTTGATGTTCTTGGATGAATATCTACAAAGGATGTATCCTTCAAGCCCTGCGCATCTGTTACATATAAAAACAACCGGTAATAAACATTTGCAGAAGCTTCGCCTGTGGTTGAGATGTTAAAGGACCCGGAATTAATTCCCGGAGCGATGTAAGGGCCCGGATGGATGTGCGCATCGTGATGAAACTCCACATACCAGTTAGACGAGCTTGCCGGTAAAGCACCATCTTCAGGATCTGTACCGTTTCCGGAAAAATTAATTACACTGCCGCCACTGTAAAGTGCCCCGCTTGTGGGAGCTGTTATGGTTGCGGTAGGCGCTCCGTTGAATGCAGTTACTGTTAATGTTGCATTGTTACTGGTCACATTGCCGTATGCATTTGAAACATACACAGAATATTGGCCTGCATTAGAAGATTGAACATTTGTAATAGTGTAAGAGGCGGAATTCGCACCACTGATATTCACTCCATTCTTTTTCCATTGATAGCTCAAAGGCGTAGCCCCCGAAGCTGCTACGGTGAAGGTTGCATTTTGTCCCTGTGAAACAGTGACGTTTGAAGGCTGCATTGTAATTGTAGGAGCATTGTTATTGCTATGGATGATCTTATAAAGGGAGTTTGCACTAATGCTGTAGTAATAAAGATTTCCATCGTTTCCTACTTTTAAATAATTTAAAGCTCCACCCAGATTGGTTGCAAAGTTCGATTTTTGTCCTGTATTGGGATCGATGTAATTGATCCAATTGTTACAATAATCTATAAAGAAGTATTTGCCTGTATAGGTTGACGGATAATTAGTGCCGGAAGGATTAAAGAACGCTCCGCCTGTAATGGCGCAACCATAGTCAGTTCCGGATGCACCATGATGATAGGCATAGACAGGGTTAGTGTAAGCCGGATTTGAGCTGTTTCCTTCGGCTCCCGGCCATCCGAAATTTTTTCCTGCAGTTGTAGCATTGTTGATCTCTTCCCATGCACCTTCACCAACATCATTTACAAAGATTTTTCCCGTTCCCGGTTGAATATCGATTGACCACGGATTTCGCAATCCATAGGCCCAGATCCGACTCGCAGAAGCCGATCCACTGAAAGGGTTTCCGGAAGGCACCGATCCGTCAGGATTTATCCTTAATACTTTTCCTTTGTAATTGCTCAGGTCCTGTGAAAAGCTGTTCACGTTATCATTTCCAACAGCAAGATATAATTTTCCATCAGGCCCGAATGCCATACCACCACCATTATGAATCGAATTCTGTAATGGCTCCATATCGAGCAACGTTACTTCACTACCGGCTAAGGCAACATCTCCGTTAGCTGTAACACGGCTTAACCTGTTATGAATATTACTGCCGGATGTAGTGTAGAAAATATATACGTAATGGTTAGTGTTGAAATTGGGATCAATTGCAATGGAGCTTAAACCGCGCTCATTCAGCTGGTCAACACTTACAGAATAAAAGGGAGTTCCGAGAACCGTTCCATTCTTTACGATCTTAACCTTTCCGGCTTTCTCCGTTACGAAGATTCTTCCATCGGGAGCGAATGCCATTGAAGTTGGATAATAAATCGTACCGACCTTTACCTGACTGAAGCCGGCAGGGAAAGTTTGTGCGAAAGCGCTGAGCGACATTAATGCTGCCAGAATCAGTGCGATAAGCTTATAATAATGACTGTTTGATTTCTGTACTTCGGAGTGTAATAATACTTTCATGACAAATAAATTAGTAATGTTTGGTTAAATCCGGCTAAACAGATTAATTGCATAGCCCAAACATTAAAAAAACCTGCCAGAAAAGAAAAAGGAATGCTTATTCGCATTCCTCTTCTTTAATAGTTATTCCTGTGGAATTAATTACACCCTTTTATTCGACTTTGCTACCAGATTAGCAATCCGGTAAAGCATTCGCGCACCAACATTTGCATCCCATTCATCTTTGCCGGGTGCCACTTCATTAATATCGAAAGCAATGATCGTTTTTTTGCTTTCCACAACTTTTTGTACCAGATAAAGAATCTGCTCAGTTTCAAATCCTCCGGAAACAGGTGTTCCTGTGTTAGGACATAATTTAGGATCCAGCCCATCAATATCGAAGCTCAGATAGATCTTATCCGGCAATTCCTTTATGATCTTATCACAAATTTTCTCCCATGATTTTCCTTCGTATTGAGCATGTTTAATATCACGATCATAAAAAGACACAACTCTTCCTTTTGAATTCTTTACAATATCATATTCCGCTTCGCAATAGTCACGGATACCGATCTGGACAAGCTTTGAAACCTGTTTTATTTTCAGTGCATTGAACATTATAGATGCGTGCGAGAATTCAAAACCTTCGTATGCATCGCGAAGATCAGCATGCGCATCGATCTGCAGGATTCCGTATGATTTATGTTTTTCAGCTAAAGCCTGCATCATCCCATATGGAGTACTGTGGTCACCGCCAAGCAATGCAACCACTTTTTTCTTATTTATGAAATACAGTACGCGCTCTTTAACCCAGGCATTCATTTCCTTGCATGCAGCATTCACTTCAGTCTGAATACTTCGCATGGTTGTGTTTTTATCCGGAGATTTACCTTCTTCAAGCATAGCAATATAGGTCTCCGCTTTTTTACGAAGCGTATTACTTTTCTTTTCAATGGAAGAGGGGATCACATCCATGGCCAGTCCAATCTTCCACGCATCCTTTATATTCGGATCGAAAAGATCCACCTGGAAAGATGCATCAAATACAGCAGCCGGGCCTTTTGCAGTGCCTGCAGCGTAGGATACTGTTACTTCCCAGGGAACAGGAATGATCACAACTTCGGCTTCGTCAGTTGTAAATGGCAATCCATATATATTGGCATTCTTGTCACCTAGATTATTAGGATCGAAATTCTTAATCTTATCTGATTTGCTCATGTTGTTTTTATTTTATGGTGCCCGAAATTACTAAAAATAGAAAAGCCCTTCAGATTATTCTGAAGGGCTTTTTTAATTTCAAATTTCAAATTACATTATTAGCGTTTGCAACCAATCTGAAACCTAAATTTGAAATTGATTATCGAATAATCATGAGATTTCCCTGTTCCTTGTAGTCCTTACCCTTTGCATCGGTTGCGTTAAACAGGTAGAAGTAGGTTCCATCAGGTACTTCAACGCCTGAAGTTGTTCGTCCATCCCATAATGAATGCACACCATCAAATTCATACATCTTTAAACCCCAGCGATCATAGATCACCACATGAACAGATACTAACCCATGACTGATGATCTCGAATCCGTCATTCACATTATCTCCGTTAGGAGTGAAGATATTCGGAATAGTAAATGTGATCTCACCATCTGCGAAAATGTCAAGTGACGCAGTGTCGGTGCAGCCGCTGGTTGCTTCAGTTGCTATAAGGGTGATCACATAGTTCCCATGCGTGTCAAATAGGTAAGAAGAATTAAAATTGTTATCGAAGGCGACACCATTGATACTCCACGTGTAATTATCGCTGCCATCCACACCGGTGCTTAAATTAGTGAATACAACATTCAATGGAATGAATCCTGTTGTTGGACTCGCTGTCGCGGAAGCGATCACATTGTAATTTGAAGCACCTGCAACAGATAGGATACTCACACATCCATTCGGATCAGTGCTGGTAACATAATATGTCGCACTTGTGTTTGTGGCAAGAACAGGATAAATAAAGCTTGTATCGGCAGCTACAAGGGTTGTTAATGCAGCATCGCTGTACCAGTTGATAGTTCCGGTGCCTGTTGCTGACAATGTAAGTGGTACACCGATACAAGTTGTATCTCCGATGACAACAGGTGCATTAGGTGTTTGGTTTACAGTTACAAAGACAGAATCGATATCCGAACATCCTGCAGCATTCGACACAGTAACATAATACATTCCGCTGTTGCTGACTGCGGAGGAAGTAACCGTAGGATTTTGTAGCCCTGATGTATATCCTCCCGGGCCTGTCCAGCTGTATGTTCCGCCTCCCGTAGATTGCAGATCGATAGAGGTTCCGGAACAAATAGTGGTTGCTGTCGCAGATGCGTCAGCAACAGGTAAAGGGTCAACAGTTACACTCACGGTTGTTGCACTGCTGAAGCAGCTTCCTATTGAAGCAATAACGCTGTACGTTCCGCTTGCAGATAAAGTTGCTCCGATGATGGTTGGATCCTGAATGCCAGAAATAAATCCGTTCGGGCCTGTCCAGCTGAAAGATGTAGCACCGGCCGATAAGGATGTTAAATTTATATCCTGGCCTTCACAAATATTAGCAGCATTCGCTGAAGCTGTCGGAGCAGGGGGAGTAGGGTTAACAACTATTGATACACTCGCTGAATCAATACATCCCGCTGCGTTTGTTACAGTTACAATATATAATCCGCTATTGGTTACATCTGCGTTTGCAATCACAGGATTCTGATTTGTTGATGTGTAAGATGAAGGGCCTGTCCATGCATAAGAGCTTCCACCTGCAGAGTTCAGGCTGATCTGATCTCCTGAACAAATTGTTGTATTTACGGCTGATGCTGAAGCCACTGGGTTAGTGTTCACTGTTACATTCACAACTGAAGCTGTGCTCGTACATCCCGAAGCGCTTGCTGTCACACTATAAGCTCCGCTCTGAAGCGTTGAAGCATTTGTTAAACTTGGATTCTGAGTAGTTGATGTATAACCATTCGGCCCTGTCCAGTTGTAAGCAGTTGCTCCCACAGAAGATGCTGTCAGGTTAATTGTTTGCCCTTCACAAATATTGGCTGCGGTTGATGAAGCAGTTGGAGTGGGAGGTGTTTGATTTACGGTAACCGAAGTGCTTGCTGTTGATACACATGAATTTGCGTCTGTTACTGTAACGGTATATGTTCCGCTCATGGCAACTGTTGCAGGGCTGATAACCGGGTTTTGCTGAGAAGATGTGTACGTTGCAGGACCATTCCAGCTGTAAGAAGAACCTCCTGAAGAGACAAGTGAAATTGCATCACCACTGCAATATATCGATCCAACCGCGTTTGAAGCACTTGCTATCGGTAACGCATTTACGGTTATTGTAATTAATTGTGGCGGACTGGTACATCCGCTCGATGTCACAGTCACCGCATAAGTTCCATCATCAGCAATAGTAGCCGGGTTGATAGTTAAGTTTGAGCTTGTGCTGCTTGAATTCGGACCTGTCCAGTTAAATGTTGGTGAAGAAGCAGATGAAGTTGCATTTAAAATAATAGATTCCCCTACACACACGTTTGCATCAACTGCTGTTACTGTCGGAGCAGCCGGTGCTCCCGGGTTTGTGATGCTAAATGGCCCGAATACAGCATCACAGCTGTTTCCGTCCGTAACAGTCAAATTATATACTCCTGCAGGCTGGTTGTTCAGGTTTGCAGATGAACCAACAACAACATTTGACGAGTTGGTCCATGAATAGCTTAATGTTCCGCTCCCGCTAGCCGCAGCGCCTGTTATAGCACCAGTATTAGTTCCGCAATTTGACGGTGTAATGGTTGGTGTTGTGCTAAGTGTTGGGACACTGTTTACATTTACCGTTGCGACCGCTGTATTTGAACATGAATTATTATCAGTGCCTGTCACCGTATAACTTGTGGTTCCGGTTGGGTTAACGCTAATTGCATTACCGCTTGCTCCGGTGTTCCAGGAATAAGTGTTTCCGTTGGTCGCAGTTAATGTAATGCTTTGACCGTTGCAAATAGTTCCGGAATTCACTGTAATGGCAGGTAAGGCATTTACCGTTACGTTAGCAACTGCTGTGTTTGTGCAGTTATTGGCAGCAGTTCCGGTAACGGTATAGCTTGTTGGTGCAGAAGGAGAAACATTTATCGTATTTACACTATTCGTTCCATTGCTCCAGCTGTAAGAAGTTGTGGTGACAGCACCGCTAGCTGTTAATACCGCACTTTGTCCGTTACAGATTATTGGAGAATTAACAGTTATGGAAGGCAATGAATTTACTGTCACCGTTGCAACCGCTGTGTTTGTGCAGCTATTTGCACCCGTTCCTGTTACTGTATAACTTGTTTGAGTTGTCGGACTGACATTGATCGTATTCGTATTGGTTGTTCCTGTGCTCCATGAATAATTCGTTGTAGTTGAAGCTCCGTTCGCGGTTAAAGTCGTTGTTTGTCCAAAACAAACGGAAGGTGAGTTTACAGTTATTACAGGAAGCGAATTAACTGTAACAGTTGCGACTGCTGTATTGGTGCAGCTATTAGCTCCGGTTCCTGTTACAGTATAACTTGTCAAGGCTGTAGGCGAAACAGAAATACTGTTTGTGAATACAGATCCATTGCTCCAGGTGTAGCTAATAGGAGAAGCGGCTCCGGAAGAATTTAATGTAGCAGTCTGGCCTGTACATATCGAAGGAGAATTTACTGTAATGTTCGGAAGCGAATTAACGGTAACTGTGGCTACAGCTGTTTTTGTACATCCATTTGCAGCGGCTCCTGTAACTGTGTAGCTTGTGAGTGATGTTGGTGAAACTGAAATAGTATTCACACTATTTGTTCCGTTACTCCAGGTATAATTTGATGTAGATGAAGCGCCATTAGCCGTGAGAACTGCCGTTTGGCCGCTGCATATGGATGGCGAATTCACTGTGATATTAGGCAATGCATTTACTGCTACGTTTGCCACCGCAGTATTTGTACAACCATTGGCGCCTGTTCCTGTCACAGTATAATTTGTAGCAGACGCAGGCGAAACATTTATTGAATTTGTTCCACTCGTTCCGTTACTCCATGAATAGGATGTTGTAGTGCCGGCACCACCGGCATTAAGAGTTGCTGTTTGTCCTGCACAGATGCTCGGAGAGTTAACCGTAATAGTCGGCTGCGGTAAAAACGTGACTGTTGCAGTCCCTGTAGCTACGCATCCCGCAGAGCTGGTTCCGGTAACTGTGTAGGTTGTAGTTGATGTCGGACTAACAGTGATGCTCGAAGTTGTTTGTCCTGTATTCCAGGAATAGCTTGAGCCTCCTGTTGCCGAAAGCGTAACACTGGAGTTACCGCAAACGCTAACGGGATTACCTGAGTTAATTGAAACTGTTGGTAATGGATTTACGGTAACTGTTTTTGTTAGTGTCTGTTTATATCCGCAAACACCTTCAGCGATACAGGTATAAGTTGTTGTTGTACTAGGTGAATCCGTTATGGTCTGTGTTGTCTGTCCTCCTGGCAGCCATTCGTAACTCGTTGCACCTGCCGGCCCTGTAAGCGTTACCGGTGATGCGCCAAGACAAATAGATGTTGAGGATGCAGTAATAGCGGGAAAGGAAACTCCTGAATTGGCAGTGATGGTATAATTACAGATATCACCAGCGAATCCGTCAACCATCAGGTAATAGCTTTGTCCTATCGTAAGGCCGTTTGCAGAGATCGTAAAGCCTGTTGAGTTTTCCTCAAAATCAGAAACAGGCGTAAATCCGCAACAGTTTGTGCCTGAGAAGATCTGCATCTGGATGCCTCCGGAAGGATAGTTTCCAACCCAGCAATTTCCTACTGTCACATTAAGAACTGCTGTTGTTGCCGAAGCTGTAAACCTGATCCAGGAATTGTTGTTGATGTTTACATCATAAGCAGGAGCACCTGTGCCCCAGGATCCGCCCTGGCCAAAGATCCCACCGGTGTTTGTGCCGTCCGGCTGATCAACACCTGATGAATTTTCATTGTTACCGGCCATGTTGCATGGTCGGTCAGCGGTGTATGCAGCACTTGTAGAAGCGCTATAGCCATTGATATCGCAGATGTAAAGTGCGTTGGCGCAAAGGTCGTTTGTAGGTGATGAAACACACAAACCAAAATTTCCGGATGTAGATCCGTAACCCCAGTAACGAAGATATACAGTAGCTCCGGGAGTAAGGCCCGTTCCTGCAAGGTAAGGTTTGAAATCATTTGCAGAACCCGGATAATTGTAGTCATCTGAGCAAGTGATCTGTGTCAAGGCACCGCATGTGCCTGAATATAAGGCCATGACAGCGTCATTCATCCCGTACCCGGGCTGTGGCGTAATGTAAATATTTCCGGATGCAGGAACAGTGATCTTAAACCAAACGTCTTTTGAGGTTGCAGAAAATCCACCGATGAATGGAGTCGTGCCTCCGCAAGCCGCAGGGGTAGGAGCAGTAGCAGTTGATGCTGTTGCCCCGGTAGTAGTGAAGTTAAGATAATTACATGCGGATGTTACTGCGGGTAACGCAATTGCTGAGCAGGGCTCGTCATTGGTTGGAACTGCTGTTGGCGTTCCGGTTACACAAATATCAAAAGCGGCTCCGCCAGTTGCAGTATAGTAATCGTAAACCCTCACGAAATAGGTGTTGCCCGGTGTAAGTCCTACTGCATTGATCACTTCATTACCATTTGTGAACCCATTATCCATGCAATAAAGGGATGTAAGAGCGGCACATGAGCCTGAATATAGTTGCACGACCGGATCCATGCTGCTTGAAGGATCAACGGTGACGGTCTGTACGGAGTTTGTAGCTACAAAAGAAAACCAGACATCATCATCTGCAGTTCCTGAACAACCTATTGAAGACTGTGTTGCACCTACGCTGGTGGATGCAGTATTCACACAGGCAGCATTGACTGTAAGAGCTGTTGCTCCGCTGCAATTGTTGTTTGCAGGAGGCGCAGGCGGTGTTGTAACACAGATCGTAAATGTAGAGGATCCTGAACCTGCGCTGTAATGGTAAACACGGATGGTGTAGGTAGTCCCTATAGTTAATCCTGTAGCATAAATATTCTCTGTTCCGCCATTAAAACCCTGATCCTGGCAGTATAAGGTAGTAAGTGTTGAACATGTTCCTGAGAACATCTGAATCACGGGATCAAAGCTTGCAGAAGCTGTAACAGTGATCTGATGGCTTGTTGATGTAGCAACGAATTTATACCATACATCATCATCAGCATTTCCCACACAGCCTGAAATACTTGCAGTAGCGCCCGCTGTAGTTCCTGCCACTGGCGTGCAGCCAGCTGTTACACTTAAAGTGGTTGCTGCGGAACAATTATCAGATTGAGCAAATGATGCAGAAGAACACAGAAGGATACCTGTCGCGAAGACAAGCGTTTTAATAAATTTCATCGGAGTAGGATGTTAGTTTTCTATTACGGTTTCTTCCTGAGTTAATTCAAGAGGTTGCAGTTGATTCTGGATGATCGCATTTTTAAGCGTACGGATATCAAATTCTGTATCGCCCTCCAGGGTTCGTTTCTTTTCCAAGACCACGACAATTATCTGCCCCATTGCTTTTTCGGCTTTATAGACCGATTTAACCTCGCTAACCCCTTTAAGCATTGAAACATTCCGTTTCAGCTTTTCGATCTGCGAATCGGAAGTCACATTTTCGAATGAGTAGTAAAAGGTTTTTTTAACATCACCCGGAAGGGCAATTTGCTGAGCTTTTAAAGATCCTGAAATGAGGGAAAAGCAAGCCAATACTATGGAGTAGTATAAATGTCTCATGTGGTAAACTGTTTAACACAAAAATATAATAATTTTTGGATATAAAACAAGGTAAAAGGCCTATTAAATAAAAGTTTCCGCTGATCAGTTTCTTACGATAACCGGTCAAATTATAATATTCAGAACATAAATCCCTATTTTTATATATTCTTTTAAAAGAGTCAGAAGGAGAACAAGGGTTTATTCAGAATTATGAGCATTTCAGTCAGGCTTGATGAATTACATGCGAAAGTAAGTTCCAATAAATGGTTTAAATATTTTGCCGTCTTTAACCGTATCGTTTTAGCCGCAGGCTTTATTCCGTCCGGGCTGACAAAAATTTTTGATGAGCGTTTTACCACCCTGTCGGTAAAACATCCGATGGGCAACTATCTTGAAGCCTTGTATCACACCGGATTTTACTATCATTTCATTGGTTATGTGCAGGTCTTAAGCGCAATCCTACTGCTGATACCACGAACAGCAGCCTTGGGCGCATTTATCTATTTTCCCCTGATCTTAAATATCTGCATCCTGTCTTTAGCACTTGGTTTTGAAGGTTCGCTCGTCACTTCACCGCTAATGGTTCTGTCTAACCTGTATTTGTTATGCTGGTACTACGATAAATGGAAGTTCCTCTTACCATTTAAGCAGGCATCATTAAGGGTTGAATGTTCGAGCGGGAATAATAAATTTCCTACGGTTTTTTTTCTCGGTGTTTTCGTTACCATGGCTTTGACTGTTTTTATTGTAACGAATTCTTACGACAAGCCAACCAGGAACACTTTGAAAGATTGTTACAGCGATTGTAATGATTCTGACAATTCAAAAGAGTGTTTTACTTTTTGCGACTGTATTCATGAAGATGGTAAGTCTTTCAGCGAATGTTCAGCAGAACTTAGAAACGCAAAAACTATAAGGCCTAAAATAGGACAATGACCCTTTCAACGAAAGCAAAATCAATTTTTACCGAAATTACAACGAAGGAAACACGGCTGGGTGATCTCCGTAACATTGCAAAAGAGATCAAAAAAGACCACGCTTTGGCGAAAGAACTATGGTCTACAGCAGAGTTGCTTCCCAGGTTATTAGCGATTCTCATTATAGACAAAAAAGAACTTCGTCTTGATGGAGTTAATGATCTGATTAATGACATTGAAAGTCATACCTATGATGAAAGGCTTCAGCTTGCAGATTGGCTTATGGCGAACCAGCTTACGAAGGATAAGAAAACAATTTCTCTTATTGAATCATGGGAAAATGATCCTTCAGCTATCAAACGAAGAATCTTTTGGTATTATCAGGGAAGGTTAAGATGGGTAGGGCAGACACCTCCGGGGAACACAAATGAATTGCTTTCTGCAATTGAAGAAAAAATTCTGACGGAGGAACCGGAAGTGCAATGGGCAATGAACTTTACCGCGGGATGGATCGGAGTGTTTGATAAAAAATTCAGAGACAGGTGTATTATGATTGGTAAAAGTTCCGGTCTTTACAAAGATGAAATGGTTACTAAGAATTGTACACCAAACTATTTACCTGAGTTTATAAAGATAGAGGCTGGGAAGAGAAGGCTGTAGTTCGGGATTGAGCAAATCAGCTGCTCAGTTATTATAAAAATAAAAAAGTCCCACATTCCTGCGAGACTCTTTTATTCAATTTGTAGTTGAGACTATTTGTTAACAGTTTTTGCTAACTCAGCACCAGCTTTAAATTTAGCTACTTTTTTAGCAGCAATTTTAATCGCTTTACCAGTTTGTGGGTTACGACCAGTTCTTGCAGCTCTTTTAGAGATAGAGAAAGATCCGAAACCTACTAATGCAACGCGGTCACCTTTTTTAAGTGCTTTTGTTGTAGCGTTAACGAATGCATCTAATGCACGCTGTGCATCAGCTTTAGTTAATTTTGTTTCTGCTGCGATAGCGTCTACTAATTCTGCTTTGTTCATTTTGATTAGTTTTTAAGGGTTAAACATTAATTATTACTTGAACAGGAGCAAAATTACTCGGATTCACACACAATGCAAGGGACAGGGCGAAAAAAATGCGATATTGTTGATAAATCGCCATATTGTTAATAACTACGTCTGAAAGGGCAGCTATGCTTATGTTTCAGGAAAAGGGTCTTTTGAACCAATATTTACAGTAGTATTCCAGGCCTTTAAGCCCCTGCAGCGTATGGTATGAGAGGGAACTGGGTTTTCTTTTGTCAGCCTTGATCTATAAGGCTTTCCAACCGGCCGCAATTTGAAAACCCCTGAGCAGCTCAGTTACCGGCAATCTCTTTTTCCCTGCAAGCTGCAAGTCTTTAAGACTTACAAATCCTCCTTCTACAGCCACTTTAATATATGTTTTCGCATCGGTATGTATTTCACCTACACTATAATTATGTTCTGTTTCTTCAGTTTCTGTGAGGAATACTTTAACAGAGAAATTCTTTCCATCCGGACTGAGCAACTCTGTAAACGCAGCAGGGTAAGGGCTTAAACCACGGACATGATCATGGATTTTTTTTAATGGCTTCTCCCAATTTATCCTGCAATCTTCCTTGAAAATTTTCGGTGCATGCTTTTCTTTCTCACCCGCAGCAATCAGCTCCGACTGGTCGATCTGCGGGTACTTCCCGTCTTCTATAGCTTTAACGGTTTTAAGAACAAGCTCCGCACCAATCACCATCAATCGGTCATGGATCTCTCCAGCAGTTTCATTTTCCGCGATAGGCGTTTTTTCTCTGAATATGATCTTTCCTGTATCGATCTCATGCTGCAGGAAAAACGTGCTCACGCCTGTTTCTTTATCACCGTTGATAACAGCCCAATTGATAGGAGCAGCACCGCGATATTGAGGAAGCAGGGAGCCATGAAGATTAAAAGTGCCAAGTCTCGGCATATTCCATACTACCTCCGGAAGCATCCGGAATGCAACTACGATCTGAAGATCTGCTTTGAGCTCTCTGAGTTCAGACAGAAATTCTTCCGCTTTTAATTTTTCAGGCTGTAACAATTTTAATCCTTTTTCAAGAGCGTATTTTTTCACTGCTGACTGCTGAACCTGTTGCCCGCGTCCGGCAGGCTTGTCAGGGACTGTGATGACTCCGGCAATATCGTAATTGTTCTTTACAAGTATATCGAGTGATGCCACCGCAAATTCCGGAGTGCCCATAAAAACAATTCTTAACCCGCTCATTTGTTCAATTTGATTTCTGTTAAATTCACAATCGCACCCGACATGCAGATCCCCATCGAATTTTTATTGATAGTATATTTTATCAGAACCTTTAAGTTCTCTTTTTGAAATTCCGGTTCCAGTTGATAGGGCTGAAGGTATTTTCCGTTTTCAAGCTTCAGCATCCAGGCGCATCCGTCAAGTGTAAGATAAACAACAGTAGCCGGTGTATAACCACTTTTAGCTGAGTCGGAAGAATCATCAGCTCGTGTTTCTGTCTTGGTCATTACATTTTTATGACACGAAGAAGCAACCACCAATGCAGAGAGTGAAAAAAATATAAATAGAATATGTTTATGTTTGCTGAACATACATTACTTTAAAAGGACAGCTGCTATTGCTTCACAAAACTAAATTTTTATATCAATGAATTATTCAAAAAATATAAAATTACTTCTGGGACCACTTCTTGCCGCGATCATTTTTTTCTGCTTTGATCTGGTTCCCGGAAATCCTCTCGCTACCAGAATGGCTGCAATAGCTGTGTGGATGGCTGTGTGGTGGCTAACCGAGGTTGTTCATCTGGCTGTAACTGCGCTGATCCCAATCATTTTTATGCCCATGTTCGGCATTGCGGATTCGAAGACAACAGCTTTTCAATACATGGATCCGATCATCTTTTTATTCATCGGAGGTTTCATCATCGCATTTGCCATTGAGCGTTGGAATCTGCATCAGCGAATAGCTCTCAGAATTTTAATGATAGTCGGAACCAGCCCTTCTCGTATTCTTTTCGGTGTCATGCTTACATCCTTTCTGATCTCCATGTGGATCTCAAATACCGCAACCGTGATGATGCTTATTTCTGCTGTTCTTGCAGTGATCGTGCAAATTGAAAAACACTTCAAGGAAGAGCATCATTCTCATAAAATGGCTTCAGCATTGCTGATCGGACTTGCGTATTCTGCAACAATTGGCGGTATGTCAACCCTGGTGGGAACACCAACCAACATGATTTTCCTGCGTGAATATTCTGAAAAGTTCCCTGAGAATCATGATATGAACTTTTTTAACTGGTTCATTATTGGTTTTCCCGTTGCGCTCGTTTTTCTACTCATAGCCTTCTTGGTATTAAAAAAAATGTTCATTAAGAAGGATTCGAAACTGGCTATCGACAAAAAATATTTTTACGATGCATATCAGCTTCTTGGAAAAATGAATTATGAGGAAAAGGTTGTTTCCGTGATTTTCTGTGTGACTGCTATCCTATGGTTTACACGTGAGAACATTGACTTCGGAATCTTTACAATGAAAGGCTGGAGTAATTTATTCGCGTTTAAGAATTTTCTCAGCGACAGTACCGTGGCAATTTTTATGGCTGTTACTTTATTCCTGATACCATCCAGATCAGAAAAAGGAAGGGCCATCATGGTATGGGATGATGTAGCGAAGCTGCCATACGACATTGTGCTTTTATTTGGTGGCGGTTTTGCGATGGCTAAAGGCTTCGAACTTTCCGGCTTAACAGAATGGTTTGCACACCAGATGAAATTTGATTCTAACACGAACGTATATGTATTAGTCTTCGGACTATGTATCCTGATTTCAATCATTTCAGAACTGGCTTCCAATGTTACCTGCATTCAGCTAATGCTGCCTATAATTCTGGCGATACAACAAAGTACAGGAGTTCATCCGCTTGTACTGATGATCCCTGCAACTCTTGCAGCATCACTTGGCTTTATGCTGCCTGTTGCCACGGGTGCCAATACCATTGTATTCGGAAGCAAGCGCCTCAAAGTAAAAGAAATGCTTCAAGCAGGACTGATCCTTGACCTCATTGGAGTTATCCTGATCTCTCTCGCTTCTTTTTTTATTCAACGTATATTTTAATTTTGAAGGGCTTAAATCACCGGGATGGAATAAATACTAAATTGCACCTGTAAAATAATTTTTGGATCATGAAAAAGATAACAATCACAATTGCTGCTATTGCAATGGCATTGAATGTTGCAACCGCTCAGGATAAAGCTTTTCAAAAAGGAAACATTACGGTTGACCTTGGTGTTGGATTTGATATTTATGGAACAAAGATCCACCAGGAGATTCTTGGTCTTGTTCATGATACAACCGATGCTGCCGGTGGTGCGCATTTTCCGTTGAAAGTCGAATACGGTGTGACAAACTGGCTTGGGGTAGGAGCAAGATTCAATTTCTCCAGCTTTATAGACGAAACAGACTCAATCACTAAAACCCAGGCAACAACAAAAGGTTTGGATGCAGGACTCGTGCTCAATTTCCACTTGATCAAAAGCAGACGTTTTGATATGCCACTGAGCTTAACATTCGGCTATTCACGTTTCATTGTGGACGGAAACGATGTGAATCAAACCATGGCAAAAGCACACGGAATGGGATATGGCATCAGCTTGTTGCCAAGAATTTATTTCGGTGATCATATTGGAATGTATTTCAATGTCGGATATATGGGTTACAATTATAAAAATGTTATTTATTCGAATGAGGATTATCAGAATCTGAATGAACAGGTTTGGCAGGATGCAAAGGTTTCTATTAAAGCTGATGGTTTAAACATGGGACTTGGCTTGATCGTGAAATTTTAATATGATTCGCCCATACCAAATAACAGATCAGGAAAGTTTAGTACAGATCTTTAAGATGAATATTCCTGAGTTCTTCGCTCGCCATGAATTGAAAGAGTTTCTGGACTATCTCTCTGATATAAAAGGCACATATCTTACGGTTACAGAAAAAGGGAAGATCATCGGAGGTTGTGGGTACGAAACGAGAAAAGAGGATAATTCCGGCAGGATCAACTGGATCTTTTTTCATCCTGACTTTTCAGGAAAGGGCTATGGTAAAGAAGTGGTTGAGTATTGTCATCATAGGTTGACTAATGATTTGCATGTTAAAGTCTTTGTGGTTCGGACATCTCAATACGCATATAAGTTTTTTGAAAAGTCGGGTTACGTTCTGGTAAGCACCGAAAAAGATTACTGGGGACAGGGACTGGATCTTTATTTAATGCAAAAAAATAAATCAATATGAGTAACATTCCGTTTCAGATCATCGATTGGCAAAACATTATGAAAACAGAGCATCCCGGTGAAAAAGGAACATCGTTCTGGCAGACGCTAGTGTTTGGTGGCCTGCGTGTCCGCATAGTAGAGTATGCTGCCGGCTACCTTGCTGATCACTGGTGTCAGAAAGGACATATCGTTCATTGTCTGGAAGGGGAGTTTGTCTCTGAGCTGGAGACAGGCAGCAAGAGCTTAATGAAGGCCGGCATGTCATTCATTGTATCAGATAACCTCAGTTCTCACCGTTCATTCTCTGAAAAAGGAGTGAAGCTGTTAATTATCGATGGCGACTTTTTAAAATGAGCCCTTGTGATTTTGATCGGTGTTTAGTAAGAACTTCATGAATCTTGCTTAAATGCTATTGTTTAATTACAATACATTTGAAGAAAAAATTTCATGAAAAATAAAATATTTCTAGTCCTCGCTTTTTCTTCCTTTATTACCGGTAAAATTATTGCGGATTCAAATTCCGATCTTGTCGCTGCATGTAAGGCCGGTGACCTTGCAAAAGCTCAGGAGGCAATCAATGCAGGAGCTGACGTGAACCGCCTGGATGCAGGAAATCCTGCAATAGCGTCCGCTTTTTTGTGGCCGGAAATCACAAAGCTTTTATTGGATAAAGGAGCTGATCCTAACCTTGGTGATTATCCTGCTCTGGTTCAGGCATCCGCATATTATTCAAATGATGTAATGAAAATGTTGCTGGATGCGGGTGCTGATCCTAATAAAATGGGAAAGACCGATCCTGCAGCGACCATGAAGATGTTGATCGAGAAAGAGAATCAAAAAGGAAAAGATGCAAATCAGGCAATGATCAAAGCATGGGAAAGTGCGATGAAGACAATGAAGCCAACGGAGCTGCATCCTTTGTATCTTGTAGTGATGGGGACGAATTGTGTGTCGTGCGCTGAGATGCTTTTCAATAAAGGCGCTAAACCGGAAAAAGCTGTGGCAGACGGTACGCTCCTACATACACTTGCTGTATTTGGTAAGTCGAAGAGTGAAAGAAAAAAAACACTAGCATTGGCAAAACCCAGCATTGAGTCATATGGTATTAAAACTCCGGACTGGTATGGCAGTGAAATGCCTGATGAGAAGATCGGAACAACGGAAGAAATGCTGAAGCTTTTATTGAGCAAAGGCCTTAACATCAATGAGAAGAATAAGCCGGCAGTAGGTAAACCTCAATCACCATTATCGCTTGCAATAAATGGCGGCTTCGGAAATGAAGAGCTGATCCGTATGTTCATAAAGAACGGAGCTGATCTTAAAGAAACAGGCTTAACGAATGAACCCACACCTTTCGCAACGGAAACTGCAAGTGCTGACAAAGTAAAAGTAAAATATGATTTTCCGCGTGAAGGAAGAAACGGGAATGGGGGAGGATACAGTGCAAATATGGACCTATTGCAGACCAAGCCAAAAAAGGTTGCACTCATTAGCTATTACCTGTATGATCCGGGGAAAGGAAAAGTTAAAGGAGGTGCATACACAGGCGTGGTTAGTACTGAAGTTTGGAGAACCTCTGATGTAATAGGACAGATGCAGATCGATGGTTTTTATAATGAAAGCATCAACTCATTGAAATCTTCCTTCAAGGAAAACGGAATAGATCTTCTTACCCCTGATGAATTTTTAGATACCCAGGAAAAGGCTGAATTTTATTATGGTTTCAACCAGGAATCCGCTAAGAAAGAAAAGACAACGATCACTAAGCGCGGAGCAGCAAGCTCAAATGTATGGGACGTTGCGGAAGCTTCAGTGTCAACATTGAAAGTTTCACCAAGCGGAAAAGGCTACCGGTCATTTTTTGTTGCCAATGAAGGAGCAGATGAATCCGCTCTATCCAATTTTGATCAGGGAGTTTTTTCTGCAAATCGTAAATTGACTTCCAGCTTAGGTTTCGATCTGGCTAAAGGCCTTGGAGTAGATGCGGTTGTTGTTGTGTACATCTGCACCAGAAAAATAAAATCTGTTAAAGATGATTACGGTGTTAACTCGGTGGTAATGGTAATGATGGGACCTAATCCCGGAAAAACGGATGAAACAGATAAAGATGCTAAGAACATAGGGCAGTTTTATTGCGGAACAAGAACATTCTATAATTCTCCACTTATTTTTAAAGAGGAGAAAGGCCTGTTCGGTCAATACGAAGGCATGTCGAATGTGTTGAAGGCGCATGCAAATAAATTGTGCAGGTATGTTAACGGGACAGAAAAAGATGAATAGAAAACTTAGAGCGCTCAATGAGCGCTCTTTTTTTAATTTAAAAATTAAACTCTCATTGGTTCAGATTCGTAAATTCGTGCAAATTAGTTATCTCTTCGCATGTGAATTCAATTAAGCTGAAAGAACTTTCGATCACCTTCATTTGTTTTATGTTGCTTCTGATTGGCTGGTGCTCTAATCAGACTCTAGTTCTACCTGAAGACCAGTTCCCTTTACTTGGGATCACTTTAGCGGTGTTCGCAATCGGGATACTTCTGAAAAAACGGATGAAAGGTTCTCACTTAAGTTCCACCTTGCGGCTCGATCTGACTATCGCAGCATCCGCTTTTGTAGCAATATTCAGAGGATGGAATATTTTCTTCAGCCGCTTCTCTTTACAATCCGATTTCAAAGGAAATATTTTCAGAGGGGCTTTTGATCATTTGCGTGCACCGATGTATGGGCATAATTACCTTGAGCCTTTCAGTTCGGATTCTTTTCGTGGCTTAGCAGTGCTTGTTTTTATATGTCTCTTTTGTTTTTGGTTCTATAAGAAAAAATTCAACTTCGATCTGAAACACTGGTTTCCGCTGTTTGCTATCCTTCTCATCGCATTTTCATGGAAAGGCTCGCTCTATGAAACGCTTCTCAGCAATAACTGTCATTATGAAACACTCGCTAACGATAAAGATGCATTCAGTTCGATCAGTGATATACTTTTGAATTTCACACAAACATCGTCCTCTCTCAGCGTTCACAATAATCATTATCCTCCGGGAAATCTGATTTTATTGAAAATGGAGACCTATGCCTGGCCTTTTGTTTTAAAACCGCTCGTCCTGCTGAGCACGTTATTATCGCTTATTCCATTATACAGGTTAATGGCCTTATTAAATCTGAATAAGGTCCAGATCTTTTATTCCCTTCTGCTTTTCATAACATCGGGTAGTGTTTTGTTCTTCCCTGAAATTGATCCTTCTGCTCTTATGCTGCCTGTAGTGGTTCTTGGGGTATTTTATATTTTGAAGTATGTTCAGAATTATGAGATCCGCTATTCTGTTTTATTCGGAATAATGGTCTCCGTATATTTGTTCTTTTCATTCATGTCCCTCTTTTACGGGTTTTTCTGTTTTATCCTGCTTTTTGTATTATTTATAAATAAGAAAATATCAATCCGTCAGACCTGCCTCTTTGCGTTTCCTGCATTATTCACAATTGTTGGCATTTATATATTGGTTCGCCTTGCTTCCGGATTCGATCTTTATAATTGTTTTCTCAATTCATTTGAAAATGAAAAAAAACAAATGACCTACGCAGGCATCGGTGATCTCACAAGGTATTTAATTGTATCAACCGGGAACCTGATCGCTTATCTGTGTGTTCTGGGAATTCCTGCAACCGCGGTTTTGATTATTGGTTTAAAAGAGATAAGACTGATGAGTTCTTCTGTGTTCCATATTCTTGGGATCTCATTACTGATCACTGTTCTGGCTATCACTTTCTCCAATCAATTCTTCCTTGAAACAGAGAGGATCTGGATCATCTTTACGCCCTTCGTTTTCATTATAGCAGGTTTTATTTTAGAAAAGATGAATTACCTTTCTACTTTTATAAACGTGTATTTTATTCTTTTCCTTTCACTCCTGACCACTCTCTACCTCGGATTGAATATTGATTTTTGCTACTGAGCTTATCCGGGTTTTAATTTTGAATAGCTCCTGTTTTTTACTACTTTAGTAAAGTATTTCAAGATTCTAACCTAATTTAATGTCATGATCAGGAAAAATTACCTCCCGTTATTTTTCTTTCTGAGTCTTTTTATTTCGCTTTCAGAAAAGTCAAGCGCACAAATTCTTATTAATGAGTATTGCGGTGCTAATGTATCTCTTGGTAACGATAATTTCGGTAATTCATCCGACTGGATCGAACTGTACAATGCCGGTTCAAGCTCGGTCAGTCTTACAGGTTATTATCTGACTGATAAGATCAGCAATCCGACCAAATGGACTTTTCCGGCAGGTGTTTCCATTGCAGCAAATGGATTTCTGCGTGTATGGTGCTCCGGAAAGAATGTGGTATCAGGAACAAATGTGCATGCAGGTTTTTCGCTAACACAAACTAAACCCGAAGGGCTTGCCTTTTCAGATCCTTCAGGCGCTATCCTTGATTCTATGACCATTCGTCCAAGCCAAAAGAATCATTCGAGGGCCAGAACAACAAATGGTGGCAGCACCTGGGGTGTAGCAACAACGCCAACTCCCGGGGCATCAAATACAGCGGTTAAGCTGGATTATGCAACAACTCCTTCAATGAGTGTTGCAGCAGGTTTTTATCCGGGTGCACAATCAGTTACACTTTCCACTCCTGATGCAACAGCAAACCTTTATTATACTACTGATGGTTCGGTTCCAACAACCGCCTCAACTCCATACAGCGGTCCTGTAAATATTTCTGCAACAACTGTATTGCGCGTCCGTGCTTTCAGCGGTAATCCCCAAGTTCCGCCAAGCTTTGTCAACAGCAATACATATTTTATAAATTCAACACATACAGTTCCTGTGGTTTCTATTTTCGGTGATCAGACCGAAAACCTTTTAAATGGAAATCAGATCAATCCCGAGACCGGCCTTGAATATTTTGATGAGAGCAAAGCAATGGTTGCTGAAACAAACGGTGAGACAAATGAACATGGAAATGATTCCTGGTCATACAACCAAAGGGGCTTCGATTATGTTTCTAAGGATGAATTGGGTTATAACTATGGGTTGAACTATAAAGTCTTTTCCAATAAGCAGCGTAAGTCTTTTCAACGATTGATCTTCAAAGCTGCAGCCAATGATAATTATCCTTTCGAGCCGGGTGGCGCTCATATCCGTGATTCATACACTCATACGCTTTCTCAGCGCGGAGGATTAAACCTGGATGAACGTACATGGAAGCCTTCGGTGGTATATGTGAACGGGCAATACTGGGGGCTTTATGATACAAGGGAAAAGGTGGATGATCCCGATTTTACCGATTATTATTATGGACAGGATGAACCGTTTGTAGAGTTTCTGCAAACCTGGGGAAGCACATGGGAAGCATATTCTCCGACTCCCGGGCAGGCTAATTCTGATTGGAATTCCATCAGGAATTATATCACTTCCAATAACATGGCTGTGCAGGCAAATTACGATTATGTCGACAGCATTTTCAATACAAAAAGCTTCGTGGATTATTTTGTTTACAATTCATGGCTTGTTACCATGGACTGGCTGAACTGGAACACTGCATGGTGGCGGGGAACTGACCCGACCGGTGATAAAAAGAAATGGCGTTACACATTATGGGACCTGGATGCGATCCTCGGCCATTATGTAAACTACACAGGCATTCCGGATGAATCGGCAGGAGCAGACCCATGTAATGTAGAGGCCATCGGAGATCCGGGAGGACAGGGCCACGGGGAGATCCTCTCAGCTCTTATGGCTAATCCCGGGTTTAAACAATATTATCAGTCGCGCTATATCGATCTTATGAACACTTCATTAAGCTGCGATTTTGCATTGCCGCTTTATGACAGTATGATTGCGGTGATCACACCTGAAATGCAGGGACAAATCAATAAATGGGGAGGCTCGTTAACAGGATGGCAAAATAACGTTAACCGTTTCCGCGATTCAATTGATACACGCTGTACAAAGCTTACACAGGGCCTTGTGGATTGTTATAATTTCACAGGGCCATATGCTGTAACATACAATGTAACTCCTGCCGGTGCAGGTAATATTAAGATCAACAGCGTGACACCTGCAAACTATATCTATACAGGAAATTATTTCGGAGGAATTGTTACTAAATTAAAAGCAAGTCCTATCAGCAGCTCTTATGTTTTTGATCACTGGACCATTAACAACGATACGCTGACAACTCCTGTTACAAGTGATTCAACCGAAGTCTCCTATACGCAGGCAAATGATGTTGTGGCGGTTTTCCGTCTCGTTACTGAACCACCGATCGTGATAAATCCTCCTCCGGTTCCTGATGATGAAGTCGCTATTCCTACTGCATTTTCGCCTAATGGCGATGGGAATAATGATTTTCTGATGATCCTCGGCTCGATCGATGATGTTGATTTTTCAATTTATAATCGCTGGGGACAATTGGTCTTTCATACAAATGATAAAACAGTTGGATGGGATGGAAAGTTCAATGGCTTGCCTTTAAATCCGGGTGTGTTTGCATATCGCTTATCGGGCAAGATCCCGGATGGCGGCACCGTTGACCGTAAAGGAAACATAACGCTGGTGAGGTAAGGTACGCATAACGAATTTTACGAATTTACCAATTTGCGAAATGCTAGCTCAGGTCGTGCTTCACGTAAGTATAAGGTAGCGGATTGAGAGCAAGATGAATGATTTATGATTTAGGAATTAAGCTTCGTTTGAGCGCTCTTCACGCGAGCATAGGGGACGATTTAGAATAACATTTATAATTTTCAAATTTCATTTGTTTTGAAAAAAATACTCAATATCATTTGCATTGTAATCTGTTTGTCCGCGGTCTCCACATTCGCTCAGGACATCCATTTCTCCCAGTTCAATGAAACGCCACAGCTTCTGAACCCTGGCGCAACCGGGGTTTACAATGGATATGTGCGTGCTATCGTGAATTATAAAAATCAGTGGACAGCGATGGGCAAGTCATTCAATACGGAAGCTGCTTCAGTCGACATACCCTTGTTTGATTACAACGAGCGAAAAGCTCATTTAGGATTGGGAATCAATTTCTTTAATGATAAAGCAGGAGATTCACAGTTCGGTTTAACACAGGGAAATTTTTGTGCTGCCGGAATAATTCCGATGGATCGTACCAGCAGCATTTCACTCGGTGTCTCAATTGGGGCGGCACAGCATAAAGCTAATCTTAGTTCCCTTTCGTGGGGCAATCAGTATAATGGTACAGGCTTCGATCCTTCACTGAACTCAAATGAAACAACCCCGGTTAATTCCTTTTTTTATGTGGATCTTGGAGCAGGCTTGTATTACGAATATTTCAGCGGTAAAACCACACTCGATCGTAATGAAGCGAAAAGATTATCCATCGGAGCGGCATATTATCATATCAATCAGCCGGAGCAAAAATATTTTTCAGTTTCAGAAAAGCTTTACGGGAAAATTGTTGCAACCATTAATGGACATTTTGATAAAACAGGAACTAAGTTATCAGTGCGTCCTTCCGCGATGTATGTGATGCAAGGCCCTTCAACCGAGATCACAGTGGGCTGCGCATTGCGCTACAGGATCAAGAACGGAACGAAGATCACCGGTTTCATCAACGAAACAGGACTCTCCGTAGGCGTACATTATCGCTTCAATGATGCTGTGATCCCCCAGGTGTATTTTGAATTGGGTGACCTTGGATTCGGGGTTTCTTATGACCTGAATGTTTCTACTTATAAAGCAGCATCTAAGCTTCAAGGCGGACCTGAGATCTCATTGAAATATTTTATTCAAAAAGGCGCCTTGTTTAAGCAGAAGAGGATGTTGTAAAAAAACGTTTTTTTAAAGCCCGGATTCGGGCTTTTTTTATTTCAGGAGGAAACGGATCAGAAATGTTGGCTTCCTGAAAAATGTTTACAAAACATTTTTTGCGTTTAACAAAACATATTCTATATTAGCCAAAGAATAAACAGAAACATATTTTCCGGCTCAATTGTCTACTCCCTTTTATGCCGAAAATTGTAATGGATAATTATGTTCCATTGCAAACAATTATCACACAAATATTTTTTTCTTTTTGTTAAACATTAAATGATCCCGCTGCCTTGCAGCTGCATTACATTTTAATATTAACCTATAAAAAAAGGAGGCATTAAAAACACATGGTTTAAAACACCTCCCTTTCATTGGTGAAATTGCGAAACCCCACCAATGCAAAGGTAAGGCTTAGTTTTAAGAGCCCGTTGTTAAAAAAAACAAAACCGGAGAAAAGACCTGAGAGAACGGCCGTCCTTTCCTACTTTTGATGTAAAATAGAAAGTAGAGGATTTTGAAAATAAATAACTTAATAGTTGAGTAAACCTTTTTACATATTAGCTTTCCTTGTTAATCTGCTTTTTTCACAGCGGTTTTCTATTGTGGCACAACAAAATCTCATATATAATGGTGATTTTGAAATCTATGATACTTGTCCTTCTATGACATCTTCACCTGGTGATGATCAAATAAGATATTGTTTGGGATGGAAAACACCAACAAAAGCGACAAGTGATTATTACAATAGTTGTGCAACTTCAGTTGTTAGCACTCCTATAAATAATTGCGGCTTTCAGTATCCTTACTCTGGACAAGGTTATTGTGGAATTTTTATTGAATATGTAGCTCCTCCATTTTCTAATTATGGTTACTGGTTCGAATATGTTCAAGGTCAAATAGTTGTTCCCTTAAATGCAGGAAATGAATATGAATTTTCTTGCCGAGTAGTTATGAGTGAATTAGGATGGGATTACGCTCTATGGAAATTTGGAGCGGCTTTTACGTCTCTTCCGATTTCAAAAACTGATGGAAAACCGTTTAATGATATTATTCCACAAGTTTTAAATTCAACAAATAACTTTCTCACGGACACTTTAAATTGGATTGAAATTAAAGGAAGATTTTTAGCACAAGGGAATGAAAAATATATTACCCTTGGTTTTTTTTCTGATACTTTAAATTTAGACACTTTAAAACTACCCGCACCTTTCTTTGATCCTAATCATTTTGGAACTTATTACTATATTGATTACTGTTCTTTAATTGAGATAGAAAATGAAAACGATCGGCCTAATATTTTCACCCCTAATGGTGATGGTCAAAATGATGTGTTTTTACTGCAAAATCTTAGAGAAGGTGAAGAAGCTTTAGTATATAATCGTTGGGGAATAAAAGTGGCTGAAATTTCAAATAGAAACAATAGCTGGGACGGCAGATCAGCTGCCGGTGAAAACTGTGTGAACGGAGTATATTATTATATCATCCACCGAGAGGAAGAAAAAAAATCTTTAAAAGGGTTTATTCAATTGGTTAGATAAATCAATTTGAATATGAAAAATAAATTTCTATTACTAATATTTTTATTAGTCAATTCACTTTCATTTGCACAGCCTCCTACAGGAACACCAGTAGGAACAGTTGCTCCATCAGTCCCTAATTCAAGTATGGCTTGGTTTAGAGGCGGAAACACAATTGCTGGTACAGGTGGTTCAAATAATATTTTTGGTACAGCTTTTAACTCGCCTATTTATACAATTACCAATAACATTCTTCGTGAAAAATTAAACGGAGACTTTAATAACACTACCCAATATCCAATAAATACATATACTGGTGTTGCTGATGGAGTGAATACTAGCGGCTATTTGTTATTAGGACAAAATAGTCCAATACAACCTGGAGGAGGACCTCCGGCCTTATATCAACAGTTAGGCGCTTTTTCACTTTTACATCTGAACGGGGTACAAAATTCAACCACCGGTTTAGGTTTTGCTCAGGAGTTCGGCTACAGACCTTGGATGAAAACAGGCATTACCTTCACCGGAAATAATGATTTGATGTATTTCGGTATAAGAGCTCTGTTGCCTGGCCAAGATCAATCTGAGATGGTTGCCTCTTGGAGTGATAATGCCGGCCCCGGAAACGGTCCAGATGATTTTTGCTTCCGTTTTATGGGAACCGGAAGCGGAAAAACACTTGATGCAAATCTTGATTCTCAAGATGATCTTGACGGAAGACACATTGCACGTTTTGCACCCACAGGTGAATTCGGACTTGGTAATACTTTTGGTTCCGCTAATGCTTTGTATGTGCGACCACAATCATTATTACACATGAGCCTGGATGGTAGTAAGTCTGTGTGGGGACAGATTACGAATCAATCAACTCAGCAGGGTATTACAGATGGCTTCCGTTGGGGAATGTTAGGTTCGCCAGTTGCTGCAGAAAATGGTAACGCTTTCCTTTATAACCAGGAACAGCGGCACATTATCCTTTCAACCGGAAATGCAACTCCTTCAAGCATGACAGCGACCAATGAGCGTTTGCGTATCACTGCCATTGAAAATCCAACAAATCTTTTCGGTGGTGGTTACGGTATCAATAATCCTGCAGCACTTAATCCGAGGGTTACCAGAGTATCGATAAGTGAAAATCCTGCAAACCCTGTTACCAGGCCTTTAAGTTTGATGCATCTTGGATTCAATACAACTACTGCTTCCAATGACGGTTGGAGGCCTTGGATGGATATAGGAACATTTATGTCATTTGACAGCGATAACATGTACGTTGGGTTGAAGAATGAAGGTCCAAATCATAAAGATGCTGTGATCAACTGAGGAGATGATGATGGGGATAAGGGCGACAACCTACGCTTTATCTTTACAACGTTTACTGGCGGTTCTCCCATTGCTGCAGGAGCAAATGGTTTGGAAGGCGGACGCATGACTCCCACATTTTCATCAGGGGTATTTACCGGCTTTGGAGGAGATCCCGGAGCGAATCAATATGGTCCGGGTGGAGCGAGCTTAAATGCCACGAATACACTAGAAATTAATTCCTGGGGAGCTACAAATACCCCGGGTGGAAGCAGTGGTTTGCGTTTTACTAATCTGCAGGCTGTAAACAGTCCTACAATTGCAAATCCGGGAGACGGTGTACTCGCGGTTGATAAGAACGGAGATGTTATTTATGTACCGTATTCTACCGGAGTTACGGGAGCAACCGGAGCAACCGGAGCAACAGGAGCTACCGGTGCAATAGGCTTAACCGGATTAGTCGGAGCAACAGGTGCTACCGGTGCTACCGGTTCAACGGGCTTAACAGGGTTAAATGGAGCCACAGGAGCTACGGGCGCCACAGGATTTGCCGGTGCAGCAGGTGCAACTGGAGCAACAGGAGCGGTAGGGCCTGTTGGACCGACAGGGGGAGGTGTTGCGGGGGCACACAATGGCGCCTCATTAAGTACACTTACTCCAAGTTTTGTCGCGTTCGGTCAAAACATATTTGAACCGGGAAATCCAGGTCAGCTTTTAAGTAACAGGCAGGTTCCATTGAATAATTTTAATATAGTTTTTACAGATCCCACTACTATTTCTGGTGGGGTAAATAGAATTGGCATAGGGACTAATGCGCCAGCAGCAAGACTCCACTCGTCTACGAATGATGTTTTCACGCCTTCGGCAATTTATGCCGAGCACACAAATTCAACGGGATTTGGAAAAATAGGTGTTTGGGGCATTGCTCGGGGAAATACAAGTGCTGGTGGTCGATTTGAAGGAAATCAGAATGGAGTGGTTGCCAGAATACTACCTGGTAGTAATCAATCAATTCAGGATGCGGTTTTTGCAGAAGTTCCTACTACCTCTCTTGGAAATACTAATCGAGGTGTTTATGGGATTTCAAGGTCAACTTTCGCTAATGCAATAAATGTGGGAATTGATGGATTAGCAGAAAATGGATTACAAAATTATGCGATTCAGGGAACGGCAATCATTGCGCCAAATAGTTGGGCAGGTTGGTTTAACGGGAATGTTCAGGTGAATGGTACTCTTTTTACAACAACAGGTGGAGTAAGTATGGCATCGGACGCATCTTTTAAAACCGGTATTGATAGTATTTCCAATGCTATAGAAATTATAACCAGCTTACGCCCTAAAAGCTATTTCTATGATACCGCCAGCTTGGGAAGCCGTATAAATTTTAGTAGTGTAAAACAATATGGTTTGATTGCGCAGGAGGTAGAAACGGTTTTGCCTGAATTAGTTTCAAACAACATCATTCCGGCAATTCATGACTCACTTGGTTATGAAACTGCTCCAGCTATTAATTATAAGGGTTTAAATTATAATGCCTTTATTGCCATTCTTATGAAAGGGATACAAGAGCAACAAAAAATGGTTGACAGTTTGAAACAGGACCATAATGCACAGGACTCGATCAACCAAGCCTTACAAAATCAGATCAGCCAATTAGCTAATATGATAACGGAGTGTTGTAATTCGAACCATAACAATGGTAATCATCAAATGCAAGGGAATAATGCCATTGGTATAAACGTTGATCTCAAAGACGGCCAATCAATCGTTCTAGAGCAGAACGTTCCTAATCCGTTCGCAGAGCAGACTACCATCAGCTATTTTCTTCCTGAGAATACAGGAAAAGCACAGATGTTGTTTTACAATGCACAAGGAAAATTAATTCAATCGACAGAGCTTACTCAAAAAGGCAAAGGCCAATTAAATGTATTTGCCTCTGACCTTAGTAACGGTATTTACACTTACACATTAGTGGTAGATGGTAAGATCGTTGAAACAAAGAGAATGGTAAAACAACAATAATTTACTGCAAAAAAAAGAGATGTCAGTTTACTGACAGCTCTTTTTTTCTCAGACTTTTATTTTTACAATTTCTCCATCAAAGCCTTATAAAGATCGATCATCCCCTGAATATCTTTTTTGTGAACCTTTTCATCCGGTGAATGAACATGTTGTTCCGCGGCACCGACAAAACACCAGTCCCAGGCATATTCTGCCATCTGCAATTCTTTAGCATCGCTGCCACCGCTGCCTTCAACTTCAAGCTGGTAAGAAAGCTTTTGTTTTTTAGCGATTTCAATGATCTTGTTTACATAGCTTCTGCGTGGGATCAGACTGTCACGCATCGAGATCACAGGGCCTTTACCGGGCAACACACCTTCGGTGATCCAGGAGATATCAGAGATCAAAGCCTGTTTCACTTTGAATTTCTCCTGTAAAAATTTCTGAATGAATGAAACTGTTCCACCGTTATGTTCTTCGTAGCAGCTGAAAACAATAACACCATCTTTTAATGTCTCTGCAACTTTCAGTGCATTGTAAACACCTAATCGGTTATCCATATAACAGCATTGAACATATTCTTTGTCTTCGCGCCAGTCGGGCTTGAACGTAAGCTCCGTACCTGTTTCCAGATCGCGTTTGTATGCATACTCAAGTTTTATTTCTTTTGTCTTTTTATCTTCCGCAAGGTGAAGCTTAACATTTGCTTTCCCCTGACTGTCTTCCCCCACAAGTTCAAACCCTTCCACCATCCTTGGCCCGCCAATTTTCACAAGCTGTTTGCCGTAACGTACAGTAAATCCGATACTGTCGATATGAGCGAAGATCGCGGTGCGTGGTTTCCCGAAGACCATCACGATACAATCCTGGAAACCTTCACCGGAATAAACTTTCGGTTTTACTTTCCAGGATTTTTTATTTTTCTTTATATAGTCGAGAAGGTATGCAGTCATGGCCGCTTCATTTCCCGAAGGAGCATGAATGGCGCACATTTCTTTTAACAGTTTCATGTTGTTTTTTGTTAGGTGGCGAAGATACTAATTAGAATGATTTTAACCGCAGAGAAAAGAGGAGAAGAGAAGAGAGCCGCGGAGTTTTTTACCACTCCATAGGAGTCCTACGGACTAAGGCACAAAGAGCGCGAAGATTTTTTAACACGGAGAAGGGAGAGGAGGTCGAAGTTTTTTTTAACACAGAGAGCACAGAGAAAGGAAGAGTACCACGGAGTTTCTTTTACGACTCCATACATTAAGGCATAAAGGGCACCAAGAGAAGAATTTTTAACTCAGAGAACGCAGAGGTTCACAGAGGTTAAGCAAATAGAAGATGGAGAAGGGAACTACACAAAGGTTATTTTTATCCCTCTGTGAAACGCTGTATCCTTAGTGGCCTCTGTGTTAAATTAAGATGTCCGCAAGAACTTCAATCGCGTTCCCTCAATTTTCGAAAACAGATCATACACCCTATTAGAATTACTCTTCCTCACACTAAATGTCAATGAAGGTTCAAGTTCAAAATCCTGAGTAAGTATCTGAAGATCTTCGTCTTTAATGATCTTCATTACATTGTTCATCCGGAGGTAATCGAATTTGATTTCATATACATCATTCACTGTCTTTTCTATAATTTCAGATTGTGCTATCACTGCAGCTGCGGATTCCCGATAAGCATTGATCAGTCCGCTTACGCCCAGCAATGTTCCTCCGAAATAACGCACAACAACAATCAGGATGTTGGTAAGGTCTTTCGACTGGATCTGTCCAAGTATTGGCTTGCCGGCTGTGTTTGAAGGCTCACCGTCATCGTTGGCACGAAAGGATAGCTTTTCAGCACCGAGCCGGAAAGCATAACAATGGTGATTTGCAGAAGGGTGAAGCTTTCGAAGTTTATTCAATTCGAGTTTTACATCCTCTTCGGAACTTACCGGGAAAGCAAAAGCCAGAAATTTACTTCCGCGGTCTTTAAACAGAGCTTCTGCCGGATTTTTTATAGTGAGGTATGTGTCTTCAAAAAGCATTTGCGCGAAGATACTTTTTTATGAAGAGTAGGAATTCTGAAAATGTGAATTGTTAGTTTAGATTTTTTTGAAACCGTTACGGGATGTGAATTTTTGACACAATCTGGGTATAAAATGAGGGGAGCGACTCCTAAGTTCTATGGAAAAAAAATGTGCCATTGGTTTTGGGATTTATCTAAAACACAATACATTAGCAAAAAGTTTAAATGCTAATCGGATCTTTAAATATGGATTTCAGCCCCCGGCAATTGCTTCTGGATTCAAACCTGGAGAGCATCGATCTGGTTGAAAGTCTCATCTCTAAAGTGAAAGAGGAACATTCGATTTCTGAAGAAAGTTATACGGGCATCTGGATCGCTATAAATGAGGCAGTTACGAATGCAATTAAGCACGGCAACAAATACGACCCATCAAAAAAAGTAATTTTCAGTGTTGAGAAGAAGGAAGGCCGTTATATCTGTTTTACCGTAAAGGATGAAGGCGCAGGCTTCGATCCGGCCGGTGTTCCCGACCCGACATGTTCTGAATGTATTGAGGAGCCTAACGGTCGCGGGGTGTACCTCATCAATAAGCTTGCTGATACAGTACAATTCTCAAACAACGGGACCATCCTCGAAATGTGTTTCGATCTGTATAAAAACTAACATCTTTTTTTGGACACTCTTTGTTTTAAAAATATTTCCTGGTTTTTTTACTCAATTAACCCTCTAAAAATTATTGAAAATATTGAATTGTGTTTGCTATAAATTTGATAATGAGGTAATTGTTGTTAATAGATAAGTTTGGGATTAGAATCATTTTTATTTTTTCAGGCATCTAATTTATCTTTTACATGGTATAACCACTCAGATTAAAGAGTATGGACCATTAAAAAGAGAATCATGCGTATCAATCCTATATATCCTCAGCAGCCTTCCAGAGTTTTTGCATTTCCATCAAGCCTGCAAAGTATCGATTCATTAGAATTACTTTTGGACGAGATCAAAGAACAATTTGCCCTTTCAGAACATGTTTACAGTTCTATCTGGGTTTGCCTTAATGAAGGTATTTCTAATGCCATTATTCATGGAAACAAACAGGATATCACCAAAAAAGTACATTTATCAGTCGAGCTGAAATGGGATAATTTTATTTGTTTCACCATCCGTGATGAAGGTGACGGATTTGATGATGAGGCGATCCCTGATCCTACGAAGCCGGAGCTTATCGACAAGCCCAACGGCCGGGGGATCTTCCTGATGAAAAAGCTTGCGGACCTGGCATTGTTTTCAAACCGGGGAACAACCGTTGATCTTTATTTTGACCTGACCAAGACCTAATTGTTCTTGTAAGTTAAAAGAATGTCACCCTCAATGTCTTCTTTCTCGACAGGTTTCAAATCAAGGATCGGTGCGTTCACGCCATCTTCGATCTGCTGCTGTGAGATAAAAACACGGGCTTCATCCCAGATGCCGCTTTGTATAAAGCTGTTGATAAGCTTGGTTCCCCCTTCAACGATCAATGATTGAATATTACGTTCGGCCAGATCATTCAGGATCTGTGGGATCAGTACTTCGTCAAAGTTCAGCTTCTTGTATTCCAGATTGTTTTCAGAATTCGCATCTGCTGACGTATAGATCAACGTAGGGGTGCTGCCATCCAGTAAAAAGTAATTGTTCGGAATAGTGAGGTTGCGGTCGATTGCGATCCTCAAAGGGTTTTTCCCCTGAACAGATCTTACGGTCAATTGCGGGTTGTCAGCAACCGCTGTCCGTTTTCCGACAATGATCGCCTGCTCAACACTTCTCCATGTATGAGATAATTTTGTTGAAGCTTCGTTCGTGATCTTAAGAGCTTTCTCAAAACCCTCTTCCGTTCTTAAAATATCAATAAAGCCATCTTGTGTTTGCGCCCATTTAAGAATTACATACGGCCTTTTCTTTTCATGAAAATTAAAGAAACGTTTGTTGAGCTCTTTGCACTCCGCTTCCAGAATTCCCGTCTTTACATCGATACCAGCTTTTACTAACTTCTCAATGCCTCTCCCGGAAACCTGTGAAAATGTGTCAATCGTTCCCACAACCACGAAAGGGATCTTATGTTCAATGATCAGATCTGCGCAAGGAGGTGTTTTCCCGAAATGTGAACAGGGCTCCAGATTAACATACAGTGTCGCTTTTTTTAAAAGGCTTTTATCTTTCACCGAATTGATCGCATTCACTTCCGCATGCGCTTTGCCATACTCTTCATGATATCCTTCTCCGATGATCTCATCGTTATGCACGATCACACAACCTACCATCGGATTCGGAGCTACTTTCCCCATTCCTTTTTTTGCCAGCACGAGGCATCTCTCCATGTAATTTTCTTCTCTTGTCATAATTGCTGCAAATGTACTAAAACAGGAAGGGATTATTACCTTTGTTAACGTTTAAATATGAAGATCGCATCAAATAAAATAAAGGATATTATTAAATTTTTCAGACAGGAGCTGAGTACTCTTTATGAACCTTCCGAGCTCGATACGATCATCAAATATTGCTTTGAAGAATTCGTTAACATACGTTCCCACGAGCTTCATCTGAACAGCGATAAAACCGTCAGCGAATCAGAGCTTTTGAAATTTAATTTTGCTGTAAAAGCATTAAAAAAAGAAGAACCGCTTCAGTATATTCTGGGCAAAGCAGATTTTTACGGATTAAAGTTTATTGTGAATTCTAATGTCCTGATCCCAAGGCCTGAAACAGAAGAGCTGGTTCATCTGATTATTCAGGATCTAAAAAACACAGATTCAAAAGTTTCTATTCTTGATATGGGAACAGGGAGCGGATGTATTCCAATTGCACTTAAAAAGAATTTACCACTCGCTGATGTTTCGGCAGTTGATGTTTCCGCTGGAGCATTGGAGCTTGCTCAAAAAAATGCAGCTCTTAATAATGTAAATGTCAATTTCTTTAAGGACAATATTCTCTCGCCTGATCTTCTGCTTTACAGCGATTATGATATCATCGTCAGCAATCCTCCATACATCAAGCTTTCCGAAAAAGATTCAATGGCGAGGAATGTGCTCGAATTCGAACCTCACCTCGCGCTGTTTGTTTCTGATGATGACGCGCTATTGTTTTACAGAAAGATCGCTGATCTGGCCTTACAAAAACTGAAGCCCGGTGGAAGGATCTATTTTGAGATCAACAGTGCTTTAGGTTCTGAAACCCTTCATTTGATTGAAAGCAAGGGTTTTAAAAATGCGGTTCTCATTAAAGACCTGAGTAATAAAAATCGTATCTTGCGAGGTACGCGATGAGCATAAATATTCTTCATCCGACATTAAAAACGTAACTTAAAATGAAAAAAAATTTCCTTTCGCTCTCTTTCCTGTTTCTGTTCTTTTCAGCAATGGCACAGGAGGCATTTAATGTTGATGTATTACCAACAAATGTGGGAGGAAAAGGGGAGTTTAAACGAGTGTTTGAGCAGGAGCTTCAATACCCAAAAGATGATCTTGCAAAAGGAACCAGCGGAAAGATTACAGTAAGCTTCGTGGTGAAAAAAGATTCTACCGTTACGGATGTCAAAGTTTCAGGCGCTCCGAGTAAAACAATGGAAAAGGAAGCGCTTCGGATCTTTAATCATTACCTCTGGGTTCCGGCTGTTAAAAACGGGGTGTATGTAGCAACCAGCTGGTACGTGACTTTTAATTTCGAAGCGGATAAATATAAGAAGATCTGTCGCGACCGCGATTATTCACAATTCAAATATCTGCCTAAAATGAAGGTGGACACTTCTCTTAAGATCTATACAAAAGCCGATCAGATGCCTATGTATCCCAGCGGCACATTCGCCCTTCAGGACTTCATCAAAGAAAACCTTGAGTATCCGAGACAGGCCCAGCTTTCCAACATTCAGGGAACGGTTATCGTTTCGTTTATAGTGGAGCCGAGCGGACTTCCAACAAACATCGGAATAGAAAAGTCGGTAGGCGGAGGATGTGATCAGGAAGCAATTCGTATTGTCGAGCTGATCAAATGGTATCCGGCAAAAATGGATGATACGCTGGTGCGGGCAAAAATGTCATTCCCAATTTATTTCGTGTTGAATGATGAGTTTAAGGATAATAGCGCAGGGGAGCAAAAGTAATTGGTGATTTGTTGATTTGGAAATTTGTTGAATTGTAGATTAGTATCCGTATAATGAGTGACGATATAAAAAATAAAATTTCAGAATTATCAAAGCAGCTTGAGGAGCATAATTACAATTATTATGTTCTTTCAAATCCCACTATAAGTGATTACGAGTTTGATAAACAACTTGAAGAGCTGATCAGGCTTGAAAAAGAATATCCTCAATACCTGCGTTCGGATTCTCCTTCTCAACGTGTAGGCGGACAGATCACTAAAGAATTCAAAAGCGTGAAGCATAAATATCCGATGCTTTCACTCAGCAATACGTATAATGAAGAAGATGTTCGGGATTTTGATGACCGCATCCGTAAGGCCGGGGTTACAGATCACGAATATGTTTGTGAGCTGAAATATGATGGTGTTTCTATTTCGCTCACTTATAGGAACGGTGAACTGATTCAGGCTGTAACCCGTGGTGATGGAGAGAAAGGCGATGATGTCACTGCGAATGTAAAAACGATAAAAAGTGTTCCTATCAGACTCAGAGGTGAAGGTTTCCCTGAGGAATTTGAGATCCGAGGTGAGATCTTTATGCCGAAAAAAGAGTTTCTGCGCATCAATGAAGCCATGCGAAAAGAGCTGATAGAAGAAGGTTATGATGACGAAGAGATCTTTGAAAAGCAATTAAAGAATCCACGCAACGCGACTTCAGGAACATTAAAACAGCAGAATTCGAAAGCTGTTGCTGAACGTAAACTGGATTGTTATTTATATTCTGTTCTGGGTGAGGACCTTCCTTTCGGTTCACATTTCGAGAACCTGATGGCTGCTAAGGAATGGGGATTCAAAATTTCAGAAGATACCGAGAAGCATGATTCGGTTGAAGGTGTTTTAAAATATATTGACAAGTGGGATAAGAAGCGTCATAACCTGAATGTGGAAACTGACGGAGTTGTGATCAAAGTAAATTCATACGAGCATCAGAGGTTTCTGGGCTTTACTGCAAAATCGCCACGCTGGGCAATTGCATATAAATACAAGGCCCAGCAAGTATCAACAATTCTGGAAAGCATTTCCTACCAGGTTGGAAGAACAGGTGCAATCACTCCTGTAGCTAATTTGAAACCTGTACAGCTTGCTGGTACTACTGTTAAGCGCGCTTCCCTTCACAATTCTGATATTATTGAAAAATTAGACGTCAGAGTTGGGGATACCGTTTTCGTTGAAAAAGGTGGAGAGATCATTCCAAAGATCATTAGCGTTGATTTAAGTAAACGAAAAAACAACGATCTTTTTAGTAATGAAAGCGAACCTACAAAATACATCGCACATTGTCCTGAGTGCGGAACTGATCTAGTAAGAAGTGAAGGTGAAGCGAACCATTATTGTCCGAACGAAATGGGGTGTCCTCCTCAGGTAAAAGGCCGCATGGAACATTACGTGAGCCGCAGGGCAATGAATATTGATAGTCTTGGAGGAGAAACCATTGCGCAATTATACGCTGCCGGACTGATCAAAAACATCGCAGATATTTATGAGTTGAAGAAAGAGGAGCTGCTGAAGCTGGAGCGGATGGCAGAGAAAAGTGCAAATAATTTGCTGGCCGGGATCGAAGCGTCAAAGCAAGTGCCTTTTGAAAGGGTTTTATTTGCGATCGGAATCAGACATATCGGGGAAACGACAGCCAAGAAACTTGCTCTGTATTTTAAATCAGTCGATGCCCTATCAAAAGCAGGTATTGAGCAACTGCTGGAGGTGGGCGATATCGGAGAAAGAATAGCAAAGACGATCGTTGACTTTTTTGCTGATGAAAAGAATATAGAGATTGTACAACGCCTTAAGGCACATGGAGTGCAGTTCGAGCTAACGGAAGATCAGCTGACAAACGTGAGTGATAAGCTAAAAGACAAGACCTTTGTAGTATCCGGTGTGTTCACAAAATTTTCGAGGGATGATATTAAGAAAGCGATAGAGCAACATGGAGGGAAAAACTCGGGATCTATTTCAGGAAAAACAAGTTATGTTCTTGCCGGTGAAAATATGGGGCCTGAAAAACTGAAGAAAGCTGAAAAGCTTGGCGTGCCGGTTATTTCAGAGGACGATTTTATTAAAATGATCTCTTAAAAATGGGTTTAATAAAAAAGATAAAAAGTTTTTTTGCCAACAATGCTTTGAAAAGAGAATTGGAAAATCGCGTTAGAAAATTAATGCCGAACAGGTTTAATTTTAATGGGGTTAAAACTGTAGGGATGATCTTCGATGCTTCCAATCCGGAGGATTATGAGCTGGTAAAAAGATATGTGGTTTATCTTCGCGAGAATGCAAAAAAAGTAAAAGTGTTAGGTTACTTCAGCAAAAAAGAGATTCCCGCATTAACATATTCTAAGCTGGAATACGACTTCTTCTCATCCAAAGAAACGAACTGGTTCGAAAAGCCAACAACTCACATCATCGATAATTTCATGGAAGAAGAGTATGATCTTTTGATCGACTTGAATATCCACGATCATTTCCCTCTGAAATATGTGAGCGCGTTATCTAAGGCAAAATTTAAAGTCGGCAAGTACAAGGAAGAAGATGAAAGTATTTATGATATGATGATCGATGCTGATAATACACAAACATTGAAATACTTTTTAAGGCAGATCGATACGTATATTACAATGCTTAATAAACCTGAGGTTAGTCTGAATTAATATGTATAAATGTTAAGTGTTAAATGTTAAATGTGAACTCCGGTGAAAACCTAGATCACGATACTAATTGACATTACGTTTAACCTTTAACAAATAACTAATAACAAATCACAATGAATTATATACTATTTGACGATCACACCCGCAACAACCTTTTGCCGCTCACTTTCACACGTCCGGTTGCAGACATAAGAATCGGGATCCTCACCATCCGTGAAAAATGGGAAAAGATGCTGAATTCTGAAACATCCAGTCATACGGAAGAGTACCTGCGTAAAAAATATCCACAGGAATTCACAATCGATATGGATAACATCTGGATCAATGGTTCTGTTTGTCCCAACGAAAAGCTTCTTGAAGAGCTGAAAACATTACAGCCATCACATGCTCTTGTTTCAGGAAACACATTGATCGCTGTGAATACAGGAGATAACAAAGAGTTTGACCTCGAGTTGAAAGGGAATTATACCCGTTTTGAATCGCATGCAAAGGCAATGCATATTGAAAATCCATGGGATATCTTCTCAAAGAACGGTGATGCGATCAAATGTGATTTTGATCTGATCACAAAAGGCAGAATTTCACTTGCGTTAAGTTCAACGAACCAGGTGATCGGATTGGAGAATATTTTTGTTGAAGAAGGAGCGAAGGTTGAATGCGCAATATTAAATGCGAGTTCGGGACCAATCTATATCGGCAAAGATGCAGAGATCATGGAAGGTTCGATCGTAAGAGGACCGTTTTCCTTGGGTGAACATTCTGCCCTTAAATTAGGGTCTAAAATTTATGGTCCGACTACAATAGGTCCACACAGCAAAGTTGGAGGCGAGGTAAATAATTCTGTGATCTTCGGATATTCGAATAAAGCGCATGATGGATTTTTAGGAAATTCCGTTCTTGGCGAGTGGTGTAACATTGGGGCGGATAGCAATAATTCCAATCTGAAAAATAATTACGCTGAAGTAAAGCTCTGGAATTATACAAAGGAAAAGTTTGTGGGAACCGGACTAACATTCTGCGGACTGATCATGGGAGATCACAGTAAATGCGGGATCAACACCATGTTTAATACAGGGACGGTGGTTGGAGTGAATGCAAATATTTTTGGTTCAGGTTTCCCGCGAAATTTTGTTCCATCGTTCTCATGGGGAGGAGCTGCAGGATTCACAACTTATAAAGTGAAAGATGCGTTTGAAGTCGCCTCGCGTGTTTACGAACGCAGAAGCATGGACTTTGATGAAACGGAGCAGGAGATACTGTCGCATGTGTTTGAACTAACGGAGAAGTACAGAAAATAGTTCGGAGTTGGTGGTTTGTAGTTCGTAGTAAGCCCTGCGCCCTCTGCGCCTCTGCGAGAAATAAAAACTTAGCAGCCCGCATTTTGGGAGAAATAAATTCAGGCGCCTTTCATCACGTAAAAAGCTTAGTGATCTTAGTGCACTAGTGGTAAAAATAAATTCACCAAATTAACAGATCAACAAATCAACAATTATTATGGGTTTTTCAGTTACAGAAGTTATAGGTTACATCGGTTCTCTCGGAATATTACTATCCTTTTTAATGAAGGATATCAGTCGATTGAGAATCGTGAATACAATAGGATGCGCATTTTTTGTGTTTTATGGAGTTCTTCTCAATTCCGTTCCGGTGATTGCGACCAATTCGATCATCATCGTGATAAATATCTATTACCTGTTAAAGCCGGCAAAAGACGAATAGGTTCGCGGGTTTGTGCCAATTTGTCCCGCTTTTCCCATTGGCATATTCATTGAAAAACAAGGGCAGCTTTTAACTAACGAATTATATATTCTCAGGATATGACCGATAATTATGACTTGAATGGCTTGTCACCACTGCTGCGTGACAACCTGATGGACGAGGATACCGAATTTATACCATTGCTTTCGTCTGAAGATGAAGATCAGATGAATTCCGAAAATGTTCCTGCTGAACTGTCAATATTACCACTTCGCAATACCGTTTTATTTCCGGGGGTCGTTATTCCTATCACTGTCGGCCGCGATAAATCGATAAATCTGATCAAGGATGCATATAAAGGCGATAAAACGATTGGTGTTGTTTCCCAAAAGAACGATTCAATTGAAGATCCGACTGTGGATGATCTGAATAAGATCGGGACTGTGGCACATATCATAAAAATGCTTCGTATGCCTGATGGTAACACCACTGTGATCATCCAGGGAAAACGCAGGTTTGAGCTCAATCAGATCAAACAAACAGAACCCTATATCAAAGCTTCGATCACTGCGTTCGCAGAAGTGAGGCCGGGAAAAGACGATAAAGAATTTCAGGCGCTCGTATCTTCATTAAAGGATCTTGCCCTGAAGATCATTAAAGAAAGTCCGCAGATCCCTAGCGAAGCTGGATTTGCCTTAAAAAATATTGAAAGCCCTTCCTTCCTTGTAAATTTTATTTCTTCTAACATGAATGCGCCTGTCGCTGAAAAGCAGGCAATGCTTGAAGTTGCAGACCTTTCATCACGTGCGACAAAAGTCCTTGAAAACCTTACTAAGGAATTACAGATGCTGGAGTTGAAAAATCAGATCCAGTCTAAGGTGAAGGTAGATCTCGACAAGCAACAACGTGACTATTTTTTGCACCAGCAGTTAAAAACTATCCAGGAGGAGCTTGGTGAAAATAATTTTGCGCAGGATATCAAAGAAATGAAGGCGAAAGCCAAAGAGAAGAAGTGGAGTAAAGAGGTGGCGGCTTCTTTTGAGAAAGCTATCACAAAGCTTGAAAGAATGAACCCGAATGCGGCTGAATATTCCATTCAAACGAATTACCTGGAAGTGTTGCTTGACCTTCCCTGGGATTATAAAACAGTGGATAATTTTGATCTGAAACGTGCCGAAAAAGTTTTGAATAAAGACCATTTCGGAATGGACAAAGTGAAAGAGAGAATTCTTGAACACCTTGCTGTGCTTAAGCTGAAAGGGAACATGAAATCCCCGATCATCTGCCTGTACGGCCCTCCGGGCGTTGGTAAAACCTCTCTCGGGAAAAGTATTGCAGAAAGCCTGGGAAGAAAATACGTGCGGATGAGCTTAGGGGGCCTGCGTGATGAAGCGGAGATCCGTGGCCACCGTAAGACATACATTGGTGCATTACCCGGAAGAGTTTTGCAGAACATCAAGAAAGCAGGAACATCAAATCCTGTGTTTATTTTGGATGAGATCGATAAGGTTGGAAATGATTTTCATGGAGATCCTTCTTCTGCATTGCTGGAGGTTCTGGATCCTGAACAGAATAATGCATTCTACGACAATTATGTGGAAATGGATTATGATCTGTCGAACGTAATGTTCATTGCTACAGCAAACTCATTAAGCACTATTCAGCCCGCTTTGCGCGACAGGATGGAAGTGATTGAGATCACAGGTTATACAACCGAGGAGAAAATAGAGATCGCGAAACGCCACCTTATTCCGAAACAGCTTAGCGAGCAAGGAGTTAAGAAAGATCAGTTAACCCTTGATAAAAAGCTGATAGAATATGTTATCGAAAATTATACGCGTGAAAGTGGCGTGCGCGGACTCGAAAAGGTCATCGCTAAAGTGGTGAGGAATACTGCCAAGTCTATCGCGATGGAGCAAAAGTACAATGTTCTTATTACTGAAAAAGATCTTAGTAAGATCCTTGGGCCTGCGCATGAAAAAGACCGTTATCAGGGAAATGATGTTGCGGGTGTCGTTACAGGATTGGCCTGGACTTCTGTGGGCGGGGACATATTGTTTATTGAAAGCAGCCTGACGAAAGGTTCCGGAAAGCTTACACTTACAGGAAACTTAGGTGATGTAATGAAGGAATCTGCAGTTATCGCGCTGGAATATTTGAAATCACACAGCTCAATGCTCGGTTTAAAGCAGGAGGTGTTTGACCAATGGAATGTACATATTCACGTTCCTGAAGGAGCAACTCCGAAGGACGGACCGAGTGCAGGAATCACAATGCTTACAGCCCTTGCTTCGGCATTTACGCAACGTAAAGTGAAGACTCATCTGGCAATGACAGGAGAGATCACACTTCGCGGCAGAGTGTTACCTGTTGGAGGAATAAAGGAAAAGATCCTTGCAGCAAAACGTGCAGGCATAAAAGAGATCATATTAAGCGTTGATAACAAAAAAGATATTCTTGAGATCAAAGCGGATTATCTCAAAGGTTTGAAATTCACTTATGTGGAGAAAATGATCGATGTTGTGAAGCAGGCACTTCTAAAAGAAAAAGTGGAAAATCCTTTAGATCTGAGTGTAAGGGAAGAGAAGGGGAAGTAAGTTCATCTGCTTCAATCAGATTTTTATATTTGGTTATATTCCTATTACGGAGACGCGGGTGGGCCTTCAAAGCATACGATGCCGCGTGGCACGTGCGAGATATATTATGCTTTCTTGAATTTTTGTTTCTTTTGTTTCAAGACAAAAGAAAAGAAAAGAAAATAAGTGTAATAATTCTTCCCTTTCCCCGTTATCGCCCCGTATATTTTTTAACTTTGTAAGGATGAATGTAAAAAAGTTACTTCTTCTTTTTCCTTCTTTATTTCTCGCTTATGCGGGCAACGCCCAGATGGGCGGCAACAATACATACGAATTTCTGAATCTCCCAATATCCGCAAGGGTTAGCGCCCTCGGTGGAAATTTACTTACCGCGCGGGACGGTGACCTGAATGTTGCGCTGGTGAATCCTTCATTGCTTACCGATTCAATGGATAATAATCTCGCCCTCAGCTACATCAACTATTTTTCTGATGTTAATTATGGTTATGTTGCTTACGCGAAAAAATTTAAGAAGCTTGGAGTCTTCAGTGCTGGATTACAATACCTCGATTATGGAAAATTTATCCGTGCTGATGAGATCGGAATCCAGGATGGGACTTTTTCAGCGAATGAAATGAGCTTCAATATCAGTTATGCTCATTCGATTCTGGATACCAACTTTACTGTAGGCGCAACTTTAAAAACTATTTATTCACATCTTGAATCATACACTTCTTACGGTTCAGCCCTTGACCTCGGTGCCACGTATATATATCCGAAGCGCGGATTAACAGCAGCAGTTGTGATCAAAAATGCCGGCAGGCAATGGAAAGCCTATGCTGATGTGAATGAGAAACTTCCGTTCGAAATTCAGGCGGGTGTTTCAATGAAGCCGAAGCACGTTCCTTTCAGATTATCACTTGTATATGAAAATGTGGAGAAGTGGGATCTCACTTACATCGATCCGGCAAATCCGCCACTCACTGAAGATCCGCTGACCGGTGAACCCATCAAGCAGAAAAAATATAAGGTTCAGGGTGACAAGCTTATGAGGCATTTGGTGATCGGTGGGGAATTCATTATTACAAAGAACTTTTTCCTTCGGGCAGGTTATAATTATCAGCATCGTAAAGAGTTAAAGGTTGATTATAAGCGTGGAATGACTGGCTTTTCATTTGGCTTCGGTTTCCGGGTCTATAAGTTCCATTTCAGCTATGCGCGCGCATCTTACCATTTGGCAGGCGCATCAAATAATTTCTCGCTGAGCTTCGACCTTAACAGTTTCGCCAAGAAGAAATTTACCTCTCCCGCAAATCCGTAATTCAGTTTTTTTACAAGAGAATTAATCTGTTGAATAATATCTGTTCAGGTTAATAAACCATTGCCTTTTCCTTCGGAATTCATAAAAATATTGTCTAATATTGTACATCACCTAAAGACTCATTATGTCGAAGATCACCATTGCCATAGACGGATATTCATCGTGCGGAAAAAGCACGCTGGCTAAGTCTTTGGCGGCAAAGCTCGGCTATGCGTATGTGGATTCAGGTGCAATGTACAGAAGCGTTACCCTTCATGCTCTTCGCCAGGGGATCATCAAGGATCATGGTTTTATTGCAGAGCAGATCGTAAGGATCCTTCCTGAAATAAATCTCACTTTCAAATTTAATCCGGCTACAAGCTCTTCTGAAACTTTTTTAAACGGTGAGAATGTGGAGAAGGAGCTGAGGCACATGATCGTTTCTGAGAATGTAAGCAAGGTAAGCGCCATCCATGAGGTGCGTGTGAAGATGATCGCAATACAGCGTGAGCTTGGTAAAAACAAGGGAATTGTTATGGACGGAAGAGACATCGGGACGAATGTATTCCCGTATGCCGAATTAAAACTGTTCATGACAGCTGACCCGGATATTCGCACGCAACGCAGATATGATGAAATGATCGCAAAAGGCCAGCACCCAACATTTCTTGATGTGAAAAAAAATCTCCTCGACAGGGATTACGAAGATACACACCGTAAAGAAAATCCATTGACTCAGGCAGAAGATGCCATTGTACTTGATAATTCCGACCTGAGCCGCGAACAGCAACTTGATTACGTGCTCAAACTTATCACTGATCTGACACTCTCAGTTAATTAACTTTCCTGCTTATTTTTGATAATTTACCGGTATTGATTAAAATGCCTTTAAAGTTTGATTGTTTGCAATCTAATTTTAAATTTGAATACTTTTAATTGAACATTCCACAATCCAATTTTTTATGAGAAAAATAAATCAGAGTAAGCTGATGTTATTGAGCAGAGTTCTCTTTGCTTTTTGTTCAGCTTTATTCATCTCTTCTGATGCGATCGGACAAACATTCTATACAGAAACATTTGACGGAACTGTTTGCGCTGCATCCTCGAACTGCGACCCAAGCCTTGTTGGCTGGACAGTAACTTCAGTTGGCGCTGAGGGTGCTTCTGCAAATAAATGGTTTGTAAGCTGTCAGGAAAACGGGAATGCTGCCGGAGCCTGCGGAACAGGTTGCGGGAGTGACCAGTCGCTTCATCTCGGATCAATAACCGCGGCTTTTATTTGTCCTTCAGGAGATTGTGGAGCCTCATACAATGCTTCCGGGGCTGCCAATGTAACAGATAAACGCGCTGAGTCGCCTGTGATCAACTGTACTGGAAAGACAGGCATTACGCTGGCTTTTAATTACATCGGCAAAGGACAGAGCTGCACCACTGATTTTACTGATTTACAATACAGCAGTAATGGAGGAACAACATGGAATAACCTGCAAGCCTGTATGGTAAGTGCCACTTGTGGGGGCGGACAAGGATTGTGGACTGCATTTTCAATTGTTCTGCCTGCTGCGTGCGATAATAACCCAAATGTTAAATTAGGTTTTCGCTGGAAGAATAATGGTGATGGATCTGGCTCTGACCCGTCATTTGCTGTGGATGATATCACTTTGTCAGTAGTAACTGCCGTCAATACGATAACTACAGGGTTGATTACGGGGAGTCCATTCTGTGCCTGCAGTTCTGTTAGTATACCTTTTACAAGCACAGGAACATTCACTGCCGGTAATATTTATACAGCAGAATTATCAGATGCAAGCGGAAGTTTTACCGCCCCGGTTAGTATTGGAACACTTGCAAGCACTGCAAACTCGGGAACGATAACAGCAACGATACCATGCTCGGCTGTTACTGGAAGCAATTATCGCATCAGAGTGATCAGTTCAGCTCCGGCAACTACAGGAACCGACAATGGGGTGAACATCACTATCAATGCGCCTGCTGTTGCAACATTCAGTTATACCGGAACACCATATTGTTCAAACGGTACAGACCCTTCACCAACTTTCAGTGGAGGAGGAGTAGCAGGAACTTTTTCTTCCACCACGGGTCTAGTGTTTGTCAGCGCATCTACCGGACAAGTTGATCTTTCAGCCAGTACGGCAGGAACGTATACAATTACTAACACAATTCCCGCATCAGGCGGTTGTGCTGCCGTTACAGCAACTTCCTCCATAACGATCAATCCTGAGCAAAGCTCTGCTTTTAGCTATTCCGGAAGCACCTTTTGTCAAACTGGAACTGATCCAATGCCAACAATTACTGGTGTGTCCGGTGGTGCCTTTTCTGCAAGTCCGGGCGGCTTAGTATTTACCAGCACGACTACCGGTGAGATAGATCTTTCTGCAAGCGCATTGAATACGTATACGATCACCTATACATCACCATCACCTTGCTCAAGCACATCTACAACAAGCGTTACAATAACTAACGCACCTGTTGCAACCTTCAGTTATACGGCATCTCCGTATTGTCAGAATGCAACAGACCCGTCCCCGGTTTTCAGCGGTGGAGGAGTGGCTGGTAGTTTTTCTTCCACAGCCGGGCTTGTATTTGTCAATGCTTCTACGGGAGAAGTTGATCTATCAGCCAGCACTGCGGGAACATACACCGTTACTAACACGATTCCCGCATCAGGCGGTTGTCCTGCAGTTACAGCAACTGCATCCATAACTATCAATGCCGTGCAAAGCTCTGCTTTCAGTTATTCCGGAAGCACATTTTGCCAATCCGGAACCGATCCGATACCAACAATTACAGGAGTGTCCGGAGGTACTTTTTCTGCAAGTCCGGGCGGCTTAGTATTCACCAGCACAACTACAGGTGAGATCGATCTTTCTGCAAGTGCTTTGAATTCATACATTATCACGTACACATCTCCCGCCCCATGCTCCTCGTCATCTATTGCAAATGTTACAATAACTAATGCACCTGTAGCCACATTTAGTTATCCCCCGGGACAATTCTGTGCGGAAGATCCGGATCCTTTCCCGACATACAGTGGTGGAGGAAGCGCGGGTACATTCAGCTCTTCAGCGGGCTTGGTTTTCATAAGCACATCTACGGGTCAAATAGATCTATCAGCCAGCACACCAGGAGCTTATACGGTAACGAACACAATACCGGCTTCAGGCAGTTGTCCCGCAGCTACTGCAACTTCGGGTATTACAATTATTCCGAACGATGATCCTTCTTTTAGTTATTCAGGATTGACTTTTTGCCAGTCGGGAACTGTAACTCCGGTTATCAGTGGAACCCCGGGCGGAGCTTTTACTTCTACAGGACTTGTATTCATCAGCACAACTACAGGTGAAATTGATCTGGCATCCAGCGGTGTAGGAAGCTATTTTGTGACCTATTCAACGACAGGGCTTTGTGCACGGGATTCAACAATTACCATTACGATTACTCCTACACCGGATGCAACATTTATGTATGCCGGTTCACCTTATTGTAAGAATGACCCTAACCCTTCACCGGTGTTTACTGGTACCGCAACAGCAGGTACATTTTCATCCACTGCCGGGCTTTCATTTGTCAGTACGTCAACAGGTGAGGTTAATCTTGCCGGAAGCACAGCCGGGACATATACAATAACCAACACTATCGCTGCTTCAGGGAACTGTCCGGCAGAGTCTGCAACATTTGATATCACAATCAACGATGCTCCCACAACTGCGGTAACCTCAGCAACAATCTGCAACGGCCAATCAGCAACACTTAACGCTTCAGGTGCTAATTCATATTCATGGAATACGGGAGCAACCTCAAGCAGCATTACTGTTTCTCCGACAACTTCAACCAGCTATACTGTAACCGGCTCTACCAACGGATGTACTGAAACTGCAGTCGCAAATGTGGTGGTAAACAATTGTAACGAGCCTGTAGCAGACTTTACAGGTGATCCGACAATCATGTGTGAAGCGGGATGTGTAAACTTTACTGACCTGAGCACGAATTCACCCACAAGCTGGACCTGGTCATTCCCGGGTGCCAGCCCTGCAAGTTCAACAGCTCAGAACCCAACGGACATCTGCTATTCTGCGGATGGAAGTTATGATGTTACTCTTATTGTCAGCAATGCAAGCGGTGCAGACACGCTTACAAAACCCGGATTCATTAATATCGGTTCACCTGTACAGGTTGAGATCACCGGCAATCTTTTGATCACTTCATGTGAATCCACGACCCTGACTGCAGTGCCATCGGATGGAACTTACGAGTGGGGCCCTTCAGGAACACTTTCTTCAAGCAGCGGTGCTAGTGTGACTGCAACGCCACCTGAAACTCAGGAATATTATGTGACCTACACGAGTCCGGATGGATGTACGGATTCTGACACAACCACCGTGGTTGTTGAAGATATCAATACGTATTTCCTGCCTACCGGATTTACTCCAAACAATGACGGGATCAACGATGAGATCCACCTGCATGGAAGAGGTATTGATTATTTTACGCTGAGGATCTTCGACAGGATCGGAGAAAAAGTATTTCAAACCAGTGACCTTGAAAAAGGATGGAATGGAAAATATCTTGGCCTCCCAATGAATGACGGAGTTTTCGTGTATACACTTGATATCACTTTCTGTAACGGAGAAAAAGTGAAGCAGCACGGAGATATTACACTTGTTAAATAATCAGATCATAAAAGAAGATCGCTTATGAAAAATATAAAATTAGTTGTCCTTTTACTTTTTGCAACAGCATTCAGTGCCAATGCTCAGGACCGGCATTATTCTCAATTTTACCTTGCACCTCTGAATGCAAATCCCGGAAATGTAGGCGTGTTCAATGGAGACATTCGTGCTTATACTATGTACAGGATGCAATGGTTTACCGTTACTAACCCTTATAAAACATTTACTATTGCGGTGGACGGTCCTATCTTTAAGAAGAGAATGCTCGGTGAAGATTATTTCGCGGCGGGACTGGAAATTACAACGGATAATGTCGGAAGCACAAATTTCAAAACCAATACGTTCAATGGTTTGATCTCTTATACAAAATACATTGGCGGCAGACAGAAGCATGACATTACGTTAGGCTACGAGATCGGTTATGCGATCAAGAGTGTTGCCACTGGCGGACTCACATGGGACAGTCAATGGGACGGAACAAATTATAATCCGGGAGTTGGCGTTAATGAAGGTGGAGGAGGAGGAACCGGTTATCTGGATATGTCCACAGGGATCGTCTGGAATTTTAAGACAACACATTTATTCAAAAGTGCCTTAGGATTTTCATTTCACCACTTCACCGCTCCTGCAAATTCAGTGTATGGCGGTCCCGAACGTCTGATTCCCAAGTTTGGTGTTCAATGGAACATGGCGTATAAGCTGAGCGAAACAAGCAATACAACTTTATTGCCTAGCCTCATAGCTTATCAGCAAGGAACTTCGCTGCTTCTGAACGGAGGGTGCAATGTTAAATATGTATTGGAAGAACATTCACGCTATACGAATAATCAGAATGATAAAGCATTTTATATTGGCGCATTCTATCGTTTCCGGGATGCAGCTTATGTCACTGTCCGTTATGATTATGACGGCTTTGTATTTTCCGGTGCGTACGATGTGAACATCTCCGGATTAACACCTGCAAGTAAGAGTATCGGTGGATTTGAATTTGCGATCCAATACAAGGCCTTCATCAATAAAAGCCTGAATGTGAAGAAATCGAGCGCGCGATTCCTGTAAGCTCATTTATGGCATAAACCTTTACCATTGTTCTGTATATGATCAGGTTCACCCGTATTACCGGTGCAATACTTTTGCTTTTTATTTTTGTCGCTGCCAGGAATGACAGTGACGAAAACACACGTCATTATAATTTGAATACTCCTTCATCCAGCACGGTGTTGCCCGACATATTGATGGAGGTTTCAGGACTGACTTATCTGGGCCCAAATACGATAGCATGTGTCCAGGATGAAAATGGTGTGATCTTTAATTACGATCTCCTGAAAAGTGAAATCAGCAAACAATACCGGTTTAATATTGACGGTGACTATGAAGGCATTACCAAAGTGGATAAAAATCTTTTTGTGCTCAGAAGTGATGGTGTATTATTTGAGATCTCTGATTACGATTCACCGAAAAGCCGGATGACCACATACACAACCGGTATCCCTGCGTTAAACAGTGAAGGGTTATGTTATGATAAAGATAATAACCGATTATTGATAGCGGTGAAAGGCAAGACCGCAAAAGGCCCTGAAAGTAAAGATAAGCGGGTGATCTATGGATTCGATCTTAAGACAAAAAAATTAAGTGCATCGCCCGTTTTTGATTTTGATGTACAGAAAATAAAGCAGTTTGCGATAGAGAACAAAATTAACCTTCCTATTAAGGTAAAAAAGCAGGGACAAATATCAGAACCGGTGTTACGTTTTGCAACTTCAGAGATCTGCATACATCCCATTTCAAAAAAACTGTATTTGCTTTCAGCAGCAGATCATCTTTTTATGATCTTCGATCTGAAAGGAAATCTGGAGCACATGGAGCCACTTGATCCGGTATTGTTCAACAAAGCAGAGGGACTTACTTTCGCGGAAAACGGTGATATGATGATCACGAACGAAGGGCAATATAAAAAGCCGACTTTATTGCTCTTTCGGTATACCAAATGAAAGGGGGGAGGACGTCATCCCGTGCTACGACACGGGATCTTCTTTAGTGGTGGTATGTTATTTAAGTGCCCACGAGGAGACTCGAATTATCTAGTTGTTCGGCAGTAGAGTGTTTTGTTTTCGAAGCGTGTTTAGGCCGACCCTAAGATTTTTTCTTCCTTTGACCTATAAATGTTATACTTTAGCCGGAACCTTTCGTGAACTAATACTTAATAATTAATGCTTGATCAACATTTAGTCGAAGGACTAAAAAACTGTAGTCCAGAAAACAGTATAATCACGGGGCGAAACAGAAAAGCCATATGAGTAGGAATAAATTACAAAAATAAAATGGGATTATTTTCAGCAATTTTAGGTAACGCAGGTGCAGTTAGTCAAGAAGTACTTAACAAAGAATATGGACAGCTCTTATCAGAAGGGGAACAAATAGAATTAGGGTTCAAATTGATTCGTGATACATTCATCTTTACCACGAAACGTCTTATTCTAGTTGATAAACAAGGACTAACGGGCAGTAAAACTGAATACAAATCAATTTCCTATAAAAGCATTTCGAGGTTTAGTGTTGAAACTGCGGGTACTTTTGACTTGGATGCAGAATTAAAAATCTGGGTGTCAAGTGAATTGCAACCCAGTATTAAAAAGCAATTCAACAAGTCTGTGAATGTTTATGATGTTCAGCGAGTATTAGCACATCATGTTTTAAAATAACACTATATCAACTCCTCATCATCCATACTTCCAACCTGCTCCTTAACCTCCACGTAATGATTTAAAGTTACCAGGAATTGAGCGGTGGAGTCGAAGGTCGGTTCTTCGATCATCTTCGTTTCCTTGTTAACGTGGAATTCGATTGTCGCCAGCTGAAGGATACTGCCATTAGAGAATGTCAGGATCATTTCCATCGGCATATAATTCTTTTCTTCGTTCGGCTCATAATTCTCGTCCAGATCCTGGTAGAAGTTCCATTGAAATTTGGCATCCGTGATCTTTTGTCCGATCAGAGCTTTTATCCCTTCCACATTTTCAGCTTCGAGGTTCATCATTTTCAGGTCGCGGGTGACATCCTCAATTTTTCCGTAATGCACATCATAGAATTGTTTTTCCTTGTCCCAGCCGAATGTTACGATCTCTTCACCAAACGTAAGCTGAATTCCGAGGTCGAGCACCCAGATCTTCTCTTCATCAAACACCCAGAACTTTTCTGATGCATTGTAAAATTCGATGTGTGTGAGCTCTTTGTTAAGAAGGGTGTTTTTGAGTTTGGTTTCGGTTTCTGTCGACATGATCTTTGTTTTAAGAAGAGTAAAGGTAAAAGAAAACAGCTTCAGGTGGTCCACAATAATACACACCCTAACCCCTCTCTCCGAAGGAGTCCTTTTGACGAGAGGGGGAATGGATTTCGAATGAAAATTACAACTCATAGTTGAAATCTTCAGGTGACTCGTCTCCGAACTCCCAACTAATTGTAGAAAATACTTCACGTAAAAATACGTAAGCCTTGATGCAGTAAGGGGCCTCCGGCTGGCATTATTTTTTTGCGTAATCATTACCTCAAAATCCATCAAAATTTTGAATTAGCTAACTAAAAAATCTATCCTATGGAACACAAAAACGGTAAAGATCACGGCACTGCACAAAAACATTCATCTGAAAAAGACGAAAAAAGCAAATCTGCTAAATCGACATCAAGCGTTGATGTAAAAGGCAGCATAAAATCTAAGTCATCGGCAGAAGATGATAATTCTGAAAACGAAAAAGAGAACACCAAAGGCAAAAATGCTTCTGGAACATCCGCTCAGCAAAATAAACAAAACCAGGGATCTGAAAAGGAACATAATTCTAATTCTGAATGGGATATCAACCAGAATAATGAAGGCGGACAAGGGTTTCATCACGATCACGGAAGACACAAAGGCGGAAACGGTCATAATGGTGGTCCGGGTATGCAGCAGGAATTCGGTCAAAACTGGCAAGCGCGAAATGACGGAACTGATATGAGTCAGGGTAATCAGAATCAAGGCTACGGGCAAAACTGGCAAGGCAATAATTCTGGGATGAATCAGGGTTACAGGAACCAGGGTTACGGACAAAGTCAAGGTAATTACAATCAGGGAGGTTATGGTTCAGGATCCGGACAAGGATATGGACAACAAAACTTCAATCAGGAATTTTATAATCAGGGTGGAAACGATTCAGGAATGAACCGCGGAAACTATAATAACCAAGGGGGATACGGAAATCAAGGCTATGGCCAGGGACAGGATAATTACAACCAGGGTGGATATGGTTCAGGGATGAATCAGGGAAATTACGGCAGACAGAATTCCGGCTCAGGAATGAACTTCGGAGGTTATGGTGTTCAGGGAAGATATAGTGAAGGCGGATACGGAAATATCAGCTCGGGCTCAAGAATGAGTGAAGGCAATTATGGAAATCAGGGTAACTATGATCAGGGAAATACTCACCGCGGATCTTATGGATCGCAGGGCGGATACGACCAGAGCGGTTATCGTCAGCGGGAAGAAGAACATTTTCATGGAAGCCGTGGGTACAGCCATCGCAACTCAGGTGGATATAATGGAGACGATTATAATTCAGGAATGAATCAGCGCGGTTATCGTAATGAAGGCGGGCGAGGATATTCAACCCGTGGAGGCAACGAAGGCCGTGGTTCTTACGGACATGAGTCCGGAATGAATCAGCCATCTTATAACAGCCGTGTGCAATCACGCGATGACGATAACTTCGGTTACAATGCTGAAGGACGCGGTGGACAGGGAGATGAGATCTACGGCCAGTACAGCGGCAGCACACATGGCAACCGTGGCGGAAGCAGAAATTTTGAGCGTAACAGAGACTTTGGCGGATCGCAGTTTGACTCCGATTATGATGATGATTACGGAAGATCAGAGTTCGACAACACCGGAGGACGCGGAAACCGCAGTCAGTACAGCAGCAACAACGACCGTAATGACTACGGAAATAATTATGGTGGAAGCTCCCGTTCCGGAAGACAGAACAGAGGCTTCAACAGATATTAAAAAATAAAAAGCGCTATCGTAGTGATAGCGCTTTCTCTTGTTTTACACTTAAAAATAAAAATATGATAGAGCAAAGAAACGATTATAACAGAAGAAGAAAGGATGCATCTTCTTCACATGGCCGAAGCAACCCGAACTGGGACCAGCAACAACGCTCAAACGAGGACTGGAGCCGTTCAAACCGAAACTCCAATTATTCTGATTATGATAATGATTATCGAAACAGAAGTAATGACTTCGACAATGACCATTATCGCACCTATGATAATCAGCGTGATCGCGGATATAACAACTCCGGTTCAGGCTTGCAGGGATATCGTACGAATGGATTTAGCAGATCAGATAGTGATGATGATTACTATGGAGGAACAAGCAAAAGAAATTATTATGGCGACAGCGGCCGCAGATATTCAGGATTTTCCGACAACAGCATGTATGAAGATGAATACAATGGAGGAGGAAGCTCATCCTATAACAACAGTTCCTACACACCTTCAGACTGGAATGATGATGAAGACTATAAGGGAAGCAACAGAAATCAGTCTGGCTGGAACAGATCCTCTCAGCGTAACGGAAATGATTACCAAAGCAGAACTAATGACCGCTCATACAGCAGAAACTATAATGGCGAGCGAAACGATGATGACAGAAATATTTTCGAACGAGTGGGCGACAGGGTCAAAAGAGGCTTCAACAACATGCGTGAGCGAATGAGAGATCGGGATCATGACGAACGCGGCTACAGATCAATTAACTCATACAGGGAAAACGAAAGCAACTATGACAATGACAATTATAACCGCAGAAGCAGCTACAGCGATAACGATAATTATACTTCACTTAATTATGGTTCACGCGAAAGGGATGGCAGATTTCCTGAAGACCGTTCACAAAGAACAAGACGGAACTTTGCAGAGTATGACCTTGATCAGTATGAAAATAATAACAGAAGAAGATCGGAACAGGAAGAAGATGCCTGGTAAATAAACTTCTTGAAAATAAAAAGGATGAACATTCGTTCATCCTTTTTTGTTCGTTTCCAAAGATCACCCTTTTTACAATTATTGATTCGCTATTCGTAAAATTCGCTATTCGTAATTATGAAAGTCTTCGGTCTTAGTTTAACTCTGGGAGAGTATATTTCCTCCCCTTATTCTGTTTCTTCAGATAATCCATCAAAGGAGCAAAATAATCAAGCATTGCTTTTGCGCTAAGCTCGCTGCCTGTTTTTTCCTTTAATAATTTCCTCCAGTCTGCACTTGCGCCCGGTTTCATGATCTCTCCAATGAATTTACCAACTTCTTTATTGCCATAGTAGTTCGTGTTGTGCGGGTCCTGGTGAAGGATGTTCTTTGATATGTAATCATGTACCTGGAACAACAATACATATGACAACGCATAATCATAATACTGTGCAGCATCATTATTTATGTGAGTTTTTGTCGCAGCATCACAAAACTCTTCTCCGCGGTTTGTTGGCGGAGCAATTCCCTGGTATTTTGCAGCGAGGTCCCACCAGCGTTTGTTGAACTGATCAGCAGGTAAATTCTCAGCATACAGATCATGTTCGAACATGCTCATTGTTCCTGTGCTGAACGGAATGAACACTACGTAGTTCAATGCTTCTTTCAGAAGTGTTTGCATTTCATCTGACTTGGTGTTTTTCGGAATAAGGTTTAGATTTTCCATGAAAGGTTTCTGCATCGCTGCCATTCCCATCATGCTTCCCAACGCTTCGTGATAAGCGCGGTTAGCACCTTCGCGTAAAAGGATAGGAACCTCAGGATTGCTATAGGATAAGTAGTAATAGATATGCCCGAGCTCATGATGAGATGTTTCATACCATTCGCTGTTCGGCTCTACGCTCATTAAAGAACGCACGTCCTGATCGTAATTCATGTGCCATGCAGAAGCATGATTGTTTTTCTTGTATTTTGCATCCGTGGGAGCAGGGTAGAGATCTGATTTTTCCCAGAATGATTTCGGAAGTTCCGGAAAACCGATGCTTACATAAAAACGCTCACCCTGCTTCACGATCCATTCAGCATCTTTCGTTTTTAACGCACTGTCAAGATTAATTCCTTTTACATCCACAAGGCTCGTCCAGTCCTGACCCCAACGGTTAGGCAACCATTGTGCGGGGATCAGATCAGGAACTTCTTTCACACCATAACGCTTCGCGAATTCGTAACGCGCATAAGTATGTAACTCTCGGAACAATGGCGAAAGCTCCTTATTGAATTTTTCAAGCATTTCTTTCATTTCCTGAGTGGTCATGCCATAATCAGAAACCTGGTATTCAAAATAATTCTTGTACCCAAGCGCCTGAACGGTTTTATTTCGCAGATCACGAAGATGTACAAGCCCTTCTTTTAAGCCTTTACCAACTTCCTTACTCGATTCCCATGCTTTCAAACGCTTGCTCATGTCCTTCTCATCTGCAAGGATCTCATCGATCTTATTAGTTGAAACGGATTTACCATCGATCTTGAAATCGAAGCCGAACATGTCTTCAGTCTGCTTTGTTTCCGATTTAATCCGCTCGCTAACTACATCCTGAATGGTCGAAGGATTGTCAGCAGCTTTATATAAAATGCTTTTTAATTGTTTCACCTGGATAGCAGTCAGCTCATCTTTCTTTTCGAGAAATCGTTTTGCTGTTGCAATGTTTTCCGCGCTACCTGAAAATTTCGAGTACTCTTCTTTGGCTTTGTTCGCAGCCGTAGCGTTAACTGTATCACCTTCTACGATATGTGTGTTTGATTTCCAGTCAGCTTCGTTCGCGATGATGCTCAACTCCTGATATTTTTTGTTATAGCCGTCAAGGTACGTCTGAACACTGTCCTGAAGCGCTTTGTTTCCATTTTCATCCGAGTGATTTTTATCACCACCGCATGAAAACAACAATGCAGATGCTGTAATTAGAATAAGATGTTTTTTCATTTTTCTGTTTTTTATAAGGGAGACCAAATGTAATAAATTCTCTTTTTCTTTTCCCTTGATGGAAAAGAAACAAAAGATCTAGAATGAACGATCGCTCCACACAGGCAACACGGCATCGCGTTCATTCAATCCTTTCGCGCTCTTCCAAAATATATTTTTTGTTTTAATTTAAGCCTTAAGAGATATTAGTCAGCCTGTGGCTATCCATTTTCAATTATATTTGTGACCATGCCTGGAAAAAAGCAAAAAGTGATAATCGTTGGACCGGCCTTTCCATTACGGGGCGGCATCGCCAATTTCAATGAAGCTTTATGCAGGGCATTAAATGCTGCAGGAAAAGACGCAAAGATCTTTTCATTTTCACTTCAGTATCCCGGTTTTTTGTTTCCGGGGAAAACTCAGTTTGAAACGGGGAAAGGGCCTGAAGACCTTGCGATTGAAACAACTATCAATTCTGTCAATCCGCTTAGCTGGTATAAAACTGCGAGACTGATCAGAAAGGAAAATCCTGATTACGTGATCTTTCGCTACTGGTTACCTTTTATGGGGCCTTGTTTGGGAACCATTGCCAAGCTGATCAAAAAAGGGACTTCTATAAAGACCATCGCAATAACCGATAATGTAATTCCTCATGAAAAACGCTTTGGCGATAAAGGATTTACATCTTACTTCGTAAAGCAGATAGACGGCTTTATCGCCATGTCGCAATCGGTACTGAGCGATCTAAAGGAGTTTACAAATACTGACAAGACTGCATTTTTACCTCACCCCATTTATGATATTTTTGGCGAAAAAGTCAATAAACCGGATGCTTTGAAGCACCTTGGTTTTCGTGAAGACGAAAAGCACATTCTTTTTTTTGGTTTCATCCGAAAATACAAAGGCCTTGACCTGTTGCTGGAAGCGATGGCAGATCCAAGGGTAAAACAAATGGGAGTAAAGCTGATTGTTGCGGGAGAATATTACGAAGATGATGCACCATATAATGAGATCATTCAACGAAACGGACTTCAGAAATCTGTTATTTTAAGAACAGAATACATACCTTCAGAAGAAGTGCGTTATTATTTTTGCGCTTCAGACATGGTTGCTCAGCCATATAAAACTGCCACGCAGAGCGGTGTTACCCAAATAGCGTATCATTTTGAAAAGCCAATGCTTGTTACAAATGTTGGAGGCCTTCCGGAAATCGTTCCGGATAAGAGAGTCGGATATGTAACCGCAGTTAATCCACTTGCTATCGCGGACGCCATCGTTGATTTTTACAGCCTTCAGCGTGAAGACGAATTCACGAAAAATACCATTGAAGAGAAGAAGCGTTTTTTGTGGAGTAGTTTTGTGAATGGGGTAGAGGGTTTGGTGGGGAGGTTATAAAGCGCTCCAGAAAGCTTTCCGTAGAACTTTCATTAAAGCGTTCTATTACATATACTACCACTTTTCTTAGCTACTATTTGAATTTTCTTTTGTCTTGAAGCAAAAGAAACAAAAATTCAAGATCGGACGATTCCTGCGCTCCTCTCAGAATTTTCTCAGAATCTAATGCAGGAGAACTAAAGCTCCTGCTAAGATTCTTACGAAAATTCTGTTCACCGCAACACAGCATCGCGTCCGATCAAGCCCCGCCCGCGACTTCGTATATCGAGCATAGCAGATTCAAAACATATATCTCCCGATCTCCCAATTAACTAATGACCAATGCGATTACCAATTCTGGACCGATTTTTGAAAATACCTCCCCGATTTTTCGTATTTTTGTAAGCTTTTTACTCTTGAATCTGGCTTCCATACGCAGAATGTATCCTTTTTGATCAGCCGCGTTATAAATTTAAAATTGTGCTTATGAACAATATAAGATTATTGTTGTTTTTTCTTTGCTTACCTTTTTTAGGGCTTTCCCAGGAAGCTCTTAATAAAAAAGACGCAAACGGTAAGAAACAAGGACATTGGATCAAGCTTGACATCAATAAGAAAAAGGTGTATGACGGAAATTTCGTGAATGATGTTCCTACCGGGCTTTTCACTTATTATTATCCGACAGGGGAGAAAAAAGCAGAAACTGTCTTTATGAAAAATGGAACCGTTGCTTATACAAAAATGTTTGCAATGGGAGGAAAGATCATGGGGGAAGGAAAATATATCAATGAAAAGCGTGACAGTCTCTGGAAGTTTTATGATGATGGCGGGGGTTTGATTTCAGAAGAAACATACCTGAATGGTTTAAAGGAAGGGAAAAGTAAAGTATATTATACAAATGGTCAGTTGGCTGAAGAGAGAATGTGGAAAGCTGGTGTACTCGATGGGCCGAGAACAAATTACTTTGAAGGCGGAACGCTAAAATATAAAGGGCAATACACCAAAGGAAAGGTTGCTGGCAAGGTAACTTTTTATTACCCTTCAGGGAAGCCAGAAGCAGAGGGTGTTTATGTGAACGACCTTAAAGACGGTCCATGGAAATATTATAAGGAAGATGGCACTATAAAACGGACAGATATCTATTCTGATGGTGTTTTAACTAGTCCGGATCCGAATGTAATTCCGAAGGAAGAGGTTGAAAAAGAAAAGAAAAAATACCAGGATTTTGAAATGAAAAATCCATTTGATGTGGACTATAGTCCGAACTAAAAAATGAGTAAAAAAGGAAAAGTATTATTGGCAATGAGTGGCGGGATCGACAGTTCGATTGCCGCTTTATTGCTGCACGAGCAAGGATATGATGTGGTAGGGATCACCATGAAAACATGGGATTACGCTTCTTCAGGTGGTTCGAGCAAAGAAACCGGATGCTGCAGTCTGGATAGTATCAACGATGCTCGTATGCTTGCTGTTAATCTTGGATTTCCTCATTATATTCTCGATATCAGGAATGAATTCGGGAACTATATCATCGATAATTTTGTTGATGAATATCTTGCAGGGCGCACCCCAAACCCTTGTGTACTTTGCAATACACATATCAAATGGGAAGCTTTGCTGAAGCGTGCGGATATGCTGGATTGTGAATTCATCGCAACTGGACATTATGCACGTATCCGCGAAGAGAATAACCGTTACGTTGTTTCGAGAGGACTCGATACAAACAAAGATCAGTCGTACGTATTGTGGGGATTGACTCAGGAGAGTCTGAAAAGAACATTGTTCCCTTTGCAGAATTTCCGTAAAACCGAGATCAAGCAAATGGCAAAGGACAATGGTTATATTGATCTCGCTAATAAAAGTGAGAGCTATGAGATCTGCTTTGTGCCTGATAATGATTATCGCGGTTTTCTGAAACGCAAGGTTGATGGACTTGAAGAGAAGGTAGACGGTGGTAACTTTATTGATCGCACAGGAAGAGTTTTAGGTAAACATAAAGGTTATCCGTTTTATACGATCGGACAAAGAAAAGGACTGGAAATAGCTGTTGGTGAACCATTGCATGTACTTGAGATCTTACCTGAAACAAATACCGTTGTTCTTGGAAGTAAAGAAGAGCTTGAAGAGCAGCACATGGTTGTCGGAAAGTATAATTTGATCAAATATGCTTCAATCCCGGATAATTATGAATTGCTTACCAAGATCCGTTACAAAGACGCGGGAAGCCTTGCAAACGTTTCTCATAAAGGTGAAAAGCTGGACGTGCTTTTTCATAACCCTGTGTCGGCTGTTGCACCCGGACAATCCGCTGTTTTTTATGAAGGCGATGATCTTGTCGGAGGCGGAATTATCGAACGTCAAAGAATTCTTTAATATCAAGCCTTCTTCAGGTTTTAGAATCCTCCCCGGAATTTCTTATCTTTAACATTCAATTAATGTTTTGAATAAGGCTATAAACATATTCATAATAATGGTCTTTTTTGCCGGATTCGTTTCCTGCAAAAGAGATCCTTCCCCGGTACCCGACCTGGGATTTAATTATTTTCCTGACGCTGTCGGAACGTATGTGATCTACGATGTTGACTCCTCGTCATACGACAACTATCCTGTAATTAAAACAACTACCAAATATCAGCTGAAAGAAAAGATCGAATCGATTTTTACAGATAATGAAGGCCGGCCGACCATTCGCCTCGAGCGGTACATCAAAAAATACAATCCTCTGGTTGCATACAGCGCTATGAGCTGGCAGTTACGAAACGTCTGGACTGAAAATAAAACATTGAAGAATGTTGAGAAGGTAGAGGATAATGTTCGTTATATAAAGCTCATTTTCCCTGTCTCCACAGAAGAAAGCTGGAATGGAAATGCAAAAAACACCAGCCCGGAAGAGGAGTATAAATATGGGTTTCACGACCTCCCGGGTGAAATCGGTAATATTCAATTTGATTCGGTTTTGCAGGTAATGCAGTATGATGTAGCGAGCCTGGTGCATAAAACCTACGCAGAAGAAAAATACGCACGTAATGCAGGCCTTGTCTATAAACGTTTTATTGATGTTGATTCACAGCCGCCTTCATACTGGTATAGTCCTCAGATCCCCTTTCTTGATGATTCGCTTACTGCATTTTATCGGAAAGACATTCTTGATCGCATTACATCGGGATATCAATATACAATGACCGTTAACTCCTATGGAAAAGAATAATTTCAGAAACATGAAAAAAAATATACTTACCGCATTATTCCTTCTTTTTATTACGCTTGGTTTTGCACAGACCAAGACAACTTACTGGGTAGTTTTTAAGGATAAGAAAAACAGTCCGTATTCATTACAGGAGCCTAAAGCATATTTGTCTGAAAGGGCTATCGCGAGAAGAGAGCGTCAGCATATTGAAATCAATTCAAGGGATCTTCCTGTAAATCCTGCCTACGTTAATGCAGTAAGCTCTTTAGGAGCTGTGGTGAAAAACCGTTCGAAATGGTTCAATGGAATAACTGTTACATTAGCGAACCAGCAAAACCTGTCAGCGATTGAAGCATTACCATTTGTTAAAAGTGTTCAGAAGATCATTGCGATCCCTTCAGAGAGCGCTGACGATAAATTTGAGAATGAAATGGCGGAAGCTGAACAGAGCCAAAGAGGGTATGTTTATGGTCCTTCTTTCAGTCAGGCAAAAATGATTGGCGCAGACTGCATGCATGAATGGGGTTACAAAGGTCAGGGGATGCAAATAGCAGTCTTAGATGCAGGGTTTTACTTTGTAAATGCACTTCCGGCCTTCGACAGTATCAGGATCAACAGACAAATACTCGGCTGCCGGGATATGGTAACCGGTGATACAATGGTTTATGAGGATTATTCTCATGGGATGAATGTACTATCCTGTATGGCCGGGAACATCCGTGGTCAAATCGTTGGAACGGCACCGCTTGCAAAATACTGGCTGATAAGAACGGAAGATGCCGGAAGTGAAAGTTTACAGGAAGAGATCAACTGGCTTGTGGGAGCTGAGTTTGCTGACAGCGCAGGTGCAGATATAATCAATTCATCTCTCGGTTATAACAGGTTTGATGATGCATCAACAAATCACACTTATGCTGATATGGATGGAAATACCACTATTGTTACCAGAGCCGCGGACTGGGCTGCAGCTACCGGAATATTCGTAGTTTCAAGTGCTGGAAATTCCGGTGGTCCTACGTGGTATAAGATTACCGCTCCTGCTGATGCTGACAGTGTATTGACAGTGGGAGCAGTTGACTCGACAGGTGCTATAGCCGGGTTCAGCTCGCGCGGTCCAACATCTGACGGAAGGATCAAGCCGAATATTGTTGCCCAGGGAGTTCATGCTGCCGTTCAAAGTAATAACGGCACTTTGGCTTTTTATAATGGAACTTCATTTTCAGGTCCTATTGCTGCAGGAGCTGTTGCTTGCTTATGGCAGGCAAATCCGGGCATGACGAACATGGAATTGTTAGGAGCGATCGAGCAGAGTGGAAGCCAGCGTATGTCACCGGACACGATCAAAGGATATGGAATTCCGAACTTTTGTTTTGCTAATACCATATTGGCAGGAATAGGAAAGTATGAAGCTCATGATGAATCTCTTAGTGTATATCCAAATCCATTCAGCAACACTTTTGAGATCAATTTTTATTCAACAGTAATACAATCGGTGAAGGTTGAGCTTTATGATATCTCAGGAAGGAAGATCAGCTCGATGCTTAAGACAATGGAGATGAACACAGGCAACAGATTTTCTATTTCAGAAGCTACCCATCTGAGTCCGGGTATGTATATATTACAGATACACACTAGTAAAGGAACTTACACTAAAAAGCTTGTTCGGGAATAAGAGGTATTCTCTTAACAATCAAGTCCGCTGATAAGTAACAGCGGACTTTTTTTATTTTGTAAACCACATTTTTTTGCATCTTTACTTTATAAACAATTCCTTATGAAAAAGACCATTTTATTCCTTTTAGCATTTAACTTTTTTACACTTAACATCCTTCGTGCAGATGAAGGCATGTGGCTGCCTATGCTGTTAAAATCACTTAACGAGTCTGATATGCAGAGCAAAGGTTTAAAGCTCAGTGCTGAAGACATTTACAGCATCAATAAATCGAGTTTAAAGGATGCAGTTGTACAATTTGGAGGTGGATGTACGGGCGAGATCATTTCGGATAAAGGTTTGCTTCTTACAAATCATCATTGCGGCTATGGTCAGATACAGGCACACAGTACGGTTGAAAACGATTTGCTGACAAACGGGTTCTGGGCAATGAATCAGTCGCAGGAACTATCCAATCCCGGATTAACAGCGACATTCATCGTACGAATGGAAGATGTTACGGCAAAGGTGTTGAACGGAGTTACAGATAACATGAATGATGCGGAACGTGACAAAAAGATCAACGAAGCGATAGGAGTACTTACAAAAGAGGTGACATCATCATCCAAGTTTGGAGCGTTTATTCGTCCGTTCTATTATGGAAATGAATATTACATGTTTGTGACAGAAACATTCCGTGATGTGCGTTTAGTAGGAGCACCACCATCTTCAATTGGAAAATTCGGTGGAGACACAGACAACTGGATGTGGCCACGTCACACAGGTGACTTTTCAATATTCCGTATCTATGCGAATAAGAATAATGAGCCCGCTGATTATTCAGCCGACAATGTTCCTTACAAACCAAAACATGTTATTCCTGTTTCATTAAAAGGAGCCGAAGAGAATGATTTTACTATGGTTTACGGTTTTCCCGGCAGAACGACTGAATATCTGAGCTCTTACGCTGTGAACATGATCATGAATGAAAGTGATCCAGCGAAAGTGAAGATCCGTGAAACACGATTGAGAATACTTGATGAGGATATGAAAGGAAGTGATAAAGTTCGCATTCAGTATTCAGCGAAATACGCAGGCCTTGCAAACTATTGGAAAAAATGGGCAGGTGAAGTCAATGGATTAAAAAAGCTTGATGCTTTAAATAAAAAGAAGGCCTTTGAACAGGAATTTCAGCAAAAGGTAAATTCGGATAACGCTGCAAAAGAGAAATACAGTAACCTGTTCAGTGATTTCGAAAAGAACTATGCTCAATACAGTATTCTCAACAAACAACGTGATTATTATGTGGAGGGGATACTCGGTATTGAAGCTGTGAATTATGCTTTGACTTTTAATGAAACCATAGATGCACTTGTCGCTGGAAAAACAACCACCGATCTTGCCAAAAATATTGAAAAGTTAAAAGCTGATCTTCCTGCATTCTTTAAGGATTACAATGCCGCTACTGATGAAAAAATCTGTGCAGCCATGTTAAAAATGGTTTCTGAAAACCTTGATAAATCACAGCAGGCGGACGTGTTCGCTGAGATTGAAAAAAAACACAAGGGCGACTTCTCAAAATTTGCACGTGAAGTATATTCGAAAACTATATTTACCTCGGAAGTGAAAATGATCGCAGTGTTGAATGATCTCGGAAAGAGTTATAAAAAGCTTTTGAAAGATCCTGTTTATCTTTTGATGAAGAGCAGCTATAATAAATTCTATAAAGACGTGAGACCTGATTACAATGCATTGGATGCCAAGATAGCGCTCCTTAACCGTACATATATGAAAGGGATGCGTGAGCTTATGACTAATAAAAAATATTATCCTGATGCAAATAGTACGTTACGTGTTGCCTATGGAAAAGTGAAAGGGTATAATCCCAAAGACGGAGTGTTCTATAATTATTACACTACCCTGAACGGCTTGATTGAAAAAGAAAATCCGCTGGTGGACGAGTTTATTGTTTCTCCTAAGCTGAAAGATCTTTATCTGAAAAAGGATTATGGTCAGTATGCCGATAAGAATGGAGAATTACGAGTTGCATTCTGCGCAAGCAATCACACAACCGGTGGAAACTCAGGAAGTCCTGTGTTTAATGGTGAAGGCCAGTTGATAGGTACAAACTTCGATCGTAACTGGGAGGGAACAATGAGTGATATTATGTATAATCCTGATCAGGTAAGGAATATTGTACTTGATGTAAGATATACTTTGTTTGTGATTGATAAATATGCAGGAGCGGGATATTTGTTGAATGAAATGAAGATTGTTAAGTAGTCGGTAGTGAGGAGTTAGGAGTTCGTAGACGGGTCAAACTAATGATATATTTTTTAAGTAATGATTGTCGCGTTACGGGAAGCTTAGGAAGGAATTTATGCAAAAAAAAAATGTTAATGACACGCTCTCCTTCGGAGAGGTCCGCGGTGAAGTAGAAATAATTACGATAGGAGATGAAATACTGATCGGACAAATTGTAGACACAAACTCGGCTTTCATTGGTCAGCTCCTGAATATGAATGGCATGAGCGTAAAACAGATCAGTTCTGTCTCTGATGATCGCGGGCATATCCTGGCAGCTCTTGATGAAGCGAAAAAAAGAGCTGATATTATTCTGATCACCGGAGGATTAGGACCGACCAAAGACGATATCACAAAAAAAACACTTTGTGAATATTTCAAAACGTCAACGCGTTTTGATGAAGAAGCTTACCAGGATGTTGTGAATATCTTCGCAACCTATGGTAAAGAAGTTACTCCGATTAATCGCTTGCAGGCAGAAGTTCCCGCTATTTGCGAAGTGATCAGAAATAAGAATGGGACGGCACCGGGAATGTGGTTCAACGTTGACGGAAAGATCTTCATCTCTATGCCTGGTGTTCCGTATGAAATGAAAGCTATGATGAAGGAACAGGTGATCCCTAAACTGAGGTCACAGTTTAAGTTTCCTGTCATAGTTCATAAAACGGTTCTCACACAAGGTATTGGTGAATCAACGTTATCTGAAATGATCAGCGGTTGGGAAGATAGTCTGGGAGCGCATAATATCAAGCTTGCATATTTGCCCTCACCGGGAATGGTGCGTCTGCGCCTTAGTACTAAAGGAAGTAATGAGCACGAGCTTAATGCGATCACGGATAAAAAGATAGAAGAGTTAAAACATATTATTTCAGAATACATCTACGGCTATGAAGTTTACGGTGAAGAAAAAGAAACACTGGAAATGATGGTAGGACAGATGCTGTTGAAGAATAAGAAAACCGTTTCTACCGCTGAAAGCTGCACAGGAGGATATATCTCGCATCTTATCACTAAAGTGGCAGGAAGCTCCGCTTATTACATTGGTTCTGTGATCTCATACGCCTATGAAATAAAGGAAAGTGAACTTGGTGTTCCGCATGAAGTGATCATGAAGCATGGAGCTGTTAGTCAGCCTGTAGTTGAACAAATGGCAAAGGCTATCCGTGAGCGATACAAAACCGATTATTCGATCTCCGCTTCCGGAATTGCCGGTCCTGGGGGAGGCACCACCGATAAACCTGTCGGCACAGTCTGGATCGCAATTGCCACTCCCGAGAAAGTTATTTCCGAAAAATTTCTTTTTGGTAATAACCGCGAACGCAACATTCAAAAAACGGCTAACGCTGCTTTAAATATGTTAAGAAAAGAGCTTGAGCATTTAGCGTAGTCTTTATTTTTCAAACCTTTCTTTATATTCAAAATGGTTTATATTTGATTAGCAATTATGGAGGAAGGCAAGAAAATAAAATTATTAGAAGAGCGGATTGCTGAACTTGAGAGAGAAAATAATCTTTTAAAAAGAAATTTTTCATCACTTGAGAATGGGAGCACGGTTAGTGTTCCAAAAGACATTCAGCCTCTTTTTGATAATGCACAAAAGATCGTTGGCGAATATTTCCGGGACCTTAAAATGGATCCAAGTCATGGAACCATTGAAATAAACGATGAGCGCTATGTCCTTGTCAGGGCATCAGCACTATCCTACGATTTTCTCACAACAATTAAAGAGCTTTATTCCGACCGTGGAGAAAAAGAGGCGATGTCTATCGGCAAGAATTTCCTTTTCGATGTTTCGCATGTGATCGGGATCAATGATGCGAAGAATTTTCATTCGAAAATGAACCTGAAAGAGCCTATTGAAAAACTTTCGGCCGGACCGGTTCACTTCGCATATTCCGGTTGGGCCTATGTGGATATTCTTCCTGAAAGCAATCCCAGTCCTGATGAAAATTATTACATGGTCTACCGGCACCCGTTTTCTTTTGAAGCTGATTCATGGATCCGGTCGGGTAAACGTTCCGATACAGCAGTATGTATTATGAACGCGGGATATTCATCAGGGTGGTGCGAGGAGAGTTTTGGGTTTGCACTTACATCAGTTGAAGTTACATGCAAAGCCAAAGGAGACGAGCATTGTACTTTTATTATGTCGCCTCCGCATAAGATCCAGCAACATATTAGCAAATACACAGCAAGCCCTCGCAGTCCAATAAGCGAGAAGAGCCACTATGATATTCCTACATTTTTTGAAAGAAAAAAAGTGGAGGAGGAAATGCAAACTGCAAAGGCAAAAGCTGAAGAGTCAGATAAGGCGAAGTCATTGTTTCTTGCGAATATGAGTCATGAGATCCGCACTCCGATGAATGCAATTATCGGTTATGTTGAACTTATCCTTAATGACAGATTAAGCGCAGAACATAGAGATTACCTGGAAAACGTTAAAGAAAGCGGTAAGTTGCTGCTTCATCTTATTAATGACATTCTTGATATTTCAAAAATAGAGGCGGGTCAGTTGGTTGTTGAAAGCGAGCCTGTTTCTATTAAAACTTTGTTTGACGGAAAGGAAAGTGTTTTCAAGCATATCATTGAAAAGAATGATATGAATGTAAAGTTCATCAGAACCCTTCCGGAGAATATTGCGAGAGAGATCTATTCCGATCGCACAAGATTGCAACAGATCATTTATAATCTTCTTAGCAACGCTGTTAAATTCACTTCCGAAGGAACTATTGAATTAGGGGTGAGTCTTAAAGATCCGACAACACTTGAATTTTACGTTAAGGATTCTGGAATCGGGCTTGAAAAGAAAGATCATGGACGGGTCTTTGAGATGTTTGGTCAGGCCGATGCATCAATTACAAGGACACATGGAGGAAGCGGACTCGGACTAACGATCGCGAAAAAGCTAGTCCAGCTGCTCGGAGGTACTATTCGCGTTGAATCTGCCAAGGGTAAGGGCGCTGCGTTTTATTTCACTGTCCCGTACAAGCCGGTGCCGATTGCTGAAAGTATCTCGGTCGATGCGAACTCCTCTATCGAAACTAAAGATGTATTACTGCTTGTTGAAGACAATCTTGTGAACCAGCGTTTGACAAAACTGATCCTTGAAAAAGCAGGTTACAATGTGATCACTGCAAATAATGGTGAAATAGCAGTCGAAAAATATAAGTCACATCGCGACATCAAACTTATTTTAATGGATGTTCAAATGCCCGTGCTAGATGGCCTGTTAGCGACAGAGGCGATACGGGAACATGAGTCTGCAGCGGGGCTATCGCGGACGCCTGTTATTGCCTTGACCGCACATGCGATGAAAGGTGACAAAGAAAGGTGTCTTGAGGCAGGTTGTGATAACTATTTGTCAAAGCCGATCATGATGGAGGTTTTGATCGGTACGATCAGGAAGTATATTTGATTTTTATTGACCACAGATTCATAGATTTCTACAGATTAAATCGCTTTGCGATGGGATTGTTATTTAGCTAGAAGCATTTCCACTCCCTTGAGGAGGGGGCAGGGGTGGTGAAAAAATGATCAACCGCAAATTAAAAGATCAAATCGTAAGAAGGCTTTACAGATTATCGCTTCATTAGATTCCCTCAAAATTCTATTTCTTCAGCTTTAAAAAATCATCCCAATATCTTTCCTGCGTCATATCCTCCCAATGGATCAAATAATAACGGTATTGATAAGTCTGGAATTGACAAAGTCCAATCAGAAGAACAATCAAGGGAATCAAAACAAGCCTTCTTATAGCTCTGGAAGACTTCTGTAAAAGGATGCTCAGTATCAATGCAAACAAAGTAAGATAATCAACGAATACCCTTCCAGAAAAACTTCCTCCATACCACCAGTTCCACCACGAAGAGAGAACATATGTAATTGTGCAAAAGAAGAAGATGAAAGAATAGAATTCAAATTTCTTTTTCTTGTACAAGAACCAGAGTCCGCCCAAAGCAATTAAATACAGTGGAGTATAAAGGAACAAGCCTTTTTTGTAACTGAAGAGGATGCTGAAAAAATGAGGATTCCCGCAATCAAAATATTCTCCGGGATAAGAATCCACCCAGAAAGAGCCGGTTGAGATCTTATAGATCAAAGGCTGAATGAACATGATAAGCAACATGGAAATAATACCAACGATGAAAGCAGGCAAGTTTTTCTTGACGGTATTCAGACTGGTGAAGAAGGGATAATAATCTCCGGCAAGAAATGGAACAGCAACCAGGATCAACAGATTTGCGGGCCTGATCAGGAAAATTATCCCGAGCAAAAGCATTGATATAATAATCGAACGGATCTCCGGTTTTATAAATTGTTTTTTCAGGAAATAGCAGAACATCGAAATAAAAGCGAAAGAATAAATATGCGACATCCCCATCTCACAAACAGAGTAGAAGAAGAGATTCGTTCCAAAAAGTATCGCTATGATCGTTATGCCCCTGATCTGATCCTTCGTATTATACAGTTTCAAAAGCTTATTCATAAACCACAAACCGATGAACAGATAGCAGAGTCCTGCCAACGTTATTGCGAGCATATAGACGCGGGAGTATCCATCAGCTTCTTGCCCTGAAATGATGCTGATCAAATGTGCTGAGAGAAAAAATGGTAATTGTGCGACCGCTGTGCCGCAAAAATATTTATTGACTGCCTTCCCATTCTGAAGGACGGTCCGGTATTCGTAATTGAAGGGTGTATTGTATTTCTTTTTTTCTATTGTATCATAGAAAGTAAAATTAAGATCCTGGTAAATGAATGTAGCCGGAAGATAAGCGTAATACCCCCGCGCATCAGCTTCAATAATATTCTGCCATTTATCTTTACCCCAGTGAATGTTTGTGGTGACGAACAAACAAAGGATAATTGAAAGAAGGATAACGATTTTTGGGCCCAGGAGCTTTTGCATGGTTTTATAATCCTAACTCTTTCAAAACTTTTTTAGGTAATTGGGCTTTGATCAGTTCATAGGATTGCCTGATATAATGTTCCCACTCTTTTTTAGTGAATCGGCCCGGTTTCTCAATCAGGATCCATTTGTATCTGCCGACATACGGAGCAGAAATAATATTCTCTGAATTGATAAGCTCCTCAAATTCTTCGTCTTTTACTTTTAGAGAAACAGTCATCGGAGGTTGTAAGCCTGTCACACAAAACATTTTTTTTCCAATATTAAAGCAAAGATCGTTTCCCCATTTTATATCTTCTGTAATTCCGGGAAGGCTTTTGCAAAAAGTTTGTAGCTGTTCGATGTTCATTTGTTCTTGTTATTTAGAGATGAGCTTCAATCCTTTTTTTCCGGTGGGTTATGTTTATCAACTAGTTTTTGCTTCCATCTTAAATACCATTTAAATCTGTAAAGCGATAGTAAAAAATAAAGGATGACTGTACCTGCTGATGCAATAAAATACATATCGAGACCAACTGCCACACCAAGTGCGGCTGTACACCATGCGGTGGCTGCGGTTGTGAGTCCTTGAGAGGAGCCGGCTTCGTCATTACGGTAAATGATCCCTGCACCCAAAAAGCCTACACCGGTAATGATATTAGCAATGATCCGTGATTCTGCAGTTCCGTCACCCGACATGTGTGCGCCTATGCAGGTAAAAATTGCTGAGCCAATGCAGACTGCAGCATAAGTTCTGATACCCGCATCTTTACCGTGCCTTTCACGGTCAAGGCCGATAACCGCGCCAAGGAGCAAGGCAAATAAAATTTTAAAAACTATTATTAATTCAAAAGAGAATTCTTTATAGATCGCGTTTGTGTCCATTTCTACCACTTTAAATTTAATTTTCTGTATTCCTTTTATCGGGTTAAGATTACTTCTTCAAAATGCTCATCCGTCTCGAAAGCTATCGTGAAACCCTCCGTATACCCTTTAACGAACTTTTAACCTTTAACCTTTTCTTAATGATCAACTCCGCAACCATCCATATAACTATTCGTTTCCTCATGCCATGGGAAATTGTTATTTGATTTAGCATTTTCCCAATAGAACTTACCATGCTTCACATCATAGTTTCCGATCTCATTCATGGTTTCAGCATCGTACAATCTACCATTCACCATCACGTATTTTATACTTTCTGAATTACGGATATCTTCAAGCGGATTCTTATCCATTACAATTAAATCAGCCAGTTTTCCTTTTTCTAAGGAACCTATCTGATCATCCATCCCGATATAATGTGCCCCGTTCGTTGTAGCACAACGAATTGCTTCAAGTGGAGTCATTCCGCCCATCTGAAGCATCCATAATTCCCAGTGAGCGCCAATGCCCTGAATCTGTCCATGAGACCCAAGATTTACTTTTACACCTGCATCAGTCAGTTTTTTGCATGATCTTGAAACGGCCATAAACCCATTTTCAAATTCTTCGTCCGGACTCATCTTCCGGTGACGTGATCGTGAATCAATGATCACGCGCGGAAAGAAATTTAAAAGTCGTTTGTTTTCCCAAACGTTGGTTTTCTGATACCAGTAATTTTCTCCCATCATAGCGCCATAACAAACGATCAGGGTAGGAGTGTAGCCGGTTTTGCTTGCCGACCATAATTTGATAACATCATTGCTTAATTCAGGGATGGGAATATTGTGTTCGATGCCTGTGTGTCCGTCAATGATCTCACTCATGTTATGATAAAAAGTTGATCCTCCTTCAGGAACGACCATCACCTGTAAATCACGTGCAGCCTGAATTACTTGCTGACGCTGCTCTCTCCGCGGCTGGTTGTAGCTTTTTACAGAGAACGCTCCGAATGCTTTTGTTCTTGCAATGTGTGAGCGTGCATCATCAGGGCTATTGATCACGGCTTTGAAGTCTCCTTCAGCTCCGTACAGAATAGTTCCCGTTGAAAAGATTCGTGGCCCAACCATATAACCGGCCTTTACCATTTCTGATTGTGAGAATACCATCTCAGAATTGGAAGAAGGATCGTGTGTTGTAGTAACTCCGTAAGCCAGATTAGAATAGTAGCTCCATTGCTTTTGAGGGCTCGGACCCAAACGCCATGTGCTTAAGTGTGAGTGCACATCAACCATTCCGGGCATTATTGTTTTTCCTTTGCAGTCGATGGTTTTAACATCAGCCGGGACCTTTACTTCGTCAGCTTTCCCGATCGATTCTATTTTATTTTCATTGATAATGATCGTTCCGTTCTCGATCACTTCATCAGCTTTCATCGTAATGATTCTCGCATTTGTAAAAGCAATTCGACCTTTTGGCTTATCGGAAGCTAACTGAAGATTCACCTTCACACCTACAGAATCCATCGGTGCCGACTTTTCAGGCGAGCCTTCCAGAAAAGTGAAATGATCTTTCATCACTGTTGTGAAATATTCATCACTGTAAGTCCAGTGAATTTTTTTGCTGTCGGAGCTCCACTCAAGATTCAATCCTGCATCCTTCGCGATCTGCGTTACAGGGACACTTCCCATTTGTGCGCTCAGATCAAGCGGCTTTCCGGAATGAGGATAGGCAGCAACATACACTTTGAATAATTCAATAAAGGCGATCCATTTTCCATCGGGACTAGGCACAACAGAGGTTGCATGCTTGGAAGTGAAATCGGTGCGGAGCTCTTTTCCTTCAACCGAGATGCTCTTATATGTTTTGTCTTCACCCTCGAAGCTTTGAAAGAACACACGATCATTTCCGATGAACCGGGGATCCGCACCATCTTTCGATAAAAGCTTAGGCTGAGCACCTGCTTTATTTTCGATCAGATAGATTCCGGGTTTAACACTGTTTGTAAAACCAAGATGATCATTCCCTTCTTCCTTCTGATAAACGATCCATTTTCCATCTGCGGATAAGCGTGGAGTGCGATAGATGCCTTTTTCAAATGTGATCTTTACAGCTTTTTTTGTTTTCACATTCATCGTGTAAACAGCGCCCATTTCTTCATCATTCCAGGTGGTGTAAACTATTTCATCCCCCTTCGAAGCGAAAGATGGCTCAAACTCAAATGCCTTGTTAGTACTTGTTAATCTAACCGGGTCACCAGCAGGAAGATCTTTTTTCCATAAGTATCCCACAGAATTGAACACGAGTGTTTTTTCATCTGCGGAAGCAGTTGCGTTGCGGATCACCTTTACGTTGAATTTATCCGGAGCTACCTCCTGTCTGAAATGCAATGCCTCAACGATATTATGTTTTGAATGAACTGTAAAAGGAATTTCTGCAGCCGTATTTTTAGTGATATCAACATTTAAAATTTTGCCGTGAGCCCAGATGATAATATGCGATGCATCGAGCCAGTTGTAATTGCTGTAAACACCGAAGATCGCCCAAGCCTCCTGCTGATCTTTACTAAGCTTGTCATATACCGGCCATTCTTCACCTGTTTCAAGATTGCGGAGATATAACACAGTTAATGTTCTCACGCGTTTTACGAAAGCCAGTGTTTTACCATCCTTCGAGATCTGCGGCCTGAAAGCTCCGCCCGGACCACCGGTAACTACCTCTGTTTCTCCTGTGGTTCTGTCGAAACGTTTGATCACATAGATCTGGCTATTCGGATCCTTATCATACTGAAAGAATCCTCCCGGATACATGTCCTCACTGTAATAGATGTAACGTCCGTCAGGAGAGATACAAGGTTCACCTGCGTCCTGCTGCGCATTCTTTTTAATGGTAAGCTGAATTCCTTCGCCACCGGAAATATGATACATCCACATTTCGCCTGCACCCAATGAGCGGGTAGAGGAGAAGTGCTTTTTTGCTATGATGTATTGTCCGTCCGGAGCCCATACTGCGTTATTCACCAATCTGAAATTTTCTTTTGTGATTTGTTTCGCATCTGAGCCATCGGTATTCATCATCCAGATATTATCACCGCCACCTGCATCGCTGGTGAAGGAGATCTTTTTGCCGTCAGCACTGAACCTCGGCTGCACTTCATAAGGGAAGCCGCTTCGCAGTGTTTTAGCTTCACCTCCTGAAAGGGGCATGGAGTATATGTCGCCAAGCAGGTCGAACACAATGGTTTTACCGTCAGGACTCACATCCAGACCCATCCATGTTCCCTCGTTGGTTGTTATTTCGACTTCGGAAATGTTTCCTTTCGGAGCGGAGACATCCCATTTCTTTTCTTCTTTTTCCTGTGCAATCAGGGTGATGCTGCAAAATGAAGCAGCGAGCAGTAATTGATAAGATTTCATTGTGTAAATGTTGGAAGCTCTAAATAAGGAATAATTATTCAGATTTTAGAGAAAATGTGATGATTGGTACACATACCTTCTTTTCTCTTAAAAGAAAAGAAGCAAAAGTTCAAGAAAGCATAATCGCAGCCCGCAAGCTACACGGCATCGTATGCTTTCAAGGCTTTCGCGCGTCTTCGTAGTTGTAATAAATATTCCTGAGGCTTAGGTGACACAGAGTTCGGATTTCTAAACGTATTTGTATTTCTATTCGAAGTAGCGGGTGGGATTGATCGGACGCGATGCCGAGGAGCGGTGAACAGCAATTTTCGTAAAAATCTTAGCAGGAGCTTTAGTTCTCCTGCTTTAGATTTTAAGAAAATTCGGAGAGGAGCGGAGGAATCGTCCGATCTTGAATTTTTGTTTCTTTTGTTTCAAGACAAAAGAAAGTTTAAAATAGTTAGGAAAGCCCTATCTTCGCTCCATGAAAAAGTCAATTTTTAAGCTTTTAGCCAAAATAAACAAGGCTATTTTGCCGAAATACTACAAAAAAGACCTGAAAAACCTTAAAAAGTGGGAGCAGGCCATCATTGGCTATAAGTATTGGGTAACAATCAATGCGCTCGATTAATTGGATAATTTGTGCGGAAGGTCATCCTGAACTTGTTTCAGGATCTGCCGGTTGTAGCATATAGATCAACATTCCGCCACCCGAACAAAAAAATGTCAAAAAATATTGCAGATTTAATACAATTATGTATCTTTGCAATCCGAAATTAAAAATAGAATTAAGATGAAACCAGGAATTCACCCAGAAAATTACCGTTTAGTGGTATTTAAAGATATGAGTAATGATTACTCTTTCATAACTAAATCATGTGTTGATACAAAAGAGACTATCAAATGGGAAGATGGTAATGAGTATCCAGTTGTAAAGTTGGAGATCTCTCATATGAGCCATCCTTTTTACACAGGTAAAGTTAAATTGGTGGATACAGCAGGACGTGTGGATAAATTCCGTAACCGTTATACTAAGAAATAATCTTATAAAGTGTATTGTACAAGATCCCTTTCCGGAAACGGAAGGGGATTTTTGTTTTTATTAACTTTTACTTCTTTGTCTTAGTGCTTTTTGTATTGATAAAACTGTAGCCAACTGAAATTCCAAGATCTTTTACTTTCAATTCATCGCTTTCCTGTCCGAATAGCTGATGGCCTGTTAGCCGTAAGTCAACATAAAGAATTTTTTTGTTTTTCAGGTAAAAGTTATATCCGATTCCGGTCAGAAGCCCATTCTGGCCTTTGTTGTTAAGCTGATGTTTGTTGTATTCTGTAGTACCTTGACCATCACTTTGTCCGCCCCATGAAGCGGTCATAGTGGAGTGCCATTTATACGAGACTGTCCCAGTCATAAATTTTGCACTTTCATAGGCGGTATAGGCTCCGAAATCGATAAAAAGAGCATGTTTTTTACCAATATAAAATCTGTTTATGAAAGAAAAATCGAACTTTTGAATATTCAATGTGTAATTATAATTAGTACTGCCATAAAACGCTTGGCCATTAGAAAGAGTTGAATAAGCTAATTCCTGTGAGGAGATCGCAAATCCAGGTTCTATAACAAATGCATAAACATTGTTTTTACCTACAATGGCTAATTGCAAAGCAACTGATTCAAAGATTCCTCTTTTTGAATCATTAGTATACTGGTATTTGGGTTTTTGATGGTTGAATTTATTCTGCATGTTCTCAAAAACAGTTCGAAAAGGTTTGGAGGTTATACCTCCACCTATCTTTCCTGATAGTTCCAAATGCATTCGATTAACTCTGTTGCAATCCGCCTCCTGAGCTCCTAAAAGATATGATATTGTTAACAAGTAAATCATTGATATAATTCTCATGGGTAGAATATCGTTTAGTTGCCAATGAAAGTGTAAACTAACGATAATCCCAGTTCGCGAACTCTAAGTGGATCTGCGTTCTGTCCGAATAACTGGTGTACAGTAACCCGAAGATCAATAAAAAGCACCTTGTTGTTTTTCAGAAAAAAGTTGCACCCCAATCCTGTCAAAGCCCCATTTTGACCTTTATTAAGTAAAGTGTGACGGTCATATTCAACCATAGCTGTAAAACTCTGATTTGAGGGATGTGATTGTGATACGTTAGATACGTAGTCGTGTTCAACGGTTCCTGATATGAATTTCGAGGTTTCATATGCTGTGTAAAAACCAAAATTCAAGTAGAAGGAATGCTTCCTGTCAATAAACAATTTAGGTATGATTGCCAATTCTAATTTTTGAACGTGCAATGAGTAATCACAGCGATCAGCATAAGACGCTGCTTGGCTACCCGTGCCTAACGAGTATTTCAAATGCTGAGAAGACATTGTAAAACCCGGCTCTAGAACCAGTGCTATATTACTTTTTCCAGTAAGGGCTGCCTGAAACCCCAATGTTTCAAAAAAACCGTAATCGGAACCGTCATAAAAATGGATTCTGTTTCGATCATTTTGTTCGTCTTCTAAAATCCCCCCAAGTCGTAAAAATGGACCGGATGTTATACCACCCCCAACTTTAACTGAAAGTTCAATATGCATGTGCCTGTAACTACCGCTATCCGAAATTTGTGCATACGAAACAACGGAAATAAATAATAATAGAGATGTAAATCGTTTCTTTATCTGATATTTAAAAACTGCATTTTCTATTCTAATAATCATTTGCTGGGATTTGATCAACTTTAATACTTTTACTTTTATAGAATGTATATCCTATTGAAACTCCCAGATCCATCATTCTGACTACTGTAGGGTCGAATCCGGATTTTAAGCTGTGAATGTTCATACGTAGATCAATAAAAATTGCCGTTTTGTTTTTCAAAGGAAGATTTAAACCTATTCCTCCGATTAGGCCCAATTGGTCCTTTACCAATGCATGTTTTTTGTTGAACATCTCTTCCTTGCTTTCCGAAGACTGGTATGGCAAATAGGAAGTGAATTCTCGCGTCCATTTTCCTGTGATTATTCTGGAGTCCTCCCTAGCCCCGTAACCACCACAAAGTAAATACAGCCTCCACTTTTTAACTATCATTATTCGCGCTAACAAGGCAGCTTCAGTTTTTTTTATATCAACATTGAATGAACCGCATGAACTACTGCTGGCTGGCTTTCCGTGTGAGCTATAACAATAAGAAATTGATTGGCTAGTTAGAGCGTAACCCGGTTCAAGGATAAGAGAAAATCTTTTAGCGCCTGCGACAGTAATCTGGCAAGCTAAATCGCAGAATGTTCCCGTTTTGCCCCCGCGAAAAGCCACGCTTTTATTTTCGGAATCACCGTCCGCTGTAGCCCATTGCGGTGAGGTAATTCCTCCGCCAATCCTTCCGGACAGTTCTAAATGTATTGTAATAGAAGAGCCTCTTACGGCTGTCGAATCTGATTTTCCGCCTTTTTGATGAATATCCCCATTACCGAAGCAGTATGTAGAAAAAAACAAGGAGGTAAAGAAAAGTACCCGCATAAGTGAGAATTTAAAGCCAAATTAAACAAATCTCACTATAAAACTAATTTGATAATATTCAATAAAAAACATACTTTTGGGACTCTTAATTAAAACTAACCAAGTATTATGAATATACACGAGTATCAGGGTAAAGCCATCTTAAAAAGTTTTGGTGTTGCCATCCAGGAAGGTATTGTTGCAGATACACCGGAACAAGCCGTTGACGCTGCCAAAGAATTGCAAAAAACTACAGGCACCGGATGGTGGGTTGTGAAGTCGCAGATCCATGCAGGTGGACGCGGTAAAGGTAAGATCGAAGGAACTGAACAGCGTGGTGTTGCTTTGGCAAAATCTCTAGATGATGTTAAAACGATCTCTAAAAATATCCTTGGAAACCAGTTGATCACTTTACAGACAGGCGAAAAAGGTAAAAAAGTAAATAAGGTTCTTATAGCGCAGGATGTTTATTATCCGGGAGAAACTCCTACAAAAGAGTTTTACGTTTCTGTTCTTCTTGACCGTGCTAAAGGCCGCAATACGATCATGTATTCAACAGAAGGCGGAATGGACATCGAAACTGTTGCACACGATACTCCTCATTTGATCTTTAAAGAAGAGATCGATCCTAAAGTTGGTTTGCGTGATTTCCAGTGCCGCAAGATCGCTTTCAACCTTGGTTTATCAGGTGAAGCATTAAAGCAAATGACAAAATTTATTGCTTCTCTTTACAAAGCATACGATAATATCGATGCATCAATGTTCGAGATCAATCCTGTTCTTAAAACATCTGACAATAAGATCATCGCTGTAGATTCTAAAGTTACTTTCGATGGTAACGGTTTATTCCGTCACCCTGATTTTGCCGCGTTACGCGATACTTCAGAAGAAGATCCTACAGAGGTTGAAGCAGGTTCATTCGGGTTGAATTACGTGAAGCTTGACGGTAACGTTGGCTGTATGGTGAATGGTGCCGGATTAGCAATGGCAACAATGGATATCATCAAGTTATCAGGCGGAGACCCTGCTAATTTCCTTGATGTTGGAGGTACTGCAAATGCTGCACGCGTTGAACAGGCATTCCGCATCATCTTAAAAGATCCTAAAGTAAAAGCGATCCTTGTGAATATTTTCGGTGGTATTGTTCGTTGTGACCGTGTTGCTCAGGGTATTGTTGACGCTTATAAGAACATGGGTAATATCAATGTTCCTATCATCATCCGCTTACAGGGAACTAACGCTGTTGAAGCGAAAAAGATCATCGATGAGTCCGGATTAAAAGTTTATTCTGCAATTGCATTGCAGGAAGCAGCTGACCTTGTGAAAAAAGTGTTAAGCTAATTAATATATTACTATTGAAAGGGAGCGTTCTCGCTCCCTTTTTTTTTACTCTAAATTATAATGTTTACAAAACAAATGACAAACAAATTCTTATCACTTATTCTGCTTACAGGTGTATCAACTTTTTCATTCGCGCAGGAAACCACGTCCCTTACCAAAAACAAAGAAATCTCTGTTGTTGCGGGTATGCAAGCTACAAAGATCAATAATTCAAGCCTCAAGCAGGATGAGAACGTAACGATCGATAATGGAAATGGTTATAACTTCAGCTTTGAATTCAGTAAATACATTAAGAACCGCATTGGCTTTGGTTTCGGAGTAGGATTATCTTCTTACAATCAAAAATATTATGAAAAAGGATTGCTGCAGCTGGTGAATCAGACAGATAAGGACGGGATGGCTTATGATAAATGGATCAGCTCAGATCTTGAACACACTAATAAACTTATGTATGCGAACATACCTATCAACATACATTTGCTGCTCGGCAATTCATCTCGTTTTTATGGTTTCATAGACGCAGGGATCGTTAACCAGTTCCTTGTTCAGGGTACTTATTCAAAAGAAGGCAGCGTGGAAACAATGGCGAGATACTCAACCGACAATCCATACTTTTTTATTCTCACACAGAACAATTCCTATTATGATATGAAGTTTACAGCGGTTTCTAAAAAAGACACTGAAAGATATAAATTCTACAATATGTCATTCCACCTTTCAGCAGGAATAGCTGCAGCAATGACTGATAAGCTCTTCCTAAAGGTTCAGCCATTTTTGAATTTCGGCAATTCCGATATTTCAGGAGCTAATCTAAAAGGGAAAGAATATGAGAATGCATTCGGTGAAAAATCAGAATACAAGCCGACCAAGTTATTTGCAGCAGGAATCAATGTAGGCTTTGCTTTTAATCTCGATTAAATAAGAAGATGTAATAATTGAAAGAGAGGTTTTCCTCTCTTTTTTATTTTTATAACTGATATATATTTCTTTCAATTTTTTTGTCTTGACGAATCCTGAAACATATAATATTCTTATCATAGGCTCTGTGTGGCCGGAGCCTGGCTCTTCGGCTGCCGGCAGTCGTATGCTCCAGCTGATAAATATTTTTCAGGAACAGGGCTGGCAGGTCACCTTTGCGTCTGCAGCTGCTGACAGTGAATTCGCTGTTGACCTTTCTTTAATTGATGTAGCTAAGGAAACTGTTCAACTTAATAACTCCTCTTTCGATTCATTCGTAAAAGGCCTCGCCCCGAAAATTGTGATGTTCGACCGCTTTATGACGGAAGAGCAATTCGGATGGAGAGTTGCCGAAAATTGTCCTGACGCCTTACGGATCTTAGATACAGAAGACCTGCATTGCTTAAGAAGCGCAAGGCAGACAGCATGGAAAGAAAAACGAGCCTTCAATGAAAATGACCTTCTTAATGATATTGCAAAAAGGGAGATCGCAAGTATTTACAGATGTGATCTGTCGCTCATCATTTCACAATATGAAATGAAATTACTGAAAGATTTTTTTAAGGTTAATGATGCTTTGTTAATGTATTTGCCTTTTCTTTTAGATGAAGTTAAAGACGATTTTATTCCTTTTGAAGAGCGGAAGAATTTCATTTCAATCGGAAATTTCCTTCACGAGCCAAATTGGAACACTGTGCTGTATTTAAAGGAAGAGATCTGGCCATTGATCAGAAAGGCATTGCCCGAAGCAGAAATAAATATCTATGGTGCTTATCCATCTCCAAAGGTACAGCAATTGAATAACCCTAAAGAAGGATTCAATATCAAAGGGAGGGCTGACTCCGCAAAGGAGGTTATTGAACGATCAAGGGTTTTGTTGGCGCCATTACGGTTCGGAGCCGGATTAAAAGGCAAGCTGATTGACGCGATGCTCCACGGAACTCCGAATGTAACAACCGATATTGGTGCTGAAGCGATGCATGAAGGTATGGAATGGCCGGGAATAGTAACGAATGACAAAAATGACTTTGCAGATGCAGCTGTTAAATTATATCAGGACAATAAGCTTTGGCAGCGATCCCAGAACAACGGGATCAAGATCATCAATGAATTATTTCAGAAAAAAGATTTTGATAAGAATTTTGTTAGAACAATTTTGGAAATCTCTGAAAATCTGGTGAATCATAGAAGAAATAATTTTACCGGTCAAATGCTTATGCATCACACGATATCCGCAAGCAAGTATATGAGTAAATGGATCGAGGAGAAGAATAAAATACAAAAGCCCTGATTTTTCAGGGCTTTTGTATTTATTAATTTTTTATCAGCTTGTAATGGATAACCGATCTGTCTGTTGTTATCTGCAAGAGATAAACACCGTTTGAATGGTTGTTGAGGTCTAAGGACTTGTTATACCTGCCATTAAAGTTGCCGATCTGTTCGTTGTAAATTACCTTTCCTGCTATATTCATAATCTCAATATGAATACTTTTGCTACTGAGGTCTTCAAACATTACATTGATCTTATTCTGTGCAGGATTCGGAAATACAGCCAGCTCGTAATTGTGTTCATCCTTCATTCCAAGAGGGAATTCGATCGTATTTAAGGCAGTATTTGTTACTATGGGTGAATTAAAATCAAAATAGATAAATGCAGTATTTCTTATTTCATCTCCCGGCTGCAACCCTGCGTCCGGGGAGATCGAATACTTCACAAAGCCATGGCTTCCCGCTTCATTACTTGAACTGTCGGCAAGCATGATATTACTGAAATTGAACTTCAGCACATTGCCGGGAAGCAGAGATGTTGTTTGGGGATGGCTGCTCGAAATAACTTCTAATGAAGAAACATCAACATCAGCATCCAGGGTGTCAAGGATATATATATTAAAAGCCGGAGCTGTTCCGGTGTTCTGGAAATTGATAATGTATTCTAACTTAGCCGTAGAAGCCGGAATGAAACCCTGTTGCCCCACGCCACTTGGTTCAACAAGCTTGTTGTTCGGATCATATGAATTGCCGACTATGAACGATCTCGTAAAAATATTATTCGCGGGATCTGCATCTCCTATGACTGGTGAGATCATCAGTGTAAAGTGAACTGTATCACTACCTGTAGCTGTAACTGCAGTTGTATATTGAAAAGCGTACATATTACCATACAAATTTATTGAGTTGATGTCGGCCACATTCCATTTCAATGTATCACCGTTGATAATATCCGGTGGCGTGAACGAAGGAGCAGGGCCGGCATAACTTACCAACGGATCCATAACAAGTGTTACCTGACCCGGACTCGGAGTATTGTTGCATTCAGGACTTGAATTGGCAACATTTAAGAACATTGTGTTAGTCTGACCCGGAAAGAAGGCAATGCCTGAAACTAAAATAGAACTGGCGATTAAATTATTTGCGTTGCAGCTTACTGCGAAGTTCTCGGTGTTAATTGCTGTTCCCGTCACGGTGGTTAAATGAGCGAGACTGGCAGGGCAAGTAACTGAATAGGAAGCGGAGGGTATAACTTCAATAGTATAGCTGCCTGCAGGCACATCAAAGAAATAATATCCGTATGGGTCTGTCCAGGTCATCGCTACGAACATACCTGCCTGAGACAGCTTGATTTGGGCATTAGGGAGATAGTTTTCAGACGAATCCTGAGCGCAGCTTGAATTAAGGTCTGCATAAACCCTGCCTGTAAGGGTCCCACATGTGTCAATAGTTACCAGTACACTGTCGCTGTAATTACAGGCAGGTGTTGTGCTTGTATAAGTGACGCGATAATACCCTGATGCGTTGACAGTTGCCGGAGTAATGACAGGATTTTTCAAAGCGGAACTGAACCCATTCGGGCCGGTCCAATTATAATTACCTGCCCCTAAATGATTGGTTGCTACCAACTGCAATGTTCCATCAACACAAACAGGAGAATTGTAAAAAGCGTTTGTTACACATGCATCGTCCGCGGATAAGCTTGCGGTGCCACCTGTCTGGGTAAAATTAACCGAACCCGGAACATTGGAATAATTGGTGATCATGATAATGTAATACATCCCTGCGATAGCATTGTTTATATCCAGCTGTTCAGTTACGGCTGTGGAATAGCTGCAGTCTATAGAATTAGGTCCGGTCAGCATACCGGTGCAAGGGGCTGTTGGTGAGGCAAATGGCCCCCAGCAAATAAAATCAACGTCCAGCCCATTAGCAAAGTTATCATATTGACTTATGGTCATGATCAGATTTCCCGGGTTCTCAATTTTCAGATAGAACCAGGCCGGATTTGGTTGTGTTGACAGGCATGCGTAATTCGGGCCAGTTTCAGCGGTGATATTGGTGGGAGAAGCGAATGTTGTAGAGTTTGACCAAATTGGGATAGCAGTTATACAGGTTGGCGAAATCTGAGCAAGACTAAATGAGAGGTTTATAATCAAAAACAAAAAAAGGGGAATAGTTCTTTTCATAAGAGTTAGTTTATATAATCAAATTTAAATTATATAAATAAACAAGTCAATTAAAATAATTATATGATAAAATATAGAAAACCAGTCAGCGGTAATTAGACTCAGGTTGGATTTCAAATGATTTTCTCGATAAGCAGGTTGACTACTTCTACTAAGATCAGAACAATTACCACAACCTCCAGGAAGGCGCTCTTTCGTTGATGCATCAGATCGATAAGGAGACTCATATTCTCCTTGATAATAGCCAGCTCTTCCTGAATATTTCTGTAACGGGCCTGCAAGTCAAATGTTTTTTTCAGCTCAATGTCGATCTTGTAAAGCTCTTCATCTTCCCATGTTTCGGGAACCGAATCAAAAATGTAAAGTGTGTCATTGATGCTGTTTCTGAAATTGATGATCTTCCCAATGAATTGATTAAGCTTTTTGCCCGAGAAATCCAGCTTGCCTTTTTGTTCCAGAAATAACGTGTGCTGATTGGTTGCCTGTAAAAGCAACTCAGTTTGATTCGAATAGTAATCCAGCGCAACCGATTGCGACACATTCAGCATTATTATCCTTAATCCCTCCACGCTTGGCTTAACTAGTTCAATTTTAGTGTGTCCGAATTTGTTTTCAGCGGCATTTGTTTCTACCCACAATTCATCTGTCAGCTGACTCTCAAAATGATTTTTACAGTAGGGTTTTGCGAACTGAATAAAATCATTCACCTCTTTTTCGTTTGGGTTACTAAAGGCAACAACTCCGTAACGAAAAACATAGATAAACTGATAAGGGCCTGTTTCATAGAAAAGCTCATCCGAATCGGAATGGATCAGCGCTTTGTCATAAGAGGCTTTAAAAGCTTTTATGTCAATACTGTCGGCTATCTGAGAGGATAATATTTTGAACATGGCGTGTCTTCTGATAAGTTCTGTGGAAAAAAATATGCCAGCATTCGGATGAATAAAATAAAAAATGTATTTGCTGAATTATTTTATACATTTGCACCGATCAATTAAAAATGACAATAGCCACAAATATCATTTCCACGATTATTAATTCCGTGATCTCCATCACCGGAATGTGCTATTGTACCTGGCATATGCGATTTAATTGCATGCATATCTGCAGATAATTCCAGCTGAAAAGCAAACAATCATTTTTATTTTCCTGAATTCAAAGGCACCGCCTTCTAATCTTTTTTGATCATGTCATTAGTAACAGATAGTATACTTGAAAAGCTCAACAGTTTAATAGTTGTCGTTAACAGCAAAGGCGAAGTCGAATATGTGAGCCCTTCGGCAAAACGAATCCTCGGTTTTGAACCAGATGCTTTAATGGGTCAAGGATGGTGGGACTTAACCCGCGATAACGATGCGGAAAGGAATGATATCCGAAGCTTAGCACTTAACCAGCTTAAGCAGGATTCACTGCTGGCCACTTTACCTTATGAACGTCTTCTGAAAACAGCTAACGGTGGGGAGAGATGGATCCTATGGAATACTTCCAAAGGCCCGATGAATACTTTGGTTGGTATCGGGCATGACATTACCGACAGAAAAAAAGCGGAGCAACAGTTGCTTAAAAAAAACAAAGAGCTTGAGCAGCACAACAAAGATATGGTTGACAGCATTACATATGCAAGCCGTATCCAGGAAGCCATTCTGCCTGATGTTCAACAGATCAGGAATGCATTCAAAGATGCTTTTGTCCTGTATCAACCAAAGGATGTTGTGAGCGGAGATTACTATTTTTTTCACAGAAAGAAAGATAAAGTGTTTGTAGCTGCGGTGGATTGTACAGGACACGGTGTACCCGGAGCACTCATGAGCTTCATTGCTAACAGTATTTTAAAGGAAGTCATCATCAAAAAAGGTTTGGAAGAGCCTTCTGAGATATTGTATGCCCTGGATGAAGAGCTATTTCTTTCGCTGAATAAGCAAAATAGTGATGGCGTGACAAACGATGGAATGGATGTGGCTCTGGGAGTGTTCGATCTTTCCAAGAACACTCTGACTTATTCAGGCGCTTTCAGGCCAATGATCATGATCAGGGAAAATGAGATCATTGAATTTGATCCAAATCGTTACCCGATCGGGTTTTACGGTGATGTAAAAAAGGAGTTTGTGTCGCGCACAATTGAATTACAAGAAAACGACACTTTCTATTTCTTTACTGATGGCTATTGTGATCAGTTTGGAGGAGAGCTAAAAAAGAAGTTTAACAGAAGGCGTTTCAAAGAGCTTTTGCTTTCTGCGCAATCTATGGAAATGGAAGAGCAGGAGTCTTTTCTTCAATATGCATTATTGAATTGGAGACAGGAAGAGGAGCAGATGGATGATATATTGGTAATGGGTGTGAAGATATGATACTTTTGGAGCGTCATTGCGAGCAAAGCGAAGCAATCTCACTCAGGGTTAACTTGTGTGAGATTGCTTCTTCGCGAAGCGCTCATCGCAATGATGTTCTAAAAAAATTGTGGTAAATGTTCAGAATACAATCAGCTCTTCATAAAGTTCCTTAATAGGCAATCCCATTACATTGAAGTAAGGACCATCTATACGATCGACAGCGAAGTAACCGCTTCCGGCTTTCATTTCAGCACGGCTGGATTCTATAAGATCAAGCTTATTCATTTCTTTGAGGAATTTCACCTCCTCTTCCGAACAGGGATTCATGCCCGCAGGCAGACATTCCTGTGCGCCATAAGCACCTGCTTTGTCGTAAGGTTTGTAATTATGAATATAGTATTCAATATCACTTTGTGAAAGCGGTTTGAAATAAACCTTAGTCCTAGCGAAGAACGTTTTTGTCTTTTCTTTTGACTTCAGGCAAACCCCTGTAAAAACTTCATGCATATTTCCCGACAGCATTCGCAGCATTCTCACTGCATCATCAAAATCTTCCGGCTTATTAAGCACTTGTCCATTGATCCAAACGATCGTATCCGCGGTGATAACTACAGTATTGTCATTTAATTCTTCATCGAATGCCTCTGCTTTTTTCTTGCTTAAATAAAGTGGAATTTCTTCTGCTTTAAGCGTTTCAGGAAAGCTTTCATCAACATCCTTGGTATGAGTTTCAAAGTTCAGTCCAAGTGATTTTAAAAGAAACTGTCTGCGTGGCGACTTCGATGCAAGAATGAAATCGTATTTTTTTAGTTCGGATATACTCATACGCTTGTCAGAATTACTTGTGAGTGAATGAATAAATAACAAATTCCCAAAAGCATTATAAATTTAGCAGTATTTCCCGCGATATAATATTCTTTTTTTGTCCTTGCGGTATAAATCCTCCAGATCAGGAATAGGAGCGGAATCTGTAATGCAGCAAGAATGTATATGATAGGTACTTTTTGAACTTTCATTAACATCAGAAACTGAATGTATAAAAGGCAAATGATAGTTCCGGAGCACAGGGCAATGATGAACCATTTTGTGGAATTGACCCCAATAACGATCGGCATGGTTTTGCAACCATATTCTTTATCACCCTCCATATCCTCAATGTCTTTAATGATCTCTCTGAGCAATGTGGTGATGAACGCGAAAAATGAAATTGCGAATACAGGTGTCCAGATAGATTGAACAGTTGTCTGATATTCACTGAAGTTTGAAGTATGATACGGAACGAGTTCATAAATGCCAACGATCAATGGAACAAATGCGGTGAATACGGCTATGACCAGATTGCCAATAAAAAATTTACGCTTGAATGTAGTGGAGTAGAACCATAAACCAAGGGCACAGAAAATATGAAGGAAAACAAGCTTCCAATTGCCTGCAATGTGAGAGATCCAAAAACCGATAAGTATCGCAAGAACGCTTATCACGGTGTGAGCGCCAATAGCTACTCGTCTTTTTATGCCTTTGTCGATCACCATCCGCTCAGGTTTATTCACTTTATCAATACGGACATCAAAATAATCGTTGATGATATAACCGGCAGCAGCGATCATTACAGTAGAAAGAGAAAGGAAAAAGAACTGTAATTCAGTAAGGTGAAAGTTCAAACCTGCCTTCGTGAAACTCGGATGCACAATGAACCACCTCACCATGTACTGCGTAAAAGCAATGATGAGAAGATTCTTAAGACGGATTAATTTTATGAAAGCAATCAATGCTGTTAGTTTTAAGAACAAATAATTTTGTACGGATCACGAATAAAAAACGAATTTACGAATCTGTGTTTTAAGTAGAGATAACGAATAAAAAACACGAATTTACGAATCTGTGGGTGTTAAAACCTATGTTGAATGTTTAAGAGGCTTGTGTACTGCCCGCGATCAATAGATTCGAAGCGTTTCGGTTAATTCGTTTTTCAATCTGATTTTAATCATCAGGTTATCCGTCTATGAACTCCGAACTCCCGACTCCCAACTATCTACCAGACAAACCCGTCATGATCCTTCCATAATCCCTGCACTTTCATTACCTGTTCAATTACATCGCGGACAGCGCCTTTACCACCTTTTTGGTGTGAAACATAGATGCTGATGTCTTTAATTTCCTGTGCGGAATCGTTTGGACAAGTTGGAATCCCAACTCTTTTCATCACTTCATAATCAGGAATGTCATCGCCCATGTAAAGAACTTCTTCAGGATCCAATTCATGGATCTCGAGTAACTCCTTGTATTTATCGATCTTATTTTCAATTGCGAGATAAACATCAGAGATCCCTAAACCATTCAGTCGCTTACGAACCATTTCTGATCTTCCACCGGAAATTATTGCAACCACAAAACCTTTTTTAACGGCCAGCTGTAATGCATAACCATCTTTGATGTTCATCACACGTACTTGTTCCCCATCCGGCATTAAGGTTACCGAGCCATCTGTAAGAACGCCATCCACATCAAAAATAAATGCTTTAACGCGTTTGAGTTTGGATTTAAAGTTTTCCATTGTTAAGGTTTTATATGCTCACTTATAATTTTATAAATCTTTTTTTCTTCACCCTTCAGCATCTTCAAATGCCCCTCCATCACTTTCTTATCGCCACGTATAGCGGGACCTGTCTGCACTTTAGCCGGTGAATGATCTTTGATCTTCAATGCTGTTTCTTCGATCAATGGTTTCAAAAGATCAAGCGAAAGTTTATTTTCTTTCAGAAGATCTTCTGCAATTGCATACATGTGATTACTGAAATTGCAAGCGAATACTGCTGCCAGGTGAATTACCTTCCTTTGTTCTGAGTTTATCACCTTCACATTTGAGCTGATGCTTTTTGCGAAATACTGAAGTGTAGTGGAAGTGGACTTATTGTTTCCTTCAATGCAGAGCGGAACGGCCTTAAAATTCACCTTTTTATCTTTTGTGAAGGTTTGCAACGGATAAAAGACTCCGTAATTTTCAGAGATCCTCTTCAATACATCAACCGAAACACTTCCCGATGTATGAACAACTATCTGGTCCTTCAGCTTTAGCTGTTTTGCAATTTCAGCTATAGCATCATCTTTAATTGCGATAATATAAATCGAAGCATCATCATTCAGTTTCTTCAAATCTGTAATTGATTCTGCCTTCAGCTTTTTTGCAAGCGCAGAAGAGGAGCTTTTGGTTTTGCTGTAAACCTGTGAGATCTTATAACCGGCATTATATAACGCTAAGCCGAGCTGCGTAGCAACGTTACCTGCTCCTATAAGGATGATGCGTGTATCTGTTTTTATTTTAGCTGACATTCAAAAAATATGAATAACCGGAACACTTTCAGAGATCCCGTGTCGTGGCACGGGATGACCGAACATTATTTTAACCTTAGGGAACCCAAAACTTCACGCCTTCGCGTCTTCGTGGTAAAATTAGTTTTTTGTTTTTCTTATTCTTTCAAGAATCGCCATGAATGTGCCCAGGGCCATAATGATGCATCCCATCCACAGAATATTGATGTAAGGAAAGATCATAGCCTGCATCACAATAAAATCTTTGATATTCGATTTTTTCTCCTGCACCGAGATCTCAATTTTACCATCTTCCGGATTGATCTTCCAGAACATAAATTGCAATCCAAGCTCATCAACTTTCGAAGCAATCGGCTGGATGGAATTTTCATGGATCACAAAGATCGGGTTCGCCTGGTACTTTTTAATTATATCAAGAACCCTGAAATGAGCCATAACAGCAATGTCCTCATTACCGATATTGTATTTTGTTTTATCAAAGTTTGTTGACAATGAATCGAGAATAATGATCGCGTTGGAAGAGAAAACCGTGTCACCCGTTTTCATAGTGACGTTTTTCGCAGCTGTATATTCATCGTTTGATTTTTCCATGCTCGCTTTCGGGCTTTCAATTAGCGCGTAGGTAACATGTGTGTAAATATCGAAGGTCATGAAATGTCTTGTATCCGGTTCAGGCACATTCCCCATTCTCGGGTTGATCTGAAAAAGCGGGGATAAGGTAAATTCCTTCGTGTAGGTGTTGTTTGTTTTTGTAAAATAATCAACATCAAAATGAACATTTATTCCTTCCTGGCGTCTTCCTTTAAAGGTCACAAAATAATTTCCCATCGGTAACGTGTCTCCTTCAGTAAGAAGAATGTTATCTCTGTTTGAGATCTTTTCACCGAGATTAGCAAGGTCTTTACCCGAAGTGTTTTGTGAGATCACATCCTTCTTTGAAGTGGAGATAAGTGCCCCTAATAAGATCAATGCAAAACCGATGTGAGCAACCGATGCTCCCGCTTTCCTGATCTTGCCTCCAAGTGCATGTGTGATGTAATTGAAATTTGCAACTGCCGCAAAGATGGCAGAAAACATAAGCAGGATGTAAAGGAAATTTTTATAATTTAGGATGTATGCGAACAAGCCTGTTAATACCACCGCAACAATAAACGAAAAAGTGATCTTCTTTATAAATTCTTTTGGATCGGTATTTTTGAATTTGAAGTATTGTCCGATCGCGACAAGCATCGTTACCAGGAATGCAAAAGGAAGCTGCCATGAATTATAGAAATTAATAATGTCCTTCGATGGAGCCATCTTCAGTCCAAACAGCTTATTCCAAACCGGAATAGAAGTGTAGAACATGATCTGGAAGGAAGAAACCAACAGTATGATCGCTCCAACGAACATCCAGAATTCACGAGAGTAAATGCTTTCCTCTTCACTTGAAGAAGGCATTTTCTTGTAATTAACAATCAGTAAGATGATCCCAAGCACTAAAAAGAAAAGCAGATAGATCAGCAATTGTCCTGACATTCCAAGGTCGGTGAACGCGTGAACGGATGTTTCACCGAGGATCCCGCTTCGTGTCAGGAAAGTTGAATAAAGAATAAGTACGAAGGTGAGGATCGATAATGCAAAAGCAGTAAATAGTGATTGCCCTTTATTCTTATTGATCAGCATTAAATGCGCAGCACCAACTAATGTTAACCATGGCACCAGAGAAGCGTTCTCTACAGGATCCCATGCCCAGAAACCTCCGAAGCTAAGAGCCTCGTACGCCCAGGCACCACCCATAAGAATTCCGATTCCGAGGATCGCAACTCCGACAAATGTCCATGGTAAAGCCGGCTTCAGCCATTCAGTGTATTTTCTTTTCCATAATCCTGCGATCGCGTATGCAAATGGAACAACTGTTAAAGCAAAACCAAGAAAAAGAGTAGGAGGGTGGATCGTCATCCAGTAATTCTGCAATAACGGGTTCAAGCCGTTCCCATCTATCTTCGAAACATAATCAGGATTCTGAAACAAAGGAATATTTGCCCAGTCGGGATGCTCACGGAGCAATACTGTAAATGGGTTACTTCCGATCCGATGATTCCCGAAAATAAAGATCCCAAGCAGCATGGATGCTAAAAATGCCTGAACAAGGGAGATCACCGACATTACAGGCGCTTCCCATTCTTTTGCTTTCACTTGCAAAATAAAACCAAGCACAACATGCCAGAAGGTCCATAATAAAAAGCTTCCTTCCTGTCCTTCCCAGAAGCAGGAAAGGATATAGCGCATAGGCATAGCCTTATTACTGTGATGCCACACATATTCATACTCGAAGTAATGGTTGAAGAGCATGATAAATAAGGTGGTAACAATTCCGAATACGGAAAGTCCGTGAAGGCGGAATGACCATCGTCCAATATTTTTCCATGAAAGAGAATCCTGATTGTCGCGTGCTGCGAAGAAATAACTGATGCTGGCCAGCAGAGCAAAAACAAAAGAAAGAATTACAAATAAATTTCCAATCTGCCCGATTACTAAATGCTCACCAACGTATTCCATATACTAATTACGAATCAATACTAATTTACAAATCTGAACCTTTGGTAATTCGCCATCTCTCTATTTCAACAACCCTTCAATTATTTGGCTGCCTGCGGTTTCCCGTCATTATACTTTGACGGACACTTCATTAAAATATCAGATGCTTCGAATACCTCTCCATTCACTTTTCCAATCAGCACGATCTGTTCAGAACGCTCAAAATCCTGCGGCTTGTTTTTGTGAAGGATCACTTTCTTTTCCATCCCTGCATTATCCTTCATGTAAAATGTGAAAATGTTTGCGTCCAGCTTAGGATCGTAAACCATTTCTTTATCTCTGTTTAGTTTTCCTACAACATGAAATTCATTGTCCGGAGATTGCTCCGCCTCAGAAAAGCTTGCGTATGTGCTTGTGCTGTTAAGTGTCGTTAAAATGGCTCCTATCGCAACTGCGATGATGATGATGCCTAAAATATGTATCTTCTTCATTTACTATTATTTTGTACGGATACGAATCATTCCGAATTTACGAATCTGCGTTTGCTTATCGTGCTGAGTGCGCGTCATCCTGAACTTGTTTCAGGATCTGCGCGAAAGCATTTGAACCTTGTGTCCGTGCTCCAGACTACTTCTCAATTTCCCTCTCCAAGTTACTCACTTTTCTATCCAGCATTACCAAATACCCTAATATTCCCGCCATGATAACGGCAAGTACAATTACAACCACGTATATCTTCCCCGACTGATAAAGTCCGGTTGCCATTTCCACCGGGGGAAGTGAAGCATCTTGTGCGAAAGCGCCTGCTGAAAAAACCGTCATCAGCAGAAATAATATTATCTTTTTATTCATTCATCAATATTTTTCGTTTTAACTTTTCAATTCTAACCTTAATGGTCATCATCCAAACACCAAGTAATATCCAGCCGGCAACTGCGGGATAGAATACCATCCGCATGGTTGAATCCAGATCATACTTATTGAATCCTGGATTTCCACCGTTACCTGGATGAAGTGAATCATTTAATCGCGGCAGGATCATGAGGAAAACAATGAGCATGACATAAGCAAAAATGTTATAAACAGCAGAGATCCTCGCGCGTTTTTGTTCTTCGTCAAGAGAACCTCGCAAAATAAAATAAGCGAGATAAATTAGTAATGTAATTGCCGCACCATTCAGCTTCGTATCGCTCACCCACCACGCGCCCCAGGTATATTTGGCCCATACCGAGCCGGTTACAATGCCTAAGAATCCAAGCAGCATACCGGTATGTGCAGCCTGTGAGGCTACGATATCACTTTGAATGTCGGATTTGCTAAGGTATTTGATGCTATGCCAAAGAGAAATAAAAAGGATCGTCATCATTCCAAACCACATTGGAACATGGAAATAAAGATTACGAATTGTTTCGTGTAAAATTGGCTGAGCAGGAACGCTTAACAGAAAACCGGCAACAATAGTATAGAGCACAAGTGCAGCTGCGAGAATTTTCCACCAATAATTTTTCATTTCTTTCTGTTCATTCGGGCCGGACTTTTCTGTGTTGTTTTATTAAAAAAAACACTAAGAAATACAGAGTCCCTCCCTGCGGGTTAATCGCGCCAAAGGTAGCGAAATAAGAGATACGATAATGCGATGATGATCACATTTATAAACATCAGAACGAGCAAATAGTTCAGATCCCAGTTCTCTAATCCGTCAATCGCATTTTTCGATAATTTCAGCAAAACCATCAGCAAAGGCATCATGATCGGAAAGCTCAGAATTGCCATCAACGTAAAATTGTTGCTTGTTTTAGAAGCTATGGCAGAAACCATTGTAAGTAAAGAGGAAAATCCAAAGCTACCAAGCAGCAGGGTAAGCAGGAAAAGGGGCATGTCCTGAACGAGATTTCCAATAAAAAGGCTATAAACAAAAAGGCATAATCCGGAGATCAAAAGAAGCAGGAGGGAATTGTAAATGATCTTCGACATGATCACGGCCTGCGGACTGACAAGGGTGTACAAGTAAAGAAGCCTTCCACGGTTTTCACCGATAAAGCTTTTCGCTACTCCGTTGATAGATGCAAACAGAAGAATGATCCAGAATAAAGCATTCCAGGTTGGCACATTGATAATCTGTCTGAAAGAAAGATAACTCACGAAAACAGTTGAGACCACATATAACATGATACCGCCCAAAGCGTATTTATTACGCATCTCGAGCCGGATCTCTTTTATTACGAGGTGTTTTATCTGTGAGCCTAACATCGTGGAAAACTAATGTGTGCGAATTTACGAATCTATCTCAGAAACATTCATTTTTTTTAACACGGAGATCACGGAGTAAGCGGAGACTTCACGGAGAAGGTTTTAACCCGGAGTCATAAGAGATTAGCAGAGTTCCACAGAGAAATTTATTATAAATGTATCGTGGACATACTTTAATTTGTTTTAAAACCAACGACTTATATTTTTATCTTTAACCAAAATAAAAATTATGAAAAAGATCATCTCAATACTATCATTGCTTACTCTTACTGTACTTTCAGTTAACGCTCAAAGCTTTTATGACCTTAAATCGAAAACCATAGACGGAAAAGATTTTAATTTCTCGGAGCTGAAAGGTAAAAGGGTGATGATCGTCAATACAGCGTCTAAATGCGGCTTCACACCTCAGTACGAGGATCTTGAAAAGCTGTACAAGACTTATAAGGATCAGAATTTCGTCATCATTGGTTTTCCTGCAAATAATTTCGGTCACCAGGAACCGGGCACCAACAGTGAGATCAAGGAGTTTTGTATGAAAAACTATGGTGTTTCATTTCAGATGATGGAAAAGATCTCCGTAAAGGGTGATGACATTGATCCTGTCTATAAATGGCTTACAGAGAAGTCCTTGAACGGAAAAATGGATTCATCTGTGAAATGGAATTTTCAAAAATATCTTGTTGATGAAAAAGGCAATTTGGTTGATGTAGCCTATTCAACCGAAAAACCTGATAATGATAAGATTGTTAACTGGATCAAGAAAAAATGAAATGGTGATTTGTAGAATTAGAGAATAGGAGAAGGTTTATAATTCTCCATTTCTCCATTTCACCCCTTCGTAATTTTAATTATGAAACTAGATATACTTGCCTTTGGTGTTCACCCTGATGATGTTGAACTTTCCTGTTCGGGCACCTTACTGAAACACATCGCGGCCGGTAAGACCTGCGGAATAATTGACCTTACTTCAGGTGAACTGGGAACACGGGGAAGCGGCCCTCTCCGATTAAAGGAAGCTGCCGATGCCGCGAAAATTCTCGGAATTGAAACAAGGGATAATCTCGGGATGGCCGATGGTTTCTTTAAAAATGATAAGGAACATCAATTACAGATCATTAAAAAATTACGTCAGTACCAGCCGGAAATAGTTTTATGCAATGCTGTCTCAGACAGGCATCCGGATCATGGGCGTTCGGCCCAGTTGGTTTCTGAAGCCTGCTTTTACAGTGGCCTGAGGCGTATCGAGACTGAAATGGAAGGCAAGGCACAATCCGCCTGGAGGCCCAAAGCGGTTTATCATTACATTCAGGACAGGCATATGAAACCCGATTTTATTGTTGATGTAACCCCTTTTGTTGAAAAGAAAATGGAGGCCATCAAAGCATTTTCCTCACAATTCTATAACCCGGATTCAAATGAACCGGATTCTCCGATCTCTGTTAAAAACTTTTTTGATGTAGTGCGGGGAAAAATGGGCGTATTCGGCCGTGACGCTGGTTATGACTACGCAGAAGGATTCATCGCAGAACGCACCATTGGTGTTGTAAATCTTTTTGATATAAAGTGATTTTCAGGCTTCGTTGCTCTGATATTGAATCAGTTTTTCGTTTCCCAAATTCCAAAAATTCAAATAATCTCCACTTCTGCAATCGTAAACTCTTAGCGTCTTTACGCCTTAGTGGTGAAAAAAATCTATCTTTGGGAAAATTACAATCAGATTTTTATGGAGTTTTTTAATAAGGAAACACGAACAGCCTTACAGGCAATCGAGTATGCGCAATGGATCGCACATGCGCCAATGGTTTTTCAGGCTTCACGTATTCTAAGGGATTCGGGGATTTTACAGGCAGTTTGCGATAGTAAAAAGAAGGGATTGACGCTGGAAGAGATCACTGAAAAAGTAAAGCTTCCGCATTATGGCGTTCGCGTGCTTCTTGAATCAGGACTGGGAATTGGTCTTGTAATAGTGAATGACGACAGGTACACAGTTACAAAAACAGGGCATTTTATTCTGAATGATGCGATGACCCGTGCCAACATGGATTTTTCACATGATGTGTGCTATAATGGAATGTTTTTTCTTGAAGATTCCATCAAAAATGAAAAGCCGGAAGGACTGAAAGTTTTTGGTGACAAGTGGAAAACGGTTTACGAAGCACTTTCACAACTGCCCCCTAAAGTTCAGAAGAGCTGGTTCGGATTTGATCATTTTTATTCTGACGATGCATTTCCTTTGGTGCTTCCATTGGTGTTTAAGAATAAGCCGCGTAAACTCCTTGATATAGGCGGTAACACAGGAAAATGGTCCATCGCTTGTGCGAATTATAATAAGGATGTTAAAATTACAATTGTTGATCTTCCGGGTCAGGTAAATATGGCTAAGGCAAATATTGCATCTCACGGACTGTCCGACCGTATCGACTTTCACGGAACAAATATCCTTGATGAATCGCAAAAGCTTCCTGCAGGTTATGACGCTATCTGGATGAGCCAGTTCCTTGATTGTTTCTCAGAAAAGGAAATAATATCGATTCTGAACCGCTGCCACGATGCAATAGCAGAGGATGGATTCGTTTATATCCTTGAACCGTTCTGGGATCGTCAGCGATTTGAAGCTGCAGCATTCTCTTTACAGCAGACATCATTGTATTTTACGACAATAGCAAATGGTAACAGCCAGATGTACGATTCCCGGGTATTTGTAAAATGCATAGAGGCCGCAAATTTTGATGTGGTTGAACAGATCGATCAGATCGGGGTGAGCCAGAGTTTATTGAAGCTAAAGAAGAAATAAGGTACGGATAACGAATAAAAACAACACGAATTTACGAATCTGCGGGAAGCTAAACCCGCAGATTTTTTTTGTTAAAAAGCAGTGGTTTTGTTTGAGCGCTTCGAAAATATTTAATCGGCCGCTGAATGAAGGTTCATTTATTTTTGATTATTTGGAAATGAAAAGCCTTACCAGATTAATAATACACAGATTCGTAAATTCGTACAGATTCGTTATCTGTCCCCCAAAAAATGAGTAAATTCGCGTACCAAAAAAATAAAATAACATGTTTGATAATTTAAGCGAAAAGCTGGAGAGAGCCTTTAAAAATCTTAAAGGACAAGGAAAGATCACCGAGATCAATGTTTCGGAAACGGTTAAGGAGATCCGCAAGGCATTACTTGATGCCGATGTTAACTATAAAGTAGCTAAGCAGTTTACCGATAATGTAAAGGAAAAAGCGCTTGGACAAAATGTTTTAACATCCATTTCTCCAGGGCAGTTAATGGTCAAGATCACACAGGAAGAGCTTACTAACCTGATGGGTGGCAACACGTCAGAGATCAAGCTTGGAGGAAATCCAACCGTTATATTGATGAGTGGTTTACAAGGTTCCGGTAAAACGACCTTTTCCGGAAAGCTTGCTAATTACATGAAAACAAAAAAAGGCAAGAAGCCTTTGCTTGTTGCCTGTGATATTTATCGTCCAGCCGCTATTGACCAATTACACGTTTTGGGACAACAGATCGGTGTGGATGTATTCTCAGACAGGGAAAATAAAGACGCTGTTTCCATTGCTAAAAAAGGTATTGCTCAGGCGAAAGCGAATGGCAATTCAGTTGTGATCATAGATACTGCCGGTCGTCTTGCAATTGACGAGCAGATGATGAATGAGATAGCTGCCGTAAAAGCTGCCATCGAGCCGGATGAGATATTATTTGTGGTGGATGCAATGACCGGTCAGGATGCGGTCAATACTGCAAAAGCTTTCAACGAGAAGCTTAATTTTGATGGTGTTGTATTAACGAAGCTGGATGGTGATACTCGCGGTGGTGCGGCATTATCGATCAAATCGATCGTTGATAAGCCGATCAAATTTGTTGGTACAGGTGAGAAAATGGATGCGATCGATGTGTTCCATCCAAACCGTATGGCCGACCGTATCCTTGGAATGGGAGATGTGGTAACGCTTGTAGAGCGTGCGCAGGAACAATATGATGCTGAAGAAGCAAAGAAGCTACAAAAGAAGATCGCGAAGAACCAATTCAGCTTTAACGATTTCTTATCTCAGTTACAGCAGATCAAAAAGATGGGTAACATCAAAGATCTTGTCGGAATGATACCGGGAGTTGGAAAAGCTTTGAAAGGTGTTGATATTGATGAGAACGCTTTTAAGAGCATCGAAGCAATTATCAGCTCAATGACTCCGGCAGAAAGAGAAAATCCTGAATTGCTGAATGGCAAACGCAGAGACCGAATAGCAAAAGGAAGCGGAACTAATATTCAGGAAGTGAACAGGCTGATCAAACAGTTTGATGATACACGCAAAATGATGAAGATGATGGGTGATAAGAAGCAGATGATGAAGATGATGAGCCAAATGAAGAATATGCCTGGAATGGGTAAGTTGTAGGTAGTTGGGAGAGCGGAGTGAGGAGTTCGTAGACGGTTGAAAGAAAATGTGTGCTCCCTTTTGATCTATAATTTTTGATTTATTGATTGCTAAATTCCCCTCTCGAGAGGAGTTAGGGGTGTGTTTTTAGATAGTTTTTGGGAAGAACTCGCTGAATGCTTTCGCACAGATCCTGAAACAAGTTCAGGATGATCTAACACACACAGATTCGTAAATTCGTATTAATTCGATATCGGTACCAATGACAATTATAGATGGAAAGAAAATTTCCGAAGACATCCAGAACGAGATAGCTATTGAAGTTGAAACCATTGCGGAGCAGGGAGGAAAGATTCCGCATCTTGCAGCTATATTGGTTGGTACTGATGGGGCGAGTGAGACTTATGTCGGATCGAAAGTAAAGACCTGTGAGAAAGTTGGGTTTCGCTCTACATTGGTTAGGCTGCCGGATAATACCAGCGAGCAGGAATTACTGGCCGAGATAGCAAAGCTTAATAACAACGATGATGTTGATGGATATATCATTCAGCTACCATTACCCAAGCATATCAACGAACACAGGATCTTAGAAGCCGTTGATCCGAAAAAAGACGTTGATGGATTCCATCCTCAGAATGTTGGAAGGATGGCACTGAATCTCCCAACTTATCTCCCGGCTACTCCATACGGAATCATGCAGCTCCTCGAGCGATATAATATTGAAACTTCAGGTAAACACTGTGTGGTGATCGGCAGAAGTAACATCGTAGGATCACCAATGAGCATTTTGATGGCGAGAAATTCTGATCAGGGAAATTGTACAGTGACGCTAACTCACAGCAGGACGAAAAATTTAAAGGAGTACACACTCAAGGCTGATATCGTTATCGTTGCTTTGGGCAAACCTGAATTCTTAACAGCGGATATGGTGAAGGATGGAGTAGTGGTGATCGATGTCGGAATTACACGTATGCCTTCGGACAAAACAAAAAGCGGCTTCAAATTATTCGGTGATGTAAAATATGATGAAGTCGCTGCGAAAGCTTCATATATTACTCCTGTACCGGGAGGTGTTGGCCCTATGACGATCGCTTCTTTGCTTATGAATACTCTAAAAGCAAGTAAGAAAGAGATATATTCTTAATCAATTTTGATTCTGCTTTAATCTCTGAAGATTTTTATCGATGTATATTTCTGTCGGCAGTAGTGAGCGTTGGATCCTTTCTGCATAATGTATACTGTCCAGGATCTCCTTTTGCTTTTCCTCGATAAGCTCTTTTTGTTTTTCGACCTTTTCTTTTTGTAAAGCAATTACTGCATTCGCTTTTTGTTTTTGCCGGTAGCTTCTGAAAATAAATAATGAAAGGATCAGCATCAGACCAAAACCAATTATAAAATAATTCCGCTGCGTGGCCTGCTTGTCTGCAATAGCAGTCTGTTTCAGGATCTCTGCATCTTTACGTAACAGCTCCTTATCTTTTTTTTCCGTTTCATATTTAGTTTGCATTTCATGGATCTGCTTCATGCTCGTTTCATTGAAGATGCTGTCTTTGTATTTCATAAACTCGGTGAGATGATGGAAGGCGGAACTGTAATCTCCTTTTTTACTGTAGGTATGCGCGAGCATTTCATGCGAATACTTTATATATTCAAGTCCTTTTGTTTCTATCGCCATTTCAAGGCTTTTCTTTTCCCACTCAATTGCTTTGTCATAATCTTTTTTGTCGGCATAAATACTTCCGATATTATTATAGCAATAGATCAATCCATTCACATTATTGATCTTTTTGTAAAGCTCAAGTGATAGTTTAAAGTATTCTAGAGCTCCGTCAATATTCTTTTCATCATATGCTGTAATTGCCATCCAGGTGTAAAGGTTCGATAAACCGTTATCATACTGAAGTTCTTCATAGATGATCTTCGCCTTCTGATAATACTCTTTTGCTGTTTCATGCTCCTTGATCGTATTGTAAATGATGCCGACAGCAGTAAGAGCGTTGGCTATATCAACCGGCTGCCTCACCTTTTCATAAAGCTCCAGGGATTTCTTATAAGCTGCCATGGCTTTTTCGTTCTGAAGCAGGCCCTGATAAAGCTGCCCCAGTGAATAGTTGATCGCGGCCATTCCATCTATCGATTCAATTGACTCGAACATTTTCAAGGACTTCTGAAAATAACTCATCGCTGTACTATATTCGCCCTTATCTGAATACGCGTCTCCAATAAGCTTCAGCATATCAGCCGCTTGCGATTTGTCGGTTTTAATAAAGATCTCGTAAGCTTTGTTATAAAAGTAAATTCCGCTGTCGAGCTCGGAAATATCTTCCGCCAGGTAACCGAGAAACTTGTAGCTATATCCTTTCCCCGGCTCGTAACCGATGCTGTCGGCCAGCTTTAAAGCCTCAAGCAGATAATGTCTGGAAAGTTTTTGATCAGAAAACTCGAGTGATTTACCAAGGGCGTTAAGGGTTTTAACGCGAACAGAATCAGGTCTGGTTGTTTTAAGATATGCTGTTAATGAATCGGCAGGGTTGACCTTTGCGTAAGTGCTGAGTGTAGTTAGGAGGCATAATGCAAAGACAATTTGTCTGAAAAATAAATATATTTTTTGCATATAGATTTATTTTATAATCTGATTCCCACCACAAGTATATCATCTACCTGACTACGATCCTTTTTCCATTCCATGAAGCTTTGCCGTACCAATGTTTTCTGCTCGTTCATATTCTTGTTCTGGATTTTTAGCAGCAGGTTTTTCATGTTTTTGGTCATGTACTTTTTCCCTTTTTCGCCTCCGAACTGATCGGCATATCCGTCAGTTGAAAGGTAAATAGAATCACCTTCACTAAAGGGAATAACATGATTTGTGAAAGTTCGTTCTTCTGCTGAAGCGGAGCCACCAATGGAATGTTTGTCCGCTTTATATTCTGTCACTTCCTGTACACTAGGTTTGATCAGCCAAAGCGGCCTTAGAGCCCCTGCATATTCAACGATGTTGCTGTTTTTATGAATGGAGATCAGCGCGATATCCATTCCATCTTTGGTCTCACCGGCACCTATATCCTGTTTCAATGCATTTTTAACTCCTTCATGAAGCCTGGTCAGAATTTGGCCCGGTTCAAGAAATCCTTTTTCAATAATGATCTGCGTAAGCATATCGTTACCAATCATGCTCATGAATGCTCCGGGAACTCCATGTCCGGTACAGTCAGCAACAGCAAAAATGAGACGATTTTCTTTTTCAGTGAACCAGTAAAAATCACCGCTGACAATATCCTTCGGCTGATAAAAAACAAACGACTGCGGCAGATGAAGCTGAATACTATCTATAGAAGGGAGGATTGCCGTCTGGATCCTCTTCGCATAATTGATGCTGTCGGTAATGTCTTTATTCTTTTCTTCTACGATCGCTTTTTGCTCTGCAATAATGGTGTTCGCCTTTTTCTTCTCTGTATATCCTTTGAAAATAAACAATGCCAGAGCGATCATCAGAATAAAACCGATGATGAAATAATTTCTTTGCATTCGTTGCTGCTTAAGCTCTTCGGCATTTATTGCGTCTTTTTTTTCCTGTTCAGCTTTGGCGATAGCTTGTTTTTTCTCAAAGTCGAAGTTCATTTCCGATCGAACAATGTCCTTCGTGTTTTCTACGTTGAATAAACTGTCCCTTGCTGTTATGAATGCTTTGTAATGTTCAAACGCTTTTGCGGGATTTCCTGATTCAGCGTAAATATCACTCAGGTTTTTTTCTGTTTCCAGAATTTCTTCCAGCACACCGATTTCCCTGGAGATCAGAATTGCTTTTTCACAATATTCGATCGCTTTCGCATAATTCTTCTGCAGCAGATACACTTTTCCAATGTTATTCAGCAATTTGGCATCATCCGACTTATTATTAACCTCACGATTAACCTCCAATGCTTTAAACTGATATTCGAGTGTTTTCTCATACTCTTCATTTTGTGCATACACCCCGCTTATATTCAACAACGCGCTGACAATTCCTCTTTTATCATTCGCAGCTTCTTTAAGTTTGAGGGATTTTGAATAATATTCCAGGGCTTTATCGATCTTATTCATATCACTGTAAACAAGCCCGATATTATTCAATGAAAATGAAATTGCTTGTTTGTCTCCAATTGCTTCCTGGATCTTTAGAGCATCATTATAATATTTCAGGGCTTTTTCAAAATCGCGCTGTTCATAATAGATAATACCGATATTATTTAAAGCGGTTGCAATACCGTCTTTGTTTTCTATCGATTCGTTTAATTTTAAGCATTCAAAGAAAAATCTTAATGCTTCCGGATACTTACCTTGAAAGTCGTTGGCAACCCCGATATTACCGAGTGCAGATGAATACAGATTTATGAGCTTTGTTTTTTGATCAGCAGGTGCTGTGGGAAGTAATCGTTCACATATTACTCGGGCTTCGTTAGCGTAGATGATCGCTTTGTCAAACTCACTCTGATGCCATAATTTATCGGATAAAGCGTTCAGAACCCTGACTTTAGAAGTATCGGACAGGGTGTATTCTGTTTTAGGAGGATATTTTTCCAACAATTTATACAGGGAATCAACTTTGTTCGAGGGCTGGGAGAACAAAGTCAGGCTGAAGCAGAAACAAATAAAGGAAATGAATAGGTTCTTGTGTGTCATAAAGAAAATCGAACACAAGTTCGTATTTAGTTTGAATAAAAAAAATAACAGCCCTAAGAATTTCTCAGGGCTGTTAAAATTTGGATAAGGGAATGATTATTTTTTTGTCACTTTTTTAGCTTTTTTCACCTTTTTGGCTTTTTTCGCTGCTTTCCGTTCTTCATCAAGTTTGATGTTATAGCGGATATCCTTCCAGTATTCGGCTCCGTAGCTTACGAAAAGCTCTTCTCCGGCTTTAATGTTTCTTTCCGCTTTGATCCAGCCTCTTTGCTTCCAGATCTCATAGCAGCAATTGTTCTTCACACCGGGGATTCTTACGATTCCGCGCGCGTCATTTGCAAATCGCGCTAATGCATCAGGTGTATAATAAGCATCGATGCATTTCTTTTTGCTGACATAGAAAGCATAGCCATAAATATCATTTTCTGCACGTTCGTCAAGTTCCTTTTCGGTAATGATCTCACCAAGATATTCAAGGACGCGAGCACCTTTTTTTATGTCAACTTTAGTGAATAAACCTTTGCCGGCACCGGGAAGGGTAGACTTCTTTACAAAAACATTTTCGTACATATAATTGCTTTAGGGGCGCAAATTTAATAAAAGCAACGAGAGATGATGGCAGTTATGAGGATTTAATTAAGAATAGTTCTGCTCGTACACCTATGAAACTATTTGAAATAAAATGTCATCTCTTTTTTTTACTGTAAATTGTTTAAGTTTGTAAACCCACATTAATATACTGCAGATGCATACTGGCCAAACATCTTTCAAAACATCCAGCACCCAGATCTTCCTTGATGAAGAAGGAATATTATGGATAAGGCCGGATGATGATGTTGAGATAGATGAACGGGAAGTAGAATCCTGTTTCGAGATTTATAGAACTTTGGGTGTGGGAGCGAATGCAAAAGTTTTACAGATCGTTGATGCTCCGCAATCTTTACACATGACAAAAGAGGCTCGTGATTATGCAGCAAAATATGGAAACGATTATTTTCTAGCCTCAGCCTTGATTACAAATAATCTTTCCGTAAGGATCATAGGAAACTTTTTCGCGTTATTTTACTCCGGGCGCAAGGTGCCATTCAGGTTGTTTGGCGATGTAGAATCAGCAAAAAAATGGTTGGAACAGTACAGGGATTAGTCGGATCGGTTATATAACTCGAAATTACAATAAACTCAATTTCAGTTAGATACATTGTTTATGTAAATAATATAATTTCTTTGCCCGGTGGTTTTGCCTGTTCGATAAAAAAAAGACAATATTCTATTTCAGCTATTCCAAAATTTCTTATCTTTGTGTCCCTTTTAAAAGAAGGATAATCAAAATTCAGTACTAACCCCTTCAATTTCATTGATAATCAATGAATTGGATACAAAAAAATGCCCCGGGACAATTACCCCGGAAATTTAATGGCAGAAACAGTAACAGCTCCTGTAGAGCTAGAAGCATTTGACTGGAACGCAGTCGGAAAAAAAGGTGAAGGTTATTCACAGGAAGAGCGCGAAAAGCTGGACTCTATCTATGAAAAAACTTTAAAATCAGTAGCAGCGAATGAAATTATTGACGGAACTGTTGTAGCAAAAAACAACAAAGAAGTTGTAGTTAACATTGGTTACAAATCAGACGGAGTTGTTCAGTTAACTGAATTCCGTTACAATCCGGACCTTAAGGTTGGGGATACAGTTGAAGTGTATGTAGAAAGTCAGGAAGATAAAAGCGGTCAGCTGATCCTTTCTCATAAAACTGCACGTGCAATGAAATCATGGGAGCGTGTTAACCAGGCTCTTGAAAATGACGAAATAATTAAAGGATATGTTAAATGCCGTACAAAAGGTGGTCTTATCGCTGATGTATTTGGTATTGAAGCATTCTTACCGGGATCTCAGATCGATGTTAAACCGATCCGTGATTACGATATCTATGTAGGTAAAACTATGGAGTTCAAAGTTGTTAAGATCAACAATGAATTCAAAAATGTTGTTGTTTCTCACAAAGCTCTTATTGAAGCTGAGCTTGAACAACAGAAAAAAGAGATCATCTCTAAACTTGAAAAAGGTCAGGTTCTTGAAGGAACTGTTAAATCAGAAGATCAACGTTGTTATCCTTGATTTCGATAACGAGAAAAAACGTATCGCTCTTGGCTTGAAGCAGCTTTCTGCACACCCTTGGGATGCATTGAAATCTGACTTAGCTGTTGGAGATAAAGTAAAAGGTAAAGTTGTAGTTATCGCTGATTACGGTGCTTTCGTTGAGATCGCTCCGGGTGTTGAAGGTTTGATCCACGTTTCAGAAATGAGCTGGAGCCAGCACTTACGCACTGCTCACGATTTCTTAAAAGTGGGTGATGAAGTAGAAGCTGTTGTATTGACATTAGACCGCGAAGAGCGTAAAATGTCTTTAGGTATCAAACAATTAATGCCGGATCCTTGGAATGGTGTTATTGAGAAATATGCTAAAGGTACACGCCACACTGCAACTGTACGTAACTTCACTAACTTCGGTATCTTCGTAGAACTTGAAGAAGGTGTTGACGGATTGATTCACATCTCTGACCTTTCCTGGTCTAAGAAGATCAAGCATCCATCAGAATTCACTAAAATTGGTGATAAGATCGATGTAGTTGTTCTTGAGATAGATGGTGAAAACCGCAGATTGAGCTTAGGTCACAAGCAATTGGAAGAAAATCCATGGGATGTATTTGAAACAGTGTTCACACTTGATTCAATTCACCAGGGAACCATCATCAACATTATGGACAAAGGTGCTATCATCTCTATGCCATACGGTGTTGAAGCTTTTGCTCCTACACGTCACTTGTTAAAACCTGATGGTACTTCCGCGAAAATGGAAGAAGTGTTAGACTTCAAAGTGATCGAGTTCAATAAAGAAAACAAAAAGATCATTGTTTCTCACAGCAAGATCAACGAAGAAGTAACTGCAAATGAAAGAGCAGCTGTTTCTGACGCGAAAAAAGCTGATAGAGAAGAAACAGAGAAAGCTGTTAAGAAAATGAAGAGCAGCGTTGAGAAATCAACTTTAGGTGACCTTGATGTACTTTCAAATCTGAAAGCAGATATGGAAGAGACAGAAAAAAAATCTAAAAAATCTGAATAATACTTTTCCTTCGCAAGAAGGAAAATTCTAAAGCCACGCCATGGTTTTTAGGAAGAGAGCCCCGCAGAAATGCGGGGCTTTTTATTTACATTGCGTTCAATTAATTCTTTCCGCGTATGAAACGTCTGTACAGTTTATTTTTCCTTCTTTTTTTGATCGTTACCAACCTTCAGTCACAGAATATGATCGACTCACTTAAAACCTCGTTAATGGGCAAACACCCTGATACTTTGAGAGTGAAGATCTATGATGATCTTGTATGGGAATTATATGTCAGAGGAAACAGGGATGAAGCCCTGAGATATGCGGTAGAAGGATTAGAGCTGGCTAAGAAAATAAACTATGAAAGAGCTGTGGCGGATCTTTATCATCAGCTTGGAAATATCTATTATTCAAAATCTAACTATACAAAATCACTTGAGAATTATTTTTCATCCTTAAAGATCAAGGAAAAGCTCGGTCTCAAAAAAGGACTCGCAAGCGGATTCGGCAGCATCGGCAATGTTTATCAGGCCCAGGGTAATTATCCCAAAGCTTTACATTACCAATTCATGGCTTTAAAGCTAAGCACTGAAGTTGATCACAAAAGCGGAGTAGCAGTTGCGCTTAATAATATCGGAAATGTTTACGGTCGCATGAATAGCAATGATTCTGCTATGAAATATTTTAATGCTGCGGTAAAGGTTGATGAAGAGATAGATGATATATACGGAATGTCACAGGCATTTGGAAACATCAGCAATATATATAAAGCTAAAAATGATTACAATAAGAGTCTTGAATATATCCAACGGGCGCTTGCAATACAGGAAAAAATTGGTGATCAGCGTGGAATGGCGGGTTCATATGGTAATTTAGGAACAATATACCTTGCACTTGGCAAATACACTGAGGCGCTCGATTACCTGACCAGATCTGTTACTCTCTCCCGGCAATCAGGTTTTAAGGAATACATAAAGGAAAATTATGCTGATCTCTCGAAGACCTATGAGAAATTAGGGCAGAAGGATAAGGCGCTTGAGTTTTACAAAAAGTACAGCGACCTGAAGGATACTTTACTTAATGACGAAAATAACAAGCATATTGCTGAAATGAGTGCACAATATGACAGCGATAGAAAAGACAATGAAATCAAGCTTTTAAACAAGGATAAAGAGAAAATTGAGGCTATTGCTGCAGCTGAAAGTAAAAGGCAGAATATCATCATTTCTGCAGTGACTATAGGCTTTGTCTTTGTTCTTGTCTTCGCCTTTTTCGTATTCAGGAGTAATCGCGAAAAGCAAAAGATAAATATTGAGATCACCCGGCAAAAAGAGATCATTGAAGAACGAAATAACGAAGTCCATGAAAGTATCACGTATGCAAAACGCATTCAGACTGCAATTCTACCACCTGTGAAGCTGGTGAAAAGTTATTTGCCCGAATCATTCATCCTGTTCCGGCCCAAAGATATTGTCAGCGGAGATTTTTATTGGATCGACAAAATAGATGATAAAATTTTATTTGCAGCAGTTGATTGTACAGGTCACGGAGTTCCCGGAGCAATGGTAAGTGTTGTGGGCAATAACGGCTTGAACCGCGCTCTGAAGGAATTCGGCTTAGTGTCGCCTAAACTTATCTTAGATAAACTTAACGAGCTGGTTGAAGAAACCTTTTCTAAAAGCGAAAGCGAAGTGAAGGATGGGATGGATATATCTCTTTGCTGTTTGAATCTGTCAAGCCGCTTATTACACTGGTCAGGCGCCAATAACCCTTTATGGATCCACAGGAATGGTAATCTTGAGCTCATAAAAGGAGACAAGCAGCCAGTAGGGGCTTTTGAGTACCGCAAACCTTTTACTGAACATTCTTTTCAGCTTAATAAGGGCGATCTCATTTACATATTTACTGACGGCTTCGCAGATCAATTCGGAGGAGAGAATGGCAAGAAGTATAAATACAAACAGCTTCAAGAGATCCTGTTATCAGGCAGCTCAAAAGAAATGAGTGAACAGCATAGAATCCTTAATTCCGCGTTTGACACTTGGAAAGGTGATCTGGATCAGGTGGATGATGTTTGTATTATTGGAGTTAGAGTGTAGCTCTGCTGTTTTATTTACCACAGATAACACAGATTCGCACAGATTGTATCGCTTCGCGAATTGGATTTAAATCCATTTGTCACCCTGAAACAACTTTGCGTTTCTCCCGTCTTTGCAAGCAATGCCTAAAATTGGTTTTGCCGCAGCTGCACTGATTAAAAAACACCACAGATAACAACGATTTACCCAGATTATCGCTTCGCGATTTAAGGCAGGATTTGAAGTTCTCCACTTTTAATGGTGTGACTGGCAATTAATTAGTTTATCTCTTCTGGCGCATTTTTTTATAAGGGTTAAATACTAACTTAAAAATAGAGCCATGAAAACAAGATCCTTATTAATAATTCTATCTGTTTTAACTTTACTGTATTCCTGTGAAAAGGATACGAACGAACTAATTTCATCTTATACACCTTCACCTGCACCGGTGGTTTATCCAAATTATTCAAAGCTCGCTGTTGGGAATTATTGGGTGTATCAGAGATCAACACTGAACACAAGCGGTACATACATTCCTACTGTGGTGGACAGCTGTTATATCGATCGTGACACTATGATCGGTGGAAATACATATTATGTTTATACTGAGCCTTCAATCAGCGGTGGTACTATGACTCACTACTACCGTGACTCTTTGCATTATATTCTTGACCTGCATAAGATCGTATTCTCATCCCAGGATTTCAGCACTATTTTCAAATCAGGGTATATGGTAATGTCGCCAGGAGATACTGTCTCTCGTTATGAATCTAAAATGATCCAGAAAGACAGTGTAGTGAATGAAATGAATGGTTCATATACTTCTTCCACATTTATCACAAATTATTACATGTATCCTTCGTATTCTTCAGGGGGAGCTACAAGATATATTTATTCACGATATTCTAAAGATGTCGGTATTGTTGAACAATCCCTTCCGTTCGCTTCATCCAATCCTAATTATGAGATCAGGCAATTGTTAAGATTTCATGTGAATTAAAAAAAGAAATCCCCGGTCAAGCCGGGGATTTCTTTTTAATTTCTCTGACTATATTCAGCCGTCAACAACAGAGTAGTTTTACTTTTGGATGATACATTTTCTTGTGATCTCCTGTTTGCCATCGCTGAATTTGACAAAGTAAACACCGCTTTTCAATTGCCTTAGATCGAGCGACAATTTATTTTGTCCTTTATTGAATATGCTCATGCCTGACTCCTGAACATTTTGTCCGAGCACATTTGTGATAATGATATTCATTGATTTCGTTGTATTCAGATCAAATGAAACATTAAGTTCCTCAGAAGCGGGGTTAGGGTATAGGCTCAGTCCGGAAACATTTTCACTTAATTCTTCCAGACCGGTGGATGTATCAATATTTATATCATCAATGTAAATGTTATTACCTCCTTTTGAAGTGAAAATGAACTTAAACCGGAAGTTAGCTGTGCAATACAAAGCGGGCACATTAACACTTACCTGGCGCCAGTCAAGCCCGGAAGCAGGAATAAATGGTGTGTTTTGAGGTGCTACCGTTTCAAGGGCTGAACCGATCAGACTGATTCTCGGTACGTAGGCTCCTGTACATGTTTTTGTAATGTACACCTGGAGCTGATCCTGACTGATAGTATCTTTTCTTGCGAAAGCATATTTAAATGTAAAGCTGATGTTCGGACTTGCGGAAAGATCGATAACTGGGCTGTATAATTCATCTTTTGTCATCATTGAATTGTTGAAGTTGTTCAGCATGACCGAATGCGATCCGGTAAAAGCTGCATCAGTGGACAATTGCCAGCTGTTAACTGTATCGAAACTGTTGGAGAACCATAAAGGCCCGTTAAGAGAGGATGTCGATTCAAAACTTTCGCTGAAAGGAAAGGCATTTCCGGTGTTTGGCAAAACCGAGATCATATTGTTTCTTGTGGTTTCGGCCGAATCGGTGCCGCTAAAAACTTTTAAAGTAACAGGATAACTTCCCGCTGTGCTGTATGTAACAACAGGTGATGATACAGTCGAGCCGGAAGGGGATCCTCCGGGGAAACTCCATTGCAGCGAGCTTATATTTCCATTAAAAGAGGTGTTAGTGAATGTAATCTGGTTACCACCTGTTTCACATACAACGGTTTTGTTGCTTGTGAAATCTGCCTGACAAAGCGGGCCTGGAATATCATAAGTCCCTGTAGCGATCAGATTTGCTGTTTGCCAAAGATTGTTCCTTCCGGCAATTGTATCATTCAAACAGGCATGCATTCTCGCTTTTTGTCCATAGGTGAACATCTTATTACAATAAGAGTAATCCATCGCATTCTGAACATTATCAACTGCATTTCCACAAGAAGCCCCGTTCAGATTACAGCTCTGCCAGCCGATAGTAGGAGGGGTGTCCGCCACAAGATCATCGATGTTGCAATCTTTGGCTGTGTCGGCACAGGGATAAAAATAAAATCCCGGTACGTTGTTACCACCCCAGATATGTTGCAAATTAAGGTAGTGGCCACATTCATGTGCGAAGGCAACCGACTGTGTATAATTGGAGGTTCCGATGCTACCAACATAGTTATGCGAGATCACGATGCCATCCCATGAAGGAATGGAATCTGCATCTGCAGGCCATACACAATGACCGGCAAGCCCGGCTGCATTTGCAACTACATACACATTCAAGTACTTATCAGGTGGCCATTGAATGAGCGATTTTACAGAATGGTCACCGATGGTAGTCAGTGGCGAAGAGATCCGGTTAATTCCACTTGTACAATTTCCATCAGGGTCGATGGTTGCTAAGCGAAATTCTATATCGCAATCGGCATGAATAGGCTTAAACGCAGCGACTATACTTGCTGTATCCGGACGTTGTTTCCTGAAGGTTTGATTTAAAATATTTATTCCGTCAAGGATCTGCGCACGCGAAATGTTTTCATTCCCGAAATTATGGATCACATGAAAAACTAGTGGAATAGTATAAGTTGCGGTTGGCGTACGTTTGTTATAGAAATCTTCAACATACTTTTTAGTAAAGGCTTCAAGCTGAGCATCTCTTTTGATGACAGCTTCCGCGATCTTCGGATTAGCTTTCAGAGTGGCGATGCGCATTTCATCGGCACCGCAATGAAGAGGTTCCTGAGAAAAAGATCTGATAGAAAACAGAAGTAAGGAAGAGAGTAGGAGTGTTCTCATAAAAAACGAATTTCTATAAAAATAGAGAAATTAATATAAATGATTTGTATCTGCCGGCTTTCGTAAAACCAGAAAGAAGGTTTTTATTTTGAGCCCTTAATCAAAAGCTCAATTTTTCGCCTATATTTGTTCCCTAGATATGATGAAGCCCAGGATCATTTTAGACAGTAAGCATTTTGAAATTACCGTTACCCGGCTTTGTTATCAATTAATTGAAGTTCATAATGATTTCTCCAATACGGTGATCATAGGCCTTCAGCCCCGCGGGATCTACCTCGCAAAACGTATCCAGACCAAACTTCAGGAAATTTTAAAGAAGAAAGACATCAAATGCGGAAGCCTTGATATTACTTTTTACCGCGATGATTTTCGTAAAAAGGAGCTTGTTCCTAACCGCACTGAGATCGATTTTATTATTGAAGATAAAAATGTCATCATGGTAGATGATGTACTGTTTACCGGAAGGACGATCCGCGCAGGACTGGATGCAATGCTGGCTTTCGGCCGGCCGAACGATGTGGAGCTTTTAGTTCTGATCGACAGAAGATTGAGCAGACATTTACCAATACAGGCCAAATACGTAGGAAAAACAATCGATTCCATCATTTCTGAAAAAGTTGTGGTAGAGTGGAAGGAGACGGACAAGAGTGATAAAGTAACCCTGATCTCGAATTAGTGAAGGATTGAAATAGAGAAGAAAAGGAAATTAGAGAGTTGGAGAAGGGGTGAAATGGAGAAGGAAAGAAAAATAGAGAATTGGAGAAGTGGTGAAATAGAGAATTACAAAGATTAAACAAAATTTAGAGTTTGGATTATTTAAGTGTGAATTATTGAATGAGATTTATAGGTTACGAGTAACAGAAATTCTCCAATTCTCCAAATCTGCAACTCACCAAATGTAATATGACAGCGTTAAGCACGAAACACTTACTCGGAATAAAGGACCTTACACCTGACGACATCAATCTTATCCTTGATACTGCCGAAAGTTTTAAGGAAGTGATCAATCGCCCGATCAAAAAAGTTCCTTCGCTGCGCGACCTTACCATTGCCAATTTATTTTTTGAAAATTCCACCCGTACAAAGTTATCCTTCGAGCTTGCAGAAAAACGTTTAAGTGCCGATGTCATAAATTTCGCAGCGTCCTCCTCTTCTGTAAAGAAGGGCGAAACGCTCATCGATACGGTAAATAATATTCTCGCCATGAAAGTGGACATGGTGGTGATGCGCCATCCGAATCCGGGAGCTGCAGTGTTCCTTTCAAAACATATTGATGCAAAGATCGTGAATGCCGGTGACGGTGCACATGAACATCCGACACAAGCTTTGCTGGATGCTTTTTCCATTAAACAAACCCTCGGTTCTGTCAAAGGAAAAAAGATCGCGATCATTGGTGACATCCTTCATTCACGTGTTGCGCTCTCAAATATTTTCTGCCTTCAGAAACTTGGCGCAGAAGTGATGGTTTGCGGCCCGACCACATTGATCCCTAAATACATTGAAAGTCTTGGAGTGAAAGTGGAGAACAATCTCCGGAAAGCACTTGAATGGTGTGATGTAGCCAATATGCTGCGGATTCAGCTGGAGCGCCAGGATATAAAATTCTTTCCTTCATTACGTGAATACACAATGCTTTTCGGACTCAACAAAGAGATCCTTGATTCACTTTCCAAAAAGATAGTGGTGATGCATCCCGGCCCGATCAATCGTGGAGTGGAAATCACCAGCGATGTGGCAGACAGCGATCAGAGCATTATCCTTGAACAGGTTGAGAATGGCGTGGCTGTAAGAATGGCTGTTTTGTTCCTCCTGGCAGGAAGGGGTTAATTTTTTTTAACACTCAGGCAAGGAGGCCACTAAGTGCTGTGTTCGAAATCAGACCTCTCCGCTGCGGTCGAGATGACAGACAACCCGGAAATTCTATCGCAAAGCAATAATCTGTGAAAATTCGTTTAATCTGTGGTTAAAACATGAGTGACAACCCACAATACCATCGCGAAGCGATAAATCATAACAAACACAGCTATCCATTTTAATCATAAAAATCATAACGATCCGCGTTCCTGCCAAACGGTACTTTGGGTTTCAATAATTCAAGTGTTCGAATTAGATCTCTCTGCTACTGTCGAGATGACAATAAAATCCAATCGCGAAGAAATAATCTGTGAAAATCTGTGATACCTGTAGTGATTCTTTTTATTGGCGCTTTTCCCCTCAATGCCTAAAAATCCCCTCAAATCCCTATTGCTTTCCGAAGCATTTTTTTTATATTTGTTCAAACATTTTAGGTTATGAGTTTCCAGATAGAAAAGACAGACAAGTACACAGTTATAAAATTGCAGGCAGAAAAACTGGACAGTAATTTAGCCCCTGCATTAAAATCAGAATTGGTGCTGTTAAATACTGATGGCGTAAAAAGTATCGTGATCGACCTATCTCAGACACGTTACTGTGATTCGTCAGGGCTTAGCGCGATCCTTGTAGCTAACCGCCTTTGCAAAAACAGCAATGGAACATTTGTACTTACAGGCCTACAGGAGCCTGTTAAAAAGCTTATTGCAATTTCTCAATTAGATACGATCTTAAATATTACCTCTACCTTAGCGGAAGCCTCAGAACTCTTCCACGTCAAGGCCTAAATCTCAAAACCACTAACTACTAAAATCTGACTATGAAAAAAACTCTACTCTCGTTATTTACTGCCGCTCTTTTGGGCGGATCTGCTTTTGCACAGTGTACTCCAAATGTTTCATGTATTCCTTCAGGCCAGACCTATGGTATCTGTCCTGACAGCGCAACGGGCATGGCAATAGGAACCGTAGGTACCGCTTACACTCAGGTAATGAGCATGAAAGTGCCTGCTGACGGAACCGATTTCGGTTATCCGGGGGTGCCTATTACAAATATTACAATCACAAGCGTGGACAGCCTTGCACCGGGATTATCATATGTATGTTCTCCTTCAGGATGTGTATTCCCTGGTAACTCACAAGGTTGTATCCTTATTTCAGGAACACCGACAACACCATGGAACCATCAGGTGATCGTGAATGCGACTGCTTCTGCTACTTTTGGCGGTTTTCCGGTTAGCATTCCTCAGGCAAACAAACAATACCGCAGCATTGTGCTTGCTGTTGCAGGAATTGAATCTATGGACCTGACAAAATTTGAAGTTAGCCAGAACAGTCCAAACCCATTCAGCTCTAAAACAGAGATCAATTTTACATCTCCGACTCCAAACGAAGTGGAATTAAAAGTATTCAACATGCTTGGAGCAGTAGTGTTTTCTAAATCGATCAAAGCTGACAAGGGTTTAAATGCTTATGAATTAGATGCTACTTCATTTTCTCCGGGCATTTATGTGTATTCAGTTAAGAATGGTGACAAAACAGTTACTAAGCGCATGATCGTTTCAGCAAAATAATGCAGAATTTTGAATTAATGATTCTTGGTTGCAGCAGTGCAACTCCAACTTCTACAAGAAATCCGACCGCTCAGCTACTCAACATAGCTGAGCGGTTTTTTTTAATTGACTGTGGTGAAGGCACTCAGATGCAGCTTCGCAAGTTTCATGTAAAGTTTCAAAAGATCAATCACATCCTGATCAGCCACCTGCATGGCGATCATTATCTCGGGCTAATGGGACTGATCTCCAGCATGCATCTTCTTGGCAGGACGAATGACCTTCATGTGTATTGTCCGGCCGAGCTGCAGGAGATATTAGAGGTTCAGTTCAAGCATTCCCAAACACGCCTCAATTACACTATCGTTTATCATCATCACACTTATGAAAACAATGTCCTGCTTTTCGAAGATGAAAAAGTGGAAGTGAGAGGAATTGCTTTGAACCATAGAATCCCGTGCTGTGGTTTTATTTTCAGGGAAAAGCCTTTGCCTGGCAATATTTCGAAGGAAATGATCGTGAAATATAAGCTCACTGTTGAAGAGATAGTTTATCTGAAACAGGGTTCCGATCTTTCGTTGGCAGATGGAACGGTAGTGCCTAATAAAGACCTTATTACCAATAAAACCTTTCCGAGGAGCTATGCATTCTGCTCAGACACTATTTATGATGAAGGTATCATTCCATATATTAAAGATGTAGACCTTTTATATCATGAGGCAACTTTTATGAATGCAATGCTCCCGCGTGCCATCCAAACGCATCATACAACTGCCCTCCAAGCCGGCATTATCGCGCAAAAGGCAAATGCCAAAAAGCTGATCATCGGACATTATTCCGCACGCTATAAAGATATTGAGCCACTTGTTGATGAGGCGCGACAAACTTTCGAAAACACATTCCCTGCAATTGAAGGTGAGGTGACTACAGTTTCTCCGGTTTTAATTTAGACTCATTGTGATCCCGTTTATATTTTAGTATATTTGATTTAGACATCAATTAGTAGATGCTGGCTTAATTAATAAAAGAGCAATGAGGGTAATCATCTTTTTCTTGTTCGCATGTTTGTCAGTCAGTGCGTTGGCGCAGTGCTCTCCCGATCTATCCTGTCTTGATTCAGGTGCGACAAGCGGGGTATGTCCGACCTCAGGTTTGGATACGGGTATTGTTGGAACTTTTTTTTCGCAGGTAGTGAGTGTAAAAGTCCCTGAGGATGGAACTGATTTCGGTCAGCCGCTCGCTACAATTATTTCCCTTGATATAGTTGGGGTAGATAGTCTCGCACCCGGGTTAACCTATAATTGTTCACCTGCAAATTGCAGTTTCCCGGGAAATTCAACAGGCTGTATCCGGATTTTTGGTACTCCCACTGTTCCATGGGATCATAAAATAGTTGTTCACGCGGAAGCGCACGTTAGGATTTTCTTTGTTAACTCAACCCAGGCACAAACTATTTCGAGTTTTTATTCCGTGGTGCGAGAAGTGGTTGGGATAGAAGCAAAGGAGGGTCAGACTATCAGCCTGGAACAAAACAGTCCAAACCCTTTTAATGCAAATACAGTTATAAAATACTATTCTTCAGTCAATTCAAATGATTTATTTGAAGTGTTTGATTTAATCGGAAACAAAGTGTATGAAGAAAATTTAGGCACCAATCAGGGTGAAAATCTCCTGGTTCTCAAGGCTGATTATTTCAAACCGGGAGTTTATTTCTATTCACTTACGATTGATGGAACCAGGTCGATCCGGAAAATGGTGGTGGCCGGTAATTAACATTTTATTTTTTTTGTTAATCCTTTCTCAAAAAAATATCAGGAAATAGTTTGCAAAACCCTTTTCTATATCTATTTTTGGGCATTATTTAAAATTATTCTAAATAAGCCCTCTTGTCACAGATCAAAATTATTATTGCCGACAGTCACTTCCTAAGCCGTAAAGGTTTGGCAGTGGTATTGAATGAAAACAGGGATTTTGCCTTGGTGTCAGAAGCTTTAAGTAATTCCGACCTTGTAAATCAATCTAAGTTTTATAAGCCTGATCTGATCATTATCGATTATACCTCAGCTAATTTTAGCCTTCAGGGCCTTGAACAAATAGTTAAAAAGCATCCTCAAGCTAAGATCCTTGCTATCACTGATTTTCAAAGCAATGCGGTGATCTCGAAAGCAATGAAAACGGGCGTAACAAGTCATTTATTGAAGGACTGTGACCAGGAAGAAATTGTAGAGGCTATTTATAAAACAGCACTCGGGCAACAGTTCATGTGTGGTAAGATCGTAAGTGCAGTGGTGGATGAGAAACCTGCTTCACTCGTTGAGTATAATTGCGAAGGACTTAACATCAGTGAAAGAGAAATGGAGATCATTAAGCTGATAGCTGAAGGCCTTTCTAATAAAGAGGTTGCAGATAAATTATTCCTTAGTGCACACACTGTAACTACTCACCGTAAGAACATTATGAATAAGCTGGGTGTAAATAACACTGCCGGACTTGTATTATTTGCTGTTCGGGAAAATCTCATCTCTCCAAATCATTTCCTTTTCGCAGGAAATTAATAATCATTTTATACTGATACCTTGTTTTAGGTATTCTTCTTCAAAAAAACAAAATACCTTAAATGAGGTATTGCTGAGTTGCTTGATACATTTACTTTTGTTCCGTTATTTATAATTAATCTAAATAAAAATATATGAGAACAAGTACACTACGTTTTTTAACACTGGGCTTAGTGACAGCCTTAACATTCAGCGCATGTAAGAAAGATAAGGACGAGGAGCCAACTCCAACTAATCCGTCCACACCGGCACCTTCTTATAATGTACCCCTGACTTATAGCTTTAGTAATGTGGATTACACAACATCTACTCAGCGTTTAGCTATGTTAAGCGAAATCACCACTTACATCAGAACAACTCACTCGGCTACGGCTGCGCCAATTCTTGATGCGCAAAAGCTGAAAGATATGTTTGAAAATGTAAACAATCAATTTACTGATGCTACCTTAAACACAAGCGGGATCAGCCTGAAGGAAAAGTCCAGCAATGAGATCATGTTCAACACTGCGCTTGATGCTAATTTTAATGATGCCGTTACAGCCAGTACTAATGCTTCTGCCAATCCAACAGCGTCTACAGCTTATAACGGGTACGCAGGTAAGCTGATCTCAGGAACACGTTACATTCTTGTTGACACTGCCGGAATCGAATATAAAGAGTTCGCTGAGAAAGGTATCATGGGAAGTGTATTATATAGCCAGGCAATGACTATTTTGAACTCAATCGCTACATTTGATAATGTTACTGTTAACAACGGGCGCACTGCTCAAGAGCAAGTGTGGGATGAAGCATTTGGTTATTTTGGTGTTCCTATCGATTTTCCAACAAACACAGTAGGACTGAAGAATTGGGGAAGTTATTGCAATTCTGTGAGCAATGCTTTAGGTGGTACACCAACAGTGAATAAAACAATCATGGATGCATGGTTGAAGGGAAGAGCTGCTATCAGTAATAAGGACAATGCCGGTAGAGATGCTGCTAAAGCAACCATCGTGGCTACCTGGGAAAAAGTTGTTGCTGCTCGTTTTATCTCTTACGTGAAATCTGCCAAAACAAACGCAAGTGCTCAGGCTTCTTTCAATCACAACTTATCGGAAGCGATCGGCTTTATCAACGATTTGAAATACAATCCTGCTAAAACGATCTCTGACGCTGACCTGAATCTTCTGACCAGCTATTTCCAAACAGCAGGCACAATTAATTTATACACGGTGACTATCACAAACCTGGACAATGCGATCAACAAAATGGCATTCCTGTTTAACTTAGATGCGAGCTTACTATAACTTGGTATCTAGACATATAAGAAGATGAAAAAGAAGATCAGTATTTGTTTGAGTTTGGTTTGTCTGTCGCTGTTTTTTTCCCGATGTGATAAAAAAAAGCCAGAAGAGGAGGCTTCGCCCGAATCTTCTTTCGATAAAAGTGGCATGCTGGCAAATATCGGGGATAATCTCATTATCCCCGCTTATGCTGATTTTAATACATCTGCTGATAGTTTCCAATTATCAGCCAATGCTTTTATTTCCAATCCTTCTCACGGTAGCCTGGACGTCCTTCAGTCTGCATTCACTAAATGTTATAAAAAGTATCAATGGATCTCAACTTATGAATTCGGTCCGGCTGAAACTGAATTTATCCGAAACAGCATGAATGTATTTCCTTGCGATACCATCGAGATCAATAGCAAGATAGCTGCTGCCAATTACGATCTTTCAACTATTGCAGATATTGACGTAAAGGGATTTCCTGCGGTTGATTATCTTCTTTTCGGCCATCATTTGAATGATACTGCTATCGTTTCGTTATTCAGTACCGATGCTAATGCTTCGAACAGAAAAACGTACTTGTCAACAATAATTTCGGAGATCAAAAATAAAGCAGGAATTATTTATGCCGGATGGCAGCCTAACGGAGGGAATTATATATCTGTTTTTAAAAACAGCACCGGCAGCGATGTCGGAAGTTCCATTGGCTTGCTTGTAAATCAGCTGTGCTACGATCTTGAATTGTTAAAAAATGCCAGGATAGCAATACCTCTAGGTAAGCGCAGTTTGGGAGTGCCTTTGCCTGAAAAATCGGAAGCATTCTATTCCGGAATTTCTGTTTCTTTGGCCTCAGAACATCTGAATAGTTTGGAAAATGTTTATCTGGGAAGATCAAAACAAAATGTTGATGGACTTGGATTCGACAATTATCTGAACCATATTGACGCAAGATATTTTTCAGGTACGTTAGATGCAGCGATCAAAAGCAAATTCAGCGCAGCTAAGAGTAAGCTTTCTTTGATCACGGGGCGTCTGTCCGATGCGGTAATCAGCAATCCTGCAACTGTAGATGCAGCTTACATGGAACTTCAGCAACTTGTTGTCCTTTTGAAGGTAGACATGACCTCCGCTTTAGGTGTTTCCATCACTTATGTGGATAATGACGGTGATTAAAATATGATAACCCAACGAATATCTAATCTGAGATCACGACTAACGGAGCAAGTTCACATTGCTCCGTTGTCGTTATTCAGAGTTCTGTTCGGGCTTATGATGTTCGCTTCTGTTCTGCGTTTCTGGCTTAAAGGCTGGATCACGGAATTATATGTCAAGCCGCAATTCTTCTTTAAATACTACGGTTTCGAATGGGTTGAAGTGCCCAATGAGCAGGGGTTGTACTTTTTGTTCGCTCTTGTGGCTATCTCTTCATTGTTTGTTATGCTGGGCCTTTTCTACAGAATCTCCTCGGTCGCGTTTTTCTTAAGCTTTACATACGTTGAGCTTTTAGATAAGACAAACTACCTCAATCATTATTACTTTGTAAGTATTGTTGCTTTACTGATGATCTTTCTTCCAGCCGGAAAATATTTTTCTCTGGATGTTCGTCTGCGGCTGACTCAAAAGATCACTCACGTTCAACGCTGGCTAATTGTAGTTATTCAGCTTCAGCTTGGTATCGTTTATTTTTTTGCAGGCCTCGCTAAGTTAAATTATGATTGGCTTATCAATGCCCAGCCTTTAAGAATATGGCTTCAGCCTCACACCGATATGCCTGTTATCGGATTTTTGATGGATAAAATATGGCTCGCTTATTTCTTTAGTTGGTTTGGTGCAGTATATGATCTTACCATACCTTTTTTTCTTTTAAATAAAAGAACAAGATACTTCGCCTATGCCACTGTCATCGCCTTCCATGTGCTCACTGCAATTCTTTTCCCAATCGGAATGTTTCCGTATGTAATGATCGTAAGCACACTAATATTTTTCCCTGCACAGTTTCATTTAAAGATCATCGCGATCCTTCGCTCAATATTTACATTCTTTAAGAGTGGTGAGTCTGATGAACCGTCAGTTGCTTTAGTTTTTAGGCCCACAGTTAAAAAGATATTGATCAGCTTGTTCGTGATTCATTTTATATTTCAGGTGATCATCCCGTTCAGATTTCTGCTCTATCCGGGGAATCTTTTCTGGACAGAACAGGGCTTTCGATTTTCGTGGAGGGTTATGCTTATTGAGAAAGCGGGAAAAGCATTCTTTCATGTACGCGATCCTGACAGCAACAGAGAAGGTGAAGTGATGATGAACAATTATCTTACACCAAACCAGGAAAAGATGATGGCTACGCAGCCTGATATGATATTGCAGTATGCCCGGTTTCTGGAAAAGAAATACGAAGAGACAGGTATGCGGGATCCTCAAATTACAGTTGAAAGTTATGTTACCCTGAATGGAAAAGGGAGCCGGTTATTCATCAACAGATATGTTGACCTGACCAGGATAAATGATAGTTTTACAAATAAATGGTGGATTCTGCCATTAGAAGAGAAATGAGAATATTAATATCAGTTTTGCTTATTGTCCTGAATCCTGTTCTTTTGTTTGCTCAGGATTCAACGGCTGTTAAAAAAGATTCTATAAAAAGGCTGAAGGAGGTCACTGTAGAGGCTGAAAAAGACAATGCTTTCGGAATTACAAGATTAAAGCAGGTCGAGGGTACTGCTATCTATGCGGGGAAGAAAAATGAAGTGATTGTTCTTGATGATGTAAATGGAAATACTGCTGCCAACAACCCCCGTCAGGTGTTCGGAAAAGTAGCTGGACTTAACATCTGGGAAAGTGATGGGGCAGGAATTCAGCTTGGGATAGGAGGAAGAGGCCTAAGCCCAAATCGCGTTTCCAATTTTAACACGCGGCAGAATGGGTATGATATCAGCGCTGATGCACTCGGATATCCTGAAAGTTACTACACGCCCCCGGTTGAAGCGCTGGAGAGGATAGAAGTTGTACGTGGTGCTGCATCCTTGCAATATGGAACTCAATTCGGTGGCTTTATTAACTTTAAGTTCCGACAGGCTCCGGAAAATAAGCTTATTCACGTCCGTGCTAAACAAACGATCGGCTCCTTTGGCTTTTACAACACCTTTACTTCAGTTAGCGGTACGATAAAAAAGATCACTTATAACACATTTTATCAATTTAAACGCGGGGACGGGTGGAGGCCGAATTCAGGTTTCAATGCGCACACGGCATTTGCAGGACTCACTTATTCCGTGAATAAGAAGTTGAAGATCGGCCTCGAATATACATTCATGGAATATCTCGCTCAGCAACCCGGTGGGTTGACTGATAAGCAATTTTTAAAAGATCCGCAGCAATCAAACCGCAAACGCAATTGGTTCCGGGTAAACTGGAATCTCGCTGCATTAAATTTAGATTACGAGATCAACGAAAGTTCAAGGATCAACTGGCGTTCATTCACGCTGTACGCTCAACGTGACGCCCTGGGTAATCTGGGACGCATCGACAGGCTGGATGTAGGCGCTGACAGGGATTATCTGCAGGACAAGTTCAGGAATTTCGGATCGGAGCTTCGTTATCTAAAACAGTATTCGTTACTTAAGACCGTTTCAACCTTTTTAGTTGGCGCCAGGTATTACCAGGGAACCACTTACAGAAAGCAAGGTTTGGGTAACAATAAAAGCTCAGCTGATTTTTATTTCAATAACCCGGAAGATCTCGAGCATTCCAACTATACTTTTCCCAGCAGGAACATCGCTTTGTTTAGTGAAAATGTATTTAGGATAACTTCCAGGCTCAACATCACTCCAGGAGTCCGTTTGGAATACATCAGCACCAACTCAAGAGGGTATTATCATGAAGAGTCCAGTGATCTCGCAGGAAATATTTTGTACGAAAGAAATGTAGAGGATAACCGCAGCAGCAACAGGAAATTCTTCCTTGGCGGAATAGGTGCGGGTTATAAGCTCAACAAAAGTATTGAGTCCTACATAAACTTTTCCCAGAACTATCGTTCTATTAATTTTAACGATATGCGTATCATTAACCCGAATGCCCGGGTGGACAATGATCTCAAAGATGAAAGCGGATATTCATCGGATATAGGGATTCGGGGAAATATAAAAAACTATCTGAACTTCGATCTCAGCCTTTTCTTTTTGAAATATAATGGCCGCATCGGGTCCATCCAGAAGGTGGATAGTACAACCTATCAGATCTACCGGTACAGGACAAATGTGTCGGATTCCCGCAACTATGGCCTGGAAAGCTTTGTGGAGCTGGACTTCTATAAACTTTTTGCAGGAAGTGACAAGAAACTCGGAATCTCTGTCTTTGCAAATTATGCGTTTATAACAGCTGAGTACATAAATAGCAAAGAGCCATCTGTTAAAGACGGAAACCGGGTAGAACTTGTTCCGCAACAAATTTTAAGAACAGGATTAAATATTTCATACAAGGAGTTTAAATTAACAGGTCAGTACGCTTATACTTCGGAACAATTTACCGAAGCGTCTAACGCGGTCTCAACAAGTACATCCGTGGATGGTTTAATACCATCATACTCAGTATTGGACGCGTCATTGAGTTATTCTTTCAGATGGGTTTCAATTTCGACTGGAGTGAACAACCTGCTGAACAATTATTATTTCACAAGGAGGGCGGACGGATATCCGGGGCCCGGCATAATTCCTTCGGACGGAAGAAGCTTTTATGTTACACTCGGCATTAAAATTTGATGCTATAATCTCATTGGCAGACGTAACGGATCATTGGATCTACAAACTTTTTATTCACTCAATACCTGGAATTTCAGATCATATCCCAGCCTTAATTCTCTATTGGTAAAATGATTTGTGTCTGCCTTGATCTCGGAAGAGTAAAGCATTCCGCTGGAAGGAAGCGGAGTAAGTGTAATGGTAGTATCAGCGGGTAATGTTTTGTTAAGCTCTGTGACATATCTGATCCGTTCATCGTGTGCTTTTGCGTACTTAGGACAGATCACGGATTGATGCCAAAGGTTATATCCTAAAATAAGAACTGCTAACATCAAAGCTGATCGTTTCAGCACGCTGATCACCGGTTCTGAAATATATCCTGAATATCCTGCGTAGAAACAAACCGCTGTGACATAAACACTGAACAAAAAAGAAATAATGAACCATAACCGTGGAGGCCCTGTCTCCATCATCACATAAGCAATTAAAACAAATACAAGCAGAACAAGGGAAAGGAAGATTATCGTTGCTAGCTTAAAAAACGCGTTGAAGGTTATTGTCGCGTTTCGCCCACCCATGCTGCTTCCGATGACGATGAATGGAACGCCAAACGCTATCACGTAAGCCAAACGGAAAGGAATAAATAATACTCCGAATTTTATTACTGACTTTATCGTAAACAAGAATGCCTGTCCGACATGACGTTCCGGAAACAGCTGATCACGTAAGTAATTGCCCGGGGCAATCAGAAAAATAACGAATGCTATTCCGAAAACGATATAGGGAATTGTTAGTCGCTGTACAAGCAAGTCATTTTTAAACGACTGAAAGTCTTGCGAAGCTTTATACCGATAAATAATAACAAGTAAAAAGAGAACACCATAGATCACCGAATAAACTTCCGATGACCCTCCTGCGTAAATCAAACACAGGCTTGAGAAAAGTATCGAAATTAGTTTAGAGGAATTTCCAAATATAAAAGTGCAGGCCCAGACAAATGCAATTACGCTCCATAAGTAAGAGCTCAGGCTGCAATACCAGATCCAGGTTTCACCGATATCAACGCTTGAAAAGAAGAGGAGAATAATAAAATAAACCGCGGTGATTCTTTGATTCGGTTTACTTAAGTTAAATTCAAAATGATAGGAGAGTGCCTGTATAAGTTTATAAATTCCCGTTAGCAATAGCACAAAGCTTGCAGACGGATATAAAAAGTACCAGGTCTGGTTAACATCGAGCAGGCTGTAGATCACATCCATTAAAAAGGTAGCAGCATACCTGCCGCACCATTCAATGTATTGTGAGGTAACACCAGTAATTATGCCGTGACTGCGCACGTCAGAGATGAAGAAATAATCATCTGTGGCTAAGCGTGAATAGTAACATAGAAGGGAAAAAAGAGCAAAAAAAAGTGCCGACACGAAAGCGAGTAGGAGAGTGTAGCGTTTGCTCATGATTCAAATGTAAACTCTTTTTTTCTTTTGTCTTGAAATAAAAAAGAACTCCCACTTTTTGAAAGGCCAAAAAGCTCCAAAAAGCCTTTTGATCCTGTAAGGCGATTTGTTCTTCACTCTCGTGCAGAACAAACACGGCTAAATTGATCGCTATCAATCATTATCATCCCAATTTTAATTCGACTGGCGATCATTTACCGCTATCACTTAACAGGGTCAATGTCACCTGGTGATATTGCAAATATTATAAATGTTAATTGAACTGTAATCCGAAGTAGCGCGCGAGGATTGAACCAACGAGATGCCGTGTTGCACGCGGGAAGTCCCGCAACTGCGGGATTGGTTCTTGATCCCGATAGCTATCGGGATTTGTTTCTTTTCTTTCAAGAAAAAAGAAGTAAACAAAAAAGCCCCTCATTTCTGAGAGACTTTTTTGTCGTAGCATAAATAATAAAAAATTGTTTCCGCTGTCCCTCTCCTTCGGAGAGGGTAGGGTGAGGTATTCTATTTTACTGACTCAACAACAGCTTTGAAAGCTTCAGGATGGTTCATTGCAAGATCAGCAAGAACCTTACGGTTCAATGACATTCCTTTAGCATGAACTTTACCCATGAACTGAGAGTAAGATAATCCGTGAGGACGAACTCCTGCGTTGATACGCTGGATCCAGATTGCACGGAAATTACGTTTCTTTTGTTTTCTGTCGCGGTAAGCGTACGTCAAACCTTTTTCTAAAACATTCTTAGCAATTGTAAGGACGTTCTTACGAGCTCCCCAATAACCTTTTGTTTGTTTTAATACTTTTTTTCTTCTGGCTCTTGAGGCCACCGAGTTAACCGATCTAGGCATTTCTTTTTTGTGTTTTGGCTACAGTGTCCGACAGTTAACGGATCTTAAAACTGGTTGCCTGGTTTATAATTTTTGAACTGTAATTTTTTGAATTATGGATTATAGATTATAAATTATGGATGACGAACTGATTTATAATTCATCATTCATCATTTAAAATTATTTTCCAATTGTCAACATTGCTTTTACGCGAGGCATATCCGACTTGTCAACAAGGCCAGTGTGAGTTAAAGCACGTTTAGCTTTTGTTGTTTTTTTGGTCAGGATGTGACTTTTGAAAGCATGTTTTCTTTTTACTTTCCCTGTTCCGGTCAAAGAGAATCTCTTTTTTGCTCCGGACATTGTTTTCATTTTTGGCATCTTACCTATTTATTGATTATTAATTAAACTGCTATTTTATATTCATTTTACTCTCCATTCTCCCGACTCCTAACTACTTCGTCTTCTTAGGAGCGATGACCATGATCATCTTTTTTCCTTCCAATAATGGCAGCTGTTCTGCTTTACCATAATCTTCCAGCTCATTCACAAAACGAAGCAATAAAATTTCGCCCTGCTCTTTAAATAATATCGAACGTCCTTTGAAAAACACGAATGCTTTTACTTTTGAACCTTCCTGTAAGAATTTTATAGCGTGATTCTTTTTAAAATTGAAATCATGCTCATCTGTCTGCGGCCCGAAACGGATCTCTTTGATCACTGTTTTCGCAGCTTTTGCTTTCAGCTCTTTTTGTTTCTTTTTCTGGTCGTATAAGAACTTCTTATAATCAACTACCTTACATACAGGCGGCTCAGCGTTCGGAGAAATTTCCACAAGGTCTAAACCCGCTTCTTTTGCAATTTCTCTTGCCTTCTCGATAGGAAATACTCCCTGCTCGATGCCTTCACCTACAACACGGACTTCACGAGCTCTGATGCGCTCATTGATGTTGTGAAGATCTTCTTTTCTTCTTGGTCCGCCTCTTCCAAAACGACTGTCGGGACGAGGACCGGTTTGTGCCGGCTTTGCAAAATTCCCACCCGGTTTATTGAATGGTGGCTTGTTGTTGCTGCTGTTGTTAAATGGCGCTGCTATAGCTTGTTCCTCCTTATTATTGGTTAATGGTTAAAAGTTATTGGTTAATAGGGCCGTACTTATTCTGCCTGAATTAACTATTTACTGATTAACTACACTTAAATTCTTCTCAATCTCGTCCTGAATGATCTTTGCGAAACCTTCTATTGAAAAGCTTCCCAGATCACCTTCGGCCTGCTTACGCACTGAAACCTGGTTTTCTGCCTCTTCTTTCTCCCCAACGATCAGCATATACGGTACTTTTTGTAACTCAGTATCACGTATCTTTTTGCCGATCTTCTCATTCCGGTCGTCAACGAGCCCGCGAATATCGTAATTTTTTAGCAATTCTAAAACTTTTTTGATCGGGAGGATCGAGATCTGTTCAGGGGTGAGCCATAAAGGGAATTTTCCGGCACAATGCTCAATTAAAACCGCTATGAATCGCTCCAGAGAGCCAAATGGCGCCCTGTGGATCATTACCGGACGGTGTTTCATATTATCAGATCCTGTATATTCCAGTTCAAAGCGCTCCGGTAGGTTGTAATCCACCTGGATCGTTCCCAGCTGCCATTTCCTCCCCAAAGCATCTTTTACCATAAAATCCAGCTTCGGGCCGTAAAATGCTGCTTCACCGGTCTCAACAACCGTTTTTAAGCCTTTTTCCGCTGCCGATTCGATGATCGCCTGTTCAGCCAGTTTCCAGTTCTCGTCTGAACCAATATATTTTTCTTTGTTTTCAGGATCGCGCAATGAGATCTGCGCAGTGAAATCCTGGAAATCCAAGGCTTTGAATACATAAAGCACCAGGTCGATCACTTTCAAAAACTCTTCTTTTACCTGGTCGGGGCGACAAAATAAATGTGCATCATCCTGTGTAAAACCACGAACACGTGTCAATCCATGTAACTCTCCCGCCATTTCGTAACGGTAAACTGTTCCGAATTCAGCAAAGCGCAAAGGAAGATCTTTGTAGGAGCGTGGCGCTGTCTTGTAAATTTCGCAGTGGTGCGGACAATTCATCGGTTTCAGGTAGAATTCTTCCCCTTCATGAGGAGTTAAGATCGGCTGAAACGAATCTTTTCCGTATTTTTCATAGTGGCCTGAAGTCACATATAATTTCTTGTTTCCAATGTGCGGGGTAACGACAGGCAAATAACCCGCTTTCATTTGTGCCTTTTGCAAGAATTGCACTAAACGTTCGCGAAGCATTGCGCCTTTGGGTAACCATAATGGTAATCCCATTCCGACATTCTCAGAGAAAGCGAACAATTCAAGCTCTTTTCCAAGTTTTCTGTGATCGCGTTTTTTAGCTTCTTCAAGAAGAACTAAATAATCTGTGAGATCCTTTTGTTTAGGAAAAGTAACAGCATACACACGTGTTAACTGCTTGTTCTTTTCATCGCCTCTCCAGTACGCTCCGGCAACATTCATGAGCTTTACAGCCTTGATGAATCCGGTATTAGGAATATGTGGGCCGCGACAAAGATCCGTGAAGTTTCCTTGTGTATAGAATGTGATCTGTCCGTCCTGCAGGCCTTCCAGAAGATCTAATTTATATTCGTCACCTTTTTCTTTAAAATATGAAACAGCATCGGCTTTTGATACTTCCTTCCGCACATATGCGTTACCCTGGCGAGCAAGCTCCAGCATCTTATCTTCCACTTTCTTGAAATCTTCCTGAGAGAAAGCTTTCCCACCCAAGTCGATATCATAATAAAAACCATTTTCAATTGCCGGTCCGATCCCGAATTTTGTCCCGGGATACAATGTTTCGAGCGCTTCCGCCATTAAGTGAGCAGAGGAGTGCCACATGGTGGACTTTCCTTCCGTGTCGTTCCATGTCAATAACTGAAGTTTTGCATCTTTTTCGATCGGACGGGAAGAGTCCCATACTTCACCATCAACTTTGGCTGCTAAAACATTTCTTGCTAAACCTTCGGAGATGGAGAGTGCGACCTGGTGCGCAGTAGTTCCTTTTTCGTATTCACGAACAGAACCATCGGGTAGTGTAATTTTTATCATAATTTTCTTTTATCCAAACACCCCAACAAACGGGCGCAGGTGATTAATAATAAGGGTTGCAAATATAGATTTATTTGGGGAGATAGCAAGGGTTTTTATCTTTTACCACTAAGGCACAAAGCCCACTAAGAAAGGAGGGGAAGAGGTTAGCAACAAAAAAATGTTAAACGGAGAGTTTCAAAGTTTTATATGGAGTCATTGCCTTTGCGCTCTTTGCGTCTTTGCGAGAGATCATCTGTGGCTGAAGCTGATTTTCAATCAATTGGAATGTTTTTTTTACGTGAATTAATAAAAGTTCATGAGATGAAAAAAATATACTTTCTGATTATTTGCGTCCTGGTTGTTTCTTCTGTTAAATCGCAAACCTGGGAATGGCTTCAGGATTTTGAGACAAACCAATATGCGCTCATTGAAATTGACGCCCAAGGAAATTCATATACTCTATTTCAATACAAGAACAGCATAACCGAACTAAGCAACAGCAACTCGTATGCAGATAGTGCCTTGCACACACGTCTGATCAAACGCGATGCACATAATAATTTACAATGGGAGAAAGAGCTTTTCTGTACCGGATTAAGCAGAATTAGAATCACTTTAAAAAACAATTCCACGGCATATCTCACTGGGGAATTTTCCGGTAATCTGAGTTGCGACAATTTTTCCCTGAACAGCAACGGAGGGTGTGATATCGTATTAATTCAGATTGATAATTCCGGTAACTTCTCGCTCAATAAACATTTCGGGGGAGCCGGAGACGAAAGAGGTACCTGTGCTTTTGATTCAAGAGGTTATCTGATCGTAACCGGAGGATATACGAACAGTGGTACGTTTGGCAACCTCATCTATACCGGCAATACCAGTCAGGATTTCTTTCTTTTGCAGTATGACACCAACGGAAATTTGCTTTGGTCAGAAAGAGCAGTAACACCAAACTCAGGTGGATACTGTGTTGGTTCAAAAATAAAAACAGACATTCATAACAATATATATGTTACTATTTCCGGGGATGCCCTGCTTGAAAACAATGGAGTGCAGGTGGGAGCGTATTATGCCGAAGAATTATGTAAATTCAACTCAGGCGGGCTTTATCGCCATACCTACGATATTGGCTCATGGTATCCTTTAGGCTACCAGCAAGGATGGGAGGTTGACAATGAAGGTAATGTATATTACGCTTCAGTAGCAGGTACCTATCACACCCCATATGTAAGTCGTATAGTGATGCAGGATTCCCTTGCACAGATCATCTGGCAGAATAATTACGGGACAGGAGATTATGGAAGAGGCGACTTTTACATCACCGGTTTTCACCTGGATACGCAGGGGCACTACTTTTTTACGGCAGAAGGTGACAGTCTGGTTGGGAATACGACACAAATGATAGTGAAAGGAAATGCCGGTGACGGAAGCATTATCTGGAAGTATTATCAGGATATAACTCATCCTCAATTTGCCACGATTCGAACTGACAATAATAATAATCTTTATGTTGCTTCGTCCTTCAGGGATACATTGTCAATCGGATCCTCCAGCATCTATTCTCTTACTAATATTTTTTTTAATCCCTTTATTGTAAAGTTAGCAGCAGAACCCATCGGGATCAATGAATTTGCTGACGCCAGCGCGATCTCAATCTTTCCAAACCCGTCCTCCGGTCAATTCGCACTTGGTTTAACCAGGCTTCAAACAAACAGTAATGTCTGCATCCGTGATGTTTTAGGCAATAGCATTTATAATGAAAAAGCTACTTCGCCAGAACAAATAATTGACCTGTCCGGAAAAGCGAAAGGGGTTTATTTTATAGAAGTGCAAACGGGCAATGAAAAAGTGAACAGGAAAATAATTCTTAATTAAATGAATAGAATATACGCCCTTACCTTTTTAATTTTAATGAGTTTCACTGTTCAGGCACAAACATGGACTTGGGATACGTTGACCCAAGCAAACAGACAGATTAGTCTTGTGAAAGACTATGAAGGAAATGTATATTCCTGCTCTTACGGTTCTAATTCTTTTTCTAAATACACTTTCGGAGGAATCAGGTTATGGGATAAAGTACTTCCCACTTCTGCGGTAATAAACAAGATCATCTGTGGAACTGATAATGCACTATATGTAACCGGTATTTTCCAGGGTTCAATAACGATCAATAACCAGACACTTATAGCCGAGGGTATGAAGGATCTTTTCTTAACAAAGTTTGATAAGGATGGACTTTTTCAATGGATCAGGCAAATTTCCAGTGCACGAGAAGATGAAATAAGAGATATTTGCGTTGACCGAAACGGGAAATTATTGCTGACGGGTTCCCTTTCAGATACGATTAATTTTTCGGGGACTATTATTCCAAAAGGTGAAAAAAGAGATCTGTTTATTGCAAGATATGATGATTCCGGAAATTTTGAAACAAGCTTTCTTTCCGATCTCCAGAGTGATTATTTTCTTGACGGCTGTACCGGAGGTGAAATAAAAACCGACTCGGGTAATAACATTATTTTATTGGCTCTTATTAACGGAACTGTAGGGTTTGATACTACAATTATAAGTGATTACTATTCCGGATACTTAATGAAACTTGACCAGGGGTTTCATCTGCAATGGAGCGAGAGAACAGAATGTAACTATGGTGTTTTTGTGCAAAATCTGATGCTCAATTCAGCTGACGAGATAATTTACACGTTGAATGGTTATGGCCATTATCAAGACACCGGCCGGATCATAAAAAGGAATTCTGCCGGACAGGCGCCTGGCGAATTTATTTTTCTTCCTCAGGGCCATATCAACGGAATAGATCTTGATTCCAGCGACAATATTTATTATGCCAGCTCAGAGTGTCATTGGTTCTTTAGCCCTCCTTATAAATATTTTACGCTGTTCGGACGCATCGGCACTAATGGTAATAATACATGGCAAATGTCTGATTCAGCTTTGAGCTTAAGAGAAGGAGCTTCAATTGTAAACAGCGGGGACAATCTTTTCGTTTCCGGAATGTTTCACGACTCGGCCGACCTGTTCAATAATTATTCAGATACATCCGCTTATTTTTTAGGGGTTTATAATCTTGATCACGTTGGAATCGATGAAAAGACTGCCTTATTAAGTCAGTTCATTATATTTCCAAATCCCTCTACGGGCAAGTTCACTCTTCATTCTAATAAGTTTACTAGTAATAAGAACATTTGTATCCACGACATTCTTGGCAACTGCATTTATAATGAAAGATCTTCTTCACCTGAACAGATCATAGATCTTTCCGGAAAAGCTAAAGGAATTTACTTCATTGAAGTCACAAACGAGGAAAAGCAATATACGCAGAAGCTGATTGTGAATTAATTCAACATCTTTTTGTCTGTCTGTCCATAAATCCCATACCATCAACCCGCTTTTCAGTTCAAATCCGGTTTTCGGCTATTTATAATTTTGATTCAACGATTTTGGTTCGGCAATAAGCCTTGATCTTTTTTTTAGCCCCTGTTTTCGTATGATTTGGAATGAGTTTTATCCTTTTACTATAAAGAGTATTAACGCTAAAACTAAAACGAAAATGAGAAGAATATACATTATTCTGTTATTACTGATTACAGGAATCGCAGGAAGCTCCGCACAAATGTCGCCATCTGTAGATATGGATGATGAAACAGGAATCAAGATCAAGCACAATCTCGAAACAAATATTCTAAGGGTTTCTTATTCATCTTCGCAAAGATCAAACCTCTGCATCAAGATCAAGGATTACAAAGGAGTTGTTTTATACACTGAAAATATCCCAGAAGAAAAAACTCAGCACAACAGCCTTATCTATATGGGTAAGTATGCTAAAGGCGTTTACTTTGTAGAAGTGGACACTGAAAGAGCCCAGGATGTGGAGCGGATGGAGCTGAATTAGAAACTATTTGTATGATATCAGCAGTACGATACACTCATTTTTAGTATTTCCGTATTCTGCATTTTCACAAATGGGTATATTGTATTCTATAGTGTAGTTCCCGGATTTTGCAAGATCAAATTCAATGTACTGGTCTTTGACGGTATTAGCACCTAAAAGATCAGTACTTAATTTATCATCTTTTTCATGCTTGAAAACGGAGATCTTCACTTCTTCCGCAAACCCTGAATTACAGAAGTAAAGCTTGTACTTTTGGCCTTTAAGAGCGGTAAATTGAACCTGCTGCTTTTTGGGTTTGGCATCCATCGTGAAGTTAGAAAGAGTAAACCCATCATAAAGATAAGCAGGATCCACCTCGAGTTTGCCTTCTTCAACGATTCGTGATACTTTGCACTGGCCTTTTGAAGTGTGAATGCAAAGAATACTGAGAGAAAATAAAAGTAATAGGGAAAGCTTGTTTTTCATTCTTAATCCGAGCTCGGCTCAGTTTCATAAAAGCTGATCAGCATTATGATACAGCCTTGTTTTTTCACACCGGGAGTGGTGCTCACCGGTACAGTGTATTCAATGAAATAATTCCCTTGTTTGGACGGCTCCCAGGCCCAGAAGTTATTGTCAATCCCATTGGCATTGTCATAAACCTTGTTCCTGTTCTTTTTAACTTTGTTGCTCTTGTCCCAGATATTCACTTCAACAGGCTCTTCAAAACCTGAGGATATAAATACGATCTTGTATTTAACACCGCGGAAAGCAGTAAAAGCCACTTCCTGATGTTTTACTTTGTCATCGAAAACAAATTCATTAACGACATAGCTGTCGAACTTATATGGCTTGGTAATATTGGCCTTTGAAGATTTCATGATCTGCTTGGCCTTGCATTCCTGCGCAAATGAATATTGACCGGTACATAGCGTACCGATCAATACTAATATCATATAAGTGAGTTTGTTCTTCATGTTTATTTATATCCAACCATCATTACTACACATCCGCTTAACTTCTGAGAAGTGCTGTCAGCAGGAACATCATAATCAATATAAAGTTTACGAACGCGTGGCACATCGAACACCATTTCGTTTTCGCCTGCTTTCAGGTCTTTGCTTGAATAGATCGCTTCACGCTTCTTTGATTCTTTATCCTTCGTGTAAACGTTAACCATCACCGGTTTTGGCAATGAAGAAGTGTTAAACACTAAACGATATTTTTCACCAATAAATACAGGCACTTCGATCTCAAGCTGCTGAGCTTTTTTCTGATACATGATCTTGGTGAATTTTTGGCTATCGTATTTAAATGGCTCCATCTTCTTCTTACAGCTGTTTGTAAGAGTCTTTTTATCACAATTGTCAGTTGCCTGAATGGTAGTAAATCCATAAATGAATATCAAACCAAGCAAACCGCTAAAAAATATTTTTTTCATAATCTCTGAATTTGTATTTGTTTAAACCTGGCTTAATTATCCATTGATGAATTTCGTTCTGATCTCTTCAATTTTAGTTGTAAGAGTTGAAACCTCTTCATCGGTCAGGGTCATTTCTTTGTCTGCCTCATCATCAGCTTCTGTTCTGTTCTTCACTGAAGGAAGTTCATCGTAAATAGCTTTCACGCTTTGAAGATCGGCAATTAAACCGCCAATAGCCGGATCTTTTTTCTCCTGTGCTTTTAATGCATTAACAATACTTCCAAGGATAGTCATTTGCTCAGCAAGCTTATTATTCAAGGATTTATCTTTACCTTTTTCATAAACCTTCGAACCAACATACATACTCTCGATCCATGCACCTGCAAATACAATAGACGTAACCTGCTGCTGATCGTTCTCATCAAGATACATGTCAGTTACCATTTGTAATTCTGCAATGATGTAAGCTAATGAATCTTCATTTCCAATGTTCTTTTCAAAACGCTTCGAAAGATTGCCCTGCTCAAAAACAGAACCCATTCCCAGGTTATCTGCCATCTGACGGCAAAGTTTCATATAGTTCATCGCTTCCTGGTTCTGCTTGTTCAAAACAGTGTAAGAAAGGTCAGCGCTGTAAACACCAAGGTTAAGAGCTTTACTCAGGTTGGTTGTGTATTTTGAAGGATCTTTTAAAGTGCTCGTAATTCCGTCCTTGTATTTTAATCCCGATTTTTTGAAGATCGATGCGATCTGCAATGGAGAAGGCAATGAATAGGAAACATCTTCTACTTCAACAGTCGCAGTTTCAGTAGCAGTTGAGTCTTCGGCAGTGACGTTTTCGTCTTTCGGAGTTTCATTACCGCATGATGCAAATAGCATCCCGGCAGTAAGCAACATTGCGCTGTTACGCACAAATGATTTTTTGTTTACGAGCATTTGTTTTGGTTAATAGAAGGTTAGTAAAGATTTGTTTGTGTAAAATTTCAAGGGCTAAACTACAAAAAAATATTAAAGTACAAAATCCGGTATGTTTTATATCTTACTATTTATTCAAGGCAATCTGTTTCCTGTTTATCACTCCAATAACTTTTCCTTTGAACTTGGTGCCTTGGAATGGCGTGTTAGATGATTTCGAATGGATATGTTTTTTTTCGAACACCCATTCCATATCAGGATCGAACATTGTAATATTTGCAGCTTCATTCTCCTTTATAGTAACAGGCTTGATCTTAAGAATATTCCTTGGTTGCGTGGTCAGGCTGTTGACGATCGCTTCCAGTTTTAGCTTTCCGCGGTTGCTGTTTATAAGTGCGAAGGCGCTTTCCAGGCCGATCATTCCGTTTGAGGCATGATCAAATTCAAGATCTTTGGATTCAATATCCTGCGGACGGTGATCGCTGGTAATAACGTCAATCGTACCATCCGCAATTCCTTTTCTTAAAGCATCAATGTCGTTTTTTGTCCTCAAAGGAGGATTGAGCTTGTAGTTGCTGTCGAAACCCTGAAGTAAATTGTCATCCAATGAAATGTTATATGCGTTCACCGAAGATGTGATCTTTAAGCCTTTCGCTTTCGCATCCCGTATAAGTTCCACAGAACCTTTGCTCGAAACATTGGAAATATGAAGAGGAGCATCTGTATATTCAGAAAGGAAAATGTTTCGTGAGATCATCAGCTCTTCAGCAAGGGCCGGAATTCCTTTTAACCCAAGTTTGGTAGAGTTTATCCCTTCATTCATTTGTCCGTCCTGCGAAATGCTTTTATCATCACAATGTGCCATCACAAGTGCATCGAAATTTTTCGAGTAGAGGAGGGCCCGTAATAAAATCCCGGAATTTGAAATGGCGTTCTTATCATCTGAGAAAGCAATCGCACCTGCAAGCTGCATGTCGTACATCTCAGAAAGCTCCTTTCCTTCACGATTCTGAGTGATGGTACCAATCGGATGGACTTCCACAATTGCGTTATCTGTATTCGTCTTTATATACTGCACCTGTGCCTTCGAATGGATTGGAGGGTTTGTTGAGGGCGTCACTGCAACACCGGTAAAGCCACCTGCGGCTGCAGCGCGGATCCCGCTTTGAAGATCTTCTTTATGCTCGTAACCCGGATCACAAAAATTTGCCTGCATATCAAACCAACCGGCTGATATATGGAGATTTTTAACATCTATTACTTTAACATTTTTGTCGGTGTTGATCTTCGGCCTGACAGCGCTGATAATGCCATTTTCAATTAACACATCCATTGTTTTGCCGTTGTGTGGCGAATTCTGATCAATGATACGGGCTTGTTTGATGAGTATGTTCATGTTTGCTTGTTTTTACCGCCAAGACGCAAAGGGGCTAAGTTTAAAGTTTATGAAATTATAGTTTGTAAAAAATGTGTATTATCCGTGTTAAAACTTTTTGCCCACCTTGGTTTCCTTTCTAAATTGTTAACCCTTCTCTGTGAAACTCCCCTGACTCTGAGTATTCTCTGTGTTAAAAAACGCCCTGATCAACCTTTCATAAACCGCAATAAAAATACTTCAGCTGCTAAAAACAAAAGCGCAAGAATCAAGCAGAGTTTCCATAAGCGCTTCCCTTGTTCAAGTTGTGTGAGTGTGTGCGATAGGTCCGTATCTTTCGTGCTTAACGTATTGAAATTCATTAGATTTGAAGATGATAATTGATTGTTAAGTTCAGGTTCGATTAAGCAATTCAGATCGGATTCTTTTCTGTCGAAATTAAACGAAACTCCCATCAACGTTTCCTTATCGGCCATCAGTGAATAATTGCCTGCATCGCGGATCTGATCATGTACAATTATTTCAGTTCCTGATTCATTTACCTTATGTTCCGGGATCATATCAAAAGTACCGTTTGCACTTTTTAAGTGGTAAGCTCCTTCACCGGTTAAAGTTTTAACACTTTGAAAAGATTGGTCTTTCCCAATAGTATTGAACAGTTGTTGCGTTCCTGTGCTATACATGGCAATTTTATAGATCGTAGGAACGAAGATCGCGTGTTTCGCAAGGTTGCTCGAATTGTCATTAAGTCCGCCAGCGCAGGTGTAAAGCTTGCCTTTACCAACCGGGTTTGAATTCAGGAACACATCGCCATTCTGAAGCTTTAAAAGCTCCTCGGACTTGCTTCGCGTGGTTCTTGATAATTGGTAATGCGCACTGACTTTTGGCAGATCAAGATTGGATGCATTAAAGCTTTTTTTCTCAAACACGTCCTTATAGATCTCGTGCTCCAGATTGATCTTATCCACTTTGGTGTCTGTCGTATCTAGCTTTTCGAAGTAATTTGATTGTGAGTTAAGAAAGAATTCCTTGTAAGAATTCAGCTCTGCATCTGCCGCAGGGAATAGTAGAACACTACCGCCATTAGTCATAAAGCGCTTTAATTCCTGGCTCAAGCCGGAGGAAATACTTTTCAGCTCATTCAATATGATCAGGTTGTTAGTCGCCAGCGAAGAATAATCAAGTTGATCTTCAGAGGCATTTTTCAGAACGAACAAGGAATCAGAACCTAAAAGACGTCTGAGATACGGACTTTGTGTATTGTCACCGGAAGGGTTAATGCAAAAGGTCTGGATGGTTTTTGCCACCTCAAAACTGAAATAAAACTTATCATCAAACGTGACAGGATAATCACTCAACTCGATCCTGCAGTTCTGAATTCCCGCTTCTTTTGAAGCAAATGAAAGAACTACTTCCGTTTCGGCATTCTTCTCTGCATTAAAGCTAGCCGGTGTCTTTTGGATGTTATTGATAAACAGCTTGATCGAATTATTCTCGAGCTCTTTGTCTGAGATGTTTCTGATCCGCACATGAAGCTTTTCAACCTGATTGAATTGTCGAACGGGTGTTTCAAACCAGCAGGTATCAATGTAAACATTGCTTTTTTCTGCCGCTGACAATGGAATAAGGTTTACCGCGATTGAAGAATCATTTTTGACGGATTGTATATCTGTATTGCTTTTCTGAAAGTCGGAAAGAATAAAAAGCGTTTTACTTTTGCTGCCGCTCTGCTGCAATATATCAAAGGCCCTTGACGTGATCTGAGATAAAGTTTTGGTAGAAGGACTGATCTTGATCTCATTAACTACTTCTATAAATTCTTCTTTATTTATCAGGCGCTGATGCTTTCCTTCAAAATCGTTGGTAAAGAGCTGGAATTTATCACTTGGCTTATAGGCCGCTGCGATTTCAAGTGCCTTCTTTTTTGCATCGTCCAGAAGACTGCCATTCTTATTAACGGCATCCATGCTAAATGAATTATCTATAAAGACACTGATCGCTTTTTCACCCGTGATTACTTTTTTATTTTCTACCGGAATGAAAGGCTGTGCAAAAGCAAGGACCAGGAAAATGATAAAAAGGCACCTTGCAGCAAGGACTAAAAGGTGTTTCAGTTTTGATTTAGCCTGGGTTTCTTCTTTAACTTCTTTTAAAAAGCGAACGTTGCTGAAATAAACCGTTTTGAATTTGCGAAAGTTGAATAAATGAATGATGATGGGAATGGCGACAGCCGAAAGTGCAAATAAAAATGCAGGGTAGGTAAAGCTCATCAAAGGTCAAATATAATACTTTTGGCCGTTTTTATTATAATAATTAAAGCTTTAATTGCATTCAGGTAAGTTTACTCGTTCTATTTATACGTATTTTGCACGCTCAGTCAAAAAACATGAAAAAGTTAATTACTATCACGATCGTTATTGGCGCTTTAAGCCTGTTCTCTGAAAAAGGTTTCTCCCAGGACACATTAATAATGAAAAACGGAAATCATATCTCTTCTAAGATAATGGAGGTGAGCCCCGAGGAGATCCGGTATAAACGATTTGATAATCTGGATGGACCTATATTCGTTGTAAAAAGTAATGAAGTTGACATGATAAAATATAAGAACGGAACTTCCGATTCTATCCGTTCAGCGTCTCCGAAAGTAATTGCAACAGTTGTTCCCGATCTTTTTCCACCTATTCACCGCAGGGGAATGTTTTTTAAACAAGGGAATATCACCTTCAAGCAAAGGGAAATGCATTCTTTGGTCTCTAAAACTAAGGATCCTGTGATTCTGGCGTATACAGCAAAGGCAAAAACCGCTAAAAATGTTGAGTACGTTGGATTTGTCGCTATACCAGCATTCGTGTTTACACTCGGTTGGACAGGATATGCATTATTAAATAACAGTTTTGCTTACTCAGATATTTCTTATGCGCCTGCAATCGCATCCGCGGTAATTGCCGCGGCAGCACTTACTACATCGATCACTTTTAAACTTAAAGGACGCAATTATGATGATGCCGCTATAAGAGCGTATAATGAGAAATATTGATCAGAATTTTTCGAAGACACCCAAACCGAATAGAGCAAAGTCATACTTGACCGGATCATTCGGGTCCATTTTTCTTAGTTCTGCAGTTAGCTCTTCCACAGCCTTCCAGTCGTTTTGGGTGCGTTTCAGAATTCCTAATTTCCTGGCAACGTTTCCTGAATGCACATCAAGCGGACACATCAGATGAGCAGGGGAGAGCTTCCAGATGCCAAAGTCCACTGCGCACTTATCTTTTCTTGCCATCCATCTTAAATACATACAGAGCCGTTTTGCTGAAGAATTATCTACAGGATTGGAGACATGCTTTTTGGTCCTTTGAGGATGTGGTATTGAAAAGAATAATTCTCTGAAATTATCGATTGAGTTTAACAGTACATCCTCTTTTTTCTTTGTTGAGAATGCCTTTTCCAGGCCACCATGGTTCTTATAGATATTTTGCAATGAACGGATAAAAAATATGGCGTCCGTTCCGTTGAATGTGCGATGCACAAAGCCTTCAAATTTCTTTAAATCCTTTTCTTTCGCCTTCATGACAAACTCGTATGGACTGTGGTCCATCAGATTCATCAGCTTGTTTGCATTATTAATTATAGTAACGCGCTGTCCCCAGGCAATGGTAGCAGCTAAAAAGCCAGCGATCTCAATATCTTCTTTCTTGGTAAACTGGCGTGGAATAGAGAGAGGATCGCTTTCAATGAAATGAGGCTGGTTGTACTTTAGAACTTTCTCATCAAGAAATTCTTTGAGCTCCTTCTTGCTGAGTTTCATTAGTCATTCTCGATTTTAGCAACAAGCTTTTTGAGAGTTTCATCAATTCGTTTGAAATAACGGTAACGCTGTTTCTCTGCTACACCACTGATAAGGTTAGACTTTCGGATCAGATTTTTCAGCCACAGATCCGTTTCATTACAGAAGTTTTCATTTCTGGTGAGCATCACATTAAAAGTATGATAAGAAATATATGCCCCTTTAATTCCGCCCGTATTTGAAAGAACGCAATTGTTGCCGATCATCACATCACTGTGATAAAGTGCATAATTGTCTTCGGAAGTGGCAGGTTTGTTATCGAGGCCGAGCTTCACATTTAATTCAGCCTGCTTATTGATGCGAGCAAACATCAGATTCACATCATCACAAACCTTTAACGCATCCTCCTTGCTCTTGAAAGCACCTGCATCCCAGTAAAATTCAATTTGTTTGATGGTACTGTTAACTGTATCATCCGACCAGATCTCAATGGATGAAACCCTGGAATAACGTTCGTAAATCCCAGCGGCCGTATCAAGCAGATCCTGATCTATATGCGTTTTCTCATACTTTTTATCTTCAAAACCTTTCGCGTTTAGAATCGATTTATTCCAATAGAAGATCTTAAATGCAGCGAGGTCCGGATGGGCAAAGTTTTGAAACACAGGAATGTCTTCAGCCGCAAAAATTATTTGTCTGTCATTCTCGGGATATTTTAAGACTTGGTCGAGATCATCTTTAATTCCCTGCAGGTATTCCCTGAATGTGCTTACGTGACTGCTTAACTGGTGATGCGTGAAGCTGACTACGTTATCATTTGTATTATTGATAAAAGAATCGAATGAAACCTTAAAGTGCTTGCACATAGCTGAAAGCTCTTCAATGCTTAGTTGTGTTTCCCCTCTGATCCTTCGATAAGCACTGTCATTACTCACACCTAACAGGTCAGCCAGTTCATCCACCAGCGATATGTTGGAAGGTAACGAGCTTTTGATCCGTTGCATGAATAAGGTTTGAGCAGTTTCCTGATTTTTTTTCGCCATAAAAGATCTTGTTTGTTGAAAATGCCTGCGCTAATCTCATGCAATTTATAATAATAACATGAACCCATTTGCAAAAAATGCAAATATTCTGATATTGAATACGCTGCAGGGACAGAATTATGATTATTCGCCTCTAAGTCCGCTTCAGACGCGGAACTCAGTTTCCCTGCCCGTGTAAACCGCAGTAATTTTGTTTTATAAATAACAGGACATGAAAACGTATCACAGCATATTACTAATAGTTCTTTTTTCGTCAGCAATGCGCTCACAACCAATAAAGAAGGTTATGGCTAAAGAGCATGATGTCACATTGGGCTTAAAAAGATCTATAAAAGAAGAGAGCAAGCCCGTGTTTCAAATTTTTTATTCGAAGGTCTTCCGTCCGAGTGTTTCAGTTGACTTACTGGAAAGTTCAGGGATCCATCTTTTTACGATCACAAATATTCACCCCTTGCCATCTTTCTCTGTGGGAGCAAGATTTAAGGCAGGTTTGGTCATAACAATTTAAAAAATAGAAATCATGAAAGCGTACGCACAGATCTTCAGCAATTCCTATACAATAACCATTATTAAATGTTGTATAGCAGCCGTTTTGTTAGCGCTCGCCATAAGCATGCCCGGAAAGGTAGACGTAAATGAATTCGTTCAGAATATTCTGGATTGGGAATCAATTTAAAGGAAGATCATTTTATTTGTTCCAGATCGAGATTCCTGAGTTTTGGCGACAGTCTTGCTGTAATGCAAACGATGATAACTGTCATAGCACCTCCAAAAATAACTGATGGGACGAGGCCCATAGCACTAGCGGCCACACCCGATTCGAATGCGCCAATCTCGTTGGATGAACCAATGAAGATACTGTTAACAGCAGAAACACGGCCCCGCATGCCATCGGGTGTTGCAAGCTGAAGGATAGTATGCCTGATAACCACGCTGACATTATCGAATGCTCCTGTTAAGAACAGAAAGAATAACGATAAATAGTAATTGGTTGAAACAGCAAAGAATATTGTGGCTAAACCGAAAAGTCCAACATTGATAAATAAATTCTTTCCTGCATGTTTTGTTATAGGCCGGTATGCAAGTATGATCGCTGTAACTATGGCGCCAACAGCAGGAGCTGCTCTCAGAAAGCCGAGTTCCATTGGGCCGGCAAAAAGAATTTCTTTTGAGAACGCAGGTAGCATCGCAACAGCACCACCAAATAGAACCGCGAAAAGATCCAGTGACAGCGCACCAAGGATCAATTGATTGCTGAATACGAACTTTATCCCTCCCGATAAACTCTGAGTGATCGTTTCTTTCTTTTCTCTTAAAGGAACAGGTTTAGAAGCAATAAAAATGAAAGAAAGGATAGCGATACAGATAAAAACAAGATTGACCGAATATGCAGCCGGGAAGCTGACTGCACAGATAAATCCCGCAACAACCGGCCCGACAACAGCCCCAGTATGCCAGATACTGCTGTTCCAGATGGCAGAGTTACTGTAAAGTTCACGGGGAACGATCTGAGACATGAATGCGGGAAAAGCAGCAGATATAAATCCTCTCACAATTCCAATAAAGCCGAACACCAGATAAATAGGGAGTGTGCCATACCTTTTTATAATGAAGGATCCCTCAAGTGAAAAATAGAGTAGGGCAGAAGTAGAGATCGTAAGCAAACACATAGAGATGAGAATAATGCGTTTCCGACTCACCACGTCAGCTACGTGACCTGAAAATAAAGATGTGAGAATAAAAGGCAATGCCTCCGCCAAGCCAATTATACCAAGTGATAGTTTGTTGTTTGTGAGGTCATACACTTGCCAGGCGACAATGACACTTTGCATTTGAATGCCCAGTGTAAGGAAGAAGCGTGTATTTAAAAAGAACAGAAATTCCTTTATACGAAGGGCTGCAAATGGGTCGTGATCAGTCTTTTTAGCACACATAATATCAGAATGCAATTTACAATTTTAAAACAGTCAATCTATATTTATGAGAAATAGTATATTTGTGTACACACAACATTAAAGATCATGAAAAGAATTTGCTGTTCCGTCCTGGGGCTTTTGCTCATTGGTAATATAACATTTGCTCAGAAAATACAGAGTTCAGACGTTCCACAGAGCATCCTGAATACATTTCATAATGCATATCTCAATGCTGAAAATCCACAATGGGAAATGGATTATGATAATTATGAAGTGAAGTTCAAAAACAATAAAGCAGAAACAACCACAACTTATAATAAGGATGGGAAATGGATGAAGACCGAAACACAAGTTAGTCGGAGTTCGATGCCTGATGCAGTTAAAGAGAGTTTATCAAAAGAGTTTGATTCCTATAATGTAAATGACATTGAGAGGGTAGACAAACCTGATGGAGTATCATATCTGATCGATCTTGAGTATAAACAAGTCAATTATATAGTAAGTCTTACTGAAAAAGGGGATGTGATCAGTAAGGACGAAGCAAAGGAATATAAAAAAGATTAATCCGATATCTTAATAATTAAAAGCCCCGTACTGTTTGGTACGGGGCTTTTATATTAATAGTAAACCAGTCTTCTTACTTCCGCGATATATTTTGAAAGGCGGATCACCTGACGAGTGTAACCATATTCATTATCATACCATACGTAAAGCACGATATTCTTTTTATCCGGTCCAACGATCGTAGCCTGACTGTCGAATACGGATGGACAAGGATTGCCGATCACGTCCGTTGAAACGAACTCATTCGAATTCATGTATTGGATCTGTTCAACAAGAGCACCGTTTAAAGCCGCATCCTTAATAATGTTGTTTACATCTTCTTTAGAAACTTCTTTATCGATCGTCATGCTCAAGATAGCAAGAGAAACATTTGGTGTTGGGACACGCACCGAGTTAGCGGTGAATTTTCCTGAGAGCTGAGGCAACACCTTTTTCAAAGCGCTCTCTGCACCAGTTTCAGTGATTACCATATTTAGCGCTGCAGAACGGCCTCTTCTGTATTTCTTGTGATAGTTATCCAAAAGATTCTGGTCATTCGTATAGGAGTGAACAGTCTCGATATGTCCTCTTACGATTCCGAATTTATTATGTGTAACCTCAAGGATAGGCATGATCGCATTAGTGGTGCAGGATGCAGCAGAGAATATAGTTTCTTGTTTTACATCTACTGTTTTGTGATTCACACCGTGCACGATATTCGGAATATCTTTGGCTGGTGCAGTAAGTAAAACTTTTGAAATTCCTTTTGCCTTTAAGTGACGGCTTAATTCTGCCTTGTCACGGAAAACGCCTGTATTGTCAATCAATAATGCATTGTCGATACCAAAGGAAGTGTAATCAACATCTTCCGGATTTTTTGCATCTATCATATACACGGTGTGACCGTTAATAATAAGAGCTTTCTTTTCCAGATCTTCGATGATAGTCCCCGGAAACTGGCCATGAACGGAATCAGTACGAAGCAGATCCGCACGCTTGATGATTTCTTCATTGCTGTTTCCACGTGTTACGATAGCTTTTAAACGTAATTGCTCACCTTTTCCTGCCTGAGCGATAAGTTCGCGTGCGGCAAGACGACCAATACGTCCGAAACCAAAAAGGACAACATCTTTAGGAGTAATCGTATGTTTTGCTCCAATAAACTCAACAAGCTTGTTTTTTAAAAAATCACCTGCAGTTTTGAAATTAGATTGCTCCTGAAGCCATTCAAAGGCAAGTTTGCCGATATCTATACGGGAAGGGCAAAGCTCCATTTTATTGATCTCGTTAGCGATCATCAGAGTAGCTTCAACAGTAATAGTTTTTCCTACTACATTTTTTGCATAATGATGAAGGTTGATAATCTCACTTGCGCTTCTGTCAACAAGCTGATTTCTGAAGAGAATAAGCTCAATTGACTTTTCGTACCATAATTTTCCAATCGCATTGATAAGATCAAGAGCAGCCTTTTCGTGTCCGATCCATTCATTCAGTTCCGCTTCATAAGAGCCTTTTGCTTTACCTTTTGTAGGTTCCATCGTTTCAAGAGTCATAATTCGTTGATTGGTTAATTAGTTAAGTCTTAATAAAATATTAACGATTAAATATAAAAAAAATAACCGCACAAAAAGCTTCAGTGTTGTTTTTTGAAGCTATTTATGCGGTTAATTGGCATTTCTTAAAAGATCCGGATTATCCTAAATATGTTTTAAGCAATTTGCTGCGTGAATTATGACGTAGTCTGCGGATCGCTTTTTCTTTGATCTGACGAACGCGTTCACGGGTAAGGTCGAATTTTGCACCGATCTCTTCAAGAGTTAAGCCGTGATTGATACCGATACCGAAGAACAATTTCACTACATCACGCTCTCTCTCAGTAAGGGTAGATAAAGAACGTTCGATCTCGCGCTGTAAAGATTCGTTCAATAAACCATTGTCAGCACGTGGTGAATCATGATTTACCAATACATCAAGCAAGCTGTTCTCCTCACCGTTTACAAATGGTGCATCCATTGATACGTGACGTCCTGAAACGCGCATTGTATCAGCAACTTTATCCTGAGGAAGCTCAAGTAATTCAGAAAGTTCTTCTGCACTTGGCTCACGTTCAAATTCCTGCTCAAGCTTTGAAAACGCCTTATTGATCTTGTTCAATGATCCTACCTGGTTCAAAGGTAAACGTACGATACGTGATTGTTCAGCTAAAGCCTGAAGAATCGACTGACGTATCCACCATACTGCGTATGAAATGAATTTAAAACCACGTGTTTCATCAAAACGTTTAGCCGCTTTGATCAAACCTAAGTTACCTTCGTTAATAAGATCGGGTAAGCTTAATCCCTGGTTCTGATATTGTTTTGCAACTGAAACCACGAAACGAAGATTGGATTTAGTTAATTTCTCCAAAGCCACCTGATCGCCTTCCCTGATTTTCTTAGCTAAAATTACTTCTTCATCTGCGTTAATCAACTCCTCACGCCCGATCTCCTGAAGATATTTATCAAGGGATGCACTTTCACGATTGGTAATTGATTTGGTTATCTTGAGTTGTCTCATGTTTTTATTGGGGTGTTTTAATGATTAAAAATCTGTACAAAGATACTTTAAAACGTATTATAAAGCCTTTTATTTTATGTAAAATAATCTTTGTAAAATATTGAATTTCAGATATTTATAATATATTAGACCGAGTGCAAAAAAGCCTCTATAAAGAGGCTCTTTTTATCGATTAATATTTGCCTAATTTACATGCCAAAGCCGTAATACGCTCTCATACCGTTTGGATAAACTCCTTCTATCAACACTCCGCCCTTTTTAGTTTCCAGGGCAGATTTAATGTCATTGATGGAAGTGATTTTCTTTTTATCTACACTTGTGATAATAAAACCTTCTTTAATTCCCGCACTTAGTAATTTACCTGCAGAAAGCTTATTAACTCTCAATCCGTTCTCAATTCCAAGCTTTTTCATATCGGATGAGTTCACATCCTCAAACGAAGCTCCGAGAGTGGAAACAACCTCTACTTTAGGCTTTTCAACCACATCTGTGTTACCATTCTTGTTTTTCAGGGTAACAGGAATCAATTTTTCCTGGTTATTACGTTTTAGGGTAACAGTAACCTTGTTTCCCGGACGGAATCTTGAGATCTGCTCCTGCAGCTCAGGAACATTGTTCACATTCACTTCTCCGATCTTTGTGATCACGTCACCTTCACGGATACCTGCTTCTTCACCTGAACCACCAGCAGATAGGCCATCCACGTAAACACCTTTTAATTCATTGATGCTTTTTTCTTTAGCGAGTTTAGCGTCCAGATCACGAATACTCACACCGATAAATGCTCTTTGAACTTCACCGAACTCTAAAAGATCGGCAACTACCTTACGCGCCATGTTAACGGGAATTGCAAAAGAATAACCTGTATACGATCCGGTATTAGATGCAATGGCTGAATTGATACCAACCAGTTCTCCGCTGGTGTTCACGAGAGCACCTCCGCTGTTTCCGGGGTTTACAGCGGCATCGGTTTGAATAAACGATTCGATTGGAAATTGCCCTTTGGAAGGATCACCGTCAAGAATATTTATATTTCGTCCTTTTGCGCTTACGATTCCGGCTGTAACCGTTGAAGTAAGATTAAACGGATTACCAACTGCAAGAACCCATTCTCCGACTTTAACGTTATCAGAATTTCCGTAGGTCATGAACGGCAGACCTGTTTCTTTGATCTTCAAAAGGGCAAGATCTGTTGTAGGATCTTTTCCGATTACATCTGCCGTATACGTCCGTTTGTCATTCAGGGTGACTTCAATTTTGTCAGCTCCGTCAACAACGTGATTGTTTGTTACGATATACCCATCCTGCGAAACAATGACTCCGGAGCCTGTAGACATAGGTGCCTCTTGTTTTTGTGGGGTTCTCTGTCCAAAGAAATCCCGGAAAGGATCATACATGTATAGCTGATTATTACTCTGTAAAGGATAAGTTGTTTTAACATTCACCACGGCATGGATCGACTGCTCGGCCGCAGCAGTAAAATTAATAGATGATTCAGGGGCAGCCGGCAGATTAACATATTTAACCGGAGTCTGATAGCTCATCAGAGATGTTTGTGTGGAAGAGCTATCCTGCAAATAATGGCTAACACCCAATGATGTTAAACCACCGATGCTTGCAATCGCAAATACACTCAATATCTTTTTCATATTTATATTAAATTAATTAAGGTTAAAGTAAATTTATTTGGATGCAAAAAGAACACAAATTTTATTCCCATATTGCCGCTAATACTTATTTTTAACAATAATTAACAGCGGTTTTAAAAGGTTGATTACCTTTACATCCGATTAATAAAATTCAAAAACGCATCCCGATTTTTAATGGGTAATTTTAAAGAAAAAGCACAGGTTTTTATAATTGGACTTTCTATCGGTTTGCTGATAGCAGGTGCTTTTTTTATTCTAAAGCTGGATGATTATTTCAAGGAGCTGAATCTTTATAAAAAGATGTCGCAAACTTTTGTGCAGGTCCCTTCACCTGCAAAAGAAAAAGAGGTGAATAGTGAAAAGGAGAAGCCTGTAGAAGTTAAGATCTCCAAAAAAACTGAAGTGAATAATGATTCTACAACGAAATCTCCTTTAGAAGAAAATGTTCCGGATTCACCAGACACAACACTAAGCAAAGCTGATTCATCTGTTGTTAATGCGGAGGAAATTGTTGTAAGAAAAGATGAATTACTTTCTACGCGAACCCTGGAAGTAAATAATTTAAATCCCACAGCCAACAAGCAAAACGGCAAGGATTCTTTGCTTCAGAAAGTAAGTGGAATTAAGGATGACAAATTTACCGGGAAACAGATGTTCAACATCGAGCTCTGGCAGTCCCCTCTGAATTACAAGGGTTATAAGCTTGGCAAATATAAGATGGTTCTATACGGCATTAATACATTTGAGGGACTTAAGCTGTATAAGCTAGATGACGTAATTTACATGAAGATCGCATCAGCCGTTTACAGGTTGGATTATGCAAGCGACTTTAAGCAGTATGAACGCATCACTGACGAACAGATCATAAACAAGCTCAAATAAATTGCAATTAGATTTTTTCAAATATCAGGGTACGGGCAATGATTTTATAATTATTGATAACCGTGCAAAAACTTTCAAGCGGGAGGAACTTCAGCTTGTTGCGCAATTGTGCGACAGAAGATTCGGAATAGGAGCTGATGGTTTAATGCTGCTTCAGAATGCGCAAGGTTATGATTTTGAAATGGTGTATTATAATTCTGACGGACGAGAAAGCAGCATGTGCGGAAATGGCGGGAGATGCATCGTTGAGTTCGCGAGGATCCTTGGTCTTGTTAAAGAAAAAGCATTTTTTCTTGCAACAGACGGTGAGCACGAAGCGCTGGTTAAACCGGGATTTATTAGCTTACGAATGAATAATGTCAGCAAGGTGGAGATGGGGGCTTCTTATGCTTTTCTTAATACAGGTTCTCCGCATTACGTTGCTTTTGTAAACGATATTGAGCATTATAATGTTTTTGAAAAAGGCCGCGAGATCAGGTATAACGACAGGTTTAGTGCAGAAGGGACTAATGTTAATTTTGTAGAGAAGCATTACAATGATCTGTTTGTGCGCACTTATGAAAGAGGTGTGGAGAATGAAACTTATTCTTGCGGAACGGGCGTAACTGCAGCTGCTCTTGTTGCCTCATTAAAAAATGTTGCTACTGCAGATGATTATTGTGATATAAAAACCCTTGGGGGAAAACTCCAGGTGAAGTTTAAAAAGCATCACGATAATTCATTTACGGATATCTGGCTGGAAGGGCCTGCGACATTTGTATACAGAGGGGAAGTAAATATCTGAAGCGTGAAGGGACTGCATCCATATACCATTGCTATCAACAGTCAGTTAAGGGAAGATGATTTTCCGAAAGGCTTGTATGTGGTGATATTACATGCAAAACGAATTCCACCGCACATCGGAATGATTACTGATGATAAATATCATTCGCTAAGCATCAAAGGCAAGGAGATCAATCATTCGATGCAGGCACTTGTAAAAAATATCCGGATCCGGAAAATCCCATCTTTATTTATAAAAATAAAAAAGCACGACACCTTCAGTGATGATTATCTGAAGGAGCAATTTATTTTAAATGTATCGGAATATGCGAAGGTTGAGATCGGTGTTGCAACCTGTCTGAGTCCTGTTAAAAGGTTTTTCGAGGAAAATTATAATATCCCTTCGGCCGGGGTAAACTATATATTTGAGCTATTACCACAGCTGGAAAGCAAAATGTTGATTGAAAATGTAAGGTCTGCTTTTATAGACGAGAAGCTGTTGCAATTGCCTTTATATGACCTTGAACAGATCAATATGGGAATTAAAGAAGCCGGTAAAGTCGCATCAGGAATTAAATTAAATCACAAAGCGGAGATCCATCCATGAAATTAAAAGGAAAGCATATCACCCTCCGCGCAATAGAGCCTGAAGACATCGATGTATTATATGCCTGGGAAAACGATGAAGAGAACTGGGCTGTAAGTAACACTCAGACTCCTTTTTCGCGCTTTGTACTGGAACAATATATTTCCACTGCCCATGTGGATATATATTCTGCAAAACAGCTTCGGCTGATGATCTGCGACAAAGAGAATAAAGCCATAGGTAGTATTGACCTGTTTGATTTCGATCCGAATAATATGCGTGCAGGCATCGGCATCCTTATAGCTGACAAAACAGACAGAAGAAAAGGCTATGCATCCGAAGCGTTAACCCTGCTCGTAAATTATTGTTTTGAAATATTGAACCTTCACCAAGTCTATTGCAATATCACTACCGATAATGAGTCGAGCATCCTGTTATTTCAAAAGCACGGATTTCAGATCACAGGTATTAAAAAGCAATGGATCCGGAGCGGATCAGGATATAAGGATGAGCTGTTATTGCAACTTATTCGCTAAAGAGTTTAATAGATGAGCGCCTTCCTAAAAAAGCTTTCCGTCATTACATTATTTATCCTGCTCATCCTTTTAATGACGTATTGCGGGAACGCTGAAAAGCCTGCGGCTCCTGTGGATCAGGTTTCACCAACGACATTTCTCAATCACTCAGATACTGCCCGCTACGTAGGCATGTCGCAATGTAAATTATGCCATCAAAGCATTTACGATTCCTTTATCAAGACGGGCATGGGCAAAAGCTTCGAACATGCGAGCAGATCAAAGAGCGCAGCAAAACTTGATAAGCACACTGTGATCTATGATAAATTCTCCGACTTCTATTATCATCCGTATTGGGATGGAGATAGTATGAGGATAATGGAGTTCAGGCTGAAAGATAAAGACACAATTTATAAGAGAATTGAAAAGGTCGATTACATCATAGGTTCGGGTCAGCACACCAATTCACATATTCAAAGTGTGAATGGTTATCTGAATCAAATGCCAATGACCTTTTACACCCAGAAAGGAAAATGGGATCTCCCTCCGGGGTTTGAAAACGGTTTTAATACGCGATTTTCCCGAAAGATCGGGTTGGAGTGCATGAGCTGTCACAATACATTACCGGGCTTTACGGAAGGATCGGAAAATAAATTTACAAGTGTACCCGAAGGGGTAAATTGTGAACGTTGCCATGGTCCCGGCAGCATCCATGTCCAGCAGAGATCAACGGGATCTAAAGTTGATACTTCAAAATACATCGATTATTCAATTGTCAATCCCGGAAAGCTAAGTATAGAAAGGCAGTTTGATGTCTGCCAGCGTTGTCATCTTCAGGGAAATGCAGTTTTAAAAGAAGGCAAATCTTTCTTTGATTTTAAACCGGGAATGAAACTGTCGGATCACCTTACTGTTTTTCTCCCACGTTACAAGGATGCAGATGATGAATTTATCATGGCTTCTCATGCTGACCGTTTGAAGCAAAGCCCATGTTATATACAATCAATTAAAAACGCAGACACCAATTCGTTGAGGCCTTACAAAAATGCAATGACCTGTGTGACCTGTCATAATCCGCATGTAAGTGTTAAAGTAACCGGCACTAATGTATTTAATGATGCCTGTTTAAAATGCCACAACTCATCTACGCATAATGGAATATGTACTGAAAAATTAGCTGTAAGAAATAAAGTGAATGACAATTGCGTTTCCTGTCACATGCCACGTTCCGGTGCAATTGACATTCCTCATGTTACAGTTCATGATCATTATATCCGGAAACCAATGAAAAAATCGGATATCAATAAAGTGAAGGAATTTATCGGGTTATACGCTGTGAATGAAAAATCGCCATCTAATAAGGTATTGGCCAGAGCGTACATACAACAGTATGATAAATTTGAATACAATCCTGCGTTTCTTGATTCGGCAAAGAAATATCTTTCAGACAAAACGACTGCCGATGTTAAAGATAATTTCGAAATCCTGATCCATTTGGCGTTTATAAAGAAGGATTACGCTAAAATAATCTCTTATGTGAATCATGTTGGAAGGGACGCTGTATTAAACTCAATGCTCACTAAAAAGTCATGGAGTAATGACAACGCCTGGACCTTATACCGGATAGGAGAGTCTTATACAAGCATGGCTGATCAGGATAATGCTTACGTGTTTTATAAGAAAGCTGATGCGCTCGCACCATTTAATCCTGAGTTTAAAAATAAACTAGGAGCATCACTAATGGCGAAAAATGAAGTGCCAAACGCAATCGGAGTTTTTGAGTCGATCTTAAAGGAGAATCCTAAATTTGTACCTGCGCTGACAAATCTCGGTTATGCCTATCTTGTTTCAGGAAATGCTGTTCGGGCCGAAATTTATTACAAAAGAGCTTTGACGCTTGATCCCGATTATGAACCCTTATTAATGAATACCGCAGGACTGATGATCTATCAAAAAAAATATTCAGAGGCGAGGGAGGTGCTTAGCAGGGTTATTAAGAAAAACCCGAATAACGAACAGGCGAAAAGCGTGCTAGCTCAGCTCAAATCTTTATAACAGTATGGCCAAAAAATCATCTATGCTTAAGAAAGTGCTTGTCTCGGCAATTGTGATCATCCTCATCATTGGCGGTGCAGGTGGCTATTGGGCTTATCACAATTTATATCAGGCGAATGTCGACCTGGGAGATAAGAAATCAACTGTTATTTATATTCCAACGGGATCTACCTTTGAAGATGTAGTGAGAATTTTAGGTGAAAACAATTTGCTGAAAAATCGGAGCTCCTTTGAATGGCTCGCGGAGAAGAAGAAATACAAGAATGCAGTGAAGCCCGGCAAGTATCGCATTCTTGCAAAGATGAGCAACAATGCGCTTGTCAATTTGCTGCGAGCCGGAATTCAGGAACCGATAAAAATTAATTTTAACGGACTGCATACAATCGATCAATTAATGGTTAGGGTAGGGAGAAGGATTGAGGCTGATTCCACCATGCTTATCGAAGCAGCGCATGACGATTCATATCTTTCAAGATACGGATTCAACACTGAAACCATTCAATGCATGTTCATTCCGGACACTTACGAGTTTTTCTGGAATACTTCAGTCGATCAGTTTTTTGACAGAATGGCAAAAGAATACAAAAAGGTGTGGACAGATGAAAGAAAACAAAAAGCGAAAAAGATTGGTTTCAGTCAGACAGAAACTTGCATTCTTGCTTCTATAGTTCAATCCGAACAGTGCTGCGACAATGAGGAAAAAAAAATCATTGCAGGTTTGTACATCAATCGTCTGAAGGCTGATATGCCTTTACAATCTGATCCTACAGTGATCTTTGCGGTTGGTGATTTTTCTATTCAGCGGGTTTCGACAGAACAAACCAGGATTCAGTCGCCTTACAACACATATTTTGTAAAAGGTCTGCCTCCGGGCCCTATTGCCTTTGTTCAGCAATCTTCACTCGATGCTGTTCTGAATTATGATAAGAATGACTACATCTATATGTGTGCAAAGGAAGATCTGTCAGGAAGTCATTACTTTGCTAAAACGTACGATCAGCATTGTGTTTACGCCAAGAAATACCGGAATGCTTTAAATAGTAAGAACATTCATTAAAGGCTATTCAGGATTGAAGCCATTCTCACCAAGGAAAGAAGTCCTCCTTTTAAACTCCGCAGCATCATCGTCATTTGCTGTGGCCATGAATTTCAGTTTCTTTTCAATACCGTCATTGCTGAGATAGATCATTTTATAATTTTTACCTGAACGGCTTCTGTTGTTTCGTCCGCCAAAGCTGAACTTCGCTCTCTGAACGCTCCGTAGATTTTTAATTGGAAAGGTATCAGTCTCCTTGTTGAAGACATTTCTGACATAAATATACTCATCATCAAACTTAACCTTACGGAAACCGACAAACATCAAAACGGATATAAGAACCATTATGGCAAGCGGGATCAGAATAATAAGATCGCCTTCATTCTTAACAGGATCCATAAAGTATCCGATCGCAAAATAGATCATGATAATGAGAGGTCCGGCCACATTTGTAATGTGGGCGATCAATAAAAGGCCGTTGTCAAGCTTTCTTTTTTCCATGATCTTCAATTTAATGATACTACAAACCTAAGTAATTTTTTAAAACATTATATTTGCAGCCTAATTTAGAGAAGATGACAAAGATCAAATTTGGAACAGACGGATGGAGAGCCATCATTGCGAAAGACTTTACAGTTGATAATGTTGCGCGTGTAACTACGGCTACGGCTGAATGGGTAAAAAAGAATTTTGACAAGCCGAGCGTTGTAGTCGGCCATGACTGCCGTTTTGCAGGTGAGCTTTTTGCCGAAACGACTGCAAAAGTTCTTGCGAACGCAGGTATAAAAGTGTTTTTAGCTAAAGATTTTGTTTCAACACCAATGGTTTCTTTGGGAACAAAGAATTTGAAAGCTTCATTAGGTGTCATCATCACAGCATCTCATAATCCACCTTCCTACAATGGTTATAAGCTAAAAGGCCACTTTGGCGGACCATTGCTTCCTGCTGACATTCAGAAGATCGAAGATATTATCCCGGAAAGCAATTCAATTGATGTCGAGACACTATCAATTAACGACTTTGTGAAAAAAGGAATGATCGAGTATGTTGATCTTGAAACGATGTACGTTGAGCATGTGGAAAAGAATTTCGACATGAACGCGATCCGCAATACAAACATGAATTTCGCTTATGATGCAATGTTTGGCGCGGGTCAGAATGTTATGCGCAGGTTATTACCGGACATTACATTCTTGCATTGTGATTATAATCCCGGCTTCGAAGGTCAAGCTCCTGAACCGATACATAAGAATTTACAGGCGTTCTCTTCATTAATAACAGAAAGTGGAGATATTGATTGCGGACTTGCAACTGATGGAGATGCCGATAGGATCGGTCTGTACAATGGCAAAGGTGAATTCGTTGATTCACATCATATTATTTTATTGCTTATCAATTACCTTGTAACGCAGAAGAAATTCACCGGCAAAGTAGTTAATGCATTCTCGGTTACACCACGTGTAAAGAAAATGTGTGAGCATTACGGATTGGAATACCAGGTTGTACAGATCGGGTTTAAGCACATTGCAGGGATCATGATCTCGGAAGATGTATTGTTGGGAGGAGAAGAGAGTGGAGGAATCGCGATCAAAGGACATATTCCTGAGCGTGACGGAATCTGGATGGGTTTAACTATCTGGGAATACATGGTGAAATCAGGTAAAACACTAGACCAGCTAATTGCGGAAGTTTATAAGATCGTTGGCGAGTTCAAGTTTGAACGCAGTGATATGCATCTGAAAGAAGATGTTAAAAATTCTATCGTTGAAAATTGCAAGAATAATAAATACAAAGCTTTCGGCTCATATAAGATCGACCGCATCGAAACGATTGACGGCTGGAAATACTTCTTTGACAACGGAGACTGGTTAATGATCCGCGCTTCGGGAACTGAGCCTGTATTGAGAAATTACGCGGAGTCAGAAACAACTGAAAAGGCATTTGCTATTTTGAAGGCTGCGGAGAAAGAGTTACTGGGGTAAGGTTTTTACCACAAAGGCACTTAGCGCACTGATAGCTGAAATAAAAAAAGATCACTGAGAAATTGGTGGTCTTTTTGTTTGTTGATATTTATCAGAAGTTTTCTTTACAACCGTCATCCCGTGCACCGACACGGGATCTTCTTAACTTACAGTAAGTTCTAATTAACAGATTCCGTGTCGTGGCACGGAATGACGATGTGGTGGTGGTCACATTTTCAACAACCATTCAAATGTTTGATCTTGAGATTGCTTCGTCATACTTCCTCGCTCCCGATAGCTATCGGGAGACGCTCCAAAATACACCTTATTTTCCCTCCGTGACCTCAGTGCCTGAGTGGTAAAAAACTACGAGTCGTGTCGTCTCGTCCTCTTCTTCGCATTCTTTCCTTTCAGCTTCTCACGCTGAGCAGGTCCACCCAGGTTCACTTTCTGATTCTTCAAGCTCTTCTCATGAAATGCAGGGCCTCTTTCAGCCTTTTCTTTCTGAGCTTTCAGGTATGCTTTATCAAATTTCGGTTTTGATTCTTCTTCTTCAATAAGCATTGTAGAAATTTTCACTTCAGAAGGCAATGGCTGATAATCCATTCCTTTGTTCATCATCTTCTCGATGATATCCTGAAGTTCCTGTTCCTTTTCATTAGCGAATGAGATCGCAATACCATCCTTGTTTGCGCGTCCGGTACGGCCAATACGATGGATGTAATCTTCCGGAATCTCCGGCATTTCGAAATTGATAACGTGTGACACGTCTGAGATGTCAAGTCCGCGGGCTGCCACATCAGACGCAATTAAAACCCGGATCGAACCTTCTTTGAACTCTTTAAGAATGCGGATACGATGCGCTTGTGATTTCCCTGAGTGGATGATCCCGAATGTATCTTTGATCTTCGTGTTCATGTGCTCAAGCAAACGATCCGCGATCTTGATGGTGTTTGTAAAAACAAGCACTTTACTCAATTCTTTATCATTTAAGATCAGGTGCTCAAGTAGTGCTGCCTTTGTAAAGAAATTCGGAACGTGAAATACACGCTGTTCGATCTTCTCCAGCGGAGTACCATGGGCAGCGATCTCGATCTTTTCAGGATCGTTAAAATATTTTGAAAGAAGCTTTTCTATCTCCTCGTTCATGGTCGCGGAGAAAAGAATGTTCTGCCTTTTAACAGGCAGGGTTTCAAGGAATGTATTCAGCTGCTGCTGAAAGCCTAATCCAAGGAGCTGATCAACTTCATCAAGGACCAGCTTCTGAATTGATTTTAAACGAAGAATTCCTGTAAGAACTATATCTACAAGTCTTCCGGGAGTAGCGACCAAAATATCGATCCCGTCATAGACCTTTTGTTTTTGAGTGGTAATATTTGTTCCGCCATAAATTCCTTCATAACGAATGCTTGAATACGTTGTAAGCTTTTTGATCTCCGCCACGATCTGTAAAACGAGTTCACGCGTAGGAACAACGATCAATACACGCGGATGTTTCTGTTCGGAGTATGTTAACTGCCTTAGGATGGGCAGGAGGTAAGCAAAGGTCTTACCTGTACCCGTTTGTGCGATCCCAACTACATCCCGTCCCGACATGATAACAGGAAATGATTTTACCTGAATTGGAGTCGGCTGGATATATTCCAGATCATCCAGGGCATTTCGTAAAGGGCGGTTGAGATTGAGTTCTTCGAAGGTCATGATAATTACTTTAGCCTGCAAAGATAGCTGAAATAATCGGGTTAGCCGCTTTTCGGGTTTTACGGGATGAAGTTTTACCACGGAGGAACGGAGTACACGGAGAGGCACAAAGAATTCTGATTTGATCTCGCGATGGCTTTGTGCAAAATAATTTTAAATGCAAGCAGTATCTGTTCCCCGCCTTTCAGGAGGGGCTAGGGGAGGTGTGACGGGATGTGGCTGTGTAGAATGGAACGCGGATTTTTATGATTTTTATGTTGGGCGTTATGATGAGCTTCGCTCAAATATGATAAATTATGATTTGATTTTATTATGGCTTGCCGGAATATCCGTTCTAAATAAGAAACGATGAGATCCACTCGGCCGCTCCCGATAGCTATCGGACAGGATGACAATCTACTGTGGCTTTGCGCAAAATAATTTTAAATACAAGCAGTATCTGTTCCCCGCCTTTCCGGAGGGGTTAGGGGTGGTGGAAACGAAACTAAATACTACGTAGATTTCGCAGATTTTTTAAATGATAAAACATGATCACTTGCGCGATTACGATGAAAATTATGATTTGAGTTTAAGATGGCTTTGCCGAAATATTTTGTTTTTAAATCAATCGAGAGAGATTCAATTCGGCTGCGGGCAGAGTTGCGAAAATTGCGAAGCGATAATCTGTGAAAATCTGTGTGATCTGTGGTCAAAATTTTCTATGTCATCTTTGGTCGTTACAAAACCATCATTGTACAATCACCTGCAATGCCGAGTTCCTGAATGCCGATTTATTAAACGGGAGCATTTGGTTATTATCAATAACGAGCCTGTCAAGCATTTGAATGTTTCTCAAACATGTCGGCAAAAATCCAAATGCTCCGCAGCGGGACAGGTCAAGTTCTCTTAACTTGATCATAAAGCAAATGCTTTCAGGTACCTGGACAAAACTATTTTTTCCTATGTATAAATAAATCAGGTTAGTCAGTTTCGCACTCGATTCAGGAAGTCCGGGAAGATCATTGTTATTTATATATAACTGCTCCAATTGAACCATTTTACCCAGACTATCCGGCAGGCTTGTTAGTTTGTTGTAAGAAAGAAAGAGTTGTGTCAATTTTTTTAAATTACAAATGCTGCCCGGCAGTGCTGTAAGTTCATTGTCCTTCACAGAAAGCTGCTTTAATGAATTTAATTCGCCTATACTTTCAGGCAAAGCGGTTATTCGGTTGCTGCTGATCAATAGAAATTCCAGCTTCTTGAGATTGCCTATACTATCGGGAAGTGATTGCAATTTGTTTCTGAAAACATTCAGCCTTTTAAGGTTTGACAGATTGCATATCTCGTCAGGAAGCACTTTCAGCTTATTGTTGTTCAGATCAAGGATCTCAAGATTTTTAAATTTTCCTATTTCGGGAGGCAAAACGGTAAGGTTATCATAGCTAAGCTTCAGGTGATAAACCGCAGAAGGGTTGATCAGAGCACTTTGCATCGACTTGTAAACGACCCCGCGTTGGGAATAAGCCGTACAGCTCAGAAAAAGATATATGACCGCGAACAGTCTTCTCATCATGAGTGAGTATGTGGATCAAGTGTTTTTTCAATGTTTTTATCCGGCATCCACCATAAAACGGCAACTGCCAGGAACATCGCTCCGGAAATTAAAGGATGCAGGAAAGCCGCTGGAATAGCTATACTATAAAGAATCATAGAGGTCATGCCTTTTTTCACTTGTTTCTTTAAAGGGTTGGATAGGTCAGGATGATGAGCTTTGCTTTTAGTAATGATCCTTAACAAAACAAAATAAGTAATGCCACACATGTCCAGGATCACTGCATATAAAGCTACGGTAGGGGCATTGAAAGCGGACTCTCCCATCCATTCTGTTGCAAAGGGTACCAATGAAAGCCAGAACAACAAATGCATGTTTGCCCAAAGCATTTTACTGTTAACGTTCTCAACAGCATGCAGGAGATGATGATGGTTACCCCAGTATATCCCGATCATCACAAAGCTGATCACATAACTGGTCAATACCGGAAACAGATGCTTCATATCTTCCCAGCTTGTGCTTTTTGGGATCTTCAGCTGCAGCACCATAATGGTAATAAGGATCGCGATCACGCCATCACTGAACGCTTCTAACCTTGTTGATTTCATATACCAACTTGTTTTTTATCTCAGATGCTATACGGTTAAGTTCGTTTCTTTGCGGAGGATTGTAATACTCTTCACTGAATCGAAATCCGAAACCGTCATTTTTAAATCGGGGAAAAACATGAAGGTGTGCATGAAAGACTTCCTGTCCCGCAGCTTCACCATCCGCCATAATATAGTTAACCCCTTCACATTTCAGATCATTGCTTTTTAAAGCCGAAGCAATCTGTATTCCTACTTTGAACATGTATTCACCAATCTGGTTTTGTTCCGGGCCAATGAAAGGAAGGTGTTGTTTCGGAATGACGAGAATATGTCCCGGATTTACAGGCTGAATGTCCATTACGGCAATTACCTGATCGTCTTCATAGACAATGCTGGCTTCTTCGCGCTTTTCGATGATATTGCAAAAAACACACTCTTCTTTTTCTTCTTTCATGATCTTCATTCAATATGTACCACCAGTCCTTTGAGGTATTCACCTTCAGGGTGAAAAATATTCACACAATGGTCGGGCGGTTGTGAAAGATGATGTAATACACGCACATTTCTGCCCGCTTCAATCGCTGCTGCCATAACAGTGCTGTTGAATGTATTTTTATCCACCACCTGTGAACAGGAGAAGGTAAATAATAAGCCACCCGGCTTTATCTGCTTCATTGCTTCATAATTGAGGCGTTTATAACCCATTACGGCATTATGTTTTACATTCTGATGTTTTGCAAAGGCAGGAGGATCAAGTACAATAATGTCATAAGTATTATCGCGGTGCTTCAGGAATTCAAATGTATCCATCGCGAAAGACTGGTGATTTTTTATCTCATTCAGCTGAATATTCCGGTCGGTCAGTTCAATGGCTTTTTTTGAAATGTCTATCGAGTGAACTTCTTTTGCACCGGCATTTGCTGCATATACCGAAAATCCTCCTGTGTAGCAGAATGTATTGAGAACCACTTTGTCTTTCGAGTAGTATGCCAAAAGTTCCCTGTTCTCGCGTTGATCCAGGAAGAATCCTGTCTTTTGTCCCCCTTCAAAATCAATGTAAAACTTATTATGATTTTCAATAGCGATAGTCTCTTCTTTTACCGAATCATTTCGCCACAAGTACCCGTTCGGAGCTTTTATAGCAGCTTGTTTAGGCATCGTGTCTTCACTTTTGTCGTAAGCCGCGATCAGTTTATCCCCATAGATATCTCTCAGGCATTCAACCAATAGTGGCTTTAAAAGATGCATTCCGATAGAATGGCTTTGAAAGACTGCGGTTCCGTTATAAAAATCGATCACCAGTCCGGGTAAACCATCACCTTCACCAAAGAACAAACGATAACAATTGGTAGCAGGATTATTTGTCAGGTTTAATTGAGATCTGAAATCATAGGCCTTTTGCAGTTTACTTTTCCAGAAAGCTTTATCCGGTTCTACAGCGGTGAATGAGAACATCCTGATCGCGATCGAACCGATCTGGTAATGTCCCATACCAAGCAATTCATTTTGTGAAGTGTACACTTCAACAACATCTCCTTCACGAAGATCTTCAGCATCATGGTCTGGTGGCAGACTTATCTTTTTAATCGCACCTGAAAACACCCAAGGGTGAAATCGTTTAAGGCTATGGTCTTTTCCGCTGTGAAGGGTAACTTTGATGTATTCGGGCATATTGTACGTATAACGAATTTTTACGAATTTACGAATCTGCGCTTAGTAGCAGCGCAAAATGATTATTTACTTATTTAAATCGGCTATAAACCTATACGGCCATTTCGCATGCTCTCCTGCATAATCAACACCAACGCGCGGACCGGCAATTATATCTTTTTTCGGGATTTTTAATCCGCGGTCTTCGATCCAGATCACATTACCTGTCAGGTCCAGACCTGTATGTTTGGTTTTGATCCCCAATGCCTGTGAGACTGTTCCGGGGCCTCCTGCAAGCTTATTTTTTTTATCGTCCTTAACAAAGATCTCCGGTTTTTTATCAGTCGTGATATTCCTTCGTTTTAAAATGGCAGGTAACCCCTCAACAGGTTTGATCGCTCTTACCAAAACTGCGTGAGGGGTGTCTTTAAAATTTGTAACGATATTAAAAAGATGATGAATTCCGTAACACAAATAAACATAGCTTACTCCGCCTTCCGCAAACATGATCTCTGTGCGGTTCGTACGCTTATTGCCAAATGCATGCGAAGCACGGTCAATCTCCCCTTCATAAGCTTCGGTTTCTGTGATGATCCCGCAGGTAAGCTTCCCATCTATCTTTGTGCAGAGGTATTTTCCAAGCAGATCTTTCGCCACCTGAACGACATCTTCATTTAAATAAAAGTCTTTCTCGAGCTTCATTTCAGGCAGAGTTGATTGTCGTCATTGTATTTTAACATATCATTATCTTCCATCAACTGGATAGTGTGAAGGATCTTGTTTTCATTGGACCCAATAACAGAGTCAACGAGATGTCTCAGATCCATCGGATGAACGGCCAGCAAAGCTTTGATCTGTTTGCTGATGTTCTCATAATCCTCAGTGTGCAGGGTTGTTTTATTTTCTTCCAGACAAACATCACAATGATTGCATCTTTCTGTGTTTGTTTCTCCGAAATATGCTAATAAAAGTTGATTCCTGCATTTATGGGTACTTTCAGCATAGTTCAAAACGCTTTCCATTCTTTCAATGGCCCGCTGCTTCAGCATTGAAAAGTTTTCACGCGATAAAAAAAGATCCTTTGCATCTACGCGGGCACGCAGGAAAGAAAGTTGCGGCAATTCCGTTTGCTCCGCATAGCTCAAAACTTTAAGCTGTTGTAAATAATTCAGGATCTTGATCACTTCATCTTTTTTGATATTGATCTTCTTTGCAATATCAAATTCATTGATCTTTACAAAGCTGTCGAACAGGCCTGAATGGGAGCGAAGCAGCAGCTTAATGAAAGGATCGTATTTAGGTGTGCTGATCTGAAATTTATAAAGATCCTCCCGGTTCATGTCGATCTTGATCCGCGAAGGCTGAAACACTGCATCAGTCAAAGCAATGTAACCTTCACGTTCAATGAATTTCAGGCTATTAAAAACAGTGATTGCCTGTAATTTATAATTGTCGCAAAACTCGGTGATATTAAAATTGAATATCGAGCTTTCTCCCGAGCCGATCGGCATCTGGTAATAATTTGCAAGCGCCTGATAGGTTTGTCGGATCTCTTCAAGGGTAGGAAAGCTCATTTCCACATTCCGTTGCAATTCTATTTTATCACCGTTATTATAGAGCAGTATAGCGAAAGCTTTTTGCTCATCCCTTCCGGCTCGTCCAGCTTCCTGAAAGTACGCTTCCAATGAATCCGGAAGATCCATGTGCACAACAAAACGCACATCCGGCTTGTCGATGCCCATTCCGAAAGCATTCGTGCAGACAATGACCCTTGTTTTATTCTGGATCCAGTTGCTTTGTTTGAGATCACGCATTTTACCATCCAGACCGGCATGATAAAAGTCTGCTGAAATGTTTTTGCCGTGAAGATATGAAGCTATTTCCTGTGTCTTTTTTCTATTGCGGACATACACTACGCCTGTTCCTTTTACGCTATTGGCTATCTTGACAAGCCGTGTTAATTTATCTTCTTCCGGTAAAACCACATACGCAAGATTCTTTCTTTCAAAGCTTTTTTGAAGGACATTTTCTTTTTTAAAGAATAGCTTCACCTGAATATCCTTTACAACTTCCGGAGTTGCGGTTGCGGTTAAAGCAAGGATCGGAATGCCCGGCAGCAAATCACGCAACTCCGCGATCTTAAGATAGCTCGGCCTGAAATCATAACCCCATTGTGAGATGCAATGCGATTCATCCACAGCGATCAGGATCACATTCATTTTCATTAAGCGTACCCTAACTATTTCCGATTCTAACCGTTCTGGGGAGAGGTATAAGAATTTGATCTTCCCATGAACGCAATTATCAAGTGCGATATCAATCTCCCGTTTGTGCATTGCAGATGTGATAGCAATGGCTTTAATGTCCTTCTTCACGAGGTTCTCCACCTGATCTTTCATTAAAGCGATCAATGGAGAAACAACAATGCATATTCCTTCTTTCGCAAGAGCAGGGACCTGGAAGCAAATGGATTTCCCCCCACCGGTAGGTAAAAGGGCAAGCGTATCCTTTCCATTCAGGACAGAATTAATGATGTCTTCCTGTAGCGGACGAAAGGATTTATGCCCCCAATGCTTTTCTAGTATGTCGTGGATCGCGGCCATTATAGGGAGGTGAAATTACGAATTTTAAGGGAAGAATTGCGATGCATAGTCAACACGTCATTGCGATGAGCTTTTCGCGAAGAAGCAATCTCAAACTAGGTTTTGTTAAGTGTTAATGGAACGCAGATTTTTATGATTTTTATGTGGCAAGTTATGATGAGCTTCGCTCATTATGATAAAATTAGATTTGATTGTGGGATGGCTTTGCCGGAATGTAATCTTCAGGTGAGCAGGATCTGTTCCCCGTCTTTCAGGAGGGGTTAGGGGTGGCGGGAGAACAATTTTAAAATTACGCGGATTTCATGGAGTCATCCTTTTATTGATCTCATTGCCAGAACTGTCATCCCGTGCCCCGACACGGGATCTTCACCAATGTTAGCAGATTGAATGTTCTAATTAACAGATCCCTTGTCGTAGCACGGGATGACGGTAAAATCGCGATTATGGGTCCTTAGAATCATTTTTTGAACCGGACAATACCGCATTGACATTCGACTCTGCTGTAAAAACTCAGTGGTCTTAGTGCCTTAGTCCGTAGGACTCCTATGGAATGGTAAAACTACTTCTCTGAAAACAATTTCTCCAAGGCAAACATCTCATCCCTCAATCTTGCAGCTTCCGCGAAATCAAATGCTTTTGCCGCAGCCTCCATGGCTTTTCGTGTTTTGTTGATAGCCTTCTGAAGCTCTTCCTTGCTCATATACTGAACGACAGGATCCGCTGCATAGTTAATCTGATCATTTTCAACGTAAGGTCTTTGAAGTTCGCCTTTTGCATCAACCACAACAGTCGTTTGTCCCAGGATAGAGGCTTTTGTTTTATTTAAAGATGTAGGAACAAGATTATGTTCCAGGTTGTATGCAATTTGTTTCGCGCGTCTTCTTTCTGTTTCATCGATCGTGCGCTGCATAGAGTCAGTAATTTTATCAGCGTACATGATCACGCGACCGTTAATATTACGTGCTGCGCGTCCCGCTGTTTGGGTCAATGCACGGTCGGAGCGGAGAAATCCTTCTTTGTCGGCATCGAGTATAGCAACCAGCGAAACCTCCGGAAGATCCAGTCCTTCACGTAAAAGGTTTATTCCGATAAGCACATCGAATTTCCCTAAGCGGAGATCACGAAGTATCTCAACCCGCTCAAGTGTATCAACGTCTGAATGGATGTACCGGCAACGGATGCCGATGTTCAGCATGTATTTGTTCAACTCTTCAGCCATCCGTTTGGTAAGCGTTGTTACAAGCACACGTTCGTCACGTTTCGCGACTTTCTCAACTTCCTCAAGTAAGTCATCGATCTGGTTGATGCTTGGGCGGACTTCAATGATCGGGTCTAACAATCCTGTCGGACGAATCAATTGCTCTGCAACGATACCTTCTGATCTTTCGAGTTCATATTCAGCAGGCGTTGCGCTCACATAAATTACCTGGTGGATCAATGCTTCGAACTCATCATATTTCAATGGGCGATTATCCATCGCAGCAGGGAGACGGAATCCATATTCAACAAGGTTCTCCTTGCGTGAGCGGTCGCCACCATACATTGCGCGGATCTGCGGGATCGTAACATGACTCTCATCGATCACCATTAAGAAATCGTCAGGGAAATAGTCGAGCAGACAGAATGGTCGCGAGCCCGGTAAACGGCCGTCAAAGTATCTAGAGTAATTTTCAATCCCGGAGCAATAGCCTAATTCGCGCATCATCTCAAGATCGTAGGTAACGCGGTCTTCAAGGCGTTTTGCTTCAAGGTGTTTCCCTAATTCTTTAAAGTAATCCACCTGCTTCACCATGTCTTCCTGGATCTGCCAGATGGCGCCTTTCATTGTTTCCGGGCTGGTGACAAAGATATTTGCGGGATAAATATTAACCGCATCCAGACTGTCAATGCGCTTTCCTGTTGATGTTTCGAAATACTCAATTTCTTCAATTTCATCATCAAAGAATGTTACACGCAAGGAATGATCCGCGTACGCAAGGTTTATGTCAACAACATCTCCTTTCACACGAAAGTTTCCGCGTAGGAAATCAGCGGTTGTTCTTGAATATAAACCTTCAACAAGCTTGTGAAGGAACTTGTTTCGCGGAATGATATCTCCCTTTTTTATGTGTAAGACATTACTTCGAAATGAAGTCGGGTTACCAATACCGTAAATACATGAAACGGATGAAACCACAATAACATCGCGCCTCCCTGAAAGAAGGGCAGACGTAGTGCTCAAGCGGAGCTTCTCGATCTCATCATTGATCGCGAGATCTTTTTCTATATAAGTATTTGAGGAAGGAATGAATGCTTCCGGCTGGTAATAATCGTAATAGCTGACAAAATATTCAACTGAGTTCTCCGGGAAGAATTGCTTGAATTCCCCATACAGCTGAGCTGCAAGGGTTTTGTTATGGCTTAATATAAGTGTAGGTTTTCCTGTTTGCTGAATAACATTTGCAATGGAAAATGTTTTCCCGGAACCTGTAACACCTAATAATGTTTGAGCAGGTAAGTTTTGATTGACTCCTTCAACAAGTTGTTTTATAGCTGAAGGCTGATCACCGGTCGGCTGAAAGTCTGATATGATCCTGAATTCCATCTTGCAAATTTACGAAAATTAGCAGAAAGAATTCCGTAAGGTAGCGCGGAATTATAATTTGACAAGATTCTGATTTCGAAGCTGCGCGCGGGAATGAATCAACCCGATGCAGTGTTGTCTGTGGGAAGCGACCGTTGATTCTTGTCCCGATAGCTATCGGGATTTTTGTAACTTTTTGTGTCAAGACAAAAAGTTAAATCAAATTTTTAAATAAAATCAGAACTATTCCAGATCCTCCAGCCTTCTTCTGCCTGCTGCTTCAGCATGGATAAACCGTTGACCGTTGCAGCACCTTTTTCTTTTCCGCGTTTCAGGAATTCTGTTTCGGCCGGATTGTAAATAAGGTCATACAGCAAGTGAGTTGGAGTGATGTATTCATATGGTATTTCCGGAGCAGCTGCTGTGTCGGGAAACATGCCGACCGGAGTTGTATTGACAATAAGCTTAAAGGCTTTCATCATGTGCTCGTTCAGCTCGCTGTACTCAAAAACATTTTTAAACACAACCTCTGATTCGTTTTTAAAAAATATAGGGGTTTTATCGCGTGTTGCAAAAAAACAATCAATACCTATTTCTTTCAAAACATATTGAACAGCCCTGGAACCACCACCTGTACCGAGGATCAGGGCTCGCTCATGTTGTATTTCCAGAAAAGGTTTGATCGACTGCCGGAATCCGAATACATCGGTATTGTATCCTTTAAGAAATGGTTTTCCGCTCCCTCCGGTAATCTTAATGCAATTAACGGCACCTACAGTTTTGGCTGTTGGATCCAGCTCATTAAGGAACGGTATCACACTTTCTTTGTAAGGAATGGTTACGTTCAAGCCGCTGAGATCAGGATTGTCCATCAGCAACTGAGGCAGAAGATCTATATTGGCCAGAGGATATAACTCATACCCACAATTCATTATATTTTCTTCCTTAAACTTTTCAGAAAAATAATTCTTCGAAAAGGAGTGAGTTAGGGGATAGCCGATCAGACCGTATTTTTTCATGCTATTTTAAATAAGCTTTATTAAAAAATTGTTTCTGAAACCATAATTCAAATGCCGGATCCAGGAATTCAAATATACTTCCAGTTTCATGAATCAGATCATTGTTGATCAGAATATCTTTATTTTTACTAACGTTGCGCGGAGTGCCGAGATTGTATTGCTGCATCACCGATGTGCTTGTAAATTTTATTTCGCCTTTCGCGACTGCCTTCAACAAGTTGATCTGTGTATTACTCAAACTTTCTATTTCCTTCTGATACAATGGTGTATTGGCCTGTATCAGCTCCTTCAATGCATTGTTGATCTCCGTGGCAGTGACTTTCTTTTTTGTAAGATTCCATGTATAATGAGAAAGCTGCTGCACATACCAGGAATGATCCTTCATGAGTTTTGGAATTATTGCTGCTTCCGTTTCGCTGATCAATTTGCCTGAAGAAGCGAAACTTTTCACAATGAATCTTATCCATTTTTCCCTTGCGATTCTTTCCAGAAGGATGATATCGCCAAAGCGGTAAAATGGTTTGCCGGGATTATTGAATATTTCCGTCATCATATGCCTTTTGCTGCCGTATATACAATATGTAACGGAATGATGTCGCTGCCAGCAGGCCCGCATTTTCTTTTCAAATTCTATGTAATCGTTAAAGTTTGCAAGGTTCTGGAACTCATCCAGACAAATGATAAAACGAATGCCTTTTTTTTTTGCTATTGATTCAGGCAGGTCCAGTACTTCTGTGCTATGCTTCTTTAATTCTTTCCAGTCAAAACTCAGACTGAAATCCGTTTCCTCAAAGCTCATGCTGAATTTCGGTATCAACTTTTTGAAGAATTCTTTTCCGGTATTGATCCATTCCTGCCATTTGGTGGAAGAAGCTTTCAGCACTTCACGCGCAAACATTTCAAGAAATTCCTCCTCGCTACTGGCGGAGAAAAGATCGATCATAACGGTCTTCACCTTTTTCTCCTTTTTATTGATGTCAGTAATTACTTTTTCAACCAGGGAAGATTTCCCCCAACGTCTGGGTGATATCAGCATAGTGTTTACACCGTTGAGCAGATTGCTTTTCAGCTTCTCCGAATCCTTTTCCCGATTGGTAAAAGCTCTGGAGCTAACGGTTGTACCGTAAATAAATGGCGAGTCTTTCATTTCGATTATTTTATACTACTTGGTATTATACCATTTGGTATTATACCCAAAGGTATAAAAAATTAGGATGTGCGACTTGATATTCCCGCATTTTTTATGATTGAGCCAGCAACTTGAGTATTGATTCTGATTTGAAATGACGGTTTATGGAATAGTCGACAGAATTGTCATTTACGTGCTTATACAAGAGGAGTGCCTTTCTGTAGATAGGATAAGGAGATGAGGACTCTGGCGCATATTCAAACAAAAGATCAGCAATCAGCTCAACATGAACATTACTAAGTTTTTTAGTCTCATAAAGAAAAGATAGGATTTGATCCTCAGGAATAAAAGCAAGGGAATTAAGATCAATGTCGAGTTGTTCTTTCAGAACACTATCCGTCAGCTCAATTCCTTCCATGATCCTGCCCTTAAGCTTAAGCCCCAGCAGATCTGCGAGAGCTTTCTGTAATACTTTGCCCAGCTTATCTATTTCGCGTTTTAAATAGTCTTCCTGCGGCATTTGAAGGATCAGGCTTGAGTATTGTTGCGTTTAGCTTTGATGAATTCAATAATAATGGGAAGGACAGAAATGAAGATGATCCCGAGGGCTACCAGCTCGATATTCTTTCTGATCCATGGGATCTCACCTAAAAAATAACCTGCAAGGGTAAGGGAACCTATCCATAAAATTCCTCCAAGGATATCGAAGGAAAAGAATTTCCTGTAATCCATTTCAGCAACACCTGCAACGAAAGGAGCAAAGGTTCTCACGATCGGGACAAACCGGGCCATAATAATGGTCTTCGGCCCGTGCTTTTCATAAAACAAATGTGTCTTGGCAAGGTATTCAGGCTTAACGAGGTTCTTTCCCCGAAACTTGATCTGCAGCGCCCGTAGCCCTATCTTTCTTCCAACCCAGTAATTGGTCTGATCGCCAAGAACTGCGGCTATAAAAAGCAGAATGAGCAAATAGGAAAGATTAAGATATCCCAGCCGTGCAAAAAGCCCTGCAGTAAACAGGAGGGAGTCACCGGGTAAAAAAGGCATGATCACCAAACCAGTTTCAATAAAGATCACCAAAAACAAAATGATATAAACAGCATCATTGTAATTCTGAAAAAGCCATTCGAAATCGAGGTGAAGGATATGCTTGAATAATTCTACCATTTTTTTTAGGAAATTAGTTAATTGGGAAATGGTTATTAGGCTGTGTGTAAGAATAAGTTTAGCCCCCTCTCCTTTGGAGAGGGGATGAAGGGGTGAGGTCTCTTAATATTTGGTCAACGAAGGATCTATCTCATTTGCCCAGGCAATGATCCCGCCTTTGAGGTTATAGACATTGTTGTAGCCTTCGTTTTCAAGCGCCTGACAGATTGCCCCCGAACGGGCACCGCTTCTGCAGTGAATCACCACTTTTTTATCTTTAGAAATCTTGTCAAGATTTTCCATCACATCTCCCATTGGAATATGTTCGCCACCCATTTCACAAATTTCAAGCTCGTGTGATTCACGAACATCTATAAGCTGAAAATCAGCCTTTTCATCCTGCATTTTTTTTAGTTCGGATACTGTTACTTCTTTCATATATCTACGAATTACAAATATTTACGAATTATTATCTACGAATTACGAATCTGTGGTACAGATAGCGAATCTTTACGAATTTACGAATCTGTGTTATCTACGAATTACAAAAAATACGAATGTACAAATCTGTGTTTACTTCATGGCTTGGGTAGTCGGGAATAAAAGGATTTTCAAATTTCGATAAGCTAATTCTCCAATTGTTCTATCCTTCCTGTTTCTTCAATTCTGCCGGTAAATGACTGAAAAAAGTATCGCCACGTAAGCCTAAGCGTAATGTTTCCAAAGGAATCACATCATCATGAGCGATATTCCCAAGATTAGTGTTGTGACCCAAAAGTTTCAAAAACCAAACCTGCTGTGATTTTTGAGGCGCTTCCCAAAGAATATCATCCTTTTTAACTTTTGCAAGGATCTTGTTGATCAGAAGCGTGTGTGCATTTCCGTTCGAGCGATAAATACCAACATTGCCGCTTTCACGGGCTTCAGCGATCACCTTCCAGGATCCTGCCTGCAGTTCTTTGTTCATCATCGACACCCACATTGCAGGGTGAATTATGAGCCCGGCTTCTTTGGAACCCACTTCAGATAATACCGTAAAGTTCTTAGAAAGCTTATTGATGTATTCGCATTTTTTATCGTGAGGCATCACAATTGAACCGTCAGATACTTCTGCGCAATCCAGTTTCAGCTTATCAATAAGCTTCATGTAATCATCAAACATGTTGCGGACAATAAAAGCTTCGAACAGCGTGCCGCCAAGATAAATTTTCAGCCCGGCTTCTTTATAAAGTTTTATTTTTTGCTCCAGATTTTTAGTAACGTACGAGGTTCCAAAGCCGAGTTTGATAATATCGGTATACTCAGCGCTGGCAGAAATAAAGTCCTCTGCCTGGCGAATGCTGAGCCCTTTGTCCATCATCATTGTAAGTCCATTATTACGCGGCTTCAAAGGACGCTCAGGGATGTGCGGTAAATTAAAATTCATACTATTTTTTATAGGATTCTATTAAGTCTGTGATACTCGTATTCCCTTTGAGGTCGGGAAGGTACTCAAATAATTCATTATGCTTTTCATAATCAAGGGCAAGTGCGCTCTGTAAAAAGCTCAGCGCTTCCTGCTTCTGTCCGATGCTCATCAGGCAACCTGCTATTCTATATTGCAGTGCTGCATTCTGAGGATGATGTTTGATCCCTTCCGCAAGGATCTCCAATGATCCGTTCTTGTTTTCCTGCTCGAATAAAAGGTTAGCATAATCAAGCCAGATCTCCGCATTGCTCGGATCAAGATCGATCACTTTTTTAAAGGATTCTTCAGCGTCTTCGTAAAATTCCATCTTTTGCTGCAGCTCGCCATAGATATACCAGTATTCGGCATTCTCTTTTTCAAGCTCAAGCGCCTTCTTCACGTAGTGAATCCCTTCAGAAGTCTTTTCCTGCGCATCAAGCACAATTCCAATCCCAAGCCATGCATCCGCCAGCTGAGAATTCAAGGAAATGGCCTTGTTGTAGTAGATCAGTGCATGGTCGAAATCATCTTTCTTCTCGTAACACTCACCGATATAGTAAAACGTGATCGCGTCCGGCTCTTCCACCTTCAATGTTTCTTTATAAACTTCAATTGCTTCATCAAGCCTGTTCAGATTAGCCAATGAATTCGCTTTATTAAAATATGCTGAAGCAAAATCATCCTGGATGGCTATCGCATAATCGTAAGCATCGATCGCCTTCTCGAATAATCCCAAACGATTATAAGCCACTCCCAGGTTAAACCAGGCCGTAGCCGTATAAGGGTGCAGATCAGTGAATTCAGTATAATATTTTACGCTTTCTTCCGATTGTCCGTTCAGCTCATAGCAAAAAGCAAGCTCATATAAAGCAGCTTCGTTCTCCGGGTTGAGAGCTATGGCTTTTTTCAGGTAGTAGATCGCATCATCGAATTTTGATGTATTCTCGAATTCAAATGCCATGGCGAGATAGATCTCATCCAGCTCTTCGGCATGTTCAGCAGCTTTCTTGTAATTTTCAATCGCCTGATCGGTCAGGCCCATCTGACTGTAAATACTGCCTTTGGTCATGTACAGCTCAGCATTTGAAGGTTCCATGCTTTCTACAAAAGAAAGGATCTCCAGCGCTTTCTGGCTTTGATTGGTCGCTGCAAGGATCTGCGCTTTTCTTAAAAAGAATACAGTTGAAAAAGGATACTGCCCGATTGCAAATTCTATTACCTGTAAGGATTTTTTAGGATTGTTTTTATCGATGTAATAATCTATGATATCCTCAAACTCTTCTGAATCAAAAAAGTAATGCTTTCCATTCTGGATCATCTCCTCATATCTGTCGACAAGTATCAGGATCTGCTTCGCTCCCTTATGTTCATTTTCCCCGAATTCTTCGCTCATCTCTCTGTGGTTTTATTATGTCAGAAAAACAATCAAGGTATTAAATTGTTCTATTTTCTGATTTTGGTAGCGAAAGTAAGAAAAAAGGGGTGATTTATTGCAGATTATTTTGAACAGGGAATAGTTAATTGTTTCGGGCAGAATTTCAGGGAAATAAGGCTTCAAAATCGTATCTTTGTCACCTTTAAAAATTAAAATAAACATAGAATTATATTATGGCTTTAATTAAATCTATATCAGGGATCAGAGGTACGATAGGCGGAAAGCCGGGGGATGGGTTAAGTCCCTTGGATATTGTGAAATTCACGTCTGCTTACGCGGCATGGATATCTGCGAGAAAAGGCCCGGGTCAGAAGCTGAAAATAGTTGTCGGCCGTGATGCCCGCATATCAGGTGAAATGGTCAATAACCTTGTGCTTGGTACATTACAGGGTATGGGGGTTGATATTGTTGATATCGGATTATCCACAACCCCAACTGTTGAGATCGCAGTCCCGGAGGAACAGGCAGATGGCGGGATCATCCTGACAGCGAGCCACAATCCCAAGCAATGGAACGCATTGAAGCTCCTTAACGAAAAAGGTGAGTTCATATCTGAAAAAGATGGTGCTGAGCTTTTAGAAATAGCTGAAAATGAAAAGTATGCGTATGCAGATGTGAACTCTTTAGGAAAGATCACACACAACGATACTTATATAAAAAAACACATTGAAAAGATCCTTGCGCTTAAGCTGGTGGATATTCCGGCAATTAAAGCCGCGAAATTCAAGGTTGTGATCGATTGTGTGAACTCCACAGGAGGAATTGTTCTGCCTCAGCTTCTCGAAGCATTAGGCGTGGCAAATGTGGTAAAGTTGTACTGCGACCCGACAGGAGAATTTCCTCATAACCCGGAGCCTTTACCGGAGAATTTACGTGATATCTCCAAAGCCGTTGTAAAAGAGAAAGCGCATGTTGGAATCGTTGTGGATCCCGATGTTGACCGTTTGGCGCTCGTTTGCGAAGATGGCGAAATGTTTGGAGAAGAATATACCCTTGTCGCTGTAGCAGAATACGTATTGAATAAAGGCCGTACCCCGGCTGAAAAAGCGGCAGGTAAAAAAGGAAATACTGTTTCAAATTTATCATCCACACGTGCTTTGCGGGATGTCACCGAAAAGCACGGAGGAGCTTACCATGCATCTGCAGTAGGCGAAGTGAACGTGGTAAAGATGATGAAAGAAACGAAAGCAATAATCGGAGGAGAAGGTAACGGTGGGATCATTTTGCCGGAATTACATTACGGACGTGATGCTTTGGTTGGGATCGCGATCTTCTTATCGCACCTTGCAAAATACGGAAAGACCTGCTCAATGCTGCGTTCAACGTATCCCGACTATCATATCTCAAAAAACAAGATCGAGCTTACGCCAGAGATCAATGTAGATAAGATCCTCGAAGGGGTTCAGCAGAAATACAAAAAACAGCCTGTTAACCTGGTTGATGGCGTGAAGATAGAATTCGACAAAGAGTGGGTTCATTTACGAAAATCGAATACGGAGCCGATCATTCGGATCTATTCGGAAAGTGAAAGTGAAACCACTGCGAATAATCTAGCAAAGAAGATCATGCTGGATATACGTGAGTTAATTAAAACACAACAAATTGCTGTTTAGGTACGGATACTAATAAAAAACGAATTTATGAATCCGGGTGTTAAGCACAGATTCGTAAATTCGTATAAGATTCACTATCTGTACAAAATTTAAGAAAACATAATGAAGATCTACCTAGACAACGCAGCCACCACAGCCCTCGACAAAGAAGTCCTGGATGCAATGCTTCCATACATGACCGAGCATTTCGGCAATCCATCGTCTACACATGGATTTGGGCGTAAGACACGTGCCGCTATTGAAGGTGCTCGTAAATCGGTAGCGAAGTCACTCAATGTTTCTCCCTCTGAGATCTTCTTTACTTCCGGGGGCACTGAAGCCGACAATCAGGCAATTCGCTGCAGTGTGCACGATCTGGGTATCAAACACGCGATCACTTCTCATATTGAGCATCATGCTGTGCTACATACCCTCGAAGCTCTTGCAGCAGCCGGGACAATTAAATTGAGTTTTGTGAACCTCACTCCAAGCGGACATATTGACCTGAAACACCTTGATCAATTGCTAAGTGAGAATGAGCGCACATTAGTTTCGTTGATGCATGCGAATAACGAGATCGGCAACCTTCTTCCTTTAAAAGAAGTAGGGGAGATCTGTCAGAAATACAATGCTGTGTTCCATTCTGATACTGTTCAGACAATGGGTCATTACCACATGGATCTTCAGAAAGTGAAGGTTCATTTTATCACCTGCGCAGCTCATAAATTTCACGGGCCAAAAGGTGTCGGTTTTTTATATGTGAACGGAGATGTGAAGATCAATCCGCTTATTTACGGAGGTTCTCAGGAACGCAACATGCGCGGTGGGACAGAAAACCTATACGGAATTATAGGTCTGGCAAAAGCATTGGAAATTGCCAACCGCGATATGGATGAGCATCAGAAGCATATCATGGGCCTGAAGCAATACATGGTGGAACAGTTAAAAGCTGCAATTCCCGGTGTGGAGTTCAATGGAGCATGTCTGGATAATTGCCTGTACACTGTTCTGAACGTTCGTTTCCCTAAAACGGACAATGCTGAAATGTTATTGTTTAATCTGGATATAGCAGGAATTGCCGCATCAGGCGGAAGTGCCTGTACCAGCGGGAGCAACCAGGGTTCACATGTGTTGAGAGGCATCAAGTCTGACGTGAGCTGTCCTTCGGTGCGGTTTTCATTCTGCAAATACAATACAAAAGAAGAGATCGATTATACGGTGAATAAGCTGAAAGAGCTGTTTACGGTGAAGGAGATGGCTTCGAAATAGGGTTTACACAAAGGTAGTAGACGTGCTGTACCGTAGAAAGTTAAGAACTTACACCGGCACCACCTGCTCAAACTTCAATTCGAACTTCGTTCCATTATCCACTGTAAATTTATAATTACCATCGAGTTGCTCTGAGAGTGACTGAATAACGACCATTCCCAAAGATTCACTGTCTTTATAATTTTCCTTTAATCCAACCCCATTGTCACGAACCATTAGGCGCAGCATGTTTCCAATACTGGTGAATTCGATATCGATAACGCCATTGCTTCTGCCTTTGAAGGCATATTTGTAGCAATTGGTCAGTAATTCGTTAAGGATCAGTCCGCAGGGGATTGCCGTATTTACATTCAGCTTAATATTGCTGATATGGGTGTTCACGATCACCGATTCTGAAATAGTAGGATAGGAATACTGGATCTCATCGATAAGCTCCTTGGTGTATTTTGCGAAATCAACATCGCTCATGTTCTCGCTTTTGTAAAGCCTATCATGAATAAGTGCCATCGATTTAACCCTGTTCTTGCTTTCCAGAAGTATATTGCGCGCCTCATCATTTTCAACCGTGCTGATCTGCAGATTAAAGAGACTTGTTATAATTGCAAGGTTGTTCTTTACCCGGTGATGGATTTCTGCCAGCAAAATTTCCTTTTCTGTTAATGCATGTTTTATAGCCTGTTCCGTTGCCTTACGCTCATTTAGCCTTTGCTGAAAAACCTCGCCCTCACGGATGTTATTCGAGATGGTTAAATACATGAAAAATCCGATCGCAGAAGAGCTGCAGAGAATGTTAAAGCAAAACATCCTGTATTGATCGGCTGCGGTTAAATGATTGGACCAAAACAGCCCGTAATGCGTGGAGAGATTTATTATAAGCAGGATAATTGGCAGGGTAAGATGGAAAATAAGCAGACGTTTTTCTTTAAAATCATGAAGAAACGAGATCGCGAGGATCAATGGGAAATAATAAAGGTAGGTACCGGATTCGATGCCTGAATATGAATCGAAAAAGAAAATGATCCCTGAAATCACGATCAGAAATGAGGATGTAGCTACACGATGGTAACCTGAGGCATTCATCCAGAATACAACTACACAAAAGAAAGCTGAAAATTCAACGATGATAGCAGAGTAGGTGTCGCCAAGCAAATAGTTATTCAATCCGCTCAGGAGACAAATAAAAAAAGTAATGAAGCAAAACTGGTTGGTAAGGGAAATGCGCTTTCTTAATTTATCACCATAGGATGGCTTCATACCTATGAATGAAATTGATCTCCAGAATTCCTTCAGCATAATATTTTAAAAGTTTAAACTTACATTTTTTTTGAGCATTCAGAATACTTTTTTATCCCAACAATTAGTAATTGATAGAAATCACTTTTATATTTACGGAACAGACAATCTTCGCGGAAGCTCTGAGCTTGTCTGACAAAATTAAAAGCTCAAATAAATAAACGTGAAGGTCACATTCTTAGGTACAGGTACATCACAAGGAATTCCGTTAATTGCCTGTCCGTGCAGCGTATGTAACTCAGCTGATCCGAAGGATAACCGGTTGAGAACGTCTGTGCTTATTGAAGTGGACGGCAAGAATTTCGTAATAGATACCGGTCCTGATTTCAGGATGCAAATGCTTCGTGAAAATGTAAAACACCTCGAGGCTGTCATCTTCACCCACGAACATAAAGATCATACAGCAGGCTTCGATGATATCCGTGCATTCAATTTTGTGATGAGAAAAAAGATGAACGTGTATGCTACGGAAAGAGTTCAAAACGCCATCAGAAGGGAATTCGCATACATATTCAGTGATTTCAAGTACCCTGGAATTCCAGAAATAGAATTGCATCTTATAAAGAACGAAACTTTTGAAATAGATAATGTTGAATTCACTCCAATAGAGGTAATGCATTATAAGCTGCCTGTTTTGGGATTCAGAATTGGTGCGTTTACATATATCACAGACGCGAATGCTATCTCGGAAGAGGAGAAAGAAAAGATAAAAGGTTCAAAAATCCTCGTTCTTAACGCCCTTCGCAGGGAAGAACATATTTCACATTTTACGCTGCAGCAGGCAATTGATCTCGTAAAAGAACTAAAACCTGAACAGGCATATTTTACTCACATCAGTCATCAGCTCGGACTTCATTCTGAGGTGGAAAAGGAGCTTCCTGAAAACATTCATCTGGCATATGACGGATTAAAGCTGGACTTGATATGACAATTATCTGCATTCAGCGAGCACATTTTCTGAAATAACAATTCGGATTATTTTTGTAGAACAGAATTTCTAAAAATGAACATAAAATCAAAATTTGCATTATCTCTGATCGTAGTTACTGCCGGATTAATTTTCAGCGATGCTTTGACGCAGGATGCGGACAGTAATACCTCGGCTGCTCCGGCAGGCAGGACCGGCTCTCCCGGTGATGGCCTTACCTGTACGAGTTGTCATGCAGGCACCGCAACAACATCTGCAGGACTGATCACTTCAAACATACCGGTAAGTGGTTATACACCCGGCCAAACCTATACTATAACTGCGAGCATCACGCAGGCAGGAAAAACTAAATTCGGATTCCAGGTCTCACCACAAAACGTGGCAGGGACGAAGCTAGGGACTTTGCTTGTGACTAACACTACGCTCACCCAGCTTGTCGGGACAGGAGGAAAGTACATCACACACAAAACAGCAGGAACATCTTTCCCGTCCGGTACTGCAACATGGTCCTTTGACTGGACGGCTCCGGTTGCCGGAACCGGTAATGTTACCTTTTATGGTGCTTTTAATATCACAAACAGTAGCAATACAAATAGTGGGGATATAATCAAACTTTCAACATTGCAGGTAACAGAAAATGTTTCGACAGCTATTGCGGAGCGTGATAAATTTGATTTTAATGTTTATCCAAACCCTGTCACCGACAGGGTTTACATTTCAGCGGGAGATCTGAACGCGAATTCAGCAGCGATCAGTATCATTAATATTCAGGGGCAGGCCGTGAAAACTATTTCTGACTTCGTTCCCGGCACTTATATAAATGTTGAAGAACTTGCCAAAGGGTATTACATTATTAAGATCGAAACAGAGAGTGGTAGTTCTTTTAAAAAGATCGTCAAAAACTAAAACTTAAATCCCGGATCATCTCCGGGATTTTTTTTATCAGAAGCTGTCCTGGCTTTTCATTTTCTGCAGAATTGTAATTACCTCTTTTGCTTCCCGAACATCATGAACCCTGATGATCTTTGCGCCTTTCTGGAGCGCGATCGTATTTAATACAGAGGTTCCGTTGATTGAATCTTTTGATTTGATATTCAGCAACTTATTAACAATAGACTTTCTTGAAATTCCGACCAGGAGCGGACATCCCAATTCTGTAAATTTATCGAGATGGCGCATGAGCTCAAAATTGTGATCGACCGTTTTTCCGAATCCAAATCCCGGATCGAGGATTACATGTTCCGCACCCAGATCCTGAAGTTTTTTTAGTTGCATACTAAGAAATTCATATACCTCTTTCACCACATATTCGTATGTAGGATCAATTTGCATGTTTTGCGGAGTGCCCTGAATATGCATCAAAATGTATGGGACTTTAAGCCTTGCTACGGTTTCAAACATCGTTTCATCCATAGTTCCGCCTGAAATATCGTTTATGATATCGGCTCCCAGATCTACGGCCTTTTCTGCAATGGATGCGCGAAAGGTATCCACCGAAAGCAATGTTTCAGGAAAGTGTTTTTTGATCGAGCTTACCACCTTTAACAGTCTTTCCGATTCTTCCTCTTCACTTATAAGTTCTGCTCCGGGCCGCGTAGAGCAGGCACCAATGTCGATAATATCAGCACCCTGTTCAATCATTTTACCCGTATGATCAAGCCATTCAGCCGATGTAGTGTATTTTCCGCCATCGAAGAAGGAATCGGGGGTAACATTTAAAATGCCCATTATCATCGGGTTGGCTCTTTGGTCAAAAATCCGCCCGATTTTAGAAGAAAAAAATGTATCTTGTGCGCTCATTAATAATTTAGGTAAAAGGGGTTATTGGGTTAAATGGTTATTTAGGCACAGCCTGATTTAATCAATCAACCACTCAGCTATTTTCTGATTTATGAATAAGACATCTACACAGTACGATACTGCCATAAATTCCTGTAAAGATATTTTTATTAAAAAAATGAAAGATTATGGTACAGCCTGGCGTGTGTTGCGTACGAGCTCTATTACCGACCAGATCTTCATTAAAGCCCAACGTATTCGTAACATCGAGGATAAAGGTACTCAAAAAATCAACGATGATGTTCGCTCCGAATATATCGGCATAATCAATTACTCAATTATCGGCCTTATACAACTTAGTATGAAAAATGACAGCAGGATGGAATTGCCTGTTGATGAAGTCAGCCGTTTGTATGATATGTATTCCAGCGAAGCAAAGGGGCTGATGGAAAATAAGAATCACGACTATGGTGAAGCCTGGAGAGATATGAGAGTAAGCTCACTGACTGACCTCATCCTGATGAAGATCCTACGGATCAAACAAATTGAAGACAACAAAGGCGAGACCCTGATCTCAGAAGGAGTAGACGCTAATTTTCATGATATGATCAATTATTCAGTTTTTGCATTAATCAAACTAAGCGAGTAAACATGAAAGCATTAACTAACATTTGCCGCATCCTGGTTGGAGCATTGTTCATTTTCTCGGGTTTCATAAAAGCTAATGATACACTCGGATTCTCATATAAACTGGTTGAATACTTTGAAGTATTCCACATGGATTTTATGGTTCCTGCAGCACTTCCGCTGGCGATCTTCATTTGTATCTTTGAGATCATTTTAGGATTTACCCTTTTGATGGGCGCTCGAACGAAGCTTACATTGTGGCTTCTTCTCCTGATGATCATTTTCTTCACCTTCCTTACATTCTATTCCGCATATTTCGATGTAGTGAAGGAATGCGGCTGCTTCGGTGATTTTCTTCACCTTACTCCATGGCAGTCGTTCACAAAGGATCTGGTATTGCTTATACTTATTATCATTCTGTTTATCGGCAGGGATTACATTCAGCCTGTATTTAGCCCGCGGGTGGAAAATGCTTTGTTAATAATCATTCTGGCTGCTACTACCGCATTTCCTCTGTACACTTACAATTATCTTCCTGTTATTGATTTCCGTGCGTATGCGATCGGAAAGAACATTCCGGAACAAACCAAAGGCGTTCCTGACGAAGTGAAGTTTTATTATCGCCTGAAGGATAAAAGGACAGGAGAGATCAAAGAAGTTGATAAATGGCCGGAGAACTGGGATCAGATCTATGATTATGTTGATAACAGAACAGAAGTAACTAAAAAAGGGATCGATCCTAAGATCAAAGATTTTACAATAACAGCTCTTGAAGGAGGAGATTACACACAGGACATCATCGAAAATCCTAATTACAATTTCCTGTTGGTCGCTTATGATCTGGAAAAAGCTAACAAGGATGTGTTCGGAAAAATCAATGACTTTGCCGCTCTTTGCAAAAGCGACAGTGTTACATTTGTCATGCTTACTGCGTCAACACCTGACGTGATCGCAAAATTCAAGCAGGAAACAAAAACTGATTTCACGTATTATACAACTGACGGGACTGTTTTAAAAACAATGATCCGCTCCAATCCGGGCCTGATGATGCTCAAGGGTGGAACGGTGATAGATATGTGGCATTACCATTCTTTCCCATCATACAGTGATGTGAAAGAAAAATATTTTAAGAAGTAACAGTGACTAAATTTATACTTAAAAGACTGATGTATGGCTTCCTGGTTTTGCTGGGGGTTATCACTGTTGTATTTCTTCTTTTTAATGTGCTTCCGGGAGATCCTGCGCGAATGATGCTTGGCCAACGGGCTGACCAGGCTTCCATCGATGCTATCAATAAGGATCTTGGGAGAGATAAGTCTCTGACTATTCAGTTCGTCATGTATCTGAATGATTTGTCTCCAATATCGGTGCATGATGCCGAAAACAAATCTCATTATCTTTATCTGAGTTCAGATAAGTATCCTTCATACATCAAACTTTTTTCTGCCGGATCTAAAGTGGTGATCCTCAAATCGCCTTATCTGCGGAGGTCCTACATCACCAAAAGGAGGGTGTCTGACATTATAAAAGACACAATGCCTGCCACAGTAGTTCTTGCATTTGCCGCAATTCTTTTCGGTTCCTTTTTCGGAATTCTGTTAGGGATCTGGGCAGCGATCAAAAAAAATTCCTGGTTCGATAAAGGCTCACTGGTCTTCGCGATCTTCGGAATGGCGCTTCCCTCATTTTTTGTCGGACTTATCATCTCTTGGTTATTCGGTTATATACTACGTGATTATACAGGGCTTAATCATCAGGGGTCGCTTTATTATATTGATGATTTCGGAGATCAGAAGCTTGTTTTAAAAAACCTTTTATTGCCGACATTAACACTTGGATTAAGACCTCTTGCTATCATTATTCAGTTAACACGTGGATCTTTGCTCGATGTTCTTTCACAGGATTATATCCGGACTGCAACAGCAAAAGGATTGAGCTTTTACAAGGTAGTGTTTAAGCACGCATTAAAGAACGCTTTAAATCCTGTGATCACTGCAATTTCGGGATGGTTTGCCGGGTTAATGGCAGGAGCAGTATTCGTGGAAAGAGTATTTAACTGGCGGGGCATCGGAAATGAAGTGGTTGATGCTTTAGAAAAAAACGATCTTCCTGTTGTAATGGGTGCAACCCTCGTGTTTGCTGTGGTATTTGTTATCATAAACATCACGGTTGATATAATTTATGGTGTGCTGGATCCGCGCGTAAGAGTCCAATAAGGTTGTTTACCTGAAAATTTCAATGAAAAAAAATATTTTATTAGTCATCCTGTCTTTAAGCTTAACAGCTTCAATAAGCTCTCAAACGTCTGGGAAATACAACACACTCATAGCTCAGGCTAATTCTCTTTACGAGAACAGATCATACAAACAATCCGCAAAAACATATTCTCAGGCCTTTGCATCAAACAGCTGGAAAGGCTACCGAGTTGACCGGTACAATGCAGCACGCGCCTGGACGCTGGCAGGGAATAAAGATTCCGCATTCTATCAGCTCTTCAAAGTAGCTGATGCATTCAAGTATGATAATTATGATTATATAGCGCACGACTCGGTTTTAACTTCTCTCTACAAGGATGAACGTTGGGAAAAACTATTAAGTGCTGTTAAGAAGAATATCGGGACTGAAGAAGCAAAAATGAATAAAAAACTTCTTCGTTTGATGGACAGTGTTTATCACGATGATCAGGCTTACCGCTTTTTGCAGATCAGTATCGATAAAGAATACGGTGCGGATTCTGAAAAAGGGAAAGAGATCAGAACTACGATCAGAACAAAAGACTCTATTAATGAGAGTATCGTAACTAATCTGCTTGATAATTACGGTTGGCTCAGCACAGAAGTAGTGGGAAGTAATGGCAACGCGACTCTTGCATTAGTCCTTCAACATTCATCCTTCAGCACTCAGAAAAAATATTTGCCAATGATGAGAGAGGCTGTGAAAAATAAAAAAGCAGATGCTTATGACCTTGCATTGATCGAAGACAAAGTTGCTTTGAAAGAGAAAGGAAAACAGATCTACGGGACTTATTTGATTGCCGCTTCAAACAAAAAATATTTTATTGCGCCTATTGAGAATCCGGAACAGGTTGACAAACGCAGAGCTGAACTGAATCTGGTTAGTATGAACGAATATCTTAAGAACTGGGGGATGCATTGGGATATCAGGAAGTACGAAGAAGATCTTTTACTTCTTCAAAAAGAAAACATTAACTATTAATAGCTTAAACCACCGTTAATATGAGAAGAAAGATCGTTGCCGGAAACTGGAAAATGAATAAGGATCTGAAACAGGGATTGGAACTGATAGACGAGATCGTAAACATGAACTCAGCTGAAGATGTTTTGAAAATAATCGCAACACCCTTCATCCATATCAGCTTAGCGGCAGATAAACTGAAAGATAAAACGGATTTTGCCGTTGCAGCACAAAATTGTCACCAGTCGAATGCCGGAGCATACACCGGGGAAGTTTCGGCAGAGATGATCCGTTCCACCGGTGCGGCTTATGTGATCATAGGACATTCAGAAAGAAGAAGTTATTTTAACGAAAGCACTTCTGTTCTTACACAGAAAGTTAATATTGCTTTGGGCAATGATCTTACACCCATCTTTTGCGTGGGGGAAAGTCTGGACGATCGCAACTCAAATCAGCATCTGGAAGTGGTTCGTCAGCAATTAAAAGAAGCATTGTATCATTTATCGCCTGCTGACTTCTCAAAATTAATTATTGCATATGAACCGGTTTGGGCGATAGGTACCGGAGTCACTGCTACCAGCCATCAGGCGCAGGGGATGCATAATTTCATCCGTTCAGAGATCAATAAAAAGTACGGTAAGGACATCTCAGAAAACACTTCCATACTTTACGGAGGAAGCTGCAATGCTGAAAATGCGCGCGAGTTGTTTTCATGTCTTGATGTAGATGGCGGGCTTGTCGGTGGAGCTTCTCTGAAAGCGGCAGATTTTGTGGCAATCGCCAATTCATTTTAAAAACTCATCATGAATTATATTGAATTAACTGTTAAGGTTGAACCGAAAGAACAGGGGAGCGATGTGCTCATCGCGCAATTATCCGAACTGGATTTTGAAAGCTTTGTTGAAAATGATGAGGGATTTCAGGCTTATATCAAAGAAGATCTGTTTGATGAAAGTAAGCTTAACCTAAGCTTGTCGCTGTATGTTGACTTTTTTAAGATTTCTTGTACCAGCAAAATTATCCCGCAGCAGAACTGGAATAAGGAATGGGAGAGCAGCTTTCAACCCATTGAAGTGGATGGCAAATGTTATATCCGCGCACCCTTTCATGATCCGAAGGACGGTTTTGAATTTGATGTTATTATAGAACCTAAGATGTCGTTTGGAACAGGGCATCACAACACAACACAGCTGATGATCAGTAAGTTGATGAAGCTGGATGTTAAAAATAAATCATTGCTGGATATGGGATGCGGTACCGGGGTTTTGGCCATTGTGGCGTCAATGATGGACGCTGATCCGATAACGGCTATTGATATTGACGACTGGAGTTATGAAAACACTGTTGAAAATTTGTCCAGGAATAATATCAACAATGTCCTTGTTCATAAAGGGGATGCTCAAATTTTGCAAAAAAAAGTTTTTCATACTATATTAGCGAATATCAATAAAAATGTACTGCTGGCCGATTTGCCCGTGTATGTTCAGTCGCTCGAAAAAGCAGGAAACCTGATTTTAAGCGGCTTCTTTGAAACAGATATCACAGAACTGAAATTCAAAGCTACTGAACTCGGATTAAAATTTGAAGACAAAGCTGTAAGTGAGCAATGGACCATGCTGCATTTTATTAAACCCGCTTAATACCACATGAAAAAAATAAGCATTCTTTTTTTACTTTTTACAGGCCTTCTCTTTTCTCATAAAGCATCCGCACAGGTAAATCCGATAAAACAATTTTCAGAAGATCCGGTTAAGTTTCTGGAAGAGATCAAAATCATGTTTGAAGCAACAAACATGGATAAGAAGGAAATCAGGGATTACATGGAGGCCTTCACGCTTGTCTGGAACAGTCCGGAATACACTCAGACATTAAAAAAAGCTACGTACGACTGCTGTAATCTGATGGTGAAAAGGAAGATAAGGATCTTGCCTGAATTTAAAAGCTATCTTAATTCAGTTCAGAATTTTGCAAAATCAAAGCAAAGTGAAGATCACTTTCTCAGCTGGCAGGAATGTATCAATAAGATCCTGAATGCAAAGATCCTGAAAAACTATTCCGATTATCTGTTGATGAGCGAGAACCTCTTTGCCACTAACACTTTCTATAAAACCGCTGTTGTTGAATTTGCTTCTAATAATAACAAATACATTTTTGAATACGACAGCATTCCCAAGGTTATTTTTCCAAGTTTAAATCTTCGCTACTTTAATAATCAGAACGATAGCGGAGTTGTTTACAACACACGCGGTGTTTATTATCCTTACAAAGGGATCTTTATTGGCGAAACCGGAAAAGTAAACTGGGTGCGTGCCGGACTTGATGAAAACACGGTTTGGGCGGAGCTTAAGAAATATCAGATTACATTAAAGACAAGCGGATTCACTGCTGATTCCGTTGTTTTTTACAACAAGAATTATTTTCAGAAACCATTAATTGGCCAATTAGTTGAAAAGGTCGTTTCAGAAAAGGAGGGGAATATTTCATATCCGCGATTTGATTCCTACAGCAAACGAATGTTGATCCCAAATATCACCAAGGATGTTGATTATGATGGCGGATTTCTTCAGCGGGGCCCAAAGTTCCTTGGATCGGGTAATAAGGAGGAAGATGCTAAGTTACTTTTTAAACGAGATGGTAAGGTTGTGATGATTGTTGGTGCAAAGCTGATTGGTGTAACCAAAGAAAAACTCACGGCAGAAACTGCTAATATTAAAATCTTTTTCGATAAAGACTCAGTAACCCACCCTAGTGTCAACTTTAAGTTTATGATCGCGGACAGAAGCCTTTCTTTGGTTCGTAATAATGACGGGGTTTCCAGGTCACCTTTCCTGAATTCATTTCATATGGTCGACATGTACTTTGAGGAGCTTGCATGGAGGATCGATGATCCGAAAATAGATCTTAGAATGCTTGTGGGTAATTCGCAGGAAGACGCTCTTTTTGAATCATCAAATTATTTCAGAAGTGAAAGATATGAGTCGGTGCAAGGTATCGACCCTGTTAATCCGCTTTATCAAATGAGAGAATTTGTGATGAAAAAGAACGGTGAAAGCAGAAACTTCACCGGTGCTGAATATGCCAAGTATATCCGCTTTGGGTTGAAAGATGTTCAGCCTATGCTGGTTCGCCTGTCAGCTCAGGGTTTCATTATCTATGACATTGAAGACGATGAAGTGACAGTGAACGAAAAGCTCTTTACCTACATTTCTGCAAAAGCCGGACATGTGGATAACGATGTGATCCAGTTTCCTTCTGTGATGCGAAATGCAAGTAATGCCAGCATAAATCTGTTAAATTACGACATGACGATTTTCGGTGTAAAGCAGGTCTACATGAGTGATTCACAGAATGTGGTTATTTATCCCTCGGAAAGAAAGATCATACTTAAAAAGAACCGTGACTTCACATTTGGAGGAGTTGTTCATGCCGGTAGGTTTGATTTTTTCGGTAAGGAATTCTCATTTAATTATAATAAGTTCATTATTAACCTGACCAACGTTGATTCATTGCGTTTGATGGTGAAATCGCGTGAACCTGATGCTTATGGAGAATATCCACTCGTGAAAGTCAAAACAGTTGTAGAGCATATTAACGGAACCCTTGAGATTGATAACCCTGCCAACAAATCAGGCCGAAAACCATTTCCTCAGTATCCGATCTTTAACAGCCTTAAAGAATCTTTCACTTATTATGATAAGAAGGAGATTCAGAATAAGAAATATCCTAAAGAAAAATTCTATTTCCATCTTGAGCCTTTCGTGATAGACAGTTTGGATAACTTCTCCAATGAAGGTCTGAACTTTAAAGGAGAAATGGTGAGTGCCGGGATATTTCCTGTTTTTAAAGAATCGCTCACTTTACAGTCCGATTACTCACTTGGATTTATCACACAAGCACCGGCAGCCGGATATCCGCTTTACGGAGGGAAAGGTACCTATAATGCTGCTGTTAAGTTAAGTCATCAGGGATTAAGAGGAGATGGTTCTATAAATTATGTTACTTCGGTCACACGATCCAAGGATTTCATCTTTTTCCCGGATTCCACTAATGCGATAGCCCAGACGTTTGATGTAAATCAGCAAAAAACAAAACCGGAATTCCCTCAGGTTCATGGAGATAGTGTGAAGATGCACTGGGTGCCGCAAAAGGATGTAATGCTTGTTCAGAATAGTAAGGTTAAAAAATTCCAATCTTATAATGGTCAGGCACAATTTGATGGCTGGCTGTCACTAACTCCTAAACAACTTTTCGGACACGGAACAGCAGATTTCTCCAATGCTAAAATGGATGCAAAGCTTATTAAGTTCAGATCGAATGCATTTGATTCCGACACGGCTAATTTCAGCTTGAAAGCGCTTGATCTTGCCGGGATTGCATTTGCAACAGATAACGTAAATGCAAAAGTGGATTTCGATAAACGATTTGGTGAATTTAAATCAAACGGAAAAGGATCCATTGTAAAGTTCCCTGTAAACCAGTACATCTGTTTCATGGATAACTTTAAGTGGTTCATGGATGAGAATAATATTGAGTTAGGTTCAAGCAAAGCAGGACAGAAGGCAGCGAATGAAGATCTTGATCTTAGCGGTCCGCAATTTATCTCGGTGCATCCAAAACAGGATTCACTTGCTTTCTATTCTCCTTCTGCTAAATACGATCTGAAGAAATATGTGATCACCGCCAAAGAGGTTAAATACATCAATGTTGCTGATGCGAGGATCTATCCTGACAAAGGGGATGTCATCATCGATAAGGATGCAGTTATGCGGACGTTCACTAATTCCAAGATCATCGCCAATGCAATTACAAAGTATCACAGCTTATACAATTGTACGGTAAATGTTTTCGCAAGAAAGAGCTATGCCGGTTCAGGCTATTATGATTATGTGGATGAGATCAAAACGAAACAGACATTCTATTTCAGTAATGTCAGCGTTGATACTACATTCCAGACATATGCTGAAACCGATATTCCGGATTCAAGTAAGTTCCGTTTAAGTCCGAATTTTGAGTACAAAGGGAAAGTGAAACTTAAAGCAACAAATCAGTTCCTTGTGTTTGATGGAGCTGCAAGGATATCTCATGATTGTGCCGCAATTCCTAAAGTATGGTTCAAATTTGAATCGGAGGTTAACCCGAACAATATTTATATTCCTGTAGGAAAAGATCCGAAAGATATTGCCGGTAAACCTCTGGCTGCATCTTTAATGGTAACAACAGACTCAACACATTTCTATTCCGCATTCCTATCTCCTAAAGAGTCTACGAATGATCCCCATGTTCTTCCGGCTGCAGGATTCCTGTTCTTCGATAAAGGCACACGTGAATACAGGATCTCCAATAAAGAAAAGCTGGTAGAAAGGTCTTTACCGGGAAATTATCTGAGCTTAAACACGGCACAGTGTAAAGTGTATGGAGAAGGTAAGATCGATCTGGGAGGTGATTTCGGCCAGGTGAAATTAGAGTCCTATGGAAGTGCCGTTCATTTCCTGATACCTGATTCAGTAACCTTCGACATGTTGCTTACACTGGATTTCTTTTTTGATGACGGAGCTCTGGATAAAATGTCGGACGCGCTTGTCACTTCAGCAGACCTGAAACCAACAGATTTTTCAAGGCCCGTATTTGAAAAAGGGATGCGTGAAATGTTAGGAAAGGAGCAGGCTGATAAGTTGATCTCTCAGTTGAACCTATACGGTTCTTACAAAAAGTTCCCGGATGAGCTGAAGAAGACAATTTTCTTCACCGACTTAAAATTAAAATGGAATAAGGATACACGTTCTTATACATCCAACGGTAAGATCGGAATTGGAAACATGGGTAAGACCCAGATCAATAAATATGTTGATGGAAGGGTAGAGCTCGTGAAGAAACGCGGTGGTGACATCTTAAATGTTTATCTGGAGATCGATCCGAATAACTGGTACTATTTCAATTATACAAGAGGAACAATGCTGGCAGTTTCTTCCAATGAGGCCTTCAATACGGCCATAAAGGAGCTTAAACAAGAGAAGCGCGAGAAAGCAGGGGATAAAGACAAAAAAGAGCCGAACTATTATTTTAATGTTTGTCCGCCAAGCAAAAAAACTCAGTTCCTCCGTAAAACGCAAAGCGCAGAAGAATAAAGAAATTGATTTCGCCATTACACATAGCATTGTTGATTGGAGCCTACTTATTAGGCTCCATCCCGACTGCCGTATGGATAGGTAAATATTTTTACAGGATCGATGTTCGCGAATACGGAAGCGGAAACGCAGGTGCAACAAATACATTCAGGGTTCTGGGAAAAAAAGCCGGAATACCCGTACTGATGATCGATGTATTAAAAGGGTTTGGCGCAGTGAGCCTTGCACATATCAGTAATTACACACCGCACAGCAATCAGTTCATAAATCTTCAGCTGGTGTTGGGAATTGCCTCATTAATAGGCCATATCTTTCCAATCTTCGCTTCTTTCAGAGGTGGCAAGGGAATTGCCACATTGCTTGGAATTGTTCTCGCTGTTCACTTACCCGCAGCCCTGATCGCGATCGGGATCTTTATAATAATACTTCTCATAACCAGTTATGTTTCCCTGAGTTCGATGTCGGCTGCGGTCCTGTTTCCATTTATAATGGTAGGGATCTTTAAAGAAACAGTCCCTGCACTTATTATTTTTTCAATACTTATCGCGATCATGGTCCTTATCACACATCAGAAGAACATTGAACGACTGCTACGGAGAGAAGAGTCAAAGGCGAAGATCATCAAGAAAAAGACAAAAAAAGAAGCTCCTTCAGATGTATGATTGCAAGATCTTACGCGTTATCCCTTTAACTTTATTTGGCATTTTTCTTTCTGCCTAACAATTACATTTGTTTAAATGATCAACAGGCAGCACTATAGAATAACGGACTTCAGGACTTTATCCCTGTGTTTCGTATTTATCCTGCTCCATGTTTTCACACATGGCCTTCATGCACAGAGTACGATAAAAATTTCCGGACAGGTGTATGACAAAGAGAATCGCTTTCTTCCATTGCCTAAGGTTGCCGTCATTAACAAGCGGACAAATACAGGCGTGTATGCTGATGCTGAAGGAAAATTTTCAGTCAGCGGATTACAAAGCGACACCTTGCTTTTTTCCGTAATAGGTTATAATTCTAAAAAGGTTTGCCTGAAAGATTCCATTATTAAGCCACAGTATCATATTGAAATCGAAATGAGCAAGCTTCATTACACACTTAAAGAAGTAAGTGTTTTTGGCACGCGCTCACTTGCGGATATTGATAAGGATATTGCAAAGCTTGATTCAACAAGAAGAGCAAGATACTATCGTGAAATAAATGGAATTGAAAGTCCGATCACTTATTTGTATGAGCGGTTCAGCAAGTTTGGCAAATCGAAGCAGAAGGTGGCAGAGTGGGAGAATGAAGATCTGAAGAAAGATATCTTAAAAGACCTCTTTAGATTATATGTCAAGAACGAGATCATCGAACTTAGCGAAGAAGAGTTTGAAGCCTTTATATTATACTGTAATTTGAGCGAAGAGTTTATCAAGACGGCTTCTCAATTTGAGCTCGTTATGGCGATCAAAGGAAAGTATGAAGCATTCAATGCTTCCAAGGATTATTACAATCCGCATGAAAAGCGATGGTAAGGTTTATAGATCCGAAACCTTAGATTGCTGTCTTTTTTGATATTATAAAAAAACGCGAAATAATACTTTGGCGTTTTTATGAGCATCTGGAATCAGGCACCATTAGTACGTTTATTATTTCCTTTTTTAGCAGGTATCCTATCTGCTATTTACAGCCCGGTCCAAATCGATAATTATTTCTTGATCATTCTTCCGTATCTGGCGATCATTGTCGTGTTTGTTTTTATACCCGCATTCAGAATTACTTATAAGCGTTCCTGGATTTTTGGCCTTCTGGCGAATGTACTGTTGTTTGCTACAGCGTATCAGCTTACGATTTACAAAACGGAAAAGTTCAATGATGATCATTTTCAAAAACGCCTGGATACGGAATATGTCTTTCATGCACGCATCATTCAATCGCCTGTTGAAAAAGAACGATCTTATAAAATGACCGCAGAAATTCTTTCGGTCAGAACAAGGAATAAGTGGCAGTCGTGTAGCGGAACGTTAATGCTTTACTTAAAGAAGAATACAAACGCATCGTTGTTGAAGTATGGTGATGAATTAGTTATAAAAGAAACTATAAATGAAATTAGCCCGGTTAAAAATCCGGGAGAATTTGATTATAGAAGGTTTCTGGCCTTTCATAACATCAATCATCAATGCAGCGCTGATTCGTCTGGATGGGTATCTACAGATCAGAACTCAGGAAATTTTATTCTTCAATATTCATTCAAGCTAAGAGACGCCCTTCTAAAAATTCTGTCTGATAATGGTATTAGTGGAGATGAATACGCGGTTGGTGCAGCACTAATGCTTGGTTACTCGGATATGCTTGATGCTGATATAATCTCAGCCTATTCAAGCACGGGAGCACTCCACGTTTTGTCCGTCTCGGGATTACATGTTGCTATTGTTTATGTAGTATTCAACATGCTTTTATTCTTTCTTGCGAAGCTCAAACATGGTAATATTATAAAGGCAGTGATATTGATCATCCTGTTGTGGTTCTATTCCGCTCTCACCGGGTTATCGCCTTCTGTTCTCAGAGCTTCTACCATGTTCAGTTTTATAATTGTCGGGAAAGCGTTTAGCAGATACACTAATATTTACAACACGTTAGCAGCATCCGCTTTTTTACTTCTTGCTATAAATCCGTTTCTTATAATGGAGGTGGGATTTCAGCTTTCATATATTGCCGTGATCGGAATTGTCTATTTACAGCCGAAGATCTATAACTGGTATGAGCCAACTAACTGGTTTTTTGATCAGGTATGGACTATAACGGCCGTTTCAATAGCTGCACAGATAGCAACGTTCCCATTAGGTTTACTTTACTTTCATCAGTTTCCTAACTATTTTCTGCTCTCCAATTTCATTGTCATCCCCGTTTCTACCATTATCATTTATTTGGGGATAGCCCTTTTCGTCCTGTCAAAGATTTCCGTGATTGCCGCTTATCTTTCCTTAGGATTTAAATGGAGTGTGTGGTTTCTTAACGAATCGGTAAAGACAATCGAGAAGTGGCCAAACGCATTATTAGAAGGAATCTCTATCAGCGTTTTAGAAACATGGCTGTTATATTCTGTCATTCTTCTTTTCCTTTATTATTTTGTTCATCGCAACATCAGATCGCTTTATCTGGCTTTAGGATCAGTAATTCTTATTCTGATTTCCCAGATAATTGAGCAACAACAACAATTCAGACAAAGCAAGCTCGTGGTGTACAGTGTTCCAAGGACGACTGCAATTGATTTTATCAGCTCAAGATCAAACACACTTTACACAGATACTGTCTTCGCCAAAAACGGGAGCTCTTTATTGTTTCATGTAAAGCATAATTGGTGGGACCTTGGCGTTAAATATTCCACGGTTGTTACTAAAGATCTTTACAAAACCAATTTGATAATCAAGAAAAATGTGGTTCTGTTTTGTAATAGAAAAATAGTGGTACTTGATCACTCCTCCGCTAGGCATTTTCAGACTATCAATAATCTGAATGTCGATTATCTGATTATCTCAAAAAACACGAAATCTGATTTAAAGGAAGCGATCAGAGCGTTAAAGCCGAAACAGCTGATCTTCGATTCGTCTAACTCTCGTTACTTAATTGAAAAGTGGAAAGATCTGTGTGAAGATTTACAGCAACCGTATTATTCGGTGCCTGAGTCAGGCGCTTTTGTTGCTGACCTCTGATCATTTAAAGATCTCTGTCATTATTCTTCCGTTGGCGGTTGGCATTCGGAATCCCATTAAATGAGCTACAGTTTGCGTGATATCAATTTGCTCGTGAGGCTGACTGCAAATATGATTCTTCTTAAAGTCTGGGCCCATAGCAAAGAACTCTATGTGTTTACATCCGTCACACGTATCCGTATGAGAAACATATCCATCAAGGTGACCCGCAGTATGCCTTCCGTGATCATTTGTTACGATCATTGTTGTTTGGTCCCGGTAAAAAGGATCTGCTTGGATCTGTTGCCAGATCTGCCATACATAGTTGTCCGTATCTTCAATTCCCTGAATATAAGCCAAAGAGTCTGCTGCATGCGCAGCTGCATCCGGTTGCTTAAAATTAATCAGCATCATTTGCGGTTTCTGAAGTGATAGTGTGCTTTCCACTATTCTCAAGGTAGTTGTATCCTGACGATAACCACTACCAAGTCCGGCTGTCCCGCAATTAGTCATCGGCCGGTATTTACCCTGCCATTCAGGATCGAGGCAATCAGATAAAATTTCAAGCTTATCCTTTGTTGCAATAACCCATGCTTTCGAAGAAGAGCTCCCTGTAAATTTTAACCAATACTGAAATATGGAAGGATTCTGCGGATATTCCAGCCCGCTATTGTTGATATTCTGATAAACTCCCGTTGTGATGGCTGAATGGCCCGCATTTGTAAAGCAGTAGCCGTTGTTATAAAATTGAGTGCACAGAACTCCTTCTCTTAGCATTTCTGATCGATGCGGAATCAGGGGGCGACCTGTAAGCCCCCACGTTTCGGTATACCTGGGTCCGTCAACTACAATTATCACAAGCTTATTAGTCCTGAATGCCAGGCTTTTCTTTTCTGAAACAGGATCCTTACGACATCCGAAATAGACAGATACGAAAGCGACAATGGCCGTCAGGGCTATTTTCATTTGCTTATTCATTCTATCAAATTTAACGATTAAATTTGTGCCATGAAATTTAATATAGGAGATAAGGTTCGCTTTCTGAATGAGAAAGGGGAGGGTGTTGTTACAAAATTTATCAATAAATCCACTGTGGGTGTGATGATTGAAGAGGGTTTTGAAATTCCTGTAATGATCTCTGAATTAGTAAGTGTTTTTGACGAGAGCAAAATACAGCCTGTATTGAGAAACGAAATTGTAGAAGAGCCTGTCATCAGCTACCGTACAAAAACGGAGTTGAGAAGAGAAACTCCCAGGGGAATTTATATTGCATTATCACCTGAGAACATTCATAATATAGCACACTCTAATTTCAATATTTGGTTGATCAACCACACAGATTATCAGGTGATGTTCAGTGCCTCGTTCTTTAAAGGCAAAGGCTACCAGTTACTGGAGAAAGGTGAAGCGAAAGCCTTTCAATCTATTTTAATGGAAACTGTTGATAAGAAGGAGCTCGACTTGTTATCAACGTTGAAGATTGATGTCATCTTTTTTGATGAAAAGCCATATGATTACCAGCAGCCAATTTCGGAAATCATAAAAATTAAGGCTGTCAAGCTTTATAAAGAAAATGCTTTTGCCCACACAGATCTGATCCCTGAAAAATGCCTGTTGATCAACGTATCAGATTTTCAGCAGGATCTTTATTTCAACTCTCCCGAGGCGTCTAAGACAGATCTTTCAAAATTGTTGTTTCAAAAAAAGACAATCACTCAGCCTGTTAAAACATCTAAGCCGCACAAGACTAACAATGCCGCTTATGAAATGGAGATCGATCTTCATATTGAAGAGCTTATCGATAACTATGGAGGAATGAGTAACGCGGAGATCGTGATCGTTCAGCTCCGACATTTTCAGCAAGCTCTGGATAAGGCTATCAACGAACATTACAGGAGTCTGACGGTTATCCATGGGGTTGGTAACGGGCGATTAAAACAGGAAGTGCGTGCGATTCTCAGTTCAATGGGCTTGCGTTATCATGATGGCTCCTATTCAAAATATGGTTTCGGAGCCACAGAGGTGATCTTTTAAGAAAGTGTCAATCGAGTTCGACCGCAGGGAGAGTATCGAGAAGTGTTTAAAAAATCTTTCAGCCGGTTCTCGATACAATTCGCGAAAAGCGAAACACTCGAACTGACTATGACACAAATAAAAACAGCTATCACCCAATAACCAATTCCTAATTAACTAATTACTATCTTTGCACTGCAAGTTGTTCTATCGCTGCTCAGCCCGCAAGGGAAGGGGAGAGGAAAGTCCGGGCAACACAGAGCATCCCACTTCCTAATAAGAAGGCTTTGCAGAAATGCAGGGACAGAATAGTGCCACAGAGAATTACCGCCTTTCAGGTAATTTTGAGTTTGCTTGCAAGCTCAGATTATTTAACCTGAAAGGTAAGGGTGAAAACGTGAGGTAAGAGCTCACGGTAGCAGCTGGCAACAGTTGCTAGGGGTAAACCTTGGGAGTTGAAAGATCAAATAAGTCACACGTAAAAGCTGCTCGCTTGAACACTTCGGTGTGGTGTGATGGGTAGATTGCTTGAGCCTTTCGGTGACGAAATGCCTAGATAAATGATAGAAACCTTCCGCTTGCGGAAGGGACAGAACCCGGCTTACAAACTTGCTTGGTACGGATAACTAATCTGTACGAATATACAAATCTGTGTGTGGGTGTCATGCTGAACTTGTTTCAGGATCTGCGCGTGAGTATCTTCGCAATCTAATCTCTAACAATCCTTAATTCGTTTTATTAGTTATCCACTGCCCCAGATTCATGATTTATCTTATTCGTAAGTCGCTACACGCAGAATCGTAATCCGCAAACATTCGCTGTTCGTTGATCAATACCCGTATTTATCTCCCCAGCGTTGTTTCAAAAAAGCCCTCAACTCCTTTTCCCGTGCATTATTCCCCGGTTCAAAGAACTTCATTCCTTTAATCGCATCCGGTAAATATTCCTGCGAAGAAAAATTATTATCGTAGCCATGACTGTATTGATATTCCTTACCATAACCGATATCCTTCATTAATTTGGTGGGAGCATTTCGTAAGTGGAGTGGGACCGGCTGATCACCTTTTTGCTGAACCGCCTGCATCGCTTCATTGATAGCCATATAAGAGGCGTTACTTTTTGCAGAGGTTGCAAGATAGATAACCGTTTGTGATAAGATGATTCGAGATTCGGGGAAGCCAATTACATTAACGGCCTGAAAACAATTATTAGCAATAACCAATGCAGTCGGATTGGCATTTCCGATATCTTCCGAAGCAAGGATCAATAATCTTCTCGCTATGAAAGATGGATCTTCACCGCCTTCTATCATTCGTGCAAGCCAATAAACAGCAGCGTTAGGGTCGCTGCCGCGAATTGATTTTATGAACGCTGAAATAATATCATAATGATTTTCGCCCGCTTTATCATAAATAGCTATATTCTGCTGAACTATACCTGATACTTTTTCGTTCGTGATCTCGACTTCGTTTCCACCGATTGCGTTAATAACAAGCTCAAACACATTCAGCAGCTTTCTTCCATCACCACCCGATAATCTTAAAAGAGCCTCATTTTCAGTTATCGTAATCTTTTTTCTCTTTAATTCCGTATCAGTCGTAATTGCCTGATCAAGCATGTCGAGGAGGTCCGTTTTATCAAGATGTTTCAGTATGTAAACCTGGCATCGCGAAAGTAAGGCAGAGATCACTTCAAATGACGGATTCTCGGTTGTTGCACCAATCAAAGTGACCGTTCCTTTTTCTACTGCTCCAAGCAATGAATCCTGCTGCGATTTGCTGAACCTATGGATCTCATCAATAAAAAGAATGGGATTAGCCTGAGCAAACATTCCGGTTCCTTTTGCTTTGTCAATCACATCACGAATGTCCTTAACACCGGAGTTAATGGCACTCAGTGAATAGAACGGACGTTTGAGCTGATGCGCGATTATATTGGCCAGCGTGGTTTTACCAACTCCCGGAGGGCCCCATAAAATAATAGAGGGGAGGATGCCGGACTTTATTGCATTTCTTAGAATAGCACCATCACCTACAATGTGCTTTTGCCCAATGTAGTTGTCCAATGTTGTCGGACGCATTCTCTCAGCTAAAGGTGCTAAACTCATTTTATTTCATATCTATTATTTGATCCTTGGCGGTCATATGGTGTACTGCCATTATTTTAATATGGATTTCTTCAGAAGGGAATGGCTATTTCATTCCTGTATTTATCCAGCATTCGATCTTGTCGATCGATGCCTGATCCATTTTTTCAGCGTGCGCAGGCATTGCCATAAATCCGGATTCATGCTTGATCGTTCCTAAAAGATAACCATTTGAACCGGCCTTTTTAACAGATGCAATGTCTCCAAGGTTATATCCTGCTTTCATATTTGTATTGTGGCATCTAACACAATTCTGATCCATCAGAGGCTTAATGTCAGCCGTATAAGTGTATGCGGTATTCGTGCAATCAGTTCTTTTAGCAGTTGTTGCAGTCGTTTTCTCTTTTGTTTTGCATGCTGCAAATGCAATTACCCAAAGGCTTGCTGCGAAAAGTTGTTTCTTCATAGTTTATTTTTTCTGTAGTTCCAATGCTTTTGTTTGTTTATTCCAATTGGCAGGCTTCTTATGCTTCCATCTTCTGTGTGTCCACAGCCAGAACTCCGGTTGATTCCTGATATCCTGTTCCAACATCATGGTTGCCTTCTCCATGATCTCACCGTAAGCCATTTCCTTCGGTTTGTCAGTCACATCAAACAATTCAAAGGTATAGTGGCCTCTTTTCACCTTGTTGATCCTCCCATATAGAACAGGATAATCATACTCTTTTGCATACTTTTCAACGCCAAATAATATGCCCGTATCCTGTTTGAGGAATTCCATCCAATAGGCATTATCAGGATTTGAAGGAGATTGATCGATCGCGAAAATAGTAGCCGTCCTTCTTCCAGCCTCTTCATCAAATACCTTTTTCACGTCTCTTGTCGAGATCATGTACAAACCGTATTTGCTTCGGGTATTACGCATCTTTTCATCAAAATATTTGTTGCTGAGAGGCTTGTAGATCCCCACAGCCTTATGTTTGATGAATGAATCAACCGCGACCGCGAAGATCTCCCAGTTGTTATAATGTCCTCCGGCAATAATTACGCTCCTGTTTTGATCATAATATTTATTGATCACTTCCGGGTTGGTGCAGACCACTCTTTTTTTAACCTCTTCTTCGGAAATGGTGAATGTTTTCAGGCTTTCTAACACGAGGTCACAAAAATGATGGTAGAATTTCCTGCAGATCTCTTCCTGTTCTTTTGCGCTTTTTTCGGGGAAAGACCTTTGAATATTTGCAAGCACAACCTTCTTGCGATAGCCCGTTACGCGATAAAGAATAAAAAAGAGAAAATCGGATATAGCGTACAACACCGGAAAGGGTAGGGAGGATATTGGTAAGATGACCAGGTAATATAAAATGCGGTTAACAATATTCATATGATCGGATTTAGCCGGAATGCTCTGAATTCAGTGAAACAAGAGTTATCAGGAATTATTAAGATTTGTGTAAATAACTTTCAAAAAACAAAGATAAAGTATAGTTTTACAAACCTATTTCAATTCGTGGCAAAAAAATTGTTTGTTTTAAATATAAAATATAAATCATGAAAAACCCAATTACATTTAAAGCACTTTTGCTGGGAACAGGGCTTCTTGCTGTTTCAACTGCCTTCTCCCAAAAAGCAGCACCTGCTCAAAAAAACAAATTTCTTGAAGGGAAAAAATACAATGTTCAATTCTATGAAGTTAAGCCAACCGGAAGGGGCAAAGCTCTTGCAAGTAATTTTATTATCAAAGGCGGAAAAGTTGAAAGCGATCTGATGTATGAAAAGATGCAGTTAAATCCGGCAGCCTACAAAGTTGTTTTGGACACAACCTACACGGAAGATGAGACAGAAATGCACATGGTGAAGATCGAGGCTGAATTAGCCGAAGAGAAAAATGAGTTTAAATGGGAAGCTACCATCACTAATTATGATGTTGAAGGAACTATAATTCAGATGAAGAGTGGAGTGGAGAAGAAGAAGTATGAGTTTGCCGGCACGGAAAAGACAAAAAAATAACAACAAACATTTTAAAAGAGAAAGCCTCCCGATTTGGGAGGCTTTCTCTTTTTTGTTTTATTTATTGATCTTCTTTCTTAGATTTTTTAGCCTTTGGTTCTTTCGGCTTGCTGATCTTGATGAGGATCTCTTGTTTCTCTTTATCGAAATTGACTTCGATCACATCTCCTTCAGTTAAGCTGGATTTGATGATCTCTTCAGCCAACGGATCTTCAAGATACTTCTGGATCGCGCGTTTTAAAGGACGGGCACCGAACTGAACGTCATAACCTTTTTCAGAAATAAAATCTTTAGCATCGTCTGAAACTCTGATCTGATAACCAAGTCCATTGATACGGCCATATAAGCTGTTCAATTCGATATCAATGATCTTGTGAATATCTTCACGTGATAAAGAGTTGAACATCACAACGTCATCGATACGGTTTAAGAACTCAGGAGCAAACGCTTTTTTCAAAGCTCCTTCAATAACACCTTTAGCGTGATCTTCTTCGTTTTCTTTCTTGGTAGAGGTTGTGAAACCAACACCTTGTCCGAAATCTTTCAGCTGACGGGCACCAATATTCGATGTCATGATAATGATCGTATTCTTAAAATCGATCTTACGGCCTAAGCTGTCTGTCATCTGTCCGTCATCCAGCGCTTGTAATAACAAGTTGAATACATCCGGATGCGCTTTCTCGATCTCATCTAAAAGAACTACTGAATATGGACGTCTGCGAACCTTTTCAGTCAACTGACCACCTTCTTCATAACCCACGTATCCCGGAGGCGCTCCCACTAAACGGGAAACCGCAAATTTCTCCATGTACTCACTCATATCTATGCGGATAAGAGCGTCATCATTGTCAAATAAATATTTAGAAAGGATCTTCGCTAATTGCGTCTTACCGACACCTGTCGGACCAAGGAAAATAAACGAACCAATTGGTTTGTTAGGATCTTTTAACCCGGCACGGTTACGCTGAATCGCTTTTACCACTTTTTTAACCGCATCATCCTGGCCGATCACTTTACCTTTCAGCTCATCAGCCATTTTCATCAGCTTGTCGCCTTCGTTCTGAGCAACACGCTGAACAGGAACACCTGTCATCATCGCTACGACTTCAGCAACATTATCTTCGCTTACTGTTTCGCGGTGAGTTTTGCTTTCTTCTTCCCACGCTTTTTTAGCTGTTTCCAACTGCTCTAATAAAGTACGTTCAGTATCACGTAAACGTGCTGCTTCTTCATACTTCTGAGAGCGGACAACCTTATTCTTTTCTTCTTTTATTTCTTCAAGCTTTTTCTCAATATCAACGATCGTTTTAGGAACATTGATATTGGTGATGTGAACACGTGATCCAGCTTCATCAAGAGCATCAATCGCTTTGTCGGGCAAGTGACGATCAGTGATATAACGTGAAGTAAGCGACACACAAGCTTTGATAGCTTCGTCCGTATATGTCACATTGTGGTGATCTTCGTATTTAGATTTAATGTTGTTAAGTATCTGTAATGTTTCTTCCTGAGTTGCAGGCTCAACAATTACTTTCTGGAAACGTCTTTCGAGCGCACCGTCTTTTTCAATGTACTGGCGGTACTCATCAAGAGTAGTAGCACCGATACATTGGATTTCTCCACGAGCTAATGCAGGCTTGAACATATTTGAAGCATCAAGCGAGCCTGAAGCCCCACCCGCACCAATAATAGTATGGATCTCATCTATGAAAAGGATCACATCCGGAGATTTTTCCAATTCATTCATAACAGCTTTCATACGTTCCTCAAATTGTCCACGGTATTTTGTACCTGCAACGAGAGAGGCTAAGTCAAGAGTAACCACGCGTTTGTTAAACAATACACGGGAAACTTTACGCTGAACGATACGAAGGGCTAAACCTTCTGCGATAGCAGATTTACCAACACCGGGTTCACCGATAAGGATAGGATTATTTTTCTTTCTACGTGAAAGGATCTGTGATACACGCTCAATTTCTTTTTCACGTCCTACAATAGGATCGAGTTTTCCATCTTCAGCAGCCTTTGTTAAGTCGCGGCCGAAATTATCAAGAACGGGCGTTTTTGATTTGCTGTCAACAGGCTTCTTAGTGCTGCTTGCGCTGAAGCTGTCATCATCGGAATCATCATCAGGAGGAGTTCCGGGGAATTCAGCTTTAGGATCGGATTTAGAAAGTTCAAGCTCACGTTTAATTACATCGTAATCGATGTTAAATTTATGAAGCGCTTTGGTGGCAACGTTATCTTCATCCTTCAAAATAGAAAGGATAAGATGTTCCGTACCAATAACGGGGCTTTTAAATAGTTTTGCTTCAAGATAAGTTATCTTTAAAGCTCTTTCGGCTTGTTTCATTAAAGGAATATTGGCCAGATTGTTCACCTTGTGAGTACCCGTTCCAATAGCATCTTCTACAGTCTTCCGAAGCTCCACCAGATCGGTACCGATAGCTTTCAAAAGCTGGATAGCAGTACCTTCGCCTTCGCGAATGATTCCGAGTAATAAGTGTTCAGTACCGATATAATTATGACCTAAACGTAAGGCCTCTTCACGGCTATACGTGATAACATCTTTAACTCTCGGTGAAAATTTTGCTTCCATAATTGGGCTTTGTCTTTAATTTAAATTATAAAACGTCTAACAAACTTAAGAGTTTCAAATGCTATCAAAAATAACGTTTTTAACGTCAAAATCAAAAGTACTTTCTGAAATCGATGCCTGCGGTATATTGCCTTTCTTTTTATCAACAAACAAACTGTTAATATGTTGATAATTTAAGGGCGAAAAACAAGCTGAAACTGTATTCAAATGAGTATTTTCGAACTCCTAAATTTACACTTACAGAATAACAACTATTGTGCTAAATTATTTATATGCCAATTATTCTGAAAAACGCATGAACCTTACTATATAACACGTAAAAGAAATAGAAATTATGGCAGACGGAGAAAAAATTATTCTTATCAATATCGAGGAAGAAATGAAATCGGCATACATCGACTATTCTATGTCGGTTATCGTTTCGCGCGCCCTTCCTGACGTTCGGGACGGTTTGAAGCCGGTTCACCGCAGGGTGCTTTACGGAATGCTTGATCTTGGCGTTTTGTCAAATCGTCCGCATAAAAAGTCAGCTCGTATCGTAGGAGAGGTGTTGGGGAAATATCACCCGCATGGCGATTCATCTGTATATGATACGATGGTCCGTATGGCGCAGGATTGGAGCTTACGTTACCCTTTGGTTGACGGCCAAGGTAACTTTGGTTCTGTTGATGGTGATAGTCCGGCTGCCATGCGTTATACCGAGGCACGTTTGAAGAAGATCGCAGAAGAAATGCTTGCAGATATTGAGAAGGACACAGTTGACTTCCGACCTAACTTTGATGACAGCTTGACTGAACCAACGGTTCTTCCTGCTAAATTCCCTAATTTATTAGTAAACGGTGCATCCGGAATTGCCGTGGGTATGGCTACGAATATGCCTCCTCACAATCTGACTGAGATCCTCAATGCTACAGTTGCTTATATTGATAACAGAGATATTGATATTGCAGGCTTGATGCAATACGTAAAGGCTCCGGATTTCCCTACCGGAGGCATAATCTATGGTTACGAAGGTGTTAAAGATGCCTTCCATACAGGCCGCGGACGTATCATAATGCGCGCTAAAACAAATGTTGAGATCGCAGATAATGGGCGTGAGCGCATTATCGTAAACGAAATTCCGTATCAGATCAATAAAGCGGAGATGATCCGCAAGACTGCTGATCTGATCAATGATAAGAAGATTGAAGGTATTTCTGATATCCGTGATGAGTCGGACAGAGACGGGATGCGTATCGTTTACGAAATTAAACGCGATGCGATTACGAATGTAGTGTTGAATAATCTTTTTAAATACACCGAACTGCAGACATCTTTCAGTGTAAATAATATTGCTCTGGTTGGCGGCCGTCCAATGATGCTGAACCTGAAAGACATGATCGTTCACTTCGTTGATCACCGTCATGAGGTTATTGTCCGCAGAACAAAATACGAATTAGCACAAGCTGAAAAGCGTGCTCATATCCTGGAAGGTTATCTGATCGCGTTAGATCACCTGGACGAAGTAATTAAGCTTATTCGTGAATCTGCTACACCGGGAGAAGCTCAGGATGGATTGATGCAAAATTTCGGATTAAGTGAGATTCAAGCTAAAGCAATTCTTGAGATGAGGCTACGTGTACTCACTGGCCTTGAGAGAGATAAGATAAAAGCAGAGTACGATGAATTGATGAAATTGATCACCCATTTACGTGCAGTTTTAGCTGACGAAGGATTACGTATGCAGATCATTAAAGATGAATTGGCGGAGATAAAAGAGAAGTACGGGGATGAGCGTAAATCGGAGATCGTTTATGCGGCAGGAGATTTCAGGGTAGAAGATATGATCGCTGATGAGGACGTTGTGATCACTATTTCCCATATGGGTTATATCAAGCGTACAATGCTGAGCGAATACCGCACACAGGCGCGCGGAGGTAAAGGCGCAAAAGGAAGCAATACACGTGATGAAGACTTTATCGAACATTTATTCACCGCGTCCACACATAATTATCTGTTATTATTTACGGAACAGGGTCGTTGCTTCTGGATGCGTGCATTTGAGGTTCCGGAAGGAAACCGTCAATCGAAAGGACGCGCTATCCAGAACCTGATCAATATCCCAAGCGATGATAAAGTCAAGGCATTCATTAACGTGAAGAACCTTGCTGATGAAGATTATATCAACAATAACTTCATCATCATGTGTACGAAGAATGGAATCATCAAGAAAACAACGCTTGAGGCTTATTCAAGACCGCGTCAGAATGGTATTAACGCGATCACGGTGCGTGATGGAGATACTTTACTTGAGGTGTTATTGACCAACGGAACCAACGAGATCATGCTGGCTTCAAAAGCAGGTAAGGTTGTTCGTTTCAACGAGTCTGCCGTGCGCCCAATGGGCCGTAATGCTTCGGGAGTAAGAGGAATTAACCTTGGAGACGAAAACGACAATGAAGTGATCGGAATGATTGCGATGCCGGATAAGGAAAGCGATGTAATGGTGGTTTCTGAAAAAGGATACGGTAAGCGTTCAGATATTGAAGAATATCGGGTTACAAACCGTGGTGGGAAAGGTGTAAAAACTATCAATATCACAGACAAGACAGGAACTCTCATCGCGATCAAAGATGTAACCGATAAGAATGACCTGATGATCATCAACAGATCAGGAATCATTATCCGATTATCTGTAGCTGATCTTCGAGTGATCGGAAGAGCGACTCAGGGAGTGAGATTGATCAATCTGAAGGAGACTGATTCGATAGCTGCTGTAACAAAAGTTGATATCGATGAGACTGTGGAAGAGATCGAGAATGCAGCAACTGCTGAAAATCCGGAGAACACAGAAAATTCAACAGAGCCTTATGAAAATAACGATGGTGGCGCGTCTGATAATACAGAAACCAACGATGGCAAGGATGTTGATTCCGCGCCTGAAAATATTTAAAACCAATCCTTTATGAAAAGAATAATTTTAATTATCGCTGCATCCGTATCTATTATTAGTGCAAATGCCCAATCTGCCAAGGTTGTTTCAGCCTGGAAATATCTTAAAGATTATAACGATACTCAGGATGCTGACTATCTTACAAAAGCTAAGGAAGCGATCGATCTTGCTTCTGAAAACCCCGACACTAAGGAACAGGCTAAAACTCAGGTTTATCGCGGGCAGATCTACGTAAATCTGTTCCAGAAGAGTTTGAAGGCGGAAACTGCAAAGGCGACCGATCCGGATCCTAAGAAAAAAGAGACTGCCGCATTTCAGGCTGTTTCTGCTCAGGATCTTTACACCGCTTATGATGCGTTCGCGAAAGCAAAAACCCTTGATACCAAAGGCAATTACACCTCTGAGATCAACAAAGGAATCAGCGATGTATCCATTTACATTTCAAACAAAGCGGTTTACGATTACAACGCAAAGAATTATGGAGCGGCATTACAGTCTTTCGAAAAAGCTTTTGCGATCAGCGGATCGAAAGACACTGCAACTTTGAATAATCTTGCGATCACATCGGAACGTGCCGGAGATTATGAAAAAGCCAAGCAGTACTATCAGAAAATGATCGACATGAAAGTAGGTAGAGCTGCCACTTATACACAATTAATGGGTGTTTATACAATGCTTAAAGACACCGTAGGTGGTTTTGAAGTTCTGAAAAAAGGCCGTATAGCTTATCCAAACGATATTAACCTGTTGCTGAACGAGACGGATTTTTACATCAAAGCAAATAAAAGCTCTGAAGCATTAGCAAATCTTAACCAGGCTATCCAGGCAAAACCTAATGATCACATTCTGTATTTTGCACGTGGTAACATGTATGACAATCTTTCAAACCCAAAAGATCCGAAAGGAAAAGAATTAGAGAAGCCGAAAGATGCTGATGAAAAAATGAAGCTGGCTGAAGCTGATTACAAGAAAGCTCTGGAAATAAAGCCGGATTATTTTGATGCACTCTACAACCTTGGCGCCCTTTACTATAATAACGGGGTAAATTTGGGAAATAAAGCCAATACTATCACTGACCAAAAGAAATACGAGGCAGAAATAACCCATGCAAATGATGAGTTTAACAAGGCTGTCCCTATCCTTGAAAAAGCCTTATCCATAAATGGCAAGGACAGAGCGACAATGACTGCTTTAAAAAACATTTATTATCGTCTCCAGATGAAAGAAAAAGGTGACGCAATGAAGGAAAAGCTTAAAGGAAATTAATTTTGCTTATATCAGGAAACGGAGAACAGGAATGTTCTCCGTTTTTGTTTTTACCTCCTTGGCTATTAAAATCTCCCGAATAGCAACGTTTAGCTGCCTATTCACGATAATACTCCGATAGGTCCTACTTCTGGTATAAATTTGTACAAATAAAATTCAAAATGAATAACTCTTCACACACATATCATACGAATACGGGCAATACTGAGAAGTATTGTCGCCATCCATTTCTTAGAGAAGGGCTGCGTGGAGAAAAGGTCTGTGTTAATTGCGGAAGAACGGTTTATTCAGGACAAACTAAAGGAAATAAAGAACTTCCAAAATAGCGGAATTGTATGAAGAGGCTTTCAGGAAAAATAATTTTGGTTGATGATCATCATTTTGAAAAGGACTTTCTTAAAATGGCCCTGGAGGAATTGTCAATACATGTAGATCTTGAATTTTTCAGCAACGCTGAATCTGCACTTGATTTTTTAAGGCAAACCAGGGAGAATATTTTCCTGATCATTTCGGATATGAATATGCCGGGCTTGAACGGTTTGGATTTTAAAAGAACAATTGATGGAGACAAAGCTCTCCGGATAAAATCTGTCCCGTTTATCTTTTCAAGTTCAGGTGCAACCAAGCGACAATTAGAAGAGGCGTATGATTACAGATTGCAGGGTTATTTTATAAAGCCTCAAGATGTAAAAGACATGGCTAAACAGCTCGAGTTAATTATTAATTATTGGATTGTAAGTATTCGGCCTGATACTGAAGAGTTGGGAGATCAGAAGAGTGTATATAAACTTTAGAGACTAAAACACTTCTTTTAACTTAGCGGGGAGGGATAACTGAATTGCTTGCACAACAGAACATATTGAGATACAGCGTGTGGCTATTTAACATAATATTAATTATAAGACAATAACTATAATCAAAGTATAGGTTACTTCGTAGTAATTACTATACTATACCAATTCTACCGTCTCAAACCAGTATTTAATGAAATTCATGATCTTCTTATTCGTTTCCGATTCCGTATCAGGTTTCTGAATAAATGAACTTGCTCCCAACTCATAACATTCCCTGATCATTTTCGGATCTTTACTTTCGCTTAGAATCACTACCGGAATATGATTCCATTTAGTCGCGCTCTTCAAAGATTTTAAAATGCCCGATGCATTTAAAGGAACTGCATGCATGTTCAGCAAAATCAATGAGGGTAACTTCGTTCTATCCGTGTTTTCCATAAAATCGAAAAATTCACCGCTGGTTGAGACAAATTTCACATCCGCATCGAATTTATGCTCCTCAAAATAAACTTTTGTTATAAAACGATCCGCATCATCCGGCTCGAGCATTAATATGGTTGGCTTATTCATGATTATAATTTTAGACTTAATTAAATTCCTGATCATTAGAAACATTCGTATCCTGCGCAGCTAAAAACTTTTTGCTCAGATTGCTGCTCAACTGTTTCTGATATTCATCCTGAAGCCATTTCAGATAATTATCGGTACTCTTAGCAATGCAATATGAATACTTTTTAATCCTGTACCGGATATCTTCTTCCAACAGCCTTACAAGCTCCTGGGCTTCATCAAAATTTTCGCTGTTCTCAAAAATGATCCGTGAATGCTGATTTATAGAACGTTCCAAAGCAATTTTCGGGCGTAATCCTTCTTTCGCTACACGCTCATATTCATCCTTCATACTAAAATCAATATCTTCTGATTTACTGAATCTCGCTCTTAAAGCTGCCGGCATTTTATACGCCAGCTGACGTTCAATCTCCTGATCACTTCTCAGATTTTCCAGGTACATATCCGGAGAACGAAATATCTCATGCCAATTGACGAAAGAATCCCACAGCCCGAAACGGGCAGCATTATTCCCAAGGTCGATTACAGTAAATGTACTTTTATTAGGCAAAACACGAGAGCCACGACCAATCATCTGATGATACAGTGTTAAGGATTTTGTCGCTCTGTTAAGGATTATCGTTTCAACAGTCGGCTCATCAAATCCCGTTGTAAGGATTCCCACCGAAGTTAATATCGCATCGGGTTTGGTTTTAAACCACGTAAGAATTGCTTTTCGCTCCTGCTCACTGTTCGTATTGTCGAGGTGTCTGATATCGTATCCTGCATTTTTGAAGAGCAGCTCCACATGCTTGGAAGTATTGATCCCGTTGTTAAAGATCAATGTCTTTTTCCCCTTCGATTGCTCTTCATACGCAGCAACAAGCTTCTCCTGCATCAGGCTGTTCGTATATAGCCGGTCGGAAGAGCTTACCGTATAATCACCATCGATCCCGACTTTTAATGATCCCAGGTTCACATCATAAGAGTATGTCGTTGCCTTTGACAAAAATCCTTTTTCTATTAATTCCGGAATTGAATGCCCAACGATCAGCTCATTATAAGTCTCCTTCATAGGAAGTTTTATATTGGAGCTTAAAGGAGTTGCAGTAACACCGAGGATCACACTCTTTTCTAAGAATTTAAACAGTTTCTTAAATGAATTGAAGTGCGCCTCATCAATAATCACCAATCCTACATTCTCCACTTCCAGCTTTTCATCCTGCAGCCTGTTGTTCAGCGTTTCAACCATCGCGACAAAACACATATATTCCTCCTGGTCCGGCAATGTTTTTACCTTGCTGTCGATGATCTTATTCTTAACGCCAAACTCGTTCAGCATGTCGGAAGTCTGCGCACAAAGCTCGATACGATGCGTCAGAATCAATACCTTTTTCCCACTCTCCTTAATATATCTTTTCGCGATCTCTGAAAAGATCACGGTTTTCCCCCCGCCTGTCGGCAGCTGAAAAAGCAAATTGTATTTCTCCGTGTGATTATTAAGGCAATTGAAGATCCTGTTTATGGCTTCCTGCTGGTAGTCATAAAGCTGTTTCCCGATCTTCTTTTCTTCAATATCGACAGGCTCTGGAGTTATATTTGGTTCATCTAACTCCATTAAGCTCTGCGGATCTTTTGTATTGATATTTTAAGTTCACTCTCGATTGTCTTCAATCGCTTCATTTCAGTGCTTGTCACTAAGCTTATCGAAAGCCCTTTCTTTCCCGCACGTCCTGTTCGTCCGCTTCGGTGAGTATAATACTCAAGCTGATCGGGCAGCTGATAATGGATCACATACTGCAGATCCGTAATGTCTAATCCCCGTGCAGCCATATCAGTCGCAACAAGGATCTGAACTTTCTCATTCTTGAATGCACGCAAAACTTTCTCACGATCGCGCTGTTGGAGATCACCATGAATTGCTTCAGCTGAATAATTGCGGGCAATCAGTTGTTTTGAAAGTGACTGAGTGCCATCCTTCGTTTTGCAAAATACGATTCCTCTGCCTTTTCCCTGCGTTCTTAAAAACTCCAAAAGGGTTGTCAGCTTGTCTTTTGCATCTATACATTGAACGTACTGATGTTCAATATCACGATTCACCACATTTTTAATGTCCACCTGAACCTTATAAGCATCCTCTTCCATATAAGAATGAATGATGCGGTCAAGCGATTCCGGAATGGTAGCTGAGAACAACCAGATCTGACGCTGTCCGTTGGTTTGTTTCAACACAGTGTCAATGCTGTCCTTAAAACCCATACTCAGCATTTCATCTGCCTCATCAAGAACAATGGTTTTAATATCAGTCAAACTGAGCGCTTTTCTTTCCAATAGGTCGATCAACCTTCCCGGAGTAGCAACAACAATATGTGTAGGCCGACTTAAATTCTTTGTCTGGATCTCAATAGGCTCACCGCCATATACTGATTCAATGAAAATTCTTGATGGATTATATCGCGCAACGCGGAATAATTGTTTTGCAATTTGCTGCGCAAGTTCGCGTGTCGGACAAAGCACAAGCGCCTGCACTTTGCTGTTATTCGTGTCGATCTTCTGTAATAACGGAAGTCCGAACGCCATCGTTTTACCGGTACCGGTCTGCGCCTGGCCAATAAAATCAAAGCCTTCCTTCAATAAATAAGGAATCGATTTTCTCTGGATCTCTGTAGGGTCAAAGATGTTGTTTTCTACCAGTCCTTTGATCAGAGCATCTGTAACACCTAATTCGGTAAATGTTTGCAAACTAATTTAATTTTAATGATTTGCAAAGATAGTTTAAAAGACGGATGAGTCACTGTTTCTCGCAATTTCATTCCGTCATTTTTTGTATATTTACGTAAACAGAATTTCCCCCGATATGAATCCAATAAAATACTGCATTGCAGCGCTTTGTCTTTTACATTCTTCTATAGCATCAGCTCAACATTTTATAAAAAAAGAGCCCGGTGTTCCTTTGACGTTCGTGGAAATGCAGCGACAGTTCAATGCATGGTCTAAAACTGTGGACCTGAAAACTACAAAGCACTGGAAATATTTCAAGCGCTGGGAGAATGACATGCAGCTCAAAACCAATGGCCATGGTGAACTTGCAGATCCGGCCTTGTATATAAATGAAGCGATAAATGCGGCAGCTGCAAAACAACCTTCCAACAATATGCGTCTTTCGGGTTCCAACTGGTCGCCTGTAGGCCCTTTTGCATTGCCGGGTAATTTAACCGGTTACATGCAGAATGGTGTCGGACGAATTAATTGTCTCGCCTTCCACCCTACCGATCCAAACACTTATTTTGTTGGCGTTGCACAAGGCGGTGTATGGAAAACAAGTAACAACGGACAAAGCTGGACACCACTAACCGATAATCTTCCTATTACAAGAGTCAGTGATATCACTATCGATCCAAACAATCCGAACACCATGTACATTTCGCTTTGTGATTTCGAATACATTGACGTAGCCTTGAACATCGATGGTAGAAAAAGAAATACGCATTATGGACTTGGCGTCTACAAAACTACTGATGGAGGCCTAAACTGGTCGCCCACAGGATTGAGCTTTCAACTAACAAATGGTGATGCTTCCCTGATCAGAAAAGTTTTGATCAATCCCGCAAACAGCAACCAGCTTGTAGCATGCGGTGTTACCGGGATGTATACTTCCGCAAATGGAGGGGTTTCATGGACACATACACTCGACACATTATTCTGGGATATGGTTCAGGATAAAGTAAATCCAAGTGTTTTATACGCGGCATCGGGATGGCTTTACTCGTCAAACTACGGACATGCAGCAATTTACAAGTCAACAAATTTTGGAAGCACCTGGACTCAACTAAATACCGGAATTCCAACAACAGGCACAGTTCAAAGGATCAAGCTAGCCATTGCTCCTTCCGATAATAATTACGTATATGCGTTCGCTGTCGATGCTTCTGACGGAATGTACGGGATCTATAAATCAACAAATGCCGGATCAACCTGGCAGTATTTGAATCCGGGAGTAAATGTTCTGGAGTATGATCAGGGATTCGGTTCAGGCGGACAAGGTACTTACGACCTTGGATTCAATGTTAACTTCACAAATAAGGATATTGTTTATACAGGCGGTGTAAATATCTGGGCATCTTCAGACGGAGCGCAAACGTTTGAACCAGTGAGTCACTGGACACTAAGCTACGGAGCAACACTACATGGCGACATCCATTTCATTGAAACAAATCCGCTTACAGGCGATGTGTTTGTCTGCAGTGATGGAGGAATTTACAGAACTGACAACGTAATTTCCCAGGACTGGTCATTAGCATCAGGAGGCTCACCGTGGCCAACTAACTGGACGGATATCAGCAACGGATTGGCTATTACTTCATTTTACCGGATCTCCTCTTCACGAAATGTAGCGGGCAGATTATGCGCTGGCGCTCAGGATAATGCCACCTTTTATTTTGATGGAACAAGTTGGAATACAATTTTTGGCGGTGATGGTATGGACACATATCTTGATCCTATTGATGACAATGTAGTGATCGGCTCCAGCCAATATGGAAATTTCTACTACTCGCCTGACGGAGGCTTTTCTGCCTATGATCTCGGGGCAAATGTAAATTTTGAAAACGGTGAATGGACCTCCCCTATCGTTGCCGACTATAATAATTATGGAACTCTGTATGTCGGTTTAACTAATGTAAGCGCTTCCTATGATGGAGGAAATTCCTGGAACGGCTTGAGTCCGCTTCCATCAAATGGTATTTATGATAATGAGATCTCTGCTTTGGCTGTTTCTAACTCTAACTCATCAGTGATGTATGCAACCAGGAGGATTCGTTTTGAATATGGTTCGCCTTCAGGAGCATACTTTACTAATGACGGAGGTGCAAGCTGGAATGACATTACTTCCAACCTACCCGATTCAATCTACTATACAAGTATTGATGTAAGTCAGACAGATGCAAACACCGCATATATTGCACTTGCGGGGTTAACTGCAGGACAAAAAGTTTACAAGACCACTAATGCAGGTCTAAGCTGGCAGAACATTTCCTTCAACCTTCCGAATGCGCCTGTGAATTGTATCAAGACGGTTCCGATGAGTGGAGAGCTTATGGTAGGAACAGATTTCGGGGTTTATATTTTTGATAATCTAAACAGTGTTTGGTTAAGCAGGAACACGGGGTTGCCGAATGTTATCGTGTCGGATCTTGAATTCAACCCGATTTTAAATAAGATCTATGTTGCAACATTTGGTCGTGGAATCTGGGAAAGTGAGCTGAGTGCCATAACCGGAATCAACCAAGCTCCTGTAGCGAACAGCAGCGTTGAGCTTTTCCCTTCACCCAATAATGGAAACTTTACGTTGAAATTTTCTGACGCGTTCACAGGCGAAAAACTTAACATAGAAGTAATTGACGTTATGGGAAGAAAAGTTTACTCAAACACAATGAGCGGTCAGGCCGAGATCAAATTGGCTTTGGAACTTTCTTCAGGATTGTATTTCGCAAAAGTTAAGAGTAAGGATTTTAGCGGTGTAAAGAGCTTTACGGTAAAATAATTTTTTTGGAAATTGACTTTATACACATTCCGTTGTGAATACCATTTTTCGGGTTACTCATTCTGTCATTCACAATTATATACATTTGACCGAACCAAAACTCGAAACAAATGTTAACAATCAATTTTTTAGTGATCGCGCTCGCTGCTTTAATTCCGATGGTGATCGGATCGATATGGTATAACCCAAAAGTATTTGGAACAATCTGGATGCATGTTTCAGGGGTTTCAGAACCTGATACGAAACGCGGACACATGTGGGTGACTTTCCTGCTAACTTATGTATTTTCTTTTTTAATGGGAATTACGATAACATTTATGGTGATTCATCAGTTCGGAGTGTTCTCCACACTTGCCAACGAAGTTGGATTCTTAAAAGATTCTAACAGTGAGGCTACTATTTTCTTTAATGATTTCATGGCAAAATACGGAACCAACTTCCGCACGTTTAAGCATGGCGCATTTCATGGGACAATGACCGGATTTACAATCGCTCTCCCTGTTTTAGCTGTCAACGCAATGTTTGAAGGAAAAGGCTTTAAGTATATTGCACTTAACGCAGGTTATTGGATCGTTTCAATGGCTCTAATGGGTGGTGCCATCTGCGCATTCAACTAATCAATTAATAATAAATTTAATCGGAGGCCTTTCATTTTTTGAGAGGCCTTTTTTATGTCCCAAACATTCACTTGCACATTCGTTTTTATACCTAATTTTGTTTTGAAAATTTCACAAATGAAGAACAGTATCCCACCTGGTGCAATTGAATTTCTGAAACTCGTCAAGAAAAACAATAATCGTGACTGGTTCAATGCGAACAAAGAGAGGTATCTTAAAGAACACGAGGCAATCATCGCTTTTGCTGACGATCTTTTGAAAGAAATGAACAAGCATGATCATATAGAAACACCTTCCGGCAAAAAAAGTCTGCACCGGATCTATCGCGACACAAGATTCTCAAAAGAAAAAACTCCTTATAAAATCAACTGGAGCGGAAGCTTTAGCCGGGCGACAAAAAAGCTACGCGGTAGTTATTACTTCCACATTGAGCCCGGAAACAGTTTTGTTGGCGGAGGTTTCTGGGGCCCGAATCCGGACGATCTTAAGCGCATCCGTCAGGAAATTGATTATGACGCAAAACCATTCCGGAAAGTATTGAACAGCAAAAGCTTTAAAGAGACCTTCGGAACTCTACAGGGAGAGCGATTAACTTCTGCTCCACAAGGCTTTAAGTCAGACCACCCGGAGATCGATCTGTTGCGCTATAAACAATTCCTATTAATGAAAAAGTTCAGTGATAAAGAAGTGCTCAACCCGGATTTCCTTAAACAGGTAAATGATACATTCAAAAAGATGCGCCCATTTTTCGATCTCATGAGTGAAGTGCTGACAACCGACTCTAATGGGATCTCAACTGTTTAAATGAGAAAGCTGTTTTCTTATATTTTATTATGCTCCGGAGTTTTCTTCTTCATGTTAATGATGAAGATCACTATACCCTATTTCTCGTTCGAATATGATGTGGATTTTCTTTTAACCAAACAAAGTGTCCTGCACATCAGCGTCTGGCGCATCGCTTTCTATTCCCATATCTCGAGCAGCCTTATTATTCTACTTGCCGGGATTATTCAATTCATTAAAACGGTGATTATCCACAAGCCGCAAATACATCGCGCAATCGGCAAGGTGTATATATCTTTGATATTGTTTGTAAGCGCACCGGCAGGATTTGTTATGGCTATTTATGCGAATGGAGGAATAGCGGCTAAAACTTCGTTCGGGATCATTTCGGTTTTGTGGTGGTATTTTACATTTACCGCGTACCGAAAAGTAAGAGCCGGGAAGATTCAGGAGCACCTTAACTTTATGTACAGAAGTTTTGCGCTTACCTTATCAGCTATCACCTTAAGAATTTATGTACTCGTGCTCCCATCAGTTATACATTTGCCGGCAAAAGAAATGTACACGTTGGTTTCCTTCCTGAGCTGGATCCCTAATTTGATGGTAGCAGAATGGCTGATCAGAAAAACATTCTTCTATAAAGATGTTATTCTGAAACCGCAAGAACAGGCTGCTCAATGATCTTTCCGTCCGGCTTGATCAAGAATGACGTTTCTTTTATCTGCGTGGTTCCCGTTACGTAATTATCAAAATCTTTTTTATTGTATGGTTTCTTCCACTCACGTTTATGCACCGTGCTTGTAAATGTATTCGTGTTGAATTGAAGTGTTATTAATTGTTCCCCAGATTGCAGTGCAACAATCTTAGAATCGATGATCTCGGCTTTCTTATTATAGATAACTAAACGATGATAAATGTGTCTCATATCGATCGGACAAGCATTCTCTGAAGTATCCACCGCATAAATTACGGCATGTAACGAATCACCGATTGGTGTGATATGAGTAAAATTGAACTGATGCCAGCTGTCGGGCTTTTCTCTTTTCTCAAGCAGATAATTCATGTATATGTATGATGAGCTCGGCCCCTCCAATTCGTAGTTGCTGTTTTGGCCGTTAAATTCATCGTATTGAAAATTACGCACAGTCAGCTTGTTTATTTCAAACACAGGAGATACATCTTTGATGGACGAAAGCATTTCCTTAAATGTGCTTTCAAGCTTATTGTACGCTGTAAGCTCCTCATCTGAAAGAAACAGAAGCATCATTTTCTTCGTCTCTTCTGAAGTGGCATCGATCTTCAGTCGTTTATCGGAGAACAGCTTTTTCTTCAGTTCCGGTATATCGAACCCTAATTCCCGGGCGTTGTAAATGAGGTCTCCATACAAATATCCTCGTGCAGCGACTTCTGCAACAAGGTATTCATAGTAAGTGTCCTGATCAGGCTGGCCAAAGACAAAAACCTGCGATGACTGATCAGAATTATCTCGGATATAACTTGAGTTTACGATCGGGTAATACAATTCAGTCAGCTCTTCATAATCGCCCGATCTTTCCAGAAGAGATGCGAGCTTTTTATAATATTCCAACTTCGGATTTAAAGTGATCGCTCTCTTTACGAAATATGTGGCCGTTGATAAGTCATTACTTTCAGCCTCTGAACTTTTCTTTATATAGGATTCAGCCATTTCTGAATTGGCATCTTTATACGTTTGCATATAAGTATAAATTGAATCGCCACGATAGATCGAGCTTGCGCGTAAGGCAGGAACATCCCGGTACTCTGTCACGATCTTTTTGTCGCAGGACAGAAGCAGCACCGATAAAGCAGTAAATAAAAATAAGTTTTTCATATTAGTTCTTTGCAAATACAACTGAATCAGAATAATTAGCAGGGACAGAAAGCTCAACGATCTCACCGTTATCATTCAGACGAAATGTGGCCGTGGCCAGAAGTTCATATTTATCAACTTCATTTTCATCAAACGGCACTTTATCTATTGATTGTTTCCAGATGCGTTTATAGTCCTGAAGTACGATCTCATTATTTTTAATTGTCCCTACTTTCACTTTCTCAGCCGAAAATTGTCCTGCAAAGACTTTCGTGGCAATGATATTCCCTTCGTTATCATAGGTTGACAACCTCGTGATCACCGGTTGCATCTCAGATTCCCAAAAGCTGATCGAAGAATATATCAGTGCCGTATATGCGGGTGTTTCAGCGACCTTTGCGATATAAAAGAAGTCATGCGACACATCCCGCCCGAAGCTTGTGTTCTGCATCTCAGGAATGAAACGTGCGAAATCGTAGCTGATCGATTGCTTGTTTCTCATGTCATCAAGGTTTTGAAAAGTGATCGCATAAGGTTGCTGATACACTTCAAAGGATTTTTTATAGAGATCAAAAACATTTTCTGCTTTTCCATCTTTTGTCAATACACGACTTAGCATCTCTTTGTATTCTGCTGTAGCAGCAATTGAACGGAGGTTCTGATCTTTTAATAATAGAGATGTGTCCGAAAATCCACTGTTAAATGCATTTTCAAGGTTATAGACCACATTATAAATACCAATAGTTTCATCGCTTTTTAACAGAATATTATTAGCAGCCGCCAGCTTGTAATACACAATCGAAGCCGGCTGAAAGTTGAGGTATTTCGCCACTTCAAAAGCCTCAACCGCATCCTTAACTGAAGCAGTGGATGATTTGGCATCAAGCAAAGCATTACCCAATTCATAATATGTCTTAGCATCCGGATAGGTCAGGATCGATTGACGGAACACTGATACAGCAGACTGAGGATCTTTTTTATTTTTATATGTATCAATTGCCTTCAGAAAGAGCTGTCGGCTCTGATTCTTTATTGAATCGGTTCCGGATTCACGTGAATCGAAGATCACATCATACACCATCTCCTTGTTAAAGATCTCCGATTCAGTCAGCTTCTGATACTTGACGCGTGCAATGTAATTTTTTTCTGTTTGCGAGCAACTAACAGCAAGTACAGCCATCAGAAGCCAAAGGGGAATTGTTCTCATCTTGATTTATTTATATGGTGGGCCTGCGATCCAACCTACGATAGATTTACGGCAGCCTTTAGTAACCGGACTAACTCTGTGTAATGCAAATGAAGGAAAAATAATAGCTGTTCCTTTTGTGCGCGGAGCGTTCACCACTTTTTGATTGATCATGAACTGAAGATCTCCTCCTTCATATTCTTCACTGTCGGATAGCTGAACGGTAATACTTAATTTACGATTGGAAATATCTCCGGGACCAAAGTCCATGTGCCAGTCAAAGAAACCTGTGTTGCTGTAACTAGCCAACTGTAGCTCCGTCTGAAACCCGGTGATCTCAAATTTGAATCTGTTGGTGTTTGTCTGAATACAAGCCGCAGAAAGCTTATCGTAGATCCAGTCGTTAGCTCCAGGTTTAAGGAACATGATCTGTGACTTTCTTAATTCATCTCGCATCTCTTCCCTACCCGCGTTATTCACTGCTGCATCACGCGCAGTTTCTTCATTCCAGGTATTTCTGATCTGTTCAACTTCTTCTTCTGTGAAGAAATTCGGGAACCAAACATGGTCAGCAAAATCCGGATTTAGATCTTTTCTTTTAATTGATGGTAAGAACCTGAATGGTTTGATGATTGGCATGATACCCGTTTCTGTGTACAACAAAGTAATTGCATTTATTTTAAATTCTGAATTTTCGGGAGGACGAAATATTAACATTTCAAAACAGGAAAATATGTATTTTCACAAAAAAATACGGTATGTCAGAAAAACCCAATAACAAGGCTCTTACTTTTATATTCATCACTGTTTTAATTGATGTAATAGGGCTGGGTGTAATTATTCCGGTGATCCCGAAATTAATTGAAGAGCTTACTGGTGGCGGGTTAAGCGAAGCTTCACAATACAACGCATGGCTTACCGTAGCTTATGGTGTTATGCAATTCGTTTTTTCCCCAATCCTTGGCGGACTGAGCGATAGATTTGGAAGGCGTCCCGTTTTGCTTCTTTCGCTTATGGGCTTAGGCCTTGATTATATATTTATGGCCCTCGCTCCTACTATTGCATGGCTTTTTCTCGGGCGTGTCATTGCGGGATTGTGCGGGGCTAGTTTCAGCACTGCTGCCGCGTACATAGCCGATATCAGCACTCCCGAGAAACGAGCACAAAATTTTGGCCTGATCGGAGCGGCTTTTGGTGTTGGATTTATCATCGGGCCAACCATTGGTGGACTTTGCGGAGCCTGGGGAGCGAGAATACCATTCTTTGTCGCAGCCGGATTCTCATTGTTGAACTTTGTCTTCGGTTATTTTATTTTGCCGGAATCCCTTCCGGAAAGTAACAGAAGAAAGTTTGACTGGAAGCGAGCAAATCCGATCGGATCTTTACTCAACCTTAAAAGATATCCGGTAATTGCCGGATTGGTTGTTTCATATCTCCTGCTTTTTATGGCCGGTAAATCGGTAGAGTCTACATGGACGTTCTATACAATGCTTAAATTCCACTGGAATATAGTATGGGTTGGTATTTCATTAAGTGTTGTCGGAATTCTTGTCGCAATCGTGCAGGGAGGACTCATCAGAATGATCATACCGAAACTGGGAAACAAGAAATCAGTTTACACCGGCCTCTTCCTTTATCTTGCCGGACTGATACTTTTTGCATTTGCCACTAAAGGCTGGATGATGTTTGCCTTCCTTGTGCCTTATTGTTTGGGCGGCATTGCAGGACCTGCTTTACAGGGAATCATGTCGAGCCAGGTACCTGTTAATGAACAAGGCGAACTTCAGGGCGCATTAACAAGCTTGATGAGCCTTACCACTATTCTGGGTCCGCTGATGATGAATAATCTCTTCTATTATTTTACGAAGGAAGATGCTCCCATTTACTTCCCCGGAGCTGCTTTTATTGCGGGCGCCATTTTGCTTTTACTGGGAATCCTGTTCGCTGTAAAATCCTTAAACAGATATCATGACGCGGTTACTGCTTCGGATGCCGCTAATGTTGCCGTCTCAGAGGTAAAGATTACCGAATAGATCCCTGCCGGGCTGGTATTATTTTTTACTCTTTTACCTTATGAAAGCAGTAATAAAACGTCCGGTCATTAAGCATTTTTTTCTGAAAGATGATGGCACATTTCCCAACAATGGAAAGCTACCGGTATTGCTTTATAAATCCGCCTGGCAGCTTCCTCTGTTCAGAGTAACCTTTATCAAATCCGAATTGAGATCACATTTCTGGGAGAACTCCTGGAGAAACGGTGTTCACGAATATCATCATTATCACAGCACCGCGCATGAGGTATTATGTGCTTACAAGGGGGAAACCAAACTTCTTCTCGGGGGCAATAACGGAGTGATTGTAGATTTTTCTGCAGGTGATGTTCTGATCATTCCGGCAGGCGTGGCACACAAAAACATCCAGCCCGACAATCCATTGAAATGTGTTGGTGCTTATCCGAAAGGACAGAATTACGATATGAATTACGGTGAGGACAAAGAAAGGCCTGCTGCGGATAATAATATTAAAAATGTTTCATTGCCACTGGCAGACCCTATTTTCGGTAAAGACGGACCTTTAATGGATTATTGGCACAAACGTTAAATACTTATCAATAGGCTAGCCGGAAAAGCGCATTAACTCCTGCCCTACTTTCAACCCAGATCTCTCAATTGAACTCTTATCCACATTGTATCGCACCTTGTCATCGTCCAGCAGGAAGGAGATGTGTGTTCCAGTAACAGACTCATCCGTGACAAGAAGGGTTTTATTGTTTTTCACCGTGCTTTTTATTGAACTGAAATTATAGTTTTGCGATGAAGTGACATACACAAGATTGTACCGGTTCCCTTTTTTATATTTTTCCACAATGATCTTCTTTCCGGAAACTTTCTTTTCAAGCATAAATGCCCGAAGCTGTTTAACAGCAGCATCATCACCGGCTACACCTATCACGAACTCAATACCATTGTATTCGATCGGCCACTCAATGTATTTGGTAAAGTTGTAAATGAATAATGACTTCTTTTCGTATTCCTGAGTTTTGGTAAGTGTACTTTTGCGCGCATAACCGGAACTTTTACCTTTCTCTTTTTTCAGGCTCGTTTCGTTCAGCCTGATCCTGAGCGAATCGATAATAGAATCCTTTTCTGCGATGACCAATTGAAGCGAATCGTTTCGGGCACTCAATTTCGCCTGTTGTGAACCTGAAAGAGAATCTCTTATAGATGCGATCTTCTGGAATTCCGAATATTTCTTTTTTGTTACGCAAGAAGCTAAACCCAGCAAAAAGGCGGAAAGAATTAAGATATGTTTGAGTGAACTGGTTTTCATAATCGGGCGCTAAAATAAGATAAAAGACAATTCTTTTAACTTACTTTTTTAATTCTGTAGGATATTCCGTTAAAATTGAATGGCGATGAAACCTCTTTATGGTTTAAAAGCGCAGCACCTATTGGTGACGCAGGCGACACAGCAAAATATGGCTCATTTCCAATCAGGAGCTTTCCTGCACTTATCGACAAAAAATAGTTCCCTTTGTCCGTCATGACCACTGAGCCAGAGGTAATAGCTGAGGAAATTTTACCCCTTTCGATCATCTGTAATGCCTTCAGAAGTTTTTCTGCTTCCTGAAGCTGAACAGAAAGCTTTTCCTGCTCTAATTGTGCCATCGCCCTTCCGGTTTCATGCTTATCCCCTGCACTGCTCTTGCTATCATCGTTTGCAGATTCCCTTGCATCTCCTATCGCATGTTTAAGTGTTTCGAGTCTGCTGCTTGCATACTCCCAACATAAATCATAGAGCTTTTCCTTCAATTCCTTATCACCCATTATTATCCACCCTTTTATTTTTAATTCCCTTTTTCTTCTTCCACAAGCTATAATAGAACCCGAAACCAAAGCTGTAAAACTGAGTCGAACCTGTGATACTTTTTGGGAATTGTGTCCAGTCGTTCAATGCAAGCTCATAAGGATCGAAAGTCTTGTCGAACACACTGTAGCTGAGTGTAGCGCCAATGCCGAAATTAGATTCGATCAGAAAAAAGAGATTTATCTCCGGCTCAAAGTAGTTACATGTATATTTGGTTGGCAAGATCCTGCTCTTGTCTTTCGCCACGAGTCCCGTGTACCTGCCAGTACTTTGTCCGGCAGTGACAGCTGCGGAAAAGATCACTTTATTCTTTTCACCAACATACACATCGCCACCAAGCTTTACGCCTATATTATTGATGGTCAGGCTGGCGTTGTAATCGTTGATCTTGTTTTCTGTTATTTTGAGTAGGCCATTCTTGTATGTACCTCCAACAAAAATTCCCTTATAGACGTAAAGGTTTAAGCCTCCGCTTGCCTCGTAAATACCGACAAATGACTTCTTAAAAGAAGTGTTTTTTGTAGGATGAGGCACAGTAACTGAAACCCGTGGACTTAAAACATAATATCGTTTAGGTGCTGGCGGAGTTTCCACTTCAGGAGTTTCCTGCACTGCCACCTGGTCATCCTCCTGCGCCACGAGAGATGTTGCAGAGAAAAACATTAAACTAAACAAGCAGTATTTCCAGGTTGCTCTCAATGAGATGTTATTAGAATTACAAAAATAAGATGTTTCCCGAACATCCTAATTTTTAAAGGCTCAAGATACCTTTTTAAATAAGATGGCAGATAAACTGATTTTCTTTCATTTTGAAAGAATTTTATTATCTTTGCATCGCTTTTCAATAAGCAAGCTGGTTTTGTAGCTCAACTGGATAGAGCATCTCACTACGGATGAGAAGGTTTGGGGTTCGAATCCCTACAAGACCACTTAATTTTTCACCCTGTAAGGTACCTCTTACAGGTTTTTTTTTGCGCTTTATTGATTTAACTTATGGTGTAACAATTTTCACCCCAATGTTACTCAGCTTTACATTGGCGCAAAAATGAAAGAGTAATTAATAAAGATGATATTATGAATAAAACGAACGAACTTGCAAGATTAAACGCCCTTAAAAGGTATGAAGTGTTAGATACCCCTCCTGATGGGAGCTATGACAGAATTGTTTCAATCGCTTCGAAAATATTCAATATGCCTATTGCACTCATTACCTTGGTTGATGAGAACAGGATTTGGTTCAAAGCGAAGCACGGACTGGCGGATGTGAACGAAATACCACGCGAACCCGGACTTTGCGCATCCGCGATACTCTCTGATGAAGTCTATCTGGTTGAAAATGCGAAAGAAGACCCAAGAACTCTTGCTAACCTCTTGTCTGTTCCGATTTCGGCCTGCAATTTTACGCAGCGGCTCCTCTAACCACAAAAGACGGACACAATATCGGAAACCTTTGCATAATTGACAGAAAGCCAAGATTTCTAAGCAAAGAACAGATGCAGTTACTACAGGAACTTTCCCAAGTGGTGGTCGATGAATTTGAGTTAAGAATTGCAGCTCTGATTCAAAATAGAAATCAAAACGACAGAATATCAGAGCTTGAGATTCAGCTCAGCGAAAAAAGAGCCGGTTAAGATTTTAATTAGCACTTAATTCTTTAGCGGTTCGAAGCAGAATATTCCGGCCTGATGAATCAATTTGTTGTCAAACTATTCCATTCCCGGAATTATAATACATTTGCATAGAACCAAATCTCACTTTCATGCTTCCAGTATCTACCATTATCTTAATAGTGTTTGCACTATTACTTTTGTTTCTATCATTCGTCACCGTGCAGCAGGGCACTATTGCTGTGATCACCGTTTTCGGGAAATACCGCAGGATCATGCAGCCGGGACTAAACATGAAGATCCCTTTCATTGAACGGGTTTACAGAAGGGTTTCAATTCAAAACCGCTCCGTGGAATTGGAATTTCAGGCAATCACCATCGATCAGGCGAACGTATATTTCAAAGCGATGCTTTTGTACGCGGTTGTGAATACAAATGAAGAGAGTATCAAGAACGTTGCATTTAAATTCATTGATGACAGAAGCTTGATGCAGGCCCTGGTTCGTACCATTGAAGGTTCTATTCGTGGTTTCGTGGCAACAAAAAGACAAGCAGAAGTTTTATCCCAAAGAAGAGAGATCGTTACAGATGTAAAAGAGCAGATCGATCAAACCCTTGAGACATGGGGTTATCACCTTCTTGATCTTCAATTGAACGATATCACTTTTGATGAGGCGATCATTAAATCAATGGCGCAGGTTGTTGCATCCAACAACTTAAAAGCTGCTGCAGAAAACGAAGGACAAGCGTTACTGATCACCAAAACCAAAGCTGCTGAAGCGGAAGGAAATGCAATCAAGATCGCGGCTGAAGCTGAGCGTCTGGCAGCACAATTACGCGGTCAAGGGGTTGCTTTATTCCGTGAAGAGGTGGCTAAAGGTATGACTCAGGCAGCTAAAGAAATGGAGCAGGCAAACCTTGATACTTCTGTGATCTTGTTCTCGATGTGGACTGAGGCAATTAAAAATTTCGCAGAATACGGAAAAGGAAATGTGATATTCCTTGATGGTTCAAGTGACGGAATGCAGCGCACGATGAATGAAATGATGGCGATGAATAAATTGATGGATCCGAAAAGGATTGACAATAAGAAATAGTTTTTTATCATCGAGGGAGCGAGGATTTAAGACTAGGCAGTTGGCGGTCGGCAAAGGATGAGGGTTCTTTTGGAACGTCATTGCGAGGAGGAACGACCGAAGCAATAGACAATAGACAATAGACAAAAAAAAGAGCAATCTTCCGCCTGGAAAAATTGCTCTTTTTTATTGCTTGATAATTCGTTGGGATGAAATACCTGTTTTTAAAATGTAAATTCCTGAGGAAAGATTTGTGAGATCAAGGGTAAACCGATCATCATTTTTTACACCTGATAAAAGCACTTTTCCACTAAGATCATAAACACTCACTTCTCCCCTGGCCTCTCCGATAATGTTAAAAAGGCCGCATGACGGGTTTGGATATACTTTTAAATCAGTATCGATGGATTTAACAATACCCGTACTAACATTCTGCAGAAAAAAGAAATCAATAATACTGCTCATTGCTGCGTTGCGTTGTGCAGGATTAAAAACCGTTTCAAAGGGAAATGTCCAATGTACAACCTTTCCTGAAGCGCTTCCGCCAGGAAATGTTCCTGCAAAATGTAAGCCCGAGCTTTCAGCTCCGTTGCAGTAAGTCATGTCAGCTATTGCTGCAGGATTTATTATAATCACATCCGGATAATCTACATTATACGTACCATGTGTTCCGTTGTCGAATTGTATCGAGTCCGGTGTGTAAAAATTATTTTGCATTACTGAACTGTAGCATGAGTTGGCTATACCCGAATTTGGTGCATCATATAGATAAGTAGCCATTAGATAATTATGATAGAAATCTTTATCACTAATGCTTCCCAGGTTATCAAGGTCCCATCCTATCTCTGAACCGCTGACAAATAAATTTCCACCCGACTGTAAATATTGTTTTATTAAAGTCTGCTCCGCGGTGCTGAATGTTTCGTTGGTTGAGCTCTCTTCACCAAGAATGTAGTCCACTGCATAATAATCCGTCAAATTGATCAAGCCTGATGTCAGCGCTTCGTTGGTACAGGATGAAAAACCTTTTGCGTTATTCAATACCGCATTTCCATGCTGAATGATAAAATTAAAAGTATTACCTGTTGATGCACGGTCAAAACCATTCACAATTAAAACACTGTCGGATAAAGTGGATGTCACAGCTCCAAGCAATTCCGAAACTGCTGATGTAACATTATAGGACTGGTTGAAAGCTTCCAGTTTAACGAAATAGATCTGATCACTGTTAAGCCCTGTGATCTGCAGGTTGGTTTTAAGTAATGTCAGAGGAGAATTAAAAGTGGTTCCGTCAGTACTCAGATAAACTTTGTAGTGTGTCACATTCGGATCATTTGCAACAAATAGCTTTATTGATGTTGAGCTTAATCTTGTTACTGCGAACGCGGTCGTCTTGCTTAAGGTCGTAACGGCTGTGTTATATGGATACTGTGGGTTTGCCATTGCGCCTTCATCACTCAGCAAAGGATTCAGTGTTGAGGATTGCAAAATAGTTTTCACTGTTGTCGGGTTCCCATTATAAACAACAGCATTCTGGACCAAACGTATCCCGTGACTGTAATCCATGTAGGTGTCCGAATGAACGTTGCTTAAGGGCTGAATAGCCGTTCCGCTTGTGTAATGCCATCCATAGATCACAACACGGTTTGGTGTTGTGTAAATACTGTTGCTGACGACCACATCTTTTTTATCACCCGAAACTAAGTTGCCTAATGGATAAGTTGAGATCACCGAATTTCTTTGTCCCCTTACAGTAGTGTTATGCTGATCAAAAACGGGGACTGTTGTCATTGTTCCACTTGCAGAAATAGTTGAAGGAGATAATTTAACTGTCGCGGCCGACCATATATCATTCACCATTTTGCGGGTTGGTAAGGTGCATAAAGTAAGGTCTGCAATGTCAGTTGCAAGCATCGGGCTCATCGGACAAAGAAAATAATTTGTATCACATCCGATAGCGAGATAATCCGGAATGGCATAATACATAACGGATTGAGTAACGCCTGAGATAACTGCAGTGCTTGTAACAGGAACAAGATTCCGGTAAAAGTCGGGAACATTACCATTTGCAATTTCGGTGTAAATCATATTCTCTCTTGCTGTTAATGAAAGGCCTGATGAGCTGATCGTTGCAACGAACTGACTGCCGGTCAATGCTGATGAAGAACGCGGTGGAAGATTAAGGGTTTGTGCTGATGCAGTAAGACTTATATAAATCAAGGACAGGAAGTGTGTTAATCTTTTCATAGTCAAATATCGTGAAATAATAGTCATTTAACTTTTTGTCTTGATACAAAAGTTACAGAAAAATCAAGAACCAACGATCTCTCCAAACGGGCAACACGACATCGCGTTGGTTCAAGCCTTACGCGCGTCTTCGTAGAAAGTTTAATTGCAAACATTAATCAATTTCACAGGAGTACCGGACCTCATGCTTAAGGAGCGGGAGCTCCGTGGTTGATTTATAATCAAGCGCGAAGCGATAATCTGTAAAAATCCAATTACAATACTTAGAAAATCTGTGAATCTGTGGCAACATTTGTAAAACACTGAATCATAAAAAAATCTTTTGAAGATCTGCGTACGAGAATTAGTAACCTGAACATCATATAGCGATCCCGTGTCGTGGCACGGGATGACCGATAATTTCGTTAGCCTATAAACAATGTACGGTAACAAAAAAACCACAGTCCTTTCGAACTGTGGTTTTGCATTAAGAATCTATTATTTATTAGAACTGTTTACGAGGGCGTTTTTCTCTTGAAAAATTACTCTTTCTTTCGCCACCTGCAGGTGATTCGCTTCTTGAAGATGAACTTCTTTCACGATCACTGAACGATGGTTTACGCTCGCTAAAGCTTCTTTCAGAACTTCTCTCTCTTCTTTCTCCACCTCTTTCAGAACGGTCTCCGCCAGAACTTCTTCTGTCGCCACCAAAGCTTCTGCGTTCTCCACCGCCATAACCTCCACGGTTACCGCCTCTATCGCCACCGAATGAGCGTCTTTCTCCTCCGCCTGATCCGCCACGGTTCCCACCGAAGCTTCTTTCACGTGAACGGCCTTCGCCTCCACCTGCTGCACCGCGGGATTCGATACGTACATTACGATCATTGTAACGTGCGTTCTTGAAAGTTCCCTGGATGATCTCAGCTGCTTCTGTTTTCACTTCAATGAAAGAGAAGCTTGACTTCACATCAATGTTCGTGATCATATTCATGTCAACACCTGAAACTTCTGCAATGTATTCCTTCATTGACGATGCATCAAGCTTATCCATCTCACCGATGTTGATGAACAACTTAGTGATTCCCGGAGTTGAGAACGACTGACGCTCTTCTCTTCCTGCTCCTGTTTTTGCATTCAGGTCAGGTGCATTCTTGTAATAATTAAGGAAACGGTTGAACTCAGTAGAAACAAAACGTTTGATGATATCTTCTTTTGAAAGATCTTTCAATTCATCGTAGATCTTCGGCATGTACTGCTCGATCGCAGATTCCTGAACCTCTACATTGTGGATCTTTTTAACAAGACTGAACAATTGTTTTTCACAAGCTTCAAATCCTGTAGGAAGAACTCCTGCAATGAATTTTTTCTTGATGATACGCTCTATGATACGGATCTTTCCAACTTCTTTCATGTTGATGATCGCAATAGAGATACCTAACTTACCTGCGCGGGCAGTACGTCCCGAACGGTGTGTATAATTCTCGATCTCATCAGGAAGGTTGTAGTTAATAACGTGAGTTACGTTATCCACATCGATACCGCGCGCAGCCACATCCGTTGCAACAAGCATCTGTAAAGAACGAGAACGGTAACGCTTCATAACGTGATCACGCTGAGCCTGGGAAAGGTCGCCATGCAATGCATCAGCACCATAGCCATCCTTAATAAGTGAATCAGCGATCTCCTGTGTTTCCATACGTGTACGGCAGAATACGATAGCGAAGATATCCGGGTTTGAATCCGCGATACGTTTTAACGCAGCGTATTTGTCGCGTGCATGCACACAATAGTAGATATGTTCGATGTTATCATTACCGGAATTTTTGGTTCCTGCAGTGATCTCCACCGGGTTAGTCATATAATTCTTAGAGATACGAAGTACTTCATCCGGCATTGTTGCAGAGAATAACCAAGTATTTTTTTCTTCAGGAGTCTGGGATAAGATAGTATCAAGATCTTCCTTGAAACCCATGTTAAGCATCTCATCAGCCTCATCAAGGACAGCAAAACGAACGTTTGATAAATTAACACGTCTGCGGTCGATCATATCATTCAAGCGGCCCGGAGTTGCAACAACGATCTGTGCTCCTCTTTTGATCTCGCGTGACTGAGTGTCGATACTCGCTCCACCGTAGATAGCTACAATGTTTGCGTCTTTAATATACTTTGTGTAACTCTGTAAGTCACGTGTGATCTGCATACACAATTCGCGTGTAGGACAAATGATCACTGCTTGTGTATCACGTGAAGTGAAATCCACAAGGGAAGTTAATGGCAACCCGAAAGCTGCTGTTTTTCCGGTACCGGTTTGCGCAAGGGCAACTAAATCGGTATTACCGGTTAATAATGCAGGAATTGTTTTTTCCTGAATAGGTGTAGGAGCTTCAAACCCCAATTCTGTTACAGCTCTAACGATAGCATCGTTAAGCCCTAACGCTTCAAATTTGTTCATTGAATGTTTATTAAGTTAAATAATCCGAAGAAATGCTTCGGCACAGTTGTCAACTTGTTTGGGCAATTTCGGTCCCGATAGCAATCGGGATATTTTCAGTTGTAAATTCGTCTCAGCAAAAATCCTATTTTGACTAAAACCGTTGCAAAGATACGAAAATAAATGGCTTGAACAAGAGGGTAAGTGTATATTTAAATTTTCAAACTTGCACAATAACACGAAAACACTTGATCTCACTGCATTTAAGGCTGATAATTATTTTGCCTTATTATAAAAATCATAAAGCTCATTATCCAGCGCTTCAGCAATTTCCTTATAAGTACGTGTTTTAACACCTGCTTTGTTTGTCCGGATAAATGATGGAAAAGGAGAGTCTAACTGAACGAGATTTCGGTCTTGTATAATTAATCCTTCAATTTTACTGGTGGTGCTTTCACCGAATTCAGCTATCAGGTAATTTATTGTATTAAAAGTTGAATCTTTTTCAAGCCCTCCGTTCATAAGGCTTCCAAAATCCCCGTTCTTAATTGAGTTTGTATTTGCCGAATAGAAAAAATAAGTCTTGCAAAAAGTGATCTGCTCCGTAAATGCTTGTGCTATCTCTTTGTTTTTAGAAAGCTGTTCTTCCCTTAGTTTCTCAGCCTCAGCTGTTCTCCCCGCGCTTATTAGCCCGTTAATTGCATTCTCTGAGGTTTTAAGCTTGATCAATAAAGCACCATTCTTAAGCATGAGAATTTCAGCAGCAGCTTTTTCACGTCCACTTTGACTAAAAACTGAGGTGGCCGGCAGTATAAATACCAACCATAAAACAATTACGTGATTTTTCATTTTGGGATTATGATCTATTCTTCCTCCAGATGTGCAGAAGGATCGTAAACGAAGAGATGGACAAGTCCTACCACTACTCCGCCAATGGATTGTTCAATAGTCTGCCACGTTACATCCAGCAACATGTTTTCCAATTTGGAACCGGTGCTGAATGAAACTCCAACCACGGTCGCAACAAGGAAAAATGCGACTCCGCACATAGCACCGGAAATAAGTCCGCGTACAATAGGTTTACGCTTAAAATTCTTTTCCAGGATCTTGATATCAATTGCTTTTGAAACAACAAAACCGATCATGATGTAAACTAAAGCAGCGAAGAAAAGAAATAAGTGTTTTGAATATGAAAGCCTTGAAAAGTCGGTAAGCACCAAACCGTGCCAAACGTACGACAATAAGAACATCACAAGAGATGATGCGACACAGGAAATAAAAAAGCGTTTGTTGATCATTATATTTTTAGCGGATACAAAGTTACGCTTTTAATTTGATTTTAAAAGCCTTGGGGGCTTCATTCAAAGTAAAAATTTACTGATTTTTGCATTTATAGCAGACATGATAATTTTACTATCTTTAAACCTTTAACAAATAGTATAAAGAAGCCAATTCATGAGAAAAAAAACGGTACTGATCCTTGCTTGCATGCTTCTGGCTTTTATAGCATGCAGAAAAGAATTCGAAAAACCTTCCTGGGACACGAATGTTCTCGCCCCTTTGGTGAGTGCTTCTATGAATATCAATAATATTCTCCCGGATTCTATTTTGCAAGAAAATGCCGACAGTTCCATGAAGATCCTATTTGAGGGTGATATCTATAAGATCTCAATGGACACTCTCTTTAACATTCCGGATACGACTTTAAAAAATTCATTCACCATTCCCTTCGGTAACCCAAGCTTTGCTCCAGGTGCAACTGTAATTAATAATTCAATTTCTGAAACAACTTACAATCTGGGCGGGCCTCAGCTACGCAAGATCATTATTAAAAGAGGGTTTGTAAAGTACTCTGTAAAAAGTAAGATCCACGAGAAGACTCATTTTCTTTACAAGATCCCGTGTGCAAAACTGAATGGTGTACCTTTTCAGATAGATGTGGAAGTGCCTGCAGGAACCGCTTCTGCTCCCGGCTTATATAACCAGACCTTTGATCTTTCGGGATATGAGATCGACCTTACAGGTTTGAATCAAAATCGTGTTAACACAATTTACACTTCCCTAACAGCTTCCATAAGTACCTCAGCTGCGGGCCCGGTAACGGTGAGTAACACCGACAGCCTAATCATCGAAAATAAATTTTATGACCTCTTCCCTTATTATGCGAAAGGATTTTTCGGCACTAACACGTTTAATGTAGGACCCGAACAAACGGCATTCACACTTTTTAATCGCATAGTGGATGGCACTCTTCGATTAGAGGATGTCGATTTTCAATTGAAACTGGAAAATCCAATTGGCCTGGACGCAAGAATCTTTATCAATGATCTGACCTCAGTAAATTCAAGAACAGGAAACTCGATCCCATTAGCAAATGCGATCATTAATGCGCCAATAAATATTAACCGTGCATCAGAAAGCGGTAGTACAGTTAATCCTACGTATGCTAATTTCCCCTTGACCACCTCCAACTCGAATATTAAAGAAATGATCGAAAATCTTCCCGATCATTTCGGTTATTCGATGCAGCTAACGACCAATCCGATGGGAAATGTTTCCGGGTCAAACGATTTCATTTATTCCGATCAATTACTGAAAGCCAAACTTAATATGGAGATTCCGCTTTCTCTGATCGCCACAAATCTGGCGCTTGTAGATACACTTGACCTGAATATTCAAACGAACAGTGAATCGCAGAACCTTCATAGCGGTAATATTACGCTTGTAGCCAACAACGGATTTCCATTTGACGCGTCTGTTCAGTTATATTTATTGGATGATTACAATAATATAAAGGATTCACTTTATATGAATACCAATACGATCGATCAGGGCCTACTGAATACTAACCTGAGAGTCACCCATAAAAAAACGACCCGGCTTAGCACACCTGTAAATGAGGCTAAAATGGATCTTCTTTACAATACTAAAAAAGTAATGCTGAAGGTAAAGTTCAATACGGCAAGCCAAACGCAATACGTAAAAATTTACAGCGATTACAGCATAGATATCCAGATCATCGGAGACATCAACTACACTATCCAGTTAAAATAACAGATACCTGTGAGGACAAAAATTTCTCTTATCTTTTTAATACTTTTCTCGTTGGGCTCGCAGGCTCAGATCAGCACGATCTTCGCGGATGAATTCCCTGATTCGGCAAAAACAAGGATCGGAATAAATGCAGATTACAGCATCGGATCAAATAATCTTACCAACGAGTTCCTTGGTAAATTCTATAAAGGCGGCTTTATTGATAAGGACCTTAAAGATGAAGTTTTGAACCGGAGTGTAAATAAAAACCGGTTCGGAGCAGATATCAACGTTGGGATGTATGCTGCATTCAAGCTGGACTCACTGATGCATAAAAAGAATATCAGTGTGTTCTTTGCAATTAAAGATCGTCAGCATTTTGATGCGAGCTTTTCAAAGGATCTTTTTAAACTGGGCTTTTACGGAAATGCTTCTTATGCAGGTAAAACTGCATACATGAATGGTTTCAACATGAACCTGTTAAGATATCAGCAGATCCAGATCGGATTGTTTTCTTCAAAGCTAGACAGCGCTGCCCGCTGGGGCATTGGTTTATCATTCCTGAAAGGAGAACAGTATGCTTCTGTGTATGCAAAGACTGCGGAGCTTTATACGGCAGAGGACGGTTCATACATTGACTTTAACACTTCCATTGAAGCAGCTAAATCAGATACAGCCAAAAAAGGCATCGGTGCATTTAATGGTTATGGTGCAAGCGTTGATATTTATTTCGAGGCGCCATTTAAAGCAAAGTTCGGTGATTCAAAGATTCGTGTTTCTGTATCAGATATCGGTTTGATCAATTATAATCAAAACACACTTTATCTTAAACAGGATTCTCTCTTCCACTATACCGGATTTCACGTTAACAGCATTTATGATCTTCAGGACTCGACACTATCTCAAAATACTTCTCAGGACAGTGTTATTAGTGCCGTTGCCCCATTCAGGAAACAGGAGGTTTCAGTAACATTACCTGCCATTCTTAATTTATCCTTTGAAACACGATTCAGCAAGAACTTCGAATTATCGGAAGGAATACGATACGTTTTTAATGCTAACTACAATTTATTGACTTACATAAAAGCCTCTTTTTATTTCAGTCCGAAATTTATGCTATCTACTACATTAAGCTATGGCGGCTACAGCACGTTTAATTGCGGGATCGGGGCTTTTGCCAACCTTGGAAACGGCTTTATTATTTATGCCGGCAGTAATAATATTGAAGGTTTTATAGTACCGAAGAAAACAACTGCTCAGGGAGTTTATATTTCGATCGTTAAAAATTTAAAGTAGTACAGTTACAATAACGAATCTTATTCGAATTTACGAATCAGGACTCAGAGATAATTATTTTCTAAACACAGATTAGTAAATTCGTTTTTTTTATTTGTTATCAGTACCAATGAAATCATCATTAAGAAGGAAATCATGAATTTAAATATCCCAAACATTAAACATTTAGACAAGAACAATTTTTTTCTTCTTGCGGGGCCCTGTGTTGTAGAAAGTGAAGAGATCTGTTTCGAAATTGCAGAAAAAGTAAAAGCGGTGACCGACAAGCTAGGAATACCTTACATTTTCAAAGCATCATATAGAAAAGCAAACCGTTCACGCCTCGATTCTTTTACCGGAATTGGAGATGAAAAGGGATTAGAAATCATTGCTAAGGTTGGAAAGCATTTTAATATTCCTACCGTAACCGATATTCATGGACATGAAGAAGCAGCAATTGCAGCTAAATATGTTGATGTCCTTCAAATCCCCGCGTTTCTTTGTCGCCAGACTGACTTATTAGTCGCGGCAGCGCAAACAGGTAAATATGTAAACATTAAAAAAGGACAATTCCTTTCGGCCGGCTCCATGAAATTCGCGGTGGATAAAGTGCGTGAATCGGGCAACAACAATGTGATGCTGACTGAAAGAGGTACTTTCTTAGGGTATCAGGATCTTGTTGTTGATTACCGTGGGATCCCGGAGATGCAGGAGAACGATGTTCCCGTGATCATGGACATCACCCACTCACTTCAACAACCAAATCAGACCAGCGGAGTAACCGGAGGGAAACCTGAATTGATCGGAACAATCGCGAAAGCGGCAATCGCTGTGGGTGCTGACGGGCTCTTTTTGGAAACACATCCAAATCCGTCAAAAGCAAAATCAGATGGAGCAAACATGCTTCACCTTGATCATTTTGAAAAACTAATGACCGACCTGATCAGGATCAGGGAGGCGATTAAATAATATTATGATGAAACGATCTGTAAGATTCTTTACTGCAATTTTAATAATTACGGCTGTAAACTTTTGCTATTCCCAAAACACGAAATTTGCACGTTCTTATGGGGGTTCAGGTTATGACTACGGATACTCAGTAAAGCAAACCTTTGATAATGGATTTATTGTTTGTGGTTCAACGACCAGTTTTGGCGCGGGTGCAACAGATTTGTATTTAATTAAGCTTGATTCTGCAGGCAATCCTGCGTGGCACAAAACCTTTGGAGGAGTCAACATCGATAAAGGATACTCAGTAGTACAAACTTCCGATTCTTGTTATGTGATTGCCGGTTATACTAATAGTTTAGGATTTGGTGGGTATGATGTATTTGTAATCAAGACGAATTCTCTTGGAGACACATTATGGACAAAAACTTACGGGGGCACCGACTGGGATTTTGGATATAGTATTCAGTCAACTTCAGACACAGGATTTATAATTGCTGGAGGGACTTATAGTTTTGGGACTGGAAGTGAAGACATGTATCTTGTGAAAATTGATGGTGAGGGAGCCGTTCAATGGTCAAAAACCTATGGTGGCACAAATGAAGATGAGGCAAAATCTGTTAAACAAACCAATGATGGAGGTTACATTTTAACCGGATTCACAAAAAGCTTTGGCGATATTAATAAGGATATTTATGTGGTTAGGACTACCCCATTGGGAGATACAGTTTGGACAAAACAGCTGGGGGGATCTTTAACCGATGAAGGTGCCGACATAATTGAAGCTGCGAATGGAGATTTTGTTCTTGTCGGGGGAACAAGAAGCAGTGGCGTAGGCGGGTATGATTGTGTGATAATGAGATTGGGAATATTGGGAGATAGCTTATGGTCGAGAACGTATGGAACATTAAATTACAACTTTGCTACTTCTTTACTAGAAACTAATTCCAATAAATTTGTTTTTTCTAATACAACTGAAGATAGCGGAGCGGGTTTGAAAGATGGCTGTATATTTATTGCTGATGCTGCAGGATATTTTGTGAATACGTTAACTTACGGCTCCGCTTATAATGAGGAAGTATACTCAATTTCTAAATGTTCCGATAATGGGTATGTGATATGTGGCTATACAGAAGGCTATAATTCAGGTTTGTCAAATGTGTACGTTGTCAAAACTGATTCCTTAGGCAATTCAATACCATTTGTAATTTCAGTTAATGAATTAGAGCATTCAAATCAATTTCAGATATTTCCTAATCCTACTCTTGGAGGTTCTGTTGTTTCAATCAGCTTAGAAAACAGGAAATTAAATGTCACGTATAGAATTAAAATTCTTGACGTTACAGGGAAATTTGTAAGGGAGTTAGAATGCTCAGCAGATGGTTCGACAATTAGCTTCCCTATTGGTCAACTTGAAAATGGCACCTATTTAATTAATTTAATCGAAGATAATACTATTGTTGGTTATTCTAAGCTTACGTATATTAATTAGTATATGCTCAAACAAATTCTTTACAAGCCGTATATTCTTGTTTGTGTACACTTTATATTTCTTTTAACGCTGTTATTTGTTCTCCAAATTAGTGGGATCGAAAAGTTCCATTCTGGTATTGACGGCCTCTTAAATTTCGATGCTTCATGGTATAACGATCTTAAAACTAATGGTTATATTTTTAGCTCTTCAGCACAAAGTAATACAGGCTTTTATCCAACTTTTTCTTTTGTATGGAGATTAACTGGCCTATCCCCACTAGGTATCAGTATTTTGAATTTATTCTTATTCATAATTGCATTTTTAATATTAGCTCGAAACTTCAACTTTAATATTAAAGAATCTTTAATACTTCTTTCAATACCAAGCTTGATCTTCCTGTATATACCATACACTGAATCTCTTTTCTTTTTATTCGCCACTTTTATATTAACCGGATTAATAAGGCGAATTAAATTCTACATTTTATCAGGCTTATTTCTATGTTGTTTAGTAAGACCTGTAACAATAGTCTTCCTCCCGCTGATCGCTTTTCTTGCACTTCTTGATAAGAGAAATGAGTCTGGAAATTTACTTTACTTTGTTCAACTTGCATTCGCCTGCATAATTCCGTATTTTTTAGTTGCATTAATACAATGGGACGTAACTAACGTTTGGTTTGCACATTCTAAATCACAAATTATGCATTGGGATCATAATTTCCACATTCCAAAACTCCCTTTTACCACCTGGGGCGGCCCAAGAACTATATGGCTTGACGGAACAGCTTTTTGGCTCGGCCTAATATGCATAGGAGCTTGTTGTTATTTGCTTTTCAAACGATTAAAACCCGTTTTGGTATTGTCGACACCAACGCTGTTTTCAATAGGATACCTTTCTACGATCACATTAATAGTTGTGTTTTTAAATGGTTACAACGAAAATGGCCAAACTTCTTTACTAAGTTTAAATAGATATTTTTTTGCTACCCCATTTTTCTTTATTGCATTTTTATACTTTTTAAGATCTCGTCCATTTTCAAATAAGGAGTATTTATATTTAATGCTGTCACTGGTTTTCGTTTGGTTATTATTTGGTGCTTACACTAAGATAGATTGGCTAAATCATATTAAAACCATTATATTTTTCAGTCTTTTAACCGTTGTTGTTTTGGGAATTGTTTTGACATTAAACCATAAATGGTTTCTCCAAAAAAACATTTGGATATTTCTGTATGCTGGAAGCTGTTTTTTACAAATTTATCTCTTATTCCGTTTTTTAAAAGGGGATTGGGTTGGTTAATTGTTATATATGAAATCACTCAACCCCAAACACTTCCTTTTCTTCCTCCTCCCACTCTGCATTTTTCTTACGTTCAATAAACATGCTCATGATAAAAAAGGTAGCTACCATGGAGTCATCTGGGCCGATGCTGCAGGGTATTATGTGCATTTACCGATTTGGTTCGTCTATAGGAATGACGCAAAGGCTTTTCCTGATAACATCACAGAGCAAACCGGACATGGATTCCGCATCGATTCTCTTAACAATAAGATCATCACAAAATATTATTGCGGGACGGCAATGATGATGTCCCCTTTCTTTTTAACAGCACATGTCCTTGCTGAGCCGCTCGGCTTTGAAGCTGACGGGTTTTCCAAGATCTATTCTTACTCTTTATACTTTTCCGGCATCGTGTATTGCTGCCTGGGCCTGTTCCTGCTCTCTGTTTTTCTTCAAAAGCATTTCAGTACGTCAATTGCTTTACTCTCCTCCTTTATCCTGTTTATCTCCACAAATCTTTTTTATTATGCCATTGACGCACCAGGAATGTCACACATCTATTCATTCTTTCTGGTTTCACTATTTCTTTATTCCACTCAAAAATTACTTGGAGAAGAAAAACTGATCTATTATATATTTTTCTTCCTTGCTTTTGTGTTAGCGGTATTAACCCGCCCCACAAACGCTATCATCATATTGTTTCCATTGTTTTATGAAAACGGTGCTTTTGTAAAGAGGTCGCGAGTGCTTGTAAAAAACAGTCTCAAAGTGGCTATTTCTATTGTTTTGGGAATACTGTGTCTTCTGCCGCAGCTATTTTATTTCAAGAGTATTTCGGGGAGCTACTTTACGTATCCGTACGGACAGGAGACATTTAGCAATCTGGGACATCCGCACATCTTAGAGACGTGGTTCAGTCCTAATAACGGTTTATTCATTTATGCCCCGGTTTTACTTTTGTCTGTTTTAGGAATATTTATGATGATAAGGGAAAAGAATAAATTCGGCTATTATCTTGCCGGGATCTTTCTTCTGATGAGCTACTTATTTGCCAGCTGGTGGAACTGGTGGTTCGGGTGTTCGTTCGGGGCAAGAAGCTTTGTCGACTTCTACCCGATCCTGAGCATTGCAATGGCTTGGTGCATACAGCGTATCTGGCCACAAAGAAATACACGATATTTTCTATTCGGATTCGTCATAATTTGCAGTGTTATGTATTTCAATATTGAATATTATTATGATGGCTGTTTCTATGGAGATACGTGGGATTTTAAGGCTTTCATTAAATTATTACAGTAAACTCTTTTTTGCTAATTTTACAGCCTGATAACCATTAACTATTAACCAAATAACCAAATAAAATGGGACGCGTATTTGAAAAACGGAAATATAAAATGTTTGCCCGCTACGATAGAATGGCGAAAGGGTTTACACGGGCTGGAAAAGAGATTGCAATTGCTGTAAAGCTTGGTGGCCCGGATCCTGACGGAAATTCCCGTTTACGTGTTGCGATCCAGAATGCCAAAGGGATCAATATGCCTAAGGATAGAATTGACGCTGCTGTAAACCGTGCGGCTTCAAAAGATGCCAAAGGCCTTGAAGAAGTTGTATACGAAGGAAAAGGCCCTTATGGTGTCGGGATCCTGATTGAAACTGCAACCGATAATCCTACCCGGACGGTTGCTAACGTACGCATGCACTTCAACCGTAATGGTGGTGAGCTTGGAAAAACAGGTTCTCTAGACTATTTGTTTGAACGCAAAAGTGTTTTTACGATCAAAAATGAAGGCATTGATAAAGAGGAGCTTGAGCTTGAGCTGATCGATTTTGGCGCTGACGAGATCGAAGGAGATGATGAACAGATCGTGATCTATGCTGCTTTTACTGATTTCGGAAAAATGCAGAAAGCCCTGGAAGCTAAAAATCTTAATATCATAAGTTCTGAACTGGAACGAATTCCTACTTCCACAGTAGAACTAACTGAAGAACAGGTTGCGGAAGTAATGGTTCTTATCGAAAAGCTTGAGGAAGACGATGATGTACAGAATGTGTATCATAATATGAAATAAGCTTCGCTTTTATTTTTTACCACTAAGGCACAAAGGCGCTAAGATTTTTCTTGGCGCTTTTTTATTTCACAGTGAATTAACATACGGAGTCTTCCCCTCCTTTTAGGAGGTGTCAGGGGTGGTCCTCTTATACCACCCTAACCCTCCTGAAAGGAGGGAATTGATCTCAATAGATTTCTTAATTATAGTTTTGGATGCGGGATTAAAAGAGCTACTCTCCTAAATGATAAAGCGTAAGACCCGCGATAGGAGTTTCCACAATAGTATCAATGTTCAGTCCTTTGTCTTCTGCAACAGAGCGCAGAATGTTACTGTAGTAAAAAGCGACTGAGCCGGAACAGCTCAATTTCACTTCTTTATGCTGAGGATATTTTAAGATATGCTTATCAAAAAATAATTCGAAGGCCCCTTTTACCAGGTCGATCATGAACTGATCTTTTAAATTCTGATAGATGAATTTGCTGAAACCGGCAAGGAATCGGTTTGGCAAGGGCTTTCTGTAAACGGTATCGATGACCTCATCTTTACTCAACTTAAACCTTTCTGTAAAACGCTTTGAAAGCTCATCCGGCAGTTCATCATTCAGGAAGGCCTGCACAAGCAATTTTCCAAGATGGGCTCCGCTGCCTTCATCACCGAGAATAAAGCCTGAAGACGTTCTGTTGATTACTATGTTTTCACCATCGTAATAACATGAATTCATCCCTGTTCCGAGGATCGCTGCGATTCCGGGATTATGTCCGCAGACAGAACGTGCAGCTCCCAGCATATCGCTTTCAACTATGATCCGGCCTTTCTTAATTACTGAACTAAGTGCATTGGCAACGGCCACTTTTTTATCCTCTGCCTTACACCCTGCGCCATAAAAGAAAACTGCGATCTCTGATTCAAGAACTGATGATGGGAAATGAGCAGATTCTATTACTTTTTGAATCTGTTCCTGATCCTGAAAGTATGGATTGATGCCTTCACTGCTGAACTGATGGATCTTCTGATTCTCATCCATCAGTCTCCAGTCTGTTTTGGTTGATCCGCTGTCTGCTATTAATATCATCCGCCTAAATTACATTATTTATATATCAGGTGTAAACTCTTTTCTTATTCCTTAAGTAAGCACCTACAGTCTAATCAATGTCTAATAGTAGGAAGTTTTTTTCTGCTTGTCCATCCTCGCGGATTGTTTATTTTGTTTCAAGGCAACAGAAAGAGATAATTGTTATTTTTACAACATACAAACAGTTACTATGAGCAAAAAAATATTGGCCAATGATGGCATAGACGCACAAGGAAAAGCACTATTGGAAAAAGCAGGCTTCACTGTTATAACTGAAAAAGTTGCACAGGAAGATCTTGCAAAAGCTATCAATGAGCAAAAATATATTGGCCTGACTGTCCGGAGCGCCACTAAAGTTAGAAAAGATGTTGTGGACGCTTGTCCCGGCCTGAAGCTTATCGGCCGCGGTGGTGTGGGAATGGACAATATCGATGTGGATTATGCACGAAGTAAAGGAATAGAAGTGGTAAACACTCCGGCTGCTTCATCACATTCAGTTGCTGAACTTGTATTCGCTCACCTGTTTAATTCCGTGAGGTTTTTGTACGACAGTAATCGCCAGATGCCTGTTTCAGGTGAATCACAGTTCGAAACCCTGAAAAAGAAATATGCGAAAGGGATTGAATTAAAAGGCAAGACAATTGGCATCATAGGGTTTGGTCGTATCGGACAAGCAGTTGGAAAGATTGCTTTGGGCTGTGGAATGAAAGTGCTTGCTTACGATCCATATTTACAGGAAGCACTATTGATCCTGAATATTGAAGGTGCTGAACAGCCTGTAAGCGTTCGTGTTACTACAGTTCCTTTGGAAAAGCTATTAGCAGAAAGTGACTTTATTTCGATGCATGTTCCGGGTGGAAAAGTGATCACAAAAAAAGAAATCGCTCAAATGAAAAATGGTGTGATCCTCGTAAATGCATCCCGTGGTGGCGTAATTGACGAATCGGATCTTATCGAAGAATTAAATTCAGGGAAGATCGCCCACGCTTGTCTGGACGTGTTCGAAAATGAACCTACTCCGAACAAGGCTTTATTAAATCATCCGAAGATCTCATTGACTCCTCATATTGGTGCAGCTACTGAAGAGGCACAGGAGCGGATCGGGATTGAATTAGCTGAGTTGATTATAGCGAAATTAAGTTCGTAGAACGTAGTTGGTAGCTAGTAGTTCGGAGTTCGGAGACGATTCACCTTATGACTAAGGTATATTCAATAATTTTAATGAAACTAACCGTATGCAATTTAACTTTGAAAAACTAATCACTTATCAAAAATCACTCGATTATGTTGATTTTGCTTATCGAATCACTGAAGGTTTCCCGAAGATCGAGCAATTCTCTCTGACAGATCAGTTTCGGAGAGCAGCGGTATCGATTTCATTAAACATTGGTGAGGGAAGCAGCGGGACTAAAAAAGAATTCATGAACTTTCTTCGAATCTCAAATCGGTCCTTAAGAGAATGCGTTGTTTGCACTTCAATCGCTTACAGAAGAAAGTATATTTCAGAAGAAATCCACAATAAATCAAGGGAACAACTTGTAGAGATCGCTAAATTAAACAGCGGACTATTAAATAGTTTGAAGACCCCAAATGATAATCGGAAACCGTCTACGAACTACAAACTACAAACTCTCAACTAAATGGCTAAGATAATCCCCTTCCGCGGCATCCGGCCTTCAAAAGATAAAGTACATTTGGTGGCATCCCGCTCCGTAGATGGATACGATAAAAAGCAACTGCACGAAAAGCTGGCGAGCAATCCATATTCGTTCTTGCATGTGATCAGCCCTGATTTTAAAGATGGTAAAAGAACCAAACCAGGTTCCCCTGCACGATTGCAGAAGGTGAAAGCCCAATACCTTGAATACATCAAGGAAGATGTTTTCATTACCGATAAAAAGCCTGCTTATTATATCTATCAGCAGTTTAAAGAAGGCAATGCTTACACGGGAATCATAGGTTGCAGCAGCATTGACGATTACTTTAATGGAGTGATCAAGATCCATGAACAAACGCTGACTGAACGCGAACAAAAGTTGATGGAATATTTAGAGGTCTGTGATTTCAATGCAGAACCTGTACTTTTTAGTTATCCGAATGATGCAGTGATTGATGAGATCACAGCGAAAGCTACATTTCACGAACCTGTTTATGATTTCACCACAACGGACCGTGTAAGACATAAGTTATGGGTTCTTGATGATGCTGAACAGGTAAAACAAATCGAAAAACGTTTTGAAAAAATTCCGGCTGTATATATTGCAGATGGACATCACCGTTCAGCTTCTTCTGCGCTATTGGGAAAATCTAGAAGAGAAAAAAATCCCGCATATAAAGGTGATGAACCTTATAACTTTTATCTTGGGGTTTTCTTCCCGGAATCGCAATTGAAGATTTATGATTTTAACCGTGTAGTCAAGGATCTGAATGGATTAAACTCGGAAGCATTTATTGAACGGCTTGAAGAAAAGTTCATCGTTACACTTAAAGGTGAATCGGAATATAAGCCTGTAAAAAAACATAATTTCAGTATGTATCTGGAAGGCAACTGGTATTCTCTTGATGCAAAGAAAGAGATTGTCCATAATGAGCAGCCTGTTGGTAGCCTTGATGCATCCATCCTTACAGAGCACATCCTCTCTCCTATTCTCAATATTCACGATCTGAAAACAGATAAACGTATTGGATTTGTTTCAGGCATAAAAGGCACGAAGGAATTAAAGAACCAGGTTGATAAATGGAATTACACCGTAGCTTTCGGATTATATCCTGTTGAAATGGAGCAGCTGAAACATATCGCGGATACAAATAATATCATGCCTCCTAAAACAACCTGGGTGGAGCCAAAGATGCGCAGCGGATTGGTCATTTACAGTTTGAGTGAATAATATCACGCGCCCATCTTTTTGTCATTCCGACCGAAGCGGAGGAATCTCATTTTTAAATGTTTATTATGTCAATCGCTGAAAATCTCTTTGAAATAAAATCCTCACTTCCCAAAGATGTAACCCTCATTGCGGTTACCAAAACTCATCCGCCTGAAAAGCTGATGGAAGTTTACGATGCCGGCCACAGGATTTTTGGAGAGAATAAAGTGCAAGAGATGGTGGATAAATACGAAGCTCTTCCGAAGGATATTCAATGGCACCTGATCGGCCACCTGCAGACCAACAAAGTAAAATACATTGCACCTTTTGTGTCGCTGATACATTCTGTCGACAGCCTGAAATTATTGCAGGAGATAAACAAGCAGGCTTTAAAAAACAACCGGATCATTGATTGTCTGCTCCAGATCTATATAGCTAACGAAGAAACTAAATTCGGGCTTTCATTTGAAGAAGCTGAAGCCTTAATAAGCTCTGAACAGCTAAAAGATCTGAAGAACATTAAGGTCACCGGATTTATGGGTATGGCAAGCAATACGGACGATCAGGAACAGATCAGAAGAGAATTCCGTTCTCTCAAATCATTTTTTACAAAACACAGTCCCTTTTTAACCTTTAACTTTTCACTTTTAACTTTAAGTATGGGTATGAGCTCTGATTATTCGATCGCAATCGAAGAAGGAAGCAATATGATACGGGTGGGCAGTGCAATTTTTGGAAAAAGGGACGTTTGATGATCAATCTAATATAAGGATTTCTACCTGTCCATTAAACTGTTGATAACCCCCTTTTTTTCGCTGAAGGGTCATTGAGCATCGACCTTGCAACCTAAAAAAACGATAAGATTTATAAAAAATTTGTTTTTTTTATTTAATTGATATAAATTTGTCTCACTAAATATTAATTAATCAATACTTTTTTAAAATGAAAACAGGTACAGTAAAATTTTTTAATGAAACAAAAGGATTCGGTTTTATTAAAGATGAAGCAGGTCAGGAAATTTTTGTTCACGCAACAGGTTTAACTGATAAAATCAAAGAAAACGACACAGTGACTTTCGAAGTTGCTGAAGGTAAAAAAGGCTTAAATGCAGTTAATGTAAGAAAAGCCTAATATATAAGGCCCTTTTATTACTCATAAAAAATCCCTCCCGCAAACGCGGGAGGGATTTTTTATTTTGAATTAATTCTATTCTGTAATAGTGGTGGTTGTCGTGCTATCCTTGGGAGCTGCCGGTGCTACAGGAGCTTTCGGCTGTGGCTTAGGCTTTTTCTTATTCTTCCATTTGCCCGTAAGGTTATACGTATGTTGGATCTTTCCTTTTTTACGGATGATCGCAGTACCCGACAGATCATCCCCATTGATGTTCCCTTCCCATGAAAATCGTTCCTGGTTCTCATTTTTGGCTTCAACCGTAAACTTATACACAGGAGAACCTGAAGTCGAATCGACTTCGTATTCGTAATCCGTTTGCTGGAATCCCGCAGTCAGCAAAAAATTCGATTTGAATTTCCCTCCCGGTAAAAAAGAACATTCGTCTTTTACAGGCTCTGCTTTCTTTTCACCTTCAGGTGCAAGAGTCAATGTAAAAATGCGGTTATCAAGCGGACTCTTAACCTTCTTAGGGGCTTGTGCAAAAACGGAAGTTGCTCCGATAAATGCAATTGCGATCAATATGTTTTTTTTCATAATTCTGATTTTCTATAACCAGCCACCCATATCGGTCTTGGCTGTTTTTTTATGCCCCTGACAGTCGCGGTGAGCACATGAACTAATTGTCATTACTGATAATAGTAACAATCCGATAAAAAAGGTTTTTTTCTTCATTTCGTTTAAGTTTTGTGAACAGCGCTTCCGAATTATTTTATTTCAGAATGCAATGCGATCTTATCCGACATATACTGTCCTGATTTCAGCTTTCCAACGATCTTTGAGAAACAATCAATTGTATAGTTTACATCTTCAATTGTATGAACCGCTGTCGGGATCAAACGTAAAATAATCATGCCTTTCGGTACAACCGGGTAAACAACCATTGAACAGAAAACGTTGTAGTTTTCACGAAGGTCAAGGATCAGGTTAGTGGCCTCAGGTATAGAACCATTCATATAAACCGGGGTTACACATGAATTTGTATCTCCGATCTCGAATCCCGCTTTTTTCAGTCCTGACTGTAAAGCACGGGTGATCTCCCATAACTTATCTTTTAACTCCGGTTTGGTATTGATCAGCTCCAAACGCTTTAGCAATCCAACAACTAAAGGCATTGGCAATGCTTTTGCGAAGATCTGCGAACGCATGTTGTAACGTAAATATTCCACGATTTGCTCTTCGCTGGAAATAAATCCACCGATCAAAGCAAACGATTTCGCAAACGTTCCGAAATAAATATCGATCCCATCCTGGCAGCCTTGCTCCTCGCCTGTTCCTGCACCAGTTTTACCAAGTGTTCCGATACCATGCGCGTCATCAACAAATAAACGGAATTTGAATTTTTTCTTCAGGTCAACGATCTCTTTTAATTTTCCCTGATCGCCACGCATACCGAAAACACCTTCTGTAATGACCAGGATAGATCCGTTCTGCGCTTCAGCTAATTTTGTAGCACGCTCTAATTGTTTTTCGCAATCAGCGATATCATTGTGTTTGAACACATATCTTTTTCCCATGTGGAGACGAACTCCGTCAAGGATACATGCATGTGATTCTGCATCGTAGACGATTACATCATGGCGGTCAACAAGACAATCAATAGCAGATACCATCGCCTGGTATCCAAAATTACAAAGGATAGTATCTTGTTTCTGAACAAGGGCAGAAAGGCCTGCTTCAAGTTTTTCGTGGTTATTGGAATTTCCGCTCATCATCCTTGCGCCCATTGGCATTGCAAATCCGAACTCGGCAGCAGCCTCTGCGTCCGCTTTTCTTACTTCAGGATGATTAGCTAATCCAAGATAATTATTAAGACTCCAGTTTAAACGCTCTTTCCCTCTGAACATCATACGTGGCCCGATATCTCCTTCCAGCTTAGGGAAGGTAAAATAGCCGTGTGATTCTTTTGCATGCATCCCGATAGGACCGCGGTTAGCTTTTATCTTTTCAAATAGATCTTTCATAATGATAAAATTTTAATTTTAGAAGTGCGAAAATAAGGCTTTAACAGGGATATTCAAAACCTTTTTAATTAACATGTTATTCTCAAAAGTTAAAAAAAGTAAATACCGGTTTTTTGCCTTAAAATAACTATATTTGCACCCAATTTATGACCAAAAACAACCTGTTTATATCTTTTTTAGTATGTCTGCTGATACTCGTGTATTCATGCAACAGTGAAAAAAAGATCTATTATTCCGATGGCGGTACTGAAAAAGTCCGTGAAAGCGATGACAGCATTAGCAAATTCCGCCTCGCATTCCGTAAAATGGGCCGTGTTTTTAAAAAAGATGAGGATAAAGAAAAAAAGTTCTCAATCACTATCGGCCGCTACAACAAGCTTGTAAAAAACGGCTCACTGGAAGATAAATACCAGGCAGCCATCAGATATTTTGAAAAAGAAGAATACACCAAAGCCCTTACCCTTTTTGAAGAGTTAATGAGTGTTTACCGCGGGACTTCCAGGGGTGAAGAAGTGCATTACTACTATGCTTATTGCAATTATAACCTTCAGGACTACCTCGTTGCCGGTTACCAGTTCAGAAATTACGCGCGGGTGTTCCCTTTAGGCAAACATGCTGAGGAATGCGCCTATATGAATGCTTATTGTTTTTATCTGAATTCACCTGAATACAGTCTTGATCAGATCGATACTAAACTAGCAATCAAGGAGTTCCAGAGTTTTGTTAACCGATACCCTCAGAGTGAGAGAATCCCGAAATGTAACGAGCTGATCGACCAGCTCAGAGGGAAATTAGAGAGAAAGTCTTTCGAAACTGCCATGCTTTTCTATAATATGAACGATTACAAGGCAGCGATAACCTCCTTTCTCAATCACAATAAGGATTTCCCGGGAAATCAGCATGAGGAACAGTTCAATTACCTGACTATAAAATCGTATTATTTACTGGCTTTGAACAGTATAGAGTCAAAAAAACAGGAGCGTTTTAAGGCTGCTGTCGATTCTTATGCTAAATTTGCAGAGTCGTTTCCTAAAAGCAGCTATTTAAAAGATGCTGAATCGATAGAAAAGAGTGCCGCTAAAAATTTAGAGAAGTATAACAAATCAACATTATAAGAAAATGGACTACAAAAAAACAAATGCCGATCTTACTACCACAACCCGTGATTTACGTGAAATGGATTCTAAAACCGGTAACCTTTACGAAAGTATTGCGATTGTTTCTAAACGTGCAAATCAGATCAGCTCTGAAATGAAGGAAGAGTTAACAAACAAGTTAGCTGAGTTCGCTTCTCATACAGATAACCTTGAAGAGATCTTCGAAAACCGCGAGCAGATCGAAATTTCTAAATATTACGAGCGTTTGCCAAAACCTTCTTTGATCGCGATCAACGAATTTTTGGAAGACAAAATTTATTACCGTAATCCTACAATCGAAGTACAGAAATAATTTAATCTGGATCAGATTGGCAGTTAACTTTAGCACCGGCTTAAACACCGCTTTTAAAGTTAGCTGCCAATTTTTTTTGAGGCTATGTTAAAAAACAAGAACATACTGATCGGAGTTTCAGGAAGTATTGCTGCGTATAAATCAGCATTCCTGGTTCGCCTGTTGGTTAAAGCCGGTGCGAATGTCAAGGTCATCATGACCGAAGCTGCTACCGGATTCATTACGCCTCTCACCCTCTCTACCCTTTCAAAGAATCCTGTCCTTATCGACTTTACAAAAAACAAAGAAGGTGAATGGAACAATCACGTTGAGCTTGGCCTTTGGGCTGATGCTTTAGTAATTGCTCCGGCAAGCGCCAACACTATTGCTAAAATGGCTAATGGCATTTGCGACAATCTTTTGCTTGCGACCTATTTATCCGCCCGCTGCAAAGTATATCTGGCACCTGCAATGGACCTTGATATGTATAAGCACAAGGCAACCATCGATAATTTAAAACGTCTTCAATCGTTCGGCAATGGTATAATCGCGCCCGGAAACGGTGAGCTTGCGAGTGGCCTGTTTGGCGAAGGAAGAATGGCTGAGCCGGAAGAAATCATTGAGTTCCTTGAAAAACAATTTTCATCTTCATTGCCATTAAGTGGTAAGAAAGTTCTGGTTACTGCCGGACCGACGTATGAAGCGATTGATCCGGTTCGTTTCATCGGAAATCATTCTTCAGGTAAAATGGGTTTTGCACTCGCAGAAGAGCTTGCCTCACAAGGCGCTGATGTTACGCTGGTGTGCGGTCCGAACAGCTTAAGTCTTACGAATAAAAATATTTCAAAGATTGATATCACTTCTGCCGAAGAGCTTTACAATGCTTCGGTTAAAGCATTCAAGAATGCAGATGTCGCCATACTTTCTGCTGCAGTTGCTGATTACAAGCCTGCTTCTACGGCAAAACAAAAGATAAAGAAAACTGAGGCGACAAAAAATATTGAGCTGGTTCCGACAAAGGATACACTTGCAGAGCTTGGAAAATTAAAAAAAACGAAACAGCTCTTGGTCGGCTTTGCGCTTGAAACGAACAACGAAGTGGAAAATGCAAAAGCAAAGATCAAAAAGAAAAATCTCGACCTGATCGTTTTAAATTCATTGAACGACAAAGGAGCAGGATTTAAAAGCGATTCTAACAAGATCACGATCATCGACAAGAATAATAAAAGCATTAAATTTGAGTTGAAAAGCAAGGCTGAAGTGGCGAAAGATATTGTAAATGTTATATCCAAACTTCTCAATCCTAAATCACAAAATCTTAAATCCTGAATTTCCGTGCGTAAATTAATTTCAGCCATCCTTATAATTATCTCTGCGGTCCGCTTACAGGCTCAGGAATTGAATTGCCAGGTACAGGTGCTTTCCCAGCAAATCCCGGGATCTGATAAGAGTATGTTCACTGCTATGCAGACAGCGATCTTCGAATTCATGAACAATCGTAAATGGACGAATGAAACATTCAAGCTTGAAGAACGGATCGATTGCAGTATCCTTATAAACTTGACAGAAAAGATCAGCTCAGAGGAATACAAAGGCACATTTCAGATCCAGTCGAGAAGGCCGATCTACAAAACTTCCTACAACTCTGTTTTGTTGAATTTTAACGATCAGGATTTCCAATTCAAGTACAATGAAAATCAGCCATTGGAATTTTCTGAAAACACATTCACAAACAATCTAACTGCAGTACTTGGATTTTACGCATACATGATCATCGGCCTTGATTATGATTCCTATGCATTAAATGGAGGAACCCCTTATCTTCAAAGGGCTCTGGCAATCTCCAACCAGGCACAGGATGCGGCAGAACCGGGCTGGAAAGCTTTTGAAAGCAACAAAAACCGGTACTGGATGATCAACAATCTTATGGATGCATCTTTTGTTCCATTGCGTGAATGCTATTATAACTATCACCGTAAAGGACTCGATGTTATGACTGAAAATAAAGAAGGAGCCCGCACCGCGATCGCAGAAAGCATTGAAGAGCTAAGAAAAATCCATTCAATTAAACCATTATCTTTTAATCTCCAGATCTTCTTCAATGCAAAGTCAGACGAAGTGATAAATATTTTCTCCGGAGCATTTACTGATGAGAAGGCCAAGATCGTGAATACGCTGAACGAGATCGATCCTACCAACGCAAATAAGTACGCGAAGATCAATAACTCTAATTAGGCGGGAGATTGTAGGGAGAAGAATTTTTCCTATAACTGATTTGTTTAAACATATTAAGAAAATTCCAGAGGGATATTTTTTATTCGTGTATTAACATTCAATATGAAAAAACTATTATTTTTTGTTACAGCTTTCTTCTTCTTGACAATCGCAAACGGACAGACTTACTTTCATATGCGATATGGCTCTTCATTTCATGACGAAGCAAGGAAAGTAATCCAGTCAGGAGATGGGAATTTTTTAGTAGCTGGACTGACGGGGGGATTCGGTTCAGGTGGCAATCCCTTTATCATGAAAGTAGATCATTTTGGGACAATTTTGTGGCTTAAAGATTATGCTGGGATTAATGTAGATATCATGTTTGATATTATTGAGCTCTCAAACGGCAGCAAGGAGTTGATGATGTGTGGCGCCACAAATAGTTATGGTGCAGGTTTTAGAGATGGATTCGTGATGCGCACAGATAGCCTCGGAAATTTAATATGGGCAAAAGCTTATGGTTCCTATCAATATGAAGAATTCTATAAAATAGCGGAGGGAGAACCGGGTACTTTTTATGTGTCTGGTTTTGCCCCGGATCCCAATAGTGCCGGATCATCAGGAACCACTATCATGAAAATAGATGATTCAGGCAATGCATTATGGACGAAATGGGTCAACTCTTGGTCTCCCCAGGGAATAGGTTGGTGGCCAGTTAGTGTTACACCCCTAAAATCGGGAGGGGTTGTTCTTTGTGGATGTAATCAGAATTCCCAAATTGATGTATATAAATTTTCTTTATCTGGTAATCTGATTTGGTCAAAACAATATTCACCGGGTGGGTATGGCCTGTCAAGTTTTGAGAACAAAAAAGGAGAAATTCTAATTAATCATTCTGTCGGGAATATAAACACAGTTTCTCAATCTGTTGATATTTGCATTTTAAAAATAGATAGCAGTGGAAATTTTATATGGGATAAATGCTATGGTGGTACTTTTGACGATTTCGGCAAATCTATTACAAATACTACAGATGATGGTATTCTGATTAGTGGAGAAACAAATAGTATTGGCAATGGCGACTTAGACGCTTGTTTAATAAAACTAGACTCTAGCGGATTTGTACAATGGTCAAAAGTATACGGATCTGCGTGGACCGAACTAACATGCAATGGTTTTCAGACGTCTGATAAAAATTATATTCTTGCAGGTCAAACATGGTCTGTTGGCACTAATCCCGACAGTTCCAAAGTTTATCTCGTTAGAACAGACTCTTTAGGTAATTCTAATTGCAATGCGAGTCCATGGACCCCTATTGTAAGTAATCAGATATTAAGCCACTCCAATGTATCTGCACCAATAAATCTGGCATTTTTAAGTAATCCAATTTCATGGCCGGTTAACAATCGCCATTTCTATTCAGCTGTAATATGTACTCCCACTTCAGTAGGTTTTTTCAACAAAACATATAATACAAATGTTATTTTCCAAAATCCATTTTCCGATCAGACTGTTTTGCATACATCTACTACTTTACAAAACGCCTCCATGTCCATTTATAATTCAGTGGGTATACTTGTAAAACAACTGACTGGTCTTGACGGGGAAACGATTATTTTTAATCGAGACAATTTAGCCGATGGAATGTATTACTTTCAGATCATTCAAGACGGAAAATTATTTACTACAAACAAATGTTTAATTATGGACCTTTAAATCTGTATTAATTTCTGTCTTTCGCATTAGATTTGCTATTATATCTTTTCGCAGAAACACTACTTCCAACTCCTTTTCTTTCTCCGAACAACCAACTACAAACCACTAACTAACAGTAACTAACTAAAAACTGTTGATTTCTTTTTCTCCGCAATTTCCGGAATGCCTATTAAACCCTTAATTTTAGGTACAATTTTAAAATCATGCTAAAACACTTATCAGTACAGAACTACGCGCTGATCGACAAACTTGATGTGGATCTGAAGGACGGATTAACGATCATTACCGGGGAGACAGGTGCAGGAAAATCCATTTTGCTTGGTGCATTGGGACTGATCGCAGGTTCACGCGCTGATACGCAATCACTGCAGGACAAAACCAGGAAATGCATCATCGAAGCTGAATTTAATATCAAAGGATATTCCCTTAAAGACTTTTTCAAAGAGCATGAGCTTGATTTTGAGGAAGTCACTACCATACGCAGGGAGATCAATCCTGAAGGCAAATCGAGGGCCTTCATCAATGACACTCCGGTTACTTTAAATCAGTTGAAGGAGCTTGGTGAAAGACTGATCGACATTCATTCCCAACATCAGACCTTATCGCTTAACGGAAGTGATTTCCAGCTTTCTGTGGTTGATGCTTATGCAAAACATGAAAGCTTACTTGAGGAGTATCACAACGATTTCAGGTCATTTAAAAGTCTGGAAATACAATTGAATGAGCTGGTCGAAAAAGAAGCACAGGCAAAAAAAGACCTTGATTATTTTCAGTTCCAGTTCAATGAGCTGGAGGATGCCGGGTTAAAAACCGGTGAGCAATCTTCAATGGAGCAGGAGCTTGAAACCCTGAATAATGCCGAAGACATCAAATCCAATTTATCAAAGGCATTCAGTTCACTGAATGGTGGCGAGCAAAATCTGCTTTCATCGCTTAATGAGATCAAAGCACTTCTGAATTCAATGGCTAAGTTCAAACCGGAGATCGCGGAACTAAGTGCGAGGCTGAACAGCAGCTATATCGAGCTGAAAGACATTTCCAATGAGATCGAATCACTGGAGCAGGAAGTCGTTTATGATCCCAAGCAAATAGACATCCTGAATGAGAAGCTGGATGCCATTTACAGACTTCAGCAAAAACACCAGGTTAAAACAATTGAAGAACTGATCGCGATCAAAGATGAATTGAGCAATAAGCTTCTTGATTTCAGTTCGCTTGAAAATGAAATAGAAAAGACGAAAGCTGCACTTGATAAAGTAAACAAAGCTCTCAGTACAAAAGCAAAAACAATTTCCGATAACCGCAAAAAGGTGATCCCTAAAATTGAAAAAGAAATTGCTTCCCTCCTCTCCTCTTTATCAATGCCGAATGCACAGCTGCAGATCACTCAAACCATTGGTGAAACTTTCAGTGCGACAGGGATCGATAAGATCAGTTTCTTATTCTCTGCCAATAAAGGCAGCGATTTCAAAGAGCTGAACAAAGTGGCTTCCGGTGGTGAGCTTTCCAGATTGATGTTAAGCATCAAATCATTGATCGCACAACTAACAGCCCTACCTACAATTATTTTTGATGAGATAGACACAGGAGTTTCAGGAGATGTGGCTGATAAGGTTGGAACGATCATGAATGCTATGTCTGCAAAGATGCAGGTGATCACTATCACGCACTTACCTCAGATAGCAAGTAAAGGCCAGTCGCATTTGTTTGTTTATAAAGAAGACAAGAACAACAAGACCTACAGCAATATCAAAAAGCTGAATTCAGAAGAGCGGATTCAGGAAGTTGCAAAAATGCTGAGCACTGGCACTCCAACAGCTGCAGCTATCAGCAATGCAAAAGAATTATTAAATCAATAATTTTGAAGATCCGGTCGGGAAGTAATGCGAAATCTGTAAGACTAGCCTGGATAGCTTTTCTGTTGCTTTCCGTTATGATCATCATTTATGTATTCTCTTCTGAGAAAACAGAGTGGCTCATGCCGAAGGAACTTAACGAGATCTCCGGTATCTCGTTCGTCAATGAACATACTCTGGCCTGTGTTCAGGATGAAAAAGGATTCATCTATTTGTATGACCTGAATGCATCTGAAATAACAGGAAAGATCCGCTTTTCTGAAAAGGGAGACTATGAAGGAATAGCAATAGCGGATAAAACAGCATGGGTGATCACCGGGGAAGGAACCTTGTATGAAGTGAAGAATTTCTTATCTGATGCCACTGTTAATACATATCAAATCGAGCTTGAGCCTGGCGAAGAAAGCGAAGCGATCTGCTATAATAAAACTAAGAACACATTGCTTCTTGCATTTAAGGATAGCAGAAAAAACATACAACCGGCTATTTATTCATTCGATTTGGCCTTGAAAGTACTTGATCGTTCATCTTCAATCAACATCGACCTTTCGGAAACCCAAAGAAAAAAGAAGCGCGGACATAAAAAAGCAGAATGGCAGCCATCCGATCTGGCCATCAATAAAGAACATGATATGATAAACGTTGTTGATGCGATTAATATAAATCTTATTCAGCTCTCATTTGATGGTGAAATTGAGAATTTCGTCAGCCTTAATCAAAAGATTACAGATCATCCGGAAGGCATTTCTATTAGTCCGGACAATGAGATCTATATCTGCAATGACGGAAACAAGAATGGAAAAGGTAAGATCGTTAAACTCAGTAATTAAAACTCTTTGCTATATTTGTAAGCATACAAACACAAACAAGAATTCTAAAATAAACAGACATGTCATACAACTTATTAAAAGGAAAACGCGGGATCATTACAGGAGCGCTTGATGAAAATTCAATTGCATGGAAAGTTGCTGAAAAAGCGCATGAGCAGGGTGCTACATTTGTTCTTACCAACGCACCGATCGCTATGAGAATGGGCGAGATCAAAAAACTTGCAGAAAAAACGAATTCTCAGATCATCCCTGCGGACGCAACAAGCGTAGAGGAGTTAACAACTCTTTTTACTCAGTCACAGGAAGTGCTAGGAGGAAAAATTGATTTCGTGCTTCACTCAATTGGTATGAGTGTAAACATCCGTAAGAACATTCCTTATACAGAATCAAACTACGATTACTTCATGAAAGGAATCGATGTTTCTGCAATGTCATTCCATAAGATGCTTGCTGTGGCAAAGAAAATGGACGCAATCAGCGAATGGGGAAGCGTTGTAGCATTAACATACATGGCTGCACAACGTACCTACCCTTTCTATACAGATATGGCTGATATCAAAGCTATGCTTGAATCAATCGCACGCAGCTTTGGATATCATTACGGATTAGAGAAAAAAGTTCGTATCAACACTGTTTCCCAGTCACCGACTAAAACCACTGCCGGAACCGGCATCAAAGGATTTGGAGATTTCTATGATTATGCAAACTCAATCGCTCCCTTAGGAAATGCAAGCGCTGAAGATTGTGCTAATTATTGCATCACTCTATTCTCTGATCTTACAAGAATGGTGACCATGCAGAATCTTTTCCATGACGGAGGATATTCTACAACAGGTGTAAGCATGGAGGTGATGAGTAAACTTGGGGTAGAATAATTTTTTTACCACTAAGGCACAAAGACACTAAGACCTCAGACTAATCGTCTGAGGTTTTTCTATTTTTTGAACAGTTAAACTCTGTTTTAAAAATCCTACAAACAAAAAGAGGAGCTTCTCAGCTCCTCTTCTATTTTTTCTCGTGGTCTTAGTGCCTTAGTGGTAAAACCTTAACTTAAGCTCTCCCCACTTGTTTCAAATGCCCTACATGCGAACGTACAGCACTTAATACAGTTGGAAATTCCATGTAGGAGATATTAAACTGTTGGCAGGTTTCGCGCACAAGCTCGGAAATTTTCGGGTAGTGAACGTGACTGATCCTTGGAAATAAATGATGCTCCACCTGGAAGTTCAAACCGCCAGTGAACCAGGAAACGATCTTGCTTTTTGTCGCGAAATTAGCTGTGGTCTGGATCTGATGAACAGCCCATTCTGATTCTACTTTGTAATTAGGAGCATTTGGGGTTTCGAAATTTGCATCTTCAACTATATGTGCTAACTGAAATACTACAGCGATCACAAACCCGCACACACCGGCCGCAACTAAATACCCGATGATCATGTCTACGAATCCTACAGTGAAGATAGGCAGAACGATAAAAGCGCCAACATAGAAAAGCTTTCCGATCCAGAAAATAACATGCTCTTTCGCGTCCATTTTACGGAAAGGGATATCACCGATCTTTCCAGTGAAATATTTCTTAAAATCCTGAACGAACACCCAAAGAATGTAGGTCACGCAATACAGAATAGCCCAATAAATATGTTGAAACTTATGATACCAGTGCTTTTCCTGATCAGGGTGGATCCTGATCCAGGGTTTAATATCGATATCCTCATCCATACCTTCAATATTGGTGAATGAATGGTGATTTACATTGTGTTTATATTTCCATAAATAAACGCTGCCACCCATGAAATTAAGGGAATAACCCATGAGCTCATTCACCCAGGTTTTGGTTGAAAAGCTGCCGTGAGCGCCATCGTGCATCACGTTGAAGCCGATTCCCGCCAGGTTGATACCCAGCAAAGCGCAAAGGGCTAAAGAAAGCCAGCCACTAGACGGTGTAAAAAAGACAAGAGTTGAATATAAGGTAAGAGCGGAAAGTGTTAAAAGGATGGTTTTTATGTATAATTTATAGTTTCCTGTCTCTTTTATGTTGTTGGATTTGAAGTAGGTATCTACTTTTTCTTTAAGCGCATTAAAAAACACACTGTTCTTGTTGTTAAAGCTTACTCGTTGCATTAAAATATTTTTTTGATTGTTACAAAGGTACGCAGAAAAACGTAAAAAGGACTGTTAAATTATCCCAAGGCATTGTTAAAAACTACTTCATTTTCGCCTTGAGAGACCATGTAAAGACGAACTCAGAGACAATATGATTTTCGTCATCCCTCCCCGTTGAACGAAGCTCAACAGTAACCCCTTCTCCGCTGTTGCGAACCTTATTGATCGTTTCCGAAATTTTCATGCCGTCAGGACAAGTAAATGCAATTTTCCCCACTGCCTTTTTCATAAAAACCGATTCGTTTTTAATAACAAGCATTGATATACCGGGCTTCGATTGATATACACCATTCATAACAAGTAAGCCGGTCGACATTTCAGCCGCCATCGCCTGGCAAGCGAAATACATAGAGCGAAACGGGTTTTGATTGATCCAGCCGAACTTAATTGTCGTCACGCACTGTTCATCATTCAGTTCCCTGATCTTGACTCCTGCAAAATAAGCCATTGGCAGGCTTTTTAACAGATAAAGCCTCATCAGGAAAGAATTATTTACAAGCTTTTGGAATTTTGTCATGTTATTGATTAGTGAAGTGGAAAAATTTTCGCGGATAGTTGCATAGCTTCCGCGAATGCATTTTCATCTACACCGGTGGCTATCTTATGCTTATTGAAATAGTCCAGAAGCTTTTCTGTGGGCATGTTTCCGGTTAACTTGTCGGCTGCCATCGGACAACCACCATAACCCTTTATTGCTCCGTCAAAACGTCTGCAACCGCTTGTGTATGCCGCATGTACTTTCTCTTCCCATGTGTCGGGAGTGGTATGTAAATGTGCCCCGAACTCAACGCCCGGCAGCTCCGGAACCAGCTTGGAGAACAGATAGGTAATGTTCTCCGGATTGGATACCCCGGTTGTATCAGAAAGAGCAATGATCTTCACGCCCATATGCGCAAGACGTTTAGCCCATTGCATAGCAACCTCACTGCTCCACTCATCACCGTAAGGATTTCCAAATGCCATAGAAATATAGACCACTAGCTGCTTTTTATTTCTTGCACAAAGATCCTGGATCTCTTCAACGCGTATTAATGATTCGGCAATACTAGCATTGGTATTTCTTTGCTGAAAAGTTTCTGAAATTGAAAAAGGAAACCCCAGGTAGCTGATCTCTTCAAACTCGACAGCATCCTGCGCTCCACGTGTATTCGCTATGATTGCCAGGAGTTTTGATTTTGTATTAGTTAGATCAAGCTGTTCAAGAACCTGAGCCGTATCCTTCATTTGCGGTATTGCTTTCGGTGAAACAAAGCTTCCGAAATCAACTGTATCAAATCCCGCTTTTAAAATAGCATTGATATATTCTACTTTTTTTTCTGTCGGGATAAAATCGTGTATGCCCTGCATCGCATCACGTGGACATTCTATTAGTTTCATAAGCTTGATATTTAAGCGAATTTAAGCATTTAAAACCGGATTAATTTTGCTTCAACAGGCCTTTATTAATGCGCTTAACAATTCCCGGGCCTTCATAAATAAATCCGGTGTAAACCTGCACCAGACTTGCCCCTGCATTTAGTTTTTCGATAGCATCCTCTGCCGTGTAAACACCGCCAACTGCAATGATCGGGAATGCAGCTTTTGATTTTTCATGTAAGTAACGTACAACCTCGGTTGATCTTTTGGTAACAGGCTTTCCGCTTAAACCACCGGAACCGATTGCCTCTAATCTTTCTTTGGGCGTCAGCAGATTTTCCCTTGAGATTGTTGTATTGGTTGCCACTACCCCATCAATCTTTGTGGTTGCAACGATTTCTATAATATCATCTAATTGCTCGTTTGTCAGATCCGGAGCGATTTTTAAAAGAAGGGGCTTTGGATTTTTCCTCGCAGAATTAAGCTCTTTCATCCTGAACAACAATTTCGTTAACGGCTCTTTATCCTGTAAAGCCCTGAGATTGGGGGTATTCGGAGAGCTTACATTCACAACAAAATAATCGACATGATCAAACAATGCTTCGAAACATTTTTCATAATCATGCACAGCTTCCTCGTTCGGGGTCACCTTATTTTTACCAATATTACCCCCTATGATGATTCTTGTTTTTCTAAGCTTCAGCCTTTCAACCGCAGCTTTAACTCCACCATTGTTGAAGCCCATCCTGTTGATCAGGCCTTCATCTTCAGGCAAGCGGAACATCCTTGGCTTTTCATTTCCCGGCTGATCTACGGGAGTTAAGGTGCCGATCTCTATAAAGCCAAAACCGTAATAACCCAGCTCATCAAAAAGCTTCGCGTCCTTATCAAATCCTGCAGCCAATCCAACCGGATTTGGAAATTTAAGGCCGAAAACAATACGTGACAGACGAGGATCATTCACAGTATAACATCCTTTAATGATATTCGGAACGCCCGGGATTTTACAAAGAATCTTAATTGATTTGAATACCAGATGATGGATCTTTTCAGGATCGATGAGAAAAAACAGAGGTCTAATAAGAGCTTTATACATAGAGCGCAAAGTTCGCAAGGAAATCAGTATCCACAAGAATCGTTAATAAATAGGCTCAAATTGTTAATTATTAAATTGGAATTATTGAAATTAATCTATAAATTTACCCATCTAATCTAATTAAAACAACGCTTAATCGGATAATGAATAAAATTATAACGAGTACGGCAGAGATCACTTACGAGGCAAATTCCAGGATACTCAAGCTTAAGATCCTGGAAGGTGCTGAAATTGAATTGGCAGATGCGCTTCAAAACCATGAAGCGAGCATGTTGCTTACCAAGGGTGACAGGTATCTGGTATTAGTTGATGCACGCGTCAGCGTTTCCGTTTCAAGAGAAGCCCGGGCGTATGCAGCCGGTGGAAAATCCGGTGACCAAAGTATTGCTTCAGCTTTTGTCATCACGTCCACAGCCAATAAACTGATCGGAAACTTCTATATTAATGTAAACAAACCTGAGGTTCCTACAAAGATCTTTTCTTCTGAAGAAAAAGCAATTGAATGGTTGGAAGGATTTTTATATCAGACCACTCAAGAGCACGAATCATCCTATAAAACAAGCAGCAGTAAAACTATTTTTTAGGGGCTGGAACTCCGCAACCTTCTGCAAGTGACTTAGCATCTTCAAAGCCTAAAGAAGCTGCAGTTTTAAAGTCTTTACAGGCACTATTGTCTTTCGCGTCCTGATTAACCAATCCCCTTTTATAATAAGCAAGACCGTCAGAAGGCTTTATTCTAACAGCCTCCGAATAATCATAACTGGCAGACCGGTAATTTTCCATTCCTTCGCAGGCAGCCCCTCTTTGCATGTATGCATCGTAATTGTTCGGGTCTAAGCGGATAACTTTGGAAAAGTCATCAAAAGCAGATTTGTAATTTCCGGAAGCATTGAATGAAAGACCTCTCAAATAAAGAATTTTAACGGTGTCCTGGTTGATCTTCAAAGCTTTGTTATAATCATTCACAGCCTTATCATATTTTTTCAGGGTTACATTACATACCCCCCGTTTGATATAAGGATCGGCCTGTTCCGAATTAAGCTGTATAGCTGAAGTATATTCTGCGAGTGCTCCTGCGTAATCTTTATTTTCAAACTTCTTATCCCCAGCCTGAACAAACGAGCCGCTCATCGATGAACAGGCATTTGTTTCATAAAGTGACTTAGCCTTCTCATTGCCCAGTACCTTAGCTTTTCTAAGGTCAATACATCCTTTGTCCTTCATTCCTTTGGTAATTTCAACAACGCCTCTTTCGCAGATCGCAGCAGCAAACTTTGGATCAATGCTGATCGCTTTCTCAAGATCAGTTAAGGCTTCATCAGATTTTCCAAGACCTTGTAATGCCAAACCATGCCCATAAAATGGAAGGGCAAGTTGATGATCATAAATAAAGCCGTCAGGCATATCAGAACTGGAACGCTGGAATTCGTTCATAGTCCCGTACTTTTTCATTTTCTCCAGATATGCGGTTGTTACACCATCATTTAAACGAATAGCAGTAGCGAAATCAACTTCAGCCCCCGCAAAATCTGATGAGGCTAATTTAGCCTCTCCATTTTTTATGATCGTTGGGAGATCCTGTGCATTTAATAAATTGAGCGTAGATAAAAAAGTTAAAGAGAAAAGAATTCGTTTCATTGAAATACAATTAAATATCTGAAAATTATTTTACCATTAATTTTTGAGAGTACCTTGAATCTTCGGTTTCTACAGTAATATGATATGCACCGGGTGCAATGTCTAGCGCAAGAGAATTAATAAAATAATTTTTTTCTCCAATTGTCATCTGCCCTTCAAAAATGGTGGTAACAAGATTCCCAAGCATATCATACAATCTGATAGAGCCTCCCATGTTTTTTGATACAGATACGGGAATGCAAGTAATACCGTGTGAAGGATTAGGATATGCAGGCTTCATATTTACCGCTCCAAGCTCGTTAACACTTGTTGCACCTAAAACCCTGAACTCGAAATTGCCGGTCGGAGCCGGCATCGGTCTCACCTGCTCCTTACCCGAATTCGCATGCCCTTTTATATAATAATAGATATGTGATCCGACAGCTTGAGCCGGGATGTATCCTGTCCATGTGTCGGTAGTAGCATTTGTTAAGCTCATGCTTACTGCATTAAAAGGCTGAGTAGTATCAGTTGTCCAGTAGACCTGCGCATTCTGAATCCCGGACTTATGCTGGATAAGGGCATCTACCTGATACGGAGTTGTAGAATTGTAAGTGTCATTCAAATAATTATGGACGATGCGTAATGGATCTGAAACCCCAACGCAATGTGTGATGCAATGAATTACACCACTTTGTGCAATGATATTAGAGTTACTGTTATCTGCATCAATAGTAACTATTCTATATCCGGGCATGGCGTCACGGATAATTCTTACTGCAGTTGTATCGTATTGCTGGCGATAAACAGGCATGATGATGGTTTTATTAACTATCACAAAATTAGAATAGGTCCTGTAAGAAGCATTCGGAGCATATGCACCTGATGTGCTTGGTGGCATTGGTACCCTGATTATCTTATAAGGATCGCCCCATGCATTATTAAAATTGCTTAACACATATTGAATGTTCGCTTCCATTTGTGGCCCGTCTGAAACACCATTTGGAAATTCTCCGACAAGGATCGTTTTCTCATCCAGGAACTTCATGTGCATATCAATATGATGGATCCCATCGTATGGAAGTGTAGGCATTTTAATATACCTGTTGATTCCGTGATAAGTGCTCATTATCTGGTCGATCTGACTCTCTGTATGATTCGGATATGGAAAGGATAATGAATACTGCCCCGATCCGTCATTCTCATCAAGGATCAGCTCAGAAGCTAAAGCAGTTCCCAAACCATCCACCATCCAGTTTCCACCTGTGTTTACTAGGTTGTTCGGGCTTAAATGTGTTTGATATAACGGAACATTCAGGTAGGAAGAGTATGCTAAAGGGATATCATCGTCATCAGGACGGGGGCGGTTATAGATCCAGTCGACAAGCACCAGTGAATCTACATCATTGAGATAGCATGTGTTTGCGGCATAATCGCGGATCCAGATAGAATTAAAAGGCACTTCGATGAACTTCACATTTGTAAGAGGTATCCCATTGTTTGTCAGATCAGTTTTTACTGCGTTCGAGTCGGCACAATGAATGATAACCTTACACTCCAGCTGGGCCGCTGCAACTATTTGGCGGTGAATGACAGGAAAGCCCGTCCAGGTAATTAATAAAGCCTGAGATTCTTCCCATTGCGCAGATGTACGGATGGGTTGCGTAGGAGGTGTTGTAATTCCAGCGCGCGGATGCGGGCGGTTTAAATAGTCCCCCATTAACTGTTCTTCTCCGGGAGCAAACCCAATTGGTAATAAAGGAGTTTGCTGAGCTGAAGCACTTCCCGCGATAAGCAAGAAAGTAAAACTCAATGCGATAGAAGTTTTAAGTAAAGTTTTCTTCATTCCGGTAATTTTTTGATGAAGGTATATTAAATTTGCAAGAATTCCAACCCCGGATTTTATAAAAATTGAACCATGAAACACTTTATAAAAGTTCTCTCTGTCTTAGTTATAGTCGTTTTAATCATTTCTTTTGTTGCAGATGATTGCAAAGTAAATTACAACGGTATTTACACATATAAAATTGATGAAGAGCATTCTGCGGTTCTTCGTTTTTATGAGGATAAAACTGTACTGGCCTCGACTTCCACAAATGATTACATGGATGTTATGAGCTGGTTTAATAAAGAGAACAAAGAGATGGTCTTGAAAGGCTCGTACAGCATAAAAGGGTCTACAATAAAATTTAAGGTGAGCGGTATGACCGGAGAGCAGAACTACGAAGGTGAAATCGCTGCGGATAAAATTAATTTCAACCTTAAAAATAAAGATTCAAAAAAGGGGATTAACAGAACCTATACTTTTATAGCTCTTTAGATCAATAGAAGTTATATCTGATACCAAGGAAATATCTTCTTCCCTGCATAGGTGCATAATTATAAGAAGGATCGAACGTATATCCGTTCGGATTATTCTCGTCCACATATTTATCAAAAGGATCGAAAGGCCTGAGAATTGGATCTTTCGGAGTAAAATCGAAAATGTTCTTGACCCCACCATAGATCTCTATTCCGGAATTGAACTTTCTGGTCACCTGCAAATTCTGAAGCGTAAACCATGGCGATTGTTCCGGCCTGTAATCATTAGGAACCACCGGTAAATGCATGGGGCTCTTTACATTTCCCGTATAGTCAACAGTGATCCTGGCTTTATTGAAAGTATAACTGATGCTGTAATTCCCGGAAAACTCCGGAGCATGTAATTGAGGTGTTTTAACGGTTTCGTTGAATTTCTTTTCAACACTATAAACATTCATATACGTGCCTCCGAGATTGATCTTTAACCCGTTTGTGAATACAGCATTAATGCTTAAAGATGCACCTTGTGAAATAGCATATCCATTAATATTATCGAATATGATCTTGTTGGGATCAGTTATAAAGTCACCGATGATCTTATTTGAAAAGTAAGTATAGAATAAGCTGGCATCAACTTCTATAAAGCCGGCAGTCATCGTAATAAATCGCTGGTAATTTAAATTCGCATTCCATGAGCGCTCGGGTTTAAGATCGTTTTTTATCACCACTTCCCTTGCCCCTGTTAAAGCCGCATGATCTTCTGTGAATAAATTCACAACACGATATCCGTTCCCCGTGCTCAGCCTGAAGATGTTGTTTGAATTGAGAGAGTACTTTATACTTAAGCGTGGGGAAAGAATATTGCCATGCATCGTATTGTAATCATATCTTAAACCTGCAAGGAATACAAACTTCTTCAATCTGGTTTCTGTTTGTGCGAAGATGCCGGGCAGATACGTGTGCTGAGGTTTGTTTCTGATTGTTAATGTATCTGCATATTGAGTTCCAACAGAATTGTCATCATAATAAGTATATCTGAATGGTAAGCCAACCAGAAGATCAGTAGAAGGAACTATCTTTTTGGTCCAGTACAACTGTGAAAAGAGAATGTTCTGACTCGCCATATAAGGAGTAGTTCCGTAATATGAATTCTGGTTATGATTATTAAAAGAATATTGAAAGAAGATCCTCTCCTTTACAGGCAGCTGATAGATCCCGATCAATTCGTATCTCGAAGTATATATCGATTCTCCGTAAATACTGTCGCTGCCTCTCCATTTTGATCCCCAGTCAGTTTCACCGCCCCAACGGTCCTCGTATACAAACCTTGCAGCAATGTTTGCCAACCTGCCCTCTTTCCTTTCTATACTCCACTTATTAAAAACAGATATCCTATTTTGAAGTGTGATATCAGTGAAGCCATCCTGATTTTTATCCATTACATTTTGAAAGTTGAAATAACTGATTCCTAAAAGTGAATGAATTTTTCCGGACTTGATCTTGACTCCAATATCAGCATTGTATTCCTGATCTGTTGTAGCAAAAATATCTGCACTTACTTTTGGCGCATCCATAGGGTTTTTCGTAATAATATTGATCAGCCCTCCGACAGCTTCCGATCCGTATAGGGTGCTCGCTGGCCCCTTTACAACTTCAATGCGATTGACAAGGCTATTCGGAATACCACTTAAACCATACACCGTGGAAAGGGCGCTGACTATAGGCATTCCATCAATGGTGATCATTGTGTACGGGCCTTCCATACCATTGATATGTATGTCACCGGTATTGCAAACATTACAGTTTAATTGCGGTTGAACACCATTCACCATTTGCATGGACTCGAAAAGACTAGGTGTTGGATTTTTTAAAAATAATTTCGGGGTGAGGATCTCGATAGGGATCGCGGATTCGGACCGACTAATCTCCTGCATGGTACCCGTTATCACAACCGTGTTCAAGCTGTTTTCGGATACAACTATCTCTTGCTTGAAAGAAACCGTTTTACCGTTCTCTACCCGAATATTCTTTTTTACTTTTTCATAACCTATCAAAGATAATTGCAGCTCGTAGCTACCTTCAGGAATATCAGTAATCTTAAAAAAACCATTCTTATCTGTCAGCGCAGAATATTTTGTCCCTGTAAGTCCGGCAACAACCATTTCAACTGGCTTGCCTTCACTCAATACTTTTCCTTCCACACTGCCCTGGGCATATATGATCGATAACGAAAACAGGAATAGTATAAAGGTAAAAAGCCTCATAATTTAATTTAAGCGAATATACGATTTATTTTTAGACTTATCTAAATTTTAATTAAAAGTGGTAGAATTTATTCTTTATATTTGCGTAAAAATATTTGCCAAATGCATTCATTTACCGAAGAGAATTACATCAAAGCGATCTACAAGCTTCTGGAAAGTAATGATGAAACCGTAAGTACAAATGCAATAGCAGAAAGAATGAATACAAAAGCTGCGTCCGTAACGGATATGCTTAAAAAACTTTCTGCGAAAAAGCTGGTAAATTATCAGAAGTACCAAGGAGTTACCCTGACCGCGAAAGGGGAAAAAACTGCTTTGAACATCATAAGAAAACACCGGTTATGGGAAATGTTCCTGGTGGAAAAATTCAATTTCACATGGGATGAGGTGCATGACGTAGCCGAACAACTGGAACACATTCAGTCGGAAAAGTTGATTGACGAGCTTGACAAATTCCTCAATTTTCCAAAAGTAGATCCGCATGGTGATCCGATCCCGGACGCGAAAGGAAAACTCCATTTACAAAAGTCAAAACCTCTTTCACAGTTTAATATAGATGATGTATGTGTGATAACCGGGGTTGTAGACCACTCCCCTTCCTTTTTACGCTATCTCGACAAGCAGGGATTTGTACTTGGCAACGAAATTAAGATAAAGGATATGGCCGATTTTGACAGGTCGTTGCAGATAAGTGTAAATAAACGAGCATCATTTTTTATAAGTAATGATGTTGCAAAAAACATATTGGTGATAGCTAAACAGATATGACTAAAATCTCAGGAAAATCGCTGGGTGAAGTTCACTCAAGTGTAGAAACAGGAAAGAATTCTTTTTGGAAAAAGCTTTTTGCATTTATGGGTCCTGCCTATCTTGTAAGTGTAGGTTATATGGATCCGGGTAATTGGGCAACCGATATTGCCGGTGGTAGCCAATTTGGGTATAAGCTCCTCTGGGTGCTGGTCATGAGTAACCTCATGGCCTTATTACTTCAAACCCTGAGTGCCCGCCTTGGCCTTGTCAGAGGTCTTGATCTTGCCCAGGCTTCGAGAGCTACTTATCCACCCGTAGTAAATTTCATTAACTGGGTGCTTGCCGAAATTGCGATTGCAGCTTGTGACCTGGCCGAAGTTATAGGAATGGCGATCGGCCTTCAATTACTTTTTAACATTCCCCTTTTGGCAGGTGTATCTATAACCGTGGCTGACACGCTTCTTATCCTCTTTCTTCAAAAACACGGGATCAGAAAAATGGAAGCGTTTATTCTGGCTCTGGTAGCTACGATCGGAGTGGCGTTTATTGCCGAGCTTTATTTCGCGAAACCTGATGGAGGGGAATTGATCAAAGGACTTATACCAAGCATACCGAATAACAATGCCTTATATATCGCAATAGGAATTATCGGTGCCACAGTAATGCCACATAATCTTTATCTGCATTCATCTCTTGTCCAAACGAGAAAAATTGAGCGCACACCGGCAGGGATTAAAGAAGCGTTGAAGTTCAACCTTATTGATACGACCATTGCATTGAATGCTGCGCTCTTTGTAAATGCTGCAATCCTCATACTTGCAGCAAGTGCTTTTTTCTCCACAGGCAGATATGGCGTTGCCGAAATTCAGGATGCATTCCATTTGCTTGAAAATATTCTGGGAACTCACCTGGCTCCTATTCTGTTCGCTGTTGCCCTTATCGCTGCCGGACAAAGCTCTACACTCACAGGGACACTTTCCGGACAGATTGTTATGGAAGGGTATCTGAATCTTAGAATGCAACCATGGTTAAGAAGATTGATCACACGGATGATCGCAATAGTTCCTGCCTTACTTGTCATTCACTTTTTTGGCGAAGAAGCGACAGGTGAACTGCTTATTTTGAGTCAGGTGATCCTTAGCTTGCAGCTTGGCTTTGCGATAATCCCATTGATTCATCTGACAAGTGATAAAAGACAAATGGGAATTTTTGCAAACAAACTATGGATCAAAATTGCTGCCTGGCTTATTGCAACTATAATTGTGATCCTTAACGGTCGCCTGGTGATACAAACCACCGAAGAGTGGATAGCATCTTCAGAAAATCCCGTAATTCTTTATTTGACTGTGATCCCATTGATTGCGGGTGCAGGGATTTTATTATTGTATATAACGTTTAGCCCTCTCATAAAAAAAGCGAAGGTCAGGGATGCTAATTCTCCGGATGGAAATCCCGATGAACTTGACATAGTGCCACTTCTTAAATATAACAAGATCGCGATAACAGTCGATTTCAGCAGAAGTGATAGCAAAGCCATAAGCAATGCTTTTTCACAGGGAGGTAAAAAAGCGGAGTATGTATTGATTCATATCGTAGAAACCGCAGGCGCGCGTATGATGGATCAAGAAATAGATGATTTTGAAACTGTTTCCGATAAGATAAACCTTGAAAAATATAAGGTTGAGCTTTCAGCCAAAGGTTATATTATACATACAAAACTTGGCTTTGGAAACCCTAAAAAAAGCATCCCGGAAATAGTGAACCAAACAGACTGTGACCTTCTTGTCATGGGCGCTCATGGTCACCGCGCCTTTAAAGACATACTTCTGGGTACCACGCTTGACGCGGTAAGGCATAATGTTCGTGTGCCTGTTTTGATTGTTAAATAAAGATTTATATTAAGTTTTTTAGTTAGTATCTTTGCTGTATGAGTGGTGATAACCGGATAGATATAAAAAACAGAAAAGCATCCTTTGAATACGCGTTCATTGATAAATTCATTGCAGGCATCCAGTTAACTGGCACTGAAATAAAATCTATCCGCGAAGGTAAAGCTAACATCAACGAAGGATTTTGCGTATTCACTAAAGAAGAGCTTTTTATCCGGAACATGCATATTGCTCATTATTTTAATGGGACCTACAATAATGTCGCAGAAAAACGTGACCGTAAGCTTCTGCTCAACCGGAATGAGCTTAATAAACTTCAGAACAAATTAAAGGATCAGGGCCTAACGATCATCCCCTTACGTCTTTTCATCAGTGATAAAGGTTACGCGAAGCTGGAGATTGCGTTAGCAAAAGGTAAAAAACTTTTTGACAAGCGTGAAGACATCAAGAAGAAAGACACTCAGAGGGAAATGGACAGAAGAATGAAATAATTAATATCCCTGACAACCCTTACACATTCCAATTTCACTTTTGTTCTCAAACCGGTGTCCTTTCCGGAAGGTTTTCATAATATGGCCATTCCACAGGTCGGTGATGCTCAGGTCTTTTATATTTCCTAGCTCAAGTCCCCCGTTTCCATTTTGATATACAGAAGAACCACATAAAAGAACCTGGCCTGTCCATCTTATCTCCAGATTCTTAAATATCAGTGAGCATTTAGGAATTTGATGTGATGATCGTTGTATGGGAGTGAATATATCATCAGCCAACGGAGTTTCTTTAATATGAGTGATGTATTGGGGCATTACCGAATCGGCATAGCCTTTCCAGAATTTCATGTGGTCATCTTGCCGCTCCACCTGAGAAGGCCTAAGCATAAGTCTGATGTTTATTCTAGTTTTTGACTTAAGAAGATCTCTTTGCTTTTTTAAATAAGTAAGGTTTCTCAGTAATCTCTCATAACTGCCCCCTATTCTGCTGCTCTCGTATTCAACGGCATTGGAGCCATCAATTGAGATTCCGACCATCTGGAAAGGAGTCATCAATAAGGTGTCTGCTATTTTAAGATTCTTCCATTGTGCATTTGTCACAATAGTAAAAAACTTTACATGTTTAGCAATTTGTTTCGCATAGGAACTAAATTCAGGATGCAAGGTGCTTTCACCATTGCCCACCATCCTCAGTCTTGAAATGTTATTCTGCTTAAGTGAAGCGATCAGGTTTTGAAATGTAGTACCATCCATATAACCGCGGCTGCGAAGTCCTAAGGGACTTGGGCAATAATTACATTTAAGATTGCAGTAATTAGTGAGTTCGATACTTACAATAGGAGGTTTCGGAAGGTCATTGAATTGAAATGGAAATTGCGTGATCAGTAATTCCTTTACCGGAACTTTATTGATCAGCGCATTTACAAACAGTTTTCGGTAAGCATCAAATCGGTAAATGATCTTAGCGATGCGGTTAGAATTATCAATAAATGATTTATTGCTGAATGGTGAAGTCTTCATTATCCGGCACCTAAATTATTTCGAGCTCATATTTATCAAGAAGTCCCGCTAAGCCTGCCCTATCGAACTTTGCCCGTTTTATCCTGTTTGATTCCGGATTAATTGAATAATTGTATGATGAACGGAAATCTGTTTTTTCCAGAATGGTATCCATGAAAACAACCCTTCCGAGATCGCAATGTTCGAAGCATGCGGAAGATAAGTCAGCTGCCGTAAAATCTGCTTCTTTCAGGTCACAACCGATAAATTTTGTTCCTTTGAGCTTTACCCTATAAAATACGCAGAGGTTCATAATGCAATTCTGAAATGCAACAGAAAATAAAAAGCTATTGCAATTATTGAAGTGAAGCCCCAACAATTTGCAATTACTGAACCTCACGTTTTTCAGCGCGGTATTGTTCAGATTCGTCAGACTTAAATTGCAGTTCTCAAAGTCACAATCTATAAAATCAATATTTGAAAGAGCTGCAGCAGAAAGGTCACAATTCTTAAATGTGCAATTGTCATATTCTTTTGACATTGGAATGTTTGCATCAAAAGTGATCTTTTCGAAAATTTTATTCTCTGTATAGCTCATCTTTATTTTTCTATTGTGAAGTTATAGCATGCCCCTCTTCTTGCTTTCCCGTTTCAAAAAAAAGATCCATTTTTAAAAAACGATAATTTCAAATATACAGAAATATGAAATCCTAGGCGTGTAGAAAAAATACCTCATCTTATTTCAGCCCATATTGAAGTTCTATCGGTATTTTTGCTTCCTCATAATGAACAGGAATGCAAGGGTATACAGCCGAACAGCAAAAGACATTTAACGCGGAGAAACAGATTGCAATTGTACGATCAATTGTCATACTTTTCGGAACAGCTACATTTTTATTTCTTGAAAATCCTTTTATTAAACATCAACTGGCATATTGCCTGTTAGTTCTTATTTGGTTGTATGGGGCTTACATTCTTTTCTTTAAGCCTTATGAAAAATATCCTATTTTTTTAGCCAGCTGGTTCACATATATTGGCGACTGCATATTTGCCACTATATGGATCTATGCAACCGGAGGATATTATTCACCCTATCACGTAATGTTATACACATCAATTATTGCTGTGGCTTTTCGGTTTAACTTACAAACAACTTTATTTACATCCAGCCTATACACTCTTGGCTATTTAGGTTTGCTGCTTTATATGGGCCAGCTTAACGGCCATCTTGACAATGCTTTAGTGAGAGCCGGCTTTATCTTTATCATCGGTTACATGACCAATCTGATTACAAAGGAAACTTTGGCGCAGACAGAACAAAAGATCGAAATGCAAATGCTGGCAGAAGAAGCCAAAACGGCTAATGAAATGCTTGTTGAAAGTCAAAAACAGCTGGCTGAGATGAATCAGACGCTTCAGTTACAAAATAACATTTTCAAGCATGCAGAAGAGAACTCCTCAATCGGCAGCTTTTCCTGGCACCTGCACAGCCAGGAAATCCATTATTCCGATAATCTTTTCAGAATCTTAGGATACGAACCGGATGAATTTACACCTTCGCTTATAAAGTTTGCAAGCTTTATTCATCCTGATGATAAGCAAAAATTAAATCAGAGAATTGAAACCCACTCCAACGGGGAGGCTATGGCTCCAAACATTTATCGTGTATTTAATAAAACCGGTCAGCTAAGGTATTTACGATCAACAAGTAAATACATCGATCGTGATAAAGAACGTATGATGATTGGTACATTACAAGACATCACTGAAGACGTGCTTTTACATCAAGAATTGAAAAGTAAAAATTCTGAACTTGAGATGGCCAATCATCATCTGGCATCTTTTAATTATATCGCCAGCCATGATCTGCAGGAGCCTGTCAGGAAAATACAGGTATTTAAAAATCTCATACTTGAAAAAGATCAGAAAAATTTAACAGAATTCACAAAAAAATATCTTGAAAGAATTGCTGTGTCTGCCGACCGCATGCAAGCACTTATTCAATCATTTCTTAATTATTCCCGGATAGGGAACACAGAAGTCGTTTTTCAGGAGACAGATCTGAATCAGCTGGTCAATAATGTAAAACAAAATCTGCATGATATAATTGCTGAAAAGAATGCCGTTATCGAATGTGATCCGTTACCTGTTATACCTGTTGAACCTGTGCAGTTCCATCAGCTGTTTATCAATCTGATCAGTAATGCGATTAAATACAGCCGAGCCGGAATTGATCCTGACATTCGTATCACTGCCGGTAAACTTTCAGGTAAGGAAATTAACGAACCGGATGTTAACGCTTCAATAAATTATTGGAAATTCAGTATCAGGGATAATGGAATTGGTTTCGATACGCAGTATGCTGATAAGATCTTCGAAGTATTTCAAAGGCTTCATACCCGCGATGAATACGGGGGCAGTGGTATCGGACTCGCGATCTGCAAAAAGGTGGTTCTGAGCCATAAGGGTTTTATCAACGTGAATAGTAAACCGGGAGAAGGTTCGACATTCAATATTTACATCCCTGATCTTTCAGATAAATAAAAAAAGCCTGAATTTCCACTCAGGCTTTCTTAAAATCTCCGCTTTGTATTTTATTTATATCGTTTGACTAACTCAGTAAGTGCATTCTGGGTTGCCTGATTGACATTTACAAGTGGTAAGCGCACTTGGGATGAACAAATCTTCATCATTTCAAGAACTGCTTTTATGCCGGCAGGATTTCCATCAGCAAACAATTGCTCTATAATATCCGTAAGCTTATAATGAAGCTTCTGTGCTTCCTTAACTTTTCCTGCAAGGATCTGACGGGTCATCTCAGAAAAATCTTTTGGAAAGGCATTTGCCACCACTGAAATCACGCCATCTGCACCGCATGCGATCATCGGTAATGTAAGAGCGTCATCACCGGAAATAACAAGAAAATCTTTAGGCTTGTTCTTTATGATCTTCATGCATTGCTCCAGATTTCCGGAAGCTTCCTTAATGGCAATTATATTTTTAAAATCTTCCGCAAGCTTCACTGTCGTGTCAGCAGTCATATTAGAAGATGTTCTGCCCGGAACATTATAAAGAATGATCGGCAAAGGAGATGCTTCAGAAAGCGCTTTATAATGCTGGTAGATCCCCCTCTGATTTGGTTTGTTATAGTACGGAGAAACAGAAAGCAATGCATCAATACCATTGAAACTGTCTTTTTTTAAAGAGTTTACAAGCTCTAGTGTATTATTACCTCCGAGACCCAGCACAATAGGAACACGCTTATTTACGGCTTCAACCACGTGTGAAACAACAGACTGCTTTTCCTCTTTTGTCAAAGTAACCGACTCACCGGTAGTTCCCATAACAACAACGTACTCTACCCCACCTTTGATTATAAAATTGACAAGTTTTTCCAGCCCTTTAAAATCAACGTTTCCATCTTTTGTAAATGGTGTAACAATTGCTACACCTGTCCCTTTGAATTTATTTTTCTTGCTCATGATCTTTTTTTATCATGGTAAAGATATATGGAATTTTAAACCATGTTGAATGATTTAAGTTTTTTATTGTGAATTAAATTAAAAAGTCCGGAGCTTATCCCGGACCTTATGGTATAATTAAAAACTATCTACATCTATCGGCCTTAGTACACCGAACCACTTCAATGTTTTTTCTCCAATACCTTCTGCTTTCACATGTATGATGTACATTCCGCTGGAAACAGGAATCCGCGCATCGTTCTTCAGATCCCAGTCGATTGAGGTGATACTGCTATCATCTTTTTCAATTTTTCGTACCAAAGAACCGTTGAGGCTATAAATGCTTACCGTACATTTTACCGGAACGTTTGTGATCTTAACAAGATTCTCCAACGCAGATTTTTCATATTCTGAATAAGCGTAATAAGGATTAGGGACTATATTGATGAGATCAAGCGCATCTTTAGCAGCTGCATTATCATTTTTAACGGTGTGCAGATCTGCTGTACTGAAAGTGTACATCGGAAAATTATGATTTTCCTGAGCCGAGGAAGTATCTGCAGAAGCAGTGTTGGCAGCTGTTCCCCATCTGCCAGAATAGGATGGCGCGTAAGGTTTAGCAACTCTGATTCTTACACGGACATCTGTTTCATATAACTTATGGTTTGCTGCAAGCATAGGAATATTCACCCACATTGCACTGTTGAATACAGCGTTCTTCTTCAGCTTATAGCTTGCGGCTGTCCCTTGTTGTGATGCATTCAGCATTTTGTAAATGGCTGATCCTTTATCATATCTCGGAACATCTTTCAATTCGTTAGGCAATAGCAGGTCAGTGGCCGACCATCTTGCATCACCATTGTGTGCAAAAACATAAATATAATGCTTGCCTCCAAAAACCGGATCGCCATTAGAAGTGTACATAGTGGATGTCGGATCCCATCGCATATTATTTCCATGATCAGATGCAAACCAGGAATCTTCCCCAAAAGCCATATTCAGCCTTTCACCGGTTTCAAGATTTATTGCATATCCGGGAAACCAACCCATTCCTTCTGGAAAATCATTGTTATCCGAATTGATTATCGTGTTTCCATCCTTATCTACAGAAGGATGCTTTCTCAGATCAAGCTTATTGGCTTTACCCTCCGCGAGTTCCGACTGCTCCTGCATTTCAAGAACCGGACAACGGGTCCATTTAGTTCTGTCATTAGTGATAACAACATCCACGCTTGTCAGAAAGGAAAGGCTGTCTTGAAGAACATTAATTACTCCACCATTTACAGCGGGCCCGCAAATACTTTGCAGCGAAGCATCTGAATAAGCACATAAAGCATAAGGCGCCCAGGTACCATTAATTATCTTTTCAAATTTTCCCTGAGGATCAAGAAAGGCAGGACCGGTTGACGTGTTTTTAAACCGGTCGTCAAAAGCAATTGAACCTGTTGTGGCGTGCACACTTCCTGCACGAATCCAGTTCGAAGGTGTTTCTCCTTCTTCATCAGGTATAGCAGTGAGCCATTGTTTTGATGGATCAGAAAAGATCATAGTGGCTTCGATAAGGCCAGCTGTTTCCAATGTTAACCCTCCTACATTTTCTGCCTGTTTTATGCTGATTGAAAGTCCCCACTGAGGGATCAGCTGTTCATTCAAAACCGAGATCGAACGCTCCGAAGTGAAAGTTTGTCCATTTGTGTTAGAGGTAATCTTCCAGTTTGAATTGGCAGATGCACCACTGAATTTAATAGTATACTCATCAGAAGGCACATTTAAGGGGTCGATCACTTTAACATTAACAGGCCCTTTGCCGGGAATGTATTTTACTTTGATTGCACGCGAGCTATTACTTTCCATGATTTCTTTTTCCGATTCAGCCGAAATATCCAGAACCTGTCCTCCATTCCCTTGCCCTTCTACACGTGTGATTGCAGGGCTCGCGCCAAACTGTGCGTTTTGAATAGTTCCCATTTGTTCAGGAGAAGGTATATGCGGTATCGCAGAATACACTTTAATATTTTTTCTACCTGATAAATAAGGAGTATTGGAGTTTGTACTGATATATGGATTCGGAGATAGTTCGCCCGGATTGAAAGCATATGCTATAACCATATAATAATATTGCTTGTGATTGATTAGCGTATTTGCTCCGGGAGCAAACATATCCTTGGTAATACTGAAGGAATGAAATATACCTGTATTGGCGCCATTCACTTCCTCAACAGGAACCCAGGCGCTTAACTGCGGATCATTCACATAATTAATGATCTGACCTGCTGCGTTCCTGACATCACATTGCATGACCAATCTGGCACGGTCAATATTGTGAAGATCATTTGCACTTACCGTTGCATCTTTTAACTGAAACACCTGGTAACCTTCAAATTTATAAAGTGTATCAGCACCTGAAGAAATATACGGATCACGTTCCTGATATTCTTCGTTAATATTATTCGATGACAAAGATTGAGTAAGTGAAAAAACCAATTGATTGTTAAGCTCCTGTATCGCCATGTCTGGAGCGGTAGGGCCGTCAAGCAACTTGAAACAATTTTTAAATAAAGCCTGAGCCTTTGTATCTGCAGCTTTTAAAAGTGCGAGGGATGCAAGGTTGCCACCTTGTGTAGCTCTCGCCCACACAACACCTGTAGTTACATAATTTACTGCACCCGGCTTTAAAGTGAACGGTCCTGACGACTGAAGAAATCTCCTGTCGCCAACCGGATTGTTTACCGAGTATTCATCCCAGGGGTTTTGAATATCTCCATCAGTACCAAAACCTGCCGGATCGGAATTTCCCGGAAACATATAGTCACAAACCGGCCCGCCCGACATGTGGCCGGTACCTCCATATGTAAAAGGCGATCCGTCCTGCCAAAGCCCTTTCAGATAACCATAAAATTCTGTTGCCGTATTAGGATCACCTTGTCCCGAGGATGCACCGTTGGTGTAATAAACGAATTTTGACATTCCCAGACGTTCGTTATCTACAACATTATCGCCATACCCAAGACCGTTTGCAGAACTGTCTGCAGGGTCTGCTAAAAAGTTTTTATCTGCGAACGGCCCTTCAAAAAAATCTATCCCTACAGCCGGAGGATTTGATCCATATGCTAATTCACCGCTTGCTACGCCATCATCCACCAGGTCGCCATTGTAACAATATCCCAAACCACGCGCAACATCACATCCAACATAATCATCAATTGAACCTCCGAGATCAGCATCTGCCCAAACTCCGAAGTATGTTTGTTTCAACTCAAATGAAGATTTATTAATGATCTTGTATTTATAAAATGTCATGTTATTTATTTCATCATTCGTGCTGAATGCAAATGCCTGTGCCTGGATTTCTAATCCTATACCCTCGCCTCCTGTTTCAGAGTGCGTATTCCCTTTATCATTGAAGATCCACCATAATGTCTTGTCTCCTTTCAACTGTGCAGAACATCCGCGATTACCGGTAAGATCAAAATCAGGGTAATCTCCACCCTGAGGATTGTAATCACCGCTGCCATCCGCATCATAGTATGGAGCCAGTGGTTGCCCGTCATTCGAGATTGTTGGCCAGTTTAGAATGTTAGTAGTTGCAATTCCTGTTGCATGAAAAGTTTCAACTTCTTGTCGGGTTATCACGAAATGTTTATCCCATTGAAGACAAGTTGATGCATCCACAGATGCAGAGCTGTTAAGCGGCCCGGGCCAGAAATCATTTCCCTGCTGCCTGTAGGTCATTCCTGCCACTTTAAGATTATTACCTCCGTCTATACCACCAATCCACAACGATCCGGCATAGAGCGAATTTCTTCCACTGCCTTTCGGAATCTCGTATTGGCCACGCAAAAGGTCCCACCACATATCACCACCGGTCAGAAGTGTTGTGCGAACATTATTGATATCAAGATCCGTTCGTGCAGTAGCAGGCGAGCAACCTGCCATAACTGACCTTGAACTATTGTCTTCGGAAGGAGATCTGAGATTTTTGATTTTTCCCGCCTGCACTTGTGTTGCAAAACTGACTGCTGCAGCCAATGCAATGAACATTTTTGATTTCATAACCTTTGTTTTTAGGATAAAACAAATGGCATCGGGGAAATTGTTTAAGCAAGTATACGCCCGTTTAACAGGTAATGTTTACCAAATTTTCTCAGTTCTATACCAGTCTTCAGAAACGATTCAGTCTACTAAAACGCCTTAAAACTCACGATAATTAAGCAACTCCAGCGCATTCATGCATTGGCTAAATTATACACGTCAAGAGGCTGAAACTTCATATAGTTTTACCACCGTTAAAACCTTCGGACAACCGTTTATTTAAAATTGATCATGGAAAAGAGATTAACCATTATCTTTATCTGGTATGAAAAAGCTTACATTCTTCATAATGTTTCTTGCGCTGCAGCAATTACAAGCACAGAAAGATTCGCTGATTGCAAGGAAAGATTATGAGATAACACGCGCTACAAAAACTCCAAGAATTGATGGAATTCTTGATGATGCAACGTGGGAGAATGCAAATGTTCTTGGAAACTTCAGTCAGAATTATCCGAGAGAAAAGGCTCCGGTTTCTCAAAAAACTGAAGTGAAACTGGTTTATGACAACACTGCAATTTACATAGCTGCCAAGCTATTCGATACAGCACCCGACAGTATCAGAAGGCAATTAGGGAACAGGGATGATAATCTGAATGCGGATATTTTCAGAATCGTTTTCGATACTTACAACACTCAGCAGGACGCATTTGATTTCTCAGTAACTGCCTCCGGAGTTCAACTTGATTCAAAATTTTCTGACGGACAATATAACGCAGTATGGGAAAGTGCAGTTAAAATAAATGAGGATGCATGGATCGTTGAAATAAAAATACCTTATTCAGCCTTAAGATTTCCAAGTGCCGAGAAACAGATCTGGGGATTGCAGGTCACCAGAAACATTGCACGAAATAATGAATTCGATCAGTGGGCATTAACTCCACGAACCGCATCTAATGGATTATTTTACTGGGGCCTCCTTAAGGGACTGAATAATGTAAAGGAGCCGGTTCGCCTTTCTTTAACTCCATACATCACTGCTTACACTTCGCACTATCCATCAAACACTGCAGGTGAAAGTAATTTCACAAGCAATGTAACCGGAGGGTTGGATCTTAAATATGGGATCAACGAAAGCTTTACGGTTGACGTTAGCTTACTACCCGATTTTTCACAAGTGCAAAGTGATAATGTGGTTAAGAACCTAAGTGCCTTTGAAGTACAATATAACGAACAGCGTCCATTTTTTCAGGAAGGCACCGACTTGTTTCAGAAAGGCGGACTTTTTTATTCCCGTAGGATTGGCAGAAGGCCTGGAGGTTATTACAAAGCCTACAATCTCACGAATCCCGAAAGCAAAGAAGTTATAATTAAAAATCCGGATCAGGCGAAACTCTTAAATGCAACAAAAATTTCAGGGAGGACAATCAATGGTCTGGGTGTTGGAGTTCTGAATGCAGTTCTTGACAATACCTATGCTATCGCTTCCGATTCTCTTGGACATGAACGAAAAATCCTCACGGAGCCGTTTTCCAATTATAACATCGTGGTATTTGAACAGCAAATGAAAAACAGTTCAAATGCTTATATAATTAATACTAACGTAAATCGTCAGAAAGGATATAATAATTCCAACGTTACAGGTTTGGGTGGACGACTGAACAACAAGAAGAATACGTATGGACTGAATGGAGATCTGGCGCTCACTAATGTATTGACACCTGATACAGCATCCAACAGATATTCCGATCTGTTTGGTTACTCTTATAATGCAGCTTTCAGCAAAACAAGCGGTAAATTTCAATTCACGCTTTACAGGAATGCGGTTAATCCTACTTTCCAAAACAATGATTTTGGTTACAACCAGGAAGTTAATTATATCAATAATGGAATGAATGTTTCATTCATACAGGCAAAGCCTTTTGGAAAATTTTTAAATGCATCTGTAAACATAAGTGCATCTCAAATGGAAAACTTTTCTACTCACAGACTGGGTGGTGTTTTCACTGGAGTGAATATGAATGCGACTTTAGCTTCCTTTAACAGTATATATTTTGGTTTTGATGGAAAGGTAACTGAACAAATTGATTATTATGAACCACGTGTTCCGGGAAGGATTATGATTCGCCCGCGCGGTTTCTCCTTTTTCGGAGGAGGTTCAACCGATGGAAGAAAGAAGTTAAGCGCTGACATTAATTTCTGGGCTGGCTCAACCGGATTGATTTCACCAACAATAGGCTACAATCCTTATTATGGTCTTTCTCTGGCGCCACGCATGCGCTTTTCAGATAAGTTTTCATTATATCTGAATTCAAGCTATTCAAGAGACCTCGGTGATCGCGGTTTTGTAAACATTGACGAGAATAATGATGTGATCATTGGGGTTAGGTATTTGACAAACGCTACCAATACAATTGAAGGACGATATCTTTTCAGAAACAATCTTTCACTTGGCCTCAGGGTAAGACATTACTGGGCCCGGGGTGACTATAAAAGCTTTTGCACGCTTTCAGAAGAGGGGCGATTACAGGATAACTTAAGCTATAACAACAATCACGATTTCAATTTTAATGCGTTTAATGTCGATATGGTTTTTCAATGGCAATTTGCTCCCGGAAGCTCATTGAATCTTGTTTGGAAGAATTCTATCGCGAGAGAAGAAGATCATGTTATTAACAGTTTTTCCAATAATCTGAGTAACACTTTTGAAACAAAACAATTGAACACCGTTTCACTTAAAGTGTTGTATTATTTCGATTATCTTTACCTGAGAAAAAAACGCTCGGAGAAATGATGATCAAAGCATCTGGCATTCAAAAATCGTACGGAGCACTTCAGGTGCTGAAAGGTGTCACTATCGAAATAAAAAAAGGCGAGGTGATCTCCATCGTAGGTGCATCCGGTGCAGGAAAAACCACTTTGCTTCACATTCTCGGCACGCTCGACAGGGCTAATACCGGTGACCTTGCGATCAACGGCACAAGCATATCATCTTTGAATGACAAAAAACTAGCGGAATTCAGAAACAAGAACATCGGTTTTGTTTTTCAGTTTCACCATCTGCTTCCGGAATTCACTGCGCTTGAAAATATTTGTATTCCGGCTTTTATTAACGGAACGTCAAAAGTAGTTGCCGAAAAAAAAGCACTCGAACTTCTTTCATTTTTAGGATTATCAGAACGTGCCGGACACAAACCGAGCGAACTCTCGGGAGGCGAACAACAAAGAGTTGCTGTAGCGAGAGCTCTGATAAATAATCCGGCTGTTGTGCTTGCAGATGAACCCTCGGGTAATCTGGATTCATCAACAGCCAAAGAACTTCATCAATTGTTTTTCACGTTGAGGGAGAAATTCGATCAAACTTTTGTAATTGTAACTCACAACGAGGAGCTTGCAAATATGGCTGACAGGAAATTAGTAATGAGAGACGGAAATATTATTTAATTTAAATTTTGGAATTTGAAATCCTTTCAATCAATTCTTTAACCCTTCTCTCTATTTCATCACGCACTTTATTAAACTCAAATGGTTCCATATTTTTTGGATCATCCAGTTTCCAGTCTTCACGATGATCAGCTTTAATAAATGGACATTCATCACCACATCCCATTGTGATCGCATAGTCATATCTTATCATTGGAATTTCATCCAGCGATTTAGAATGATGCGAAGTGAGATCATAATTTAACTCCTTCATAGCCGCAATCGCCTTCGGATTTATTTTTCCCGAAGGGCGCGAGCCAGAGCTGTACGCATTAGTGATATAAGATCCGTGGATCTTAGCAAATGCTTCTGCCATCTGGCTCCTGTTTGAATTCTCGACACAGACAAAAAGAATATTTTTCATTTTTCCAGAGGCTTTAATAAATTGAACATTACTACTCCTGCAACAGCACCGGCAATTGGACCTGTAAGATAGATCCAGAGTTCAGATGTATTTGAATTCATCACTGCAGGTGCAAAAGAACGTATAGGATTCATAGAACCTCCACAATAAGGGCCACCTATAAAAATCCCAAGCGCTACATAAGCTCCGATCAACCAAGGTTCGTATTTTAATTTATATCTAGCTCCAATCAGGATGACCACCATCAGAAAGAACGTGAGAACAAATTCCATTGTAAATGCCCACTTGCCGTCAATTGTTGGCAAGGTTTCCCCCAATGTAGGACTTTGAGAGAAAATCATTCTCAGCAAATAGCTGGCGCTTAGTGCACCTGCCGCCTGAGCTAATATATAAGGCAAAATGTCTTTTTTAAAGAACTTGCCCCCGGCTGCAAGTGACAATGTTACAGCGGGATTCATGTGAGCTCCGCTCCATTTGCCAAGAGTGATGATCATTAATGATACAACAAGTCCTGTGATTATAGAGATGCCCGCGAGAGTCACTTCCCCTCCGGTAACATGATCTAAAATAACAGAACCTGTTCCGATGAACACCAAGAAGAAGGTTGAAATAAATTCGCCTAAAGTTTTTTTCATATAAGTTTTTTAACAACATCCACCACCGGGTGAACAACAAGTAGCCGGTGACGATAATTCAGACAAATTTAATTTTACTTTTTCTTTCGGAATCCCACAGGAATCACTTGCAAGACAATTAGTAAATTTTGGTACCAGCTTGAACTGATCATCTTTATATTCAACACCGTATCGTCCGATTGTATTTGTCTGGTACTCAACTTCAACTTCCATATCAGCAATTCCAAGTTTATTTTCGCAGAGTTCAATAATGCCAGAAAGTTTCTTTGCTGTGAGACGATGATGAGTATCGTTCGCTTCCCAAAGCTGAAAATTAACTAACTTTTCTTCACGTATTGTTCCTCCGCAATCGATGAAGTTTTTTGTGGTTACTCCAACTTCAGTGATATGGAAATGTGCCGGAACAGGAAGTCCGTCCACTTGTAGAAAGCTTACATTCTCCAGTGAATTAAGCTTTGTTTTAAATTCTGATAATCTCATGATTTTATAATTTTAAAGTTAATAGTTTGAACGTTCGACAGATTGCTAACAACATTTTTTCATCGCTTCAAACTGAAGCCTGAACAATTCCGAGAATAAGTCTTTTGCTTTTTTCCAGTTCTCTTTATGAATACAGTAACAAACTCTAGGACCGTCAACTTCTCCCTGGATCAATCCTGCGGATTTCAGCTCTTTGAGATGTTGTGATACTGTCGACTGAGACAAAGGAAGATGTTCAACAATATCATTGCATATGCATGATTTTTGTTCCGCGAGAAATTTTAATATTGCCACGCGTGCGGGATGTGATAAGGCCTTGGCTATCTCACTTACGACAATCTCTTCTTTACTGAATTCTTCTTTTTTCGAATAAGCCATTTATATTTATCTTATATCGCAAATATACGATAATATAAAATACAAAAGCAAATATTTTAACTTCTTTTTACAATATTATTTTAGAAATAGCCTTTTATCCGATCGATAAAGGTTTCCGGAGCACGACATGGTTTGTTCGTTTCCATGTTTATAAAAACCAGCGTAGTGCTTCCGATGTTCAATAAATCGTTCTTCTGGTTATATATCTCATAGTCAAAAGTGATCTTTAGCGTGGGCAGTTCTTTTATAGTGGTTTTGATCAGAAGCAGATCGTCATACAATGCAGGCTTCAGATATTTAAGGTTGCAGGTGTATACCGGAAGCATAACCCCATTGTCTTCCATTTCCTTATAGCTTGTTCCTAATGAACGTAAGGCCTCTACCCTTCCAACTTCGTAATACTGAGTGTAATTTCCATAATATACATAACCCATTTTATCCGTTTCAGCGTATCGCACACGAAGGGTTGTTTCAGATATATACATAGGATAATTTTTATTTATTTAACCGCACTCAAAATACATTTTTTATTTAATCTTACTAAAAGAAAAAAATATTTTATTTCTTTTTTTTTCGCTTTCCGATGTCATAATTATTCTCTATTATTGTAAGGCTCTAGGAAAGTAAATACCATCAATTTAATGAATAAACATCCCCTGCAATACATCATTGTATTTATTGCTATTGCCATATTTCAAAGCTGCTCCGGGCCTCCAAAGATAAAATCGGTAAACACCGGCTCTGTTGAATTCAATTCACTGAACACCTCTGTTGACTCATCAGCATATAAACTAATTGCTCCTTATAAAAAGGAAATGGATCTTATCATGAATGAGGTCCTTGTAAAATCTGATTCTTCGTTTACAAAGGAGCTGCCTGAAAGTACGCTTGGAGATCTTGTTTCAGATGCGGTTCTCATTCAAACAAATAAACATTACAAACCTTCAGACGGATTGCCGGCTGATATTTGTCTGCTCAACAACGGAGGCTTACGTGCGCAATTGCCCAAAGGCGCAATCACGCGCGGAAATGTTTTTGAATTAATGCCTTTTGAGAACAGCATACTTATTCTGACATTAAAAGGTGAAAGAATACAACAAATGTTTCAATCACTCGTTGATAACAACGGTGCTCCTTTTGCAGGCGCAAGGCTGGTTTCAAAAGCAAAGAAGATCACTGATCTCAGAATAAACGGACAAGCTTTCGATATCACGAAAACATATAAGGTTGTCACTTCAGACTATCTCGCAGCAGGCGGTGATAAATATGACTTCTTTAAAGATCCTCTGAAAGTTGATACATTGAACTACAAGCTTCGTGATGCGATCATCGATTACATGGTGGAAGAAAATAAAAAAGGAAATACTTTAAAAAGTAAAAAGGATGGAAGAATTAAATTTGAATAGCAGAAGATCATTTCTGAAAAAGAGCGCTTTCGCAGGAGCAGGCTTCTTTGCATTCAATAGCATCCCCAACGATGTTCTTGCAAAATCAGAGCTTGTAAAGATCACCATTCTTCACACCAATGATGTTCACAGTCATATCGATCCTTTTCCAGAGAATGATCCCAAGTATCCCGGATTAGGAGGAGCAGTGAATCGTGCAGCACTTATAAAAAAAATCAGGATGGAAGAAAAAAATGTTCTTCTGCTTGACTGCGGTGATATCTTTCAGGGAACACCTTACTTTAATATGTATGGCGGAGAACTGGAATTTAAATTAATGAGCATGATGCAATATGATGCTTCCACCATAGGAAATCATGATTTTGACAATGGTCTTGATGGGCTTGTAAAACAATTACCGCACGCGGCATTTCCTTTTATTAATAATAACTATGATTTTTCTGACACACCAATGGCCGGTAAAACAATTCCGCATAAAATATTCATGAAGGATGGAATAAAGATAGGTGTGTTTGGAATTGGTATCGAGCTTGCGGGTTTAGTAGATAAACGCATGTATGGAAATACAATTTATCTTGATCCGGTTAAGAAAGCAGCCGAAGCAGCTCATCATTTAAAGCAAGAGGAAAAATGTGACCTTGTTATTTGTCTTTCACATTTAGGTTACACTTCAAAAGGAAAGCAAATAAATGATGTTGAATTGGCAAAAAAATCAAAATACATTGATGTTATTTTAGGAGCGCATACGCATACATTTTTAGACAAGCCTTCTGAATATCAAAATAGTGATGGAAAAAAAATTCTTGTTGCACAAGTCGGATGGGCAGGCCTCCGATTAGGCAGAATTGACTATATATTCGAGAGGAAGACAAAAAAAATGGCCGCAGAAGGGCACAGTATAAAAATTTCCAAAAAGTCAATAGCAATTTGATTTTTTTTTAATCTTTTTTTCATCAATATTTGTTGCCGCTAAATTAAAGTTGTATATATTTACAACGGAATAAGCGGAAACACTGCACACACAGCAAACTATCATAAGTTAAATAGCATAATAAATTACAGAAAGCGAATGGAGAAAGCGTACGTAAAAGTTTGGGAGAGTTGTCTGGCGATAATAAAAGACAATGTAAGTTCACAAAGTTTCAAAACATGGTTCGAGCCGATTAAACCGGTAAAATTAACAAACAGTGTATTAACGATTCAAGTTCCAAGTCAATTTTTTTATGAATGGTTAGAAGAACATTACATTACTTTATTAAAGAAAACAATTAAGAAAGAACTGGGAGCTGAAGGACGTCTTGAGTACAGCATTATTATGGAGAACTCCCATAATACTTCTAAACCATATACAGTTAAAGTACCTACCACTAGCAAAAAGGAATTAAAGAATCCTTCGGTATCAATGCCGATCGATCTTAATCAAAATACCATACGCAATCCTTTTATTATTCCGGGATTAAAAAAGGTGAATGTTGAATCACAACTGAACGCAAATTATTCATTTGATAATTTAGTTGAAGGTGATTGCAATCGTCTTGCACGCTCTGCAGGTTTTGCGGTTGCTAACAAACCTGGAGGAACAGCTTTCAATCCTCTTCTTATCTATGGTGGTGTTGGCTTAGGAAAAACGCATCTTGCTCACGCTATTGGTATTCAGATCAAAAATGAATTTCCTAATAAAACGGTGTTATATGTTTCGTCTGAAAAATTCACTCAGCAATACATTGACTCTGTAAGAAATAATAATCAGAACGACTTCATTCACTTCTATCAGATGATCGATGTACTGATCATTGATGATGTGCAATATTTCGCTGGTAAAGAAAAAACTCAGGATGTATTCTTTCACATCTTCAACCACTTACACCAAACAGGTAAACAATTGGTTTTAACAGCTGATAAGCCTCCTGTTGAACTACAGGGTTTTGAACAACGTTTATTATCCCGTTTTAAATGGGGCCTTGCAGCTGATCTTCAAACTCCGGGACTGGAAACACGTATTGCAATCCTAGAGAAAAAAGTTTATGCTGATGGAATTGATCTTCCTAAAGAAGTTATTGAATACCTTGCTTACAGTATCACGACCAATGTTCGCGAATTAGAAGGCGCTTTAATTTCATTGCTGGCTCAGTCTTCAATGAACAAAAAAGCGATTACTTTGGAATTAGCGAAACAAATGATCGATAAGTTCGTAAAAAATACAGCGCGCGAAGTTTCAATCGATTACATACAGAAAGTTGTTTGCGATTATTTTGATCTGCCTATTGAGCTTTTAAAATCAAAGACCCGCAAACGTGAAGTTGTACAAGCCCGTCAGATTGCAATGTATTTTGCAAAGAGCATGACTAAATCTTCTCTTGCGACAATCGGACTTCATTGCGGTGGAAAAGATCACGCTACTGTTTTACATGCTTGCCGTACGGTAAATAACTTGATGGACACTGATAAACGTTTTAAAAACTATATCGATGAGCTTAATAAAAAGATCAGCATCCAGTAATACTCAAAATAAATCTCTCTAAATTCAGAATAGGAATCAGGTAAATTATCTGATTCCTATTTTTGTTATATACACTATAGGTGAGAATAAAAAAGCTACTCTCTTTTAATCTGTTACTGATCATTTGCACGATGATCGGTTCTAACCTGCCCGCTCAGAATTTTAATTTCAGAAACTTTTCGCTTGATGATGGCTTGTCACAATCTGAGATCAATTGCATTCATGAAGACAGCCGGGGTTATCTGTGGATGGGTACATCGGGTGGAGGGCTTAACAGGTTTGACGGAAGATCCTTTAAAGTCTATGAGCAGAAAGATGGAGTCTGCAGTCAGATCATTTCAGCCCTGGGTGAAGATAAAAAAGGAAATCTATGGATTGGCAGTCAGCAAGGTTCCCTCTGCATGTTCAATGGAAAATCTTTTACAAAGATCACCGATCCTGACTCAGCAAATTCAAAAGGAAAGATCATCTTTATCAGCATCGATGATAACGAAGACCTGATCGTGGGAAAAGAGAACGGGTTATTCGTTTATAAAGGAAAAGTTCTTGAGCAACTAAAGTCTACAAGTGATCCGGTAAAAGACTACACGGTCAATTGTTATAAAAAAGACAGCAGGAACATTACCTGGATCGGAACTTCAAAAGGAGTGCTTGTTTTAAAGAACAAGTCGCTGATCCGTATAGATGATCCATTTTTGAATGGGAACATTAATATCACTTCAATAACTGAAGATATTAATGGCAATCTTTGGGTCATTAAAGACAGAACCGAATTTTTTCATATAAAGATCATCGGCCCTTCCCATTATCAGGTAAGAACCTCCAAAATCGATTCGATCAATGTTCCGGAAAACACAATTATTTCGGCAGTACATTTTGATAAGCGAAATCAGCTTTGGATAGCAAGCGTTAACAAAGGAATTGTAAAGATATCCGGAAATAGCTTTGTGCAATTTGATCAAAGAAGCGGATTGTCTGTTGAAACAATTAAAAATATTTATGAGGACAAGTCGGGCAATCTCTGGTTCGGAACCAGCGGTGGTGGACTTATTCGCTTCACAAACCAGGCGTTTGCTTATTTCGACAATCAGGATGGTTTTAACTCCCCGGATATTTTTGCCATCAATGCCGATCAGAAAAACAACATCTGGATTGGAACTCAGCTGCACGGAATTTACAAATTCGATGGAAAGAGTATAGTTAAGATGCCGTCATTTCAGGATGATGAAGTTCGTTGTATCTATACAGATAAAAAAGGTACGGTCTGGTTTGGAAGCACTTCCGGCATCAGAATTTATAATGGAAATTCTTTTACGGAATTTAAACCAACGAAGGAGCTGAAAAACATCAGAGGAATTTTTGAAGACAGTAAAGGAACTATCTGGATCGGAACTAAGGGAAGTGGAGTTTATACGTATGACGGTGAAACACTTCGAAAATTGGAAGACGCTTATGATAATGCATATACGTTTACAGAAGATGCAAAAGGAAATATCTGGATTGGTACCGGAGCAGGAGTATATATTTATAAAGACGGCAAAAAAATTAATTATTATTCAACCAAAGAAGGACTTTGTAATTCTTATGCGGGTAGCATTGTAAAAGATAAGTTTGGCAACATCTGGGTAGGTACTGATAATTGTGTGGCCAGATTTGATGGAAATAAATTTACAAGCTATGGAGTTGAAAATGGCCTCACCTCAGGAACTGTTTACCTCATTAACGCAGATACAATTGGAAATGTTTGGGTTGGGACAAACAAAGGGCTTGACAAAATCATTCTCAATGATAAAGGGGAAATACTAAGCATCCGTAATTATGGAAAGGCAGAAGGATTCAAAGGCATTGAATGTAACTCAAGAGCAACCTGCACCGATAAAAAAGGAAATCTATGGTTCGGTACAATTAAAGGGGCAATTAAATTTGACCCTCACGAGGACGTAAATCTTAGCAAAGAGATTCCAATTACGCATATCACATCAATTAAACTTTTTTATGACGAAGTTGACTGGACCAAGTATTCGGATTCAATTTCAGCATGGTTCAATGTTCCGGTAAACGCAGAGCTTCCATATAATAAAAATCAGATCACCTTTGAATTTGACGGGATCAGCAAAACATTTCCGGAGAGCATTAAATACAGTTTTATGCTTGAAGGTTTTGATAATGACTGGACTCCTGCAAATGATAATCGCACGGCCTCCTACTCCAATCTGCCTCCCGGACAATACACCTTCAAAGTTAAAGCAGTAAATAAACGCGGATTGTGGAGTGCCAATGAAGGTTCTTTCACCTTTACGATCAAAACTCCTTTCTGGAAATCATGGTGGTTCATTCTTCTCAGTCTGACTGCAATATGTATTCTTATTTATTTCTACAACATTTACAGAAAGCGAACGCATGAACTTTATAAGGAACGCCTGGAAAAGATCATCAGGGAGAGAACCTCTGAGATCATTAAACAACGCGATGAGAAGGAAATACTTTTAAAGGAGGTTCATCACAGGGTTAAAAACAACCTTCAAATCATTAACAGCCTGATAAACATACAATCGGATTATGTGAATGATGCAAAATCCATTGAATTATTCAAAGAGATAAGAAACAGGATCCGTACGATCTCACTCGTTCATGAAAAACTGTACAAGTCTGAGGATTATTCCAATATCAATGTGAAAGAATATATTCACATGCTGGTGCAGAATCTCATTGAAACTTATAATTTTGATAAAAACATCCAGCTTAAGATTGATCTTAAGATTGAATATTTTAATCTTAATACTATTATTCCTTTAGGTCTGCTTCTTAACGAAATAATATCCAATTCGTTCAAGTATGCATTCAATAATACAAATGAAGGACTTATTGAGATCAGATTGGAAAAGATACAAGACGAGAAATATCTGTTAACGATTGGTGATAATGGTCCTGGCTTTGACCGTGATCCGTTCTCAACAGAGAGCAGCACTCTTGGATTAGAGCTTGTCCGCATCTTATCAGAACAGCTGAATGGCAAAATAATTAAATTAAAACAGCCGGGAGCATATTACCAGCTTGAATTTAAAACATTGAAAGATTAATTTTTTATGGCAAAAATATTAATGGTCTGCCTGGGTAATATTTGCAGATCACCGCTTGCAGAAGGAATACTCAGAGTAAAAGCAGAAAAAGCCGGTGTTGAAATTCAAATTGATTCAGCCGGAACATCCAACTACCACATCGGTGAACACCCTGATAAACGTACCGTTTTAAATGCACAGAAACATGCTGTTGATGTATCTCAGCTTAAAGCCCGTCAATTTCAGGTTTCAGATTTTGACGAGTTTGATCATATTTTTGTAATGGATAGCTCCAATTATGGCGATGTGCTTTCACTCGCCAGAAACGATGCTGACAGAAAGAAAGTCGAACTTATTCTGAACAGGGTATATCCCGGTGCCGACATGTCTGTTCCTGATCCCTATTTCGGTGGTGAACAGGGTTTCGAAAATGTGTTCATTCTTCTCGACAAGGCATGTGATGTTATTATCAGCTCCCTTAAACACTCATAAATGGAGAACCGGGGAATTCTTTATCTCATTCCAACTACCCTTGGCGATACTGCTGAAACAGCCGATGTATTACCTGTTAGGGTAAACTCGGTTATTAATTCTGTTGATGAGTACATTGTGGAAAATGAAAAATCTGCAAGACATTACCTTAAAAAGATGGGTATCAAAAAGCCCTTGCAGGAGATCATTCTACATCCATTGAATCAGCATACTGAAATGCATGAGATCTCTTCTTATCTCAATTCGCTCGACTCAGGTAAAAGCATTGGTGTGATCTCAGAAGCAGGTTGTCCCGGTGTTGCTGATCCCGGAGCAGAAGTTGTAAGGCTGGCACATGAGAAGAACATTCGGGTTATTCCACTTGTTGGCCCCTCCTCTATTCTGTTGTCGCTGATGGCTTCAGGGTTCAACGGACAAAGCTTTGCATTCAATGGCTATCTTCCGAAGGAACGGGCTGACAGAATAAAAAAAATAAAAGACCTAGAGTTTCTTGCCGTAAAGAAAAACCAAACTCAGTTGTTCATAGAAACGCCTTACAGGAACATGCATTTACTGGAAGATCTTCTGGGAACCTGTGATAATAACACGAAGCTTTGTGTTGCATGTGATGTAACTCTCAACACAGAGTTTATAAAAACAAGAACGGTCGGCTCATGGAAAAAACAATTGCCGGACCTGAATAAACGGCCTACCATTTTCCTTATCAACAGATAAGTTTAAAGTTTTATCCACTTAGCAGTTTCGCCTTTATCCGTTCTGATCAGATAGATACCTGAGTTCAGCAATGAAATATCTGCGCTCATTTGTTCATTTCCGGAAAGGACAGCCTGTCCCAGAGAATTACTGATTGAATAATTCACAGGCTTATTGAAAAATATCCTATTGCTGTTTTTCGAAGGATTTGGATAAACAAGCAGAGGTTCTGTCTCATCAATCATTGTTGGTGTGTAATTTGATCTTCCCGGAGTCGGCTTTTCAAAGTCGATCCATTGGGTCGAGCCATCGAAGGCACGGCCTAAGGAATGATTGTAAGCTTGCGAAGAAAAAATTATGGAATCAACAACGGTGTTACCATCCGGCAATACAAGAAAAAGTTGTTCGCCTGCCGCAGAAAATTTAAAGTTAGCGTGTAACGAGCCCTGCCACATCTGTTCATCAGCCCAGATCAATTTAAATCCTTTCGCAGGAATAACGGTGTTTGAATTGCCACTTGATATCCTGAATTTTTTCTTATTGCCTAATGTGTCGCTCAAATAATAATTATCAATATCAACAGGAAACCCATTAGGATTGTATATTTCCATCCAGTCATTATATTCATCGTATTCGTCTCTGATGAGGTATCGGTTATCTGCAGAAATTTCATTGATATATAAATAATGTTGCGCAACGAAACTGGAATCAACAGCGAAAACGGCTTTAAACATTGTATCAGTCGTTGGTAAGATTAATATTTCAGGTTCGGTAATGTTTGTGTTATTCCATCTTAAAAACCTATAACCCGGACGGGCAATGGCTTTCAAAGGGACGGGGATATCAATAAAATACTTACCCATCCACGGGTATGGAAGAGTATTAACACCTTCAATATTTTTGTCAATTAACAAAGTACTGATTTTAACTCTTCCCGCAAGTGTGTCTGAAACATCCACTGTTATTTGCAAAGTATCTGAAAGTGCAAAAAGATTCATATACTGAGCTCTTACTTTACCCGGCCTCCTGTTTGCAAATTCTAAAAGCTCGGAAGTGATGTTGTTCCATTTAAGAGTGGATGGAACTTCGGATGCACGTGCTGCCAGTGTTGAAGCAATTGATGGATATCGCCAACGCGCAATATGTTCAGGCATTTCCGGATTTAACTCCGAAAACAGACTGCTTTCAATTGTCTGTACGCGCTGAGGAAGAAAAGTTGTGTTCAACAGATCTGCGGAACGGTTAATAAACTGATTTTTAAATTCCTGATTGTTCAGTAAGGCCCGCAGAAGCCTTGTTGAATTTCCTCCACTGGTAGAAACAGCTGCAGATAACGCATTGTAACTCATGTGAACGTCAATGCAATCGCCACTAAACCCCGCGTCAAGATCATACATCATCCAGCGCCATCTACCATCTCTTCCAATACCTGCACGCGGGTTGTAAGAACTTTTGAGCCGCCAGAATTTAATATTGTTGTTCGGCCAGTCGCCATTGCCAAAGTAAACTTCCGATGCAACATAGTCGATAAAATTATCTGCATCCATCTGAGTCTTGATATAATTGTAATTCGCAGATGATGTCATGTCGTTGTTGACAGCAAAATCGCGCATATTCAAATAATGATCATTATCACCGGGCAATCCATCATCTAAAAAACCGCTTAATTCAAGAACTACCACATTGTCCTTGTTGAGATGATATTTATGGCTGAGGTAATGTTCATCAAAAACATCTTTTATAGTTTGTATACCCCAATACTCGCCATTGATAAACACAATTGCATGTCTTGAATACTGAACTTCAAAATCCAAATGTTTCACAATGTTTCCCGCCAGATCATCACGTGGATAACAATCAGGCCGATGGCCACCATTGCGTAACAGCAATGAATTAAATTCAGATAGAACTTTACCTTCAAAAGGTTTAAAGCTAAACACCGGGCTGCCATAGTCTTTTTCTGCTTCCAGCTGTAGCGACTTTTGCGGAGCATGGCGTCCCCCTCCTCCATGATTCTTTACATTGCAATACTGTGATAAAACAAGCTCACCACTCTTTTCAAAGAATTGTACGTGTACTTTTCTTTTTACACCATCTATTGAGTAATTCCCTTCTGCTGTTGAATTTATTCCATACACATAGATTCCTGTGCTGTCAGAAAAAAAAGAATTGCTGTCAGCACTAATAGATAACACCGGCAATGAATAACGGTTATTGAGCAATGGATCAATAATATAAGTGGCCACCGCTGTTTCACTTGGTGCAGAACCGCTTCTGAATGATTTCGCTTTAACCACCCATATTTTATATACTTCACCCAATGGAGGAAGCCAGCCCCTACTATTTGCACGGGATGTGTCGTAGCCCGGCAAAGGATAATTAAACGATGGATTTGTGGGAATCAACGAGAAAGTATTCGGCCTGCCGGCCTTACTCTTGATCAAAAGTGCTGAAGTGTAAATTGGAGATGAAAGGGTTGGCTCATCACCGTTTAGTGTATAATGGATTATTGAGTTAGGATCTGATGTTATAGTTAAGAAAATAGAATCGGGATAGAAGCCAGGCGCGTAAGAAAATGTTGGTGTTGCTAAATTTTGTGCAAATGAATAACAACAAGCCAGAAGGCCAATAAGAAAAGCTATTTTCTTTTTATGCAATAATGACAAGATGGAGTACAGGAATAATTTTATATTTGATAAAGTTACTCAAAAATTTTTTTTTCACAACCTAAATCAAAGACAATATGATCAGAATAAAAATTATACTTTTTGCTGCACTCCTTTTTGGAGGTTGTTTGCATGCGCAGAATAATGCCCGCATCACTTCTTACTATGACAGCAATGATGATAAAAGCTATTACCTTGCCTGGGATATCAAAACCGGCAAATCGATTCAGTATTACTGGAATGGCAATGATAACAAATGGGATGCGTTCGAGATCAATCTGCCAGCGGCACCTTTACCCGGTGCGACAGGAAATATTCTTTTTGATGTTTACTATGATCACAACGACAGAAAAGCATACTACATAGCATGGGATACTAAAGGGGGCCGTTCAATTCAATACTATTGGAATGGCAACGATAATAAATGGGACGCATTTGAAATAAATCTCCCTGCAAGTCCGCTACCGGGTGCCATCGGTGAAGTAATGATCAAAAGTTATTTTGATTCGAAAGACGGAAAAGCATATTATCTTGTATATGATACTAACGGAGGGAAATCGATCCAATACTATTGGAATGGGACCAGCAGTAAATGGGAACCATTTGAAATAAACTTACCGGTAAAGCCGCTGGCAGGTAAATAAAAAAACAAAAGATCCGCTGAGTGCGGATCTTTTGATTTAAAGCTTAAGGGCTTTCGCATGCCGCGAAGATTTTGCAGGATTCCAGTTGTCTTTATAGGAAGCTTTGAAAAACAGCTCCTGGATGTAAGCCACGGTTCGTACAATGCGAAGAAAATATCCGAAGTAAATAACCATTAAAGGAAGATAGATCAGAAAATAGCTTACACTTTCATTTTTCCTGTCCCTGAATAATGAAAAGACAATGAACTTTACGAAATTATTGACTGTGTATAAAAGCAAGTTCATTGGTAAGATAAAGATCAATTGACCGGTAAAATTTATGATCATGTCAAACACATAGAAATACCACTTGATATTAAGGATCAGGTTATAAGTGATATTCTCAACAAATGAAATGAAGTTTGAGAAACGGAACGAATCATTAGGAAAGAACACATCGCGATGCTTCCTTAATCTGAAACGAATTAACGATTTATCCCAGCGGAGGCGTTGTTTCATTAACTTCTTAAAAGTAACAGGAACACTTGTCTGGCAAACCGCAGTTGGTTCAAAGTGGATCTTGTAGCCCAACTTGCGCACTTTTACAGTAATATCTCCATCCAGACCAGGACCTATATCCCAGCCACCTAGCCTGTCAAGAGCTTCTTTACTGAATGCTCCGAATGCCCCGGAGATAACGCGATAGATTCCTAACTCACTGGTAGCAATTCTTCCGATAGAGATAGTATCATTATATTCGATCGCCTGAAGTGTTGCACAAAGACTTTCTTTATAGTTCCTTACCTGTACATTTCCTCCAACTGCTCCGATATTCAGATCATAAAAAAAAGGAACCAGAATATTCTCAATGGCATCCCGATCATACGAACAATCAGCATCCATATGAATGACATACTTTCCCTTCGCGTAGCGTAATCCCAGGTTTGCCGCGGAAGCCTTTCCTCCTCGTACATCATTGCGGTAAAAAGCGTCAATATATCCGCTGTTCTTTAAACTCCGGCATATCTGAGGTGTTTGATCATCAGAGCCATCGTCTATAATTATGAGCTCGAAGTTCTTATATGTTTGTTCTTTTAAAGAATTAGCAAGCTTGTAAATATGTCTTCCCTCATTTTTACCAGGAACGATAATACTTACAAAAGGTTTCTTTTCCCAAAGTGAAAGGCGCGCATCAGCGACCCGCTTTTTCCGGAAGATTGACGTGAAACGCCATAGTAGAATTGTGGTTATATCGACTAAGAAAAAACGAAAGAACTCAAAAATGAAAAAGAAATAAAACATACGAAACAGCTTTGCTGCATCAACAGCTGTCATGTAGTTTATAAACTCATCCAGGAATCTCATTTAAGCAAACAGATCTTTTGTAAGTTCCTGCAGTTGACTTTCTGCCTTATTGTGAGGGTTCAAGATCTTCACCTTATAAATGATGGTAACTTTGAATGCATTAAAATTATTTAAGATCAGGTTCTCAATCAAAATGCTCAAATGCATCATTTGCTGCTCAGCCTGCATTGCATCTGTGTTGATAAGGCAAAGGTATAAAGTGGAAGAATTCTCAAAAGCAATAAAATCGGATGGCTTGATGTTCTCTCTGATCACACGTACAAGATCCTCAAGTAATTCCTTCTGCGCTCTTTTTCCGATCTGATTATATAACTCAAAAATATTTTCAAGATGAACGAGAGCCAGAGTTGTCTTTTGCAACTGATTTTCTTTGATACGTTCCAGCTCATAATGCAACATCACTTTCAGAGTAGGCATGTTAATGGTTCCGAATATATCTTCGATTTCCTGCCCGGTTGAAAGGAATCCATTTGTTGCAGCTGAACGTCCCTTTTTTGTTAGCTTGTAAATATTAATCGATTTCGGAACAAGATACTGAACATCAACATCCTGCTCACAGGAAATACATTTTGCCTTTACAAAAAAGTCCTGGAAATTATTATCGCAATTATTGCAGTGATGTATAATGGAAGGCTTGTCGTAATCCACACCTATGTGGCGCAAGGCCTTGTTACATTTCGGGCAGGTAAGTGTATTGTCGATCGGGTTCTTGAAATCAGAGATTGGCCCGATGAATGCGCAAGGAAAGTGATGGATCAGGTCTTCTGACTTTGAATTAGACGAATTACAATGAGGACAAACCTCACGATAACTTAAGAACCCACTGCTGCAATGATTGCAGAGATATACCCTTTCATGAAAATCAGGCCAGATCAAACCTTCTCTTTCTGCCCATTCAAGAATATCCAGCACCTGTGCTTCCTCATCGTTATCAAAATTCACAGAGATCTCGGGATATGTATAACCAATGATCGAATGAAGATCGACAAAAGGTTTGAGTGTGCGCAGATCCCTTGTGTACATAAAATTAAGCACCTTTTTGATAGCCTGGGCTTCAAACGAAGGGATCAGCTGGTAATCAAGCTGTGTTGTTTTATAAAAAATATGCTTGGCTGTTTCTGCGATCTCTTTTATCTGGTCATACGAATATACCAGTCCATCATGTAAATAATTCAGAATTGGATCTTTCGATACTTTGTAATTGATCAGAAAAATAGGTTTAAGATAAAACTCCGGATTATAATGCGCCCGGATCTTTTTAACGATAAACCTCGCAAATTCTGCATCTTTCGCGTCAACCACTACAGCATCATATCCCATAAGATGCTCGATCTTAAGGTTGCTGTTGTTATCCATAATATAAAATATAATGTTATTATATTCTATCTTATTATCTCTTACCTCAATTTTGCCTTCAGTTATATCTGGCATTTCTCAATATTTAAATTTACTGATGGTTACACTCATTTTATAGAAAGCGCGCCAATGTTCATAATCACTATCGTTCACAGGATAAATATCTGCAGAGATCGTCCTGGTAGTTGGCTCGTATCTTTTCTGAAACTCATCAGGCAATGGATATGTTGCATAGTAAAACCGTTTAATAATTCCCTGGCTTACACTTCCATCAGGAAAGGTTAGCTTCATGATATCGCCCTCCTTAAAATAATTGAGGTCTTCCTGCTCAAAGAAAGCTTTCACAAACATCGGAGTGTTTTTATGGATCGCCATGATCTGTTCCGACTTCAGAGCAACTTCGTACTGATGTGTATATAAACGTGTTATGCTTCCATCTATGGGTGAATAGAAAACCCTTGGCGTATTCTCTTCATCATTGCCCGCACCGCTTAATGATCCGTTTTTCACATTTTTAATTCCCGAACTCCGCGCCATTCCTGCCAGCTGTGATATCAAGCCATTGAGCTGCTTATTCTCACTATCAATTTTTTCTATATTTGTTTTAAGCCGTAATATTTCGTTCTGAACAAATTCCAGGCGGTTCTTCGGAAGCACATCAAGAACAACTTCATTTTGGAGTCGCTGCAACTCACCCTGATAGCTTTTTATCAGTGATTGAGATTCAACCTTGTCAATGTTGTTAAATGCAATTCTCTTCTTCAGGGCATACTTTTCTTTCTCTATCCAGTCCCATTCATTACTATAAGCGGTTGAACCGAAACTCCCTAACAAAGAAGAATTTCCCCACACATTATCTTTATCCAGGGCATAAGTAAATAACGAATCCCCCACTTTCACGGTGTCACCCTCTTCTTTGTGATATTGGAGGATCCTGCAATCATCGGTTAAACGAATGCTTACATTTTCAAACAATACTTGACCGTCTGCTTTAATAAAAAAGACTTTATTGATCAGGTAATAACCCAGAAAGCCCAGAAGCAGCGCCAGAAACACAACATAGACCACGCGGTCCCAGTTATATTTGACTTTACGGACTTCATCGCTCATCACGCGAATTGCAGCACCTTTTCTTTTAAAATCTAAGCTTCTCAAAATTTATAGTTTATTACTTATCACCTCCAACATTCAACTCATCCAGTTTGATAAAAGATCCGAGATCATGCATTGCAAACCGGGTTGTATTCAAACCTGCAGATAATTCCGTGATCAGCTTTTCAAATTCGTTCCTGTTTTTAAAATCGGCAGCACGTAAAGCAATCACTGTGCGGTTGGCGGCATTTGAAAATTCCTCTTTCACTTTCCTTGTTATAAAATCTGCATCAGCATGTTCGTATGCCATCAAATAAACATTATCTGATAACTCATATATCTTTTTGAGAGTTTCTTCCGGATAAAAAACAGGTATAGAAACATTTAGCTTTAATCCCTTTGATGAACAAAGGCTTTTTGCTTTGCCAAGCAAGGCAATGTAATTAGTGAGATGCTCCTCCTTTTTTTCCTGCCAGTCAGCAAGAGTATGTGGTTCAACATCCAAATGAAGGGCAACGGTCTTACTTAGATCCAATCCGCTCAACGTTTTTTCCATATGGTTTACAGGATCCTTGTCAGAGAGAAGTTCGTTGCTCCCGATCATCACTTCCGTTGTAATCCCCGCAGCCGAAAGCTTCGAGATGACAGCTGAAGCTTGCAATTTATTCTGCCCATCCTTTCTCACGGAGATAATTGCATTCGATATTTTATTTAGGTGAAGGTATTCAAGAATATAATTCTCATCATATTTCATTTGCACATCAGACCAGATATAAATCGACCTATCGAGAATTGCACCCGGGATTTCTGATCTGTTCACTGAAAATTCCTTCACCAACGATAAGACATCGGCATCCGGAGTTTTCGTGATCAGATCCAGAAGCTGTAAGTACATTTCCTGCTGGAGATCGAGCATTTCAATTTCAACTGACAGCATCTCGTCCAACAGATTAAGCGCTGTCACCGGGTTAAATTCAAGATCGTTAAACTTTTCCTTAACACGCTCTATGCGGATAAGCTCCTCATACTTTTTATGTTTCTCATAAAAATTATTGTATTGTTTAAGCTTATATCTAAACTCATATACTGAATTTATGATTCCCGAATTTTGTTCTGTACCTGCTATCTTCTGATCAAACCTGATCAGATCCATTTTCGTATTTACTACATCACGACTTGCTTTAGAACCAAGCGGCAGAGGAACCGAAACACTTAAACCGGCTGAGAGGAAATCACGGTTAGAAAGGTTAGCATTAGTAATATCATAGTAATTATATCGTACCTGTGTTTTCAGATTGATCTCTTTCCAAAATTTATTTTCCAGCTCAAGGTTCTTCTGTAATAGCTTGAGAATGCTGTCGTTCCCATTATTGTACGAAAAGTTTTGCAGTCTTTCAATATCCAGGTCGAACAAAGGAAAAATATTTACCGGGATTGCCTGCGCTTTGAACTCATTTTTCAATTGGTCGTTGTACGCACGGTAGATCTGAAACATGCTGCTCACGTCAACTTGTTGTTGAATGATCTGCATCAGGTCGAGTTTTTGCAAGTGCTTCATCAGATACAATTCGTTTGCGACATCCAGCTTGTCATCAATGATCTGCTGCCTCTCTTCAAGGAGCTTTATTTTATGAGTGTTAAAAGCAAAAATGATCTTATGCGATATATTCAGATAATCACTTGCACTTATTTTAATAGCCGGCTTCAGGGAATTAATGATTTTTTCGTTCTTTATGATCTGCTGTTTATACCTGCTGCTCAGGTAGCCGTCAGCAAGAATATTCCAGTCGAGGCCGGCTTGTAAACGTCTGTTGTAAACCAATTCATCATCGCCCAAGCCCGGATTAAAATTTTGCTGGTAACTCCCGACCGCTGAAAGGCCAAAATTTAATTTCTCCTTTTTTAATCTGGCTTCGTCATAAGCATTCAGATAACCTGTTCGGGAATTTGCATCGCTGTTTACTTTATAGAGATCAGATATAATGGAAGTGTTTTCGAACTTTGGATGTCGGTTAGATAGTTCATTGTATTTCTTCCAAAAGCCTTCAAGAGTATTAATCTTTGAGCTTATTACTGAATCTTTGTAAATTCTTTGCTGAGAATAGGAATGGCCAAAGAACACACAAAAAAAGTGCAGGGCAATCAAACGAATTGCTTGTGTTCTGATCATTCGGCAAAATAGATTTTAAGGGGTAGCGAAAATAGATAAAAATAGCCAGCTAGTCAAGGGATTACCTTATTTAAGAAGGATTAAAAGTAAGAATCGGAATAAATAATATCAGAGCTTCTTTTCTACAAGATATTTATTACGATCGGATGAATTTCTGGAAACCAGTTCGCCTAAAAATCCTGCAAGGAAAAGTTGCGTACCAATGATCATTGCGACAAGAGCGATGTAAAACAGCGGCTTGTCGGTAACTTCACGGGTGGGAATATGAAAAGCCGACTTATATATTTTTTCGCCAACCAACCATAGTGTGAGAGCGCCACCGGCAAAGAAACTGAGAGTACCGTATAAACCAAAAAAATGCATGGGTCGCTTACCGAACTTCGACATGAAGGTGATTGACATCAGATCCAGAAACCCATTTATGAAACGTTCGAATCCGAACTTGGTAGTGCCGTATTTGCGTTCACGATGAGCAACTTCCTTCTCTTCTATCTTTGTAAATCCTGCCCACTTTGCGATTACCGGAATATAGCGGTGCATTTCACCGTAAACTTCAATGCTCTTTACAACATCTTTTCTATATGCTTTGAGCCCGCAGTTAAAATCGTGAAGATTGTTGATGCCACTCGTTTTTCTGGTTGCCCAGTTAAAAAGCTTCGTAGGAATAGTTTTACTGATCGGATCGTAACGTTTCTTTTTCCAGCCTGAAACGAGATCATGACCGTCAGTGATGATCATTTTATACAAGTCAGGAATCTCGTCCGGAGAATCCTGAAGATCTGCATCCATAGTGATGATCACATCGCCCTGAGCAGCTTCAAATCCAACATTCAGAGCAGCAGATTTACCATAGTTTCTGCGAAACTTGATCCCATGAACGTTTGGGTTCTTCGAGGCGAGGGCTTCAATTACTAACCAGGATCTGTCTTTGCTTCCGTCATCTATAAAAAGTATCTCATAGCTAAAACTGGCCTCCTGCATTACTTTCACGATCCAATCGTGAAGCTCAGGCAAAGATTCGTCTTCATTAAAAAGAGGTATGACAACGGAAATATTCATTGCAACAAATATATACAAATTACCGATGAGCATTAACATCAAGGCCAATAACTCTTCAAAACCTCCGGAATTAAGAACTTTTAACAGCTTATTTAAAACTGTGTTTTTTCTATGAAAACAAAAATTAAAGTCTGCAAATTCAAAAAAATTCCTACTTTTGTGCGGGGTAAGTCTTATACAAGCAGCTCCCTTTAATCCTCCAGGTGCGGAAGCAAGCAAAGGTAACAGGTTGAGCGCTGTGCTATGAGTAGCTTACCCCTTCTTTTTTTCGCAACGAATCATGCGAATTCTAGGGCGAATAATACTAATCTGCGTTTTCTAAATATTGCACAAGTAACTGCAATTGGCATAGAATATCTTCTGAGAATTGAACACTCCGAGTTTCAGGCTAAGTATCAGAAAACTACCAATACTTTTCCACATTTACTTACTTAACACTCCAACTTTATACCTTTGTCGTAATTAATTGATAACCTAATTAACCACTTAACCTATACCCATGAAATTTTTTATTGATACAGCAAACCTTGACCAGATCAAAGAAGCACAGGACCTTGGTGTTCTTGACGGTGTAACCACTAATCCTTCACTAATGGCCAAAGAAGGCATCAAAGGACAGGAGAACATCCTGCAACATTATGTAGATATCTGCAATATCGTTACAGGTGATGTAAGCGCTGAAGTTATCGCCACTGATTTTGATGGTATGGTTAAAGAAGGTGAAGCTCTTGCAAAGCTTCATAAGAGAATTGTGGTTAAGATCCCAATGATCAAAGATGGTATCAAAGCGATAAAATATTTTTCGGCTAAAGGAATCAAGACTAACTGTACATTGGTGTTTTCGGCCGGACAAGCATTGCTTGCGGCAAAAGCAGGTGCTACTTATGTTTCTCCATTTATCGGGCGTCTGGATGATGTATCAACAGATGGTTTGCGCCTGATCGAAGACATTCGTCTGATCTACGATAATTACGCTTACGAAACGGAAATCCTCGCTGCGTCTGTTCGTCATCCAATGCACATCATTGATTGTGCACAGATCGGTGCGGATGTAGTAACTTGTCCGCTAAGCGCGATCACAGCATTATTAAAGCATCCTCTTACCGACAGTGGATTAGCTCAGTTCTTAGCTGACGCGAAAAAATAAAACCTTTCAGCCCTCTCCGATCCGGAGAGGGTTTTAAATTCTGCGTACCAAATTCCTATAAAATTGCTCTTAAGAATAAACCCTTCCAAACCAAATTATGATGAGATCGCTCAGGTAGTAACATGCCTTCGCGATGGTGGGGTTGTGATCTATCCGACAGATACAGTCTATGGAATTGGTTGCGATATCACCAGACAAAGAGCTGTTGAACGCGTTTGTAAGCTAAAGGGAATTCAACCTGAGAAAGCGAATTTCTCGTTTATATGCAGCGATCTTAGCCATCTTTCCGATTATACCAAACCGATTGATACTTCTACATTTAAGGTAATGAAAAAGGCGCTTCCCGGACCTTACACCTTTATTCTTGAAGCAAGTAACAGTGTTCCAAAATTATTCCGCAGCAATAAAAAAACGGTTGGGATCAGGATACCTGATAATCAAATTTGCTTACAAATAGTAAAGCAGCTTGGCAATCCGATCATGAGCACTTCAGTTCACGATGATGATGAGATCGTTGAATACACAACCGATCCGGAGCTTATTTATGAAAAGTATAAGGATAAGGTGGATATTGTTATTGCCGGAGGATTTGGAAACAATGAACCATCAACAGTTGTGGATTGCAGTGATGGCGAATTTAAAATAATTCGTCAGGGCCTTGGCGACCTTGATCAGTACTTATAAATTACTTCCCCGTAACTTTAAATTCAGTTCTCCTGTTAATTGCGCGATTTACATCGGAATCATTTTTCACTTTTGGGCGGGTATCACCAAAACCTTTATAAGTAAGTCGTTTCGCGTCAATCCCATTTGCAACCAGATAATCATAAACTGCTTTCGCACGATTTAAAGATAATGTCATATTCATCTTTTTATCACCTACATTATCTGTATGTCCGCTCAACTCACCCTTCATTGTTTTGTTAACATTCAGGAAAGCAACAAGCTTATTCAACTCTGCTTTTGATTCAGGTTTCAGATCATACTTAGCTGTTTCAAAGAATACGTTCTTTAGTTCGATCACCGAACCTGTATCGATTGGCTGCATAGGAACATCCATTAAAAAGGGTTTGGATTTATCAGCAAGCTCTGTCAGCGCGAAATTTTCAGAATAAAATAAATAGCCGGGATGTGAAACATTTAATGCGTAGTTTTTATCTACCGGAAGACAAACAAGAAATTCCCCATTACCACTGTTTGCATCAGATTCAATAACAGGTTTACCCGTAGCAAGATCAATGAGCTCGAAATGAGCTCCTAATGGTTGTTTTGAACGGACATCATAAACTTTACCTTTTACGTACGTGATCTTTCCGGGACGCACAGCCTCATAAAGATCAAACTTATAAAGGTCAAGTCCGCCTGAACCACCAACTCTGTTTGACGCAAAATACGCAACATCACCTGTTGCACCCACCATAACACTATTTTCATCACCGTATGTGTTGATAGGATATCCAAGATTAACAGGCTCGCTCCAGTCACCTTTATCATTCATCCTTGAAACATAGAGATCAAGTCCACCCATACCAACATGTCCGTCAGAACCGAAATAAATGGTTTTACCATCCGGATGGATATACACCGATTCCTCTTTGCCTCTGGTGTTAATTTTTGTTCCCAGATTTCTTGGTGCACTCCAACCACCATCTTCACCAAGCGAGGAGTAAAAAATATCGGTACTTCCCACCCCACCTAAACGGTTACTTACAAAGTATAGGGTTTTTCCATCAGCGGAGAATGAAGGTTGCGATTCAAAAAATTTCGAATTGATGTTTGGTCCGAGATTGTAGGTCTTACCCCAGTTCTCTCCTACCTTTTGTGCGTAGAAAACATCACAGCTTCCATAACCTTTACGGTTCGGGCCATAACCTCCATCCATTTCCGCGCAGGCTACAAAAAACAGTATTTGTCCGTCAGCAGATAAGCATGGTGCACCTTCATTACCATTCGTGTTTATTCCACTTCCAATGAGTGAGGATTTTTGCCAGACACCGTTTGCTTTTTTACTTATCAGGAAATCTTCCTGCAAGTCCATCTTCTCTGTGCGATTATTTCTTGTATAAAGAAATGTTTGTTCATCGGCAGTTACAGCCGGGAAATACTCATCATACTGCGAGTTGATCCCTTCACCCATATTTTTCGGATCAAACGGCACAGGATTCTTCATTGCATCTATTGCAAAATTGCAATTGGCAAGTTGACGTTCTGCATGTTCTTTCGCATCCGGATTCAAGTTCTGATATTTAAGATAAGTCTCGTAATCTTTTTTTGCTTCAGCGTACTTTCCGATGGAAGCTTCGAGATTAGCCAGATTATAAAAGGTCTTTTTATCAAACTTAGGATTGATCTCCAAAGCCTTTACATATTCATCAATAGCCTGTTGTTTTTGATTGGCCTCCGAGTAGATCTGTGCAAGTAAAAAATGCGGCTCGATAAAATTGGGGTCTTTCTCGATCGCTTTGGTCAGGTCGGAAATTGCGCTTTTATCATCGCGGGAATTATAACTTTTCAGAGCTGATTCAAATAATGAGATCGCCTTTTTATTCGTGGAAGTATATTCACCCGGGGGTAATTGGGCTTTGCAGGAAAAGAGTGCTATCAGTGTAAGGAAAATTACTAGAAGATTTTTCATTGAATAATTTTTTCAGTTCCTGTTTACCATAAATCATTCCACTACGGAATGTTCATGTACTTATGTGTTTGAAGTGAAACATTCCACTTCGGGTTTGCCATCACGTAATCAACTATCAGCGGCATCATTTCTTTTGCTTTGCTCCATTCAGGCTGAAGGAATAGCTTACATTCTCCACTAACCAGTGCAGCATGTTTCTCAGCCCATTCAAAATCATTTTTATTATGAATGATGATCTTCAGTTCGCTCGCCAAGGGATAATTTTCTTTCATTGGCGGACTGGTTTTCTTCGGTGATAAACACACCCAATCCCAGTCACCCGTCAGCTTATAAGCACCCGATGTTTCAATGAACGTCTGAATCCCTTTTGCTTTTAACACTTTTGTGATGTATTCCATATTGTACATGCTCGGCTCACCACCGGTCACAACAACAGCTTTACCCGGAAACTTTGAAGCGTTCTCAACTATAACATCGGTTTTTGTCAAAGGGTGCAATGAAGCATCCCAGCTTTCCTTCACATCACACCAATGGCAACCGACATCACAGCCTCCAACACGAATGAAGTACGCGGGCTTACCCGAATGAAAACCCTCCCCCTGAATGGTGTAAAACTCTTCCATCAATGGTAGCTCCATTCCGAGTTCTAATAATGTTTTATCTTTTATCTCGACTTTCAATTTAGCTTAATTCTAATATTTTCATTTCTATTTCCAAAGGATCAGCTGCAACTTTCACCTCTGAAATAAATTGCTTCCCGTATTTTAAATAAAATGAAGAAAAATTCTCATATCGTTCCTGCAACGTTCCCTCGGGCAAAAATTTATCTTTTAACTTTTTTATCTGATTAATGCTCGTTTCCTGTTTCTGCTTTTCAGCACGTAGTAATTTTGAACCTATATTCTTCAGGGAGCTCAAAGTCTTCTGCAATTCCGCTTCCACACTGCCTCTTAAAGTCTGGTCGACCCCGGTTACTTTTCCAATGATCTCATTATAAACTTTAATGATCCCTTCTTCCTGGTCTTTTAAAGAGATTTCAGCGCTGCTGTGTTTTGCAACGTATTCTTTAACTAAATGCTCTGTCTCTTTAAAAAGATCCATTAATTCAAGGCCTAGCTTATCAATTTGCTGGGTCGTTTTTTCATCGGTTATTAAAATAAAATCACGGGGAACCAGCACAGGAAACATAATCCGGTGATGTTCAAACATAGCTTTATATTCAAGCCAATAAGCTATTTCACCCGGACCACCAACGTAAGCAATATTTGGTAAGATCTTTTGCTGATATAAAGGCCGCAATACCACGTTCGGGCTGTAATCTTCTTCAGGAAGCTCAAGCACTTCGGTGGAAGCACTTTCTATTCTGGTTCTATCATCTGTCAGACGAAAAACATTTATCTCCCGCGGATTAACCTGAGCCTTCACTCCTATTTTGGATAAAGAACTAATTGTATCATTAACGAGTTTGAAATTTGTCTGATTAGAAATATCATCCCTGATTATATCAATGAATCCTGCTTTCAACCGTCTGTCATCCGGATCAATTATTACCAGCCCGTATGAACCAAAAAGTTCATGCACAAGAAAGCGAGTTGCATCAGCAAGGGTATCATGTTTCAGGTATGCATTTTCGAATAAGGATATAAGCTCCTTTGCATTTGATGATTCACCAAGAATTCCACTCAATTCATTTATTATCCCATTCAGGGAGGATGTGCTCAGACGTCCCACCGCACCTTTCGCAGAAGGGTTATCCCAATTCAGCGTTTTACCGAAAAGATGAATTGATTTGATCTCTTCAAAATCATGGTCTTCGGACGCCATCCAGTAAACCGGGACGAAATTATATTCAGGATATTTCTCTTTTAGCTTTTCAGAAAGTGTGATAGTTGAGAGTATCTTGTAGATAAAATAAAGAGGTCCGGTGAAAAGACACAGCTGATGCCCGGTACAAACCGTAAACGTATTTTCATCCAACAGTAAGTCAATATTGGACTTTGTTTTTTTAACATCACTTGACTCTGCGTTGATCCGATTATATTGATCCGATAAAACGTCATGCAATAACTTCCGATCAGTTGTTTGAACTCTTTTATTTGAAGCGATCGCATCCTTAAATGATAAAAGATCCGGGGTGAAAGAATAGAAGGATTTCAGCTTAGGATCAGCATTGACATAGTCAATGAAGAGCTGTGAAAACTGACCGGTCAGAGAAAGATCTATTTGTGACTTTTTATATGGCATAAATATTATGTAAAGATAACAATTTTAGAGGCATTATGTTCTTAGAGCTGTGCTATCTATTGTATTAACTTTGGCCCAAAATCGAATTATTATGAATGATCAGGAAAGAATTAATCCATGGACAACCTTAACATCTGAAAAGGTTTATGAGTCACCGTGGATAGGCATAACGAAGCACGATGTACTTAATCCAAACGGTAATCCCGGAACATATTCCGTGGTTCACTTTAAAAACATTGCTATCGGGATTCTTCCTTTGGATAAAGATTACAACACATATATAGTCGGCCAATATCGTTACCCTATAAACCGCTACTCATGGGAGATCCCGGAAGGTGGCGGACAGCTGCATGTTCCACCTTTGGATTCAGCAAAAAGGGAATTACATGAAGAAACAGGTATTTCAGCTGCTAAATGGACGAAGATCCAGGAGCTTCATTTAAGTAATTCTGCGAGCGATGAATTTGGAATTTTATATGTTGCGCAGGATCTCAGCTTTGGGGAATCGGAACCGGAAGATGATGAGAAGCTAGAGATAAAAAAGCTTCATTTTAACGAGCTTTACAAAATGGTGGAGAATGGTGAAATTACAGACAGCTTGAGCGTAATGGCGGTGTTGAAAGTAAAGCTAATGATGCTGGAAGGTAAAATCTAAGAGCTGAATCAGGCTTCAGCTACTTTTTCAAAATATACTTCTTTGAACTGAAATGGAAGCGTAACCATGTGTTCAAAATCTTTTCCCGCTTCGTGGATATCTTCATCATCATAACACCAGGTGATCACTACTTTTTTGCCTGCATCCTGCAATTCCTTGAGCTTATATAAAAGGAACAGGATCATTTTTGATGAAGAGATATTGAAATAACGAAGATTAAAGACAAAGTGAGTGACCTCATTCGGCTCTGTTACATATTCTTCAAGGAACTCTAAAACAGGCTGATAAAAATCCTTTCCGTTCTCAGGCAGTGAAATGCCTTTGATCTCGAAAATACCACTTTCCTTATCCAGGACAATTTCCGGATAAATTTCTGAACGTGATATTTGGATCTTTCTAAGCATTCGTTTACTAAAATATGTCCTTTATTTGAAATAGCTCGAATTAAATTTCATTTAAGATTAACATAAGTCATTTTATTCAATAATATTTCCATAAAGGTCATAATCTTCTGCAGACGTGATCTTAACATTTGCAAAATCTCCAACCCTCACAAAATCCTTATCAGCTCTCACAAGTACCTCATTATCGACATCCGGTGAATCAAATTCCGTACGGCCAACAAAATATTCACCCTCTTTTTTATCGAACAAAACTTTGTATGTATTATTCACCTTCTTCTGGTTAAGGTCGAAAGATATACCCTGCTGCAGTTCCATTACGGCTTCTGTCCTGGCCTGTTTTGTTTTAGCAGGCACATCATCCTTTAACGAAAAGGCGTGTGTATTTTCCTCATGCGAATAAGCAAATATCCCCAAACGTTCAAATCTCGTCTGCTCCACCCATTCCAGCATCTCCTTGTGATCCTGTTTGGTTTCACCCGGATATCCCGCAATAAGTGTAGTTCGTATTGCAATTCCCGGAACTTTATCCCGGATCTGATTTACAAGGTCAATGGTTTTTTGCTTCGTTGTGCCTCTGCGCATGCTTTTTAGCATGTTATCAGTGATATGCTGTAAAGGCATATCAAGATAATTACAAACGTTTTTGCGCTCATTCATAACGTCAAGCACATCCATCGGAAAACCTGCAGGAAATGCATAATGCAAGCGAATCCATTCGATACCTTCAACATCTGACAGGTTGCGAATCAGATCGGCTAAACTTCTTTTTTTATAAAGATCAAGACCATAATAGGTAAGATCCTGGGCAATCAGCATTAATTCTTTCGTCCCGTTCTTTGCAAGGTGCTTCGCCTCTTTTACTAATTCTTCTATCGGCCGGGAAGTATGATTTCCACGCATTAAGGGTATCGCGCAAAACGAGCAGGGACGGTCACAACCTTCTGCTATCTTAAAATAGGAATAATGGTGCGGAGTTGTTAGTAAACGCTCACCGACAAGCTCGTGGCGGTAATCCGCTTTAAGGGTTTTTAATAATCGGGGCAATTCACGTGTGCCGAAATATCCGTCAACAGTTGGAATTTCTTTTTCAAGTTCCGGCTTGTAACGCTCGCTGAGACAACCGGTAACATACACTTTATCTACACGGCCTTCTGCTTTTGCATCAGCATACCGGATGATCGTATCTATACTCTCCTGTTTGGCATTATCAATAAAACCACAGGTATTGATGATAACGATACTTGAATCATCATCAGAGCTTTCATGTTCTACCAGAAAATTATTGGCTTTTAACTGTCCCATTAAAACTTCACTATCCACAATATTTTTGGAACAGCCGAGGGTTACTACGTTAACTTTATTCTTCTTTAATGTCTTAGTTTTCATTTTTCATGATCTGTTATATAGGGCTTCCGCAACGACCTATAAAACAAGATTTTATTCTATATTTGTTTGGTTTGCAAAGGTAACGAAATAAGCCGAAAAGTATTATGATAACGCCTAAAACAAGGATTTTATTACTTCTATTACTGAATATAACATTCGCCCTAAAGGCACAACTTCCTGCAACCGATAGCCTGATAAGGTTTATAGAAAGCTCTAATCCTCCTGATTCGGTTAAAACCAAGCTATATGGAGACATCAGCTGGGAACTTATCGGGACTGATATCAACAGATCGCTTGAATATGCTAAAAAAGCTTTAGATCTGTCAAAAATTACCCAAAACAGGGTTGATCTGGCTCAATCCGAGAGCGATATTGGTAACGTTTATAACCGGATGGGCCTTTACGACTCGGCAATGGTGCATTATTTCCTGGCCCTTGATATCCGCAAAAAACTGAAGCAGGAAGACAAGATGGCGGGTATTTATAACAATATCGCGACTGTTTATATGCGTCAGAATAAATTTAAGGAGGCGCTTGACATAAATTTTAAATCACTCAAAATTTTTGAAAAGATCAATGACACCGCAAAGCAGGCAAATGTGCTGAGCAACATCGGGAATATCTATTACGAACTGGAACAAAATGAAGCTTCGGAAGAGTTTTTAAAAAGGGGATTGTCGCTGGCAAGTGCCATTAACAAACCGGTGATCATGGGCAATATACTAGTGAACCTTGGAAGTCTGAAGTTTGATGTGCACGATATGGACTCTGCCCTTTACTATTACACAGCGGCAGGAAAAATCATGGAAGAAAATAATCTACCCTATAATCTGGCGGCAGTTTACAACAATATCGGCAAGATCTACAGTGAAAAGAAGGATTATAAAAATGCAGTCTCCTACTACGAAAAATCACTTAAAAACAGGGAAGAGCTCAATGATAAATTTGGTATCGGCCTTTCAAATATGAATTTGGGAGAGGCTTACCTCCTTACGGGCGAACCTGAAAAAAGTATAAGCTATCTGAACAGAGCAGTTAATGAATTTATGGCGGTACGCTCATTCATAAACCTGAAGCAATCTTATGCCTTTCTTGCACAGGTTTATGAATCAAAAAACGATTATAAAACTGCCAATAAATATTTCCAGTTATATGCAATGTATAAAGACTCTGTTTATACAAAGGAGAATGCTGATAAGCTGGCTGAGATGCAGACGCGCTTCCAGACAGAGAAGAAAGATCTCGAGATAGAAAAACAAAATGATGAGATCAGGCTTACGAAAGCGGAGGTAGAAAGAAAAAACATAATCACCACTGTTCTTATTGCATCAATTATATTCGTGATCCTTTTGTCGTACCTTTTATATAATCATAATAAACTGAAACAGAAAGCGATATTAAGCGCTGAAATGCTGCATCAACAGGAACTGAGGACGAAGGCTGTAATTGAAGCAGAAGAAAAAGAAAGGATGAGGATTGCCCGTGACCTTCATGATGGGGTTGGCCAAACTCTATCAGCAGCGAAGCTTAATCTGAGCAGCGTTGAGAATAAACTGAATCTGACTGAGCCCGATATTCATTCTGCTTTTAAAAATGCTATGGATCTTGTTGATGAATCAGTAAAGGAAGTTCGTGCCGTATCGCACAGCATGATGCCGAATGCTTTGCTAAAACAGGGATTGGTTGCAGCAGTAAGAGAATTCATTAATCGTTTGTCGGCAATCGACAATCTTAAGATCGACCTTGAGATCACAGGATTGAATGAACGTCTTGAGGCCTCCACTGAAACTGTACTTTTCCGGGTTCTTCAGGAAATTGTTAGCAATATCATCAAGCATGCTAAAGCAAAACATATCACTATTCAGATCATTAAATACGAAACGGAGCTTACAATCATGATCGAAGATAATGGCGTTGGCTTCGATACTTCAAAAATGAATGAGTTCAATGGGATAGGTCTAAAAAACATCACTTCCAGGATCGAATTCTTAAAAGGGACGGTCAATTTCGATTCCAGTATAGGCAAAGGAACCACAGTAATAATTGAAGTGCCTGCATAGATTCCACGAAGCTTACAATATAAATATGAAAAAAATACTTTTCATTACTTGCATTGCCTTATTAAATGTGCAACAGTTTAGTGCACAGAATAAAATCGACTCCCTTCTTCGCCTCGTTGAAAAAGACAAGGAAGACACTCTCAAAGCTATCCATCTCGACCAATTAAACGTTGAGTATGAGGAAGCTGGTGATTATGCCAACGGATTAAAGTATGGAGAAGCGGCTCTTGTTCTGGCACAGAAGCTGAATTATAAAAACGGTATTGCCAATGCTTATAATAATCTTGGAACTATCTATTCGGATAAAGGTGATTTCCCTAAAGCGCTTGATTATTATTTAAGAGGCCTCCGGATCTATGAAGAAATTCAAAACAGCGAAGGCACAGCCGCGGCTTATGGAAACGTTGGAAGCATTTATTATGATCAGGCCAATTACCCGAAGGCCCTGGAATACTACGAAAAAGCTTATAAGCTCGCAGAAAGATCCGGCAATAAAAACAGAGCATCGATACAACTAGGAAACCTTGGAATTGTTTATTCTGACATCAATCAACCAGAAAAAGCTTTAGAATATCTGGAGAAGGCGCTTAAGCTGGCAGAAGAGATCGGAAATAAAAATATGGCGGGGATCTGGCTCGGAAATATCGGAGCTACATACGCTGAAGAAGGCCAGTATTCAAAAGCACTTTCTTATCTCTTAAGAGGACTGAAGGTCCGGGAAGAATTGGGAAACAGATCAGGTGTGGCAAAGAATCTCGCCAATATCGGGAGTTTGTATATGTATACCGGTGAGTTTAAAAAGGCTGAAGAATACCTGAAAAGATCTATCGAAGTAAATACGGAAATCGGTGCTTTGGATGGTTTGTGGCAATCAGAGGAATCGCTTTCTACGTTATATGATACACTAGCGCAGATTGCAGCGAAAAATGGAAAATACCCGGAAGCTACAGAAAATTACAAGCTTTCATTACTCCATTACCGGAACTCGATCTATATCAACGATACACTTTTTAACCAGGCACGCGATCAGGATATTACGCGAATAGAAATGAACTTTGAGTTTGAAAAGAAAGAGGCCGCTACAAAGGCTGAACATGAAAAACAACTTGCAATTGCAGAGTCTGATAGAAAAAGACAACAGTTAATTATCTGGTCAGGCGCTTTAGGTTTGATCCTGGTGGCAATTATTCTGATTATTGTTGTCCGCTCGCTGCGGGTTACGCGCTCACAAAAGGCCCTGATCGAAGAACAGAAAGAAATAGTTGAAGTGCAGCGAAAGATCGTTGAGGAAAAACATAAGGAGATCACTGACAGTATCAATTATGCTGAACGGATCCAGCGAAGTTTTCTTGCAAGCAAAGAGATGCTCGATGAAAATCTGAAAGATTATTTTGTCTTCTTCAAACCAAAAGATATTGTGAGTGGTGATTTTTATTGGGCCGGAAAACTGAATAATGGAAATTTCGCGCTTACTGTTGCAGATAGCACGGGACATGGTGTTCCGGGAGCGATCATGAGTATACTTAATATTTCGAGCCTTGAGAAATCAATCGAAAAAGAAAATTCCCCTGATAGAATACTTAATGAAACACGAAGGATCATCATCGACAGATTAAAGAAAGATGGCAGTCCGGATGGTGGGAAAGACGGAATGGATTGTACCTTAATTGTGATGGATCCCGCTAAAACAACAATAAGCTATGCTGCTGCGCACAATCCTGTGCTTATCGTCAGAAAGAATGAACTTCTGGAATATAAGGCTGATAAGATGTCGGTAGGAAAAGACGACAAAGATTCCGAATCCTTTACGCTTTACACAATTGATCTTCAACAAGGGGATGTGATCTATACACTTACTGATGGATATTCTGATCAGTTTGGAGGAGACAAAGGGAAAAAATTCATGTTCAAGAATCTTAAAACATTTTTAATCTCCATTGCGCCTTTACCGATGCAGCAGCAGCAAGAAAGCTTAACACGGGAACTCGATAAATGGAAAGGCAAATACGAGCAGGTGGATGATATCTGCATCGTTGGTTTCAGGATTTAAATACTGACGCTTTTGTTATTGTTTAAAAAGTGAATCAACAAATTCGTGCTTGTTGAAGACCTGGAGATCTTCCATCTTCTCTCCTACTCCAATATATTTTACCGGGATCTTAAACGTATCTGAAATTCCTATCACAACACCGCCTTTTGCAGTCCCATCAAGTTTGGTAAGCGCTAATGCGTTAACATCGGTAGCTGCAGTAAATTGTTTACACTGCTCTATTGCATTCTGGCCGGTAGAAGCATCGAGTACAAGCAGGATCTCATGAGGAGCATCAGGGACGATCTTTTGCATAACATTCTTGATCTTGGTCAACTCAGCCATCAGGTTTACTTTGTTGTGCAAGCGTCCGGCAGTATCAATAATCACAATATCGCTTCCTTTTGCAACAGCGGAACTTAAAGTATCATATGCAACTGATGCAGGATCCGCATTCATCCCCTGAGATACAATAGGAACTCCGGTGCGTTCGCCCCAGATCTTTATCTGATCGACAGCAGCGGCCCTGAAAGTATCAGCAGCACCTATGATCACGTTCTTTCCTGATTTCTTAAACTGATGCGCAAGCTTTCCGATAGTCGTTGTTTTGCCAACTCCATTAACACCAACCACCATAATCACATATGGCTTTTTACCTTCAGGGATCGAGAAGTCGGCTTTATCTTCCATTCCGTTTGAAACCAGCAATCCTGCAATCTCTTCACGCAGGATATTATTTAGCTCTGAAGTATCAACCTTAAATTCTTTGGAAACCCTCTTTCTGATCCGCTCAATGATCTTCAACGAAGTATCTACACCTACATCAGAAGTCAGAAGTATCTCTTCCAGGTTCTCCAGAACTTCATCATCCACAGTAGCTTTAAACATAATGGCGTTAGCGAGCTTACTGAAAAAGCTTTGCTTGGTAACAAAAAGGCCTTTGTCTAAACTTTCTTTTTTCTCTTTACTGAAGAAACTGAAAATACCCATACTTTAAGTTAAAAGGGAAATAGTTAATGGTTAATTGGGCTATAGTGTTAAAAACAAAGGAAATTTAAAATAGGGCTAAACATATAACCATTAACTTTTAACCTTTAACATCTACTGCAAATAATAAAAGCTCCCTTTGTTGAGGAGCCTTTATATAGATGGATAGCTAATAATTACTTAGAAGCTAAAAAATCTTTGATATGATCGTTGTGAACGATCTCTTCTTTAAATGTGTAAGCTCCTGTTTTAGGAGATTTTACCATTTTAATAACTTTAGTAAAGTCTTTTCCTTTACCTGATTTCAGCGTTGCAACAACTTTCTTTGCCATTTTCTTATATTGTTATGTTATCTGTATTCGTTAACTGTGGTACGTTTAAACCTTTAACGATTAACCAATAACGTTTTTTTACTTAATTTCTTTGTGTACAGTTACTTTCTTAAGGATAGGGTTGTATTTTTTCAACTCTAAACGCTCAGTAGTGTTCTTTTTGTTCTTGGTAGTGATGTAACGGGAAGTTCCCGGTTTACCGCTGTCTTTATGCTCGGTACACTCCATGATTACCTGAATTCTATTACCTTTTGTTGCCATCTTTGTTTGTCTTTTACTAAATTGGGATGCAAATGTAATAATTTTTAATTGATCTGCATAATAATTTTAAAAAATATTGCAGGGATCTGATTGTTTTCGCCTCTCCTGACTCCTATTTGATCTGGTTAAACAAACTTTCTTCCTTCATTAATGCTTCAACTTCTTCCACTTTCTTAGGGAGTTTTCCGGAAAGAACCTCCGGTTCTCCACTTGTAATCAGTATATCATCCTCTATCCGCACCCCTATATTCCACCATTTCTTATCACATGGTGAACCGGCCGGAATGTAGATCCCCGGCTCAACAGTGATGATCTGTCCCGGTGCTAACCTTCCGTAATTGCCTGCGTCATGCACATCCAGACCTAAATAATGGGATGTTCCATGAAAAAAATATTTCATAAAATCATTCGATTCCTTAATGACCCCGAGCTCGAGCAATCGTTTCTGAATCACTGCTACAGCGGCTTTATGGGTAGCCCTGAACTCTGATCCTGCCTTACAGGCTTTTATTCCCGCCTCCTGCGCTTCAAGAACAATATTATAAATAGCCTTTTCCTCAGTTGAGAAGACGCCATCGACAGGTAAAGTACGGGTAATATCAGCGGTATAACCATGGTATTCAGCCCCTGCGTCTATAACAAGAAGATTTCCCCCTTCCAGCTTTTTTCGGTTGGTCTCATAATGCAAAATGCAGGAGTTTTCTCCTCCACCAACAATAGAGGGATAGCCAACATACTCTGAACCATCCTTTTTAAACATGTATTCAGCTATAGCCTGAGCATGGTATTCATTCATACCCGGCACTAAAGCGCGCATCACTTCTGCATGGCCTTCACAGCTCATATCAATTGCTTTACGCATCAACACCATTTCTTCAGGCTGTTTGATCTCGCGGAGGTTAGCCATAAGTGCGGCCAGATTAAACATGTCCTTATTAGATCTCTTATAGTTCAGCTTTTCTTTAAAATGCTTAACCAGACTAAAAAGGTCCCCTTTGTTCTCTTTGTCATCATGTGCATCATCCGGTAATTCAAGATGGTACACCTTGTAATATTTTGAAAAATCGATCTTAAAATCACCGAACTCTTCATTAATTATGGCGTTGCTAAAGCCTAACTCCTTCTTCACACCTTCTTTTCCAAGAAGCTTTCCTGTCCACGACTCCTGCAAAGGATTACGGTTATTGATAAATATCAGTTCGTTTGTAACTATCGTATCATAAAAAGTTTGGGGTTCCTTAAATATTATAAGAAGCGAATTCGGCTCATTAAGTCCGGTGAGATAATAATAGTTAGGATCCTGATGATAAATGAATTTAGTGTCATTGGCCCTTGCGCGTTCAGGGGAAGCAAAAAACACGGCACAGGAACTATCGGGTAGAGCGGTGCGCAGCGCTTCCCTCCTGCCTTTATGAAATTCTTTGGTGAGAAGATCGGTGTCGTAGGGTTGGGAGTGGCTCCAACCCGGGAGAAGGCTTAATAAACATATTAGGAACCTGATATTTATAGTTTTCATTTTGATTCTTAACTTTTTTTCTTGACAAAAAAAGTTACAAAAAAGTCAAGAAAGCCTTAGTGCTTCCCGCGTACTACGCGGCATCGAAGGCTTTCAAGCCTTGCGCGCTGCTTCGAAACATTATCTATAGTAAATTAAACCTTGATTAAGCGCATAAAAAAACGTCACTACTAATGTAGCAACGTTTTCCATAAAACTATATGATCTGAAAAATTACTTTTTCAAAAAGCCTTCTGCTCTTGCTTGTTTTACCACTGCAGAAATACCATTTTTGTTGATGGTCTTCAAAGCTGAAGTAGAGATCTTTAAAGTTATCCACTTATCTTCTTCCGGAAGGAAGAATTTTTTAACCTGTAGGTTCACATTGAACTTACGTTTAGTCTTAGTATTAGAGTGAGATACTTTGTTACCCACAATTGCTTTCTTACCGGTGATTTCGCAAACTCTTGACATTGTATTCTGTTGTTAAATTATGTACTTTTTAAAATTCGGACTGCAAATAACGGAATTTTTATTCAATTGACCAAATATCGGGGAAAAATATTTGAAGTGGGAGAATTCTGGATTATAAAATTTAAGACTCATTTGATTAAATATTATAAATTTAGCCAAATCTAATCTATAATCTATGAAAAAAATTACACTGATTTCATCTGCCTGCATGTTGGCTTTTAATCTTTTTTTTCCCGGAACAGGTTTCTCTCAATACACTAAACTCCTGGATTTTAATGGCGCAAATGGAGCCAGGCCTGATAAAAGCTCATTTTATTCTGACGGGACATTTCTCTATGCAACTACTCAGTTTGGTGGAACAAATGACATGGGGACAGTTTTTAAGATAAAGCCGGATGGAAGCGGATATATGAAATTATTGGATTTCTCCGGCCAGGCTAACGGCAAATGGCCACATAGCGCTCTAATTTCAGATGGGACTTATCTCTATGGAACCACATCCGATGGAGGCAACACCGACATAGGAGTTATTTTTAAGATCAAACCGGATGGGACAGGTTTTGCCAAAGTCCTTGATTTTAATGGTACGAATGGAGGTTTAACCGAAGGATCCCTGCTTTACGATGGAACTTATTTGTATGGGATGTCCCTTACTTTTGGGCCACAGAGCAACGGGCTTTTCTACAAAATAAAGCCGGATGGTACGGGGTATGTTGATATGTACGATTGTTTCAATAGTGGTACCAATCCTTATGGTGCGTTTATTTCCGTTGGAACTTATTTATATGGTATGACTCAATCAGGCGGAGCTGGCGGAGGAGGCGGATGCGGTTATATTTCAAAGATAAAGCCTGACGGAACCGGGTACGCAGATGTGATCGCTCTGGGAACTGTAAACGCTTGCTCACCTTACGGATCACTTACTTCAGTGGGACCTTTTCTTTATGGAATGACAGCATTCGGAGGAACTAATAATCTTGGAAATGTATTTAAAATAAAACCGGATGGAACCGGATATGCATCCATCCTTGATTTTGCCGGATCCACAAACGGAAGTACCCCGATCGGATCATTAATTTCGGATGGGACTTATCTGTATGGTATGACTGCGCGTGGTGGTTCTCTAGATTCGGGTACAGTGTTCAAAGTAAAAACGGACGGAACGGGATACATTAAACTCATTGATTTTACTGGTCCTGTGAATGGAAGTTATCCGTACGGTACACTTTATAATTCCGGATCATATCTTTATGGAATGACTTCTATGGGTGGGACAAACGGCCTTGGAACTATATTTAAGCTGGGTACAGTTGCAGGAATTGAAGAAATGGAAAACAATACAGCTTTCGGAATTTACCCCAATCCATTTTCAACGTCCGCAACAATTGAGTTCAAGCAAATACAACATCAGTCGCTTATGATAATCACAGATGTTTTAGGTAAGGAAGTTAAAACGATCAGATTTTCAGGAACACATTTGAACATTGAAAAAGAAGAACTGAAGAATGGAATTTATTTCGTCAGGGTAATCGATCAGCATAATAACGCCTCAAATCAAAAGATAATTATTCAGTAATCGTTTAATTGAAATTCAAAACATAGCCTTCGGTAACAACCGGAGGTTTTTTTTTGAGCTTAATTAAAACTGCAGATAGATAGGCATCACCTGGTCAGATTGTTTCACCTGGATGATCACCCACACAAAAACCAGGATCACCGCAATACGTCCCGATAACGTAATTTTTGAAAGTACACTCTCTGAAAAGTACTGATATGATTTGGGGATAAAATGAATGATGTATCCTAAAAGCATGATCGCGAAGACCATCCAATAGGCATCCAGCATTGGCTTCCATGCTGTTCCATTAAAATTTGTAAAGATCTGTGAAATGATCACTCCCGCATCCTGAAAAGAGGAAGCCTTAAAGAAGATCCAGCAAAAGCAAACGAAATGGAAGGTGATCAGTACGCCTAAAAATCTAAGGAGCCTATAGTCAGAAACCTGGTATTTTGATTTTTTAAATATTGTCATTCTCATTTTATCGAATGCGAGTGCTAATCCATGCATTCCGCCCCAAACAACAAAATTAAAGGACGCTCCGTGCCACAAACCGCCAATAAGCATGGTTAACATCAGGTTAATATACTGCCTGAACTTCCCTACCCTATTGCCTCCGAGCGAAATATATAAATAGTCTTTGAGCCATGATGATAACGACATGTGCCACCTGCGCCAAAATTCCGTAATGCTCGATGACTGATAAGGAGAATCAAAGTTCTCATTGATCGTAAAGCCCATCCATTTTGCCATGCCGATCGCCATATCGGAATACCCCGAAAAATCGCAATAAATGACCATCGCGTAACCGTAAACACCAAGCAAGCACTCTATTCCGGAATGACGCGAAGGGTCATCAAAAATATACTGTACAAAATTCACGTATATGAAATCGGAAATGACAACCTTTTTGAAAAGCCCACCCAGTATCAGATACAAGCCCCTCGAAATATCATTGTCGGTGACAAATATATCTTTTCGGATCTGCGGAATAAAATCAGAAGCCCTCACGATAGGGCCCATAACAAGCTTTGGAAAGAATGTGAGGAAAAAACAATAATCCATAAAGCTTGTCACGGGCTTGAATTTGCCGCGATACACATCAATGGTATAACTCAAATTTTCGAAGGTGTAAAATGAGATCCCAATCGGGAGGATAAGCTTTAATGGCTGAAAATGCCCTAACTGCAAATCATTTATGATGTCGATGAAGAAATTGGTGTACTTGAAGTAAAACAAAAGGCTCAGATTGATCAGAATGCTGATCACCAGAATTATCTTTTTGTTATTCTTCCCTTTTACCCTGTACATAAGGTTGGAAAGATTAAAATCCACTACTGCTGAAAGTAATATGAAGAGAAAATAAAAACCACAAGCCTTGTAAAAGAAATAGAGCGAGAAGAGAGTGAAATAAACCACCCTTGAAAATTTTCGCTTATAAAGGAATTGATACCCCAATAAAAACACCAGGAAGAAATACAGAAAGAAACCACTGTTGAACAGCAAGGGGTCCTTCGAGTTGTATGTCAACTGTGAAAGAAGTTTTTGTATGTCGATATCAAAGTTCATTTTTCTTTTTACCGCAAAGGCACGAAGGCGCTAAGAGGTTATTGTTTTTGGTTTACCACTAAGGCACGGAGGGCGCTAAGGATTTGTTTGTTGTTTATTGTTTATTGTTTATTGTTTATTGTTTGTTGTTTGTTGTTTGTTGTTTGTTGTCTATTGCCTACTGTTTATTTCTTTCTTCTGTCTCTGTCTATCTCCTATTACCTATTACATTTCTCCTACTCCCTACTCTTTTTATACTTCTCATACCCCTTTAAAAACGCCTGATAGAAAAGATCAGCCTGTATCTGATAGCCCTTGCCGCTGAAGTGAACACGGTCTTTTGCCGATAGTTGAACAGCATACCATTTTGCCATCGAACCATATCCACCCATGATCTCATACAGATCCCAATAAGCCAGGTTATGCTCCAAACAATATCTGATCACTGTTTCCTTCGCTATTTTCATATCCGGATTTTTAATTCTTCCCTTCCTGCTTTTCTTGAATGAGTCACCCGGAGTAGTAAGTAAAATTGCTGCATTTGGGTTTACATTTTTTAAGTTGGTCACCAGCGAATCAATATTGCGATAAAATAATTCTTTATCAAAGCCACTATAAAACGCTTCATTCGTTCCCATTGAAATGATCACCAGGTCGGCACTTAAATAAGAGAATTGCTGAAAGAAATACTTTGAGAGATTGTAATGCCTGTATTCTGCACCGTTTACGCCAATCATATTATAAAGCACTCCGGCCGAATCGTTTTCGAGCAACATTCCGTAAATCCTGGTGGCATGTTTCATTGCCGAATCCGCAGTTTTATTGCGAAGATAGATCTGTCGCATTGGCTTACTGAACTTCAACTCGGAAACAAAAGGATTAGATGTTTTATCTATTGGACGCATCAACCCTATCTCACAATTAAGATCATCACACACTGTAATATCATAATTACCCGGACCTTTTTCATGAAAGAGTGTGAATTTTGTAAAGCTGTATCCCAGCTTCGGCTGATCTTTTACGGTAAGATTTATCTCTGCCAGCGAGTCGGCTGTTTCAACGGTGAAGCCGGAAACGCCAATGGGCAATGGCTTCTCATAAAATACATTTCTCTTCGAATCCCAAACAACATTGGTTGTTGTCTTATAGCTGGTAGGTTCATTGCTCTTCGCCACTCTGTACGGAAAGATCAGTCCGCGTCCTGCATTACCGAATTTCAGCTGCATCTTTTGCCGGATCCCTCCTGAAAAAATATCAGCCTGGATGTGAGAATCTCCCATGTGGACGAGATTAACACGCCCTTGCTTTGTTTTCTCCAGCTGAAACAATTTTTCATACACAAATGCCAGTGAACTGCTGTCATTCTCAATTTTGTTGATCGAGGTCTTAATAAATTTAAAATTTTTATAGGCTGCACTGTCAACGGTTTGTCCGTTGATTCTCCCTATACTGATCGCTATAATCAGGAAAGTAAAAAAAGAAATTAAAGAAGGAAAACTTATCTTAGAACTACTGATCATTTTGCTTGTTATAATCGCGGTATTCACTCATCAACTTGGAATAAAGCATTTTCCCGACTTTGTGAGCACCCTTGAAATTAAAGTGTGTGTAATCTTTGTTTGCAAGTACAGTGTCACCTTCCACCCATTTTACCATTGCTCCACTCCCACCCATCGCGTTGTAAAGGCTCCAATAAGCGCATCCGGTTTCTTCTGCCAGCCCTTTCTGCACATTCACAAGCAAGGGAACAGAAGGATCGGTCTGATAGGTACCGTCTATTCTGAAACTTTTATCTCCAACACTTATCAGTAAAATACTTGAATGCGGGAAAGCTGATTTAATATGTTTGATCACGTTCAACATCCCGCGATGATACCAGGAATAATCTGTTACGCCTTGCGATACTACATTAAGTCCGTACTCCAAAATGATGAGATCATAATTCAGAAGATCATTTGTTTCTGAATAGATCTGTTGAGAAACCTTTGTCAAAGGAAAGCCGGAATTACCCCGAAAAGAAAAATTATCAACGATAGCTCCACTGTCGCTTTCAAGGCTGAAACCGAAAATATCCAGCGGAGAAGAACAAATAAATTTTGCGCTCAGTGCTTGAGCTCCGGCCGGATGCCCTATATCAAGCATGTTAACTGAGTGCTCTCCTTTTAATTCATATTTCTTCTCATTGATGACTGCATAATTCTTGTCATTACTTCTTCCATAAAGCAATTTTGTTTGATAAAATTTATTGAGGTGTTTTTGCTTAACGGCAGTATACTTCACCCAGCTAGAGTTTGTAACATCGTTAGTATCTGCGTTACCGACAGCAGGGACAAAACTATACCCGGAGATACCGAGTGTATGTCCTGCAGGAATGTTATCCAAAAGTGTATGGGTTGTCCAGCCACCGAATTGATGCAGTACGCTGGTTCTGAAACCCGCAACAACAGATGTAACCGGAACAAAACCTACTCCATGGCCGCCAAATGCTTCCTGCATTTCCGCTCTCAGATCCTGAGAAATAAGGTCGCCCTCAATCATTGAATCTCCGAAGTACGCGATCCTTACTTTTCCTCCTTTGGTCTTGATCTTATTCAATGCTCCAAAAAAATGTGCAAGTGAAGATGATGTATCACTGCCAAAATCAAGCACGTTTGAAGGATCTGAGCTTCGTTCAGCAAGTGCGTTACTGTCACGCGCTATGATCGAATCAGTGATTATATATCTCGAAGGAGGCATGAACCGCGCCTTACCCTTCATTAATATATCACCAAAGGGATCTACTTTTTTTGAGGTAAAGCCTTTTATGCTAAAAATAGTATTCAGTTGAGAAACAACAAGCAGCACAATGGTAACTACAAGTACCATGATAAAGGGTTGAGAATGCCTGTTAGCTGAGTTCATAAATAGAAACGGAGTAAAGATACTATTTTGAGATGCAGGCTCTTAGATTGCCCGAAAATAAAAAACGCCTTCTCAAAGGAAGGCGTTGAATTAAAAAATATCAGTCTGTTAATGTTGTGGCGATGCATCTTTCACATCAACCAGCTCAACATCAAAAGTAAGATCTGCTTTTGCAGGGATCATTGGTGGACGGCCCGCTTCACCGTATGCAAGCATGTACGGAATTACAAGTCTTAATTTATCCCCCACACTCATTAAAGCAATTCCTTCTTCCCAACCTTGTATCACCATTGCCTGGCCTAAAGGGAACTCAAGTGGCTCACCACGTTCTACTGAAGAATCAAACATAGTTCCATCAGCCAGATATCCCGAATAGTGCACTTTTACAGTTTTACCCGCTGCCGCTTTAACAGGGCTGCCGCTTCTTTTTACTTCATAATAAGTTAAGCCTGACGCAGTTTTTTTAGCCTCTAGTCCTTTAATATCAAACAAAACGGGAGCGACAACTTTTTGCACATCCACTAACTCGATATCAAAAATAATATCAGCATTTGCAGGGATAGGACCATTACCTTTTTCTCCGAATGCCAATTTTGAAGGAATGATCATTCTTGCTTTTTCACCTTTTCTCATTAAAGAAAGGCCTTCTTCAAGTCCGGCAAAAAGCTGACCTTTACCAATGTTAGCCTTAAGCGGTTGCCCACGTTCGATTGACGAGTCAAACATTTTCCCATCAGTTAAAAATGCGCTGTACTGAGCAACTACCTTAGTGCCCTTGACTGCTTGTTCACCTGATTTATTTGCCTGCACTGTGATCAACTGAAGACCGCTTGCTGTTTTAACTGTATCTTTTCCTTTTACATCGTAAGGTTTAATACCTTCAATAACATCCAGCAATTCTACATCAAATATGAGGGTTGAGTTTGCCGGTATCTTGCCAGTAGCACGATCACCATATCCTAATTCAGGCCCGAATTTGATAGTCGCTTTATCGCCCACCTGCAATAACAGGAAAGCTTCATCCCATCCCTTGATCACCTGTCCTGCACCTAGCTTAAATTCAAAAGGTTGTCCTCTGCCGACCGAGCTGTCAAAAACAGTATCATTGGTTAGCTTACCGGTATAATGCACTTTTACCTTATCACCATTTTGTGGCTTTTTACCATTACCTTTTTCAGTAATTGTATATTCTAGTCCTGATGCTGTCTTCACTGTTTTGGGATTTTTTACTTTCTGGGTTTTTACTTTTTCCTGAGCTGTTACGCCAATGGTTGTGAGTACCAGAATTAATGTGATTATTTTTTTCATTTTCTTAGTTTATAAAAACGGTTGATCCCGAATTATCAGAATCAACCGTCATTTTATTTTTTGAATTACTCTGCAGAAGCTGCCGGAGCTCCATCACCGGGACCAAAGCTTATCAACTCAACATCAAATATAAGAGTTGAATACGGAGGCATCGCTCCACCACCTTCGCCATAACCGATTTCAGACGGAATGATCAGGCGCGCTTTAGAACCCGCGCTCATCATTGACATACCCTCTTCCATTCCTTTGATCAACTGACCAAGAGTAAACTCTGCAGGAGCATAAGGACGCTTATCATCATAAATACCACCTTTTTTTGCATCTTCAGCAAGTGTTGTTTCCAACACTTTCCCGTCTACAAAACTTAAGGTATAATTCACTTTTACCTTATCGCCTGGTTTTGGGTGTGGTCCTTTACCTTTCGTTTTTTCTATGAAAATAAGCCCGCTTGGAGTGGATTTAGTTGTGATCTTGTTGTCTTCAAGGAATTTGGAAAGGATTTTCATCTCTTCATCTTTTCTCATAGCCATTTCCACATTGTGCTCTTCCATTTTTTTCTTTTGCTCTTTCTCAACCTCTTCCTTTGCAGTTATCTTTTGCAGCTTAGTTTCATAAGTAAGCATTTCACCTTTTTTAAGGAATGGAGGAAGATCTTTTCCGCGATACATTGAATCAACAGAAACAAGGAAGCTTGCACTGTCTCCGACCGACATTGAAGCGATAGCCTCTTCGAAGCTTCCGCCAAATTCGGATTTCATCAATGGAAATTCATAATATGATAAGCCCGGCCTGTTGAATTTAGGATCTTTTGAATCGGTAAGAATAGAATCTTTTTCTGTTTTAACTACAAGAGAAACGCGCACCATATCACCTTCTTTTGGTTTTACACCATTTTCGTCATGATTGTAAAATTTAGTGTACAATCCGCTTTCCGATTTATCATATCCGGGACGGTCAGATTTTTCACAGGCAGAAAATGCAACAACAGTTCCAACAGCTGCAAGTGCAAGTTTTTTAGAAAATGAATTTGTCATGTTTTAGATTTATTTTTTATTGATGTTTAAGAGTTCGATTTCATAAATAACGGTGCTGTAAGGAGGAACAATTCCGGTGGACGATCCTGCCTCCCCAAAAGCGAGCTGCGAAGGTATAATAAATTTCGCTTTGGCGCCTTCGCTCAGTAAACTTATTGCCAATTCAAGTCCTTTTAAAACCTGCCCCTGTTCCCCTAGTTTGAACTCAAGCGTCTGATTCCGGTCGTATGTGGATTCGAATTTTCTACCGTCCAAAAAATATCCCGTATAATTCACCTTCACAATATCACCGTTTTCCGGATTGGTTCCTGCGCCTTGTTTTAACGGGAGGTAGTATAAGCCATTATTAAGAAAAGAGTAATGCGTTTGATTTGTATCCAGATAAGTTTTCAGCTTTCTCTGTTCTTCGATATCTCTGTCGGCAATTAAATCATTATAATTTTTAATTTGTTCAGCGTATTCATTTGCATCAAGGATCTTGTTCAGCCTCACATCCATTTTTACCGCTGCATCATTTTTAAGAAATAATGGGATTTCCATTTTAAAAAAATGTTTGAAGAGGCCTTCTGTATTAACAATGAATGAAACACTGTCTCCTTCACACATAGTTATCAAACCTTCTTCAAAACTGCCTGTAAATGATGAATGATTAAAGGGGAGAATCACCATTCCGGTTTCGTTGCTGGAATATGAATCCAGAAAAATCGAATCCTTTAAAGTTTTATAGGTGATGCAAAGCTGCAGATAATCACCGATCAATGGGCGATTTTTTCCATCACCGATGGCCTCAAGCTTATAGAATAAACCGGTATCGGTTTCAGTATACCCTTTGTATGCAGACTGCCTGCAGGAGACCTCTAGTAAAAAAACAAGTAATATGTATACAACCCTGTTTTTCACCCTTTTACCTAACTGAAATTAATTTAATTTCATAGATCACGGAAGCCTTTGCTGGAATTTTATTCCCGTCACCAAGAAGTCCGTGTGCCAAATGTGAAGGCAGAATAAAAACAGCTTCATCGCCTTTATGAAGGTATTGAATTCCTTCATGAAGTCCGGTTTCGATATTGTCTTTTGCGACAACAAACTCCTTCGGCCCGGTCTGTTCAGATGTATAACACAAAGTGCCGTCAAGTAAACTTATTTTATAATCGACTTTAACACGCTGTTCAGGTTTAGGGTTTTCTTTACCGCTGCCATTCTTGGTGATCATGTAACGCAAACCGGTTCCTGTAGTCGTCATTTTCCACTTGTGACGTGCGGTATATTGATCTATCTCATCGCTCTCACGCTTTACGTACATCTTGTTTGCCTCCACAAGACTACTATCCAGATTTTTTCTTCTCGCAACGCTTTGAGTGTTCTTTTTATTATTGTTTCCACAAGACTGAATCACTCCAAGTACAGTAAGGAGCATTAGAAAAAATTTGATCATATCAGTCTTACTTCTTTGCATTCAGTTGTATTTTATATTCCGGTAGCAGAGCCATAAATTTCGCCACCGTTTTTTTCATAGAAAGCTCACTCATGCCACCGGCAGCATTTGCATGTCCGCCACCACTAAAATGCGAGCGCGAGAATTTATTTACATCAAAACTTCCTTTGGAACGGAAAGAAATCTTAATAATGCCGTCCCTCTCTACCATGAAAGCAGCAAACCTGATCCCTGCAATGGAAAGAGCATAATTAACGACACCTTCTGTATCTCCCTTTTTGTATTGAAAGCGATCAAGCTCTTCTGCCGTAAGCGCAAAAAAAGCTGTTTTATATTCAGGAAGAACCGTCAGCTTTTCATTCAGACAAAACCCTAATATCTTAAGACGGCTTTCGGTATTATCATCGTAAGTTCTGTTATGGATCTCTGAATTTTCAGCACCCGCCCGGATCAGATCCGCAAGAATAAGATGGGTTTTGGCTGTTGTTGATGGAAAACGGAAGGAGCCGGTGTCGGTCATGATCCCTGTGTACAGACAATTTGCAATGTCTTTATCAAGCATCTTCTTATCTCCCATATGGTGAATGAAATCGTAGATCAGCTCACATGTTGAGCAGGCAGCAACGCTGTGAAGCATGTAATCTGCAAAATCTTCCGGCTGAAGATGGTGATCAATAATCATTTTCACCGCACTGGATCCGGCAACCTCTTCCCCCAGCTTATCAATACGTTTCAGGGAATTAAAATCCAGACAGAAGATCATCTCCGCTTTCGCAACAGCTTTTTTTCCTGCGGATTCATTTTTCTGAAAATCTATGATCTTCTTATTCCCTTTCATCCATCCGAGGAAAGAAGGGTAATCATTTGGAGTGATAACGGTAACCTTATGGGCTTTTTTCACAAGATAATTGTATAATCCGAGGGAAGAGCCGATAGCATCCCCATCCGGTGACCAGTGTGTTACAATTACAATATTTTTAGGCTTGCTTAGCAAGGCCTTTAACTTTTTGATTTCAGTGGGATTCAATGTCTGTTATTTGGATTGCAAATATACGAATTCATAAGGCCAATGGCTTTATTTGTAAAATTTAATAAAGAAGGGATATTTTTTCTAATTTCGCAGCCGGATCAGAAAGGCTTTACGAATGATCCTTTAAAATTAAATCAGAAAATTAAAAATGGCAACAAACAGAACATTTACAATGATCAAACCTGATGCGGTTGGTAACGGCTATATCGGTGGTATTTTAAAAATGATCAATGATGCGGGATTTCGCATCGTAGCGATGAAATACACGAAACTTTCAAAGGATGCAGCAGGTGCATTCTATGAAGTGCATAAAGAACGTCCTTTTTACGGAGAGCTTGTTGAATACATGTCATCAGGACCAATCGTGGCTGCGATCCTTGAAAAAGATAATGCGGTTGCTGATTTCAGAAAACTAATCGGAGCAACCGATCCTGCAAAAGCGGATGAAGGAACAATCCGTAAGATCTTTGCAAAATCCATAGCAGCTAATGCGGTTCATGGATCGGACAGTGATGAAAATGCAAAAATTGAAGGAGACTTTTATTTCTCCGGTCTTGAAAGATTCTAATCTTTCTACAAACAAATCAAAAGAATCCTCTTCCAAAGAAGAGGATTTTTTTTGCCTTTAACTTTAAGCGGGGAACCAATTCCTCAGCCTGGCGTGTGAATTTACCTCCAAAACACCTATAATAAAAGGATTTGAAAAGGGAATAAAGTTTTAATGTCTTATTCAAACTAAAAAAAACTATTTATGAAAAAGACAGTTATTTTATTATCAGCATTAGCGTTCAGTCTTTCAGGATGCGAAGTTGTTGGAGGGATCTTCAAAGCCGGTATGGTGTGGGGAATTATTCTTGTGCTACTTGTTATTTTTGGAATCATCTATTTGATCAACAAAGGCAGAGGCGGAAGTAACAATCCTTAAACACATGCTTCTCCGTGAACAAAAAACTTCAGGGATGCCGGCATATCTGGCGTTCTCACAGATAACTATTGGCATACTTGCCTTTTTTTACCTGGTATACATTGGCGCGAATATCCTGATCCCCCTTGTATTTGCATTGATCTTTGCGATCCTTCTAAATCCAATGGTTAATTTTATGCATCGCAAAGGGCTGAACAGGATACTGGCCATTATACTCGCTATAACGATCATGCTTACTGCGCTCGCTGCAGTTATCGTATTCATCGGTTCACAGCTCACACTTTTTGCGGATGCCTGGCCCGAACTGAAAGCAAAGTTCAACTCCCTTACAGCGGAGGCGATGAACTGGTTTTCCGCCACATTTAAGATCAATAAGTGGAAAATAAACTCTTACATCGCAGAGAAAAAAGGTGAAACAATGAACAATGCAGGATCAGTCATTGGTGGCGCTCTTACTACCATCAGTGGCTTTTTTATCATGGTTTTTCTTATTCCTGTTTACATATTCATGTTCTTGTTCTATAAGCCGCTGTTGCTCGATTTTGTTGCGCAGATCTTTAAAAAAGATTCTCATGTAACTGTAGCGGAAGTGCTCGCGAATACAAAAAAACTGATTCAAAGTTATCTGGTGGGCTTGTTGCTTGAAATGATGATAATGGCAACTCTTAATTCTGTGACTTTATTGATCATAGGTGTAGATTATGCGATTCTCTTCGGGATAATAGGAGCTATATTAAATCTTATTCCATACATCGGAGGTATAGTGGCTATTTCCTTACCAATGACAATGGCTCTTTTAACGGGCACGCCTATGAAGGCACTTTTGGTTCTTGGTGGTTACATTATTATCCAGCTGATCGATAATAATTATCTCGTCCCTAAAGTAGTTGCTTCGAAGGTTAAAGTAAACGCGTTGATCTCAATTATTGTGGTCCTTATTGGCGGTGCATTATGGGGTGTTGCAGGAATGTTTCTTTCAATCCCTTTAACAGCTATCTGCAAAGTAATATTCGACAGGATCGAAGCATTGAAACCTATCGGCTTTTTAATTGGAGATAACATGCGACCAATCGGACATGATCTCTTAAAGGTAAGTTCAATCAAGCTTCCCGGAGAAAAAAAATCACCTGTAAAAAAGAAAAAAACCAAATGATACTTCAACTAAATCCCAGCATAATGGTAGAGACCCCATTAGGGACAGGCCACGCAATTTTTATTATTGATTATGGGATGCATCAGAACACCTGCTGGATAGTAGCTCTTCAGAAGGATGGAGTGATCAAACACTTTGATTGTAACGATATAATTCTTTCAACCAATTACACCTATGGTTTGAATTTAACCAAGAACAGCAATCATCCACCGGAAGACTCAAAAAAGAAAAAATAAAATTTAGTCAACGGATCTTTCAAGAATCTCAAAGATCCTCACCATTGCCAACGTATCCATCTTACAATATTCCAGCAACTGTTCACGTACTTCAAGAATCCTGAACATGTCAGTTTCTGTTTGTAGTTTTTCAAATGCGATCATTGCAATACTCCCGCTTGAGATCTTAAGATCAGTATAACTTAACTCAGGGGCAAGTGCCGGTAAAAGGTTTTTTATTGAGAATGAATTTTTCATTGCAGGATGATAAAAAGCTTTGCTTTGAAAAGGGATCATCAGATCCACGAACCGCGAAAGTCTTTCTTCTATTTGTTGTGAAAACTCAGGAAAATCTTTTTTAAGACCATTCAAAACATTTTTTTCCATTAGGGCGTCAAACACCAGGATACTGCCATTGCCGGAAGTGTGCTCTAATAATCGTTCGATAAAAGCACGCCTGGGATCAAGGCCCTGTTCTGCTAAGAATTCGTAATGTAAAACGGGAGCGGCTTGTTCAGATTTGTAATGCAAAGAATATTGAAAGGGAATATGCTGATAAGGCTTGGTTGCTTCATACACAGGCAATGCCGGCATAAAGGTTTCAAAATCCATAAAATAAACAGGATACGATATTTTAGCTAGAAAGTGCTTAACAGCAGCCTTATCGACAACTGTTTCTCCCGATTTTGAGGAGCTTATATGAAGGTTAGCATTTTTGTCGAGAAGATTCTCAGACGGAATTTCATTGATAGTTTTGATTCCGGCATCATACAAAGCAAACTGGTCAGCCTTGGAGATTCCGGTGATCTCAAAGACAGAATTCTTGGGAACACTTTTCCAGCATGTCCCCATGAAATCACAATTATACGGGCTGAAGCACTGCTCACCAATCCTAACCTCAGGCATCTGTGCAGAAGCTGCGACAAGCTTGGATTGCATTATTTTCTCTGTAATCATATCCTGATTAGACAGCGCTTCTTTTTTAACCGAGCGGATATTAAATAATGCATGGGGATCAAGATCACCTTTTCTTATGTACTGATTATTTATTGTAATGAGAGAGATGTCTTCTAACTGTGTCCCTGAGCCATTGATCACCCAATATTGTAATGAAGCATCAAGAAGATAAGTTTGGGATATTTTTGTTGAACTTTTCACCTCATAGGCATACCAACGACCATCCTTTTTCACAAGTATATCGAGAATTGCCAGCACTTGCTCATGCTGAAAAGCAGCTTCATAAATAATTTCGCATCCTTCTTCAATAAGCTCTTTTGTTTTTGCTACGGCCGACAAATTATCCGAACGCTTAACCGGACTCGCATCTTTCCCACCCGGGAAAAGTTTCTGAGCAAATAGCCCTACATGATTACCCCGATTGAAAATTGCCTGTTGTTCTGTAGATGGAGTATCCCGTAATTGAATGAAATTCTTATATAAATAGAGGGATTTAGGACATTGAAGTCCGCGCAGAAAAGTTGATTTACTGAGAATATGTTTTTCCACAAGAAAAAATTGGATGTCTAAGTTATAACTAAACGCTTAGAATTGTTAATATTTATTTAATCCGAAGGTTTTTGCACTTGGTCGTACTATAAAAGCACATTGACGGCAAAAAAATATTCCGCCAAAACACCATCTGATTTTTGCGTTTGACCGGGTATTTATAACTAAAGACTAAAGCTTATATTTAGTCTATCGTTAGAACTTTATTAATCCACACTTCTATGAACAAAAAATATCTACTTCTTTTTCTTTGGGGGATTTCATTCTTATTGAACTCAAAGACAGTCGCGAATAATTTTAAAAATCCTTCCAGGGTTGCAGTTAAAGATGAACTGATTATTCAAGTTCCTCTTGCAAGCGAAAAAACCAATACATTGATAAAGCAAGCATTTCTTAGTTATTCAGGGGTTACATGGGTAGGTAAATGTAATGAGCAGAAATTGTTTTTTATCACCGTTGACAGAAGCCTTCAACAAAGCAATGAGTTTTTGGAACAAACGTTTAGAACATTATCCCTTGATTATGAAATTAAAATTGGTACTAGCATAGAAAAAGCGAAAAACGATTGCCTGACATCTAACCAATCTGCAGCAGCTCCTGAACAGGCTGATGTTGACTAAATAAAAATCCCTCGAATCATTTATGATTAAATCTACTACTTCAATTAATAAAAAAAATTCATTGATGAAATTTAACTCACTTCAGACAGTTAAGAGATACGGTATCTTCTTTTTACTTTTTTTGTTATTGGCTTCTAAAAGTTCAACCGCAACTGTAACCATAACCTCGCCTACACTGGCTATATCTACCTGCTCTTTCCCTTCTGCTTATAATGGTCTTGGAAACATTGTAATTACTGAAGGTGCAACAAGCGATTTTGCAGTGGGAACTGGGGTTACATTTATTCTTACCGCACCTGCCAACTTTGAATTTTTGCCTGGTACCGGAACAGTGGCCGTAACAGGAAATAATATAAGCGGAGCCTCCATTTCCGTTGCCGTTTCAACGATCACAGTAACGTATTCTATCGGAAATACTAATAAGTCGGATGTAATTACAATCAGTGGTATACAAGTCCGGGCTATCACAGGGGCTACCGCTGCTAATACAGTTAAACGAACAGGTGGAACAGGAACAATTGCGGGTCTTGTAAATACCACTCCGGTGGCTACACTGTCATCTACATTGTCCAGCTCTCCTACTTCAATAACAAGTCAGCCATCTGCAGTCACAGTTTGCCCTGGGGCTAACCCTTCATTCACTATTGCTGCGTCCGGCACAAGCTTATCTTACCAATGGCAGGAAGATCCAAATACAGGGACTTTTGCGAATATAACCAATGGTGGTATTTATAGTGGTGCAACAACAACCACTTTAACACTTACCGGTGTTCCTGCGTCAAATACAAATTACAAATACAGATGTGTTGTTACAGGTTGCGGAACATCAGCGACATCCAATCAGGCCATTTTGACTGTTAATGCTGTTACCACAGCTGCTGCCGGTTCGGATCAAACGGTTTGTGTTTCCACGGCAACGCTCGCGGGAAACACAGCAACAAGCGGAACTGGTGCCTGGACAGTGGTTTCAGGTACTGGTACGGTGACCACACCTTCAAGCCCGACTTCAGGAGTTACCGGTTTGACTTTGGGTGCAAGCACTACGTTCAGGTGGACAATCACAAATGCACCCTGCTCTTCACTGGATGATATTATTATCACGTATTCTGCCGGTCCGGCCTCAGCCCCGGGTGGGAGCGCTGCAACAACAATTAATAACTTTTCATTCAATGCAAACTGGACTGCAGTAGCAAGTGCCACCGGATATTATCTAGATGTTGCCACAGATGCGGCATTTACAACGTTAGTTTCGGGTTACAGCAATCTTGATGTGGCCAATGTAACGACTTACAACGTTACCGGCTTATCACCTGGAACGACCTATTATTACAGAGTCCGTGCTTATAATAATTGTGGCCCAAATGCAACCTATTCAAATACAATAACCGTAACAACAACCAACGTACCTTATACAGTTCCATCTTCAGGGAATAATTCAATCACAGCCTGCGGAGGTACTATTCAGGATCCGGGTGGATCAGCAAATTATGGTTTCAATGCCAACGGTTATACGGTTATTAACCCTGCTATTGCAGGTTATGTAGTGTCTCTTAACTTTACTCAATTTGCTACAGAAGCGAGTTGGGATTTCGTAACTATTTTTGATGGCACCGGTACGGGAGGTACAGTGCTTTATAACGGCAGCGGTACTACCCTACCAGGTACAATAACATCAACATCCGGACCTCTGACAATTCGTTTTACATCTGATGGTGTTACCAATGCAGCTGGTTTTACAGCAACAATCAGTTGTATCGGATCATGCTCCGGAACACCAACAGCCGGATCAGCTGTTGCAAGTGTAACAAGTATTACCAGTTGCGCTTCACCATCTACAACCTTATCTCTCAGCGGAGCCAGTACTCAAACTGCATTGACCTATCAGTGGCAATCCGCTCCGGCTGCCGCAGGCCCATGGACAAACATATCGGGTGCAACCGCTGCAACATATTCGACCGGTGTATACGGAAACACTTATTTCCGCTGCATCATCACATGTACCTCTTCAGGACTTTCATCCACATCTGCAAGTGTTCTTGTAAATTCGACAATATCAGGTGTAGCCAATGATAATTGTTCGGGTGCTATTGCATTAACAATGAATAGTTATGGAAGCTGTACATCCACTTCAGCAGGAACAGTAACCTGCGCCTCAGCCTCAAACACTTCGACAGGCGCTTGCTTTGGAAATCCTAATGATGACATCTGGTATAGCTTTGTAGCCACAGCCAGTACACATTATATTACCTTGACCACGGCTTCAGGCTTTGATGCTTATCAGCAATTATATTCAGGATCATGTGGTGCACTCACTTCAATTCAATGTTCCGATGCAGACGTGTTTACTGCATCCGGCCTGACGGTTGGTAGCACCTATTATATAAGGGTTTACTCTTATTCCGCGACCGCGCCTGCGAATGGAAATTTAACAATGTGTGTTGCCGCGCCACCTGTTTGCCCGGGCGCACTTGGAAGTGGAAATGTTAATATTGCCTCCTTACCGTATAACGTAACAGGCCAGACAACATGCAGCGCGGGAAATGAACTGACCACTTCTAATACCGCTACTTGCGGAAGTTCTTCCTATTTTTATGATGCAGACAAGGTTTATATTTTTACACCTTCAGCCTCCGGACAAATCACTGTTACCATGAATTCAACACAATCATGGACCGGTGCTACATTATTTGCAGGATGTCCCTTTTCAGGAACCTGTGTTAATTATGTACAAACGTCATCCTCGGGAACAAAAAGCTTTTGTGCAAATGTAACTTCAGGTGTGACTTATTATCTTGTTATTGACTCTTATATAACAACGGGATCTTGTATCACTTCTTTTTCGCTGGATATAACAGCACCTTCCGGGATTCCGGCAGGAACAGTTTGCGCAACAGCTCCAACTATTTCATTACCATACACTGCTACGGGTCAGACTACAGCTTGTTACGGTAATGATTATGTGTCAACCAGCACAGGTTCTTGTGGTACATCATATGAATCAGGAGAAGACAGAGTGTATGCTTTCACTACCACTGGAAGCGAGTGTATAGGTATTACGCTTTCGAACGCAAGCACTAGCTCCATCGGTTTCCAAGTATACAGCGGGTGCCCGGGAACTTCGGGAACAACCTGTATAGGCAACGCGGGCGGTGCATCTTCGGGGTCACTCACTGCAAGTATCACCGTTCCTTCTGCAGGAACTTATTATCTTATTGTTGATACCTGGGCCTCTCCTACTTCTGCAACTTATGATCTTGCTATTACAAGTTATGGCACAGGCCCGGCAAACGACTTACCCTGCAATGCAACTTTGATGACCCTCGGTGTTACAGAAACCGGTGATAATAATTGCAGTGGAAGCGCTTCTGAGCCAGCAGCACCATCCTGCTGGACAACAGGGAATAATAACTCTGTCTGGTTCAAGGTTGTACCTACTGGAACCACGATGAAAATCAGAACGAGCCTTGGATCCCTGTCAAACACCCAAATCGCTGTTTATACAGGTACATGTGGCTCTACTTTAACAATGGTTGCGAGTGCGTGTAACGATAATGCACCTGCCTGCGGAGGGACCACGGATTATTCTTCTACACTATCCTTAACTGGTTTAACCGGAGGAGTAACATATTATATACGCGTAGATGGTTATAGCAATCTCGTTGGAACTTTCGGCATCGTAGCTATTGATGGAGCTTCTACATTTCCTCCTATTGCCGGCCAGGATTGCTCTCTTGGAAATCCTGTTTGTAATTCTACAATGTCTGTGAGTAACCCCGGTTATCAGGGAATTGGTGCTACATGTGATATACCATCTTCCTATTGCCTTGGTTCTGCAGAAAGAGGATCAGCATGGTACACCTGGACTACCAATGCAGCGGGGAATATTAACTTTGACATCATTCCAAACGACTGGCCGGGTGCACCAAGTACAACAAGTACCGATTATGACTTTGCATTGTGGAAAATATCAGGATCTGTTTCATGTGCAACAATCCTTAGTGGATCTGCAACACCGGTTGCATGTAACTATAGTGGTTTAGGTGTTACCGGTTTAAATGCCGCTACAGGAAATGCACCGGCAGCCTATCCCGGTTATGATGGCTCTTATGAACCTCAGGTAGCTTGCGCAAACGGAGATACATGGATCCTTCTTATAAATAACCACAGTACAAGTACACAGGGTTTCACAATTAATTTTGCAGGCACAGCGCCTATTAATTACACTCCTTCACCAACTTCAATTACATGGTCTGGAGGCTCAAGCACTTCCTGGAATCTTGCAAGCAACTGGGGTGGCTGTGCGATACCGGTTTGCGGAATTGATGCTACTATCAATACCTTCACAAATCAGCCAAGCTTAACCTCTGCAATGGGAGTACAATATGTAAAAAACCTAACCATCAATTTGGGTGCAACACTTACTCTTGGTGCCGGAAGCGTACTTCATATATGCGGGAATTTAGTGAACAACGGAACGATCATCGCCTCCCCTACTTCAACAATTATTTTTGACAATTCTACCGGAGCACAAACAATGACCGGCAATTTTACTGGCATAAGTAAATTGGGTAATCTTACTATTACCAAAACGGCCGGTACCGTAACAACAAATGACGATATTGAGCTTGGCGGAAACTTTACCACAACCAACAGCACCAGTATTTTCAACAGCAACGGAAAGTATATAACACTCGCGGGAAATTTCGTCAACGCAACAGGAAATACCACTTTCACAAATATTGGAACTACAGGTACACTTGAATTTAACGGAAGCGCCACTCAGACCTATAACCAGGGCAGTGCGATACTTGATTTGAATAATGTAGTAATGAACAGCACAAATACCGGAACAGGAGTTACTTTACAAACTAATATGAATATTGGTTCTGCAGGCACTTTAACCTTAACTGCAGGAAAGATCACCACTACGTCAAGTTTTATGGTAATTGTGGACAACTCTACACCTTCATGTGTTTCAACAGGTAATGCTACAAGTTATGTAAACGGGTATTTGAGAAGATATATTGATTTCTCTACCGGTTCCTTCGATTTCCCTGTCGGGATACTCGCATCTTATCAGCGGGCGAATATTAACTTCACGGTTGCTCCCACGACAATAGAATATTTAACTGCCGACTTCCAAACATATTCCACTTTACCGGGACCTTTGGGAACTACTGAGTGCAGCGTAACCTATGACGCCAATGCATTAAATAATGGTTTATGGAACATTGTCGCAAATACCGCAAATAATAATACAGGAATGTACGATATGACACTTTATAATACGGGCTATTCGAATGCAGCATCTGCATGGACAATCATGTCGATTCACAATGGCGGAACAACATGGGGTACTGTAAACGGGAACGGAACAGCCGGAACGTGCGTAACCACGACTGTTACCGCTGTAGAAAGAGATAATATGGTAGGCTTCTCCAAATTCGGAACAGCTCAATCCGGTTTACCTTTACCAATCGAGCTTCTTTCTTTCACTGGGAAAAACCAAGGTGGAAAAAATAAACTTGAATGGACCACAATGTCTGAAACGAATAATGACTATTTCACTCTTGAGCGTTCTGAAAAAGGAAACGTTTTTGAATCGTTTGGTACAAAGGACGGTGCAGGCAACAGCTCTTCCAAAATAGATTATACCATGTACGATTATTCCCCGTATAAGGGCATTACATATTACCGATTGAAACAGACTGATTTCAACGGCAAATACACCTACTCTTCCATTGTAGCAATTGAGAATAAGCTCAACGAAATAGGCGTGACCAATGTGCATCCAAATCCAACCACCGATGATTTAAACTTTGATTTTTCTACACCGGTAAGCGGAACTGTTCATATTGAGATCATGGATTATACAGGTAGAATAGTAGTCGATAAAATGGAAAACGTTGAACAAGGAGTTCAATCTTTCAACACTCAAATGGGATTACTCGCAAAAGGTGTTTATTCACTTAAGATCAGTTTTGACCATGGAGATTTTATCTCATACACTAAGATCATAAAACAATAATCTCAAAAGAAAATTTTTCCATCCGAAGCCTCCGTTAATTACGGAGGCTTTTTTTTACATTACATGTCCCGCAATTTCTTTAACAGTAATTTATCTGATAATCAAAATCTTACCGGACCTAATTCAGAGTGATCAGAAGTTCTGCTTTCCCTAATTTTGATTTACTCAATAATCAGGTGCAATGCTTAAAAGATCCATTTTATTCATAACACTTTCAACTATTACATTCTATGGTTACGCTCAGGGCCCTAATCCTTCAGTGGTCAACAACACTTTTACAAATCCAATAATACTATCTCATTATTCATTAGCAGAGTTGCAGGCTTTATCCGCGAAAAAGATCGCTTCTATAAACTATTACTATACCGAGTCTTTCATCCTTGATAGCATTGCCTGCAACGAATGCAGACCATTTGAACCCGAGAAATTCGATGTGTCACAATTTGAACAGTTCAGACAGCAAAGTACACGATATATAAGAGACTATACAAAGTACGGATACAGGCTTACGTTACTATCAAGAGATGAAATGAAATATCCACCGTTGCGCTAATCACATTTATTTTGAAAAGGTTTCTGATCTTGTTTGGAGTTTTACTTTCCGTTCTTTCGGCCAGAGGACAAACAGATGCATGCGGTGCATCCGCAACACTCCTAACGCCCGGAGCGCCAGGTGCAACATGCTCTGGTGTAGCAGGTAGTACCGTAACCGGATTTACTGACAGTAATCAGGGATGCACCGATGGCGCAGAAGACGATGATGGGTGGTACAGATTTGTTGCCACAGCAACTTCACACACAATTACTGTTGACGGTGCGAATAACATGGATGCAGTTCTTGGCATCTATAATTCCTGCGGAGGTACACAGCCTGCAGGTGGCGGATGTGTCGATGCTGGCTCTGATGGTGATAATGAAACCCGCACAATAACAGGGCTTACTGTCGGAAATACTTATTTAATCTGTGTTCACGATTATAATAATGGTGGCGGTGATTTCACCATCTGTATTACAACACCCGCCCTTCCCCCTACTAACGATGCCTGCAGTTCCCCTATCAGTTTAACACCGGGAACAACGTGTTCACCAACATCGGGAAGCACCTCGCTGGCAACTCAAAGCGGACAAGGTTGTACGCTTGGAAATGAAGATGATGACGTATGGTATGCCTTTGTCGCTAGTTCAACAACTCATACAGTAACAGTAAATGGGGCAGCAAATATGGATGCCGTGCTTGGGGTGTACTCAACCTGTGCAGGCAGCCAGCCTACCGGAGGGACATGTGTCGATGCTTCAGGCTCCGATGGCAACGAAACAGCAACCCTGACTGGTTTAACAATCGGATCCACCTATCTTATCTGCATCTATGATTATAATGCCGGTGGTGGTGATTTCACGATCTGCGTAACCCAACCTGTAACAAATGACCTGTGCAGCGGTGCGATAACTGCTACCTGCGGAAACACTTACACCGGATCAACCGGGACAGCCACATCTGCCGGTGACCCTTCTTCATTATGCGGGGTAACTCCTGATGCCAATGGTGTGTGGTATGCATTTTCCGGAACAGGAGATAATATTACAGCCAGTCTTTGCGGCTCTTCCTATGATACCCAAATAAATATATACTCGGGAAGCTGCGGTTCATTAGGTTGCGTGGCGGGTAATGATGAATATTGCGGCAGCAGCTCACAGGTTACGTTCACTTCAACAATTGGCGTAACATATTATATTCTGGTAAATGGTTACAATGGCGCTTCAGGAAATTATTCTCTGGCGATCACATGTACTGTCCCGCCTCCTGCTACTGCGGCTGATTGTGGAGCGGGCACCACTATTTGTTCAAATACTTCTTTTAACGGCAATAGTGGCGGAGGAGGAAATATCACAGATTTTACGAACGCAAATACAGATTGTCTTGATGCCCCCGAACATCAGACCTCATGGTATTATTTTTCTTCAACAACCAATGGCACTATTGGAATGACCATTACTCCCGCCCTTACTACTGACGATTATGATTGGGCTATCTGGGGACCCTTAGCAAGTGTCACTTGTCCACCTTCCAGTACACCCATCCGGTGCTCTGCAGCCGATGGTAATGGAACGGCCGCTAACATTACAGGACTCGGAAACGGAGCCGCTGACGTTTCCGAAGGCCCTTTTGGGAACGGCTGGGTGTCATCGTTAAATGTGCTTGCGGGTGAAATTTATGTAATGGTGCTTGATAACTGGACCGCCAGCAACTCGCCTTTTACGCTTAGCTGGCAGCTCACAAACGGGGCAAACCTGAATTGCGTACCACTACCTGTTGAGCTTATTTCTTTTACCGGAACCAACGACAGAGGAAAAAACAATATAGAATGGATTACTGCATCAGAAACAAATAATGATTTTTTCATTCTTCAACGTTCCCGGGATGGCATTATGTATGAGGATCTGATAACAAAAGATGCAGCAGGTAACAGTTCTGCCAATATTGTTTATAGAGCTACAGATACAGATCCTTTTTCTGATAAAACTTATTACAGGCTTAAACAGATCGACTTTGACGGACGCTCAACTTATTCATCTGTAATTTCGATAGTATCTTCCCTCGCAGAAATTGTGATGCAAAACCTGCATCCGAATCCGGCAAGCGAAGAATTTTATTTCGACTTCTATACTCCTGTCGAAGGGATGATAAAAATTGAGCTTATCGATTTAACCGGAAGAGTGGTCTTAAATAAAACCGAAAATCTCTCCCAAGGAATGACCATCATTAACACTCAGATAAGCTCTGTAGCAAAAGGTATTTACTCCCTGAAAGTCGAATTCGGTGACAACGAATTCAGGTCCATAGCAAAGATCGTTCGTAATTAACACATCCATATTTATTTCTTCTGTTTCGTTTAAACGGTTTTGAAACCTTAGTTTCACCGCATTATAAACATCGCTATTCTGAAATAAATCTTTAAATTCGTATCGGTTTTTTGAATTGCAAAGGATGACCTTAAATAAATATCTGATTTTACTGATTGCCGTAATTGCCAACTTTGATTGTTTTTCTCAATTGAGTGCAAATGCAGGTCCGGATAAGTTTATTTGTCCCTCCACTTCAGTGGTGATCGGGGGCTCACCTACAGCATCAGGTGGTCTTGCGCCATACACTTATACCTGGACACCTTCTACCGGTCTTAATGCGACTAATGTTTCAAATCCGACCTCAAGCCCTGCTTCAAACATGACCTATACCGTAACCGTTAGGGATGATACAGGTTTGGTGAGATCCGATATTGTAACCGTTTTTGTAAATGATATTATTTTAGTTACTGCTGGCGAAGATGCTACCTTATGCGAATATCAATCGGTAGGGATTGGGTCCTCCGGCAATAATTACAGTGGAATAACATACTCCTGGTCACCGGGAAGTACCTTGAATGATTCTACGAGCGGGGCACCTACAGCTTCTCCCGGAACAACGAGCATTACCTATACATTAACGATCAGTACTCTTGCCTGCTCATCCCGAGTGGACCATGTAACTGTAAATGTTATTCCGACTCCGGATATTTATGCCGGTCCTGATACCACTATTAAGGAAGGAGAGATAGCAATCCTTAATGCTTCTGGCGGCTTTCGATATGCGTGGGGGAACACTCCTGATATCAAATACGAATATTCGCAAAGCTGCGATGTTGAACCTGTTCGTACGACAACGTATTATCTTTATGGTACGGATGAAACAGGGCAGTGTCCCGGGTACGATGAAGTTACTGTCTTCGTTGAACCTTCAAAGGATATAGTGATCTACAATACTTTCACCCCAAATGGCGATGGCAATAATGATCACTGGTATATAGGAAATATTCAAAAGTATCCGGATAACAGCCTTGAAGTTTTTAATAGATATGGCAAACTGGTTTACAAGACCAATGCTTATCTGAATACATGGGATGGACGTGTTGGCGGTGAAGAATTGCCTTCAGGTACTTATTTTTATGACCTGGATCTTGGAAATGGGGATGGAAAATTTCACGGTACAGTTACAATTATTAAATAAATGAAGAATTATATAAGGTTTTTCTTTTCGCTTTTCATATTGCCGCTTTTTTCTTCAGCTCAGCAGATGCCTTATTATTCCCAATACAGGAGTAATCTTTATATGTTAAATCCCGGGGTTACAGGAACAAAAAAACTCGTTGATGCGAGGATCAACTACCGCAATCAATGGACGGGTTATGAAAATGCGCCTAAAACTTACAACCTGAGTGCTCACAGCAGATTTTTAAAGGGCAAAATGGGTGCTGGATTTTATGTTATGCAGGACCAGATCGGTCCGTCTAAACAAATGAATCTTGGCCTCAGCTATGCTTATCATATAAGATTCCCTGATGTTGAACTATCAGCGGGTGTAGCCGCAAACTTCTCCAAACATACGCTTGATGGCAATAAAATGTTCCTTCATAATACACAAGACCCGGCCCTCAATCAACATACAACAAACAGCACCTGGGTTCCTGATGCTAACGCAGGGATCTATCTTTATAACGACAGGTTTCATGTTGGCCTGAGCGCTTTGCATATGCTGGAGTCAACAGCTGAATTCTACAAAAATGATAGCACAAAAAAAGGCTTGATAAAATATGCTGACCATGTAAATTTCACGTTGGGTTACAACTATTCCCAGCACCCTGACTTTATTTTTGAAAGCACACTCTATGGAACATATATAGCAGGTACTCCATTTAATCTTGATTATACATTAAGAGTGCATTATCGCCAGATGGTTTTTGCAGGTCTTTCTTTGCGACTTCGGGATGCTGTGGCGCTACATTTGGGGTTTACGATTCTGGAAGATTTTCAGGTGAGCTATTCTTATGACTTTTTAACCAGTAAGATCGGAAACTATAGCAGCGGATCACATGAAATAATGCTCGTTTTCAGCAGCAGCATCTTTAAGCAGAAGCATGGCCGTGTTAATGATAAGTTTCTTCATCAGCGTTACGGCTATCTTTTCTAGTTATTCGATAATCTTATATTTTTTTATAGCTTCACTCCGTGTGCAGGAATTGAAATGCCACCACTCTGTTGTTATAGGCAAAAATCCTGCAGCTGTCATCGCATCACGCAATACCTCGCGGTTAAACAGCTGTTTATAGCTTAACTTTTTTTCCTTGATCATCCTGTCTTCCTCTCTCGGATAAGCCAGCTCCCCAAAAAAGTCGTAAGGAGTTCCCATATCCAGCTCAATCCCATTCTCATCTATAATACTCAGATCAACGGCCGCACCGAAATTATGGACAGAGCCATTCTGAGGATTTGAAACATATTTACTTCTTTCGGAAGCCGGTACTGCAATTGTATCCCACATTTTAAACTGAATGCTTCTCGGCCGCACACCGTCAAAAACGATCAATGAATAGTAAGGAAATTTAGAATGAAGGATCGTCTGGGCATCTTTTAGCTTCCTGGCTACATCCGGCCGCAGATAACATTTCTCGAGATCACCGTACATATCAAGAAACAAGAAGTTATCACATCCCGAATATTTCAGGTCTACCTTAATACTGGAATCGACAGTTTCTATATCCACGAGACCGGATTTAATAAAATAGAGTTCTATTTCTGATTTCTCTTTGGATGAAACCGGGGGAAGTGTGTTTTTTTCTGCAAGAGAAACGCTGTCAATTGGTTCAGATCTTTCAGCAACAGGATTATACTTCTTGACAGGAGTCTCACACGCAGTGAGAACTCCAAAAAAAAATAAACAAAAAATTAACTGCTGTCTCATTTCCGACTGTAAAGTTAAGTATAATTAATACTTTTGCTTTAATGAAACATCCTGCTTCGAGAATATTTATGATTAAGCCCGTAAAGTTTGGTTATAATGAGCAAACTGCCGGCAGCAATTCTTTTCAGAATAAAACTGAAGAGCAATCAGAACTTATCCAGACTGAAGCATTGAAAGAATTCAATGCGTTAACAGCGAAATTGATTACAGCAGGGATAGATGTCCAGATCTTTGAGGACACCATCGATCCTCATACACCCGATTCAATTTTTCCAAATAACTGGATCTCATTTCATGGGAAAATGATCGTGCTTTATCCGATGCTGGCTGAAAACAGAAGGCATGAAAGAAGAACAGATATTGTTAATCATTTCAGCGATGCCACCACGAGCGTTTTTGATATCTCCGATGAGGAACATAAGAACACATTTTTAGAAGGAACCGGAAGCCTTGTTTTCGATTATGAGAACAAGATCGCTTATGCGAATCTTTCTCCACGCTCCGACCGTCAATTGATCACCGATCTTTGCAATTGGCTGAATTATCATCCGGTAACTTTTAAAGCAGTCGATAAAACTGGTCTCGACATTTATCATACAAATGTATTGATGAGTGTTGGTGTTGGATTTGCGGTAATTTGCACAGATTGCATTCCTGACCAGAAAGATCTGAAAAAAGTGATCGGTTCATTTGAAAAAACAGGCCACAAGATCATTCCAATATCCGTTGAACAAATGAATTCATTTGCCGGAAACATGTATCAGCTTTTCAACACAAACGGTAAAAGCTATATCGTAATGAGTGAACAGGCTTTTTTATCACTTGACAAAAATCAGATCACAGAGCTCGAACACTTCGGAGAAATACTGCATTCGCCTTTATATACAATAGAAAAATACGGTGGCGGAAGCGCAAGGTGCATGATAGCTGATGTGAGGAGATGAGCTTATAGCCTTTAGGCATTAGTGCCATTCCGGCTTGTTATAATTTTATAATTTATAATTCATCATTTATAATTCCTGAGGTATGCCATCATTTGACATTGTAAATAAAGTTGACGCGCAATTACTTGACAATGCGATCAATGTTGCACGCAAAGAGATCCTTAACCGCTTTGATTTCCATGGATCAAAAAGCGAGATCAACTATGATAAAAAGAGCCTTGCGATAACAATTCTATCGGAAAATGAAATGCGTATGGAAGCTATTACTGATGCGATCCGCTCAAGAATGATCAAACAACACCTGAATCCGCTGTGCCTCGATATGGGCAAGGATGTTTCCGCAACCGGTAACATGATCCGTAAAGAAATTAAAGTCCGCGAAGGAATTGATAAAGAGGTCGCAAAAAAGATCGTCAAGGATATTAAAGATTCCAAACTAAAGGTCTCCGCATCAATAATGGACGATCAGGTACGTGTTACTGCAAAAAAGATAGATGACCTTCAAAGTGTTATCGCCCTGATGAGAACAGGAAATTATGAGCTTCCACTGCAGTTCGTCAACATGAAGTCCTGATCATTTGCAGAACAGATAGCACAACTTGGGTACAAAGATCAGACATCCGACAACAGCAGCCCCTATTGCAGCAAAAAGAACTGCCGCAGCAGAAATATCTTTTACGTTCTTAATGGTTGGATGCAAATTCGGTGAAACGATATCGGATAAGAATTCAATTGCAGTATTAAAAAGCTCTGCAACAAAAACCAATACAATAGCTATTGTGATCCAGCACCATTCGGTATTGCTGAGTTTTAAAAAGAATCCCATAGCAACGGCAAGGGCCGCTGAAAATAAGTGAAGCCATGCATTATGCTGTGTAGAAAAAAAGGTGTTTAAACCTTCCATGGCAAAGCCAATACTTTTAATTCGTTCCCTTATGCTAAACCGTTTATTCATGTTGCCCTGTTTTAAAATTCCGGATCATTTCTAATAAGGTCCAGTATGCAGCTATTAAAAATAGGGAAAAGAAAAATGTTACACCAATCATGCGGGTATTATTTGCCGGATGAAGGCACATTTGAAGAATGTCCGAGAAAAGGGCAACAGGGTTACTAAGAATATCCCAACTATTCCATCTCGGAAAACGCCCGAGATAGATTCCGAAGCTACATAGTATCATCAGCAAAACTACAAATGCATTTACGATCACGGCTCTGAAATACGACCTGAGAAAACGCTGGATCTCAATCAAAGAGGCAAAACCAAGGAGCAGGCCATTCCATGCAAAACTCAGTATAAGGATAAGATCGAACCAAAGCGGGATCCCCTTTTTCTGATGAAGATGGAAAAGGTCGGTGATCAAATACGGAGAGTTTGGGAAAAACAATAACCAGCCACAAAAAAGCCCTGACATAAGCAACAGACTCCGATTCTCTTTTTTCAAATCTCTTATAATTATTGAAAGTGCGAACGGGATCCATGCAAGAAAAAGATTCCACGAGAGAAAAATATAATGGATACTTCCACTCCACTGGATTCTGACAATCAGTAGAATAATGCAAAACGCTGATGTTACAGCGAGCGTTTTAATAAGTCTGTTGACCATGTTGTTTTTTTTGAGTTTTATAACGTTTGAAAATGAAAATAATTGAAAGTAGAATCAATACTTGTCCAATCGAGAAAAGCCACCAGTTAAAATGTTCAGGAACATAGGTCCTCACTTCATCAAACATCCTGTTGTTACCTGCAGGAGTCCATACTTTTGTATCATTAGAAGCTGAAACAAACACAAGGTAGTCCCACATAAAAGAAATGATCGCTGTTATGCTCCCAGCAATCAAAAGGAGCCATTCAATGAATGAAAGCTTCACGGTATAACCAAGGCTTTCTAGCCTGACCACAACGGAAGTAAAGGCTATCATCGACAATGAAAGCATACAAGGAGCAATTACAGGGCCTACCCACGGAAAGGGAATAAGAAAAAGTATATCCCATGTAAACAAAGATGCGGGCCAGTCAAGTAAAACTTTAAGGAACACATAATAGAAAATGTCCCAGATAGCAAAAGAATATAGAAAGAACGCAAAGCGCTGCAAAGGATTTTTGCCACTTAAAACCCCGGCAGCAATAAGCATGATAATGGTAGCAGCTTCTCTGAAAAATTCAGTAATAGCTATATCGTCCGGCACAGGGACCAGCGGAAAATTAAACCCTTCAGGATAGTATAACTTGCGTAAATAAACTACGACAGACGTTTCCAGATATCCCATTGCAATACTGAAAGCAGTAAGCCAGGTGAGAGTTTTTATTAGTGTTTTCATATTAATAAATGATATTGACTTTAAGATCGGGCAATGCTTTTGTAAGGATCACAACTTCTTTATTGCTGAAGTAGCTGTTGATATTTAATACTTTAAGGTTCTTCATTCTGAAAAGAAAGGAGGTATCTGTATCATCAGTTACGGACAGAGTCAACTCCTCGAGATTTATTAAATTTTTCAAGTAATCAATATTCTTAATTTCGTTTCCTTTAATATTTAATGTTTTTAAGCTACTCATACCGGAAAGAAACGAGATATCACTAATTTCATTTCCAGAGATGTCCAGAGAAACAACCGATATCAAGTTAGCAAGTTCAGAACATGATGTGAGCTGGTTATTGGAAAGATCAAGATCTTTAAGATACCTGAGGCTGATCAATGGCTTTATTGAGGCTACCTTATTATTAGAAAGATTTAATCTTTTCAGCGTTGGCATTCCTGAAAGCAAATTTATGTCACTGATGGAATTTGTGGAAAGATCAAGGTCCTGAATATTGGGGTAAAGATATAAGGGATAAATGCTCGTGAGATTGCAGACAGAAGCATTAAGTTTTGTAAGATCGGGAAAGGATGCAGTCATTACAGAAGATGTTTTACCGGCAGATTGACTAGACCTGGTTGAAATTACACTAAGACTTCTGAGCGGATTATTGGAAAGATCGAGGTCCTGAATAGATTGATACACCAATAAGTCTTTAAAAAACCGAACCTGAGAAATATTCAAGCGGTTAGAAGATAGATCCAATATCTTTAAATTCGGTAAAAAAGGAAACGTATCACAGTGTTGAGGGAAACATCCACTCAAATTCAGCCATTCAAGCGACTGGAATTTATTTAAAAATTTTACGGACCTCAAAATATTAAGTGAAATGTCTAAAACCTTCAGGTTATTTAGTTGAGGCAAAGAAGAAAGATTTGAAACATCGTTTGATGAAATCTTTAGCTTCTCCAGAGATGGAGTCATTCTTAAATTTGAATAGTTCTTGATCCTATTTTGTGAAAGATCAAGCTCTTTCAAATTATTATTAGCAGGAAGCTCATCAATTGTTTTTATATAATTATTAGCAAGATTCAATCTCCTTAGCGAAGGAAAAACCTTTAGTTCTGGAAGTGTATCAAATCCAGTCGCTGAGAGATTGAGTTCAGTCAAAGCAGTTAATTCCCGAATCGGATTCATCGTCCTTAAACCGCTTGCGGATAAATCCATTTCTTTAATATCTGACTTCAGCGAAATAATCTCGTTGAAGACGCGTTTTTTCTCAGCACAATACGACTGCCATTCCTTTTGCTTGTAGTCCTTTAAAAAATTGAATAATTTCAGGTCCAGTGCGGAATTAAAGTCTCTGTAATAAACATTCCTTGAAGAGTTATAGTAATCCCTCGCCTGAAAATCATCTGCCAATGCTACTGAATCCGGTAATTGGAGAAGTTGCGGAAGATTCTTAAAACTTATATCTACAAGAAAATATTTCTCCAGCTTTTTGTTTTCATTAATGCACTTGTTAATGTTATAATCAGTAATGATTATATCCCAGTTGGGGATGCAGGAAAATATCAAAAGAAAGTAGATGACAGCAGCATTGGTTCTGATGAGATACCAATTAGTCCGTTTCTTATATAGCTTTATAAATGTTATTACTAAACCTGAAATACATAGTAAAAGGTAAACGTAGACTCCAATCTTCTTGTATGACAAGCCGGACTCGCTGATATAAAGATGGTTTCTATAGGCAGTTGACAGGACCATAAAAACATTTTGAATGATCCAGCTATATGCGAGGACACGGATTGTTTCATTTTCATTATAGAAATTCAAACCTCCTCTGAAGTAGTATAGCAATATGACAATAGCGAAAACTATTGAAAGGATAAGGATACCGATCGCATCATGAACAAAAGCTTTATGCGTGATTCCCTCAGGAAGTCCGCCATCAAAGCACAGGTGATTAAGATCGAGGGAATTTAAAAGAAGCAACAATATATTTAAGGAGGCGAAAAGAATAATTCCCGAAAGATTCTCCGTATCAATTCTCATCAGGTTATTGAAGACCCCGGGACGGGAAGCCTGTTCAGCATTAAGCTCAAGAGGAGCAGCAAGATCTGTCCGTATAAAAAATCCCATTGAGGAATTATAAAAGAAACCGTACATAAGGAATAAACCACCTATAGTAAAGAGAATCCATTGCAAGGAAATGAATTGAAGACTTATATTCTTTGTAAACTCGTAAAATAAGGGGTTTGATGACTGATACATAAAAAAGAAAATCAGCGTGATCAGCATGGGAATTAATATTAAAAGAAACCGGGTGAGGACCGATCGCTTATATTTTCCGGCAACCTCCTTTTTTTGTCTCTTTCCCCAATCAAGGAACATGAATACGCATGAGGATCCTATTGCCATCAGAGAAACGAATGCAGATGTGATAAGGGAAACGGATGGGCTCACACTTACCACGGAAAGTATACCAAGTGAGAATACGTTGGCGATAATAGCCAAAGGACTTGAATATAAAAAAATAAAGAAGGATGATAGTAAAGCTCCGGAAGCTATTAATAGCCAATTTCTATTTTGGATAAGAGAGGGTTGTCTGACGACAAGAGCGCCAAGTAAAGCGATATTGAATATAAAAAAATTAATTCCGGCTGATTGATGATAAAATAAAAAGCTGTAAAGTAAAATACTAAGCAACAGTAACCAATCATTCTTTTTCATATAATTTGTTTTAGTAGTTGTGAGTCGGCACTAAACGGAATAGTTTAAACCTTTATTACAATTGTGAATAACTTCAAGAACTCTGATATTCTTATAACACACATAAAGAGGAATCAAGCCTAAAACTCCAAAAGAACAGTCGATCAGCTGCCAGTAAACGGGAATGTGCCTGACAGCGCCTGCTATAAAGGCGAGTGGAAAGATCATGATACATGCGATCATACCGAATTGAATACACCAGATATTTCGCACCGGATCTTTTAAAGGACCAATGAATATCACTGAGATAACTATATGAGCGAAAGCAAGCCAATCGGTGCCGTAAGACAAATATGGGAATTGCAGATTAGTTGTTTTCACTGCTTCATAAATCTTAATTAGCCAGTTCTGCAAAACATGAGGTAAAAACGATGAATGAGAGCTGATAAACTTCAGTTCGCGTTCAATGGGGAATGCGGTGACTCCACTAAGAATCAGAAAAACCATAAACAATATGATCATACTTTTTATTTTTTTACGGAGCTTGATTTCAATTTGATCTTTCATAATTAAATTATTAGTATGTACTAAACATTCTTAGCTGATTTGTTCTCATCTTTACTGCTTCAACAGGATTAATATCGGGAAAGGCCGGTGCTGCTCTTCCTTTTTTAAATTCATACAAAAACATTTTCCATTTTTCAGGCATCAGCAAAAAACAGAAAACCGTGGTCATGATCACCGGGATGCTATAATGCCTGTTGCCAAGAAAATAAAATTGCATAGCAGCCTCCCCTGTTTCGTCCATTTCATAACCAAGGATGATATGCTTGCAATCGTGTTTCACGTAACCAGGAATCAACTTTAAATCTTTCTTTTGCAAATACAGCGCGAGTTCTTTACCAAGGAGTTGCTCATCCAATTTTAAAAGATCATCCATAGTATATGTGAAATCGGTTTGTTTTCGAAATGCAAGAATTAACGGTAAGGCGATATTATGCGTTAGTAGCTCGAGTAGCAACGAGCGAACTTTTTTTAGTTTTGACATTTTTCTGCTCTTTTAGAGTTTTATTGAGTCTGCCGATGGTCTTCTTATATTTCAAACTCATCTTCAGCCAGTATCTTCTGAAGTTATTTCCTCCGGCCTTGAAAGCTTTTTTATGTGCAAACCACACAACAAGAATAGTTGCAAAATAAAATGCGGTATAAAAAACAATTGATAATAGTTGTGAGGGTAAGCTTTTATTCTGATAGATAATAAAGAAGCGCTCAAATTGAAAATCTATGTGTGAAGCTTCATCTATAAGAATATCCGTGCAGATCTGTTTTAACAAAACACACCCGGTTGCATCTTTAAGCGACTGATAAAACAGCTGGGCTGTGCTTTCTACTGTGATTACGGCAAGTGTCCATAGCTCCATACTTGAGTTGAAATACCGGATCTTTCTGAACAAAGAGTCACCCCAATCTTTTTGGATCCGCTTCTCTCCTATCAGATCAAGATATTTACCGAGATTATTTCCGTGCTTTTGTTCTTCTTTAATGAAGAGGCTTACAGCCTTTGGATAAACAGGATCTCCTATCCGGTTAGAATATAATGTGCTTGCATGGAGAAGATTCCTGCCTTCGGATGTTTCACCCAGCTGCCAGGCTTGCGAAGAGTTCAGAATTTTATCGCGTTCCCGTTTTTTAATTGCCGGTGCTATATTCCAGTCAATTCTCCTGACTTCTAAATTTTTCTCAAAGTGTTCCAACCATTGTTGTGACGTTCTCATGTTGATTTTTTATTTATTTAAAAAGTACTTTGCATTTCAAAGTTAACAGACAAAAAAAATGGTTTTAAGACGGAGCTAAAAGCGGATTACGCTGTGCGACTTACTTAAAACCAAAGATCAATGGGAAAACAAACACAACTATGATTGTCCATATAGCGTAAACCGGTAAAAAAGAAGCAATACTCTTTTCCGCTGAATTAACTTCTTTTACATTTTTAAAAGTTCTAAAAAGCCGGTATGATACAATAAGAAGATTTGTTAATATTAAGACGTTACCTCCTAAAACAGCTATTCTGTTTGGCGTAATTCCCCATTCTGAAATCCTGAAAACTATTGCGGATAGAGCAATTCCATTCACCACGATCGTTACTGCAGAGAGTGCAAATAAAATAACAGTTCCGATTTTGCTGTTAGAATTTTTTGTTTCAGCAACAGAAAAAAGAATGATTGCCATTACACCTATCAACAACACATTGAAGATCAAAAGAAACTCCCTGTCGTTATAAGGATCTTTTCCTGAATAGATAATAGCTGAAAGATAGATCACCAGGGTAGTGAGCACCAGCGGGGAGAACACCTTAGCTATGATCGGAGAAACCTTACTTACCAATTGCGGATTCGAACGCACAAGGTAAGTACCTATTATTGGAGCAGCAGCAACACCCCAGATCACCACATATTTAAAATAGAAATCTTCGATCCTGATCTTTATAAGCTCAAACAATCCCATGGTGATTCCTGTCATAAGGCCACCGGCAATTAATATGATAGCAGTCATTACAACAAGGTCGCCATTATAACGTAAAAAGTCGAGACGTTTATTAAGGTTTTTAAAATCCCCTCCGGTGAACGCAAAACCCAGTATCGCCCACATAAATAATGGCAGATGAATACAAGCCAGCAAAAGAGTATCGCTTTCATAATTAGCAGGCAGAAAATTTATATAGAGAACAGACAACAGAACAGCACAGGAAATAACAACAAGCGGCTTTATTCCATTTTTTTGCTTCCATGCGAAATAAGCTGCGAGGGCCGGAAAGACGATGAATGAAATATTACGCGGATAAAAATAGTCTTCACTTATGTTCGTAAAATGAGGGATCTTCGCAATGCAACCCGCAATAAAAGCAGTGATAATTACGAAGAATAATTCTTTATTTGAGCCCCAGGAAATTTCATCGCTGCCGTAGTTCAACCGCTCATTCCAGATCAAAGCAGTCTTATGCTCTTTTATTTTTTCATAGATGCGGTTAAACTCTCTTTTAAAAGCATTATGATTTTCCCTGTACATCTTTTCGAGATGTTTTGGGTTGTCGAGATTGTTTATTATTTCTGTTTCCATTTTTAATTTTTTAAAGTGTGAATACTAAATTGGTTAGGATTAATCTCTTTGTTTCAGAAGTTTCTCCAGGGCATCCAGGTGCTCATTAAAAGCTTTCTTCCCTGCTTTGGTTACAGAGTATGTGGTGTTAGGCTTTTTACCAATGAACTGTTTGTGCACTTCTATATATTCCAGCTTTTCCAATGCAGAAATATGTGATGCTAGATTACCATCCGTTATATCAAGCATCTCCTTCATTGAACTGAACTCCACCTTGTCGTTCACCATGAGAATACTCATGATCCCCAGCCGGATCCGGTTTTCAAAAGCCTTGTTTAAATATTGTATGTAGTTTTTCAAAGTAGTGTCTCTCTTTTAACTTTCTCTTTCATATTTGAAATACATAAGCCCGCCATAAATTATGTGCATCACTCCAAATCCTATTGCCCAGAAGAATAAACCGTACCCAATGTAGAGTGAGGCTGCAAGCCCTAAAATGATCTCACAGATCCCGAGATATCGTATATCATTAAAAGTGTACTTACTTGCATTGATCAAAGCAAGTCCGTAAAATATCAGTGTTGCCGGAGCAACCATTCCAATGTCCCCATGAAATAATAATATGAGACAAAACAAGCCTCCAGTGATCAATGGGATCGCTAAGTTTATCAATAAACGTTTAGCAGTCTGGTCCCAAATGCTGATCCCTCTCTTCTTTGAATTCCTCATCGTCAGAAGAACACCGGTAAGTAAAGAAGCGCACAAAACAGATGCGGCAACTACACATAAATAATTAATAAGATCATTAACAGCATCTGCCCTTCCGGTCCTGTTCAGATCTATCATATTACGATAGTTTTCTGCATATGCCCCTATCTTGTTATAGGCCAGCACAGCACCAATCAAAGCAAACACTCCGGCAAATACCCCGGACAATCCGCTTAAAGAAATGAAACGTGAAGAGCGCTCCATCATGGAACGGATCTCTGTTAGTGCCTGCAAGTGTTCTTTTCTGTCTTCCATTTTAGTATTATAAAAGTACTTTGTAACGCAAAGTAAATACATAAAATTGTATTTGCCAAATTTTTTTTGTTTTTTTTCAATTCATCCCTAAACCGAATGGTCACAGCCGAAATGATTATTTAATTCAGCGGAAAAATCTTATACTTGTGCTATGGTAAACCTGTTTGTAACGGCATTCATCTCTGTCCATCTCATCGATGTTGTGGACGTTTTGCTGGTCGCGCTTCTTATTTACCAGCTTTATTACCTCATTAAAGGCACTGCTGCGATCAATATCTTTATCGGGATCCTTTTATTCTATCTGTTATGGATCGTTGTAAAGGCTCTTAATATGCAGCTTTTTGGAAGTATTCTCGGAAAATTCATTGATGTAGGGTTTATAGCCTTATTGATCGTGTTTCAACAAGAGCTGAGACGGTTCCTCTTATTTATTGGTACATCCGACATATTTACAAAAGGCAGATTCTTTGATTTTAAATGGCACATGAGTACTGTCCAGAAGATGGACATAAACGCAATTGTAAAAGCCTGCAGGAATATGAGCGAAAGCAAGACAGGTGCGATCATTATCATAACAAAAAATAACGAGCTTAAATTTTACGCGAATACAGGAGATTCTATTGAAGCCAAAGTTTCTGTGCGCATGATCGAAAGTGTTTTTTATAAGAATTCCCCTTTGCATGATGGAGCGCTGATCATATCCGGCAATGAAATAGTGGCTGCGAGATGCGTTCTGCCTGTTACTGAAAACAATGATTTTCCGGCTCATCTCGGAATGCGCCACCGTGCAGCTGTCGGAATAACCGAGAACACAGATGCGATTGCGGTTGTTGTATCGGAGCAAACAGGCGAAATTTCCTTCTCAAAGGAAGGCGACCTGAAGCATGCACTTTCACACGAAAGATTAAGAGAATTGCTGGAAAAAGAATTCAGTTAGAATAAATGTGAAACATGCAGGCTAAATATGAGATCACATCTCTGCGAAACCTTCGATGGAAACAACTAAGAAATTCATAGATCCTACAATTCTAAAATTGCCTACTTCCCTCTGTTCTTTTTCTCAAACTCCTTAATTAGTTCTTCATCCGATTTACCGAGATTTTTTATTGCTGCTTTAGCATCAGAAGCATAAGGCAGATCAGGATACTTTTGTATGACCTGCTCGTAAATCAGTTTAGCTCCTGCATCATCATTTAGAAAATTATCCATCAAGTATCCCTGAAGATACAGGCTTTCTGCCTGAAGCTTAAAATCAGGATACTTCGAAGTGATCGTCTGGTAATACCCCAAAGCCTGCTTATACTGCTGATTGGCGGTTGAAATTTCACCGGCTTTGAAAAGAAAATCCGGAGTCAAAGAATCATTTGGATAGTATTTTGCAAAGTCGTCATAGGCTTTTACTGCAAGCGCTGCTGTGTTCGGATTTAGAGTTACCGATTTGTGCATTTCGGATTCGTACTTGTTGATCTGATTTAACAAGGCATCTCTCGGATCAGTTTTTTGAGCTTCCGCCTTCTGTTCATTTTTTTCTTCATTATTTCCGCAAGAGATCGCTCCTGCTAAAATTGCTGCCGCTAAAAATACTTTTACAATTCTCATACTCTCCTTTTATTTTCGGGGATGATTCTGAATTACTATTTATTCGGAAAACGCATTTTATAATCCACCTTGATATTACCTTTTGATATATCCGTCAGTTTGCCTTTCAGCAATCGTCTGCGGAGCGGATTGATATGATCAACGAACAGCTTCCCTTCTATATGATCATATTCGTGCTGAATGACCCTTGCAACGATCCCTTCATATGTTTCGTCATGAAATTTAAAATTTTCATCATAATACTGAATATGCACTTTTGGTTTGCGGTAAACATCTTCGCGGATCTTTGGGATGCTCAGGCAACCTTCATTAAAGGCCCACTCCTCACCTTCTTCCTCAACTATCCTTGCGTTGATAAAAGTCTTTTTAAAATTCTCCATCATGGCGAGTTCCTCTTTTGTGAATTCGCTTTCTTCGTCATCTTTTGCTTCAGCAAACGGTTTAGCATCCACAATGAATAACCTGATAGCCTTCCCGATCTGCGGGGCTGCAAGCCCTACACCGGAAGAATTATACATTGTTTCATACATATCGCTGATCAGCTTTTCCAGTCCCGGATAATCCTTTTCAATTTCAACTCCTGTCTTCCGTAAAACAGGATCACCATATGCTATAATCGGTAAAATCATTAATTAGAATTGTATTAAAAATTATTTTTTTTCTTCTCTAAATAGCTTTGAAGGATAATGGTGGCGCTTATCTCATCTACCAGCTCCTTATTCTGACGGGCCATTTTTTTTAGGCCACTGTCAATCATGGTCTGAAAAGCCATCTTTGAAGTAAACCTCTCATCCATTCTTTCAACCTTTATTTCCGGAAACGTACGTTTAAGATGAACTACAAAAGGTTCTATAAATCTCGCTGAATCGGAAGGTTCATTATTCATTCGTTTCGGCTCTCCAACCACTATACATTCCACGGCTTCTTTCGCAATATAATTCTTCAGAAACTTAACAAGGTCTTTTGAATGCACAGTTGTTAATCCTGTAGCAATGATTTGCAATGGATCTGTAACCGCAATCCCAACTCGTTTGCTCCCATAATCAATTGCCATGATCCGCGCCATGGGTGCAAAAGTAATAAAAATAAGCTCAATCGTCTACATCATTGTCACGAGCTTTTAAGGCAAAAAAGGATATATTTGCGCTTGTAAAAAACACAATTTGAATTATGAAAGATATCATTGAAGCAGCGTGGGAAAACAGGGAATTACTGAAGGACGAAAAGACGCTTACTACTATCAGGGAAGTTGTAGAAAAACTCGATAAGGGAACACTTCGCGTTGCGGAACCCAATGGGGATAACTGGCAGGTGAATGAATGGGTAAAAAAGGCCGTGATCCTGTATTTTCCAATCCAGAAAATGGAAACAATTGAAGTTGGCATCTTCGAGTTTCATGATAAAATGAAATTGAAAACAAACTACGCTGATCTGGGTGTTCGTGTAGTTCCGAATGCTGTAGCACGTTACGGAGCGTTTCTGGCAAAAGGTGTGATCATGATGCCGAGCTATGTGAATATAGGCGCTTATGTTGACAGTGGTACAATGGTGGACACATGGGCAACTGTTGGCTCATGTGCACAGATCGGAAAAGATGTTCACCTTAGTGGTGGTGTTGGCATTGGTGGGGTTCTGGAACCCGTGCAGGCTGCCCCGGTGATTATAGAGGACGGTTGTTTTATCGGCTCACGGTGTATAGTAGTTGAAGGCGTTCGTGTTCAGAAGGAAGCGGTATTGGGAGCAAATGTTGTCCTGACAAAATCAACGAAGATCATTGACGTTACCGGCACAGAACCCAAGGAATATAAAGGTATTGTGCCGCCACGTTCAGTGGTAATTCCCGGCTCTTACACCAAGAAATTTACTGCAGGTGAATTTCAGGTTCCTTGCGCACTTATAATTGGTCAGCGTAAAGAGAGTACAGATCTTAAAACTTCCCTTAACAACGCATTAAGGGAGTATGATGTAGCTGTATAGTTGATTGTTGATTGGGAGATTAGGTGAGTCACCTTGCACGACTCCCTCCTTCAAGGAGGGGCGGGGTGGTGAGAGATTAAAACAAAATTTAGAATCTGAACAATGAACATAGGGTTTGATGCAAAGAGAGCATATTTGAATAACAGCGGACTTGGCAATTATGCCAGGACACTAATAAAATCCCTGGATGAATATTATCCTGAGAATAACTATCATTTGTTTACCACGCGTCTTTCCGAAAATGATTTTTCAAGGCAAATGGATTCTTTAAAGAACATTTCCATTCATGAGCCTGTCAGCTTTATTGATAAAAAGTTAAGGTCCCGCTGGAGGTCTTTCGGAATTACAAATGTGCTGAAAGAACAATCGCTGGATATTTATCATGGCCTGAGTAATGAATTGCCTTTCAATATCAATGAGTTTAAGGGTAAAAAAATTGTTACCATCCATGATCTGATATTTGTCCGCTTTCCAAAATTGTATCCCTATCTCGACAGAAAGATCTACAACAAAAAATTCAGGCATGCCTGCGATGTTGCGGATACGATCATTTCGATCAGTGAAGAAACAAAAAAGGACATTGAAAAATTTTATTTCATTCCGGATAACAAGATAAAAGTGATCTACCAGAGCTGTGATGAAGCATTTTATTCCGCTTATTCAGAGGATGATTTAAAGGCCGTTGTAGAAAAATATTTACTCCCTCAAAAATATCTTCTGTATGTTGGGACAATTGAAGAGCGTAAAAACCTTCTAACCATTGTAAAGTCCCTGCTTCAGGTTAAAGATATCCCACTTGTGGTCATTGGAAAAAAGAAAAGTTATTTTGAAAAGGTGAAAGACTTTTTGGAAAAAAACAATTTGAAACACCGCGTGATCTTTCTGCAGAATGTTGATAATGCTGATCTTCCTGTCATCTATCAAAAAGCAGAAGTATTCATATTCCCTTCACTTTTTGAAGGCTTCGGAATTCCGATCATTGAAGCCTTGACCAGCAAAACACCGGTTATCACTTCAAAAGGGGGATGTTTTCCGGAAGCCGGAGGTCCTGATACTATCTATATTGATCCTTTAAATGAAAATGAGCTTGCCGGGCATATCAATAATTTATTGAGCTCTTCATCTCTTCGCAAAGAGATGTCTGAGAAAGGATTTGAGTATGCTAAACGCTTCCATCCTAAAGCTGTAACAGCGCAGGTGATGGATATTTATAAGAGTTAGCATCTCATTATCTACTGTTCTAATTTGTATATTCGTATTGCCTGAATCACATAATCGATTATCTCTCATGGAGGATGAAATAAAAAACGCATTGGAAGTACTTCGGAAGGGAGGCACCATACTTTACCCCACAGACACCGTTTGGGGCATCGGGTGTGACGGACGCAATAAAGAGGCTGTGGCGAAAGTATTTAAGATCAAGCAACGTGCAGAATACAAAAGCATGGTGGTGCTTGTTTCTGATCACACCATGTTGAACCGGTACGTTAAGGAAGTTCCGGAAGTGGCCTGGGATCTATTGGAAGCCGCTGATACTCCTTTAACGATCATCTATCCTGATGCCAGGATGCTTGCGGAGAATGTGATTGCTGCGGATGGTAGTGTTGGGATCAGAATAGTTAAGGATGAATTTTGTAAGACTCTCATTCATAAATTCGGAAAGCCTCTTGTTTCAACCTCCGCTAACATAAGCGGTGAGACGGCACCTTCTTCATTCAATGACATTAAGATCGACATTTTAAATAACGTTGATTACATAGTAAATTTGAGACAGAAAGAAATCAATAATACTCAACCATCGACTATAATTAAAGTAGCAATGAATGGTGAGATCAAAATCATCAGGAAGTAGACTATGGGAGATTAGGCATTAGGAGATTGGGAATTGGGATATCAGGTTATTTTGAGGCCACTGGAATTTATAATGCAGCATTTTAATTTATATTCATAATCTATCATTTATAATTTCATTAATGGAAAGCATATTCAAACAAAGTGACAATCAAAAGTTAATAGACAGGATCAATAAACTGACAAATTCATCTGCCAACCAGTGGGGAAAAATGAATGTTGCTCAGATGCTCGCTCATTGCCAGTCGCCTTTGAATGTTGCTTTTGGTGAGCATAAGATAAAGCGCGGACTGATCTCTATCCTTTTCGGAAAAATGATCAAGAATAAACTTATGAAGGATGACAAACCTTTCGACCGTAACCTGCCTACAGATAAAACATTTATCGTAGTCGATCAGCGTGAATTCGATAAGGAAAAAAATCGGCTTATCGAACTCATCAAACGCTTTGCGGAAAAAGGTGAGAATGGCCTCACCAAAGATCCTCACCCTTTTTTTGGAAAATTAACCGGACATGAGTGGGACGTTCTGCAGTGGAAACACCTGGATCATCATTTAAGACAATTTGGTGTTTAAACTTCCACACGCTTGAAAACAAAACTAACACACCCTATATTTCCTGTAATTTCAGCCTGTGCCGATGAGATGAATGTGAAAGCATTCGTTATTGGCGGTTGGGTGCGAGACCTTCTGCTTGATCGCCCGAGCAAGGATATTGACATTGTCGCCATTGGCAGTGGTATTGAGCTGGCCGAACGTGTTGCAAAAAAGCTGGGCGATCAATACCATGTAAATACATACAAGAATTTTGGAACGGCACAGATCGTATTTGGAGACTATGATATTGAATTTGTTGGCGCGCGAAAAGAATCCTATCGTACTGAAAGCCGCAAACCGATAGTAGAAGATGGTACGCTTGAGGATGATCAGAACAGAAGGGATTTCACAATCAATGCACTTGCAATTTCACTGAACGGAGCTAATTACGGAGAACTTCTTGATCCGTTTAACGGCAGACAGGATATGACAGACAAAGTTATCCGCACTCCTCTCGATCCCGATATCACATATTCTGACGACCCTTTAAGGATGATGCGGGCAATTCGTTTCGCAACCCAATTAAATTATATCATCGAGGAAAAATCTCTCGCCAGCATTTCCAGAAACAAGGAGCGAATCAAGATAATTTCAAAGGAAAGGATCACAGATGAGATCAATAAGATCATTCTTGCCAAACAACCATCCATAGGTTTTAAATTATTGTTTGATACTGGACTGCTGCATTATATTTTCCCGGAAATGACAGCACTTTACGGTGTTGAAGTCCGGAATGGAAAATCCCACAAGGATAATTTCTATCATACGCTGGAAGTGCTTGATAATATCTGCAAGACCACTGATGACCTGTGGCTTAGATGGGCTGCTATCTTGCACGACATTGCCAAACCACCGACAAAGCGCTTCGAACCGGATCATGGCTGGACCTTTCACGGTCATGAAGACAAAGGAGCCAGAATGGTTCCTAAAATATTCGCACAATTGAAATTACCGCTGAATGACAAAATGAAGTATGTGCAAAAACTTGTACTGCTCCATCTTCGTCCGATTGTTCTTGCAAAAAGCGATATAACAGACAGTGCGGTTCGCAGACTTCTTTTCGAAGCCGGAGATGATATTGATGATCTGATGAAACTTTGCGAGGCAGATATTACCTCTAAAAATGAGTACAAGGTTCAGAAATATCTTAAGAATTTCGAGCTTGTCAGGAAGAAATTAAAGGACATTGAAGAAAAGGACAAAGTCAGAAACTGGCAGCCTCCGATCAGTGGCGAGGATATTATCAACACATTTGATATTCCTGCCGGCCCCCAGGTAGGAATACTAAAAAACGCGATCCGGGAAGCGATCCTTGATGGAATTATTCCTAACGACCGTGAGCAGGCATTTAATTTTATGGTTACTGAAGCTGAGAAACTTGGCTTGAAAATTAAACCTGAAGATTAAATTAAAAATGTGCGGATAGCCTAATGCTTAGCTCTTTAAACAATTTTTCGTATTTTCGTTTTCGTTCTTATAAGTAAAAATCAGATCAATATTTATCATTTATAATTCATCATTTATAATTCCTATAGAATGGTTTACCGTTTTAAAATAACATTTGAAGACAACGAGGATGTTTACCGTGAGATTGAGATAAAATCTACCCAAACCTTTGAGGATTTTCACAATGCGATCGTTCAGTCGATCTCTTTTGATAATATGCATGATGCATCTTTTTTCATCAGTGACGACTACTACAGAAAAGGTGAAGAGATCCGTCTTAAGCCTGCTGAAGGGCTTCGCCAGATGAAAAAATGTAAGATGGCTCTGCTGATTGACGATCCTCATCAGAAGTTTGTGTACGTATACGATCCTAAAACACAATGGACGTTTATGGTTGAACTTCTTAAGATTGTTCCCGATGATGTAAAGGCCAGCTACCCAAAAGTTGCCAAAAGTGTTGGAGAAGCTCCGAAACAGCACAAAGCCAGCACTATTGTAGCACCGGTAGACGAGGAAGATTTCGATGATCATGAACCGCATAGCGATGACGAAGCATATACTCTTGCGCACAGCGAAGATGAAACTGCATTATTAGAAGGTGAAGAAGGCGAAGAAGAAGTGTCCGAAGAGGCTGATGAAGAAGCGCATGATGATGAAGAAGGATCCGATGATTTTGCCGGATCTGCTGATCACGAAGGTGACGAATTCTAGTTTATTTTTCGTTTGTCGTTGTATTGTTTGTCGTTTGTAGTTGGGAGACCGCTAAAAGATCATTTTGAATTATCAACCAACTATATTTTGAAGGACAAATTTGAACGATAAAAAACGTAAGATTAAATCACCTTGTGAAAACAAATAAATTTCTTATTGTTATTGTGGGGCCTACGGCTGTTGGTAAAACCGCTTTGGGAGTCCGCCTTGCAAAACAGTTTGAGACTGAAATTCTTTCTGTTGATTCAAGGCAATTCTTTCGGGAAATAAGCATAGGGACTGCAAAGCCTTCAAAGAATGAAATGGAAGGTATCACCCATCATTTCATTGATTCACACTCGATCTCGGAAAATTACAATGTTGGTAAATTTGAAACTGAAGCAATTCAATTGTTGGATGAGCTTTTTCAAAAAAAGGATATTGTTACTATGGTCGGAGGATCAGGCCTCTATATTGACGCGGTCTGTAAAGGCTTTGATGAGCTTCCGGAAGCAAACCCTGAAATACGTAAACAGATCGACACAATTTACGAAGAGCAGGGAATAGTAGCACTCCAATTAATGCTTAAAGAGCTCGATCCTGTTTATCATTCCCAGGTTGATCTAAGTAATCCACAACGCTTAAGCCGAGCACTTGAAGTGTGCTTATCAGCCGGAAAACCTTATTCCGCTTTGCGCGAAGGAAAGATAAAATCAAGGAATTTTAATATGATTAAGATTGGCTTGAATACTTCAAGGGAGGTTCTTTATGACAAAATCAACCAACGCGTTGATCAAATGATGCGGGACGGCTTGCTTGAAGAAGCCAGATCGGTTCTGCCTTTTAGAAATGCGAACGCTTTGCAGACAGTAGGGTACAAAGAATTGTTCGATCATCTGGATGGGAAAACAGATCTAAAAACTGCTGTTGATTTAATTAAACAGAACACCAGGAGGTTCGCTAAACGACAATTGACCTGGTTCAGACGTGATGCTGATATTAAATGGTTTGAACCGGAGCAGATTGAAGAGATCGTAGAATATATTGGAAAGACTGTTAGTTAGAGGTAATAGATAATAGACCGTAGACACAGACAATAGACCATAATGACCAATTTTTTTTTAGTGGACTGTACAAGAACGTCAAACATACAAGTTCTAAAACCAACTCTCAGTGATCTCAGTGCCTTAGTCCGTAGGACTTCTATGGAGTGGTAAAAAATAACGCATTAGCGGTAAAACGATGCTTTCATTAATAAGGGAATACGGAAAACTTGATCGCTCTATCCATAATATAATTGTGGTTGAATTCTTTGTTCAGATGATCAACCTTTCCTTCATGGCAATCCTCCCCCTCTACATGAAAGTAGAAGGTTATACCGATGCCCAGTATGCGCACTTTACCTCCTACCGCTATCTTGGTATGCTTGCCCTTGCACTCGGTTTAGGGATGTATATCAAAGGCAGAAAGATCCTTCCAATGTTTTATATTGCAACAGTTGGAGTTCCATTTTTTGGTTTGTTGATCCTGATAGGTGTTCATATTCATTCTGATTCACTCTTGTTGATGTCTCATCTTTTATGGGGAACAGCTTATACTTTTATACAGATCCCGGTCCTCCCCTATATTCTTAGGAATGTTCCCGTACATCAGCATACTTCTGCAATTACACTGAATTTTGCAACATGGAGCCTTGCAAGTATTTTGAGCTTCCTGTTTATCGGGGTTTTTAATACGATAGACCCTGTTCTGTTCAACGAGAAACACTTGCTTTTTGGAATTGTCATCTTAAGTTTCAGTTCAATATATTTTATTTTACGGGTAAATAAAGATGAACATGTACCTGTACTGACAGAAAAGAGAAGCAATATCAAAGGTTATGACTGGAAACTGATATTCAAAGCAATGGTTCCCACTTCCATTATTGCTTTCGGGGCAGGATTCACCATTCCGTTTATAAGTCTGTTCTTTTCCAATGTGCATCATATGAGCACAGCTGAATTTTCATATATGTCATTTGCTGCTTCATTCATTGTCGCTTATGCTGCCTTGTGGGTTCCAAAGATCAAAGAAGGAATCGGATATAAACGAGCTGTTCCATTAACACAATCTCTTGCGATAATGGCGCTCGTTGTTATGGCAACAACACAATACTACAGTCATATAAGCACTGCTGTAGTGATAGCAATTATATTTTACCTTATTCGCCAGCCATTGATGAACATCGCGGCTCCGATGACCTCGGATATCACAATGAAGTATGTAGGCGCAAGCAACCGGGAAATGACAAGTGGCTTAACATCCGCGATCTGGTCCGGTTCCACTTTTTTTTCCGCGATCATCTTTGGAATTCTTAGACATATGAACGTGGATTATGTAAATATATTCCTCATTACTGCAGCGCTTTACAGCATTGGAGTCATCTGGTATATGATACTGATTCATGACTACCATAAAAGGGAAAAGATGGGTTTGATTAGTTAGAGGTGAGATTGTAGGTTGCTGCATCATCCAGAACTTGTTTCAGGATCGGGGTGCGGGATTCTACAGCTAAAACCCCAACCAATTCCCTTTCACACCATATTTAGTAAACTCAAGCGAAGGAGCAGGAATTTTAATAAAACCGACTGAATAAAAAACTGTCTTCAGGAACTTTGATCTGGTTTTAATTCTGGTCAGATCCACATCCAGTGATAAATAAAATTGCCTGTAACGTTCGAAGTAAATATGTTGTCCATGCTCGTTGCGATAAACAGGATTGTAATCACCACCTGTCATTCCGTTAGCTCCATATCCCACAGCTATATTCAGCCATTTGGGAAATTTACTTTCAGTACTCATGAACGAATATGGATTAACTGAAAGCCAATATGTTTGTCCGTTATAATCCTTCAGAATATTTTCCTGAAGCGATGATCCTAATATTTCCGGACGGTATTTAGCATATTCACTTTGAACGAATGAATATTTTAAAACTATTCTTTGATCATCCCATGCCAGCTGTTGGCCGATACATAAAAGAGAGCCTGCCGTATTTGCCCCAAAATCAGCCAGCGAGAAGCCCCATTCTGACGAATACCCATCAAGAACTTCAATCGTTGTCTGGTAAACTGAACCAAGCATCCCGCCAAACCATATTGCTTTTTTTCGCGATACTCCGGTCCAGTTCAAAAATCCCATTCCAATTCTACCAACATAATACGATGTTGTTGCATGACCAATCTTATCCATCTGCATCCATTCATGACTATCATCAAAAAAATGAAATGAGGAGCGCGGATAATCCTTATACCAGAGTTCATTTAAGCCAATAAGAGAGCCGCCATATAAAGCAGCTTCGGACGATATAACAAATGCAAGGCGTTTAGGATTGAATTTGCGGGCTGGAAACTCACAAACACTTAACTTATTTATTGAGGTGTCAGAATTAATAGACGTAGCTGTGTCAATTTGCGAATAGCCCTTCACTACTGCAAGTAAGCATAAAAATGCTAAAGGGAAATATTTTTTTAATGGGAATGACACACTTTAAAGGTAGGAAGAATAAGGTGAAAGACAATGTAAGAGTAATGAATCAAACCATTAAATCCGATTTCTTCATTAACACAGAATCGTAAATTCGTACAAATTCGTAATCGTAGTTACTACTCCTGTCGGAAATAGTTCAAAGCGGAAAGGTCAACCAGATGCACATCCTTATAATAATAACTCAGAATACTTTTGTATGAATATTTAAATTTAGCCATCTTCATTGCACCTTCCTGGCAAAGCCCAACTCCATGCCCGTAACCACGTCCGCTGAAAACAACATTGTCACCTTTCTGCTCGACCGAGAAATAGGTGGATTTTAATTGAAAATCGGCACGGATCACTTTTAGTGGAATTTTGAGATCCTTATCAACAAAGAAAATCGCTCTTCCATTAGCCTGATTAAAATTACTGGCGGTATTCATTTTGATCGTATCATCAACAGGGTATTTGTGTTTTAGCTGGAGGTACGACTTCCAATCTTCCAGAGGGATTGTTCGCTGCCACTTTGCATGTGGTTGCCTTAAACAAAAAGTGTCTTTCACTGATTTTAAATATCCGGTAGAAATGCTCCAGACATCCTGCGAGTTAACTGTTTGCCCTCCACAATTTGAATGGAAAGCAGCAGTGATAAGATTGAGATCATTATCAACCACAACAAGCCCTTTTGTAGCCGTAACAGCTTGTGCGATCTCACTTTCCTTGCATTTGCTAAGGTATGCCTGACAGTGAACATCATCGCAAACCTGATAACCATCTGCTATGTGTCGGTTAAGATTTGCGAGAAGATATGTCCTGCATAAAATAGATTGCAATTTATAATATTCCAGACTTGTTTTCGTACCTGATTCAGACTCCACTACTCCACCGATATATTTTTCAAGATCGACCTTGTTTACAAGCAGGAATTGTTTTCTGTCTGCCGAAAGGCTCACTTCCATATCATCGTCATATACCCGCAATTTACTTTCCGGAACAACTGCCTTAATCTTAAAGGAAGAAGGATTTTCCTTCGCGAAAAATTTGATTGAAGCGAATTTGCCGATCGTGCGCTCAAATGTTTTTAACAAAATAGAATCATTTTCAATGCTCATTTGAAAAATGCCGGAGCCATCGGCAGAATCAGCGATAAGCTTACCGTCTCCAAGAAGCTTATATGACCCGGAAAGAGGAGAGAAAATAAATGTATTGATCACCCTGCTCGTTAGGATCCGGACAGTCACAATGCCTGCAGAAGCGTTAACCGCAGAAAAAATAAATATTGAAAATATTATACAACGCTTAAAAATATTCATCTTCTTATCTTTGTAAATAGCTTAACATTAACTCCGCAGCTTTTGCAGATGCGCCTGACCCTCCAAGCTTTTCTTTTAATACAGCATAATCAGCCAGCAAGCGCTTCCTCGAGGCCGGCTCCAGTAGTTTATCAAGCTCAGCTTTGAGATTCTTTTCATTAAGCTCACTTTGTATTAACTCCTTAACGATCTCCTTATCCATGATCAGATTTACCAACGAAATAAATTTCACCTTGATAAGCTGCCTTGCAATTAAATATGAAATTGCTCCACCCTTGTAGCAAACAACTTCCGGGACTCCGAATAAAGCTGTTTCAAGGGTTGCAGTTCCTGATGTGACCAGAGCGGCTTCAGAACGCTGCAACAATTGATATGTCTGATTATAAACTATCTTGACATCGTTGTCGTTTATAAATGTCTGATAAAACTCAATCGTTTGAGAAGGAGCTCCCGCGATCACGAACTGATGATTTGGATAATATTTTTTAATGCTTAAAAAAATCGGAAGCATAGTTGTGATCTCTTGTTTTCGGCTTCCGGGCAATAAAGCGATCACAGGCTTTGAAGTTGTTATTTTCCAATCCGTTGAATTCAAGGTTTGTCCCGAAACAGCATCCAAGAGAGGATGTCCGACAAAGTCAACATTGTAATCGAACTTCCCGTAAAAGTCTTTTTCAAAAGGAAGTATAACGAACATTTTGTCAACGATCTTTTTGATCTTATGCACGCGTGATTGTTTCCAGGCCCAGATCTGAGGAGAGATATAATAAAAAACCTTGAACCCTCTCTTCTTTGCAAAGTCCGCGATCCGAAGATTGAACCCGGGGTAATCAACCAGAATAATCACATCAGGTTTGTTAGTTAAAATATCCTGTTTACAAATCTCGATGTTTTTAAGGATCGTTCGTAAGTTCATCACCACTTCCGTGAAACCCATAAAAGCAAGATCCCGGTAGTGCTTAACAAGATGAGCGCCTTGTGCAGACATCAGATCTCCGCCCCAGCAACGAAACTCAGCAGATATATCCCGCTGTTTCAATTCCTTTATAAGATTGGACGCATGAAGATCACCGGAAGCTTCTCCTGCTATGATATAGTATCTCATTATAAGATTTGGAGGGTATTAGTGAAGAAAGTGAGAGAGGCGATCAGAATAGCTAACACAACAGTCGACAACAATATTCCTTTAGCTGAATTATAATATTCCTTATTCAATACAATGTAGAAAGGGATCAGGTTTGCAACCATGCATAAGCTTACATTGACCCTTTGCAGATTGAACGTAACCACCAGCCAATAATAGATCAGATAGGTTATAACAGGCAACACTAAACCTAACAATATACCTATCCAGGTTTTATTCCAATCCATGTTCTTTAAATTTTATGGTCAGGTTTACAAAAAATCAGAATTTTATTTTCTCGATCTGTTTGATTGCGTCATGGGCAGTCATGTCGAATTGTGTCGGCACCACTGAAACATAACCATTCTCCAAAGCCCAAACATCAGTGTCTTTATGTCCTTTATCAAAATTTTCGAATCGTCCCGTCAACCAGAAATAGGACTTACCGGATGGATCTTTTCTTTCATCAAGCTCTTCTATCCAGTTCGCCCGGGCCTGCCTGCAAACCTTTATACCTTTCAAAGTATCATATTTTGCGTTCGGTATATTCACATTCAAACAAACATCTTTCGGCAGACCTTTTTCAAGAACACCTAATGCGATGGCTTTAACAATTTTCTGAGCCGCTTTAAAATCAGCGTCAATCGATTCAGTACATAAAGAGAAACCAATCGAAGGGATACTTTCTATGGCACCTTCAACTGCGGCCGACATAGTGCCTGAGTAAATAACATTGATAGACATGTTAGAGCCGTGATTGATCCCTGAAACGCAAAGATCCGGCTTTCTTTTTAAAATTTTATTTACAGCAATCTTTACGCAATCAACAGGCGTCCCCGTACAACTGTATTCTTCTTTAACACCGTAAATTTTAACTTTATTTATTCTAAGGGTTGAGTTAATGGTGATCGCATGACCCATACCCGACTGAGGCTTATCAGGCGCCACAACCACAACATCGCCCAATGTGCGCATTACTTCAACCAATGCAGCGATACCGGGTGCACTGATTCCGTCATCATTTGTTACGAGAATGAGAGGCTTCTTTTTCTTTTTCATCATCACAAAAATAAGTACTAATTCTTCCTTCTCGATTATTCACATAAGATTGCATTCACATCTGATTGTTGATAAAAGCTGGTTTTGAAACTATAATATTATGCCCTTATATTTAAATTTGTGATGTATGAAAAACGTCTGCATTATTGGAGGAGGCTTTAGCGGCATTATGACCGCCATTCAGCTTATCCGGAAATCGCCTGAAGTATATGTTACGTTAATCAACACTAAGTATCCTCTTTCTCAGGGCATTGCATATAACACCAAAAGTACAGAGCATCTTCTGAATGTGCCTGCCGGAAAAATGAGCCCATTCGCTGATCAACCTGGCCTTTTCACAGCCTGGCTTCAATCGGATCCCGCGTTCAAGAAATATCTTTCAGAATCTCTTGATGATTCATTTGTTCCAAGGTGTTTGTACGGTGAATTTATTAAAGAATTCACCCTGCCTTATCTTGACAATAAAAATCTTAAAGTCATAAATGAAAAGGTGGTATCAGTTAAATCAAAAAATGAAAAGTTTTTTATTGAGATGGCTGACCAATCAGGTTTAGAATCGGATGCGCTTGTTCTCGCTATGGGTAATTTCCTCCCGGCTGCGCCAAAAATTCATGACACCAGCGCTTTGAAAAAGGAGAACTATTTCGGCAATCCCTGGAACCCTGCGTTTTTAAATAACTTAAAAACAAACGAAGACGTGTTACTCATCGGAAGCGGGCTTACCATGATTGATTGTATGTTGAGTCTGATTGCAATTGGTCATGAAGGAAAGATCTATTCTGTCTCACCAAGAGGATACCTTCCAAAACCACATGTAAAAAAACCGGTTAATTATCCTGATTTTTATTCCGAATTGAAAGGAAAAGATCTTGCAGAAATTCTTTCTGTAGTTCGAAAGCATCTTAAAACTGCTGAAAAAGATGGCATTCCATGGCAATCAGTAATAGATAGATTGCGGCCACATGTCAAAGATTTATGGTTAAACTTCTCCAAAAAAGATAAACAACGCTTCATCTCACATGTCCGGCACATCTGGGGTGTGGCACGCCACCGTCTTCCGGTTGATGTTCATTATAAAACCATTGAGCTTATTGAAAAGGATCAGTTGCGCGTAATAGGAGGCAGAGTTGAGGCAATTAATTTCACTGATCAATTTGATGTCTCTATAAAACTGAGAAAAAAGCATTACAGTGAACTTATCCGGGTATCGAGAATTGTTAATTGTACCGGCCCACAGGGTAATTACAATGAGATCAACGATCCCCTTGTTCAAAGCCTGATTAACAACGGCCTGATCAGTCCGGATGAATTAAAAATGGGAATCAAGGCGATGCCGGAAGGTAATGTACTGGATAGCTCAGGTAAACCGGTTAAAAATCTTTATGCTGTCGGATCTATACTCCGTGGTGTTTTATGGGAAACAACGTCAGTGCCCGATCTTAAGGTGAATGCGGAAAATGTCGCAATTCAGATCATCAATAGCATCGAATAATTGCGTAATTTTGTATTGAAAACACCAGTATTTCAATATGAAAAATTTCAATATTCCGGAATTTTATAAAAGCCCTATTATTTCGAAGGTTAAAGAATTGCGTAAAGTCAGCGATCCACGCAAAAAAGACTTTCGTCCTACTATTCTCGATTTCGGGCCGGTAAGATTTTTTATTGCCAGACATTTCGGATTTTGTTATGGTGTAGAGCATGCAATAGAAACAGCGTACAAAGCCATCGAAGAAAATCAGGACAAGCGGATTTTTCTTTTAAGTCAGATGATCCATAATCCTGAAGTTAATAATGATCTTTTAAAACGTGGTGTCAAATTCCTTATGGACACTTCAGGTAATCAGATCATCCCTTTTACCGAGCTCCGATCTGATGACGTAGTTATTATTCCCGCTTTCGGAACTACCTTAAAAATTGAAGAGGAGCTTAAATCATTTGGTATTGAAGTTCGGAAATATGATACCACCTGCCCCTTTGTTGAAAGAGTGTGGAAGAAGTCGGAAAAGCTCGGAGAAGATAAATACACAATAATTATTCATGGGAAGTCAAATCATGAAGAAACAAAAGCAACATTTTCCAGAAGCGAAAAAAGCGCTCCTTCTATTGTTCTGAAGGATATTAATGAAGCCAGAACATTGGGTGCTTATATTTTAGGGAAAATTTCAACCGATGAGTTTCGTAAAGTCTTTAACGGGAAATTTTCTCAGAATCTTGATCCGGAAACAGACCTCAGCAGGATTGGTGTGATAAATCAAACGACCATGCTGGCTACCGAAACACAGGAAATCGCAGAATATTTTAAGAATATAATGATGGATAAGTATGGCGAGGCGAATTTAAAAGATCATTTTGCGGATACCCGCGACACCTTGTGCTATGCGACAAATGAAAATCAGGAAGCCACATACGGCCTTTTAAAAGAAGATGCAGACGTAGCCATCGTTGTTGGTGGTTATAACAGCTCGAACACTTCACATATAGTAGAGCTTTGTGAAGAGAGGCTTCCTACCTATTTCATTTCTTCTGCCAATGAGATCGTTTCAAAACACAAAATTAACCATTATGATTATTTGAATCACGAACATCTGCATTCAGAAAAGTTTATTCCCGAAAAACCTCAGGTTGATATTATTCTTACCAGTGGCGCTTCATGCCCTGATTCAGTTGTAGATGATGTACTAAGAAAGATACTCTCCTTTTTCCCAGCCGTAAGAACTATGGATGAAGTGCTTCAGGAACTTGAATCAAAGAACACAACCGTTCTTTAAAATCAAATGAAGACCGCACTTACATATCTTTTTATTTTGTTCGTGCTTTTCTCAAAAGCTCAGACCGGTTGCACTGTAAAAAATCAAACGTTTCGCGAAAACGAATTATTCAGCTATAGGATTTTCTATAACTGGGGCGCTATCTGGATGGCGGCAGGAGAAGCAAGTTTCGGAGCAGTTAAAGCTGAGTTGAATGGACAGACAGTTTATCATTTTACGGGACTGGGTTCTACTTATCCGAAATATGACTGGTTTTATAAGGTAAACGACAAGTATGAATCTTATGCCGACACTCTTACATTTAAACCTTTACGTTTTAAAAGAGAATCGAATGAAGGTGGAAAATACACCTACGATGATTATGTTTTTAATCAGCGGAAAAAAAAGGTTTACACTGCTTCCCGCAGAGATGATAAGGCAATGAAGTATGATTCCATTTCCATCACATCATGCACAAATGACGTCCTTACTGCTATCTATTACACACGTTGCCTCGACTTTTCATCCTATAAAATAAAAGATACCATTCCTGTGATCTTTGTTTTAGATGGTGAAGTATTTCCTTCTTATGTAAGATATCTGGGAACAGAGGTGATACATTCAGATCTTCTTGGAGATGTTCGGTGTATAAAGTTTCGTCCTAAACTGATTGCCGGAACTCTGTTCAAAGGTGGTGAAGGCATGACCGTCTGGGTAACTGATGACAAGAACCGAATGCCTGTTTACGTTGAAACTCCAATCGTGGTTGGTACAATAAAAGTTCAGCTTCTTAAATATTCCGGCTTAAGGAATAAGCTGGATTGTGTAGTGGAAAAAAAAGCCAAGCCGGGAAAATAAATTGAGTCAAACCTTATTTCACAATCAGCTTCTGACGAAAGACTTTATCATTTGCGGATGCTGTGATCAGATAAATGCTGGATGGCAGGTGATTTCCATCAGATGAGATCGTAAACAAAAAGCCCTCATTTTCCATTAGTTCAACTTTGGAGTACATTTCCCTGCCCAGCATATCATATACAACTACCAATAAGTTTTCTGCTTTGAATCCAGTTAAGCTTACATATGCTTCCGATTCTTCAGGTTGCGGATTAGGAAATATTTTAAATTCAACGGCACCTTCATTGGCTCCAAAAACACTTTTATCCTGAGCCATCATATTGTTACACGTAAACAAGAATATCGTTGCAGCAGAAATGGAAATCTGATTTATAAAATTCATAAATTTTGAAATATTGATCTGAGCAAATAGAGTTTAATTAATTAATAAAAACAAAAATGAATCCTCGTATTTATTAACATACACTTGCTGAAAACCCTCTTTATTTTGCCATTCAGATGCTTAAAGGTACATTTGAATGCAAATGATGATAATCGGCCTGATCAACAATTATCTTGGTGAGTTTGTCGCTCTGGGAACAACCCTTTCCTGGAGTATAGGGATTTTCCCTTTTACTGCTGCATCACGCAGATTAGGACCGAATGCTGTAAATCATTCCCGCCTCGTTCTAGCAGTTGTGTTGTTGACACTTCTATCTCTTTTGTTTCTTCCACTCTCATTGCCGGAGTTGTTTTCTACTCCTTTGCCGGAACATTGGCTATGGTTCGGCCTTTCCGGTGTTATCGGACTTGCTCTTGGCGATTATTTTGCATTCACTTCATTTGCGATACTTGGCCCGAGAATAAGCACCATCTTTAATACACTCTCTCCTGCGGTGGCTTTATTTTTAGGTTATTTCGTTATTGATGAACGCATCAATCTTGTCGGGATTACGGGTATCCTGATTACGATTGCCGGGGTAATATGGCTGACATTAAGTAAAAGCGCGAAGTCAGCAATGAGCGATCATGAATTTGGTAAAAAAGAAAAAGGTATTCTGTTCGGAATGCTGTCAGCAGTTTGTCAGGGTGTAGGGATCGTACTGGCAAATAAAGGATTTACATATCAGTTAGATTCTGATGACCTCCCGTTTTTTCAGGCAACCTGGCTAAGAATGATCTGTGCAACTGTTGTAATCTTTATCATCACCCTGTTCCGTGGAAAGATCAAAGAATACATCATGCCTGTCGTTCAGAATAAAAATAATGGAAACTGGTATGTGGTGGCCGGAACTATTTTCGGACCTGTGATTGGTGTTAGTTTATCGATGCTAGCCGTTTCTTTACTACATAATAAGCCATCGGTCGCCCAAACCATCTTTTCGTTGGTTCCTATATTCGCGCTTCCGCTTGCATATGTATTTTACAAGGAGAAGATCACACTAAAGTCATTCGCAGGTGCATTGATTGCAATAGCCGGAGTCGTTGTTTTGATCTGGAGGAATGAGATCCTAAGTTGTTTTTAATTTATTTTGGCATTCTTCTGTACTCTTCGCGATCAATAGTCTTGCTGGACTTAAACGGATCAATTAACGGCACTTGATATACCCCTGGTTCAAAACCTCCAAGTATTGCTCCTGAAGCTTTAATTGAAATAGTAATTGTCGTGCTTTCTTTCAAATCGATATTCTTTATTAGGGTTTTCTCATAACCGATATATGACACCAGAATTGCCACAACGGGGTACTTAACTGGATCGACCTGAATTTCAAAATATCCATCAATATTGGTTGAAGAACCACCAATTATTACAGAATCATTAACCATTAACGTTACATTCGCAAAGGGTAGCACTTCGCCACTGTCTTTGTCCTTAACCTCTCCTTTAATGGTCGTGAGTTTCACCGTGTCCATACTTGACAGAAGTTGAGTCCTGATTCCTGTCAGGAATGAATGTGCCTTAAGCTCCTGGATTGTAAACAAATTTGACCCAAAGCCTAATAAAGCTGCAATGAAGAATATTTTTATCTGGCGCAGACTTCTTTGTTTTAAATGTTGCTTCTGGTATTGCTGACTCAGGAATTTACCTGTTACCCTTCCACACAGAAGTCCGTTGTTTTCCAAATATTTTTCCTGAATCTCATTTTCCGAGCTTGTCATAAGATCATGAACCTTCCTTTGACAATTTTCACAAAAGCGCACGTAGTCGGAGCCTGCCATGGCATTCCAATTCTGCTTACAGGGTTTAGATATAAATAGTTCCATATTGAATTTCAATGAAGACGTTTACCCTTATTATTTCCATAAAAATTACGGATATTTGTAAAAAATATAAGGCATGGAAAACAGTGACGACCTGAAAAAATACTTTAATTCCAAGGAATACAGTACAACTATAATAGGACAAAAAGATGGCGATGAAATTCCCGAAGTGAATCAGGATAAATTAAGCGCGATTATTTCTCTTTTAACGGACACTTCAAATAAGGATATCCGGGAAGAAGCTCTGATCACATTAAAGAAAGATAAAGGAGAACAATTACTTTTAACTGCTATAGCAAGTCCTAAATCAGCCGGCAAACAACACCTCTTAGTGGCTGCTTGCTGGGAGTCCGAAATAAACTTCAGTAAATATTTACCGTTTTTTATCCTACTTGCTCTAAGCGATGATTACCTCGTTTCTCTTGAGACAATTACAACAATTGAAAACATGGAAGGCCCTTTTGAAAAGGATCAGCTGCAGAATGCAATTAAAAAGGTTAAAGAAAAACAAAAAGAGATCAGTTCAGAGCGTGTGGTTTTACTCAATGATCTTGTCGTAACACTTGACAGGTATTTACAGAATGGTTAAAAAAAATCCCCGCTGAATAGCGGGGATTTTTTTATTGTTTTTTATAATATTTCATTGCTTCCGGAAGAATGGCTTTTATATCTGAGATCCTTGTCGCGTCACTCGGGTGAGTGCTTAAAAGCTCAATTGGCTGCTCCCCTCCTTTTGCTGCCATTCGTTGCCAGAAACTAACAGCTACATTCGGATCATATCCTGCCATTGCAGAGAACACCAGGCCCATTTTATCAGCTTCACTCTCATGAGTGCGTGAATATTTCAACATTCCAAGCTGAGAAGTAATACCATACGACTGAAGAAATAAGTTTTGCGTTGCTTCCGGCTTTTGAGAAACTGCAATTGCAACTCCAACTCCAATTCCTTGCACGATCATTGCCTGGCTCATACGCTCATTACCATGACGGGCAACCGCATGTGCAATTTCATGCCCCATTACAATTGCCAGGCTCGCTTCATCCTGCGTTACAGGCAGTAAGCCTGTGTACACAACGACTTTACCTCCAGGCATGCACCAGGCATTAACTTCAGGAGCATCTACTGTGTTGAACTCCCATTTATAACCATTCAGATTCTTGCTTAAACCTTTATCCTTCATGAATTTGGTCACCGCATTCTGAATCTTGACCCCGACATTCTTAACCATGGAAGCACGAGGATCGGAAGCCGGCAACGGTGGATGCTGAGAAAGGAATTTCTGGTATTCACTCATGCTCATGTTTACCAATTCGCCTTCATTAACTAAACTTACTTGCTTTCTTCCGGTTAAAGGCACTTTCTCTGTACATGAATTAACAGAAACTGTTATCAAAAGGCCTATTAGAATGTGTTTAATTTTCATTTTAATATTAATTTACATATCATATAAAAAAAATATACCAGCCGCAGGGGCTGGTATAATATCTTGATACTACCAATAAAAATCACTCTATTTCGGCTGTGATCCCGCGTTCCAGCAAAGCTGTGCACATTGGTTCAAGCTCCTCGTAGGAACCCCGCTTCACTGAACATTTTCCTTTATAATGTATTAAAAAGGTGCATTGTTCTGCTTGCACGGGATCATGTTTACAAACCTTAATAAGGGATTCTATCACAAAATCAAATGTATTGAAATCGTCATTATACACGATCAGCTGCTGCTGATCTACAGACACTTCATCGGGAGCCAGAAGAATATCTGTATCTACGTCCAGTTCATGTTCCTTATCGAAATCGCGGATCATGTTATTTATTTTGTAAAGATTTTGCTTCATCGATACTGATTTTATTGCCGTTATTATATGCTACTACGAAGGCATCACTAACCACTCCGGCAATCTCTGCTTTCAAAGATGATGCTTGCTCGTATGAAGTAAAACTACCGAGGGTATAAATTGTTAATCCGTTAGGATCCTTATAATTTTTAATGCCTTTATTCGCAATCTTTAAGAACTGGTTGGCGATTGATAAAGGAACCTCATCCTTGAAAGCACCGATCTGCACCTTGTAAACGACACCTGAATCCGAAACTGCATTATTGATTTCTAATGTGGTTTTCAGTTCAGTATTTGTTGAAGGTTGGGTGTTTGTTTCGGGTGAAGTTTGATCAGATGTAGATTCAGCATTATTATTTAATGCCGTTACTGCGGTTTCTTTTTTGTTGTCAACCTGAATACTCATATTTGCATTGTTGCCGTTCAAAGAAGGCAACTGATTCATACTGCTAGTGGTTGCAAACACAGAGTTTCCCTGCGCCTCTAATGTTCTTGCCTCAGGAAGCGTAATGCGTTTTCCCTGATAATATGCTGTTACAAATGCGTCTTTCACTCCTGCTGCAGCAATAACATTCCGGGCCTCCACCGCCTTGCCAAAATTATTATAGATGCCTGTATTGTATCTGATCTTCCCATTCGGCAAATTCTCAGATAACAGAGGTTGTATATTGAACAATTTCGCTGAGGTCATTGGTTGTGAATATACCCCAACCTGCACTGTGTAGAGCAATCCGCTGACAGTCGAAATATTTTCTGCTTTGGCAATTTCGTTAGCGTTGACAGATTGATCATTTCCTTTATCCGGACTTGCTGAATTGACAGCAGTATTTGTTTTAGTTACCCCTTCCTGAGTTGAATTATTGTTTGAAGTTTCTGCAGTAACCGCCAGATCCGGATTTTCACCCTGAAGCTTTAAGGCTTCTGCCACAGAAATTCTTTTCCCATTAAGGAATACAACGACAAATGCATCCTTATACCCTAGTTGTCTGATCTCATTCTTCACCTGATCTGCAGTGCTGAATTTCGTGAACAAACCTGCCGTGTAACGTGTGAATCCTTGCGTAGTTGTTTCGGCTGTTATTGGACTCATTCCATTGAACTGCTCAGGAGCGATCGGATTACGGAATGCTCCGATCTGAACTTTGTAGATCAAGCCTTCAGGTAACTTTTCATTAACCGGAATTGGCTTTGATGACGAGTAAGTTGCTTGCGGTGTTCTCTCGAACTTTTCAGAAGGTGCTAATACTACCTGAGTTTGATTCTTTGCAGTATTACTTTCGGTCGACTTGTTTTCAGAGGCAACCTTTCCTGTTGTATTCTCAGGCGGATTAACATTGCCGGCAGTAACGTCAGTAGATTTAACAGCTGCATCATTTGTTTCCGATGTCTTGTTTTCTGCATTTGCAATGTTGTCCGTATTCGTTTCAGATGATTTCTGAGTATTATCAGCGATAGCATTGTTATCTGAATTGGTTTTATCAGGAGCTTCAGTATTAGTAGAAGCATTCTGATCTATTGCTGTTGACTTGGAATTATCAACTATTGAAGATTGGTCATTCTTAGTTGAATTATCCGTAACTTTTATCTGATCATTACCACTATTATTTTCTGCTGAATTGGTATTAGTCTCATTTGCGGACTGATCAGCAGATTTCATCACATTACCGGCATCGGTTGTCTGATCAGATTTTGCAATGTCCTTATTGTTAGAATTTTCATTGCCTGAATTCGGGTTTGATACCTTATCAGTGCTTGCTGATGATTTATTCCCAGATGTTTTATCCGGGTTAGCAGCAAGCCCGGAAGAAGCATCATTTGTATTTACGGCAACAAAATCGGGATTAGCTTTCTGGTAAATTGCTGTCGCCTTGCGTTGTTTTTCAAGTGCTATCTTTTCATTGTTATTCGCATCCTCAAGTGCTGCAAGCTTATCTGTGTTTGTTCTCATCCCGGGAATCATATCACGGGACTTTTGAGCTTTTTCGAAATAAAGATTTGATTCATCCTTCATCATCTCAGCCATGGCAACTTCATCGGACTTGTTTGAAGCAGAAACAACGACTAATTGATCGAGAACATTCTTATTTGCTAAGAACTCTGACTTGGCAGCATCGCTCGACAGCTGAGCCGCATTTATTTGTTTTTCTTCAGCCTGTGCACTCAGGTTGTTCGCTTTGATGAATAATGCATCTTTTTCTTTCTGGTCTGGCTTACTCGCAGCCTCTTCTTTCAAAGCTTTGGATTGCGCGATAAGGTCATCTGCAGCTTTACTATCTGAAGCTGCGGCATTTGCCTTGTCAATTGCAACCGGATTAGTATAAACCTGCGAAGTTGTACTCAGATTATTATTGGTGATCGGGGATCTTTTTCCAGATTGGGAATTATCTTCGGAAATATTTGTATTGTTTTCTGCAGCGCTGTTTTCATTAGATGATGCAGATTTATTCTGGTTAACCGCAAGGGCACTTTCTTCTATTGATTTTATTTTTGCCTGGGAGTTATCTAAAAGCTTTTGTTTTTCAGCTACATCAGATTGCATAGCCGTAATCTCAGTAGACAATTGATTCTTCCTTGCCTCATCCTTTTCCTGAACAAAATTTTTCTGTATTGAACCGATCTGCTCTTTCATTCCGGAAATATATTCCTGATAAGCCACAGCCTTCTTTTCTTCTCTCGCGAGATCTGTCTCTTCGTTTTCTGCTGTATTAACTCCGGCATTTAACTTTTGGTTAAGGTCGGCTTTAACAGCGTTATTCGCAATTGCATTAGTAGCGACATTTCCATTTCCTGAATCAGTAAAAGACGAATTATTACTTACTGCAGAATTATTATCCTGGGAACTATTTTCAGACTTATTATCTGATGAGCTCTTATCTGAACTGCTCTCAGAAGTTTTATTTCCATTGTTAACTGCTAAACCGGATTCCTGTTGTTTCAAAGTTGCAGCCTTATCTGCACTTGCTACTGACTGATCCGCTTTCTCCTTCATCAGAGTTTCTGCATCAGCTATTTTTTTTACAAGTAAGGCTTTCATTTCAGGATCAGTGCTTGCGGCCATGTCCTGCTTTTGCTTTTCTACATTTTCATTAATAGCCGCAGACCAATCCTTAAAAATCTCGGATTTTTTACTTTCCCGATCTGCTGCACTCGTAATACTTGCGGTCTCAGAAAGCTTATTATTAAAAGATTCATTGATAGAACTAATACTCGCGGTTGAAGGACTTTCAGATGCATTTACAGAAGACGAGTTATTCTCCGCTTGATTATCATTTTTTGCAGCTATAGCATTTGAAGAGGCTTTCAGATTTTCAGCACTTGCGATGGATGCCTTTTCGAGATCCTGTTTTGCTTTTAATTCACTTTCAAGTGTGGAGATTTCCGCAGCAAGCTCTTTTTTCCTTGTTTTATTTTTTTCAGTTTTAAGGGCATCCTGTTTTTTGCTCAGGTCTTCATTAAGCGTTGAAACCCAATTGGAATAAAGTTCAGCTTTCTTGTTCTCTTTTACTAAAGGATCTGAAATGTTATCAGTTGCAGCTAACTGATCTGTATATTGTTTTGAATAATCTAACCCGCTTTCAGCCACAATCGCTGTATTCGGATTCCCTGCATTTAAATTCTCCGCTTTAGACGCATTGTCGGTCGAGTTCCCTGAATTTGTCTTAACGGTTCCCTGAGAACTGTTACTATTAACCGCTAGATCGTTTCCATTATCTCCGCTTGTATTCTTTGTTTCCGTGGAGTTTTGATTGCCGGCCTCGTTTGAATTCTGAGAGTTATTATTTGAGGCAACATCATTTGATTTGTTATCACCGTTATTATTTGTCTTGGATGAACTTTCATTAATACCCTTCTGAGCATTTGTATTTGCGGCTACGTCATTGCCCTTGTCATTACCTGCAGTAACTTCAGGAGAATTAGCAGTTCCGTTCTTATTAGCGTTTGAATTTGATTGCCCGGCTTCGGTTTTCGATGAGGATGCTATATCATTGGTGGCTTTATTTTCGCTGTTACTATCAGACTGAGCGGTTCCGGAATTCGTTGTATTTTTTGCAATTGTTGGGGTCACAGGACTTCGGTCAATCCCTGTCTTCAGATCATTTACCTGCTGTTCAAGTTTCGTTTTATCTATTGATGCAACGCTGGCAGCAGCAGCTTCATTCGTTCCGGTTTTAGCTTTATCAACAACGTTGCTGACAAGCTCCATTTCATTTTTAATTCCATTGAACTCTTTTGTAAGTTTCGCAACTTTAAGATCGTTAGATTCAAGGTCTTTACGGCTTTGCTCGTTATCAGCTTTCAGACCTTCTATCTGATCAAGCAATCCTTTTTTGAGATCGTCCTTTTTCGTCTTTTCCGCATCAACAGCTAATGTGGTGATCAGAGTTTCATTGTCGGCAATTTCCTGTTTAATGTCTTCGGAAGTCTGTGTAGCTTTATCAAGCTCACGCTTTTTTGTTTCAGAATCCATTTTTAAACCTGCGTAAATATTATCAGGCTCTGCATTCCCGTTTTTTTGACTCAGCTCTTCAAGCTTCTCTTCCTGCTGTTTTAATTTTTCAAGCGCTTCGCCAGGATTTTTAGACTTAACGGCAGCCTCAAGCGCTTTTGCGTATTGCATCGCAAGATCCGCTTCTTCATCTTTAGCAACCGCTTTCTGTTGTAATTTTTTCGCAATGTTAAAAGCTGCTACAGTTTCCTGATTAAGAGTTTCTGATTCTTCCCGGGCCTGAGTAGCCTCATCCAGTGCAGTTTGCTTCTTAACATTATCGGTCATGCTGTTCGCATCCGACATTAATTGCGCTGCTTCCTGGGTCTTATTCTGAGCCAGCTCGTTTTTCTGATTTGCCAGGTTTAAAGCAATATCAGCCTGCTCCTGCAGATCCTTTGCTTCTGTTTCAGCTTCTTTTGCATCATCATATGCAATTTTCACGATAGCATCATTACTCAAGCTAGCTCCGGAAGGAGTGGATTTACTGTTATCACCTGTTTTATTATCCCCGGCCTTTTCAGTATTGTTTGCAGTGGAATTGTTGTTTCCTTCATCAGCACTCGCATTATTTTTAGCGGCAGCAGCAGCATTTGCGGCATCAACACCCGCTTCCATCCTCGCTTTTTCTTTAATGAAATTAAGAGCAAGCAGGTAACTCTGATCATCAACAGGCTCATCAAATAAATTTTTAATGATCAGCTTGTCTGTTCCTTTTTCATAACTTATTTCCTGCTTTAAGGGCTTAAATTCATATTGAGTTGGAAGCACTACGATCTCCGACTGAGTATTAAAGCCTGTCGCTTCCACAGTGTACATGAACTTACCTCCATTTGGAAGATTGATCAGATAATTCCCCGTTTCCTTTGCGTTATACATTCCTAAAATTGTATTATCGGCAAGGTCTTTAACAGTGATCTTCACATCAAGCGCCTGATCATCCTTTGTTTTAACCACCATACCCTTTACGATCGCCACATCAATAGGCCTGCGTTCCACATTTATGTGAAACACCGCTGTCTTACCCGTTTTACTTGAACGCGCAGAAGAAAAGAAAGCTTCCTTCTCGTCTTCATTTGTTACATAAAGGATATCGTCATCAGGAGTGTTGATCGGGAAATCGAGGTTGACAGGCTTGTTCCAGGTATTAGTTTCTTCATTAAGAGTTGTTTTGAAGATATCATACCCACCCATTGAGTTATGGCCTTTGGAGCAGAAATACAAAACTTTCCCGTTCGGATGAAGAAAGGGATAATCTTCATCGTATTCTGTGTTTACCGGATAACCAAGCGTTTGCGGCTTGCTCCATTCACCGGTAGGAAGCTTTCGGATGATGTAAATATCTTTTCCGTGTTCCAGGTCATCACCAAAGCTTGAAAAATAAACCTGGTTATTATTTGTTGCGAGATAGATAATGGACTTTTCCTTTTTCTTCTTATCAAGTGGAGTACGGAAAGATTCTTCGTCCGGCTTCGCGAGCAGCTTTCCGCCAATATCGGAAATATCATATGCACGGTAGAAATCTGTACGACTTAATTCTTTCTTATCAATTACAATGAGATCGGTGATATTTCTCAAAAGCTTTTTACCACTTGTACACATTTCAATCTGATGATCAACCTGAAGCTTATTGGATTTGGCTTCAGAAGCGACCCTCGAATAAGCAAGGTATTTAGCGATCGCATCGTCAAAACGATAATTGAGATGGTAGGCTTTTGCAAGATAAAAGAAAACTTCTTTTTCAACATCAGGTTTTGTAGCTGCGAATTCCAGAAACGGAATAGCTTTTTCCTTGTCATCGCTTGCGTAAAGCATACACACTCCAAGGCGGTAGTTATAATTGGGATCTTTAGGATAAAGGCTGGCTAGCTGTGAATATAAGGGGTAGGCCTCTTCAAACTCATCGTCTTCAAAAAGCTTCAGGGCCTGTTGCTTCAATTCATCTTCAGATGCGAATGCAGCCTGTGAAAATACTGGACGGAAGCCCGACATAATCACAAGCAGAAACAGAAAAACAAACCTTAATTGCTTATTCATATAAATACCCGACCTGGTCGGGTGCATCGTCATTAAAATAAATTCAGGATCAGGGCGTATAACTAATTTAAAATCACCCCTTTTTTCTATGTCTGGCCCTAACATACAAATTTAAGATTTTTATTGTATTGATGCCATGATTTATCAATTTCCATAATAATCTTAAGGGCTTAAAATAAAACAGTTTAATGCACGTTTCATTGGCGCATCGTACTTATATTTGTTCTATGAGATTTATAAAAGGCATTCTCTTTTTTATAATTGTTTTTTCATTGCTTTTTTCAGCTTGTAAGAAGGATGAACTCCTGACAGATCCTTCCGCAAAGCTTGATTTCTCCACCGACTCGGTACTCTTTGATACCGTTTTCACCACTCTTGGATCAACAACAAAAATTTTCAAGATCTATAATGAGCATAGCCAGACTTTGAATATTTCACGTATTTATTTGGCCGGTGGGAGCTCCTCACCTTTTAAACTGAATGTAGATGGGATATCCGGAAAAAGCATAACCGATACGGAAATAATGGGTGGCGACAGTCTTTTCGTTTTCGTGCAGGTAACTGTTGACCCAACCGGAGTTAATAATCCCTTATTGATAAAAGATTCTATCATTTTTGAAACAAACAGTAATATTCAGGATGTAAAGCTTACTGCGGTCGGACAAGATGTTTACCTGCATAGGCCTAATCACTTTCCCACTAACGGCTTCCCTCCTTATTCAATTATCGGATGTAATGAAGTATGGACGAATGATAAGCCCCATCTGATTTTCGGGTATGCAGTTGTAGATTCCGCCTGTACGTTAACCATGAATCCCGGAACAAGGGTTTATCTGTATAATGGTTCGGTGCTGTGGGTTTATAAGGATGGAACATTGATTGTAAACGGACTAAAAAATCAGGAGGTTACTTTCCAGGGTACAAGGCTTGAATCGTATTACCAGGATGTCCCGGGACAATGGGGAAAGATCTGGCTGTCAAAAGGATGTAAGAACAACGTGATCAATTACGCGATCATTAAAAACGGAGGTATAGGAATTCAAGTGGATTCTCTTGGCGCACCCGGCATCCCAACTTTAAAGCTTAGCAATACGGTGATCAAAAACATGACTGCTGCTGCCTTGTTCGCTCAGGGCTCATGGATATGGAGCAACAATTGTTTATTTGCAAATTGTGCTCAATACGTTGCTGCTCTAACTGTGGGGGGGAATTACAGATTTGAACATTGTACATTTGGAAACTACTGGACGGGGTCAGAAGCGAGAGAAACCCCTCTTCTATTGATGAACAATTACTATGTAAGCGGTTCAACTATTTATGTCAGAAGGCTTGACAGCTGTAATTTTACAAATTGTATTGTTGATGGAAACCTCTCGGAAGAGTTGGGAATTGACTTTCAGGAAGTACAAAACTCTTATTCTTTCTTTTTTGATCATTGTCTCCTCAAAACAACCCGCAGCATTTCAAGTCCGACTCTTTATTCCAATTGTCTCGTAAATCAGAATTCTGCTTTTCATAATACTGTTGTAGGAGATTATCGCTTAGACGCTGGCTCGGCAGCCCGAAACGCGGGCATTGGTCCTGTTAGCATAACAAGAGACCTTAAGGATCAACTGAGGCCTAATGCTTCCGATCTTTCCATCCCGGACATGGGATGTTATGAATATTACCCCTAGGCAATGGATTATGTTGAGCGTTTAAGCCGGGAACATTCAAGGGCTTCCATTGATGCGATCGCCAAAGCAGTGGGGAATGATCCGAAAGAATTTAAAAAAATCATTGATATCATTTTCAATCATCCGGCACCTTTACCTCACAGGGCATCGTGGTTACTTACCGTGATAAGCAGATCTCATCCAGAGCTTCTCAAACCTTATGTCCGCAAGTTAATAAACTGTATTCCCAATACAAGCATAGGCGGTATCAAACGAAATATCATCGGGGCTTTATGCACACAAAAAATTCCCTCAGACCTTCAGGGAAAAATAATTTCCCTCTGTTTTGATCTTATTCTTTCACCTGATGAGCCAGTTGCTGTAAAGGTACTGTCACTCGAGATCATCTTTCCGCTAACGAAACAATATCCTGAGTTAAAACAGGAGTTAAAAGCAGTCATAGAAGATCAGCTTCCGAAGACAAGTGCCGCTTTCCATTCGAGAGGCAAAAAGATTCTCAGCCAACTGCAAAGTACTTAGAATGTAGATGTACTGTATTTTCCTTCTGTATGTTTAACACTCAACACAGGCACATTTGAATGGTTGACGATCTGCTGAGCAAATGGGCCTAAAAATATTCCTGTGATCTTCGATTCATGTCCGGTGTTGATAGCAATCAAATCGCATTTATTAATCTTGGAATAATTCACCGCTGTTTTTGCAATGTTGTCGCCATGCTCAATGGAAGTAACATAAGAAAGCTTTTCATGTGCCATGTGCTTTTCAACAGATTCTAATTTGATCTTCATTTTGTTGTGATCAATGGTCGCATCAGAATCCACCAATCCAAGAATGTGAATTTTTGCATTGTAGAGCTTAGCGATATCTGTCGCGATATTGACTTTCTCCCTGCTGTGAATACTATCGTCAATCGGAATGAGGATATTTTTAAATTCTGTTTCATTTAAGCGGTTGAGCATGGTAATCACCGGGATCTCGGAAAGTGTAACAACACGTTGTGCATTGCTGCCGATGAACATTTCACGATAACCGGAAGCTCCATGAGTGCCCATAATGATCTGATCAATATTTTTCTCTTTAGAAAACTCAATGATTTTATCTACCACATGCCCGGCAATAACAAATACTTCGATGGCAATACCATATTTCAACAGGATCTCCTTTTGAAAAACTTCCATCTTTGAATTTATTGTTGTTTCATCATGGCCTGTTGAATGCCTCTCATTTGGAGCTAAAACATGAAGCAGATAAATTTCCGCGTTCATAAGTTTTGCAAGTTCAGCAGCCTGGAAAATTGCTGTCTTTGATGTTTCGGAAAAGTCGACAGGAATAAGTATTTTTTTTATCGAGGATGGCATGGTGGTAAGATTTAAGTTTATAACACTTGTACCTAGACAGATAAAAAAACATACCTGTAAATGAATACTTTATAAAACTTAACAAGAATAAATACTGAGGCGAATTACCTGTTTTTCCAGTAGCTGATAAAAAAAATGATGAGGCCGAGAATCCCCATAACGAAAGTAAAAAGTGTTTGTCCTGCATGAATAAGTGTAGCTAAGGTTTTACCTAAAGGCCCGACTAAACCATACAGCAAACATACCTGCTGAACTAAAAAGTGATATGCCCCCATTCCACCACCTTGTATAGGGACTGATCTGCCTATTGTACCGATGCTAAGAATTGTAAGACAGGCACCCCAGCCAAGAATTGACGTTTCTTTGAAAACGAAAAACCAGAAATAGGTCATCAGGTAATAACAGATCCAGATCAGTAGAGTATAAATTATGAAGAGTCCTTTTTTGTCGAGCTTACCAACGCTGACAAGCCCTGATCTTAATCCTTCAGTAAACTTAAGAATCACTTTAGGAGCACGCGATTGCAGTTTTTTACGAAAGTAAATTAAAAGCGCTGCAACAAGTAAAGCGCTTATCATCAAAATAATTAGCGCGGGCTTATTACCATTTAAAACTTTCAGAATAACGCCATTGTATAAAGGAACAAAAACATTTTCCCTCATAAATTCACTGATCTTATCGAATTGTAAAAGAAGCGTGAGGAGCAGAATGATGATCAGACTAATTACGTCAACTACACGTTCAATTATAACGGTACCGAGCAATTCCATAAAAGGAATTTTATCTTTTTTCTTCACAGATAAACACCTTGTTACTTCTCCCAATCGAGGCACTGCGAAGTTCACGAAATATCCGATCGATAGAGCAGCGAAAGCATTGAGAAATCCAGCCTGATAGCCCGTGGCCCTGATCAGCATCTGCCATCTTAAAACGCGGAATACGTACACCAGAACAGAGACAACCATCACGAGATAGAACCATGAAAAATTTCCCGTGCTTATTACTTCTTTTAACTGCGTAGTATCAACATCACGGAAGAATAGCCATGAAAGGACACAGCCGATTATCAGCAGGAGAATATATTGAATGACCTGAAATACGTTGGATCTCATAAAAAATCTCTGCGATCAGTAATGATGGCCAAAGATAAAGTTTAATCTATCTATTTAAACTGAGAGAGAGAATTCTTTTTGAGCGAGGCTTTTTCCATTCACGATTATTTCCAGCAAATGCTTGCCCGCATAATGTTTTCGTGTGGTCATGTCTTTAATTATTTGTTTTTTTGAAATAGCGACCGCTGACAATCCTTTTAGTTGCAGCTCTTTCAACTTAAACACTTTGCGGTTATTAACTCCCGATTTTTTAGCGTAATGTATCGCATAATCGACCACCAGCTTTTGAGGACTTGTCTTTTTTGATAAGATCTCAAAAGCAAAAGAGAGTTCATCTCCAAGCTTTATCTTATTGGATTTTAATTTCAGATCCTTTAATTCAACCTGCACGTTTTTCTCATAATCAAACACAGCCAGAGAACCGGGATGTCCTTTTTTAATAAGTGTTCTGCTTGCGTGCCTGATGATCCATGCAGTATCAGGATTTGCTTTATCCCAGCTATTGAACAGATCCAACAGCCAGTCGGTGTGCGTTCTCGAGAAATCATTCAGGTGATTTGCAACCGACTTCTTAACATACAATTCCTTATCAGTCTTTAATCTTTCAAGGATAGGACGTGTTAATTCAGGATTGTTCATGATCTCAGGAATATTGAACGACCATGGCAGACGTGGCCTGCAGCCTTCACTTGCAAGTCTGCGTACATGCGGGTTCACATCTGCAGCCCAGGAATTCATGACCTTCAATGTTCCTTTCAGATCGCGTTTTAAGAATTCACGAATTGCAAATTCGGAAGAACCGTATGACGTTAATTCTTTTAAAGCACTTAGTGATAAGACAACATTATCATGACCGTACTGGCCAACAAAATCAGGAAATATCAAAGAAACATAGCCTTTAAATTGAGGAGCCACCTTTAAAATAATTGAAAGAGCTTTACTATAATCGGCTGGTAGATGTTCTTTTAAAACAACAGAAGTGTTCCTCATCCGTTGGTTAAGAGATAAGTCTTCTAAACCTTTAGTTACATCTTTAAGAAATTTTTCAGAATTGAAATTTTTATCTGCTCTATGGAATTCCTGCGCTAAACGTTTGTAGAATTCCTTGTTGAACATTTCTTTTAGCGCATCAGCCATCTTTGAATTGGAGAGTTAGAGAGTTGTAGAATTGGAGAGTTGGTGAGTTAGTGAATTCGAGAGTTGGTGGATTGGAGATTTGGAGAATCAGGAATTAAAGAGTTCCATTACAGTGATCTCTGGCAGAATGCCTACACGCCCGGGATAACCAAGAAAACCCAGCCCACGGTTCACATAAATATGCTGCTTGCCTTCAGTGTAAAGTCCCGCCCATTCTTTATAAACATATTGGGAAGGACTCCATTTAAATCCGGGAATTTCTATCCCGAACTGGAAGCCGTGTGTATGTCCGCTGAATGTAATGTCTACATCCGGATACTCGGCACGCACCTGTTTATCCCAATGTGATGGGTCGTGTGAAAGAAGTAATTTAACCGGATAATTTTCAGCGCCAGCATAGGCTTTTTCCATATCACCGTATTTAGGGAATCCCATCTTTCCTCCCCAGTTCTCTATTCCGATGAGAGCAATTTTATCTTCACCTCTTTGTAAAGCCACATGTTCATTCATCATGAGCTTCCAGCCCATTTCATGATGTTTCTTTTTCAGATCTTCGAGGTTGGCTCGTTTATGCTCTGCGCTGTCCCAGGTTGCATAATCACCGTAATCGTGATTTCCCAATGTGCTGAAAACACCCATTGGAGCAGTGATCTTTGCGAGAGTATTCATGAGTGGCTCCACTTCCACTGCTCTGTCGTTCACGAGATCACCGGTAAAAAAAACAATATCAGCGTTCTGCTCATTGATTAACTTAACAGCTTCTTCAAGCGGTGATGCAGACACAAAACTCCCCGAATGGATATCGGAGATCTGAACGATTTTTAAACCGTTGAAAGAAGAAGGAAGATTTGGAAGCACGACTTTTACACGATGGATCTTATAATCGAAAGCGCCTTTAACCATTCCATATAAAAAGCTGGCGAAGGGCAATGCGGCCATGCCCACGGCAACATAATTTAAAAACTTTAAACGCGAAATTGCATGCGGGGACTGAACAGTTTCACCCGTTATAGAAATTTCGGGAGACTTTGCAAAAAAATAACTTCCTATCCAGCGGAATAAACGAATGATATCATCCACCGCAAGAAAAACCGATCCTATGATCTTCGAAAGCAAAACCATGAAAACAAAAGCGAAAAGATAAACCCTAACAAATTTCGGGAAGTCGGCAAATGAAAAGAAAGTCGGACTTAGAAATAACAGAAATGAGAAAAAGGTAAATGACCAATAAATATAAAATACTATGTTCTTTCTTGTGATACTGGACCCGATCATAATAGTCCTGATCGCCTGATAAAAATACAGGTCGATGAGCACCACAATGATCCCAATAAATAAAATGCGTAAGCTGATTGACATAAGCCTTGAATTAGTTTGCAAAACTAAGGAAACATTTTTTGAATAAAAAGTTTCCAAAGCTCTTATTCCAATAAACACCGGTTAAGGCATAAAGTTTTATAATTTCGACAATTAAAATTCATAAGATGGCTAAAACCAAATTGTTTCTCAACTTACCGGTAAAAGACCTTGACAGATCAATGACATTCTTTAAAAAGCTCGGATATAGCTTTAATCCGCAGTTTACTAATGAAAATGCAACCAGCATGATCATTTCAGAGGATATCAATGTTATGTTGCTTGTCGGAAAATTTTTCAAAGGCTTCATGAAAAAAGAGATCTGCGACACTTCCAAAAGCTGTGAAGCGATTATGGCGATCACCGCAGAAAGTAAAGAAGCGGTGGATAAAATCATCAAAACAGCAGTTGAGGCAGGTGCAACCCTTTACAGCGAGCCTCTGGATCATGGATGGATGTATCAGCATGCTTTTCAGGATCTGGACGGTCATTTGTGGGAATACTTTTATATGGATCCGAACGGGCCACCGAAGTCGTAAAATACGATCAACAGTAAAATTTATAATCAATAAAAATTTATCATTCTGGAAAAGCAAAAAATAGCAATTCTTGGAACCGGAGCCATTGGTGGGTTTTTCGGTGGTCTTCTGGCTGAGTGCTATCATAATTCCGATGAGGCCGAGATCGTTTTTATTACCAGGCCTGCAACTGAGACTATCATTAAAAAATCCGGGTTAAGGATTATTCTCGGCACAGAGGAAAAAATCGTACATCCGGATGTGCTCACTAGTGATCCTGAAAGCCTAAATAAAATCGATCTTCTTATCTGTTGTGTAAAAAGCTATGACCTGGAGGATAGTCTGACACCTTTCAAACACGCATTATCCAAAGATTCAGTAATTCTTCCATTATTAAACGGAGTTGATGCACGGCAGCGCATTGAAAAATTATTTCCTGAAAATGAAGTCTGGGATGGTTGCGTGTACATAGTCAGCCGCCTCATTGAACGCGGAGTTGTCAAAGAAAGCGGTGACGGACATTCATTCTTTTTTGGCTCTTCTTCTGCAGAAGCAAGCAAAGAAAAACTTAACCTATATCTGCGCTTATTCAAGAAAGCAGAAATCAATGCGAAGCTTTCTGAAGATATTGAACATACTATCTGGGAAAAATTTCTTTTCATTTCTTCACTCGGCAGCCTCACCAGTTACCTTGATAAACCACTGGGAGCTATTTTAGAGAACCCGCAAGAGCTGGATATGCTTAAAACTTTAATGAAAGAATTATTAAAAGTCGCGGAAGCTAAAGGGATTTATTTTCCAAAAGACATCATCGAAACGCGAATCGCTAAGATGAAAACATTTCCGTATGAAACCACATCATCAATGCACAGCGACTTTCAAAAAGGCGGCAAGACAGAATACAAGTCACTAACAGAATTCGTTGTAAAGCTTGCGGAAGAGTTAAAGGTAGAAACTCCGCTTTATTCCAGGATTCTTGAGAACCTTTCCAGCAGAAGCCAATAGATCTTATTTGTGCCCTTCAAGACTTATATTCTCATCACCTGACTGATAAGGAAGATAAGTGACAATGAATTGCAACATCTCATCAGAGGTGCGCATGCTGCCTTCGCGCTCCGAAACTGTTTGTGGCGGACTGAAAGGATTGTTAGGGTTTTTTCTGGTATTATCAAAAACCGCTTCCACATGTATGCGTGCACCTGCAGGGATCTTCAGCATCTTCTTATACGTATAGAAATACTGCCAGCGAAAATCCCATTTATTTATTCTTATCAAGGGGATCGTATCACCCTGCAAGGTTATCGCATAGGCTAAAAATTTAGTCCCGAGTAAATGCATGTGAGGATTAACGGTCAGAATTGAAATATCAAAGGGAACCTCATAATCGGAAGTAAACTTCATCACGGTATCAGGAGGAATTACAAGTGCAGGGACAACCGGAGAAACTCCGTACGTTCCCATCTGAAATTCCTGAGTCGGCCTTTTCGGAGGCACATCACTGAAAAAAATATTGAAGGCTGTCTGGTCGCTGGTGTCTTTCCTTGATGGCCCATAATGAATGTCTTTTAAAAAAATTGCTCCTTTCCTGGACATTTTAAAGCCACCGATCCCGGGAGGATATAAAGGAGGAGTAACACCTGGAAGATAATTGGTTACCGATTGAGTTAGCATTGGAAATGTGCCGTCATCATTCGGCAGATCAAGAGCTTTATATGCTTCGAGCGTGGTGGGATAATCATCAATATCAACAACAACATTTCCTTTCATTACATCCTTACGTTTGTCGGACGGATAGCTCAACAGCTGTGCATTCACATGATGGACAAGCTTTTTATTATCGGGAACGACCTCGATGGTGCTTATATATTGGTCTTGACTTAATTCATACGGAACACGCATCAATAAAAAACGATCCTTTCCATCTCCCGGGATCTTAAATACATCGCGCAGCTTTATCACTAAGTCGGGCTTACCTAACTGAGAACCATTCGGAAAAGAAGGTAATGGCGGCAGCTTAGCTGGGTCTCCGGGATCACAACCTTCATCCACCCATTTTCCTATCATATCGATCTGTTCCCGCGTCAAGACCTTTTCATCAATGAAATGCGAATAAGCAGCATCAGCAGGCCATGGAGGCATGAAACCCGTTTCTGTTACATATTTAATGAGTTTGCTCCGGGAAGAAACATCAACGAAATCCAATAATTCAAAAGGAGCTGCCTCTCCTTTTCGGTGACAGCCGGAACAGTTTTTATAAATAATCGGAGCAATATGTTCGGAAAATGTAATTTTTTGAGGTGGTTTAGCGTTCTCACACGAAATCATCCCTAAAAGAGTCCCGGCAAGCACTAAAACTGAAATGTATCTTTTAAGCCCACGTGGGGTTATAACTGAAAACTGATAATTCATTGTCCTGAACAAAATTACAAAACAAAATCATTTTATGTAGAACTTATTCCTTCCCAAAGCTGGCAGGAACTTTGAGTTATTCCCCGGAAGCTAATTTAATTCTAAAATCATGGATCTACCTTTTAAAGTCGTTGGCAAACACCGCTCGTTCAGGGTAAATGGTGATTCCATGCCCCCATTGAAAGACGGTTCAATTATGATCGGAAGCTACCTTAGCTCCCTTTCTGACGTGAAAGACGGAGAAACCTACATTGTGCTCACCAAAGATGGGGAAACAGTTTATAAGAGGCTTTACCGGGATAAAAACAAGCTTAACAATGTGTTCGAGTTTCACTCCGACAACCCTTTGTACGCTCCCTACACGGTTCAAAGTGAAAACATCAAAGAGATCTGGACCTTTGTATGCAGTCTGCGAATGGAAGATTTCGACCCTAAAAAACATAATATCGAAAACGTTATCCGCTTTTTGCGCTCTTACAGTGTAGAGCTGTGTAAATAAACCAGTTGTTTAAAAATCGGTTAACAAAAAAAAATCTGCTCTTTCTGCATACTTACATTCTTAGTTATTTTTGACTGATGAATCGCCCTCTTCAATATATTTTATTCTCTGTAATAATCCTTGCATTGATTTTCCTGTCTCCTGCTTGCAAAAGCAGAGCCGGACACAATGAGTATCTCGAAGCTAAGCATCGTGTGAGCGAAATTGAAATGAAAAAAAATAAAAAGATCTTAAAGAAGGGAAGCAAGGCTTATAAAAAACAAATGCGACACAATCGCAAATTTCTCTTCGGCCGTTCCAAAGCACCAAAAAGCTAGGTACTATTTCTTTTTAGGGACGTTTGCTTTTCAGTACTTCTATAGCACCGCATCAATTTCTAATCGACCCTATTCAGAAATACTTGTGAAATTTAGTGCATCCTTGATCTCTTAACTAGATAAGGCATCAGTATCTGATCGAAGCCGAGATTGATATCTGCTTCAACAAAGTCTATTTTATACTGGCCGCATTTAAGCATCAGCTCTTTTTTATGCTCAGCCATACCTTTGAGGTAGGATTCTTTTATTTCGTTTGGATGTAACTTAAGCTCCTCCCCTGTTTCCATATCGATGAATTTGTATGGACGATTTTCAAAATCGAAATCGAGCTCCTTCTGCTTGTCATTCACATGAAAAAGGATCACTTCGTGCTTGTTATGCTTGAGGTGCTGAAGAGCTGAAAATAATTCTTCCGAATCTGCTTCAGAATCCATCATATCACTGAAAATGATGACAAGAGAACGTTTGTGAACTGCATCCGCGATTTGGTGAAGCGCTTTAATCGCAGAGGTTTTTCTAAATTCATCCGGCTTACGAACCTGGATCATTTTCTCCAGCTCGTGATAAAGCATTTTATGATGCAACGAGCTGGAACGGGCATTTGTCTGCACTTCTATCTTATCTGAAAAAACACTCAATCCAACTGCATCCCGTTGACGTTTCAGAAGCTCAATCAGCGCAGCAGCACAGTAAACTGAAAATGTGATCTTATTATCTTTTGCATTTTTCCCATCAGGAACCGGGAAGTACATCGAAGAGGAATTATCGATGATGATCTGGCAGCGAAGGTTGGTTTCTTCTTCATATCGCTTAATAAAAAGCTTATCGGTTCTGCCGTATAGTTTCCAGTCGATATGCTTGGTGGACTCGCCTTTGTTATAAAGTCGATGCTCAGCAAATTCCACACTGAAGCCGTGAAAAGGACTTTTGTGAAGACCCGTAATAAATCCCTCGACTACCTGTTTAGCTATCAGCTCAAGGTGCGTAAATGGTTGTAAAGGATGAGGATCGATTGTTTTCATAAAAGAATAGACAATACACAATAGACAATAAAAAAAACAGTAAACAACAAACGAATTTGGTTCATTGTTTACTGTCTATTGTATACTTTTTAAAGAAGCGCTTTTAATTTCGCATCAAGAACAGCTTTTGGAACTGCCCCAACTTGTTTGTCAACTACTTGTCCACCTTTAAAGAAAAGGATAGTTGGGATATTACGGATACCGAACATTGCAGAAACATTTGCATTCTGGTCAACATTTACTTTTCCTACTACTGCCGTATCACCGTAATCTTTTGCAAGCTCTTCAACCACTGGTCCAACCATGCGGCAAGGCCCGCACCATTCTGCCCAAAAATCAAGTAATACCGGTTTGTCTGATTTTGCTACCAACTCATCAAAGTTAGCGTCTGTTATCTCTACTGCCATTTTTTATAGTTTTTAATTATGAGTAATAAATTAATTTGTTTCAACTTAAAGCATAAAGGTAAGTTGGAGTTCTTATATAGACAAATCATTTGCCAATAAGTTTTGCCTGATCGGCCCTTCACCCCGACTGCAATAAAAACAAATGAAGAAACGTTTTGTTCGCTGCCCCCCGTTTTTCAAATAAAATGCGGATATTTAAGAATTATTTCAACTTAACTTTATGAATATTAAACTTCCCGGTAAAAATACTGCGCTTCATGCTTTTATTTTATGCCTTTTTATATTTGTCGGCTCAGAAGCATTCGCCCAATTCAATTACAAAATAGACGGCCTTGTAAAAGAGGATGATAAACCGCTGGCGGGAGCGATTGTCAGCATCTTCGATTTTGAGAATGTAAAAGTCAAAGACCTTACAACATCTGCAACCGGAACCTGGACATTTAGTCTCAAGGCAGATGAGGAATACAACATCTTCATCACAAAACCCGGATATATCAATGTGAAAATTATGTATTCCACCATTGGTATCTCTCCTGCTGATGCTAAGAAATTCAAAGGTATTTCCAATCCGGTGGTTGAAATTTTTCCCATGCCGGCAGATCCGAAACTGGCCGGACAACTAACCGCCACATTGAACAAGCCCTATCTGAGCTATTACTATAGCGCTGAAGAAAATAAGATGATCGGAGATGAGATCAACAACAAACCGATGCAGGAAGAATTAAGTAAGCTGCAAAGACAAGCTGACGGTCCGAATGCAGCCGCGAAAGACGCTGCAAAGCTACAGGCGCAATACAATGAAATTATTGCACGAGCTGATAAAGCATTCCTTGCCAAGAATTATACTGTCGCCAAAGATGCATACAATGAAGCTCTGGGAGTTAAATCATCCGAGCAATATCCAAAAACGAAAATTGCAGAGATAGATAAAACAATTGGTGATGCCGCTGCGAAAGAAAAGGCCGATAAAGATAAAGCGCTTGCTGATGCTGCAGAGAAAGAAAGACTCGCTAAAGAAAAAGCTGAAAAAGATAAAGCCTTGGCAGATGCTGCCGCGAAAGCAAAGGCTGATAAAGATAAGGCTGCAGCAGATGCCGCAGAAAAAGATCGCTTAGCCAAAGAACAGGCTGCTAAAACCAAAGCGGAGCAGGACAAAGCACTTGCAGATGCTGCAGCGAAAGCAAAAGCTGAAAAAGACAAAGCTCTTGCTGATGCAGCAGAAAAAGAGCGGCTTGCAAAAGAAAAGATTGCTGCTGATGCAGCAGAAAGGGATAGGTTGGCTAAGGAAAAAGCGGCCGCGGATGCAGCAGAGCGTGACAGGCTGGCAAAGGAGAAAGCAGATAAGGACGCGGCAGAACGTGAGCGCTTAGCTAAAGAAAAGGCAATTGCAGATGAGAAAGCGGCAGCCGACAAAGCTGCAAAAGAAAAAGCTGCAGCAGAATTAGCAGCAAAAGAAAAAGCTGAACGCGAAAAGGCGGAAGCAGAAGCTGCTGAAAAAGCGAGGATCGCAAAAGAAAAAGCTGATAAGGAAAAAGCCATTGCAGATGCTGCGGAGAAAGAGCGACTAGCGAAAGAAGAAGAAAAGAGAGCATTCGAAAAAAAATATCGGGGTTTTATAACGAAGGGAGATTCTGCTTTACTTGCCAAGAATTATCCCGTTGCTAAAACTGCATATAATGATGCAGCGGCAATGAAGCCGGATGACGCTTATCATAAGGAAAAGTTAAAGCAGATCGACACAGATATTGCAAATGCAGATCTTTTTAAGAATGATCTTGCTAAGAAATATCCTCTCGGAGTGACTGAAGAGAAAGTAAAGGAAGGAAATAACAATATCACAAGAAGAATTGTTGTGACCGGCAACAAAGGCGTATTATACATTAAGAAAGAAACAAGCTTCGGAACAGTGTATTATTTCAAAGACGGTGCGCCTATCACGGAGCAGTTGTGGGATAAGGAGACGGTGGTGAAATAGGACTTATTTTTTACCACAAAGGCACTGAGGCCACTAAGAGAAAACCGTTATTTACCAGGGAGGCAAAGAGAAACAGAGGTTCACAGAAAAACTTTTATTGTAACACTACTTTCTTAACAACCTTCTCCTTCTTTGTTTTTAGCTCTATAAAGTAAACTCCTTTAGGTTGGTCGCTTAAATCGATTGTCATGTCCGAACCTGATGCATTTGTCTTCGACATCAGACAATGTCCTAAAAGATCGTAAATGCAAATTTCCTTTTCGTCATTATTCAAAGTCTTTATGGTTAAAAAACCGGAACAAGGATTTGGGTAAAACTGTGTGGGAAAACTATTAGATGTGGTTTGAATTGTCTGCAGTTGATCGTTTTCATACCTGATCATAAACATGTCATTATTATATCCAAAGTAATGTGCATAATTATATGATGTAGTGCCGGCTATAATAAGTTTATTGTTCTGCGATCCTATAAAACTAGCACCCTGTCCTTCATAACCGATATTAGTCACTACAACACCACCGGCTCCAAAAGTATGGTCTAAAATTCCGTTGTTTAAAAGACGGACCGTAGCAATGTCAGTATGAATACTTGGATAAATCTGATTCGTAGTTGAACATCCGGCTATTACTATTTTACCATCAGATTGAATTGACATACAATTTAAATAATCATTCCGGCTTCCAATGGCTAACGAAACCTTTCCTCCACTCCCAAAAGTACTATCCATGGACCCGTCAATATCAAGACGCACAATACCAAAGTTGGACTTACTGTTATATGTGCAACCTGCAGCTAATATCTTATCGTCATTTTGAATCGCTATTGCGGATAGACGATCCGTACCATTTAAAAAGTCAACAGATGCAATACCATTATGTCCAAATGAACTGTCAATTATACCGTTTTCGGTGTATCTCATTATTATAAAGTTGTCTAGCGTTGAGAAATAGTCAATTGTCTGAACTCCCATAACTATTTTACCGTCTGTTTGAAAGGCTAAACACCTTGCATTAAAATCGGAGACTGGATATGGCGTTTTAACAATACCTCCTGTCCCAAAAGTAATATCCAATGTTCCATTTGGATTATAACGGATCAACATGAGTTCATCGGTTCCCGTTTGATTATCACATACTCCTCCAACAACAAGTTTATTATCAGGCTGAATTGCGAGAGAAGTTAAACGTCCTCTGGCAGGATCAAAAACAGTGTTTATGATACCGTCATTATCAAAAGTGCTGTCTAATGAACCATCAGGATCATAACGTATAACTAATATATTACTGGTATCCGGACAACTTGTCCAGCCCGCAATTACAATCTTATCATCATTTTGCACAGCAATAGCATTCGCTAAATTATAATGATATTCTAAAGGGGTTATCATTTTTCCACCATTACCGAAAGAGAGATCGGGAGTACCGTTAGGATTGGAACGGATTAAGGCTATTTCATAATTCTGAGTACCTGATACGGTACCAGTAGCTACAATCTTCCCATCATTCTGAATGGCTGCCGAACTAAGGCAATCATGAGTACCTCCTCCAAAGTTAAAGATGGTCTTACCCTGAGTTCCAAAAGTTGTGTCAAGGGTTCCTGATTGTGCAGAACAAATAAAAACGTTAAAAACCGTGATTAATAAAAGTATAGCGTTTCTCATTTTAAATTCATTATTCTTCGCTTCACTAAAACAATGAGCCAGAATCAATTAAATAATGAGAATATATAAAGGTGTCTTACCCGACATTTTCGTTATGCATAAAAAATCCCGATAAAATTATCGGGATCTTAGTGTTCTTAGTGCCTTAGTGGTAAAATAAAAAAACCTAATTCAATTTAAAATCCAATTGCTTATCCTTCAGCATTCCTAAAAATTCATTGTTCGGACTTACCTTGATACGCTTCGAAGGAAGCTCCACGGTGATATTCTCTTCCTGATCAACGATTTTAAAACGGAGCGTACACTGACGTGATTCCACTTTCGCATTTTCTGTGATGATGTTATTCACAACACTTATAAATTCATCATTCAATGAGCGCAATGGAACCTGGATGGTGATACTTCTTGCCAGCTTATCACGAAGCTCTGATAACAGCTGGATAGTGCTTACTTTAAATTCAAAGTTCCCTGAGCCACGGTATCTTTCGGATACCTTACCGCGGATGAACAGGAATAAACCATTCACCATGTATTGCTTGAACTTCACATAGTCCTCACCAAAGAAAGCGATCTCTGATGATTCATTATAATCTTCAATGATTATTTTCCCCCATGGATTCCCTGTCTTCGTGATCCCGTTATGAATCCCGGTGACAACGCCACCAAATACAAGATCCTTATTTTTATACTCTTCGATCTTTTTCATATCGGAGATCTGATGGATACAGAAATTATCCATCTCCAGCTTGTAAGTATCAAGAGGATGCCCTGAAATATAGAATCCGACAACATCCTTCTCATATTTCAACTGTTCAATATTTCCCCATGGCTCACAAACAGGAATTGTCGGCTCAGGCATATCAACCGCACTTTCCTCACCGAACAATGAAACCTGTGCGGAGTTTAATCCGTCCTGGTGTCCGTTTCCGTAACGAATCGTCTTCTCTAAGAAATTGATGTTATCATTTCCTTCTGTAAAGAAATATGTTGATCTGTTGATCCCGAATGAATCAAAACCTCCTGCGAATGCAAGGCTTTCAAACGTCTTTTTATTTGCAGCACGAAGATTGATCCTTCTTACAAGATCAAAAATACTTTTATACGGGCCGTTCTTTTCTCTTTCTTCAACTATCGATTGAACAGCAGCCTCTCCTACTCCTTTCACTGCACCCATTCCAAACCTGATCTCTCCCTTTTTATTCACGGAGAACTGGTAAGAACTTTCATTCACATCAGGCCCGAGAACCGGCACTCCGCTTCGTTTACACTCATCCATGAAGAATGTGATCTTATCAATGTTGCTCAGGTTATGAGTTAACACCGATGCCATGTATTCTCCAGGGTAATGTGCTTTTAAATATGCAGTTTGAAATGCAACGAATGCGTAACACGTTGAGTGAGACTTATTGAATGCATACTGCGCGAACTTCTCCCAATCGGTCCATACCTTTTCAAGTGTAGCTGCCTTATGCCCATTCTTACTTGCGTTTTCAATGAACTGCGGCTTCAGCTTATCAAGAGTTTTCTTATCTTTCTTTCCCATCGCCTTACGCAAAACATCGGCATCACCTTTTGTGAAGTTTGCCAGCTTCTGCGAAAGCAACATTACCTGCTCCTGGTAAACAGTGATCCCGTAAGTATCTTCAAGATATTCTTTCATATCCTCAAGATCATAAGTCACAGGCTCGATGCCGTGCTTACGCTTGATGAAGTTGGGGATGTATTCGATCGGGCCCGGACGGTACAATGCGTTCATCGCAATAAGATCCGCAAACTTATCCGGTTTTAATTCCTTTAAATATTTCTGCATTCCGGCACTTTCAAACTGGAAAGTCCCATTGGTATCTCCGCGCTGGTAAAGCTCAAATGTTTTCTGATCATCAAGCGGAATATCATCAATAACGATATCCACACCATGATTCTGTTTGATCATTTTTAAGGCGTCACGAATGATCGTAAGTGTTTTCAGACCTAAGAAGTCCATCTTGATTACACCTGCATCCTCGATCACCTTTCCATCAAACTGCGTGATCAATAAGTCAGACTCTTTTGATGTAGCAACAGGAATAATATCCGTAAGATCTTTAGGAGCGATAATGATACCTGCAGCGTGAATCCCTGTTCCCCGTACTGAACCTTCAAGGATCAATGCCTCTTTCAAAACACGTGCAGCCATGTCATCTCCGGCCATGATAGCACGGAGCTTCTTTATTTCTTCCAGCTCATCTTTTCCTAAGCCTTCTTTATCTTCAAGACTTTCATCACCCGTCATAGGAGCTGTAAGCACACGTTTCAATGAAATTCCCGGACGCTCAGGAACCATCTTCGCAAGGAAGTTCGATTCCTGCAAAGGAAGATCAAGCACACGTGCAACGTCCTTGATGCTCATCTTGGCAGCCATTGTACCGTAAGTGACGATCTGTGCTACCTGATTTTTTCCGTATTTATCTACAACATAATCGATCACTTTCTGACGGCCTTCATCATCAAAATCGGTATCGATATCGGGCATCGACTTACGATCCGGATTTAAGAAACGCTCAAAAAGTAGATTATACTTGATAGGATCGATATTGGTGATCCCGATCGTATATGCGACTGCAGATCCCGCTGCCGAACCACGGCCCGGACCGATCAACACTCCAAGGTCGCGGCCTGCTTTAATGAAATCCGCAACGATAAGGAAGTATCCTGCGAATCCCATTGTTTTGATGGTAAACAATTCGAAATTCAATCGTTCTTCAACCTCCGGAGTGATTTCCTTATACCTTTCCTTCGCACCCATATAGGTAATGTGATGGAGGTATTCATCCTGCGTGGCAAAGCCCGGAGGAATAACATAATTCGGAAGCATAATGTCCTGCTTTAGTTTAAGCGGACTGATCTTGCTTACAATTTCATTGGTATTATCAATTGCCTGAGGAAGATCGCTGAAAAGCTGCGTCATCTCATCAGTCTTTTTGAAATAGAACTGATCATTATAAAATGCGAAACGCTTCCCCTTCATGGAAACATCATCATCAAAATCCTTCATTGTAGGCGTGCTCTGCTTTTCACCTGTATTGATACAAAGTAAAATATCATGAGCATTTGAATCTGCCTGATCCACGTAATGGGAATCATTCGAAGCAATGATCTTCACATTATGCTTTGCAGCGAAGCGCAGTAAGACTTCATTCACTTTGTTCTGTTCAGGAATATCATGACGCTGCAACTCGACATAATAATCTTCACCAAATATATCCAGCCACCATTTGAACTCCTTTTCACCCTCATCTTCACCTTTTTTCAAAATTGTCCGGGGTACCGATGCTCCAAGGCAACAAGTGGTTGCGATAAGGCCTTTATGGTATTTGAGAACAAGCTCTTTATCGATCCTTGGATATTTACCATATAAACCCTCCATGTAACCCAGAGAGCAAAGCTTAACAAGATTTGCATAACCTTCGGCATTCTTAGCCAAAAAGAGCTGGTGATAACGTACATCCTTATCTTCTTTTGTAAACTGGCGTTTGTGGCGATCGTTCACGAGATAGAATTCACAGCCTACGATCGGCTTGATCTTGTTTGGATTTTCAGGAGTATTGTATTTACCGGCTTCGGCTACAAACTTAAAGACACCGAACATGTTTCCATGATCTGTGATCGCGAGTCCGGGCATATTGTCGTTCACTGCCTTTTTATAAAGCGAGCCGACATCAGCAGCACCATCAAGTAAAGAAAATTGTGTATGTACGTGTAAATGAGAGAAATTCATGGGCTATTCTGATTTTAACCATAGAATTACCGGCTCTGACATTAAGATCTGAAGACTTCCGGAATAATTTATGGGATTGTAAATTTACGAATAAATCCGCCCTGTTTCCGGTCCTGTTAATAAGAAGTGGAAAATGTAAATAACTGCGAAACTAAAAGAATATCACCTATTTGCAAAAGTTCAAAAAAAAACGGGAACCGAAGTTCCCGTTCTGATAACCGATAATCTTATCTCATCAGGGTGAAACTGCCCTTCTCGAAATACTCTTTGCCATCAATGCCTTTGGCTTTTATCATAAAGAAATATGTCCCGTCAGGTGCCGGCAAACCGCTTGCAGTCCGGCCGTCCCAACCACCATTCGTAGTATGCCATTCATATTCTTTCTGTCCCCAGCGATTGAAAACATCAGCATCCAAAGTGCTCAGACCGATAGCCTGAACTCCAAAAACATCATTGACGTTATCCCCATTTGGAGTAAAGATATTTGGAATAATAAACACTGAATTCAAATACACATCAATAGTTGAGCAGGCAGTATCGTAGCAGCCGGCACCATTGTCAGCTACCAGACAAGCTGTAAAATTACCTAGTGGCTGATAGATATATGTCGGGTTAGTAGCATTAGAAACATCACCCGTACCAAAAGCCCAGGAGTAATTTACCGCACCTGTACTTGTATTGGTGAAATCTACCGACAAAGGTGTTTCTCCCGACAATGGGTTAGCAGTAAAGGACGCAACTACACTTGACGATTGTGAAACATTAATTCCTGTGTTGCCTCCAAATATGCTCGAGCATCCATTAGCATCGGTTATGATAAGAGTATACAACCCCGCTCCTACATTTGTAAGATCGATCGAAGTACCAACGGTGTCAAAAGCGGCATCCAGCCAAACATAAGTAAAAGGAGCTGTGCCCGAAACTGTCGTTAAGCCGGTGATAGAACCTGTAGACGAGCCGCAATCTGCTGACGTAACTACCATTGAAGATGAATCTGCAACAGGTGTTGGATTTACAGTAACTACAAAGTTAAAGGGAGTACTTGAAGTACATGATCCCGGAGCTGGCCCCACAGGTGTTATTGCGTATGTCACTGTTTCAGCAGTTAATCCGCTATTTGTAAGAGATTCCGAAATATTGCCCGTTCCTGATGCACTGTAACCGCTAACAGAAGCAGAAGAAGACGTGGCCGTCCAGGTATATGTTGTTCCAGGAACAGAGGAAGCCGGTGTGAATGCAGCGATGTCCATAGAACACATCGTTTGTGTGTTTGAAGCATTCGTTATCACAGGAACAGGATCAACGGTTACTGTTAAAGTAAATGTTGAAGAACCTGCACATAATGATGGTGCAGGGCCGGAAGATGATATAACATAGGTTACGGTTTCCGAAGTTGTTCCTGAATTCACGAGAACATCTGAAATATTTCCTGAACCGCTTAATGTGTTTCCACTGATATTAGCTGATGATGCAGTTGATGTCCAGCTGAATGTAGATCCCGTCACAGCTGAAGAAGGCGTGAATCCAACAGAACTGTTAGAACATATCGTTTGCGTATTACCTGTATTCGTGATCAACGGATCCGGATCACATGTTACTGTGAAACTGTAAGGAGTGATGCCGCTGCAACCTGAAGGTCCCATTGGGGTAATTACATAAGTTACATCACCGCTCGCAGTGCCGCTGTTGCTTATAATCTCAGAAATGTTACCTGTTCCGTTGGCAGAATACCCTGTTATCGTTCCTGCGGATGAAGTGGCAGTCCAGCTGTAAGTGGCTCCCGGAATGCTTGAGGTTGGAGTAAATGTGGCCGAAGCTCCTGAACAAATACTTTGTGTATTGGACGCATTGGTTATATCAGGATTAGGATTTACTACTGCTGTAAAAGTAAACGGAGTTGTTCCTGTACATGATGATGGTGCAGGCCCGACAGGCGTGATGGTGTATGTCACCGAATCTGCAGTTGTCCCCGAATTAGTTAACAAGTCGGAGATATTGCCCGAACCTGACGCGGTGAATCCGGTGAGAGATGCAGAAGATGAAGTAGCTGTCCAGTTAAATGTAGTTCCAGCAACCGATGAGGTCGGAGTGAATGATGCTGTGCCTGACCCACAGATCGACTGGCTGTTATTTGTGTTTGTTACGGTCGGATTTGCATTTATTGTTACAACAAGTGAATCGATACTTGTTGCACATCCGCCTCCACTGATCGTGTTATAGATCGTGTATGTTCCTGCGTTTGACGCTGCGAGGTCAATCACACCAGTGCTCGTACTTACAAAACTTAATCCTGAAGGAGATGATGTAAACACACCTGTATTTCCAATAGGAGCCGGATTGGGATCTGATTTACAGAAGACAGTCTGGTTGCCGGTATAAGTGAAGGTTGCAACCGGTGAGTTTGAAATTGTCAGGTTAAAGGTTGAGCTTGCGCCACATGGGCCCGGAGTTGTATATGTGATCGTGTAGGTGTTCAAAGTACTGTTACTTAAATCGATTTCACCTGTTGAAGTGCTGATGAATGTCAGTCCGCCCGGTGAAGCACTAAAAACCCCGCCCGGAGTACCCGTAATGGTCGGTGTAGGATCAACTGCCGACTGGCAAAAGCTTCCTGCAGAATAGCTGAATCCGGCAGTTTGCACGGGATCAATAACGATCGAAGCATTTGATGTTACGGCTGGACAACCACCCGAAGCATTGAAGGAATTTGAAACCGTATACGTTCCCGGAGTGCATGTTGTGAAATCTGCGATTCCTGTCACAGGATCAACAGTTAATCCTGACGGTGAGCAGGCAAATGTTCCTGCTGCTCCTCCCCCACTGAATGTAGGAGATGGATTCGAAGCATTGGCACAGTATGGACTTCCCGTGTAGCTGAATGTTCCAACAGGTAACGCAGTAATTGTGATTGGAGAGTTTGCGGATACGGCTGGACAACCACCGGAAGCTGCTATTGTATTTGTTACGGTGTATGTTCCGGGTGTACTTGCAAGCAGATCGACTGTCCCTGCTCCGCTCATGCTTAGTCCGCCCGGGGTCGAAGTAAACGTTCCTGACCCTCCGCTTAATGCCGGAGAGGGATTTGCTGAATTCTGGCAATAAGGAGATGCCGGATAGCTGAAAGTCGCTGTTTGAGGAACATTCAGATTGACAGTAGTACAGCTTGCCGTACTTGTTCCGCATGGACCTGAAGCCGTAACACAAACACTTCCTGAAGTTGTACCGAATGTGACTGAAATGGAAGAAGTTCCCTGTCCTGAATTTATTACCGCACCGGATGGAACTGTCCAGTTATAAGACGTTGCGCCTGCACTTCCTGAAGTTGAATAAGGCTGGGTATCTCCGTTACAAACTGCAGTATTACCTGTCGGAGCGCCTGGAGGCGGTGTAAATGTATTAACGGTAACAGTTGTGGAAGCACAAGCTGTTGTATTACATGTACCAACGGCTCTTACAAAATAGGTCGTTGTTCCCGCAGGTGAAACAGAAATGGATGATCCGGTTCCAGCCAAAGCACCGCCACAGCTCCCGGAATACCATTCCCAATTAGCACCGACACCTAAAGATCCACCGCCTACACTTAAAGTTGTCGGAGTTGAAGGGCATATCGGATTAGGGCTTGCTGAGGCGCTCGTTGGAGCAACTGAAGGGGTTGAGATCCCAACCGCAAGACAGCTTGACGAGCTCGGGCCGCATAAATTGCTTGCAACAACACAGATATTACCAGCTGTTCCGGCCGTTGCAGTTACGCTTGTCGTACCCTGCCCTGAAGTTATTACCCAGCCCGGAGGGAAACTCCAGGTGTATGTGCTTGCGTTGACCGCAGGGACCGTATAGGTATATGACGCTCCAGCACAAACGGATGTCGGGCCGCTGGGAGCCGAAGGAGTTACTGCGGGAGTTGCCTGATTTGCGGGGGCATAAGAAAAAACTAAAACAACACGATTTATACAAACAGCAACACCGGTACACATTTGCAGGGAATTCATACCACCATTATTATAACCCGGCAATCCGCATGGAAAGCTTGCGGATGAAGTCGCGCTTTGAGTACAGGGAGCATTAGAGCACAAGCAACCGGTATTAGCATCGTTCACAGTTGGAACCGCATTACCATTAATGCTAGCGGTCATTGTACTTCCCTGGCATCCACCACTGAAATAATTTACAGTGACTGAGGTTACTATGCTTCCGGCCGGACAAGGATCAGAAAATGTCTGAGTTCCACAGGTAGCTGTGTTACCGCAATAACTTGAAGCGGTGTTAAAACACCAGTAATCAGAACCGCAAACGGTACATCCGCCACAAGCCTGAAAGCCGGTATAGTTAATGGTCCGGGTTGCTGTTTGCGCTGATGTTTGCTGAGAAAAGGTTAAACAAGAAATAAAAAGGAGTAAGAATAAATGTTTTTTCATAGGATATAAATTAGCTTAAAGTGGGGTTATTTATGCTATTTCACTATATTCTCAATAAAACGAATATAGTACAATCCGGAAAAATCACTACCTGTTTTTTACGCTGGTGTTTTTACAAAAAAAAGATGTTTTTATTTAATTTGGGTATTACGCCATTTTCCTGAAGCGGGGTTATATCCGATAGATTGGAAAAAGCTGAATATTTGCTGTTTCAGATTTACATTGCGGGGCTCAGCGTTTACAGCCTTTTCAAAATTAATTATTCCATTGACGGTGTCCTTATTACTCAATTGCGCATTGCCCACATTTATATACAATTCTGCATTTGCCGGGAAACTTTTAATTGCCTTTTCTCCTGCCGCAATTGCCTCTGAAAATAAATGTTTGTCCTGATAAATTGCATCTAACCTTTTGTAAGCGTCTATATAATGATCGTTCAGTTTGATCGCTGCCTCATAATTTGCGGCAGCAGAATCCGACTGGTTTAATTTTTCATAGCAAAATCCAAGATTATAATAGGCTTCCGCATAAGCGGGATTTAACCTTATGGCCTCTTCAAATAATGGTACAGCGCGCTTTGGCTGATTTAAATAGTTTACATAAATAGTCCCCAGATTATTCCTACTGATATAATCGGAAGGGGCTTTCGCGAGACCGCTTTCAACGATCCTTGCCACTTCACTGTAATGGGTCAGCGCTTCAGACCTTAGATCATTTTTAACATCCAGATTAGTCTGTTTTGGAATCTCCCGCGAAATTGCGTTTGCATATATATAATGCAGGTTATAAGAATTCGGATAATATTCAAGGTCACGTTTGAAAAGGGTTTTAATATCCTTCCAGTCGTTGTTCCGGGAAAATGTCCTGAATGAAAAAAAGACAATCAGTACTGAAGCGAAGAGGACCGATTGCTTTGTGATCTTAAAAGGAGTAATGCTTTTCATCCCGCGATTAAAAATGAAAAGAATCAGTATAGGAAGAAAGATAGAAAATCCGAAGCTCGCGGCTAATGAATACCTTTCTGCAACTATACCTACGCCCGGCCTTAGTAAATTGGAATAAGGAAGTATGGCCAATAGATATGCAAGTAAGCCATACGACAGGATCTTGTACCGTTTGTAATATCTGATACCAAAAAACAGCATTGCCAAATGGAGCAACAAAGAGATCCAAACCATTGGCTCAGCCCAGCCAGCGATCGGTACTGTATTATATCCATAATAAGCTGAAAGCGGAAATGGGAAGACCATCAGCTTTAAGTAAAAGAGCAGTATGAACAATGAGGCAGGTATCCGCGAAGCCAGGCTATGGTCATAAAACAGGGGGTTTTCAGTAAATACGAATGTCCTTACCTGTGATTCCTCCGGAATTAAAAATTGACGAACCAACACGAAGAAGATCGTAATGCCTAAAAGACAAAACCCTGTGATAAGGATTTGTTTGCTATTTGGCTTTTTGAAAGTATATATCGTTAATAGAATAAATGGCAATAAAACAGGGAAGGTTTCTTTTGTGATCAATGCCATACAAAAAAATATAACAGAAAGAATAATATTCCGTACCGGACTACTTTCATATGCCTTCAGCATAAAGTTGACACAACAAATTCCCATAAAAAAACTGAGAAGCTCATCACGGTTCTTTAAACTGTCTACCACTTCCGTATGCACCGGATGGGCAGCAAAAAGCAAAATTATGAACAACAAAATACGATGATCTGTTTCCTGAAAAACCTTGAGCAGCATTTTATAAAGGAGGACACATAAAAAACCGTAAAGGAGGATATTAATGAAATGACTGACATACGGATTTATACCGAAAAACTCATATTCAATCGCAAATGTTACCAGCACCAAAGGCCGGTAAGAAAAACTCTGCTGATCGGTTTCAACATACCTTGATAAAAATAGCTCAGGAATACCTTTTATGCCCTTTTCAATTCTTTTATTGGGATGATCATAGGTTGAAGTTACAAAATCATCATCAAGGGAAAAGTTGTTTTTTATCGCGTTGCCGTAAAGCAGAAAAACAAATAACAGTATAATAAAAACAGGCTTTCTTCCGGAATGATCCTTTAGTCGTATCTGCTCTTTTGAATTACTCCTCATTCATACAAAGATGTGGAATAAATATTCATGAGCATACTAAGTGGCATAAAAATTTACAACGTATGGCAAACCAATATTCTACTAAAAAAATGAAAAAAAACAAACCTGTACAGATCCTTCTTTATTCTATCGCTGCATGTATTACAATTGCGGCATGCGACAATGCACCAAAAGGTGATAACGCAACTATTACAGAAGAACAAAAAGCAACCGAGATCACCGGGCAAACTTTTACAATTGACACTGCGAACTCTAAAATTCGTTTCATCGGTTACGGAGTGGGTAAAAATCACCCCGGAAAGTTTAAAGTTACGAATGGTACAGTGGCAATAAAAGGAAATGAAATTACCGGTGGCGATTTTACTATCGATGTAAGATCAATGGAATTGGAAGAAAAAGACGATGTGTTTCAAAAGAAACTTCGTCCTCATTTACTGAGCGGTGACTTTTTTGATGCTGAAAAATTTCAGACTGCTAAGTTCGAGATCACTCATGTAGAGCCTTACAAGGCAGATGATAAAGACACATCTATAGTTAAAGGAGCAAACTTTAATATCAGTGGAAACCTTACTATTAAGGATATAACTAAAAATGTCACTTTCCCTGCGCATGTGGATCTTGATGCAACCACTTTAAAAGCTAAGGCTGATTTTGATATCGACCGCACACAATGGAAGATGAATTACGGAAATGATAAAACTCTTGGAGATAAATTCATTTCTGAAAAAGTAAACATTGAGTTTGATCTGGAAGCAAAAGCTCAATAGTTTTGTTTGTTTGTGATTATAAAAACGCCTCTGTTTTCAGGGGCGTTTTTATTTATATGTTGATCTTAAGACAAGATCTCTCTGCTGTTTTAAATTACTTGAAAGTTCATAAATTTTTAATATGTTTGCCCGCACATAAATCCCATAATGGTAATAGCGTCAGACATTAAGATTCTAAAGGAATTTAGAACCGACATTTCTCTTATTCAGCTGCGTGATGATGGTCTTGTCAAGGTCACCATGCAGGACGAAGCAGAGGTTACACTTACAGAATCCCGTAAGATCTTTGAGCATGTTCGTTCATTTGCCACAAAAAAAGAATTGTTTGTTCTTGTAATCGGAGGCAAGCACGGTACTGTAACTAAAGAGGCCCGTGAATTTGCAGGTAGCGATGAAGCCTCAAGTACAACTATTGCCGAAGCAGTCGTTACGCCTTCATTATCTCAGAAACTTCTTGTAAATTTCCTTTTACGTTTTTATAATCCTAAAAGAGAGTTAAAGCTTTTTAACACGGAAGAGGCAGCTGTTTCATGGCTCCACTCACTAAGAAAAAAGCATACACTTTGATTGAGCCGGGATTGATTAATGATAAATCGTTGGCATAATGAAAATGCCCTATTCTTTCGAGCCCAACACTGCACTTTGCCTTTTAGCCGGATTTCTATTTCTTGTTTTTTCTATTATTTCATTTAACATATTAAAAAAAGAAAGAGTGGCTCTCTTATGCCTTTTTACGGGAGCATTGTTACTTTATTCTTTTTCAGCGCTTCTCGACCCCTTCCTAAATAACTGGGACGAACAGTTTCATGCTCTTGTGGCCAAACACCTTATCGAACAACCCTTAGCACCGGCATTATATAAAAGGCATGTTATATCTTATGGTCATAGCTGGATTCATAGTCATATCTGGCTTCACAAACAGCCATTATTTATGTGGCAGATAGCTTTAAGCCTTAAATTATTCGGCTTAAATGAATTTGCGGTAAGAATTCCTTCTGTACTCATGTTGTCGATCACCCCTTTATTCATTTACGGGATCGGAAAACATACCTGCAACTCAAGAATAGGTTTTTATGCAGCTTTGCTTTTTACAAGCTCTTATTTTGTCCATGAGTTATGCTCGGGAAGACAAACCTGCGATCACAACGACACAACCTTTATATTTTATATTACAGCAAGCGTATGGGCCTGGGTGAACTTTGAAGTCTCAGGAAAGAAATATTGGCTGCTTCTCATTGGTGTTTTTGCAGGTGCTGCCGTTCTTGTCAAATGGCTTGTCGGCCTGATCGTTTATTTTGGATGGTCGCTGACAATCCTCACCGATAAACGGAAAAGAACTAACTACCAAACGTATTCTTTTTTGCTGATCAGTTTAGGTTTAAGCCTACTGGTTTTTATTCCATGGCAAATTTATACTTCCCTTACATTTCCATCCGAGAGCCGGATTGAGCACGAATTGAATGTTCAACATTTTTTTAAAGTAGTTGAAGATCATGGCGGCAATTCATTTTATCATTACAAGATGCTAGAAAAACAGTATGGTTATGGCGACCTCGTTCCGATCATAATTATCATATCACTGTTTTTCTTTTACAAAAGTATCAAAGAGCCTAAATACAAAATTGCTTTTTTTAGCATGATCACATTCGTGTATACCTTCTTCACTTTGGCAGCCACAAAAATGGAGTCGTTTTGTTTCATTGTCAGTCCACTCATCTTCTTGTCTCTCGCTTCCCTTATTGATATTGTGACCATGTATATCTCCGAAAGACTACCAAAAAAAGTTTTTTTAGTTAAAATCATAATGACATTGATGCTGATCATTATTTGTTGGGGAAATTTTAATTTGTACGAGTTGGCTTCCAAACATTCTCTTATGGTCACCCCGGACGATAACGACAAAAGAGAGAAAAAAATTAATGATACCCGGTTCATTAAGCATCTGACAAGCAAATTGCCTAAAGGTTATATCATATTTAATTGTGAACCGGAAAGAAATATCAGGATCATGTTTTATTCTGATTTTATAGCCTACGACACGCAGTTGCAATATGATGATTATATCCGGCTCAAAAGACAAAATTACAAGCTGGCAACTTTTGATTTAGGCGACCTTCCCCCTTTTCTGGTCAATGATCCGGCAGTTTTAAAGATCAGATTGCAGGAAGAACCAACAACCCGTGGAACTCATAATTAAGATTAGTATTTTCCTTATCTTTGCACCTCGAAATTTATCATTCATAATTTATAATCTCAATTATGCCAAAAGGAATCTATAATGTACCACAACCATGGAACGAACCGGTAAAAAGCTATGCACCCGGAAGCCCTGAACGTAAAGAACTTCAGGCAATGCTTAAAGAGCTTCGTTCACAGGAAATTGATATTCCAATGTACATTGGAGGCAAAGAAGTACGCGGTGGTGAAAAAGTACGCCTCTCCCCCCCTCACGATCATAAACATACTTTAGGTCATTTTCATAAATCCACCAAAGAACACGTTACACAAGCGATCAACGCTGCGCTTGCAGCAAAACCGCAATGGGAAGAGCTGCCATGGGAACACCGTGCAAGCATTTTCTTAAAGGCTGCAGAGCTTATCGCAGGCCCATACAAGGCAAAATTGAACGCAGCAACAATGCTTGGACAATCGAAAAGCGCTTACCAGGCAGAGATCGATTCTTCATGCGAGATCATCGATTTCCTTCGTTTTAACGTGATGTACATGACGGAGATCTACAAACAACAACCTCCTGTTACAGGTGTTGGCATCTGGAACCGTGTTGAGCAGCGACCTCTTGAAGGTTTCATATATGCATTGACTCCGTTCAACTTTACTGCTATTGCCGGTAACTTACCGACTGCATGTGCCATGATGGGTAACGTGGTTGTCTGGAAGCCGTCTAACACTCAAGTGTATTCCGCTAATGTTTTAATGGAGATCTTCAACAAGGCAGGTGTTCCGGATGGCGTTATCAACCTGATCTACCCTTCAGGGCCGGATGCTGCTGATGTGATCTTCAATCATGCTGATTTTGCCGGGATTCACTTTACAGGCTCAACGGAAGTGTTCCAGAACATCTGGAAAACGATCGGAAATAATATTCACAAATACAAAACATATCCCCGCATCGTTGGTGAAACAGGAGGGAAAGATTTCATTGTTGCACATAAATCTGCTGATCCGAAGATCGTTGCTACTGCTATCAGTCGCGGTGCGTTTGAGTACCAGGGACAAAAATGTTCTGCAGCATCCCGTGCTTACATCCCTTCAAATATCTGGGAAGAAGTAAAAGACTTAGTTGTTGCTGATCTGAAATCGTTCAAAATGGGGCCGACCGAAGATTTCACTAATTTCATCAATGCGGTGATCGATGAAAAATCTTTTGATAAGCTTGCTAAATACATTGATGCAGCGAAAAACGATAAGGACGTGGAGATAGTTGCCGGTGGAAATTATGATAAATCAAAAGGCTGGTTCATTGAGCCTACAATTCTGAAAGTAAAAGATCCTAAATACGTAACGATGTGCGAAGAGCTTTTCGGGCCGGTGTTAACTCTGCATGTGTACGATGAGAACAAATGGGAAGAAACTTTGAAAATTGTTGACTCCACTTCGATCTATGCCTTGACAGGTGCGGTGATCGCGCAGGACAGATACGCGATAGCATATGCGACCAAGGCATTACGCAACGCTGCAGGAAACTTCTACATCAATGATAAGCCTACTGGTGCAGTCGTAGGACAGCAGCCATTTGGCGGAGCAAGAGGTTCCGGAACAAACGACAAGGCAGGATCTATGATCAACTTATTGCGTTGGGTTTCTCCACGCACGATCAAGGAGACTTTTGTGCCGCCTACTGATTATAAGTATCCGTTTTTAGCGAAAGATTAAATCTTCACCACGAAGACGCGAAGACGCAAAGCAAAAATTATAAGACGGTTTTACGGCCGTCTTTTTTAATTAATGCAACATTTACAGCATTTGAGCGTTAATACACGCTACACCTTAGCGCCTTAGCGCCTTTGTGGTAAAAAAAGACTATCTTTGCAGCCCCAAAATATATTGAAATAAAAGTACAATGAAAAAAGTTATCGAATACCGCAGAATTTTAGAAGTAACCAAGACCAGCACGCTTGCCGAGTTGAAAAATGCATACAGAAATGCAATGAAAAAATATCATCCCGACAGAGTGCAGGATGAAGCTACTAAAGCGGAGTACGAAGCTATCAGCAAAGAGCTTATTGAAGCATACCATTTTTTGGTGAGCGTTGCCCCTGAAACTATTGAATTAGAAAAACCACAATACATCCAGACCACAACTACCTCTAACATTGCCGACATGAATTATGTTGACAATATCCTTCGTATCGACTTTCTGGACGGTTCTGTTTATGAATATTACCATGTTCCCCGTAACATGTATATCAAGCTTGTGAATGCAGGCTCACCGGGCAGATTAGCCCGCAGGCATATCTACAATGAATTTTCTTACAGAAACATTAAACGTCAGAACTAATAATTATATGATCACAGAAAACCCACAGGAAGAAGCTTTCATTGAAAAGATCGATGGGAATTTCCCTTTCAGTGATCATGATGCCTGCCTGGAATTGATGCGTGAAGCTGTTAGCATTTCTCCTAAAGCTTGTTTTCAGGTGATCAAAGAGATCGGCTGCATTGAGGATTTTAACAGGGAAAGCACCTCGGAGGCCGACCTTAATTTACTGATCGATGCGATCAAAGATAAATTTGAGCATCCGATGAAAGAGCTCGTAATAAAAGCTGCGCGTAAGCTTATTGCGAAGGAAGAGCTGAGCCTGAATGAAACAATGACAGGTTTAGAAGAATTAAAAAAATACCAGGACCTCTACCCTGTTCTCAGCATCCTTTGTCTTGCCAACTACGATGAAAGCCTCGATAATCAATGGGACGAAGTGGCTGCTGTCTGGGATTCTAAATACGAGTAACTTCTTTCTGCTCGAGCAATTCCTTTAAATTATTCAGGACCTTTTTCCAGTTCTCAAGTGAATGTTTCTTCATTTCCTCGCTCGCGATGTTCTCCTGAGTGATCATTACCTTCGTCTGGTCATTCTCTGTCGCGATCTCATATGTTATTGGAATATAATTCTCCGGTTTGTCCTCGGTCCCTGACATAGAGCTCCAATACTCATATTTGATCATTTCCTTCGGCTGCACCTCCAGGATAGTTCCCTTGTCCTCATACTTTTTCCCCTCCCATTCTCCCGAAAAAGTGATGGGACTTCCCGCTTTCCAGTCGGTACGGGTGGTGGTCCCGAAAAAATACTTTTTTATCAGTTCCGGGTTTGTTAATGCTTCCCATACATTATCAATGGAACTGTTTATCCGGATTCCGGCACGACCGGTGATTTGATTTTTCATTTTCATGGTTCGGAGTATTAGGTAAGAATGACCACGAAAAATAAGTGCCATACTTTTTACCACTGAGAAACGGAGGGCACAGAGGATCACAGAGGTGTTTTTACCACTAAGGCACGAAGAAAATGAGAAGCACAAGAATAATTTTTCAGCTAAAAAAAGAAGCCATAGCTCTTTCGATCCATGGCTTCACAAAAATTTTAAAACTATTTATCTTATAAATCGGTAGCACAATCCGGCTTCGATGGCGCTGCCGCTGATGGTGGTAGAGTATTCACCGGGAAGGTTATTTTCCTTTACGTTTTTTGAAGAACATTTGCCGGTATAAGAGCTGACCTGTCCGAATGCACCCAAACGCCTGAAAAAATAATAGCGTACCCTGAGCCCACCACGCGCCATGCTGCCGCTCGCTTTGTAAACAACTGGCTTTGCATCATCTGCTTCCTGACTTTTAAAAGCAACGCCAAACACGCCTAAGCCTCCGAATGCGGAAAGATCAAGGCGTTTATTTACATAAAAATGATAGCTCCCGTCAAATGTGAACTCTTCTGTTTTTGCTGTGACAGGTGCCCCATCCATGCGCTTGAATCCATAGAACTTTGAAGGGTCTACAGTAAATATATCGGCTCCTGAAGAAAACCCAAGGCTGATTTTATTCGTGATCCCGTATTCAACGATTCGCTTCATTACGGATAGGCTATAAATACAAAAAAGAAAAAGGGCATTTTTATTTGAATTCCGCCTTTACCCCTCTATTTAAATTTCGGGAATTTAATTTAAATGCTGGTTATAAAAAATATAGTCAGAGAGGAACAAGGCTACTTTTCTCTTTAGGAATCGGGTATTCATTTTGAATGTTCTGCAAAATATTAGAAAAAAATAAAATTGTTTAGTATTCCGTTATGGTGAAAATTATTTATACTGCTATTTTATTAAGTATAAGCTTTGAACTAAGCGCTCAAATGGCTATTAATCGGCCTATCGTACTAACGTATAATGAACGTATAAATAAGCCGAACAGGGACAACATTCTCAAGGCGAATGAAGATAAGAGCATGAAAGATAGCTTAAAGAGATACAGAAACTTCATATTTATAGAAGCCTTAGGAAACGGGCTGATAGGTTCAGTTAATTATCAACTGTCAAGAAATATAAAAAAAGAATGGTGGGCTTCAATAAGAGTTGGAGGATTGTATTTGGAAAGTGATCGATTGCAAAGTCCAAAGAAAAATTTTAATACCGAAATTTCGCTTTCTTATGGAAAAAGAAATTCAATTGGTTCAGGTGTAGGTGTTTCCTTTTTTTCCGGAGCCTGGGCGTGTAAAGAGTGTGACACGTCATATGTATCTGAAACTCTTTTCATACTTATAAAGCCTGTTGAAGTTAAACATATTTCGAAGTCAGGGTTATTCTTTTCTTCTTCCTTTTTAATAGTAATAAATGCTCAAGAATATAATAATTATGTGAAAACACACAAAAAACAATTATTTATAAATCCCGTGATCCCGTTGATAGGGCTATCAATAGGTTATTGCTTTAAATAGAAAGATTAAAAATTTATTCGGCAAGGATGCCAATTATAAAGAACGTAGCTCGGCTATGCAACTCAAATTGGATACTTAAATAAATCTACTTCCCCACAATCACAAACTCCGTCCTCCTGTTCTTCATCCTGCCCGCTTCCGTGGAATTATCGGCAATAGGCTTGGAAGATCCAAAGCCTTTAAAGTTCAGTAAGCGCTTTTCATCAACCCCTTTTTCCAACAGAATATCCCGCACCGTGAATGCACGGTCGGTGGAAAGTGCAAGGTTTGCTTCCGGCTTACCCACATTGTCGGTATGACCATGGATCTCAATTTTAATTCCCGGATTGTTTTTCAGGAACTCTACGAACTCTTCGATCACGATCGTTGATCTTGGGTCAAGCACCGCTGAATTGGTCTTGTAATAGATATCATTCAAGGCATAGGTCTTGCCAACCGCGATCGTGTCAACAACGATAGGTGTTAGCTTCCTTGGTTTTGGATTATTCGTTAATGAATCCTTTGAGATCAACTGTGAGCTGAAAGCATACCCATCCTTTTTTGCTGTTACGATAAGATCATTTTTATTCTTTGTGTTCACTGCCACAACAACATCCCCCGTTGTTGAGTCAACTACAGCCTTGGTCACTTTTTTTGTAACCGCATCCGTTACTTCCACGGTGAAATTTTTCATCTCCGCATTCGATTTATCATCGATATGTGTTGTGAAAAGGGAAACTCCCTGTGGACGGGCATCTTTGTAGAGCTCAAAAGAATAGATATCGTACTTTCCAACAGAACGTCCTAATGCTCTTCCGGGCTCGTTAGAGGCGAAGTATCCGAGATGACCATCAGTGCTCACAAAAAATCCGATATCATCCCTTGTTGTGTTGATCGGCACTCCGATATTTTTGGGCTCTGTCCATTTACCTGCTGAATCGATCCTTGAATAGAAAATGTCGAGTCCACCAACTCCCGGATGACCGTCCGAAGAAAAATACATCGTTTCAAAATCGGAGTGCATGAACGGGGAGCGCTCGTCATAAGGAGTATTGATCCCCCGGCCTAAATTCTCCGGCTTGCTCCAGGTATTTGTTTTCGGGTCTTTTGTGATCTTGTAGATATCCGTCCCGCCCAATCCTCCTTTCCTATTACTTGCAAAATAAAGTGTGACACCATCAGAAGCAAGCGTTGGCTGTGAATCCCACGCTTCCGGATCATTCACGCCCGGGATCTTCTCCGGCTCTGTCCATTCACCATTCACGTAATCAGAATGATACAGGTCAATGTTGATCTGCGTGCCGCCTTCATCACGTCCCGCAGTAAAATACATGTGCTTATTATCGATGGATAATGTTGCTCCTCCTTCATTCTGACTTTTGTTGAATGGATAGGGCATCCGCTGCCCTTTCGTGAATTTGCCGGAAGCTTTGTCACGCTTACTGTAGGAGAATAACTCCTGCTCTTTATCGGTGGTCATTCCTGAAATGCCGTTCTTATCAACGTAGGGTTGCTTTCTGGTGAACCACATCGTTTCATCATCAGCGGAGATGATCGGAAGGTATTCATCTTTATCGGTGCAGATGCCTTCAACAGGATGCGGATCGAACGGCACGGGATGATTGAGGATCTCGCCATACACTTTCGCATACTTCACCATTTCCTTTGCCTGACGCAGCAGACCATCGTATTCCTTGTCGAACTTCTTATCATCGTCTGACTTAAAATTCAAAAACTGCTTGAGGTATTTTACGCTCTCATCCCATTTTTCTTCTTCGTAAGCAATAAAACCTAAATAGTAATAAGGGTTGGAGTGATACTTCGGACAAAGCTCGATCACCTTCTTAAAATAAGGTTCTGTGGGCTTGAACGACTGATCAGCATAAATCAATGTTTTTATGCGCTCCATGGCGAAAGCAAAATTCGCATCCACATAATCGGGTTCCAGATTGATCGCCTGCTGTAAAAATGCAAGCCTTTCCTCCTTTTTGTTTTTCTTGTCAAGCCCCTGCTCATAAGCTTTTACAGCTTTTTTATTGTCGATCTCCTGGCATTTTTCTTCGTCCTGGCTTATTGATACAGTTATTGAAGAACATGTCAGTAGAACAGAGAGAATTGGTCCTAAATATCTCATTAGTAGGAAAAAGTTAATGGTTAATGGTTAAGTTATTTAGGCTGTGTAAGGCTAAGTGTTAAAAAATTAAAGGTTAAAAGTTAAATGGCTGTATGTAGGTTAGATACAAACAGAATCTGTAAAGGGCAAAAGGAAAATGTTAATCGCTACTACAATTCACGATTAACATTTAACAAATAACTTTTAACCGTTTTTTACGATTAACATTTAACTCTTAACTTATTTATTTAAGTTTCGCATCCGATTCCGCTTTCGCTTTAATCAACACATCATCCGCTTTCTTATTTGCTTCATCCAGGATCTGCTGCGCCTTTTTATCAACTTCTTTTTTAGCTGTCGGAGCAGCAGCCTTTGCGGTAGCCTTAGCAATCGGATTTTTAATGCCTTCTATGTTTTGATCAATGGCTGCATACCCTTCGGTCTTTGTTTTATCAGCAAGCGCTTTTGCATCTGCCTTGATCTTATCCGCCTGAGCTTGTGCATCCTTCATGATCTTCTCAGCTTCTTCACGTGCTTTCTCCTTCGCCATGTCAACTCCCTGTCCGATCACTTCTTTAACCGCTTCTTTTGGTGTTGATGCTCCATCGCTGCCAAAAAGATCCGTTTTTAATACAGGCTTAGTGATCGTTCCTCCAAACAATGCCTTGATCTTCACCTTCTCACCAACTTTTAAATTGGTGCCTGCGGCTTTATTGATTTGAGACAGAACACTTCCTGCCGCAGCGTTGGCAGCAGAACCAAATTCCGCTGTCGGGATCTCCATGTTCCAGGTGTAATCGATGGTTTGATCGAAGCCTGTTGAACCTTTTACCTTCGCGGTGATGTTGCCAGACTTGATCGGCATCTCCTTCACTTCCACTCTGCCATCTTTAAATTCATAGGTAGCATCAATGTTTTCGAAGGCAAGCCTCTTGTATTTTTCCTGCTTCAATGCATCAGCCAGTTTGTTGATCGGTTCAAAACCTTCTACAACAACATTCTGTGTTTTTAAATGTCCGCCTCCGTTCAATGTGTTGTAAAGCGGATTCATGTGCTCATCAAGATCTGTTTTGAATTTCATATCAGTTGAGAACTTCCCTTTCGCATATTGTGCGATCGGAGCAAGCTTCTTAACAGAGTTGAAAGATTTGAATGTTTTAGGAATATCAAAATTGGCGATGTCAACGCTGAAATCAACATTCGGTTTTTTTACATTCTGTGTGCTGTAAACTCCGCTAAGGTCCATCGTTCCTTCCAGCTCATCAAACTTCATTTTCAGGTGCTCCAGAATGGCTTTGCTGTCTTTAACCGCTACTCCGCCAATCACATTGCTGATCGTAAGATTATCATACAGCATTTTCTTAACATCAGCATTTAAACGGACATCCAAATTCGATGGAACTTCAGCAACGGTTGCTTTTGCAGTGTCAGGTGTTGCTGCCGCAGCTTTTGTGGTATCCGGACTACTCATCAACTGATTCAGGTCAAGCAGATTCGATCTTAAATTAAATGATCCCTGCAATAAAGAATCTTTCAATGCGTATTGCAAAAAGTTCTCGATCTTTCCATCCATCTGCACATCACTCTTTCCAAGCTGTGCATCAAATTTGGTCAGGTCAACTGTCTTAGGGTTGAAATCAAGGTACAATGCTTTGATCTGAACCGGATATGTCAATGTTGCTGATTTGTAATTCATATCAATGATCCCGAGTTTTCCCTGAGCGTTGAACTCGTCATATCTTTCTTTTTCGATACTGCTCATTCTTCCCTTCATCTTAACATCCGCTGTGATCATTCCATTCAGGTCCTCGCCTTTTTCCATCGGAATGATATCACGCATTGTCGCAAGATTGATCTTCGCCAGAAGCATTGCATTGATGTTCGCATCTGAAACCGGGGTGGACACATGCATTACCGCATCGATCGGATTGCCGCCAAGGTCAACATGGAATTTATTCAGGTCGATCACAGTTGCATCCGGATCACCTGTTTTATTATCAACTAAAAGGTCAACCTGAATGCCGGTAGCCGATTTTGGTAAAGACGGATATTTGAACATCGCGTCCTTGATCAGTAATTTACAGCCGAACGCAGGCATTTTAGACTTTTTGGGATCCGGTGAAGAACTATAAATTCCCTTCGCGAAAGCATCGAGCGATAAAGATCCCGCTGTCTTTACATCTTTGAAATCTTTAGTATAAACACCCGGTATCAATGAAAGGATATTTTTAAATTCGGTCTGGTTAGCCTTTAATTTCAGATCCATTTCCATATCATCCTTCGGCATCGCGAAGAAACCGTCAAGGCCTAATGTCAACTCATTGAATGAAAATTCATTGTCTTTGAAGGTGAATCTGAACTTCGGCATGTCAGCGTCCATATCAGCTTTGATACGCGTTTTCACTTTGTTAAAATAACCAACACCACCCGAAGTAACAGTTAATTGTTCGATCTCAGTTAATGTTTCGAGCACGAAGTTATCCGAAGTAAAATCTCCTTTCAAGGTATGGTCCATGTTGTACAACCTGGCATACACTCCGGAAGAAGCATCGTCATAAACGATGTAACCGTTCTTGATCTCAAATTTTTCCAGTCCCATTTTGAAGGGAGCGGATGCTGAAGTGTCGGAAACGGCAGTATCGGCAGATGGTTTCGTGATATCCCAGTTCGCTTTTCCGTTTTTCAGGACACGCGCATTGATTCTTGGATGATCAAGGACGATGGTATGGATCTCATATTTATCGCCTTTGATCACACTCATCAGGTCGAGGGAAATGTATAAGTTCTTTGCAGAAAGAAGTGTGTCACCTTCAAACTCACCAATGTTGGCTATGCTGAGGCTATCGGCCGACAAGCTGAAATCAGGAAAAGATCTGAACAATGAAAGATCAAAATCTCCGAAGTTCACTTTTGCATTCAGATTTTGATTCGCTGCATCTTTTACTTTTTGCACGATCTGTTTCTTGAACAGAAATGGCGCTGCTATTAAAAGTATGATCAGAACTAAAAAAGTAATTCCTGTCCATTTAAGGATCCTTCGTAATAAACTTTTTTTCTTTTCAGGTGACGACATAAATTGTTATTTAAGTTAGTTGTTATTAGTTAAAAGTTATTTGTACATACTAGTCTTGACTTGCATCATCCTCCGGCAAAGGAAACATTTTGATCTACCACCCCTAACCCCTCCTGAAAGGCGGGGAACTGATTCTGCTTACTCAGACAATCTCTTCCGGCAAAGCCAAATCGCAATCAAATCATATTTCATCATAGAAGAAATCGCTCTTCTTCATAAAAATCCGCGTACTCTTTCTATCATCTCAATACAAAAATGCATTACTTTCTCCGCCATGATTCTCCTCTAAACGCGTACTCTTATTTCTCAATAAATGATCAACTATTACAAGAGCTGCCATCGCTTCCACTATCGGAACTGCGCGCGGCAAAACGCAAGGATCATGCCTTCCCTTCCCCATTATCTCAGCAGCTTCGCCATCAGTATTTATCGTCTCCTGGGTCTGCATGATGGTCGCGACCGGCTTAAAAGCAACCCTGAAATAAACATCATCTCCATTACTGATCCCGCCCAGGATTCCACCGCTGTGGTTGGAGTTAAATTTCATGCCCGGAAGGATCTTATCGTTGTGGACGGAACCATTCATTTTCACACCTTCAAACCCGCTCCCGTATTCAAATCCTTTTACTGCGTTGATGCTCAGCATTGCTTTGCCCAGGTCTGCATGCAGCTTGTCAAATACAGGCTCACCCAATCCAACAGGTGCGCCTTTGATCACACAGGAGATCACTCCGCCTATCGTGTCACCGGCTTTCCGTATCTGCTCAATTTTGGTGATCATGGTTTCTGCGATCAGCTGATCCGGACAACGCACAATGTTATCATCAGTCTTGCTAAGATCCAGATCATGATAATTCTTGAGAAGCTTAATATCACCAACCTGTGAAGTAAATGCCTGCACAGAAATCCCGTGGTGTTTCAAAAGCAGCTTTGCGATAGAACCCGCAACCACACGACAAACCGTCTCGCGTGCTGATGACCTCCCACCACCGCGATGGTCACGAAAACCATACTTTGCATCGTAAGTTATATCTGCATGTGAAGGCCTGTACACCTTTTCATTGTGGGAATAATCATTTGATTTCTGGTCTTCATTCCGGATAATAAATCCAATCGGAGTTCCGGTGGTCTTATTTTCGAAGATCCCGGAAAGGAATTCAACCTTATCGCCTTCTTTACGTTGCGTAACGATGTGTGATTGTCCGGGGCGTCTGCGGTCCAGCTCTTTTTGTATGAATTCGGGGTCGATGGTCAATCCGGCCGGACAACCATCTATGATACCTCCTAAAGCTTCGCCATGCGACTCTCCAAATGTGGTCAGTGTGAATATTTTTCCAAAAGTATTGCCTGCCATATTTCTTATTTCGGTAACAGGCAAATTTAATGAAATAAAGGTGCGGGGCAAAATTGATTTAATACCCGAAATTGGCATTAAAAATCAGAATTTATATATTATTGAAATGTCGTTTAACAATCCCGACTCAGTAGTAAAATCAAATGAGGTGTAGTGTCCGGGGCGAACACCCCCGATTATACTACCGGTAACCTGCTGAGATCTGTATGCTGCATCAACTCCAAGCTGTGCTGAAACCGACAATCGTTTATTTATCGGATATTTCAAGCCGAAAAACGGCCTTATTCCCACTGATACCGTTGTTGTTTTTGATCGTGCTACAGTTGATGGAAAAGTCACTTCTTCGACCCATCCGATTGAATCTTTAACAATCCGGATGCGTTGTTTCAGAGTTAAGTGTTCCGAATAACCTAAAGAAAGATCTGCACCATAGAACCACTTAAGCTTGCGTTTGCCATAAACCCTCTCATACCCCACGCTTACGTGAGGACTGAGAAACCCGGGTCTTTCAATAGTATATTTGGTTAACGAAGAATCTGCGCCAAGATCATATACATCTCTATCTGAGCCAAAGTGTGCTGTATAAGCATTTTTTTGTACAAAGTCGGCCACTAAGGATAAGCGCAAAGCCGATCTCTCATTTAAATAGCGCTTGTAAGAGAGTGAAAACCGATTTACCGGAGAACTGGTATTGGTGAACAGAGTCCTTGCAATGGGCAGAAGGTTCAGATAGATCTCATTTTTTTTAAGATCCGGTTTTGATATTAGACTATCTGAAGTTGATGTTTGCGCTTTTACAAAAACACTGCAAAGTGTTGCTGTTATTATTACTATTATCCTCATTCGTTTTACATTTTTTAGTTAAAAAAAGATTACAATGTAAATTTTACTCATGCGGACAAAAGTTTTGTTTAACGGTTTGTAATTGAGACGTGAATTGAATTGCATAGTTGCCTTCAAATAATAAAAATTTAAAATACTAGCTCATTTTAGTATCTTTCAGCCATAATAACCATACAATGAAAATCCTTATTAAAAATATAAAACAGCTTGTTGGAATTGAGGATGAGCCGCGATTAAAAGTGAGCGGGGCTGAGATGAAAAAGCTGGAGTGCATTGATAACGCATGGCTTGCGATCGAGAATGATAAGATCGTTGGTTTCGGTAAGATGGAAGACTGGGAAGGGATCACCGACTGGACAAATTTAACGATCATTGATGCTTCAGAAAAGTTGGTTCTGCCATGTTACTGTGATAGTCACACACACATTGTATATGCTGGCAGTCGCGAGGGAGAATTTGTAGACCGCATTAACGGACTGACCTATGAACAGATCTTCGAACGCGGTGGCGGAATTTTAAACTCTGCAAAAAAGCTCCGGGATGCTTCTGAAGAAGAGCTTGTTGAAAGTGCCTTAAAAAGATTAAATGAGATCATGCTGCAGGGAACTGGGGCTGTTGAAATTAAAAGCGGATACGGATTAAGTGTCGAAGCTGAATTAAAAATGTTGCGTGTGATCCGCACGTTAAAGGAAAAGAGTCCGCTAACGATCAAAGCCACATTTCTTGGCGCACACGCTGTGCCCGCTGAATTAAAGAATGACAAACGTAAATATATCGATATACTTATTAATGAATTGATGCCGCGCATTGCTGAAGAAAAGCTGGCCGAGTATTGTGATGTTTTCTGTGAACAAAATTATTTTACCAAAGAAGAAACCGTAGAGATATTGACTGCCGGAAAGAAATACGGTATGACACCAAAAGTACATGCAGAGCAGCTGAGTAATTTCGGTGGAGCACTTGCAGGTGTTGAGGTTGGCGCTATCAGTGTGGATCACCTGGAGTTTGTAGGTGATAAAGAAATTGAAGCATTAAAAGGTTCTGTTACTATGCCAACCGTTTTACCCGGTGCTGCATTCTTTTTAAGCTTACCGCTTCCACCTGCCCGTAAAATGATGGATGCCGGATTACCTGTGGCGATCGCTACGGACTTTAATCCCGGGAGCAGTCCGAGCGGAAACATGAACTTTATGCTTTCCTTGTGTTGCGTACAATACAAGATGAGCCCGGAAGAAGCGATCAACGCTGCGACCATCAACTCCGCTTATGCGATGGACCTGAGTAAAACTCATGGCAGCATCTCGATCGGCAAACAGGCAAATGTTTTCATTACAAAAGAAATTCCTTCGTATGCATTTATCCCCTATTCTTTCGGAAGTAATCTGATCGAAACCGTCATCATTGGCGGAAAAGTGATGAATTAAAATCGTTACTCTTCAAAGTAAACTATGGATTTAAAGATCTACTCTCAACAATATATTTCTGCTTTAACACGTAAGCGCAGCGGTGAAACCAAACTGGGTGAGAATGTCAAAACCATCAATGATCTTTCAGAACTAAAAAACACTAGCTCAAAATTTGTTTTATTAGGTTTGCCGGAAGATATCGGAGTGCGTGCAAATTTTGGACGTGGAGGCGCTCATACCGCATGGCAGCCTGCGCTCACCAACATCCTTAACATTCAGAGCAATGATTTTTTTAAAGGTGATGAGCTGTTGGTCCTCGGCCATATAGACTTCGATGATCTGATGAAACAGTCCGAAAATGCAGATGTGAAGCAACTTCGGGAACTTACTTCGAAGGTAGATGAACGCGTTACCGAAACTGTTCGAACCATAATCGCAGCGGGAAAAATTCCGGTGATCATCGGTGGCGGACATAATAATTCATATGGCAATATCAAAGGAGCAGCGCTGGGACTGAAAGACCGCGGCAGTATTAATAAAGCTGAGATCAGCGTGATCAATTCAGATGCGCACACCGATTTCAGGGCAATGGAAGGTCGCCACAGCGGAAATGGCTTCAGCTATGCTTTTGCCGAAGGATTTCTTTCTAAATATGCTGTAGTTGGGCTTCATGAAAATTACAATTCACAAAATGTTTTAAATGAGTAAAAAAACATCCGAAGCAGGTCCAGTTCTCCTTTTTCGAGGATATTTTTGTAAGGGAAGAATTAAGCTTTAAAGAGGCTGTGCGCTACGCAACGGGATTCAATCGCGACACTTTTTGCGGGATCGAACTCGATATGGATACGATCCAAAACATTCCATCAAGTGCAAAAACATCCAGCGGGATCAGCGCAAATAATGCGAGACAATATGTTACCTGGTGTGCGAAAAACACAAACGCGGCATACCTTCACATCGCGGAAGCTGCACCTGTTCTTTCACACATAAAAACTGACAACAAAACCGGAAAATTAATTGCATATTTGGTAACGGATTTCATGAAGAGTGTTAAATAAGTTAAATAGGTAGAATGGGTTATTTAGGCTTAGCCTGATTTAACTAGTCAACTAATCAACCAATACAACCAATGACAAGTAGATTGATAGAATGCGTTCCGAATTTCTCCGAGGGGAACGACATGAACATTATTAAGCAGATCACCAATGAAATTGAATCTGTGGATAGCGTTAAACTTTTAAATGTTGATCCGGGCAAAGCAACCAACAGAACGGTGGTCACATTTGTAGGCGAACCAGAAGCTGTTATAAATGCGGCCTTCCTCGCTATTAAAAAAGCAAGTGAGCTGATCGACATGAGCAAGCATAAGGGCGAGCATCCGCGTATGGGCGCAACCGATGTGTGTCCGCTGATCCCAATAGCCGGAATCACAATGGAAGAAACAGCAGAATACGCAAAGAAACTTGGTGAGCGCGTAGGAAAAGAATTAAGCATTCCCGTCTATTTATATGAAGCCGCGCAAAAGAACAAAGAACGCAGTAATCTGTCGGTGATCCGCGCAGGAGAATACGAAGGCCTTTTTAAAAAAATAAAATTACCTGAATGGAAACCTGATTTCGGTCCGGCAGAACACTCCGTAAGAGCGGGATCCACCGTGATCGGTGCCCGTGATTTCCTTGTTGCATATAATATCAATCTCAATACGACTTCCACACGCAGAGCAAACGCAATCGCATTTGATGTGCGTGAAGCAGGACGAGTAAAGCGAGAAGGAAATCCGGTTACAGGTAAAATTGTTACTGATGACAAGGGAAATCCGGTGAATATTCCAGGGTCCTTGAAATGTGTGAAAGCTATCGGATGGTACATTGAAGAGTATGGTATTGCACAGATCTCAATGAACCTTACGAATATTTCCGTAACTCCGGTACATATTGCCTTTGATGAAGTTTGTAAAAGAGCATCAGAAAGAGGAATCAGAGTTACAGGTTCTGAATTGGTCGGCTTAATTCCTTTGAAAGCATTGCTAGATGCAGGAAAATATTTCCTGGAAAAACAAAACCGCTCAACCGGAATATCCGAAAAAGAGTTGATCAAGATCGCGGTTAAATCATTGGGGCTTGATGAACTGGCGCCTTTCAAACCGGAAGAAAGAATCATCGAATATTTATTGAAAGATGTTAATCAGGGACGTTTGATCGGAATGAACCTTGTTGAATTCGCCAACGAGACTGCAAGTGAAAGTCCGGCACCGGGCGGAGGTTCTATCTCTGCGTATATCGGAGCTCTTGGAATTTCATTGGGAACAATGGTTGCCAACCTTTCTTCTCACAAACCAGGTTGGGATGAGCGCTGGAAAGAATTTTCGGATTGGGCAGAAAAAGGCCAGCATTTCAAAAATGAATTGCTACGTTTAGTTGATGAAGACACTAACGCGTTTAATAAGATCATGACAGCGTTCGGACTGCCAAAAGCAACAGAAGAAGAAAAGAAAGCCCGCACAGCTGCGATTCAGGATGCTACAAAATACGCAACAGAAGTTCCTTTTAAAGTGATGCGGCTTTGTTACGATTCAATGGAAGTGATCAAAGCAATGGCGGAGAACGGTAATCCAAATTCTGTTACTGATGCAGGTGTCGGAGCATTATGCGCGCGTTCTGCGGTGATGGGAGCTTTCCTGAATGTGAAGATCAACGCAGCCGGCTTGACAGATAAAGGCTTTGCAGAGAAACTAATTAATGATGGAACCGTATTAGAAGAAAAAGCTCAAAAGCTGGAAGCTGAGATCTTGAAAATTGTGAACGGTAAGATCTGATGTGTTTGATAGTGCATGGGATTGCTTCTTTACGGCAGCTCATCGCTCCCGATAGCTATCGGGAGACGTACAAGATTGAACTTGTTTAAAGAAATAATAACAATACGAAGCGTCATTGCGAGCGATAGCGAAGCAATCTCACACTAGTATGAAGCTTATTTAATATAGTCAAAATTAAAATAATTAACATGAGCTTCCCAAGTCGGTTTAAAAAGACACTACAAAAACATCCAGTTTTCAGGAGGTTCTTCTATTCTTTTTATTTCCGCCTGGTATTGCTCGATTTCAAGAAAAACCAGCTCCTCTTAATTTTCTGGCTGATCTTCTTTGGGATCATCACAAATAATGTAGCCCCTCGTTATGGAGTTGCATATCTCTTCTGGGGGCCTGAGTATTTTGATAAGATCAGCTTTCTGGCCTACTTCATAACCGGTTTCGCCTGTGGCGGTTTTATCATGTCATATAATATTGCGAGTTATATTAAAAACGGGTTTCGATTTCCGTTTCTCGCAACACTTCGCAATCCGTTCATGAAGTATTGTCTTAACAATTTCTTTCTTCCGGTAACTTTCACACTCCTCTATTGCATTAAAATATTTTTTTTCCTTAAGGATGAAGGCTTATTCAGTGCACTGGAAATCCTCCTGATGATCTTAGGCTTCGTTGCAGGAAACATTTTCTTCATCTTTATAGCCTTCACTTATTTTTTTCGCACTAATAAAGACATTACAAAACTATATGGCATTCAGAGCTCTGAGCTTTCACTAAAAAGCTTCAAGGAAACAAATTATAACGGTGAGCGAAACCCTCATCTGATCAAAGAATCCCGTGACTGGTATGTTGAGACTTATCTTGTTACACCTTTTAAGATCCGCCTGGTAAGATCAGTGAGGCATTATAAAAAGGAAATGCTTAAAGCTGTCCTTAAACAAAATCACAGGGCTGCATTTATCTTTCAGATCCTAACGATCATCAGTCTGATCACGCTCGGCTTATTCTCCAGTTTTTCTGCTTTTGAGATTCCGGCAAGTGCAAGTTTATTTCTGCTCTTCACAATGTTTTTAATGCTTTTCAGCTCTTTCTATACCTGGTTCAGAGGCTGGTCTACAGTAATCTTTTTCACCTTTCTCATCTTATTCAATTACTTACACAAGATCGACTTTCTTTCAATTGACAATCGTGCATACGGCTTAAACTACAATACGAAAAAAGCAAGTTATGACTATGACCATTTCAAGCAAATTGATATTGACTACGACAATCTGCTGAAAGACAGGAATGCCACACTTGAGATTCTTAATAAGTGGAAGGTTAAAAACACTTCGTTCGCTGAACCTGATAAAAAACCTAAGATCGTTTTCGTGAATGTGAGTGGCGGTGGATGCAGATCGTCATTGTGGACCTTGTACACTTTACAGTATACCGATAGTATTCTTAATGGGAAGTTGTTGAAACAAACACAGCTAATGACCGGATCTTCCGGTGGAATGGTTGGTGCAGCCTATATCCGTGAATTATATCTGCGGAAGCAGGAACATAAGATCCCTACGTATTATGGACAGGAATTCCGAACCAATATCTCCAAGGATGTTTTAAATCCGATAGCTTTCACAGTCGCTACCAGCGAATGGCTTTTCCCGTTGAAAAGCTTTACAGTTGACGGACATAAATATGCTCAGGATCGCGGTTATGCTTTTGAACAGAGGCTGGAAGAGAACACTGGGTATGTTTTTGACAAGCGGTTGAAAGATTACAAAATGCCTGAGGCGAATTCCTACATTCCTATGATGATCTTTACGCCTTCAATCGTTAATGACGGAAGAAAAATGTACATCTCGCCACAGGGAATCTCATACATCACTCAAAACCCGAAAACGGACAAAACGGATTTCAACAAGCTGTTTGATGCTTTGGAATATTCACGTTTTTTCAAAGAGCAGGGTGCTGAGAACACAGTATTCACAAGCGTTCTCAGGATGAGCGCTACGTTCCCGTATATTTCCCCGGTGGTTTCTCTTCCCACCGAACCCAGGATCGAGATCATGGATGCCGGATTGCGGGATAATTATGGCCTGGAAGCAACCTTCGCTTTTATTAAAACCTTCAACGATTGGATCGCAGAAAATACAAGCGGAGTAGTGATCATTCAGATCCGGGACAAACACAAGAATATTCCTATAGATGAAAATCCTTCACAGACTCTCGTGGAAGCCTTAAGCCGCCCATTGGGAAGCTTCTATGGAAATCTATTTCAGGTGCAGGATTACAATCAGCATCAGCAGATCCAAATGGCTGATCTTTGGTGTAAGTCTAAAATTGACATCATCGATTTCCAGCTAAGGAATGAGTTGAACGACAGGATCTCACTCAGCTGGCATCTTACCAATAAAGAAAAGAAGAAAGTATCAGCTTCAATATTCCTTCCGGAAAACCAGGCTGCTGTTAAAAAGCTTGTGGAATTATTAAAATAAATAAAGCCCGCAATATCTTGCCGGCCTTATCTCAAAAAGATCTTTTTCCCTTAATTCAAAACGATCTCGAACTGACGTATCGTTGAAGACTTTCTAATGCTAAGCGCTTTAGAATAGTTAAGAATGTTATTGATAACATGAACTCCGGGTTCGTAAGGAAAGTCTGTTGTGTTATCAATGTTTGCATTCATTTCAGTTGAGATTGGGGATGTAACTTTTTTAGTAGTAGAGGTTTTACTCATTCAGTGATATTTGGTTTATATGTATTGAAAACGAGGTATATTTCACATTATTGTAATAAACATAAAAAATCCCCGGTAAAAGATTTTACCGGGGATTGAATAATTTAAAAACTAACCACTATTTCTTTCTCTTCGATCATCTTTCTCAGATTGATCAGCGCATATCTCATTCGGCCCAAAGCCGTGTTGATGCTGACATTTGTCTGTTCTGAGATCTCTTTAAAGCTCATATCGTAGTAGTGACGCATCATCAAAACCTCCCTTTGCTCAGCGGGTAATCTTTCTACCAGTTTCCTGATATCTTTACGGATTTGTCCCTGCACTATCTCCTGCTCAACATTCTTTTCCTCCATTGGAATAAGACTAAAAATATCAAAATCTTCCCCTTCATCGTTCTTACCACCACTAATAGTAGGCATACGTTTATCACGTCTGAACGTATCAATAATAAGATTGTGAGAAATTCTCAGTACCCATGGAAGGAATTTACCTTCTTCATTATACTGCCCTTTTTTCAGGGTGTTGATCACTTTAAAGAAAGTATCCTGAAAGATATCCTGCGCTACAGCCTTGTCCTTCACAGTCAACATAATGTAGCTGAAAATTCTACGTTTATGACGCTGGATTAAGGTTGAAAGAGCAGATTCTTCACCGTTGATGTATTGATTAACGAGTTCCTGATCGTCAACAATTTTCTGATTAGACATAGTTACCTCCTTTTTTAGTTAAATACAGATTAAAAAAGTAGATGTTTTCCTATGCTTATCTTTGGTTTTAAAGGAATTCTTAATTTATGTTAAGAAAAACCCGGTGAATAATATTGAGATGTTTTTACCTGTTTAACGAACATATTTCATAAATGTTGCATTCAACAGAAAATTAATCATTTTACTATACAAATATACAGCGAAATTGCGCGAAAACAAAGGTTTATTTGAGTAATTTTGCGAACTGATTATATTAATAGCCAGGGGGCTTTTAATGCATGCTGAAGAAAGAGAAAATTTGATGGCAAAGCCAATAATAAAGAATGTCCTTAAGCAAATAATTCTTCGTAAGCGCCAATATGTTTTTATAATGGTGTTTGCAAGTATTCATCTTACAGCCTTAGCTCAATATGAAAGCTTTGAAGGTCCGGAATTAAATACACCTAGAAACTCTGATGATTGGAATAAAACTCTTGGTGGAGATGAAAACTATTTTTTTATGCTTAGAAATAAAGGAAGGGGGGATGCATATTATATAGAAAAATATTCAACGGTCTCCCTCAAGCCTGAATTTAGTATTTTACTTAACAATGTTAACAAAAACAATTTCTATCATATTTGCTATGCCAATAATAAAATTTGGTTATTTACTATAGGGAATTATAAATCGCCAGGAGCGCCTGGGTTAAAACTATATTTGCAAATCTATTCAGACTCAGGGAAGTCAATTACTTCTAAGGAAGAAATTTCTGAAACAATTGGCGGCACTTATTTTGGTAAACCTTTGGAATTTCATAATTTTTTTGAAATAAAAACTTCGCCCGATAAGAAATACCTTTTTATTCAAACGCTTACCAAACCAGACCAATTTGAAATTACCCTTTATAACACAACTGATTCTAATCCGCTGTGGAAAAACAACTTTAAAGGTAATAGAGAATATGAAGTTGCAATCGATAATAAAGGAACAATTTATTCTATAGGATGTGAAAACGACATCTGGACAGTTAATTATATTAAGGATGGAAACTTACATTCTTTAATAATTAATAATTGGAAGCCCTCGAAAAATCAGATTTATAATATTGCAATTCCTGATATTGAATTTTATCCAAAAAATAATTTTTATAACCTTCAATATAATTTAGATAATGATACGCTATTAGTTACCGGTTTTTTTCAGTTTGATTCTGCTGGTGTTTTTACAATAACAGCTTTCTTAAAATCCAATGAAACCCGTGTCAATTATCAATGTTTTGACAGACCAATACAAAATTATATAAATAGATTAGATCGTTACTATATACTATGGGCAAATCAATGCATAAAAGAAGATGATGGCTACTATCTAGTTGGAGAAGCTGCTAAAATAGAAAGGAAGAGTTTTCAAGGCGTTACTATGGATGCAAAATCAGGTATGCTAGTCGATGGGAGTATGACTTTAACTAATCGAGAATATGGCAATACATTTATTTGCAAATTGACAAATGAGGGACATTTAAAATGGTCTAAAATGGTTCCTAAAAGTACCCGGGTACTAACTCCTCTTCTTACTAGATTTGCAAATTCTGAAGGTAGTTTTTATTGTACTAGCTATAATCATGCACTTTATGTTTTTCAATATTCCCATGTTAATGATGTTATTGATTTAAAAAACTTAGAATATACTGAAATCCATCGCGTTGAAAAAGCTGAAATGGCAAGTGTATCAGTTTTTAAAATATCTAAAGATGGCGAAATCAATTTAAATACATTACCGTTAAAATTTAATCTCCAACCCGATTTATATAAGTCACGTAATTTTCAAAATCGTGTTTTTTATTCTTCAAATAATAAAGTTATTCTTTATTTGAATGAAAAAAGGAACGAACACTTTGGTGCCATAATTCTAAAATAAACCATTTCTATTAATATTCTCGAATGCCTGATATCAACATAGAAAAACTTAATTCAAAGGAATATATTATAATTAAGGGTGCCCGAGTTCATAATTTAAAGAACATTGATGTTGCTATTCCCAGAAATAAACTGGTCGTGATCACGGGCTTGTCCGGCAGTGGGAAATCTTCCCTTGCTTTTGATACTCTTTACGCTGAAGGTCAAAGACGTTATGTGGAAAGCCTTTCAGCTTACGCGAGACAGTTCATGGGGCGTATCAACAAACCTGAAGTCGACTATATAAAAGGAATCTCACCTGCGGTAGCGATCGAACAAAAAGTTAACACCCGCAATCCGCGTTCGACTGTAGGAACTTCAACGGAGATCTACGATTACCTTAAATTACTCTACGCAAGGATAGGCAAGACCTTCTCCCCTGTTTCGGGAAATCAGGTAAAAAGGGATACAGTTAACGATGTTGCGAATTACATTAATTCATTAGCGCCTGAAACTAAATTATTACTCCTGTCTCCGGTTAAAAAAGCAGCAGGGAAATCATTAAAGGATCAATTACAATTATTGGCTCAGCAAGGATTCACCAGGATCCAGGTTAATGGAGAAGTGCAGAAGATCGAAGACTTCGTACTGACTAAATTTTCTGAAAAAACAATTGTCAACCTTGTTATTGACAGGATCACGGTTCGTCCGGATGATGAGGACAATGAAAACCGCATTTCAGATTCAGTTCAAACCGCTTTTTATGAAGGCGATGGGGAATGCATGGTTGAGATCATGGGAGATACAAGGATCGAAGAGAAATCTAAAGCTAAAGGCCCAAAATCAAAAGAAGGAAAACTGAGTACGGTCAGAACCTTTTCAAACCGCTTTGAATTGGATGGAATCACCTTCGAGGAACCTAGTCTTCATTTCTTCAGTTTTAACAACCCGGTAGGTGCCTGTAAGAATTGTGAGGGTTTTGGAAGTGTGATCGGAATTGATGAGGATCTTGTTATTCCTAACAAGAATTTATCGGTTTATGAAGATGCGATAGTAGCCTGGAAGGGTGAAAAGATGAGCGAATGGAAACATGAACTTATCCGGAATGCACATAAATTTGATTTCCCTGTTCATCGCTCATATTATGATCTCAGCCCAAAAGAACGTAAGCTTTTATGGACGGGAAACAGTTATTTCGAAGGTTTAAATGCATTCTTCAAATTCCTTGAAACACAAGTATATAAGATTCAGTATCGCGTAATGCTTTCCCGTTACAGGGGAAAAACGGTTTGTCCGGAATGTAATGGTACCCGTTTGAGAAAGGATGCCTCTTACGTGAAAGTTGGTGGCTTATCAATTACAGATATCGTGTTGATGCCTGTTGATGAGGTATTACCATTTTTTCAAAAAATAAAATTATCTGAATACGATACAGAAGTATCAAAACGGATCCTTATTGAGATCACCAACCGCTTGCAATTCCTTTGTGATGTCGGTTTGGGGTATCTTACTCTCAATCGATTATCGAACACATTATCCGGAGGCGAATCCCAAAGGATCAATCTGGCAACTTCATTAGGAAGCAGTTTGGTTGGCTCATTATACATACTTGATGAACCTAGCATCGGACTTCATCCGCGGGATACGCAACGCCTCATTAAAGTTCTGACATCACTCAGAAATATTGGCAATACAGTAGTAGTGGTGGAACATGACGAAGAGATCATGCGTGCCGCTGATATGCTAATTGATATCGGCCCATTGGCGGGTACGCATGGAGGGAATCTCGTTTTCCAGGGAAAACACGAAGACCTCGAACATGAAAAAGAAAGTCTGACCGCTTTATATCTTACGGGGAAAGAGAAGATCGAGACACCTGCTACAAGAAGAAAGTGGAATAATTACATTGAGTTGAAAGGAGCTAGAGAAAATAACCTGAAAGGCGTTGATGTGAAGTTCCCGCTGAATGTAATGACTGTTGTTACCGGTGTGAGCGGTTCAGGGAAAACATCTTTAGTAAAACGTATCCTTTACCCTGCCCTGAAAAAAATTCATGGTGGTATGGGGGAACAAACAGGAAGCTTTGAAAAGATCAGCGGATCTATCAATAGTATTTCTGCAGTCGAAATGATCGACCAGAACCCGATCGGAAAATCATCTCGTTCCAACCCTGTTACCTACGTTAAAGCGTATGATGAGATTCGCGCTTTGTTTGCAGATCAGGCTTTAGCGAAAGCACGCGGATACAAACCTTCACATTTCTCCTTCAACGTGGATGGCGGAAGATGCGAAGTTTGCGAAGGCGAAGGGATTGTGACGGTTGAAATGCAGTTCATGGCCGACATCCATCTTTTGTGTGAGGTCTGCAACGGCAAGCGTTTCAAGCAGGAGATCCTGGAAATAAAATACAACGATAAGAACATCGCGGATGTTTTAGAATTAACCGTTGACGATGCAATCTCTTTCTTTAGGAATTCAGATAAACAAACCAATGCCGAGAAAAAGATCGTTCAGAAGATCTCGCCATTAGCCGAAGTGGGCTTAGGTTACGTGCATCTCGGACAATCATCGAGCACACTTAGCGGTGGTGAAGCTCAGAGGATCAAACTAGCTTCCTTTTTAGGGATCGGACAAAACAGCATATCTCCTACTCTTTTTATTTTCGATGAGCCGACTACAGGTTTACACTTTCACGATATCTCAAAATTACTGTATGCATTCAATGCACTTATCAAACAAGGGCATTCGATCATTATCATTGAGCATAATGTGGAAGTTATCAAGACCGCGGATTGGGTGATCGATCTGGGACCTGAAGGTGGTAATCAGGGCGGTACAATTGTTTTTGAAGGAGTGCCGGAAGATCTCGTGAAGAATAAAAAATCGTATACGGGACAGTATCTTGTAGGGAAATTATAATTCAGCCTGCTTCTTTTCTTCCTTGAACTGCAATTCAAACAAACGTTTGTAATGGCCGTTATGTCTAAGCAATTCCTGATGATTGCCTGATTCGATCACTTCACCTTTTTCAAGAACAATTATTTTATCGGCCTTTTGAATGGTTGCCAATCTGTGAGCTATCACCACAGATGTTCTGCCTTCAGTGATCTTTTCTGTCGCGAACTGTATCATCTTTTCCGATTCCGTATCAATAGATGATGTTGCTTCATCCAGCACAAGGATCTTGGGATTATAAACATAAGCACGAATAAAGGAGATCAGCTGGCGTTGCCCTACTGAAAGCATCGCTCCTCTCTCCTTCACATCGTAGTCATAACCACCCGGCAGATTACTGATAAACTCATGTGCTCCTATAACCTTGGAAGCATCAATGATCTGTTCACGTGTTATTGCGGGATTATTCAATGAGATATTGTTCAGAATTGTATCAGAAAAAAGAAACACATCCTGCAACACTACACCGATATTTTTCTGAAGTGATGCGAGCTCATATTCCCTGATATCAATTCCATCAATTGAAATGGAGCCCTTGTTATACTCATAGAACCTGCTCAACAAATTGATCACAGAAGACTTCCCCGCACCTGTCGCGCCAACAAGAGCAATACTTTCACCAGATCTTACTTCAAAAGAAACATTTTTAAGGATCCAGTCTTCGTTATTATACGCAAACCATACATCTTTAAATACTACATTCCCTTGAAGTCCTTCAGCAGACTTCGTTCCGCTGTTTGCGATCTTATCATCCGTATCGAGAACCTTAAATACACGTTCAGAAGAAACCATTCCCATCTGCAAGGTGTTAAAACGATCAGCGAGCTGACGGATCGGACGAAACATCATGTTTAGAAACATGATAAAGGCCATCAGGTCCCCAAGGCTCGTGTATTTCGAAAGAACACCTTTCCCGCCCCACCAAACTAACAAGGCGAGAGCGACAGAAGAGAGAATCTCAACTACGGGAAAAAATATAGAATAAGATTTAATTGAGCGGATATTCGCATCCCGGTGTTTACCATTGATCTCCTCAAAAGCAGCCATCTCCACCTTCTCACGATTGAAGATCTGCACGATCCTCATTCCGGTGATATGCTCCTGAAGAAAGGAGTTTAGCCTTGCCACCTGTGTTCTCACTTCATGGAATGAATTCGCCACAGCCTTTTTGAAAACGTACGTGGATATCAATAAAATAGGGATCGGAATCAGAACAATTAAGGTCAGTTGAATATTGATCATGAACATGATCAGGACGATCACAATGACCTTTAATATATCGCCCATGATCACGATCAACCCCTCTGAAAAAATATCCGCGATCACTTCAATGTCTGATACAGCCCTGGTAACAAGCATCCCAATCGGAGTGTTATCATAATACTTCAACCTGAAACCGATAATGTGCTTAAACACTTGAATTCGCAGATCTTTAATTATTTTTTGTCCAAGAGTATTTGTAAGGAATGCATCGGAGAACTGAAAGAATGCTTCAAGCAAAAGGATGAAAAGCATCAGCAAAGTCATGTTCAGCAACATCTCCGCGTTCGGGATCTCTACATAATGGTCAAACGTGTACTTAACAAGAAGAGGCCTTACAATCGAAAGAACGGCAAGCGAAATAGTTGTAAATACAGCCATTCCGAAGTTCGTGCGATAAGGACGTACGTAACGAAAGATGCGCTTTAAGATCGCGATATCAACAGCTTTACCTATTACCGATTTTTTCTTCTCTGTCATTTCTCTTCATTCAAAAAATATCCATCGGGATATAAAACTTCCGTAAGATAAAGTCCTTCCGCAGGTACCGAAAATCCGGCATTCGACCGGTTCCTGCTCTCAATGATAGCTTGAAAACCATTTACATCAAGCTTACCTTTTCCAACATCTACAAGCGTCCCGACAATTGCCCGAACCATGTTTCGCAAAAACCTGTCGGCAGAGATGGTGAAAACCAACATGTCATTCTGTACCACCCATTCAGCCTTATAAATTTTACAATTATTCGTAAAGCTCTGAGTGTTGCTTTTCGCGAATGATGTGAAGTCTGTATATTCAAACAAGACCTTTGCGGCTTTGTTCATTTCTTCCACATGGAGCGGTCCGTAAACAAACCATGCCCCGTCAACGTTGAAAGGATCCTTCTTTTTTGTTATATGATATTCATAGGTCCTGGAAACCGCATCGAACCTTGAATTTCCTTCATCCTTGACTTTCAGGATCTCTTTAATCGCAATATCTTGCGGTAAGGAATTATTAAAACGAAAGATCCATTTATCCCTATCATTAAGCAAATCCGTGGAAGTATCGAAATGGGCATAAAAGTCTTTGGCATGAACCCCTGTGTCGGTCCGCCCGCAACCGGTAACAAAAACAGGCTCATTAAGCAGCATCGACAACATTATGTTCAATGTATGCTGAACCGTTTTATCAGTGTTATCCTGAACCTGCCAGCCGTGATATGCAGTACCATTGTATGAAAGGCGGATAAAGTAGCGCGACATCATTTATTTTAAGCGTTCAAAGATAGAAAATAAAGGTGCTTAAAATCTAAATCAACAGCATTATTAGCTATGGAAAATCGTCATCAGTGTTTAACAAATTTTAACAGCCCAAAATACCTGATGTTATTGGTTTGTACTTAATTTTGACCTGCTCAAAAAAATGCTATAAGAGTACTCTTAAAACTCAAAACATGACGGATATTCAAGAATTAAATGCCCGCATACAACGCGACAGTGCGTTTGTGGATCTGCTAACACTGGAGATGGACAAGGTGATCGTGGGACAGAAGTACATGGTAGAACGCTTGTTGATCGGTTTGTTATCTAACGGACATATTTTATTGGAAGGTGTTCCCGGACTTGCAAAAACGCTTGCTATCAAATCGCTGGCAAATACAATACACGCTAATTTCAGCCGGATCCAATTCACACCCGATCTTCTTCCTGCCGATCTGATCGGAACAATGATCTACAATCAGAAGAAAGAAGAATTCCATGTGAAGCAGGGACCGATCTTTGCAAACTTTATCCTGGCTGATGAGATCAACCGCGCTCCTGCAAAGGTTCAAAGCGCTTTGCTTGAGGCCATGCAGGAAAAGCAGGTGACAATCGGTGAAACAACCTTTAAGCTCCCGAACCCATTTTTAGTTCTTGCAACACAAAATCCTGTCGAGCAGGAAGGAACGTACCCTTTGCCTGAAGCGCAGGTGGATCGTTTTATGCTCAAACTTGTGATCGGATATCCTTCAAAAGAAGATGAGCGTAAGATCATTCGTCAGAACCTTGCAAGTGAATACCCGACAGTAAATCCTGTGCTTAGCACTGAAGATATTCTCAATGCACGCAAAGTGGTGAAGGATGTTTATATGGATGAGAAAATTGAAAAATATATTGTTGATATTGTTTTTGCAACACGTTTCCCTTCAGAATATAAGCTTGATAAATTCAAAGGATTGATCAATTTCGGTGGATCTCCCCGCGCGAGCATTAATCTGGCTATGGCAGCCAAAGCGTATGCTTTTATTAAGCGCAGAGGTTATGTGATCCCTGAGGACGTACGTGCTATCTGTACTGATGTATTGCGTCATCGCATCGGATTAACATACGAAGCTGAAGCTGAGAACATCACTTCGGAAATGATCATCAATGAGATCCTGAATACTGTTGAAGTACCATAGTACGAATTACAAATTTGTACTAATCTATAAATCTTAATAACAATTAGATTAAAATTTAACGCGTACTACAATTCGTAAATCGGTATGTATTCGTAATTCGTAAATGGAAACATCAGAGCTTTTAAAGAAAGTCAGAAAGATCGAGATTAAAACACGCGGGCTCTCCAACCAGATTTTTTCGGGAGAGTACCACAGTGCTTTTAAGGGCCGCGGTATGACTTTCAGCGAAGTACGCGAATACCAACCCGGAGATGATATCCGTGCTATCGACTGGAATGTGACAGCACGATTCAATCACCCTTTTATCAAAGTGTTTGAAGAAGAACGGGAGATGACAGTGATGCTGGTTGTAGATGTTAGCGCGTCCGGAGAATTCGGTACACAAAAACAATTAAAGCAGGATGTGATCACGGAACTTTGTGCCGTGCTTGCATTTTCTTCATTACAAAATAATGATAAGGTTGGAGTAATTTTCTTTAGTGATAAAATTGAGAAATTCATTCCGGCTAAAAAAGGTAAAAGTCATGTGCTACGAATCATCCGCGACCTGATCGAGTTTAAGCCTGAACAGAAAAGGACAAACATTAAACTTGCCCTGAAATATTTAACAAGTGTAATTAAAAAACGAAGCATCGCTTTCGTGATCTCCGATTTTATGGACAATGATTTTAATGATGCATTGAAGATCGCAAATAAGAAACACGACCTGATCGCCCTCCGGATATATGATAAGCATGAGAAAGAATTACCTGACCTTGGCCTTGTCAAATTTATGGATAATGAAACCGGTGAGCTGAAATGGATAGATACTTCTGATAAGCATGTCAGGATACAGTTCGCAGTGAACTATAAAAAACGAGAAGCTATGTTGAAAGATGCATTTACAAAAAGTGGCGTTGATACAGCAAATATCAGCACAGCTGAATCATATATCGTTCCGTTGACAAACTTATTCAAAAGACGATAATAGTGCGAATACGAATCAAAAGGAGTTTACAATCTGTGAGTATTAAAATGAGAATGGGAAAAGTTTTTAGACAGTGTTGCTACAATTTTGTATTGATAGCTTCATTGTTTAATTCTTCTATGTCCATTGCTCAGGATATTAAAGCTGTCGCGAAGCTGGACAGTAATGTGATCATGATCGGACAGCAGATCAAACTTGAGCTCAGCATTCAATATCGGGTTGATAAAGGAAGAGATGTCAAAGTTACTTTTCCCTCTATTGCAGATACGTTACGTAAAGAAGTTGAGGTTGTGAGTCAATCGAAGGTGGATACCATCGTCAACAAAAATGATCCGTTTTTATTCACCCAGACAAAAACATTATACATTACCTCGTTTGATTCAGGTTATTGGGCTTTACCTCCTTTTAAGTTCGAAGTAAATACCGACAGTGCTGGCGCCTTTACTGAGCCTTTGCTTCTGCAGGTAAACACTGTGGCAGTTGATACAACCCAGGCAATAAAAGATATCAAAGGGCCCTATGAAGAAACATATTCATGGGTTGACTGGCTGAAAGATCACATGAGTTTTGTTTATGCAGGCCTGGCATTGATCGTGGCAATAATTATAATCATTGTACTTGTGCGAAGGATGAGAAAAATTCCTCCCCCAATGGTTATTGAGGAAAAGCCAGTTGTTCCTGCGCACATCATCGCTCTGGAAAAGCTTGAGAAGTTAAAATCGGAAAAGCTCTGGCAGGAAGGAAAGCTTAAATTATACTACAGCTCACTTACTGATATTTTAAGAGAGTACATTGAGAACCGGTTTAAGATCTCTGCTATGGAGCAGACCACCGATGAGATCCTCTTCGGTTTCAGAAATGTGGCTGTGGATGAAGAAAGCAAAGGAAAATTAAAGCTGGTTCTGACTTTGTCGGATCTTGTGAAATTTGCAAAAGAGCAACCTTTGGCTCAGGAAAATGAGACAAGCATGAATAATGTTTACGATTTTATCAATGGTACAAAGAAGGAAGAAGAGTATTCAATAGAAGATAAAAAATAAGGTGCTGAACTTTTTTAATGACATAACTTTTGCAGATAAGGACCTTCGTTGGTTGTTCCTGGTAATACCATTCATAATAGCGTGGTATATCTGGAAAAACCGCACATATCATTCTGAATTGAAAGTTTCTTCTTTGGATGAATTTGCAGGGATCAAGCCTTCGTTTAAACAACGCATGCGCCATCTTCCTTTTATCCTGCGTTTGCTGGCTCTGTCTCTCCTCATACTTGTGCTTATGCGTCCTCAGTCGCGCAGCAGCTGGAAGGATGTTAAAACGGAAGGGATCGATATCGTGATGTCGCTTGATATTTCGAGCAGTATGCTTGCCCGTGATTTTAAGCCTGACAGGCTGGAAGCTGCTAAATCAGTGGCTGATGACTTCATCGACAGCAGGCCTAATGACCGGATAGGGCTCGTGATCTTTGCTGCGGAGAGCTTCACTCAATGTCCACTCACCAGCGATCACGCAGTTATTAAAAATTTGTTTTCAGGGATCCATACCGGAATGATGACAGATGGAACTGCGATTGGGAATGGTTTGGCTACGGCTGTTTCAAGGGTGAAGGACAGCAAAGCAAAAAGTAAAGTGATTATATTGTTAACGGATGGTGTGAATAACAGAGGCTCGGTAGCTCCTATGACAGCAGCCGAGATTGCAAAGGCATTTGGGGTTCGTGTTTATACGATCGGTGTCGGAACAATCGGAAAGGCACTCTCCCCTGTCGCCTTATACCCTAACGGCCAATATGAATATGGATACGTGGATGTAGAGATCGATGAAAAAACGTTGACCGATATTGCTGACATGACAGGTGGAAAATATTTCAGGGCAACAGATAATAAAAGATTGAGAGATGTGTATAAAGAAATTGATCGTTTGGAAAAGACCATATTTGAGGAAAAGAATTTCACCAACAAAGCTGAGCGCTTTTTGCCTTTTGCAATAGCCGCGGCAATATTGCTGCTACTTGAATTTTTATTAAGAAACTATTATTTACGCGGGATATTATAATGCAGTTCGAAAACATATATTTTGTTTATGCTTTTGCAGTAATTCCTTTTCTACTGCTCGGTTACTGGCTGACTGCCCGCTGGAAAAACAAAGCTTTGAAAGCTTACGGGGATCTGCTTATTACACGAACATTATTTCCGGACCTTTCTAAAGCAAAACAGCGTGGAAAGTTTATTCTTTTTTTATTCGCTTTCTTTTTTCTGATCATCGGGCTCATCAATCCTCAGATCGGAACAAAACTGGAGGAAGTAAAACGGAAAGGTGCTGATATAATGATCTGTCTGGATGTTTCAAACAGCATGAGGGCTGAGGACCTTCAGCCTAACCGTCTTGAAAAATCGAAGCAAGCCATTGCAAAGCTTATGGATAAGCTTGAAGGTGACCGGCTTGGGATCATTGTTTTTGGAGGAGAAGCATACGTTCAGTTACCTATAACAACGGATTACTCGGCTGCAAAGCTGTTTCTGGAAAGCATCAGCACAGACATGATACCTACTCAAGGTACTGATATAGGGAAAGCAATTGATCTTGCGGTGGAATCGTTCGGGAAGGATGAAGGCAAGAACAAAGCTATTGTTATTATAACAGATGGAGAAAACCATGAGGAAGATGCTTTGAGAGCAGCTGAAGAGGCAGCCGGCAAAGGGATCAGTATCCATACCATTGGAATGGGTTCGGAGAACGGCTCTCCTATCCCACTTTACAAAGGCAATGTGCAGGATGGATTCCGAAAAGACAAAGATGGCAACACGGTGATCACAAAGTTAAATGAAGAGATCCTGCAGGAAATAGCAGGTGCAGGAAACGGGATCTATGTAAGAGCAACTAATACGGATGCCGGACTTAACAATGTTTTGGGTGCACTGGAGAAGCTGGAGAAAAAACAATTCGACAGTAAAATGTACAGCGATTATGAAGATCGTTTTCAATGGTTTATTGCTGCAGCTTTTCTTTTATTATTGATTGAAGTTCTGATCAGCGAAAGAAAAAGTAAGCTTTACAAAAGATTGAATTTGTTCGGAGAGAAAAATGAAAATTAAGAGGCAGATATCACATAGCGCAAAAACGAAGATCCTTTGTCTTCTTGTAATTCTGTTGCCTTTGGTTTCACTTGCACAGCAGGAAAAGAAATTCATTTTTGAAGGGAATAAAAATTACAATGAAAAGAAATACGCTGATGCTGAAAAGAACTACAAGCAGGGATTAAGTAAGAACAAAAATTCATACAAAGGAAGCTTTAATCTGGGAGACGCTTATTATAAACAGGAGAAATACGAAGAGGCAGCTGAACAATTCCAGGCCTTAACTCATAAGGCGACTTCTAAAGATACGCTTGCAAAGGCTTATCACAATCTTGGCAACTCTCTCTTGAAATCAAAGAAGTACAAAGAAAGTGTTGAAGCATACAAAAATGCATTAAAGAATAACCCTCAGGATGAAGACACAAGATATAACCTTGCCTGTGCCCAGCAATATCTGAAACAACAGCAACAACAGCAGAACAAGGATAAGAAGGACGACAAAAAAGATCAGGATAAAAAAGATCAGGACAAGAAGAAGGAAGACAAGAAGGATCAGGATAAAAAAGACGAAAACAAAAAGGATCAGGATAAAAAAGATCAGAAGGAAAAACAGGAACGCGAAAAGAATAAAATTTCAAAAGAAGATGCCCAGCGCTTGCTGGATGCACTTCAAAATGATGAAAAAAATCTTCAAGATAAAGTGAAGAAAGGAAAACCGGGAGTGAAAGTTGAAATTGAAAAAGACTGGTAGTTAAAGAAGCAGAATAAAATAAAGGAGATTTTAAATCGGAATGAAAAGGATAATTCACATATTATTTTTCATCTCAGTTCTGGGGAATTTTTCGCTTGCGCAGAAGTTAACTACGGCAGTGAGCAAGAACAGGGTTGCTGTTGGCGAAGCGTTTCAGATTCAGTTCTCGTTGAGCGGATCATCCGGTTCAGGTATAAAACTGCCTAACATGAATGATTTTGAGGTGTACCAGGGGCCTTATCAATCTTCCAGCACTTCTATTGTCAACGGTAACATAAGTCAATCGACTTCGCTGACCTATGTTATAGCGGCCAAAAGGGAAGGTAAATTTACGATAGCTCCTGCAAGCGCAACTATTAACGGCAGTACAGTTCAGTCAAATCCTGTTACCATCGAGGTTGTAAAAGGCAACCCTAATTCAGGATCACAGGGAAGTGCAAATCAGGGATCTCAAAATGTCTCTCCTCCCTCAGCGAACAGCAATGACAATATTCTCATCAAAGCAACGGTAGATAAAACAAAAGCGTTCATTGGTGAACAGGTGGCGGTGAGCTTTAAAATATATTTCAGGGTGGATATCCTGCAGCTTAGTGTTGCTTCCATGCCTGCTTTCGATGGATTCTTCCTTCAGGATGCCAAAGAAAATTCAGCTCAGACTAGTGAAACTGTTGATGGTGTAACATATGCGGTAACGGAAGTTAAACGCACATTCGCTATTCCACAGAGAACAGGAAAACTGACGATCGATCCATTTGAGATCGAATGCATGGTTCGTCAAAAATCAAATAGAAAGCCCCGGGATATCTTTGAACAGATGATGGGAACCGGGTATGAAAATGTTTCCGTTAAAACAAAGTCAAAGCCGGTTACAATTGAGGTTTTGCCTTTGCCGGAAAACAATAAGCCTGCAGATTATAATGGGGCTGTTGGAGATTTTACCTACAAGGTGGAATTGTCAAAAGATAAAGTAAAGGCAAACGATGCAGTAAATCTAATCATCACCGTTTCGGGAAAAGGAAACCTAAAACTTGTAGATCCTCCTAAAATCGAATTCCCTGAAGACTTTGAGACGTACGATCCAAAAACAAAAGAAAATATTTCGGTTGGAGCAGGTGGCGTAAACGGCAGTAAAACATTTGATTATTTAATGATCCCGCGTCATGAAGGCGATTATAAAATCGAACACCTCAACTTTACCTTTTTTAATCCGACTAAAAATGAATACGTGACTATTCCTTCGCCTGAATTAATGATTCATGTTGACAAAGGCGATGGTATCGCGAATGGAGCCAGTGTATTTACACCTAACAATAAAGAAGAGCCAAGGATCCTTGGAAAGGATATCAGGTACATTAAAACCGGTGATCCTGATTTGCAGAATAAGAATGACCTTTTCTTCGGTTCTGCTCTATTCTGGCTTTGCACAACATTGCCGATTCTTGCTTTTATCTTATTCGTGTTTTACAGAAGAAAAAATCAGGAGCTAAATAAAGATGCGGTTGCAGTTAAAAGTCGCAAGGCAACCAAGATGGCAAAAAAACGCTTATCGAGTGCTGAACAGCATCAGCGTTCAAATAATAAAGAGCTTTTTTATCAGGAAATTTCACACGCTTTGTACGGTTACCTGAGCGACAAATTTAACATCGCGGGCGCTGATCTGAGCAGGGAAAATATTATTAATGCTTTAAAAAACAGGTCTGTACAGGAAAGTACGATCATGCAACTGACAGGCACCCTGGATACTTGTGAATATGCGCGTTATGCACCGAGTGCAGTTTCTGGCGACTTGGGAAGCATCTATAATAATACAGTTGCACTAATCACCAAGATTGAAAATGAGACTAAATAGATTATTCTTTTTTTTATTGATGTTCAACTCTGTGGTTATGCTGGCGGATAAAACTGACCTGCGTTCCACTTTCGATTCGGCTAATGCAGCGTATTCAAAAGCAGATTATAAAAAGGCGATAGCACTTTACGAAGAGATTTTAGCATACGACAAAGAATCTTCATCGCTGTATTTTAATTTAGGAAATGCTTATATGAAATCAAATGAGATCGGCAAAGCAATTCTTAATTATGAACGAGCCAAAAAGCTGACGCCTCAGGACGAGGATATTAATAATAACCTCACACTTGCTAATCAAAAAACAGAAGATAAGATAGAAGCGGCACCTAAGCTCTTTTTCGCTCAGTGGGAAAACGGAGTTACTGATATAGTAAGTGAAAAAGGCTGGAGTATAGTATTCATTGCCTGCATTGCTTTGGGCTTTCTGTTGATCACGATCTATGTTATTTCCCGACATAAATCATTTCGGCAGTTTGGCTTTTTCATGGGTATCACTCTACTAATAATTTCCATTCCTGTTTTTTTTATGGCCGCGAGCAAATACGAGAATACGCTTAATAGTAATACTGCCGTGATCTTAAGTCCTTCAGTCACAGTTACAGGAGCTCCTGATGAAAAAGGAACTAAACTTTTTATTCTTCATGAGGGAACAAAGGTGATAGTTACTAAGACTGATGATGACTGGTCAGAAATTCGTATTGTCAATGGGAATGTGGGCTGGGTTAAAACCTCGGTTTTGGAGAAGATCTGAAAAAATAAATCCTTCGTTCTCAGCGAATTATTAAAATTTTGTTAGTATTCCCTGTCGGTACGCAACCTTTTTATGCTTATATTTGTCTTAATAACAGAACATTGCGAGCCATACTCCTCCCGGAATTGATGCCGCACCAAAAATTTACTCATTTTGAAAAAGACAATACTCTTCCTTATCGCAGTAATATTCTATTGCATTGCTGTTGTAGCTAAACCCGGCAAAAAGAATCAACAGGCTTTAAAATCTGTTGATGTGTGCGCTTCCAATACCTATCAGACATTAAGATAATTGGTTATTCTATCTTTGATTGTCGTCATTCTGTCAAAATTTATCTGAATTAGTCTAATTATTACCTTCGCTGCCTTTAATCCGTAAGAAAATGCAACTTTTGGGTTGATATTTGCGTCTTATATTTAAATGTATGTACACATGAAATCCATTTTCAAAATCGGAGTTTTCTTATTACTCGCTTTTTCTGTAAAGCAAAACTTTTCTCAGACTTCTTCAATACCCTATTATGATCGTTTAAACTTTGAGGGATCTTTCTTTGTTATAGCTGAGAGTGACGAAAGGAGCAACTTTTATGCAATTAATCTTTCGCTGTTTGATTCTGACTTAGAGAAAAAATATTTTGAGGCTTTAACTTATAAAGAAAATCGTTTGATCAGAATTGATGCCGCTAACAATTCCATTTCATGGTACCGTGTTAAAAAGAGTAATTCCACTTCCGAGATCGATGATCTGTTTCACACTTTACAAGCGAAAACTAAAAGTGATATTACGGCAATGAGTGTAGAGGACAAAAAAGCCTGGCTGGGCAGCAACAGCAAATAAATCTACTATAAATGAAACAACATAAACTTCTCATACTCTTCCTACTTATATGCATTCCCTTCACAGATTGGGCTCAAAGCTCTAACTGTAGCGGTGCTTCAGCATTCTGTTCAGGAACACCGATAACTTACCCTGCGTCAGTAGGGGCTGGATCTGCCCAAGCGGGACCGAATTACGGTTGTCTTTTTAGCCAACCCAATCCGGCATGGTTCTACATGCAGATCGGAACACCCGGAAATCTTTCCATTACTATAACTGCGAGTCCGGCAAGGGATATTGATTTTATTTTATATGGTCCTTTTACCTCTGCAACTGCCCCTTGCGGTTCACAGCTTACTGCTGCAAACACAGAAGATTGCAGTTACGCAGGTGGTACAGCCCCTGAAATTGCTGATATTACAGGAGGTATGACGGGTGAGTATTATTTGCTTCTTTTAACAAACTACTCCAACCAGCCTACGAATATTACATTTAGCCAGACAGGCGGCACCGGTTCAACCAATTGCGGGGTATTATGTGATATTACAGGTTTAACCGCTACTCCAACGGCATGCGTTCCGGCAACAAATACATATTCCGTTTCCGGACAAATAGTGTTCAATGCCCAGCCTACAACAGGTACATTAACAGTTACCGGAAGCTGTGGTGGAAGTCAAACGTTTAATGCACCTTTCACCAGCCCTTTAAATTATAATCTCACGGGAATCACTTCAAACGGAGCAGCATGTAATGTCACCGCAACTTTTTCGGCTACTCCATCATGTACAATGACCACTCCTTATACAGCTCCTGCTAATTGTACACCATGTAATGTAACGGCAGGAAGCAACACTCCGGTGTGTTCCGGAAACTCTTTAAATCTGACTGCAGGGGCAGTCACCGGAGCTACCTCTTATAGCTGGAGCGGACCGAATGGTTTCACCTCCGCAGTTCAGAATCCTGTAATTAACGGAGCGACTGCAGTTGCAGGCGGGACATACACTGTAACAGTTACCACCCCAAGCGCTACATGTACAGGCACAACAACAGCAACCGTAAATCAAACACCTGCTATCCCGAGTGTAAGCAGCAATTCTCCGGTCTGTTCAGGCAACACACTTAACCTGACCACACCAGCGATTGCCGGTGCAACATATAGCTGGTCGGGGCCGGGAGGATTCACCTCAGCATTGCAAAATCCTTCTATCTCACCTGTTACCAATGCGGCATCAGGTGCATACTCAGTGACAGTCACTTCAAATGGATGTACAAGTCCAGCCGGCACCGCATCTGTACTTATTAACAATACACCCGCTGCACCGGTACCTTCAATTAACGGAAGTGCAAATCCTGCGCCCGTTTGTGCCGGAGCAACACTCACACTAACCGCGAATAATATAGCCGGTCCACCAACATATAACTGGTCAGGGCCGAACGGATATACTGCTTCGGTTCGCAATCCACCGCCCATACTAAATTCCACTCCTGCAATGAGCGGAACATACACATTAACTGTTACCACGGCACAGGGATGTGTGAGCTTACCTGCTACTGTTTCAATAATTGTGAATCCGGTTCCGGTTGCTCCTACGGCTAACGGGACGATTATCTGTTCCGGTGGAACTGCAACATTAACAGCCACTGCTCCCGGAGGTACTTATGATTGGTATTCAGCAGCAACCGGGGGAACATTATTAGGCAGCGGGGCCACCTTCACAACACCTTCACTCACTGCAACAACAACTTATTATGTTCAGAGCACGAGTAACGGATGCACAGGACCAAGAACTGCAGTAACTGTAACCGTATCCCCTAGTTTCTCTGTTACCACCACTGCGGATGACAGCATCTGTGCAGGAACCTCAACAACACTCGGGGTAATTAGTCCGGTCGGAACTTACACTTACACGTGGAATGCTCCGGGGAATCCAGCGTTTTCAACCAATGCTTCTCCATCAGTAACTCCCGCTTCTACTACAACATATACCGTGACGGTAGCTGATGCTAATGGATGCAGTGGTTCTGATGTAGTAACGATAACCGTTGGAACACCGTTAACTTTAAATGCAGCCGGTCTGCCTGCTTCCTGCTTCGGATCATGCGATGGCAGTGCGGGGGTGATGGTGGCTGGAAGTTTTCCTCCTTATACTTACAGCTGGACAAACGGATCGACCACGCAATTGATCACAGGGCTTTGTGCCGGCACGGATTCAGTTATCGTTACCGACCTTATTGGCTGCAGCTCTGGTGACAGCGTAATGATACAGGAGCCGACACAATTAACTTTGACCACTTCTTCAGTTAATGCAACCTGTAATCAGGCTGACGGCTCTGCAAGCGTTATCGCTTCTGGTGGTGTTTCGCCTTATACATATCAATGGCTGCCGGGAAATTTCTCAGGGGCGACAGCTAACAATATTACTCCCGGATCTTACACAATTACAGTCAGCGATTCTCACAATTGCCAGTCAAGCGCCAGTGTGACTGTAAATAACACACCCGGAGTTGTTGCTATGGTTTCGGGCTTTACTAACGCCACCTGCAATGGCCTGTGTGACGGGACAGCTTCAGTTACTGCTACCGGAGGAAGTACTCCGTATGTTTATTCATGGAGTAACGGACAAACATCAGCAAATACGGTGGCTCTTTGTGCCGGAACATATACATGTATAGTCTCCGATGCAACAGGCTGTACAAGTACAGTTACTGTTACCATTACTCAGCCTTCCGCGGTTTTTGTTGAGCCTTTTCCTCCCGGACCAACTATCTGTATCGGGCAGAGTGCTACCTTAAGCGCTTCGGCAATTGGTGGATCGCCCGGTTATACTTTTACATGGGATAATCAAACATATACCGGGAATCCATATATCGTTTCACCGACAACCCCGGGAATCCATACATACACGGTTATCGCATCTGACGCGAACGGCTGCACATCACCAAACACACAAACTGTTCAGGTAACTGTAAGGCCTGCCCTGAATGTGGTTGCAAGTAACGATGAAAACATCTGTCAGGGTACGAGTGCACTTCTTTCGGCTGTAGGCTCAGGTGGAGATCTTTCTTATACTTATACATGGACACCGGGCGGAACTGCTTCCACTACATCAAATTTCAGCGTGAGCCCTTCGGTAACCACTACTTATACCATTACTTTGACAGATAACTGCACGAGCACTCCTGCAACAGATGTTGTTACGATTACAGTTAAGCCATTACCGGTTGTGAACTTTGCGCCTTCAACCACTTCGGGATGTGCCCCACTGTGTGTTAACTTTATGGATCAGAGCATTGGCAATGTTACGGGCTGGAACTGGACGATTGACGGGATAACTTACAATACTCAAAATCCAACACATTGTTTCACAAGTGCAGGTTCGTATTCTGTAACTTTATCGGATACTGCAGGCGGATGTGAAAGCTCATTGACAATTCCCGATATGATCACAGTCAGCTCGATGCCTGAACCTGAATTCACTTACGATCCGCAACCGGCCTCTATTAATTATCCGGAAATACATTTTACCGATCAGTCAACCTATGTATCATCCTGGTCATGGAACTTTGGAGATAGTCTTAATGTCAGTGAAAATACAAGCAACGCATCGAGCCCTGATCATACTTATTCAGACGTAGGCCAGTACTGTGTAAAGCTAATCGTTTATAACACTCCTGCCTGTGTAGACTCGGTAACACATTGTTTGATTATCGAACCCGACTATACATTGTATATCCCTAATGCTTTCACGCCCAATGGCAGCGGCTTGAATGACGAGTTCTATGTGAAAGGAGAAAACATTCAGTTATTCGACATGCAGATCTACGACAGATGGGGAACACTCCTCTTCCATACCTCTGATATAAAAGAACATTGGAACGGAAGCTATAAGAATGGAACTGAAGTCGCCCCTGTCGGAGTTTATGTTTACGTTATAAATATCAAAGACAAAGTCGGTGAAAAGCATCAATATATCGGGCACGTCACCATTGTGAAATAAAAGTTTATAAAAAACCTCAAAGAATACTTTGAGGTTTTTTTATAATATTTGCAAATGCAGCGGATTGCCCTTCTTTCGGATACACATAATTATCTGGATCCTAAGATCTTTAAATATTTTGAACCTTGTGACCAGATCTGGCATGCCGGAGACATCGGAACAATTGCAATCGCTGATGAGCTGGCGAAAATAAAGCCTCTTGTTGCCGTATATGGTAATATTGATGGCACTGATGTGAGAAAGGTTCATCCCCTCAACCAGCGCTTTATGTGTGAAAAGGTGGATGTTTTTATGACACATATCGGTGGTTACCCCAACCGTTATTCAATGGAAGCCCATCAGGAAATAAAGCGAAAATCACCAAACCTGTTTATTTGCGGGCATTCGCATATATTGAAAGTAATGTTTGACCAAACGTACAAGCTTTTACATATTAACCCCGGAGCAGCCGGCATTCATGGGTTTCATAAGGTGAAAACTATGGTAAGATTTGTTATTGAAGAAGAAAAGATCAGGGACCTTGAGGTTATAGAGCTTGGGCAGCGGGCATAATTTTTGTCAAAATTAATTTGGTTGTATGTAAAAAAAACTTTGTATTATTGCAGAAGCGATTCCACTGCTGTATTTTCTATACGGCAAATCACAATCAGATTATTTTACTGAAGAAGAAAAATTAAAAATTCAAAAACCTCTTTATTACCTCCTATCCTATTAAAATCAATCCCAAATTGATCTATTAACCAAATAAAAAAATATGTACGACATTATTGAATTGAACAACAAGCTTGTTGGTGAGCTGAAAGAAATTGCAAAAAAACTTGATATTCCTAAATACGAAGCCCTGAAAAAACAGGACCTTATTTATAAGATCCTTGATCATCAGGCAATAAATCCTGCTGCTGTCGCGGATCACAAGACTGAAGAAACACCTGTTCAAAAAACAGAGACAAGGCATGATCATAAACATGACCACCCTGATCATAAACCCCACGAGCACCGTGTTCTTCGTCCACGTAAGCCAAGGCCGGAAAATGAAACTGAGCGTCCTAAAGTGAAGCAGGAAAATCACGGTATGTTCAATGATGACGACTTCAATGCGCATAACAAAGTAAGCAATACCGCTCCTGAGGAACCAAAAGAGGTCATCACGCATGAGCCTCATCCGAATGAAAAGGTTCACGAACCTACTCCGGTTATGAGTGACGGAAATGACAGCTCTTCTCTTGAGCGCAAGGATCAGATGAACCGTCAGAATCACAACCAGCACAGAAATAATCCGAATCAGCGCAATCAACCGGTAAAGGAAGATCTTTATAATTTTGACGGAATAGTTGTCAGCGAGGGCGTTCTTGAAACAATGCCTGATGGTTACGGATTCCTTCGTTCTTCTGATTACAATTACCTGAATTCCCCTGATGATATCTATGTATCACAGTCGCAGATAAAATTATTCGGTTTAAAAACGGGTGATACGGTTCGCGGAAGCATCCGTCCTCCAAAAGAAGGTGAAAAATATTTCCCTTTAATTAAAGTTGAAAAGATCAATGGCCGCGACCCGAGCTACGTTCGTGACCGTGTTCCTTTCGAATACCTGACTCCTCTTTTCCCATCAGAGAAATTCAAGCTTACGGGACATACACAATCTAACCTGAGTGCCCGTATCTTTGATCTTGTTACTCCTATCGGAAAAGGCCAGCGTGCATTAATTGTTGCACAGCCAAAAACAGGTAAAACTGTTTTATTGAAAGATATCGCGAATGCAATTGCTGCTAACCATCCTGAAACATACCTGATCATTCTTCTTATCGATGAGCGTCCGGAAGAGGTTACAGATATGGCACGTAGCGTAAAAGCGGAGGTTATTGCTTCTACTTTTGATGAGCCTGCCGACAGACACGTGAAGATCGCGAACATCGTTCTGGAAAAAGCGAAACGTATGGTTGAGTGTGGACATGATGTTTGTATCCTCCTGGATTCAATAACGCGTTTAGCACGTGCATACAATACCGTTCAGCCTGCTTCAGGTAAGGTATTATCCGGAGGTGTTGATGCGAATGCATTACATAAGCCAAAACGTTTCTTCGGTTCTGCCCGTAAGATCGAGAATGGTGGATCACTTACTATCGTAGCGACAGCATTGACTGAAACAGGTTCTAAGATGGATGAGGTTATTTTTGAAGAGTTCAAAGGAACAGGTAACTCTGAGATCCAGCTCGACAGAAAGATCGCGAACAAGCGTATTTACCCTGCTATTGATATTGTTGCTTCCAGCACGAGAAGAGATGATCTGTTGGTGGATAAAGAAACACAGCAGCGTATGTGGATCCTTCGTAAGCATTTATCGGATATGAATCCGGTAGAAGCGATGGACTTCCTGAAAGACAGGATCAAGAACACTCAGACCAACGAGGAGTTTTTGATGTCGATGAACGGATAGATAGTTAATTGGTCATTAGTTATTGGTTAATTGGGCAGAGTGTCAGTTCGAGTTGAGCGCTTTTCGCGCAAAGTATCGAGAACGAGGCGAAGCAAAAGAAATTCATAATTTGATCATATTTACGATCTTAATTAATAACATAAAATCCGCGTACATTTTTCATCACAATATGAAATTATCAATAAGCATCACTGCCGGAGTTATTGCCGGAATCATTTTATCAGCTACATGGTATGCAATGGCTAAGTCCATGGGCTTTTATGAAGTGAAAGTATACGTTTACCGTAACTATCTGACCTTTCTTTTGATACTTATAGGTGTTGTGAGTTGTATCCTTCTTACAAAAAGACAAAACAACGGATATCTCGAATTCAAAGAAGCCCTCAAAACAGGGATGCTCTTCAGCCTGGTTTTCGCAGTGATCATAGCATGCTTCAATTTTCTTTATTACTCGGTTATTACCCCTGATACAATTGATTACTTCCTAAGCGAAGCTAAAAATCAAATGATCGCTGACAAGATAAAAGAAGCAGATTTCCCTAAATACCTCGATCGTGTACGGGCTAATTACGGTTCGTTCAGACTGATCCCTCCCGTATTGTTCTGGGGTCTTATACTCTCGCTTATCACGGGTGCATTGGCCAAGAAAAAGGAGCCATTTGTTTTCGGAGAGAATTGATCATTAAGCAATTTACTATGAGCACCCCTTCAGAAATGCTGGGGTGTTTGTTTTTATCAGTTTGTGCAGAGCACTCTTCTGAGTGACCTGGCGAAGTATGTCGCACTCACCTTTACACTGCTTAAGCGAAGCAAGGATTTACAGATTATATAAAACCTCAATTCTAATAGATAATGGAAAATTAGAAATTATCTCTTTGGTATATTAACCCGTTGAAGATTGAAGGCACGTTTTTTTTATGCACTACCCTACTCCCGGTAATGCTTTAAAAAACAAAGCAAATGAAAAAGCTATACATTCTATTGCTGACCATTTCGTCAGCACTCTTCTATTCCGGAAGCTATGCTCAATACAATCGAGCAAATACGAAAAAATCTGTTCCTTATCGGGCGAACTACCAGCGAGTGGCCAGTAACGATTCGCATATTCTTGAGTTAAGAAGCGGAACTTTGTGGGCATGGGGTACTAATCATTATGGAGAACTGGGTGATGGAACTCTGATTGACAGGTTATCCCCTGTTCAAATAGGATCTGATGAGAACTGGATACATGTTTCAGCCAGTTACCGGTTTAGCATGGGAATAAAGTCTGATGGAACACTTTGGGCTTGGGGTGCAAATGATTATGGTCAATTAGGCGATGGAACTACCATTTCAAAAAATACCCCTACCCAGATCGGAACTGAAACAAACTGGATCAGTGTAAATACCGGGTCATGGCATACTCTGGCAATTAAATCCGATGGAACTTTATGGGCATGGGGTCGAAATCTATACGGAACATTAGGTGACAATACAACAATCGACAAACCGAGTCCTGTTCAAATCGGGACTGATCATAATTGGCAAATCACTGCTGCCGGTTCTTCACATAATTTAGCTGTAAGATCTGATGGATCATTATGGGCATGGGGATATAATTTTGGCGGAAGGCTGGGAGACTCAACAAGTATTACAAGATTAGCTCCTGTTAGAATTGGATCAGAATCAAACTGGGTTTCTGTCACCACAGGAGGAAATCAAAGTTTCGGACTAAAAGCTGACGGAACCTTGTGGGCATGGGGAAGTAATGATTTAGGAACTCTTGGAGATGGCACCACCACAGACAAATTGTATCCTATTCAAATAGGAACTGACAATACCTGGGTTTGCGTTGAAGCTGGATTCTATCATGCATCTGCAATAAAATCAGATGGAACCAGATGGGCTTGGGGACAAAATTATTATGGACAGCTAGGTGACGGAACAAATACAGATCGCAATGTTCCTATACAACTCGGAAGCGACAATAATTGGGTCGATGTTAAGGCGGGAGCCTTTCATACTATTGCATTGAAATCTGATGGTACTCTATGGGCGAATGGTTTTAACAGTGGTGGAGAGTTAGGGGACGGAACTTACCTTCCACGGAATTATCCCCTACAAACCAGCATACCGCTTAATATCTGGCTGGATGTTGAAACAGGATTCAACCATTGTCTTGGGATTAAAACAAATGGTACTCTCTGGGCATGGGGCAAGAACACCAGCGGAGAACTGGGAAACGGAACAACGATAAGTCAAAATAATCCGGTTCAAATTGGAACTGAAAGCAACTGGATATCTGTGAAGGCAGGTTATAACCACACTCTGGCTTTAAAAGCGGATGGCACTCTTTGGGCATGGGGTTGGAATATGACTGGCCAGCTGGGAGATGGTACCAATACAACAAAGGTAACTCCGGTTCAAATCGGACCAGATAATAAGTGGGTTAGTATTGCTGCAGGTTTTAGTCATAGCCTTGCACTAAAATCTGATGGAACTCTCTATGCCTGGGGATTTAATGACTTTGGCCAATTAGGAGATGGATCAGCGGTAACACAAAATGCTCCTGTTCAAGTTGGTACCCAAAATAACTGGGTAAGTGTATCCGCTGACAATAACAATAGTGCCGGGATAAAATCTGACGGAACTTTATGGACATGGGGAGATGGAGCTAATGGACAACTCGGTGACGGGGCTAACTACAGGAGATACAGTCCTGTACAGGTTGGTTATAATAATAATTGGATCTGCTGTTCCCCGGGAGCCGCACATGCATTAGGATTACAATCTGATGGGACATTATGGAGCTGGGGCTGGAATTCTTATGGACAATTAGGGGACAGTACAACTGTCAGCGCAAATATTCCATTACCAATTGGAACAGATAAAAATTGGATAAAAATTACTGCTGGGAATTATCACAGCCATGCTATAAAGACCGATGGTTCTCAGTGGGCTTGGGGTGGAAATACTGAAGGGGAATTTGGCAATGGAACTAATGTAAATCAGAATTATCCGGAATTCATTGGTAGCAGCGAATGGGTAGAACTTAGTTCCATGGGTATGTTCATAACGGGATTAAAAGCAGATAGAAATTCATTCTGTGGTTCAGGATATAACTTTTATGGACAATTAGGAAAAGGCGATACTACAAATACCAATAGTTTTATTTGTATTTCAAACAATTCATCATCTACAGGGATGGAACAAACAGTTTCAGAAGAAAATAATTTATTTGTTATTTTTCCTAACCCTTCACCAGGTTCAATCAATATCAGATCATCTATAGAAGGCCTCTACTCTCTCTACAATGAATTAGGAGAACGCATAAGATCATTCCAGCTAAATTCAACAAATGAATTCACTGCCAATATCGAAGGTCTGAGCAATGGTATTTATTTTATCAACGGAGGTGCCGGAAATAAAATAGAAAATAAAAAAATAATTATAACCCGATAGATCTCTCTAAAACTTAATCCCCATCACCAAAATATCATCCACCTGCTCCTTCTCTCTTGCCCAATCAACAATGGTATTGTTCAGCACGGTGTATTGATCTTCCATGCTTCTCTGATGAATATCTGAAAGCAATGCTTTGAAATTCCGGATCATGAACTTCTTCCCTCTTTCGCCACCAAACTGATCAACATATCCGTCAGTAAAAATATAGATGGAATCGTTCGGCTTCAGCGTAAGCTCATTATTAGTAAAGATGTGCTCTTCGGTTGTTGAGCCTCCGATAGACGCCTTATCACCATCGATCTTATAAAGCTCCCCGGATGCATGGAACAAAGGACGCATCGCTCCGGCAAATTCCAGTTTCATCTCATCAGGATAAATGCAGCAAAGTGCGATGTCCATCCCATCCCCTGTTTCCGAATTCGATTCCTGCTTAAGCGCCTTCTTAACCCCTTTGTTCAGATGATAAAGTACTTCCGAAGGTTTAGTGGTCCCTTTTTCAAGGATGATGTGATTTAGGATATCGTTGCCGATCATACTCATAAAAGCTCCCGGCACACCGTGTCCGGTACAATCACCCACTGCGACTAAAACTTTATTATCACGCTTAGCATAAAAGTAAAAATCACCGCTGACAATATCTTTAGGTTTATACAGAATGAAGAATTGCTTCAGAGATCTTCCCATTTCCTCTTTTGAAGGAAGGATAGCCTGCTGAATCCGTTGGGCGTAATTGATACTGTCTGTGATATTCTTGTTTTTTTCCGCGATCTGATCCCGGTTGATCTCAATGATATCATACGCTTCAGCCAGCTCATTATTTTTCTGCTCCAGGCTTTTGTTCGCCTTTTGTTTTTGCCGGATGCCCATGACGAGCATAACAGCAAGGGCGCAAACGAGGATCAATCCTATAGCAATGAAATTCCTCATCATACGTTGCTTCTCAACTTCCGCCTGCTGGATCTTTATCTCCTTGTTCTTGGTTTCATTTTCAAGCTTCTCCGACTGCAATTCTTTTTCCTTCAGCAGAACTTCCTTTGTTTTTTCAGCAGCTTCCATTCGCCTTTTATTGATCTCAAGCACCTGCTGTCTGGTTCGCAGATCAGAGATCTCCCTTCCCTTGGTCAGTAAGGCGATCTCCTTTTCTTTGCGGTCTGTATCAAAACGCGTTTGCATCTCGATCAGCTTCGAAGAATTTTCTTTATTAAAAATGCTGTCTTTAACCTCTGTGTATAATTTGTAATTCGCTAATGCTTCCTGTGGCTTATTAAGTTTTTCATAAGCAGATGACAAGCTTAAATATGCACTTTTAAGGGCAACCTTATAGCCTACCTCTTTTGCGGTCTTAATTGCATTCAACTGCGATTCCACTGCCTCCTGATACTTCCCCTGCTTCTCATAAATATTACCAATATCTATGTAACTCATGGCAATACCTTTTTTATTATTCAGCTCTTTCCTGATCTCATAGGCTTTCAATTGGTATTCAAGGGCCAATGGATAATTACCCTGCTCGTAATAGATCGCTCCGATATTACCAAGGTTGGAAGACGTACCCTTTTTATCACCCAGCTCCTGCTTCAGCTTTAAAGACTTCAATTCGTAATCAAGTGCTTTATCATATTCCTTCATATCCATGTAAATGATCCCAATATTGTTGAGGCAACCCGCAATTCCTTCTTTATCATTCAGCTCTTCCCTGATCTTTAATGACTTTAACTGATATTCAAGTGAAAGCCTTGTATTTCCCTGCGCAGAATATATATTCCCAATTCCCATCAGTCCATTGGCGATACCTTTTTTATCACCTGTCTCCTCCACTATCTTTAATGCTCTCAGATAATACTCGAGTGCAGAATTAAAGTCCCCTTCGAGGTAATAACTGTTTCCGATAGTATTACATGCATTGACCTTACCTTTTGAGTTATTTGTTTTATTTGAGAGTTCCAGGGCTGAGAGACAATATTTTCGGGCTTTTGCTGGTTCAGTGCGAAGATATGATTCACCTAATGAACTAAGGATCTCTATCCGGGTTTTATCATCCCTGGCCGCAGACAATTTCTTTTCAAGCTCTTCTGCTTTACCGCCCTGAGAAAAAGAAAGTAAGGATGAAAATAAAAAGACAAAAACAAGCAAAAGAGCATTTTTGCCGCACGACAAATTAATTGCGGCAGCAAATGGTTCAAACAGAAGTTTTAAAAATCTCGGAGTAGCAGATATGTTTCCCATTCCATGGAATATCCTCAAATATACTTTTTTGAAATTATGATTCCAAATGATCTGTTTCAAGACCTGTTTAAATCATTTAAAGCAGTAACTTTACCCTCCGAATTACATCAATATGGCACGCAAAGTAAAAGAAACAGACGACCTTCCGAAAGTAAAGATCAATAAGACATCCCTAAAAAAGGCCCTCCGCATTTTTGACTATGTTGGTGTGCATAAATGGAAACTTTATCTCGGACTCGTATTTCTTGTTCTTACTTCATTTACCGCCTTGTTATTTCCGACCATGCTTGGTGCACTCGTAAATGTCATCGATCCTAAAAATACTACCACTGCCGTTCAGAGTACTACCGCTGCCGGTGGGATGATGAAAGAATTCCAGGAAAAATATTTTTCAAATATCAATGATATCGGACTCTACCTCATCGTAGTGCTCAGTTTACAATCAGTCTTCTCTTACTTCCGTGTATACTTATTTGTCAATTATACCGAAAACACATTAGCGAGCCTTCGTCAGGCAGTTTACAAACATCTGATCTCACTGCCAATGAGCTTTTTCGTACAGCAGCGTGTCGGTGATCTGAATAGTCGCATGTCGGCTGATATTTCCCAGATCCAGGACACATTAACTACAACGATCGCAGAATTTCTCAGACAGTTCTTACTCATCGTTGGTGGTATCATTCTGCTTTTGTTCATCTCACCGAGGCTGACCTTACTGATGCTCGCGATCGTACCTGTTGTGGCTGCTGCTGCAGTGATTTTCGGAAGGTTCATCCGTAAGACATCCAAAAAAGTTCAGGAGAAGATCGCTGAATCCAACACAGTAATTGAAGAAACCCTTCAAGGCATTAGTAATGTGAAAGCTTTTGCAAATGAATTTTTTGAAAATAAACGTTATAAGAAGAGTACTGAAGAAATCATTCATAATGCTATACAGGGCGGAAAATATCGCGGGGCCTTTGCATCATTTATCATCTTCTGCCTCTTCGGGTCGATCGTAGCAGTTATCTGGTACGGTGTCTATTTAGCACAGCACAATCAGTTGCTTGTTGGTGATCTGATCTCCTTTATCTTATATTCTGCATTTGTTGGCGCCTCTTTTGGCGGTATTGCTGAATTATATGCGCAGGTTCAAAAAGCAATTGGCTCAGTAGAACGCGTTTTTGAAATTCTGGATGAACAGCCTGAGATCATTGAAGTTACCGAATATAAGGCGATCACGAATCGCATTGAAGGGGATGTTGTTTTTGAAAATCTTGCCTTCACCTACCCTTCCCGTAAGGAGATCAGAGTATTAAAGAGCATAAGCCTCCACGTAAAGAAAGGTGAAACTATTGCAATTGTCGGACCTAGCGGATCCGGAAAATCAACGATCGTGAGCTTGCTTTTAAGATTCTACGATCCTGAAAGCGGAGCCATCCTTATCGATGGAAAGGATGCAAGGCAGTATCAGCTCACTGAGCTGCGTAATAACATGGCAATTGTGCCGCAGGATGTCTTGCTGTTTGGCGGAACGATTTACGAGAACATCGCTTATGGAAAACCGGGCGCTTCAGCGGAAGAGATCGTAGAGGCTGCGAGAAAAGCAAATGCTCTTGAGTTCATTAATACCTTCCCGGAAAAGCTCGAAACAATTGTCGGTGAACGCGGAGTGAAATTATCCGGTGGCCAGCGTCAACGTATCGCTATCGCACGAGCTGTACTGAAGGATCCAAGCATCCTTATACTTGACGAAGCCACAAGCTCACTGGATTCTGAATCGGAGCGTGTTGTTCAGGAAGCACTGGATAAGCTGATGGTAGGAAGGACTTCTTTTGTGATCGCACACCGTTTGTCTACTATCCGTAAAGCTGATAAGATCGTTGTAATTGAAAAAGGAGAAGTTCGTGAAAGCGGAACCCACCAGGAATTGATGCAGCTGGAAAACGGACTTTACAGAAGCTTATCGAGTATGCAGCTGGAACTGGCGTAAAAAGATTAAAATAGAGTAAATCAAAAAATTCTGAAACCTTGGATGGATTTCAACGTATCACTTATCCAGAAGCGTTAAGCTGAAAGATTTTCAGAAACACCAATTACTCCTCCACAAAAAATCCCTTGTCATGAAACAAGGGATTTTTTATTTATAAAGGCATGTATACCACCTTTTTAGTTTCAAAGAACTCTTCTTCGAAAAACTCCTTGAGATCATGAAAGACCACTCGCTTTTGAAAATCCTTAAACTCTTCCGTCAGATCCCCGCCTTTCAGGTAAAGAATTCCGTTTGGCAAGGTATTGAACTGGTTCTTTGAAACTTTATTCTGAACCCATCTGTAGAAAGCAGGAAATTCGGTTACGGCACGAGAGATCACAAATTCGAATTTTTCTTTTACCTCTTCGACCCTTTTGTGCTCAGCGCGAACATTCTTTAATCCCAAAGCCTGCGCGACTTCATTCACGACTTTAATTTTTTTTCCAATGGAATCCACCAGGTAAAAATTACATTCCGGAAAAAGGATCGCAAGGGGAATTCCGGGGAAGCCTCCTCCACAGCCAACATCGATAATATGCGTTTTGGGTTTGAATGCCATTACTTTGGCAATTCCGAGTGAATGCAGTACATGACGCTCATACAACAGATCAATATCCTTTCGGGAGATCACATTTATCTGTGCGTTCCAATGCTCATACAAAGATTGCAACTCAGCAAACTGTTTTTGCTGGATCTCAGTAAGGTCAGGAAAGTATTTAAATATTATATTGAGATCTGGCATAAACCGGATGAATGAAAAATCCTGATCTTAAATTTTAGTGTCGGTATTTTTAAGAATGTTCGCAAGGAACTCACGGGCACGAAACAACTGAGCTTTTACTGTTCCCAATGGAAGTTCCAGTTTCTCCGCGATCTCTTCATATGAAAGCTCATCAAAATAACGCATTTCAACAAGCACGCGATAACGCGGCTTTAGTTTTTCAACCACCTCGTGCATGTGCTTCACTTTCTGTTTCTTGATGTAATTCTCTTCAGGCGTTAAACCGTCTGATTTAATGTCCATCGACATTTCAGATCCTTCTTCATTCTCGAAAGTTTTGTCGATGGAAAAAGTGACCATCTTTTTTCTGCGGATAAAATCAATGCAATTATTGGAAGCTATCTTAAAAAGCCAGGTGCTGAAAGCGTAATTTGGAGTGTACTGATGAAGTCGCTTGAATGCTTTACCGAAAGCTTCAATGGTAAGATCATCCGCATCGTCCTTGTTGTTCACCATCTTTAGCAGCATGAAATAAACAGAATCGCGGTAACGGCCCATTAAAGAAGCATAAGCTTTCTGATCACCTTTATCAAGCGCTGCACGAATCAGGTTATAATCAAAAACTGCTTTTTCGGAAAGGTTATTTTCTAAATTTAATTCGTCCATCTGTAAATCTTATTTCCATTTATTCTTTCTGACAAACATATTGGCAAAAGTGACGAAAGGGTACACTACCAATAAAAATAACTCGATCAATGGCGATAAGAACAACAGATCTTTTTCTGCCAAAAGCTTCATCGATTTGTTAAAGATAAGCATTTGAATTAATAATCGCAAAGCATAAAGCGATAAGACAATTACCGGTTGAAACTGCAGAATAAGGAGGGTAATGAATGTTCCGTAAAAAAAATACAGGCTCAGGCTCACCATTGCCAGACGAAATTTACTTGCTGAATTATAGTGCTTATAAGTTGTGACGTGCCTTCTTTTCTGCCTGAACCAGTCCCGGAAGGTGCGCTTCACCTTCGAAATCGTATGGCTTTCAATACTTATCTCCACCTGCGAGTTGCGTTTAGTTGCCGCCTCATTCACAAACAAGTCATCATCACCGGACTCTATATGATAATGTGATGCAAAGCCTTTCATCTTGAAGAACAGCGACTTTTTATAAGCGAGGTTACGGCCGGTTCCCATATAAGTTTTACCTGCTAGTGAAAATGAAAGGAACTGCAGGGCGATGAAAAACGTATCATAGCGGATCACTTTATTCACGAAGCCTTTCTGTTTTTCATATGCCCCGTAACCGATAACAATTTCGGTTTCCCCGCTGAACTGCTGCATCATATTCCGAAGCCAGTCCTTGCTATTAGGCCTGCAATCGGCATCCGTCAAAAGCATATGCTCATGGCTCGCTCCTTTGATCCCCATCATCAGGGCGATCTTTTTGCCATGTGAATATGTTTCATCCTCCTTGATAGTGACGATCTTCAGATTGGAATGGCGATAGGAGAATTCCTTTAAAATATCTGCGGAGTTATCAAAGGAACAATCGTTCACCACAACCACTTCAAACTCGGGATACTCCTGTTCAAATATCCTTGGGAGGAATTCAACAAGATTATCATCCTCATTTCTTGCACAAATAATAATTGATGCAGGAGGAGTGTTTGCCGGCAGCTCCTTTTTCTTGTAGAACGCAAGGCGACTGAAAATTCCCAGATAAAAAAACAACTGGATGATCAAGGCAAGCACATACACACCTAATAAAATCAACCCTACTGAAACCATTGTGAAATCTGACCAAACCATATCTACGAATTACTAATCAACGAATAACGAATCTATACGAATTTACGAATCTGTGTGTGCTAAAAATACGTGCAAAAAGTCGGCTTTCACTTATGTGCTTCCGTTGGGGAAAGAACAATGAAAACCTTTTGCGTTCTTAGCGCCTTTGCGAGAAACAAACAAATCTTCCAAACAAAAATACCTTGAACACATCAACCGTAATGTGTTATCTTTGGCAGGATTTAAACAAAGTAATTAACAATCAATCGGAAGTTATCGGTTAATAGTTATTAGTTATTTCAGGCTAGCCTAAATAACTATTAACAAATAACCTATTTAACCAACATGAAGTTCAGTATATCACACAAAGATAAAGGAAGCAAGGCACGCGCGGGGGAGATCGTAACCGACCATGGCACCATTCAGACACCCATATTTATGCCGGTCGGCACAGCAGGGACCGTTAAAGCGGTTCATCAGCGCGAGTTAAAAGATGATATCAAAGCTCAGATCATTTTAGGTAATACATACCATTTGTATCTCAGGCCTGGACTGGAAACAATAGAAATGGCCGGAGGACTGCATAAATTCAATGGTTGGGATAAGCCTCTCTTAACTGATAGTGGCGGTTACCAGGTATATTCACTGGCAAATCAGCGTAAGCTGACTGAAGAAGGCGCAAAATTCACTTCACACATTGATGGCAGTAAACATTTCTTTACCCCTGAGAATGTAATGGATATCCAAAGAACCATCGGTGCTGATATAATCATGGCATTTGATGAGTGTACCCCCTACCCTTGTGAATATGAATATGCAAGGAAGTCACTCGACATGACCCACCGCTGGCTGAAAAGGTGCTGTACTCAATTTGATAAAACCGAAGGGAAATACGGATATTCCCAAACACTGTTCCCAATTGTGCAAGGCAGCGTTTACAAAGACCTGAGAGAGAAATCTGCAGAATTCATCGCCAATCAAAACCGCGAAGGAAATGCGATCGGAGGCTTATCTGTTGGAGAACCTGCTGAGGATATGTATGCTATGACCGAGGTTGTATGTAATATTCTTCCTGCCGACAAGCCGCGCTATCTGATGGGAGTGGGAACTCCTGTAAACATTCTTGAAAGCATTGCGCTGGGAATAGACATGTTCGATTGTGTGATGCCAACACGTAATGCAAGACACGGGCTGTTATACACACAGAACGGGATCATGAACATAAAGAATGAACGCTGGAAAAATGATTTTTCAGTGCTGGATGAGAATGGAACTTCTTATGTGGATAAAGCCTATACCAAAGCTTACCTTCGTCATCTAGTGCATTCACAGGAATTGCTTGCAGCGCAGATCGCGAGTATCCATAACCTGGCGTTTTATTTATGGCTGGTTGGAGCCGCAAGGGAACAGATCATGGCAGGGACTTTTTATGAATGGAAAAACAAAATGGTGAAACAGCTGAGTGTTAGGTTGTAGTTGTTAGTTCGTAGTGGGTGGGTTGTAGTTCTTAGACGGGTCAACCAAAAATTTCAGCTCTTGCTTGAGATCCTCTATAAGAAAGCGGATTTACTGATCAAGTTTAGTATTAATTAACATTAAGCATACACCCAGATTCGTAAATTCGTTCCTTATTCGTTATCCGTACAATTGCAATTTGGAATCTGAAATTTGAAATAAATAGGATGTTAAAGTTAATCGACAGATATATCATTGGTAAGTTCCTGGGAACGTTCTTTTTCTCCCTGCTTCTTATCATTCTTATTGTTGTCGTGTTCGACATTTCTGAAAAGATCGAGGATTTTATTGGCAAAGAGGCTCCTTTTAAAGCAATTGTATTCGACTACTATTTCAACTTCATCCCCTGGATCATAAATCTTTTCAGCCCGCTGTTTACCTTTATAGCAGTAATCTTCTTCACTTCACGCATGGCAAGCCGCACGGAAATAGTGGCGATCCTCAGCAGCGGGGTAAGCTATACACGCTTACTTTTTCCATACATGCTTTCCGCAACAGTGATCGCAATGCTCTCGCTGGTGCTGAACAATTTTGTGATTCCGCATTCCACAAAAAAGCGTGTCGAGTTTGAAAATAAATATATCCGGAATGAATTCAATAACCGCGATAAGAACATCCATAAGCAGATCTCACCGGGTAACTTCATCTATCTTCAGAATTTTAATACAGAAGAAAACACCGGTTATAAATTTTCCATCGAGAAATTCAGCAAAGGAAAATTATTTTATAAGCTGATGGCTGAAACGATCAAATGGGACAGTGTAAAAACAAAATGGGAGATCAGTAATTATTACATCCGTTACATAAACGACATGGATGAATATATCAAAAGAGGAAAAGTTCTGGACACCGCCCTGGCATTCACGCCCGAAGAGTTTGGAAGGAAGGACAATACCATTGAAACGATGGATTACTACGAGCTTGAAAAATACATCGAAACCGAAACTCTCAAAGGAAGCGATCATATTGAAGTGATCCGGCTTGAAAAATATCGCAGGATCGCCTTTCCATTTGCTACATTCATATTAACACTTATCGGGGTTTCAATTGCCAGTCGTAAAGTACGGGGAGGAATTGGAATGCATATCGGTTTGGGGATCGGGATCAGCTTTACGTTTATCATGTTCATGCAGATCACCACCACCTTTGCTGCCAGCGGGCTAGTGTCGCCATTACTCGCTGTCTGGATACCAAATATCATCTTTAGCTTCCTTGCCTGGTATCTTCTGAAAGTAGCACAGAAATAATACGGATATCCTCTCAAGCCGTCTGTTTTAATGAAGAATTAATTCCGATTTCAGGGAATAATAGTCCCAATTTCATGCAGTAAGCGGTGGCATAAATTTGTCATATAAATTAGCAGTATCTGATTTCATTCATTTATCTCAAAGCTCTTCGGACCAACGTGATAAAAGTGAAAAGATTAATAAAAAAGCTTCCGGAAGGAAGCTTTTTTATTTTCTTATGATTCAGCTGGCATAATTTTGAAACATTAACTATGACATATTTAAACATTTTAACATGAAAAAGCTAGGCGTACTTGTACTTATCCTTGGTGTTGTGATCATGGGATACACAGCAGTGAAATTTGTTGAACAGAAAAAAAGAGGAACTGAAGAACAGGTTCAGGATAAGCCGCTTCCATTCCCATGGCTTCCTACTGTCGGAGCATTGCTTACTGCAGGCGGCATAATCATGATGGGCTCAGGAAGATTCAGGAGAGTGAGATAAAAAAAGGCCGGATAAACCGGCCACATATTTTAAAGAAGGGAAATTCAATATTTTACAAGAAGGATCTCCTCTTCTTTTTCTTTTGCCATTTCGTGGGTATCAAGACTGAAATTCACAAGTCTGCCGGCAAGGATCTCCTCTTTTTCTTCATTTCTTAATATGACCAGACGAGGCTTATAAAGCTCCTTTTCTGCGGCATCATTTGCCGATTCTAAAGGTTCTTCCATGTGAGCGTTTTTAAAATCCCAGTTGGTCTCAACTATTTTAAAAACAAAATAAAACAATACTCCACTGATCAGCATACCAAATAACTCCAAAGCACTTATTTCCGTCATATCTTTTTAGCTTTAATGGTGAGCTATTGTAAAGATGAGCTTACTTAGTAACAGGCACTGATATCGTAATTTCAACTTTATCTTTTCCCGATTTTCCCTTTTTTGTAACTCCGTAATCACCTGCGAAAACAATCATTGTCCCGTTAAAAGAACCTTCACCTGTTGCAGACTCAGTAAATGTAAAAGGAATTTCAACCGCTTTTGTGGAGTCCTTAATAGTTAGGTTACCATTTGCCAAAAAGCCTTTCTCAGCAGCTTTAACAGAGGTAGATTGGAAAGTGATCTGAGGATATTTCTCGGCATTGAAAAAATCGGCCGACATTAAATGGTCGTCTTTTTGTTTGTTACCTGTATTCAGGGTTTTTACATCCATGGATGCCTTGATCTTTGACGAGGCAGGATCTTTCTGATCGAATTCAATACTTGCTTTTAAACCGCTCAATGTTCCTTTGGTTCCTTCGTCAGGCAATTCAAATGATACGCTTGCTGCTTCTGATTTAACACTCCAAAGCATGGATATTGTAAATCCACTCGCAACAACTAAAACCAAAAGGGCAAAAGAAACAGCTATTTTTTTCATACAAGTTTGTTTAAAATTAGATTCACGAATATAAGAAAAAAATAATGGCATCATCTACATCTTGATTTTTATATAAGCTGTTGACAAACATTCTTTTGAATTACTTTATGCAGAGAGTTATAAATGTTTTTTTTATTAAATTGCATAAAAATCACAAAACATGAAAAAACTCAAAATCTCCATTCTGGCAATTTCTGCAGCTCTCCTGCTGAATGCCTGCAGTCCAAGTGCTGAAGAAGCGCGTACGTATAATGATAACCTGATAGCTCTTGAGCATCCGCTCACTGCAAAAGAAAATGCTTTTCTAGATCAGTTGTCATCAGCAAAATCTCCGGAAGAGTTGAAAAAATCTTATGATGAACTGGTAGCTCAGAGCGAGACGTCACTGGCTTCCGCAGAAAAAATGGAAGGCTTTGACAACAGCACTTCATACCGCGATGCCGCGAAAGAATATTTCAGCACTATCAAAGGAATCGTAAATAACGAATACAAAACAATTGTTGAGCTTGCTTCAAAGAATCCTGAAGAAGTGACGGATGAAGATTCGAAAAAATATGAAGAGCTGATCTCGTCTGTTCAGGAAAAATCTGAAAAAGTTCTTGCAAAGATCCAAACTGAACAAACAGCTTTCGCAGCAAAATATAAATTTGAAATCGAGCCAACTGTTGAAGAGGCGAAGAATTAGTCATTGGTGATTAGGAAATTGGTTGACTGGGGATCAGTTAATTAGGCAATAACAAAGAAGCCCTTCAGGATAACTGGAGGGCTTTTATTTTAAACACATTTGTATTTGAGCACTCCCTCCTGAAAGGCGGGAACAAATCCGAGTCAGGTTATGCCTCTCTTCAAGCAAAGCGCCTCCACCATTAATAAACTTCTCTCTGTACATCTCGGTGCCCTCTGTGACTCCGTGGTAAATGCAAACAACTACCCTCCGTATTAAAAGCCTTCATTCTGCCTTTCTAAGAACACTCTTATGGATCTAAAAACACTCAGTCTAATTAACCAATGACCAATTAACTAATCAACCACAACTAATTACAATAATTCATCATAACAGTACTCGCGTCCCCATTCCCCAACCCGCTTGCCTTACTCAGATCGATACAAGCATCTTTCTTCCTGCCTATCTCAAACAAACACATTCCCCTTCCGTAAAAAGCATTTCCATCACTACTGTTCAATGAGATCGCCCGTGAGTAGTCATTGATTGCAGCCCGATAATCCTTCAGATTTTGGAATGCAAGCGCACGGTGATAATACCCTTCTGCGTTTTTAGGATCATAACCAACCACAAGATTAAATTGCTGCAAAGCGTTTTTCCAGTCGCCATTACTTTCCATCGCTTTCCCTTTTTCAAGTGCTATTATTGCTTCTTCTTCGCGCGATCTTGCGATCTCCTGAGCCGGAGATATAAATGAAATTAGTGCAAAGGTTGTGAGGAAGAAGAGCTTTTTCATCGCAGATATATTACGTTAAGAAAAATGAATTTTTTATAAAGTTAATTAAATTTGAATGACAGTCCGGCCAGGGCCACCGGCCCGCCCAAACCAACCTCGGCATGGATCCCAATATTCTTATGAAAGAAATATCTCATTCCAAGTCCTGCTCTTCCGCCAACCGGAATTTGTGCTTCAATGAAGGAATTATTTTTTAAATTATTCACACCGGGCTCTGTCTGATAATACTTCTGATCCACATACCCTGCACCGAAGGTTAAATAAAAATCGAATAATCTATTTTTGGCAAGATGTATATTCGCCTTTGCCAGGATCCTGTATTTTTCTATTCCGGCCGAATAATCAACACCATTCTTCGCGTAATGAACAACCGCCTCCGCATACGTTCCTTCCATACCAAGTCCGATCTTTTCGGTTACAAGGACCTCGAACCTGAAACCAAGATGATTTGTGCTGTTGATCGATTTAAAATACTCGGGATTTCCGTAGCCTGCTTTTAATATTGACGTTCCAAGAAACGGATACCCATAATACACTTCCGTGATCACGCTGCCTTTTTTTACACAGACTTCCTGGGCAACAGCACTTATGCTGATGATCAAAAAGTAAGATATAATACTAAATAAACGCAACATAATCTTTTAATTAATATTCCATTCTGATCCGCTCCTTCAATTGATTCTGATAATCCCGTGCCAGCTTAATTCCATAATCTTCGTATGCTTTTTTTGCCCACTCGAGCGCTTCCTGCTGCTTACCTAACACTTCATTCGCCACAGCCATATTGAGACAAGCACGACCTGCATTTGTACCGTTCCTGCTTTTTGTTAAAGGTTCCCAAACTTTGGCGGCTCCTTCCCAGTTTGCCACTTCCGACTTTCTGAAGGCCTTTAAGAATTCTTTTTTCTCACTTCCTTTCCCACGTTTATACATATCTCTTTTTACAGTGTAATAACCCGGAAGAAATCTTTCTATATATGATTGTCCGGCATTGTACGCAGTTTTTGGTAATGCTTCGGGAGGTGGAATGGCTAACGCACCCGAACCGGCATCAAACACCAGATGATCGGTTGTCTGATACTGATCAATAATTTTCTGAGAGGATGGATCATACAGTCTCCAATTGCTGATCACATTCATTCTGATCTGCTGCAATGGTGGCGGGGGCGGATTCCCATTGAGGATCGCGTTCACTTGGTTAGTGACTGCTCCGGCCACTATATCGGAATTGGAATCAAAAGTCTCGAGGACAAGCAAGACATCGGTTTTCGTTGAATCACATATCTTCTTAACCACTTTCCAATCCAGCATCGCGGGCATTTCCCTGCTTCCTGTTCCGTAAAGTTTTACGTTGGAGGCGACAACTATATTCAGCAGGTGCGAGCCGCTCATGCGGTCATATACACCCCGCAGGCATTCATTTGAAGCTTTTTTATCTGAACCCGCTATCTCACCGCTGGTAATGGATTCGATTACTGTTGTATGATCTTCTTTTAATTTAAAAGAACGATTGATAACTGCAAGCGAATGAATGTTTTCAGGGAGAAAAACTTCCGGTGCTGTTGGATATTGCAGATTAACATATCCGTATTTAGTGCAGGATGATGTTGTGAGGATAATAATAAACAGTGCAAAGAAGGATGATCTTTTCATAATATCAAATTGAAGATCAAATTTAATGAAAGAGAATCAGGATTAAAATACCCATCAATTATTTATTCTCCTTCACCACTTTTAATCCTTTTGTCCAGCGAATAATCTCCTTCAGCATGTTTTCTGCAGCTTTGTGTGAAGTCTCATTAGGAACAAATTCAGCTTTATCATTTATGAATTGTGCAAACATTGGAAAGTTTACACCTTGTGACAATGGCACAACACTCATTGTTGCAAGATCTGCCTTCAGACTGTTCGCAGCGCGTGTACCTGCAGAAACACCGCCATAGCTGACGATGCCAGCTGCCTTGTATGCCCATTCCTGAGCAAGGTATTCTATTGCATTCCTTAATGGAGCCGGATAATTATAATCGTACTCTGCTGTCACAAACACAAATGCATCTGCCTCCTCAATCTTAGCGCTCCAGTCTTTCGTATGTTGATGTTCATATTTTTTCATCACCGGATGATGTGCTTCGTTCATCATGGGAAGACTTATCTCTCCGAGATCCAGCACTTCTACTTTGAAGTTGCCAGATTCATTCGCCTTTTCGGCAACCCATTTTGCGATCATTGGCCCTTTCCTTCCGGGGCGGACTGTTGATGTGATTATTTTAAGGTTATACATTGTTTGTTTTTTTGTTTTTTTGTTTTTTCGTTTTTTCAATATTAGGCATAATAACCGAAGATTTTACTCACACAGATGCTTAAAAGACGTGCCTGAAAAAGAATAAAAAATTGAAATTTAAAATGGTTTATAAAGGCATAAATTTTATTTAAGGAACTGAGCTCCACAATGTGGAAACAAATCTTAGACAATATTGTTCAACCACAATTTGTGTACAGACGGACAAACATGGTCTGACATTCAGAGCGTTAAAGGAGTCGGTAATAGCTCATTCTTGCACAAATACAATTATACGCACACCAACCCTTCCAGCGGAACTTCCTATTACAGACTTAAACAGAACGACTTTAACGGGATCCATTCGTATAGCTCTATCAGATCTATTTATCTTGAACAACAAAGCTCTTCATCTTTTACGCCCTATTTGAAAGAAAATCACGTCTATTCAGCGGATCAGCGGAATCAGATGTGTCTATGATTCGCATAGGTTTTTAAACTGCGACAAATAAAAATCCTAAATTCAAATATATTCATCAATTTCTTAAACACAAATGCCCCGCTTCCGCGAGGCATTTTACATTTTATTTGTAAACATTCTACAATACTAACTTTACTCCCCAGCCTTCACCACAGTCACCCACTTACCCGGCTTCCGTGAATTTATCGTATTATCATACATCGCTTCGCAGCTTACAGTTGGTAAATAATATTTTCCGATGTATGCAGCATTCAAGACAATTCGGAAGACTTTCGATTTAGCAGGCGACACATCAAAATACGTATAAACCCGGTCGTCACGAATATCCTGGTACGTAGGATAATCACTCTTGATCACACTCTCCGCTTCGTCCATTCTCGTGTTGTGAATTTCCCAGCCGCTCGGGAAGATCTCTGTAAGTGCCATCTGTAAATATTCCCCACGTGTTCCCGGATTGGTGATCGTTACTTCGGCAATGAAGTCTGTTCCCTGTTCTAGATTCGTCACATCAATTGCACCACCCTGCATGGTTGTATAATTCACTTCCATTTTCAAGTCATTCTCCGCAGCTGTCTGATCACCTGTTTCAGGCACTCCTTCAAGTATTATTCTGGCGAACATGATTCCTGTTCCGCTGTTAGTGACTGTCACACTTCCCGGGGCTGCACCTTTCAATTGCATGTCGAGCTGCTTCACAGGAAGCTTGGTGTTCAATGCCTGTGGTGATTGCTGATCGATCTTCACATTGTAACGCATCTCGTTGCTTGCTCCGTTCGCACCGACAAACTTAGAAACCGCGATCAAACTATATGCAGTGGTCTGCGTGCTCATCCAGTATCCTGAACTTAAATTCTTCGAAACTTCTTTCAGCACCGTTCCTGCTTTTGCTTTCATGTCAAGCAATGTCAACGTCTCCAGGATCATCGCTTCATCGCGGTCGTCTGATCCATAGCTCCATCCCAGCTCACGATACTTAGGAACTGTTGTAGCAAGATTGGTGATCAGCTTCTTTGCTGTTTCCGGTTGTCCGGCCTTCACATAAGCTGCCGCTAATCTCCATTTCGCTGCGATTGAAAGATCCGGATATTCTTTTAACCTGTTCATCGCGCCAAGCTCCGGTGCTTTTGCTAATGCCAGCGTGTACAGTCTGTAAGCCTGCTCAAGATCATTGTTATACCAGTAGTAATTACTGTTCTTCGGTATTGGCGACCATGAATTCGCTTTGTTCTTCTGATAACGTTTCCAGTTCTCCAGTAATCCCAGAGGAAGGACATACCCTTTCATTTCCGCTTCGACCATGAAATGTCCGGCATAACTTGTTCCCCAATCACTTGCGTCATATTGCCCCGGCCAGTAACTCATTCCGCCACCAGCAACCTGGAACTGCTTCAGTCGTTCGATGCCGGCTTTGATGTTCTTATCAATTACAATTTTAAAATTACTGTTCAGCTCCATAATATCCGCAAGGTATAACTGAGGGAACACAGAAGAAGTTGTTTGCTCCACACAACCATGAGGATATTCGATCAGGTATTTCAACCGCTCCCCGAGATTGATCGGAGGAATTGAAGATAACTCCACAACGCCTTTGTTTGTACCCGACATACCGGCCGGAGTGTATGGTGAGGTCCATGTTTTTCCTGCTTCAATAACTGTTTCAATTACGTTCGTCACTTTCGGATTAGGATTACGAACATCAAGTTCAATATCAAATGCCGCTTTCTCTGAACCGCTGGATGCAATGATCTTCACCTTACCCACTCCCAACAATGAATTTACTTTAAGCTTGAAGTTCACAACATCATCACCGACTTGTTTGAATGAAATAGTTTTAGAAGTGCCATCCACAGCACTGAACATGTTATTCGCCTGGATCTCCACCTTTACATTCTTCACCTGTTTTTCCATCGCGAAGACTGTCACCGGGAGATCCACTTCTTCACCCGGACCAACTACACGTGGTAATGTTCCGAGGATCATCAATGGTGTTCTCACAGGTGTTGTTTTGTCGGAAGAACCGTAAGCGCATTTACTGTTTCCTGCAATGATCATGGTACGCACTGAACCAACATACTGCGGCATCATGAATTCGATCTTTTTCTTTTCGCCCTTGCTTAATTTATACGGCCCGAAGAATTTCACCATCGGCTTAAATCGATTGGCTTTATTACCACCTTTTGCATTGAGATCACCGTCACCACCAATTGCCAGGATCCTTGATAATTCAGCACCAAATGCGCCCATCACCTGATCGAACATATCCCATGTTTTTACTCCAAGCGCTTCATGTGCATAAAACGCAGCCCAAGGATCAGGAGTTTTAAATCTTGTAAGGTCGAGTAAGCCTTCATCAACAATTGCGACAGTGTACGTCATTTCTTTTCCGTCTTTTTCAGAAACAGTGAAGCTGCATTTGCTTTCAGGCTTCCACACTTCAGGAGTTACAACCACCGGATTTAAATGAGTTCCGGGATCTTCCACGGAGATCGGGATCACACCATATAAACGGATCGGAAGATCGTTCTTCGTTTGTGCATGTGGTTGAACAAGTGTCACGTTCACATACACATTTGGTGTCATGTCAGGCGTAACCTTGAAAGAATAATTTGTTTCGCCTTTTTTTGTTTCCACCCAGAATGCTTTGATCACTTTAGAACCGCTCTCGATGCTAATGAGTGCGCGGCCATCAGCTGCAGAAGGAATGATGAGCTTTACATCTTCGTTCACATTGTATTGTTTTTTATCACTGCTGAACGAAAGCAATGTCGCACCTTCATTTCCTTTCGGTGATTGTCCCGCCCATGATGGCCAATCGATGTAAACGGTTTCACCACTTGTATGTCCGCTCTCCAGATCGGTTACACGCACATAAAATCTCCCCCAGTTCGGACGATTCACACGCATAGGAAATTGTCCTTTACCATTCACTGTTGTGATCTCCATCTCCTGGAAAGCTTCTTTGTAGTTGCTTCCTAAATAATTCGCGAGATCTCCATCGTAGCTATCCCACCACCATCTCCATTCTACTTTATAGATCTGAACTTTCAGCTTACGCGAAACTGGCTTTCCGTCAGAATCAACCGTTGCAACCTTAATGATATGATTAGTATCAGTCACAAGCATTCCGGTAAACTTATTTCCTTCCGGGATCTTCATTCCGACATAAGAAGTGTAAGGAGAATACGGAAGAGAGAACTGATCAACGCTGAAAGCGCCACCCTGTTCAAACACACGGACTTTGAATCCTGCACGAAGCATCCCGGGAGCTGCATCATTCACGTTAATGTTCGGCTTCACCATTGCAATTCCCTGTTCATTCAATCTGTCATCGAATATAGTTTGCGCTTCCGAAGTGAAATCACGCGCGATATCATCAAACACATAACCATCATAATTTTTAAATTTGGTTTCGGTCTCGCTTAATGTTACTTCCACTTTTGCATTGAGATTCTTCGCGACAGCGCCATGCAGCCATTTCACAGTCATGATACCTTCAGCATCTTTCTTCGCGACTGATAACTTATCAGATTTGAAATCAAGATTTATTTTCAAACGATTCGGCATGATCGTTTCGATCTTGATGTTCTTTGTGAACCATGCACCACCAACTTTTATTCTTGCCGTCCAGTTTCCTGTGGGAGATGACTTTTCAGTCGTAGTAGTGAAACTATAAAAGCCGCTGGTTCCGGTGGTCTTTGTGATCTTTCTGAAAACCTGTCCTTGCGGATTCAACAATTCAAATTGCACAGGATGGTTTTTCGGAAGTGTGTTCTCTTTGTCTTCAAGAATGAATGAAAGGAACAAAGTATCACCCGGACGCCACACTCCGCGTTCACCGTAAATAAAGCCTTTGAGGCCTTTCTGAACTTCTTCTCCGGAAACATCAAATGCACTTACGGAAAGTGAAGAACCGTCATCAAGCTTCAGGTATCCACGCTGAGTTCCGCTTTTCACAAGCATCAGGAAAGGCTTCTTTTTGAAAGTACCGTCAGCGATCCCTTCGATATTTGTATGAAGTGTTTTCAGCACCTGCAGCTGATAATCATACAGCTCAATCGTAGCGTTCGCTACAGGCTTAGTAGTGATCAGGTTATTCACTACGAAGGTCATTGATCCGTCTGTTCCTCTTTTTGCGATAAGGCCGAGATCCGAAGCGAGAACATTCCTGCTTACTTCTTTGTTACGATAATATGATTGAGAACAAGGGTCACCACGTTTCTCATAATCGTAATCATAATATTCATAATCGTCATAATAATAGTCGCCATAATAATCCCAGTCGTGCTCGTTGTCATCATCCGCTCCGCCATCAACACTTTCCATATCATGATTGTCGCTAGCGGTGGAGCCTGTGCATGAATACGTTGAATATTCCTGCTTAAAGCTGATGATCACTTTATAGATCGCACCCGGCTCTGTTTTAATCAGCTCAGCAAGATCAAAAGAATACGTGTTCCATTTTCCGAGATCCATTGCGCTTGTCTGCGTCAGCTGAATGGTTTTCTTCAGAACAACCTTCCCTACTCTTCGTAATTCGCGTTGCCCTTCAATGGTGTTCACCTGCAGGAACTGAGGAATGTTCTTCTCATACACTTTTAATATTTTCAGATCGACCGCTTTTAAGCTCACTGCTTTAAATGGAAAGATCAGTCCATTTGAATTCGGCAGGATCACACCTTTTCCTATCAGCTGCACTTCCGGTTTTAATTCTTCAAACATGATCTCCATCACGTAACGTTCTTTCAAGGGCATTCCGAGAATGTTCTTAACACCGGTTTCCACCGAGATCGTTCTTGGTCCTGCCTGACGTGCCTGCGGATAGACCCTGATCTCATTTCCTTCAATGACATATTTCAAGGCGCTTCCTTCAGTCAGTGTGACAAGTCCATCAAGGTTTTGTCCTTCCATGATAGGATCTGAAAACTGAAGTACAGCATATTGTTCAGGCGACTGCACCACTTTTACATCCACCACTTTAAAATCGCCAAGAGCAGGAATATCAATCACTTTTTCACCATGGATCTCTGACCCGATTGCATCGCCATCCCAGGTCAGCTTAACTTTTCCGGCTGTTTCTGTCCTTGCAATATCATTCACAGAAAAATGGTGCGTGGTTCTGTTCGGCTCATGGATCCAGCTAACCGAAAGATTTTTTCCGTTCTGAGAAACGATCACTGTTTTTTCAATTTGTTTCGGATCCGCCACGTCAGCTGTAGCAAGTGTTCCATCCAGCCTTTGAGTGCGAAGCGTCTTTTTATCCGTTGTGGTCATACCATCCACATGCACTTCAAAAGATTGCTTCATGGTCTGGAAATCGAAGTTGAATGTTTCGAATTCATCAGGCACATCAAGTATGTTCGACAAATAAAATTCAGCCTTATATTTTGTGTCGTTCGGCAATGACTTTTCAGGCCGGAACTCGATGGTGCGGCTGTCTACCCAGACAGCGGTCCCTTTTATATTTGGAGAGAAATCAAATAGATTTTTATCGATTGGTTTTCCAATTTCTATTGGCGACTGAATTTCATTCGTGAGTAGAATTCTGATAGAAGATTCACTGGAAATAATTCCCGATGTGAAAGCGCTGATATAAGCACTGAAGGCGGGATCTTCGTGCTCATTTTCTGTTGAAGAATGCATTTTACTGAACACAGTAAATCCTATCAAAGCGGCAGCAACAAGGCCCGCAATGAGCATTAATAGTCGTTTCGACATTTGGTTGGAAAAGTTTTGAGGTTAGGTTATGGGTGTGGTGATTTCTGTTTCAAATGTATAGCAAAAAAACATTCTGTTATAATTTGTTAAATAATAATTGTGGAATGGATTTTTATTGAACTTTATTGGGGTTTAGTTCGGAGTTTGGAGTCGGTCGTTCGCAGACAGGTCACATGGAAATTATCGGTCAAAACTAAATTTTTACATTTTGCACGAATCAACCCCATTAACCTTTAACTATTAACCATTAACTTGAAAATTGCCGTTCATCACATTATTTAAAATAAAACATAAAATCTACGTTTAACACACACAGATTAGTAATTTCGTACAAATTAGCATTCATATTCTATGAAACGTCCAAATAAAAAATTACTGCTCCTTATTCCAGTAGCAGCCATTGCAGCATTTTCATACTCATATAAAGTTCAGGCAGATAAAGATGAAGCCATCGATCAGATCCTGATGCAAAGCCTTAACAATGTCCATTATTCACCTATGACCGTGAATGATGATTTTTCCGAAAAGGTGTTCAAACTTTATTTGCAGCGACTCGACTACAACAAAAAATTCCTTTTGCAGGAGGATGTTGACGCGCTTAAAAAAATGAATAATACTATTGATGATGATATCAATGCCGGGCGCTTTGTCTTTTTCGATAAATCCTTCGAGATCATAACAAAGCGCGTTGATGAAGCTCAGGCATATTACAAGGATATACTCGACAAACCTTTCGACTTTACAAAAGATGAGGAAGTGCAGCTGGATGAGGAAAAGCTTAATTACGCCAAAAACCGCGATGAGCTGAAAGAAGCCTGGAGGAAGTCTTTGAAATACCAGGTGCTTGCACGAATGGTAGAGCTTGGAGACAACCAGACAAAGGCCAAAGAAAAGAGCGATACAGTAAAGATCAAATCGAAAGAAGAGCTGGAAGCAGATGCACGTAAGAAAGTGCTGAAAAGCAATGATGACTATTTCAAACGAATCAAAGAATTTGACCGTAACGATCGTTTAGTGGTTTACTTTAATTCAATCACCGGAATTTACGACCCACATACAGAATTCTTCCCTCCGAAGGATAAGGCCAATTTTGATATCAGCATGAGCGGCCAGTTGGAAGGTATTGGGGCGCAACTTCAGGAGAAAGACGGTTATGTAAAAGTCTCCAGCATTGTTCCGGGAAGCGCTTCCTGGAAACAGGGACAGCTTAAGCCGGGAGATGTTATTTTAAAAGTTGCACAAGGCAGCTCTGAGCCTGTGGATATTGTTGACATGAGAATGGATGATGTACTTCCTTTGATCCGCGGAAAAAAAGGAACTGAGGTTCGTTTGACAGTCAGAAAACCGGATGGTTCACAAACAGTTATCCCGTTGATCCGTGACATAGTTGTCATTGAAGAAAGCTATGCTCAGTCGGTGATCCTGAAAGGCAAGAAAAACATTGGATACATTAAGCTCCCATCATTCTATGCAGATTTTAGCGGCAAAGGTGGCAGAAGCTGCTCTTCTGATATTAAAAAAGAGCTTGAAAAGTTGAAAGCTGAAAAAGTAGACGGGGTGATACTTGATCTTCGTTACAATGGTGGCGGATCCTTACCGGATGTAGTTGATATGACAGGGTTGTTCATCGACAAAGGCCCGGTAGTTCAGGTAAGACAAAAGGTTGGTATGCCGCAGGTGCTTGAAGATAAAGATCCGTCTGTGGTTTATGACGGTCCGCTGGTGGTTATGATCAATTCCAACTCCGCTTCAGCTTCCGAGATCATGGCGGCAGCAATTCAGGATTATAAAAGAGGAGTGATCGTTGGAACTTCTCCTTCCAGCTTCGGAAAAGGAACTGTACAGCGTTTTTACAATCTGGATGATTATCTCCCTGCACAGTATTCAACTATAAAGCCTTTGGGTGAAGTGAAGATCACGACTCAGAAGTTTTACCGTATCAATGGCGGAGCAACGCAATTAAGAGGTGTAACACCTGATATCATTCTTCCTGATCCGTATTACCTGCTTGACCAGGGAGAAAAAGAACAGGATTATCCAATGGCCTGGGATGAGATCGCACCTGCAAAATATACTCCTTTGAAGCCTTCTTACGCGGTTGATAAACTTAAAGCGAGCAGTGAAAGCCGTATCAAAACCAATTCCGGTTTTAACATTTTAAACGATGCTGCCAAACGATTAAAGAAGCAGAAAGAGAACACCCTTTTTTCGCTCAATTACGACAAGTATGTAGCTGAGCAAAAAAAGAATAAGGAAGAGGCGAAAAAAATGGAGGAGCTTGACAAGGAGATCGCGGGTGTTGAGGTTTTAACGCTTAAGGCTGATGAAGTTCACGCTACTTCCGATTCAGTAACAATTGCAAAGAAGAAAGACTTTTATAAAGTAATCAGGAAAGATCTTTATCTGAATGAGACTGTTGCGATCATGAACGATATGAAATAGAGAGATTGACTTCCCCTCCTTTCAGGAGGGGCCAGGGGTGGTCAGTAATACCACCCCGACCCTCCTAAGAGGAGGGAGAAAAATAAAAACGCCTTCCAACCGGAAGGCATTTTTATTTTTTAGTGGCTGGATATAAAAAAAACACCCCGGTATACGGCCGGGGCATTTCTCTCTTTTCTAAACAATCTAAATCAATCACTTGATTCAGGGGTAAAAACACATTTTTCGGCTAGTTTTAAAAATACTAATATCTTTCCCAAAAATGTCTCTGCTCTATAGATGATATTTTTGTAATATTGGTTGCACCAGAATAAAAAAAAATTTTAACCCCTTTTCATAAGTAACAAAACATTATCGATCTCGTCCTAACACGATTTTAAACTTCAATCTATGAATTTAACCATAACAAACCTTTCAAAGACCTACTCTAACGGGCTAAAAGCCTTAAACAATGTCAACCTGGAGATCAGCAGCGGGATGTTTGGCCTTTTAGGTCCGAACGGAGCAGGAAAATCCTCTCTGATGCGCACCATTGCTACGTTACAGGAGGCTGATAGCGGTACTATCACCCTTGGGGACATTGATGTGGTCAAGCAAAAGGATGAAGTGAGAAAGGTTCTCGGGTATCTTCCCCAGGATTTCGGGTTTTACCCAAAAGTATCTGCCTGGGATATGATAAATCACTTTGCTATTTTAAAAGGCATCTCCGATCCGAAAGAGCGAAAAGAGATCTGCGAGGCCCTGCTAAACCAAACAAACCTTTTTGAAGCAAGAAAACGAAACATCGGTGATTATTCCGGTGGTATGCGCCAGCGTTTTGGGATCGCCCAGGCTCTTTTGGGAAACCCTAAGCTTGTGATCGTTGATGAGCCGACAGCAGGACTTGACCCAATGGAACGCAACCGTTTTCATAATTTACTGAGCGAGATCGGAGAAAATGTGATCGTGATCCTTTCCACTCACATTGTTGATGATGTGAAGAACCTGTGCTCTAAAATGGTGATCATGAACCAGGGAACGATTTTACTTTCGGGCAAACCGACCGAAACAATTAACAATATGAAAGGCAAGATCTGGATGAAATTGATTGATAAAGAGCAACTTGCAGAGATCAGGAATTCATTTAAAGTAATTTCCACCAAAGTGGTAGAAGGTAAAATTCAGGTCCATGTTTACAGCGACACCCAGCCCGATACTTCTTTCCTTGCGGTAAATGCCGATCTGGAAGATGTTTACTTTGCAACGATCAGTAATTAGTTAATTAAGAAAATGGTTAATTGAGGCTAGCCAAATTTAACCGTTTAACCATCTTACCATTTAACCATAAAGAATGTTCATACAAATTTTCCTTTTCGAATTAAAGCTCTGGTTCAAAAAACCTGCAACCTATATTTTCTTCCTGGTTTTCTTTCTGCTTTCTGTCTTGCTTACTGCAGCCATTGCAGGATTATTGGGAACGGCCACTTCGGACGGCAACGCAACTATTAATTCTGCAAATGCAATTGCGGGAATTTTAAATGGTCTCAACACAGATCTTATAGGCGCGATTATCCTGATAACGATTATTGCCCCGGCAGTTTATAAGGATTTTCAGTACAACATGCATCCGCTGCTTTTTACAAAACCGATCAGTAAATTCGGATATATGTTCGGACGTTTTTCTGCAGCATTTCTAATCGCCTTGTTCGTTATTTCAGGATCCGTGTTTGGACATATGCTTGCATGCAGTTTTCCCGGTATTGATGCAGAAAAGCTGGGGCCATTCAGTTTGATGAACTATCTGCAACCCTTTCTGTATTTTGTGATTCCAAACACTTTACTTGTCGGAGCGATCTTTTTTTCATTTGTAACCTTCAGCCGTAATATGATCGCGGGTTACGTTGGCTGTGTGGCATTGATCCTGATAAAAGGAATTGCCAGCTCGTTGCTCCAGGACATTGACAACCAGTACATGGCTGCATTGCTTGAGCCTTTCGGAGAACAGGCGTTAAACCAGACCACGAGATACTGGTCACCTGCAGAACAAAATACTCTAAGCATTCCCTTTGAAGGAGTTTTACTATATAACCGTTTATTATGGTTTGGAATAGGATTAGGTGTCACCATCCTTACATATTTAAGATTTCAATTCAGCCAGTTCAACGAACCCGTTTCTTTTTTCAGAAGAAAAAGGAAAGAAATGCTTTCACTGGCTTCTGCACCTGTTCAATCACTTTCAGACATTCCAAAGCCGCAACAGGTTTTCAGCATAGAATACAGCTGGTATCAGATCTGGTTTCTCGCACGTTTCGAATTTAAGAAGATTGTCAAAAGCATATTCTTTCTGATCATTGTCGCTTTAAGCATACTTACACTTGTTGCTGTAACGACTCAGCTCGGATTGATTTACGGAACTTCAACATATCCTGTTACTTATCAGATCCTGCAAATTGGAGGAGCTACATTTCAATTCTTCATGATGATCCTCATCGTGTTTTATTCAGGAATCCTGGTGTGGCGTGAACGTGATTCTAAGGTGGAAGAGCTTGTTGGAACTGCTCCGCTTAAACCATATGTAAGCTTTGCTTCAAAACTGATTGCACTTGTTTTAGTACAGGTGGTTTTACTTTGCGTGGTGATGCTTACCGGAATGTGCATTCAGATGTATAATGGTTATTATCATATTGAACCCCTTCAATACATAAAGGAGCTTTTTGGATTTAAGCTTATCGGCCTGACATTTATTTGTATCATGGCAATGGCGGTTCAGGTATTGATCAATAATAAATATGTTGGATATTTTGTTGCTGTATTGATTCTTGTGATCATCCCTGTTGTTTTCGGGCTGTTGGAATGGAATACGCAACTGGCATTGTTCAATAGCAGCGGGCCCAGAATGCCGTATTCAGACATGAATGGTTACGGACACACTCTTTTCTCATTCATTATTTTTAAAACGTATTGGGCTGCCTTCTGTGTTGCTCTAATCATTGTTTCAAACATGCTATGGGTGAGAGGAAAAGAAAAAGGCCTAAGAAATCGCTTCAGGATTGCCAAAACCTTATATAACAGGAAAGCGAAGCTTGCTCTTACTCTATCTATTCTTGTATTTGTTATCTGTGGAGGGTTTATTTATTACAACACTAATATTCTCAACAAGAATATTTCCGGCAAGGAACAAGAAAAACAGCAGGCTGAATTTGAAAAAAAATATAAGCGGTATTCTACAACTCAACAGCCGAGAATTGTTACTGCAAACTGGAACGTTGATATCTATCCGGAAGAACGGGGTGCAAAGATCAAAGGATTTTATATTCTTAAGAACAAGAGCACCCGTAATGTTGACAGTATCATCCTGAACACATATCCGGAGATCACCATCAAAGAGATGAAGTTTGCTGCCGCTGCAAACAAAGTAGTAGATGATCAGGACAATGGATTTTTTATCTATAAACTCGCTACACCGTTAAAGCCTGGAGATTCAATAAAACTTGACATACAACTGGAACATTTTCCTGAAGGATTTAAAAATTCGGAAGCAGGAACATCTATAGTTTATAACGGAACATTCTTTAACAGTCAGATTCTTCCTTCATTAGGTTACAACCCGGATGTTGAGCTTTCAGAAGATAAAGCACGGGCGAAATACGGCCTTGGAAAGAAAGAGCGAATGGCAAGCGTAAATGATAGTGTTGCACGTATGAACACGTACATCAGCCATGATGCTGACTGGATAAATTTTGAATGTAAGCTAAGCACATCACCTGATCAGATCGCGATAGCTCCCGGCTATCTTTTAAAAGAATGGGAAGAGAACGGTAGGAAATATTTCCATTACAAGATGGATTGCAAGATCCTGAATTTCTATTCTTTCCTTTCTGCACGCTATGAAGTGAAGCGTGATAAATGGAATGACATTGCAATTGAAATTTATTACAACAAAGGACATGAGTATAATCTCGACAGAATGATCAATGGAATTAAGAAATCCCTTGACTATTACACGAAGAACTTCAGTCCATATCAGCACCGCCAGGTTCGCATTCTGGAATTCCCTCGTTATGCAACCTTTGCACAATCATTTCCTAATACTATTCCATTTTCGGAAGGTATAGGCTTCATTGCAAAAGTTGACGAAAATGATCCTGAATCGATCGATTATCCATTTTATGTGACTGCACATGAAGTGGCTCACCAGTGGTGGGCCCATCAGGTGATCGGTGGGAATGTTCAGGGAGGAACTTTAATATCGGAAACGATGTCGCAGTACTCCGCACTAATGGTAATGGAAAAAGAATTCGGGAAGCCTGCCATGAAAAAATTCCTGAAGTATGAAATGAACAATTACCTGAAAGGAAGAACCCTTGAAGGAAAGAAGGAGCTTCCGTTAATGTTATGTGAAAACCAGCAGTACATTCATTATAACAAAGGAAGTGTTGTTATGTATGCATTGAAAGATTATATCGGTGAAGACTCACTTAATGCAGCACTTGCAAAATATGTAAAGAAGGTTGCTTTTCAGGAACCTCCTTATACAACATCGGTTGAATTTTTAAGCTTTCTTAAAGCAGCAACTCCTGACAGCCTGAAATACATAATCAACGACATGTTTGAAACAATTACATTGTATGAGAACAAAACCAGCAAATGCAGCTATACAAAAAATGCAGATGGTAAATACACTGTGAAGTTTACTGTGGAAAGCAAGAAAATGAAAGCAGACAGTATCGGGAAAATGAAGAAGGTGGATGTATCCGACTGGATGGACATTGGAGTTTTCGGAAGCAAAGAAGGTAAAGACGGTAAAAAGACAGAGACTGAATTATATCTTCAGAAGAGAAAGATCAATAAAGATAAAATGGATTTTGAAATTATTGTAAATGAAGAGCCTGTTAAAGTTGGAATTGACCCTTACAATAAACTGATCGACAGGACACCGGATAATAATACGAGATCATTGAAGGATGGAAATAATAAGGCTGACGAAGAAAATGAGGGAGCAAACGTTTCGATTTCCATTGGGGGATAGTTACCAGTTAAAAGGCCTTATCTCAAGCTCTTCTTCTTTTATCCATCCGGAGAAATCACGGTCTTCATACTTGTCTCCGTATGGACCGCTTGAATAAACTACACTATGAAGTAAAATGTTCAACCACCTGTTTTTACTTTTATCCGTAAAGCGGGATTGCACTTTTATATTCGAGACCACATCCATTTCTTCTCTTGAATAAATCACGTCAGAGTCCGTTGAGTTATATTTATGTAATTGCGTATGCTCAGGGAGCCAAAATTTCAGCATATTATATGGAACCTGAATGCTGTTTTCTAAAACAAGATCAAATACCCTCGAATAACTATTCTTATCCTTTAGTACGATCTTTAGTTTTTTACAAATAACCGAATCATAGTTATTGTGTTCTATATATGCCGCAATCTGATTTAAGTTGAATGGCTTTAATGTATTTAGATCCTTGCTGCCTTTAATGATAGAATCGATCTTAGGCTTCAATTTCAGAATATCTTTCAGCGTATCATTATATCTTGTATCAAAAGGATAATAATCAGGTTGAAACACCCAGGCTTCCTGCGCATGACCAATCAAACTACAAAAGGCAAAAAGAAATATAATCAGAGATCTTTTCATTATATGAAATGGGAAATGATAATTAACAATATTGCAAGAAAGCCAGGAAGCGCCTGAACAAAGAAGATCTTCTTAGAAGCAGTGAAAGCTCCATAAATACCTGCAACCGCAACGCAGATCAAAAAGAACAACGCTACATTCACATGCCATTCAGGGTCTTCAATAAATAAGGACCAGATCAAACCCGCTGAAAGAAAGCCATTATACAAGCCCTGATTTGCAGCAAGTGCTTTTGTTGGTTCAAATAATTCTTCAGGAAATTGTCTGAAAACTTTTTTTGCCTTAGTCGTCCAGGCGAACATTTCAAGCCAGAGAAAATACAGATGCTCGAGGGCGATGATGATGATGAGGGCGTGGATGATGTAGGACATATTCTTCTGTAATGTGTGTAGAGTCATCTTGAACTTGTTTCAGAATCCGCGCGCAGATGCTGAAATAAATTCAGCATGACCCAATGCGCCTAATAAATCTGGAATTATCATTCTGGTGATCCGTCTACGAACTCCCAACCCGAACCCCGAACTAAAAAAGATCCATTCGCTCCGCTCAGGATGACATTTTAATATATTCGAAATTTAAGTTTCGACCTTAAACTTTTAGGTGATCCGCCTCCGAACTACAAACTTCTAACTACTAACTACTTTTTAGATTTCTGCATGTAATTGATATCTGTATTATCAAATCTGCCCGTACGTTTCGATTTAAATAACTCAAACCTTGTCTTCACTTCTGCTTTAGGCCAGCTATTGTTTGTTTCATTGATATCAGCTGTTTCACGGTATGGATCGATCTGAATTGATTTCACCTCTTTATATTTAACAAACGCTTTTGTGACCTTATTCTCATCTTTTCTCCAGATATAAGCGCCTATGCGGTCTACTTCACTTGTGCCATCCGCGAAATTCCATTGGATAATGATCGGCATTACAGCGCCACCTTTATTTGAAAATGTAAGCTCATAATAAAAATTGCCTTCATACTTTTTGAAGTCTGAATCTTCCATCAGGCTCAATTTAGCATTCTGATCTCTCGTGATATTTGCACTATAATCAGCTTCCTGCGGTTTATTGTAATAATAGAAATCACGGAGGGTCGTATCCTTGTCGACCAAAAACTTCATCCCACTCTCACGATTACGGATCTGTGAAATGTGCTGGTAAGTATCCGGACGATTAATTTTCACCTTCTCCTCTTTCTTTTCTACTTCAGTCGCTTTGGTTACAGTGAATGCATTTACACTGTCCAGTGAAATATCGACAGGATCGGTATCATAGAACCATGCTCTCCAGAACCAGTCAAGATCGACTCCTGACGCATCTTCCATTGTCCTGAAAAAATCTGAAGGCGTAGGATGCTTGAATGCCCAGCGCTGTGCGTATTGCTTGAATGCAAAATCAAAAAGCTCACGCCCCATTACAGTTTCGCGTAAAATGTTCAAAGCTGTCGCAGGTTTTCCGTAAGCATTTGATCCGAAATTATTGATGTTCTCACTGTTGGTCATGATCGGTTCCAACTGATCTTTTGATAATTTCATATAGTCAACGATCTTATGTGCCGGACCACGATTCGAAGGATAATTATTATCAAACTCCTGCTCGGTAAGGAACTGCGTGAACGTATTTAATCCTTCATCCATCCAGCTCCACTGGCGTTCATCACTATTGACGATCATCGGGAAAAAGTTGTGTCCGACTTCATGAATGATCACACCTAACATTCCATACTTTGTTTTTTCTGTATAGGTCCCGTCTGCTTCTGTTCTGCCGTAGTTAAAGCAGATCATGGGATATTCCATCCCGTTAGATGCTTCAACACTGATCGCTGTAGGGTAAGGATAATCAATCGTGTATTTTGAATACGTGCGGATAGTATGGGCAACTGTTTTTGTTGAATATTTGTTATACAGCGCATAGGATTCTTTGGGATAATAGCTCATGCACATTACATTCTTCGAAGCTTGTTTTATTCCCATTGCATCCCAGATAAACTTACGTGAGCTTCCCCATGCGAAATCACGAACATTCTCCGCACTGTAGATCCATGTTTTAAAATTAGTGTGATCAGGATTTTTCTCTTTTGCTTTTGCTTCATCCAAGGTCACAATTTCAAGCGGAACATCGCTTGTCTGCGATTTGGTCCATTTACCAAGTTGTTCAGGTGTGAGCACTGCAGCATAATTTGAGCAAACACCGGTAGCTGCTACAACGTGATCAGCCGGAACTTTCATTCTTACCTTAAAATTCCCGAATGCAAGCGCAAACTCCCCTCTTCCGGTAAACTGCTTGTTATTCCATCCGCCATAATCATTATACACACACATTCTCGGGTACCACTGTGTCACTGTGAATAAGCTGTTACCATCACCTTCGAAAAATTCAAATCCACCGCGTCCGCCAATTTTCATACGCTCGGAGAATTTGTAATTCCATCTTACTTTAAAGATAAATTGCTGTCCCGTCTTCAGTGGTGTTGGAAGATCGATACGCATCATTGTATAGTTGATCGTATATTTCAATGGCTTTCCCATCGCATCTGTTACACTCAGAATATTTTCTCCATAACCTGCAAGCTTCTTTTTAACATCAAGTCCTTCCAGCTGTATATCCGTTACTGGCTGAGTGATCTTGCTGCCGTCAAAGTAATTATTCTCTCCGTTCGGATTATGTTCATTTTCATCCAGCTGGAGCCATAAATAGCTCAATGCATCAGGTGAATTGTTATAATACGTAACCTGCTCACTTCCTTCCAGCCTCATCTCTTTTTCATTCAGAAAAGCATCGATATCGTAATCTGCACGCTGCTGCCAATATTCCTTGCCGGGCGCACCGGACGCAGAACGAAAATTATTGGGAGTCGGCAAGATAGTTCCAAGCTGCTCAAATTTATTTCCGTGGTTTGACTTCGGATTGTTCTGGATATTCTGTGAAAAAGAAAAAGCGGTGATAAATAAGGCGCAAAGGCTGATGATTTTTTTCATTAGGATAATGTAATTTGTCAAAATAATTTTAAGGTTAAAGCTAAGGAAAATACCCTTATTTCACACAGTATTGTTGTGAGAGGTAAAATGAAAGTACTAATGGCAAAAAAAAGATCAGCGACCGGAAACGGCATCAATATTGAAGAGCGGAATAATTAAGACGAATTACTATATTTATAAAAGAAATGCTTAAGAAAATTTATACTACCAGAACAACGTTTGCCGCGATCATTTGCTGCCTTATGGCAATTACAGGCTTTATAGATCCTGCTCATCGCTTTTATTTAAGTCTGACCGAAGTGAGAATCGATACAAAAAAAATGACGCTCGATGTGAGCTGTAAATTATTCACCGATGATCTTGAAAATGCCCTGCAAAAAAAGTACGGCAAGAAGATCGATCTGGCAACATCAGCTAAAAACAAGGAAGTTCAGGCCCTGGTATATAAATACATCAGTGAAAACTTTAAAATAAATGTCGGAGGGAAATTACAGAATCTGACTTTTGTCGGTTTTGAAACAGAAACAGATGCGACATGGTGTTACCTTGAAACGGTACCGTATATCGGTAAAGGCAGGATTTCGATTATGAATTCACTTCTTTATGAATATCTGCCGGAGCAATCCAATATGATGAATGTGTACGTGGATGAAGTTGAAAAAAGTGCGAAACTTGTAAATCCTGAAAGGCTGGCGGAGTTTGAATATTAATCTATTTTGAAGCCATTAAGATCAAATGTGGATCGCCAAGCCGGACTATAATTCGAAGAATGTAAAACTAACCTCTTACCTTTGTCTGAAAACTGCCCTTTAAAAATAGACCCTGAACCTCCCTCGAAAATCTCCCCGCTTCCCGAAACAATAACTTCACGCTTTGAGGCTCTATCAAAAGTAATGACAATAGTATTTTTTGAGTAACCTAAAGCAACATCTATACTAGTACTGTAAATAGTGTCATGTTCAGTAAAAGATGAAGAAACACCGTAGTAGGAGTAGCTATGAACACTGCAATTATACTTTCCGATAAAATCATTCCTGTAATCCAAAAGATCAGGATCTTTTTTACAGCTTCCCAATATCAAAACACAGAAAAGGATCGAAATGTTTTTTACCACCATACTTGGTTTTAACACCCTTAAATAAATAGTGAGAGCTTCTTTACAATGATTTGAAAACGAAATTAAGATTATTAGGTGTCCCGGCTACGAACTCCGCACTCCCGACTCCGTTCTATTAAGCTTCTTCCACCACACCCATCGCGCAAAACTTCTCAATACGAAGATCAACACGTTTCTTCGGATCCAGCTTTTTCAATTGAGCTATGTGTTTTTGAATTTCAGCTTTTACGGTTGCGAAAATTTCCTGGTGATTGTTATGAGCTCCGCCCAATGGTTCAGGGATGATCCCGTCAATCAGCTTATTACCGAGCATGTCGGTCGCGGTAAGCTTCAATGCTTCAGCTGCACGTTCTTTATTATTCCAGTTTCTCCATAAAATGGATGAGCATGATTCAGGTGAAATAACCGAATACCAGGTATTCTCAAGCATCAATACTTTGTCTCCGATTCCAATTCCCAATGCTCCACCGGATGCTCCTTCCCCGATCACGATACAAATTACCGGAACTTTCAATTGTGCCATTTCAAGCAAATTTCTTGCAATTGCCTCACCTTGTCCGCGCTCTTCCGCCTCTAATCCCGGATAAGCACCCGGAGTATCAATCAATGTAACGATTGGCTTATTGAATTTTTCAGCAAGCTTCATCAGTCGCAATGCTTTGCGGTAACCTTCAGGGTTAGGCATTCCGAAATTTCGGATTTGGCGCATTTTGGTATTGATGCCTTTTTGCTGACCAATGAACATTACAGTTTCACCGTCAACGCTTCCGAACCCGCCAACCATTGCTTTATCATCTTTTACAGTACGGTCACCATGCAGCTCCATGAAAGTCCCTCCGGTAATATAATCTATGTATGCAAGCGTGTATGGGCGGTCAGGATGACGAGACACCTGAACCCTTTGCCATGGTGTTAATTTGCCATAAATGTCAGCTCTGGCCTGCTTGATTTTTTCTTCAATGTCCGTTATTGTCTTAGACACATCCACTCCACTCTTTTCTGCAACCTGCTGCACTTTTTCCAGCTGCTCTACTAATTCCGCAATCGGCTTTTCAAAATCTAAATAGTTCATAGTTTTGCTTTGTTTAAGGAGTGCTAAAATACTAAAAAAAGTACGGACTACGAATAATTACGAATTTACTAATCTGTGTGATAAAAATGTGAATTTATATTTACTTTGCAATATGATCAGCTTCCCTAATGCAAAAATAAATATTGGCCTCAACATCATTGAAAAACGTAGCGATGGTTTTCACAATATTCAAAGTGTGATGTATCCGATCGGATTAAAAGATGCACTCGAAGTAATTGAAAACAATGAGAATGATCAAAAGATCGTTTTCAGCGCCAGCGGGATAAAAATTCCGGGAGACGCATCTACGAACCTGATCGTAAAAGCTTACAATTTAATTTCACAGGAACATATACTTCCTAAAGTGAAGGTGCATCTTCATAAGAATATTCCTATCGGTGCCGGACTTGGCGGTGGATCTTCAGATGCAGCATTCTTTATAAAACTTCTTCAGCAGAAATTTGAGTTGGATATCACCTGGGGTGAAATGCATCATTATGCGAAACAACTCGGGAGCGATTGTTCTTTTTTCGTAAGCAATAAACCCGCTTTTGCAGAAGGAAAGGGTGATGAATTTGAATCATTGCAATTCAGTTTGCAAGGACATCATTTAGTCCTGATTTATCCACCGATACATATCAATACGGCCAAAGCTTACAGTGGAGTGAAGCCAAAACAACCAACCCGTTCTTTGGAAAATGATATTCAACAATTAGACATCAATGACTGGAAAAATCACGTCCATAACGACTTTGAAGATTCTATATTTGTTTCCTTTCCAGAAATAAAACAAATCAAAGAATCGCTCTATGAAAAAGGAGCCATTTACGCTTCAATGAGCGGAAGTGGCTCCTCAGTTTATGGAATCTTTAAAGACAAACCAGATCTTAAAGAATCATTTCAAGGAAAATTTATCTACGAAGGAAAATTCTAATTCACTATGATCCGCTGATTGAAAGTTTCGTTCAGATCATTAGTTATTTTCAAAAGATAAATCCCCTTTGGTTTGTCGCTGATATCGATCTTTGAAGTGTTTATAGCTTGCTTGTCATAAACGCATCTTCCCAGACAATCATAAATGCAGATCTCTTTTATCTTACTTTTTTCTAATTGTACCGTAAATATTCCAGAAGAAGGATTTGGGTAAGCAGAGCTGTTGGCGTTCGAAGAAAACTCATTCACATCAACCAGATTTTCTGATACTGATGCAAGGAAATAAGTTCCCTGCGCTGAAACGGATCCTAATTGAACGGTTTCTGAAGCCGCTCCGTTTCCAAGAAGCACAGGCTTATTACCTTTTATTGAAACTCTGACTCCTGCATTTGTAGTTGGAGCATCGCCCATTTGTGTCCATAAACAATTTCCGCTTGAATCTGCTTTAGCGAGAAACAAAAAATTATCGGAGCCGGAAAGTGAACAGCTCCCAATATCGGCTACCATCCAGCTGCTTCCGGTTACATACAGGTTCGCGTGGCTATCCAATTTGATATCCCTGATTCCGGAGTATGTATGGGCACCAAACATTTTGCTCCATATCAGTGTTCCTGCAGGAGAATATTTATTCAGATATTCATCAACATAAGTGGTCATGGACGTCATATAAAACTCACCTGAATTTGCAATTGCGATATTGCTAAGGCCTCTGCGAAATTGCGAACCCCAGTGTTTCGCCCAATACTCCGTGCCATTTCTATTCATTTTTGCAATATAAAATGCACCGTAATAAGTATCCGAATTGGTGATAACTGTAGAACCAATCGTAATAACAGAATCACGATAAACACCTTTCAGATAAATATTATCTGCGGCATCGATTACCAATCCTCCCGAAGTCGGATGCTGAAAATTCACATGAAAATTATTTGAAAGGCTACCTGTGCTGCCAAACACACACACTGCAAGACCTTTTGCAAATGTCACTCCACCAAAATTCGTCACAGTATCGCTGATATTTGTTACAAATACTTCATCTGATCCATTCAAAGCCAGAGATGTGATGTTGTCATCCCCGATCCCGGACGATTGCTTCAACCATTTTAAAGTTCCATTCAGGTCAAGAGCGATAAGTAATCCATCTCTTCCACTTACACTGCTTAAAGGCTGGCCTTCAATTGTGACAGCCCCGTTAAAATATCCTCCAAGAGCAATACTGTTCGTTCCAACAGCAATATCATTTATAAAGCAGTCGATGGTTTTGATCCAGATCTGATTACCCATAGGATCTAATTTTCTGACCTCTGTAGAATATGGCGGGGCAGAACTTAATACTACAGATGTATATATATTTCCCGATGCATCCTGGTCCATATCGCCCATGGCAGCACCATTTATATGCATGGCCCAGTCCCATTGCTGTGCATTTAAAATATTGAAACAGAAATAAAATGCAGTAAAGATGTATAGTTTTTTCATTGATATAAAGATTAGTTAAAACCTATGGCTAAAACTTTATACCATTGACCTAAACTAAAAAACTCCGGCTTGAAAGCCGGAGTTTTTTAGTTTAGTATCGAGAGATAGGGCAGATAGAGATCTACTTACTCAAGTATAAATTCCGTTCCGAATAAATATTATGGAAGAATTCATCCGTTAAATCATCAATAAAGTAAATCGCTTCACCGGTTGATTTCATTTCAGGTCCCAGCTCTTTCGTTACTTCAGGGAATTTTTCATAGGAGAAAACCGGGATTTTGATCGCATATCCTTTTTTACGCGGATTGAATTTGAAATCTTTCACTTTCTTTTCACCTAACATCACCTTGGTTGCATAGTTCACGTAAGGCTCATCATAAGCTTTCGCGATGAAGGGAACTGTACGTGATGCGCGCGGATTAGCTTCGATAATATAAACAACTTCGTTTTTGATCGCGAATTGGATATTTAATAATCCAACTGTTTTCAAAGCAATCGCAATAGTCTTTGTATGATCTTCGATCTGCTTAATAACATTATCGCTTAAGTCGAATGGTGGCAGCACTGCGTAGGAATCACCCGAGTGGATACCTGCAGGCTCAATGTGCTCCATGATCCCGATGATGTAATTATCAACGCCATCACAAATTGAATCCGACTCTGCTTCTATTGCTCCTTCAAGGAAATGATCCAACAAGACCTGATTGCCGGGATGATCTTTCAACAGATTCACCACGTGCTGCTCTAGCTCCTGCTCATTAATAACGATCTTCATGTTTTGTCCACCCAACACATAGGAAGGACGAACAAGTAAAGGAAAACCTAATTTTTTTGAAAGCTCGACTGCCTGCTCTGCATCTTCAATAACTCCGAAATCAGGGTAAGGAATATTGTTGTCTTTTAACAGGTTTGAAAAGCTTCCGCGATCTTCAGCCAAGTCGAGTGATTTATAATCTGTTCCAATGATCTTGATCCCATAACGCTCAAGCTTCTCTGCCAGCTTTAAGGCTGTTTGTCCGCCAAGCTGCACGATAACGCCTTCGGGCTTTTCGTTCAGAATGATATCATAGATATGTTCCCAGAAAACAGGCTCAAAATATAATTTATCCGCAACATTAAAATCGGTTGAAACTGTTTCGGGATTACAGTTGATCATGATCGTTTCATAACCGCATTCTTTCGCGGCAAGCACACCATGTACGCAGCTATAATCAAACTCGATCCCTTGCCCGATACGGTTAGGGCCGCTTCCAAGCACTACGATCTTCTTCTTGTCAGATGCGATCGATTCATTCTCATCTTCAAATGTGCTGTAATAATATGGTGTTTTCGCTTCAAATTCTGCTGCACATGTATCAACTAATTTATAAACACGTTTTATGTTCAATTCGTTTCTTCGATTAAAAACCTCGCTTTCCAAGCATTTCAGAAGGTGTGCGATCTGGCGGTCGGCATATCCTTTTTGTTTTGCTTCGTATAAAAGTTCACGTGGAAGATCTTTCAATGTATATTTTGAGATCTCGTTTTCGATCAGAATCAGCTCCTCGATCTGATTTAAAAACCATGGATCGATGCGTGTTAATTTCTGAATCGTTTTGATAGAGATCCCAAGCTTGATCGCATCATAAATATGGAATAACCTGTTCCAACTAGGACGCTCAAGGCTTTTCAACAATTCATTCTGGTTGGTGACTTCTCTTCCGTCAGCACCAAGTCCGTTACGTTTGATCTCGAGCGACTGACAAGCTTTTTGCAATGCTTCCTGGAAACAGCGTCCGATTCCCATCACTTCACCAACCGATTTCATCTGAAAACCTAACTCACGGTTTGCACCTTTGAATTTATCGAAGTTCCAGCGAGGGATCTTTACAATTACGTAATCGAGTGTTGGCTCAAAGAATGCAGAAGTTGATTTGGTGATCTGATTTTCCAGCTCATCAAGATTGTAGCCGATCGCTAATTTAGATGCGATCTTCGCGATCGGGTACCCTGTTGCTTTACTTGCTAAAGCAGAAGAACGGGATACACGCGGGTTGATCTCAATAGCAATAATTTCTTCTGAATCATCAGGGTTTACCGCAAACTGTACGTTACATCCTCCTGCGAAATTCCCGATACTGCGCATCATCATGATGGCCATGGTACGCATCTTTTGAAACGTTGAATCAGATAATGTCATTGCAGGAGCAACAGTGATGCTGTCACCGGTATGAACACCCATCGGGTCAAAATTCTCAATGGAGCAAATGATGGTAACGTTATCGTTGCTGTCGCGAAGTAATTCCAATTCATATTCTTTCCAGCCAAGAACGGCTTTATCGATCAACACCTCGTGAATTGGTGACGTATGCAAACCGCGATCAAGCAGCTTATCGAAATCTTCTTTATGATATACAACACTACCCCCGCTTCCACCTAAAGTGAAAGAGGGACGGATCACCAATGGAAATCCAAATTCCTGTGCGATCTCTTTTCCTTCCAGGAAAGAACGGCAGATCTTTGAAGGAGCCATTCCCACCCCTATTGAATTCATTCGCTGACGAAACTTATCACGGTCCTCTGTTACTTCGATCGCGTCAATGTCAACACCGATCATTCGCACATTGTATTTTTTCCAGATTCCCATTTCATCGCATTTCATAGCAAGGTTGAGAGCTGTTTGTCCGCCCATTGTCGGAAGCACTGCATCGATATCGGGATTCTCCTGAAGTATCTTAACGATCGACTTCACTTCTAATGGCAACAAATAGATATTTTCAGCCGTTACTTTATCCGTCATGATAGTTGCCGGATTAGAATTGATAAGCGTAACCTTAATACCTTCTTCTTTCAGGGAACGAGCAGCCTGGGAGCCGGAATAATCAAATTCACAAGCTTGTCCGATAACAATTGGTCCGCTACCGATTATAAGTACTGATTTTATCGAATTATCTCTAGGCATAAATTGGTTAATTGGTAATTAGTTATTGGTTAATCGGGCTGTGTGTAATATTCCCGGGTACATAATACTGCACACGAAAATAGCCAGAATTGAGGCTTTGACTGAAAAATGTTTTAACAAGTTTTCAATAGAAAAGGTCAAAAAAAAAGCCTTCCCTGAACGGAAAGGCTTTTTATATAATAAGCTGATTTTCAATTTTATTTATGAGTTTTTTCGTCAGAAACAGTTAATTTCTTTCTTCCTTTTGCTCTACGAGACTTTAAAACTCTGCGACCATTTGCAGATGCCATTCTTTCACGGAAACCGTGCTTGTTTCTTCTTTTCTTTTGCGATGGTTGGAATGTACGTAACATTTTATTTATGTTTTGCGCCTTCCGTGGGAAGACAAATTAATATTCTAAATTTCCCTCTTAACAGTAAATCGGGATGCAAAGATAAAAAGTTTTTCTATATCACAAACTATTTATTTAAAATTTGACAGGAAAACCGCAGGAATTCGTATAAAAAAAGCCTTTCATTACTGAAAGGCCTTACTTTATATAGGTTTTACTGACTATAAGTTTGCCGCAGCGGGACCTAAGTTATCCATATTTAATTGATTTTGAACCAAAAGCATTGTTTCAGGTGAAGTTGTATATCCGGAAACCGTGATTTTTTCCTCAGCCTTCTGAGCCTCTTGTTTCACATTTGTATCAACAGGCTTGATGCTGTCGATTATCAGTTTCAGTGCACTTAAACCCTTAACATAATCTTCCCCAAGGTCAACCATGATCACTTTACGGCCATGTTGCATAAGCGCTTCTCTATCGCCAATTGCCTGAGCACGCTTTAACATTCCAAATGTGTATGGTTTGCCCGGTATGCTTATATCTACACCGGAGCTGCAAACAAGCTGAATGAAATAACCATTGTTCGGTCCGCCTTTATGGTATTGCCCTGTTGAGTGAAGGTATCTCGGCCCGAACTGGGTGGATACGGCAATATTTAAGTTTGACTGAATGGTTTTGTGCATCTCATTTAAGTACATCTCCACAGCAGGTTGCTCCGGCAGGTAAGCCTGAAATGTGATATAATCCCCTGCTCCCGCTGTTTTCAGCATCTCTTCGAACAAGTGTTTTCCGTTTTGTTTCTTTTCATTATAATAATAAGTAAGAGAATCTTCAATCAGTGCAGGCTGCATTGCAGGAAGCTGTTTCTCTTTCTCGATCTGCTTTAAAATTGTGTCAGTGCATTTTTTACTTTCCTGTACATTGGGCTGATCAAACGGATTTAGCTCAAGCACCGCACCCGCCACTGCTGTAGCAAGCTCCCACCTGAAGAATTCTTTACCCAGATCTAGTTCATCTTTAACCGTTATAGTAACAAATGGGAACTTAACGATCACAGACTGCATATCCATCAAATGATTTGCTTGTCCTGATAAGCCATATCTTACAAAGAACCTGTCATTCCCATAGGAAGTTTCCTTACTTAACGGGTATCCGTTAAAAGGCATGATACCTTTTCCTTCCTTACCGGTACTCTCTGCAATCAACTGTTCAAGCCATAAGCCGAAAGAATTAAACTCTTCAGGCATCAAATAGGTAAGCTTTTCACAACCCTGTTTGGCCATGATCGCCATTGCTGCACCAAGAACAAAAGCACAGTTTTCTTTTACAGGAACTGTTGCCCCCCATGACATGGCAATATTCTTTGCACGCGTCAGTATTTCCTTCACATTAATTCCCATTAATGCAGCCGGAACCATACCGAAATATGATAAAGCAGAGTATCTTCCCCCGATCTCAGGCAAATTAATAAAAACCTTTCTGAATTGCTTTTGATTCGCAATTGTAACCAGAGGCGAGCCTTCATCAGTAATGGCTACGAAATTTTCACCTGCTTTTTCACGCTTTATATTATGTACTCTGTCATAGAAATATTCGTAAAATGCCATCACTTCTGCAGTGTTTCCCGATTTGCTGGAAACAAGGAATAATGTATTTGTAATATTTATCGAATTTTCGATTTCCTTGATTGTTTCAGGCTCAGTTGTATCCAGGACTGTAAGCTTTAATCCGCTTTTTGATTCACCTATTGTTTTTTGAAAAACCAATGGCGCAAGGCTGCTGCCACCCATCCCTAATAAAACAACATGGTCGAAACCTGCATGTCTCACGCTTTTACAGAAATCATTGATCTCCGGCAACGCGCCCATCATTTTTTCCGGAAGGTTCAACCAGCCCATTAAAACCTCGGCTGAAGGGTTTTTCTCCTTCAAGAATAAATCCCTGTCCTTGTTCCACAAACGCTGAACAAAGTCTTCTTCCTGCATTTTCTTTAATTGAATTTCGAGGCCCTTCTGGTATTTACCAATATTGAGGCTTAATCCATTTCCTGAAGTCATGATGTTTGTTTTAATTTTTTGACAAAACTATCTGAGTAAAATATTATGCCAGCTATTTTTCGGTGAGAGAAGTATTTTTTTCGGTGAAAAAGGAAATCGGAATGGTAGCTAATCCTTGCCCATGCTTTGATCTCTGTTCTGGCACAAAGTTTTAATTATCCCAAATAACTTAAATTAATATGGTGCTTGCGGGAAACTAAAAAGTGATTACCAGTTGTGAAATCAGTAAACCCGGCTATCAATACTGTCCGTTTACCGAAAAAAAGAAGTAGAAATAAAATCATCAAATAGATTTGCACAACCTAATTCAAAACCAAAATGAAAAACATTGACATGAGAACAGGAACAAGCAGTTTTAAAAAAGGTATCTTTTTGTTATCTGCTTTTTGCATTAGTGCAGGTTTATATTCACAAACTGTTTATGATGACTTTGAAGGGAATAAGACTGTGCGGTATTCCGCTAAGAATGGTGTTCTTGATACAACCAAGGCTAATCCGGCTCCAAATGATATTAATAAGTCTGCAAAATGCGCAATGTATGTTCGCAACAGGGCTCAAAAATTTGACAACATTAAAATGCCGCTGAATGGTAAACTTTCTGATGTGGCCAATTATGCTACGTATCTGGGTGTTCCTCCTAAACTTAAAATGAAAGTCTATACCACAGCCCCGGTAGGTACTATGGTGGAAATTCTTTTAGGTGACAAATTAATGAACAATACTTTTCCCGGAGGGACCAACAGTCAGTATCAGGCACACACAACAGTGACCGGAGCCTGGGAAGAACTCGAGTTTAAATTTGCGCAGATTCCAGAGGGAAGTGAAACACCTACTACCGGTGTTGATCAGATCACATTGCTCTTTAATCCAAACTCCGAAAGTTCTGATACATATTATTTCGATGACATAACAGGACCGGCAATTATTCCGATGGCAACCACGCCTGAGGTGAATAAAGATAAGAAGGGCACGACTGTAAGTCCGGACAAGAATAAAAAACCAACAACAGAGAATAAAAAATAACTAAATATAAAACCCCACTTCTAATTAAACGAATCCAATGAAGAGAATTGAGAAATACGCATTTGGCTGGCCAGGAATTTTAGCACGATGGACTTCAAGTGCAAAAAGCGGAGTTGGCACATCCCTCAATGCCAGAAGCAAAGTATGGTATTCCATCAACCATGGAATATTAAATGAGATCTATTATCCTCAGGTGGATCAGGCCTGTACCCGTGATCTGAGCCTTATCGTTACGGACGGGAAAGATTTCTTCTCAGAAGAAAAACGTCATACAACCCACTCGATCAAACATATTGCAAAAGGGGTTCCCGGCTATCATATTACAAACAGCTGTAATATGCATTCGTACCGGATCGAAAAAGAGATTATCTCTGATCCTTCCAGGGACACTGTTCTTCAGCGTATTCAATTCTTTCCTACCAATAAGAAAAGAAAAGATTTCAAATTGTTCATGATCCTTGCACCACATCTTGGAAACAATGGAAATGAAAACACTGCATGGGTTGGCGACTATAAAGGCCTACCGATGCTATTCGCGCAACGTGGTGATACATCACTGGCGCTTGCATGTTCTGTACCCTGGAAAGGTGGATCAGCCGGATTTGTTGGTACTTCTGACGGTTGGCAGGATCTTAATCAGCATAAAGAAATGATGTGGCATTTCGAAAGAGCTGAGAACGGTAATGTTTCACTTACAGGTGAGATCAACCTTGAAGAGATCAACGGACAACCGTTTGTTGTTGCCCTTGGTTTTGGAAGAAATCCTGAAGAAGCCGGCCAACGTGCACGTGCAAGCATTCTCGAAAGCTTTGAGTTCGCAAAACAGAAATTCATTTCCGAGTGGCAGAAATGGCACAAGAAACTTTATCAGATAGAAAGTAAAGATAATATCGATCCGAAATATTTTCATATCAGCGCATCCATGCTGAGAACCCATGAATCGAAACGTCATCCGGGCGGCTTGATTGCCAGCTTATCCATACCATGGGGTTATAACCGCGGTGACGAAGATCTTGGAGGTTATCACCTTGTGTGGCCAAGAGATATGGTGCAGACTGCAGGTGGTTTGCTTGCCGCAAAAGCATTTGAAGATGCGAGAAGAGTTCTCAACTTCCTTATGGTAACACAGGAGGAAGACGGACACTGGACACAAAACATGTGGCTTGACGGATCTCCGTACTGGAAAGGGATTCAAATGGACCAGTGTGCTTTGCCGATCATGCTTGTTGATCTGGTAAACCGTGAAGTTGGTTTAACCGATGAGGAAGTGAAACATTTCTGGCCAATGATCAAGAAGGCTGCAAGCTATCTTGTTCAGCACGGGCCGATCACAAACCAGGATCGTTGGGAAGAGAATGCAGGTTATTCCACATTCACACTTGCAGTGGAAGTTTCTGCCCTGCTAATTGCTTCTGAATATGCTGAACGCAATAACGAGCCGCTGGTTGCAAAATACCTTGTTCAAACTGCTGATGCATGGAATTCAAGCATCGAAAGATGGACATATGTGACCGGATCTGATCTTGCGAAGTTTGTGGGGGTTGATGGTTATTATGTACGTATCAATTCGAAAGAATCATTCGATGGTGAAAACACCGGTAATGATCTTGTCTCCATATCAAACCGTGCACAGGGAGAAAATATTTGTCCGGCAAATGAAATGGTAAGTCCTGATGCTCTTGCATTAGTTCGTTACGGATTACGTTCTGCTGACGATCCACGCATTTTAAATACGATCAAAGTAATTGATGCTACATTAAAATTCGAGAATCCGCTTGGACCGGTGTGGTACCGTTATAACCGCGATGGCTACGGTGAACATGCAGACGGAAAAGCGTTCGATGGAACAGGAATCGGTCGCCCTTGGCCTCTGTTAACGGGAGAGAGAGCACATTACGAGATCGCTGCAGGTAATTATGCTCAAGCTAAAAAGCTGTTGCGCACAATGGAAAATTACGCTAATGAATGTGGATTATTCCCTGAGCAGATCTGGGATTCTGAAGATATTCCTGAATACGAATTGTATACCGGAAAGGCTACCGGAGGCGCAATGCCATTGGTTTGGGCGCACTCCGAATATATTAAGCTTTGCAGATCTTTAAAAACGAAACAGATCTTTGACATGCCGCAGCAGACCTATCAGCGTTATGTGCTTGGAAATAAAGAGTCGGATATATTTATCTGGAACTTTAAAACCCATTGCAAAACTATTACCAAAGGAAAAACACTTCGCGTAGAATGTCTGACCTCTGCAACTGTAAGATGGTCGGACGATAATTGGAAAACAACGCATGACGTGTACACGCTCGACTCCGGATTAGGAAATCATTTTGCGGATATCCCAACTTCCAAAATGGATTATGAGCGCCAGATTGAATTCACATTTTACTGGATCGATGCCCAGAAAGAAGAAGGAGTGAATTATTCCTTGTCAATTGAGCAGGATCCTCAGTTAAAAGCAAAGATTAAGGAAGAAAAAAAGATTGCTGAACGCGATCGGATCAAAGTTTTTCTTCCATCATAACAAAACAATTTATTACCGTTTTGAGCGACAGAAAAGCAGAGATCAACGAATATCCGGTAGTAAAAATTGAACAGGATTTAATTTTGAAGAATTAACGTTCCGTCACATGATGAATCGCTCTAATGAACTGTCGCTTTTTTTAGTTGATGATGATAAGTTGTTTCTTACATCTTTAAATCATCAGCTCCAAAGCATGTTCAGTGAAGCAAAGATTAAATGTTTCGCAACCGGGGAAGAATTTCTAAAGCACCTGAATAAAAAACCGGGAATCGTTCTTCTTGATTATAATCTTAACGGGAGTTACATCGATGCCATGAATGGCATCGATGTCCTAAAGAGAATAATGCAGGAGAGTCCTGACACGAAGGTGATAATGCTTTCTTCCCAGGAAAAGATGGAAGTTGCAGTTGAGAGTATAAAATACGGAGCTTACGATTACATTATCAAAAACGATAATGTATTCATGAAAACCAGGCTGTCAATTATCAATGCATCTGATGCGCAAACGGTATCAAAGGAGTTGAAAAGTTTTAAGTCGATGTTAAAGGTGGTAGCCGTATTAGTTATTTTAATTATTACCGGCTGCTTGTTGTTACAAAAATATTACCCGGAAGTTTCAGGAGTTCAGGGCATAAAATAAAAAGGAGATTAGGCATGATAGCAAAGAGACCAAAACATATTTTTATTGTAGAAGATAACGAGATTTATTCAATGATGCTTGATTACATTCTCTCAAAGGATAGTATATATCAGTTTGTGAGTTTTAAGTCAGGAGAAGAATGCATTGAGAATCTGTATTTAAATCCGGATGTGATCATACTTGATTACGGTCTGCCGGGAATGAACGGATATGAAACACTGCTTGAGGTTAAAAAGAAGAATCCGAATATTCATGTAGTGATCCTTTCCAATAATGAAGATAAAAAGTTGAGGGCACAGCTTCTTGAAGCGGGTGCTGACGACTTTGTAATGAAGCAGGGACATGGAGAGAATCAGATCATTGACAAAATAGAAGATATTTTAAGCAGGGATGAAATGCAGAAAAAGACCACTGAGCTAAAAAAGAAACCAATGGCCAAAGCAATGTATTTCGTGCTTGTTTTTGCCCTGTTAGCCCTTGGGATATTTATCACCCAGGCGGCAAAAAACAAATCCCACGACAAAGCAGGGGCCTCATATATGTATGAGAGTCACTAGAAAAGGAGAATCGCCATGAAGCCATTGTTATTTGTAATTACTTTACTGTTCACTTCCACAGTATATGCGCTTGATCATAACGGGATCATTGTGAAAACAGGTGAAGAGCAAAATACAGGCATTGATGGCCCGGCTACCGACAGCGATAAAGATTCTGCACAGGTTTACTATAAACGGGGCCTCGAAAAGAATGCAGCCAAAGAATATGGTCAGGCAATTCGTGATTTTAATAAAGCAATAAAATTCGATCCTACTCTTGGACCCGCATACATGTATCGCGCATACGCGAAACAACAGCTGATGGACTATAAATCAGCACTGGCAGATTATAACCAGGCATTGAAATTAAAATTATCCTGGGAAGAAGCTTACGAAGCTTACTTTAACAAAGGACTCACACTTACAGCTCTTAGAAATATCAGGGAAGCAATGGCTGACTTTAACACCGCGATCAAGCTTAATCCTGATTATGCTGATGCATATTACAATAGAAGTGTTGTCAAGGGACGCATTGGAGATTATCCGGGCGAGCTGGAAGATATCAACAAAGTGATTTCTTTGAGGCCGACTGATGACAACGCCTATAACAGCAGAGGAATTGTTAAATCAATGATGGGTGATTATACCGGTGCCGTCACTGATTACGGAAAAGCTGTTGAGCTGAACCCTAAGAACAGCAACGCATTTTTTAATCGCGGAGTTGTTCTTTATGAAATGGGAAAATATCTAGAAGCCTTGAACGACTACAACATGGCCATTCAGGTAAGTCCGGATCCGGAAATTTATAACAGGCGCGCAAATGTTAAATGCAGACTGAAGGATTTTCGCGGAGCATTTGATGATTACAACCAGGCAATTAAAATGGACACTAACAATTATGTGAGCTATCTGAACCGCGGTTATCTTAAGTATGACCTGAAAGATTACAAATCGGCCATTGAAGATTACAATCAGGCTCTAAAAATCAGGCCGGATTATGCGATCGCTTATTATAACCGGGGACAGGCGAAAGGCAAAATGAATGATCTTAAAGGAGAGATCGAGGATTATAGCCGAGCAATTGAATTTAAGCCGGATTACGAAAACGCTTATATCGAAAGAGGCATGGCAAAATATGAAACAGGGGACCGGTCGGGAGGATGCGCAGATCTCAATCAGGCGGTGAAGCTGGGAAGTGACGAAGCCTATAACACACTCCTCGAATATTGTAAATAACACATCTTAAATCTGAATTTACCATTATGCTTAAAAATACAAGTACGCTAAAATTCTTTTTAATACTGTTCTTTTCTGTTGCATCCTTATCACAAACTCTTGTTGCGCAGATCGAAGTTGAAGAAGAACCTAAGCGATTGTATTATGAACGGCTGAGGAGAGTAGACAACTTCTGGGACATGAAGGATATGAGAGATGTAACTCATAAGGATCGCTTCCTGATGGGGAAAAACAGGATCTCAGGTAATATCACATATAACACGCAGCGCATTGTTCTCGATAACGGTCAAGAATTGCACAATGAATACAGAAGCGCGCTCGGTTTTTTTACACGAATCAGATTCTTTGAGCAATTCAGCTTTAACACAACATTCTATTACGATTTTAATCCAAAGGCCGCTGCCATATGGACCTCAAACTACACCTACTCCATCGGCAGATATAATTGGAAACCATACCGCTTTAATTACGGTTACGAAAATTACATCAACAACCGTTACAAGGATAATATTAAAGAGGTTGGCGATAAATTTCTCCAGGGTTACTATTTCCTTTCCTTCAGTCATCCCCTCTTTGACACGGTTCCAAAATTATTCAGGATCGATGAAAGTTCCTCTTTCAAGGTAACATACTTCGCACGTTATTCTATAAAATACATGGATAAATTCAACCATCTGAACGGTGGTCTGGATAATGGTAAATTTTACTTCGGTGCGGGTATGCGTTACACCATCTTTAAAAAGCTATATGTGGAAGGAGCTGTATACTATTACCCTGAGATGAGCAAAAAACAACCATGGGACCCTGACTACAGTTATGGGCTGGGGTATTTTGACTGGCGCTCTTTCCGTCTTTCGTTCACTTACGGTAACTGGGCAGTTAATCGCTTCCCATGGAATAAGATGGAATATAAACGGTATGGCTTTCTCGATGGTAACTTCAGGATAACCTTTAACTGGATATGGTAACCCGACATACCATAGGATCAATCTATTTCCTGCTCATTGTTTGCCTTTTTCCGATCCATTCAAATGCACAGCTTAAATTTGTTATTGAAGATTTTGAAGGGCTTGACTATGGCGCAGCTGATCTCAAGCCCCATGGGATGTTTGTGTACGGAAATGTTCACGCTTATGTTGATGGAACCATGTCGGTACCACAGGCTTATTCCGGAGAGCGTTCAATTAAAATAGTCAAAGAAGGGGCTGTAAAATATGGAGGCTGGGGAAAAGGGATCAGCATGAACGTTGAGCTTGATGTGACGAAAGATTATTTCAATTTTTATATCTACTCTCCTGTTTCAAATGGCCCTACAGAAGTCAAAGTTGAAATTCAGGAAGACGATAATTCAGATAACACTTATAACAAAAACCTTGATGATTCATGGATTGCCACATTGCGCATAGAAGCAAAAAACAGCTGGCAACTGATTTCTGTTCCACTTACTACGTTCAAAGACAATAACGAAGGTGGTGATGACGGATTTAACGTGAGCTACAAAAATGGCAAGCTCCTGGCGATGAACTTTTCCTACGATGAAAAAAGTAAAAATAATTTGAGCTGGTCGTTTGACTTTTTATGCCTTTCACAGGGAACGCTCCCTACAGGCTCCGAGATTTTTTCTGCCCCTTCAGCACAACCTTCTGACTTCTGCAGCCTTGGGCTTTGGTCCAATGAAGGAAACACAGGCAATTTCACCGCGATCGCTACAAACTTTGAAAACAGCTTTAAATACGGCATAGACAAAAACCTGGGCGTCATTCATTTTTTTCAACCTTTTGCATTTGATGGTGGTAACACCGAAAACTCTTATCCGTCTATTGAGCGGATCAACAAGGTAATACACTCGGGTTATATTCCGATGATCACGTTGGAAGATCACTTCGTTAATTCAAAACCAAATGTAAGACAACCCAATCTGTACAGCATTATAGAAGGCCATTTCGATCAATTCTTTGCACAGTGGGCAAAAGAAATAAAGCGCGCAGACGGAATCGTACTCTTGAGGATCTTACATGAATTCAATGGAGACTGGTACCCATGGTGCACAATTAATAATGACAGGAATCCGGAACTGGTGGTAAAAGCTTACCGACATATTCATGACATATTTAAAGCTCAGCAGGTTCACAACGTAAAATTCATCTGGTGTCCCAATTCAATGTCTTTGCCTCAGGAAAAATGGAATTTCATTATGGAAGCATTTCCCGGGGATGAATACGTTGATTACGTAGCTCTTGATATTTACAACGGAGCCGGAAAAGGAACCCCCGTGTGGCGTTCGTTTCGAAAAGAAGGAATAGAGAATTATTTTGTTTTGAATCAAAGACTCGCGCATAAACCATTGCTTATATGTGAAGCTGCATCGAGAGAGCGGGAATCATCAGAATCGAAGAGCGGCCAGGATAAAGCAGAATGGATCCGACAAATGTCACAGGCTCTTAGTACAGATATGTCCAAAGTTAGATTGCTTACGTGGTTCAATGAAAAAGGAACATTTAAAATAACATCCTCACCCAATGCTCAACATTCTTATCTGAATAACGTGTTGAAGAATAATTACTTTAGATCAGGCTCAGGTGAATTACTACAATTCATTAAAAGCAAAAATTAAGAACATAAAAAAACCTGTAACGAATACAGGTTTTTTTTTGCTTTTTAAATATCACATTTTTAGAAATTCCTCAAACTTACGCATTCGTTGAAACTCATCTTCACCAGATAGCTTCCTTTATCAAGTGTTCCGGTAGCAGTCTCGTCTCATATCCACCGTCTGTTTATCAGACTTTATGATGAGATCCGATTGTATTCAAGTAAGTTCGATGCAGACAAGCATCCGGCCAGTAGAAAAGCAAGTAGTTTTTTTACATTCAGGAACTTTCGTTAAACAATATTAATACATGTAGTTTAAGATGATTTATTCTCGCGTTTTGCATCAATGCTCATGGTTGCGTGCGGTACACTTCTCAGACGCTCTTTAGGAATAAGTTTTCCCGTAACCCTGCACACACCGTAAGATTTATTTTCAACACGGATAAGCGCATTTTGAAGATGTTCAATAAACTTCTCCTGACGTGCCGCTAACTGAGCGGTTTCTTCTTTTGAAAGAACGTCCGCTGCGTCTTCCAGTAATTTAAATGTTGGGGATGTATCATTTGTGCCGTGATCGTCCTGCAGTGTCAAAGAGCTTCGTAAAAGTTCATAATCCGATTTCGCCTCTTCCAGCTTTGATACAATCAGCTCTTTAAACTCTTTTAATTCCTCATCGGAGTAACGGTCTTTCGTTTCATTCTTATTTTCCATAATTCAATGTTTGTTTTAGATTTAATTCTGTCTTCGTAAGGCGAAATTATATCTACTTTATGCCATATGAATTTAAATTCGTTCAGAACCGATTTTCTGTAGCCATAAGGTGCAGGTTTACAAGCAGAAAAATCTTATAAACACAATATACACTCGGGGGTACTTTCCAATGGCAGACACGTTGTTGGGGAACCAAATCCCCAGGACCCTTATTTAATAGCCAAAGACCGGGAAAGAATAGCCAAAATCTGTTAAAAAATAGGTGATTCAACAACTTATGGGGAGTGCTGCCGTTTTCATATAGTCAATCGTTAAAAAGGGAAAAACAATAGTTGAGAGCCGGAAAAAAATAGCCGGTATTTATAAAGAAAAATCCCTTTTAAATATTAATCTAAAACAGAAAAAATGAAAAATTTAAAGAAAATATTTCAAATGAGCATGTTAGCATTAGGGCTAATGGGTGCAGCTAAAACAGCAGGTGCACAGGTTATTTCTAATCACTTCTTCGGTGAGAACGCGTGGATGCCGGATACAATTGGTAACGCAAATGCTTGTACTGATCCTCCATGTATATTATATGGTAAGCTTCACAAACAGTGGGGTGCCATTAAAGCAAGCGGTGCGCAGATCATTAGATTTGGTGGTATTACACCGGATAAGAACATGCCTACAAATTATCAATATATTAAAATGATCGATTCGATCCGTGCTAAAGGTATGGAACCGGTTATGCAGGTGCCTTTTCACAACTACCGTTATACTGCGCAGCAGGCGGCTGATATCGTTCACTTTATCAACGTGGTTAAAGGAAAGAACATTAAATACTGGATCATCGGTAATGAGCCGAATTTAGGTTACTCATATACAAATGCCCACCAGGTTGCGACTTACATCAAACCATTTGCGTCAGCAATGAAGAATGCGGATCCCTCGATCCTTATTGTTGGGCCGGAAGTAGCTTGGTATGATCAGGGTATCATCAATGGTTTAACAACCCCGAACGGACCGGATGATATTACAGGTAAAGATGCGGCAGGAAGATATTACATTGATATTATCTCTTTCCATACTTACCCTTTCAATGGATCACAAACAAGAGCACAGGTGCTTACTAAATTAACAGCTCCGGGTTCTTTACAGGATAATCTGATTGCACTTAATGCACGTATCGCTTCATGTAACGCAGCTCATGGAAGAACAGGTACAGCTAAGCTTAAAACTGCAATTACTGAGGCAAATATTAACTGGCAGAATCCTTCTAACGATAATTTAAATGGTGTTGGTGTGAATAGTTTCGTTGGAGCTCAGTTTGTGGCCGAAATGCTTGGAATAAGCTTAAAACAGAGTGTTGATTTCGTTAACTTATGGAGTGTTGTTGAAGGTAATAATACAGCGTTGAATATCGGTTATATCGATCCCCAGACTGGTAACAAGAAACCAATGTATTACCACTTTCAAATGATGGCTCAGAACTTCAAAGGGAATATGGTTGATGCAACTTCAAACCAGACGAATGTTAAAACCTTTGCAAGTAAAACAGGGACACAGATCAATGTAATGATCATGAACCAGGAGCTTTCAACAAATTATAACTATACTGTTCGTTTAAGTAATTCAACTGTATCAGGAAGTAATCCTTTGAAAGTAGCGGTAAATGCAGGTGTTAACATTGAATATACTGAATCAATACAGTCACAGTCATCTTTAGTGCTTACTTTTAACACTGCAGGTGTACTGATCAAAAAAACTGTGTATACTTTGTCAGGACATGCACAAGCTAATCTTCCTCCAACTGTTACAACTTTCGGAACAACAGGATTAGAAGAAACAGCAGCTTTAGGAATGGATAACTCAAAATTTGATATTAATTTATATCCGAATCCAACAGCAGGTAAATTAACTGTGGCTTTGAACAAAGCAAATGATGAAGATAAGGTGATCGATATTGAAATGGTTAATTTAGTTGGTCAGATGGTTTATCAGAAAAAAGCGGAATTTAAAGATGGAAAAGAGCTGATAGATCTACAGGAAGGTGTTGCGAATGGAGTGTATATAGTGAGAGTGAAAGACGGAGAAAAAGTAGTAACGAAAAAAGTAGTATTAGAACGAAAATAGTTTAGATTGATTGACGAAAGAAGCCCCCAGCTGAGAGATCAGCATGGGGGCTTCTTTTTTTGGTATTTGTGAAGATTGTTATTTAGAGACGATCATTTTCATTGAACGTGAAGTCCCTTCTTTTTTCAAAACATAGAAATAAATTCCATTTGGTATTTCGCGGGGGTCAAAAGGAACAGAATATATTCCTGCTTTCATATTTTGTTCAAGCAGAGAAGCTACCGGATTTCCAACCATATCATAGAGTTTCAGCGATACCGGTCCGGCCGAATTTAACTGAAAATTAATTTTTGTTATTTCTTTAACCGGGTTCGGAGTATTTTGATATAACTTAAACCCTCCCACCGACTCCAGTACCGGTACTGCTACTGGCGCTACTGTCGGCCCGCTGAGGTCATCGATATAATACGTGTCCGAAGTCACCGTGTTGGGTCTGAACAGAACAACCACTTTATCAACATTGTTAGAAGCGACTGCACTTCCTGCCGGGATCTGAGCAAAGTTGAAAGTCAACTGCTGCCATCCGTTCTGTACCGTGGTAGTGGCCGTGTACTCACTGTGTACTCCTGCAGGATAGGATGTGATAGTGCCGGACCCTAACTGTAGCTGAATCAATGAACCTACAGGTGCGGTGGTGTAAAGTTTCATTTTGATCTTTGCTGCTCCGTTGCTTGTTGCATAGTTCGCGACATCGGTTAGTTTGTTATTTGCATGAATTTGCAGGTTATCATATAACATCGTGTCCCTTTGGTATTTTGCGCAATGCAAACTATTGTTAATCATGTCCGTTGCCGGATTGTTGAATATACTGTCCAGAGTACCGGAATAAAACCCGAAGTATGATGACTTTGTCCCCTCAAAGTCATTATAATTCTGTTGTGCTATAGATGTGCGGTAAATCATCAGTAATAATATTAATAGTATGAGTTTTTTCATTGTAGTGGTATTTGCTGTTCAACTTCTCTAAAATCTGGTCTGTTATTTATACTGATACAAAGTTAAGGCATCGAAGGAGGGTTTCGGGCGGTATTCGGTGAGCGGGGATTTAAAATCGTTAAGGACGGAAAATGGCGAAAGTTGATAAAATATTCCGTTTGACCCTCCTCAGATAAAACCCTTGCCCGCAGCCATTTTTTACCTCCCCCTGGCATACAAAAACAGGCGTTCACCGAAAACTGGCACAAATCTTTACAAAGCATCGATAGGTTTGCATAATTATTCACGCATTTTTAAGTTTCAATGAAAAACAGTCAGCCAAAAGTCTTAATGTTAGGGTGGGAATTTCCTCCAATAATCAATGGTGGATTAGGTGTGGCATGTCATGATCTTTCTAGTGCAATGTCCGAGCTGGCCAATATTACCATGATCATCCCGAAGTCAAGTCCTGATTTCAAAATGAAGAACATGAATCTTGTCGGGATCAACAATCTTGATGTAAATGAATACGGATCAATGGAATCCAATGAAAAGCTTCCATTTGACCTTAAAACGATTCCTGCAGACCTGAATCCGTATTATATGGAGGAGCCTTTCCAGGAAGGAAAAGAAAATAATTCTCAAAATTCAAATTTCAGTGGAAAAGTATCCCCGTTCGATATAGATAACCTATACGGTGGTGATGTCATAAGTAAAGTAATGCAGTATGCTGAAATAACAGCTAATCTGGCTTCTAAGATGGATTTTGATGTTATTCATGCTCACGACTGGATGACTATGCTTGCCGGAATGAAGATCAAGCAGCGTACAGGCAAACCGCTGATCATGCATATCCATTCCCTGGAAGTGGATCGTAGCGGTGTTGACAGTAAAGGATGGGTTTATGAGCTTGAAAAAAAAGGAATGGAATACGCGGATCTACTGATCCCTGTAAGCAATTTCACAGCCTCCAATATTCACAAATATTACGGCATCAGCATGGATAAGATGTCTGTTGTGCACAATGGCAGCAACAAAGTTAAATCCTTTAAGAGTAAAAGAAGATTCAAAGAAAAAACCGTTCTGTTTGTCGGTCGCCTGACTCGCCAGAAAGGACCTGAAAAGTTTTTGGATATAGCAGCTAAAGTTTTGGAAACAAACCCTGACGTTCGTTTTGTAATGGCCGGTGTGGGAGATTATTTCAAATCAATGCTTGAACAAAGCGCTTACCAGCATATTGGCAACCGCTTTCACCTTACCGGTTTTTTAAATCAGGAAAAACTTAAATATTTGTTTTCTGTCAGCGATGTATATTGTATGCCCTCAGTATCAGAGCCTTTCGGTTTATCTGCTGTTGAAGCCGCACAATTCGGCATTCCCTGCGTTATCTCTAAGCAGTCAGGTGTTGCTGAAGTGCTTAACGGTTCATTAAAATTCGACTTCTGGGATATTAATAAAGCCGCGGGATGCATTTTGAACCTTCTTCACGATCCGATCTTAAGAAAAAAAGTAGTTGAAGATGCTTCCGAAAATCTTAACAATATTACTTGGGATCTGTCTGCTAAGAAAATAATTGATGCTTACGCATCAAGAAAATTCATATAATCATAATACAAATCAATATGCCATCAATCTGCTTTTACTTCCAGGTGCATCAGCCTTTCCGTCTGAGAAATTATTCATTTTTTGATATCGGCCAGTCCGATTCTTATGAAGATGATAAATTGAATGAAGAGGTACTAAACAAAGTATCGGAAAAATGCTACATCAAGACAAACCGAAAGATGCTCGAGTTAATTCAGCGTCATCAGGGGAAGTTCAGAATCAGTTATTCTATCAGCGGAACAGCTATCGAACAATTTGAGAAATACCGTCCGGATGTTTTGCAGTCGTTTATTGACCTTGCAAACACGGGATGTGTGGAATTCCTTTCCGAGACCTATTCTCACTCTTTAAGCTTCATACACTCTAAGGATGAATTTCAGCGTCAGGTAAAAAAACATTCTGATGTCATAAAAAAATATTTCAATCAAACTCCACGTGTATTCAGAAATACCGAGCTTATCTTTAACAATGAACTCGCTTCATTTATCGAAGGCATGGGCTATGACGGTATTGTTTGTGAAGGGGTTGACCGTTTATTGGGAAGCCGCACACCTAACTTCCTTTATAATTCAGTAAATACCGGTAAGATAAAGCTCCTTCTAAAAAACTATCGTTTGTCAGATGATATCGCATTCCGCTTCTCAGATCGCGGTTGGAAAGAATTCCCTTTAACGATCGACAGATACGCACAGTGGGTGCATAGCATTGCGGGCAACGGAGATACCGTTAATCTGTTTATGGATTATGAAACATTCGGTGAACATCAGTGGGAATCAACAGGGATCTTTAATTTCCTTGATGCGTTACCGGCTGAAATTATGAAACATCCGGATTTCAATTTTAAAACTCCTTCCGAAGTGATCGATTCTTACCCGGCAAGGGATACCTACGATGCTCACGATTTTATTTCCTGGGCGGATATGGAACGCGATCTTTCTGCATGGCTCAGCAATTCAATGCAGCAGGAAGCGATGAAACGTATTTACTCACTTGAAAGTGAAGTGAAAGCATGTAATGATCCGCAAATATTGAATATCTGGGAGCGTCTGCAGACTTCAGATCACTTCTACTATATGTGCACTAAGTTTTGGAACGATGGTGACGTGCATAAATACTTCAGCCCGTACGACTCTCCTTATGATGCATACTTATACTTTATGAATGTATTCAGTGATCTTGAATGCAGAGTTAAAGCTTTGAGAAAAAAGTCAAAAAAAGAGATGATCCGGAGTTTAAAACGCCCGAGCGCAGGATCGAGAATTATTGAAGCAAGGGTTGTTACAAGTGCAGAAGAACTATATTCACATTAATAGCCTGGCATAAAACCTCGAAGGGTATGATTTTAATAGCAGACAGCGGTTCAACAAAAACAGATTGGCGTTTAATTGACAATAAAAACAACACCTATAACTTCCACACAATTGGGTTCAATCCGTATTTCCAGGATTCAACTTCAATTGCCAGGGAACTGAATACTCATCTGGAACCATCCATCTCAGCTCTTCAGCTGGATCAGGAAAAAGAGTTTAACATCTATTTTTATGGAGCCGGTTGTTCCAGTACTGAAAAATGCGATATCGTTAAAACAGCGATCAGTGAGGTTTTCCCTAATGCTGATATATTTGTGGAACACGATCTTTTGGCTGCAGCCCGCGCCTTATGCGGCAACACCGAAGGGATAGCAGCTATCATGGGCACAGGCTCAAACTCATGTTATTATGATGGGAATAAAATCGCTGCCAATGTTTCTTCTCTTGGATATATTTTAGGTGATGAAGGTAGCGGTGCTTACATAGGTAAACATTTTATCCAGGACTATCTGAACAAAGAATTACCTGCAAAAATAGCTGACAGTTTTGACGCGACTTACAATTTAAGCAAAGAGAAAATTTTGAATGCTGTGTATAAAGAGCCTATGCCGAGCAGATTTTTGGCTTCTTTCAGTAAATTCATAAATCAGAATAAGCACGAGGAATACTTTAAAGATCTTGTTAAATTTAATTTTAATCAGTTCTTTGTAAAGCATATTTGCAAGTATGACAATCATCAAAAAGTACATCTTTCTTGTGTTGGATCAGTTGCATTTCACTACCGCGATACACTTCAGGAGGTTGCAAACTCAAAAGGGGTTCAACTCAACAAGGTTATTGATTCCCCAATTACCGATCTCACAAAGTTTCATCTGAATAAATAAAAAATGCCCGACTGAATTATTCAGCCGGGCATTTTTCTTGTTTTTACTTCTCTATTTTTTATCCGCCACCTTTTTCTTCCTTGACTCATCTATAAACTTTTCAAGCTGGATGTCAAAAGCCTCGCTGTCAAGCACTCCTGATTTGTAGTCATCAGCTAACTTCTTTAAATAATATTTATCATATTGCGGAACACTTTCAGGGCGGGAATCCTTATGTTCAAAAAGCCGTTTGTACCTTCCCAGATCAGACGGTTCTATTCTTTCAATGTAGATCACAAGCCACGTTGCGAATACCAGATTGAAGATAAAAAATATCGGTTTTAAAAGGAATTTATAATTTTTCATATTCTTTTAATTTGTTAGTCGGCCTGCCATCTGGCAGCGCGGATCATTATACTTAAGTCTATTATATTAAAGATCGTCCAGAATGCATTAGCAGCAAAGCCGGAAGGAGTTGGATGATATCCCAGCATCAGCAGTACTGCATTATAGGTGATTCCAACAACGCACAGTCCTATTATTATCAGGTGTGGAACAATGTGCTGAATGTTTTTTGCATTTGCTTTGTCCTTAGGCGTTACATTAAACTGCACCTTTTTACCACGTACAACAGAGATTAAAGACATGAGCATAAACCAGAAGCTCGAAATATAATACTGATCTCCTCTTTTAGTGGCAATTCCCCAACAACCAATCGTTATCGTGATGATATTCATGATCTGAAATGGAAGAAAATATTTAAAGAAATCAAAGCTATATGCCTGCACAGGTAACTTTAATGTGAAAAAGAAAATGACTGGGCTCAGCAAAAATACGAGGATCCATAAAGGGGCAAAATATGACCATATAGTATTGAAGTAGCATATCCTTTGGCCCAATGTGAGACCTTTTTTTAGAACAGGATTGTCCTTAAAGGCAATATCAAGTGAACCCTCCGCGTAGCGTTGGTGCTGTTTTATCCAGCTGTCAAGATCCTGAGTTGAAAGCATTTTACATTCAATGTCCGGATGTTGAAGGCTTTCCCAGCGATTTTCCTTATCAGCATGCAGCATGATTGAAGTGTAAATATCTTCTGATGCGTGAAACTTAAAAGGAATGATCTGCTGATGTGAAAGCAATTCTTTTTTTCTGTTAATAGCAGTTGATGGGATTGCTCCACCAATATCCTCAGTCACCAGTTCAAGCTCCTTCTTTTTAAGGCCTTCAGCGAAATCCTTTAGCGCTAAGCTCATTACGGCTTCTCTTCTATGAAAGGAGCCTGCTCCACAGCAGAATGCGGCATTATAAAAGTTTCTCTTTCTTAGGATCACATCATAGAATAAACGCGGGTCATTACCAAAAATATCCTCATTCACTTCTATTTTTCCGAATAGAAGATCTATAGGCTTTGAAAGATATTTATTCGAGATCTTTAATTTTGATTTAATAACAGAGCTGAGGCTTTGGGGTTCTGTTGTATCATAAAACCATTGGGGAGTTTGTACCCATGCTAATTTTCTATTTCTAAAATATCCGCTGGTATTAATAAGAAAATTCGGCAATGGTCTGGTGTCTGCATCCAGAATTACAAATAGATCACCATTGGTATGCTGCAAGCCGTTTTTTAAATTTCCAGCTTTGTATCCTTCATTGTGCTCACGGATCAGGTATCCTACGCCCTCCTCCTCCGCGACAATCTTCATATTTTGCTTGTTGGGATCCCTTCCATCGCGTCTGCCGTCATCCAGCACGTATATCTTTACAGGTACATCTGCGTGAGGATAAACCATTTTTTTCGCATCAATGATGCTTAACCTGACAAGCTCGACATCTTCATTATATGTTGCGATAAAGACATCGATCCTGACAGGCCTATCTGTTCTTTCCTGTAAATCCTCAATCTCAGATAAATAATGAACCGGGGGAGTTTTTTCCGCATCTTTATACGACCAGAAATTAAATACGATCATGATCGTGCTGATAAAACTCAATGTTTCCGCGAGTACCAAAGGAACTGCGAACCATAACGCATCGGGATTCAGAGAATGCGTCCAACGCCAGTAGATGTAGGAACACCCTAATGCAATAGTAACTATACCGCAGAACTGAAATAGTATCGTGCGGTATTTGTTATCAGGTATTGACTGATAGGGTTTACGATTATCGAACTTGCTGAAATAGAACTGTTTCATATATTAGCTGCATATGATAATATGATCCAAACCAAGCGACTTGATTTTATTTTTGATCTTATCACATACATTCACAAACTGAACATCCATATCTTTTTCAAGCAGTGACTTTAAAAGATCAATAAGATTGGCCATCCCGGTGTTGTTAATGAAATAAACATTTTTAAGATCATAATACTGTGTGCCCATAAAAAACACTCCCGGCAGATCTACTGTTGAATCTGCTAAACGAAAGGATTCATATGAACGAATCGGACTTTCTTCTTTGATAACAAACTTATCTCCATCAATATGAATGCTCTTCATGTTTGTTTCTGCACGTTTACTTTTCTCACCTGATGACAGATTGGTTAAAGATGGTACTGTAGCAGCTGCGTCACCGGAGATTCCATTTATTGTATTATTTTCCATAAGTATATTATTAGATATTTTCCTTACCAAAATTACGTGCCTGCTCAGGCATTATTTTCTTAAAATCGCTAAGAATGCCTTTTAGCTCGTTGAAAAAATATTTATGAAGGCCGGAAACCGTTGCCTGGTAATACACACACATAGGTTAATTATTTTCTTGTGTTTTTTTCTTTGGGCTGGCATGGATTTTTGTTAGTGTTTTATCACTAACTAAAAAAATCACGATATGAAAAAAGTTTACTTATTAGTGTTATTAAATTCTTTATTTATTAACCTGGGAGCTCAGAACTTCGACTGGGCTAAAAGAGAAGGATATTATGAATATGACTACGGTTATGGTTTAGGAACCGATAACAGTGGAAATGTTTATGTTGCAGGTAAATATGAACAGAGTGGTGCAATGTTCAGCGGAACCTCCGTGACCTGTGAAGGTAATCATGATATGTATCTTGCAAAATATGATGCTGCAGGTTCTCTAATATGGATCCGCACTGCAGGAGGTGTCCTTGGCGATTACGCACATGACATGGCTTGCGATAAAACATCCGCGATTTATGTTGCCGGTGAGATCGAAGGCGGAAATGCTACGATAACATTCAGCAACTCACCTATAACACTGACTGCAATCTCTGATAATGACATCTTCGTTGCCAAATATGACCTTAACGGTACTCTTTTATGGGCGAAAAGCGCTGGTGGCGGAAATGGGGAAAAAGCTCTTGGAGTTACTTACGATGCTGCAGGAAATGTTTACATCTGCGGACAATACAAAGATGCGATCACCTTTAATGGAACTACAACATTATCTCACAACGGAGTACCGGGAAGCACGGATATTTTTATCGCGAAATATGACAGCAACGGAAATTTTATCTGGGCGAAAAGCGCAGGTGGACCTGAGCGCGATGAAGCACTTAGCATTCAATGTAATTCAGCGGGCGAAGTGGTAGTTTGTGGTCTTTATTCTAACGGGGCTGTCTTCGGATCTAATGCTCCTCTTTCAACTCCAAACACTCCAACCGGTCATTACATGGACGGATTTGTTGCGAAATACGCAGCTGACGGAACTTTACTATGGGTAAAAACAATCAGCGGAGATTATGATGATGTAGCGTGGTCACTTTCTGTCGATAACAATAATAAAATTTACGTTTCAGGAGAATTCAATGCGTATGTGAATTTCGGAGCAACTGCTTTACCTGCAACTCAGGGTGATGCTTTCGTAGCATGTTACGATAACAATGGAACCAATCTTTGGGCTGTTAAAGGCGGAGGCCCTAATGTTGACAGAGCAAGAGGAATTGCGACTGATGGAAACAAAATCTTTATCACAGGCCAGTTTGGTGCTTCCAGTGTGGGATCGACTGCTACATTCGGGTCAACAAGCGTAACAGCGGTTGACAGCTCTGACATTTTCATTGCGGGATTAGACATGAACGGAAACTTCCTTTGGTCTAAAGGAATTTCAGGCGCTGCAGATGCCCCTGAATATTTAGGTTATGAATCAGGCAATGCTGTTTTACCTGACGGCAACAAATTATACGTGACAGGTGCAATATTAGATGGTGGCACTTTCGGCCCATTTAATCTGACCGGATACGCTCATACAGACATGTTCCTTGCGAAACTTGACGTCCTTACAGGAATTACTGAAGAGGAAAAAGGACAGGCTTTACCGGTTTACCCAAACCCAAATAATGGAAACTTCTCTATCGATTTGAGAAGCATAGGTTCTGAAAAAGCTGATTACAGTGTGATCAATTATCTTGGAGAAACAGTACTGAAAGGTTCTGCTAAAAACTCATCTCATCTGAATGTAGATATTTCTACACAACCGAAAGGAATTTACATGATAGAAGTAAAAGCAGGAGAAAAACAGTATCAACAAAAAATAGTAATTCAGTAACATTTAAAAAATGCATCAGCAACATTTTGCTGGTGCATTTTTTTATTACTTCCTCTTACCATAAATACTCACACTATGAAAATAAATTACAAAACAGGGTTAGCAGGTCTTACACTTCTTCTTTCTTTGAATCAGGATATGAAGGCCCAAATGATAACATTCCACAATCATTATTCAACGACCATCGATCAGAGTGGAAAGGATGTAGTACAAACAGCTGATGGCGGTTATCTGATAGCCGGCACTACTGAAAACAGTGATCCCACAGATCTCGATATGAAGATCACAAAAACTGATGCGTACGGAAACATTGTGTCAACAAAAATTTACGGAGGCGCGAGGGTTGAATACCCAAACAACATGGTTGCCACCTCTGATGGTAATTACCTTGTTGTAGGGTTTTCCCAAAGCTTTGGTGGTGGGGATATGGATGTTTACCTTATGAAGATAGATGCCAACGGTAATGAAATTTTTACCAAATCATATGGTGGCTTCGGAAACGAGGAAGGAAAAGAAATTATCGCTACTGCCGATGGAAATTATATCATTGTTGGTGCTTCAAATAGCTATACCGGATCGTCCACCAATAATGATATCCAGCTTTTTAAGATCGACCCAAATGGGACTCTTCTAACAACCAGAAATTACGGGACTTCTCAGTATGAATCCGCGCGCTCAATAAAGCTGTGCTCTGACGGAGGTTTTGTAATTGCAGGTAAAACTGCACCAAGCCTAACGTCTAATGCAAGCTTATACCTTGTAAGAACTAATGCGAACCTCGACACAATGTGGACAAGAGTTTTATCAGGTGCACCCAACTCCTGGGAAGGCAAATCTGTGATTGTAAATTCTGACAACAGCCTGACTCTTGCTATAGATGATAGTTCCGTTACCAACGATTCAGACATTCGTATTATGAAATTGAACTCGGATGCCACAAGTATAATAACGAACAACAGATTCGGAGATAACATGAAAGATATCGTTAAAACACTTCGTCCCACTAATGATGGCGGTTATATCCTTGGCGGTATAAGCCGCAGCTTTGGCTGGCCTGTAGACATGTGGGTAATTAAGCTTGATGGGAATTGTAACCTGCAATGGGATAAAAACTATGGAGGTGCGGGACACGAGCACGCGTATTCAATTCGACAAACTTCAGATGGTGGCTACATAGCAGTCGGGCACGCCAGAAGCTATTCCACATTTTGGGAATTATATCTCGTAAAAATGGGACAAACCGGACTTGTTGGCGTTAATGAGTTAGCTTTAAATAACAGCAAAGCATCAATTTATCCGAATCCCACAGATGGTGTATTAAATATCGATCTGAGTGAGTTAAAAGATTATTCATCCTTCACTATTTCAAATACGATCGGACAGACAGTTTACTCCGAAGATCTGGTAACATTGAGAGGAAATCAGTTAATGACTATAGATCTGAAAGATCAGAAACCGGGTGTTTATTTCGTTACTATTCAATCCGCTAATGAAAAGATCACAAAGAAATTGATACTGAATTAAACGAAGGAATTCTTTTGATCTCAGAATCAATAAAAGCTGCTTAGAAATGAGCAGCTTTTTTATTGCAAATATTCGTTAACATGCCTCAATACTATGTAACAAAAAACACCCGGGAAATGATTCCCGGGTGTTTCCAAAAGTGCTTTTATATTAACTTAATGCGTTTGTATACCTTGAACGTTTCGTGAGAATTTCATTTCTTCTGTTCTCCACCTCATTCTTTAATAAGACTCTCATGCTTTCATCTTTATATCTTACTATAAAGATCCCTATCATAATTGTGCATGTATGCAAATGAAGTTCATTTCTTGAGCCTTGTATCGTCCTTCTTATCTTGTGATAGGCATTTATTTTATCTTTCATGTTAGTAGTTTTAAATATTAATGCTATAATATTTAATACAAAAACCTGTCCAAAGGACAGGTTTTTGAACATTTTATCAATAAAAATTTATTAACTTTTTAACAATGTTTTTTCGGCTGCTTTAAGTATGGATGCTGCATTCTGAAGCGAGCTTGATTCCGCATAATTTCTTAAAACAGGCTCAGTTCCCGATGCTCTGATCATCAACCATTCATCTTCATTAAAAAAGAATTTATAACCGTCAGTATTTTCGATTCTTAAGATCTGATAATCGCCAAAGCTCTTATAAATGTTCTTTTCGCAGTTCTTAACTATCTCATTTTTTACATCTTCACTTAAATGCATATCCCAACGTTCAAAAGCGAAAGTACCAACGATCTCATACACTTCCTCAATAAGCGCCTGCAATGTTTTTCCTGATTTTGCCATGTATTCCCAGATGGTCAATCCCATCCAGATACCATCTCTTTCAGGAATATGGCCTTTAATGGCGATACCTCCGGACTCTTCTCCACCAAGCAGAACATCTTCATCTACCATGATCCCTGCAATATGCTTGAATCCGATTTTTGTTACCTGCTGCTCAAGACCGAAGTGTTTGCACATTTTGCTCACCTTGGGGCTCACAGAAAATGCAGTAACAACTTTTCCTGTCATCTGTTTTTGTTCAACCAGATATTTGATCAATAATAAAATGATGTGATGAGAATCGATAAAATTCCCTTTGTTATCGTACAAACCAATACGATCTGCGTCTCCATCTGTAGCCAGGCCGCAATCAATGTTTCCGGCTGCTTTGATCATTTCTGAAAACTCAGTCAGATTTTTATGAATAGGCTCCGGAGCCTGCCCGTTAAAGGAAGGATTATTTTCACAGTGAAGCATTGATGTCTCAGGAAGTAAACGCTTAATAACATTTTGTCCTGCTCCAAACATTGCATCATAACCAAAACGTAATCCCGAATTGCGGATCGCATTCAGATCAAAATTCGCTTCAACGTGTTCACAATACATTGTTTCAAGGTCAACGTACTCGATAAGACCTTTGTCAATAAATTCTTTCATTGAAAGTTTTTCAGTATCAACAGAAGATCTTTCAGGAATCATGTTCTCTATTTCTTCAATTTTCTCAGGCAACAAGGGCCCACCATATGAGCCTTTAAGCTTGTACCCATTATATGCAGGAGGATTATGGCTTGCAGTGATCACCACTCCAAGATCTGCTTTCTTTCTCAACGTTCCTAAAGATACCATTGGAGTTGAAACAAACCCTTTTGCTAAAAACACTTTTACTCCATGCGAAGCAAGAACTTTACATGTTGTTTCTGAAAAAAGCTCACCTGCAAATCTGCAGTCGTGTCCAATGACAATAGAAGGTTTCTTTGAATTCTTCACAAGCCATTTAGCTGTTGCTTCTGCAACTCTTGCTACGTTATCAACTGTGAAATCTTTTGCGATGATGGCCCGCCAGCCGTCTGTTCCAAATTTAATTGCTGTCATTTGATTTGTATATTTAGTTTTACATTGATTATTTATTATCCGAGAGCATATCCTGCCCCTTATTACGTTCAACAATGGTCATCTCAACCCATTGCCCCACTTTTTTGGAAGGTGACTTTTTTACCTTCATGGCAACCCCTTTGGTGACAATCTTATCTTTTGGAATTCCGTATGTGCATAAACATTTTTTAATGTTTTCCGCTCTCTGCTGTGATAACTTTGAATTAAGCTTGATATCCTGTTTAGCAACAATTGTATTTGTTAATTCCACTTTAAGATCAGGGTTACATGTTAAAAAATCGTTTAGATCTTTAAGCGCAACACCGGAGGTGTTTGCAAGTTCCGGTTTATCCTGTTCGAAAAAAATATTATTAAGAACGATCCTTGCTCCTTCCGAAACGGGATTTAAAACTACCGGATCCCTTTTTTCATAAAGATCATTTTTTACAGTAAGATCAATATTTTCGGAAAAGATCATATAACCATCTTTCTTATAGGTTATATTATTATTTCTGGCCGGGGGCAGTATAATTGCAAATTTTTGCCGTATGCTGTCAGATAAATAAACTGAGCTGACAGCCCCTGAATTATTATTATTTACACTGATTTTAACCGGTCCCGATATTTTTTGATCCTGCTCAATAAACTCTCCTTTCAATATTGTTAAAGGCGGGCCATTCGGGTTGTTAAATGAGATCAGATAATTCTCCCTGGTTTCACTGATGCTTTTCTTTTCAGGGGAAGATTTTTTCTTTTTCCTGTGCTTTTTCGTTTCAGTTACAATTTCGGGTTTGGCTTCTTTTGCCGGTTCCTCCTTTTTAGTTGTATCTGCCGGAAAGCCTATATTTACAGGATCTGACCAAACATTCGAGATGTAATTACTGGTATAAATATCAAACTGTCCGGTATTTTTTCTACCGTTCGAGCTGAAATACAACGTAACACCATCCGGGTGAATAAATGGCGCTTCTTCATCAAAAGGAGAATTAATCTGTGGCCCTAAATTCTGCGCTTTCCCCCACTCCCCGTCTTCACTTTTCCTGCAGACATAAATATCCTTACCTCCATATCCGCCTTTTCTGTCACTTGTAAAGTACATTACAGAACCATCAGCTGAGATACATTCATTCTCCTCCCATCCGTTATCATTTACAGGAGTTGAAATTTTTTCCGGGAATGACCATGTATTACCATTCAGACAACTGGTATATAAACTTGCTGTACCATCCTCATCTCTGTAGTTCAGAATTATCTGTCCGTCATACGATGTTGCGATGGTGGTTTCATTTATATTCTTATTCACAAATTTCACCTTTTTGCCATTAACTATCGGAGTATCGGCTTTGGTGCTGTTAATATAATCTTCAAAGAAACGGGAATCATCAAAAAGCATTGATTCCTTTGATTTTACTTCTTGTCTCTTCAAAGTAAATGTCATCTTCTCCTGGTCGGTCGACATAAAAGATGAGTAATTTCCATAATTCGGTAATTCGATAGCTTTAGAAGCTTTAGAATTTTTCTGCTTTTTTAAACTGACAGTATTATCGGCTAAGCCGTTCAGAGCTTTACCGACACGGCACATGTCAATTCTCCAGTTAAGCTCTTCGGCTATTTTTTTATCTGAGTTTTCGGTATCTTTTAATAAGGCTTTAAACTTTTCATAATTGAAGATCGCTTTATCAAAGTCATATATGATCTGATAAGCCTCTCCAAGGGTTTTGAAAACCTCTTGTGGAATATTCTCGCTCTTTAATTGCTCAGAGGTTGAAATATTTCCGATGGCTCTTTCGAGATATTTTATAGAGCTTGCTTTTTGAGAGCGTGAATTGAAATAGCAGATTCCCGTGCGATAATTGAAGAAACGGTGGTTGGTGTCTTTATTTGAAAACAGAGAATAATAATGAAGGGCTTCTGCGTACTTTCTATTTAAAAATAACTTATCTGCCAATTGCAGATCACCGGCATCAATCTGAGCTCCGGCCTCTGAAACTAAAAAGATCAGAGATGTTATTATCAAATAAAATCTTCTCATTATTCATAAAATTTTCAGGCAGCTTTCTCGAACTTTTTCAGCTTGGCAGTAAGATCTTCCACAGAGAAAGGCTTCGGAAGGAAGTCATCGGCTCCTGCCGCTGTTGCAGCATCCAGCAGAGGTTTGTTATTAAGCGTAGACATCATTATAATCGGTATGGTATAATGACGTCCGGTTCTCAAGGCACTTACAAGTGATAATCCCGAGATCCCGGGCATCATTACATCACAAATTAAAAGATCGTAATTCGATTCGGTTAACATATTGATAGCTTCATCCCCGTCAGCCGCAAGGTGAGCCTTGTGCCCCAGGTTCTCAATGCAGTACTGAAGCAGGTTCAAGGTCATCTTATCATCTTCTATAATTAGAATATCCATAAAGCAATTCTCCTGTAATTAGATCAGATTTAGTTTGGCAAGTAATTCTTTTTTGAATTGTTTACCGATCGGAATAGGGTGCTGTCCGATGTATGCTGTCCCCTCTTCGACTCCATCAACGCAATCAAGTGACACAAGGAATGAGCGGTGCAAACGATAAAATTTATCAGCAGGAAGCTTTTCTTCTATTCCTTTTAAGGTGATGTGGGCAGTATATCGTTTTTCACGGGTAAAAATGTTTACATAATCCCCCAACGCCTGAATGTAAATGATATCGTTAACCTTGATCTTTGTCAAAACTGAGTTTGATCTCACAAATATGTAATCCTTTTCACGTGCGCTCAGGTCAGGCTTAAGCTGATCAACGTTTTCATGCAATTTTTTTGCGCGGTCGATTGCCAACATTAAGCGTGGCAATGTTACCGGCTTTGTCATATAATCCGCAACATTTAATTCAAATGCTTCAACGGCATAATCTTTTTTAGCCGAGATAAGAATTACGATCGGGCGCTTCTCAAGGTTTTTGATAAGTTCGATACCTGTCATTCCCGGCATTTCCACATCAAGGAAAACAAGATCGACAGCTTCCTTTTTCAGATAGTTGTAAGCATCTACCGGGCTTGAACATTCTTCTTTTACAGCAAGAAAATCAACCTGATCTGTAAGTTTTTTAAGGGCCGTACGAGCCATCTTGTTATCATCTACGATTAAACAGTTCATTGTGGGGAAATTTAAATTGTTAATTTATTTCTGTATAGTTAAAAGCAAATCACATACCACCTGAGAAAATAGTTCACACAGCCTTTAAAAATCAGTAATGAACGGCATTAAAATAAAAGGCATCGCCTAAATACATTCATTTATAGGGCATCCAGACATCACCGACTGCTGAAGGGCTTAAAAAAAAAGAAAAGGAGGATTGGGGAATTATTTATAAAAAAAGCCGGAAAGTGTTACTTATTTTCCCCTTCCGGCTTTTTTCAATCGTATTTCAGTATAATTTATCGGATGAAAGAATTCTGTGTTGATCGGTTCAGAATTCCATTTCTAACCTCTACCCTGATCACTCTTACGAAGTTGATGGTTTCAAAGTCGAGCCCGTATTCTGCCGGATTAATTTCTATAATAAAAGAAACCAAAGCCGGAAATGTTTTGATCCCAAGCGCTCCATTCGCCTGCGTCATTGAGCTGTGAATCCCAAAAACCATCTTTACCGGACGTGTTATATTATTAATTGTTAATTCCCCCGGTATACTGTAAGTTTTTTCCGAGCCATCATTCGCAAGGAAATCAAGGTCACCAGCCGGAAACTGCGCGTGAAAATTCAGATCAACTTGTTTATTTAAGCCTGTAATGGAATCGTTTGCAGCCGGACTTGTCAATATAGGAAAGAGAGATATATCAAAGCTGAATTCATCATTTTGATCGTTCAGTTTAATCAAACCTATCTCCCCTGCTGTATAAGAACCTCCCGTTTCAATCTCCTTGGAAAACCTGACGTTTGTCCCTATAAAATCCTGAGCAAGGACACCAATTGAAGATGCAGCTATTAGAAAAGACGTTATAATTGTTTTGAGCGTTTTCATAGTTTTGTTATTAAACACGTTTTATATTACAAAGTTAGTTCGCTTCTTATAAGCTTTATAGCTATTTCGCCCAAAGGTAATCCTGTGTCGGCAGGCACAAGAAGGGTGAACTGGGCTTACAATGCAATATTTATGAGCTTTCCCGCCTATTATTTCCTTTCAAGATTTAAAAAGCGGGGTTCAACGACAGGCGGTTTCGCTTCACCGAATTTGAGGCGGTTAGGGCTCTTTTAACGCATAACTTTGCTTAAGAAATTAAATATTAATCAAAAAATAGAAATCATGAAAAAGTTAATTCTGTTAGCAGTAGGTGCCGTATTAGTACAGCAGGCTGCCAAATATTTCAATATTAAATCAGTTGAAGATTTAAAAGCTTCACTAGCCGATCTTAAAGATCTGTTATTACCAAAACTTAGCATGAACTAGATTTTGGTTATAATAAAAAAGTCCTGCATCATGCAGGACTTTTTTTGCGCTTTATAATTTAGTGTGATCATGCTTTATGAACCCCAAGTTCTGGTAAGTTTTGTAAAAGTCATTATCTAACAGTTAGAAAATAGTTGAAGCAGACGAATTTCCTTCGTAGAAAAAACTTTCCTGCTTTACGCTACAATCTTCTTGTGAAAAATAAAAAGGATTTCCACTACAATCGGGGCTATAAAAAACATCAATTTGGTAATTATGCTAAATTTCGGCAGACGCAAAAAGGGTGTAAAGCAAGAACTTTACACCCTTTTATTATTACGTGATCCCGGCGCGATTCGAACGCGCGACCTACTGCTTAGAAGGCAGTTGCTCTATCCAGCTGAGCTACGGAATCAGAAAATTTAAGAACGATCTTTCTCGAAATACCAAATGGCACTAAGCTACTGGATCAAAATTTCAATGAGAGGCTTTAGCAGCCAACACTTTTAAATCAAAAATGGTTAACGATAAATATGTTATAAGTAAACCTGATAACAAATAACCATTAACCATTTTATTTAAGTCGGGGCGGCAAGATTCGAACTTGCGACCTCCTGGTCCCAAACCAGGCGCGATGACCGGACTACGCTACGCCCCGAGCTATTACTTAATTCTTTTTTTAAAGAACAACGCCTTAAAGAAATCCTTAAAGCGGCTGCAAATGTAACATTACTTTTTTATTTTACAAGCAAAATTCTCGAATTTTGATTTTTTTTGAGGAAAGGCTTCGCTAACCGAATGTTACCCGCTACTTAATTCCTGTGATTAGCTTCGCTGATTCCTTATCACCCAATTGAAAATTTAAATAAGACCGCGGGCTACACCTGAGATCGGATTAGCCTCGCTGATTCATCCATTGGGAAAATGAAACAAGTCAAATTATAGATTAGCTTCGCTGATCCCTGTTCACCCATCGTCAACATTAAATAAAGCGCTGCGCTATTTTTAATTTTCCTGCAAGTCTTAAAAGCGCACTTTTAAAACTTTCCGAAAAAATAAAAACCCCGCGAAAAGCGGGGCTTTATTTAATGCAGTCTGCGGTGAGGGAGGGATTCGAACCCTCGGTACAGTTACCCGTACGCCAGTTTAGCAAACTGGTCCTTTCGGCCTCTCAGGCACCTCACCATTCCTTTTGTTTCAAAGGACTGCAAATGTAGAAAAAGATTCTTTAATCCAAAACAAAAAAAGACAAATTCAGTTTGTCATTTCCCCGGAGCCCTTATCAATTATCAATTTTATAGCTTTAATGAAAAGGTAATATTATATTTGCCTCAATACAAAATCGAAAGATAATTATGGGCATTACGCGTACTCTTTCAGGGTTTTTCTCTTTTACATCCCTGTTATTTCTGACTGCCTGCGGAGGCGATAACTCATCATCCTCTGAAAATGCAAATGACTCCCTCCATAAAAAGGTGAACGTTACAGATGTGAAATATATCAGGATCGATGACGCTAAAAACTTCCTTCCTTCCTGGTCGAAAGAGAATATCCTTGTATACCACGACATTTCGGAGCCTGATGACATGCATCCCTGCAATGGCCTTAGCGTGTCGCGCAGCGAGCGAATGGGATACACTCAAACTTACATTATCGGTGTAGATTTTCAAAACCTGAAACCACGTCCCGTTTGTGTTAAGGCCTTGCCTGAGATTTCGGCTGACGGTCTTAACTTCACATATGAACTCAGGGATGATATCACATTCGATGATGGCTCGCCAATAACTCTGGAAGATATCATCTTCACTTTCAAAGCCTGTAAAAACCCGCTGACGAATAATCCTCATGCTAAGCCTTATCTTGATAACCTCGAGGATATTCTTACAGATAAAGCCTCCCCACGCAAGTTTACACTGAAGATGAAGCGTAAATACATTCAGAACATAGTATTTCTTGCCGATTACCCAATCATGCAGCGTACCTTTTATGATAAAGAAAATATTTTAGCAAAATACTCTTTCAGCCAGTTTGATGATCCGAATTTTAAAGCTGATCAGCAACAGGATCTTAATAAGTGGGCGGCAGAATTTAACAGCGCAAAGTACGGACATGATCCAAAGTTCCTTGTTGGCGCAGGTCCTTATTTCGTTGAGAAATGGGACGCTGGACAGGAAATGATCCTTGCACGCAAGAAGAATCACTGGAGCTTTGGAAGCTCAAACATGTATGAATCATCTTATCCTGATAAGATCGTGTTTAAATTAAACAAGGATCAAAATTCACAGATCCTTGAATTTAAGACACAAACGCTCGATGCAACTACTTCCATATCAACTAAAACCCTTATCGAGTTACAAAAGGACAGTAACTTCAATGCAAATTACAACGCGCGCTTCACAGACACTTATTACTACGGGTACATGTGCATGAACCAAAAACCGGATGGTATCAAACGACAACCGCTTTTCACTGACAAAAAAACAAGACGCGCCATAGCTATGCTGGTTCCGCTTGATGATATCAATAAAGTGGTGAATAAAGGGAAGAACAAACGGATTGTTGGTCCTGTATCTCCATTAAAACCAGAATATAATTCTGACCTGAAACTTATTCCTTTTGATATTGAAGGTGCTAAGAAACTTCTGGATGAGGCCGGATGGAAAGATACTGATGGAGATAATATTCGTGATAAAATGGTAGACGGAAAAAAGGTCAAATTTGAATTCGATCTTAATTATTCCAATTCTGACGTTGCCTGGAAGGACATTTCGCAGATGACCTCCGAAGCAATGTACAAAGCCGGTGTTAAAGCAATCATGAATCCTCTTGACTTTTCTGTTATTATCGGCAATGCAAATAACCACGATTTTGATATGATGATCGGTGGTTGGGGAGGAAGCTTCGCACCTGAAGATTATACACAGATCTGGCATACGTCTGCCTGGGTTACAAAAGGATCTAATTACGGGGGCTTCGGAAATGCGGAATCAGACGCACTTATTGATTCCATCAAATATGAGATGGATGATGACAAACGAGCTGTGCTTGTCAAGAAATTCCAGCAGATCGTTTATGATGAGCAGCCCTACGTGTTCATGTTTTCTTCCTTAAGAAGAAACGTGATTCATAAAAGATTCGGCAATCAGGAAATGTATTTTGAACGCCCTGGCAACTGGATCACGAATCTGAAACTTCTCTCAAATACGGGAACGATGGCAAAAGCTGCAGCAACGGCTAACTAATAAAGATCAATGCTCAGATACATTGTTAAACGGATCTTAATTTTTATTCCTACGCTCATAATAATTACTCTACTGGGTTTTATTATAAGCATTAATGCACCGGGAGATCCCGTTGAACGTATGGTATCCTCCGCACAATCCGGAGGAGAACTGGGAACACAAAATCTCAGTCAATTGCAGGATAAATTATTCTGGCGAAAAAAACTCGGGCTGGATCTGCCTGTTTTCTACTTTTCCATCACCTCTCTTTCACGCCCGGATACACTGTTTAAGATCTACGATAAAAGCGAACGCGAGGCTCTTGACAGGCTCATCAGCAAGCATGGGAACTGGCGGGAAATTCAACATTATTATCATGCTCAAAACAGACTCTACAATTTCCTTTTGGCATTTTCTCCGGATACAAACCTGGTGAAAGCTGCAGAATTCAATACTGTTAAAGAAAATATCAATCTGCTCAAATATGAGACACTCGCATTAAAATCCTCCTATGACGAAATTGTTATCGATGCGAAGCTTAAAAAAATCAAAACACTTCTTTCCCAATATCCCTTTCTGCAAAAGTTTAAAAGTGAGTTTAATGAAAGTGAAAAGGCCTATAATGAAATAAAAGCAAGCTCCACTTCCTGGAAAAATTATATCCCAAGAATAGCATTTTACAAAACACATAACCAATATCATCGTTGGCTCTTTGGGGATGGCGGGCATTTTTCAAGAGGTTTACTGCATCTCGATTTTGGAACATCTTACATTACAAAGCAACCTATCTCGGATGTCATATTTACAAAGATCGGCTGGTCGCTTTTCTTTGCAATGCTTTCGGTACTTCTTGCGTATCTCGTAAGCATCCCGGTGGGTGTAAAAGCTGCCGCCAACAGAGGTTCACGATTCGACAGGTTTTCTTCCATCATTTTGTTCATGCTCTATTCAATGCCCGCATTTTGGCTTGCAACATTACTGCTGATGACGTTTGCAAACCCCGATGTTCTGCAATGGTTTCCCGCATCAGGTGTAAAGCCCGCAACCGGATATCCAGAGGACGCAGGAATTTTTGAGAAAATAAGACTTTCTCTGCCCTATCTTATATTGCCTGCCATCTGCTATACATACAGCTCCTTTGCTTTTTTGTCGAGAACGATGCGGGTTTCAATGATAGAGACGGTGGGACAGGATTACATTCGCACTGCCCGCGCTAAAGGCCTTCCTGAAAACAAAGTGATCTGGAAACATGCTTTCAGAAATTCACTTCTTCCTATCATCACGGTTTTTGCGAATATTTTTCCTGCTGCCATTGGTGGCTCTGTAATTATTGAAAGCATCTTCACAATTCCGGGGATGGGTTATGAAACATTCCTCGCGATACAAAGCAATAATTATCCGATGATCATTGCTGTGTTTACTATAACCGGCTTTTTAACACTGGTTGGTTATTTAGTTTCTGATATTTTATATGCACTTGTCGATCCCCGTATTTCCTATAAATGACACAAAAGGCAGAGAAAAACATCATCGAGAACGTTCCTGAAAGAAACCATTTCAGCTTTAAGAGATATGCCTGGGCGCAATTCAAAAAAAACAAAGCCGCTTTTTATTCTTTCCGTATCCTTATTTTTCTGGTCATTCTCGCGGTAATAGCTCCATTTATTGCGACCGACCTTCCGCTTTACTGTAAATACAAAGGAGTTTCCATGTTTCCTGCTTTTTCTTTTTCCAACAATTGCGAAGTGACAAATCCTGAGTCAGGTGAAAAAGAAAATATACAATACGATATCGCAGAATGGAAAAAAATGGATGTTGAAAACATAATTTTTGCCCCCGTTCCATATACACCAAATAAAACGGACTACGACAACGCTAATTATGTATCACCGGGTGGAAAACAAATATTTACAGATAAAGATGGAAACCAGGTAGACATGCCTTCGCGCTTCCGACACAGGTTAGGTACAAATAAAGGTGGTGAGGATGTTTTATCAGGACTTATAAACGGGACTCGTGTTTCACTGACAATTGGAATATTATCAATGTCGATTGCATCTGCTCTTGGTTTATTACTTGGTGCAATGGCTGGTTATTTTGGCGACAGAAAGCTTCAAACGACCAGGGGCGCTTTCTGGACCTTCATTGTCGGGACAATCTTTGCCTGGTATTATGCGTTCTACCTCCGCTCCTATTCCATTGCAGATGGATTTGCGGAGTCAAGCTTCTCCATGCTCGGACAATTGTTATTGAGTCTTTTCATTTTTTCAACGATCCTCTATTTATTCTATCTTATCGGCAAAGTCGTGGGTAAGTTGCCATTCCTTAATTCAAATGTCTACATCCCTGTAGATTCCATCATTTCACGTTGTATTGAAATTCTCATCTCAATGCCCTTACTTATTTTGATCATTTCTGTCGCTGCCATCGCAAAAGAAAAATCCATCATTAATATTATGGTGATCATTGGTTTGACTGGTTGGACACCCATCGCGCGCTTAACGCGCGCAGAGTTCCTTCGTGTTTCAAACCTTGAATATATTCACGCAGCAAAATCTATGGGATTCAAAGAATTCAGAATAATATTCAAGCATGCGCTTCCTAATGCGATTGCGCCAGCGCTTGTCGCGATAGCATTCGGAGTTGCTTCTGCAATACTTATAGAATCTTCTTTGTCATTCCTTGGGGTGGGAGTTCCGCCATCCACGGTAACATGGGGATCATTATTGAATTCGGGACGTGAACAATACTCTGCCTGGTGGCTGGTGATCTTTCCCGGCCTTGCTATATTTTTAACGGTAACGATATACAACCTTTTAGGAGAAGGCTTAAGAGACGCGCTTGATCCGCGGCTTAAACGATAAACTATTTCTTCTTTCTGTGAATCATATCTGACAACTGTTCAGTAAACCTATCCAATTCTAAAGCAGATTTCTTGATCATCCCCAGCATTTTTTTCATTTCAATTGCATCATTCTCAAGCTCCAGTAAATTAGCAATACCAAGCAAATGTGCCACCGGTTGCCTTATCTTATGAGAGATGACAAACATAAGGTCCTCCATATCCCCAACATGAAGATCCTGGTAATCATTCGCCTTTTGTAATTCTGCATTTGTATCTATAAGTTCCTCTGCACGTTTTTCTTTTTCATCTTGCTCGAAAACAAGTTCACTGTTAGACTTTGATAATTCCTCAGCACATTTCAATAGAGCTCTGTGCAGAAGTATCAAATTATTATGAGCTTCCAATAATTCTCTTACTTTTTTCTCATTCATTTGTTTGAATTCAAGCTGGAATTAACCAGCAAATGTTTAAAACTTCCTTATTTATAAGCTAATTCTGTTGGGCAATTACATAAGTTTATCTAAACTAATGTGCCTTATCATTAAAAGACATACTTAATAAAAAAGATGAATATTCATTTAATAGCAATCGGTGGAAGTGCAATGCATAACATGGCACTTGCCATGCACAAAAAAGGTTATAAGGTAAGCGGTTCGGATGACGAGATCTTTGAACCTTCAAAATCAAGATTGGAAAAAGCAGGGTTACTTCCGGCAAAGGAAGGATGGGATGTAAATAATATTCACGATGGCCTGGATGCGATCATACTTGGTATGCACGCGCGTTCGGACAACCCCGAGCTTTTGCGTGCACAGGAATTGGGATTGAAGATCTATTCGTATCCGGAATACATTTACGAACAAACAAAAGATAAGGTAAGAGTGGTTGTTGGAGGAAGCCATGGAAAGACAACAATTACCGCAATGATCCTGCATGTTCTTGAACACTGTAAAATAAACTGTGATTATATGGTTGGAGCACAGCTTGCCGGATTCGACACCATGGTAAAGCTTAGCCAGGAAGCTAAGATTGCGGTTATTGAAGGTGATGAATATTTATCCTCACCGATCGACCGCAGGCCTAAATTTCATTTATACAAACCAGACATTGCTATTCTGAGCGGAATTGCATGGGATCACATCAATGTATTTCCAACATTTGATAACTATATTGAACAATTCAGGATCTTTACAGGGTTGATCGAACCAAATGGAACCATTGTTTACTGTGAGCTTGATCCTGAAGTAAAAAACGTTTGTGAAGCTGTCCGCCCCGACATAAAAAAATTCCCTTACGGAATCCCTGCTCATAAAATTGAAAATGGAACAACTATCCTCACGGAAACAGGTTTGCCTGATGCTGCATGTGCGCTCGAAATTTTTGGAGATCATAACCTTATGAATATGAACGGTGCGCGGTTAGTGTGTAACCAATTGGGAGTTAGTGATGGTCAATTTTATGATGCGATTAAAAGCTTTAAAGGTGCATCAAAACGACTTGAGCTTGTCAGCAGAAATGAAAGCACAGCAGTTTATAAAGACTTTGCCCACTCACCTTCAAAATTAAAAGCGACAACACTCGCAGTGAAAAAGCAATTTCCCGATCGTAAATTATTAGCCTGCATGGAGCTGCATACCTTCAGCAGTCTTAATGAGAATTTCCTTCGTGAGTATAAGGGTTCAATGGCTGTGGCTGATGAGGCAATTGTTTATTTTAACTCTCATACTATTGAGCACAAAAAATTAAAACCGATAACTGAAGACCAGGTGAAGCAAGCCTTCGGAGGCGATAACATTAAGGTCTTCACAGATTCAGCAGCGCTTTTAAAACATCTGGAGGGTGTGGACTACAGAAATAAAAACCTCCTGCTGATGAGCTCAGGAAATTTTGACGGAATTGATTTTAAGCAACTCGGGGATAAAGTTATTTCATCATAAGTTCAGCCACTGAATTTCCTTTTTCAGCAATTAAATTCCACGTTTAAACCCCAGATAAAGCTTTTTTGGGGAGATTTTTTCACACCAGAACAAACACCTCCTTGTTAATAAAGGGCTTCCCGCAATGGCATATTTTATGGAAATACCATAGAAAAAAACATCCATGGAAACCTTTAACATTAAAAAGATCTTAGTGCCTGTTGATTTCTCTGAAACTTCAATGAAAGCGCTTGATCATGCCGTGTATATCGCGAAACTTAACACTGCAGACATTACTCTTCTTAATGTTGTTGAGAGTACATATTCTTACGCTCCTTCAACCGACTATACAGCTCTTGCTTTCACAAACATGGAAACGTATGAGAAAGAAATTCAGAAGCAGGCAAAGGACCATATCCTTAAGCTGGCTCAAAAGATCAAGAAGAAAGAAGGAGTGAATATCATTGGCATTGTTTCCAAAGGCTGGGTAAAAGAGGAAATACTTGATGCTGCAAGAAGTATGAGAGCCGATATTATTATCATGGGGACACATGGTGTAAAAGGGTTTCGTGAGTTCATTACGGGAAGCAATACCTTCCGTGTTGTCAACGAAGCGCAATGTCCGGTGCTGTCGGTTCAAAAGGATGCAGTAACACCCGGATTCAAAAACATTCTTGTTCCATTCCGGGACAAACCACACTCGCGTGAGAAAGTAGATTATGCAATCAAAATGGCGGAGCTGTATGGCGCTAAAATATTTGTACTGGGAATTGATATGGATGATGACGAAGGTCAGTTAAAAAAAATAGAGCTTGAGGCTGCCCAGATAAAGAGGATCATAGAAAAGCACGGATTAAAATGCACGGTAAAAGTTAAATCAAGTCCTTATCTGGCAGAAAAGATCCTTAAATACGCAAAGAAGAAAGGCATAGATCTGATAGTGATAATGGCTGATCTTGACAGGATGCAGGTTTCCGAATTTTTCATGGGCCCTTTTGCACAGCAGATGGTGAATCATTCTCCAATTCCGGTTTTAAGCATCCGACCAACATTCAACCCTAACACAGTTGACCTGGGCGGTTACGGCTGGTAACCATACAAAACAGATTTTCGGCTATCAAAAGTGCCGGATTAACGAAACTTGAAATAAAACAACGTTATCACAAAATATATTTGTCGCAGAAAATTAAACAAACCAACATATAAAACTAACCCTAAACCCATTAAGCCATGTTCCAGATTTTAAAAGAAGAAATTGTAGAAGAGATCATCAAATGTGAAGATCCTAAATCAGTTGAGTCTTATATCAATAATGAGATCACTGATCTAAAGAAAAAAGGTTATATCAACCACCTGATCATGCGTTTTATTCAGAAGCTGGATATGAAGCTGATCACTTTCAAACAGAGCGTATCGTCTGAGCGTATGGAGAATATCAGACTTGCACGCCAGATATTATTAAATAAAATGTTAAAAGGTGTAGACGCCTAAAAATAAAAAAGCTTCCGGAATAACCCACCGGAAGCTTTTTTTTATCTGTTTAATAAGCCGAGCAAAGTAAATTCAACTGATCTTCACTCCTATAACGAGAATATCATCTACCTGCTCAAGGTTACCTCTCCACTTTTCAATAGTTTCTTCCAGTAATCTTTTTTGTTCAAGCATACTTTTATTCTGACTAGATAAAAGCAGATCCTGCAAAGGCTTATACTTGAATTTTTTCCCTTTTGCTCCCCCAAACTGATCGGCATAACCGTCTGTGAAAATATAAATGGAATCGCCAGGGTAAAGCTCCATTTGATGATTGCTGAACTCACGAAGCTTTTCTCCAATGAAAATACCAACGGGAAACTTATCGCCTTTTATTTCTTCGATTTTTTCGTGACCCGACCTTATAATCCATAAAGAATTGAAAGCTCCGGCATATTCCAGAATAGTGGAACCGTCATCATTTTTATAAAGGGAACATAAAGCTACGTCCATACCGTCTTTAACTACCGACTCCTCTTCTTTCTGGCGAAGTGTTTCACTTAATCCGCTGTTAAGTTCATTCAGTATATCTGAGGGCTTTGTCTTATGATGCTCTTTAACGGCCTGCTTTAACAGGTTATGCCCCACAATACTCATAAAAGCTCCCGGTACACCATGCCCTGTGCAATCCACTGCAGCAAAAAGGATCTTTTCTATTGAACCCTCCCTCACCGATTCAACCCAATAAAAATCTCCGCTGACAATATCCTTTGGTTTATAAAGCACAAATCCGTTACTTCCAAAGTGCTTGTTAAACGCAGCTGTCGGAAGGATTGCATTTTGTAACCTCTCCGCATATTTAATACTGTCTTTAATATCTTTATGCTGGTCCTCGATGATGTTATATGCAGTTTCTATTTTCTGATTCTTTTCTTCAAGAAGACGGTTAGCTGTACGCTTCTGTATATTCGCGCGAATCGCCAGTAACGCCAGTAGCAATACAAATACACCCCCAATAGCAACTGACCAGCTGATCAAACGTTGTCTTGTCAGCTCACTTTCCTTGATCTTTTTATCCTTTGTAAGGAGGTCTATCTCCTTTGCCTTTTTCTCTGTATCAAAGCGGGCCTGCATTTCAGCGATCTGCTTCGAACTTTCAATATTATATACGGAATCATTTAACTCTTGAAATTCTTCGTACATACTCAACGCAGATTTGTAGTCCCCAAGCTTTTTATAAGCAGCCGACATTCCTTTTAATGAGCTAAGGATCCTGTCCCCCGCCTTGATTTGTCTGGAATATTCGTTGCCACGCTTATAATACTCCAAAGCTTTTTCCGGCTGACCGGAAGATGCGTAGAAATCACCGAGATTATTGAGTGCAAGCGACATCCCATAAACATTTCCAATCTCCTCATAGATCTCATAAGCCTTGGTTATATTCACCATCGCTTTCGGAAAATCCTTCATCTTATGGTAACTGTCGGCAATATTATTATAACACGTTGCCACAGCCTCTTTATAATCAAGTTCATCAAAAAGCTTTAAAGCCCTTGAAGTATAATCGAGAGAAGACTTATAATTCCCTTTATCGCTATAAACTGTTCCCATAGCAATGAGACAGGAAGCTATTCCGCGTTTGTTATTCAGCTCGCGCGAGATGGAAAGGGCCTGCTCAAAAAACGGAAGAGCCTGATCCGGCTGCTTCATATCAAGGAAAACATTTCCAATGGAACCTGAAGCACTGAGTATTCCTTTTTTATTTCCGATCTCCTCTTGAATATGCAAAGCTTTGATATAATAAAACAAAGCCATTTTGTAGTCAGCAAGATTATAATGTCCGTTGCCGATATTGTTTAGCGAGGTGGCGGATGCCTTTTTATTTTGGCTTGCTTCAGCAAGTCGAAGAGCTTCTTCTGCAAGCTGCATTGATCTTGCAGGATTCACATCTACAATTTGTGCAGCAAGCTCGTTCAGCACCTGAATTCTGCTGCTGTCTGTTTTTACTGTAGGCAACAGTTTTTCGAGAGAATCGATTTCGTGCTGGTCCTGAGCGTTTAAGGAAAAGGAAAGGCACAGAATAAAGACAACCAACAGCCGGATAATTAAATTATCTTTTTGAAATTTCAAACTGAAATTCAAGCGTTGATGCATTTACGGGATTGGAGCTTAGTTCTTTTCAAATATAGTTATTAATTACAACTGCCGGGCATGATCGGAGTGCTTAAAGCATCCGGACCCCACCAGCCCTGTCCCCTCCTGAAAGGAGCGGAATTGTCTTCAAGAAAAATTAAATCGTATTCTGTCAAAGCCACAAAAGAATCAGATCATAATTTATAATAAAAAGCGAGGTGTTCTCAATGCCCCCGTGACTCAGTGGTAAGAACATGCCTCGATCAATGGTAAACCACCCTTGTCAGCTACTTTCTAATTTTGTACTTTTGCTTATCAGAAATGGATCCCAAACTTCTCTTATCACTTGTTGAAATGAAAATGCCTTTTGGCAGATTTGAAGGCCGTTTGCTTTGTGACCTTCCTGTCTCCTATCTGGAATGGTTCAACCGAAACGGATTTCCTGAAGGGAAACTTGGAATTCTTCTACAAACAATGCTTGAAATAAAAATGAACGGACTGGAATATCTGCTCCTTCCTTTAAAAAAGAAATAATTTTATCTTTGATCATACACAACTTATAAATGCGCAGAATACTTTTAGCCGGCTTACTCATCTTTTCTTTTGTATCATTTTCATTTTCCCAGGAAAGCGATGAAGACGATGATACCGGTACACCGTTAAAAACAAAAGGGCTCAACCTCGGATTGTATCTCGGAAGTTATTTTGCAAACAACCATACAGCGACTCTGTACGATGGTTATGGCTTTGATATCAATGGGAAGAGAAACACCTTCGAGAACAGCTTCATGTACAACAAGATCGTGATGGAATATGGTGGCGGCTACGGTCAGCAGGACCAAATTGCAATTGCGCTAGGTGTTCAGCATGGTGAATGGGTGTTCAACGAAAGTGATATGCCGATAAACATGAAATATGCACCGGCATTTTTACTCGGGCTGCAAGGTCGTTACTCAGTTGATGCAAAGAATGCCATATTATTGAATGTGAATGCGAGCAAACTGAACATTACAGGAAACTTTACGATCACAACCCTTCCTCCTACCAATTCCACACAACTGAATGACGCGATCAAAACCTGTGCAATTAAAGGAACTGAGCAGCGCCTGTTCTTTCAATTAGGTTATCAGCGACTGCTTGGGAGCAATGAGAAGGTCAACTTTTTACTTGAAGGTGGGATGCACATAACCCTTGCAAAGTATGACAAAAATGAGATCCTGATTGGTGATTTGCTTATTGATCTGACAAGCTATTATTATCAGCCGGGGTATTCTGCTTATCAGGTAAAGAAACCTATCGGAATAGGCTTTGGCGCATTTGCCGGAATGGGCGTGAATGTGAATGTGAGCGAGTTGTGTAAAGTGCAGCTGGTTTACAATCCGACTTATGAGGGTATAAGCCTTGGCCCAGATCCGCGATACACATTTCAGCATTCTGTTGGGATCAGGATCTTTTATAATTTCTGACAGCACGATTAGATCACCACAGACTACACGGATTTACACAGATTTGTAAGTTGATCTTTGCCTACCTGTGCTATCTGTGGTTAAAATTTAAACCAAAAATGCCGCTGGCTTACACCAAACGGCATTTTCTTTTCACAAACAATTTTCTTTATTTTGCAGGAAGGGCCTTCAATTATGCTGAAACCACGGCTATAGTCTTATCATTGAATTGCCTTCCCCTGCCCTTTCAAAAAAAAAATTTCTGATTCGCTTACAAACATACTATAAAAAGTAGTATCTTTGAACTACAAATCGTAGCAATCATGAGAGTCTCAAAAAACATCCGCATCCTGAGGGAAGATACCGGGTTTTCCCAGGAACAGCTTGCCGAATCGCTCGGCATTACCCGTGCAAGGCTTGGAGCCTATGAAGAGAACCGCAATCAGCCACCGATCGAGATCCTGATCATGCTCGCTGATTATTTCAAGATCTCCATTGATGCACTGATCCGTGCAGATCTTCAGCGGACAAAACCTAGCTCTTTAATGAAGATCGGTAGGAACAGAACGCTTCTTCCCATTCAGGTGGATGCTGACAACAACGACCTTGTTGAAGTTGTTGGTGTTAAAGCGATGGCGGGTTATCTGAACGGTTATGCCGATCCTGAATTTATCGAGGAACTACCGGTAATGAACCTACCCTTCAAGATCATCGGAAAACACCGTGCATTTCCTGTTAAAGGTGATTCAATGCCTCCGCTAAAGAATGGAACTATTATAGTTGGCCGGTACGTGGAATCCTTTGAGGAAGTAAAGGACGGACAAACATATATTGTCCTTACAAAGGATGACGGACTCGTATACAAACGGCTTTACCGTGAAAAGAAAAAGTCGCAGAATATCTTTGAATTCCATTCCGACAATCCCGCTTATTCTCCTTATACAGTTAAAACAGAAAACATCCTGGAGATCTGGAGCTTTGTCTGCAGCCTCAACATAGGAGAGTTCAAACAACAGGAGCTCAACATAGATAATGTGATCCGTTTCCTGCAATCATACAGGGTTGAAATGGGCAAATAAATTAATCACAACAAAACTAAAGAACGAAGGATTGTCATCCTTCGTTTTTTTTTTGCCTCTGATAGAAGCATCTGTTTATTGAAGTGAGAAGCTTTTTTAAAAGAGAATTCAGGGAAAAGGCTTTATTTAATTTATATTTGAATAAATAAAAGAATCTATGCCTTACGAGAACACTCAATTACATGTTAAATTAACTTATTGGAGTAAGGCATTGTCTGTTACAGTAATTACAGTAGGGATCCTGGTCTTACTAAGCTGGCAATTCGACTTCGATCTTTTCAGACGGCCGATACCTAACCTGGTATCGATGAATCCTCTTTCCGCTATTTTATTTATCCTCTCAGGATTTACCTTACTATTAACTCTTTCATCAAGGGAAAATGATAAGTATTCCACACCAATATTTACCTTTTCGGTCCTTATCCTGGCTCTTAGCGCTGGTAAGCTTGCCGCCCTGTTAATCGGCTTTGACTTTCCTGTGGATTCATTTCTCTATCACGACAAACTCGAATTGGATATTGTTGGAAATCGTCCAAACAGAATAGCCCCGAATACCGTGTTCAACTTTTTTCTTTGCGGAATTGCACTTGTTTTCATGCGTTCAAAAAATGCAAGAAGTCATAATATCGCTCATGTTTTTATCCTCGCTATTCTATTTGTCGGGATGCTGTCGTTACTTGGTTATCTGTATAAAGTCAATTCATTCTATGGGTTATTCAAATATATACCCATGGCTATCCATACCGCTGTTTCTTTCATAATCCTTTCTCTGGCGCTCCTGTTTGTTTATCCCGACAAAGGAGTCATGCGCAATTTTACCAGCAAATATGCCGGCAGCACTTCCGCAAGGTTCCTGATCCCATCAGCAGTGATTATTCCCTGTGTGTTGGGATACTTAAGGCTTCTCGGTGACTGGCGCGGACTTTATTCAACGGAGTTCGGAGTGGCGATACTTATTCTGAGCATCATTATTATGTTCCTGATCTTTATCTGGTATAATGCTGCATCCTTAAATAAAAAGGATGCATTGCAAAAAGAAGCCGAAGCCAATCTCAAGAAAATGAATTCGGAACTTGAAATTAAGATCGAGGAGCGTACAAGAGAAGTGATCAACAACGAAAAAAGATTTCGATCAATGATTGAAAATGCTTCGGATATTGTTTCGCTACTCGATGAAGAAAACAATGTATTATATATAAACCCTGCGATCCAGAATATCTGCGGATATACTTTTGAAGAGATCAAAAAGCTGGATCGCCAGGCGCTGATTCTGCCTGAAGACAGGCCAAAGGCGTTAAGGAACTTTCAACTCGCTTTAAAAAACCCTGGTGTACCTGTCGCTGTAACTATCAACATACTGCACAAGAATGGTAAGAAGATATGGCTGGAAGGGTTCATGCGAAACATGCTTCATGATGATAATGTAAAAGCGATCGTATCAAATTACCGTGATGTTACCGAAAGAAAAGAAGCTGAGCTTAAGGCACTCGAAAACGAGAATCGCATCTGGAATACGCTTGACAAAATGATGGAAGGAATCCAGATCATTGACAGAAACTGGAAATATGTCTATGTGAATGAAGCGGGTGCAAAGCAAGGAAAATATAGCAAAGAGGATCTTCTCGGACATACCATGATGGAGAAATATCCGGGTATTGAAAATTCGGAGCTGTTTAAGTTGATGCGTCAATGCATGAACGAAAATATCACCGGTTTTATGGAAAATGAATTTGAATACAACGATGGAACGAAAGGCTGGTTCGAGCTCAGCATTCAGCCTGTTCCGGAAGGTTTATTTATTTTATCCATAGACATCACACGAAGAAAAGCTGCTGAAGCGGGCATTCTGAAACTGAATTCAGAACTGGAACAGCGCGTTAAGGAGCGGACAGAACAGCTGGAAACCGTGAATAAGGAACTCGAGTCATTCAGCTATTCCATTTCACATGATCTTCGCGCACCGCTGCGGGCCATTCACGGTTACTCAAAAATGGTGGAAGAAGATTATGCTTCTGTGTTGGATGCTGAAGGAAATCGCCTTTTAAGTATCGTCCAATACAACGCGCAGCGTATGGGAACACTGATCGATGATCTTCTTGCATTCTCAAGGCTTGGTAAAAAAGAAATCCAAAAATCAGATATAAATGCTGCGGAGATTATCGAAGCCACCATTAACGAGCTCAATAAAACTGTTGAACATAAAGCCCGGATCAATATTGGTAAACTTGATAACATACAGGCTGATTATTCCCTGATCTACCAGGTTTTATACAATCTTTTATCAAATGCGGTCAAGTATTCCTCTAAAAAAGAAAATCCTGTTGTAACAATTAATTCTGAAATAAAGGACAATGAAGTAATTTACAGTATCAATGACAATGGTGCCGGTTTCGACATGAAATACGGGCATAAACTTTTTGGGGTGTTTCAACGTCTGCATGGGAATGATGAATTTGAAGGTACCGGTGTGGGCCTTGCAATTGTTCAAAGGATCATTAATAAGCATGGCGGACGTGTATGGGCAGAAGGGAAAATCAATGAGGGAGCTACCTTCTTTTTCTCACTACCTTTAAATAAATAATATTTCAAATATGGATAACGCTGAAGTGGAAATATTACTTGTGGAAGATAATGCAAGTGATGCCGAAATGACAATGAGGGCATTGAAAAAGAATAATATCGGTAATAATATTGTTCATCTGAAAGATGGGGCTGAGGCCCTTGATTTTGTTTTCGGCACGGGCCAGTTTGAGAACAGAAATATTCATCATAAGCCAAAGCTCATTCTTCTGGATCTGAAAATGCCTAAAGTTAATGGCGTTGAGGTTCTTAGGGCACTCAAATCTGATGACCGTACTAAACGCATCCCAATTGTTGTATTGACGTCATCAAAAGAAGATCCTGATGTAAAGATCTGTTATGATCTTGGAGTGAACAGTTACATTGTTAAACCGGTGGGATTTGAGAATTTCACAAAGGCCATCACTGACCTCGGTGTCTATTGGGTGTTATTGAATCAATTGCCGGAATAAATATGCCTGACAATTTAAAAATATTGCTTGTCGAAAACGATGAACACGACATCGGTTTAATTGAAAATGAACTGAACAAAGCTCAATTCCACTATACTTTAGAACACACAAGTTCCAGGTCGGGGTTTGAAAAACTCCTAACTGAAAATACACCTTCTATTATTTTGTCCGATTATAATTTACACTATTTTGATGGTGAGGAAGCATTCCGCATTAACCAACAATTGAAACCGGAAATTCCTTTTATTATAATATCCGGGATGCTTGGTGATGAAAAAGCGGTGGAACTAATTAAGAATGGCGTCACCGATTACGTACCGAAAGATAAACTATATACCTTACCCGGAAAAATTATAAGAGCGTTACAGGAATCGAAGGAAAAAGCTGAAAAACGCGTAGCAGAAGGACGTTTAATTGAAAATCAAAAAAAACTGAAGGAAGCTCAGCTGGTTGCAAAAATCGGCAATTGGGAAGTGGATCTTCTGGATGGTTCAGTTTACTGGTGTGATCAGATCTTTCACCTCCTTGGCTATCAACCGGGCGAGGTAAACCCTTCATTGGAATTTTTCTTTTCCCTCATACCTGAAAATGAAAAAGAAACCGTTAAAGCAAAGTTCCATGACTCGGTGAACTTATTAAAACCACTGGAATATAAGAGTCATATTCTCCGGAAAGATGGGTCAACCGGATATATCTACGCCTCTGGAGAAATCATTACCGATAATAACAATAAAGCTTTGAGGGTTTCCGGTATGATGCAGGACATTACCGAAACAAAAAAGATGGAGGATGAACTCAAGGCTATGAATAAAGAGCTGGAAACATTCATATACAGGGCGTCACATGACCTGCGGGGGCCCCTGACTTCCATCATTGGCCTTACCAATTTAAGTAAAGCTGAAATCACTGATGAGACTGCCAAAAAGTATTTCGCTATGGTGGAAGCATCAGCGAAAAAACTTGATGCGTCCTTGGTTTCCCTTGTGCAGTCAATGACACTCAGGGATATGGAATTAAGCGTAACTGAATTTGATCTGGATGAACTTATCAGAGAGATACTTGCTCAATTAAAATTTCATGAAGGCTTCTCTGATATTGAAATATCAATTGATAATGAAATCCGGAGGAATTACAGATCAAATAAACTTATTTTAAATTCCATTTTTCAAAATCTCATTCAAAATGCAGTTAAATATCAAAATTACCATAACGGCAAGTCATTCCTGAAAATAAAGATCAATAAAAAGACCAAAGGAACTGAGTTTATTTTCGAGGACAATGGAATCGGAATTGATGACAATCTTCAGCCCAGACTTTTCAATATGTATTCCAGAGGCACGTCCTCGATTGGTGGTTCAGGACTTGGTCTTTATATCGTAAAGATCGGAGTGGAAAAGCTGAAAGGGAACATAACTTTCAAAAGCAAACTGAATGAAGGTACAACATTCACGATCTTCTTGCCGGATATTGGATGATCTTATAGATTAGTCAGAAACTTCATCGTATCAACACCATCTGCATAATCAGTTAGGCCCGGGCACTGCGCGGTTCCAGGAGAAAGTGCATTTTTAATTTCACTGCTTGCCGAAACCACGCACTGAATCTGATCCCGCTTTTCCTCTAATGTTTTATTCAATTCTTTAATGTCGTCATAATGCTCATAGTACAGAACTCCAACCGGAGATGAAAAACCTGTGTCTGCTTTTAGCAAGAGAAAATTATTATCCAGCAGTGAAGGATCACTGCTCATCAGATAAACAGTGCGGTTGTATTCATAGTTGTTCATATACTTATTATTCTGAACAACATTTCCATGATCAACAATTGCACTGTAGAAATCATTAAAATTATAACCACGCGGCACAAACAGCTTCGACACATTCCTGCATCCTAGCCCGAAATACCGGAAGATATCTTCACCAAGCATGCGCAATTGCTGAATGCTTTCTTTACCGGTAAGCACTGCAACTGAATTTCTGTTCTTCCGGATGATGTGTGGATATTTTCCGAAATAATATTCAAAGTATCGGGCTGAATTATTGCTTCCTGTAGCGATCACAGCGTCAATATCCTTTAGCTTATCTTCGGTAAATCCGATCAGATTTGCAAAGCCGGGTTCAGCTTTGATCAATACCTTTCCAATGAAGGGCATGAGGTGCTTGTCCTCTGAAGATAACTTACCTGTAAATCTATTCCCTGACATTAAAACCGAAAGCATATCGTGAAAGCCTACAAGAGGGATATTCCCGGCCATGATAACAGCTATATTCAGCGGCTTTTTGTTTTCGTTGACAGGATAGTCTGAAACCCACGTACGAAGCTCCGATTCCTTTAACATTCCGCCAATGGAAGAAATTGCATTTCGTACATTCTCTTCCGTAAACCATGGATTGTAAATGTTTGCTTTGCTGATCAGCTCATTGAAATCATCATAAAAAAATTCATTCAGATCTTCCGATTCATATTTAGCAGCACCCTCTGAGAACTGCGTTAAGAAGCGTCCTAACCTCGCAAATCCTTGGATTCTCTCCTCCGTTTTCATATAATTTAAGGCTTTAGACGCACTATAATTAGCAGGTTTGTATTATATTTGCACCGAATTTTTATCCCGAAGGGAATTCCTTCGGAACAAAACTAATAAAACAAAATACTCTTATGGCAATTAAAATTACGGAAGAGTGCATTAATTGTGGTGCGTGTGAACCTGAATGTCCGAACAATGCAATTTATGAAGGTGGTAACGAATGGCGTTTTGCCGATGGCACCACTTTAAGGGGCACTTTTACTTCAAAAAGCGGAATTACCACCGATGCTGAGGCTCCTCATGCTCCGGTAGCGATGGACCTATACTATATCGTGTCTGATAAATGCACAGAGTGTGTAGGGTTTCATGATGAACCCCAGTGTGCTGCAGTTTGTCCTGTTGATTGCTGTGTAGATGATGAGAACTGGAGAGAAAGCAAAGAAGAGCTTCTTGCTAAAAAAGCAGCTTTACATGTATAACCAATGATCGTTTTTTTCTAAAAGCCATTCTTCCCTGAAGAGTGGCTTTTTCAATTACAATAAGCCCTTCCGCTTTCCGTTTAAAATCATTAACTTTGTATCTATACCTTACTCAGCAGCAGAATCAGCCTTCGGATGAAACGATCAGCCATATACTTCCTTTTATTTTTGAGCTTTTCAGGCTACTCTCAAGACCTTAGCAGAGAAAATCAGGTTAAACGCCTGGACAGCATTTGTTTGTACCGCATCAACCCGCTTGTCAAGCAATTATATTCTGTTAAGATCGATGAGCAAAAAACTGCTGTTAACCAGCAATTGCTTTCTGCTTTTAAAGAGGCTATGGAGGTCAGCGGAACTTTTGATTATGATTTCGACTCTGTTTCCAAAAAAGACATTGCCATATTAAGGTCACCTGACAATAAATTCCGCATTATTCATTGGGATTTAATGAAAGCTGATGGAACCTTTGACTATTATGGCTTCCTTCAGGCTAAACATTATGATGTAATAAAGAAGGGTTTTCGTAAAACAAAAAAGGAGACCATTCAATTATATCCTCTTATTGATCGCTCTTCGGAAATTAAGAATCCGGAGAATGCCGTAACCGATAATAAAAAATGGTTTGGAATGCGTTACAACAGGATCATACTGAGCAAAACAAAATCCAAAACTTACTATACGCTTTTAGGTTGGGATGGTAACGACCAATTCTCACAAAAAAAGATCATCGATGTTTTAAGCTTTGACAAAGCGGGTGTCCCCCTTTTCGGAGCAGCCATTTTCAATTATCAGAAAAAATACCCGAAAAGAGTGATCTTTGAGTATTCCACAAAGTGCATCATGCCTTTAAAATACAGCACCAGAAAGGATTCGATCGTGTTCGGACATCTTGCACCCATCGAACCGAAATTTGAAGGCCAGTATCAGTACTACTGTAATGACCTTTCAGTGGATGGTTTCGGTTTTAAAAAAGGTAAGTGGAATTACAAGGCAGATCTGAACATGCTGAACGAAAAGGATGATAAGGATAAATTTTATGGGAATCCGCACGACAGAAGCATCACTAATAATGAAAGCAATAATTATAACACGGAGATCAGGAAAAGGTCCAAGTCAAAGAAAAAGAAGAAAGAGTAATTATTTCTTTTGCAAGTAAGCTCACATTCAAATTATTCCTAATTTCGTGTATCAAACCGATGATCTTACCATGATCGATCAATATTATTCTTCCTTGACACACAAAACTCTATACATATGTTAACAAAAGAAATGATCAAAGTCCACAATTTCAGCGCTGGCCCGGGAATCCTTCCTGCAGAAGTTTTAAAACAAGCGGCAGAAGCCTGCATCAACTTTGATAATCTTAATTTATCACTTCTTGAGATCTCTCACAGAAGCAAGAATTATGAAAAAGTAATGGATGAGGCGCGCTCACTGGTAAAAGAGCTGCTGGGTCTTAACGACAATTACAAAGTTCTTTTTCTGGGCGGAGGTGCAAGTTTACAGTTTGCAATGGTTCCGTACAACCTTTTACGCACGGAAGGAACAGCCGGATATGTGAATACCGGAGTGTGGGCGAGCAAAGCAATTAAAGAAGCGAAGCTTATCGGGAACACAAAAGTTGTGGCTTCATCTGAGGATAAAAAGTTCAATTACATTCCAAAGAATTATGAGATCCCTTCTGATCTTGACTATCTGCACATCACTTCAAACAATACCATCTACGGAACACAGATGAAGAGTTTTCCTAAAACTTCAGTTCCTCTTGTGTGCGATATGAGCAGCGATATTTTCAGCCGCCAGGTGAACGGAAACGATTTCGCGCTTATTTATGCCGGAGCTCAAAAGAATATGGGCCCTGCAGGCGCTACGATGATTGCGGTTGATGAAACAAAATTAGGAAAAACAGGCCGTAAAATGCTTTCGATGCTTGATTACCAAGTGCATATCAAGGGCGACAGCATGTATAACACGCCTCCTGTGTTCCCGATCTACGTAAGCATGCTTACAATGAAATGGCTGAAAGATAATGGTGGTGTTCAATGGATTGAAAAGATCAACCAGAAAAAAGCAGATACAATTTATGCTGAGATTGACCGTAACACTTTGTTCAAAGGGACTACTGCGGTGGAAGACCGCTCAAACATGAATGTTACTTTTATAATGGAAAAGCCTGAGCTGGAAACTGAGTTTGATAAATTATCTAAAGAGGCAAATCTTAGTGGCCTTCGCGGACATCGTGATGTAGGTGGATACCGGGCATCATTGTACAATGCCCTTCCACTGGAAAGCGTAAATGCTCTCGTTGAAGTGATGCAGGCATTTGAGAAAAAATTCGCATAATATAATCAGGTTATAACACCTCATTTCATCCCTTGTGGAAGGATGTTAGATTAACTCAGATCGCTTCGGCTAAACCGGGGCGATTTTTTTTATTTATTCGGGTAATGCTCTATTCGGCATAAACTTTAATCTATTTCATTTTGGACCAAAACAAATGGAATGGAGATCCTGATCATACTCATTCTTACATTGATGAATGGCTTTTTTGCACTTTCTGAGATCGCATTAGTCTCCGCAAAAAAAAGCAGGATGGAAACACTGGCGGCTCAGGGCAGCATCAGAGCCAAAACGGTACTGAAGCTGATGGACAATCCGGAAAATTTTCTTTCTTCAGTACAGGTCGGGATCACCCTCATCGGCATTATTTCCGGTGCGTACGGAGGCGCAGCCCTGACGGACGACCTTGAAGCATACCTTGCACGATTCGAATTTCTTGGTCCGTATGTTCATAATATCTCATTGATCATAGTTATTGGAGGGATCACTTATTTCTCTATTGTGATCGGTGAGCTGGTTCCTAAATCGATTGCGATGAATAATGCGGATGCGATCGCGTTGGTTTGCGTACCGGTGATCAAATATTTCACCTATGCGACCTATCCTTTCGTAAAGCTTCTATCTGTTTCCACAAACCTGATCGTGAAAATTCTTCGGATAAAAGATAACGGGGCGGAGAAAATGAGTGAGGAAGAACTGCTCTTTATTCTTAAAACAGCAGGAAAGCAAGGACTGCTTGAGAAAGAAGAAAGCCAGGTCCATCAGAATATTTTTCATTTCACTGATCAGACAGCAAGATCGCTTATGACTTCCCGAAAAGAGGTTGAATGGATCGACTTTAATGAGAATATAGAAACCATTTACGAAAAATTAAGGGATAGTGTTCATTCGCGCTTTATTGTTTCTGATATGCGGATCGATAAGATCAAAGGAGTGCTTACCGCGAAAGACTTTTTTGAAGCCTACAGCAGGAAAAAATTTGAATTAAAGGATATTCTGAGCAAACCTATCTACATAACTGAGAATTCGCTGGCATTTGAGATCCTGAATATATTTAAACACAAAAAGCAATACATTGGAATTGTGGTGGATGAAACGGGAAGCATCAAAGGTGTGGTTACTCTTCACGACCTTATTGAAGCAATTGTAGGTGACCTGCCGGATGAAGATGAATCAGATGAGATCAGCATCTTTAAACGGGATGACGGCTCTTACCTGATTGACGGCAAAACACTTGTGTATGAGATCAACCAATATTTTCAACGTGAGATCATTAAAGATAATAGCGCTGTATATACTACAATCTCCGGATATATCCTTGATCAGCTAAAACACATCCCGGGAATCGGAGACAAAGTTAGCATCAAAGATTATGAACTGGAAGTAATGGATATGGATGAGTTGAGGATAGACAAAATCCTGATGACAAAAAACAAATAAACTCCTACACATCAATAACTTACAGTGTCTATCGCATGTTTTTCTAAAACCGTCTTTGTGATCTCATCCCTGAAATTTCCTTCAGCATCCATTAAGGATAACACACTGGAAATCGGCAGTTTATTCGGATGAACATGCATCCCTAAATAATTAAGGATTCCTGTAAGATGATCCATTCCCCTCAAGTTACCCGCTCTTCCACTTGAAACTCCGATGAGGGCGCTTTTTTTCCCGCGGTTCATCTCCGGGGGAATCGCATCCAGAAACACTTTCAGTATTCCCGGGAAGCTTCCATTATACTCCGGGGCAATAAAAACAAACTTTTGAGCAGGAAGGATAAAATCCTTCAGCAATTGTTGAAATTTTCTGGCTTGGGGCCAAAAAATTCGGTAGAAGCGATATTGGCAGGAAGTTTTTCAAAAGACAACAAGCTGCACTTAACTCCTTGTTTTTCTACAAGTTGCACATATTGGCGTGCCACCTTCAAAGTATTGCTGTCTGCCCGATTGGTGCAGGAGAGAACCGTTATCATCAAATATTATTATTAACAAAAAAGTGTTTAAAAATCCGTAATAAGTTTTAAAAGCTGCACCGCCCGAAAAACGTACTTTTATATTCCTTAGGCCCTGAAAAAACAGGGGCTTTAAATTATTACACAGGGCACAAAGTAAAGCATTTTATGAATATAACATATTACGGGCATTCTTGTTTTGGAGTTGAGGTGAATGGAAAGCATATTTTATTCGATCCTTTCATTTCTCCTAATCCGCTCGCTAAAGATATCGATGTGAATTCCGTAAAAGCGGATTACATCCTGATCACACATGGGCATGAGGATCACATCGCTGATGCGGTAAGCATTGCTACCCGTACAGGTGCTAAAGTGATCAGCAGCTTTGAGATCTGTGTATGGCTTGAGAAGCAGGGTGTCAAAAACACTCAGGGAATGAATATCGGTGGAAAAACAAAGTTTGATTTCGGTAATGTCAAATGTGTGGTGGCAATACATTCCAGCGCAATGCCCGATGGTTCCTATGGCGGTAATCCTATGGGATTTGTGATCGAGACCAGCGACAAAAATTTCTATTATGCCGGTGATACAGCATTGACTTACGACATGAAGCTGATCGGTGATTACAGGAACGTTGATTTCGCATTTTTACCTATCGGAGATAATTTCACGATGGGAATGGACAATGCGATCATTGCTGCTGAATTCATTCAGTGCAGGCACATCATAGGAATGCATTACGATACATTTGAAGCAATTAAGATCGATAAAGCTTTGGCGGTGAGAAAATTCGATAATAGCGGGAATGACCTGACTCTGTTTGAGATAGGGGAAACGAAGAAATTTGGCAACTAAAATGTGATGGCGTTGTCATCCTGAACTCGTTTCAGGATCCCGCGCGCAGATTCTGAATCAAGTTCAGAATGACCTCACACAAAAAATATTTAATCAATAAATCAACAATTGTCCGGATGGGAAAAATAATTGCAATTGCAAATCAAAAAGGTGGAGTTGGAAAAACTACAACAGCTATCAATCTGGCAGCGAGTCTGGCAGTATTGGAGTTCAAAACATTACTGATAGATGCTGATCCGCAGGCAAACTCCACTTCAGGAGTTGGATTTGACCCGCGTAATATCAAAACAGGTATCTATGAGTGTATCATTGATGGTGTAGAGCCGCAGGGCATTATTTTGCAGACTGAAACGCCAAATTTGTTTCTTCTTCCGGCTCATATCGACCTTGTTGGTGCAGAGATCGAGATGATCAATCTTCCGAACCGCGAGAAAATGATGAAGCATTCCCTCGAGAAGATCAAATCTGAATACGATTTCATTATCATCGATTGTTCACCTTCATTAGGTCTTGTAACCGTTAACGCTTTAACAGCAGCTGATTCAGTTCTTATTCCTGTTCAGTGTGAATATTTCGCTTTGGAAGGGCTTGGAAAATTATTGAACACGATCAAGATCGTTCAGACGAGAATGAATCCGGAATTAGCTATTGAAGGAATTCTGTTAACGATGTACGATATGCGTTTACGCTTAAGCAACCAGGTGGTTGAAGAAGTGAAAACACATTTTCAGCAAATGGTTTTTGACACTATCATTCAGCGTAATACAAAGCTTGGAGAGGCACCAAGCTTCGGACAAAGCATTATCATGCATGATGCAAGCGGAAAAGCAGCCATCAATTATTTGAACCTTGCACGTGAGATCCTTCAGAAGAACGGATTGACACGTTTGAATGATTCAGAGAAATTTATAAACGTAGAGGAAGAGAATTAATCTACGAATAACGAATTGTACGAATAGCGAATTCGTAATTCGTCTGATTCGCTATTCGTTGAACAAAAAATTAATAGGAAAAGAAAATCAAAATGTCAGTAAAAAGAAACGCATTAGGAAAAGGATTAAGCGCATTGTTGGAAAATGCGAATACAGATATCACAAACAGTAAAACCAAGCTGGAAGGTGAAGGAAAAGTTGTTGGCGCAATTGCGAACATCGAAATCGCTCAGATCGAGACAAACCCGTTCCAGCCACGCACCCAGTTTGATGAGGATGCTTTGAATGAGCTTGCTGGTTCTATTAAGGAACACGGGATCATTCAACCAATCACAGTACGTAAGCTTGGATACGATAAATTTCAGCTGATCTCAGGTGAAAGACGTTTCCGCGCTTCTCAGATTGCCGGACTGACAAGTGTGCCGGCATATATCCGTATAGCTAACGATCAGGCAATGCTTGAAATGGCATTAGTTGAGAACATTCAGCGTGAACAGCTTGATGCGATCGAAGTTGCGATCAGTTACAAGCGTTTAATTGATGAGTGTGACCTGACTCAGGAACAACTTTCTCAAAAAGTCAGCAAGCAGCGTTCAACGATCACCAATTATTTACGTTTACTGAAGCTTCCTGTGGAGATACAGCTGGCGCTCCGCAACGGAGATCTTACAATGGGTCATGCACGTGCATTGATCAACATTGAGGATGAAGACAAACAGCTTGACATTTACAACCAGATCGTATTGAATGATCTTTCCGTGCGTGATGTTGAAGACCTCGTAAGAGGCGTTAAGACTGAGATCACGAAAACATCTTCCGGCAAGAGCGCGAAAAAAGAAAATGATAAAGCAGAATTATCATTTGAACAGAAGCAGGTGGTTGAGGATCTTCGTGCCGTATTTAACACAAAGGTTATGATCAACCGCGATGCCAAAGGAAAAGGAAAGATCACCATTCCTTTTAAATCGGATAACGACCTGAAGCGCATTCTTGATCTTCTGGACGCATAATTTGTATCTTTACGCAAAATATCCGGTTACGGAAATAATGCTATTCGTATGATCCATCCTTCATGGAGATTTATATTTCTAAAAAAGTTATTTCAACTAATCATTGGAATAACTTTTTTGTTTTTATCCGCTACCCAAACTAAAGCTCAGGTTAACTCTGACAGCCTTAAAAAACAGGTTATTGTTTCTTCTGATAAAACCGACACTGTAAAGAAAGAGCAAGCGAAATTTCATTCGCCCAAAAAAGCAGCGCTGCTTTCAACTGTTCTTCCAGGAGCCGGACAGGTTTACAATAAAAAGTACTGGAAAGCTCCTGTGATCTATGCAGGGTTTGCAGGCCTAGCCTACTCTTTTCAGTTTAATCAGTCGCGCTACGTAAAATATCGCGATGCGCTAAAGCTGCGGCTCGACAATGATGCAAGCACTATTGATCCTTATGTTGACCTGTATTCCGATGATCAGCTAAGCACCTTGTATCAGTATTATCATCGTTACCGCGATCTAACAGTAATCGGAGGAGCGTTGCTGTACGTATTGAATATTGTGGATGCCACAGTTGATGCTCATTTATTTACATTCAACGTAAGTGATGATCTCAGCCTGAATATACATCCCGCATTGATCAATACTGCCGGAAATCATTTTAATACCGGCATAGGTTTACACCTTTCTTTTTAGAAAACAGTTATATGAAAATAGCGCTTATCGGTTACGGAAAAATGGGTAAAGAGATCGAACAGATCGCCATTTCACGCGGACACGAAATTTCCTTAAAGGTCGACATTTCTAATGCGTCCACGTATACTGCTGAAGATTTACGATCAGCTGATGTAGCAATAGAATTCAGTACCCCGGAATCAGCGATCAATAATATTGATAAATGTTTTGACGCCAATGTACCTGTCGTTGTTGGCACTACGGGCTGGCTTGAAAAGCTTTCCGAAGTTAAACAGAGATGCAGCAATAAGAACCAGACGCTTTTCTATGCTTCGAATTACAGCATTGGAGTAAATCTTTTTTTCGCGCTGAATGAATATCTAGCTAAGCTTATGAATAAACATTCAGGGTATGATGTTGCCATGGAAGAAATTCATCACGTTCACAAGCTGGATGCTCCCAGCGGAACTGCAATTTCACTTGCAAACCAGGTGATTGCCAATTTGGATAAAAAAGTGAAATGGGTGAATAACGAAACGAAAAACAAGGAAGAGCTGAGCATTATCTCAAAGCGACTAGATGAAGTTCCCGGTACACACACCGTCACTTACGGGTCGGATGTAGATGAGATCAGTATCACTCACATTGCTCATAACCGTAAAGGGTTTGCCTTAGGTGCTGTGATCGCGGCTGAATGGGTGAAAGACAAAAAAGGAGTCTACGGAATGAATGATCTTATGTCGGAAAACGATTAAACTCTTCACAAAAATTAACAAGGTGAAATAGTATTAATTACGAACTTCGTTGTTCGGTAGGCAATAAAAAAAAAGCAAGCAATTGGCAGTTGAACAATCAGACAAAAGACAAATTCTGAATTTACTCATAAACAATAATTAAAACAATCACAACAGGTTTGCCTTTCAAGAGTAAAGCGCCTTTGTGCTCTAATAACAACAACAATAATCCCTTTGCGCCTTCGTGCCTTAGTGGTGAAAAAAATATAACATTCTACTAAAACATGGAGACTTCCTTTATTCTATTAATAATTTTCACGATCACAACTATCATCGGCCTTTGGAAATTATTTCCATTAGCCGGAGAACAAAGCTGGAAAGCGCTTGTTCCTGTTTATAATTTCATTATCTGGCTTAAGATCATCAAACGTCCATGGTGGTGGATCTTTCTTATCATCACACCCGGAATCAACTTCCTGATGTATGCTATCATGTGCTTGCTGATGGCAAAAGCGTTTAACAAAAGAACGATCCAGGAGCAGGCTATAGCTTTCCTTGCAGGATATATCTATTTACCATACATAGGATTTCAGTCTGACACTGTTTATGTCGGCCCGGAAGACATGAGCCAAAAGAAACCTTCCTTGCTTCGCGAATGGACGGACGCGATTGTTTTTGCGGTGATCGCAGCAACTGTGATCAGAACATTTTTTCTCGAAGCGTTTACCATTCCTACATCATCCCTTGAAAAGTCGATGCTCGTTGGTGATTATCTTTTTGTAAGTAAAGTAAGCTACGGAGCGAAGATCCCTAACACTCCCCTATCATTTCCTTTTGCCCATCATACTCTCCCGTTAACCAGCAATACTAAATCTTACGTTGAGTGGTTCAAGCTGCCTTACTTCCGTTTACCCGGCTTCGGTCACATCAAGAACAACGACATAGTTGTCTTCAATTATCCTGATGGAGATACTGTTGCTTTAGGAGAAACCCCGGAAGACCAGGGAATCAGTTACTACCAGCTGTGCCGCGATTTCGGGTGGAGAACTGTAAACACACCAGACGCGATCAACCAGTACACACAGCACAGATTTGGTGATGTGAGATATCGCCCGGCTGATAAACGGGAGAATTACGTAAAGCGTTGTGTCGGCATCCCGGGAGATACATTAAGAATTAAAGATCAGAAGCTGTTCATAAACAGTAAGGAATCGTATATCGCTCCTACTATGCAGTATCATTATCTCGTGAAGACTGATGGCACTTCATTTTCACCGGGGCTTATCGAAAAGCTCGATATTACAGATGCCCCGAATGGTATAAAATTACTTGGTTATGATTCTACAAAAACTGCTTATTACATGATGAACCTTCCATTCAACAAAGTGGATGTGATCAAAAAAATGAGCTTTGTAAAATCGATCGAGCCAATGATCGATTCTGCCGGAAAGTATGACGCTAACATTTTCCCTCACGATCCTAAGATCAAATGGAACAATGATAATTTCGGTCCGCTTTACATCCCGAGAGCTGGTGGTACAATAAACCTTAGCCCTGAAAACGTTTCCCTTTATTCCAGAGCTATCATCAACTATGAATTGAATACAATGGAGGTGAAAGGTGATAAGGTATTTATCAATGGACAGGAAGCCACGACATACACATTCAAATTAAATTACTATTTCATGATGGGCGATAACCGCCATAACTCAGCGGACTCACGTGCCTGGGGCTTTGTTCCCGAAGATCATATAGTGGGCACACCGATCTTTGTATGGATGAGTATCAAAGAAGATAATCCAAATGTTGACGGAGGACGAAATCCAAGCGGTTTCCTGACAAAACTAAAACGCTCCTTATTTGATGATCCTTCGCGGAGAGCACGCTTCTTCACTGTAGTTTATGATGACGGATTGTCCAGGTCTTTCTTAATGCCATTCCTGGTTGTCGTTGCAGGCTGTATGACTTTTGTCTATTTCCGTAACAAACGCAGGGAAAAGAATGCTAAGAAATAAGCGATTCTGAAAAAAGGAACGCTGTGAAAAAAAACTCAACAATGAAAGAATGGATAAAAGCAATTCTGTTTGCCTTTATTACGATCATCCTTTTTCGCGTATTTTGCTTTGAAGCATTCACAATTCCTTCCGCTTCCATGGAACGGACAATGCTAACGGGCGATTACATCATTGTAAGCAAATTGAGCTACGGCCCGAGGATCCCGAATACACCCCTCTCATTTCCATTCACACATCAGCGATTGCCATTCACAGAGGATACTAAATCTTATCTCGACTGGATCAAATTCCCCTACATGCGTTTATTCGGCAGTCCGGATATAGAACGCGGAGATGTAGTCGTTTTTAATTACCCCACGGAGACTGATCACCCTGTCGATCAGAAGACTTATTACATCAAGCGCTGCATGGGTATTGCGGGCGACACACTGGAAGTGCGCGATGGCCAGGTTTATATAAACGGAATTTATTCCGATCATCCCGAAAATCTTCAATTCAATTACAAGGTACTTGCTGATGCTGATACACTAAGCTCGGACACGATAAATAAACTTGGGATCACGGAAGGCGGGAAGATGAAGAATAAAGGAGAATATTGGTTCACACTTGATCAGGAACATATGGAACTGATGAAGAAAGTTCCGCATGTTGCCAATGTATCTCCCTTGGTTGAAAAGAGAGGCAGCTACAGCGATTACATGTTTCCTGAGAATGAACACTTTTTATGGAATCTTGATTTTTTCGGTCCCGTTTATATTCCTAAAGCCGGTGACTCCGTTAAGCTGAGCGTGGATTCGTTGCCGCTCTATGAAAGAATTATCAGCATCTATGAGAAGAACGAGTTAAAAGTAAGTAACGATTCGATCTTTATAAATGGAAATCTGGCCCATTATTACACCTTTAAAATGAATTATTTTTTCATGATGGGTGATAACAGGCACAACTCTGCAGATTCACGTTTCTGGGGTTTTGTACCGGAAGATCATGTGGTAGGTAAAGCCGTACTTATCCTTATGTCGATCGATAAAACCGATGGACAGAGTAATGTTCGGAGTGACCGATGGTTTAAGAAGGTTGATTAGTTATAGTTATTAGTTAATCGCTAAGTAATTTGATCAAGTTATTATTTAAGAAAACACTAAATTAAATGCATTCAACTGCTATTCTCTCCACGGCTTATCTTGGTCCGATCCAATATTATCAAAAGCTTTTAACTTATGAAAAAAGCATCATTGAACATCATGAAAATTTCATTAAACAAACATATCGAAGCCGCTGTGATATCTATTCTCCAAACGGTATTCTTACACTCAGCATTCCCCTTGAAAAGAGAAATAAAAGACAAGCCGTAAAGGATGTGAAGATCTCTTACGAATACAACTGGCAAACCCTTCATTGGCGTTCGCTTGAATCATGCTATAGACGATCTCCTTTTTTTGAATATTTTGAAGATGATTTAAGACCATTCTATGAAGATAAAAAATTCGAATTTCTTATCGACTTTAATGAAGCAATCCAGCAGGAAGTTTTGTCACTGTTAAAGAAAAAACCGGAGTATCAGTTTACATCAGAATATACAAGTGAATATAAGAATGCTGACGACTTCAGAATGCTCATTTCCCCAAAAGAATCTTTGAGTTCAGATCCCGCTTTTGAACCAAAACCTTATTCACAGGTATTTGAAACACGACATGGTTTTCTTCCTAATCTTAGTATCGTGGATCTCTTGTTTAATGAAGGCTCCAGAGCTACTGACAGTATATGATCTTATCCTTTTAACCGGCCAATTTATTTGAACAAAAAACAGGATTTTGTTATTATATTTGGCGGAGAACTTTGCATATAAACATTCACATTAGATCAGCTTATAAAAAATATTATGGATTTAGAATTCAATAAGAACGAGGACAAAATGAACCTTCTCATCTCTGCAATGGAGCAAAAACTTGCAAAGATCTATCAGGGAGGTGGAAAGAGCAGGATTGACAAGCAGCACGAACAGGGAAAATTAACTGCACGCGAAAGAATTGAATTCTTGTTGGATAAGAATTCAAAGACCATCGAGATCGGTGCATTTGTCGGTGACGACATGTACAAAGAGCATGGCGGTTGTCCTGCAGGTGGTGTTGTGATTGTCATTGGTTACATTCACGGAAAGCAATGCATAGTAGTTGCGAATGATGCAACCGTAAAAGCAGGTGCCTGGTTCCCGATCACAGGAAAGAAAAATTTGAGAGCACAGGAAATTGCAATGGAGAACAGGTTGCCCATCATCTACCTGGTTGACAGCGCAGGCGTTTATCTTCCTTTGCAGGACGAGATATTTCCTGACAAAGAGCATTTCGGACGAATTTTCCGCAACAATGCAGTGATGAGCGGAATGGGAATCCTTCAGATCTCTGCTGTAATGGGAAGCTGTGTTGCAGGAGGTGCATATCTTCCGATCATGAGTGATGAAGCAATGATCGTTGACAAAACAGGCAGTATTTTTCTTGCGGGATCTTACCTCGTAAAAGCTGCTATTGGTGAGAATATCGATAATGAAACGCTGGGTGGTGCTACCACTCATTGTGAGATCTCTGGTGTAACAGATTATAAATGCAAAGATGATAAAGACTGTCTGACACGGATCCGCAACATCATGAGCAAGATAGGTGACTTTGATAAAGCGGGTTTTAACCGTGCTGAAGCAAAAGCTCCAAAGAAAGATCCGAAAGAAATTGTAGGAATCATCCCTGATGCCCGCGATAAACAATATGATATGCACGAGATCATTGCCCGACTTGTTGATGAGTCAGACCTGGAAGAATATAAGGAAGGTTATGGCCAATCGATCATTTGCGGCCTTGCTCGTATTGATGGCTGGAGTGTTGGGATCGTTGCAAATCAACGCAAAGTTGTAAAAAGCAAAAAAGGTGAAATGCAATTCGGTGGTGTTATTTATAGTGACAGTGCTGATAAGGCAGCACGTTTCATCATGAACTGTAATCAAAAGAAAATTCCTCTGGTATTCCTTCAGGATGCAACAGGATTCATGGTGGGCTCACGCTCTGAGCATGGTGGTATTATCAAAGACGGAGCGAAGCTGGTGAACGCGATGGCAAATTCTGTAGTTCCTAAGTTTACAGTGATCGTAGGGAATTCATACGGTGCAGCAAACTACGCGATGTGTGGAAAAGCTTATGATCCGAGGTTAATTGTTGGCTGGCCGACTGCACAGGTCGCAGTAATGGGAGGCGCACAGGCTGCCAAGGTTCTGGTTCAGATCGAAGTTGCCTCTTTGAAAGCTAAAGGCGAAGTCATCACACCCGAGGTTGAGACAGAGCTTTATAACAGAATCAAAGACAGATATGATGTTCAGACCTCTCCATACTATGCCGCATCACGCTTATGGCTGGATGCGATAATAAATCCGCTGGATACCCGTAAGTGGATCTCAATGGGAATAGAGGCTGCCAATCATGCCCCTATAACAAAACAATACAATGTTGGGGTTTTGCAAACCTGATGGAACATATTTCTAGTAAAATTTATGTATTTTTGTACTCTATAAATCTTTATCATGATAAAATCAATCAGCCCACGTACTATATTCATTGCTACAGCAATCTTCGTTGCAGCGACCAGCCGTTTGTTTCCTCACATCCCTAACTTCACTCCTATTGCTGCAATGGCATTGTTTGGGGCGGTTTATTTTGAAAACAAGATCACTGCTGTCCTTATTCCGCTTGTAACAATGTTGATCAGTGATGTTGCAATGGAATTATTAACAGGATGGGGATTTCATAACACTCTCATTTACGTTTACATCAGCTTTATCCTTACCTCTATGATCGGTTTTTGGGTAAAAAGAAATACAACTGTTCAGACAATTGCTATGGGTTCGGTAATTTCATCTGTATTATTCTTTATCATCACCAATTTTGGTGTATGGGCTGCGAGCGGCTTTGCAGGAGGCTTAAATGGACTGAATGTAACTTACGTAATGGGACTTCCTTACTTCGCTCCTACTCTGCTTGGAGATGTATTCTTTAACGCAATTCTTTTCGGCACTTTTTATATTGCTCAACGCAGAACACCAGCTTTGATCCGTATCAAGAAGAACTAATAGACTCAATTTTCTATATTAGAAATCCTCGCTGTGCGGGGATTTTTTATTTTAAAATCGCATGAGCTGATTTCTTTTGAATGTCCATTCGGGTGTTTGTAGATCATCTGCAAAGTCCAGGCTGTACCATGGTGAAAGAGAAGGGTCAGTAATATTTTTCAGAATATGAATTTCCTGAGCAGGCATATAGCTTTGCTGAATAAGAAATAATTTCTCTCCGGTCTTTTTATTCTCACACATATCACTAACCAGCACGGCATGGCCGGGAAATCCTCCTAGTATAAATACATCACCGATCTGCATGTCTTTAATATTGGCTACAGCTTTTAGTTCACGGCTTAAAGAAGATGTACCTGCATAATTAAAAACACTCAATAGATATTCTTTAAATACGGAATAGCTATCGGAAGCAGTGCTGCTTTTCAACCATGATACGGAATTACCTTTTACCTTTATTCTGTAACCTTCCGCCCATTTTTTAAACTCCGCATTAAATCCGTTTGTAAAATTAAAGTGGAGATGTGTATAATCCTGTTTTGAGTAAAGATATTCAGCGCGAAGACGAATTACCGCATCCGCGCATTGCTGGAGATCCTTATCACCTGGATCAATATCTACAACAGCATAATGAGCATTTTGATTTGACTTCAATTTTCCATTATATAGATGCACAGAATAACCTTGGGGCTTTAGCGGTAGTTCTCGAAGCCATTCGGCAAATGAACCTTTCTGAACAGAGACTCTTTGAAATCCTGCGGGAACAGAGATTCGAGATGAAAGCGTTTGTTTTGGATCGTACTTTTTGCAAAAGATATAAGAAGGACGGTCTTGCTCCTGCTTAAATAGTTTTGCCTCTGTATCGTTACAGCTGCAGATAACTGCAATCATACAAAAAAGGATCAGGTTAGTTTTCCACATGCAGGTTTAACGGTAGGACAATCCTATTGTTGCACTTCTTTTTTATGAAAGAATACTTTATATGTCCGGATAGGAGAATATTTAAAAGAGAACTGAAATACTCCAAAATTAAAGTTGTCCTGCTCAAAAAAAGTTGAGCCTGAAATAGTATACCTCGCTCCTACCGAGATCTGCTTAGAGAGGTCGACTTCCATTCCTCCCAGAATGCCGTAGTCGGAAGTTCTTAAGGGACTTACCTTTTCAGAGCGTACACCATTTTCTTTACTCGGATCCAAAAGTATTTGATGTCCGCTTGTAGCAATAGAATACTGGCCGCCAAGATTAAAACGAATCGCGCCTCCAACCTTCAATTGAAGATACAACGGTATGTCGGCAAAAAAATAACGATATTTTATTATTGGAGACTCATTTTTAAATCCCTTACCTGTATATAAAGCTTCTATTCCGACATTGAACTTGTCGTTAAGCATAAGGCTGTAAACCAGTCCTCCGTTAAATAAAATACCGGATCTGAATTTTACGGGATAATTTATAAGATTACTGCTGGTCATCCCAACAGTGAAGGAAAGGATGGATGATTCTTTATTTGAATATGTCTGAGCTGAAAGTGGTCTGCTTAAGATAAAAAGCACTGATGAAACCGCCAGTGCTTTTTTAAAAAAATAAGTTTGCATATTTAATGTCTGAAAATTATTTGACGGTATAATTTTCTTATTGCCTGTTTCAGGCTGCCGTAAATCAGCCTGAGGGATATAAATGATTTTACTGCGCCACTTCTGTATCTCTTGAAAATTCCTGCTCGGTGATAGGCACATTATCTTTGAAATAATACACCGGGCCGAAATTTGTTTCCTTCTTCACATACATGTGACCTTCTTTATTTCTTACAACAATCCTACGGGTGATCTTTGCATTATTTTCACGTGCCAACTCCTCTGTGATACCTTCAGGATATTTTTCAGCAAGCGAATTCTTGAATGCATCCTTTGGATTTACTGCTGCAACCGCAGTTGTGGTAGTGCCTTTTTTCATGAGGCCATCAATTTCAGCTATCTTATCTTTTGGATACTTCTCGGTAGCTTTCGCAAGCAAAGCATCCTGATAAGCACTCTTCGATTGTTTATAATCTTTGGAGGCAAATAATTTATCCGCCTTGGTGATCAGATCAGTATATAGCTTATCCTTTTCTTTCGCTCGTGAAAGTGCATCCAAAGCTTTATTAGCTTCCGTGATCTTATTCGCAGGATATGGATCAGTAGGCTTTACTAATTGTGCTTCTTTATATGCAAGAATTGATTCGATATATTTTTTATCAGTGAATAAAGCATCAGCCTTCTTGATCACAACATCGAATTTATCCTGAACAGCCCTGTTCTTAGCGAGGTCTGACATGAGAGTGTTGACTTTCGTGAGCTGATCCTTCGGATATTGTTCGGCAGGCTTTAATCCAGAAGCTTCGGTATATGAAGTCTTTGCAGCTGCATAATCCTTTGCAGCAAAAGCTCCGTCAGCCTTGGTTATCGCTCCCTTATATTTTTCTTCCAAATCCTTCGCATTTGCTTCTTTTGCCAACAGTGCGTCAATACCTGCAATCTTATCTTTCGGATATTTTTCTGCAGGTTTAAAACTCAGGGCTTCGTTATAACCTGCTTTCGCTCCGTCATAATCTTTAGTGGCAAGTGCTGCATCTGCTTTAGTGATAGCCGCAGTGTATTTCTCGTTTAAAGCTTTACCTGCAGCATCTTTATTCGCAAGCTCTTCCTGAATCTTACGGATCTCAGCGATTTTGTCCTGAGGATATTGTTCGGAGGACTTAACACCAAGAGCCTCATTATAACCTGCTATTGCAGCATCGTATGTTTTTGCGGCAAATGCTTTATCTCCTTTTGCTATCGCAGCCTTATACTTCGCTTCAAGTGCAGCTTTTTCGCTCGCAGAAGATGCATCTGCGATCAGCCTATCGATCTCACTTAATTTATCTTTTGGATACTGTTCTCCGGATTTCACTGCCAATGCTTCATTATATGCGCTTTTTGCAGCATCATACGTCTTTAGTGTCATTGCTTTGTCGCCCTTTGCAATAGCTGCAGCATACTTAGCTTCAAGAGCCGCTTTTTCTTTTTCTGAGGAAGCATCCGCGATCAGCTTATCGATCTCACTTAACTTATCCTTTGGATATTGCTCGCCTGATTTAACAGCCAGGGCCTCATTATAAGCGCTCTTTGCTGCATCGTAAGTTTTTGCAGTCATCGCTTTATCACCTTTGGCAATTGCAGCTGCATATTTTGCTTCAAGAGCTTTCTGGGCAGCATCCTTATCTTTTGCAGCAGCTATTGCTGCAAGCTCCTTCTCCACTTCCGCAAGCTTATCTTTCGGATATTGTTCAGAAGGTTTTAATGCCAGGGCTGCTGTATATTGAGTCTTCGCTGCTGTAAAATCCTTAGAACTCAGAGCTGCGTCCCCTTTAGAAATAGCATCTGCATATTTTTTCTCCAGTTCCTTAGCACCCATTTCTTTTGCAAGAATTGAGTTGATCTCAGTTATTTTATCTTTAGGATATTTTTCCGAAGGCTTTAATGTTGAAGCCTCACTATACGCTCCTTTAGCAGCATCGTAATCCTTCTGACCGAATGCAGCATCTGCCTTTGCAATTGCAGAAGCATATTTTTCGTTCAGTTCTTTTTCTTTTGCCAGGCGGTCTTTATCCGCGGCTTCTTTAGCAGCAAGATCAGCTAATGCTTTGTCTATTTCCGCAAGCTTGGTTTTAGGATACGCTTCTGCCGGTTTAAATCCTAAGGCATCATTATATCCTGATTTCGCATCGTCATAGGATTTGAGCTTCAGAGCTGCATCAGCTTTTGTAATTGCTGTTTTGTATTTTTCATCAAGCTCTTTAGCGCCCATCTCTTTTGCGATCAGCGCATCGATCTCAGCGATCTTGTCTTTTGGATACTGTTCATCAGTTTTTATGGCAAGTGCTTCGTTGTATGCAGTTTTAGCAGCCGGATAAGTTTTTGCTTTTAATGCCGCATCCCCTTTTGCTACAGCCGCCTTATATTTAGTTTCTGCTTCAGCAAGTTTTGCAAGACGATCTTTCTCAGCAGCAGCATCAGCCAGTGCCTTATCAACTTCCGCAAGTTTATCCTTCGGATACTGTTCAGAAGGCTTCAATGCAAGAGCATCGGAGTATCCGGTTTTTGCCGTAGCATAATCCTTTTTGGTAAGCGCTGCGTCACCCTTTGCAATTGCCGCGTTATATTTTTCTTCAAGTGCCTTTGCACCCATTTCCTTCGCCACAATGGCATCGATTTCTTTGATCTTATCTTTCGGATACTGCTCTGCTGATTTATAAGTCAAAGCTTCAGTGTATCCGGATTTTGCAGCTGTGTAATCTTTAGTTCCAAGCGAGGCGTCTGCTTTTGCAATTGCAGCTTTGTATTTTTCTTCCAGCTCTTTTGCTTTTGCAAGCTTATCTTTTTCAGCAGCTTCTTTTGCCGCTATATCAGCTAGCATCTTATCGATCTCGGCAAGCTTTGTTTTTGGATAAGCCTCAGCAGGTTTAAGAGTTAAGGCTTCGTTGTAACCTCCTTTTGCTTCATCAAAAGATTTTGAAGCCAGTGCTTTATCTCCTTTTGCAATTGCAGCATTGTATTTATCGTTAAGCTCTTTTTCTTTTGCCTGTCTCTCTTTTTCTGCAGCATCTTTTGAGGCGAGCTCAGCAAGGATCTTATCGATTGCAGCCAGCTTATCTTTCGGATATTGTTCCGATGCTTTTAACGCCAATGCTTCATTATAGTCACTCTTTGCTGCATCGTACGTCTTAGCTGCAAACGCTTTATCTGCTTTAGCGATAGCAGCATTGTATTTATCATTCAATTCTTTTTCTTTCGCAAGCCTGTCTTTTTCCGCAGCATCTTTTGCAGCAAGGTCTGCGAGCAGCTTATCAATCTCAGCCAGTTTTGTTTTTGGGTATTCCTCACCGGGTTTTAAACCTGTTGCTTCAGTATATCCGGCTTTGGCATTTGTATAATCCTTAGCTGCCAATCCTTTGTCGCCTTTCGCAACGGCAGCATTGTACTTATCATTTAATTCTTTTTCTTTTGCCAGCTTATCTTTTTCAGCAGCATCTTTTGCAGCAAGATCGGCAAGAATTTTATTGATCTCAGCTATCTTATCCTTCGGATATTGCTCAGATGCTTTTAGTGCTATTGCCTCGTTGTAACCAGCCTTTGCAGCATCATATGTTTTTGCAGCCAAAGCCTTGTCTCCTTTTGCAATTGCAGCGGCATATTTCTCATTCAGCTCTTTTTCTTTGGCAAGCTTGTCTTTTTCAGCGGCTTCTTTAGCCGCAAGATCAGCAAGTAATTTATCAATCTCAGAAAGTTTTGTTTTCGGATACGCTTCAGCCGGCTTCAAACCAGTCGCCTCGGTGTATCCGGCTTTTGCACCGGTGTAATCCTTGGCTGCCAATGCCTTATCTCCTTTAGCAACAGCTGCATCGTATTTAGCCGCCAGATCTTTTTCTGCTTTCTCTTTATTGGCAAGGTCAGCAAGTATCTTATCGATCTCTGCAATCTTATCTTTCGGGTATTTTTCGGCTGCCTTTAATGCGAGCGCTTCATTATAGGCTCCTTTTGCAGCATCGTATGTTTTAGCCGCCAATGCTTTATCTGCTTTAGCAATTGCTGCATCATACTTTGCATTCAGCTCTTTTTCTCCGGCTAACTTGGCAAGAGCTGCATCTATCTCAGCGAGTTTCGTTTTTGGATATGCTTCAGCAGGCTTAAGCTTCAAAGCATCATTATACCCTGTCTTTGCCGCATTATAATCCTTTGCGGTCATGGATGCATCAGCTTTTGCGATCGCAGCTTTGTAATCATTTTCCAGCTGTGCATTTTTCTGCGCATCAGCGATCAGCTTTTCAATCTCGATTATTTTTCCTTTGGGATATGCCTCTCCAACTTTTATAGATAATGCTTCTTCATAAGCGGCCCTGGCAGTTGTATAATCCTTCTTGCCAAAAGCAGCATCACCCTTCATGATCGCAGCATCGTATTTTCCGGCAGCAGCTGCTTCGAGGTTTTGCTTTTGCTTTACCTCCTCCTCAGCTTTCGCGTTGGCTTCTTTTTCGATCTGATTCAATTTTGCTAAAGCATCAAGCATCGACTGAGAATAGGACTTATCAAAATCGATCTCTTTCAACTTATCATCGTAGTAAAATTTTGCCATTGGCTGGTTCAAGATGCTGTTGATCTGCGACTGAACACCGGGATCTTTAGGCATTTCAAAAATACTTACCTCGATATCCTGTCCCCCGAATTCTTCCTTAGCCCGTTCATCGGGAATACCTTTCGTGTTGAAATAGAATTTTTTGGAAATATGACCCGCTTTGGAAATTGTTAATGTATATTCTGAGTTGAGCTCGAGATTAACACTAAATCTCCCGTTGGCTGCAGTGGTCACCTGCTGTACCTGCGTGGATCCCCTGAAAAGACTTACCACAGCTCCTTCAACTTTCTTCTTATTCTTTTTTACAGTGCCGTTCACACTGTATTGCATCTGGCCATTTACATTGCCCGTAAATGCTGTAATAAAGATCGCTGTCATGCAAAAAGCAAGCAGAAATCTGACAGACTTGTTACAGGCCGTATTTAACCCACAAAAACTCATACTCATCAATTGATTGTCAATTACTTATTAATAGATTCTTCTGTATATTGCAAATATCGGCAAAAAAAGAATATTTCTGCGATTTTGTTGACAATTAGTTTGAGTGAGAGATAGTTGGACAAGACTTTTGAGCTGGTTTGTTTTGTCTTTTATTTGTGATACTTTTGGCTGGATTTTAACCCCCTTTTCAATGCCTCTGAGTTTTTGGGAATACGATACTTTTTTCAGCAATGTGGATGTTGCTGTAATTGGCAGTGGAATAGTCGGTTTAAATGCTGCAATTTCACTAAAACAAAAACAAAAAAAGCTCAAAATTATCGTTCTTGAGCGTGGTATCCTACCCATGGGTGCAAGTTCCAAGAATGCCGGTTTTGCATGTTTCGGCAGCCCCAGTGAATTGTTAGATGACCTCACCAAATATCCTGAGGATGAAGTTTTTACAACAGTTGAAAAACGATGGAAAGGGCTTGAGCGGTTGAGATCTAATCTGGGCGATAAAACCATCGACTTCCATAACTGGGGAGGTTACGAGATATTTAACTCAGAACCTGAGTTTGATCGCTGCAGAGAAAAGCTCGATTACCTGAATAAAAACCTGTCATCCCTCATCGGGAAAAGAAGTATTTATAAAGTAACAGACGATAAGATTGCTGCTTTCGGATTAACAAATATCAGGCACATGATACTTAATTCTGCTGAAGGACAGATCGACACCGGAAAAATGATCAGCGCTCTTATTTCAAAAGCGCGGCTATTGGGAATTGAGATCATTAATGGCTTTGAAGTCAGTTCTGCAGATGATGACGGGACAAAAGTGGAAATCTTATCTGTTTCAGGAATCCGGTTCAGCTGTAAAAAAATGATTGTCGCCACCAATGGCTTCGCAAAACATCTTTTACCCGACTATCCTGTACAACCTGCCAGGGCTCAGGTTCTGATCACAACTCCGATAGAAGGTCTGAAATTGAAAGGTACGTTTCATTACGACAGTGGTTTCTATTATTTCAGAAATATCGGTAACCGGGTCCTTTTAGGCGGTGGCAGAAATCTCGATTTTAAAACAGAAGAAACAACAAGCTTCGGACTTACAGCACTGGTCCAGGAAAAACTCGAAGATCTTCTGAAGAACGTGATCCTTCCAAAACAAAGATTTGAGATCGAAAGAAGATGGAGCGGAATCATGGGTGTTGGGCCCGCAAAAAAAAGCATTGTAAAAGAAGTGAGTAAAAATGTTTTTTGTGCAGTGCGGATGGGCGGAATGGGTGTGGCTATAGGAAGCCTTGTGGGTGAAGAAGTGGCCGAACTTACTGCAAGATCTTTATAGACCTGCAGGCAACAATTCACAAAACCAAAAACCTTTGGTTTTAGAAGTCTCATCGGAGGTTTTAATTTCCAGTGGCCGATACGTTTTTTCTCCAATTCTGATCTCAATTTTCTTTTTAAACACGGGACCTTCAAAACAAAAGGTGTGATATTCTCCATTCTCTCCGCATGGATCTACTCCTGGCGGAAGAGAATTAATAAACTTTGAAGTTATTTCTGCACCGACAGATTCTTCGCCCAGGAATGCATCGTTAACACAACATGTAACTGTTCTGAACCCAAGAGAAAGAAATTCTCTGACTAGTTTCGCGGTATCATTTTTCCACAAAGGAAAGATCGCTTTCATGCCGACCTTTTCCAGATTTTTTTCCCTGTATGCACGGAGATCCTCAAGGAAGATATCACCGAAAATAACATAGTCCACTCCCTGCTCTTTATATTGCAGCAGAAGCTCTTCCATGTTCTTTTCGTATTCGGTATTCGTACCCTCTTCCACATACATTTTTATCAGCGGAATCCCGATGGATTCAGCCTGCATATCAAGCAGATCTTCACGTACACCATGCATTGAAATACGATTGAACTTTTTGTTGAGCGTTGTCAAAAGCGCCACCACCTTGATTTCATTTTCTTTCAATACATGATAAAGTGCAAGTGCAGAATCCTTTCCTCCACTCCAGCAGAATATCGCTTTCGATTTCATCCGGCAATAATAAAAAATTTCAGGGCTGAAAAACGAATTATCTTTAGCGCATGAATCCATTCGATACACATACTTATATTGCATACAATAAACCGAAAGGTGTGATCTGCACCACAGAAAAGATAGACGGCAATATCATAGACGCTCTTGCACTCGAAAAGGATTTATTGCCTGTGGGGAGACTCGACAAAGAATCAGAAGGCCTGATACTTTTAACGGACAATCATGCGATCATCAACAGGATCATACATCCCGATTTCAAACATGAAAAAGAATATCTGGTGACTTTGAATCTTCCGCTCCGAAATCAATTTTTAAAACAGATGGCTGAAGGAGTTGATCTTGGTGATGCTGTTACTAAACCTTGCCGTATCAAAGCTGAACCCGGAACAAAAAGGATTTTCAGGATCACTCTTACGCAGGGACTGAACAGACAGATAAGAAGAATGTGTGCAGTATTTAATTACCAGGTGGTGCGACTTCAAAGGATCCGGATCATGCATATAAAACTCGGTGCATTAAAAGTCGGAGAATGGCGGCACCTTGAGCAGGAGGAGCTAGAGCGGCTCTTTTCAGACTGTATGAAATAGCTTTCCTCCTATATTAAATTCATGATTCTGAATGTGTTATGGGCATATTTTTTACGCGTTTCAATTGCATACGAAATGTGCTAATTATAACCCTTAAAACAAATAATCATGAATACAATCAACAAAATTACCAGTTGGGGCGATAGCCACCACTTTGCATGGCTCGATATCTTCAGAGCAGCCCTGGGAGCCTTTCTTGTCTACAAAGGCATTCAATTCGGAAGAGATCCGCATGAGATAAGAGCTTTGGCTAATGCAGGAGACTCCAGTCTTTTTTCTTTCTTTTATGTGCAGATCATTCCAATGATCCACATTGCAGGAGGTCTAATGATCTTCTTTGGAATCTTGACCAGATGGGCTGCGGCTTTCCAGATACCTATTCTTATAGCTGCTGTTGTTCTTAGCATTGGTAGCCCTCACCCGATGGAGATCTACCCTCAGGTGATTTTAAGCCTTGTCGTACTGACATTGCTTATAATTTTCCTCATTTGTGGTTCGGGACCATATTCTGCCGATGCGTATTTCAAGAAAAATGAAGACAGATCTTAAAATAAAAAACCGGGCTTTAATTAGCCCGGTTTCCTATTCATTGTTTTCAGCTCTTATTTTTTCTTTATACTGAATTCGTAATAATCGTTATTCTTTCCCGGTTGATCAATGATATTGGTGATCCTCAGCACTACATACTTATCGGAAGACGTTCCTCCAAGCTTTGTAATGAGTATGTCGTTCACCGCAAGTCCCGATACCTGGCTAAGCATTAAACCTCCTGTGTAAGCACTTGTTGCAGTTACGTCCGAAGCATTCGCATAGTCGTAACCATTGGCTTTCACAAACTGTCCGCCTGCAGGAGAGATCCAGCTTTTTGAAAGTACGGTATCTATACCTGAGTTGTCCTGAATATCGCGCAAAGTGGTATCAACTGTTGATGCTTGCGGAGTGTTTGTTTCAAGATCGTAAGCATCAGGATTAGCAGACAAATTCGAATACATTCTGTGACCTGTTGTTTCTGTCAGAGTAACTGCTGTGGGTGCTGCGATAAAAACACGTCTCACCTGCTTACCAACATTTCCATCTTCATCTTCTGCTTTGAATTCGAAAATGATGGATTTTCCGGCCATGTTAGCAGGCATACGATAGTAATAAACAAACTGAACTCCTTTCGTGGTGATCGCTGTATCTAGCACTGTAACCGGTACCTGGTTATCCGGTTGCTGAGAGATATAAAATTTTGATAAACGTTTATCTGAATCAACTGTAATGTTAAAATTGATCAGGTCGCCAACGCTTCCATAAATGTATAATGGTGTTGGAACTACGGTAACGTGAGGGACGCTGTCCTTATCGCGTCTGCACGATGACGCCAATATCACGGTCAGGCAGATAAAAGTGCCCAGTAATGTTTTCATTTTCATTTTATAAGTTCTGTTAAAATAGGTTCGTAATATTACAAAAAAAGGGCGCTCACTTTTTACAGTGAGCGCCTTTCTTTTCAACAATTTAAGACCTATTTAGTTTTGATCTTGAAAGCTTTCGCTCTGATTGTCATTGTTACTTTTTTCCCTAAGAAAGAACGGTTAACTGTGCTTTCAGAAGAGATAGGCAATACAAAATCAGCATCTGGTTTTTGACCCAAAGCGTCATATAATGCATTGTTGTAACCGCGGTCAGCAGATACCGGCAAAGCCAATCCACCTGTAGATGCAGTGTAATATCTGCGTCCACCGTAAGGAAGGCCTACCACATAGTATTGAGTAGAAGTACCTGTCACTTCACCGATGTATTCAAGATCAGCCGAAGAAAAGTTAACGCGGGCTTCCATAGGCACACCCATTGTTGTTCTGTTGTGCATCGTACAAGAAGACGCAAACAGCAGAACCAGAACAAGAGCGCTGAATGATAAAAATATTTTTTTCATATGATATATGTTTTAAGAATTGAACTTTACCTTACCCCTAATTATTTACCAAAATAAATGTGAAGAACAAGTCTTACATCCTGATTGGTCTCAGCATTGAATTCTCTTCTTTTCAGTTTGCTGTAACGAGCGCTAGATTCGCTTGTAGTACTGTTATCTTGCTTGTACTCTTCAGTGTAAGCAGTTGTTCCAACAGCTACGTCAGTACTAACTTTATCAATTCCACCGAAAGTCCATTTAGCATTCCATCCGTACTCTAAACCTAAAGAAACAGGAAGGTGAGCGATGAATACATTGAAACCTGTGATGAAACCAATTCCAACATCAGTAGTACCAGTTTTTGTAGTCATGTAGTTATGGTCACCATTGATATAGTCATAGTTTGAAGTTGTCATATCACGTCCAAAACCTAAATAAAGGTCAGCACCTGCGTAAGCATCAAAGATGTTTCCAGCAGCGAAATGCTTTTCAACTCCCGGTACGATCTCGTACATTCTGCTTTTTTCTTTTCTTCTAACATCTTTAACTCCTGAATATGGAGCAGCGATACCATTAGGGTTGTACTGAGCAGAAGAATCAAGACCAGAACCTTTGATAGTTGAGTTCTCATTCATCAAACGGAAACCTAAACGGATCACAACATCATCAGACATGTAATACTTGTAAGTTAAAAGGCTTCCTGATTTTAATGCATTACCATCAAATAATTTAGCCTTACCTGAATCATTTGATAATGGAAGAGCGAATACAAAAGCCATATCTCCAGCTTTTGGTCTTGCACCAATTTTTTCAACTCGATCATCGTTTTCTCTTGTAGAAAGTTGTGCAAAAGAACTTGATACACCAAGTGCCATTGCAATTAGCAATACTGATTTTTTCATAATGTTTTTTAGTTTAGTTTAAAGTTAATTGTTCTGTGTACAAATTAATTTTTGGCAAAGATATATTAATTTAAGATTTCAAAATTCGTTAAATACGGAGTTTTCAACAGTTTTATTCACATGGCTGTTCACAACCGTTTTTATGGTTCATTATGAAGGGCCCGCAAACCCACCAGACTCTGATCATCAGGCATTTCCGACAATTTTCATTTTATTTAAATGAAGAAATCAGTCAAAACCAAAAGTGAATTTTCTTACTAAAAGTGAAATGTGATCTTTAAAGATGCTGTTCCTGCATTACTGAAACCGAAAATTTTTCCCTGGTTCATGTCTGTATCCAAACCAAACCTTGAAGAGCCTGCAACAGCGTTATCTATATTCGCAACCTGCAATGGAGTGCCACCCTGTGTTTCAATTTCACTTCTCCCCTTTCCTGTCATTTCATAACCGAGGCCCAAGCCATATTCTGCTCCAATTGCTATTTTTGGCAGAACAAAATATTCTACACCAACAAACCCTCTCACTCCAATTCCGAAGGTCATTCCTGATTTATAAAACACAGGCCTCGTTGTGCTTGAAGCGACACCGACTACTGTTCCAAAAGCAGAACTATCCTGATCAGTGATCCACACAGTTGAAGTAGGTGTTGTTGTGGTGGAGCTCCCTGAGGCGGATGTATCGTTTAATGCAGACATCTTATTGCCATAACTGAATTTATCTTTTGAATTACCGATCCACAGCAAGATATCAGCACCATAGTATCCCTGAAGGCGTGTTTTTCCTTTTCGCCACTCTTTCCCTGCTCCTATACACAAATTCATATTATTATGTTTGTACTTATCTTCTACCTGGCCCTGCTTATCTGGAAAGTTGAAAACAGTACCTGCCTCAGCATCGTTGATCACCATGTTCTTGAACGTTTGATTTACATATCCGATTCTTAACATTAAACGGTACGCTGATCTTTCATTAATGAAGCGCTTACCTACTATTGTGTGTGATGCGCTCAGCCAGCCGGTGTTCGCTGCTTTGTTTTTTGTGTTGCCATTAAAAGCGTTTCCAATAAATTCAAACATTGGATCTGCATTCATGCTGATAGCCCAGTCTTCAGCTTCAGGCAAAATCGGTTCGCCTTTTTTAGAAGTAAGATCCTGAGCAAGGAGAGATGAACTTCCGAAGAGTAATGTAAAAATAAGTTTGGATGTTTTCATGGATGATATCGTTTGTCGCAGAACAAAGAAAATCCATTAAGCATTACTTATTAATAAGGAATAAATTCAATTACCAACTCAAGGATGTTGATAAACTATGCTCCCCACTCTTTATCTTCAAGCAAGGGTACAAACTTGAATTCGCCAAACTCAACTTTTTCAAATTTTTTCTCGGCAGTTTTTGTGAGGAGCGTCATGGTCTGAACTTTATCTCCTAAAGGAATCACCATTATTCCTCCCACTTTTAGCTGATTCAGAAGATCGTTTGGAATGGTTGGAGCACCTGCAGTGACAATGATCTTGTCGAATGGCGCGAATATCGGCAATCCTTTATAGCCATCCCCATAAAAGAATTTGGCGGCAGAATAGCCGATGGTAGGAAGAAATGTTTTTGTTATATCATACAATGCCTTCTGACGTTCAATGGTAAATACTTTAACTCCCATCTCCAGAAGCACGCTTGTCTGATATCCGGATCCGGTGCCTATTTCCAATACTTTCTCCCCCTTTTTCAACTGTAAAAGCTCTGTTTGAAAAGCAACTGTGTGCGGACGGGAAATAGTTTGTCCTGCACCGATCGGAAATGCAATATCTTCATAAGCCCTTTCAATAAAGGAACTATTTAGGAACAAATGCCGAGGAACAGTTTCAATCGCTTTTAAAACTTCGGGATTGGAAATTCCTTTTTCTTTTAATAATGCTGAAAGCTGCCTGCGTAAACCTTTATGCCTGTATGTATCTTTTTCCATCTGTGCCAGCAAAATTAACACATCTATATTGAATAATTCATTGTTATTTTTCAATAGCCTATTGTGGAAAAAAGTATTTTTGTCGCAAATCAAAAAGTGTTTATGATAAAGATCGGAGTTTTAGGTGCCGGCCATCTGGGCAAAATACATATCAGATTACTGAAGGAGATCGATAGATATCAGCTGATTGGTTTTTATGATCCTGACAAGGAAAATGCGGCAGCAGTTGAAAAAGAATTTGGAATAAAATACTTTGAAAGCATTGATGAACTGATTTCTGAAGTTGATGCTGTAGATATCGTTACACCTACAATAACCCACTATGATTGTGCTTCAAAAGCAATCAAAAAATCAAAGCACGTTTTTATTGAGAAGCCGGTTACCAACACAATTGAAGAAGCTAAAAGCCTTATAGGGCTGTCGAAAGAGGCGAATGTAAAAGTGCAGGTCGGACACGTTGAAAGATTTAATCCTGCCTTCATTGCAGGAAAATCTTATTGTTCCAATCCTATGTTTATTGAAACGCACCGTTTGGCGCAATTCAATCCGCGTGGTACTGATGTTTCAGTTGTGCTCGATCTTATGATTCACGACATAGACATTATCCTGAGTGTTGTAAAGTCAAATATTAAAAGAATCAGCGCGAGTGGAGTTGCTGTTGTAAGCGAAAGCCCCGATATCTGCAATGCTCGTGTTGAATTCGATAACGGATGTGTGGCTAACCTTACTGCCAGCCGTATCTCAATGAAAAACATGAGAAAATCCCGTTTTTTTCAAAAGGATGCCTATATTTCAATAGATTTTCTGGACAAAAAAGTAGATGTGATCAGACTTAAAAATATTGAAGGGGAGGCTGATCCACTGGCAGTTACGATCGATCTTGGAAACAAAGGCTCCAAGCAGATCTACTTCGAAAATCCGGATATTTCTCCAACCAACGCAATAAAAATGGAACTTGAGACGTTTGCTGATTCTATAATCAGCAATACAACACCAAGGGTGAGTATTGATGATGGATATAAAGCACTGGATGTGGCCTACAAGATCATTGACAAAATGAAGGTTACAGTAAGCTTTGAAGAGCAGGGAGCGTAAACATTTTTATGATGAAACATACTTACTTCTTTTTTCCTGCGATTATTTTATGCCTTGTACTTAATTCGTGCAATCTGATAAATCCCGGTGAGCCTACACCTGCATTTATCCATATTGATGCGATCTCCCTTCAAACCGACCCTACTATTCAAGGTTCGAATTCTTCTAATATTACTGATGCCTGGGTGTATATCGACAATGAGCTTGTGGGCTGTTATGAGCTTCCTGCTACGTTTCCGGTGCTTTATGACGGATCTCATGACCTCACTATAAAAGCAGGGATCAAGGTTAATGGTATTTCTGCCACAAGAGCGCCTTATCCGTTCTTTGAAGAATATAAAGAGATCATTAGTTTATCAAAAGGCTCCACAATAACCGTAAAGCCGGTTGTTAAATACACTTCAAGTATCGACTGGGCGAGTATTGAAATATGGAAGGAAGATTTTGAGGACAACGATCTCAGCATCGATTCCCTTGCAACATCCACAACTAAGATGATCAGCTATCAGGCTACCGGACCTGACGATCCTTTAGTGTTTGAAGGAAACAGATCCGGGGTTGCTTACATCGATGTTGCTCATCCGCTGTTTGAAGGTGTGAGCTCAGAACCGTTCATTCTGCCTCATGGCGATTCGCCCGTTTTCCTCGAAATTAATTACAAAAGCAATCACGATTTTGTGGTTGGAATTTTCGCTCACGTTTCAGGTGGCTCGAGCTCAAAAGTACGCGTTATTAATGTTAGAGCATCTGACTCATGGAATAAGATCTATGTCTACATGTCGCCAACGGTAAACTTATACGGTAATGCAAATGCATACAGTGTTTTCTTTGGTTTACACAATGATTCCGGAGTGAATGGATTGTATCTCGCTCTCGACAATATTAAGCTGGTCCATAATTAAGCTTGAAGCTTATGAATAAAAAGTTACAGGTACTTAAGTATATCACTGCAGATATTTTTTCTGCGGTCACGGCCTGGACTTTCTTTTATTGCTTCCGCAAGCTTTACATCGAATCTGAAAAATACGGAACAAATGTGCCTGTTATTTTTGACGAACATTTTTCAAGGAGCTTATTGATCATTTCCTTTTTCTGGCTTCTACTTTATGTATTAACGGGAACGTACAGAAATATTTATCGTAAATCCCGCTTGCGCGAAGTTGGGCAAACGCTTCTTATCACTGTTATTGGTGTCATCATATTATTCTTCCTTCTTTTACTGGATGATGAAATTCAGTCGTACCGCAACTATTATCAGAGTGTGATCACGTTGTTTCTTCTCCATTTTTTTATTACAGCTACCTTACGTTTTATTTTGTCAAGTATCACCAATCACAGGATCCATAACCGGATCATGGGTTTCAATACCATACTTGTCGGTAGTAACAAGAATGCTTTGAACCTCTACAACGAGATGCAGGGGCAGATCAAATCCTCCGGAAACAAGTTTGTAGGCTTTGTTCATGTCGATAATAAAAATGGTTATTCGCAGGAGCTTATCAAGAACATCCCTCACCTTGGCGAATTAAATGAATTAAAAAAACTAATCGACCAGCATAATGTAGAGGAAGTGATCATTGCCATCGAATCTTCGGAACATGATAATATCGGTAAGATCGTTAATGAGCTTGATAATGGTGATCTTATCATTAAGGTAATTCCGGACATGTACGATATCTTATCGGGCTCGGTAAAAATGACGTCCATCTTCGGAGCCGCACTGATCGAAATCTCGAGGGAGATCATGCCGGCATGGCAGCAATCGTTCAAACGGATCTTCGATATATGCGTTTCAATTTTTGTTCTGACAGTATTCGGCTGGGTGTATCTGATCGTAGCGATAGCCGTTAAGTTAAATTCGAAAGGACCGGTATTTTACAGCCATGAACGTATCGGCTGGCATGGCAAGCCATTCATGATTCACAAGTTCCGCTCGATGTATGTAGATGCAGAAAAGATGGGCCCGGCTTTATCGAGTAAGCACGATCCAAGAATCACTCCTCTCGGAAGGTTCCTCCGCAAGGTCAGGCTTGATGAGATCCCGCAATTTTATAATGTTTTAATTGGCGAGATGTCATTGGTGGGCCCTCGTCCTGAACGTCAATTCTTCATCGACCAGATCGTGCAGAAAGCTCCGCATTACAAGCATTTGCACAAGGTTCGCCCGGGAATCACTTCCTGGGGACAAGTAAAATACGGCTATGCTGAAAACGTTGATCAGATGATCGAGCGTTTAAAATACGACATCATTTATATTGAAAATATGTCGCTGGGGATCGATCTGAAGATCCTGATCTATACTGCGCTGATCGTTGTGCAGGGGCGTGGAAAATAAGTACAGATACGAATCTTTGCGAATTTACGAATCTGTATTTCCTACAAAATAAGGTGGTATCTCCGTCCAAAATTAATCTTTCGAATATTCACCCAGATTCGTAAAATTCGTTTTCATTCGTTATCCGTAATTTCTTATATTTAAACTCTCTAAATTCAACAAATCTAACACTCAAAAACAATGAAAAACATAGCAGTAATCGGATCGGGAACAATGGGTAACGGGATCGCTCATACATTTGCACAATGCGGATATAATGTGGCAATGATCGACATTAAGCAGGCTGCGCTTGATAAAGCAATGGCAACCATTTCCAAGAATCTTGACAGGATAGTAGCGAAAGGAACAATCACTGAAGCTGACAAAGCACAAACAATTAAAAATATCACTACTTATACGGTGATTGCGGAAGGCGTAAAAAACGCTGATCTTGTAGTTGAAGCAGCAACAGAAAATGTGGAATTAAAGCTGAATATTTTTCGTGAGCTGGATGCAGCATGCAGTCCGGAAACGATCCTTGCAAGCAACACATCATCTATATCCATTACAAAGATCGCATCGGTAACTAAACGTGCCGATAAAGTGATCGGAATGCACTTCATGAACCCGGTTCCGGTGATGAAGCTGGTAGAAGTTATAAGAGGTTATTCTACTTCGGATAATGTTACTTCCACCATCATGGAAATGTCGAAGAAGCTCGGAAAGATTCCTGTTGAAGTAAACGATTATCCTGGCTTTGTTGCCAACAAGATCCTGATGCCAATGATCAACGAAGCAATCATCACATTGCATGAAGGAACAGCAGGTGTTGAAGAAATTGATACAGTTATGAAACTTGGTATGGCTCATCCGATGGGACCATTGCAGCTGGCTGATTTTATCGGTCTGGACGTTTGTCTTTCGATATTGAAAGTACTACAGGATGGTTACGGAAATCCTAAATATGCGCCATGCCCTTTATTGGTAAACATGGTAACTGCCGGACACCTTGGCGCTAAATCGGGAGAAGGGTTCTATAAATATACTGCTGGATCCAAGGAACTGGTAGTATCGGATATGTTTAAGAAAAAAGAATTGGTTTAATTATAAAGGTTTCAAGTTTGAAGTTTCAGGTTCTGTGATTTAAAAAACACAGGACTTGTTCAACCTCAAACTTGAAACCTCAAACCATTGATTTAAAAATCCCCATTCTCCACCAACCTGATCGCCTCTTCAATAGCTTTATCATTTCCCTGCGGATCGTATTCAGCTTTTAAGTTACTTCCAAACATCAGAGCAACTCCCTGGTACATAAAGGCAGAAAAAGAACCACGCATTTCTTTTACTACGGTATAGGTGGTTTTACCAGTTTCACGATCGATAAGTTTGATCAAAATCCTGCCCTGACTTTCGGTCAACTGTTTTAACTGTTCAGTAAATTCATCCTTTAATTGTTTCTCAACCAGTTTCGTATATTTTGCACGGTCCGATTCCGACATCTGGGCAAGGATCCTGTCGTATTCTTTTAGCTTTGCTGCAGCCAATATTGCGTAGGGATAAACCTTTTTTACGTTATATTTTGTGCGGTCCCAGGCTGCTTGCTGACGCCTATTTTTAAATGTTCTTTCAGTGTAACATTTAACAGGATTTAACACAACATAGGGAATAGTATCGCCTTCATAAACTACAGTGCGAACTGCGGTTCCGACAACAGGTGTCCCGGGCGCTTTAGGATCGCTTGTCTGGGCGAGTGATGGAAGGGCCAGGAACAGAAGAAATATCAAAAATTTGTTTGCCATTTGGCTTAGGAATACAAATGATGTACCCAATTTGTAATATAACGTAGTAAATGTGAGAAAGTTATTTGATATAAACAGAGATTTCTATTTCCTATCTAAATAAAGAGTAGCTTTGATAAGCTATGAAAAACTTATTCCTATTTATATTTTTCATTCTGACGTTATTTAGTCACGCTCAAATATGGTCACCTGTAGGAACAGGGACTAACCAAGTTGTTTCCTCGCTGATGGTTCATAATGGTGAATTGTATGCAGGCGGTAACTTCACTGTCGTGGATGGTACTCCCATAGACCTTTTTGCGAAATGGAATGAAATTTCCTGGTCACCTATTGGTACCGGAGCAAATAACGCAGGCGGTGGAATTGTTACAACAACAGTTTATAATTCCGATATTTATGTAGGTGGAGGGTTTATGGATATGGACGGTGTTTCTGCACGCAATATTGGGAAATGGAACGGGATTTCATGGTCGGGGTTGGGTTCCGGAACTTCAAGCGTTGGAGGACCGGACTTTGTTACAGCTCTTTATGTTTACAATAATGAATTATATGTTGGTGGCTATTTCACTTTAATGAATAACATTCAGGTGTATAGAATCGCCAAATGGAATGGCACCAGCTGGAGCACTGTAGGTTCTGGGATGAATGGTGGACAATCATGTAATACCTGCTACGTCTCTGCTTTTATGGCATTCAACGGTGAGCTGTATGCGGGAGGGATTTTTTCAATAGCAGGGGGTGTTCCTGCAAACAATATAGCCAAATGGAATGGCACAAGCTGGTCCGCTGTTGGAGGCGGAATTAATGGGCCAGTGTCTTCTTTAATTATTTATAACGGAGAGCTATATGTCGGTGGCTCATTTAATGCCGGTAGTGCTAATCCAAATCAGGTGGTTAAATGGAATGGGTCTGCGTGGATAGCTGTCGGAACTGGTATGAACGGAAGTGTGAATGCATTAGCTGTTTACGGAAATGCACTTTATGCCGGTGGCCAATTTACGATGGCAGATGGGGCCCCTGCCGCGCATATCGCGAGATGGAATGGGACTTCCTGGGACCCTCTTGGAGCAGGTATAGATAACACTGTAAAAACATTATGTGTGTACAACAATGCGCTATATGCCGGAGGCCTTTTTACATCTGCTGGTGGTAATCCCGCTAATAATATTGCAAAATGGTCAGAGCCAGTTGGTATTTCAGAAGCTGAAAACAATGACTTTAACATATCTCCAAATCCTGTAAACAATAAAATTCAACTAAATTCTTTCGCTTTTAAAACAAAAGAAATTCTGTTGTTAAATGTTGAAGGTAAAATCATAAAAAGAAGCACTGAAAATATTTCTGAACTCGATGTGTCAGACCTTCCTTCCGGATTTTATTTTTTAAAGCTGTTGGGAGATTCTAAAGTGGTCAATAAGAAAATTGTTGTTCAGCATTAGCATCTAACTTAACCTATTCGCCTTCCACTTAGAAATCTCTTCCGAAGAACCGGCAGTATCCGTTTTAGCCACTTTCTTAGCGCCCATTAGTCTTGCACCGAACAGCGCTGCGATCTCTGCTTCATCCTCATTTTCTTTCGCGAGCATTTCAGGCTTGAAATAATGCTTTATGAAATGCGTATCGAAGTTACCGGAAGTGAATGCTTCATGTTTTAAAACGAATTTACAGAAAGGCAAGGTCGTCTCCACTCCTACTATCTTGTAATCATCAATTGCACGGATCATTCGGTTGATCGCCTCCTCACGGTCTTTTCCGTAGGAGATCAGCTTCGAGATCATCGGGTCATAATAGATAGGGATGTCCATTCCTTCTTCAAAACCATCATCAACACGCACTCCCAAACCTTGCGGACGCTGATAGGTCACTAATTTTCCGATATCCGGAAGGAAGTTATTTGTTGGGTCTTCTGCATAAACACGTACTTCAACACTGTGTCCGTGAATCTTGAGATCCTCCTGCTTAAATGATAATTTTTCTCCTCTTGCAACTTTGATCTGCTCTTTTACAAGATCTATCCCGGTGATCATTTCCGTTACCGGATGCTCCACCTGCAAACGGGTGTTCATTTCCAGGAAATAGAAATTCTTATTTTCATCGAGCAAAAACTCAACTGTCCCTGCACCTGTATAATCGCATGCTTTACCAACATTCACAGCACACTCACCCATTGCTTTGCGGATCTCAGGTGTTAAAACTGAAGAAGGAGCTTCTTCTATCACCTTCTGATGGCGTCTTTGAACAGAGCATTCACGCTCAAAAAGGTAAACGATATTACCGTGAGTATCACCAAGGATCTGGATCTCTATGTGACGAGGGCCGGCAACATATCGCTCAATAAAAACAGAGCCATCTCCAAAGGCTGATGTGGCTTCACTTACAGCAAGCTTCATCTGCTCTTCAAATTCTTCGATCTTCTCCACTATCCTCATTCCCTTTCCTCCTCCTCCGGCACTAGCCTTGATCAACAAAGGAAATCCTGTAGCCAATGCCACTTTTTTCCCTTCTTCCACACTATCAATAGCACCTTCAGAACCCGGAACCATTGGGATCTTATATTTTTTCGCTGCCGCCTTAGCAGAAAGCTTATCACCCATCATATCCATCGCTTCAGGTGATGGGCCGATGAAGATCAAACCCGCTTTCTTCACGGCTGCTGCGAATTCGGCATTCTCAGACAAAAAGCCGTATCCGGGGTGAATTCCGTCTACGTTCAGCTCCTTACATACTTTTATGATCTTATCACCCAACAGGTACGACTGATTTGAAGGTGGCGGCCCGATACAGACAGCCTCATCAGCGTATTTTACGAATGGAGCATTACGGTCAGCTTCAGAATAAACTGCAACTGTTTTTATACCCATCTCACGGCATGAACGCATTACTCTTAAAGCGATTTCACCCCTGTTGGCAACTAGAATCTTGTTCATAAAATGTTGATTAATAAATTCTTGTCATAGCCCCTCAAAAAATATATTTGTGAAAGGACATTTACACTAGCATTCTTACAAACCTAAATAAAAAAGTGGTACTTAAAACCATTTTTTTTATCAATTATAAACAGCCGGATTTCCAAAAAAAACGAATTAATAATCACCCGATGATCAGAAGAATTACCCTTTTTATTTTACTTGTTTCCCTGCATACGATCAGCTTTGCACAAAAGAAATCCAAAAAAGAACCTGAAGAAAAAAAGACCATTGAAACCGCTGAAGCTGAAAAGATGATCCTTGAAGAGCTTAATAAGATCCGCACTGCAGCCGGGCTGGACATATTCGAGACGAATGAGATACTTTCCCGGGCAAGTTCTATTCAGGCAGAGGATATGGCGAAGAATGGCAAAGCCTCACTGGAGAACAGCAGCGGGAAATATAAAACAACAGCGAAAAGAGTTGTTGCAGTGGGTGGCACAAAGAACGCAGAAGAGACTGTTCTTTCCGTTTCTGCATTAAAGGGAAAGGCCGCTGCGAGTCCGAAAGATATAGCGGATGCTGTGATCGCTAAATGGAAGATCGGTAAAAAGGAACTGGTGATCATTAAAAACGGCAGTTATGTGTTTGCCAGTCCGAGCGTAAAGCTGGATGCAACTGGCAAAAAGGCTTTCATCTCTGTGGTTTATGGCGGGTTCAATATCGTAAATGACGGAGCAAAAAAGAAGAAAGAGTTAAAGATGCCTTACACAGCCAAGAATAAAAAGATCAAACCTGCTGATGTACGTGCATGCAAGAACTGTGAAAAATTCAAAGATTATGATGGCTTGCAAAAAGGCTTGTATGTGAAGGACAACAAGGTCTATCTGAAATATGCGAACCTGAAGAATTTTTCCAAATTGATCAAAAAACCTGCTGATGGACTGGCAATAGATTTCGTTCAGAAAGCTCAATACAGTAATCCGTCATACAACATTTACGACAATAATTTATTGAGCAAAGGTGTACTACAAAAAACGGTTACCAAGGACAAGATCTACAGCAAGAATCTGGTGAAGCCTGAAAAGAAAGGCAAGAAAGTAAGCAAGTTGGATGTTCAACTTGCAACTATACCAAAAGGGTTAGCGGGTGAATACGAAATGAATCTTTTAGTGATCCAGGATGGAAAGCTATGTAAGACCATTCGCAAATCGTATATCGAGCAGGGAGATCAGGAATCGAGCTCACCTCTGAACATGCTTCTGATGCCGGAAGATGCCGCGTATACGAAACCGCCATTTGAGCCAAAATCGGAATCAACTTTATTGAATTTTTCTATTCCGTTTGAAAAGAATAAATCGGATTATAAAGAAGCTGACCTTGTACCCTTCCTGAATGCATTACAGGAGCCGGATTTTTTCATTGAAGGAATGTACATTACTGCCTATTCATCAATTGAGGGAGACGCCAGCTCCAATGCGACTTTACAAAAAAAACGTGCAGAAAGCATTATCAAGGCTTTATCGAAAATGCAGAAATCCGGAGTTGTGACGAATGTTAAAACTAGCGATTCCTGGAGCCTTTTTCAGATGGAAGCCGAAGATGGCAAGTACGATTATCTGACCAAGATGACCAAAGAGAAAGCGATCCAGGAGATCAATTCAAAAGGCTTAGCCCCGGAGCTTGAGCCTATCCTCGCAAAAGAGCGTTTCGCCCAAATTGTAATGGATGTGACTTATGACATTGCCGGAGCGAAAGAGGAAAAATTCTCCGTGAGTAAATTTAATCAGGCTGTAAAAAAAGGCGATATAAAACAAGCGTACAAGATCCAGTATTACATCGGAAAACAAATTCAAAATCAGAAATACACAGCGGAGGCACAGGTAAACATGAGCATTCCGGCAGAAGCGAAATATTCAGGCTTGCTGAATAATCAGATCGTGAACAATTACATGATCAATAACAATGTGGTTGATGACGAAGATTATGTTGCAATGAAAAAACTTGCAACAGTAGATCCTGCGAACAACTATATCAAATTCAATAACCTCTTCTGCGCTGTTAAATTAGACAGTACAATCGGTGATAAGAAAGCGCAGGATGACATGCAGGCAAAAATTGAAGGCTTGTACAAAAGTGAGATCCCTAAAAAATATGTGGATGCACTGAATACTGAATGGCAGTTCAGGATCATTGAAGTTTATGACACACTGGAATCAGGCCAGCAGGTGGTGGAAACATGTATCAACAGGATCAAATCCTTCTACAATTTCAAGGATGGTTCATGGCAGAATGCTCTTAAGTTATCATACATTTTTGCCCGCTTTAAAGACTATAAATTCGCTGCAAAAATTCTTGAGCCATTTGTAAAAGAAGGAAAGCCTGACGAAAAATTATTGTTCGCATACGCTTCTTTCTGCGCCCAGGAACCTGAACTGATTAATTCAAGAATGTTTGTAACGGGGCTAAAGAAAGCGGAGCAAGTGAATCATGATCGTTACTGTAAGTTGTTCGGACAGCCGTTTCTGACTTTCCAGATCTTAGACAATCCGCTAGTTAAACAGGACTACAACAAGGCCGGGTGTAAATAATAAGCAGGAACATTCGGAAATGTTCCTGCAAATGCTTAATTAACGCTAACCACAGCCATTAATTAAACATATTTACCTACGAAGAGAAATCCAAATCAGATTTAGCACATCAACTTTTTATTAGCCTGAGGGCAATTATTCCACAAACAATGATCAATCATCAACACGCAAAGCTTCATCAGGTAGCTGTACATAAAGTTGGAAATAAAGGACTGAATGAAGAGATCGTATTTTCAAAGAACACGATCCCTCTGGAGGATGACAATACCAATCAGCTTCTTTTAAAATATTTTCTTGGGTCATTTTCAGGTGAAGAAGCATTTGAATTCTTTCACGAAAGTGACCTTGAATTAAATGAAAGCTATTCTTTTGCGAGTAAAATATTTAATAATAAGAATTCGCTCTTCGCACAAAGCAAGAGTTTTGCAAAGCACCTTCATCTTTGTTCTGAACACCCGAAGATCAAGAACGGGGAGCTTTACGTAGCTTATTTCACCGGAGTGATGTTAGATGATGAGCACAAGGATGTTGTGGGCATCTTCAAATCTGAATCGAAGGAAGATTTTCTTAAAGTTGAGCAAAACGGAGAATATTTCGAGATCAATGCGGATGAAGGAATCAGCACCAAAAAACTTGACAAGGGCTGCCTGATTTTTAAAACAGAGGAAGCAGAAGGTTATAAAGTATTTATTATCGACAACCTGAGCAAGTTCGGAGAAGCTCAATACTGGAAGACAGATTTCCTGAAAGTAAAACCTTGCAGTGATAAATACCACCACACGAAGGATTTTCTAAGCATTACGAAAAACTATGTCACGAAGCAGTTAACGGAAGATTTTGAAGTTAACAAAAGTGAGCAGGCTGCTATCCTCAACCGTTCCATGGAATATTTTAAAAGTCACGACAACTTCGATAAGAAAGAATTTGAAGAAGAGGTTTTTCAGGATCCCGGAGTGATCAAGTCATTCAGAAAGTATGATGATGAATATCGTGAGAATCATAACATAGAACTTGAAGATGAATTTGAGATCTCGCCTGAAGCCGTAAAAAAGCAAGCGCGTATCTTCAAAAGCATTATCAAGCTTGACAAGAATTTCCATATTTATGTTCATGGCGCCCAGGACATGATAGAGCAGGGAGTTGATAAAGATGGAAGGAAATTTTATAAGATCTATTTTGAGAAGGAGATGTAACTCCGTAGCAAACGTATTTCCTAATACGATTCCCTCAGCTCTGACCTGTATTTAGTCAGTATTGTTGATTTTGAAAGAAAGCCCACATAGCTCTCTTCGTCCACAACAGGCAAGTTCCATTGTCCGGACTCGTCAAACTTTTTCATGATTGAAAAGATATCATCTTTCTTAAGCTCGATCTGCGTGCCAGTTTTTCTCATCAGCTCCTTTGCAATTACTTTATCATAGAGGTCCTGGTTAAACATCTCCTCCCGGATATAATCCAGCTGGATAATTCCAAGCAATCGCCCGTGTTTGTTTACAACCGGAAAAACGTTTCTTGGTGAATGTTTGATCGTCTCAACTATACTTCTGAGTTTAGAATCCAGCTCAACAGTGGTAAAGTTTTTTTCAATCATCCCTTCCACTTCTATCTTGCCAAGAATACTTTTGTCTTTATCCTCAGAAATATAAGCGCCCATTTTCTTCAAACGCTTTACATCGAGCGAATCGGGATGAAATGATTTCACAAGCGCGTAGCTGCATGCTGAAACAATCATGAGCGGGATCATCAGCTCATAGCCGCCTGTAATCTCAGCGATCAAGAAGATCCCAGTGAGAGGAGCGTGAAATACTCCTGCAAGCACACCCGACATAGCAACAATAGTAAAATTAGTGACCGGAATATTTTCGCAACCAAATAGTTTTAGCAAGAATGAAAATGCAAATCCCAAATATGCCCCGACAAATAAGGTCGGAGCAAAATTACCGCCATTCCCCCCCGAACCCAGAGTTAAACCTGTAGCAACGCTTTTCAGCAGCATTGTTCCTGTAATAAAGAAAAAGACCTTCCACTTATTATTTATGTAATTTTCAAAAACACTATCCTTGAACAGGAGGGCTATATTGTTATTGGATAAATCCATGATACTTTCATAACCTTCACCAAAAAGTGATGGAAACATTGCGATCAGGAACCCTAAAAGAACACCGCCAACTATTAATCGGTTCAGCGGTTTCTTTATTCTTTTGGAAAGAACAAATTCGGTTTTATCGAAGAAAGTTACATAGTACAATGAAAGGAAACCGGCAAGCACTCCCAATAAAATATAATAAGGGACATTATAATAATCGAAGGGTTGTTTGAGGCTAAACTTCAATAAAATACCTTCACTCAAAATTATTTTTGAAGTAAGTGCACCAGAGGCGGAAGCGATCAGCAGAGGAATAAATGCTGTTAAGTTCACACCGACAAGCAATACTTCAAGTGCAAAAAGCAAACCTGCAACCGGAGCGTTAAATGCCCCTGCGATTCCGCCAGCTGCACCGCATGCTAGCAATAATGTTCTGTCCTTGTAATTTAGTTTATAGGTCCCCGCATAATTTGAACCGATTGCAGAACCTGTGCTTACGATTGGAGACTCCAATCCCGCAGAACCACCGAAACCAACTGTTACAGCACTTGTAACAAGGTGTGAATACATTTGCGAAAACGGAAGAAAAGATGCTTTCTTAGCGATGGCAAAAAGGATAGCAGAAGCGCCCCGTTGAATGCTGGTAAAAAAACGTCTGATTATAAATACGGTGATGGCAATACCCAAAATAGGCAGCAGCAGATACAGATATTTGAAACCTGTAGTGAATATATTCTGCTCCACCACATAATGACGAATAAAGAATACGAAGGATTTTAAAATAACCGCAGCTAAACCGGCTGAAATTCCGACAAGTGCGCTGGATAAAAGCAGAAACTGCTTTTCACTCAGTCTGCCATGTAACCAGTTCAGAACCTTCTCCACATAATGTATCCCAACGCCTCTGAACTTCATGGTGCTTACCTGACAATTTTAAAGATGGTTTTAAAAATGATCTTGAAATCAGTGAGGATTCCCTGCTGCCGGATATACTTAAGATTCAGATCCAGTTTGTGCGGCATGATCTCTTCGATATATACCTTTTCAGGGTCTGAAGCTTTACCGAGAATCTCATTTTCATTGCTGTATTCAATGCTTGCAAAATCGGTGATACCGGGCTTGACAGACAACACCTGTTTTTGCTGAGCATTGTACATATCAACATACCTGCGTACTTCCGGCCGGGGACCAACCAGACTCATATCTCCGGTCAAAACGTTGATCAATTGAGGAAGCTCATCAATTTTATATTTGCGAATGTAATATCCTGAACGTGTGATACGGCTGTCGCGACCACCCACAGTCAAAAGCCCTGCTTTATCAGAATCGGTTCGCATAGAGCGAAATTTAAAAAGCCTGAAATCCTTTCCGTCCTTGCCTACTCTTACCTGTCGGTAAAACACGCCACCTTTAGAATCCAGCATAATGATCAGGGAAATGATCAAAAACGGAATGAAAAGGATTATTAATCCTATCAGAGAAAAGAATATATCAAACAATCTCTTCATTATCCAATCACCTTCGTTACTGCGCTTACCACTGCATCTAAAACAGTCTTAACCATTTCGTCATTCAGATTATAAAAGATCGGGAGAGAAATTTCCCTTGAATAATTATCGAAGGTGACCGGATAATTATGAACGTTATAACCCTGGTTTACATAAAAGCTCATCATTGGAACCGGAATAAAATGCACATTTACCGAAACGTCTTTTTCGAAGATCTCTTTGATGATCGCATCACGCTGAACTTCTGTAATATTTTTAATTCTTAACGCGTATAGATGATAGCAGCCTTCCGTTTTATCATTTTTCAAAACAGGCAGCTGGGCCCAGTCGTATTTCGACAGTTCCTTAGAATATTGCTCGCAAATAGCTTTCCTTCTCGGTAGGGTATCGCTGTCGTAACGCTCCAGTTCAATCTGGCCTATTACAGCCATGATATCAGTCATGTTGCACTTATAACCCGCTTCCACGATATCATATCTCCAGTTACCTTTTTGTGTTTTCGCAAGTGCGTCTTTATCCTGGCCATGCAATGTTTTAACACATAATGATTTGTAAACCGTTTCATTATCAAAGGGAGCAGGTAAATTTAAAGCCACTGCCCCGCCTTCTGCAGTTGTCAAATTCTTCACTGCATGAAAAGAAAAGACCGAGACATCCGTTAAAGATCCTGCCCTTTTGCCTTTATACCAAGCTCCGAATGAGTGTGCAGAATCAGAAAGAACCATAATCCTTCCCATCATTTTTTGTTCTTCAGTGACGGGAACAAACTTATCTGAATGCTTCTTTACGATTTCATTGATCTTATCGTAATCGCAAGGATAACCCGCGAAATCAACCGGCATGACTACTTTGGTTTTTGAAGTTATTGCCTTTTCAATATTAGCAGCTGAGATATTAAAATCGTCTGCATTAACATCTACAAATACCGGCTTTGCACCACAATGCATTACAACATTGGCAGTAGCTGAATAAGTATATGCCGGAAGAATAACTTCATCCCCTTCTTTCACTCCAAACCAGCGAAGCATTATCTCAAGGCCGGCAGTTGCACTGTTCAGACACAACGTTGCTTTGTTACCGCAATATGCGCTGATCTCTTTTTCAAATTGCTTTGTGCGCGGACCGGTAGTGATCCAGCCTGATTGCAATACTTTAGTTACTTCATCAATGATCTTCTGATCAATTCGGGGCGGAGAAAATGGAATCATAAAATAGTTGGTTGAGAATTTTTTTCAGATTTATTATTAATAAAACAATAACATAAGATCGTGCTAAAGAATGCGAAAAACATGACTCCAGCTTGCGTTTCAAGCATGGATTCAAAAAGAAAATTAAGTCCTGAAAGAACACAAAAGCCCCAAAGAAGCAGGTTAATATTTTTTAAAGTTAATAGGACCGGTAATCCTAAACATAGTAAAAGACAAATCAACCCTGTTAGTCCGAGTGCGACAGAAGTATTCAAAAACTGGTTGTGGGAGTTTAATTTATGTTCCAGTTCATTCATCATCCCCTTCTCTTTGTATTTTTCAAGCATCGCTGTCTTTGCATCACCGGTTCCTGTTCCAAAAGCCGGATTGCTTTTAAGTAACTCCGCTGCCGCCTGCCATACGAGAATACGACTGGCTGTTCCTTCGCTGCTCTTTTCAAGCTTCTCGTCAGAGCCGGCATTCACAACCGCTTCTGTGGCAGAGGTAATTCGTTGAGAATATTGCGGTGCTGAGATATTAAAGACATAAAACATACTTCCGAGAATGATCAGTATGATAATACCTTCAACAAGTTTTCTCTTCAGCATAAAGCTTACAAAAATGTAAAAGGAAATCAGGAACAGGCCTACCCATCCGGCTTTTGAACTGAGCAACAAAACGAAAGCTCCGAAAAACAATGCAACCAAATACCATTTCAATGTCAGCTTTATTTCTCCTTTAGAAACCAGATAGTATAAAGAAAGTAAAGCAAAGTTCACATACATAGAAAGATAGCTTGGATGTATAATCGGAGATAAACGATTGTAATAAAAGTAGCTTGCCCCAAGATCGTATTCAATTCCATCGATAAGAACATACACCGGTTTCAGATAGCAGTATAGCGACCATGAAAAACAGATCAATCCGGAAAGGAGACATCCGTAAATAAAGTATTTTAAATATACATTGATGTCTTTTCTGATATCCTGCAACCTCGTAGAGAGTATCAGCGGAAAAATTATCAGGGAAAGTTTTGTTTCCAGAATCTGGAAACCTTCAGCTCTATTGACTGAATATATAATTCCGGCAGAGTAAATCAGAAACAGAAAACTTAAAGCCAGCACCGGCAGATTATTCCTGAGCACGAGAAGGCCGGTGGGAATCCTTTGCGGTTCAATGATCCAGCAAAGAGAAAGAAGAATTATCAACGGTGGAACCAGACTGGAATAAACAGGAAGACAAACCACTATGGCCAAAATGATCAGTTTGAAAAATTTTTCTATTTTCATTTCTGCTTTATCTGCTGAGTTTCATGTTCTCTTCCGAAATCGTTTTGCGGTTAAGGATAAAAAAATCGAAAATTCCTTTTAAATATCCCGTGCCGTAACTCCAATGTAGTATAAGGAAAGAATATACAATATTAAAAACGATGGACAATTCTCTCGTTGCAGAGAATGCTTCCCTGAACGCCATTACCCAGTAAAGAGTAAAGATAAGAAGATAAGCCGCTGCTAAATAAATGTGAAAGAAACTCATTAACATACCAAGCACAACAAACAAAACAAAAAATGCGGGGATCAGCTGTCGTACAGTTGTCACCGTTTTATGCTTCCTGTTCACATACACCTTCCAGTATCCGTACTGATTGTATTGCTTGTACAATTTAGGGAAAGACGCGCGTACAAAATACCTTGAACGGATGGCATGCGACAAATAAATTTTGAATCCAAATTTTAGGATTCTGAAATTGAATTCATCGTCCTGATTACGAACCAGATCCTCATCAAAATATCCGGCCGTTTCAAACACTTCTTTTTTATATGCACCAAAGGCAACAGTGTCCACGTATCCATCCTTCTTTCCAGTTCTGAAATGTGCATTACCAACACCAAAAGAAGATGCCATTGCAATGGAAATAACGCTGGAGATCCTGTCTTCCATGACATTTTCCAGTAATCCGCCAACACAACCTATCTGAGGATCGATCTCAAAAGCTTTTATACATTCATTTATATAATCGGGATAAATTTCTGCATGCGCGCCAAGGATAATTCGGACATCACTATCTGAAGCCATGATCCCAAGATTTAGAGCATATTGAGTAGTTCTCCTTTTATTCTCTATCATTTTGATAAAAGGATATTTCAATGTGAATCCGGTGATGAGGTCAACTGTTTTATCATCGCTCATTCCATCACATACGAACACTTCTAAAAGCTCTTTCGGATAATTTGAATCAACAATTGACTGAAGACATCGTACAATGTACTTCTCTTCATTGCGACATGGTATGGTTATCGAAACTCTCATCCAAGAAATTGTTGTTTCTCCTCTGCAGTAGGGATACGACAGGTTTCTTTTTTACCCCAGAATTTGTAGCGATTTTTCGCGATCCATGAATAAACTCCATCTCGCAGGAACTTTGGTACAACAAGGAACGCAGGCAACAATTTATGCGGACCTGAAAGTTTTTTCGACAGTTGAAGAATGGCGTCAGAGCGAAAATAAAACTTCTCTCCGGAATAATAAATGATCGTGTCAAGATCGGTGCTGTCTATGGAATGTTCTTTTAAGAAAGAATTGGCAAATTCAGATTGCAGTGAAGCGTAATAAATGTCTTTCGTCTTATTTCTTTTATAAATAGTATCCACCGTAGTGTTGCAGAAGTTGCAGACACCATCAAAAAAAACAATATTTAAATTTTTATGCTCTTGTTGCATCAGCCAAAGTATTATAAACGGCAATTATTTTTTTTTCTTCAGCGCCCCAATTGTATTTTTCAACAACAGCTTTTCTACCGTTTCGTCCCATTTGAGCCGACAATTCGGGATCAGCTATCAGCTTATTTAAAGCGTTTGCAATTTCTTGCGGATTCTCAGGATCAACACAAACCCCGCAATTGTTCTTTTCGATAATCTCCTTCCATAATGGAAAATGCGAGCCAAGAACAGGAATTGCTGCACTCATATATTCAAACATCTTGTTCGGCTGAGCGTCAACGTGATTAGGCATCGGTAAAAAAGTTACAACACCAACTTTAGAACGTGCCATGATCTTTGCTGTTTCATTACGTCCAACAAAACCAAACTCATTCACTTTAGGCCAGCCAGCCTTCGATACAAGCACCTCCCGGAATTGTGCAGGCGAAAAATCTCCTGCAAGATTCAGTTTCAATCCATTAGTCAATGGCAATGAATCGATCAAAGATTCAATGCCCCTGATGGCCGAGATCCCACCTATATAACAAACTTCTTCCTGCTTTTGTTGCCAGTCTGTTTCCGGTCCAAGCTCGCTTAGCAAAGGAAAATTATTTATGTCTGTAGTCCGAGCATTGATCTTTACAAAACGATCCCTGATAAAAGGAGTTGCGGTTAAAATATGATCAAGCTGTTTTGCGATCCTGTTTTCATAGATTCTGAAAGCTGTTGCCACAGAAGTTCTTAGGAATTTATTGATCCAGTATTTACCTAAGATCTGCTTTGGAACATCCTCATGTGCATCATAGATCACTTTCTTCCCTTTACGTTTTAACTTTAAACCGTATGGCAATAACTCAGGATCATGGAAATGATAGATATCAGCGTTTAAGCTTAATGCTTTTTGGTAAACAATTTTAGATGTGTTCAGCATCCGGGTAAAACGCCCCGATACAGGAGCGGTGGCGTTCACAATATTGACTCCTTTTGTATGCTTCTCTTCGCAGTTTGCAGCGACAAGGAACACCTCAAAACCCGCTGCTGCAAGAGAAACGCATTCTTTATGGAATATCCTTACATCATCCGGTTTGTGAGCGGATGTGAAATGACAAATGCGTATATTTTTTTTATTCTCCAATTATCTGAATAATGCGTTGATCTCGGATTGTTCCGGATAACTGATCAAAACCGCTCTATGCTTACCGTGAAATACAAACATGCTTCCTGCAGCAGCGGCAGAAGCACCTGCGTTTACTGCCTGTTTAAAATGATTCAACTCCCCTGCACCACCACAGGCGATCAGTGGAATATCGATCTCCCCTGAAATACTTTTTATAAGATCCAGGTCATACCCCTGCATCACACCATCACGATCAATAGAATTTACCAAAAGTTCGCCTGCCCCGGCTTTATTGATCTCCACAGCAAATTTTGATGCTTCCATCTTTGTATTGCTCGTTCCGCTCTTTGTATACACTTCGTATTTCCCCCAGAAATTCTTTTTAACATCCATGCTAACAACAATGGTTGAGCTTCCGAAAACATCTGCGGCTTCACGGATAAAATCAAGTTTCACTGCATTTGAGTTGATTGAGACTTTCTCAATTCCCATACTGATCAGCTTTCTTATTTCTTCAATCGAACTAACAGCACCGCCATAACCCAGTGGCATAAAGCATTCGCCTGCCATCTGGTAAAGAAGCTCATAATTCGGCTTTTTATTTTCAAGGGAAGCTGTGATATCAAGAATGATCAATTCATCCACTTCTTTATCATTGAAAATCTTAACCGCATTCAGAGGATCACCTATATACTTCGGCTCTTTGAATTTTAATGTTTTGTAAAGGCCGGTTCCTTTTAAAAGAAGGATTGGAATGATGCGCGGGGTTTCCATATCAGATCGATAAAAAGTTAGTGAATAACTTCATTCCGAACTTATGGCTTTTTTCAGGGTGGAACTGAACTCCGCATAGGTTGCCTTTTTCAAAACCGGAAACATATTCAGTACCGTATGTTGACGTTGTAAGAACATCTTCCGGCTTATTTGATTTTACGTAATATGAATGAACAAAATAAAAACGCGGCTCCGGATACATCTCTTTCAGATAAGCACTTTCCTTTTTCTGATACACATGCTTCCATCCCATGTTCGGGATCTTATTTACTGAACTCTTTTCGAATTTGAATTTGATTGTCTCCGCATCAAACCAGGCTAAGCCAGGTTCTGAGCCTTCCTCACTGCCTTTCGTCATCAGCTGCATTCCCAGACAAATACCTAAGAAAGGTACTTTTTCATTGAAGGCTTTTTCATTCAAGATATCAATGAATCCCGACTTTTTCAAATTATTCATTCCTGTGTCAAATGAGCCGACACCCGGTAAAATTATTTTTTTCGCCTGGCGGATCTCATCAATATTGGAAGTGATCACAGCTTCGCCACCGATCTTTCTGATCATGTTCTTGATCGAACCTAAATTTCCACACCCGTAATCAATTATTGCAATCATTTCTTAACGGCCTCTGACCTTATTATAAACTTTATAAATAAATTTCAGCTTATCCTCATCGTTCGGATATTCCTTATACGACTTTACAGGAGCCTTCATGATCTTCTCAAACTCTTCGTTTGTAAGTCCCATTTTTTTGATCACATACTCTTTATCATCACGCAGCATGCCTTCAGGATACGCTGGCTTTTTCATCTCTTCCAGAGCCTGTTCCCTGTTTATCTGTCCCGAACAGATCAATGTCGATAAATGTGCTTTACGTTTATCAATACCAAATTTTTCCGGAAGGATGTAAGCCTGAAAGAATCTCGTGAATACCGATTCATAATGCTTTCCTCCGTAATACACCCAGCCAAGCTCATTCTGGATCACTTTCATCGCCTCTGCTTTATCATACGGAACATAATTAAGAAGACGAACCATTTTGATCCCTTTCATGTAGGTATAATAAAATTCTCTGTTGAAGCCTAATAAAGGATACGTTTTGAACGGCACCTTTCCAAATTTATCATGGATCGCTTTCAGATGTTTCACATCTTTGGCATTGTATCCCCAACTCTTCGGTAGAATTCCCTCTGTTGCGAAATTGCTTCCGCTTAAAATATATTTGATGTTGTACTTTGCACACAAACGGTAAGTGGCAGCGAGGAAAGCATGATCTGTAGGAGTTTCTATGTTTGCAACAGAAGCTTTAAGGAATGAGGTCTGCAGATCGCGGAACTCCTCCCAGTCTACAACCCAGGTCTGATAATCGAACCCCAGCTTCTTTACAATATTTTCAATGTTCTTTACAGCAAGCTCCGAGTTCCATCCGTTATCAAAATGGAATGCCAGCGCACGAAGCCCCAATTTTTTTGTGATGTAAGCCACATACGAACTATCTACACCACCGCTGACTCCGACAATACAATCGTACTCACTGTTCTTACCTGCCTCTTTCATTGTGGCAACGATCTTTTCGAGCTGTGTGTCTGAAGATTTTCCGTTGTAAATGTATAAAGGTGCTAACCTGAAAAATTCATTACAATGATTGCAATGACCTTTTTCATCGAATGTTATTGCAGGATCAGTAGTATCCATAATACAACGGGTACACATCCTGTAGTTTTTATCAAGCTTAATATCTGAATTCAGTTCAGTCATTTATTCAAAACATTAGTATAAATTCCGGTCAGTTTTTTCGCAATTGCTCCCGGTGAAAAATTGTTGAGAACAACCTGCCTGATAACCCTTGAATCGTAGGCTGCAAAGTTATCATAAACTTCTTGCATAGCCAAAAAAAGGCTTTGTTCATCATGATCACATAAAACACCCAATTCCTTACCTTTAATAATGGATTGTGGCCCACCACTTCTGGTTGAAATTACCGGTTTGCCACAGCTCATTGCTTCTATTAAAACCACCCCGAATGTTTCCTTTTTACTGCATAAAACGAATGCATCACTCCGGTTCATTAAAATGGCAAGATCAGCTCGCGATACCCATCCTTTAAAGCTTACCAATTTCTCAATACCAAGCTCTTTTGCAAGATCACTTAATGATTCACGCACAGGGCCGTCTCCGGCAATCACCAACTCTGCTTTTCTCCCTGATTGCAGAAATTTTGAAAAAGCCCTGAGCAATAACTGATGATTCTTATTTTCATTAAGGATTCCTGCACTTAAAAATGTGAATGTTCCGTTTATACTTTTCGATGTTGAAGGCTTATAAAATTCAGTATCAGCAATGTTCGGGAGATAATGAAAAGCCTGACTGTACTTATTTGACAGTACTTTCGCAAATTCTTCACTCACCGATATATTATAGTCTGATTCCGAAAACGTTTTAGCCGCATACTTTTCCATTGATGAGGGCACGCTGTTGGTCAGAAAACGCGAGGAGTGTTCCGTGACAACGAATGGGATTCGATATTTCCTTTTAGCATAATCAACCGCCAAAATCGCCTCATAGCATTGCAAATGGATAACATCGGGCTTGCCGTGTTGTTGAATATATCTATCGATTAACGATCTTCCTCTTCTTTCTGCTTGTTTTACTGTATAAGTCGGATATTTCGGGATATTCAGATATTTATACAAAAACGTATTTACTCCGTTTTCTTTAAATGTGCTAAGACCGAACGTAAACTTTTTACACGTCAAAACCGATTTGATCGAGATAGGATTTACCGCTATAAATCCAACCTGATGACCTTCTGCAGCGAGAGCTTCAGCCTGGTCGCGGTAAAAGATGCCATCGAGAGCAACATAATCGGTTGGGTAACCGGTAGAAAGGATTAATACATGCATGAATTATTTCTATAAAGTGTTTTCATCAGCCTTATGGATAAATCTGATGGCGACATAAATAATAAATAAATAAAACGCCACCTGGGCTATGGTGAATCCCCATAAAGCAGAGTAAACCGTAGGCTTAATAAAATAAGCGATATAAAATCCCGCTCCGACTATGATCAAATGTAAAAGATCATACATAAGCATTTGTTTTTGTTTTCCCAATCGCATATAAATAAATGAAAGTGAAGAGGACACAAACCAAACACAGAGCCAGATAACCATTACACGGGCAATTACCATCAGCTCAGACCATTTTTCACCAAGAAAATAAACGACTAAGGAAGTTGGAATCAAATACACAAATAACAAGGGTACAAGAGAGATCAGGAAAAGGTTTTTTGAAAAGCGTTTATACATTGACAGTATCTCCGCTTTGGAATGTGTCTCCGCAATTTTTGAATAAAATACCTGTGAAAAAGAAACAGAAATAACACCTAAGCCTGCCGCGAGATAAGTCATGGAAACGCCAATCATTCCAACTGTTTCCTTACCAAAATAATGAAGAAACAAATTCAGATATAGTGCATTGATCAGACTTCCGGTAAATACACTTGGTGTTGTAAAAAAAATGAATTGCCGGTTCTTTTTGATCAGTTCATTACTATGTTTTGTGTTCAGAAGCCTCAAGGCTTTTCTGTCAGTTTTTAGAAAACGTCCAAGAAAATAAAGGGATGACGCACCGAATCCGATAACTCTTCCAAGCAACAACCCAAGAAAATTAAATTTCAGTAGCCCGCTGATCAGCTTTATTGATTCAGCCGAGAAGGTTTGAATTACCTTGGAAGTAGACAATACACTGAACTCTTTTTTCTTATTGCTCCAGTATGACATGATATCGTTAAAGCCTACGAATATGATGTACAGCGGCAAAAGGAAAAGATAATTCTCCATCCTCGGTTCATCAAAATGTGCGGCTATCCTGTCTTTAAAAACGACAATAAGAATGAGACTTAGTAAGGCCATCAGCCAGGAGATCCGCAAAGCGCCATAGGCCAGATTAACTGCATCCTTTAATTGCTTTTGAAGAACAATGCCATATTCCAGCTTAAGGCAGGCGATATTGGCAAACAATTCACAAAAAGAAATAAACACAGCGAGAATTCCGAAGTCAGAAGGTGTAAAAAAATATTTCTGAAGAATTGGCAGAGCAATAAAAGGGATCACTTGTGAAAGTGCTGATCCGGTAAACAAGATAAGCACATTCCTGCTAAATTCCGACCCCTTGATACTTTTAAGCATTTTCAGGGGAATTGGTTTCCAGCAGATCGTCCGTGAATACCACTATCAATGAAAGTATGGTCCAGTTAAGTGGCAAAGGCATAAATATGCTGTTTGAATTACTCATAAAAATATAGCAGCTGATAAGCAATGTCAAAATCAGATGCTCTCTTTGAAATCCTGTTTTACGCGCTGAACTAATTAGCACTTTTATGAAATACATAAAACACAGAAAGAATAAAACACCAATGACGATTCCATATTGAGTCAAAACTTCAACTACCCAGCAATGAGGTGAATCAATGCCGTCTGTTTCGTGCTTGCCTTTTCCCTGCTGCGTGTACGACATATAATTCCCGGCTCCAACACCCATTCCTTTTGATTCAATAAAGAAGTCATATCCATTCATGATCAGATTCTTCCGCAGCACCGAGCTTGGTAAACGGTCGTCCGGTTCTATCACTGTTTCCAAGATCTTTTCCTCATACACATTTTCAACTTTATGGGTCGCGAAGATCCCGGCCATTAAAAACACAAAAATGAAAATGACCTTAAAAAAAGTCTGCTTCATGCTCTGAAGATGAAGGCCTCTGTTTTTGTAAAAGTAAAATAGCAGAAGCATTATAACATATATAAACATTACAATATAGCCGAGCCGTGCCGAAAGAATATGCAAAAGGAAACAGCTGCACGAGGTGAGGAAGGTTAAAAGCGCAACCTTTGAATTCTTAAGGATCAGGCCTACAAACAAAGCAATGGTTAAACATAGGAAGATCGCAAAATGATTAGGATTATCGAAAGTAAAAACGGGAACAAAATTCAGATTATGAAATGGTTTAAGCTCGTGTAATCTATGAGTAAAATTACTCACCAAATGGTTTGCTGTATTTATTTCCCAGACTGACACGGCTAGCACAACAAAAAAAGCCTGCATCCATACCGTTACTAATTCTGTTTCAAAATCTCTGAAACCATGTTTTATGGAAACCATAAAAATAAGAGTCGCAATCCCAAAAAGAAGGTACATGATATCTCGGTAGGCAGCCATCTTATCGATACACCAAAAAATGGATAGAGCTGCATAGATAAGCCAGATCACCATAAAAAAGAAAGTGTATCTGGATGCTTTGTTATGAAAAAGCTTTAGCCTTCCTGTAAAAAATAAATATACAAGGCTTGCTATTAAAAGGATCCGGAAGGCATAGAGATCAACACCAAAAAAATGAAATTCAAGCATAAAGCTTCCACCAATAAGCGTAATTACAAAAAGATTCAGTAAGATCTGCTTATGGTATTTTTCTAAAAAGCTATTCAAGATGCTGAAGTTTGATATTTAAAAAAAAGCCGAAATGGAATCATTTCGGCCTTTGAATATTTTATTATTACTTGGCGTAATTAACTGCTCTTGTTTCTCGTATTACAGTTACTTTCACCTGACCCGGGTAGGTCATTTCGGTTTGAATACGCTGAGAAATATCGAAGGATAATGTTTCAGAATCCTTATCTGTTACCTTGTCGCTGGATACGATCACACGTAATTCACGTCCTGCCTGAATTGCATAAGTCTTTTCAACTCCCGGGTATGATAAAGCCAATGCCTCAAGGTCTTTCAGACGTTTGATATATTGCTCAACTACTTCGCGTCTTGCACCGGGACGGGCACCGCTGATAGCATCACAAACCTGAACGATTGGTGCGATCAGCGTGTTCATTTCTATCTCATCGTGGTGAGCCCCGATCGCATTACACACTTCCGGTTTCTCCTTGAATTTTTCCGCAAGTTGCATACCTAAGATCGCGTGTGGAACTTCCGGTTGATCATCTGGCACCTTTCCGATATCATGTAAGAGACCGGCACGTTTCGCCATCTTCACATTTAAACCAAGCTCGGCAGCCATTGTCGCGCAAAGATTGGCAACCTCACGCGAGTGCTGTAAAAGATTCTGTCCGTAAGATGAACGGTATTTCATTCTTCCAACCATACGGATCAGCTCCGGATGTAAGCCGTGAATCCCCAGATCAATAGTCGTACGCTTTCCAATCTCGATGATCTCCTCTTCTATCTGTTTCTTCACCTTTTCTACAACCTCTTCAATACGAGCAGGGTGAATACGGCCGTCTGTTACCAATTGGTGCAGAGATAAACGGGCGATCTCTCTTCTAACAGGATCAAATCCTGAAAGAATAATTGCTTCAGGAGTGTCATCAACAATGATCTCAATACCTGTTGCAGCTTCAAGAGCGCGGATATTACGTCCTTCACGACCAATGATTCGGCCTTTGATCTCATCATTTTCAATATTAAAAATTGAAACTGAATTCTCAATTGCGTGCTCGGTAGCTACACGCTGGATAGTTTGAATTACTATCTTCTTAGCTTCTTTATTTGCGTTGATCTTTGCTTCTTCAACGATATCTTTAATATGAGATAAAGCATCCGTTTTTGCTTCTGCTTTAAGGCTTTCCACAAGCTGCGCCTTAGCATCTTCAGCAGAAAGTCCGCTTAATGTTTCCAGTTGCTCCACCTGTCTGCGGTGAAACTTCTCCACTTCCTGTTGTTTTGCTGTAACTACTTCAAGCTGATGAGTAAGGTTCTGACGAAGCGTGTCAAGCTCCGCATCTTTACGCTGAACCTGCTCCTGTTTCTGGGAAAGTGTCTGCTCTTTTTGTTTGATACGGTTTTCAGCCTGTTGAACAAGATTGTTCTTTTCATTGATGGCTTTTTCATGTTCAGCTTTGAGCTGAAGGAATTTTTCTTTTGCCTGAAGGATCTTTTCTTTCTTTATAACTTCGGCTTCAGCTTCAGCATCCTTCAGAATTGAGTTAGCCTTGCTCTCGTTTGATTTTTTTATCATTAAAAAGGCGACAAAGGCACCAAGCCCTGCACCGATTAAAATTCCTGCTATGATCAGTATTGTGTTCATAAATAAGTTTAATTAAACGTTCATAAAAAATCCCGCAATGTTCTTCAAAGCCAATATTATGGTTTTGCGGGTAACCCCTGAACTATTACGGGAAAATGTTGTTTACAATTGATTGTTAAGAAAATGTAAACTAGATCGAATCGTCTTCTTTCTGAAGGTAGTCTGAAACAAAAAGGTCGAGCTGATTAAGCTCATCCTGGTCCGGAGTTTTTTTAGGAGCATTCTGTTGAGTTGCAAGCAAATTCAAAGCGCTCATTGCAAGAAGATCCTGCTTGTCACGCACTGAGTAGTTGACCTCAAATTCTTTCACCTTATCGTTGATCATTCTCGCGGCATTTTGCACAGCCTGTTCATCCTCTTCCTTTACAGTTAAAGGGTACGTGCGTCCAGCGATCTGAATTTTTAACGATACTTCAGCCATTGTATAGTTTCAGGTTTAAAGTTACATGTCCGGCATAAACCGGGATCTGCAACTTGAAACTTTTTGATTTACTTCAAAAGAGCGATGCAATCATCTATTTCCTGCACTAGCTCATTAATCTTCAATTTCGTATCTGTAATTATAGTGTTCTGTTCTTCGGATTTGCGCTGCTCAAGCTCTTCATTATTTCTTTGCAATGATTCAATCGTTGCCTTTTGTTCTTCGACAGTTTGCAGCAGTTTAACTTTTTCAGCAGCCAACGAATCGTTTTCCTGTTTCAATTGCTGATGCAATTTCACCAATTTTTCGATCTTTCCTTTCAGGTCTGTAATTGTTGGAGCTAAATCATTCATAATCAATAGTTAATGTCTTTACGTGATTTTGCACAAATATATATAATAATTCCTAAATTCTTAAAGAATTTCTAATTTACCGGAAGAAGCCAAGCACCTTTTTAGCCCTCAAAATTCCTTTATTCCTCTATCTTTGCGCGCATGAACAAAAATCCGGTCCTCATTTTTGTTTTCCTGTTTCTATCATGCCTGGCGGGTGCTCAAAACACCTATCCCCGTGATTATTTTCGCTCTCCAGTTGATACAACTCTTGCCCTGGCCGGAAATTTCGGGGAGATCAGGCCAAATCATTTTCATGCGGGTTTTGACGTTAAGACCAATGGCAGAGAGGGAATGCCGATATATGCTGCGGCCGATGGCTACATTTCCAGGATAAAATTGTCTCCTTACGGATATGGAAAGTCATTGTACATAGTACATCCGAATGGTTACACAAGCGTTTATGGCCACTTAAAAAGCTTCGAACCTTTGATCGCCCAATTCGCGAAAGCGGTTCAATACTCTTTAAGTTCCAATGAAATTGACACACTCTTAAATCCTAATTCCTTACCTGTACGAAAAGGCCAGTTTATAGGATTTTCGGGCAATACGGGAGGATCACAGGGACCACACCTGCATTTTGAGATCAGGGAGACAAAAACGGAACAACCTGTAAATCCATATTATTTCGGCTATAAGATCGAAGACACTTCGAGGCCGAAAATAACAGCTATCGCTATATATCCTTTAAGCGGCACTTCTTCCGTAAATGGAAAGCATAGCATTAAGAAACTAAAGCCATCTGTTGCTAACGGCAAATATTTTTTATCAAAAACGGATTCTATTACCGTCAATGGCCTGATCGGCTTCGGTATTGAAACTTATGATACCGAGAACCGGTCCTCCAATCAAAATGGTGTATTCTCCATTGAATTGCAATCCGGGGGAAAGAGGATTTATTATCACGAGCTGGAGAAATTCAGTTTTGAAAATGCACGATATGTGAACACGCACATTGATTACGAAGAAAAACAAAAGCACAATAATAAGATACAGAAATGTTTTCTTTCGAAGAACAATAAGCTCACAATTTATAAAGATGTTATAAATAACGGAATATTAAATTTCACAGATGATTCCATTCATTGGATCAGGTATATCGTCAAAGACTTTCAGGGCAACACCTCTGAGCTGATGCTAAAAGTCAGAAGCACATCAAAAATAAAAGTTGTTGCAGCGCTTGTGGAACCTACGGAGCCTGTATTCGATTGTTCGAAAGAAAATAATTTCCAGAAAGAAGATCTTCAGCTTACATTTCCTGCAAATGCTTTTTATGATGATGTTGCTTTCAAATACAAAAAATCACCTCAGTCAAAAGGAACATATTCAGCTCTTCATAAAATCATGTCTCCCAATGTGGCCTTACAAAAAGCTTATACGTTAAGCATAAAACCAGATTACATTCCTGAAAAACTGCATTCAAAAGTATGCATCGTTGCTGTTAATGAGAAAGGAGGCCGTTCATACGAAGGAGGGATGTACAAAGAGGGAATGGTCACAACAAAAACCAAAAACTTTGGAACTTTCGCCATAGCTACCGACACTGTTCCTCCTAAGATCAGAACCTTATTTAAATATACGAAGGAGGCTGCAGTGGATCTGAGCCATGCGACAACGATCAATGTTATAGCTACAGACAACCTCAGCGGAATAAAAAAATACACGGCTAAAATTGACGGTAACTGGGTGCCCTGCGAATACGAGTTCAAAAAAGATCTGATCTTCTATACGTTTGGTGATTTTCTCGCAGATCGTGTTCATACCTTTGAAATAACAGTGACTGACGATAAAGAGAACAGCTCAACATTGCTGTTCACCTTTAAACGATAATATGGAACATATTCTTTTACTTCACGGAGCCATTGGCGCAAAAAACCAGCTAGAAACTATATCTGCAGGGCTACAGAATAATTTCATTGTACATACCCTTGATTTCAGCGGCCACGGCTCTGCAGCAATGTCTGATAAATTCTCAATACCAGGTTTTGCAGAAGACGTGATAAAATACCTGGAATCAAATAAAATAGAAAGTATAAATATCTTTGGATATAGCATGGGAGGATATGTTGCATTATACCTTGCAGCACGTCATCCTGAGAAAGTTAGAAGTGTTTTTACATTCGCCACTAAATTTCTCTGGACTCCGGAAATCGCGTTAAAAGAAATTAAAATGCTGGATCCCGAAAAGATCTCGGAGAAGCTGCCTGCCTTTGCGGCTATACTGAAAAAGCGCCACTCAGCTAACGGCTGGAAAATTGTCCTTCAAAAAACACAGGAAATGATGGTTGAAATGGGCCAGACAAATCCTTTAACTGAAAGTGATCTTGAAAAGATAGAACAACGTATTCTGATCGGTATTGGCGATCGGGATACGATGGTGACTTTGGAAGAAACAATAAATGTTTATCGCCAACTACGAAATGCTAGTCTCGTAGTTTTTCCTGAAACTCAGCATCCCATTGAAAAAGTTGATCAGAGCAGGCTTACTGCAGAAATAGTCCTTTTCTTCAGATAATCTCTATAGAAAGCCCTATTCTTTTACCTCGTGATGCAGGGACTCTTCAGCAACCTGCTTAATTACATGTTCTGAAGCTTCATCTCCGAGATATTTTTCAATAGCAGCATGTCCGACATAGATCAGAGGTGTCAAGCAAATGGCAATAATTAACTTGAAGGTATATCCGGTTAAAGCTGCATTGAGAAAAACCGCGGTAGTCATTTTACCGGGTAACCAGAATGCAATTCCCAGAACAACAAATGTATCTATGAGCTGGGAGATAATAGTGGATCCGGTGCTTCTGAGCCACATCATCTTCCCTCCCGTTCTATCCCGAAGAATCCAGAAAATGGAAACGTCAATAAACTGAGAAAATAAAAAAGCAACAAGGCTTCCTACAATGATCCAGAGACTTTGTCCGAACACTGCATAAAACTGTTCATCTGTCACAGCAGAAATTCCAACTGCTGCAGGAACATTGATCGCAAATAAAAGAATCAGAAACGCATAGGCAATTAGCGCGGCCGTGATCAGGGATAATTTCCGGACTCCGGTTCTTCCGTAATATTCATTGATAAGGTCCGTGGATAAAAAAACAACCGGCCAGGGAATAATTCCAATGCTCATTATAAACGGACCAATATGGATCAGCTTACCTCCGATAAGTTCAGCGACAACGGCATTGGTGATAAATAAACCGGCAAGTATTATAAAAACGAGTTCTCTTTTTGTTTTAAACATACAGGTACAGATAACGAATTTTTACGAATTTACAAATCTGTGTTTGTTTATCCTGAGAATTACATATTCTCCAAAAATTCCTCAATTGCGTTATAAATATAATTCAGATCCTCGTTGCTGATACAATATGGAGGCAGCACATAAAAAACATTTCCCAATGGACGAAGGATGATCCCTCTTTCAATAAAAAATTGTGAAATGTGTTCTGAAACAGAATTCAGATAATGCGTATGCTCATTCGTTTTTAATTCAAACGCGAGAACGGTCCCCATTTGCCTTATATCAGCTAGCGCTTTATGGCTTTTTATCTTATAATAAAATTCAGAATGCTTTATACTGATCCTATCAATATTCTCAAATGCTTCCGGCTTATCGAAGAGATCCAGACTTGCCAGCGCAGCTGAACATGCCGTAGTGTTCGCAGTATAAGAATGTCCGTGAAAAAATGTCTTCATCTTATCGTCACTTAAAAAAGCATTGTAGATATACTCCGCACAGCTGGTTGCACCAAGCGGCATTACACCGCCCGTGATTCCTTTGCTCATACAGATAATATCCGGCTTATGAGTTAAATGATCACTTGCAAAGAATTTACCCGTCCGGCCGAAACCGGTCATCACCTCATCTGCAATTGTAATAACGTTTTTTCTGCCGCATTGTTCGATCAGCTTATCAAGCGCTTCTGCCTCATACATAACCATTCCGCCTGCACCTTGTATCAACGGCTCGAAAATAAAAGATGCAACCTCCTCATCTTCCAAGGCTTTAGCAAGTGCATTCAAACTTTCATTTTCCCTGCCTTTCACTGGTACAGGAATGGTGATCACATCAAACAGTAATTTTGAAAAGGGTAAATTGAAAGCATTCCTAGCTCCCACACTCATTCCTCCGAATGTATCACCATGGTAAGCATTTTCAAAAGCTATCACCTTGGTCCTTGAGATATCTTTGTTGCTCCAGTATTGAAATGCCATTTTTAGTGACACCTCAACAGCTGTAGAGCCATTATCAGAATAAAATATCTTCGATTGATTATCAGGAAGCCGTTGCAATAAACGCTCTGCCAGCTGAACAGCTGGTTCATGCGTAAATCCTGAGAAAATGGCATGCTCCAGTATATTTAATTGCTCTGAGATCTTTTGTGCAAGGTATGGATGGCTGTGTCCGTGAATGTTTACCCACCAGCTGGAGATCCCATCAATATATCTTTTTCCTTTATCATCATAAAAATACGACCCCTCGCCTTTAACAATAGCAATCGGCAATGGTGCAACCTTGATTTGTGTAAAGGGATGCCATACAACATTCTTATCTCTTTCCTGAATGGTCATAGTGTTTTTCTGGATAGGATAAATATCGCAATTTTCATTAGAGGAAGTAAAAGAGATTTCAGGAAATAAAAAAAGCGAAGAATATTCTTCGCTTTTTTATGTTGTAGGCCTTTTAAACAGCTACTGCATTGAGATATTCAAATTCCTTAGCATATGTTTTTATGACCATTGAGTTTAAGTCTTTCTCCTTATTAATTCTTCCTAAAACTTTCAACCCGCAATAGTCAATAATAATTTCCTGAGATAACTGATGTGGAGGGCCATTGAACACAACCCCCAGAATTTTTAAGCCTCTGTGTTTTAAAGCATCGATCGAAAGTAACGTGTGGTTAATGCTCCCAAGGTAATTTTGAATAACCAAAACCACCTCTGCATCAAATTGCTCGATCATGTCGATCATAAATTCGGTGCGATTCAGGGGAACCATCAAGCCTCCGGCACCTTCGATGATCAGAGTGTTTTCAGTTATCGGAACATGCAGATCACAAAGCCTGATCTGAACATCTTCAAGTTCAGCAGCAGCGTGGGGCGACATGTATTGTTTTAATAAGTATCCTTCCGGATGGAATTTACTTTCTGTGTTTGATACCCATTTCTGAACTTTGGCTGTATCGGTGGAAAAAAAACTTCCCGTCTGGACTGGTTTCCAGTAATCAGCTTTCAGAGCTTCGACAAGTACAGATGAAACAACCGTTTTCCCAACATCGGTTCCAATTCCGGTTACAAATAATTTTCTCATAGCAGGTTTTTACTTCTGTGTTTAACGAAAATATAAAAATTTTGTTACCGAAAATTAAAGTCACCAATCAGTTTTTAACCGCTAATTGTTTGTAAGTCAGTATTAATTGCCCTTAAAAGCCGCGAAATCTCCTCTTTTGTATTGAATGCATGAAGACAGATACGAAGCCTCTCCTTGCCTTTAGCCACAGTAGGACTTAATATGGGCCTTACATCAAAACCCTTTTTCTGCAGAGAAGCGGCAAGCTCCTTCACGGTTAGGTTACCCGGAATAACAATACACTGGATCGGACTCGAGCTTGCAATTAACCGGAGATGACTACTTTCTGAAGCAAGTTCTTTAAAATGACCAATCAGCTCTTGAAGTAAACTTATTTTTTCGGGCTGCTCTTCCAGATAATTGTACGCGTGGCCTATTGCCAGGAGGCTATGTATTGGCAAAGCGGTAGTATAGATGAAAGAACGGGAGAAGTTAATGAGATAGTTCCGTAGAAGATCACTTCCGAGAACGATGGCGCCATGACAACCCAATGCCTTTCCAAAGGTGTGCACACGGGCAAATACGGCAGACTCCACATTATTTAACTGTACTAATCCCTTGCCTTGATTCACCGTGATACCTGTGGCATGAGCTTCGTCAACAATAAGGTTTGCATTATATTTCTGACAAAGAGCTGAGATCCCTGTCAGCAACGCTTCATCGCCATCCATAGAGTAAATGCTTTCAACAGCAACGTAAGTTGTTCCCATTGCAACTTTCAATCGTTCTTCCAAATGCAACAGGTCGTTGTGCTTAAACATATACGATGAAGCGGACGACATTTTTATTCCGTCATGCACTGAAGCATGAATCAGCTCATCATAAATTATTGATGCGTCTTTTTGGCCAAGAGCCGAAAACAAGCCAACATTGGCATCATAACCGGAATTGTAAATTAATCCGGCTTCAGCATTATGAAATTCAGCAATTGTTTTTTCTAATTGCTCTGCGTAAGAAGTATTTCCGGCAAGCAGTCGCGAACCTCCGGAGCCATTGTTAGAATTGGCATGAAGTAACGGATCACTTTCAACTCGTTTCTTTAAATCCTGAGATTGTGCAAAACCGAGATAGTCATTACTGCAAAAATCAATGAGCCCGGATGAGTGAACCAATTGTCTGAACGCATTTTGTTCTCTGCGCTTATTCAGCGATTGAGTCAGAAAGAGATCAGCGGAAAATGACATTTTATGCTTCCGCACCTTCTTTAACGGGAAGTTTGGATACAGGCTGCTCCGTTCCTTTGAACGCTTTGCGTGGGGTTAATCCAAAGATCTTGAACATTTCCATATCCTCAGAGAATTCAGGGTTTGGGGTTGTCAGTAATTTATCTCCTGCAAAAATAGAGTTCGCTCCGGCTAGAAAGCATAGAGCCTGTCCTTCAAGCGACATTTGTGTTCTGCCGGCTGACAAACGAACAACAGTTTTAGGAATTACAATTCGGGTTGTTGCGATCATTCGCACCATGTCCCAGATAGGAACCAGCGGCTGATCTTCCAGCGGAGTACCTTTCACGGGAACCAATGCATTAATAGGCACTGATTCAGGATGAACCTCCATGGAAGACAAAGTCTGAAGCATTTTTACCCGATCCTCCACTGTTTCGCCCAAACCGATGATACCTCCGGAACAAACCGAAACCTTCGCTTTACGAACATTTTTAATAGTATCCAAACGATCATCGTAAGTACGTGTTGTGATGATCTTTTTATAGCTTTCCTCAGACGTATCGAGGTTGTGGTTGTACGCGTATAAGCCTGCATCTGCCAGCTTTTGTGCTTGTGTTTCCGTAAGCATACCTAATGTGCAGCACACTTCCATGCCTTTTTCGTTCACGGTTTTCACCATTTCAAGAACGCGGTCAAAATCACGGTTATCACGCACTTCTCTCCATGCAGCACCCATACACAAACGTGACGCTCCACCAGCCTTCGCTTTATCTGCTGCTTCACTAACCTGTGAAACCGTCATCAATTTATGAACTTCAATTCCAGTATTATAACGGGCAGCCTGAGGACAATAGCTGCAATCTTCCGCACAGCCTCCTGTTTTAATAGATAATAACGAACTCACCTGAACCTCATTTGCCTCATTAAATTCCCTGTGAACTTCCTGAGCCCTGAAAACAAGCTCCAGCAATGGTGAATTATATACATTTAATATCTCTTCAGTAGTCCAGTTGTGTCTGATTGCAGTCATAATGATTGTTCTTTTGTGATTTCACAAACTTAATCATTTAATTAAAACTAAAAACGGACAAACTTTCCGGTTTTCAACGATTTTTTCTCCCCTTTTATCTAAAATTTGTTAAAGTTCAGGCAAAAGTCCTCCAAGCTGCAATTTCAAAGGGTACTGAGCGTTATTTCACACGAACAGACACTCGTTTTTACACAGACAAAAAATGAAAATTAGGATCATGAGCGCTTTATTGGCGCTCACCGGGTTCGCAAACGCCCAAACCACTGACTACTCAGCATATAGTGGCCTTGACAATAAGATCAAAGGCTTCATGGATACATGGGAAATTCCCGGAGCCTCTGTCGCTATCACTAAAGATGGGAAAACCATTTACAGCAAAGCCTTTGGTTATTCCGACCAGGCACATACCAAGCCTGCAAAAGAAGGTGAACTTTACAGAATTGCCAGCGTTTCGAAGCCGGTTACTTCAATAGGGATCATGAAACTGGTCGAAGAAGGAAAACTCTCATTGGAGGACAAGGTTTTTGGATGCGATGCCATTCTTGATCAGGAGTATTATCTGAATACGATCTCCGACCAAAGAATTTATTTGATCACTGTCGGTCAGCTCCTGGAGCATACTGCCGGCTGGGACCGTAGAATTCCCTATGGTGGATTTTCACATTCCGATCCTGCTTTCTTTCCGTTACACGTTACAGCAACTCTTCACGAGCCAAATCCGGTTGGAGATTCTACATTAATTAAGTTCTCTCTGAAAAAAGGCCTTGACCACCAACCGGGATCTGTTTATGCCTATTCGAATGTTGGTTATCTGATTCTGGGCAAAGTGATTGAAAAGATCTCGGGGATGAGTTATGAAGCCTTTATTCAGAAGAACATTCTGGAGCCTCTTGACATTCATGATATGCAGCTTGGAAAAAACCTGCTGGTTGATAAAAAACCGAATGAAGTTGAATACCTGAGTGGCTCGACCACCAGATCAAGCTACGGTACCGGTGCTTTGGTCCCTTGGCAATATGGTGGTTTCAATGTTGAGGCAATGAATGCGCATGGTGGGTGGATTGCTTCAGCTTCTGACCTGAATAAAATTATGCTGGCATTAAATGGTTCAGAAAATGGTACTGAGATCCTGAGGCCGGAAACAATATCATTAATGAGCTCTCCGGGTTCTGTCAATGCCGGATACGCGAAGGGATGGTTTGTAAATTCAGCTAACAACTGGTGGCATACCGGGAGTATGGATGGAACCGCTTCTTTTGTCTGTCGCACGAGTAATGGTTATACATGGACGTTTCTTCTTAACTCGAGAAGCGATAACAGCAGTGCGTTCTGGAATGCTTTCGACAGGCTTCCATGGGAGTGTGTAAGGGCAATTTCAGATATTGCGAAGAACACCCCCGGAGATGATACCTACGAAGAACCAAAATACCCTTTAAGAGGTGTGACTCCATAATTGTTTAACTAAGCGGTTATTCTTTCGTAGGAGGTGTTACGGGTGAGATATAAGAAATTACAAACTCATATTATTTAGGTCAATTGTCTTCTTGTATAGTTTATCTCTCTGCTTTTTAAGAATTTTTGAGGTGATTGGAACTGTAAGAGTGCCTAGAAAACTTAAACCGGCATTTACATAAAACTGAGGTGTGATAGCGCCTTTCTGATACGCGGTTACGGCCTGTGAAATGGTGATTATAGATGTCACACCGCCAGCAATTGTGCTTGGTATGGAGGTTATCCCGACAATTTTCTGGCTTATCTTAACGAGCTTTGCTGTTTTCAAACTCGTTTGCACAAGCGGGTTAGTGGATTTTTTCAGTTCCTTATCAAGGCCTCTTCTGCCTAGCTTTTGTCCATTCTTGAAATATTTGCCGTCAACTTCTTCAATTTTATTATTGGATGAATTAACCGGCCCGTTTGCAAGCACATTATTTTGATTCGTTGGTGTAGTTTGATTGTTGGCATTTCCTGAAGACTGAGGAACGTTCTTGTTATAATTCCCTGTATTATACTGGTTGGCAGCAGGAACCTCCTGACCGATTGAATTATTTTCAATCCGGACAAATTCCTGTGATTGTCCGTTCCTGTATTTGATCAGGGAGATATCCGACTTCTTTTCCTTGAAGGTCGGGCCATCAGGAAAATCCTTTTTTATAAAGCTGATTTCGGTGCTTGTAACCTCTGTGATCTTACCATAGATTACGATGCCGTTATTTTTCACTATCGTATCCTGAGCATGTGAAGTGTAGCTGCAAAACACAAAAAGAACCATGCAAATATTCGTTAGAAAGCTTTTCATTAAGAAGATTTTTGGAGTGATGCCTTAAATATATTGAAATTATAAATCGGATATCAAATCTTTACTTACAATAATTACCTTTGCCTTATGCGTATTGATATTATTACTGTATTGCCACAATTACTTGAAAGTCCGTTTCAGCACAGCATCCTTAAGCGAGCTATTGAAAAAGGCATTGTAGAAGTGAACCTGATCAACCTGCGTGATTACTCAACCCATAAACAAAAAAGTGTAGATGATTATGCATTTGGCGGTGGTGCGGGAATGGTCATGAGTATTGAACCTATTGCCAATTGTATCAATTCATTAAAGTCTGAGAGAAACTATGATGAGATCATTTATACATCTCCGGATGGTGAGACGTTGAATCAGAAGGTCAGTAATCATTTATCAACGTTGAAGAATATTATTATTCTCTGCGGCCATTATAAAGGTGTTGATCAGAGAGTGAGGGATCATTTCATCACCAGGGAAATCTCTATCGGTGATTACGTGCTCTCAGGCGGAGAACTGGCCGCAGCCGTGATTTGCGATAGCGTTATAAGAATTATTCCGGGGGCTATTTCTGATGAAACTTCTGCTCTTACAGATTCATTTCAGGATAATTTACTCGCCCCTCCGGTTTATACCCGTCCGGCCGAGTTCAATGGCTGGAAAGTCCCGGAAATACTCTTATCTGGACATGCTGAAAAAATTGAAAACTGGAGGCATGAGCAGAGCATTGAACGGACAAAAGAACGCAGGCCGGATCTTTTAGACTGATTTAAGACAAAAATTGCTGATTTTTCCTTAAAATTTCCCCGATATTTGTTTGGGTACAGGAAAAATTCTTATATTTGCATTCCTTTTTAGGGAAAATAAGATCAACACATTATAAAACAAAGAGTTATGAGCAATTTAATTCAGTTCGTTCAAGAACAATTCGGAGCAAAAGCAAACCACCCAAAATTCAAAGCAGGTGATACTGTTACCGTTCACTATAAAATCAAAGAAGGCGAAAAAGAACGCGTTCAGCAATACCAGGGCGTTGTTATTCAGCGTAAAGGTGCCGGATTAACTGAATCTTTCACAGTTCGTAAAATGAGCAACGGAATTGGTGTTGAGCGTTTATTCCCTGTAAATTCTCCTTTCATTGATAAAGTTGAATTGAACAAAGTTGGTGTTGTGCGCAGAGCTCGTCTGTTCTACTTACGTGGATTGACAGGAAAAGCTGCCCGTATCGCAGAAAAGAAACAATAATTCAAAAAGAATATATTTCAACCCTTTCCGTATTACACGGAAAGGGTTTTTTTATTCACCTTACCCCTAACCCTAACCTCTGCAAAGAGATGGGAACAGAAAAATGACAACACAGGAAGAAATTAAAAGACGGAGAAGCTTTGGCATCATTGCTCATCCCGATGCCGGTAAAACAACACTTACTGAAAAGCTCCTTCTTTTCGGAGGCGCCATTCAAACCGCAGGTGCTGTTAAATCCAATAAGATCAAAAAGCACACAACCTCCGACTTTATGGAGATCGAACGTCAGCGTGGGATCTCCGTTGCTACCTCGGTAATGGGATTTGATTACAAAGGCTTAAAGATCAATCTTCTTGACACCCCCGGCCATGAGGACTTTGCAGAAGACACATATCGTACGCTTACAGCAGTAGACAGCGTGATCATGCTTATCGACTGTGCAAAAGGAGTTGAGCCGCAAACACGAAAACTGCTTGAGGTTTGCCGCATGAGAAGCACTCCAGTGATCGTATTTATTAATAAACTTGATCGTGAAGGAAAAGATCCCTTCGACCTTCTTGAAGAAATTGAAAAAGAGCTGCGTATCGATCTGCGGCCTTTAAGCTGGCCAATAAGCATGGGTAAAACCTTTAAAGGGGTTTACAACCTTTATGAGAAGAGTCTTACTGTATTTAATCCGGGGGAAAAACAAACACTTGAGAACTCGATAGAAATTAAAGATCTGAATGACGGAACACTTGATAAACTGATTGGGGAAGATTATGCGAAAACACTTCGCAACGATGTGGAACTGCTTGAAGCCGGTTATCCCAAATTTGAGGTGGAAGAATATCTTGAAGCGATGGTTTCCCCCGTTTTCTTTGGAAGCGCGGTGAATAATTTCGGAGTAAGGGAATTACTGGATGCTTTCATCAGGATAGCGCCTTCACCAAAAGGCCGGATCACTGATGCAAAAGAAATCAATCCTGAAGATAAAAATTTCAGCGGCTTTATATTTAAGATCCATGCGAATCTTGATCCAAAGCACCGCGACAGGATCGCCTTTTTGCGAATAGTATCAGGAAAATTTGAGAGAAACAGGAATTATTATCATGTGCGTGAAGGCCGAAACATGAAGTTTTCCAATCCTACTGCATTTATGGCGCAGGACAAGAGTGTTGTTGATGAAGCATATCCCGGAGATATCATTGGCTTATATGATTCGGGGAATTTCAAAATAGCAGACACACTTACAGAAGGTGAGAAATTTCATTTCAAAGGAATTCCGCAGTTCTCACCCGAACTCTTTAAATATGTAGTGAATACCGATCCGATGAAAACCAAGCAGCTGAACAAAGGACTTGAGCAGCTGACGGATGAAGGTGTGGCTCAGCTTTTCACAAAGCGTACTGATAATCGTAAAGTGCTTGGAACAGTCGGAGCCCTCCAATTTGAAGTTATTCAGCATCGTTTAAAAAGTGAGTATTCCGCTTCCTGCAGCTATGAAATGATCTCACTTTACAAAGCCTGCTGGATAAGCTCAAAGGATAAGAAAAAACTGGAGGAATTTATTTTCGATAAAGCTCATCATATGGCAAACGATAAAGAAGGCCGTCCTGTTTTTCTTGCTGAATCGGCCTGGGCCCTTCAAATGGCTGAAGAAAAAAATCCTGATATTAAATTCCATTTCATTTCAGAATTTCAGGAAGATTAGAAATGTGATCAGGCATAAAAAAAAGAATCCCGCTTCAAACGAAGCGGGATTCTTTTTATGAAGTTAATTAGATTACTTTACGATCATCTTTGCAGAGATACGGGTTGCATCAGTCTGAACAGTAACAGTATAGAAACCGTTAGCCAAAACAGATGTATTGATCATAGTGAAATTACGTCCTGCTGACTGATTTCCTTTGTTCTCAACAGAAATTACTTTTCCTGTAACATCATAAACTGTGATTGTTACATTAGAAGAAGAAGGAAGGTTATAGTTAACCTGTGCAACATCTACAGAAGGATTAGGGAATACGTTCAATGACAATTCATTTGATACAGACGAAGATTCAACTCCCGTAACTGTTCTGCGGATCATGAAATCATCGATAGAGATCAGATAATCATCATTTGAATTGTGGTGGAAAGCAAAAAACACTTCCTGTCCAACATAAGGACTTAAATCAACAGAGAAAGGACGAAGCTGACCTCTGTGAGCTATTGTTGCCGCATTTGGATCTTCAACCACGTCAATGTATGTTCCATCCTGGCCATGTACAAATCCTGAACTGAAAGTATAAGTTGCGTAGTTAGTATCCGCTCCTAAAGCAGTCATCTCTGCACCACTAAACAATGTAGTTGTAAAGGCATTATCATCGTTAGTAGTTGTAGAGATCTTAACTTTGTAACCATCCATGTAACGTGGAGTCTGGCGTGGAGCTGATTTCCAATACAACATATCACCCGCTCTGATCACATAACTTGGAGTGATTAACCAGTTACTTGCTACACCGAAAGGAGTAAACCATGAGTTTGCACCCAAAACAGTGTTATCGTTAGCACCATCCATATCTAGGTCTGTAGTGTCTACATCAGAGAAAGGGAAAAGAGCCTGCCATCCACCGGAGAATCCTGCACCCGATCCGTCATCTTTCTGGTCCTGATCGTAGCTGTACCAAAGGATATCAGAAGAAACACCCGGAGGCGGTGCAACGTCATCAACCAGGTCATCATAAAAATACTGATAATTAAAGCTTTCGTAAACAAGAGTATCCAGAGTCTGCGCTTTGGATTCCATTGCCGACAAAGCAATAAAACTAAATGCTAATAAGTAGATTTTTTTCATTTTAAATATTTTGGGGGTTTAAACTTTGGCAAATTTAATACTATTATGTTGAAACCTAAAAATTATTTACGAACGGTATTTAACCTGTTTTAACAGCATATTAACAGTTTAAATACTACTTTTGAAATCATTTTTAAAAATGAAAAGCTTTCTTATCACCCTCTTTACATTGTTTAACCTTTCCGGAAGTTTGATCAGGGCTCAAAACCAGGATCTCGTTGTGACGCTTCACGAAAGTGTGTTGAACAAAATGTTCAAGGCTATCGGACAGATCAAAGGAACTTCCGCTTATTCATTCATGTTTGTGGAAGGCACATATACCTGGACCCTGGTTAACCCTCATTTCAAGATCCACCCCGGCAGGGTAGATTTTGAAACGGATGTGATTGTCAGTGTGGCCAAGTACAACTATCGCATCCATGTATCAGGCGATGCAGAAACGTGCTATGATCAGGACGCAAATCTCATTCTTGTTGAAATAACAAAAGCAAACTTTCCACTAAACGTGATGTTCTTTGGGAAGCCAAAACACTTATGGGATGTGGAGCTTGCGGGTTATTTTGAAACCCCCTTCTTTTTTGAAGGACCGCTCAGCATTGGAACTGAATTTATCTTTCCGATGCCGGATAACACAACAAGAACCGTATATACGCATCCGGTTAATTGTGGCGTAAAAATTGTGGAAAAACAGATCATTGTTTCCGCAGAAATGGAATTCATTAACAGAGACGTAATCAAAACTCCAATCCTTATTAATAAATAAAAAAAAGATCAGATCTATGAAACATCTTTTCACTTGTTCTATTGCGGCTTTACTGTTCTTTACCAATTCTCACGCAAACCCTGCCGAAGGTTACAACATCAGGATAAATGCGAAAGGGGTTAAACCTCAAACAATGTGTCAGCTTGCCAGATATTATGGCGATAAGCAATACATTGTTGACTCGGCCAAATCAAACGAAAAAGGCGAAGTTGTTTTTAAAGGAACCGAAAAATGGCCGCAGGGAATTTATCTTTTCGTCCCTCCGGGTAAAAACAAATATTTTGATTTTGTAATGGATGAGGAGCAGAATTTCAGCATCGAAACTGATACTGCAGATTTTATAAAGTCAATGAAGATCAAAGGTTCAGAAGAGAATAAATTCTTTTATGATTATCAGAACTTCATGTCCGGTAAGCAGAAGCAGATAGAACCACTTCAAACATCCTACAAACGCCTCAAAGATTCTAACAAAGACTCCGCAAAGCTCATTGCAGACAAGATGGCGGTTATTGATAAAGAGGTTAAGGAATACAAAAATGATTTTATAAAGAATAATCCAAAATCTTTTGTTGCAAAGCTCTTCAAAGCAATGGATGAGCCGGAGATTCCTGAAGCTCCCATGCTTCCCAATGGCAAGAAAGATTCAACCTTCGCTTATCGTTATTACAAAACACATTTCTTCGACAACTTTGACCTTACTGATGACCGCCTTTTAAGAAGTCCGATCTTTCACAATAAGATCAAGCAGTATATGGACAAACTCACTCCGCAAACTCCTGATTCAATTAACGTATCTGCTGATTATCTGATTGAAAGATCGCGGTCAAATCAGGAAGTATTCAAGTATCTGGTGTACTGGCTAACTTATACCTATGAAAGCTCAAAGATCATGGGTATGGATGCGGTGTTCGTTCACATGGTGAATTCTTATTACGTTACGAATCAGGCATTCTGGGTAGATTCCACTCAACTTTACAAAATAACAAAACGGGGAAGGGAGCTTGAACCTTTGCTCATCGGAAAAAAAGCACCTATGATCAACATGCCGGATTCGACCGGTAAATACATTTCATTATATGATATTAAGTCAAAGTATACGGTTGTAGTATTCTGGGATCATGGTTGCGGACATTGTAAAAAAGAGATCCCGAAGCTAGAAGAAGTGTATACAAAAAAGCTTAAGGCAAAAGGTGTTCAGGTGTATGCCGTGGAAACGGAAGACAAGCCTCAGGACTGGAAAAAATTCTTACGTGAGAATCATTTGAACTGGATAAATGTTCAGGAGCTTGACAGCTATAAACGTGCAGTCACAAAAAAGATCTATGATATCTACAGCACTCCTGTCATTTATCTGCTGGATGAAAACAAGGTAATTAAAGCTAAGCGGATTGAAGCTGAGCAGCTGGAAAACCTAATAGATATGCTCGATAAGGAAAAGGAAAAAGCCAAAGAGAAAAAATAAAAAAAATCCCCGTTCATTTGAGCGGGGATTTTTTTTATCTGATACGGGTAACAATTATGGTGTTGCCCCTTGAGTAGTCAAATTTCCAGTCGTTCTCGAAGATCCTTGGCAAATAACGTTTATAAAGATTGATCCTTGAGGTTAGCTTGTCTTCGGGTTCTGTATCTTTTGCCAAGCCGGTAAATTCATAGGCTATCATCTTGGGATGTTCTGCCATGAACATTTTCACCACCCTTACGATGGTTGTCATAACACGGTATAATTCACCCTTGTTGGTTACTGTATACTCCTCCCCTTCGTACTCATCGTTGGTAACACCAAATACAATTGTTGCGTGCAATATGTTGTCCTGTCTGCGACCAAACCGAACTTCATAATTAATACCGCTATCCGTTGTAAAATAGTAAACACCGGCCGTGCTTATCGCAGGGCTGATAATTTTGTACTCTTCAACAAATCCATCTGACATAAAAAACTTCTGTAATTCTTTTTCGAAAGATAAAATTATAAATTTTTTTCATTAAACCCTCCTTTTTCCGGATAAGGTTTAATATTCCCAAACCCTTAGTTTTTTCAAATCAAATGGAGTAAAAGTTCATCAGGAACCCGCTAAATTCCGTAATTTCAACCCTAAATTGATTTCTTATGAAAATACAGTTCAGGATCAACGCACCTTTGCGAACGGGAGATGTTATTGAGGTTTTTAAAAGTTCAGGTATCAACCGTCCGGTTGAAGATCATGATCGAATTGAACTGATGTTAAAAAATTCTAATCTGATAATTTCAGCCTGGGACGGAATTGAACTTATCGGAATTGCCCGTTCTTTAACTGATTATAACTACTGTTGCTATCTTTCGGATCTTGCCGTAAAAAAAGAATATCAGAAAACCGGAATAGGAAAAGCATTGATTGACCATACCCAGCAAACTATCGGGGAACAGACAATGCTTCTTTTGCTATCTGCTGCGAATGCGATGGAATATTATCCGAAGGTTGGATTTGAAACAGTGGATAATGCCTTTACAATTAAAAGAAAGAACTAGATGAAAAGATTGTTGATCCTACCGGTTCTAATGCTTGGATGCAACCTGCTGATTTCGCAAAGCATCAGCGTTATCAAAATCACAGATCTGGAAAAACGTTTAAACAATGGTTCAGACACTACTTACATTGTTAACTTCTGGGCTACCTGGTGCGCGCCTTGCGTTAAAGAATTGCCGGATTTCGACAGCATCACCAAACAGTTTCCCTCAGCGAAAATCAAAGTTCTGCTTGTAAGCATGGATTTTAAAGAAGACCTGAAAACCAAAGTGATCCCATTTGTAAAAAGGAAAAATGTAAAATCGGAAGTTTTTGTTTTGGATGAACTAAATGGAAATTATTTTATCCCAAAGGTTTCTGATCAATGGACGGGAGCAATACCGGCAACACTTATCCGTAACAACAAAAACAACTACCGGCAGTTCTTTGAAAAGAAACTGGATTATAATTTTCTTATAACAGAGATAGAGAAGCAGAAATGAAAACAAAATACATTAATATTTTTCTAATCCTTTTGGTGGCAGGTGTGTGCGTGTACGCATTTTTTATTCATGATAATAAAAAGCCGATCCGTTACCTGGCTATTTTCGGGCCTAAAGAATACGAAGCTAAGAATGGTAAAACAGACACCACCTATCATACCGTTAAGGATTTTCATTTTATTGATCAGGATGGAAAGACGGTAAGGCAGAAAGATCTTGATGGAAGTGTTTATGTGGCTGATTTCTTTTTCACAACCTGCCACAGCATTTGTCCTGTCATGAGCAACCAGATGGAGAGGATCTACACAAAGTACAAAAACAATCCTGAAGTTAAATTCATTTCACATACTGTCGACCCTGAAATAGATACAGTAAAGCAACTGAAGGATTACGCCTTAAAGCATAATGCCGACAGTAAGCAATGGTTGTTTGTCACCGGTGATAAAAAAGAGCTATACGATGTTGCCCGAACCGGGTATTTTCTTGATGCCCAGCAAGGCGATGGCGGACCAGATGATTTTATTCACACGCAGAACTTCGCACTCGTTGACAAAGATAAAAGGATCCGTGGGTACTACGATGGGACAGATTCAACCGATGTTGATCAGCTGATAAAAGATATTGAGCTGCTGCTTAAGGAATATCATTATAAGGAGGGGAAATAGGATTAAGGATTAAGGATTAAGGATTAAGGATTAAGGATTAAGGATTAAGGATTAAAAAAAGAAAGGAAATTTGCGCCTGCAAATTTCCTTTCTTTTTTTTGATAGTAATTATCTTTTATTCCACTCTTTTAATACTGCATCCTACAGACTTTGTTGAATTGGTCTTGATTGTTTTACCAGCTGCGATCGCAACAACTGCATCTTTCAGGTAATGTTCTTTGGCGTCATTCGGTTCTTTGATATTATCATCAATTGCACCGCGATAAACAAGCTTACCGTTTTTATCGAAGAGAAAACAATGCGGTGTACGGGTTGCACCGAACGCATTTGCAAGGTTAGAGTTTTTGTCCACTACGTAGCTGAATGTATATCCCTGTTCTTTTGCGTATGATTTCATTGCATCAAAAGAATCTTCTTCAGAACGCTGCGCTTCATTCGAGTTAACTACCATCATTCCTACTTTATTCTGGCTTGTAACAGTGCCCAGCTCCTTGATGCGGCTTTCGCTGAGCTTAACATAAGGACAAGTGTTACAGGAGAATATAACCAGGGTTCCGTTTGTACCTTTAACTTCGTTAAGTGAAACCTCTTTGCCGCTTACATCCATCATTTTGTGATCTGCATCAGGCATTGAGCTTCCTATCTCCAGTTCAGGATTTATAGTAAGTCTGAAGCCGGTTGCTATTAAACCGGTTAACAAAACGGCAGAAGAGAAAATCATTATTTTTTTCATTGTTTGTAGTTTTAAAATTTGCACCCTAAACTTACAAAAACCAAACCACTAAAACATTAATTTCTGATTAATTCTTTATACACAAACTGTTCCTGCAATGACTCAAAAGGACGATAAACGTAGTATACATAATCACCTTTTACCTTTATATGCTCCACATATTGATTATGTAATTTAAATGATCCGATGATTTTTCCGGTTTTTCTGTCGATCTGCTTCAGATAATAGAAGCCATTCTTTTGATATTTAGCGTATACTTTATGATTATCCTTATCTACTATGATCTCATGCTTCCACTCCCTCCAGTTTTTCGGGTGGTTATACGTTATTGTAACAGAATCAAGCAGCTCATACCTTTTGTTGTAAGATAGGATAGAATTGCTGTAATGATCAAAAACAACCACAGTATCGTTGATAATAAACAAAGGCGCATATAATGGTTCATAAAAAATGCTGGAAGTTAAGCCAGTCATCATAACAGCAACCCGGTGAAAATCCACCTTATAATGTTCTGCAAGATTCCGGGCAAGGACTTTTTCTTTAGGCTTCATGAAATAATATTCCATGTTATAATCTCTCAGCAGTTCAACGTTCGTAACTGTTTTGAAAGGATGAACCACACTATCAACAGTTGAATATGCATAATACGTGAACTCCGGATACTCCTTGCTGTAATTGGAAAAATATATGTCCTTCCCCAGTGTATCGAGACAGGGCATTATCCTTTCCTTAAACTGGTCCGAGGGCAATGAAGCAAGACTAATAATATCATTATTTATTTTTATCCTAAAAACATCTTTTTTGCAGATCACATTAATGAATCCCATGTAATCTTTATAGAGACTCTCGGATTCATCGGGTATCTCAAAAGAAGAGAGTATTTTTTGAGAGCGGTCCACAAGCTTGACGGATGACATTTTCATATTTTTTGTGTATGTGAGCAAGACCAGCTTGTCTTCATAAAATTCATAATCGGCAACACTGAATTTCCATGTTCCGAAAACGGTGTCGATCTTTCCCGAAGCAGTGATCTCGACAGTATTTAACTCCACTTTTTTCTGTGATAAAGCTATTGCCGGCAACAGAAGAAGAGAAAAAGCAAACACTATTTTAATATGATCCATTTTATCCTCCTTTTACAACAGGACGTTTTCAGGAAAATATTCCATAAATTTGATCAAATGGTCCTTTGGGCAACCCGGAAGGCTTATGATCTTTAGAATATAAATTTGTACGACTATTATAAAATATTAGAAGTCCCAAGGAACGCCAGTACAGAGGAGATCCGTAAAGCCTACCGCAATAAAGCCAAGCTTGTACACCCGGATGTAAATGATTCGCCCAAAGCACACGAGGTATTTACTGTGGTAAGTGAAGCTTATGAGGTGCTTACAGATGAGCAGAAGAGATATCTTCACGATGTGAAGCTAGGTTTTATCGATGGCGTTAAAGCGGATGCCGAGCGGAAGAAGCATTACTATGGTTCATCAGTAAAGAATGATACGTATACAAATTTTCATTACGACTGGAACAGCTTTGAAAAAGCGACATTGAAAGAAAGAACAGATGAAGATTACTATAACCGATCACCGTTCTTTTATAACCTGTTTTTTGCAACGGGAATGACCATTGGTTTTATAATCATTATGGTAACGCTTTTAGGAACTTTCAGGAACTATTGGCCATTTCCTTTTATACTTATCAGCGTTCCCGGATTTATTCTTGTACGCGAAGGCTGGCGTGGAATGATGCGAAAGAAAAGTATGCTGACGGGCCTTCTCAATCTGGTATTATTCAGAAAAAAACGATAATAAAAAAGCCCTTTCGTATGAAAGGGCTTTCGAAATTTTATTTTGTTATCCAACCTTGAACATCCAGTTGTGCTTGTCTTCAGATTTACCTTTACGGATATTTTCAAGTTCCTGAGACACTCTGTTTGAAAAGATCCTACCACTTACAGGAGGGAGAACATAATCCTTTCCTTCAAAACCAATGGTCGAAATATGTGCAATGGTCGCAGCAGTCCCTGTTCCAAAAGCTTCTTCAAGAGTTCCTCGTTTGTGAGCATCCAACACTTCATCAATACTTATCTTACGTTCCTGAACTTTCATCTTCCAATCGCGTGCAAGCGTAAGCACGCTATCACGTGTGATACCTGCAAGGATTGTATCTCCAACAGGAGGAGTGATCAAAACATCATCGATAACGATCATCAGGTTCATTGTTCCTGACTCTTCCAGATAACGGTGATTACGGGCATCTGTCCAGATGATCTGCTGATAGCCGCGTTGCTGTGCAAGTTTTGTAGGAAATAAAGAACGTCCGTAATTTCCGGATGCTTTAACATAACCAACGCCACCTTCAACTGCACGGATATAATTTGTTTCAACCAATACTTTAACCGGTTCGTTGTAATATTTCCCGGCAGGAGAAGTAATTATATAAAAACGGTAATTATCGGAAGGCTTAACACCAATAAACTCATCAGTTCCAATAATGAATGGACGGATATAAAGTGAAGACCCGTCAGTATCAGGAACCCAATCTTTATCCATAGAGATCAGCTTTCTTAAGCCTTCCATGAAAACTTCTTCGGGAATAGAAGGCATAGCCATCCGTTCTGCGGAAATATTAATACGCTTGTGATTATCAAGCGGACGGAAAAGTGATACCTCACCTTTGTCATTTTTGTAGGCTTTCATTCCTTCGAAAATTGCTTGTCCGTAATGCAGCGCTGAAGTAGCAGGGCTCATTGGGATTGGGCCGTATGGCAAAACCTGGGCATCTCCCCAGACACCATTTTCATAATCTGCCATGAACATGTGATCAGAAAACAACTTTCCGAAAGTAATGTGATTGTAATCAAGCTCATTGATACGGGAATTTGACGTCTTCTGAACCTTAATAGAAATGGTGTCGGTTGTTACCATAATGTGTTTTGTGTGTACTGTGTGTATTCTATAAAATTAAGGAAATAATTTCTTCATTCCAATAACAAAAAACTAAAAAATAGATGAATCGCAGAAAAGAGGAGATGAATTGCATTTGTTCATCCGGCTTATACAAACAAAAACCGGCTTCTTATTTGAACTTTATCTTTCTTGCCGCAAAAAGACACATTCGCAGAAGTATGAAACCGTGACGAAACCGGGATATATTTGTTCTGCCGTATGTGCGTTCTTTGTAGTGAACAGGAAGTTCAACAATATGAAGGTTGAGTTTATGGGCTCCAAACAAAAGATCGAAATCACCGAAAGGATCGAACTCTCCAAAAAACTTTCTGTTGGCAGCAAGGCGCTGGTAATCTTTTTTAAAGAGAACCTTCGTACCGCAAAGCGTGTCCTTAAAACGCTGATCAAGAAGCCAGGTGAAGACCAGGCTGAAAAATTTATTTCCCAGCAGATTAAAAGATCTCATCGCTTTCTTATCCATACGGTAAACTAACCTTGAACCATTTACAAAATCGGCTTTCCCGCTTGCAATGATCTCATAGAACTTTGGTAGCTCTTCGGGTGGTACCGTCAGATCAGCATCAAGGATCATAAGGATCTCTCCGCTTGCAATCTCAAAACCTTTACGAACCGCTATACCCTTCCCTCTTTCATGACATTGCGCTATTTTGATGTCGTGTGTGGAAGCGTATTTCTTCTGCATCATCTGGATCTGTAACCAGGTATCATCAGAGGAATTTCCTTCAACAAATACAATCTCTACATGGCTTCCTATAGAAGGGATGCGCTTGATCACATTTTCTATATTACCACTTTCATTTCGTGCAGGAACAACCACTGTAACTGAGTATTTTTTCTGATGATCCCTTTCATTTGCAATAACGGGGCGCGCAAAAGTGAAATGATTAATACTGAATGAGCGGATCAGCGGTAATTTCCCAAGTACATTATTCAGTAATTCGGAAAAAAGAGGGATGTAAACAGGAAAGATCATCCTCCTTGAATTGCGGTACACTTTGAAACCGGATAAATCAAGAAGTGAATTTATTTCATCAAGGCTTAACCAATTCTGAGCGGGTGTTTTTGTTTTGTATCCGATCGCCTCGCCAAATTTCAACAAAGGCTCCCAAAGGAAATTGTAATAAGTAATGATCACTTTGGTCCGCTCATGACAAACCTTATGCAGCTGCCGGAAAACCTGCTGAATATCTTCCAGATATCCGATAAGATTAGAAAGGATTATGACATCATACTCTTGATTAAGATGCAGATATTCTGCATTCATCACCCGCAAATCCAGTTGTGGAAATTGTCGTTTCCCTTCCGCTATCATGCCTTCGCTGAAATCAATCCCGGCCTTGCAATGTGCTTTTATACCGTTTAGCAATTCGCCCGTTCCGCATCCTATCTCGAGAACAGAATTTTCTTCGTGTATAAAATAATCGCAATAGCTTGTAATATCGTCCCAATAATACTTTTTGGACCTACGTTGCTTAACGCGATTCGCAGATAATTTATCAAAATATGTAATATTATTATTCAATGTTTTCTATGGCTCAACAACAAATAAACGGAAAATTTCCTTGCTGCCGATCGAGTTGGAAGATGCAAAAACAATGTCGTGAACGGCAGGATCGATGCTCAGATACTTTCCTGTTGCGACAGAACGTAAAGTAATCCGGTTGTTATCTTCTTCAGGGAAATTCAGTTCAAACTGCTCGTAAACACCCGCAGAATCGCCAATTGCCATTAAAGCGTTATCGAATTGTTTACTTACAGACAGAAAGCGACCGTCATTTGTCATCAATGCGATCTTCCCATTCGGCAAAACTTTAGCTGATAGATCGCACACAGAAGGTGTATAAACATCTGCGAAAGCAGCGACTGTATTTTGAGCACGCGGATTTGCCGCAAGGTATTTCATATTCGAGGCTCTTAAATAGATCGCCTTCTTACCAAGTGACCCGGTGATATAATTTTGGGAATACTCTATCTGAGGCAGACCTTTTATTCTTCTATCCCAATCGTACGGACTTAATAAATCCCGCCATTCAGTGGAAGGCTTACTCTGAAAAAACCCCTTGAAATAAGCCTCCCGCGTCATATCATCATAATGAATAGCGCCATTTTTATATTGCCAGGTTTGAAAAAGATTTAGAGCAATAAATAAGAAAATCACAACAGAGGAAACAATTTTCAACGCTTTTCCCTTTTTGAGAACAAAAGAAAATCCGGCAGCGAGCGGAATCGACAGTATTGAATAATAATCGATCATAGGCCGGATGCCCCAGGAAATTCCATAGCTCCATGCCCACCATGAGGATAACAGAAACACTGTCGTGATCATCATGATAATTGTTCCATAAAAAACAGCACGATTCTTTTTGAATAAAATGATCAGTCCGATAACAGCAAAGATCAACACAGGCGTATAAATGAACACACCTTTCCTGAAGCTGAACAAAAAAGGAATCATTTGCGGACTATCGAAAATAAAATGCTCATCAATGTAAACATCATACAGCCAACGGCCGGTAGCAAATTTCCAATACATCAACTGCAGCGAACCAATTGACATGCATATTAACATCGCGAAGATTAGGTAACTCAATTGAGGCTTTAAGAACTCAATAGTTGCTCTGATTCCGCCTTTTGACAATAATAGGATGATAAAAAAGTAAATCAGAAGTGTTAAGGCTAGAGGCCTGATAAGTACACTCAAGCCCAGAACTGCGCCAAAGATCAGCAGGTGTTTATTGGATCCGATTTTTAGCCATTCATAAAAATGAAACAGACAGGCACATAACAATGAAAAGGAGATAGCATGAGGCATAAGTCCTTCGAAAGTTGAATACCACAAAAGGTTGGTGCCAATGGACAAAGCCACGATGGTTAGCGCTATGATCTTATCATCAAACCAATTCAATAATAGTTTACGGAGATAAAACAACCCAACTAACAGGTAAATGATCACTCCTAAACTGACTGCATTCTGATAGCAAAAAGAATAACCATCCTGAGCACCTCCAGTTAATTTTGTAGCCAAATGGCCCGCCATAAAAAAAGGGGCAAGTGCAACGCTAAGTCCCACCGGATGCTTGATCAGCTTTTTACCTCCTTCGATCTTATAGTACCAGATCTTATCTCTAAAGAAAAGAGGATTCGCGTCAATAAAATTTAAATGAAGATCCTGATAAATCAAGGCAGCCGGGAGATACGTATAATAGCTTGGCGCATCTACAACGATCCTGTTTTTTTTCCAGAGACGGAAACAGCTAAAGATGCTCAGGATGAAAATAAGAATGAAGGCGATAGAAACCAGGCTATGATGCTTTTTCATTTCTTATCTGTCTGATAAAATCATGAGGATATTTTGCCTAATACGCACCGTTTCGTTTACGCATAAACCACTCCGCACTAATGAGAGCCAGGATCACAAAAAAGATCCATTGAAGGTTTATCATGTCACGAAGCTTTTTTTCTGAATAGGACACCGATTTAATATCTTCTCGTGCGTTTAGTTTATCAGAAAGCTTAGTCATATCTGCCGGATATACCATTTCTCCATCGTGCTTCTGAGCAAGAGCGTATAGCATCTGATGATCGGCTGTTGTATTGGTGAATTCCACTTGCAGGGCGCTCACACTGAACTCACCGTGCTGCTCATAGATTTTCTCCCCCACTTTAACTTTTGCATCGTATTTATATTCCCCCACCGGCAGCATCCCGGCATTTAACCTATATGCGTTGCTTGTTTTACCAAATGTGAACTGAAATTTTTTATCTGCTGCATTTTTTATGACCACACTTACTTCAGGTTCGTTGATCAGCTCATAGCTCTGATTGTAAACCTCTGCCTCCATTTCAATGGCTTCATTTTCCATAAAGTTATTTTTCCCGATCACGCGAAAAAAACTTTTATCCACTTTTACAGAAAGGTACTGAACGGTTTTAGAGATCAACTCATTAAACAGATCATGGTTCCCATTGGCAGCAAAATCCTGCAATCTCCACTTCCATATTCCCTCACCTGTAAACACTGCCACCTTGCTGTCTCCGGTATTATTAAAAAGCATCAGAGGAGTTTTAGTATCCACTATCCCGATACGCTGGTATAGCAGCACATTGCTGCTGTTATCGGTCTGGTAGGATCCGAACGGACAAGTCACCGCAGGAAAGTCTTTCATCGCTTTTCTGAGTTCATCGCTTATCGTAAACAACGGAAAATTCTCATCGATGACAGGCTCGCACTCATTGGTCTTTGGAGATACCGATCCCAATGTAAGATCACGCTTTAACAAAGCTTTCGCTCCGGAAAAAGACCAGACAGGAACATCGGAGCTGTTTAATTCTGACAATACTTTTGCTGCTGTTGTACGCGGACTCGGCAGCTGATGAAGAATAACTAGATTATATTTTTTTACAGACTTATCGAATTGATCGATCGAATAGCTTTCCACTTCATAGTTCTGATTTTCCTGCAAAGCATCTTTGATGGCTGCAACATCAGGGTGTGGTGCATCTGCCAGGATAAGGATCCTTTGACGCGCATCGAGGACATCAACAAAAATATCCTGAACATTATTCAGCTTGCTCACTTCATCATCAAGAGCACTTACTCTCACTTTGTAATGCTGCAAGCCAACTTCCTTAGCTTCTAAAAGAGCAGGTACCGTTAACGTAAACGTTTCTGAATTGATATTGATAATCTGGGAAAACAAATTTGCATTTCCCTTTGATATAGAGAGTGTGCTTGTCTTCCCCTTCAATTGTTTCGCATTCACCAGGATCTCAAGAGGAAACTGATTACCAAGGTAAGCGATCCTGTTGTGATCAACACGAGAAAGAATAAGGTCTTTCTTGATAGTTGTATCACCAAGTGCAATCGTATAAAGCGGGATTTTAAGATCAGCGGCACTGTAAACCGGATTCGCACCTTTGTTGTAAAGTCCATCGGTGGCGACTATCACTGCACCTACATTCCTGTTTCCATAACGAGTGTCTATTTCGTCAAATAGCAAAGAAATGTCTGTTTGTTTATCATTAAAGGACAAGGAAGCTGGATCATTCAGCCCTTTGACCTTGTCGGCAAAACTGTATGAAACAACATTATACTTTCCTTTCAGATCATCGATCAGCTTACTCAATCGTTGTTTGTATTCCAACTTGTAAAACGCAGAATCCTTGTTAATGATCAGGGATTGAGAATTATCCTGTGCAATAATTATGATGGGTTTTTCGACTTGTCTGTTGACTGTTTTTAATAATGGGGAGAGCAATAAAAAAGAAAGGATCGTTACTGCCAAAAATCGCAAAGCGGCCATTCCGCGGACAAGCCAAACTGAAGAGTCATTGAATTTAGAATCCTTCCGGTATAAAAGGAACGCATAAACAAACCCTGCCAGTAAACAGAATAAAGAGAAATACCAGGGATATTCAAAAACTAGGTTCATACTTTTTTACCGCAAAGGCACTAAGGCGCAAAGAAAATTTACTGTCTACAACAGATATCTAAACCGGGTTACAAATACAGATTCGTAAATTTGGTTTGATTCGTATCTGTACTAAGTAAGCATTCCACCGCAAACATTCATTACCTGTCCTGTAATATATGCGCTCATATCTGAAGCGAGGAATATTGTTGCATTTGCGATGTCATCCACAGAGCCACCACGTTTCAAAGGAATTGTATCTCTCCAGCCCTGAACAACCTTAGGATCAAGAACATCGGTCATTTCAGTTTCAATGAATCCCGGGGCAATTGCATTACTGCGGATATTACGGGAACCGAGCTCCAAAGCCACAGATTTGGTAAACCCTATGATCCCGGCTTTTGATGCCGCATAATTGGATTGTCCGGCATTTCCTTTCACACCGACAACTGAGCTCATATTAATGATCGAGCCTTTACGCTGCTTCAGCATTGGCTTCTGAACAGCCTTTGTCAGGTTGAATACCGATTTTAAATTGGCGTTCATCACTTCATCCCACTGCTGTTCTGACATTCTCATTAACAAAGTATCACGGGTGATCCCTGCATTATTAACCAATATATCTACAGTACCGAAATCAGTAACTACATTATTTACAAGCTCTTCGGCAGCTTTAAAATCAGCTGCATCAGAACGATATCCTTTTGCTTTTATTCCGAAAGCCTCAAGCTCTTTAGCAAGGGCTTCACCCTTTTCAACGGATGACAAATAAGTGAATGCAACGTTGGCACCCTGTTCTGCGAAACGTAAAGCGATACCGCGGCCGATTCCCCGGGAAGCACCTGTTATAAGAGCTACTTTTCCTTCAAGTAATTTCATAATATTGATATTAGATTTCTTTATGTAAACGGCATGAGCCTGTGCTTCAAAGATAATTAAAATCAGTTGTCAAAAGAGAAATCAGGACGATTTCGTTGAGGTTGTTTTATTTCTATAAACATAGAATTCTGACGATATAGTTCAGTAATTCATCTAATTCACTTAAAATTAAGATCTTTAGAATCAGAGCCTTAAAAAAACATGAGTAAAATGCCAGAAACCTATATTGCTGGCTGCAGTATAAAGGTTCGAACCATTTAATCAAACTCATGAACAAAAAAATATTACTAGCAGGAACACTTTCACTTTTTTCGGTTTTAGCGCTTGCACAAGATGCACCAAAGGCGTCTAAAGAAAACACTTTTGAAATCCAGGCTAAAGGCCTTGGTAACTCCACATGGCTTTTTAACAAGAACATTTCTGATATCGGGGATGAACAAAATTATGCAAACAGTATTGGTGTTGCTTACGGACTGGGCTTCAACGCATACTTTGGAAAAGTGGGTGTTGGGATCGAAGGACTGATGGGAAACCATTTGGGAAGCTATGTTGGAAAACTTGAATTCAAGGATTCAACCGGCACAGTGTACAAAACCACTGATTATAAGTCTTCCATCAACTTGCAAACGATTCAGATTCCTTTGATGTTCAAATTAAAATCGGACATTCTCTATTTTGAATTAGGCCCTCAGTACAATATTATTTCTTCAGCGACCTACAAATACAGCGGGGACGGATTTAGCATGGATACTGTAGTGACAAGTGATTATGCATCTTCCTTTATTTCTGCCGTGATGGGATTTGGCGCGAAGATCAAATTTGGTGAGAGCCCTTTATCCATGAATGTTGGCTTACGTCTGCAATATGGTTTAACGGACCTTAAAGGTGTGGATGCTTTAGGAAATGACTTAGGCGATGCTTTGGTGTACAAGGATAAGAGTAGCACGAATGCTGCAACGGGGGGAATTGTGCTTTCGCTAAATTACCAGATCGGGAAAAAGAAAAAGTAAAGGAGATTAAAGCTACGCTTGAGATATTTTAATAAGAAATGCCCTTCAAGTCGAAGGGCATTTTTTATTATTATAATAGTTTCTTTTCTTTTCTCTTGAAAGAAAAGAAACAAAAGTTCAAGTCAGAACGATTCCTTCCCGCTCTGCCATTTTCAGGAAAACCTAAAAGCAAAAAAACTAAAGTTTTTGCTAAGGTTTTCACTGAAAATGCCATTCACCCGAAACGGCATCGCGTTCAGACAGGGCTCACGCACCACTCTGAATAAAACCCAGATTACCCACGCCTAGCAACGAATGATTAGTCTAAATACTGTTTTCTACTACGAAGAGGCGCGAAGGCAAGAAAGCATACGATGCCGTGTTGCCAGTGTGGAGGAATTATGCTTTCTTGAATTTTTTGTTACTTTTTGTTTCAAGACAAAAAGTAAAAAACTCATATGTTGGTCGTAAGAAAACGACCTTCTTT
>JAQZBR010000009.1 GCA_029237775.1 Bacteroidota bacterium
ATCTTCTTTACAAAACCCTGTTGTAAGTGCGGCTGCAACTGCTGCAATGGCAGGAACATATTCTTTAACCATCACTGTCAGCGGATGTACGAGCAACGTGGCTACAACAGCAGTAACGGTAAATCCGATTCCGGACGCGAGTGCCGGACTTGATAAAAACTTAACATGTGCCGCACCATCAGTAACTCTGGATGGCTCATCAAGTACAGTAGGAGCTACCTTCAGCTGGGCTGGCCCTGGCGGATTTACAGCTTCAACTGCTAACCCGACAACAGCAACAGCAGGTACTTACACCCTTACTGTAACAGTTAATGGCTGTACAGCATCTGACCAGATGATCGTGAGTGCTGCTGCAGGATCTCCAAACGTGAATGCAGGAGCAGCTCAATCGCTTTCATGCACAACCACATCTGCAGTATTGAGCGGTTCTTCATCAACAGCAGGTGCAACATTCAGCTGGTCAGGCCCGGGAATAGTTTCCGGAGGGACCACCACTACCCCATCTGTGAATGCGGCAGGATCTTACATTTTAACGGTGACCGATCCGGGTAATGGTTGCAGTGCAAGCGCACAAGTGGCAGTTACTTCTAATACAACACAGCCAAATGCAAATGCCGGAGCGGCACAAACATTAAACTGTTCGTCTTCTTCGGTTACGTTGAATGGCTCTTCTTCCACAGGTGGTGTTACATTCAGCTGGTCAGGTCCCGGAATAGTTTCCGGTGGGACAACAGCAACACCAACAGTAAATGCTGCAGGAACTTACACTGTAACAGTCAATGATCCTTCTAACGGATGTTCAGCAACAGCAACAACAACCGTTTCAACTGATACAAATACACCGAACGCATCAGCAGGTACAGCTCAGACACTCAACTGCAACACTTCCAGTGTAACCCTTAACGGATCTTCTTCAACTGCCGGTGCTACGTTTAACTGGTCAGGCCCTGGAATTGCTTCAGGAGGAACTACCGCAACACCAAATGTTAATGCTGCCGGAACATATACGATCACAGTTACAAACCCTGCTAACGGATGTACTGCTACTTCTACTGTCGCTGTGAACTCTAACACATCTTTACCAAATGCAAATGCGGGAGCTGCTCAAATGCTAAGCTGTTCTGCGACATCAGTTGTTTTGAATGGTTCCTCGTCAACAGCAGGAGCAACATTCAACTGGACAGGAGCCGGTATCGTTTCAGGTGCAACAACTGCTAGTCCAAGCGTGAATGCCGCAGGAACGTATACAGTAACTGTGACTGATCCATCAAACGGATGTACCGCATCTTCAACTGTTGTTGTAAACTCAAACAGCTCTGCACCAAATGCCAATGCAGGTAGCACACAAACACTAAGCTGCTCATCTTCTTCAGTAACATTGAATGGTTCATCCAGCACAGCCGGAGCAACATTCAGCTGGTCAGGCCCGGGAATTGTTTCCGGAGGCACCACTGCAACACCTTCAGTAAATGCTGCAGGGACATATCAATTAACGGTGACGGATCCTGCTAACGGCTGTACTTCAAACAGCTCTGTTGTTGTAAATGCTAACACATCAAGCCCTGATGCAAATGCAGGAAATACACAAACCATTTCCTGCTCTTCAGCAACAGTTACACTGAACGGATCGTCAGCCGCTGCGGGCGCAACATTCACCTGGTCAGGACCTGGAATAGTTTCAGGAGCGACTACAGCGAGTCCTTCAGTAAATACTGCCGGAGTATATACAATGACAGTAACAGATCCTTCAAACGGATGTACTGCAAACAGCTCTGTGGTTGTAAATGCTAATACCGGTACTCCCAATGCAAATGCCGGATCAGCACAAACATTAACTTGTTCTGCGAACACTGTAACATTAAGCGGTTCATCAAGCACCAGTGGTGCTACATTCAGCTGGTCAGGACCTGGAATTGTTTCAGGCGGTACAACAACAAACCCTACTGTTAATGCAGCAGGAACATATACGATTACTGTTACTGATCCTTCAAATGGTTGTTCGGCAACCTCATCAGTGGCTGTAAACACGAACACTGCCAGCCCTGATGCAAACGCAGGACCGGCTCAAACGTTAACCTGCTCTGCAACATCAGTAACATTAAACGGATCATCAACAACTTCAGGTGTTTCGTTCAGCTGGAGCGGACCTGGCATTGTTTCCGGTGGAACAACATCATCTGCAACAGTCAATGCAGTGGGTACATATACTTTAACAACAACAGATCCTAATAACGGATGTTCTGCAACGGCAACAGTAGCAGTAAGCTCCGGTGCGGGTGTGCCTAATGCAAATGCGGGTGCATCACAGACATTAACATGTTCTGTAACATCTGTAGTGCTTAATGGTTCATCAAGTACAAGCGGTGCAACATTCAGCTGGACAGGATCAGGTATTTCTTCCGGTGCATCAACAGCAACTCCTACCGTGATCGCTGCAGGAACATATACATTAACAGTTACTGATCCTTCAAACGGATGTTCATCACCTGCAACCGTAACTGTTATATCAAACACTGCAGCTCCGAACGCTGATGCGGGCTCGCCTCAAACGCTTACATGCTCTGGTACTTCTGTAACACTGAACGGCTCTTCGACAACTTCAGGCGCAACATTCAACTGGAGCGGGCCGGGTATAGTTTCCGGTGGCACTACTGCTACACCAACTGTGAATGCTGCGGGAACATACACATTGACTGTTTCCGATGCTTCAAACGGTTGTACCTCAACTAGCAGTGCTGCAGTGAACTCAGGAACAGGATTGCCTGATGCAAATGCAGGTGCCGCACAGATCATCACATGTACCTCAAACACTGTGACGCTCAATGGATCATCTGCAACATCCGGAGCAACATTTAGCTGGACGGGATCAGGAATAGTTGCGGGCGCCACAACTGCAACACCAACAGTTAATGCAGCAGGTACATATACAATCACTGTTACAGATCCTTCGAACGGCTGTACTGCGACAGCTAACGTTGTTGTATCCTCTAACACAGCAAGCCCTGATGCAAATGCAGGATCGACTCAAACATTGACATGCACAGTAACTTCAGTTAACCTTAATGGTTCATCAGCAACATCCGGTGCAACATTCAGCTGGTCTGGACCAGGAATAGTTTCTGGAGGAACTACAGCAACACCAACTGTAAATGCTGCCGGCACGTACACTGTAACAGTTACAGATCCTTCGAACGGATGTACCGCAAGCAGCACTGCTTCTGTAAACGCAGCAGCCGGTGTACCAAATGCTAATGCAGGATCAGCGCAAACATTGACTTGTGCTACAACGACCGTTTCCCTTAACGGATCATCATCAACCAGCGGAGCTACATTCAGCTGGAGCGGGCCGGGTATCGTTTCCGGAAACAACACTGCTACTGCTACTGTAAACCTGGCCGGTACTTATACTTTAACAGTAACGGATCCTTCGAACGGATGTACAGCTCCATCAACTGTAATAGTTGCAAGCAACAACAGTATCCCGAATGTTAATGCAGGCCCTGCTCAAACACTGAGCTGCACAACAACGTCTGTTTCATTGAATGGATCTTCCTCTACATCCGGTGTTTCTTTCAGCTGGACCGGGCCTGGTATTGTTTCTGGAGCCAACACATCAACAGCAACAGTGAATGCAACCGGAACCTATACATTAACTGTAAATGATCCATCAAACGGCTGTTCCGCAACAGCAACAACTTCTGTCAACTCCAACGGAGGCTTGCCAAACGTTAATGCCGGAACATCTCCACCTTTAACGTGTGCTACAACTTCAGTGAATTTAAACGGATCATCAACAACTTCAGGAGTTACTTATAGCTGGTCAGGACCGGGCATTGTATCTGGATCTAACTCTGCAACACCAACAGTAAATGCGACAGGTACCTACACAGTGACAGTAACCGATCCTGCAAACGGATGTACCGCAACTTCAAATGTTTTGGTTTCTTCAAACACTTCAGCACCTAACGCAAATGCCGGAGCACCACAGACCTTAAGCTGCACTGCAACGTCTGCAACTCTTAACGGCTCATCTTCCACAAGCGGGGCAACCTTTAACTGGAGTGGCCCGGGAATCGTTTCCGGAGGCTCAACGGCAAGCCCTACAGTTAACGTTGCGGGAACATATACTGTTACCGTGACTGATCCGGCAAACGGCTGTACGGCTACAAATACTGTCAGCGTTAGCTCTGCAGCAGGAGCACCAAACGCGAATGCAGGAACATCACAAACATTAACATGCTCGGTAACTTCTGTAACACTTAACGGCTCATCTAGCACAAGTGGGGCTACATTCAGCTGGACAGGACCGGGAATTGTTTCCGGTGTAACTACAGCGACACCAACTGTTAACGCTGCAGGAACATATACTTTAACAGTGACTAACCCATCAAACGGATGCACAGCGAACAGCTCTGTTGTAGTGAACATATCCGGCAACTTCCCGAATGCTGATGCCGGCTCACCACAGACACTCTCATGCTCTGCGCCTACAACACTGAACGGTTCATCGTCAACAAGCGGAACAACATTCAGCTGGAGCGGACCGGGTCTCGTGTCAGGAGCAAACTCTGCAAACCCTTCTGTAAATACGGCCGGAACTTATACACTAACTGTAACCAATCCTTCAAACGGATGTGCGTCCACATCAAGTGTTCTGGTTTCGCCTGCAACAGGAATAAATGTTTCAACAATTCCTGATATAACGATCATGCAGGGAGACTCGGTTCCTTTGATCACAACGGGTGCGTCATCTTACACATGGTCAGTCGCAACGGGACTAAGCTGCACAAGCTGCGCATCACCTTCGGCAGCGCCAATGGAAACGACAACATATTGTGTTGTTGGAACTGATGGGTCATGTACAGACAATGACTGCGTTACTATCACTGTTGAAACACCATGTGTTACAAATAAAGAGCTTGGTGTACCTAATGCATTCTCTCCAAACAATGATGGAAACAATGACCTGTTCTGCTTACAAGGCTGGAGCGCTTGTATGAATGAGTTCACTATCATGATCTACGACCGCTGGGGTGAAAAAATGTTTGATTCTTCTCAGGCTGACTTCTGCTGGGATGGAACATTCAGAGGAAGAATCCTTGACCCGGCAGTGTTCGTGTATTTCATAAAAGCGACATACACCACAGGTGAACAGATAACTAAAAAAGGAAATATTTCTATCATCAGATAATTAAGATCTGATCCAAATTAAAAACTCAAAACCATGAAAAAAATAATCTTACTCCCGGTTATACTGATTCTTGGAACTGCTGCAAAAGCTCAGGACCTTCATTTCTCTCAGTATATGCAGACGCCTTCTCTTGTTAACCCTGCACTTACAGGGGCGTCAACTGTAGTGCGCGCATCAGTGATCTATAAAGACCAATGGCGCAGCATTACTGTTCCGTATAAAACATACGGTGCTTCCTTTGAAATGAAATTCAAAGCGAGCAACTGGGAAAAGGCAGATAAATTTAAAACCAAGATCTATAAAAAATCATTCAGCAGGATGGCCGGAGGTCTTTCATTTTATAGTGACAAGGCCGGAGACGGAAATATGGGATCAACACAAGCTAATCTGTCACTTGCCACTTTTATTCCCACCAGCAGATTCAGCTCTCTATCAGTAGGACTCCAGGCAAGTGTGGTACAAAAAAAGGTGGATGCATCAAAGCTCATCTTTCCTAATCAATATGGACCAACCGGTTATGATCCATACATCGACAGCAGAGAAGATTATGCATCTCAAAATTTCATTTATCCTGATTTTGCAGGCGGCATCAATTGGAGCTATGGTTATAACGAACGCTCTGTAGGTGCCAACACTGAAAGAAGAGCAAATATCGGAGCTTCTGTATATCATATCAATCAGCCTAAACAACTATATCTTGACGATTCAAAAGAGCGCTTGAACACAAAATATATTTTACATGCTGATATGTTATTCGGAATAAGAAATTCAAATGTTGCCCTGGTTCCAAGCTTCATCACAACCATTCAGGGACCTTCACTTGAAATGATGGAAGGCTTCATGGTAAAATATTATTTTAAAGATGATTCCAAATATACAGGTATCATTAAACGCTCAGCTATGGGCTTCGGAGTTTCATACCGCAATATGGATGCAGTCATCCTGCAATTTCTTCTTGAATACGAGAATTATGCAGTTGGCGTAAGCTACGATCTCAATACGTCCCGTCTAACCCGCGCCACAACAGGCCGCGGGGGACCTGAGATCTTTATACGCTTCGTAACTCCTAACCCATTCCTTTATCAGAAATCGAGAGCGCGCTTCAATTAAGATCTTGCAAACAAAACCGGAGTATATTTTTCGAGGACGGGAGTAGCCGAAAAGTATTACTAAAGATCATCCCTTGATTGACGGAACATTTGTTTGGAAAAATCCTCCATTCCGGAGGATTTTTTTATTTCGTATATTTTAGAAATACGCCCTCACCTGCGCTCCGCCAATGTGAACCGACTTATTACCTTCGGATTTTCTGCCATCGTATGTAATACTTAACTGAAGGTTATTGGATAAATTCCTTTGATAGGATGCTCCCCAGGTTATGTTCTGACCCGGCTTCAAAGCATCCAGCATTTCAAATGAGAGCGCTGAACTTTGCAGATCATTATATTGTATCTGAATAAAATCCCCTTTTAAATTCAAACTTCCTTTATTTAAAACATTGTATTTTATTTCCGCTCCGTAATCCTGCAACACGGCATGCTGCCCTCCAAGATCATCAGCATTTTTCTTATCGGTATACCTGAACAAAACAGTCAGGCGAAACGCTGTGTTGGGCTGATAATTAAGCTTTGGTGTTCCTTCGAAATATGTGATCCTGAAATTTCTTACAGGAAAATACTGTGAGCTGCTTTTCTTGACTCCGTCTTTATATTCTAAATTCAAACTTAACTGCTGTGTAAAATTCCATCTCAGCTTTGCTTCTTTGTAAATATTTGCACGAGTATCAAAACCGCTGACGAGAAGCGATTTGTTTCTGATATCCTGATAGGTTATATCAAGCCCGAACACCGGGCTCATCTGATTAATAAAGAATGTATTTCTGAAAGCAGAATTTATGGTAACCAATGTGCTGTCATTTGTTTCTGCAAGAAATGGGTTGTAGGCTTTCACGAGATCATCCTCGGTCGACTTCCGGTCAACTCGGTAGGAAATCTGATCAGCAAATCTTGCAACAAAATTCCGGATTCCTTTTTTACCCGACCAGATCGCTGAAGGCTTTATACTCAACACCTGGCTGAATTGATTGGTATACGTCTTTATATACTTATCAGTCGGAGTGTACACTTTGATGTAAGTCGCCTGATCTGCATATACTGCTATCTCAAATTCATTCAGCTCCTTTATTCCGTTGCTGTTATAATCTATCCACGTATAAACACCTTGTCCGGCAGCCACTTCAATATACGAGAACTCTTTTTTTACTTCAAGTCCCGACCCGATCTCATAAAAAGTATTTGAATAAACCAATCCTTTCAATAATCTGAAATCATATTCGATTCTTGAAACGAGTGTGTTATCAGGCTTCTGGATAGTAAGCAAAGGATCCCGGATGTACAGCCTTCTGTAAGCTGCATTCAGCTTCAGTTGGCTGTTTGGATTTTGAATCAGATCGAGGAACCCTCCATAGCTTTCTGCAAAGGCGGCTTCGGTAAGACGCGTTGCACCTGAAATATTTTTTATAGCATGATCTGATCGCTGCTTGTAATTAAGTCCATATCTGTTTTTTGTTGTGTCCGAATTCTGAACATACCCCTCCCATTCCCAGAATTGATAACTGTTTGACAACAACGAATCTTTTCTCGTCAATGCAAATTTATTTTGTTCGAACTCATCCCGTACCCCGAAGGTGAACCATTTTATTGTTTGTGAGATCCCGCTTTTGTGCCTGTAAAAGTTTGTATTTGTTTTACTGCTTGAATTCAAAAGACTTCCATCATAAGAAAAACGAAATCCTTTTTTTACAACATTGATGTTTGAAATATGCTTGGTTGCATTGTATGCGTTGCCTTCCATAAATGCATTGAACCTGTATCCAAGCAATCCAAGATTTTTTTTTGAAACAGAAACTGCAAGCCCCGCAATGTGCTGATCATCGCTAAGAGCAGAAGAAGCTCTGTTCCAATCACGTTCAAACTCCACACTTCTGTACCGCTCTATGGGAGAAAAATATTTCTGGACATACTCATAATTCACATTTGTGTTCAACCTGAAACCTTCTTGTAGCGTATCATTCGGTATCAGCTTGAATAAAGGAATACTGTTATCAAAATTTAATTTCAATCCATAACCGGTATCGTCTTCACTGTTTGCTTTAGAAAAGGTATTGATATCGTTATTACTTGCGGCTCCTTCAACAGTTAGTTTTGAGTTCCGGCTAAAGGCATACTCAGCACCAACCGTCAGCATCTGCTTTTTTCTCGGTGTTACAAGCTGTATCACAGGTTCATAACTTCCTCTCCTCTGACCGGTAAGCGTGTCCGGCATTACCCATTCAAATACTTTCCCGTTGGCATCTGATGATACCTGGTTATAATTTCCTTTACCCACGCCTACGTTACTAAAAGTCACACGAAAATGTGCACTGTCGCTGTTGGTGCTGTAAACAAACACGTTCGGAAAAACATAACCTCCATACAGACTGTCTTTCTTCTGATACAATACCTCTTCATTTGAAAATGGAACGCTGTCAAAACTCGGGCTGACTGCCAGTGATAGCGTATCTCCTATTCGGCTTAATAATTTTTTCTGATCTGCAGTAAGCTCTTGCTGTAATGGTTGGTTCTTGCTATCCTGTTCGGAATAGACATTCACATGCAGCCTTAATTTTCCCTGTTCGTAATCATTCCCGAAATGAACCAGCGAACGTGCGTAATTTTTATCAGAATACTGAAACTCAACAACAATACGTTTATCTTTTGTAATTAATTGTCGTGCAGTGAACGTGATCTCTGCGGTATTGTAATTTATCACGTAATCATTTTCCTGCCCCCGTTCAACAAGCCTTCCATCTATGAACACTTTCTCGGTTCCTGACAGAACAATGATGAAGGGCTCACTTTCTGCTCCTCTTAAACGATAGGGCCCCTGATTGCTTTCAATTCCCTGGATCTGATTCCTTGCAAACTTTCCTCTTGAAACTGCAGCGCTTATGGAAGTTGAATAGATGCCTTGCTTTGCTTTCTCTTTTTCTTCGTTCGTTTTTAAAGCCGTAGAGAAATTAATACCCTGAGCCTTTTTGTTGAAGTTCATAAAATAGGAAGCCGGCCGTAACAATTGGAAATCACCCGCGATTAATTTTGTATTCCCTTTTGACAGCTGAATGAAAACCTTATCAAACTCTTGCAATTGCTGGGTGTTTCCGTCAGGCTGAATAGGAATGTTGTTGTCTGTTGCCGCCATGAGAATATCAACGTCATTGCTTAAATGCCCCGACAGCTGCAGATTCAGGTTTGAGTTGACAACTACATCCTGATTATTTCCAAACGTGATCCCGCGTGAAATACTCCCACTTTTATTAAGTCCGTCCATTTTAAAAATATCATCGTTCTTACTTTCTATTTCGTAGCTGAAGGGATTTGCCACTCCTGAAATGTCTGTCTTTACACGGTTGGCATCCTTATGCCTGATTGTTTCTGTGAAAAGAAAGGGAAAGGTTTTGTATTCTATGGTCATGCTGTCAGTGGAAACACTGTCAGCTGCCATTTTCGCCCTGTTAAAAAAGAGAAGGCCCTGGGCGTAATTAATTTCGTAATATGATGTATCAAGTAATTGTTCGTTCGTAAGGCGAATAGTGAGTGAGCCCGGAACCAGGCTGAGTGAATCGGCCCGGATAGTATCTGCAACAACGTTTATTACCTGTGAGCGGGCACCCGAACTTACCTGCGCGCGGATGCCGGAAGAGATAATTACCAATAAAATAAAAAATATACTTTTTCTTAATTTCACAAGAATGGAATACCCTGCAGGATATACAATTTAAAGGTACTATTTAAAATAATTACAGGATGTTAAACATCGTCAGCCCTTAAAAATACTAATTTTAGGGCGCAGAATTCTCCATCTCCAACATCTACATACGCATAAACATGGCAAAAATTATAACCTATAACGTAAATGGAATACGTTCCGCGATCAGCAAAGGATTTGTTGAATGGCTAAAAGCAGCAAATCCGGATATAATTTGCCTGCAGGAGATCAAGGCGGACCCTACGCAATTCGACACAGGTATATTTGAAGAGCTCGGTTATTATCACTACTGGTATCCCGCGCAGAAAAAGGGATACAGCGGTGTCGCGATACTCACTAAAATACTTCCTTCTCACATTGAATATGGTTGTGGAATTGAAAAATATGATTTTGAAGGAAGGATCCTCCGGGCTGATTTTGGTGACATCTCCGTAATGAGTGTTTATCATCCAAGTGGAAGCAGCGGTGAAGATCGTCAGGCTTTTAAAATGCAATGGCTTTCTGATTTCTATGTTTACATTGAGAATTTAAAAAAAGAGCGCCCTAAACTGGTGATCTCCGGAGATTATAATATTTGTCACCAGCCGATAGATATTCACAACCCGAAAAGCAATGCGAACAGCAGCGGTTTCCTTCCGGAAGAAAGATCCTGGATCGAGGGGTTTCTGAGATCAGGATTCGTGGACAGCTTCAGGCATTTTAACAAAGAACCACACAACTACACCTGGTGGAGTTTTCGTGCGGGGGCAAGAGGCAAAAATCTCGGCTGGCGAATCGATTATAACCTGGTGAGTGAACCTTTGGCCGCACAAATGAAAAGAGCTCTAATTCTTGCTGAGGCAAAGCATTCAGACCATTGTCCTTCGGTTGTAGAACTTGATTTTTAGAAGTTCAGCTTCACTCACTAGGCGTCATTTTAACGAAACATTCATAAAAAACAATGGCGTATGGCATATGGCCTTAAAAAACATGGTAATAAGATATGAAATTTAGTTATAATCTATATATTTGTGCCTCATGAATAAGAAATTACCAATTTCTTCCTTACAAAGCATTTACAGAATATTGAATGGTTCAATCCATTACTATTAAAAAACAAATTTTTTTAAATATGAAAAAAGTTATTTATTCTTTCCTGATTGCTGGTCTTTTGGCATCATGCTCAAGCGACAACAATTCTTCGGGAGAAGCGCGCAAAGCCAAAGGTGGTGTGTATTACGGTGGAGTGTTCAGAACGAATGAAGTGGAAGATTTCCGTAACTTATTCCCGCTTAATATTACTGAGGTTACTTCTCACCGGATCGCAAATCAGGTTTATGAAGGACTTGTAAAGCTTTCTCAATCTGATCTTACAGTGATTCCAGGGCTTGCAGAGAAATGGGAAAAGAATGCTGATGCAACACAATGGACATTTTCGATCAGAAAAGGAATTAAATTTCATGATGATGCCTGCTTCCCTGACGGAAAAGGACGTGAGGTTACAGCTAAAGATTTTAAATACTGCTTCGATATGCTTTGTACTTCCAGCCCGGAAAATCAACAGTTCGGAGGAACCTTCAAAGACCGCGTAGTCGGAGCTAATGAATATTACCAATCTACAATCGACAAAAAACCCATTGCAGGCGGTGTTAGCGGAGTTAAAGTGGTCGATGACTACACCATACAGATCAGCCTGATGCATCCTTTTGCCGGATTTTTAAATATCATGAGTACTCCGGGCTGCTGGCTTTATCCTCAGGAAGCTCACGACAAATACGGTGTTGATATGCGCGCTAAATGTGTTGGAACAGGCCCATTCCAGGTGAAGAGCGTTAAAGAAGGAGAAGCTGTTATTCTGGAGCGTAACCCGAATTACTGGAACGTGGATGAGCATGGCAATCAGCTGCCATATCTTGATGCAGTTAAATACACTTTTATCAAAGAGAAAAAATCAGAATTACTTGAATTTAAACGTGGAAATCTTGATATGATCTTCCGTTTACCTATCGAGATGATTCCGGATATCCTTGGGGAGCTTGACCACGCGAAAGAAGGCAACCAGCCTTTCGACATGCAGGTTGTTCCGGCTATGAGCATCTTCTATTATGGATTTCAGCACCAGAGTGATATTTTTGACAAGAAAGAGGTTCGTTTAGCATTTAACTATGCTATCGACCGCGAGAAAATTGTGAATTATACATTACAGGGTGAAGGAATCCCGGGATTGTTCGGTATCGTACCTCCTTCATTCAAAATGTACGATCACAAATCTTTAAAGGGTTATAATTTCGATGCTGACAAAGCGCGTAAATACATGGCTACAGCAGGTTATCCTGATGGAAAAGGATTTCCTAAGCTAACATTACAGATCAACAGTGGCGGTGGCGACAGAAACATTCAGACTGCTGAAGTTATTCAGAAAATGCTGAAAGAAAATCTGAACATCGATATCGATATCAATGTTATGCCTTTCGCAGAACAGCTTGAAAGCGTTGAAACAGGAAAAGCATTATTCTGGAGATCAGGATGGGTTGCGGATTATCCGGATCCGGAGATCTTCCTTACTTTACTTTACAGCAAGCACATTCCCGAAAAATTATCGGACAAATCATACCTGAATTCAGTACGTTACAAGAGTGCCAGATTCGATTCCCTTTTCACTGCTGCCCTACAGGAACCGGATGACGCAAAACGTATGGACCTTTACCGTCAGGCAGACCAACAGCAAATTGATGACGGCTCTATCATGCCTATTTTTTATGATGAGAATTACCGTTTAGTACAAAAGAATGTAAAGAATTTCCCTGCAAATGCAATGGAATACCGTGATTTCACACGTGTTTATATTGAACCGCAAACTGAAAAACCGGAAGCAAAAAAATAGTAATTACACAGACATTTAGGAACCACTCTTTCTCCCCGGAAGAGTGGTTTTTTTATACACGAATCCTTCATTAAATTTGCATGCTCGAAATTTTCGCTCCCGCTCCTTCCAGGAGGGTCGGGGTGGTTTACAAGAATCTAACTTCTATCAAATACTCATATAACTTTTAACCGTTAACTATTAACCTGCCTCTTATTAACAATCGCCTCATTTCCACTGTGCAAAAACTTTCTGCGGTACTTGCGTAAGGCGACATTAGATTGAATAATATTGTATGACCAAAAAACTCAAGAACAATGAAAAAAACATATAAATATTTAGCGGTAATTTTATTCGCATCTTCTTTGTTCTCCTGCGTTCCACAACGCAAGCTGGAAGAAGAGCAGGCCAAACGCAAAACTTGTGAAACAGAACTTGCTGACCTGAAAACACGCTGCCAGGACTGTGATACAAAACTTACAGAAGCAACCAAAGCAATTGCAGACAATACAAAGATCATCAACGGGCTGCAAAAAGACACATCCATTGCAGGTAACAGCTACCGCGGCCTAACAGCTAAATACGACAAGCTGAATCAGATCAACGAACAACTGCTTGATAAATACAATCGTCTTTTGGAAGGAAATTTATCCGATACCAAAAAGCTTTCAGGTGAGTTACAGGGCACCCAGGAACAGCTTTTGAAAAAAGAAGATGAGTTAAAACGACTCGCTGCTGAGCTGGATGCAAAGAAGAAAGATCTTGATGCACTCACAGAAGAACTGAAGAAGCGTGAAGCGCGTGTTGCCGAGCTGGAAGGAATTCTGAAGAAAAAAGATGATGCAACAAATGAGCTGAAGAAGAAGATCTCCGATGCTTTAACCGGTTTTGAAGGAAAAGGGCTGACTATCACGCAAAAGAACGGAAAAGTTTATGTTTCAATGGATGAAAGCTTACTCTTTGCTTCTGGAAGCACAACAGTTGAGGCTAAAGGTGTTGAGGCTCTTAAAAAAGTTGCAAAGGTCCTTGAACAGAACACTGATATTAACATCCTTATTGAAGGACATACCGATGATGTACCTATGGTTGGCAAGGGCGACATTAAAGATAACTGGGATCTTAGTGTAATGCGTGCGACATCTATTGTTAAGATCATAACGAAAAACAGCAGTGTTGATCCGAAACGATTAACTGCTGCAGGTCGTGGTGAATACTTTCCTATAGAAGCTGCAAAGACTGCAGAGGCACGTAAAAAGAACAGAAGAACAGAGATCATCCTCACACCGAAACTGGACGAACTACTAAAGGTTCTGGAAACAAACTAATATAGCTTTAAAAGGCCTGAACTCCGCTTTGTCAGTCAATACTACACAGCGGAGTTTTTTATAATACAACAGGTTAATTTTTAACCCGATGTAACATTTTAAGATTATTACGTTATTCATTTCTACGGAAAACATCAAATGAAAAAATCAATTCTCTTTTTAAGCTTGTTTTTAATTTGTCGGTTAGGCATCAGCCAGGACCTTATTGAATACTGGGATATCGGTCAGACAAAAAAGAAAAGCGAACAGCAAATAAAAAACGGTATGCAGGATGGGAAATTCACTGCATGGTATGAGACCGGTGACGTTGCTAAGGAAGGAGTTTTTAAAGACGGAAAAGAGAATGGAAAATTCATGACTTATTATCCGGGTAAAAAAGTAAAAGCGGAAGAGAATTACATTCTTGGAAAGAAAGAAGGCGCCTGGAAATACTGGTATATGAATGGAGGCAAAGCTCAGGAAACATTTTTTAAAAATGATCTGGCCGACAGTACCTGGACCGGCTGGCACGAAAACGGGAAGCTTAAAAGCGTAGAGAATTACATTAAAGGAAAAAAGGAAGGAACTTGGACGTACTATTACGATAACGGACAAAAAGAAAGTGAAGGGAGCTTTAAGAATGACCTTCAGGAAGGCTTATACACCGGCTGGTATAAAAACGGGAACGAACAGCGTAAAGGAAATTATAAAGCTGATAAAAAAACGGGAGTCTGGAAAGAATGGTATATGGATAACAAGCCAAAGCAGGAGCTTGTATATGAGTCACCGGATGATATTCTGATCATGAACCTTTGGCTGGAAAGCGGACAGCAAATGATCACCAACGGGAACGGGAAATTTACTATTGTGTATGACACCGGAAAGAAAAAGGGTGAAGGCAGCTATAAGGAAGGAAGAATGGATGGCGACTGGATCTTCTACTTACCAACGGGAGAAAAAGATTACACCGTAAAATATGTAAAAGGAAAAAAGAATGGGATCTGCACCAACTGGTTTAAAAACGGTAAAGTGAAAAGTGAAGGCTCGTTCGCAGATGACAAAAAGAATGGTTACTGGAAATGGTATAAAGAGGATGGCAAGGTTGCAATGGAAGGTTCTTTGAAGGACAATTTCCGCACAGGAAAATGGATGTATTGGTTTAACAATGGTGCCAAAGAATCGCAGGGGATTTACAAGGAAGATTTAATGGATAGCACCTGGACCTATTGGTATAACACTGGAACCAAGTGGAAAGAAGGAAATTACAAAAACAATTTAAAGGATGGTAAATGGACAGTTTGGTTTGAGAACGGTCAAAAACTGCAGGAGGGTTCTTATGTGAATGGGAAAGAAGAAGGAGTATGGCAGTCATGGTTTGAAGACGGCAGCATGAAGGATGAAGGCACGTTCACTGCCGGAGTTATGAATGGAAGCTGGAAAGGATGGTTCCCGGGAAACAAGCCAAACTACACCGGCTTTTTCAAAAATGGCTTAAAGGATGGCGATTGGAAATATTTTTATGATAAAGGAAATGTAAAGGAAGAAGGTTCCTTTAAAGAAGGCCGGAAAAGCGGGCATTGGATCTTCTGGACACCTTACGGCATTAAAGACAGCGAAGGCGATTATAAGGACGAAAAACCGGAAGGTAAATGGACTTATTATTATGAGACCGGAGTGAAATCAATGGAACAAAATTATGAAGACGGAAAGCTTAGCGGATCCGCAAGTTCATGGTATGAAAACGCACAGCTTAAAAGCACTACCTCCTATAAGCTCATAAAAGAGAAAAGCGGTCGTGTAGAGAGTAAGCCGGACGGAAAGTGGACGTACTATGACAAAAATGGCAAGGTGATCATGGAAACCACCTATAACAAAGGAGTAAAAGCCAACTGATTATCTGCGAACCTTGTGAAGGGTATGCCCGTGAGCGGCATGACCGTGCGATTCCGGATGGTGCTTTTTATTTGCCAGATTATGCTGAATGATTTTCATTTTGGCTTCAGCCTCAGCTTTTGAACGTTTTCTCGCGTTAATTGTACTGATCCAGGCAATTGCAATAACAACAGCAAAACCTACTACCATATACACATAGCTCATAAATTCATCATGAGCCGCCTTTTCCTGAAGCTGAAGTGTTTTTTTTACATTGCTCAATGATGGGCCGCCATCCTGTGCAAGTATCTGTTGTGCTGAAGTAAGAAGTAAGAAGAAAAGAAGGGTACCGCTCTTATAAATCTTTGCAAATCTGCTTGTTACGGATGTTTTAATAGAAGTTTCCATAATATTTAATTTTAGATTACACAGTTGCGGAGTAGAACCATATTAACAAATAAAGATAAAATTCAACTTTACTCCGACAAAAGTAAACTATTTAGCTATTAAGACGAAAAAAAAAGCATTATAGTTGCTCAAAAAAGATTTTTTAATTAGAAATTTACTTCGTATCTTTGCCACTCGAAAATAGGGAATTGATTAGAAAGAGGGGACGTTGTCCCCTCTTTCTTTTACCAAAACTGAATGATAACAGCTGAAAAAATAAGAGAACTTGCGGAAGCTAAAATAGCTGAGGGCTCTAACTTCATTGTTGATGTTGTAGTGAAGCCCGGAAACAACATTTATATCCTTATCGATAATGACAATGGCGTTTCGATCAAGGATTGTGTGGAGATGAGCCGTTATGTGGAGTCGAACCTCGACAGAGAAGCTGAAGATTTTGAATTGCATGTTTCATCACCGGGACTCGACAGGCCTTTAAAGACCATCAGACAATATCAGAAGTATCTTGGTAAGGAGCTTAGCGTAACAACAAAAGAAGGACAAAAATTATCCGGAAAGCTGCTGAAGGTTAATGATGAAGGAATAGAGCTGGAAGCAAAATCGAAAGAAGCAGTTGAAGGCAAAAAAGGAAAACATTTAATAATCCGTAATATCAATTTAACTTTTAATCAAATCAAAGAAACTAAAGTTGTAATATCATTTTAACAAAAAAACAAAATGGAAAGCATCAATTTAATTGAATCGTTCTCAGAATTCAAAGAATTAAAGAACATCGACAGGCCAACACTAATGAGCATCATTGAAGATGTGTTCCGCAGCATGTTGCTTAAAAAATACGGTTCTGATGACAATTTCGATATCATTGTTAACCCTGACCGCGGGGAGATAGAGATCTGGCATAACCGTGAAGTTGTGGATGATGAATTTGCTGAAGACAGCTTCGATTACGATGAAGCAAAACATATCGGTTTAACACCGGCTAAGAAAATTGATGCAGATCTTGAGATAGGTGAAGAGATCACTACTCCTGTTAAGCTTGAAGATTTCGGAAGACGTGCAGTTCTTGCTGTTCGTCAGAATCTTGTATCAAAGATCCTTGAACTTGAAAAAGACGGTATCTATAAAAAATACAAAGAGCGTGTTGGTGAGATCATGACAGGTGAAGTGTATCAGATCTGGAAAAAAGAATTACTGATCCTTGATGAGGATGGAAATGAATTGCTTTTGCCTAAAACAGAGCAGATCCCTTCTGACTTCTTCAAAAAAGGTGATACTATCCGCGCTGTTGTTGCGCGTGTTGATATGAAGAACAACTCCCCTATCATTGTTCTTTCCCGTACTTCTCCTGCGTTCCTTGAGCGTTTATTCGAACTTGAGGTTCCTGAGGTTTTTGACGGATTGATCACTATCAAAAAGATCGTACGTGAGCCGGGCGAAAGAGCTAAGGTTGCAGTTGAATCTTATGACGACAGGATTGACCCGGTCGGAGCTTGTGTTGGTATGAAAGGATCGCGTATCCACGGTATCGTTCGCGAGCTTCGTAATGAGAACATTGACGTTATCAACTATACAAACAATGCTCAGCTTTTCATCACACGTGCACTCAGCCCTGCTAAAATCACTTCAGTAAAGCTGGATGATGAGAACAAACGTGCAGAAGTATTCTTAAAGCCTGATCAGGTTTCTTTAGCGATCGGTAAAGGCGGACATAACATTAAGCTTGCAGGTAAATTAACAGGTTACGAGATCGATGTTTACCGTGACACTGATGTGGATGTGGAAGATGTGGATCTTGAAGAATTTGCTGATGAGATCGAAAGCTGGATTCTTGATGAATTAAAAGCAGTTGGTTGCGACACCGCAAAATCTGTTCTTGAGCTTTCTGTTGACGAGCTTGTTAAGCGTACAGATCTGGAAGAAGAAACGGTGAAGGAAGTTAGAAATATCCTTCAGGCGGAATTTGAATAATGAATGTTAACAGTTAAAAGGTTATTAGTTATAAGTGCTATAACCCAAGACTAATAACCGTTAACAAATAGCATTTAACGATTTTTAAAAAACAATATGACAGAAAATAAAGTACAGCGATTAAGTAAAGTAGCTAAGGAATTCAATGTTAGTATCAGCACTATCACGGATTTCCTTAAGAGTAAAGGTCATGTGATCGAGAACAACCCAATGGCAAAGGTTACAGAGGACGTTTACGGGCTGTTACTGAAAGAATACCAGAGTGAAAAGGCTGCAAAGGAAGAGGCGAAACAGATCACTACCAGCACTAAAGCAAAGAAAGAAAGCATCACGCTTGATCCGGAAGCTAAAAAGCCGGAAGTGAAAAAAGAAGAGGAAGAGATCATTATTAAAAATGTTCAGCCTTCTGCTACTCCAAAGCCAAAAGAAAAAGCTCCGGTAAAAGCTGAGAAAAAAGAAGAAGAAAAAGAAAAGGAGACAGAGCCGGAAGAAGATAAAGAGGTGATCAAGGCTAAATCTGATTCCGATGTTAAAGTGAAAGTTGTTTCCAAAATCGACCTGGACGCGCTTAACACTAAAACCAAACCTGCTAAAAAAACCAAAGCAGACAAGGATGAGGAGAAAAAAACGAAAGCAACTGCTGCCAAAGGAAAAGGAAAAGCAAAGAAAGAGGAAGTAGAAACCCCACCTGCAGCTGAAGAAAAAGCTCCTGAAGTTGTTACGCCTGAACCTCCGGTTACTCCTGAGCCTCCAAAGGTTGATTTTTACGAAACGAAATTTGATAAGCTTGAAGGCCCTAAGATCATGGGCAAGATCGAGCTTCCCGTTAAAGAAGAACGTAAAAAGCCTGTGGCTTCCTCATCAGCTGATAAAGCTAATGATAATAAAAAGAAACGTAAACGTATCAAAAAGAGCTTCGGTGGAACAACCATCGGTGATGCTTTACAACCTAAGACCAGTGCGCCATCTACAGGCGATGCCAATAAAGACCGCGCTGCAAAATACGAAGGCCGTCAGCTTGGTACCGGTGCGTACAAAGGGAAAACGAGCAATACAGGCCGCGGCCCTAAAGTGGAACTGACTCCTGATCAGATCCAGGCGCAGATCAAAGAAACTCTTGCACGTTTAAGTGGAGGAGGAAAGTCAAAAGCTTCCAAACATCGTAAGAGCAAGCGTGACATGGTCAGCGAGCGTATGATGGAAGAAGCGGAACAAACTGAAGCAGGAAAAAAAGTAATCAAGGTTACTGAATTCGTTTCTGCAAATCAGTTGGCGCAGATGATGAACGTTCAGGTGAATGAGATTATCTCAACTTGTATGAGCCTTGGAATGTTCGTTTCGATCAATCAGCGACTTGATGCTGAAACCATTGCTATCGTTGCTGAAGAGTTCGGATACCAACTGGAGTTTGTGAGTGTTGAAGTACAGGAGGCGATCAAAGAAGAAGAAGATACTGAAGACCAGCTAAAATCGCGCTCTCCTATCGTTACTGTAATGGGTCACGTGGATCACGGTAAAACATCATTGCTGGATCATATCCGTAAAGCCAATGTAATTGCAGGTGAGGCCGGTGGTATCACTCAGCACATCGGTGCATACAACGTTAAATTAGAGAACGGCAAAACAATAACATTCCTGGATACTCCCGGGCACGAAGCGTTTACCGCGATGCGTGCACGTGGTGCCCAGGTAACGGATATCGCGATCATTGTGGTTGCGGCTGACGACAGCGTAATGCCTCAGACCATCGAGGCTATTAATCACGCTCAGGCAGCAGGTGTTCCGATTGTTATTGCGATAAATAAAATTGATAAGCCGGGCGCAAATCCTGATAAGATCCGCGAAGCTTTATCGCAAATGAATATCCTCGTTGAAGAATGGGGTGGAAAATATCAGTGTCAGGAGATCTCTGCGAAAAAAGGATTGAACATTGATGCTCTTCTTGAGAAAGTTTTGCTTGAAGCTGAGATGTTGAACCTTAAAGCTAATCCTGATAAAAATGCAACAGGAACTGTTATTGAATCTGAGCTTGACAAAGGCCGTGGTTACATCAGTACTATTCTTGTTGAAGCAGGAACGCTTCATGTTGGAGACACAGTTCTGGCAGGATGTTTCAGCGGTAAAGTAAAAGCATTACATAACGAGCGCGGTGCAGTTGTTAAAGAAGCAGGCCCTGCAATGCCGGTGATATTGCTGGGTTTAAGCGGTGCACCTCAGGCGGGTGATAAATTCCATGTAATGAGTGACGAGCGTGAAGCACGTGAGATAGCTGCGAAACGTTTACAGTTACAGCGTGAGCAAGGTATCCGTACTCAGAAGCACATTACACTTGATGAGATCGGTAGACGTTTGGCTATCGGTGATTTCAAGGAGTTAAATGTTATCGTGAAGGGTGACGTGGATGGGTCTGTTGAAGCATTAGCGGATTCATTACAGAAACTTTCTACAGATAAAGTTCAGGTGAAAATCATCCATAAATCGGTTGGTGCGATCAGCGAATCGGATGTACTACTTGCATCAGCTTCTAACGCGATCATTGTCGGATTCCAGGTTCGTCCTTCTGTAAGTGCGAAGAAACTTGCAGAAACCGAACAGATCGATATCCGCTTATACTCTATTATCTACAAAGCGATTGACGAGATCAAAGCTGCGATGGAAGGTATGCTTGCTCCTGAATTCGAAGAGAAAACAGTTTGTAATATCGAAATCCGCGAGGTGTTTAACATCACTAAAGTGGGTACAATCGCAGGATGTTTTGTTCTTGACGGAAAAGTCACACGTAACACGAAAGTACGTATCGTTCGCGATGGTATTGTTGTTCACGATGGTAAGCTTGGTTCATTAAAACGATTTAAAGACGATGTGAAAGAAGTGAACAAAGGCTTCGAGTGCGGATTGAACATTGAAGGTTTCAATGACATCAAAGTCGGAGACATCATCGAAGGTTATGAATTAGTTGAAGTAAAAGCGAAACTTTAATTTTAAATATGATCAACTTTAACGCCTTTGCAGATCGCAAGGGCGTTTTTATTTAAGCCATTTTGTACTTTTACCCGCCAATGAAACGCAGAACTAAAAACGGCATTATACTTCTTTGTATTTCCTTTGCAGGACTCCTGTTTGCACATAGCCATTTTTGTTATAACACAATTTACAGACCCACTTATTTATTTTCTAAAGCAGTCGAGCAGAAACCTTTGGATGCCATTATAGTTCCGGGAATCCCGTTTGATGGACTGAAATGGGGCTTTGTTATGAAATGGAGGGTCTTTTGGTCTGTATTTCTTTATAGAACAGGAGTGGCCAAAAACATTATTTATTCCGGGGGCGCTGTATACACTCCTTACACTGAAAGCATGATAATGGCTTTGTATGCAGAGAAGCTTGGCATTCCCAGAGAGCATATTTTTATTGAAACGAACGCAGAGCATACCACTGAAAATCTTTATTATTCCTGGCAGCTTGCAAAGGAAAAGGGGTTTAAAAAAATTGCCTTTGCGACTGATCCCTTTCAGAGTTTGCAGATCGCTCCTTACATTCCTAAATTTGATATTGATGTAACACTACTGCCGTCTGTGATTTATTTTATGGAACACATGCCTGTTGTAACAGATCCTGAGATAGAATCATACAAGGCTTATAAACTAAATTTTGTAAGCATTCGCGAGCGCGAAACACCTGCACAACAGCTTTTTTATTCAAGAGGAGGCAGAATAAAAATGCTTCTGGATAAAAAGCAAAAATAAAAAAGCACCATCGAGTGGTGCTGAAATTATTTTTTGGAGAGATCAGTGATCTCAGCAGGCTGGCCGGTAGTGCAGCCTTCGGGTTGAGCCATTCTCAAAGTCCTGTAATTGAATTTCACTTCAAGTCCGTCAACATCCATCTCCGAAGGGAGTTTATCCTTTGGTATCAGCGTGAGCTCCGTTTCATCCTGCATCAGAATTATCACTGTCGAACATCCGCTTGCGCGATATTTGTGGGAAACCTTACCGGAAGAAGTGGCTGTATTTGTCACAGGCGATGCTGTGTTCGATTCGGATGCAGTGGCTGAAGCCAAGGGAGCCTTTTTAGATTTGCATGACATCAGTACTGAAGAAACAAGGATAACAAGGGAAAATATTTTTCTCATAAAAAAGGTATAAAAAAACACTCATGCAAAACCATTCGAAAGAATGAGCATGAGTGTTTTATAATTTAATCTAAGTTATTTATTTACAGAAACTTTAACAACACGCTGGAAGCTTGTGTTCACTTTTCCAACTCTAACAAGATACATACCTGTAGGCAGATTATCTGTTGATAAAGATGTTTCAAAGGAATTTCCTGCAAGCATTACTTGTTTACCGCTTAGCTGCTTACCTGATGCATCAAAAAGATCAACAACTACCTCGCCATCTACGTTAAGGTTGCTTGCCTTAACAGCGATCTCATTGTTTGACGTGTAAGCAGAAACATTGTTAACCTGATTACCGGCTTCATCAACACCTACTGACGTAAGTGGCAGCTGGTATGAAAAGATCCATGTTCTTGGGCCACCACTTGTGCCCGTTCCGCCAATATATTCAGACGTATGGTAAAATGTTACGCCATCAGGATCCATAGATGTATGAGAGTAATCACCGAAACGATTTACACCGGTTTGTGAACCCGTACCAGCTTTTACAAGAGTCTCTGCAAAAGTCATTGTTCCTGCAGGGTCAGTAGCTTTTCTTCCTGTATAGCACAAGCTTGGATATCCGATATCAGTTGCAGATGTTGTTGATGCAGAACGTGCATAAGCTAAACCGATGCTTCCGTTATCATCCATCGCAATACTTCCGCACCAGCGTGTTTTTGTATCAGGCTGATAGGTGCCTTCCTGGAACAATGTCCACACTCCGGGGTTAGTTGTTAACTCTCTTAACTCTACCCACTTAATTGCACGCTGACGAGGAGTTGCAGAAATAAGAACACCCCAGTTTAAAAGAACAGTGTTATAACCTGTCCATCTTCTGTATTGTGCACGGTATGTTGCAACACCACCAATACCATCAAGCATAGAAGTTGTACCCGGCTGAGGAACGTCATTCCAGCTGGCGTTGTAAGTTCCGTTAAATGCTGCAGTTGTGATCTGTGCTGCAGGAGTAATGCTCAGCGTTGGATTTGGCGTAGCATTCCAGTTAACAGTTGCTTTGCAATATTTAACACCGTCAACATTACCGGACCATGAGTTGTCTGTCATCCAGAAGAAAGGACATGCAGTTCCTGCAGGTGGCAATGTTCCGTCAGCATCAGCAGCAAGCGGACACCAAAAACCTGAAGTCCCGCCAACTGTAAACGTACTTGTTACCGAACGCGCTGTAGGTGTACCTGCAAGCATAGCAGTTCTTTCGAAAACATATAATCTTCCACCTTGGTTGGATGTCATGTAATAACCATCCGCCCAGATAGAGAATTTTAAATAATCAGGAAACTGTGCCGAAGTGTATGTATAAGTATAATAAGTTCCGGCTGCATTGTTTGTAGTGGAAATCGCTATATATACATAGTTTGTTGAACCGCTTTGTCCGAATTGAGCAAGGAACCAACGGTCAGCGAACTTATCATAAAGAACGATAGGATCGCCCATGTTTCCGGTTTGCGGAGACCAAAGTGTACCTATGTTTTTTGGAGCCATGATCTGAGCACCTGTTGTTTTATTGTATACTTTGAATGGAGTTGCGTTTACAGCCTGAACATATTGTGTAAGTCCTACAGCACCTGATGGATCCGGTGGATAACCATTACCGCTTTGTCCGGCAACAGATAATTTTAAACCATTATTTGGCACGGTTCCAAAGCTTGTCTGGATCGATGCTGGATCATTTCCGTATTCAGGACCATCCTTTTCAGTGAAATCAAAATGAGGTTTAGGGCGGTGTTCACGGTCCTTCGCCTCTTCTTTTTCATACAGATTATCCGTTTCTTCAAAATCCGGCATATCAGTTAAAGGAGGCGAGATGTGAAAGTCGATAGGATAAAGGACTTCACTCCCACTGTTTGATGTGTTCTGAGCGTTCATGATAGAAGCCGCGAAAACACCAGAAAGTAGTAAAATTTTTTTCATGGGGGATTAATTTTTAATAATACTTAATAAAGTTTAGAGAAATAATTTTCGCTAATTTAAGATTACGAAATGAATTTTCCAAGTAAAAGGTTGTAATTCTGGAAAAAGGAGGCGCAAGACATAATAGGTAAGGCGCGGACAAAAATTAATTAATCGATCCTCGGCAATTCAATTTCATCGATCACAATGAATGCGGCCGAAAACTCAGCCTGTACTTCCTTAAGGTATTTATAGGCTTCGAGTTTTGTCCGATAGTCTCCTACCTTAATAGTAAAGTTAGGCTGATCGTAAACGGGCCCATAGGCAGGGATCTCAGGAAATTTGGAGATGAACTTCGCTTTTATTTCACTCGCTTTGGTTTTATCCGCACCGAAGTGAATCTTGATCCTGTAGCCTTTTAATTTAGCTTTTGAATTGATTTCAACATGCTTCGCCACAAGCTCCTTTATTTTATAATCCTGAACGATCTCAACATGTCCGGTATCCGAAGCACTGGATTGAGCTCCGGCAGACAAAAACAAAAAGAAGAAACTAAGTATTAGTAAGATTGATCTGATATTACACATAAATTGCTGTTCTGCTGCAAAGTTATTTAAAAACATTTCCGAGCCAAGTATCATGCCCTTAATTTTAAAAGAGAATAGAAGTGTCATAATAGTGTAATTCGATTAAATATTTTTTTCAGAAGACGAATTACCGCTTTTCAATGCATTGAATTCCTATTTATTTTTCAAGGGAATCAAGCCTTATTTAGAATGAGTATAAATTAAATGAATTTTATAAAATTTTAACTTTTTTTGAATCAGCAATTACTCTTTCTTATAAATTTGCCCCTCGAGTAAAAGTACTCTCCTGAAAAACGGGGCTATACAACAGAGCTAAATACTTAAAAATCAATATGGATACATTGTTTAAAAAGTCGAAAAAACAAATTTTCGCTATTTTTTCCTTCCTTTTTTTATCCCTAATTCTTAGTACAAACACATTCGCAGCAGACGGAGAAAAGATCTTCAAACAAAATTGCGCTGTTTGTCATACACTTGGTAAGAACAAACTTACCGGACCGGGACTTGAAGGTATCATGACCCGTGTACCTAGTGAAAAATGGCTTTTTGACTGGATCAAGAATAACAAAGCGATGATCGCTGCGGGTGATGCATATGCTGTTAAAGTATTCAACGATAATAACAAGGCAGACATGACAGTGTTTGCTTCTACATTAAGCGATGAGGAAATTCAGGCTACTATTGATTATATTAAAGCTCCTCCTGCTCCAACAACACCTGCAGGTCCTGTTGCCCAAACTTCTGGCGAAGCGGCTCCTCAGGAAGAAGGAATCAACCCTCTTGCAGTTTTACTTGGTGTTATCGCTTTCTTAATTATCATCATAGCAGTATTAAGGGGTGTTCGTCATTCCCTTACTAACTTACAGAATGAAAAAATGGGCCTTCCTGAAGAGGAAGCTGTTGGTCCATGGACAGAATTAAAGAACTGGATCTACACACATAAGCGCACTACTACTGTTATCATACTTATTATCACCGGGGGATTGCTAACTTCAGGATGGTATGCTTTAAAAGGTATTGGAGTTTATGCTGATCCTGAAACCAAAGCAGTTTATCACCCTGACCAGCCTATTCAATTTTCTCATAAGATCCATGCTGGCGACAATGCGATTAATTGTCAGTATTGCCACTCAGGTGTAGAAAAAAGTAAAACTGCGGGTATTCCTTCAGTGAATGTGTGTATGAACTGTCATAAAGGAATTTCTTCCGGAGCTACAACAGGTACAAAAGAGATCGCTAAGATCTATGAAGCGGCTGGATGGGATGTTGAAAAAGGAGAATACAACAAACCGCAAAAACCTATTAAATGGATCAAAGTACATAACCTTCAGGATTTCGTATTCTTCTCTCACCAGCAACACGTAACTGTTGGTAAGCAGGATTGTGCAAACTGTCATGGAGATGTTAAAGAGATGACAACTGTTAAGCAGGTTAGTCCTTTAACTATGGGTTGGTGTATCGACTGTCACAGAAAGACAGAAGTACCGGGAATGAAAGACAATCCATATTACGAAAGCCTTCACAAGCGTCTCGCTGAGAAATACAAAGGTGAGCCTATCACAGTTGATAAAATGGGCGGAATTGATTGCGTAAGATGTCACTACTAAAGAATTGAAAATTATAAATATAGATTATAAATTTTTAATTACAGAACTAAAAAAAGAATTGAACGCTGAATCACATTTATAATTCATAATTCAGCATTTATAATTAAAATAGATATGGCAACAAAAAAATACTGGAAAGGATTAGAAGAACTTAACAATAGTCCTGAGTTTGTTCAAAAAGCGAACAATGAGTTTGCAGAACAGCTGCCTGTAGAAAAATTACTTGGAGATAAGAATCTTGAGAACGATGGAACAAACCGCAGGGATTTCCTTAAGTTCTTAGGTTTCAGCGTAACTGCAGCTTCTTTAGCGGCTTGCGAAACTCCTGTAAATAAAGCTATCCCTTACGTTGTAAAACCGGATGATATTACTCCGGGTGTTGCTAACTGGTATGCTTCCACATATTTTGACGGAAACGATTACGCATCTGTAATTGTTAAAACCCGTGAAGGCCGCCCGATCAAGATCGAAGGTAATGAGCTTTCGAAGATCACAAGAGGCGGAACCAATGCGCGTGTTCAGGCATCGGTTCTTTCTTTATACGATTCATCAAGGTTAGCAGGCCCTACAATGGGCGGAAATGCTACAACCTGGACGACTGCAGATAAAGAAATCGGAGCGAAATTAGCTGCTATCTCTGCAAAAGGCGGTGCTATCCGTATCCTTTCTTCTACTATCATCAGCCCTTCCACTAAGGCTGTAATTGCTGACTTCACAGCAAAATATCCTACAACAAAACATGTTACCTACGATGCAGTTTCTTATTCCGGAATTGCTAAAGCGAACGCTCAGACCTTCGGACAGGAAGTAATTCCTTCATACAATTTTGATAAGGCTGAAGTGATCGTATCGATTGGAGCTGATTTCCTTGCAAACTGGCTTTCACCGATTGAATCCGCACATCAGTATGCGATGACACGTAAAGTCGGTAAGGACAAAAAGAAAATGTCGAGACATTACCAGTTCGAGTCTATCTTATCTCTTACCGGTGCAAACGCTGATTACCGCTCTCCTGTTAAAGTTTCTGAGCATGGTAAGGTAGTAGTTAACTTATACAATGCAGTTGCAAAAATTGTAGGAGGAAGTTCATTGTCTTCTTCTGCTTTAGCAGCGGATGCAATGATCGCGAAAGCAGCAAAAGATCTTACTGAGAGCAAAGGAAAATCAGTTGTAGTTTGCGGCTCGAACGATATGCATGTTCAGCTCGTTGTGAACGGTATCAACCAGATGCTTGATAACTATGGCAAGACCATCGATATTGAAACACCAAACTATACCCGCCAGGGTGACGATGCAGCATTTGCAGCACTTGTTTCTGAAATGGCTTCAGGTAAAGTTGATGCGATCATCACATACAATACAAACCCTGTTTACACTGCGCCTGCAGCTCTTAAATTTGCAGAGGCTTACAATAAGGTGGGATTAAGGATCTCTTTTGCCGACAGAGCTGACGAAACAGCTTCAATGGCTACACACATCTGTCCTGATCACAACTACCTTGAATCATGGAATGATTTCAATCCTAAAAAAGCACACTACAGCTTATCACAACCTACAATATCTCCTCTTTTCAACACACGCCAGGCTCAGGAATCATTACTGAAGTGGAGCGGAAACAGCTTAGACTATCATACTTATCTTCAGAGAAACTGGATGGACCGCGTTTTCCCAATGCAGGGAAAATTCATGGCATTCGGAGAATTCTGGAATAACTCATTACATGATGGTGCTATTGAAGTTGGGAAAGGTGATGCGATGGAGAACCACACATCTGCTGATACCGCAATGGTAGCAATGGCTGTGGCTGCTGAAAAAGCAAAAGCTCCTAAAAAAGAAGAAGCTCCTGCGGAAGAAAAACCGGTTGCAAAAGTTGATCTTAATGACGCTGCTTCAAAGATCGCTGCAGTAAAAAGCACTTCTGAATTCGAATTAGCATTATACGAAAAAGTTGGAATCGGTAACGGTAACCAGGCGAACAATCCTTGGCTGCAGGAATTACCTGATCCTATCACTAAATTAACATGGGATAACTATGTTACTATGTCGCCATTGGACATGGAAGGCAAATATGACCTGATGGAACGTCAGGACAGAGATGCAAGTGTTGTAAACGTTACAGTAAACGGAACAACAATCAAATTACCTGTTGTACCACAACCCGGACAAGCACGCGGAACCATCGGTATCGCTGTAGGTTACGGAAGGGATAAAGCAGGTGCATTAAGCATGAGAACTGGTTCAGTGATCGGACAAAATGCATATCAGTTCGTTCAGTTAATGAACGGAACAATGATGTACGGAGCTCTTGATGCAAGAGTTGAAAGCGCGAACGAAATGGTTGCAATGGCGGGAACTCAGGTTCACCACACATTAATGGGCCGTGAGATCGTTAAAGAAACAGTTCTTTCAGAATACGTAAAAGATCCGAAAGCAGGTAATGAAGATGAAATGCTTGTTACACATTCCGGAAAAGTGAAGATGGCTGAAGTGGATCTTTGGGATTCATTTGACCGTCCCGGACATAAGTGGGGAATGACGATCGATCTTAACTCATGTATCGGTTGCGGATCTTGTGTTGTGAGCTGTACAGCAGAGAATAACGTTGCAGTAGTAGGAAAAGATCAGGTAATGAAAACACGTGAGATGCACTGGTTGCGCATCGACCGTTACTATACAACAAACTGGCCTAACAAAGGAAAAGAAGCAAAAGAAAAAGCACACGAAGATGGCGTTGGCGCTATCGACATGTACCTTGATATGGAAAATCCGGAGGCATCGAATCCGAAAGTTGTTTTCCAACCGATGCTTTGTCAGCACTGTAACCACGCGCCTTGCGAGAATGTTTGCCCTGTATTGGCAACCAACCACAGCTCTGACGGATTGAACCAGATGACATATAACCGTTGCGTAGGTACTCGTTACTGCGCTAACAACTGTCCTTATAAAGTTAGACGTTTCAACTGGTTTAACTACAACGCTAACAGCGATTTCACATTCAACCCTTCACAGGATGACCTTGGACGTATGGTGTTAAACCCTGACGTAGTTGTTCGTTCACGCGGTGTAATGGAAAAATGCTCAATGTGTGTTCAACGTATCCAGGGTGGTAAGCTTGATGCAAAAAAAGCTGAGCGTAAACTGAAGGATGGCGAGATCAAAACTGCTTGTCAGCAATCTTGTCCTACAAACGCGATCATCTTCGGAGATCTTAACGATGAAGAAAGCGCTGTAACGAAGCTTAGAAAAGAAGACGAACGTAACTTCTATGTTCTGGAAGAGATCGGAACGAAGCCGGCTATATCTTACTTAACCAAAGTGAGAAACTGCGAAGAGGCTGAGTTCAATCACGAGCAAAAAGCAGTGGAGAAAGAAAAGGAACACGCATAAGTAAATTAGAGAAATAGAGAATTGCAGAAATGGAGAATTAAAATCCGCAATTCTATAAATCAACAAATCAACAAATCGTAATTAAAGAATATGCAGCACGAATCGGAAATCAGAGAGCCGTTAATCCTTGGAAAAAAGTCGTATCATCAGGTAACTGAAGATATCGTAAGACCAATTGAGGGCAAAGCTTCAAAGTATTGGTACATGCTACTTACAGCATCTATTATCTGCTTCATCTGGGGTATCGGATGTTTGTGTTACACGATCGGTACAGGTATCGGGGTTTGGGGTTCAAACAACGGTGTTGACTGGGCATGGGACATTACCAACTTCGTATGGTGGATCGGTATCGGACACGCTGGTACTCTTATTTCTGCGGTGCTTTTATTATTCCGTCAGAAATGGAGAATGGCGATCAACCGTTCAGCTGAGGCGATGACGATCTTTGCCGTAATGTGCGCTGCCATCTTCGTATTATTACATACAGGCCGTCCATGGTTAGATTATTGGTTATTTCCATTGCCAAATCAATTCGGATCTCTTTGGGTGAACTTTAACTCACCGTTAATGTGGGACGTTTTCGCGGTATCAACTTACTTCTCTGTTTCTCTTGTATTCTGGTACACAGGACTTATCCCTGATTTCGCGATGATCCGCGACAGAGCAGTGAAGCCATTTGCAAAGAAAATGTATGGCATCATGAGCTTCGGCTGGGGTGGAAGTGCGCGTCACTGGCACCGTTTCGAAGAGGTATCTCTTGTACTTGCTGGTTTATCTACTCCACTTGTATTCTCGGTTCACTCGATCGTATCCACCGACTTTGCTACATCAGTAGTACCGGGCTGGCACACGACTATCTTCCCTCCTTACTTCGTTGCAGGAGCTGTATTCTCAGGTTTCGCAATGGTATTGACACTGTTGTTGATCATGCGTAAGATCTACAACCTGGAGAACTACATCACTATCAAGCACATCGAATACATGAACATTGTAATCATCGTTACAGGTTCTATCGTAGGTGTTGCTTACTTAACAGAGCTTTTCATTTCATGGTATTCAGGAGTTGAATATGAGCAGTATGCATTCCTTAACCGTGCGACAGGACCATACTGGTGGGCTTATGCAGCCATGATGACCTGCAACGTAATTTCTCCGCAGTTATTCTGGTCGAAGAAATTAAGAACGAACTTAATGTTCACATTCGTAATGTCGATCATTGTAAACATCGGTATGTGGTTCGAGCGTTTCGTAATTATCGTTCCAACATTATGCCGTACTTACCTTCCATCAACATGGAATATGTACTCACCTACTTTCGTTGATATCGGGATCTACACAGGAACGATCGGAATGTTCTTCACATTCTTCCTTCTGTTCACGCGTTACTTCCCTGTTATCGCGCAGGCAGAGTTAAAGTCTATCATGAAGTCATCCGGACAGGAATACAAAGAGAGACATGCAGCACATGGCAATGCTCATCCTGATGCAGGACACGGACATGGCGGACATGAAGCACACTAATTAAAAACAAAAAGACACTGATTCAGAATTAAAATAATAAGATATGAGCAAAGTAGTAATACATGCAATTTATGATGATGAAGAGCCATTGTTGGCGAGTGCAAAAAGCATTCGTTCAAATGGGATCAGAATAGTTAACGCTTTCACTCCATTCCCTGTTCACGGTTTGGATGCTGCTATTGGCGTACCAAGAACACGCATCGCAATCTGCGCATTCATCTATGGATTAACAGGAGCATCACTTGCTACATTAATGATGTGGTACATGATGATCGGTGACTGGCCAACTGATGTTGGTGGAAAACCAAGCTTCTCCTATTACATGAACATGCCTGCTTTTATTCCTATCACTTTCGAGTCGACTGTACTTTGTGCAGCACACGGAATGGCGATCACCTTCTTCTTAAGAAGCTGGCTGGTACCGGGAGCTAAAGCTAAAAATCCGGATCCTCGCACTACTGATGATAAGTTCATGATGGTGATCGAGACAAAGGAAGAAAACAAAATGAATGTTGAAGCTTTATTAAAAAGCACCGGAGCATCTGAAATTCATTACAAATAGTATTTTTTATGCAGCCCGTTGCTATCGGGATGCAACCTAGTATAGATTCGTAATTTGTAACAACAATATGAACAAAAAGATAACAAAAGTAATTTCATTAATGGCGGTTTTTGGCTGTGTTGCCATAGCTTTCACCTCCTGTGGAAAACACGATGCAAACAGTCCTGGCGTAGAGTTCATGCCTGACATGTATCGTTCACCTTCTTTAGAAAGCAATATGGCTTATGTGAAGATCGAGAACGGTAAGGAAACAGGCGATACTATGCAGGCTAACCGTATGCCGGTTGCTGGCACTATTCCACGCGGTTTTATGCCTTATGCATTCCCTGATTCACCGGAAGGAAATGAAGCTGCTAAAACAGGCGCAAAAAATCCCCTGCAAAAAAATGAGAAGAATCTGAAAGATGGCGAAGTGCTGTACGGTAAGTTCTGTGTTCATTGCCATGGTGCAACAGGTATGGGCGATGGTGCTGTCGGCTTAAAATTACCCGGAGCTCCTCCTGCATACACTGCTCCGGATAAGATCAACATGACTGAAGGAGAACTTTTCCAGATCATTACTTACGGAAAAGGATTGATGGGGCCTCATGCACCATTGGTTAACCAGGAAGAAAGATGGAAACTTGTTCTTTATGTACAAAAGCTTCAGCATCCTAATGGTGTTGCTGCTCCTGCCGCTGCTGCTGATTCAACTGCAACTGCTGCTGCACCAAAAGAAGAAGCAAAGAAAAAATAATTGTTGCGTAAAATTATATTCGGGAAATAAAGAAAAATTACAATTGATATGACTAACCAAAACTATACGTTTACAAGCAGAACCAGGAACATCACTTTTGGTTTGATGGCTATAGGCTTGATCACACTTATTGCAGGATTTATGTTGGATACTGCACCGGAAGGCGTAAATCATGATGAGTATCATCATTCACGCCTTTGGGCTAACCTGCTTCTAAACAGTTATTTCTACATGGGTATTGCCCTGCTTGCCACTTTCTTCCTGGCCTTACAGTATGTTGCTGAGGTTGCTTGGTCTGTTGCTGTGAAGCGTGTTTTTGAAGCAGTATCAAGTTATTTACCGGTCGGAGCAACCCTAATGTTCCTTGTATTATTAGCGGGACAACTTCAGGTTCACCATCTGTATCACTGGATGGATCCTTCAACCATCGATCCTGCATCCCCTCACTACGATGAGATCATTGCCGGTAAACACGGTTATTTCACTCCTTGGTTCTTCTGGTTAAGAACAATTCTTTATCTTGGGGTATGGTGCTATTTCCAGCACCTTTTCGTGAAGCTTTCACATGAGCAGGATCTTGTAGGCGGGACGGGTATCCATTACAAAACAATGGGTAAAGCTGCTGTCTTCATGGTATTCTTCGCTGTAACATCTTCTACTTCTGCATGGGATTGGTTAATGTCTCTTGATGTTCACTGGTTCAGTACAATGTATGGTTGGTATGCATTCTCCGGAATGTGGATCAGCGCAATGATCACAATTACACTTGTTGTTCTTTATTTGAAGCGTAAAGGTTACCTAGAGCAGGTAAATGAAAGCCATATCCACGATCTTGGAAAATGGGTGTTCGCGGTAAGCTTCCTTTGGAGCTACCTCTGGTTCATGCAGTTCATGCTGATCTGGTACACAGATATTCCTGAAGAGATCATTTATTTCCAGGAGCGTTTACACGATTTCGGATACATGAGTCTTATGTGGACAGTGTTCTTTATGAACTTCGCATTCCCAATGGTTCTGTTAATGAGCCGCGATGCAAAACGCAATTACTTCTTCCTGACGTTTGTTGGAGCGATCATCTTCATCGGCCACTGGCTGGATGTATTCATGATGGTAATGCCTGCAACCGTTAAAGGTAACTGGCACTTAGGCTGGATGGAGATCGGTCTTGGGCTTGGTTTCCTCGGAGCATTGTTATTCATGATCCACAGAGCATTGGCAAAAGCACCATTGATGGTTCAGAAACATCCTTATCTTGATGAAACATTGCACCACAGTGTTTAATTTTTGAAGAAGCGAAATAAAAAAATAATTATAATAACCCGGTTCATCTAAAGCCTGGATAAATTTAATACTACTATGATAAAGTTTTTAGTTTACGTTGCCATTATCCTGACAGTACTCGCAGTTGGATATTTAGTCCGTGTATTCGAGCTTGCATCTGCATTGAAAGGAAAAAAATCTGAAGAGGTTACGGAAAAAGATAATCGTACCATGGCTAAGATCATGCTCACCTTTCTTGTAGCTTTCTTTGCTTTCGTTATCTGGCAATTGACAAACTACGGATGGAGAATGCTTCCGGAAGCTGCTTCAGTTCATGGTAAAGAGCTTGACTGGCTTTTTAACTTTAACATGGGTATTTTATGGTTTGTATTTACTGTAACACACATCCTTTTATTTTACTTCGCTTATAAATATTACGGAAGAGCCGGACAAAAAGCAACTTATTTTCCTCATGACAACCGTCTTGAAATGATCTGGACAGTTATTCCTGCAATTGTTCTTGCCGTTATCGTTATCTACGGTATCAAAACATGGAACCACATCACCGCAGTGGCTGACCCAAATACACAGATCATTGAGCTTTATTCTAAACAGTTCGACTGGACCGCTCGTTATGCCGGTGGCGACAATGTTCTTGGTGCATCAAACTACAAGCTGATCACAGCAACCAACGATCTTGGTATGGATTCTACGAGCAAAGAAGGACAGGATGACATCGTTGTTAAAAATGAGCTTCACCTTGTTGTTAATAAAGAAGTTGAATTCAAGTTCAGATCTCGTGATGTTATTCACAGTGCTTTCTTCCCTCACTTCAGAGCTCAGATGAACACGGTTCCGGGAATGACAACAATGCTTCACTTCACCCCTACTATTACTACTGCAGAAATGCGTCAGAAACCTGAAGTGATCAAGCAGTGGACCGACATTAACCGCCTGAGAAAAGAAAGAGGTGAGAAGCCGGAAGAGTTCAATTACGTTTTATTATGTAACAAGATCTGCGGTAACTCCCACTATAATATGCAGATGACGATCATCGTAGAAACTCAGGCTGAATACGACAAATGGATCGCTTCTAAAAAACCATTCTATGCAGAAAAAGGGACACCTGCTCCAACTGAGAACAAACCTGCTGATATTAAAGAGTCGGAAGATGCTGCAGGTACTGCAGACGCTGCAAGAGATTCTATAAAAACCGGCAATGCACAGGAAGAAGAAGCGGCTGCAAGAAAATTAATTCAAGAAAAGAAAAATTAAATTAAACATCAATAAAGAAGATAATATGTCAATGGAGAATCACGGTCATCACGATAATCACGGAAGCCACGAACACCACGGTCACCACGATGAGCATCATCATGAAGAATCTTTTGTGAGTAAGTACATCTTTAGTATGGATCACAAAACCATCTCACGTCAGTTCTTAGTTACTGCCGTGATCATGGCAACATTTGCAATGATCATGTCAATGCTGTTCCGTTTGCAGCTCGCATGGCCTGAGGAAAAATTCGCTTTCATCAACTGGATCCTCGGAGACAAATGGGGTAAGGACGGAATCCTTGAGCCGGGAATGTACATGGCACTTGTTACCATCCACGGAACTGTAATGGTCTTCATGGTATTAACAGGCGGACTAAGTGGTACTTTCTCCAACCTTCTGATCCCTTATCAGATCGGTGCGCGTGATATGGCATCAGGGTTCATGAACATGCTTTCTTACTGGTTCTTCTTCCTTTCTAGTGCTGTGATGATGGCTTCTTTCTTTATAGAAACAGGCCCTGCATCAGGCGGATGGACAGTTTATCCTCCGTTAAGCGCTTTACCGCAGGCAATGGATGGTTCTAAATTAGGTATGACTTTCTGGTTAGTTTCAATGACATTCTTCATTGTATCTTCATTACTTGGAGGTTTGAACTACATTATCACCATCATCAATTTACGTACGAAAGGTATGTCGATGACACGTCTTCCGCTTACGATCTGGGCATTCTTCGTAACAGCTATCCTTGGGGTTCTTTCTTTCCCCGTATTATTATCAGCTGCCTTACTTTTGATCTTCGACAGAAGCTTCGGAACATCGTTCTACCTTTCCGATATTTATATCGGAGGACAGGCATTAGAGCAAACAGGTGGTTCTCCGATCCTTTACCAGCACTTATTCTGGTTTCTTGGTCACCCGGAGGTTTACATCATCATCTTACCCGCACTTGGTTTAACTTCTGAGATCATTTCGGTAAATGCGCGTAAACCTATCTTCGGTTACCGTGCGATGATCGGATCAATCATGGCGATTGGATTCCTATCCTTCATTGTTTGGGGTCACCACATGTTCATTACAGGTATGAACCCGTTCTTAGGTTCTGTATTCGTATTCACTACATTATTGATCGCGATCCCATCTGCGGTTAAAGCGTTCAATTACATCACAACATTATGGAAAGGTAACATCCGCTTCACTCCTGCTATGTTGTTCGCGATCGGATTGGTATCTACCTTCATCTCCGGTGGTTTAACGGGTATCATCCTTGCGGATTCTGCACTTGATATTCCTATCCACGATACATATTTCGTTGTTGCCCACTTCCACATTGTAATGGGTGTATCTGCGATCCTGGGAATGCTTGCAGGTGTTTATCACTGGTTCCCGAAAATGTTCTTACGCCACATGAACAAGAAGCTTGGATATGTTCACTTCTGGCTGACATTCATTTCAGCTTACGGAGTGTTCTTCCCGATGCACTTCTTAGGGCTTGCCGGTGTACCACGTAGATATTACAATAACACGGCATTCCCGATGTTCGATAACTTAGTTGACATCAACGTATTGATCACATGCTTCGCTATTCTTGGCGGACTTGCTCAGGTGTTATTCCTGTTCAACTTCTTCTATTCAATGTTCCGCGGAGCTAAATCAGAAGTTAACCCTTGGGGCTCCAACACGCTTGAGTGGACAACACCAATGGCGCAAACTCATGGTAACTGGCCTGGTGCATTACCGGTAGTTCACCGTTGGCCATACGATTACAGCAAGCCTGGAAAAGATGCTGATTTCGTTATGCAGACTGTTCCTTTGAGCGAAGGGGAAGTTGATGGTGGCGGACATCATTAATACTAAGATCACGATACTACTATATAATAAAAAATCCCCGAACAATCGTTCGGGGATTTTCGCTTTATAGAAAATATAACCAAAGAGCTCCTTATCTTTGTGCGTGCGCAAACTTGCTTATACATTGCTCTTCCTCTTGTTTTTGATGAACTCAAAAGCACAACCGACCCTCGACACCATTCGCTATTGCCTTCAGCAAAAACCACAGCCCTTTATAAAATTTGACGGCCGGAATTCTTTCATCGAAAACAGCAGGGCAAAGATCTTCGGGGTGAAAGCCGGAGTCAGCTTTGGTAAAAGATTACACTTCGGATTAGGCTACAATCAGCTGATCCCTCCTACTTCAAGCTTTGATAAGATCGTTTACTTTCCTGACTCTTATGGGAGTATGTTTCCGGTGATCAAACGCCTTCGCATGTATTATCTTTCAGTCCATGCCGAATATGTTTTCTATCAGACCAAACATTGGGAGTTAAGCATGCCATTGCAGTTAGGAATTGGGAAGAGTTATTACACCTATTCCATTTTCGGAAGTAAGCAGCGATCCGATGAAGCATTCAACTTCATCTATGAGCCTGCAGTCTCCATTGAATACAAAATTGTAAAATGGTTTGGTGTAGGTGCGGACGTAGGTTATCGCTTTATGCTAACGAGTGATAAGCAGCTGAATACAAACTTCACTTCACCTACCTATGCATTTAAATTATTGATCTATTACAGCGAGATCTTTAAAAGTCTTTTTCCAAAGAGTAAGCTGGCGGGGAAGATGTGACTTCTTACCACGAAGGCGCAAAGACGCAAAAAGTTTCTCGCAAAGGCGCAAAGAATGAAAAGCTTTACTAAGTGATAGATCCGATTCTCCGAGTTGATCCTGAGTTTGTGGAAGGAGAAAGGGACCGGGGCTGAGGTTTTAAACCCTCACGCCAATAACTAAAACATCATCTACCTGTTCGTGGTTACCTTTCCACTCATTAAAATATCTGTCGAGCTCATGTTTCTGGGCATCCAGAGATTTTGAAGATATTTGGAGTAACAAGCTTTTTAGATTCTTTGTCATCAGCTTCTTTCCTTTATCCCCGCCAAACTGATCTGCAAAGCCATCAGTGAACGTATAAACAGTATCACCTTTTAGAAGGTTTGTCGACTGCAAAGTAAAAGGCTTCAATTCGCCCTGATGAATTCCAACAGGAAACTTATCAGGCTTAAACTCTATCAATTGATTATTCCTGACAATGATCACAGGGTTATTAGCAGCTGCAAATTCCAGGCTGTGTTTTTGAAAATCAAAAGAGCATAGAACTGCATCCATACCATCTTTGGATTGTTCTTCTGATCCATCCGTGTTCAATGCTTTGATGATTTCTTCCCGGACGTTATTAAGTACCAAGTCGGGTCGCTCGATTTTCCTTTCATTGACAGTCTCATTCAATTTGGAAATATTCAGCAGACTCATGAAAGCTCCCGGAACACCATGCCCGGTGCAATCGCTGGTAGCCATTATAAACTGCGAATCTGTTTTATGCGCCCAGTAAAAATCACCGCTGACAATATCCTTTGGTTTATACAGAACAAAATATTCCGGCAAATTCTTTCTGAGAAGAGTGTCAGAAGCAAGTAAAGCACGTTGTATCCTTTTTGCGTAATGTATTGAATCAAGGATTGATTTATTCTTTTCCTCTATCAATTCCTTTTGCAAGGTGATTTCCACATTTGCCTTCTTCTTTTCACGATATCTTTTAAAAGACACGAAGGCAAGGAACAACATTAAAAGTAACCCGGTTACAACCGCATAATTCACTACGCGTTGCCTGATTATTCTTTCTCCTTTGATCTCGTTATCCTTCTGAAGAAGATCAATCTCCGCCTGCTTCTTATCTGCTTCATACATCGCCTGCATCTGCCCGAGGCGCTTATTTAAAGCATCATTATTGAGAGAGTCGGAAAGCTCCAGGGCAAGCTTTTGATTCTGAAAAGCCTTTTGATGATCACCCGAAGCGGAATATATATTTGCCAGCGTCATGTAATCATTCTTCAACTCATTTTTATCATTCAGAAATTTCTGATACGACAAACCCTTCTCCGCATATGTTTGAGCCTGCTGCAGTTTGCCGGTCTGTAAACTAAGTTCTGCAAGCGACATGTAACAACCGGCAATGTAATAATTATCATTGTTCTTTAATGCTTCACTCAATGCAACCGAATGGCACTGAAATGCCTTTTCATAATCCTTCATTTCAGCATAAACCGACCCGATATTACTTAACAGCATTGTGGCTGAAAAATCCATCCCGATCTTTTTATACAAACGCATGCTTTCATTATAATTCTTTAAAGCGAGCTCATACTTACCCTCGTTTTTATAAACGATCCCGAGATTATTATAAACATTCGCCTGGATATCATCCCTGCCAAGTTCCTTAAACAGTTCAAGGCTTCTTAAGCTATATTCTTCAGCCAGCTTATACTGTTTCTGCTCTTCATAAATAATCCCGATGTTGGCGTAAATAAAACCGTCCTGCGTAGGATCTTTTTCCGTTTTATTAAGCTTTAATGACCTGAACAGACAATCCAGCGATTTTCCATAGTCACCGAGATTCTGATACACAACAGATAAATTTGTAAGAGCAGTTATCTGTGTTTTTACTGAGTGAGTCTGCTCAGCTCTTTCAATCGCCATTTTATAGTAACGCTCTGCCTTCGCATAATCAGACATATCAAGATATACATTGGCTATATTCACATATACCTTTCCCTGCTTTTCCGTCTGTCCAAGCTCAATACGGATCTGTAAACTCTTTTTAAAATTTTCGATCGCACTCTCATAGGCAGCTTTATTCCTGTCCGACACACCCAGCAGCTCATATGATTGTGCGAGGCCTTCCTTATAATTTAATTTTTCGGATAAGCTCAAAGCCTCGTTTGCATACTTATCTGTATTGGCAATATTGGAATAAGAATACTCCCATCCAATGTCGATAAGTGTTTTTACTTTCGAAGTATCTGCGTCTTCTTTCTTAATCACCTTTAACAAGCTGTCCAATACATCTGCATAGCTTACTGCGCTTACAAGAATAAAGAATAAAAGAAGAGTGAATTTTTGAATATGAGTTTTCAAAGCCGGTTTGCTATATGCAGTAAATATAAAAAATCCCAACGGCTTACCATCGGGATTCTTATTTTATTAGATCATTGTTATTCTTCAGAAAGCAAAGTGACATGTCCGGTATAATTGTGCGGATGAGAATCAAAATCCCGTACTCCTATCTTATACACATAGACTCCATCCTCAGCAACCTTGCTTCCATTGTTGGCAGTCCCATCCCAGCCCGTTTGCATATCAGTTGTCTGGAAGATCATTTCACCCCAACGATCGAAGATCATCATCTTAAATTCCGTGATCTCATCTCCCTTAGCCGTGAAATAATCATTGATATTATTTCCATCCGGTGTGAATGCATTTGGGATATAAAGTGTGAATACAGGCCTTATCTCAACTAATTTCTGCAGTGTATCAAGACAACCGTCAGCGCTTGCGGCAATCAATGTAACGGTGTACTCTCCTTTTGATGCGTAAACGTGTTGCGGTGATTCAAGTGTTGAAAAAGACCCGTCATTAAAGTCCCAGGAGTAAGATGTCGCGTTTGTTGACTGGTTGTAAAATTTATATTCCGGGCTGATGGTTGTTCCATCGAGCGCTTCCGTTGCAAATTCAGCAACCGCAGGTTTGTAAATAACAATATGGCTTATGGTGCTTCCGGAGTTTGTACAACCGGCTGCTGAAGTGATCGTCAGATCAACCATAAAGTCACCGGATTCTATATACGTATGTGAAGGCATCGTATAAGCAGATGTGCTGCCATCACCGAAATCCCAAAGAAAAGACGCGTTATAATTCGTACCTGAGTTTTCAATAAAATTCAATGGCTCCGCTGAACATCCTACCATAGATTGTGGATTAAGATCAATGATGGGAAGCGGGTTAACTGAAACGGGAACCGAACCTGTTATACTATGTGAACAGGCATCGGTAACAGTTACAATATAAGTGGTGCTGGTTATCGGACTAACTGTGAACGGACCGGAACCGGATCCTAATCCATTATTCCAATTGAGCGTTACGGGGCCGGTGTTACCGGTAACAGCTGCAGAAATAGTAGCCGTGCCTCCTGAACAAATTGCGTTGGCACCGCTTACTATTAAATTGGAAGCAGTAAGTGATGTGACATTTATTGAAACCGTGGCAGCAGAACTTGCACATCCGTTACCATCAGTTGCTGTAACACTGTACGTTGATATCGTTGAAGGACTCACCGTCTGATTCGCTCCGTTTCCCACACCCACCCAGGTATAAGTGTAATTTCCATTTCCTCCTGAAGCGTTAGCGGAGATCTGTGTGTTTTGACCAAGACAAATAGTAGTGCTCCCTGATGCGACAATGTTTATCGGAGCAGGTTGTGTTACAGTAAGGTTGGCAGTTATTATACATCCGCTTCCATCAGTTACAATGGCTGAATAAGTTCCGGGACATAAGTTGATCGCATTAGCGCTTGTCCCGCCATCAGGTAACCACTGATATGTATAACCGGGAGTACCACCACCAGGTATCACAATTCCTTCACCGTTGCAACTTCCATAGCATGTTACTGGAAACGCAGCTGAAGCAAGAGAGAGCGGAGCGGGTTCCGTAATGGATACCTGTGCAATAATAGTACAATTGTTTGCATCTGAAACAGTAACAGCATAATTACCCGGAGCGAGTGGAGAGATCGCCTGACTATTCTGAACCGGAGAGGTGTTCCATGTATAAGTATAACTTCCGCTTCCACCGGATGCAGAAGCGATCGCCTGACCATCGCTTAAACCGTTGCAACTGACATTGCTAATAACCAATCCATTCGCAATTAAAGCCGGAGGTTCCGAAATATTTACGGAAGCAGTAACTGAACACCCGCCACCATCTGTAACTATGCAGGTATAATTACCGGCATTCAAGTTATTAGCTGATGCCGAATTATTCTGGCTCTGAATATTCCAGTTATAAGAATAATTTCCCCATCCACCCGCCACAGTCACTGCTGCAGAACCATTAGTAGCTCCGTTACATAATACATTCGTTTGTGATGTTGAAAAGGTAATTGGCGAGGAGGGCTGGATAACGGTAGCGCTTCCTGTTGTTACACATCCGTTCGCTGTTGTTACAGTCACAGAATATGTTCCTTGTGATAGTCCGGTGATAACTGCAGTTGTGTCACCGTTCGACCATTGATAAGAATAAGGCTGCATACCACCATTAACGTTAGCTTCAATTGATCCATCGTTCGCACCAAAACAGGTCACGTTTGACGAATCGATTTGTATGTTCCCAGGTGCGGCACCTGAGCCAACGGTCGCAGTTGCAGATAAAGAACAACCACCGGCATTTGTCACTGTAACAGTGTATGTGCCGGCCTGCAATCCGTTTTGCCCGCTGTTTACACTACCCGCAGACCATTGATATGTAAATGGACCGACACCGGAAGTTACCTGAACATTAGCTGTGCCGTTTGATGCATTACAATTCGCATCAGTGGAAGATGTAGCAATGGTAAGGCCGGAAACGGTAATGCAGAAAGAATATGTCTGAGACCCGTTATAAGGACAGTTATCATCACGAACTGTTACAGTAAAACACTGCGGTGCTGAGCTGATATCTGAAACAGAAGGCGTCCAGCTAAAAGTACCTGAAGGCCTTGATGTGCCCGATGTTGTAAAGGATGCGCCCGCAATGGCGTTGTTCCAGTTGAGGATGACTGACTGTGAAGAATCAACATCAAAGGAAGAAACAACGAAACTTAAAGGAACACCAGCGCATGCATTCACTGAATATGTATTTGTATTGTTTATACCATTTACGTATGGGTTGCTATTTGTGCAATTAATCGTTCTGAGCTGAATATCGCGCATCACACTTCCGATCATAACACCATTTCTCCATTCCTGTACAAGCACAGCGAAGACTGTAACTTCAAGACTGGTGGGAAACATGCACATATCACCGCTTACGATATCGAATGATACTGCCGGTGATGAAAGCAAAGGCTGTGAGGCTGAATATGAATTATTGTAAACAACACTTGTTGTTGAGCTTGTAGCGGGTGTGATCAATGAATAAGAAAGTGAGTCGCCATCGGCATCAAATGATCCATTATTAAAGCAATAGGGCTGTCCCACACACACAAATGGGATCGGAGGATTAGAAAAGTAAGGAGAGCTGTTGCAAGGAAAATCAAGGTTATTCAAAACTGCTTCGACATAGATATTTTCGGCAGAAGGATTTATGATCGTGTTGATCGCGGCATTCCGGCAGCAAAGACTGAAGCTGAACGTCCAGTCGTTACATTGCATAGGAAGTGTAATTACTCCACTGTAGATATATTCCTGCACACCGGGATACGTACCGCCCGAGCATTGTGTCGTCATACCGGAGCATATTGAAGACACTTCTGTCCCTGTTCCGTTGATTGGATTTAATGTAAGATTAATGTTTTGTCCGCATGACGCGGAAGAAATATTTATCGTGGCTGTAGTTGGAGCAGCAACTCCCGCGCAGTCGCGGTAAAAGGAGAGGTTGATCTGGTATTGATTTCCGCCCAAACATTGATAGGTAATATCAGCGCTTTGGGCATGTGATGCAAATGCTTCATTCTGTGATTGAATGAACATTACAATGAAACTAATCCAAAAGAAAACCCTGTGAGTAATTTGCGTATTCATAATACCCTCCGTTTCTTGAAATTGTTAAACAATAAATTAAGAACTACATCATTAAACGACCAGTAAAATAAAGGGTTACAGGAATATCAATAAAAATGTACAGAGGAGCTATACCGAATGATGTATATATATAATGTATAGATGAAGGATGTGAGATGCTATCATCCCGATAACCCGATTTTGTGTTCTAATCGCTATTTTATACTCTCACGCCTATAATTAAAACATCATCTACCTGGTCAAGAGAGCCTTTCCAGTCATCGAAGCGTTTTGCCAATACACCTTGCTGCTCATCGGGTGATAAAGGAGCCATCCCGGTAAGCATTTCTTTCAGCTGATTGTATTTGAATTTTTTCCCTTTCGGTCCACCGAACTGATCCGCATAACCATCGCTATACAAATAAACACAATCACCTTTCTTTAATTGAATGCTGTGATTGGTGTATTCATCAACCTTCCCATTTGTGTTAACACCGATAGGAAACTTATCTGCTTTGATCTCAGTCAGCACCGAATCGCTCACATAGTACAATGAATTAAATGCACCGGCATACTGAAGTTCCAGCGTTGTTGTATTCAAGGTGCATAACGACAGATCCATTCCATCTTTCACACCTTTGCCCTCTTCCGATTGCCTGAGTGTTTTTGTTACGCCTGCATCGAGGTGCTTGAGGATCTCGGAAGGCTTCGTTAAATGAACTTCATTGATGGCCTGTGTAAGTAAATTAAAACCAACCACACTCATCAGTGCTCCCGGAACTCCATGACCGGTACAATCCACAGCTGCGAAACATACAACATCATTCTTATGCTCTATCCAGTAGAAGTCACCGCTTACAATATCCTTCGGACGGTAAAAAATAAAACTATCGGGAAGTATTCTTTTCCAGACCTCCATCGGTGGAAGAATTGATTCCTGAATGCGCTTTGCATAATTGATACTGTCGGTGATCTCTTTCTTTTGTAAAGTTATTTCGGTGTTGCGATGCTCTAACAATTGATTCGCTTTCTGCTTTAGTTTATTCCGGTTGTAGAATAATGCAGCGATCGCAAACACCAACAAAACAGCAACCCCAAGGATCATCAACCAAAGTTTATTTCGGTTTAACTGCAACGACTGAATCTCACTGTCACGCGTAAGAATCGCGATCTCCTTTTCCTTTTTTTCTGATTCATATTTAGTTTGCATTTCCGTCATTTCCTTAATGCTTCCCTCACGGAACAAGCTATCCTTCATTTCACCGTACAAAGTCAGATAACTGTATGCATCTTTATAATTCTGCTGATCAGCATTCACTTTTGAAAGGATCCCATAAACTATCTTCAGCCCCTCTGTCCTGTTGTTGGCCTTACACAACTCTAAAGCCTTGTGCAGAAATTCCATCGCCTCTTTCTTTTTATTAATAGAAAGATATGTTTGCGCCATATTGATATAGCAGGTCGAGATGCTGGCGTTGTCTTTGATCTTCTCTTTTATTGCTAATGCTTTAAAAGTATATTCAAGAGCGAGCTCAGGCTTCTTTTGAAAATCGTAAATCATTCCGATGTTCATATTACTTGTGGAAGAGCCCACCTCATCATTAAGCGATGTATAGATCTCAAGTGATTTCAAATAATTATTGAGCGCCATCGTATCTTTTTTCTGATCCCAGTAAACGTTTCCAATATTAATATAGCTAGCTGCCACACCAGACAGATTGTTAAGATGATCCCAAAGCTTAAGAGCCTTGGTATGATAAAAAATAGCGAGCGCATGATTGCTCTGTGAATCATAAATATTTCCTATCGCGCTGTAATTCTTCGCCATTCCTTCCGAATCGTTAAGCTCTTCCCTGAGCTTCAGTGATTGAAACTGATAATTTAAAGCGAGCGGAAGATCACCGGTCGCCCGGTGGATCAATCCTATATTACCATAACATTTTGCCGCTCCGGACTTATCACCTGATGCAAGGAAGATTTTGAGTGCTTTTGAAAAGTTATCTCTTGCCTTTGCATAATCTCCGTGCTGCCACTCGAGCACACCGATGTTATTGATCGCACTTGCTTCACCTTTCTTAAAATTTATTTTCCGGGATAGTTGCAAGGCCTCGTTTGCGAAGGATCTTGCCTTATCGGGTGACTTTTGAAGATATGCCCTGCTCAGATCATTTTGAAGATTAATCTTTAATGTATCAACAACCGTTTTGCTTAAGAGCGCTTCAAGTGAATCTGTTTTATTTTGAGCTGCCCCTGTCAGCCCAAACAAAATTAAGGCATGTAAAAGAAAGATCCTGCTTATGAACACTGTGTTGATTTTTTTATTCATTGATTTTAAAATCTTCCTGTAAATTTTTCCTCCGCTAAAATTTAATTCCCGCGATCAGGATATCGTCCACCTGTTCAAGAGGGCCTTTCCACTTTTCTATTGCTTGATCCAGAAGTTGCTTTTGCTCATGCATTGGCAGATGGCTGTTTTGAAGAAGCAAATTCTGCAACTGTTTATATTTAAATTTTTTGCCTTTGTCGCCTCCAAACTGGTCAGCATATCCGTCAGTAAGAAGATAAACTATATCACCTCTTCGCAAACCGATAGTTTGCAGACTAAAAGACTTTTGCTCATCATGATGTTTGCCTACCGGCATTTTATCGGCTTCAAAAACTTTAAGCTCATTGTTCCTTATTAGCCACAAAGGATTATTAGCACATGCAAAGCGAAGCCACATCCCTTTAAAATCAAATATGCACAATACAGCATCCATTCCGTCACGTGAGATATCCTCTGAGCCTTCCGGATTTAATGATGTGATTATTTGCTCACGCACTTCGTTAAGAATTTTATCCGGGGACTCGATGTGCTTTTCTTTTAAAGCCTCATTGAGAAACGAAATATTCAAAAGACTCATGAAAGCACCAGGCACTCCATGTCCCGTACAATCTGCAACACAAAAATAAAAACGGCCCGAGTGCGAACCCGCCCAGTAAAAGTCGCCACTGACAATATCTTTTGGTTTGTATAAAATAAAATGTTCAGGTAAATTTTCATTCAGCACTTTCTCACTTGCAAGTAAAGTCTGCTGGATCCTTTTCGCATAGTTGATGCTGTCAGTTACTTCACGGTTACGCTGACCCACCAGGTCGCGCTGATGCTCCACTTCAGCCTTTTGTAGCGTGATAACCTCATTTGCTTTCTTCTTGTTACGATAAGCAACAACAACTACAAGAATAATTATTACGAACAAAGCGATCGCGATGTATAATGTGCGCGTTCTCGCAGCCTGTTCTTCCAGTTTCAAAAGATTGAGCTCACTCTGCTTGTGAAGATTATCGATCTGAAGCTGCTTGCTGGTATTTTGATACTTAGCTTCCATTTCAGTGATGATCCTCGTATTTTGCTCATTGAAGATACTGTCCTTTATATCCACATGTTTCTGATAAAATACCAAAGCCTGTTCGAAATTCTTCTGTCGCATATAAATTTCGGAGATCATCTTATAACAATGTTTCAGCAGATCAGCATACTTGATACGCTCAGCAATTTCAGCGCTTTGCGTAAAAAAGCTCAGTGCATTTTTCAGGTCTCCCATTTGAAGGTTAACTTCACCCAAATTAACAAAGTTGATCGCCAGCCCGGCTGTATCGCCAAGCTCCATTCTTATTTGCGATGCCTGAGACAGGTAATCAATTGCAAGCGTAAAATTTTTCTGATTCGAATAAAGCTCTGCAAGAAAGTTCAGGCTATATGATTCACCGAGCTTATTTGCCGTGAGACGATACATCTCGAGCGCCTTATTGATCGTAACAATGGCAGTGTCTGCCTTACCCTGCAGCTGAAACACCAAACCAATATCGTTGAGCGCACCTGCCATTCCTGAAGTATCTTTTAGATCATAGGCGAGCTTATAAGCATTATTAAACTGTACTGAAGCATCAGGAAGCTTATTCAGTTTTTTATAGAAAGTCCCGTAGAGATTGTAAACCGATAACAGTATATCATTGAATTTTTCTTTCTCTGCGATCGTTAATGCCTCCTGGTAGTTAGCAAGAGCCGATGCATATACGCCTTTTGTATAAAAAGCCAGCCCTTTGTTCTTGTATGCTTCGGCAAGAGCGTGTTTATTATTTTCCGTCTTTGCGAGTACAATTACTGAATCGGAATATATTATAGAGCTGTCGTATTTTGTGCTGAGTGTGCGATAGGAATTTTTCAGCAAATGATCGATACGATTTTGAGCACCTGCATTTGAACAAAACAGGACAACCAACAACACTGCATATTTAAGCCTTTCCATTTCTTAATCCTTCTGTTTATCAGATCCTGATACCAATTACCAATATATCATCCACCTGCTCCAGATCACCCTGCCATTCAGCATTTCTATTCGTCAAAATTTCTTTTTGTTCAGCCATTGGCTTCTGATGAATGCTGATCAATAATTCCTGAAATTGTTTGTATTTGAACTTTTTGCCTTTCGGGCCACCAAACTGATCGGCATAGCCATCGGTAAACAGATAAATGCAATCACCTTTTTGAATTTCCCATTCATGATTGGTGAAGCGTTGCAGTTCTTCTCCTATAAAAGCGCCAACAGGAAATTTATCTCCATTGATCTCGATCACCTGATTATCTCTTATCAGCCACAAAGGATTATTTGCACCCGCAAACTCCATTGTTGACTTTTTATAATTGATAGCACAAAGCGCGATGTCCATTCCATCACGCACGGTGGCCTCTTCAGGATTCTGATTTAATTTTTTTGAAAGCTGTGAATTGGTTTCATTTAAGATCAACGCAGGTTTTGCAAGACCCAGAACATTTACCGCCTGGGTCAAAAGATTGTGAGCAACAATACTCATAAAAGCTCCCGGCACTCCATGTCCTGTGCAATCTACAGCCGCTATGAGCGTCTGAGGCCCCCATTGTTCAAGCCAGTAAAAATCTCCGCTTACAATATCCTTCGGTTTATAAAACACAAATGAATCGGGGAGCAGTTGTTTTATGCTTGAGTCAGATGGCAGGATCGCTTCCTGAATACGTTTCGCATAATGTATACTATCAGTAATATCTTTATTCTTTTCATCGATCTCAGAATATGCGCTCTGCAGCTTTTCTTTTTCTTCCCGAAGCTCTTTGGTTCTTATCGCTACCTCTTCCTTCAAGCGTTGACGGCTTCGCTGCAGGCTTTGTTCGCGGAACTTTATAAATCCGTAGATAACAGATACACCCAGAAGTATTGTAATTATATAGAACCAGGGCCTCTTCCAGAACGGTGGTACGATCTCAAAAGAATAAGCGACAGGTGTTTCATTCCACACTCCATCATTGTTTGATGCTTTTACAAGAAAAGTATATTTTCCCGGAGGAAGATTCGAGTATGTGGTGCTGGTTGATTTTCCTTCGGGGAGCCAATCCTGGTCGAAGTTCTGAAGCATAAAGCGGTAGCGGACCTTATCGGGAATGGTTTGTGACACACCCACAAAATCGAATGTGATGTGATTTTTATCGTACGGTAACACAAGATTTCGCGGTAAGCCGTTAACGATGCTATCAGAGTATTGGCTGAAATTCACAGCCTCAAGAAATAAGCGGATTCCTGTGATCTGTGTTTGCGGAGGAACCTTGTTCTGATATTCAAAATCGGGATTATAAATTGTAACCCCGTTGATCGTTCCTATCCAAAGCTTGCCGTCAACATCGCGGTAAATTGCATTTTGATTGCATTCAAGCCCAATAAAACCTTCTTCTTTGCCATAATGCTTCAGCCTGACTTCCTTCTGATTAACAAAGGAATTTATATCAAGCCGGTCAATTCCATTGTTGGTGCCGATCCATAAATATCCATCATTATCCGCATTCACATAATAAACAGTATTTGAGCTTAATCCGTTCAGCTCATTTATTGTGATGAATTTTTTCCCGTTATAAACGGCAACTCCATAGTCGGTGCTGATCCAGAGATAACCAAGATGATCCCTCACCAGGTTTCTTATTCTGGGAAATCCTTCGGGACGTGTGATTGACGTGAATTTCTTCCCATCATACTTTGTGATCTTGTCAACAGAACCGAACCAGAAGTCGCCAAAATTATCCTGGTAGATTGCGTTTACTCCTTTTGATGAAAGTCCGTTCTTAGAATCAAAAAGAGTAAAGGTCTTCCCATCAAACATATCAACTCCGTTCTCGTGCGCTATCCAGACATTCCCCTTTCTATCAGTTAGCAGGGCGGGAATACGAACACCGTGAAGGCCATCCTTCAGATAATAATTCTTGAATTTTTTCCCGTCAAAAACACTGATGCCGCTGGCAGATGTCCCCATCCAGATATTCCCTTTTTTGTCTTCAGTGATCGACCACACGTTATTAAACGCAAGGCCATCCTTCTGGCTATAATTGGTGAAAACGGCAGTGTCCCTTGCAATGCTTTCACTATAGTTGAATTTAGAAACACCGCCACCCCAGGTCCCGATCCAGAAATTATCTTTACTGTCTTTGTAAACAGACATCACGGTATTATGAACAAGTCCGTGCGCCTCATTAAAATTTATAAAACGGTCATTTTGGTATTTACTTACTCCACCTGAGAATGAGCCAAACCACATATTCCCTTCCCTGTCTTGTGTGATCGCATCGATCAATGTTCCGCACAAACCATTGGCTTTAGTGATCGTACGCATTCTTCCGTAAGTGATCTTGAGAATACCCTTTGCCGTACCTGCCCAGATATTTCCGAGTGAATCTTTATATAATTTGTAAACCGTTTCAAGCTTTTTATCAGTGATGAGCTTAAATGACTGATCACCGGTATAAGCTTTTGAAGGATCATATTCATGGATCCCTCGATAGGTGGTGACCCAGACCTTGCTTCCGTTAATAAGTATGTCGCGGACTTTAAGATCTATTAGGCCATCCTTTGAAGTAAAGTGTTTTATCGTTTTTCCGTCATAACAAAAAACACCGTTCAGCATTGTGGCGATCCAGGTATTCCCGAGCTTGTCCTGCTTCACAGACCACACCTGATAGCTTCCTAAAGAATCATTTCGGGCAAAAGCTCTGAATTTGTTACCATCATACAACACAATTCCGGAACTGGTGCCGATCCAGTAATTCCCATCACTATGCTTATACACACAATAAATTCCGCTTTCATTAACGAGCGGATCCTTAAAAGATTCTATTTTTTTATTGTTGATGCGGCAAAGGCCCTTTGTTGTCCCGAACCATATGTTCTGACTATCGTATTCAAAAATGGTATTGACGCGGTTATTGTTCAGTCCGTCACGTGTGCTGTAATTTGTAAACTTCACACCGTCAAAACAGCTTACTCCGCCTCCATTGGTCGCAAACCACATGTTTCCGCTGTGATCCTGAATCAAATCAATGATCTGTGATTGAGGCAAGCCATCACCGATCGAATAATTTTTAAAATTAAGCAGTTGGGCGTTTGCTATAAAGCAAAAGCAAAAAAGGCAGAAGGATATGTAGATCTTTTTAAAGGACACAAATGATCACCGGGTGTAAAACATCCCTAAAATAAAGGAAAAAAACCATATAATACAAAACATTTATTATAAAAAAGCCGCTAAAAATGACTACTTTTGCAGCCTTAAATTTTTCATTCAATGATCTCAACATCAAATCTTTCCTTACGTTACGGCAAACGTGTTTTGTTTGACGAAGTAAGTATAAAATTCACTCCGGGTAACTGTTATGGCGTAATTGGCGCAAACGGTGCAGGCAAATCAACTTTTTTAAAGATCCTTTCGGGAGAGATCGAGCCAACAACAGGCCAGGTTTCAATCACACCGGGAGAACGGATGAGTGTACTAAAGCAAAATCACTTTGAGTTCGATGCATATCCTGTTTTACAGACCGTAATGATGGGAAATAAAAAGCTTTGGCATGTGATCCAGGAAAAAGACGCCCTTTATGCTAAGCCCGACTTCAGTGATGCTGATGGGATCAAAGCTGCAGAGCTTGAAACTGTTTTTGCGGAGATGGAAGGGTGGAATGCAGAAAGCGATGCAGCGAATCTTTTAAGTGATCTTGGTGTAAAGGAACAATATCATAATACACTCATGAGTGAGCTGAGCGGTAAAGAAAAAGTACGTGTACTTCTTGCTCAGGCCCTTTTTGGTAATCCCGACATCCTTTTGCTGGATGAGCCTACCAACGATCTTGATGTGGATACGATCGCATGGCTGGAAAACTTCTTAGCTGATTTTCAGAATACGGTGATTGTGGTTTCCCACGATCGTCACTTTCTTGATTCTGTTTGTACTCACATTGCAGATATTGATTTCAATAAGATCCAGCTCTTCACTGGAAACTATACTTTCTGGTACGAATCCAGCCAGCTTGCTTTACGTCAGCGTTCCGATCAGAATAAAAAGATGGAAGACAAACGCAAGGAGCTCCAGGAATTTGTGGAACGTTTCAGCGCCAATGCATCTAAATCAAAACAGGCGACAAGCCGGAAGAAACTATTGGAGAAGCTTGTTATTGAAGACATCAAACCAAGTACAAGGAAATACCCCGGAATCATTTTTAAAGCAGAACGCGATTGTGGTGATCAGATCCTTGGTGTTGAGAATCTCAGCAAAAAAGGACCTGACGGAACAACCTATTTCAAGGATATAACATTTACGATCAATAAAGGAGACAAGATCGCCTTCCTTTCCAAAGAACACATCGCTATCAGCTCTTTCTTTGATATCATCAATGAAGAAGCGAAGCAGGACAGTGGTTCATTTATCTGGGGAACTACCATAACCCGTTCTTATTTACCGAACGAGAACGCAAAATATTTTACTGCCGATTATAATCTGATCGATTGGCTTCGTCAGTATTCAAAAGATAAAGATGAAACATTCATCCGCGGATTCCTTGGGAGGATGCTGTTTACAGGAGAAGAAACATTTAAGAAGTCAAACGTGCTTTCCGGAGGGGAAAAAGTGAGATGCATGGTTTCGCGTATGATGCTTACCAATGCGAACTGCCTGATACTTGATGAACCTACCAACCACCTCGATCTTGAATCGATCACTGCATTCAATAATGCATTGAAGGACTGGAAACATGTTGCCTTGTTCACATCACACGATCACGAGTTCATGCAGACAGTTGCTAACCGTATTATCGAGCTAACTCCGAATGGTGTGATCGACAAGCGAATGACCTACGATGAGTACATTAAGGATGATGGTGTGAAACAGCTGAGAGAGAAAATGTATCCTAAGATGGAGAAGGTGAAGTAATTCCGTGGCAGAGTTGCTTATGAATGTTTGTATTAACTAATTATCTTTTTAGTAATAAATAATCATCGATCATGAAAAAAGTAACACTGTTAATTATTCTTATTTGCTCTCTAAAGGCTTACTCTCAAAATGTTTCTGCAGACACAACTAAAAAAGATTTTAAGAATGCGATTGGAATAGATGCTTCCACTTTTGTAAGGCAATTTTTCATTTCGAACAACACATCTTTACCTGTCCAACGTTTTCCCACAATTCTAAGCTACAGGAGATTTATCAAAAGTAGTGCGCTAAAAATAGCTGCCGGTGCGTACGTTCAGACAACCGACAACACTACAAATGACAGTGTTGGGAATAAGACCGAAAATTCAGGTTACTGCATCCGGCTTGGTTATGAGCACTACTCTTATCTTGGTAAAAGGTGGATGTATTATTTTGGAGCAGATCTTATTTATGCACATTCAAAAGATCATAGCGACACCCATTTTTCAACTACTTCTGCTTCAGAATACACCACGATCGCAACTGATTATGGGATCTCACCTTTATTGGGAATAAACTTTCAGATAACTGAACGTTTAAGCATAGCGTCTGAAGCCAGCTTTGATGTCGCTTATGAAATGGGAAATACAAAATCAACCGCATTCCCTTCAGGACTTGACACCCACAGATCATCCAATAAAATAATTACAACCTTTAACGCACTTCAGTTAATAAACCTGAGAATTAAGTTTTAATAAATAATTCTTTTAAACAAACAAAAACGCCTTCATCATGAAGGCGTTTCTTTTTATCGGCTTTGTGGGCGTTGCCCCTGCGGCTTTGGATTTCTCCTGAAAGGTTTCTTTTTAGCACCACCTGCAAAAGGCTTTTTGATCCTCACATCAGGTGCATAAACAGGGCCTTCACCGAGATGTGCAGGCAATGGGATCTTATTCACTTCTGCAGCAATCAGCGTTTCTATCTGTGCGAACTTTTGCTGATCATATTCATTGATAAAAGTTAAAGCAACTCCTGTTGATGAAGCACGAGCTGTCCTTCCAATGCGGTGTATGTAATCCGCGGCATCACCAGGAACATCATAATTGATCACCAGGTTAATGTCTTCAATATCTATTCCACGGGAAAGAATATCTGTTGCAACAAGGATCTGAGTCTGCTTACTTCTAAAATCCCTCAGTACCTGTTCGCGTTCCGATTGTTCAAGATCCGAATGAATAGCTTTTGCCATTATACCGGCCTTAATAAGATCGCGCTCCAGCTCTTTCACTTTTTGTTTTGTCGAAACAAAAATGATCACAGAGCTTAACTCTTTCTCTTTGCCTTCCAATAATGATTTTATTAGGTTATTTTTCTGTGCATCGTACACCAGATATGCTCCCTGTAAAACACCTTCTGCAGGCTTCGAAAGAGAGATGCTGATCTGCTCAGGATCATTGAGAAGCTTTGTTGCAAGTGTTCTGATCTTCGGTGCCATCGTAGCAGAGAACATCAGCGTTTGTCTATTCTTAGGCAGGTATGTTGTTATTTTAAGGATATCATCCACGAAGCCCATGTCAAGCATGCGATCTGCTTCATCGAGAATTAAATGCTTAAGATCATCGAGCTTAACATATCCCATGTTAAGGTGAGCCATTAAACGGCCCGGAGTAGCTATGATAACATTCGCACCTTGTGTTAATGCCTTCTTTTCGGTTTCAAAAACACTTCCGTCACTTCCTCCATAAATAGCAATTGAGCTCACTGAAGTGAAATAGGAGAAGCCCTGTAAAGCCTGGTCTATCTGAAGCGCAAGCTCACGGGTAGGAACAATGATCAAAGTGTTTGTGGAATTAGTATCCTCTTTTGCAAGCTTATTAAGTATCGGCAACACAAAAGCTGCAGTTTTTCCTGTTCCCGTTTGTGCGCATCCTATTAGATCTTTTCCTTTTAAGATAATTGGTATTGCCTGTTCCTGTATTGGTGTCGGGTTCTCAAACCCCATAGCATCAAGCCCTTCCTGAAGGCTGGGCTCAAAATTAAATTCACTGAATTTCAAATCGTTCTGTATTTATATGTTATACGAAGATACGGCTAATAATTCATTAATGCCAGCAAAACCCACTGAATGTAAGGAGCGGTTAAAAGTTATAACGCAAGGGATTATTATAAATATAAGCAGGTGGGGCGGCTAAAAATATAAAAAAACAATATATTCGTTATAAGAAAGGCGATATGTTCAAATTCATTTTTAAATTGTTCGGCTGGAAGATCACACATTATCTTCCGAATGATATTAAGCAATGTGTGATAGTTGTTGCACCGCATACAAGCAATTGGGAATTTGTTTTCGGCATGGGTGCAATAAAATTCATGAAACTAAATCCGCGGTTCGCTATAAAAAAAGAATGGATCCGTTTTCCTTTCAAAAAACTGATGCTTTCCTCCGGAGCTCTACCTATAGACAGAAATGCAAAAAATAATTTAGGCGAAAAAAAAGGCACGGTAGATGCTATGGCGGAGCTGTTCAAAACTAATCCAAACCTCCGGCTTGTAATCACCCCTGAAGGGACAAGGTCGAGAATGGAAAAGTGGAAGACGGGATTTTATCATGTTGCGGTTAAAGCCAATGTTCCTATCGCTTTAGGGTACATGGATTATGAAAAGAGACAATGCGGGATCAGCTCAATTATTTATCCGAGCGGTGATTTTAAAAAAGACATGAAGATAATTATGGACTTCTATAAAGATGTTAAAGCAAAACATCCTGAAAACTTCAGTGTTGATGTGGAATTAAGTAAATAGAAAAACAATGAACATGAAATTAAAACATTTTTTCCTGCTCGTGCTTTTTTCAGGCTCTGTGCTCCTTTCCGCGCAGAACCGCGAAATTCAATTTGAAAAAGGTAAATGGTCAAGCGTTCTGGAGAAAGCGCGAAAGGAAAACAAAGTGATCTATCTCGATTGCTATACAACCTGGTGCGGGCCTTGCAAATGGATGGCGAAGAAGGTTTTCACCAATGATACAGTTGCCGATTTCTATAATAAGAATTTTGTAAATGTGAAAATGGATATGGAAAAAGGCGAAGGCGTTGAGCTCGCTAAAAAGTATGGGATCCGTGCCTACCCTACAATGCTTTATCTGGATGCATCAGGAGAGATAGTTCACCGCAGCTGCGGCTCAACCTCCACCGGCAAATTTATAAATACAGGGAAAGATGCCTTGAATCCTGACACCCAATTAAGAACCTTCACAAAAAAATTTAACAATGGAATCAATCCGGAAACCAATGTTGCTGCTTATTTCGGGATGCTTGATGATGCCTGCCAGGAGATGCAAACCGAACTGAGCAATTATTTCGCGTCTCAAAAGGATAGCCAGCTGGCTTCCCGCGCAAACTGGGAGATCATCTATCGTTTTGTAAACGATTACTCAAGCAGGGAATTTCAGTTATTCGAAAAAAACAAACGTTCATTCGAGGAGCTTTACACTGTTGATTCAGTTCGTTCGAAACTTAATTCCGTTTACGCTTCGGGCTTAAAACAGGCGGTCCGCAAAAAAGACAGCGATACATACGATGCTTTAAAAGCAAAAGTAAATTCCTCAGGAGCAGCTGACGCTGAGAAGATAGTGATGAATGCTGAACTCGAACTTTACCAGTCGAAGGGCGATTGGGATAAATACATTCAGACCGCTAACGCCTATGCAGATAAATATCTGGAGGATAAAGCCTCGGAATTAAACGGCATTGCATGGATGTTTTATGAGCATACCGATGACATAGCTTTGCTACAGAAAGCTGAAGGCTGGGCTAAGAGGGCGGTAGAGCTTCAGGACATTTATCCTACAAATGATACATATGCTTCGGTTTTATACAAATTAGGCAAAAAGGAAGAAGCGAAGAAAGCTGCAGAAAGAGCTATTTCACTAGCAAAGGAGAGTGGAAGCAATTACGATGAAACGAAGGAGCTTCTTAAGAAAATCGAGAAATTAAAAGCGCGATAGATACCCTCATATCAATTCCGTAACACTTTATCGCTCTTTTATTTCGGCTCGTCAAATAATATTGATAAAGTGCAGGAAGTTAGGTACTTTTACCAAACATGAAAAGCTTTCTGATTGCGTTGACAGGCGTTTTTTGCATGAATTGCTATGCACAACAAATACCTGCTCCGGAAGAAAATATTCCTTACCTGGTTACCTTTGCCAAAGATGGTGTTAAATCATGGGGTGATGATGACTTTTCCCAAACGTGGTTTTTTGTTGTTCCGAAATATCAGGTGAAGCCGGTTTATCTAAGAATCTTTGATCCGGAAACAGGCGGAGAACTTGATGAAAAAAAAGTCGAGTTCAACTCAAAGACCCAATACTCTATTTACGGAGGTAAAACCTGCTTTACAACAAAAGATGTTCGCGATAATAAACCTACGGGAAATTATAAAAGCGGCAATCTCCTTTACACAAAAACTTTCGGAAGCAACGAGATCTATGATGGGGAATGGTACACCTTTGGGCCTTTTAATCCGAAAGAAGGTGAGTTCGTAAACGAATATGGGGGTTACATCTTTAAGGTCATAGCAGAAGGAATCAGCGGTGATGACGGAAATCTTTACACGTATTTTTTAAGTGAATCGCCCGTAGAAAACAAACCTGTGGAAGGTGGAAATGCTTTTACATTTGAATATACATTTCGCCTTTCAGATAAGCCGGATAACGTTGCACATCTTTACCCTTTCATTGAAGAGAATGTGATCTCTGTTAAGATCTCGAATTTTGATTTCGACAATGACGGCAACGTCAACATCATTTCTATCGCCAAGAAAAAAGAACTCAGTAATTCCTCCGGTGACAATATCTGGGCAACGAGCGAGCACAAAATTATTGAACAGGAAAAGAAGACCACACTTGATGTTCAATTCCTTAAGAGCAAGACGAAGGTGATTAAAAACAATAATGTTACCTTGTTTGTCACCAACCAATATGGCGACATGCTGCCCATATACACAATGCCTATTGGCGGTTCTCCAAACAGTAACTATAAAGTGCAGTTTAACCAGAAGAAAAAAACCACCACTTATTAATTATGCCTAAAAAGTTTAAATTGAAGGTGACGAATTATCTCCATGCTCTTCTGTTTGTTCTTTCATCCTTCAATTGTTTTTCTCAGGCTTATCAATTTAAATCTTATAACACTGACAATGGTATATCTCAACCATATGTCTATACCATTAATCAGGACAAAAACGGCTATCTCTGGATTGGTACAGGTGAAGGCTTATGCAAGTTTGACGGAATCAGCTTTAAATCTTTTTACACAACCGATGGCATCGCTGAAAACTTTATCACTTCGAGCTACAAAGACCGAAAAAATAACATGTGGCTTGGTTTTAACCAAGGGAGCGTAACAGTTTATGATGGGAAAAATTTCAAATCCATAAACACTTCCGGATTCACTAAAAGTCCGGTTACTGCCATTACCGCTGATGAGAAAGGCAACATCTGGTGTGCCACCCAAAATGATGGAGTATTCCGTATATCTAAAATATTTGAAGTCACTGTTTTTAAGCTTGAGTTCGACAGAGAGAATATTTATTCAATAGCCTTTATTAAGAATGATCAACTTTTGGTTGGTACCGCAAACGGGCTTAAGTTGTACCAGGTAACCGGCAACGAACAAAAGCCGAAATTTCTGCGGACCATAGAGGAGATCCCTGAAACACAGATCAAATGCATTGTGAAAAAGAACAGCTCCACAAGCTTCTGGGTAGGCACGGAGGATTCAGGGCTTTTTCTTATTACCCCGGTTTCAAATAATCAATTTAAGATCACCGAAGTTGGGGCCGACCTGGGTTTCGTGATTCCTGCCATACAGGCGATCTATGAAGATCCTAAATCCAACCTATGGCTCGCAACATTTGGAAAAGGTGTTTACAAGCTTTTATCTTCAGGCAACAGACTTTCTTATCAGGAATATCTGCATCTTGATGAGAGCAACGGCCTCACGAATAACTACATTAAAAGCCTTTACAATGACCACGAAGGAAATGTCTGGGTTGGAACGTATGGCTCGGGTATTATTCAGATCACAGATAATTCATTCAGCTTTTTTAAACATCAATCAAAGAGTTACAGTAACAATGTCACCTCAATTCTTATTGGAAAGACAAAATGGTTCGGGCTGGAAAACGGGCTTCTGAAAATCGATATGAGCACTGCTCAAAAATGGTTTTTCTATAATGCACTTAACGGATTCCAAAATGATCGCGTAACTTCTTTGTATCAACCGGACAGCTCTCATCTTTATATTGGAACCGAACGGAACGGTGTATATCTTTTAGATACGAAGACGGATAATTTTACAAAAATACCTTTAAGCGAAGATGAGCTCTGCAACTCGATAAATTGTCTGACGGGCTACGGCAATGTTCTGTGGATTGCCACGAAAAATGGGATCTTCAAACTTGATCCAGGTAAAAAGATAACTACGCATTACACTACCGAAACCGGCCTGCCGCATAACAACATCAACTATATCTATTATGATAAGGGTGATAGGATCCTCATCGGGACACACAGCAACTTTTTGAGTGAAATAAACATTAAAACAGATTCGATCAGGAACAGAAAAATTTATGATGCCACAGACCTGTTAACAATAACAGGCATTATCAAAGGTGTTGATTCAAACATATGGGCATGTACATTTGGTAACGGATTATTTAAGATCAATGATAACATAACGCGCTATACTACTGAACACGGACTCGCTTCAAATTATTGCTACGGAATTACTGATGACGGCTCAAACAACCTTTGGATAGGACATCGCATGGGGCTAAGTCGGTTCAAGGTTCAGAAAGATATTATCGAAGTTTTTTCCAAGAATGAAGGAATCACAGGCGATTGTAATTATAATGCATTGGTAAAAGATGAGAATGGAAATGCGTGGTTCGGAACAACAGACGGTGCGATCAGATTCGATCCGCATAAAGACAAAAAAAATATTATCCCTCCAATCGTAAATATTGCTTCCGTAAAGATCAATGATAAAGACCTTCAGCTTACAAGCGAGATCTCACTTCCATACGACAATTACAAGATCAGGTTAGACTTTATCGGAATCAGCTTTAAGGCGAACTCGAATATTCTTTATCAATATAAACTTGAAGGTTTTGATGCAGATTGGTCGGAACGGACAAAAACACCCTTTGTACAATACGGGAAGCTTTCAGACGGGGAATATACCTTCTTGCTAAAAGCCTACAATAGCGATGGAATAGGAAACAATACCCCATTAAAGATCACTATAAACATTGAAAAGCCTTTCTGGAAAAAATGGTGGTTCATCGTTTTGGTTCTGGCGGCTATATTTTACGCTGTGTATTTCTATATTAAAATCAGAGAGAAGAATCACAGAAAATTTCAGGCCCAGCTCCAAAAAGCACTCAATGAGAAAACACGTGAGGTGATCATTCAGAAAGAGGAGATCGAAAAGAAAAATAAGGATATCACCGACAGTATTCGTTATGCAAAACGGATTCAGGATGCTCTCCTCCCGGACGTAAAAAAACTCACCACAATGTTTCCTGAGTCATTCATTTTCTTTCAGCCAAGAGATATTGTAAGCGGTGACTTTTATTGGTATGAGAAATACGGTGATAAGGTTGTGATCGCCTGTGCAGATGCTACCGGTCATGGTGTACCGGGCGCATTCATGAGCATGATCGGCAGTACGCTGTTAAAAGATATCACTTCACGAAAAGGTGTTACTTCCCCTGCTTTTGCTCTCGCTGTAATGGATGAAGAGATCAGGATGCTTCTTAAGCAACATGACGGTGATCACGATCAAACACAGGACAGCGTTGATATAGTTATTTGTGAAATTGACAGGAAAACGAACTTTGTCCGGATCTGTTCAACAAGACGTTCCGTATTTGTTGTGCATAAGGATGAATTAAAGCTTATTAAAAAAGACAACACCGATAGCCAACAATACGATACGGTTAATATACAACTGGATAAAGGAGATATTATTTATATGTTTACCGATGGATATCCTGATCAGTTTGGTGGCGAAAAAGGCAAGAAGATCAAATCAGCCAACATGAAGCAAATGCTTGAGCAGATCCGAACACTGCCTTTTGACAAGCAGGAAATGATCGTAGATCGTTATTTTAACAGGTGGAAGGAAGGTTATGATCAGGTTGATGATGTTTTGTTCATTGCTATCAGAATCTAAAACTCTATACTCTGATACCTATCACGAGGATATCATCAACTTGTTCCAGGTTGCCCCTCCATTCTTCAATTGCTGTATCCAGGCGCTTTTTCTGCTCTTCCATCGGAAGTGCGGCAAGCTTTAATAACAAAGCTTCAAGGCTTCTGTATTTAAACTTTTTGCCATCAGGTCCGCCAAACTGATCAGCAAAACCATCACTGAAAAGAAAGATCTGATCCCCTGACTGTAGATCTATCTCGTGATTTGTAAAAGGCTTAGACTCCATTTCACTGAATGTTCCGATTGGCTGTTTATCGGCTTTAATTTTTATCATCTCGTTATTTCGCAGAACCCATAAAGGATTATTCGCTCCTGCATACTGAAGCTTATTATTCTCAAAATCAAATGCACATAAAGCCAGGTCCATTCCATCCCTAACTGTTATTTCATCTACATGCTGACGAAGCTGTTTTGACAAACCCCTGTTCATTCCGTTAAGAATCACTGATGGCTTGTCGATCCCATGTTCGTTCAAAGCCTGATTCAACAGGTTATATCCAACAATACTCATAAACGCACCCGGAACTCCATGCCCTGTACAATCCACTGCGGCAACAAAGTTTTTCTTTCCATTTGTCTCCATCCAATAAAAATCACCGCTTACAATATCCTTTGGTTTATATAAAACAAACGATGAAGGGAAGTAACGTTTGATCGTTTCGTTTGACGGCAGGATTGCCTGTTGTATTCTTCTTGCATAGTTTATACTATCCGTAATATCCTTATTCTTTTTCTCAATTATATCCTTCTGCTGAACAACTTCAAAAGTTCTCGACTGAACTTCCTTTTCCAGAATTAACTTATCGCGTTTTAGTTTCCTTGTGCGGAAAGTCGTATAAATGTAGATACCTGCAAGTATAAGAAGGATCATGATCACGTAGAACCAGATCGTCTTCCAGAAAGGAGGTGAAATAACAATAATAAGGCTGTTGCCTTGCTCATTCCACACGCCATCATTGTTAGAGGCTTTAATTCTGAATATGTATTTGCCGGGATCAAGGTTAGTGTAACTAACATAACGCCTGTTACCAAGCTTGATCCAGTCTTTATCGAAGCCTTCCATTTTACACGCATATTGATTCTTTTCTGAGGCTGTATAATCAAGGGCTGCAAACTCAAATGAAAGAAAATTATCCGTGTAATCGAGATCAAGCTTCTTTCGATAAGAGATAGTTGTGTCACCCGGAAGCTCATTATTGAACAACTTGATAGAAGTAATAAAAACAGGTGGCCTGTTAGGATTTTTACGGATCGAAGCGGGTTTAAAAATGTTAAACCCATTCACTCCTCCGAAGTAGATCTTATCATCCTTTGTTTTCAGATACGCTCCCTGATTGAATTCATTGCTCTGCAAGCCATCTTTTACATCAAAATTCTGAAACGCATTGGTTGAGGGATTCAATTTGCTTAATCCGTTATTAGTGCTCAGCCAGATATTACCTTTTTCGTCCTTTACAATGCCGTAAACAACATTGTTCGGCAGGCCGTTCTTCTCACTGAACTGGATCACCTTTTTAGTGTGAACGTTCATTTTGTTCAGGCCGCCACCATCTGTGCCTATCCAAAGAAAGTTCCCATCAGGCAGAATGCTTCTTATTCTGTCGCTGCTTAAAGTTGTACTATCCTCTGTGTTTGATTTGAAATGAGTGAAGCCATCAACGCTTCGGTCATATAGCTCTAGCCCACCCCCGTTTGTTCCTGCCCATACCTTATTATCAGCATCAACAGACAATGAGATAACTTTATTATTGCTGATCGAATTTGACTTTGAGGGATCAGACTTATAGCTTCGAAATATATTTTCTTCAGGGTAAAAATGATTCAAGCCTCCACCCCAGGTTCCTATCCATACAGATCCGTCTTTGTCTTCGCGAATGCACCAAACATCATCACTGCTGATACTGTTCGCATCATTCTCATCGTGACGATATGAAGTGAAACTTCCGTTGGATTGCATCAGGTTTAGTCCGCCACCGTATGTACCGATCCATAACCGACCTTTAGAATCACGGAAAATACACCTCACGATGTCGCTTGCCAATGATCTTTTATCATTCTCCTTTTTTCTGAAATAAATAAATTCATTTGTCTTTGGATTGAACTTGTTTAATCCGCCACCGTACGTGCCGATCCAGACTGTCTGGTCGGGATCTTCCCAAAAACCCATCACAACGTTTTCAGAAAGTGTGTTTACGTTTGATTGCTCGTGTCTGAAATGCCGGAAGCTTTCTTTAACAGGATCAAACACGTTGAGTCCGCCACCGAGAGTACCAACCCAATAAAGGCCGCGATAATCCTGATAGGCACACATGATCACATTGTGGCTCAAAGAATTGTTATCTGAAGGACTGTTTTTATAAACTGTAAATTCTTCAGACTTTCTATCATATCTGCAAAGGCCATCTCCGTAGGAGCCAAACCACATATTGAAGTTCAGGTCTTCAAAGATTACCCATACATCATTACTGTTCAGTGAATTTTTTCCGGCAACAAAGTGTCGGAACTCAAAATTCACGGGATTGAACATGTCCGCTCCGCCACCAGATGTAGCGATCCAGATCATTCCCTGATGATCCTGCGTGATCATCTTCACAATATTTTTACTGAGTGAATTGTTGTTTAAAGGATCATTACTGAAGCGAGTGAAGCCTCTTCCACCTGTATTCATAAGGTTGAATCCCTGATCGGTCCCAACCCAGAGACGCTCGCGGTTGTCGATGAAAACACAACTTACTTTATTGCTACTGATGGAGTTCAGATCCTGAGATGAATTGCGATAACATCTGAATTGCTTTGCCTTCTGATCATAATAATTCAATCCGTCCTGAGTGCCGATCCATAGGTTATCTTTACTATCACAAACGATTGAAGTAACAGCATCATTGCTGATTGAACCTTTATTGGAAGAGTCGTTTTTAAAGGTTTCAAATTTTCCGGACAATTTATTAAGCCTGCATAATCCTGAACCGTAAGTGCCGATCCAGATATTGCCGCTGCGATCTTCACACAGGGTTTGAATATAGTTATCAGAGATGCTTGAAGTGATTTTGGGATCATGCTTAAAAACCTTGAAGCTGTAACCGTCAAATTTATTAAGTCCATCCTGCGTCCCTATCCACATAAAACCTTCCCGGTCCTGAATAACACAATTGACCGTGCTTTGCGAGAGGCCTTGTAAAATAGAAATGTTATTGAATTTAATCTGTTGGGCCTTGATCGGGAAACAAAGCATCATTGCAAACACAATTGCAAAGCACTTTAAGTTTTTCAGACGATCATTTATCTTCATCACCACCAAATTATTTTGATCTTTCGAGAGCCTGCTCTATGTCAGCTATTATATCGATTATATTTTCAAGTCCTACAGAGATCCTCACCATACCGGGAGTAATACCAACAGACAATCTTTCTTCCTCGGAAAGCTTTGCATGCGTTGTAGAAGCAGGATGTGTTACTATCGTTCGTGTGTCGCCAAGATTTGCAGTCAGTGAACACATCTTTAAAGCATCAAGAAACTTTCTACCTCTTTCTATTCCTCCTTTAAGTTCTAATGAAACTATTCCACCTCCGAGACTCATTTGCTTTCTTGCAATGTCAAACTGTGGATGAGAGATTAAAAAAGGATAACGCACCTGCAGCACTTCTGAATGCTTTTCCAGTAATGCAGCCAACTTGTGCGCATTGTCAGAGTGACGTTCCATCCGTACAGCAAGCGTCTCAAGGCTTTTTGAAAGGATCCACGCATTGAAGGGAGATAAAGAAGGTCCGGTGCTTCTGCAAAACATATGGATCTCTTTGATCAACTCTTTCTTTCCCAAAACAATTCCTCCGAGTACGCGCCCCTGTCCATCAAGATATTTTGTTCCTGAATGTGTAACGAGATGCGCCCCAAATTCGATCGGCCTTTGAATAAACGGAGTTGCAAAGCAGTTGTCTACGTTAAGGATCAGATTATGTTTGGCTGCGAGCTCACCCAGCCATGCAAGATCAATGATATCAAGTCCCGGATTAGAAGGAGTTTCAACAAAGATCATGCGTGTGTTTTCCTTGATCAATCCTTCCCACTGTTCAGGTTTATTAACGTCAGCATAAGTGCAGGTGATACCCCACTTAGGTAAAAACTTTGTAAGGACCGTGTGTGTGGATCCGAAAATTGAACTTGAAGAAAGTATATGATCACCACTCTTCAACAAACCCATGAAGCTCGCGAAGATAGCGGCCATGCCTGATGCAGTTGCATATCCGGCTTCTGCACCTTCAAGCTGGCACATCTTCTCTATAAATTCAGATGAATTCGGATTGACAAACCTGCTGTAAATATTACCATCAAGCTCGTCAGCAAACATTGCACGCATTTGCTCGGCATCCTCAAAAGTAAAACTCGAAGTGAGATACACCGGTACCGAGTGCTCCCTGTTTACGCTTTGTTCTGATTGGATCCTGATTGCATTCGTTTCAAACTTCTTCATAGAAAAATATCTCTGATTAGATTTCATTCACACTTATCTGATAGCTGATCGTTGCACCGGCTATCTCCAGTGTTTTTGAAACAGAGCAATATTTTTCCAACGACAGTTGCACCGCACGCTCAGCCTTTTCTTTATCTATCGTCCCTTTCAGCTTAAAATGAATATGAACTGATTTCCATAAGGCCGGCTCTTTATCTTTTTCGCGTTCAGCATCAATGGTCATCTGAAAATCCTCGATCACCTGTCTTTGTTTTTTTAGAATGAGAACAATATCAATAGCGCTGCAACCACCAACGCCCATGATAAGCATCTGCATCGGACGAACACCTTTGTTATGTCCCCCAATGTTCTCTCCGGCATCCATGTGAACAATATTTCCTGTCTCACTTACACCTTCGAAGTGAAAAGCATCGTCTAACCGTTTTAATTCTATGCGCATGTATTGTTGTATTCGTGTTTTTCAAAGGTAATTAAATAGCGTAAATTTTGATAGTTTTGTATCAAGCCTACGCACATGAACCGACACGTTTTCAATTACGACCAAACCTTTACGCTTGAAAATGGCAAAACCCTTTCGTCCATAGAAATAACTTATCACACCTATGGCAAACTGAATGCTGATAAAAGTAATGTGATCTGGTTCTGTCACGCATTGACCGCTAACAGTGATGTTGCTGACTGGTGGGATTCCCTTGTAGGAGAAGGCAAAAAATATGATCCTTCAGAATACTTTATTATTTGTGCAAATATCCTCGGATCCTGTTATGGCAGCTCCGGGCCATTAAGTATTGATCCTCGTACGCAAAAACCTTACTACAGCACATTTCCACAGGTCACTATCCGCGACATGGTAAGAGCGCACTCGTTACTGCGTCAGCATCTGACGATCGAAAAGATAAACACCGTTGTTGGCGGATCGATGGGCGGATATCAGGTTTTGGAATGGGCTGTGAGTGAACCTGAAGTTTTCGACAATATGGTGCTTGTAGCTACGAGCCCGCAGGAATCCGCCTGGGGAATAGCAGTGCACACCTCTCAGCGTTTAGCGATTGAGGCTGATTCCTCATGGAATGACATGAATGCAAATGCAGGAGCAAAAGGTCTGAAAGCCGCACGTGCTATCGGAATGCTCACATACAGAACCTATGATGCTTTTGTAAAAACACAAACAGATAATGAGCACAGGCTTGATAACTTCAAAGCGAGCTCATACATTCATCATCAGGGAGATAAATTAGTGAGGCGCTTCAACACCTATAGTTATTGGCTTTTAGGCAAAGCGATGGATTCGCATAATATCGGAAGAGGAAGAGGCACGGTTGAAAGCGTTTTACAAAATATAAAGATGCCAACAATTATAATCGGCATTTCGAGCGATCAGCTCTGTCCGGTTTCGGAGCAAAAATTCATGGCAAAACATATTCCGGGCTCTTCTTATATTGAGATCGATTCACCTTACGGGCATGACGGATTTTTGATCGAAGGAAAATTGATCGGAGAGGCTATTTCAAATGCTTTACCGAGTTAAACACTCCTTTGATCACTTCGCACATTTTATCAAGATCAAGCGTTTCGATCGTATCTGTCGGCTCATGATAATTAGCATTCCGGTAAAATGATGTATCAGTGATCATCACAGCTACATAGCCATATTTCCAGTAATTCAGATGATCCGAAAAATCTATTCCCGGAATAAATGCCGGTGCATTCAGGGATATCGTTTTTATCTCAGATGTTCTGTTCATCTGCCGCTTGATCCTTCGAGTTGTTTTGCCCTGCCCCACCCTGCCTATCACGGCAATGAAATTGCCTTTCGTAGGATAAAATAGTTTCATGATGCCAACCGGATATTCCTGAGAATGTTTCTTCTCTGAAAAGTATCCGATCATTTCAAGACAAACCATTGCTTTTACTTTAATGCCTTTGTCGTGTAGCATTTTCGCGTGCACTGAGCTTCCCATGTTTTCAGTCCTGAAATTCGGAGGCTCTTCCAACGTATAAGCAACAAGATCAACTCGGTATTTTAAATCCTTTTCATATTCTCTTAATAGCCTTGAAATTTCCAGCAAACCCGCCACTCCGCTAGCATTGTCATCCGCGCCCGGCTGCAAACCGCAAACATCATAGTGGGCACCGATTATTATCCTTTCACCTTCAACAGGCCCGAATGAACATATTACGTTTTTATATTCAATGGCTCCTACAAAGTACTTCTGCTCTTCAACCCTGCTTGTTTGTCCACTAAAGGCTTTAAAAATATAAGCAGCACACTCATTCAGGCGGGCCGGGTTTCCGTCAAACCTTGATTTAGCAGAACCCGCCAAAAACTGAAGGTCCTTCAGAACGCGTTCTTTATTTACGCGCTGACTATCAGGAAATGAAAAAACGGGATCCGCATTCATACGAATCCCGCTAATCAATAAAATTAATATTAGAAACTTTCTCAATTATTTTTGAATTGGAACTTCACCACCAGACATGCCGCCAAGATCGCGGTCAAAGAAATACATCCCGGCTTTATCGTTGCCAATAAATTTAAGCTTATCCAGAACCCTTCTTGATAATGCTTCTTCTTCTATCTGCTCAGACACATACCACTGAAGGAAGTTTTGGGTTGTATAGTCTTTTTCCTTTAAACAGATCTCTACCAGATCATTGATCGATGCAGAAACTAATTCCTCATGTTTCAACACCTCTTCGAATACAAATTGTACCGATTCGAATTCCTGCGACTGAGCTTTTAATGCCGGGATCAAGGCCTTCCCTCCGCGTTCATTTACGTATTTAACAAGCTTTAACATATGCATCCGCTCTTCATCCGAATGCGAATAAAGAAAAGCAGCAACACCTTCAAGACCCTGGGTTTCTGCCCACGAAGCCATGGCTAAATAATATTGTGATGATGAAGCCTCCAGCTCTATCTGCTGATTAAGAGCATGTTCTACTTTTTTAGTTACCATAAGTAAATGTTTTTTTAAATTAAAGTGTCTCTTTTTTAAGAATGACCTTAGCAAAGTTATATCTTTTTTATTAAAAAGAAGTGCCAGCAACAGGCTTGAAAAAACCGCCCGGATTTAGTATCTTTGAAATACCTTATTAAATTATTCCGCGTTAGAAACAAAATGACTGCTAATTACCAAAACCTTATTTCCAAATTGGATGAATTTATCCGCAAATATTACAAGAATCAGCTTGTAAGAGGATTCATCTATACCATAGGATTGGTTCTTATATTTTTTATCACAGTTACCGCGCTTGAGTATTACGCTCACTTCAGCACTCTTGTCAGAACTATACTCTTTTATCTTTTTATAGCTTCAAGTCTCTTCATCCTTGTTAAGTATATGGTCATTCCGCTTTCACGGCTTTACAAATTCGGGAAGATCATTTCATATGAAGAAGCTTCTGCAATTATCGGCACACACTTTAACAATGTACAGGATAAATTATTGAATGTTCTACAGCTTCAGAAACAATCCTCTGAATATAACCTTACCGGTCCGCATTTGGAACTTTTACAGGCCAGTATCGATCAGAAAACATTAGAGCTTCGCCCGATCCCGTTCACCTCTGCGGTAAATATTTCGGAGAATAAAAAACATCTGAAATATGCGTTAATTCCTCTGCTCCTGGTCCTGCTTATACTTTTTGCCGCACCCGGAATAATCAAAGAAGGAACAACCAGGCTTGTGCAGCATGACGAATATTTCGAGGCGCAGGCGCCTTTTCAATTTGTTATCCTCAACAATGATTTGAAGACTGTCGCCCAGGAAGATTATGAGTTAAAGGTGAAATTAACGGGACAGGAAATTCCTGAGAACATTTATGTTGAAATCGATGGAAATGAATTCAAGCTTGATAAAGAGAACATCGTTAATTTCAAATACCTGTTCAAAAATGTACAGAGAACGGTTAACTTCCAGCTTAGCGCAGACGGATTTAAATCCAGGGAATACGAATTAGTTGCTTTACCGAATCCAATCCTGTTAAATTTTGATATTGCTCTCGCATATCCGAAATACCTTAATAAAAAGGATGAAGTACTTAAAAACACAGGTGATCTTATCGTACCTGCCGGAACAAAGGTTAGCTGGAATTTTAATACAGAGAACACCAAACAACTACGATTGAATTTTAATGACACCGCATTTAATGTTGAACAGAATTCAGAGAATGCTTTTAATTATTCCACACGTCTTTACCGCGATAAGACATATTCTGTTACCACTTCAAACCAGTTCCTTAAGAGCAGGGATTCTGTAACCTACACCATCAACGTGATTCCGGATGCATATCCGCAGATAGATGTTGAAGAACAAAAGGATTCGGTATCAACTCAAAAACTGCATTTCCGCGGACAGGTAAAAGATGATCATGGTTTGTCCAAACTGACATTCAACTATCGTTTCATTATTAATAATGATTCCGCTATTTCCGATGCGCACAAAAAAAACACAACAAACACAAAAGCTCTTTTAGTCAACACAAACTCTGCTCAGGATATCTTCTTTCACAACTGGGATCTTGGCTCACTTGGTGTGAATGCAGGCGATGAGATAGAGTATTATTTCGAGATCTTCGACAATGACGGAGTTACAGGGAGCAAGTCAACAAGATCTCAAAGGATGATCTTTAAAGCACCGACACTTGACGAATTGGCTGCAAATACAGAGAAGAACAACAGCAAGATCAAAGACGACCTGAAGGAAAGCATCACACAGGCAAAAGATGTTCAGAAAGCGCTGGCTGATCTTCAGCGAAAAGTGGCGGAGAAAAAGGAGCTAAGCTGGGAAGAAAAGAAAAAGATGCAGGATCTCCTTGAAAAGCAGAAACAGCTTCAGAAGAAAGTAGAAAATATTAAAAATGAGAATGCTCAGAACAATGAGCAACAAAATGAATACAAGAATCCGGATGAAGAAATGCTTGAAAAGCAAAGGCAGCTGGAAGAACTTTTCGATAAGGTAATGACACCGGAGATGAAAGAGAAGTACGAAGAGCTTCAGAAGCTGCTGGAAAAAATGGATAAGGATAAAGTGCAGGAAGCGCTCGAGAAAATGAAACTTGATAACAAAGATCTTTTAAAGGAGCTTGATAGAAACCTTGAGATCTTTAAGCAAATGGAGTTCGAACAAAAACTCCAGCAGAATATCGAAAAGCTGAATGACCTTTCTAAAAAACAGGAAGACCTTGCGAAACAATCCGAAGACAAAAAAGCAGACGCTAAAGATCAAAAAGAAAAGCAGGATGACCTGAATAAGAAGTTTGAAGAGCTGAAACAGGACATGAAAGAGCTTGAGAAAAAGAACAGTGAGCTTCAGGATCCTAAAAAGCTTGAGAATACTGATCAAAAGCAGGAAGAGATTAAAAAGGAAATGGAGAAAAGTAGTGAAGAGCTAAAGCAGGATCAAAAAAAGAGTGCAGCAAAATCACAAAAAAGTGCAGCTCAAAAAATGCAGGAAATGAGCCAGCAAATGCAGGAAATGCAGGAGAAGGAACAAAAAGAGCAGGAAGGCGAGGACATTAATAAGCTCCGTGATTTACTGGAAAATATAGTTCAGCTTTCTTTCGGGCAGGAAGGTCTGATGAATGAATTATCAAAAGCTAAAACCAACGACCCTCAGTATTATAAGCTGAATCAAAAACAAAAAAAGCTGCAGGACGATTCGAAAATGGTTGAAGACAGTCTGCTTGCCCTTGCTAAAAGAGTTCCGCAGATCAAAGTGGCGGTTTTACATGAAACCAGCGCCATTAATATGAACATGGAAAAGGCGGTGGACGAGATAAAAGAGTCGCAAACGCCATCTTTTGATGGGAAGAATCATAAGCAGGAAGCAATGAGTCGTCAGCAGTTTGCGATGACTTCCATTAATAATCTTGCATTAATGCTAAATGAGGCGTTGACGCAAATGCAGGCTGAAGCAAAAAAGAAAAGCGGGAAACCGGGAAGTGGCAGTTGCAGCAAACCGGGAGGAACCGGATCAAAGCCCTCAGCAGCGAATATGCGACAAATGCAGGAAGCTCTTAATAAGCAGATCCAAAAGCTGAAAGAAGGGATGGAAAAGAATGGGAATAAGCCAGGAAACAAGCAAGGTGGATCTCAGGGAATGGGCGGAATGAGTCAGGAACTGGCAAAGCTCGCGGCACAACAGGAGGCTATCAGGAAAGAATTAAGCAAAATGTCGGATCAGCTCAATAAAGATGGAAAAGGAGGCGGAAATCTGGGAAAACTGGCTGAAAAGATGGAAGAGACTGAAACAGACCTCGTGAATAAGATGCTTAGCAACGAAACAATGAAACGCCAGCAGGAAATTTTAACACGTTTACTGGAATCGGAGAAAGCCGAGAAGGAACGCGAGATGGACGAGAAAAGACAATCAAATGAGGCAAAAAATGAGATTTATAGTAACCCTAATGAATTTTTAGAGTATAACAGACTGAAACAGAAAGAAACGGAGCTACTCAAAACTGTTCCTCCTTCTTTAAACCCGTTTTACAAAACGAAAGTCAATCAATATTTTAACAATTTCGAGGACTAAAAAACTTATGGTACTTGCAGAAAATCAAAAAATCCGGATCACGTCAAAAGCTGAAAATATCATTTTGGTTGAACGCATGATCGAGGATGTTTGCGATCTTTTTAACATCAGCGAGGATTATTACGGCAACATTCTTGTTTCTTTAACAGAAGCTGTAAATAACGCTATATATCACGGCAATAAGGCCAATCCAACCAAGAGTATTGACATCTCATTCAAATCGCATCCTGACAGGGTTTCTTTCAGTGTAAAAGATGAAGGCCCGGGTTTTAACTTCAATGCTTTACCCGATCCAACGAACCCGGAGAACATTGAAAAACCAAATGGCCGCGGTGTATTTTTAATGCGCAACCTGGCCGACAATGTTACCTTCGAAGATAATGGCAGCAAAGTCATATTGGATTTCAGAGTAATGGATTAAGTTCAGGATCATTTATCAAAAAAAAGACCTTCCCAGACAGGAAGGTTTTTTTTATTGTTTTAAATTTATTGCTGCTTTCTAAAATTCAAATCTGTTATGAGATATAAACTTAAAATATTTGCAAGCATTTTCTTCTTTGCATCAGCTGTAGAATTAATCGCTCAATCTAAATCTGAAATTCAAAAACTTACTGCCGAGGAATCCTTCCCCAAAGACAATTATCTTGATACAGTAAAAAAGAAAAGAGCACTAGTCGTTACTGCCCATGATGATGACGATGCTTCTATGGCGGGAACCCTTGCAAAACTAAATGAACAGGGCTGGGAGATAAAACAGATCTGTTTTACAAGCGGGGATGCTAAAAGAGATCAGGCTCTTATGAAAGCAAGCAAATTCATCGTGGATGATATTGAAATTATAAATATTCAGCCTGAAAAAAGAAGAGTTAAAATTGACAAAGGTCAGGAACCCTATTATCCTATTCCAAAAGAATCTTTTTCTGAATCCTTTGACCAGCAGCTGATCTTACCCTTGATAGTCAAAGAGATCAATGAATATGATCCTACAGTTATTTTTTCACTTGATAATATCATCGGAGGGTACGGCCATCCGGAGCATCTTCTGGTAAGTCAAATGCTGGTAGATTCATTTGCAGCGGGAAAAATTCATCCACAAAGGATCTATCAGAGTGTGTACCCAAATAGTATGGAAAAGAAGATCCTTCAAGAAAGGTTAACTGCATTACTAAAAAAATGGGGCTTCCCAAGTTCGTATATGATCGCGCGGGAATTATACAAAGTTGACGGAATGCCTGAGCCGGATGTGGAAATAAACATTGAGCAATTTTCCAAACAGAAAATGAGCTTCCTGAGGACTTTTGAAGAAAGAGAGCGTAAAACGATTGCTTTCTTTGTTCCCTATTTCGAAGACTTTGATCACAAAGAATATTTTAGTGTTTTTAACAGAGAGTTCTTCAGGATAATTAAATAACATAGAAAAAATTGAGGTGAAATCTCTGATAAAGAACCATTCTTGGTTGAATCACAGTAATGAATATCTTACACTGCACTATCAGTAAGATTTTTGAATTTCTGTCGTCAAAAAACCAACCTAATACCTTGAAATACATTAAGTTTGATATTCGATTGTTCGCTTAAGAAAGATTACGATCCTACCCTTTGCGAGCTCTCTTAAAAAATATCATGCTTAGAAGTTACTTTGCGTTTTCTGTATTTTTACTTTTTTCATCCTCCATTTTCGGGCAGGCTTGTAACGTCAATGTTACTGCATCAACAATTAATATTTGCCCGGGCGGCAGCGTAACGCTAACTGCAAGTGGTGCAACAACTTACAACTGGTCTCCGGGCAATGTCACCGCAAACAGCATTACAGTCTCCCCTTTAACCACTACGACATATACTGTTGACGGTAACTGCTCAGGCTCCAATTCCGATGATACTATCACGATTTTTGTAAGGCCTTTACCTATAGCAGCATTTGCAACACCAGCCTCCATTTGTGCGGGATTACCCGTTGCATTTACCAGCAGCTCTTCCGGAACGGGACTTACGTATTCATGGAATTTCGGTGATCCTGCTTCAGGCTCTTCGAACATTTCAACATCAGCAAACCCTTCGCATACTTTTTCTTCAGCAGTAGGAGGTACTTCTCAAAGCTTCAATGTTACTCTGACTGTGACCAGTAATTTTGGTTGCACTCATTCTGTTACCAACAGTGTTACTGTAAAGCAACGCCCCGATGCGAGCATTGCAGATTACTTAAGTGCCAGTCAGTTCACCAACTGCGGAAGCGGCAACTTCGATCTTGAAGTCACCAACACTTCCACCACAGACGCTACAAACAGCAATTATACCATTTCATGGGGAGATGGCTCACCTAATTTTGTATCATCATCATGGATGCAAAATGATGTAGCCACACATACTTACGCCTCCCTGGGCTTTTTCAACCTTGTCCTTACCGTAACCGGAACCAACGGCTGCAGCTCTACCTCCACGTATTCAGTGTACAATGGCTCAAATCCGGCTGTAGGTTTGGGCAATCCCGGTGGTACTGTTAATCTTTGTCTTCCAACTTCGCTCACTTTTCCTATCACTGGTACGGCAGGTAATGCTCCCGGAACCACTTATCTTATCACCACTAACACAGGAGCGCCTTCTGTTACCTACACCCATCCGCCACCTGCGAGTTATACACACACCTTTACAACATCTTCATGTGGAGCAACAGGTGGGAATACTGCGAATTCCTTCTATGTACGGATCAAGGCAATTAACCCCTGCGGGTTTTCCGAATCCACTATTGAACCGATAACTACAAGTGTAAAACCATCTGCGGATATCTCCATTTCACCGGATACTGTTGGATGTGTAAATACTCCATTCGTATTCACCAATACATCCATTGTAGGGATTTCAGTTGATAACACAGGAACATGCGATTCAAGAAATAAACCTCAATGGCTTATCTCTCCTGCCACAGGTTGGGGTCCGCCCTCCGGAGTCAATAACATGCTTGGCTCTTCTTCAAACCAACTTGGAAGAAATCCGCCTGCACTTGCAAATCCGGCCAGTTATGGCTCTAACACACTTTCTGTTCCTTTTTCAATCGCAGGTACCTACACCATTTCAATGATCGTTGGAAACACTTGTGGAAATGATACACTATCCAGAACCGTGTGTGTTGAAGTGCCACCTGTTCCTTCATTTACAATTAATCCCGCTGCAGGGTGCTCGCCTCTGGTTGTTAATGTGACCAACAATTCAACTCTGACCAACCAATGTCGTCCCGCGCAACGCCTGTGGACAGTCACAAAAACAAGCTCTACTTGTCCGGCCGATTCAACCAACGACTTCGTTTTCATTTCCGGTACCAACAACACATCATTGAACCCTGTATTTCGCTTTAACAATCAAGGTAATTACACGATCACACTTGCTCTTACGAATAAGTGCGGAACATTTACTTACACACAAACCGTAACAGTAAAACGAAAGCCTGTTGTTACAATAAATCCGGTTGCAGGCAACTGCGGGACTGTAACGGTTTCTCCTGTCGCAAACGCAACCAACTGTGCAGATAATCCACTGACGTACTTATGGACTTTCGGAGGAGGAACACCGGCTACATCAACACTTGCCAATCCGGGAAGTGTTAGCTTCAGCTCTGTTGGAACGCACACCATTTCTCTCGCTGTGACCAACGAATGCGGAACAACGTCTGCTGTAACTTCATTCAATATCACACAACCTCCGATTGCAAATGCTGGATCTGATGCCGCAATCTGTACGGGACAGTCGACAACCTTGTCGGGCTCGGCCACTCTTGGAACACCCGGATATACTTATAGCTGGAGTTCCGCAGCCGGATTTGTTTCTTCGTTACAGAATCCGATGGTTACACCATCATCTACAACCACCTATACATTGACTGTGACTGATGCTACAGGATGCAGCAGCACGGATGTCGTGGTGATCACAGTAAATCCACTTCCTGTTATAACTGTTAACTCTCCTACAATTTGCGCAGGACAAACAATTGCGTTAAATGCAAGTGGCGCTACAACATATTTATGGAGCACCGGAGCTTCCGGTTCCGGGATCAGCGTTAATCCTGGGACAACAACCAGCTATACTGTGACAGGAACTCTTGCTTCAACAGGATGCTCACAAAGCGCTGTTGCATCGGTTACAGTAAATCCATTGCCTATTGTTAATGCCGGTAGCAACTTAACGTTATGCAATCAGCCAATTGCCCACACGCTTTCAGGTTATAGCCCCGCAGGCGGAACCTGGTCAGGATCGGGTGTTACAGCCGGAGGTGTTTTTACTCCATCAGCAGTCGGAGCTTTTCCTCTCACCTATTCATATACTGATGCGTCAACCGGCTGCAGCAATACTTCAGGAATAACTGTAACCGTTCTCGCACCGGCAATAGCAAATGCAGGAACAGGAAACACGTATTGCATGAATCCGGGTGTTATCACACTTACAGGATTCAGCCCTGCTGGCGGCACATGGTCGGGCACAGGGGTTTCGGGAAATACGTTCAACCCCTCAACAGCCGGAGCCGGATCTTTTATTCTAACATACACTGTTGGTGCAGGAACCTGCATGAATTCTGATACTATTCATGTTACTGTAACTCCTTTACCAAATGTTACGGTGAACTCGGCAACGATCTGCGCAGGTGATTCAATAACACTAACGGCTACAGGAGCGACATCATTCTTATGGAACACCGGGGCTTCCTCAGCTACAATTACAATTTCTCCATCAGCTACAACAAGCTATACCGTTACCGGAAGCTCAGCTGCGAATGGCTGTTCGCAATCAGCTGCATCAACAATTACAGTTAACCCTTTACCGGTAGTTACTGCAGGAGCTGACCTGACTTTATGTAATCAACCGATTCCTTATACGTTAACAGGTTACAGTCCACCAGGTGGAACCTGGTCAGGGCCGGGCGTTACAGCGGCAGGAGTTTTCACTCCTTCTACAGCAGGCGCTTTCACTTTAACATACGGCTTCACAAACGCTTCGACAGGTTGCTTTAACAGCGATAGTTTAATTGTTACCGTTGTCGCTCCGGCCATAGCAAATGCAGGTACAGGAAATACTTATTGTCTCAATGCGGGCACTATTACGCTTTCGGGATATTCTCCGGCAACAGGTACATGGTCGGGAACAGGCGTCAGCGGAAATACATTCAATCCTGCAGTTGCGGGTGTGGGATCTTTCGTCCTTACTTATTCAGTGGGTGCCGGAACCTGCCTCACAACGGACACAATACACGTTACTGTTAAAGCTTTACCGAATGTTTCCGTGAATTCGGCAACGATCTGCGCTGGACAGGTCGGCATATTGAGTGCAAACGGAGCTGATAGTTATGTGTGGAATACAGGATCGAACATTAATCCAAATTTTGTCTCTCCCGCGACAACAACAAGCTACACAGTTACAGGAACTTCTACACTTACAAACTGTTCAGCAACAGCAACTGCGACCGTAAATGTTAACACACTACCTGTCGTATCTGCAGGAAGCGATGTGGTTTTGTGTAACCAACCGATACCATACACGCTCACAGGTTATTCACCTGCGGGCGGAACATGGTCAGGAACCGGTGTTACAGCAGGTGGTGTATTCACTCCATCTGCGACAGGATCGTTTACACTGACCTATACTTTTACAAATGCATCTACGGGCTGCAGTGATTCCGACAGTATGGTTGCCATTATTGTAGCGCCTTCTATTGCTAATGCAGGAACAGGAAATGCGTATTGCCTTAATACAGGTATTGTCACTCTTAGCGGGTATTCACCGGCTGGCGGTGCATGGTCAGGGCCCGGAATTTCAGGAAACACTTTCAATCCGTCTACAGCGGGTGTCGGCAACTTCGTATTAAGTTATTCCTATGGAGGTGGTACATGTTTAACTACAGACACCATACATGTTACTGTAAATCCACTGCCCACAGTTACTGTAAATTCCGTAACAGTATGCGCAGGGCAGTCAGCAACGCTCACGGCTAATGGTGCCACCACATATTTATGGAGCAATGGATCCGCCACAAATCCGCTGATCGTTAGTCCGGCAGCAACAACCACCTATACAGTAACGGGAACATTGTCATCAACAGGGTGCACAAGTACTGCAACATCAACTGTAACAGTAGATCCCTTACCTGTGGTATCCGCAGGCAACAATATAACCTTGTGCGATCAACCCATCAGCCATACTTTAAGCGGGTATTCACCTGCAGGAGGCACATGGAGCGGCCCCGGAGTGACTGCAGGAGGAATTTTTAATCCTTCAGGCACGGGAGCATTTACATTGGCGTACACGTTTATCAATCAGGCGAGCGGATGCAGTAATTCAGATACTATGTCTGTCTTTGTGATAACACCTGTTATCGCAAATGCAGGCAGCGATGAAGCTGTTTGTCTGAACAGCGGCCTGCTTACATTATCAGGATTTACTCCTGCAGCAGGTATCTGGAGCGGAACAGGAGTTACTGCAGCAGGAGTGTTCGATCCTTTAGTTGCAGGAGTCGGGACACATGTACTAACTATCACTTACGGAGCAGGAACGTGTTTCACGCAGGATTCGAAGATTGTTACCGTGAAGCCACTTCCTGTTGTAAACCCAGGGCCGGCAATGGTTGTATGTACATCAACACCTGCCTTTAATTTAACAGGTTTCAGTCCTGCAGGTGGAACGTGGTCAGGGACAGGGATAACAAATTCAACAGCCGGAACTTTTGACCCGGGAAATGCGGGGGCAGGAAACTTCACACTTACTTATTCTTATACTGATCCCATTACGAATTGCACAGACAGCAGCAACAGAACAATCACTGTCGGAGCATTACCTGTTGTGGCATTCAACCATGTACCTATCGGATGCGTAAACACCCCAATAGCATTCGCAAATACAAGCACAGGTGCTGCGAACTATTCGTGGGACTTTGGTGATGGCTCGTTTTCTACAGTTGCAGCTCCATCACATGTTTACACTTCAGCAGGGATATATCAGGTTAAACTCATAGCGACTTCCGGTTTAGGATGCTCAGACTCTCTTTCAGATTCTATACAAATAATTACTGCACCTGTTTCCGATTTCAGTCTTTCCCCAATAGTTGGCTGTGCACCGTTGAATGTTTCTTTTACGAACAATAGCACCGGACTTTACATGACTTCCAGCTGGAACCTGGGCAATGGAACAACATCAAGCCTCGTTAATGCTCCTGCACAAATTTACAATCAGGGAATATATGATACTACCTATTACATTACACTAAGCAATACTAATCTCTGCGGAACGCATATTCACACAGATTCAGTGCTTGTAAAACCAATACCGGTAGTTGGTTTCGGCACAAATGTAATTTCTGGATGCTCACCTTTACTGATCACATTTAACATTACATCAACAGGAAATGCTTCATCTTATAGCTGGGATTTTGGAGACGGATCGGCAAGCTCATCTTTAGTGAATCCTTCTTCACACGTATTTTATACGGGAACAGCCGATACTACTTATTACATTACACTCACGGGAAGCAATATCTGCGGCAGCGATACGATCACAAAACCAATTCTTGTTCACCCAAACACCGTAACTTCATTTTTCACTACTGCGCCTATCTCAGGCTGCGGGCCTTTGTCAGTTACGTTTACAAATTTCTCCACCGGAGGAAGTATCTATGAATGGGATTTCGGTGATGGAAATATTTCAACTAATCAAAATGCAACTCACGTTTATACTGCACCTGGTGTTTATACATGTCATTTGTATGTAAACAACGGTTGTAGTTTCGATACCAGCTCTGTTGTTATAACGGTGAACCCCGGCCCCTCACTTTCATACACCACTGATGTAAATCTTACCTGCGTGAATCAACTTATACAGTTCACGAACACATCCACAGGCTCAGCGGTATTTAACTGGAGCTTCGGAGACGGCACCACATCATCGCTTACAAATCCTTCTCACTCATTTGCATCACAGGGCGTGTACACGGTTACACTTTCAGGAGCTTCCACCACATTCGGATGCATCGATAGCATTAGCCAGACTGTAACTATAAGCGCACTTCCAATACCTGCGATAAGCGCCTCAACGACCTTTGGCTGCGGGCCATTAACAGTGAGCTTTAACAACACATCATCAAATGCAAACTTTTATTCATGGAACTTTGACGAAGGCAATACTTCAGCCACCACTTCACCCACCCATGTATTCAATTCGCCTGGGACATATAACGTAGTACTTGTCGCGGAAAATTTACAAGGATGTATAGATTCGGTTTCAGTCGCTATAAACGTTTACCCTGATCCTATCGCAGACTTTGCTTTATCTTCCCCCTTTTCGTGTACGCTCCCTGCAATTGCTAATGTTAGCAACAACTCCAGCGGAGCTTCCAGCTATGTCTGGAATCTGGGAGATGGGCAAACTTCTAACCTGAACGCTCCAACTATAACCTATAATGCTTATAACACTTATCAGATCCTGCTTACAGCAATCAATACCTATGGTTGCATTGATACGGCTTCGGCCTTATTTCATGCAATGCCTACGCCCGTAATTGCAGTAAGTCCTGATGTTTCAAGTGGATGTGAACCTTTGACTGTAACGTTTACAAACAACACAACCGATGCTACAACTTATCTGTGGCAGTCCGGTACCGGAGACACGTCTTCTGTAGCGAATCCCGCATTCACATATCTTAATTCGGGATCTTACAATGTCACGCTAACTGCTAGCAATGCTTTTTGCAGCAACACTTATAACAACTCACCGATAATAGTTAAACCTACACCAACTGCAAACTTCGATTACGAGCAGGTTTACATCGGTGACATTCCTAATGGCACTATATCATTTAACAATCTTTCAGTTGATGCAAATTCATATTTATGGGATTTCGGTGATGAGCTAAACTCAGAAGAAACAGAACCCACACATCAGTTTCCGGGGATAGGTGCATACAGCACCCTGCTTACTGCAAGCAACAGCTATCAATGCAGTGACACTGCTATGATCACTGTAATCCCGGATTATTTCTCAGGACTGTTTGTTCCGAATGCGCTTATGCCAAACAATCCTGCGGGTGGAGAGTCAATGCTCTTTCTGCCGAAAGGAAAATCACTCAGAACTTACCGACTGCAGATCTTCGATACCTGGGGCATTCAACTTTTCGAATCCACATTGCTTGATGCGAATGGAAGTCCTGCGGAAGGATGGAACGGTACTTCGAAAGGTGTTGAATGTCCGCAAGACGTATACGTGTGGAAGATCGATGCAGTCTTCAGTGACGGAACAATATGGCCCGGTAAGAAATATCCTAATGGCAAAACAGATAAAACAGGAACGGTAACGTTGATAAGATAAATGAAGAAAGTATTATATATATTATTATTGTTGGTTGTATCAAAGCAAGTGGTTGCTCAGGATCCGACCTCCTCACATTTCTATTTAAACCCTCTGAACTTAAATCCGGCATTGACGGGAATAAATATGAACGCGAGGTTAGGTGTGAATTACAGAAACCAGTGGGCGGGGATTCCCGGAGAATTTAAAACATACAACTGCTGGGCAGATATTTACAACCCTGCATTTAACGGAGGATTAGGAATTCTTGCACTTCAGGATATCTCAGGTGAAGGATTCTTTAAAACTACCACCATCGGCCTATTTCAATCGTATGAGAAAACGGTCCCAAAGATCATCAGGATCAGGGCAGGTTATAATGTAACAGTAATAAATAAAGCAATTGACTGGAGCAAGCTGGTATTTAGTGATCAGCTGGATGCCACGCAGGGAGAGATCTATGCTTCCAACGTTGACCGCAATTATCCGGCAAAAACATTCGTTGACTTTTCTGCAGGGATGATGCTGGATTTCAAAATGATAAAAAGGGGTAAGTCAACAATTACGAATACGATCGGTTATGCGACAGCTCACCTTACACAGCCAAATGAATCATTCAGCGGCATGCCGGAACAACGTCTTCCGAGAAAACACACACTTCATTATACGATGACAATTGAAGTGCAGAAGAATACAGAGGAGAAAACAAGATCTTCTTTCTTTATTTCGCCAAACATTATTTACGAGCGTCAGGGCTTAGGTGCAGGCAAAGGAACATTCCCTTATAAGAATGAAGCGCAATTCTCCTCATTGAATGTCGGGTTATACGCGATGAAACAACCGATGATCGCAGGATTGTTTTACCGTAAAAAACATGTTGGCGGCTTTAAAGACAATGATGCATTGATTTGCTTTCTCGGGATGAAATTCAACCCGCGAAAAACTACCTCAATGAAATTCGGTTACAGCTATGATGTAACTGTAAGCAACCTGGGAACGAACTCAATGGGATCTCATGAGCTAAGCCTCACCCTTGAGTTCGGGGGAGTAAAACTCGGGCGAAAAAATGCAGCGATGAAAAAGCGCAGAAAGAAAGAGATCGAGTGTGAAGATTTCGGAACGAGATCCTTTGTATTTTGAAATGAGACCGGCAATTCAGACTTTTTACGATAGCTAAAAAAACCAAGTGCGACAGCTTAACCTATTCAACTACGACTTTACTGATATTAATATATTTTCCATTACTCGCTTTTACGAAATAGATACCCGGGCGAGCACAGTTCAAATGAATCTCTCCTGAACCGCTTTGCGGAATCATACTAGAATAAATAATCTCACCGTATATATTAAAAACTTCTAACAAGATCCTTTCCAATCCTATGTTTGTCTGTATTTTAAAATTTCCATTATTGGGATTTGGAAAAACATTCAGTATGTTTTCTTTTTTTTCAGTTTCCTGTATTCCGATCGCATTGCTTTCGATTTTCAAGAATTTCATGTTTGGCCCTCCGGAAGGCAGACTACCATTTGCATATCCAACACTATCATTTATCATCCGAAAGCCAAAAATATAGTAGTTTGGTAGGACAGAAGTAACCCAATGAGAACCAGAATCAGCAGACATACTAAAATAAGAATTGCCAGCCAGGCTCACCATATTATACAACTTATCTTCAGAAAGAAACTGAATATAACCCAACGAATCATATTTAATATTCTTAACCCATGTATTTCCCCCATCAGATGTTTTAAACACATCACCTGAATCTGCATAAACATAGGCCACAGTATTATTAATTACCTGCAAAGATTTAGAATCGAACTTTCTTCCATTCGGAATCGGGCTGTTTAACCAGGTTAATCCGCCATCATTTGTTTTAATTATAGAGTCTGCGGTATGGTCATTTTGAGAACGTCCAAATAAGACATATCCATTCAGGCTATCAGCAAAATAAAGCTCTTGATAGTTAATTAAAGCAGATGATAAGGTACTCACGAAATACAATGAATCACTCCAGAATCTATAAAAATTATTATTAAAAAAGCCGTAGCCTAACTTCCCATTAATAAAGGTCAGATTTGGAGGACGGTTATTTGTGGACAAATCAGACCAAGTAGTCCCTCCATCAAATGTTCTTACGAAGAAAGGATATCCGCCACACTCATATAATATATAAATAGAATCTCCTGAAACAAAATCTACATCCTTCAATTCTTTATTATGATTGTAACACGCGCTGTAATTGAAAGAGGAGAGTGGCGGAATGGAAAGATACGAATTACTCGCGAATGAATTATTGGTTCTTGTTATTGAAAAATAAGCATGCTGCGTAGGAGAGCAAGAGTTGGTTTGATACCACCAAGCAACAGAGTTTTCATCGATAAAATCCGTAGCATAACCTACGTAATTATTACATGATTGATTAACCCCTATAGAAGCAACCTCCACCCATTGGGAATAACACCTGGGTGTAAAAAAAAGCAATACAAGAAAAACACATTTAAACTTCATCTCACAGGATTAACTATTCTACTCTACCGTGACACTCTTCGCCAGATTCCTAGGCTGATCCACATTACAATTACGCATTACCGCAATATGATAAGAAAGTAACTGTAAAGGAATTGCTGCAATAAGAGGGACGAGAATTTCATCTGTTTCAGGGATCTCGATGGAATAATCTGCCATCTCCTTAACCTGTTTGTCGCCCTCGGTGATGATCGCGATGATCTTACCTTTACGGGCTTTTACTTCCTGGATATTACTTACCACCTTTTCATAAGATGTCCCTTTTGTTGCAATAACAAACACCGGCATCTCCTCGTCAATTAACGCGATCGGACCGTGTTTCATTTCTGCGGCAGGATAACCTTCAGCATGGATATAAGAGATCTCTTTTAATTTCAAAGCTCCTTCCAGTGCAACAGGGAATGTATATCCGCGGCCCAGGTATAATGCATTAGTTGCGTTCTTGTAAATATCCGCGATGAATTTTATTTGTTCGTTCTTCTCAAGCACTTTCTGAACCTTGTCAGGCACAGCTTCCAGCTCACTCAACAGCTGATGGAATCGTGAGGATGAAATTGTTCCTTTTAAGAATGCGATACGTAATGCCATTAATGTAAGCACTGTAACCTGTGCAGTGAATGCTTTTGTTGATGCAACACCGATCTCAGGACCCGCATGTGTATATGATCCCGCATGTGTAGCACGAGCGATAGACGACCCAACCACATTACAGATTCCAATGATCGTTGCACCTTTTGATTTCGCAAGTTCGATTGCAGCTAACGTATCTGCAGTTTCTCCTGATTGGGAAATGGCAATGATCACATCATCTTCATAAACGATCGGATTACGGTAACGAAATTCCGAAGCGTACTCCACCTCTACCGGAATTCTCGCAAGGTCTTCAAATAAATATTCTCCTACCAGTCCGGCATGCCATGAAGTCCCGCATGCTACGAATATGATACGTTTTGCATTCACGAATTTCTGCTCGTATTCTGTAATTCCACCAAGATTAACAACACGCTTTTCAGAGCTTAATCTTCCGCGCATACTATCCTTAATAGAACGTGGCTGCTCATAGATCTCCTTCAGCATGAAGTGATCGTAACCGCCTTTTTCAAGCGCTTCAAGCTTCAGCTCAAGCTCCTGAACATAGGGAGTTTTCGCTTTATTCTTGATCGTTTTGATCTTTAACTCTTTTCCACGCTCAATGAATGCGATCTCTTCATCTTCAAGATAAACCACATTCTTAGTGTATTCAACGATCGGTGTTGCATCCGATGCAATGTAAAATTCATCTTCACCGATCCCGATCACCATCGGACTGCCTTTTTTCGCAGCGAATAATTCATTCGGATTTTCCTTCGAAAGAATAACGATCGCGTAAGCACCAACCACCTGGTTCAATGCCTGTCTCACAGCTTCACCCAAACGAACATTTTCTTTTTCCTTGATGTCTTCGATCAGGTGGATCAACACTTCTGTATCTGTGTCGCTTAAAAAAACGTGACCACGTTTTTTTAATTCTTCTTTGATCGGACCGTAATTTTCAATGATCCCGTTATGGATCATCACCATGTTTTTGGATGCCGAATAATGAGGGTGTGCATTCACATCATTAGGAACACCATGCGTGGCCCAGCGAGTATGCCCAATCCCAATAGTACCGGAAGTGTTCTGGCTTCCGATAAAAGCATGCAGATCAGCAACCTTTCCTTTGCACTTGTAAACATTTAATTCACCTTTATCGATCATTGCAACACCGGCACTGTCGTACCCTCTGTACTCCAGTCGCTGCAGCCCTTTTATTAACACAGGGTATGCCTGTTTATTTCCTATATATCCTACAATTCCGCACATGTTTAATGAAGTTTTGTGTATGTTATATTTAATTTCATTTTTTGACTTCCTTTGCTGCTGCCGCTTCCGACTACAACCCTGTTCGCATTCACAGCCCCCCCTGATGCCAGAAGATACAACCCGGTATTTGCCCGGGAGCCATTCAATACCTGCTGAATATATCTCGCGATATTAAAATGATACTCATTTGTTGCTTTGTTGTAAGTACCATCAAACACCTCATTCGATTCCAGGGCATCCGGCATAATATAATTAGTATTGTTTGCACTGATACCAAACAAAACCAGTTTGGAAGGAGCGCTGAAAGTATCCTTCTGAAACAACGGGTTCATCTCTACCTTGATAACAAGCTCTGCCTTATTCACAGCGATCTTTCCGGAATCATTCCAACGCATAATGTGTGGAAACTCGAGTTTCGCTTTCGTTCCGGCAAGTGCCTGAATGTACAAAGCAGTATCAGCAGAAGTTGAAGTGGTTAACTGAGAATATAAATACGGATGAGCAGTGGTATAACCATGATGATTAAAAGAAGAAAAACGGCCTACACTGTTAAATCCAAGATCATAGCGCAAGGAATCACCCGCATTGTTATGATAATAAATTGAAACTTTCGACTGGAGATCCCCCATTAAGAAGTGAAGAATATTTCCATCACCCGGAGTAGTGCTAACCACATCGCTTGTAATATACAGCCCCGGACAAAAATCCTGAAATGAAGGAGTGGTCGCAAGATTATTAGTAGTAGCGGCCTGATTTAAGATAACTGTCCCAAACCCGCTCTCAATCGGAATGCGCAGATGAGGCTTAAGTGAATCACCCATTACAAACACCTTTTTAGTGGGTTGAGGAGTGTATACGAAACCATTTGCAAGATCATTCAGATTATAAGCAATTGAATTATTGGAGAAATAGTCAATGTCAGTGTTCATCTTATCACTCAACTGATGAACAGATATACGCTGGCTCTTTCTATCCTTTTTTCCGTAAAAATCAGAAGCATAGGTTAAACATAAAACCACTGAATCGCAAACAGGGTTAACTCCGAAATCCGGATCGTTTCCGGGTAAGCGCATCTGTGTATACAAAGAAGCACTTGTTTTTCCAAAGATGGGATCTATGTATGTTCCTATCAGAGCATCTCCGGTTGTAATGATGGATGCATCGGTGTGAAGAGAATCTTCTCTGACTGTTGAACCAAGTATGGTGGTGGTGTCACTCCATTTAACATTCAAAAGATCACTGCCGGGCTGAACGTCTAGTCCGACAACACTTTCTTCGTTACAGGAAACAGCGAGAGTTGAAATCAGGCCTATAAAAAAAAATTTTGTCCCGAAAGAACGGGACAAAATTTCTGGTAATCTTTTAGTAATTTTATTCATAAAATGTATTCAATAAGATGGCGTGGCTCTTTAAGAAAATGGTTAGTCTGCCATTTCAGCCACTTCCTCCAAAACCGCGTCATAGAATTCTGAGTAAGCGTCAATATATTCATCCGCACCTTTATATTCAAGAACCGGTTTTCCGGATTTCTTCAAATATTTTGTAATGTCAGCATTGATCTTCGGACTTCCGATGATGATCGCATCTGCAAGATCAATAGCTGCTTTGCTAACGTTGACAAATGTAGGATTTTTAAACCATTCCACATCTGTTTTTTCGATCCCTTCATACATTACCTTCTTAGCGAAATCCTTGTGTAAAGCACCCGGGAATTCATCGTCAGCATAGATCGAATAAACGATCTTAGTGTCAGCGAATAATGGATTGTCTTTAAATGATTTCTTAAGATAAAGAGCCATAAGACTTGTCATCCATCCGTGGCAATGAACCACATCAGGCGCCCAGCCTAATTTTTTTACCGTTTCAATAACTCCGCGGCAGAAAAATATAGCGCGCTCATCGTTATCAGCGAAATGCTCACCTTTTTTATCTACTAAAGTGTGCTTACGCTCAAAATATTCCTGATTGTCAATAAAATAAACCTGCATGCGGGCTGCCTGGATAGAAGCAACCTTGATGATCAATGGATGATCTGCATCATCAATAATAAGATTCATACCTGAAAGACGGATAACTTCGTGTAACTGGTTGCGTCTTTCGTTAATACAACCGAACTTCGGCATAAATAATCTGATCTCTTTTCCTCGTTCCTGAATGCCCTGAGGGAGCTTTCGGCCAATAATGCTCATTGGCGTTTCATCTAAATAGGGGGTAACTTCCTGCGATACAAATAGTACTCTTGCTTTCTTCTTCATACGATCGAATTAAGGTGAGATTTAAAAAGTACACAAAAGTAAGCAAAAATTTTCGAATTTTCAAAGTTTAAACCTTAGATTTGGAAGTGTAATGATTTCTCTTCACCAGGTACAAGAACTCCAAAATCAGCTGAATATTGCCCGAAAGGCTAATAAAACCATAGGTTTCGTTCCCACAATGGGAGCCCTCCACCCCGGCCATTTAGAACTCGTTAAAAAGAGCAAATCAGAGAACGATATAACAGTTTGCAGCATATTTGTGAACCCGACACAGTTCAACGATCTGAATGACCTTAAAAAATATCCCAGAACGCTTGAAAGTGACAGCAAACTTCTTGAAACGGTGGGCTGCGACATCATTTTTGCACCTGAAGTCGCTGAAATATATACTGAAGCTGAGCTGGAACTGAAAAGGCAGAATATCGAGGATAAAGCCTGGACAGAAGGAAAAGAGATCAATTTCGGTAAGCTGGACAAAGTTATGGAAGGGGCTCATCGTCCCGGCCACTTTAACGGAGTTGCCCAGGTGGTTAGCAAATTGTTCCGGATCGTTCAGCCCGATAAAGCTTATTTCGGGCAAAAAGATTTCCAGCAGCTGGCTATTATCAGATCAATGACAAAGCAGCTGGACCTTCCTGTAGAAATAATTGCTTGTCCAATTGTGAGAGAAGCTGATGGATTGGCAATGAGTTCCAGAAACGCAAGATTAACTGAAAAAGAAAGAAGTGTTGCTCCCCTGATTTCGCAAACACTTTTTAAGGTGAAAGAAATGCAATCGAAATTTTCTGTTACCGAATTAAAACACTTGGCCGAAAAGCAGATCGCAACGGAGCCTTTAATGCAACTAGAATATTTTGAAATTGCGGACGCAGAATCGTTACAGGGGATCAATGCTCACAAAGAAGCTAAAAGCGCTGTAGCCTGCATTGCAGTTAAATTAGGGAGTATAAGGCTGATCGATAATATTGTTTTATATTAATCTTCGAGCATTAACAGGGCTTCATTCAACTCAGCAAGAGTTTTCTTGTTGTTTTGTTTTTTAGCGATCTCGATTCCTTTTTTGTAGGTGCTGACAGCCTTTTCGGTCTGCAATGACTGCTCATAAAATTTCCCCAACTGATAATATGAGCCGAGGTAATTCTCATCACGGGCAATGATACCTTCCAGGGCATCAATAGCTGTATCGATATTTCCAAGCTTGGCAAACTCCAGTGCAAGAGCATAATTCAGGAACGAATCATGAGGGCTTTCCTGTAACATTTTCAATAATTCCTCGAGTCGACTCATACGTTTTTTACAAAGCCGCTTTAAACTGTTTTAAAAAGCGAATATCATTCTCAGAGAATAAACGTAGATCTTTCACCTGATACTTAAGCATGGTCACACGTTCGATTCCCATTCCGAAAGCAAAGCCGCTGTATTGTTTGCTGTCTATTTTGCAATTATCCAGAACAGCCGGATCCACCATGCCACAGCCCAGGATTTCAACCCAACCTGCACCTTTGCAAATATTACAGCCCGCGCCTTTGCAAAAAGGACAAGAAATATCCATCTCCGCACTGATCTCTGTAAAAGGAAAGAATGAAGGCCTCAAACGAATCTGTGTTTCTTCCCCGAACATCTCTTTTGCAAAATACATAAGCGTTTGCTTGAGATCAGCGAAAGAAACCTTTTTATCAATATATAAACCTTCCACCTGATGGAATTGGCAATGTGCACGCGCAGAGATCGCTTCATTACGGTACACACGGCCAGGAGAAATAGTCCTGATAGGAGGTTTGGAATTTTCCATCACATGCACCTGTACGGACGATGTTTGTGTCCTGAGCAGAATATCGGGATTCTCGTTTATAAAAAAAGTATCCTGCATATCGCGTGCAGGATGATCTGCCGGTGTATTTAAAGCAGTAAAGTTATGCCAGTCGTCTTCTATCTCAGGGCCCTCCGATACAGTAAAACCGATCTTGGAGAATATTTCTACTATTTGATTTCTGACAACGGATAACGGATGACGTGTTCCCACAGCCATCTGTTCAGCAGGCTGAGTAAGGTCAAGCTCTTTAGAAGATGAATCATCGGAACTCTCAAATTTCTCCTTTAGTGAACTGAGTTTCTCCTGTGCTTTATTCTGTAGCTCGTTCAGGCGCTGGCCGATCTCCTTGCGCATTTCGGGAGCGACTGTTTTAAATTCCTCAAAGAGCTCCTTAACCTTTCCCTTCTTACTTAATAACCTGATTCGGAACTCCTCCACATGCTCTTTACTGTTTGCCGTGAATGATTCTATCTCTTCAACTAATTTGTCTATTCTTTCTTTCATAATTTATTCAAATCAAAATCAGCTCTGCCCCTTTTCTGATCAATCGCGAAGTTAAGGAATTATTGAGATACTTCTGATACGCACATCATCCACAGGACGGTTATTCTTATCGGTTTTTACGGCTGCTATTTTATCAATAACCTCAAGGCCTTCGTAAACTTCTCCGAAGATGGTATAGCTGTTATCCAAATGTGGAGTTCCGCCAATAGTGGTGTATGCGGCTATCTGTTCAGGGCTGAACGTGTATAAAGGCACACCCGGCAGCTCCGCTTCTACTTTTTTATCAATAATGTCGTAAATGTATTTTACGCTGTCCACCTTTTCAGCTTTGTTATACTTTTTATACTTCTCCAGATATTCTTTGTTTTCCGGGCGATTAATGACTGTGTTAAACAATTTCATTTTTGTGATTCTCTTCGCCTGCACTTTTAGAAGAGAATCGGTCCACACCTTGCCCTGAACGATATAGAACTGAGAACCGGATGATGCCTGTGAAGGATTTTCGAAATCACTATCCCGCGCTGCCGCGATCACTCCCTTTTTATGAAACAATTTAGAATTGAATTCCGCGGGAACAGTATAGGGCGGGCCACCATCACCAAGAAGCACACCTGAAGGGGCCTTGCGCGAATCGGGATCACCTCCCTGGATCATAAATTTTTCTATAACGCGGTGGAAGAGCAGACTGTCGAAGTAATGTTCCTTCACAAGCTTTGCAAAATTATCCCGGTGCAATGGAGTTTCGTTGTATAAACGGATCTTCATAGTTCCGAAATCTGTAACAACCATTATGCGAATTGAGCCGGTGCCATCATCTTTAAAAGGCGACAAAGCTGTCAAACTAATTATTGAGAGAAGAAGAAGAGTGAAGAGAGAAAACTTTAATCCTGGTTTCATATCGTATTAATTTAATTTTAAAGCGAATAAGGTATCTGTATTTTTTGCAGCATTATGTGGTTATTTCATGTATTTGTATTAAATTTGTTTTAATAACGCTTTACCTTTATCAGATACAGAAAGGTTTAACAAGAACAAATTAAACAGTTTTTACTCAATAAAATTTAATCATGAAAACTTTTACTTTTAAATTTTCTGCTTTTGTTTGCGCTTTTATTTTGCTGTTTACGGCATTTAGCAGCTCTTCTTGCAAAAAAGACAAAACCTGTCACGGTAAAGTTCATGTTACTGATACTGCAGGCGCACCTGTTGCAAATGCTATTGTAAAACTGGCTGCTCCATCTGTTAACGGAGAAGTCACATACGATGAAACCACAGACGGATCCGGAGATGCAAGCTTTGAAGTAGCCCTTCCGGCTATTTTTGACGTTACTGCAACCAAAGCTACTTATCCTAATATGGTTGGAACCGGTGTTCTTCGTTTAGATGAACCGGGTAAAACAGGTGAAGTTACTGTTGAGATCAAGTAAGCTTATTCTACCAACTCATTTGCTTTAAAATATTCTACTATCGCCTGCTTGATCAGCAATTGCTGTTGCATTGGCTTTAAGGGCGGAAGCTTTTCATTCACCTTCCAGTGAGGCCATCCATCTTTATCCAGACCCTCATATTCATAGTAACCATAAGGCGTTAAAAGTGTACAGATAGCAATGTGCATCACATCAAGCTTCTCCTGCTTCTTAAATTTAATATTGCCTTTTCCAAGCTCCTGAACGCCAATCAGGAATAAGATTGCCTGTTCATCTATGTCTTCACCAAATTGAGGTGCAAGCACTTCTAAAACTTTTATATATTCTGCGTCAACTTCTTCTTTATTCATGGTACAATCTTATTTGGGTTGTCATCCTGAACTTGTTTCAGGATCTGTGCGGTGGAATTTTAGTCACATGCCTTCCCGCGGATCCTGAAACGAGTTCAGGATGACTCTCACGCGCAGTTATTAATGCGATGAATTCTTTTCCTGCGGAGCAACCGGAGGCTCCATCACATGCCCGCATTTTTTACATGTGCGAAGATCCACACTTCCGTAGAAATGTGCGAAGGTTTCCTGAAACTGTGTCATGATATTCGTGAGCATGAATTTTCTTTCAAACAGTTTTTCATTGCATTTTTCACAGAACCACAACAATCCATCTTCCTCTCCTTCCCTGCGTTTTCTTTCCATTACCAGTCCTATCGTATTAGGACCTCGCATCGGGTTGTGTGGCACTTTCGGAGGGAGAAGAAAAATATCCCCTTCTTTTATATCCACGGTTACAGCTCTTCCATCTTCCTGGATCCCAACTTTTATATCACCTTCAAGCTGATAAAAAAATTCTTCGCTTTCGTTGTAATGATAATCCTTTCTGGAGTTTGGCCCGCCAACAACCATCACTATGAACTCGGTGTTTTCATACACCACTTTATTTCCAACTGGCGGCTTCAAAAGGTGACGATTATCATCTATCCACTTTTTAAAATTAAAAGGACGTTGTACTGACATGTTCTGAATATTTTAAAATTTAAGGGCTACCTGAAGAGCATAGGTGCGTGGAGGCTGCATGTCTGCAGGACGACCCATGTACTCGTGGTTAAAAACGTTATTTACTATAAACCCGACTTTAGTTATTTTGTTTACCTGGAGACCTATCCTTCCGTCAAATACAATGTCACCATCATTATGATTTCTGCGATAGTCTTTTATTCCATCTATACCTGAAAGTTTCTCTTCAAAGAAGCGGTCAATGTTTTCCATAAAACTATTGTACCTGCAGCTCACTCCAAAGCTAACCTTTTTATATCCTAATTCGATATCTGCTTTTGCAGTATGCTGATAACGATATTTTAAAATATTCTTGCGCGTAGTTGCTTTCGCTGTATCTGTTGCTTCAACGAAATCCGTCTGGATCGGGTTGATGTATGTATAGCCCATCAACGCGCTGGTACTGATCGGACCAAGTTTCCCCTCTCCCATTATTGAGATCTCAAAACCGGTTATGCGGGTGTTTCCTACATTCTGAGATTGGAAACCGAGACCAAGCTTTTGAGGTGTATTGTAGGGGAACACCAAAGGGCCGTACTGCCCGAAAGTGAATTCCATCATGTCTTTATATTCCGTCCAGAAGCCTGCAACATCCAAATACCCTCTCCAGTTCCCAAGCTTCACTCCCTGCTTGATTCCTATCTCCGCGCTCCATCCACTTTCCGGCTTCAAGGAATCATTTGGATAAATATCCAATCCGCTTGCGCTTGTCTTAATGAATCTCTCAGCAACAGTTGGGAAACGGAAACCTTGTCCGAACGATGCACGCACATAAGTAGCCTTTAATGCCTGATAATTTAAACCGATGCGCGTTACCGGTTTTATCTTCGACTCTTTTGCAATCTGTTTTGATTCATCCATGAAGAGATAAACATTCTCGCGTGTTTCAACTGTGTCGGTTTTGAAGTACTCGCCTCTGATACCAACAGATACCGAGAGCTTCTTAAAGAATCGTTTGTCCAATTGAAGATATGCAGACGCGTTGTTGCTGAAATGCACTCCATACAAAGTTCCTGAATGGACCTCATTGTAATTGTACACCAACCCTGTTGTTACTGTAAGCTCGTTCTTAAAACGTTTTTGAAACTGGTATTCACTGTAATAAACATCAGCTATTGATTCCTGGTTGGTATTGTTCTGATTAGTTGTTCTGAAGAAGCGTCCGCGGAGAGAATGCCTTCCACCTGAAGCGGAATAATAAGTAATGAATGGATCAATATTGGTTCTATATGTGGTATAATGGCTAAGATCTCCTCCTGCAGGCCTGTAAGCACCGCTGTCTGCATTCTGCCAGATCAGGAACAATCCACCCTGAGTTCGGATGGTATTCATGTTCAATCCCACTGCAAGTCCTTTGATCTTTTTAAAACGGTAGCGCAGATTAACGTTTGCACGATAACGTTGTTCTGTTTCAAGTTCACGGTATCCGCGGTCATCAAAAATGTTGGCTCCTATCACAACATCCAACTGTTTTACTTTCTGAGCATGATAAAAATTCACACCACCGAAAGTAGGATTGCCGTCCTGCCACCAAACTCCTGCATTCTTTTCAAAGCGATCATAATATCCACCATTGAAAACAATCTTCGTCTGAGGCTCTTCTTTCGCGTAAGCTGTGCGAAAGTTGATCACGCCATTTAATGCAGAAGAACCGAATAAAGCTGACGATGCCCCTTTGATCACTTCCACCTGCTCGCAATTTTCAACCGGCAAAAAGCTCCATTTAACATCTCCTGCATCAGCGGTAAGCATTGGCATTTCATCCACCATTAACAAAACGCGGCTTCCGGCACCATAGCTGAACCCGCTTCCTCCACGGATGTTAGCTTGTCCATCGATCATAGTCACTCCCGGTACCTGCTCCATGATCGTTTCTATCGTATTTGAATTTTTGCTTTCAATGAGGGAAGGCTTGAGAACTTCCATGGAAACAGTAACATCACCAAGCTTCTGCTCAAAACGCCCGGCAGATACAACAACAATATCCAGCTGTTTTGAATCGGATTCAAGAACTGAATTCATAACAAGCGTATCATTCTCTTTCAATTCAAGATTGTGAGCCTGTGACTTATACCCGACCATCTTAAAATCAATCTTGTGCATCCCGGGTTTTACCTTTAACAAGTAGTCCCCGCTTAAATCCGTAACGGTACCCGTTGTGTCGTCAAGAACAACATTAGCTCCTACAATTGTTTCTTTTGTCTTGGAATCTGACACACGACCTTTTATATACGCAGTCTGCGCTACAAGAGAATTAATAGCCAGAATGAAAACTATTGGAGTAAAAAGCTTTTTCATTAATGTGAGTTTCAACACCCGGAAACAGAGCTGAAAATGAAATTAATTTTCAACAGCACCTGATGCGTATTCGTAAATTTTTACTTTTGCGTTCTATGCAAGTGCAATGTACAAATAATTGCATTTTAACACAAATCAGTTAAGGTTCCGATACTCCCTGGAAATCCTGACTGTGGGTCAGAAATGACTTTCAAGCATGTAATTTTATGAATGAAAATTTAAAGTACAGGATAGCGCTAACGCTTATTCCAAACATTGGCGATATTCTGGCAAAACGTCTCGTTGCTTATTGCGGTAGCGTTGAAGCTGTGTTTAAGGAGACACGCTCAACACTTGAAAAAATTCCGGGAGTGGGAACCGCTTACGCAAGCGCTGTTTTAAATCAGGACGTATTTCAGCGCGCAGAAGACGAGATCAAATTCATTGAAAAGAACAGGATCACACCGATCTTTTATCTTGATGCTGACTACCCTAAGCGACTAACACATTGTGAAGACAGTCCGGTGATGATGTATTTCAAAGGACAAGCCGACCTCAATGCAGAAAAGATCATCAGCATTGTCGGCACGCGTGAAGCCACTGATTACGGTCGAGAACTTTGCGAAAAACTGATTGCAGATCTCTCCGGATTTAATCCGTTAATCGTGAGCGGTCTCGCGTACGGAATTGATATCTATGCTCATAGGGCAGCTCTGGATAATGGATTAAAAACGATCGGAGTATTCGCGCATGGGCTGGATAAAGTTTATCCCGCAGTCCACAGAGCGACTGCTGAGAAGATGATGTGGCAGGGAGGATTGCTTACCGATTTCACAAGCGGCACAAAACCGGACCGTGAAAATTTTCCAAGAAGAAACCGGATCGTAGCCGGGATCGCTGATGCAACTATTGTGGTGGAATCAAAAAAAGACGGGGGATCACTGATCACAGCAGACATAGCAAACAGCTACAGCCGCGATGTATTTGCGTTTCCGGGAAAAGTGGGAGATGTAACTTCGGAAGGATGCAATAACATCATCAAACAAAACAAAGCGGCATTGATCCAGTCGGCAGCAGACATTGTCTACATTATGGGCTGGGAAGAGATCAAAAGAAAAAATGCTCCCGTTCAAAAACAGCTTTTTGTTGAATTAAAACCGGAAGAGGAGATATTGGTTAATCTGCTGAAAGAAAAGACCACCGCTAACATTGATGATATTTGTTTGCTAGCCAAATTGCCGATGAGCAAGGTTTCCTCATTGTTGCTGACATTGGAGTTTTCAGGAATAGTAAGATCGTTGCCTGGGAAAATGTATAAGTTGAATTAAGAGATTTTACCACAAAGGCGCGAAGACGCCAAGAGTTGTTTTTTCTTGAAGAGAATTATTTTTCGCTCCATAGGAGTCTTTCGGACAGAGACGCAAAGACCGCAGAGGATAAGAGTAATGAGAAGGTTAAAAACAAAAAAACACGACCATTACGATCGTGTCTTTTGTCTTTGTCTCTTTTGAATTATTTCTTACTCCACTGCCTTCAATTTCTTATCAATATCAGCAACTACCTTCTTCTGTGCTTCTATCTCCGCTTTCTTTTTATCCTGATCAGCTTTATTCTTTGTGATGTCACTTTCAGCTTTAGTGATCTTTGCTTTGTAATCTGCAATATCATCGTTCAGCTTTTTGTTGTCTTTCTCAAGTGATTTCTGATCATCCTCAAATCCGGACTGGATCTTTTGTGCGGCCTTAAGTTTTTCTTCTATAGCGTCTTTGGTTGCTTTCACGGCAAATTCCTTTACTATATCTTCAGCGATCTTGTATTGGGATTTGTGTTCGCCTGAATTTAAAAATGCTCCCCCCAAATCAAAAGCCACAACGAATGTAATTTGTGGATCACCTTTTTTACCTTGAGCTTTTCCGTAAATATCAATGGTGTTGTTACCCATTTCTTTGATCGTTGCATGATCCACGAAAATGGCGCCATCTTTTGAAGAGCGTTTTCCATCATACTTTTTCATGTATGAACGAAATGCATCTTCAGCATCTGAAGGACTGATCTCAGACAAAGTAACGGTTAAGGCGTTATGACTTCCTCCACCGATGTTCTCACTCGATTCTTTTACTTTTATCTTTTGTGCATAGGCAGAAACGCCAAGCGCCACTGCGATTGCGAGGGTAAATATTTTTTTCATAATGATTGAGATTTTAAAATGATAGTACAAGATACAATTCTTATTGAAAAGAAAAAACTATTCTTTATCGTCAATATCTGTCACTCCACCTGAAACAATGAACTTCATTACTTCCGTGGAAGATGCATCCACTATTGTTATGTGATCGGCAGGAACAATCAGCAGATTGCCGGAAAACGAATATGACAAAGGAACATAAACAGCATAATTGCCCTTCTGAAGATTAAGTTCTGATAGATCTTCCTGCGTAATAAATCCAAGCTGCTGAATATTATTCTCTTTGTTAATTGTAACAAGGACCGGTTTATTAAAACGTTTCTTACTTCCGACAAAGGCTGACAACAGATCTTTAATTGAAGAGTAAACAGTTTTGATAACTGGCGTATGCTCCAACGCATTATCAACAGTACTAAAAAGCGGACGGAGGATAATTGATGATCCGAGCAGCCCCATTAAGAAAATAAGAAGGACAGCAATGCTGATTATTATGAACGGATCGATCACCGGGCTTACTATCGTACCAAAACCGGAAAACAGAGAACCTACCCAGGCAACGATCTTATAAACTACTATTACAGTAATGGCGACCGGAACAGTGATAATGATCCCTTGAATAAAATAACGAATGATTCTTGCAAACATGTTTTGAAAATTACAGGCTGTAAAATTACGAATTAAATACCGTTAAGGCCTATCGGAAACGTTAAAGGTTAAGGGCAGAAGTCAAACGTTAATAGTTAAGCGTTAAATAGATTAATATTCGTTTAAGAAAAACAATTACTAACCAATCTGTGTAAATCCGTATAATCTGTGGTTAACACTTACTTTTCATAGAAGTGCATTTCCCGGATATAATTCCAGACAGGTTCCGGGAAAAAATAAGGAATATTCTTCTTTTCCCTGATAGCCTGGCGAAGCATTGTGGATGAGATCTCCACCTGAGGGGCATTCACAAACTTCACTTTCTCGTGTGTGCGGAGATCACTATCGGCACTTCCGTGACGAGGGTAAACATAAAGGTGATGATACTTTAAGATCTCCTCATAATTCTTCCATTTATGAAACGAAACGAGATTATCGGCACCCATAATTAAAACAAAATCATTCTCCGGATACTTTTCTTTCAGGTGTGCCAGCGTATTCACGGTGTATGAGGGCTGAGGCAATTTAAACTCTACGTTGCTCGCCTGGAGATGAGGATTAGCTTCGATCGCCACCTGCACCATTTGTAAACGATGGCGTTCGTCCAGCAATGATGCCTTTTCTTTATGAGGATTATGTGGTGAAATTACAAACCACACCTTATCGAGATCGGTGAACTCCAGCATATAATTAGCAAGCACCATGTGCCCGATATGAATGGGATTAAAAGAACCGAAGAACAAGCCAACCTTCATGGTACGGATATCGAATAAAATACGAATATACGAATCTGAGTAAGGATAACGAATGAAAAACGAATTAGGAATCTGTTTAGAACAATTTGGGGTTGATCAGTTTGTCACACCGACCGCAGCGGAGGACTCTTATTCGTGCGATTGCCAGTTCGAGTTGGATCTTTCGGCAAGCTCGAGATGACAACCCTACTTCAACCACATGAACACTTTTGGATTATTCTCAAACTCAGAAAGGTCTTTGCTGTTAAGTATTACAATAAAATCGATCAGGGGAATCAATCCAAAGCATCCGCCAAATGTGGCCACATACACAACAGGCACCCATGGTTTGCAACCGAGCATGACACGATGCGCACCCATAAACCCAAAAGGAAAAGGAAAGGCAAGCGCAGCAGAGAGCAACTTTTTTCTTTTCGCTTCATCCATTTTCGGAAAGCGCTTTATAAGCACCTCCTCAGATAACCTGAGTCTGGAAGTATCCGCTGTGCTCAAAGTATCCAAAGCACGTAAGCTGACGGTGGGTAGAAAAGAATTTGATTGACCAGAAAACAGCTTTCCCGTAAAAAGCATCATCAACAATACAAGAAAAGCTTTGTTCATGATAGAGAATAAAAAACCCGGACCATGTTTACAGCCCGGGTATTATTAAAAATTATTTTGCAGCGCTGAATCGCTTTGCTACTTCATTCCAGTTAACTACATTCCAGAAAGCCGCGATATAATCAGGCCGTCTGTTCTGATAGTTCAGATAATATGCATGCTCCCACACATCCATTCCAAGGATTGGAGTTCCCTTCACCTCAGCAACATCCATCAATGGATTGTCCTGATTAGGAGTTGATGAAACTGCAAGCTTACCGTCTTTAACGATCAGCCATGCCCATCCTGAACCGAAACGTGTTGCGCCTGCATTTGCAAACTGCGTTTTAAACTCTGCGAAAGATCCGAATGCTGAATTTATTGCTGCAGAAAGATCGCCAGTTGGCTCACCACCTGCATTCGGAGCCATAACTGTCCAGAATAAAGAGTGGTTATAATGACCGCCACCGTTGTTACGAACAGGCATTGGATATTTTGAAATGTTTTTGCAGATCTCCTCAATGCTCATTTTTTCTGCATCTGTTCCTGCGATCGCATTGTTTAAGTTGGTCACATAAGCCTGGTGGTGCTTACCGTGATGAATTTCCATTGTTTTTGCATCAATGTGAGGTTGTAATGCATCATACGCATATGGTAATTTTGGTAGTTCGAAAGCCATATAAATTGTTTTTTAAAGGTTAAACATCAAAAATTTATCATTCAAAGGTATATAATTTTTAAGCTTCAGTTAATATAAAAACCTGATGAAATTATTCATTTTTTGCAGAGTGGCAGGGAATACCGATAACAGGACATAAGATTCTGTGTATGTAATAAAATCAACACTTACTGAGGACTCTGCTTATCTTTCATGCAGCAGGGTTTAAATTGAGATGTTCTGAAAATATATATCCCGAAAAAAATCCGGAAGCAGGGTTTTCAACATTTACATGTTCAAAGAAAGGGCTATCAAACTGATTATCAAATTTTTTGATATTGGTTTTTAATTACCTTTGCGCACCAGATACTAGTACTAACCCAAACAAACAAACGAAATGAAAAAATTATTTACTTTATTGTTCGTTGCAGGCGCAATGAGCTTTGTAGCTTGCGGACCAAGCGCAGAAGAAAAAGCGAAAATGGAAGCTGATGCAAAAGCGAAAATGGACTCTTTATTCAATGCTGCTAGCCAGTCAATGACTACAGACACTACTGCTACTGCAATGCCTGATACTGCTGCAACTGCTGCACCGGCTACAACTGAAGAGCATAAATAGTCTGTTTTAGAACAGCAAGAAAAAGCCTCGCAAATGCGAGGCTTTTTTGTTGTTAAGTATTTCCTGAGATCCATTCGCTGTGCTCAGGATGACAAAACAGTTAGACGAGAGATTCTTGTTCTATTTCATAATTTCAAGTGCTTTTTTCAGCACGTTATCCTCCGCCTGAAAAACAGGGTAGAACCCTTCATTGTTCCAGATGTTTCTAGCAATCAAAGCCTTCAGCTGATTCTTGAGTAAGGTCTCTGATTGTTTAATTTGCTGGTCGTTACGCTTCACCTTATTCTTTTCTGCGTAAGCTATAAATTGTTCAAGCACATCGTTCGTGATACTGAACTGCTTGCCATAATTTTCGGGTGTTTTATAAGCTTTCAGCTTTAAGCGCTCCTTATCTGCATAAGCAAACGCGAAGTCGTTTACCAAACCTTTATACAAAACTTCACTTATGTAATGCGATCTTCCGCTTGTATCCAAAGGAACAAATACATCGGGTGTAATTCCACCTCCGCCATATACAGTCCGGCCTGAAAGGGTTTTATATTTAAGAGAATCCGCAAGCTTTATACTATCAGCGTTTTCAAGCTCACCGCTTTTGTAGCGTTCATATTCTTCGCTGTAGTATGCTTCGATATCACCGTTATAAGGCTTCTGGATACATCTTCCGGAAGGAGTGTAATACCTTGCAATGGTTAAGCGCATTGCGGAACCATCACTGAATTCACTTTGCTCCTGAACCAATCCTTTCCCGAAAGAACGTCTTCCGACAATGGTTGCACGGTCGTTATCCTGTAAAGAACCTGCAAGGATCTCACTTGCAGAAGCCGAGCCGTCATCGATCAGCACCACCAATTTTCCCGTCTCAAATTCGCCTTTATCTGTGGCTTTGTAATCCTTACGGGGACGGGCTTTTCCCTGAGTGTAAAGAATTCCTTTCCCTGCATCCAGGAACTCATCCGCCATGCTCGTTGCAGTATTCAAATAACCGCCTCCATTTCCGCGAAGATCAATAATCAAATTCTGCATTCCCTTGTCCTTCAGCTTATGAAATGCCTCCATGTACTCATCATACGTTGTTGCTGCAAAACGAGCGACCTTGATATATCCGGTCTTAGAATTAAGCATATAAGCAACGTCAACACTATGAATAGGAATTGTGCCGCGCGTGATTGTAAAATCAACGAGGTCTTTCTTTCCTGCCCTTAGCACACTAACTTTTACTTTAGTCCCGCCCGGACCTTTCAAACGGTCCATAACCATTTTATTCGAGATCTTAATTCCTGCTACCGGCTTACCTTCCACTTTTACGATCCTGTCACCAGCCTGTAAACCCACAGCCTCTGCCGGACCACCGGAGATTGCATCGATAACGCGGATCGTATCATCAACAATATTAAACTCCACTCCTATTCCTTCGAAATTGCCCTGCAAAGGCTCATTGTTGGCTGCAAGCTCTTCAGCCGAGATATAGCTTGAGTGCGGGTCTAGCGTCTGAAGCATTGCAGTGATAGTTGATTCGACAAGCTTTTTATCATTGATAGTATCCACGTATTCGTGTTCGATGTATTTCAGGATCTCATCGATCTTGTTGTGGCTATTAACTGAGCTCACGCTGATCGGGCCTGCATTGGTAGTAAGATTAAATGTGCTTCCGATAAAGATTCCCAGAACCAGTATCAATGCAAAGAATATTGGAAGATATATGTAAAATTTTGGACGATTCATTTCAGTTGGCAATATTACAGTAAACAATTGTTCAGTTGGCAGTTGGCAATTGATTCAATTGTCCGGTTAATTTTGGTACAAAGATAAGCATTCGATGAGGAGTAGACAATACTGAGTGGGCAGTTGACAATTGTTACTGTTGGTAAGTAAAACAAGTAGGGAACAATTCAGCTGGCAATCAACAGTAGGCAATATAAATGGAGTTCGCTTTGGCAAAGAATACTCTTCGACATTTAGATAAAGTTCGTAGAGAAATCAAGAAGATTCGAATTAATCCTTACTGTTTTTTGTATTGCTCTACATTTACACCGAATTTTCTAAGAAAATCGACACCTTCATCGCTGTTCAAGCCTTTAAAGGTTGCGTACGAATTAGTGAATATCACACGCTTGATGCCGGTGGTATAGATCACACGGGCACACGCAATGCATGGGGAAAGCGTAACATACAAAGTCGATCCTTCGATGGAAACATTGTTTTTTGAAGCGTACAGGATCGCGTTCTGCTCAGCATGAAGCGCAAGGGAACAGCTGCCTTTGCTGTCGCGCGGACAACCATCCTGCGGCCATTCAATATCACAATTGTGAGTTCCCGCAGGTGGACCATTATATCCTAATGATACAATACGGGTATCTTTTGTCAGAACTGCGCCAACCTGAGCTTTCACACAATGGGAACGCTTGGCAAGGTTCTCTGCCAGTTCCATATAGATATCATCAAAGCTTGGTTTCACCACTACGAATACGAATTAATACGAATATACACTACGAATTACAAATCTATACGAATGTACGAATCTGTGTTTGCTAAAATCAGTGGGGCGAAATTACGAATTAAAATTGGAGTTTGTTGTTGTTCGCAGCCAAACGGGCTTTATCTGAGAGAAGCTTCCCTTCGAGTAAGATTCCTAAACCGCGGTCGGAATCACATTTTTGGCAAATAAAAATATTTCTGAACTTAACAGGTTAACCGTCTACGAACTACTAACTCCTGTCTAAAAACTAAATTCAAAAAGGAAACAACCTCTTCCCCATTCTTCCCTTTTGCTGCAGCCAGCTTTTGATGAGATCATTTGAATCGGGGTGCCCGTAAGAACGTTTCACCATCTCCTTTACATCGGCAGGAGAAGTAACAGGATCAGAAGCATCAAAATAGCCATAACCGCTGTATTTCCCATTCTCCACTAAAACTACGGATCGCTCCTCAGCAGTTCTTCCTTTATCAAGAAGCACAAAATTGGAATGCTCAAAAACATATCGTTCGAGAATTTTGTTTGCACGCTTATTATAAAGTTCTACTTCCTCTTCACCTCCGCAGATACCATTGCACTTTTTGATCTGATGATTAAAACATACAGATCCTTCTTCCATCAATCCGCAAAAGCGCAAACACAATTCATGCTCATCGATCCAGCTTTCCAGCCGTTCGCGGGCCGTTGAATAGGTTGTGAATGTCAACAATGTATTCTCCGCTTCTTCCGGAGTAACAATTTTGAAATTGATGATATTGTCCTTATCACGGAACCAGTCGATGGCATGGGTGAACTCTTCTGATTTACGTACGCGATTGTAAACAGGCTTATGCTTTTTGATCTCCTCTGATTCCAGCAATAACGCGATCAACTCGCTTCCCGTTTTTACGAAATCAACATTGTAAAGATCGTTGAGCATCTTCTTCCCTTTTTTATCATCACTGTTGAAATGACTGATTGCACGGTTATACATATTAACGCTTTTCCCGATGTAGATAATGTTTCCTTCCTTATCCAGAAAATAATAGACACCACATTCTTCCGGGATCTTATTTAAAACATACTGTTTGATCTTATCTATTCGCCTAACCATGATCTCAGCAGCACCCATGTTCTTGTATTGTGGATGCTGGCTTTTCAGCCGGAGAAGCAAATCAAGAAGCTCGGCTGTGGCAAGTGCATCACCTTCTGCACGATGGCGATTTTCAATATGAATATTTAAGCCAGCACATAGATTTCCTAAGCTATACGATAATCTGCCGGGCATTAATTTGCGGCTAAGCTTAACCGTACAGAGCGTTTCACGTTTAAATTTCGCACCCAGACTTGCAAATTCTTCTTTGATGAAATTATAATCGAAAGATGCGTTATGAGCTACAAATACTCTCCCTTCTGTCATTTCCATGATCTTCTTTGCAACTTCATAGAACTTCGGAGCATCTGCAACCATTTCGTTTGTGATGCCAGAGATCTTTGTATAAAAAGGTGCGATGAAACATTCGGGATTGATAAGGGAACTGAATTTATCAACGACAGTTAAGCCATCGTGGATAATGATCGCGATCTCAATGATGCGGCCTTTGGGATAAATAAATTTCCCTCCGCAGGTTTCTATGTCGACAATGGCAAACATTATTGAGAAGAAGATTTACGGTTTACAGTATTTAATGGTACGCGGATTTTCATCATTGATTATAGATGTATATGAATTGCTGCATTTAATGGAACGCGGATCTTTATGATTGTTATGATTTAAAAGGATGATGCCTTCGGCATTATGATTTGTTATGATTGCTGTGTGTTTTGCTGTGCTTACGAATGCTGTGTGCGCTGGTCATCCTGGACTTGTTTCAGGATCTGCGCGCTGGCTTTTTATTTATTTACTGTTTTATTGCTTGAAGCTTAAAGTTACGATTTTGCTTCCATTTTTATAGGCTTTTCATAACTTTCTTTCCCGTGCCATCACGAGCAAACGCTCCATGTGTTTCAGTTCGAGCATATCGAAATTTCATTGGCCACTAATTTACTACAGTAATGTCGGAAGTGAAGCTACGGATTGTAGCATGAAGAAGCATTAAAGGAAGAAAAGCGTAAGTGCCTGCGTAAGGCCGTGCAGACTCGAAGGCTTTACAATATAGTCAATGGCTCCATGCCGCAAAGCTTCTTTAATGTCTTGCGCGCTCGAAGAGGTCGACAGCATGATCACCGGGATATTGCTGTGTATTTTGTGCGATTTTATCTTTTGCAGAAACTCCTGACCGTTCATAACAGGCATGTTCCTGTCAATAAATATGTAATCCGGCTTTTCAACTTCAGGATTATTTAAAGCCATTAATGCCTGATGCCCGCTGAATAAAGGAATGAGCTTGACATTCCTGTTCACTTGCTTCAATGCAAGCTTAAAGAATTCATGATCATCCGGATCATCATCTATTAACATACAATTTAATTCTTTCTTCGGCTCCAATTTTCTATGTATTAAAGTCCCATTGTTTTAATATAATCCTTGGGAGAAACACCAAACTTCTTTTTAAACTTTGCAGTGAAATGGCCTGAATGCTTATAACCCACCATTTTTGCGATCTCCTTTATAGGATACGTTTCCTCCGCAATAAGCAATTTTGCTTTGCTCAAACGCTCATCCTGAAGAAGCTTGTTAATAGATGTGTTGTACAACAAACGGAACCCTTTCTTCAGCTTATTCTCATTCACACCTGTAAGCAAGGCGAGCTCTTTAATGGTAGGCGGCTGAATCAGGTTGGAGAGTAAACGATGCCGTGCTTCCATAATAAGCTCCATATCTTTCTTTCGCAAAACCGATTGCTTGTGGCTCGGCTCCAGATCATCTATGTATTGTTTTATCTGCATTGCCATGATCTCCAGTGTCTGCGACTCCACATAAACACGCTTCACAAGGCCCTTATAATCGTTAGTCCTGATGTTCTGGATACTTTGTGCGATAGTGAGGCTATAGTGTCCCTGATAAAGGAATGAACGTGAACATTCAATATCAAGAAAAACTTCCGAAAGATCTTTTGGCAAAGACGTAAGCGAATGCTCCAGCTTTTGGAGATACTTTTTTCGGTCGATCTCAATAGAATAGAAATAAACCTCTTTCTCGGCTGGGATCAGAAATTGCTGCTCATTTTTACACGATCCGCTTACCATTGAACCAAGCAAATTAGTCAGCTGATATTGCAAACGATCAGCTTTTATGATATGTTTGAAGTCATTCTGAACACAAAAAATAAGGCGCAGCGGTTGAAATTCATCACAGGTATATTTAAGGATCATGTCCTTTTTCAGCGTGCAGTGAAATAAAAGCATTCCTAAGCCATCACGGAAATCGACTGCTGAAACAAAGCCTTCGCCATGCGATTCGGGAATATTCACACGGTGTTCCGCGTGCTCGTTGATTACTTCTGTTTTAAAGTGTTTAGCCAGGCTTTTGATCGTGGAATACACGTCATAAGTGTTAAAAATAACTTCTTTAGGCATAGCTTTAGTTTTGAAGGTTGGCAAAATTAATTTATAATAATTACATTTTTTTGCCTGTAAATAGCACAAATAGAACTATCTGATATCAAGGAAATGTACTTCAGAAAGAATCAGTTTTCGGAAGCAGGTCCTTATTCAACAAGGGATCGATATACAAAAAAGATAATCCACTTAGCTGTGAACAGGCATTTCATTGTGAAGGAAAAACAATTATGCCATTGCAGCTTCGATAAAGCCGGAAGGATTTAAAACAAAGACATTTGTTCGGAACGGATGGCTGAAACGACTCTTTCAGAAGCCGGCCCGACACTGACCTCATATACAGAGGTTTCTTCATAACGGGAAGCAACAACAATTTGAGTATCACCTGCGTGCTGCATGAACATCTCGTGTGCAAGTTCCGGGCTGTTATTGTTTTTGGAAAGATGAGATAATAAAAGGAGGCTCAGCTCCGGTGAACGGTGTGTTTTGAAGATATGCAGGGCCTGATGGTTTGATAAATGTCCATGTCCACCGCTGATCCGCTTTTTTAAATAGTAAGGATAATTGCCTTCATCCAACATTTTTGCATCATAATTCGCTTCAAGGAAAGCAGCATGGCATTTCTTAAAATTATTGATCAAATGCTCGCAAGGAGCGCCAATGTCTGTAAACACACCGATGTTCACTCCGTTTCCGCTTATTGTAAAACTGTATGGATCGGCAGCATCATGATACTTTTTAAAAGGGACAATTGTAAGTCCACCTATAGTAATCTCTTCATGTGCTTCAAAAGATCTCACAAGCATAGGATCAATCCTCAGTTTCCCTGAAACAAGCGTCCGCTGGGTGATATATACAGGTAACTGATATTTTTTGGCCAGCACTTCCACTCCACGAATATGATCCGAATGTTCGTGTGAGACAAAAAGCGCTTTCACTTTCAGCATGGAAAGACCCAGACGTGCCATTCTCTTATCCGTTTCCCTGCAGGAAATCCCTGCATCAACCAATACAGCCTCATCATCATTACCTACGTAATAACAATTGCCGTTGCTTCCGGAATTTAGGGAGGTGATAAAAAGAGACATTGCGTTTGCAAAGAAACGAAATCGGTGGCAGATTTTCTCAGTCAACACTGATTTTGTTAGTAAAATATTTGCCGGAAGGGCTGAATTTAAAAGATTACAGACAATTAAGAAGGACGGCAAACGAAGAACATTATCAAAAAAGAATCGCCCCTTAAAAGGAGCGATTGTTTTTGAATCATTTTTTAACCCTGACTATCTTTTGTGAAAAGATACGATCAGCAGAAACATATTCGAGGAAATAGCATCCCGGAGCAGTATCAGAATCAAGATCTATTCTTACATCGTTATTGAAGGTCTCTGCGCTGAACTCTATTTCTTTGCCACAAACATCCTTTAATTTCAGGTTCATTATATTAAAACTGGGCGCATCAATATCTTTCAAAAAGAACATATCTGATACGGGATTCGGATAAACAAATACATGCTCCATTGAACGCTCTTTAATGCCGACCACAGCCGGAGCAGCTGAAAACTCCTTGATGTAACAGGAATCCTGGGCAACACATCTGACTTTGATCCAACCGTAAGAAATATTTCCTCCATTTTGATATTTCAGGCCCACGTGCTTGTCTCCGCCAACCCAGTCGTTTACATTTTTACTTGCCCCCTGATGTGCGGAATGATCGGTGAGATACAAGGTTGTATTGTTCCAGACAGTATTCGTTGCATCGATTTGCTCGCCTGTAGCGAAAAACTTCGCCACATTCGTTACATCCCAGCTCAGGCTTCCGGGCGCATAAACAGAATCGATCCTCCCAAAAGCAATAGAAACATTCGGGTTCAATGAAGTTACGCTGATATATGCGGATGAGCCACCGGAACTGATGGAGCCCTGTGCGACAAATTCAACATCGTTAGCGGCATCTCCAAACATATTTATTCCATAAACTTCGTGAGTGTAGGGAGTGATCGTGTAGTTAAGGAGCGTATCTGGGTTGATATCTGTGTAGTTCGGATATTGATACCCCGCCAATACAGACTGAGCGTTTATGTGACCGGTGGTAAAAAGTAAAACAGGTAGTAAAAATTTCTTCATTTTTGATGCTATTAATGGTGGATACTATCGGTCAAAAGCTAAAAAAATGTGCCTTTTTAGTGCCTGATGGAACTTTGTAGGAGACTAACCAGATTTTTATTACAAGAAATTGTTTATTATAATAAACATTAAACGTACTTTTACTAAAAATAATAAACATTATGAATTTAAGAAAGCCGATATTGGCTCCTGCAGCGCTACGCATCCTGAATGAGATGGGAAACCATATTAAACTGGCCAGGTTAAGGAGAAAATTGAGCGCAACCCAGATATCGGAAAGGGCAAATATCAGCAGAGCGACCTTGTGGCAAATAGAAAAAGGTGCCCCAAGTGTGGCAATGGGAATTTACTGCCAGGTCCTGTTTGTCCTTAACCTGGAAAAAGATCTGTTGAAAATAGCGAGTGAAGATGTTCAGGGAAAGAAACTAATGGAAGAAAGTCTATTGAAAAAGAGAGCGCCAAGGAGAAAGCTGAATTAACGATTATAGCGTTTCACCAATGCTTGAAGATACGAATTACCAAATAAACTTATATTTACCCCTCATTAATCTAAAGAACTTAGGAATGCAGACTGAACAATTATTTGCGGACATCCCATGTATTGACTCAAAAGAATCTGACAGCTTTCAATCAAATATTACTGAGTACAAACCAAAGACCTTGCTTGGCGTTCTTCGTCCTCAAAATTTAAAGCAGGTAAAAGAGCTTATAAAAACAGCGAACAACAAACAGGTTAAGATCTATCCATATAGTTCAGGCATGAATTGGGGGCAGGGATCGAAGTTGCCGCTAGCAGATGAGAGTATGCTCGTTGACCTCTCTCAGATGAATCGAATTATTGAAATAAATGAAAAATACAAATATGTTATCATTGAAGCCGGAGTCACGCAGGAACAGCTTTCAAACGCTTTAAAAAACACCTGCTTTAAAGTCCCTGTTACCGGTTCTTCAGCGCAGACCAGTGTTGTCGGGAATATATTGGAAAGAGGGGCCACCGGCTTTAATATCAGAAACAGCCTTCTTATGGGCATGGAAGTGGTGTTAGGAAATGGAAAAACAGTAAGAACGGGAATGTGGCATTTCTTTAAGGATGATGACTCTTCTGAGAACAAATTTTTAACTTATTCGAAAGGCCTGGGTCCGGATCTTAACGGATTGTTTGCGCAGTCAAATTTCGGGATAATCACAAAAGTTATTCTTAAGCTTCTACCTAAAAAAGAAGGGCTTATTCTACATGCTGAAGCCACTGAAAAAGATCTTTCTTCTTTGGTAGATATTCTTTACGATTTCAATCAGACCGGAATCACAAATGGCTGGAACCTGATCACTAACAAGAATGATCCTCGGACTGCAGTGAATGGTCAATATAAATATGCAGGAGAGTGGATTGCATTAACAGCTATTGAAGGCGCAACACCAGAAATTACAGAACTCTTAAAAAAAGAAGCGCTCCAAAAGTTAAAACCGGTTTGTCATTTTATTGATTTTATAAGCACAACAACTGAGCAAGATAAATACAACAACCCTTATTTTAAGATCCTCATTGATGTGTACAATGGAATCCCGTCAAATTACAGTCTCGAAACAATGGCACAAATGACGGGTGTAAACCTCAACGGCAATTACAGCATTGATGAGAACAAAGAAATGGTTGGTTTCTCTGTAGCATTGCCGGCAGTACCTTTCGATGGTTCAACGGTTGTTAAAGTAAACAGTGTGATCAAGGAAATTTCAGTACGTCTGAATGTTCATCCTTTCTACAACTTCGGTTCACTTGACTCAGAAACATTCGAAGGCTTTTACAGAGTCTATTTTAGCCGTACGGATGAGACTGCAGTCCGCCTGGCGCACGAATGGAATAAGGAAGTGCATCTCACTCTTGAGAATATCGGGATCTTCCCCTACAGAACCAATATCGACCGCATGGATCATTATGTTAACCGTAAAGAGGACGATTTCTGGAACACGATAAAAGATCTTAAATCAGTTCTTGATCCGAATAATATCATTGCACCGGGTAGGTATTGTATGATGTAATTAGAAAGCCAAACTGCTTAAGCGGGGATTTACTGTATTACTGAATTTAGATCCAAATCTATACGTTATTCCGGAACTCATATTAAACACATAGCTGGTAGCTATCTCTTTACGATGCAGGAGCTGCTCATCCCTGCTTGTCCCTCCTTTGGGAAGCGACATTTGATCATGCACTAACACATAAGCGGTGTAAATACTGAAATAAAACCCTTTAAAGAGCCGAATGTCTATATTGGCTGATAAGGAAAGATGGTTCTTTTTTAAATCATTAAAATAATGAGAACCACTCAAAGAGAACCCGGCACTTCCCCAAGGCTGCGTCACCCCAAGTGAGATACTCAGCGAGTTCTGAAAAAGATCTTCTTCAATCTCATCATAAATGGTGGTATCAGTATACTTATAATGGTTAGCTGAAATGAACCAATCAATCGTCAGGCTTTTTTGCTGCCACTTTGAATACGGAAAAAAATTATACTCTATCCCGGGCGCACCCGAAATATAAAGTTTTTGATTATTATACGTAGCACTGCCCCCCTTCCCAAATAACCCCGCAGACCAATGCTTATTTATACTTTTAATGCACCTGCCGTATGCCTGGCGTGTATCAGTAAAAGTCAATGACGTATCATCATTCTCGGATATAAAACGGCTGACAGAATAATCTGCATTAAGCTCAAGATCTATTTTAATTTTCTCCGTTGTCTTGTTTACAGAAACCGCAGCTCCATAATTCTGATTGAAAGAAGCCCTTTCACCATCAATATTTGCAGCTATTGTAGTATTCACGATCCAGGACCTCCATTTGTCGATGACTTCAAAAGAAGAGTCGGGTATTTCATCGCACCCTATTTGAAGGTGAGACGCGAATTTCGTATGAGAAACATATCTTACCAATCCCAATTTTATAACCTGAATTAACTCCCTTCTCGTATCATCTTCCATATTACCTGAGTTAGTTAAATAAATCAGTGTATCAGAAATAGAATGGAAACTTTTCAATCCTATAAAACATACAGTATACTTTATCCCTTCTACGCTCGCTGGTTGAGCCGCAATGAAAACATCTACATCTGCAGATTGTCTGTCGCGAACATAATTTACAAATTTGATCTCTGTTTTTATAAAGTCTTCGTAGCAGGAACTACAGTTTATAAATACAGTTAAGACATTCCCTTCCGGAAGCGATTTTTCAAGAAGAGCTTGGGCAAAGGCACAGGGGTACAGCGGCCATATTAAAATGGCTAAAAGTTTAGCTTTCATATAAATACTTTTAAAGAAAAATTGCTAGTAGCTTAGTTCTCCACCATTACTTCACCTAAGCCCTTTATTGCTACGATGTCACCTGACTGGGCATCAGGAAAAAAAAGAAACAGATTTATCTCATTAGTGTAATGGGCGGCAAACGCGCTCGAACGGAAGTTTTTACCGAAATAATTCTTTGGGCCAAGGCTGAGGAATGCTGGATGAATTACAGAACCATCATTCTTAACCAGAGAAATATTTTTAAAGCCACTCTCCAGTTTCAATCTTTGCTGAGGTTTTGGAGTTACAGTGACTAGCAGAGCTATCAGGTTTCTTTCTAATTCCGAACAATCCACGTTATCAAAGTCGCATGAACTGCAATCCCATCCCGATACATATTTAAGGGACAGCGGTAATTCACAATAGTTATCCGATTTCCAGATAACGCATCGGCCATTCAAAGTTGGTTTAAATTCTTTTTTGACTTTTTGGTTTGCAGTTTTACTCGCTAAAGTTTTAGAAGTGTCTTTCTTAGCAGTATTGGACTCAACTATAACCACAGGTTCCATATGTTGAACAGAATTTATTCCCTCCATAACATCTATAGACGAGTCTTTGACAGTTTGAGTCTTTTCGGGCAAGCTTTCAACTTGCTTCAGAACCTGCACTTTTTTTTGAATAAAAGCAACTGAATCGATAAAGGCTGAATCCTGAGTATTCGCTGAATCTATTGCTGTAATTGATTTATGCTTGGGAACTGAATTTTTAATTTTGACATAAATGACTACCCCGGTTACCACAGTAAGGCACAATCCAATTTTAATAAGCAGTGTCTTAAAAGCCGCAGCTTTTGCTGCGCCTGCGTTTACTTTAACTTTACTGAAGTCCATTCCTTCTTTAAACTGCTCTTGAGTCAGCTCCGGACGATATGTCAATAGTTTATAATCTTTCATTTTTAAAACTTTATTTAAACTCTTGCGTATGCACTTCTAAGTTTATCTAAAACCCGGTAAGTTTTTACTTTTGCATGGTTTTCTGAAACGCCCAGGATTTGTGCTACTTCAGCAAAAGGCCTCTCTTCAAAAAAACGCAACTCAATAAGCAACAGATCTTCATCCGATAAATACGTAAGAGCTCGCTTCAGATTCGAAATCAGTTCATTCTTTTCCATTGCGGTTTCTGCGGCAATATTTTTAATTCCTTTTTCATCCAGACTAATCGCTCTAAGCTTTTTTGAATCTCTATAAAATTGATTGATCTCATTAATTGCAATCCTGAAGAGCCAACTGGAAAAAGGAAATCCCTTATCCTTATACTTTCCTATATTGGTTAGTGCCTTAGTAAATACAACAGATACGATTTCTTTAGTATCGTCAAATGATTCAACCCGCTTGTAAACGAACCTGATCATCCCTTCATAATATTTCACATACAAAGGTTCAAAACAAGCAGGACTTGTTTTTGATCTTTCAACCTGTTCCTTTTCTGTGAGCATTCTATTTGCGATGTTTTTCTGAATATGCAACGGAGCATATTACAATAAGATACAAAAATTGAAAAATTAAATTCGGGAATCGCCCTAAAAACAATAAACCTCACCTTGTTTCGATGATTAGGTTTAATGTAGGCTATAAATTATAATGCGGAGGAGGGCAATTAATATCAGATCTCGATCTCATCTACGACTTGCCTGGTAATTTGCAAAGGCTTACCATTCACCGTATATATCTGGTTAAAGATAACCCGGAACTTATGCACCTCTTCCTGGTTGTGCCATACTCTCCCTGTTTCACTATTGTAAAGATGGAGAGGCGCCATGAAAGTTGCGGGAAAGAATGCAGTCTGTAAACGTGTATTCCGGTTACGAAAATAAACTCTGATAAATTCATTGTATTTGTATTTCAAATCCGGTTGATACGAGTTTCTTCCTTTGTCCTTTTCAAAAATTAAAAAATTTGTGGGACCCGCATGTCCGATGCCTTTAGCTATTGCATACTTCCCTGTGTAACCAAAGCCGCTTAATGGCAGACAAGGTTTGTTTACGAGAAATAAAAAACGATCAAGCTGAAACCATTGATGATAAGGATTCATTTCATTTTTCTCAAATGCATACACTTCTCCTTCTTTATTTTCCACTTCATAAGTAAAGAATTGATTGGCAGGTGTATCATGCCAGCCAAATTTAATAGGCTGAAGCCATGCGAAAGATAAACACATGACAAGCATCGATAGTTTGAAATAGCCTTTCTGAAACAACTCTTCTACGTAATAACCACGCTTGTATATGTAACAAAACAAGAGCACCAGATCGATCATCATCCATTTCCAGAAGAGGAAGCCGGTCATACAGAAGATGCCCGCATGCATAGCCAATAGCGAAAGAATGATCAGAATTCCGGCCCTTCTTGAATACAGTATAAATAAAGCAGAGATCTCAATTAAGAAAGCGATAGCCTGGAAGGGCTTACCATAATTGCTGAAAAAATGTGTTAGCATATCCTTTGTACTTTCTGATGCCTGCGCCAGCCAGCCACGGTAGCAGACATTATGAAACAAGTCAACAGGTTCATTTTGAATAAGCCACTCATAACCATGCGGAGAAATTAAGAGCTTGGAAACACCACCAATAAAGTAGCCAGAAGCCAGAACTAAAATAACAAGATAACTATAGGGCATTTTAAAAAGAGGCAGAAAAAGCCGCGTGTATACGTACACAGTAAACATGATCAGCAAATCGAACAAAAGACGCTTATCATGTAATGTAAAGCCATCAACCGGATAATTAAACTGAGAACGGTATACATAAGCAAAAGCAACGAACAAAGGCGTGAGTAAGGGAAAGCGGAGGAGCAGGAAAGCGAGAGCGATCAATGCAATGCGGTCGAAATAAAAAGGCTGGTTGAGGAAGTAATTGAACTGATAAGTTGAAAGCTCCCAGGCTAATAAAAATGCAGCGGCAAAAACAAACAACCTTTCGGCAACAGAAAATGTAAAAGCTTTATCAAGGAGTGTTTTTCTTTTTACAAAAAAAGGAATGTAAAAAAGAATCAGTACTACCAAAAAGTACGGGTTTAATAAAGAAGCCAATATAATCGAGCTATCATGATAAGGTATACGGGAAAGTAATACCGGTGTATGTTCTCCGAAGAGCGTATTATTAAGTGCACTGAATGTATGTAGGAAGCCTTCATAAAACACATACAATGATAGAAGCCTGCATATGGCAAACAATGCGAGAACAAGAGCTAATTGTCCGGTGTTGGATCTTTTAAGTTGTTTGAAAAACATTTGTATGGAATTCATGGTGCCTCCCGAACAGTATTATAATAATCAAAGAAAGTAAAAATACAGACATTATGAGGGTTCCGAACATTTGAGGCTGATAAGCAAAAAAACAAAAACCCCACCTTCTTGCGAAGATGAGGCTCTGCTTAACTTTCAGGGTGGAAGCCCCTTGAGTCGTACCCAGTGCCGGAGTCGAACCGGCACAGTTTCCTACTGGTGTTTGAGACCAGCGCGTCTACCGATTCCGCCAACTGGGCATTTTTAAATCGGATTGCAAAAATACCTAAATGTTTTGGAATGGCAAAAAATAAGATGGGGAACGCAAACTTAAGCTCAAACGATCAGGCAGTTTGGAGAACATGGTTTTTCACGACTATCCCATTGTTTAAAGGTACTTCACAAATTTTAGTATAAACGGATCTCTTGGTTTCCCTGGCACTGATCTCCACTTTTCTTTTTAATATAGTGATATTGTTACAAAGGAAATCTTCCCGAAGATCAAAATCACTAAGATCTGAACCGATCTTCTCAAACTTGTTTTTAGGAATTCCGCGTCCGATTGTTAAATGAGGAACAAAATTTTTGGGTGTCCTGAAGTTGAAAGACCTGCATAAAGAAGTCTGAATTTCGTGTATTACCTCATTCTCTATTCTTAATATAAGGTCGGCTGTATAGGTTTGCTCAATTTTATGTGCTCCATTTACAAGTATAGTAAAGTCAGAAAATGCCGTTACCAACTCCTTTGTTTTCTCAATTATAAAATTATCGCGATTACTGTTCTCTCTTAAGGTCAATAATGAGATATGAGGAACTGAAGTAAGGTTTTCATTTGATAATCCGATCTTAACATGGAGCTTTTGCTTCAGCTCTTTTACCTGTTCCTTCATTTTTGTACCGGGAGAAATGATCAACCTGTACTCATAAGCTTCGATAGGGTTCCGATCAAACGAACTTACGATCTTTAACTCCGACTCAAACCCGAAAAGACTTAATTGATTTCCCATACCAGATATTTTAATCAAAATTATAGCAGAGAATTTAAAATCCTTGCTATGATTTGTAGAAATGAGAAAATATTTTTTTCATTTCTTCCAAAATCTGCTGCGTAAATATATATCAGTCGGAAATAGTAAACTATCCCAGGCATAAACTTTACTTTGTTATTGGCATGAGCAGCCTGTTTGACATACCACCTGATTATCCAAAAGGTTTTAGCTATTCTCCTGACTTCATAACCGAAAAAGAAGAACATTACCTGCTTGGGATAATTAAATCCCTGCCTTTCGAAACGTTCCTTTTCCGGGGATACGAAGCAAAACGCAAGGTCATCAGCTTTGGATATGACTACCATTTCGATAACCGAACAATAACAAAAGGAAAGGAGATTCCGGCAGACTTTCTCCCGCTTATCAATTCTGTTGCAGCTCATCTGAAGCTCGATCCTTCTGAGATCACTGAGCTCCTTGTCACTGAATATCCTCCGGGCTCTGTTATCAACTGGCACCGCGATGCCCCACCTTTTGAACTGATCGCGGGAATCTCACTCCTTTCGGATTGCAACTTCAAACTCAGGCCATACGACAAAGCCAAACAAAACAGAAAGTCGATTATCACCATCCCCGTTAAAAGACGCTCCTTGTACGTCATGGAAGACTCTGCACGTGAAGATTGGGAGCACAGCATCTCTGAAATGAAACAGCTCAGGTATTCAATCACCCTGAGAACACTGAAGAAATGATAACTATCCTGTTGTTTTAAAGGATTATTATTTCCATTTTTGTTGCCCGCTATGGCGGACACACAGACGATAAAGCTGCAGGCGACAGCGTAGAATTGCCTCCATCAGATGTTACAAAAATTTAAGGCGTTCACTTTTTTCGCGCTCCTTCTAATTGTTTCCGGGAGCCGGGGACAAAATCCGGTTATCGATTCCCTGAAAACCTTTCTTCTCGCGGCTAAAGAAGACACTACGAAAGCCAGGACACTGGTTGAACTATCCTTTCGTTTGCGGACATCGGACCCATCCGAAGGAATCAATTTAGCTGAAAAAGGCATCCACCTTTCCGATAGCCTGGGCTGGAAAAGCGGGATGGCGAAAGGATATAATTCCTTAGGATCCAATCATAAGGCAAAATCGGAATATCCAAAAGCGCTGGAAGCATATCAAAAAGCACTTACATTATATGAAGAGCTTGATCAGCCAAAAGACATTGCAACGCTGTTAATGAATATAGGATCGGTATACCGGCCCTTAAAGCAGTTTGACAAAGCACTTGAATATTACAGAAAGGCACTTCCAATTGCCGAAAAGATTGGTGCTAAAAAACTCAATGCTCAGCTCCTGGGAAACATGGGAGTTGTGTATTTCGAACAGGGAAATTATGATCAGCAAGTTACTGTAAGCGAACAGGCATTAAAGCTTTTTCGTGAAGTTGGTGATGTCGATAACGAGAGCTGGATCCTGTCGAACATCGGTGACGCGTATGCGATTAAAGAGGATTTCAAAAAGGCTATGGAATATCAGCAAATGGCTATCGACATCTACGACAGAATTGGAAATATCAGCTATAAGTCTACAAGCGTTGAAAATATCGGCCTTTATTACTACAGCATGGCTGTTAAAGAAAAGGATGAGCGCTTAAAAAAAGAATATCTCAGAAACTCGATCAACTACTTTAACCAGGCAATTGACATTCTTAAGGAGCTGAACGACATTGATTATCTCAAGCAGCAATATCTGAACATGTCTAATTCACAACTATTATTGGGGGAGTACGACAGCGCCCTCAGCAATTACAAAACATATACAGCACTGAAGGATTCCATTTTTTCACTTGAGGCCCAGGAAAGCGTAACCAACCTGGAAACCAAGCGGGAGCTGGATCTGCGGGACAAAGAGATTGTCATCCAGCAGTTGAAAAAAAGAACAGAAAGAATTTATATGTTCGCAGGTGTACTGTTCCTGTTAGTAATCATTGGTTTTATTGCTGTTGGTTACCGCAGACAGAAAAGATCAAAAGATATGATTACTCAGCAAAAACACCTTGTAGAAGAAAAGCAGAAGGAGATCGTGGATTCGATCAATTATGCAAAACGGATCCAATACGCACTCTTGGCCCACAATGATTTTTTGAAGCAGCACCTTTCTGAATATTTTGTCCTTTTTAAGCCTAAGGATATTGTTTCAGGCGATTTTTACTGGGCAACAAGCACCAAAGATCATTTTTACATTGCGGTTTGTGATAGCACGGGCCACGGTGTACCCGGAGCTTTTATGAGCTTGTTAAGCATTTCCTTTCTGAATGAAGCGATCAATGAAAAAGGCCTGACACAGCCCGATCAGGTGTTTAATTTTGTTCGTACCCGCCTCATCGATAATGTGAGCGGAGAAGGCCAGAAAGATGGATTCGATGGCATTCTGATTTGTCTGGATAAAGACCGTAAAAAGCTGAGCTATGCTGCTGCGAATAACGCTCCTGTTTTGATCCGGAACAATGAGTTAGTTCGGCTGGAACACGACCGGATGCCTGTAGGGGCCGGTGAAAAGAAAGACCCCTTCAGGCTTTTTCAGCTTGATCTGCAGAAAAATGACCTCGTCTATATGTATACGGATGGTTATTATGACCAGTTTGGAGGATCAGCGAGCAAAAAATTCATGAGCAAAAACCTGAACCGTTTGCTTCTTGATATCCATTCCATGCCTTTACACAGGCAGGAAACGATCCTTTTTGACCGCTTTGCAGAATGGAAAGGGGAGCTTGAACAGGTGGATGATATCTGCCTTGCAGGCCTTAAGATCTGACCGGTTTTCCCCGCCCTCCTTTTTGGGATCTTTTTCTTGGTAAAAACCTCAATTTTTACTACATTTGCAACCCTTATAAAAAAAGGTTATGAATCATAAAGTAAAAATATTTTCAGGTTCCGCTTCGCGCACCTTGTCTGAGAACATCAGCGCAAGCTACAAGCAGGAACTGGGAAAGGTGTCACTCCTTCGTTTCAGCGATGGAGAGATTCAGACTTCCTATGAAGAAACAGTTCGCGGAAGCGATGTTTTTATCATCCAGTCGACCATGCCCCCGACTGAAAATCTTTTTGAACTTTTACTGATGATTGATGCCGCAAAACGCGCATCTGCCAATAGAATCATTGCAGTGATCCCTTATTTTGGGTTTGCACGCCAGGATCGTAAAGACCAGCCGCGTGTTGCGATCGGAGCTAAGATGGTTGCTAATCTGTTAGCTACAGCAGGCGCTACCCGTATCATCACGATGGATCTTCATGCTGATCAGATCCAGGGATTCTTTGAATGTCCTGTTGATCATTTATACGCTTCTTCTATTTTTATCCCATACATCCAGGAATTAGACCTGCCGCATTTAACAATGGCTGCACCTGACATGGGTGGATCGAAAAGAGCAAATGCATACGCTAAGTTCTTAAAGTCGGACCTTGTGATTTGTTATAAGCAACGCGCTAAGGCAAATGTGATAGAGAGCATGACTCTGATCGGTGATGTTGAAGGAAAAGATATTGTGCTTATTGATGATCTTATTGATACCGGTGGTACTCTTGCAAAAGCAGCCGACATGATGGTTGACAGAGGAGCTGCCAGTGTAAGAGCTTTTTGCACGCATGCTGTACTTTCAGGAAAAGCATACGAAAATCTGGAAAAATCGAAAATCACGGAGCTTGTTGTAACAGATACAATTCCTTTGAAGCAACAAAGCCCGAAAATAAAAGTATTATCTGTTGCTGATCTGTTCGCAAAGGTATTACACAGCGTACACAACTATGAATCTATCAGCTCGAATTTTATTGCGAGCGTTTAGAATAAAGAAAATCTGCGTCAAACTAAATAATCAGGCCTTCCGGGACGCAACGGAAAGCATAACTTAAAAAATCCCGTTTAGCATTGAGCAGCGGGTGATAAAAAAAATGAAATCAGTATCTATTAGCGGTTCGCCAAGAGCGAACGTAGGGAAAAAAGATGCAACTGCATTGAGAAATGCAAAAGCAGTACCATGCGTACTTTACGGTGGTAAAGAACAAGTTCACTTTTCTGCTTTATTTGCAGACTTCCGTGACCTTCTTTACACTCCACATGTAAACACAGTGAACATCGACATTGAAGGTAAAAAATACCATGCGATCATTCAGGAAGCTCAGTACCACAGAGTGAACGACAGCCTTTTACACGTAGATTTCCTTGAGATCGTTGCTGGTAAGCCGGTAGTTATGAATATCCCTGTTAAAACAAAAGGAGTTTCTCCGGGTGTTAGAGCAGGTGGTAAATTGAACAAAAAATTAAAGACTTTAAAAGTTAAAGGTCTTGTTGAGAAAATGCCTGACACTATCGATATCGATATCAATGGTCTTGAGATCGGTGGTTCAGTTCGTGTAAGCGATCTTAAAATGGACGGACTTTCTTTCCTTGATGCTTCCAACGTAACTGTTGTTAGCGTTCAGGTAACACGTGCTGTTGCTGCTGAAGCTGCTGCTGCTGCTCCTGCTGCTGCGAAAGCTGCTCCTGCTGCCGCAAAAGCTGCACCTGCACCTGCTAAAAAATAATCAGGATTTAATTATTTAATAAAGTTGGTGGAAGCTTATTCCGCCAACTTTTTTTTATTTTTACTAAAGGTTTGAAATGAGTAAGTTTTTGATTGCCGGACTTGGTAATATTGGTGATGAGTATGAAAACACACGTCATAATATCGGCTTTAAAGTGCTGGATCATCTTGCAAAAGAAAATGGATTAAAATTTGCTGCAGACCGCCTCGCTGCTGTAACTGAGTACAAGTTCAAAGGGCGCACATTCGTTCTTATCAAACCTACCACTTACATGAATTTAAGTGGAAAAGCAATCAACTACTGGATGCAGGCTGAGAAGATCAGCAAAGAAAACCTCCTCGTTGTTACCGATGATATCGCATTGCCTTTCGGTTCTTTACGCATGAAAGGCAAAGGAAGTGACGGAGGACATAACGGCTTGAAGAACATTCAGGAAGTTTTAAATTCAGTGGAGTATGCTAGGCTTAGATTCGGTGTTGGAAGCGAGTTTTCGAAAGGCAGACAGGTTGAATATGTCCTCGGCAAATGGAGCAAAGAGGAAGAAGAACAACTTGAACCACGAATTAAAATGGCTGTCGAAATGATCAAAGGTTTTGGAACTATTGGATTACAGCTTACAATGACAAATTATAACAAAAAATAAATCAATCAGCTGCAACGGAAACTATTGTTCCTGCATCATTTAAATACTAAAACCAAACACATGAAAAAAATTACTTTATTCCTTTTTGCAATTGCATTCTCCTCTGTTATAACCGCGCAAACAACCGTGCAGAGCGAAAACTTTACAACATATCTTGGAACATCTGTAACTGTTCCAACTGGCTGGACATTCACCTACAACGGAAATTACACTACAACTGCATCATCCGGAACCAGCGGTCCGAATTCTTATAAGTTCGGTCAATCAGTGGGGGCGCCTCCTTCAATTATTACATCGCCAATGTTTACTCTTGCCGACAGTTTATCTTTTTGGATGAAAGGAAACAGCACTGATACCATCAGCACTTTTTACGTTCGTGAGTCGGCTGATAATATTACCTGGGATACGATTGCTATAATTAATCCAATCAACACCGCAGCCACCGGGATGACCTTAGGGTTCCCTGTTTCACCAACATCGCACTATATCAGTTTTGTTTATGCTAAATCTGCAGGAAACGTTGCATTCGATGACTACCGCTTGTTTCTGACCGGACCAATGTCTGTTGAAAACCATAATAATTCTGCAAGCTTAACTGTTTCTCCAAACCCAAGCTCAGGAATATTTAACCTTAACCTGAATAATGCTTCAAAAGCTCAGATAACTGTTTTTGACATCACCGGTAAAAAGATCCTTCAGAAAGAAACTTCAGTGGCGCAGCAATCAATTGATCTTTCTGCTCAGCCAGACGGAAGCTATTTTATCACTGTTAAAACAGACAAGGAATTGACCACTAAAAAAATCATCATCGTTAAATAAAAAGACACATGAAAAGAATTTTACTTTTTGCATTTACAGCTTTTACTTCTTTATCATTCGCGCAGACAACTGTGCAGAGTGAAGATTTCACAACGTATCTGGGGACGGCAGTTACTGTCCCTGCAGGCTGGACATTCTCATACAACGGGAACTACACAACAACAGCCTCTTCAGGAACCAGCGGTCCAAACTCCTATAAGTTCGGAGTAGACAATGCAACAATCACAAGCCCAATGTTCACCTCTGCAGACACATTGTCTTTCTGGCTTAAAGGGAATGGAACAGATGCAGCTTCCAAACTGATAATACTTGAATCTGCTGACAATATCACTTATGATACGTTAGCTCAAATAAGTCCGCTACCTACTAATACCACGGGGATGACTTATAAATATGCTGTTGATCCTACGTCACAGTACATCCGTTTTGTGTATGATAAGTCGGTAGGTAACGCAGCATTTGACGATTACAGATTATTTAAAAATGCTGCTGTCGTTTCTTCTGTAACTGCAGACTTTGCAACCGCTGATGTTTGTGATAATGACAGCGTGCATTTTATGGATCAATCAACAGGTACAGGCGGACCGATCACAAGCTATCTCTGGAACTTTGATGATGGATCAACTTCAACAAGCCAAAACCCTGTTCATTTATACAGCGCTCCAGGTGGATATGAAGTTAGCCTAACCGTTATCGACAGCTCTCTAAACACTGACACTTTCACAGATTCTGTGTTTGTTCATCCTAACCCAATGGCTGATTTTATGTTAATGCCTGCATGCGGTGGAACGTTTGGCTTTATGGACATGACCGGTGGCGTTAATGGTCCGAATACTACCTGGTCATGGAATTTCGGAGACCCTGCCAGCGGTGTAAACGATACATCATCACTTCAGGATCCTTCACATACATATAATGTAAATGGAACTTATACTGTCACGGAAGTGGTAACAAACGCTTATGGTTGTACGGATACCATGATGCTAATGGTGATGAATTCAATACTAAGTACTGGTATCAATTCTTCCATTATCGGAGACAGTGCATTTTTTACAGGAACAATTTCCGGAGGTAATCCTCCTTACAATTACGGTATTAATTTCGGTGACGGAACACCAAACGTAATGAACGACAGCGCAAGCCATATTTATGCTGACGGAACTTACACTGCGTGCTTTATGACTGTGGATGCAAACGGTTGTATGGACAGTACCTGCACAACCTTTACAATCCTTAGTACCGGTGTTGCTAATTTAGCGGAGATTTCTTCTGCTGTAACAATTGCTCCAAATCCTTCTGAAAATGGTATTTTTACAGTTACTTCCGGAAACGCCTTAGTCAGCATTTACAATATTCTTGGAAAAAATATCCTTAGCAAGAAAGTAACTGAAGGAAGAAACACATTCGATCTTTCTGAACAGGCAAATGGAAGTTACTACATCACGGTTCAATCAGAAAAGTATGTAACAACTAAAAAGATCATCATCAATAAATAAGCAACAAGAATAAATAAGAGCGCCCTTTGATGACATCAAAGGGCGTTTTTGTTTTTATCTTTGTATTCCTCAATGCAGAAGCCCGAACACATACAAAATCTTCTCCGATCCCTTCCGGATAGTCCCGGAGTATACCAGTATTACGATGCTGAAGGAAAGATCATTTATGTGGGTAAAGCTAAAAGCCTGAAGAAGAGAGTTGCTTCCTACTTTAATAAAGACCAGTACGAAAACGGCAAGACTCAGGTGCTTGTAAAGAAGATAGCTGATATCAAGTTCATCATCGTTAACACGGAGATAGATGCGCTGCTCCTTGAAAACAATCTGATCAAAAAATACCAGCCACGATATAACGTGATGCTGAAGGATGACAAGACTTATCCATGGATCTGCATCAAAAATGAACGGTTTCCCCGTGTATTTTCCACACGTAATGTGATCCGTGACGGATCAACCTACTTCGGACCTTACGCTTCCGTGCGGGTGATGAATATGGTGCTCGACCTTATCAGACAGCTATTCAATCTGAGAACATGTAATTATCAGCTGACGGAAGAAAATATAAAAGCGGGCAAGTTTAAAGTTTGTCTGGAATATCACATCGGGAACTGTGCAGCGCCATGCGTGGCGAAAGAAACAGAAGCGGAATACAACCAGACCATTGCCGCTATAAAAGATATTGTAAAAGGAAATGCGAGCTCTGTTGCCAAATATCTTAAGGACATCATGCAGGAGCAGGTAGCAAACATGGAGTTTGAGAAGGCACAGTTAACAAAAGAAAAGATAGATCTCCTGGAGAAATTTCAGAGTAAGTCCACCGTTGTACATCCTACGATTACAAATGTTGACGTTTACTCGATCATTACGGATGACCGTTTCGGCTATGTGAATTTTTTAAAGATCATGAACGGATCGATCATTCAATCACATACCATTGAATTAAAGAAGAAACTGGAAGAATCACCGGAGGAGCTTTTAACACTTGCCATCATAGAGCTTCGCGAACGCTTTGAAAGCCATGCAAAAGAGATCATAGTGCCATTCGAAATTGAACTTGAATTGCCAGGTTCCGATTTTTTTGTGCCGCAGCGAGGTGATAAAAAACAATTGCTTGAGTTATCGGAACGAAATGTTGAATACTATAGAAAAGAAAAACTCAAGCAGGAAAGTCTGGTTGATCCGGAACGTCACGTAAAACGGATCCTTGAACAAATGAAGAAAGATCTTCATTTACAGGAAGAGCCACGACATATCGAATGCTTTGATAATTCTAACTTTCAGGGGGCATATCCTGTTGCTGCGATGACCGTTTTTAAAGACACTAAGCCAAGCAAAAAAGATTACAGGCATTTTAACATTAAAACCGTTGAAGGGCCTGACGATTTTGCTTCGATGGAAGAGATCATTTACAGGCGATATAAAAGAGTTTTAGAAGAAGGAAGCTCCATGCCACAACTGATCGTAATTGATGGTGGCAAAGGCCAGTTAAGCTCCGCGTTGGAAAGCCTGGAGAAGCTTGGGCTTAGAGGTAAAGTTGCGATCATCGGAATTGCGAAAAAACTGGAAGAAATTTATTTTCCGGGAGATTCCATTCCGCTCTATCTTGATAAAAGAAGCGAAACACTAAAGATCATCCAGCAGATCCGTGATGAAGCACATCGCTTCGGCATCACACATCACAGGAAGCGCAGGGATAAAGGGACGTTAAAGACAGAGCTCACGGAGATCAAAGGGATCAGCGATACCACTGCAAATAAATTGCTTTCACACTTTAAATCGGTGAAGCGAGTGAAAGAAGCTACTGAAGAAGAACTGGCAGCTGTGATCGGAAAATCAAAGGCCAATACTGTGGCCGAGTTTTATAAAGCTAAGAATTAGGATCTATTTGTAGAACACAACCTCGAGATCATCATAATAAAAATCCTCTCGAGATGGATTCCAGATGTAGATCTTTATTTCATCCCGCGGATTACGAAATGCCGGAAATACGAACTGGATCTGCATATTCTGCCAATGCGAAGACCTTTTAAAATATTCGCGTAACATAAAATTCTGATAGAACAATTGCTCACCATTGCTGGAAACCGCAGCTACAAGCTGCACTTCATCCATAGACTCACCTGAAAGGAAAGAACAATTAACCAGGGCCTTTACATTTTCTGCATTCTGCAATTCACCGGCAAGCACGATCACATTTGCTCCGTATTCTGTAGCTGAATCGAGGCGCGCAAAAGACGTACGGTGGGTTTTTGACAAGGCTAAATTATTCGCATTTGTTAAATGAGGATCTTTCGCAATACTATCGAACGTTGCCGATACCGTAAATAATGTATTTGTCTTTGTTATCCCTAAAAACTCTTTTAAAGACTTCGGCTCGGACGATGTGCTCTTTTTATAAAAAGACACTTTTCCATTACCTGTTACGCGCTCGATCATGCTTGTTATTAACGGATAATTTTTGATCACATCAGAAACCAGGTATACATCCTGGATTGCTATATAGTCCCATTTACACCACTGCAAGGCAACTCTTATATTTTCCCTGCTGGTCCCCATAAGCGTATAACCTTTGCGGTTCATTAGAATCAAAGGCGCGTTTGTAGTGTAAGCATCGATCACCAGAATCTTTGCATTTTTGTCGATCCCAACCGAATCCAGGAATTTTTCTGTTCCAATAAAATTTCTGTGTGTGATCTCTGCACGATCCCATGGGCCACTTGTATAACGCTCAGCCTGCGTTTTTTTATTGGCAAAAAAGAATAGGATAACGGCAATTCCAAATGCAGCAGTCCAGGCGCTTTTCTGATTCTGGGTTTGAACAGGCAGGTTTTTTATCACACATAATAACAGAAGGATCACCGGAATGAAAAACGAATCAAGGAAATAATAATCGTGCGCATAGAACTGTGATGACATCAGCAGAAAGTAAATGATCATTCCGCAGCTCACAATAAAAAGCTGAAACCAGTATTTTTTATCCTCTTCAATATATGATCTCCTTCGGTAAAAAGTAAGTACTGAGATCAGCACCAGGATAAACATCAGGATATAATGCCAGATCGTAAAATAATGGAATGACCAGTGATCATACATTTCAAGCACTATCGCTTTGAATTCCTGAAGGTCTTTTGCAGGCTTGAAGCTATCAAGAAACATATTTCCGTACAATCTCCCTAAATGAGTATTGTACAGGTAATAAGCGATAATGATGAGAAAAGCCAGACCAAACATCAAGGCTTCTTTCTTTAAGAATATCTTCCTTTTTACCGATACAAATAATTGCTGAATAGCAACAGCAACAAGAAACACAGTGAATGGCAAGCGCATTAATGCTGCCAGCAAAAAGAACAGAACGCACAAATACAGATGATTCTTCAGATGCTTTTCCCGGTAAAGAAAGAAATAATAATAAGCAACGAAAACGGAGGAAATAGCCGGAATGCTTGGTATAAAACCCGCCTGATAATAAACATATACGGGTGACAAAAAAACAAATAAAACCAGGAGCCAGGATTTTATCTCCGACCCCGTGGTGCGTTTGGTCAATAAATAAAGAAAGACCATCCCAATGATGCTGATGGTCAGGGTGTAAAGTCTGAAGACAACAGGTGCCGTTGTTCCGGTGATCTTCATTAGGATCGCTACAATAAATTCATTTAAGGGAAAATCGACTCTTGTAATACCATCTACCGTTTGCAGATTATATGTCGCGGGATGAAAGAGATCGAAGCCGTTTTCAAGAAACTGTAATGCAATAGCATAACGATCACTTTGTGTCCAGGCATGAATAAAGGAAGGGAACAGATATATCGTTGAATGATATAAAACAACGCTCAGCAAAATGAGGAACATTATCAGCACAGGAACTGAGCGCTTATTATTGATTTGTGTTTCCATCTTTTTTAACAGAATTTAAATTATCTGATTTTTCGGTATTTACACAATGTTTTACCTCCCACAACAAATGAATTTCCGTCCTTATAGTACAAATGCCAATACACAGTAGTTTTTAAAGGAAAAACTTCAAGCCAGTTGTCTTTCATCAGATAAATATACTTCTCTTTCTGCAATTGCTTTAGCATGTGTTGATTTCGGTTATTCTGCTCAGGGATCGCTATTACATTCTCCGGGTCAGCGATAGAAACAATGTATGAACTCCAATAATCAGCTACAATGAAACATTTTCCAAGTTTTGTGAATTCCTCCATGATATTGTACTTAGAAGCAAACCCTTGTCTGTTGTTCTTTTGAATAAAATGAAGTGTGCTGAAAAATCCGGAAACTGCACTTATTACTAACAGGGAGACCAATAAAGCTTTCTTTTTTTGTAATGTAAGTATGTGATCCGTGAATATAAGTAGCACGAGGGTTAAAGAAATATAAACCGGTATAAAGAATCTTCTTCCATATCCGTCAAGTCTGGCCCAGTGAGAGAAAAGGACCACCGTAAAAATAAGAAGCGCATCAAGGAGAAAGAAACAGAACCATTGCTTTTGTTGCCTGGAAAATTGTGATCCCACTCTGCGAAAAAGCAAAGACAACACTGTAATTAAAACAATGACCAGCCATGCGTAAAGGCTCATAACAGGCTGGCCCAGATCAAAGATCAGCAGTTCTTTTACCGGCTGGAAGGCCGATTTAAGTCCCTCGATAGCCTCAGGGAACGTATTCAATACTACGTACTCATCATTCTCAATGTTAGATTTTTTTTTCGCATAGAGAATAAAGGAAATGCAAACCGCTGCCCCTGTGAGAAAATAGAACAAAGGAGCTTTGTATAATGCTGGAGTCGTAGATTTCCGGAAACAAAACAATACAGCAAACAATGTAAAGATCGAAATAATTGCCAGATCACAGGTCCAAACCGATATGGTGAGAATGATGACAAGTTTGGCCATTATTAAATGTTGGCGAAGAGTCAGCTTCATACCGGGAACGATCTTTAAAATATTGATCAGATAAACTGCAATACCTATCAGACAGTACTCCATTCCGTAGGGAAATCGTAACAAATCAATGAACCAGACAGGTGGCAGAAACCAGCAAATGGCAAAGATGATCTTTGTAATATCGTTTTTGAAGATCGAGCAAAAACATAGGAATCCCGTTATCAGAAGAAGATAGTTGGCCAGAGAAACAGAATTTATCGCTGAGAAATTAAATGCTTTATAAAAAAGCTGAGCGATTAAGGGGATGATCGTCCCGCCTCGGTTTTGCCCCCAGCAATAAATATCCTGGGGCAGCTTGTAATAGGCGGTCATTACAACATTCAATGCATCATCCGAATTTAACAATGCGTAGTAGCGCGAAGAAAAAAGACGGTAAGAAATCGCTATAATTATCCCGATGGTAAACCAGAGAATCCACTTCGAAGTCAGCTTAGATTGCATCAGGAAAAAATTAGGATAGCTTATCTGTCAGCAGCTTCATTTCAATCGCGGGAGAGATCTTTTCATAAACAATATTGTAAACCGCGTTCGTGATTGGCATTTCTACCTTGTATTTCTTATTGATCTCCTGAATACACTTTACACCATAATATCCTTCCGCGATCATATTCATTTCCATCTGCGCATATTTTACTGAATATCCTTTTCCCAACATGTTACCGAACATTCTGTTGCGGCTGAACTGCGAATACGCAGTAACAAGGAGATCGCCTAAATATGCCGAGCTTTTAATATCGCGATCAATCGGATGAACAACATCCACGAAGGCTTTTATCTCCTGAATAGCATTTGAGATCAGTACCGCCTGGAAATTATCTCCATAACCGAGACCGTGACAAATCCCGCTTGCAATGGCGAAAACATTCTTCAACACCGCTGAGTACTCGGTTCCGAAAATATCATCAGAAACTGTAGTTTTGATATAACGGCAATTCAAAGCTGAAGCAACAACGGATGCATTTTGAGTATCCTGCGAAGCAATGGTCAGATAAGATAATTTTTCCATTGCTACTTCCTCTGCATGACAAGGGCCTGTGATCACACCGATATTGTCCATTGGAATATTATACTCGTTATTAAAAAACTCTCCTACTATAAGATTATGTTCGGGCACAATACCTTTGATCGCAGAAAAAACCTTTTTATTTTTAAAATCATCCGCGGTAAGTCCTGTAAGAGCTTCCTTTAAAAATGCAGATGGTACTGCCATTATGAGGATATCCGCTTTCGTTATGACCTTCTTGAGATCCGTATCAATTGAAAGTTTATTGGTGTCAAATTCTACAGAAGTGAGGTAGTTGGGATTATGTTTATACTTCTTAATATGCTCTACAACAGCTGAACTGCGAAGCCACCAATGAATATTGTCAGAATTATTACAAAGCATTTTAACAATGGCTGTTGCCCAGCTCCCTCCTCCTATTACAGCTATTTGTTGTCCTGATTTCATTCTTAAATTATTTACAAAATTGAAATTACACAATATTTTTGTCTTAACGTAAAACCAGTCCCAGCGGCACATTCCCTATGCTAAGATAGTCGGGTTCCGTGAATCCGGTTTTTTCAAATTCGTTCCGCAAAGCTTTCGATACAGCTTCTGATACTTCCAGCACATTGATCTTTTTCATGCACTGATTATTTCCATTACAAGGCGGAATTAAAAATTCATGCACGCATGGACTGCAGTACACATTCTTATAAATTGAAATGGTATTTTTTGTCCCTCCGTATTGCTGTGGCGAGCAAGGCCCAAAAAGCGATACCGTTTTAGTGTTCAGAGCAAACGCAAGATGCATTGGACCCGTGTCGTTTGTGATCAGAAGCTCCGCATTTTTAATGAGTGCAATTAACTCATGTAAGCTTAATTTCCCTGATGAATCGATCAGATTAACACCGCTTGCAACCTGCGAAGCTATGAAACCAACATGCTTGCTTTCGTTCTTGTCTCCAATTAATACAATTTGTTTTTGCGGATACTCTGCAGCAAGAATAGAGATGAGTTGGACCACGTTTTCTGAAGGCCATCTTCTTTCCAGCCTGAGATCAGAAGCGTTCGGGTTGATGACAATATAATCCCGCGCAAGCTCACAATCAATTTTCTCTTTCACAGAAGTCATTAAAGCCGGTTCTATTTTACCTGCATTTAAAGTCACTTCTGTAAAGGGATCGGATGCACCCATGATCCTTGCAAACTGCAAATAAGTTTGAGATACCGGAGATTTAATATTAAAAAAGAGCATGTGGGTATACATTCCCTTCCTGTACATTTTATCATCCTTGAAAAACCCCATTCTGTTTCTTGCAAGACTCATGGTAGTGATCACACTGCTGTAATTAGAGTAAATCTCCATGTCGATATATGTATCAGGCCTGTTTCCCCAGAGCTTGAACAATAATTTAAGGCTCGAGGAGATAAGCGCAAATATCCCTTTATCAGAAACAGTGAATACCTCATCAACACCATCAATGTATTTAAACAAAGTAGCATTTGACTGATTCGTGACAAAAATAATTTTAGCAGAAGGGTATTTTATTCTAAGTGTTTTTATCAGGGGTGTGCATTGAACAATACTTCCCATACCTACAAATTTACAGATCGCTATCGTTTTAACCGGACGGTCGAGTGAATGATCTATACGAAGTATGAAACCCAGAATGCGCGCAAGGATATTAAGCAGATAGACTATTGGCAGTCCTGCAACACGGTCAACAACTATTTTGGTCTTTAGCTTCAACTCTTCTTTTTCTTTAAGATCACAACCATCTCTCCGATCGAAAAATAAAAATTTTTCTTTCTTAATTTAGATGGCAATAAAGCATTCATTGTCTTTACTGCAGGTGTTAAAAGCCAGTGCTTGTAAACATTGTATTGTGTATGCAAATACTCAAAATTCAAAGCCTTCTTTGATTTTTCATAATGCACAACCTCTAAACCACAAAGGCTTGCGAGAAAGCACATGGAACCATGACTGAAATAAAAAAAGTGTTCGAGTTTATAGTGTGTCCATTTTGTGCCCATTAGATTATTGGAGACAGTTTTAGTGTCAGGGGTCATGATCATAATTACCCCATCATCCTTTAACAGCGCGGCCGCCTTTTTTAAAGTCTGCTCAGGAATCCTAACATGCTCGATCAGGTCTGACATCGCAATAACATCAAACATTCCATCAGCGAATTTACACGTCTCAATTGTTCCATTATAAATCTTTTCCTCACCAAACTTCTGTTTAGCGATCGTTGCTGAGTATTCAGATAATTCCACCCCGTAAGGCCCATAGCCTCCCTCCCGGGCAGCCTCCAGAAAGTAACCTGTGGCACAACCAACATCAAGTATCTTACCCGTAGAAACATACTTTTTTATAAGATCAAGACGAAGCTGAAATGTAGCGATCTTCATCTGCTTTGTGCTCTCATTCTCGCTGTTTCCGGAAATCCCCCATGCCTTGTAATAATTTTCGGAATACAGCTGATGCAATTCAGTATCGTTGAGTTGAGGAAACAAAAACTCCACACCGCATTTCAGACAACAAAGAATCTGACGTTCCGGTGTAAGATTAAATTTTATTTCAACCTGTGATGATCCACAGACAGTGCAATTCATATTATTCTCCTTTTAACAACTCAACTTTTTTAACTGTGACCTTAACGCTCGTTTTAGCAACAAGTCCGATATAGTCTACTAATGGATCGTACCAATTGTATTGCGAACTGATCCGGACATAAAAGCTCCTTTCGCCTTTGCCCGGGGGAATTCTAAAAGCGAAAGCACCTTTATAACCACTTTTACTTCCGCCATATAATAAGTCGAGCGTTTCCTCTTTCATATTCTCAGCCTCAAGCGTTATTAAAACTCCATTGCCGGATGTTTTATCAAAGTTGTTGTTAAAATTAAAATAAGCAATGTTGTTTTCAAGAAGCTTCATCGGGTTATGTGAAAGATCAACAAGAACCTTTTTATCTTCTACAGAATCATCATAAGATGCCCAGATGAATGGCAGTTGCTTCAAGTCGTCCTTTTGCGGGAAGTCAGAATACATATCCGGCATGAACTCATATTTTGTAATAACAACAGAATTTAGTTCGTGATCCTTCTGAATGGAGAGAGTTCGTCTGCTCACCGAATCCTTACAAACATAATAAGCAAGATGCTCGATATCATTATTGAGGGTTGGCTTCTCGCTCTTTACTCCATCGAGTCTCACATCAGGTAAATGGCTTCCATAATTAATTTTAATAAGATAAACCCCTTCTGCTTTTGTTTTAAAATTAATTGAAGCATTCTTCTCTAACGAGTCCTTCCGCTGATAATATGAATACATCACTTCCGAATGATTATCCGCTTTAAACTCAGCTCGTTTCCAGATACACAAATTGTTAGCTATAATAAAGGGCTTGTAGTTCTGATAGAAATATTCTGCAAGCCTGTAATGCCTCATGGTGTTTGGAACGCCATCCACATTGTCCCACCAGTTTTCCGGGAAATTGGAAAACACGATCAAGGGGGCATCGTAATTACTCAGCTCCTCAATAAATTTCTTTTGAAGATATTCATTGTGAATAGTAAGCGGATTTTGATAAAAGTAAGATGGTGAAATTTTTCCTGTGAAATAATATAACATAGGAAGGTTAGAAAAGTCAATGAAGGTTTGTTCTTTGTTCAGGTAACGGGACACTACATTTTTAAATTCTCCAAAATGTTTTTCTTCAAAATTGCTGGTGTCGATACAGCGGACAATTTTCTCTTTCGGCTCAATGGCGCTAAAACTTTCAATCTTTGAAGCAGTCTTTGAATAGAGATTTTTATATTCTGTCAGAACAGGATATTTATAGTTCATCATCAAGATTGTGGATATAATTACGAATAATAATAACCTCGTTACTACAGGCTTCTTCCGACAGAAAAGGAATGCGCTTGCACTCAGAATAAAAAACAAAAAGGAGGACACTGCAAAATCGTGACCCTCAACAAAGCTGTGTCGCACAAGTCCGCGTTGAAAATTTACGATGTAATAAACAGCAAGAAAAACGAACGCAGCAAAAATAAACCGCTGTTGCTTGGAGATATTAAACCGTTTAAAAAATAACAGGATGCTGAGAAGACCGAAAATAACAATAACCGGAAAAACAAAATACTGCATTTTATAAAGGGAGCTGCCCGTGTCGCCAAAGCTCACCAAGCCATACGTTTGCGCTGAAGCAAGATAATTGAGCCCACTCCATAACTTCTCAAAAACATTTATTCCTCTGATCAAACCTATTCCAGTAATAACCAGTAACACTAACGCTAAAAGAAAGAAAGCGGCCCGGAAAAGTAAAGCCCAGTTAATCTTAAATTGCTCGCGAGCAAAGGCATACATGACAATTACTGCAATAGAAGAAAGAATTGCAGGATAACCGATATCTATTCGCCACAGCAATAAGAAAGAAAGGCAGGAAAAAAGGAGCAAATAATTTTTAAAGGAGGGAACCTCCCGAATAACCTTATCAGTAACAAATAATGCAAGTACCGCGATTATAATATAATCTGTTAACAGAATATCCGTAAATGGAAAAAGGAAAACAATGAAAAGAGCTACGTATGCGCTTCCAGAAAGCCGCAACATAAACGCATAAACCATCATGGCCCAGAACACCTGGTACATGAATTCGTAGATATACATTTCCCTGCTATGAAGTCCGTTGAAAAAAGCATAGATACTTCCAAAAAACAATTCAGATAATACATGTGAATTGAACTTCTCAAAGATTGGGACAACACCGAAATCCCGAAACTCCATCAACGGAAGAAACCGGTTACCCGCTTCAAACATTTCATTGGAAGAATCAATGAAAGGACTGTAAAACGTATAGGTTACGAGTCCTGCGACTAACATTGGCAAATAATTATAAGCGACCAACTGATGATTCGATCTTTTTATCGAAACAACACGTTTCACAATTCTCCTGTATCTGAAAAAAGTAAAAAGGATAAGAAACAATAAGAATATCAGATACAGTTTGCGCGGACTTAAATAATAGTATTCGTGCCTGTTAAGTATAAGATAGACCTCGTCTTTAAAAAAAGACAGCAGCGGAATAAACGTCAGAGGTAAAATAAGAAATGTTAACTGATTGATCTTCCTTTGTGAGTCGGGAACGGAACTGTTCTTAATAAATAGAATTGTAAGTGTTAACAGCACAACCACCGTTATAAAAACCACTATGAGCAGATCTGTCTTCGGATAAAACCCGAAGAGAACTGAAAATTCATTCAATAGAAAAAAACACGAGATCGAAAGAACAAACGAAATCGTGTAAAACGACACGTCAATTAGTTCTTGTATTGGATCACGCATTAATAACATCTTCAGAAAAAATCCCGCGATCACTATTTTATGAATGCAATAGATCAGCTCATAGGACGGGCCGAAGGAAGGTGTCCATAAACTGTAAAAGTAAAAGGTGATTCCTGCTACTGATGAGTAGTTCAGAATTTTGAATTCAGCGGACCTGAAAATCCGCTCCGAATACATAAAAATACGCCAGACGATAAAGGAAAGAAATGTAATGCTGAAAGCGAAGAGTAATCCTGATCGATAAAAAATACTGATTCGCTTATTTATATCATAGGCGTTAAGTGTGGCTTCCCCGATCATCCTGCCGGGAAAAGAATTCAGTTCAGGATTAAAGGCCACAGCCAATTTATAAACCAGCCAGAGCGAGTAAAAAATAACGGCAAATATAAAGCCTCCGTAATTTTTAATAACGAATTCTAAAAACTGTCTGTAGGTTTTCAAATATGTTTGCGTTAAATCAGGATGTGTGCCTGATCTAGATTTATGCGTTCACCTGGAAAACAGGACCTTCTCTCTTAACCATGTTTTTTTCTGTGAGAGACGAAAAGATCTTATTCAATTGATTTTTAGAAATTCCTGTTGCTTCACTCACGCTTGCAACTGTTGCCTGCGATTGCTTTTTCACTTCAGCAAGAACCTTCTGCTCATCACCATTTAAAGGATTTGCCGCTTCTTCTTTCACAGAATCCTTATTCTCATGCGCTTGCTTTTCAGTTAGCTGAACAGTTACTTCAGGCCTCATCTGAGGGAAGAACAATACATCCTGAATAGAATGTGAATTCGTCATGATCATTGCAAGACGATCGATACCGATACCGATTCCGGATGTTGGAGGCATACCGTATTCAAGTGCACGTAAAAAATCCTGATCGATGAACATCGCTTCATCATCTCCACGCTCCATTAATTTTATCTGCTCTTCAAATCGTTCGCGTTGGTCGATCGGATCATTCAACTCAGAATAAGCATTTGCTAATTCTTTTCCGTTTACCATTAACTCGAAACGCTCAACCAACCCAGGCTTGCTGCGGTGCTTTTTCGTAAGCGGACTCATCTCAACAGGGTAATCTGTGATGAATGTCGGTTGAATATAATTGCCTTCACACTTCGCACCAAAGATCTCGTCAATAAGCTTTCCTTTACCCATGCTCGGTGCAACGGGTATGTTCAGTTGTGCACAAGCTCCGCGTAACTGTTCTTCATCCATTTCGCTTATATCAATTCCTGTAAACTCTTTGATCGAATCAAACATAGTGATACGTTTGAAAGGGCGTTTGAAATCAATTGTCTTTTCACCCACCTGAACCTGAGTTTTTCCATGAAGATCCATCGCTATACGCTCGATCAATTCCTCAGTAACATCCATCATCCAGTTGTAATCTTTGTATGCGACATACAATTCCATCACTGTGAATTCAGGATTGTGCGTGCGGTCCATACCTTCATTACGGAAGTTTCTCGAGAATTCATACACTCCGTCAAAGCCGCCAACGATCAATCTTTTCAGGTAAAGCTCATTTGCTATACGGAGGTACATCGGAATATCCAACGTATTGTGATGTGTAACAAAAGGACGTGCAGATGCACCACCAGGTATAGCCTGTAATACCGGAGTATCAACTTCGAGATATCCTTTTGCATTATAAAAATCACGGATGGTATTCACCATTTTTGTTCGTTTGATGAATGTTTCCTTTACTCCAGGATTCACTATCAGATCCACATAGCGTTGACGATAACGGAACTCCGGATCGGTCACCTCATCAAATACATTTCCTTCATCATCACGTCTTACGATAGGGAGCGGACGTAACGACTTGCTCAGCATTTTGAAAGTTTGCGCATGGATAGAGATCTCACCGACCTTTGTAACAAACACATAGCCTGTAATACCTATAATATCGCCAAGATCGGTTTGTTTTTTAAAAAGATTATCAAAAAGGGATTTGTCTTCGCCCGGGCAAATATCATCACGTTTGATATAAACCTGAATCCGCCCTGTTGCATCCTGAAGACTTACAAAACAAGCCTTCCCCATGTCACGAATGATCATGATACGCCCCGCTATGTTTATGTTTTTATATTGGTCGGCCTTTTCAGGAGTAAAATTTTCTAATATATCCTTTGCAGTGGCATTGATCTCAACTAATTCAGCCGGATAGGCATCAATGCCCATTTTTGTGATCTCTTCTAATTTCGCGCGTCTTAATAATTCCTGTTCGCTATGCTCGGTGCTCATTTCTGTAAATTCTGATTTTGCGCAAATATACGGGCTATAGCCTAATAATTAATGCCTTTATCCATCATTTTTTAGGGTATTATTACATCAAAATTTGTATTTTTACCTCCCTTGAAAATCAAGTAAAAAACATGAGAACACTCGTTGAAAATTTTTCCACTCAGATAACTGAAGCAATCAAGATAGGAACTGCAGCAAAGCTCACACCTTCCAAGCATAAGATCACCAACGTTCTTATTTGCGGCTTGGGCGGTTCTGGTATTGGGGGATCTATTGTATCGCAGCTTGTTTCCGGGCATGGTATTGTACCAATCGAAGTTGTAAAAGGATATTTTATACCTGCTTATGTAAATGAAACCACACTTGTCATTATCTCATCATACTCCGGAAATACGGAAGAGACGGTAAACTGTATGAAGCTTGCCATCCATAAGAACGCTAAGGTTGTTGCAGTTACTTCCGGAGGAAAAGTTCAGGAAATCGCAAAAGAAAAAGCTTTGGATTGCATTGTTTTACCGGGTGGAATGCCTCCTCGTTCTTGTTTGGGTTACTCATTGACCCAACTCTTTTTCATCCTCGATTTTCATAAACTGATCTCTGTGAATTATAAGGCAGAGCTTGAAGCTGCCGCTAAATTAATTGATTCAGAAAAAGTAAATATTATTGCCGAAGCCACAATCATCGCGGAAAAGCTTAAAGGAAAAATTCCGGTAATTTACGCAACAACAAATAACGAAGGCGTAGCTGTTCGTTTTCGTCAACAGTTAAATGAGAACGCAAAGATCCTTTGCTGGCATCACATCATTCCTGAAATGAATCACAATGAACTTGTGGGCTGGACTGAAAAGAACGATAATTTAAGTGTGTTGATATTCCTTGACAGAGATGATTATTCAAGAAACCTTGCCCGTGTGAACATCAACAAGGATGTGATCATGAAGCATACCGACAGTGTACGTGAAGTTTGGTCGAAAGGAAATTCAGTAATTGAAAAAGCTATTTATTTTGTACACCTTGGCGACTGGATCTCTGTTATTTTAGGAGAAATGCGCGGAGTTGACCTGATGGAAGTGAATGTGATCAATGCATTGAAATCTAAACTCTCGGAAATTTAAGACCTCACCCCTTCATCCCCTCTCCGCAAGAGAGGGGGCAGCAGGTGAGAAACCCAAATTTATTTTACAAATCAGCCTCTCCCCTTTGGGGAGAGATAAAGAGAGGGGCTCCTTTTGAAAACAGTACACTTCAGCGATCTCGGACTCATCGATTATAAACAAGCCTGGGATCATCAGGAAAAATTGTTTGATGGGGTTGTACAAACCAAAATTTCCAACCGAACTAAATCTCCCGATTCCGTAATTCCAACTTCAAGCTACTTACTTTTTTGTGAGCACCCACATGTTTACACGCTTGGTAATAGTGGGAAACAGGAGCATTTACTGGTCACGGAAGCTCAGTTGAAAGCAAAACACGCGACTTATTATAAGATCAACCGTGGAGGAGATATTACCTATCATGGCCCCGGACAAATTGTTGGTTATCCGATCCTGGATCTCGATAATTTTTTCACAGACATACATAAATATTTACGTTTTCTTGAAGAGATGGTGATTCGCACTTTAGCGGAATATGGAATTAATTCAGGAAGAAGTGCGGGAGAAACGGGCGTATGGCTCGATGCAGACAATCCGGCAAAAGCGAGAAAAATTTGTGCTTTGGGTGTGAGAGCAAGCCGTTGGGTAACCATGCACGGATTTGCCCTTAACGTTAATGCAGATCTTAATTATTTCGGAAACATCATACCCTGCGGTATTGTCGACAAAGCGGTAACATCCATGCAGAAAGAACTGGGGATAAAAGTAGACGAAAAAGAAGTAAAGCAAAAACTGAAGAAACATTTTGCGGAGTTGTTTGAATGCGAACTGGTTTAAACATTCCTACTTTTGCGTTGTTAGAAGAGAATAAGACCTTACATGAACTGCCGCTTTTCCATAAAAGATCTCGAAAAACTATCAGGTATCAAAGCTCACACGCTTCGGATCTGGGAACAACGTTACGGCATTCTTAATCCTGAGAGAACAGACACCAACATCCGTTGGTATTGCAACGACAAGCTTAAACATTTACTGAACGTCACTTTTCTTTACGAGCATGGGTATAAGATCTCTAAGATCGCATTACTAAGTCCAGGGCAGGTTGTAGAAGAAGTAAATAAGATAGTTGACAAAGAAGAAAACGTTTGTGATCAGATCCGCGGGCTTGTATTATCAATGATAGAGCTTGAAGAGGACCGTTTTGAGACTATTATTTCGAATAACATTAACAATCACGGATTCACGTACACGGTTGAAAAAGTAGTTTATCCATTTTTAAGTAAGATCGGTGTGATGTGGCAAACGGGCAGTATCAACCCGGCACAGGAACATTTCATTTCCAATCTGATTCGGCAGAAGCTGATCTCCGCAATAGACACACAGAAAGCACCTGCTAATGAGAACTGCAAGCGTTTCATTCTGTTCCTTCCTGATGGAGAATTACATGAGCTAAGCTTATTGTATTTTAATTACCTTCTGAAATCACAAGGCCATCGTGTAATTTATCTTGGACAATCTGTACCTCTGCGTGATCTTAAGAAAGTGGTTGAGATCCGCGAACCGGAATTTTTGATTTCAGTTTTCACCCATATTTCCGGTGAACCAGATTCGTTTATTAAAGAGCTTTCTGAAACATTTCATAAGACAAAAATCTTCCTTTCCGGATGCCAGGTAGTGGATAAGTTTGACCGACTTCCATCCAACGTTCACGCATTTTGTACCCCACAAGATCTTTTGGAATTAGTTAAATTCACAACTACAAGCATATCAGCTAGTTAAACCAACGACTGCCGTTTCTTCAATCTATTTTCCTCCTTTTTTCGTATTTAATTTCGACTAATCTGTTTAATCTTTCGTTCAATATTTTAAACACTTTTGATTTTTTGTTTAATTAATTTGTACTTTTGTTAAACAAAAAAGGCGTTATTATGACAGCAATCGAATTCAACCAGCAACTCATCAATCAAAGAGTATCTCTCAGGAACTTTGCATATAGTCTTACAATGAATAATGACGAGGCGCAGGATCTTCTTCAGGATACATACTTAAAAGCAATAAAATATCGCGACAAGTTTACGGACGCGACAAATCTGAAAGCATGGTTGTACACGATCATGAAAAATACTTTTATTAATACTTACAGACGGAATATTAAAACACGTCAAATCATTCAGCAAACCGATGATCTTAGTTTAGTAAAAGCAGTTGAAGGATCAAACAGTCCAAGCGCGGAATCACAGATCAACGAAAAGGAGATCAATAAAGCGATCAATGCTTTGGAAGACGACTATAAAATTCCTTTCACCCGGTATTTTGATGGTTACAAGTACAAAGAGATCGCAGATGAATTGAATTTACCTATCGGTACTGTAAAGAGCAGGATCTTTTTAGCGAGGAAAAGGCTGATGAAGGATCTGAAGGTCTTTGTAAGTTTTAACTAGATTTCTATTTTACGACTAAGGCACTGAGGTCACTTAAGAATTTACACGAGTTGACGGCCGGAGAAAATGCTTTAGGAGTATTATTAGTGTTTAATCGCAGAACGTTATTTTTACGAAGCCGCGCGTAAGGATTGAACCAACGCGATGCCGTTTAGCTTATGGGTAGGGATCGTTGGTTCTTGAACTTTTGCTTCTTTTCTTTCAAGAGAAAAGAAGAATAATATTTCTGAAAGCATGAAAGAAATAAGCATATTCTGGTTCCGCAGGGATCTTCGATTAGAAGACAATGCAGGCTTATATCACGCTTTAAAAGAGAATAAAAACGTCTTACCGATTTTCATTTTCGATGCTGTCATAATGCAGCAACTCGAACATAAAGAAGACAAACGCGTTGAGTTTATTTTACTTGCTCTAAAAAAACTTCAAGAAGAGCTTGCCGCGCATGGTAGCTCTTTACTGGTTTTGAAGGGTACACCGCTTGACGTGTTTGAAAAATTGACTACGGAATATTCTGTTCAGAATGTTTATACTAATCATGATTACGAGCCGTATGCACTCGAACGTGATCAGGCGGTGAAAGATTTGTTGTCGCGATACAATATCAAATTCAAAACATTTAAAGAGCAGGTAATCTTTGAAAAACATGAGATCACGAAGGATGACGGGAAACCATATACCGTTTTTACTCCTTACATGAGGAAGTGGAAACAGAAGCTAAACAAGTTTTATATTCGTCCATACCCAACACTTCAATATACTTCCAGCCTTCTTAAGACAAAGCCTTTTCCGGCACTTACGCTTCATGACATCGGCTTCAAGCCCACAGGAATCAGATATAAAGAGCCGGTTATCATTGAAGATCTAATTAAACGTTATCAGGACACAAGAAATTTTCCTGCTATCGAAGGCACAACCAGGCTTAGCGTTCATCTACGTTTCGGAACTATCAGTATCAGAAAGCTGGTTGCCAAAGCAGTAAACTTGAATGAACAATGGCTGAATGAGCTGATCTGGAGAGAATTTTACATGATGATCCTCTTTCATTTCCCACATGTTGCAAAAGGCTCTTTCAAAAAACATTACGATGCAATTCCATGGCGAAATAATGAAGAAGAATTTGAAGCCTGGTGTAATGGGCGAACAGGCTATCCGATTGTCGATGCAGGCATGAGAGAGCTGAATACCACAGGTTTTATGCATAACCGTGTGAGGATGATAGTTGCTAGCTTTCTGGTAAAACATCTTTTAATCGATTGGAGATGGGGAGAAGCTTATTTCGCGGAAAAACTGCTTGATTACGATCTTGCTGCAAACAATGGCGGATGGCAATGGGCGGCAGGTTCAGGGTGTGATGCAGCGCCCTATTTCAGAGTTTTTAATCCTTACGAGCAAACCAAAAAATTCGACTCGAGATTAAAATATATCCGCAAATGGGTTCCTGAGTTTGAGGAACTGACTTATCCGCAACCTATTGTCGAACATAAGTTTGCGAGAGAAAGAGTTCTGAGTGTGTATAAAAAGGCGCTTTCTACAATACCCGCTTAAACCACATTTCTTTGCTATTAAATTATGTTAATTGATCATTCCAAAGCTTAATATCATTTACCTTTGCAGCCATCAATGACAGATAAAATAATTGAAGTCTCACATCTCGTTAAACACTACGGCAAATTTAAAGCAGTAGAAGATGTAAGTTTTGATGTGTACCGGGGCGATGTTTACGGCTTCCTTGGCCCCAATGGTGCAGGCAAAAGCACCACTATACGAACTATTCTCTCTCTTATTAAACCAACTGGCGGACAAATTCGGATGTTTGATAGAGACCTTCAAACGGACCGCGAGTACATCCTTCAGCGGATCGGCTGCATCGTTGAGAAACCCGATTTTTATAAATATTTAAGTGCAGAAAAGAACCTCGAGATCTTTGCGCGATTGTCAGGAGTGAACGTTACAAAAAGTAAAGTACACGAAATCATTGAGTTTGTTGGACTAAAGGGCAGAGAAAAAGATAAGCTCGGAGGGTTCTCACATGGAATGAAACAACGTCTCGGAATTGCACAAACTCTTATTCACGATCCGGAACTAATCATTCTTGATGAGCCAACTACCGGTTTAGATCCGCAGGGGATCATCGATATCAGAAATCTCATTCTTCAACTAAAGAACGAACGAAATAAAACGGTCGTCCTTTCTTCGCACATTCTTTCTGAGATTGAACTGATCGCAAACCGAATGGTGATAATCAATAAAGGCAGAACAATAATACAAGGTTCTGTTTCTGAACTGTTAAACGCCCAGGAACTAATCGTGTCTTTTTCAGTTGACAATATTGAAAAAGCAAAACAGCTTTTATTCGGGATCAGCATGGAGAGAGCAATTGATAAGATCGATAACAATAATTTGCTACTCCATATCTCACAAGAAAACATTCCGATCATCAATAAGTTGTTCTGCGATAATGGCCTGAAAGTCTTTTCAATAGAGGCGAAACGAAAGCTTGAAGATTATTTCCTAAAACTGATCAACGCATAATGTTCTGGAAAAGCACCTATAACGAATTCATTAAGATCGCTGCCAAGCCCCGCAGCTATATTGGTGTTGGAGCGATCACTCTCATTGTGGGGATCATTCTTTTTGCAATGAAAGCAGACGGGATGAACTTCATTTCTTTTGTTACGCAACCATTTGAGCAGTCACTCTCTTTCGAGGGAAACATTCTGAATGGAAACCTTATCGCATTCATAATTCTGCAGATGCTCATCATCCATGTCCCGCTGCTTATCGCGCTCGTAACCGGAGATCTTGTTTCAGGGGAAGGTGCAATGGGAACAATTCGATTGTTACTTACAAAACCAATTTCGCGAACCAAGATCCTTTTTTCAAAATATCTGGCCGGAGCGGCTTACACATTATTTATTTTGTTCTGGCTGGGCTTTATGGCGCTTGTCATCGGGAAAGCAATGTTCGGAACAGGTGATTTAATGGTACTGAACAGTGATGGCCTGATTGTTTTACAGCAGCACGATCTTGCATGGAGATTCGCTCTTGGCTTCAGCGTTGCTTTTTTATCGTTAATGATGATCGCTACACTATCCTTAACGCTTTCCTGCTTCTCTGAAAACTCAATTGGACCGATAGTTTCCACAATGGCAATTATTATTCTTTTTACAATTATCGGAACGCTTGATGTTCCTGTCTTGCAGAAAGTACAGCCTTATCTTTTTACCACACACATGATGGCCTGGAGAAACTTTTTTGAAGACCCTTTGCCACTGGACAAGATCGTTGAGTCGATAGGGATCTTGTTAATACACATTGTTGGTTTGTTGGGCATTGCTGTTTATAAATTCAATAAGAAAGATATTTTATCATGATCAATATTTTGAACCATGGGAAGGTCATTTCGAGTATTTCGCTTTTTCAGCGAAATGTATCGAGAAAGTGCGTAGGCGTTTTACTTATTGTCCTTTCCACATCAGCCTTTTCCCAAAGCGATGCGAAACAAACTCTCCGCGGTGTTTATAACAAACTTCAAAAAGCAAAAGATTATTCTGTTCAGGCAAATATAAAAGTGGACATGCCCTTCATCCGCATGCTTCCTATTGATGCAACCATTTACTATAAGCAAAAGGATAAATTCAAAGTAGAATCTAAAAGTATTGCGATTGTTCCGCGTCAGGGCTTCGACCAGGCTTCAAAAATGCTCGCAGATACAAATGCTTTCACGGCAGTGGCTCAGGGAACTGAAATGATTGCCGGAGTGAACACAAGCATTCTGAATATCATTCCCCTTTCTGATACAAGCGACCTCATCCTAGGGAAGCTATGGGTTGACCCGAAACAAAATCTGATTCTAAAATCACAGCTCACAACAAAATCGAATGGTACTATATTAACTGAATACACTTATGGAGCACAATCAGCATACGGCTTGCCCGACAAAATGATCTTCTCTGTTGATGTTAAAAAATTCAAAGTTCCGAAAGGCGTGACAGCGGACCTGAACAATTCAACTGACGAAAAAAAGAAAAAGGAAAACGAGAATAAAAAAGGCAAGATCTTTATCACACTTACAAATTATCAGGTGAATAAAGGGATTCCGGATGAGAAGTTTAAGAAGTAGATTCTTCTTTTACCACTCCATAGGAGTCCCTCGGATTAAGGCACTGAGGGCACTAAGAATTAAAGTTTCTCGCAAAGACGCGGAGGACGCAAAGCTTGAAAATTATTCTTACACCCTCTCCTTAGAGAGGGCCGGGGTGAGGTCCTACACCTCAATCACCTTATCATTCGTCACCACATAAATATCTGAATCCATGGTGCGGTCTAGAAGGTATAATCCTGTAAGACTTCCAAACGCAGGTAATATCAGCTGATTCGGAAGCATATAGAAACACGGTAGTTTTATATTTTGTCGGCCTCTGCCCTGCAACGTAAAACCCGGATGAATATGGCCGGCAACATTCACCATTCCTTCAGGAACCTTTTTCAAAGGTTCATGTGACAGTATCAGATCTTTAATTTCTAATGAGTTTTCTACTACCTCAAGACAAAGCTTTCTGTAATAACTTCTATCAAGAATATCGTGATTACCGATGACCAGCATAAAGCGGATCCCTGATCGATAAGCGACAAACTCACAGAATAAATTCCATTCGCTGTTATGCGTGCTGTGAAACAGATCGCCAAGGACAATGATCCTCGCGGGCTGCTTCTTTTCTATTAAAGCATTCAAGCGTAAGTAATCACGTTCTGCGCTTTGTGGCGGAATAGAAATTCCGTTTTTTCTGAAATGCATTGCTTTCCCAAAATGGATATCTGCTATTACCAGTGTGTTAGTATCAGGCAGAAACAAAGCTTTTTCCGGTAATAACTCAACCACTGTATTTAATAGCTTTATCTGCATTTGTGTTTCCTGTTCTTCGTACATCATGACTTCAATCCTTCTCTAATTGTGCTTTCATTTTTCTTACACGTGCTTCAATATCCTCGTTGCTAAACTTTTCTCTCCAGCGTTCCGTGAAGATCGGGAAAGAAAATGGCGAGAACCTTTCGGGATATTTAAGCACTATCTTTTGTTTCTCGATCCTCTCAAAAGCTTTTCTTAATCTTACCACTTCGAGCTGAAAATCATACAGCTCATCATAACATTCTTTCAGCAATAAATTATCTTTTTCATAATCTTCAAATACACTGAAGAACAATTTCGAAGAAGCCTGAAGGTGTTTTGTTTTGATCTGCTTTCCAGGGAAACCGGTAAAAACCAAACCCGCAATTGCGGCAATATCTCTGAACCTCCTTCTTGCCATTTCAGTAGTATTCATACTCTTTGTAATGTCATCAACCAAGTGCCTTGATGAAAAAAGATCACTATCGATAGCATCTTCAATAGGAATATCCTGATCACTCAGCAATTCAAAGCCATAATCATTCATCGCGATCGAAAATGTTATGGGCTTGAACAATGCTATCCTGTTCGCCATGATCGCAGCCATTCCCTCATGCACATATCTTCCTTCAAAAGGATAAACAAATACATGGCATCCTTCCCGCGTTTTTATTTTCTCGATCAGCAATTCATTTTCATGCGGAAGAACAGAACGTTTCTTTTGTTCTTCGAGCAAAGGCGACAAAAAGCTCAGCTCTTTATCTTTACCGGTCCCCTCATAATATTCATTCAATCTTTCACGGATCATTGCCGCCAGTTGAGACGACAAAGGCATCTTCCCTCCTTCCCATGAAGGGATAATTCCATTCTTACTTTTGCTCGGACGAACCTGAGCAGTCATATCTTTCACCCGCACCAGCTCTAAATTTTTCCCCGCAAACCAGAACACATCCCCTGGTTTTAATCTAGACAAGAACCATTCCTCGATACTTCCAAGATATTTTCCAGAAACAAATTTCACAGTAAGCATGGTGCTGCTGACGATCGTACCCATGCTCAACCTGTGCTGCATCGCGATCTTACGGTTAGTGACCTTGTAAATCCCATCCTCCACAACTACTTTATGAAACTCATCGTAGGCATATAAAGATTTTCCTCCCTGAGTAATAAATTGCAAGCACCAGTTGAATTCCGCCTCAGTCACCGAGCTGTAACAATGTGTTTTTACAATCTCGTTATAGATCTGCTTCGGTTCAAATCCGTCTGAAACAGCAAGTGTCACAAGGTACTGCACCAACACATCAAAGGACCGGATGAATGGAATTCTGCTTTCCATTTTATTATTACTGATGGCATAGCGCATGGCACTTCCCTCAATAATCTCGAGTGAATGTGTTGGCACAAAATAGATCCTGCTTGTCGCGCCCGGCTGGTGCCCGCTTCTGCCGGCACGCTGCATGAACCGCGCTATACCTTTCGGAGAACCGATTTGGATAACAGTGTCAACCGGCCTGAAATCTACCCCAAGATCAAGGCTGCTTGTACACACCACAGCCTTGAGTTTTCCTTCATGTAATGCATTCTCAACCCATTGCCTTGTTTCTTCACCAAGGGAACCATGATGCAATGCCAGAACTCCTGCAAGGGATGGATCCGTTTCCAATAAGTGCCGGTACCAGGTTTCAGCCTGGAATCTGGTATTTGTAAAAAGTAAGGTGGATTTATTTGCATGAATGATCGGAAGAACTTTATCAACGAGTCTTAATCCCAGATGTCCGGCCCATGGAAATTTTTCAAGTGTATCGGGTAAGACCGTTTCAACGACAATTTTCTTCTTAATATCTGCACGCACCATTACACCTTTTTCATTTTCTGACCCCAGCAGGATCTCTTTCGCTTCTTCCATGTTTCCAATGGTTGCAGATATTCCCCAGACTTTTAGATCCGGGTTGATCGCTCGCAGGCGTGATAATGCAAGCTCGATCTGGACTCCTCTTTTACTTCCAAGCAATTCATGCCATTCATCAACCACAACGAATTGCAAATTTTTAAAAACATCGTAATAACCTTTCTGAGCCATTAAAAGATGAACACTTTCAGGAGTAGTGATCAATCCTTGCGGCATTTTCTTTTTCTGCTTCGCACGTTCTGAAAGTGTGGTATCGCCTGTTCTTAAACCAATAGTATAATCCAGCGAGAGATCATGACTAACTTTTTTTGCCGCATTCTCAATTTCTTTAGATAATGCACGAAGCGGAGTGATCCATAAAGAATGTAATCCGGATGGCTTTTTCTTCTGGTCGAGGTAATGCTGCAGCACACCAAACCAGATAGCAAAGGTTTTCCCGTAACCTGTTGGAGCATTCAAAAGGCCGGACTTGCCCGCAGCGATCTGCTTCCAGGTTTCACGCTGAAAGGAATGGGCTTTCCATTGCTGAAGCTCAAACCATTGTTTGGATGCTTTCATTTTTTTTCTTTTACCACTAAGGCACTTAGGACACTTAGGAAGATTTATTCGTTTTAAAAGCTTACTTAACTCTTCAAATTCTATTTTATTAAACTTACTGAGCTTAGTGCCTTAGTGGTTAAACTTTTAAGCTTTGTATTAATTGTAATAAATCATTTTTTGTATTCGCTTCGTTCGGACTTTTATCAGTTCTCCACCTCGCTATTCTTGGAAAACGAAGTGCAATTCCTGACTTATGTCTGGGAGATGGCTGAATCCCTTCAAAAGCAATTTCAAAAACCAATTCTGCTTTTACACTTCTTACAGGACCGAATTTATCGATCGTGTTTTTTTTGATCCAGTTATCTACCTGCAATAACTCCTTGTCGGTTAAACCGGAATATGCTTTTGTAAAAGGAACCAGCTGCTCCCCATCCCATATTGCGAATGTATAATCGGTGTAAAGATTAGCTCTGCGTCCATGCCCTTTCTGAGCATAGATTAATACTCCATCGACAGTTAGCGCATCCACTTTCCATTTCCACCAGTTGCCTTTCCTGCGGCCGACCTCGTATACGCTATCTTTACGTTTTAGCATGAGGCCTTCACATAAACACTCGCGTGCCTTTAATCGTTCGGATTTAACTTCATCCCAGTCTTTGCATTCAAGCACCGGAGATATAACAAGAGGAAGATCTTTCATTTTTGCATATGCTTCGGATAAGAGATTTTCCAGCTTTGTCCTTCTCATATTCATTGATTCATTCCGAAGATCATTGTATTCAAGCTCCAGCAGATCATAACACATCATCATGAGTGGTGCATCTTCAAGTATCTTTTTGCTCAGATTTTTTCTGCTTGTCCGCGTTTGCATCACATGAAATGGTAATGGTTTCCCATCCTTCATCGGTAGGATCTCTCCGTCAATGACCGTCCCGTCAGGCAATGAGTTCAATAATGAATTGAACTCAGGGAACTTTTCAGTGATGAGCTCTTCTCCGCGACTCCAAACAAAGAGCTGCTTATCACGAATTATTATTTGTCCGCGAATACCGTCATATTTCCTTTCAACCTGCCACTCATTAAGATCACCGAGCTCTTCTGCCGGGACCTCCAGTTGGTAAGCGAGGTAAAACGGATATGGTTTTGAATGATCATCATTCTTATTATCAGAAAATAACAGTCCCTTAAGTGTAACGTTAACCGGGTCCCATTTACCCGTTAAGCGATGTGACACGATGTTTTCATCGAGGTGAAATTGTTTAGCCAATGCTTTTATGACAAGTTGCTGGGACACTCCGATCCTGAAGGAACCTGTTGTAAGTTTATTGAATACAAAACGTTCCGGTGTTGAAAGTAAGTTCCATGTTGTTTGAACATATTCTCTTTTTTCCTCTTCTGAAACTTTATCGAGACTCATGATCTTATCCATCGTTCCGTGAAGCGAAAAATCTTTCCGTTCCTTCGAAGGCGGCAACGCAAGGGTGATCGTTTCCGCAAGATCACCGACAACATGATATGATTCTTCAAACAGCCATTCTTCAATACCTGCCAGCTCCATGCACCAGGACTTCAGCTCTGCTGTCTTTATAGTGCGCTTAGGTTTTTTGCCAATCAATAATGCAACACACCAGATCGCATCCTTTTCATCAGCTTCAGAAAAGTAATGAACCAATGCATCCACCTTGGCGTTCGTCTTGGTGGTCTCATCAATAGCCGTATATAGTTCTGCGAACTTTTTCATTGCACCTCTTCTGCCTGTTCGTTCTCTTCCGGTTTATTCTCTTCAATATTTTCGCCTTCGTATAATGTGTCCACCTCAACTGCATTTAATTTGTATTCATCGCGCAACCACTTTGCATAAATTGATTTATATCCGTGTGTGACATAAATATTTTCAGCACCAGTAGCTTTAATTGCAGTATTCAATTGTTGCCAGTCGCAATGATCAGAAAGCACAAAACCTCTGTCGCCACCCCTTCTCCTTCTCGCACCGCGGAGCTGCATCCATCCGCTGCAGATTCCTAAACTGAACGGCTCAAATCTTTTCAACCATGGAGTACCTATTGCAGAAGGCGGAGCTACGATGATCGAACCAGCATTTTCTTTTTTTATGAATTCAACTGCCGGGCGTGTATCGGGGAGAATTAATTTTTCAGGCATTCTCAGATTGATATTAGCAACAGCGCCATGAGTGTAAATGTTACCGATCGAAGGATCCAGATGTTTTAAGATCCGTTGAGCTTTTCCTAACGCGTAGCCGATGATGATCGAATTTTTTCCCTGTTCATTATTGGTTTTCCACCATGCGTTAATATCATGATGCACGATCTGCGGATCAGGAAAATTATAGATGGGTAAACCAAATGTTGACTCGGTTACAAAATGATCGCACTTAATGGGTTCAAATGGAACAGAAACATTGTCATTCTGCAATTTGTAATCACCTGAGGCAACCCAAACCTTTCCTTTATGTTCCATTTTAACCTGTGCTGAGCCTGTGATATGTCCTGCCGGATGCAAGCTGATCTTAACACCATTCATATCGATCGTCTCGTAATAGTCGAGTCCCTGCACACTGATGTCAGCGCCTAGTCGAAGTTTAATAATAGGAATGGAATCATGGTGAGCGAGATAATGTTTGCTTCCCCAGCGGGCATGATCCGAATGGGCATGCGTTATGATCGCCTTTTCCACTGGCTTCCAAGGGTCAATATAAACTCCGGCAGGCTCACAAAAAATTCCAAAGCGATCGAATTTCAACATCTCTTTTAAACAGATAAATAGCGCTATTGTTAATGCCTCCTACTGCTTTTATTCTTAATTTTGCGGCATCTTAAGGCTATGAACTACTACATCATCTATAAACCCTATAAATTCATCTCACAGTTCACCTCTTCGCACCGTAAAAAAAAGTGCCTTGGTGAAATGGGGTTTTCCTTTCCGAAGGATGTTTATCCCGTGGGGCGGTTAGATGAGAACAGCGAAGGTTTACTTATACTTACCAATGACAAAAGCCTGAATTTTAAGCTACTTAACCCGGAGTTTGAGCATAAAAGGATTTACCTGGTTCAGCTTCAGGGACTCATTAATTCAGAGGCTTTAAAACAGCTTGAAACCGGAGTAACTATCGCATTGGATTCGGGGCCTTATCTGACAAGGCCATGTAAAGTGAAAGTGGTTCCAAAGCCGGAAAAGCTTCCACCGCGCGGTCATCCAATCAGTGATCGCTTACCAACATCCTGGATCGAATTAACCTTAACCGAAGGGAAATTTCATCAGGTGCGAAAGATGACAGCCGGAGTAGGATTTCCGTGCCTGCGCCTTATCCGCATAGCAATAGAGGATCTCCGACTCGAAAACATGCAACCCGCAGATGTACGTGAATTAAAGAGAGATGCCCTCTACAAAAAGCTTCATATTACCGCGTAACACAGCAAAAATCTTTCATTTTTTTTCCTTACTTTCGTTTGCGACAAACAGCTAATTATGCGTGCTTTAGGCAATATTTTAACCGACAAAAAAGTTTTGGCTCTCTGCCGGTTATGTCTGTTGCTTTGGTTATTCTTTTTTCTTTCCGCTTCAAAAGTTTTCTCCCAGGCTCCCGGAATGCTTGAATTTGCAGGGCGTGTGGTTAAAAACGGAGCCCCGCTTTCAGGAGCTACAGTGACTGTTTTACGGAATGGCACAATTGAACAAGAGGTGATGAAGCCCGGCAAGAACGGAAAATTCCGTTGCTACCTGGTCTTCGGAGTCGATTATAAAATCACTTTCTCATATCCCGGTTGCGTTGATATGCATCTGATGGTTTACACGAGCAGGCTCCCAAAGGAACGAAGTGATCTCTTTCCCCTTTACCAAACCGAAGTACCTTTTTTCGAAACGAATGATCCGAAGATCAGGGTGAGCAAATTTAAAAACCCTTTTACAAAAGTGATCTATGATGGTAAAAAAGCGTTTATGGATGACGAGGCTTATCTCGCAGCGTTCACAAAAGATCTTATCATTGATCAGGCTGAGCTTGATAAGTTAGCAGCTGAAAAATCAGCTAAAGAGAAAGCGGAAAAGGACAAAGCAGATGCCGCTGAAAAAGCGAAAAAAGATGCTGAAGAAAAAGCGCGCAGAGATGAAGAATCCAGGCTCCTTGCTGAACAAAAAGCAAAACGTGATGCATTGGAAAAAGAGGCAGAATTGGCGCGTTTGAAGGCCGAGGCTGAAAGCAAAGATCTCATGAATGAAACCATGGAAACAGAGGCAATGCGACTTCAACGTGAAAAAGAAGCCAAGCAGCTCCTTGCGAAAAAGAACAGGGAGATCAAATCAAAATATGAAAATGAGCTTTTAAAACTTGTTGCCGAAAACGAACGCTTTGCAAAGGAAAAGGCATTCAATAAACAAAAGAGAGAGGCTCACACAAATACTGTAATAGAGCAAATGCGAAGGGAAACGGAGTTAAAGGCCAAGGCAGATAAGCTTCGTGAAGACATCAAGCTTAAGAAAAAGAAAGAGCTTCAAAACAAACAATATAAGCTGAGTGAAATGCGCAAGCTCGTTGAAGCGGCCGCATTTGCCGAAAGATCAGTTCAGATCAGCAACCAAAAGGATTTCCCCGAACCGGGAACATACCAGCGAAGAGAATTGCCAAATGTGGCTGTAACTGTAGATGACGGACTTATAAAAACTGTAAGAACAACCACCGTTACGCTTGGAAAAGAAATTATAAACTATAGGAAAGAAACTACTTTTTACGGTAGTGTAACCTGCTATAAGAATGATAAGCAGATCGATGAAGTTATTTACAATGTTGAAGTAGACTATTTTTCTTCTTATAAGAACAAATGATTTTGTAAAATATTCAGATGAAAAAAACAATTTCTTTTTTATCATACCTGTTCCTTTGGCTGGTGAGCCTGAGCGCCACCGCGCAAACCACCAGCTTCATCTATTATGGAGTTGAACAAGGCTTGTCGCAATCGCAGGTACAATGCATCACTCAGGATGATAATGGCAATTTATGGGTTGGAACACTTTCAGGCCTCACTCGTTATGACGGTAAAGAATTTAAAGTTTATTCAAGGACAGACTCATTGGCAGAAGACTGGGTAACTTCACTATGTAAGGACAAAACAGGGAACATTTGGTTTGGCCATTGGGCAGGAGGAGTTTCGATGTATAATGCTAAAACCCAGAAAATAGAGAACCTTAATCTCGAAGAGTATACACGCTTTAAAACAGTAACATCGATCGCTCAGGATAACAGCGGGCGTTTCTGGATCGCATCAGAAGGTGCAGGCGTATTCGTTTATGATCCCGCTCAGAAGAAAATGATTACTCTGACTAAAAAGGATGGCTTGAGCAGCGATAATGTGTACAACGTTTGTGCTGACCAGAAGGGAAACATGTGGGTAGCCACCGACATAGGAATCACTATCTATGATAAAACTCAGCTAAGTACGCACAGCATTCTAAATATCGGGAATGGCCTTCACAGTAACCGTATCACTTCCGTGTCGCTTGTTAATGAGAGTGAAATGTGGATCGGAAGCGCTGATGCAGGTGTAATGGTACTGAAAGTGAAAGATGATTTTTCAGTCAGAAATCCGACCAAAGCGATTGAAAATGCCGGACAGCGTTTTAATCTCAGCAACGGCATGGAGTCGAACTTCGTTAATTGTATCACAGAAGATCGTACACATAATATCTGGATTGGCACCACAGGAGGCGGAGCAGTTAAATGTGTCCCTTATCCTTCTTCCGACAGAGCTGAGGGCCTGACGAAGGCAGTAGTTTATAATTACAATACCAAACAAGGATTGAATTATTTTAATGCGAATGCTATTTTTCAGGATCGCGAAAATAATGTATGGATCGGAACTGACATCGGCCTTAACGAATATCACGGAGAAAGATTTCAAATCTACGATGAAGCAGACAGCCTAACGAATAACCTCGTATGGACAACCTTATGTGACCGTGACGGAAACATCTGGTTAGGGACAAATGACGGAATCTCTAAAATTACTTTCAGCTATTCGCCTGTCAACAACAAACAAAACCACACACTAAAGAACTATAACACCAGGAATGGCCTTAGCAGCAATGTCATTCTTTCGTCCTTTGAAGACAAAGAAGGAAATCTGTGGTTTGGCACCGGTTATGGCGGTGTTTGCAGATTCGATAAACGGACTCAGAAGTTTGAAACCATCAACAAAGAAGGCGGCCTGGCAGGAGATGTCGTGTTTGCAATAAGCGATGATAAGGATGGAAATCTTTGGTTCGGCACTAAGGAAGGAGCGTCAAAATACGATCCTGTAAGCAAAGTCTTCCGAAATTATTCAATTACAGACGGTCTTGGCGGTAATAATGTTTACCGCATTTTTAAAGACACTAAAGGGAATCTCTGGTTCGGAGCTTTGGGTGGAAATCTGTCTATGTTTGATGGATCTACATTTAAAACATTCGATGAATCTGATGGAATGCGTCATCGTTTCATTCTTTGCATCAATGAGGATAAAAATCATAATTTATGGTTCGGAGCTTATGGTGGAGGGATTTACAAATACGATGGACAGGTGTTCACTAATTTCACAGTGAAAGAAGGGTTAACAACTGACTCTCCATACTCTATCATCTGCGATAATAATAATCACATCTGGATCGGAAGCAGCCGCGGGATTGACAGGTTTGAAGAAAAAACTCAAAAGTTTATTCATTATGGTAAGTCGGAAGGGTTTCTTGGGGTAGAAACAAATCCGAATGCAGTTTCCATGGACAAGGATGGAAACCTTTGGTACGGTACGATCATGGGGGCTGTCCGCTACAGTGCAAAAGAAGACAAGCCTAACACAATCGATCCTAAAACTTTTATCTCGGGTTTGAAACTGTTTATGAAAGATTCTCCTTTCCCTGATGATAACCGTTTTTCTTATGATCAGAACCATTTAACATTTAAGTTCATCGGGATCAGTTTGAATAATCCTGAAAATGTTCAATATCAGTACAAGCTCGAAGGCTTTGATAAAGACTGGCTTCCGGGGTATACCAAAGCAAACGAAGCAGTTTATACTAACCTGCCTCCGGGACAGTACACTTTCATGGTAAGAGCGTGTAACAGTGATGGAACGTGTAATGTGCAGCCTGCATCTTACAAATTTTTTATCGCACCACCCTTCTGGCAAACTGCCATATTCTATATCCTTGTTGTTCTTTTCGTGATCTTCGGAATTTATGTATTTGATAAGATCAGGACCAGAAAATTGATTCAGTCCAAAAAAGTTCTTGAAGAAAAAGTGAGTGAACGCACTGAAGAGCTTGCCGGTAAAAATGCGGAGCTTGCAGAAAAGAATAAAGACATCACTGACAGTATCCGTTATGCCAAGAGAATTCAGGAAGCTATTTTACCTCCTGAGAGTGTTGTTAGAAAATATTTGCCGGATTCATTTATATTTTCCAAACCAAAAGACATTGTCAGCGGAGATTTTTACTGGGTTGAGAAAAAAGGTGACATTGTTCTTTTTGCTGCTGTTGATTGCACAGGCCATGGCGTTCCGGGCGCCTTCATGAGCATTGTTGGACATAACATACTTAGCCAGGCCGTGAGTGAAGTAGTCAGCCCCGGAACACTTCTCGACAAGCTCAACAAAGGCGTGAGCATGGCTTTGAATCAGACATCTGTCGACACGAAGTTACGTGACGGAATGGACATAGCATTATGTGCAATAAATTTCAAAACAATGGAATTACAATTTGCGGGAGCTTATAATCCATTATTCATTGTTCGTGGTTCAGAGTTTATTGAAGTGAAAGGAGACAATATCGCGATCGGCAGTTATGTAGATTCACAGGAGAGTAACTACACCAACCATAAGATCCAAATTCAGAAAGGTGATGTGATCTATGTTTTCACTGACGGATATGTAGATCAGTTTGGCGGACCGGAAGGAAAGAAATTTAAATTACCTCAATTCAAATCGATGCTTGCCACATTGAGCAGCGTTCCTTTGCAACAACAAAAAGAGATCATTGAAAAATCCATCGAGCAATGGCGTGGCGAGTTGCAGCAGGTGGATGATATCTTGGTGATCGGAGTTAAAATTTAATTTGAAGCGAGGTAATTCTTAGAACGTCATTGCGATGAGCTTTTCGCGAAGAAGCAATCTCACTTCATGTAGTTGTGATTGTGAGAAATTGTACGCGGATTTCCCTGATCGATTAAATGAGTGAAAATGATAGCTGTGTTTTTATGATCACCTTCGGTGCGTTATGATTGTGTGGGATAGCTATATGAGCTCTTCGCAGGAAGCAATGTCACTGATGATAATTTGAACGTAGTCAATAAATTAAAAAAGTCAGTCTTAGCGGACTGACTTTTTTATTGCGTCAAAGCATTCATGTCATATATTTTTAGAATTTGTTCGGGAGACCTTACGGGGTCAACCATTTTTTTCCAGAGACCTTACGGGGTCAGCTGCGTTGAGAAGCCTTACGGGGCCAGCTCGGTTTTGTTGCAGAGACCTTACGGGATCAGCTGCGGTGGAAAGCCTTACGGGGCTAGTCCGGTTTTTGTACAGAGACCTTACGGGGTCAGCTGTGGTGAGAGGCCTTACGGGGCCAGCTCGGTTTTTGTTGCAGAGACCTTACGGGGTCAGCTGAGTGAGAGGCCTTACGGGGCCAGCTCGGTTTTTGTACAGAGACCTTACGGGGTCAGCTGCGGTGAGAGGCCTTACGGGGCCAGCTCGTTTTTTGTTGCAGAGACCTTACGGGGTCAGCTGCGGTGAGAGGCCTTACGGGGCCAGCTCGTTTTTTGTTGCAGAGACCTTACGGGGTCAGCTGTGGTGAGAGGCCTTACGGGACCAGCTCGTTTTTTGTTGCAGAGACCTTACGGGGTCAGCTGCGGTGAGAGGCCTTACGGGGCCAGCTCGGTTTTTCAGAGATCTTACGGGATCAGCTGCGGTGGAAAGCCTTACGGGGCCAGTCCGGGTTTTTAAGAGACCTTACGGGGTCAGCTTTCTATCTTCACTGCTCAGCCTTACGGGGCTTATGCGCTTTCTTGATATGGTATATTCCAATATGATACCAAAAAATTTAAAACGCCAACCATTTTACTTAAATTCGAATTTCAGACGCCACGAGCCCTGAATTGTTCGTTGAATAAGGACTTCCAAAGGGTAGTGGAAAATGGGGAAAAGGAATATTGACTTTTTCCACAGAGAAAAAATTCCCCAGACGGGAGATTGCTACCTTATTAAAAGTAAAAGTGTGGAAGTGTTTCCAAAAATAAAACGTCCCAGTCTGGCAAGACTGAGACGTTCATTTTAAAAATTTAGCAAAAAGAGCTCCTTAGTTAGAAGACCCCAGATCGAATTGAAGAGCATCTTCAAAGGCCATTGTTACATCGCCTTCAGCAACAATACCATGTCCGTTTGTTAAACCGCTGTCCTTAGTAACAACCTTTTTACTTGCTTTAATAGCAGCAACAGGTGTCACTGTTAAGCCATTCAACTCCATTTTAAGTTCCTTTAAGCACATACCTAAAGCAATAGCTTTTTTGGTGTTAGTGATAATGAACTCTACATCAAAATCATCAGCTGATCCTGATCTCATGGTAAAGTCGATCTTGTTCTCTATACAGTATTCGATAAGTGAAGAAAGATTTTTCTTTTTCACTGTGACTGTAGGTTTATCTTCATTCATAAAACTCATGGCAAAAAAATTTTTAAAGATTGACTAATAATTTATAACCATAGTAAAGATAACGGAAGGTTCGTCTGAAAGCAAACTGAGATATTAACAGAGTTTCCAGTCGTGTTGATGAAATGTTAATTAAATAAATCGGTCATTTTTTGGAGGAATTACATAAAAAAAGGAGCAAAATCTTAACTTTTTGCTCCTTTTTAGATGATTTTATAGCGTTTTAGCTTTTTACCATACTTAAGATCGAATCAAAGATCCATCTTCCATCTGTATTACTTAAAATAGAATCGGTCGCTCTTTCAGGATGCGGCATCATTCCAAAAACATTCTTTCCGGCATTACAAACTCCGGCTATATTTTCTGTTGCCCCGTTAGGATTCGACTCTTTCGAAACATTTCCATTCTCATCGCAATAGCGAAAAAGGATCTGTCCGTTTGCATTCAGTTGTTTTAAAGTAGCTTCATCAGCATAATATTTACCTTCGCCATGAGCAATAGGAATCTTAAGCGCTTTGTCTGTCGGAACTTCAGAGGTTATAAGAGTTGAATTATTCTCCGCTTTTATAAATACATTTTTGCAGATGAATTTTCGTTCATCATTATGCATCAATGCACCCGGTACCAGACCTGCTTCACAAAGGATCTGAAATCCATTACAAACACCCAGCACATATCCGCCTTTTCCTGCAAACTCGATCACCTTTTCCATGATAGGAGAAAAGCGTGCGATAGCGCCAGAACGCAGGTAGTCACCGTAAGAAAAACCTCCGGGCAACACGATGAAATTACAACCCTGAAGGTCGGTATCCTTGTGCCATAGTTCAACCACTTCCTGCCCCATGATGTCACGCAATACATGGATCATATCCTGATCACAATTAGACCCCGGGAAAATTACAACTCCGAATTTATTCATTTTGTGTTTTAATAAATGAGGCTGCAATTTAAGAATAAATCAGCCGTGGGATTATTGAAAAAAGCGATTGTTTAAAAAATGTTCACCACCAGATTCACGAATAAAGCGATCAGGAAAACCAGAAAAAGCATTTCACCCCAAAATTCTCTCTTCATCCTGAGAAAATAATTTGAGCAGATCACAGCAGCGGGGATTGACAGCAAAGAAAAGTATTTACTGCTGATCTCCGGTGCAAGTAGAAGCGAAAGAAGCGCGAAACAGACCCACCAGATCATCAAGACCAATGCTTTTTTTGTCTTTTGTGCCCCACCTCCCAAGCCGTTAAACAGCTTGCCGATAGCGAGAAGAAAAATGATACATCCAAGAGAAAGAAGAAAATAAAAAGACTGAGGGATCGCTGTTAACGGTCTTTTGAACAAAACAGGATAAAACATTTTATCCATTAAAAGATAATCCATCTTTTCGTTCCAGAAATAAAATGTAAATACAAATATGTATGGAACGAGAACACCAAAAAAGGAAATTATCCATTCACGCCACTGGAAAGGCCTGAACAAGATCAAGGCGACACCGAGCATAGGAAAGAATACAACACAGGGAAAGTAAAACAAGGAAGCGATGGAGAGCAGCAAACCTGCATCAAATACCTGGGAAAAGGCAACATCCTTTCGATAAGAGTTCAGAAGCTTGCTCAGTGCGAATAAGAGGAAAAGGTTCGAGAACAAAAGCGGATGCATCTCAAGCATTGAGCTGTTGTTGCTTTGGAAGACGATGTAAAAAAGAGCGGGAAGAGATGATTTTTTAGTAAGTGCATCATTTTCATTCACAATGTAGTTCAGTAAAAAACCCTGGGCAACGATCAGCAGCAGTGCCAATATTTTTGTCAACCAGGAGGTTCCGGCCACAGGCGTAGCCAACAACTCATATAAAGGCATTGCATGTTTTACCTCAAGGGAGGTGTGCATGAAAAAGCTGAACACCCATATCAATAAGGCTATAAAAGGTAAGATGAAAAATGCCGAAGCGTTGTTCGACTTTAAAAAGCGGATAACCATTTTGAGTCCCTAAAAATACAGCGTTTTTTTTATGGAATTTCAAATTAATTTGTACTTTTGGCGGTGTTCAAATCAAAAATCTTGAAATTATGAATATGACAGATGTTTTTTATGGTATTGGCAATTTTTTCCAATGGACATTTAAGTTTATGAAAGGTTTCGGAAATGGCCCAAATGTTATTTTCTGGATCATCATCTGTGCGCTTATGGTTGTATGGCTTCGTATGCAGGCACGTTACAACAACGAAGCGAAAGAAAAAGGCACTCTGAAATAGAATTCTATACTATATATAAAAACCCGGTCCATCTGGCCGGGTTTTTTATTGCAATCACCTGAAACCCTTTATTTTAATTTCAAATTAAATTGGAATTGGGGAAAATGTTTGTATCTTTAATATTAGAAATCATCCCCTTTTAACAAAAGGAATCAATTTCCTTTTTAATGATTTTTGAAGAATGAAAAATTTAGTAAAACTAACTCTTCTTTTTTCCACCATTATAGCTTTAACGAGCTGTCGCAAAACTGAATTCAATTCCGTTACACCTTCAACTGCGCAAAACACTCCTTCTTATAAGTTGGTTCATGATGGATCTGCGAATGATCCCGGAGGAGTTCTTTTCACAGAAAAAGACAAGTGCAAGAAATGCCATACCTCTTCAAGGACAATGGATCTGAACTGGTCAGCACCCTATATGTCTGACAACAGATATTCAAGCATTGAAGAACTTGTTTCAAATTATGACTTTGTAAAAAACGAACATATTAAGAAGGGCGATTCCCGTCCCAGACAAAACACAATTTCTGCTGAGGAAACAGATGAGCTGATCTCATACCTGAAAAGTCTGGAGCAGGCTCAGGCCACCAAATAATATTATTAATTGAATCCCGTAATCTATATTGCGGGATTTTTTATTCTTTATATATGAAAAAAATTCTGTTGATCCTTATTGCCTTATCCAGTAATGTCTTGGCGCAAGATTCTATCCCTCAAAAGAAATTCAGTCATGAATTGGGCTTTAACTCAGTCCTTCTTATAAAACAAATTATAAGCAATAACCCCGCTTCAACACTCCCACAGTTACCTTACCAGATCATATACACGCTGAATTTTAAAGAAAAGTTCGGGATCAGGGCGGGACTTGGATTTAATCAATCACGGACAGAAACAACAGTTCTCGGTAACCCGATACCACGTGTTACACAAGGGATGTCAAGCGCTTACCGACTTGGTCTCAACATGAATTTTGTAAAGTTTAAAAAAATCACCGCAAATGCTTTTGTAGATTTTACAATGGAACAGAATAAGATCGACACCGAAACATCTTCGAACTCCGGAAGTTTCAGCTCTACTCAGATGATAAGCGCGGAAACCTCTTCGTTAGGGCCTGAAATTGGTTTTGGAATTAAATATTCATTTAACAAGCACATTGCAATTTATACCGAAGTACCACTGCAGTTTGCCTTAAACAAATCATCGGAAACTGACACTCAAACGATCACCGATAACTTTAATGGAGGGAACGTACAAACCACTACAAGCATAAGCGACACGAAAGGATCCACTACAAAAATATTTCTTCCTACTACATTATTCTTATCAATAATATTTTAAGCCATGAAGAACAAGCTCATACTTTTCGTCTTATTTGCAGCATTTGTCATTTATTCAGGCTGCCGCAAAGAGCCAGTTAATCAGAATACCAGTAGTTATTCTGATACTCCTATATTGCCGGAACAACCATATAACTATCCAGCAACAGGCGGGGGGCCGGGTGGTTTTAATGGCAATGCAAATCATATAGCAACTTTAGGACGTGTGCTTTTTTATGATCAAAAAATGTCTTTAAACAATAGCGTTTCCTGTGGAAGTTGTCATCAACAAAGCAAAGGGTTCGCTGATGGAAAGCAATTCAGTACAGGGCTTCAGGATCAAAAGACCAGAAGGAACTCACCGGGCATTGTAGTTCACGAAGGGCAGCTTTTCTGGGATGGCAGGGCAAATACATTCTATGAGCTTGCATTGATGCCACTTGTTAACCATGTTGAAATGATGAATTACGATATTTCAAAACTTGAGAGAAAAGTGAGCAGTATTTCATACTATCCTGAACTTTTTAAGAAAGCATTTGGATCTGAAGATGTTAATATCGATAGGATCCAACAAGCTATTGCGGGCTTCCTTCAGAATTTCAGGTTCAACAATAATAAGTTCAATCAAACCGGTGGCTGGGGCTCCCCGACAACTTCCCTTACAATAGAAGAACGCTTAGGAGCCGACCTCTTCATGGGAAAAGCGCAATGCGGAAGCTGCCATTCCGGCCCAAGTCATGACGGATGGAATGGTGCTTCCGAATGTATCGGCCTTGATGAAACATACACGGATAACGGCCTTGGTGAACGCTCTAATGAAACTCAAAATAATGGACAGTTCAGGGTGCCCACACTTCTAAATATTGAGTTCACTGCTCCATACATGCATGACGGACGATTTAAAACATTAGAAGAAGTTATTGAACATTATAATTCCGGAATTAAGAATCATCCGAACCTGAGTTGGGCACTCAGGGACTTCTCTTCTTTGACGAGTTTGAGCGGGCCACAACTCATGCTTCAATATGATTTGAATCACGATGGAGATCTTACTATAGATGAAATTCCTCCCGGCCCGCCAATCAGAATGGGCTTAACTAACATGGAAAAAAAGTCCCTGGTGACATTTTTAAAAACATTCTCTGACCATTCATCACTTACCGATGTCCGGTTTAGCGATCCCTTTGTTGTCAAGTAAAAAAAAAGGCTCCGTATCGGAGCCTTTTTTTATTTGTAATATTTTTCGAGATCTTTTCCGATATCACTTCTGAAATACTTTCCTTCGTATTTTATATGCGAAGCATTAAGGAACGAATGTTTTAAAGCTTCCTGCATGGTCTCACCGAAGGAAGTGATAGCCATCACACGACCACCATTCGTTACAACATTTCCGGAAGATTGTGTTGTACCTGCATGAAAGACCAGGCTATCAGAAGTGACATTCTCCACTCCGCTGATCACATCCCCTTTTTTATAATCCTCGGGATACCCGCCAGCGACAAGCATAACAGTGCATGCATAGCGGGAATCCACCTCAAATGTTTTTTCATTTAGATTACCGTGTGCAACGCCTTCAAAAAGATCAAGGAGATCAGATTTTATTCGTGGTAAAACAACTTCCGTCTCCGGATCTCCCATTCGTACGTTGTATTCTATTACCTGCGGGTCACCGTTCACATTCATCAGTCCGATGAAAATAAAACCCTTATAAACGATACCTTCTTTCTTTAAACCGTTAATAGTTGGAATAATTACGCGCTCTTCCACTTTTGAAATAAACTCCTCATTGGCGAAAGGCACCGGTGATACAGCTCCCATGCCGCCCGTATTCAAGCCAACATCACCAATTCCGATGCGTTTGTAATCTTTAGCAGCAGGAAGGATCTTATATGAATTTCCGTCTGTTAAAACAAAAACAGAAAGTTCAATTCCTTTTAAAAATTCTTCGATTACGACTTTAGCGGAAGCATTACCGAACTTTGCATTTGCAAGCATTTCTGAAAGCTCCTTCTTTGCTTCATCAAGTGTTTCAGGTATCACTACGCCTTTACCTGCAGCGAGACCGTCTGCTTTCAATACGTAGGGAGGTAACAATGTCTCAAGAAACTTCAATCCTTCACTCAATGTTTCTTTTGTGAAGGTTTCATATTTCGCTGTAGGAATGTTATGCCGGAACATGAAACGCTTTGAAAAATCTTTACTTCCTTCCAGTTGAGCGCCATCCTTTTGCGGGCCTATTACAGGAATTCTTTTCAATTCATTATCTGCAAGAAAAAAATCATGAACGCCTTTGACAAGTGGATCTTCGGGACCAACAACTACCATGTCTATACTATTCGCCAACACGAATTTTTTTATACCTTCAAAATCTGTTGCAGACAAATTCACATTGGTTCCAACCGAGGAAGTACCCGCATTACCCGGAGCGATAAAAAGCTTAGAGAGTTTTTTACTTTGAGACAGTTTCCAGGCGTAAGCGTGCTCGCGGCCTCCTGAACCAAGAATAAGAATGTTCATTTTTAGAGAATATTTGTGCGCAAAGAAACAAATTTTTCAGCACTATGGCACTTAGCGCACTGAGAAAACGAGCAGAAAATCAGATAAGAAGTTTACATTTGCGCAATGCTGATAATTCCGAAAATATTTGATCCTTCAAAAGTAGTCGCAGCACAAAGCACACGCATTGGAGGAGTAAGTCCGGATCCTTTCCAATCATTAAACCTGGGAATGTCTGTTAATGACGAGGAATCTAACGTTTTGCAAAACCGCGAATTATTTTTCAGAGCGTTGAACATCAGACCCGAACAAGTTACAAAAAGTCACCAGGTTCATGGAACAAATGTGATGATTGTAAATGGGCCTCTGAGTACAGAAGGTTATGATGCACTGATAACAAATAAACCAGGGGTCTTTCTGGCAGTTTCAATTGCTGATTGCACTCCGATTTTAATTCATGATGAAAAGAACAATGCGGTAGCGGCAATCCATGCTGGCTGGAGGGGAACAGCGGGAAGCATCGTGAGTAATGCATTAGAACTTATGAAAAAGAATTATGGGACAGAAGAGAAAGATTGTAAGGCCTTTATCGGGGCTTGTATCTCTTACGAGAATTTTGAAGTTGGAGAGGAAGTAGCGATGAATTTTGATCAAACATTAAAACGTTTCGATGATAAAAAACAAAAATGGTTTGTTGATTTGAAGGCTGCGAATAAACAACAACTCACAGATGCGGGCGTCCTACCTGAAAACATAGAAGTCAGTTCGCATTGCACTTTACGTGATCAGGATCTATTCTTTTCACATCGTGGAGAAAACGGGAAGACGGGTAGGATGATGGCGGTGATTGGAATGAAAAAAAATTAATTACATGTTTGCGCGATCGCCTTTGTTGCTTCTTTAACGCCTAAGCTCTGAGCCTTATAAAAATCCTCGCAGGCGCCCTCATTATCATTTAAAAAATATTTTGCAGATGCACGGTTGTAATAGGCTGGTCCATAATTTGGATCTAACTTGATTGCTATTGAACAATCAGCCTGTGCACCCTGATAATCTTTTAACATTCCTTTAGCATGTCCCCTTTGATTATACAATTTCTTGTCCCCGTTTTTTGCGTTAATGGCTTTATCATATTCAAGGATTGCCCCTTCGTAATCCCCAGCTTGTTCTTTTGCATACCCTATTTCAAGCGGAGTTTTTGAAAGACCGAAAACGCCTGTTTTAAAAACTAAATATATGGCAATGATTAAATAAATGGAATAAATGATTATTCGTGGCTTCTTTAAAAAAAACGTCTTAGTTCCAGGTGTAACGTTCGCTTTAAAGGCAGCGTGCAGAACTTCCTTTTCATGTTCATTTAAATAGCGTTTGGGAAGTATAATTGATTTTGAGGGCGAAGTATAAATTAACACATTATTTCTTGTATCCTGTGTCTTGTAAACCTCATTCCAAAGTATCATCACATCTGAACTTGCATCCTGAATTTGAATACCATTCGATGAAAATATAAATTCCTGTTCTTTTTGCAGGATCTTATCATTCTGAAAAACATTCCTTGCATTATAGTACGTACTGACCAATACTATCGCGGGTATTACGGTTATATACAAACCTATCATTAGTAGAGATGTATAATCATACCTTACATCAGAAATCAAGACAGGAACTACAGCAATAACAATGATAAATATTAGGAATACGGTTATTGGTAAAAAACGCTGCTTAATACCTGCAAACTGAAAATTAAGATAATCCTTAAAATTCAGTTTAATTTTAAATCGTAACTCCTGCATAGATGAGGTCTACAACGGTATATTCCCGTGCTTTTTCTTAGGAAGCTTATCAACTTTATTCTTTAACATTCCGAAAGCCCTTATTAACTTTTCTCTTGTATCTTCAGGTTTGATCACTTCATCAACATATCCCCTTTCAGCAGCGCGGTAAGGGTTTGCGAAATGCTGTATGTATTCTTTTTCTTTTTCCGCTAGCTTTGCAGCAGGATCTGACGCAGCTGCAATTTCAGTTTTAAAAATGATCTCTGCTGCTCCTTTTGCGCCCATTACTGCGATCTCTGCCGAAGGCCATGCATAATTCATGTCAGCACCAATATGCTTGCTATTCATTACATCATAAGCGCCACCATAAGCTTTACGCGTAATGACTGTGATACGAGGTACAGTCGCTTCAGAAAATGCGTACAATAGTTTTGCACCGTTAGTGATGATTCCGTGCCACTCCTGATCGGTACCCGGAAGGAATCCCGGTACATCTTCAAACACTAATATTGGAATATTAAAACAATCGCAGAAGCGAACAAAACGTGCTGCTTTAGTTGATGAATTGATATCAAGAACTCCGGCAAGAAAAGCCGGTTGATTTGCAACAATACCAATGCTTTTTCCAGCTACTCGTGCGAAGCCGACAACTATATTCTCTGCGAAATTCTTATGCACTTCAAGAAAAGAATCTGTATCGATCACACCTGTGATAACTTCACGGATATCATACGGCTGATTTGGATTCTCAGGAATGATTTTATTCAAGTCGGGACGTTTTTCATTCCCGTTACTTTCGTATGGAACGCTTGGAGCATCATCCTCGCAATTCTGAGGCATATAGCTTAACAGCGCTTTGATATTATTTATACATTCTATTTCATTCGCACATGAAAAATGAGTAACACCGGATTTGGTTGAGTGAGTGGACGCGCCACCTAATTCTTCCGAGGTCACTTCCTCATGAGTCACTGTTTTCACAACGTTTGGACCGGTCACAAACATATACGATGTATTTTCCACCATCATGATAAAATCAGTGATTGCCGGAGAGTAAACAGCTCCACCTGCACATGGCCCCATGATCGCTGATAACTGAGGGATCACCCCGGACGCCAAAGTATTTTTGTAAAAAATATCAGCATAACCACCCAAAGAAACAACGCCTTCCTGGATACGTGCTCCACCACTGTCGTTAAGACCAATAACCGGAGCTCCGTTCTTCATTGCAAGATCCATGATCCGGCAAATTTTTTCAGCATGGGTTTCACTTAATGAACCACCAAACACCGTGAAGTCCTGCGAGAATACATACACTAAACGGCCGTTAACGGTTCCGTAGCCTGTAATAACTCCATCACCTAAATATTTTTCACGCTCCAAACCAAACTCAGCCGAACGATGTGTTACGAACATTCCGATCTCTTCGAAGCTCCCTTCATCCATTAAAAAATGAAGACGCTCACGCGCTGTAAGCTTGCCTTTTTTATGTTGTGATTCAATTCGCTTTACTCCACCACCTAAGTGTGCTTCTTCAATCTTTTTCCCTAGTTCTTTGATCTTATTTTCCATATAGTTTTTATGAATAGCTGTTCTCTGATTTTCGAGTCCTTAAAGTACAATTTTTTAAAATAACGCTACCCAATTATTTTTATATTTGGATAAACAGCACCTATGAATTTTAATCTCGATAAAATAGATCTTAAAATCCTGAGAATATTGCAGGAGAATGCAAAGATCACCAATCTTCAGCTATCAGGGGAAATCGGGCTTTCACCGGGGCCAACACTTGAACGAGTAAAAAAACTGGAGAATGCCAAGCTGATACGCGGTTATCATACGCAGCTTGATGCTGATGCATTGGGGCTGGGAATAAGCGCCATCATACAAATAACATTAACCCGGCAGGTGGAAAATGCCATCGTGAATTTTAAGCAGGAGATCAACAGTATTCCGGAGATAATGGAATGTTACCAGGTAACGGGAAGTGCTGATTATGTTCTCATTGTAATGATGAAAGATATCCGCGATTTTGAATCATTGATCTCGCAGAAGCTAAGTAAAATGGAAGAGATCGGCCAGATGCAGACAATGATCGTACTTGCGAAGCTAAAGGACTCTAAAGTACTCCCGCTCAGATATTGAAACGAGTGGTATTCGCAGCTGATGTGTTGTATAGCGGCAAGTTCGTCTACACAGATTTGTAAATTAGTATTTAGTCGTTATCTGTATTATGAATATTGAGCAATTGAGAGATCACTGCATTTCAAAAAAAGGCACGGAGGAGACATTGCCCTTCGGCCCGGACACACTTGTATTTAAAGTGTTAGGGAAAGCATTTCTTTTAACCGGCCTTGACAGCCACCCTTTGCAATTCAATGTCAAATGCGACCCCGAAAAAGCAATCGCTTTACGTGAAGAATATTCATGTGTACGGCCCGGCTTTCACATGAATAAAAAACACTGGAACACTGTCGTTGCCGATGGCTCGGTAACCGATAAACTACTCAAAGAATGGATCGATCATTCTTATGATATGGTTGTAAACGGTTTGCCTAAAGCTGAGCAAAAGAAATTAAAATAAATTCCTGTATCCTTCTGAAACAATTCAGATCGACACATTATATCGCACAAATAAATAATTTGTTGCCCCGTTTATCATAAATATTAAACAGCGATTTAAAATTTACAGTTGCGATAATATAATTCGTCCCTGAAGATTTATATTCTTCTTCTACAGAAATAATTTCCAGCTCATTTAATTGTTCTCTATCCTGGTATCGTATATAAAGCTTAATTGGAAAGTCGTATTCAATAAGGGATTTTCCTTCTTCAATCTTTCCGGAAATTCCAATCTGCTTCTTCAGCTTCTTATATCCGTATTTATAATCATAGGTAAGAGCCGAGATGTCCGACAGTACAGCACTCCCAGTAGGATGGCTACCGGCACCTTTGCCCACAAAAGTCTGTTTGCATGAATAGGCACCTTCAACCTCAACTGCATTGTACTCATAGTTAACGTTGAACAATTCACTGCTCTTATCCACAAAATGAGGTATTGCATACACCCTGAACTTATCTCCCACTTTATAAGAAACAGCAAGCATTTTTATTCTAAGGCCACGCTGCTTAGCATATAAAATATCATCATAAGTAATATTCTGAATCCCGGTATTGAAAATATCTTCCGGATTCAACACAATGCCGAAAGCGTGGATTGTGAGAAGCAACGTTTTGAATTTCGTATCAAACCCGGCAACATCAAGCCAAGGATCACTTTCAGCAAATCCATTGACCTGAGCATCCTTTAACACATCTGAATAGTCTTTGTTTTCCAGTTCCATGCGCGTGAGTATATAATTGCATGTACCATTAAGAATTCCTCTTACGCTGCTCAACAACTCGTTATCATAATACTCCTCCAAGTTACGGATGATTGGAATACTTCCTCCCGCAGAACCTTCATAGATCAAGGCAACGCTATTCTTTATCTGAAGATCGTACAATTCTCGAAAATTTTCGGCAAGCATTTTTTTATTTGCAGTGACAACACTGACACCATTATTCATAGCCTGTTTAACAATTGCAAAAGCTTCATCAGCATTGTCGATGAGCTCAACTATAACATTCAGATCTTTATGAGTAAGAATGTCTTCTTTGTCATACGTGAAAAACCCGGCTGCAATGGATCGTGGTTTATTTTTATCCTTTACGCAAATCCGCTCAATATTGGCACGAAGTCCCTGAGAATGATTCAATACGTCATACAAACCCTGGCCGACACAGCCGAATCCGAATAAACCAATTGTAATGTCTTTTTTTTCCATCTTAAATTATTTTTTAAATCTGTTTGTTAATTGAGAGATTGATAAAATAAAAAAGGCTTCCCTTTCGGAAAGCCTTTCATTGCTAATATAAAATTTATATAACGGCCTTCCTAATATTAAAAACGCATCATCATACAGTACATCGCTGTGCTGTTTGAGGCATTCAATATATGGAGGCCTATTAATTTCATCTTTTGTTGCGGGCAAATATAATACAGTAATTGCTCCGCTTCCAAATTTATTTTTGCATACGTCTCAAAACCCTGTGTCGGCAATGGGTGTGAGGATATTATTTAATGATCAATTTACCATTTGCAAGCAGGCCGTCTCTGGTCATAATGGAATAAAAGTACATCCCATTATTTAAGCCTTCACGGGAAACAGTAAATTGCTTGTCAGCAGTTGTTATTTCACGAACGACCTTACCAAGCACATCTGTCATTACAAATGAACAGTGTCCGTTCAGATCGGTTCCATTAATAACAAAAGTTGTCTGATCATTAAACGGATTTGGATACACTGAAATTCTTCTATTTGAGCTTGTTTCCCCGACACTGGCAGCAACATTATATGTATTGATCGCAGTATTTGTTATCACCGGAGCATTGAAATCGAAATAGATGTATGCTTTGTTTTGTATCACTTCACCGGCCATTGGCGAGTTAAGCTTCCTGATCTTAAACTGAATATATCCATGACTTGCTGCCTCATTAGTGTTACTATCAGCAAGCATGATGCTATCAAACTGCCAGCGAATTACATTTGGAGATATCATTTGCAAAACGTGATTATGACTTGCATAAACCATTTCAATGCTCGAAAGGTCAAGCTGTGATGAAAGAGTATCATCAACAGTAATGTTTACAGCCGGCCCCGATCCTGTATTCTGGAACTGTATCAGATAGGTAAACTCATCCACTGATAAGGGGATGTCGCCAGAAAAACCTGATCCGCTGGGTGAAACTGATTTTTCATTCGGATCAAAGGAACCGGTAACAATTCGTGAATAAGCGTAACTGTTACAAACCGGATTAACATCAGTGCCATTCGTCACAGAAGCGTTTATATATGCCACCTGTGAAGTGCCGAGAACTGCTGAAGAAGATGTATGAAAGCTCACAGACGCATAAAAGTATGATGCCCCCCCGGGAATATTATAATTCCAGAAGATGGTATCACCTGATATGTGCGAAGGTGTTGGCGAGGCAGACAGATAAGTTGTTACTGAGGGCAGAACAATATAAACTTCTCCTGACGGTGATTGATTACCATAGTTATTCACTGTAATGTTGTAGAATCCGTTAAAGCCCGGTACCATTCCGTTCGCATACGCATTAACACACACATCATAATACGGTGGGTGGACATACGCGAAATTATTTCCATTAACCGAACCGTAATTTGCTACAGTTACATTTATAGAGCTATTACAAGAAGCTTCGAGATAATTGGTGGTAATCGGGCTTATTGTATAATTTCCTGCCGGTAACATCATGCTATATGATCCGTAGGTTGAACTAACGGCCGAGTATGTATTGATGCCATCAGTTGCCGTGAACCAATGGTTACTAAGTGGAGTATCACCGGCATCGTATACACAGTTTGCATTGTTGTCATTATATGCGTATCCGGAAATCCAACCGTAAGAATTAGTAGTGTATACCTGGAACGAATAGCTGCCACAATTTCCTGCTGTGTCTGTAACCACAACAGTGTATGACCCGCCTACCAGAGAGAAGATATCTTCAGTAGTTGCCCCGTTACTCCAAACATAAGTGTATGGACCTGTAGACCCGGCTACAGTTAGGTTGATTGATCCGTTATGTAATCCGGCTGCAGACTCATTCTGAATATTAGCTGAAACTGTCAGGCTAGCTGAGTTAGCGGAAGGAATAGTTACCACATAATTACCGCTACATCCGTTCGCATCAGTAGCCGTGATGGTGTATGCGCCTGCGCAAAGACCTGCAAAATTGCCGTTAGTTTGTTGCGCAGAACCATTGATGGAATACAAATATGATCCCACGCCACCTGTAGCAAAAGCGGTGGCAGTACCATTGCACATTCCGCATGATGCTGCTGTGCTACTTGCGGTTGCGTAAACCTGATTTGTGTTATTTACTGTGGTATTTCCATAGAAGGTACATCCGTTTGCGTCAGTTACCATAACTGTATATGTGCCTGCGCATAAACCCGAGATTGCGGCAGTTCCTTGTCCGCTTCCCGGTGCAGGAGACCACATGTATGTATATGGCGAAGCACCTCCGCTAACAGTTACATTGGCGGATCCATTGCACAAACCACAACCCGTTGCAGTTGAACTAAGTGTTCCTGAAATCGTTGTTGAGTTAGGTATGGAGACAAGGGTTGAAGCTGTACAACCTGAATTATCGGTCACTGTTACTGTATAATTACCTGCGCACAAATTGGTTGCTGTAGGTGTTGTTAAACCACCGGGAGCCCATAAATAAGAATATGGCCCGTTTCCACCTGTTACATTTACGGTTGCACTGCCATTACATGCCCCGCAGCTGGCAGGAACAAGATTACTTATTGCGGTAGAAATTCCGGAACCAGTGGAGACAACTGTGGTGGCCGGACTCGAAACACAGCCCATGAAAACAGCTACCACCTGATAAGTTCCCGGACATAATGAAGGTATTGTTTGCCCACTTGCAGAAAAACCATTCGGGCCTGACCAACTATAAGCAGATCCTCCAATCGATGAGGTTGCAAACGCAGTGCCGTTACAGGCACCACAGACAGATTGATTTGAAGATGCTGTTACAATCGGATTAGGGTTAACAGTAACGGTGGAAACAGCAGTTGACGTGCATCCTCCAGCTGTTCCTGTAACTGTATATGATGTGGTACTGTTCGGATTAACCATTGCTGTGTTGGCACCAGTAGAGGTTGCACCTGCAGACCAGGTATACGTTGCGGCTCCGCTCGCTGTTAAAATTGCTGTTGCGCCTTGACAAATAGTTGATGAATTAACTGTAACAATTGGATTTGGATTGACAGTAATCAGAGACGAGGCTGTAGAAATACATCCATTAGCATCTGTTACTGTTATTACATAATTTGTTGTTGAGGCCGGAGAAGCTATGGTGGATGGCCCGTTGACACTTGCCAAACCTGTAGCCGGTGACCATGAATACGTATACCCGGGAGTTCCACCGCTTGTGGTAGAAACTAAATTAACACTTGTTCCCGCACACATTGTTGCGTTACCATTTGTTATGGTTGCCATAGATGGTGGAGATGTGATATTAAAAGCATTTGTGTCAAGGCAGCCGTTTGTTATATCATTAACGATCACATAATAACTTCCCGCACATAAATTATAAACCGAATCATTTACCTGATTTGGCAGTACACTATAAGTGGAAGATCGGAATGAATAAGAATAATTACCACTTCCGCCTGAAGCCGTTACATAGCCATGACCGTTACATGTTCCGAAGCACGTTGCCGGATTCATGTAAAAATTTACTGTCAGCCCCGTGCAATCTGCCTTTGCATTAATCGATAAGGCAAGTAATACGCAGAATAATAATTTTTTCATCTCTATAAATTTTAATGTTATTTAATGATGATCTTTCCTTTACCAACAACGCCATCGTTATTTGTAATTGAATAGAAATACATTCCATTGCGTAAACCCTCACGTGATACGGTAAATTGCTTGTCTGATGTTTCCATCATCCTTACTTGCTTACCAAGCACATCTGTCATTTCAAAATGATAAGTACTGTTGAGAAGGTTGTTTTTGATTACAAAACTGGTGCTTTCTGAAAATGGATTTGGATATACAGAAACATTGCCGTCACTTTTAATCTCTTCAACATTTAAAGGTGCCTGAATAGTATTCAATGTTGTATTTGTTACTACCGCTGAATTAAAATCAAAATAGATGTAGGCTGTATTTCTGATCTCATCACCGATAACATTCGTAGCGCTTTGCTTCACTTTATAAAGGATCCAGCCATGACTTGCAGGTTCATTTGTGTTGCTGTCGACAAGCATGATGTTATCAAATTTCCATCTCAAAACATTTGTGCTCAATACATCAAGGTTATAAGTATGGCTCGCGGCAACCATTTCCAGAGTGCTGAGATCAACCTTATCGCTTAAAGTATCAAGAACAGTTATATTGATAGCTTCTGCATTTCCGGTGTTCTGAAAGCGGATCATATAAGTAAGTTCATCATCCGCCAGGGTTATACCGCCCTGCGCTCCCACACCTTGAGGGTCAACCGACTTGTCGTTCGGATCAAACGAACCCATCACCGTACGTGAAAAGCAATTAGTGTTATTAGAAAGATCAATATCGCCTGTTACATTTACTATCGCACAACTCGTGTGTACTGTTCCTAACATTTCATTCACAGGCACTGTGAAATAGGCGTTGAAAGAAGCTGATCCATAAATTAAACCTGAAAAATTCCAGCTAATAGTATCACCAGTCACCGTATATCCTGCCGGATTAGCAGAAGAAATATATGCACCGTACCCCGGAGGCAGCGAAGATTTAATCACACCACTGGCAGAAATTACCGTGTGATTGTTCAGCACAAGTGAAATCGAAGAAGGAAAGCCGGGTCTCAGCGCATTCATAAAACCTGTAACAGATAGATCAGGCCCTGCTGTATAATTTGCAGTGTCGGAAAAATTTTGATTTGTGAGAAATGGCATTCCACCATTGATAGTTGCATTTATAGGGCCCGGACAATAATAATTTTCGGAAATATAAAGGTTGTTTATTTGTTGCGTCAATGTATAAGATCCATAAGGAAGATTATTAAAAGAGTACTCCCCGGATGCATTTGTAAATGCATAATAATTTCCAGGCGTAGTTGTTATTCTGATATTTGAAAGTCCCAGATCACTTCCATTCATGGCACAATCCGAATTAAAATCAACATATACCTTCCCTTCAATACCACCACAGTTGGTGCCTATAGCCTGCACCTGATAGCTCTGTGAAAGGCAATTCATACTTGCATCGAAAATCACTACAGTGTATAAATTCGATTCCAGGCCTGTTGCGTCCTGGGTTGTCTGACCATTATTCCATTGATAAGTAAAAGGTCCCGGATTAGAACCGGACAACGTGATATCTATTGCTCCATCTCCTGACGCCAGGCAGGTTTCATTATAAATTGAATCGGTTACTGTGACTCCCGTCAGAGAGGCGCCACCTGTTGGAGTTACCGTAGCGGTGCCAGTCGCCATACAACCATTGCTATCAGTTATCGCAACAGTATATGTTCCCGGACATAGCCCGGTTACTGCAGGCATAGGAGCACCCATTGGCACCCATTGATAAGTGTAAGGAGGATTACCACCCGACACCATAGCCGAAACCTGGCCGTCACATGTACCATTGCAGGATGCAGGATTACTTGCGGTGTTTACCATTAGCGGAGCCGGCTGCAAAATTGTAACGGTAACCGATGCGGTTGACATATCACTATTATCTGTTACTATAACCGTATATGATCCTGCGGTTAGCCCGGTGGCAGTGTTACCGGATCCACCGGCTGGTGACCATGAGTACATATAATTTCCACTTCCGCCACTAACATTTATTGTTGCTGAGGCATCTGCTCCACCAAAACAAGAGACATTCATCTGTGACCCAACCGTTGCGACATGACCGGCAGCGAAACTGCTTAACGATAAAATTGTAAATAAGAATGGTAAGAATTTTTTCATGGTTCTTTTGTTTAATGTTAAACGCTTGGATGAAATTAATTCAACATCGCGTATTTAATAAGTTTTAGATATAGGTACTTTTAAGAAAGTGTTTCAGCCTTTCTTTGTATGAGATGTATTAATATTAAATTAGGTTGCATCTATCGTCAAAAAAATGAATTACATCGACATAATCCTCTGCATTCCTTTAATTTGGGGACTTTACAAGGGCTTCATGAAAGGCTTGATTGTAGAAGCAGCAACTTTTATCGCCTTCGGACTTGGAGTTTGGGGTGGAATTCATTTTTCGGAAATGGTAGCTGCATCGATCAGAGAAAAATTTCATTGGAACTCAGCGTATTTACCTATCGTTTCTTTTGCAATTACCTTCTTAGGAATTGTAATTCTGATTTATTTTATTGCTAAGCTGATTCAGCGCATGGCCGAAGGAATGGCACTCGGACCGATCAATAAAATTGGCGGTGCAATTTTCGGAGCGTTAAAGTTTGCGCTTGTGATGAGCGTAGTGATCTTCATTATTGATTCGGTTGAAGCATCATATCCAATGGTATCATTTAAAACGAAAGAAGAATCTTTATTGTACAAACCTGTGGGGAAGATTGCACCTATGCTCATACCTGCCATGAATAAAAACCAGGCAGGGGTGATATCTGTGACGACTGATACTGCGGTGATTCAGCAATAAAAACGAGTATAACTCCCTTAGTGAACTCCGTGCCTTAGTGGTAAAAAACTACAGTAATCTGATAATGAAATCTGGGAACAATCCTAAAGCAACAGTCAACAGAATTGTGATCACAAAAAGGATCTTGTGATTTGCACTTACTTCTATTGCAGCACTAGTTCCGGCTTCTTTAAAGAACATTGCGATGATGATGCGGAAATAATAATACACACCGATCAATGAAGCGAGTATAGCGATAAGAACAAGCACTCCATAACCGCTTGCGAATGCCGCAGTGAAAATATAATACTTCGCGAAGAAACCAGCTGTTGGAGGAATACCGGCCAATGACAATAATGCAACAGTCATTGCAATTGCTAGCAAAGGATTGGTTTTCGCAAGCCCGTTGAATGAATCAGTGTTATCATTTCCGCGAGACTTCGCAACAATGCTTAACACTCCGAACGATGCAATCGAACCAATTGAGTAAGCTAATGCGTAAAATAATACAGAACTGTTTGTGAACTGATTCAACGCGATCAAGGCAAGAAGCATATACCCTGCATGTGCAACACTCGAATATGCCAACATGCGTTTGGTGCTAGTCTGCACAACAGCAGTGATATTTCCAACCAACAGCGTAAGAGCAGCAATTACCCATAATACATCAATCCACATTCCCGCTGAACCCGCAAATGTTACAGTGAACAGCCTTAAGAAAGCAGCAAATGCAGCAGTCTTAACTATCGTTGCCATAAATGCCGTAACTGAAGTTGGCGCACCCTGATAAACATCAGGCGCCCAGAAATGGAATGGAACCGCAGAAACTTTAAACACCATTGCGATCAGCATCAACAATACACCCACATAAAACATTGAAGGTACAGCCGAATTTCCTGTCACGAGGTTTGAAATTGTCGTCAGATCAAATGACCCGGTAGCTCCGTAGATCAAAGTAATTCCAAACAATAAAAAACCTGTGGAGAATGCACCCATGATCAGATATTTAAAGCCTGCTTCGTTAGAGTACACATCTTCTTTGTTGCTTGCTGCAAGAACATACATTGGTATAGAAAGAATTTCAATACCAAGAAATAACATCGTCATGTTGGTATAAGAAACCATTATAACACCACCTGCAAGGGCAAATAAGATCAATGCGAAATGATCTGTGAGGCTTGACTCTTCTTTGAAAAAACCTTCTGCCATAATAAACCATAGAACCGAAACACCGATAAGTACTGAAGCAAAAGCAACAGCAAAATTATCGTAATGCATCATCCCGTACCATGTTTTTCCTGTGTTCCAGTCGACAAGGTTTAAAACGAATGTTGTGATGAGACCAAGGATCACAACAGGGTACAATAATTTTTTAAAGCTGAAGATCTCAGCGAGTAACGCTATTACACCTAATGCAGAAAGTAATATTAAAGCTGTCATATATTTTTTGTTTCACCACAGATTTCACAGATTAACACAGAGATGTTATAAAGTGACCTGCTATTATTTGTCAATCTTATTTTCCTATTGCTGTTCTGTAACCATCCACTAATTTCACTACTGATGGTTCCGCTATGTCAAGTAATGGCTTTGGATAAATACCAAACACAATTATTGCTGCACATATAATAAACAATACGGCTTTTTCATATCCTTCCAAAGGAGGAAAAGTTGCCGTTACCACACTTGTCTCCCCTAACATGATCGACTGGTAACTTCTAAGCATATATACAGCGCCCAGGATCACAGTTAATCCTGCGAATGCAGCAAGCCATGCGTTGAACTGATAAACTCCGTTGATCAAAAGAAACTCTCCGATAAAGCCATTTGTTAATGGAAGTGCAACACTTCCTAATAATACAATAAGAAAAAGTACAGCAAATTGCGGATTCAAATTTCTGATACCTCCCATCAGATCAATGTTTCTTGTTCCCAAACGAGTTTGCAGCATATCAACAATAAAGAAAAGTCCAACCACATTAATACCGTGACTGATCATCTGGATCATTGCTCCCTGTACGCCCTGAACGTTACCTGCAAGAATTCCGGCAGCAATCAGTCCAACGTGAGCGATAGACGAGTATGCGATCAGGCGTTTGAAATCCTTCTGCGCGATAGCAATACAAGAAGTGTAAACAATTCCTATAACTGCAAGTGTGATCGCGAAATAAGCCCAATGTTCAACACCAAGCGGTGCAATAGGTAACAACCAACGAATCACACCATAAGTACCCATTTTCAGCATGATCCCTGAAAGAAGCATTGTACCTTGTGTTGGAGCTGTTGTATAAGTATCCGGCTGCCATGTATGGAAAGGGAATACCGGCATCTTAATCGCGAAAGCCATGAACATCAGCCAGAAAACATATCCCTGATGAGTAACATCCATGGTTCTTCCTGCTGCGTAAAGCTCTGCAATATCAAATGTATGGCTTGCAGTATGCTGGTATAAATAGATCAACCCCGCAAGCATCAATAACGATCCTGCAAGTGTATAAATAAAGAATTTGAAAGTGATGCGTGCGCGGTCGTCACCACCCCAAAGAAGACAAATAAAGTAAATTGGAATAAGCGCAAGCTCCCAGAAAACGTAGAACAAGAAACCATCAAGAGACACGAAGACTCCGATCAATGCAAATTGCATCGCTAAGATCAACGAATAGAAAGCAGTTGGGTTACTGTACGCTTTTTTGAACGAAGTAAGAATAATAACCGGAACAAGGAACGTAGTTAGAAGAACCAATAATAAAGAGATTCCGTCCATTCCCACGTGGAAGTTAATTCCAAGTGAAGTGATCCAGGGCATATTGAATACAAATTGTGTATCCGCATTATGCTGGTACTGTGCAACAGCTGCAATTGAAATAATAAATTCAATAACAGCAGCACCAAATGCTATCTTCTTAACCTGTTCACCTTTTACCATTAACAGCAATAATGCTGCAACTAAAGGAAAGAAAATCAATAATAATGTGATCATATATCTATAATTCTAAAACTTTATATTTTACCGCAAAGACGCTAAGGCGCTAAGTTTTTAATTTTATTTAACATTACGGAGTTATGCGTGTTCACTCCTAAATCTAATACTACAGATTCGTAAATTCGTATTGATTCGTTATCTATATTCTAAAATAGCTGTGTAAATAATATCAATACTATACTGATCACCATTACAAAAACATAAAAGCCGATGTTTCCTGTTTGTACCTTACGGATAATCCCGCTCACTCCATTTACAACATAACCGCTTCCATTTACAATTCCATCTACGATTTGATTATCCACAACTTTATGAAACGCATCTCCAATGAAATTCAATGGTTTTGTAATCACAAATTCATAAAGCTCATCAATCAGATATTTCTTGTACACGAGATTATGAATAGGTTGTAACTCTTCACCTTCAGCAGCAGGTAATTTCTTATCCACCACGTAGGTTTTGTATGCGAAGTACAATGCTATCGCCATAACAGCAACCGCAATTCCCATCAGGATATATTCCGTTTCGTGAGACAGGTGATGAACCATCCGGAAAGACGAATCTTCAAAAACCGGTTTTAAGAACTCCTCGAGAAAATGATGTCCGCCCAACGCAGCCGGAATCCCAACTAATCCGCCTACAAGTGAAAGCACTGCAAGTATGATCAAAGGAATGGTCATCGCTTTTGGCGACTCATGTAAATGATGTTCCTGTTCGTGAGTTCCTCTGAATGTTCCCTTGAATGTAAGAAAATATAAACGGAACATGTAGAAGGTGGTCATTCCGGCAGTTAGTATACCAACGAACCACAACACTTTATTATGTTCATAAGCATTTGCAAGGATCTCGTCTTTCGAAAAGAATCCGGAGAATCCCGGGAATCCCGCTATTGCAAGAGTCCCGATCAGGAAGGTCATTTGAGTGATCGGAATGTATTTTTTCAGCCCACCCATTTTACGAATATCCTGTTCGCCACTCATTGCGTGAATCACACTTCCTGCTCCAAGGAATAACAATGCTTTGAAGAACGCATGAGTCATTACGTGAAACACTGCACCTGTATAAGCGCCCACTCCAAGAGCAAGAAACATATATCCTAATTGCGAAACTGTAGAGTAGGCAAGCACTTTTTTAATGTCGTTCTGAGCAAGGCCGATGGTAGCAGCGAATAAAGCCGTACATACACCGATCACAGAAACTACAGCCATTGCATCGGGAGAAAGAGTGTATAAAATATTCGACCGTGCGATCATGTAAATACCTGCGGTTACCATTGTCGCAGCATGTATAAGTGCAGAGACAGGAGTAGGCCCGGCCATGGCATCCGGAAGCCATGTATACAAAGGGAGCTGAGCGCTTTTTCCCATTGCACCAATAAATAATAATAAAGCAATGGCAGTTAAAACAGGCGAACCGCTTGAAAAACTTTTTGCCTGCTCGAATACTTCATGATAAGAAATGCTTCCGAATGTAACGAAGATCAGGATGATACCTAAAAGGAAACCGAGATCACCAATTCTGTTCATGATAAATGCTTTCTTCGCAGCGTTGTTATATGCTGTGTTCTTGAACCAGAAACCAATAAGCAAATAAGAACACAATCCAACACCTTCCCAGCCAACGAACATGATCAGGTAATTAGAACCTAATACAAGAAGCAACATAAAAAAGATAAAGAGATTCAGATATGCAAAGAATCGGGAGAACCCTTCATCGTCATGCATATAAGCTGTAGAGTAAACATGGATCAGGAAGCCGATGCCTGTAATTATAAGCAAGAATAGAGATGACAAAGGATCAACAAGAAATGAAAACGGAATAGAGAGTTTTCCGGCAGAGATCCAGTTAAAGAAATCGATTGTATAAGATTTCTGAGCATGCTCTTGAATATCTATAAACAATCCGACAGCAATCGCGAAAGCAGCAAATACAACTCCACTACCAATAACTCCAACCAATCCTTTCGACATTTTCTTTCCGAAAAATCCGATGATCAAAAATCCGATCAGAGGAAGAATAGGAACTAATCCAACTAACTTCATCATAATGTTACCCTTTTAATTTACTTAGTATATTAATATCTGTCGACTTAGAATTTCTATAAACACTCATCAAGATCGCAAGTCCCACTGCCACTTCAGCAGCAGCAACAGCCATGATAAAGAATACAAATACCTGTCCTTTACTATCCGACAAATAAGTTGAGAACGCAACAAGCAATAAGTTAACAGCGTTCAGCATTAATTCGATCGACATAAAAATGATGATCGCATTTCTTCTGAAAAGCACACCAAGAATACCTATTGAGAAAAGCACCGCGCTTAACAGCAGGTACCAGTTGATTGGAATAGTTTGAATTGCTGACATATATTTCTTTTTACCACTAGGGCACTTAGATGACTAAGCGCAAATTATTTTGTACTGTGTATTTATTTAATACTTTTCTTACCTAACATTACTGCACCAACCATCGCCCCCAATAATAAAATTGAAGCAACTTCAAATGGCAATAAAAAATCTTTAAATAATGTCTGACCTAAATTTTCTATTAATCCGATGCTATTGCTGTATGGATTCGAAGCGATAATTTGTTCAGCGCCTCTTAAAGAGCCAACAAGAATGACTAGCAATGAACCTGATGCAACTGCCGCAGAACCTTTCAACCATAAGCTTTTATGAGGCTCTGTATCTTTGTTAAGATTCAACAACATGATCACGAATAAAAATAGTACCATGATCGCACCTGCATACACAATGATGTGAACGGCTGCAAGAAACTGTGCATTCAACAAAACGTAGTGCCCGGCAATCGCAAAGAATGTCAACACCAGGTATAGCACGCTATGAATAGGATTTTTTGAAAGGACAACCATCAATGCGAACATGATGGCCAGGAATGAAAGAAAATAAAATAAATATGTTGTCATATTATAGTGTCGTTTCTGTGTCTGCTTATAATTTCTTTTTCTGAACCGGACGAGGATTTTTATCACTCATCTCGGTACGTGTATTGAGATCGTGCGTCTGGTTATGCTGATAATGTTTATCCTTTTTAAATTCCTTAACAGCAGGCGTCTGACGTTTAGAAAGATCGATCGGATTTTCTTTTGATTCAACAAGTATATCTTTCCCGAAAACCAAAGCTCCGCGATTATACATCGTATCCACTTTTCTGTCGGTTAAGAAGATCGCTTCTTTCGGACACGCCTCTTCGCAATCACCGCAGAAAATGCAACGCAGCATGTTGATCTCGTATTTAGCAGCATATTTTTCTTCGCGATATAAATTCTCTTCACCCGGCTGACGTTCAGCCGCAGTCATTGTGATCGCTTCGGCAGGACAAGCAACAGCACATAGTCCGCAAGCAGTGCAGCGCTCCGCTCCATTCTCATCACGCTTTAAAACATGTTGCCCGCGAAATACTCCGCTGAATTCACGTGTCTGTTCCGGATATTTGATTGTTGGTTTCTTTCTGAAGAAGTGGCTGAAAGTGATCATCATCCCGCTAAAAATAGCAGGCAGATACATTCTTTCAACGAAGGTCATTTCTTTTTTTGAAACAACTTTTGATCTGTTGGTTAATTGCATTTTTCTTTTAAGTTGGCAGTTGGCAATTGTTCAGTTGGCAAACACTTAAGTTCCCTTTAGATTTAATTACTAACTGTAATTCTTTTATAATTATTTACTACTTCCTTTGTATCGCTCAGGATTTTCAATCATGTGATTGATCAGCCTTCCTATTTCTTCTGAGCGATTTAAATAATCGTCATATTTCTCTTTTGTTATAAATTCACAGGCAAGGGCGAAATCTAACCACACTTGCGTTTCACTGTTTTCCATATCTGCATCCGAACACTTACTTACAAAGTGTGCAGGATACAATCTCTTCCTGTAACCTTCACCCACGTTCGAACAAACCGACCTTGATGATCTTCTGATTTGACTCGTAAGGCCGAATTTTTCTTCAGTTGGAAATTTTAATGATTCTTTATAAATCAGCATCGAAAGATCAAATGCTTTTTTATAAACTTTCAAATCTCTATAACTTCCCATATTTTATTTAAAGAACGAAAATCAATCTTTTACAACACTCTTTGCCAACTGACTCTTGCCAACTGCTAATTATTAATTCAAACTTCCATTGAAGTACATCACAAATCCTGTTATCACGATATTTAAAATAGAAAGCGGGATCAGTATCTGCCAGCCCAATCTCATCAGTTGATCATAACGAAACCGCGGTAAAGTCCAGCGAACCCACATGAAGAAGAAGATGAAGAAGGAAATTTTCATAAACAAAAATACAACTCCCAAAATTGCAAGAACGTTTGGATCATGCACAAATCTTCCTATGAACGGCATGTTGTATCCTCCGAAGTAGAAAGTCGAAATTACAGCCGATGAAATGAACATGTTGATGTATTCAGCGAATAAGAAAAAACCAAGTTTCATTGAGCTGTACTCCGTGTGATAACCACCGACTAACTCCGTTTCACACTCAGGCAAATCGAAAGGAGCACGATTGGTCTCAGCAAAAGCACAGATAATAAAGATCAAACAACCAAGAGGTTGAATAAAAGCATTCCAGTGCCAGCCATGCTGCTGAGCTGCAATTTCTTTCATACTCAATGTTCCCGTTGTCATAACAAGAGCGATGATCGCAAGTCCCATCGCAACCTCATAGCTGATCATTTGCGAAGAAGCGCGGATACCGCCAAGCAATGAATATTTATTATTTGATGACCACCCTCCGATCATAATCCCATATACACCTAAGGAAATTACACCAAACAAATAAAGGATCCCAATGTTAAGATCTGTGATCTGTAAAGGATAAACTGTTCCGTTGATCGTTAATGAAGATCCCCATGGGATAACTACCCCGGTTAAACATGCAGTTAACATTGCGATCGAAGGACCAAGAATAAACAATGTTTTGTTAGATACAGATGGAATCATCTCTTCCTTCATGAACATCTTCACTGCATCAGCCAGTGGTTGTAAGATTCCGAAAGGGCCCGCTCTGTCCGGCCCGATACGATCCTGAAGAAAGGCAGCGATCTTACGTTCCGCGTAAGTACTGTATGTAGCAACCAAAAGTGTGATCGCAAAGACTGCAAGCACTAAAATTCCTTTGTAAATAAGTAAAGCTGTTAAGGTCATGATTTAATGTTTATTTAAGCGCAGAAAGCTGTTTTTGCTGTTTCTGTACATCAAGTTTCAATTGCGCTAAATTCTCATAATGATTCGCTGAGATCACCGATTGACGTTCAATATGACGAGGTCCTTCGATTGTCCAGTCGTGAATATTTTTCTTTTCAAAACGACATTCATTACAGATCCAGTCTTCCACTTCACCCCACACATTTTTGCGTGCTGTAACACGAAGTACTTCAGTTCCTTTTAACCATAATGCAACCTTACCTGAACACTTCGTACAACCGCGGTGAGCATCCATTGGTTTTGTGAACCATACGCGGCTCTTGAAACGGAATGTTCTGTCGGTTAATGCACCAACCGGACAAACATCAATAACATTTCCTGAGAAATCATTCGTGATAACATTTTTGATATATGTGCTGATCTCAGAAACATCTCCTCTATTCATCACACCATGTACGCGTGTGTCAGTGATCTGATCAGCTGTTTTCACACAACGGTAGCAAAGAATGCAGCGCGTCATATGAAGCTTAATGTATGGACCAATATCAATTTGCTGGAAAGTTCTGCGTTTAAAATCATAACGCGTTTTTGCCATTCCATGACCATAACCTAAGTTCTGAAGGTCGCATTCTCCCGCCTGATCGCAGATCGGACAATCAAGAGGATGATTGATCAGTAAAAATTCAACAACACCTTTACGTGCTTCAAGAACATCGGGAGAAGTTAAATTCTGAACTTCCATTCCGTCCATCACATTCGTTCTGCAGCTTGCAACAGGCTTAGGCATTGGACGGGGATCCTTTTCAGAACCTTTTGTCACCTTAACAATGCATGTACGGCAATAACCACCGCTTGTTTTAAGTTTTGAATAATAGCACATGGTCGGAGGTGCAATGTTTGCTCCGACATAGTCTTTATCTTCCACGATCATACGTGCAGCCTGCAGGATTGTTGTCCCGTCAGGTACCTCGATCATATGTCCGTCTATCGTTACTTTAGCCATTTTGTATTTAAGTCAAAAGTTAATGCTGTAAAGCGATTTCTGTTTTGTTATTCAAAACTCTGAAGATCCTTCAAAGCTTTGTCCATGTTAGTAGCATCAAAACCTTTGGATCGGAACGCTTCAAAATCTGTTTTGATCATCTCCTTCCAGCTCATTGTTTCACTGAACGGTTTCCCGTAATACTTTCTATAGATTGAAATTGCATCATCATAATTTCCGGAAAGCAGGTATGCATGCGCTAAATTCCCTTGCAGATAATAATTTTCATCATCCAGCGCAAGTCCTTCTTTGCATGATTTAATTGCTGCTTCAAAGTCTTTCTTCTCTATTTGTTCCCATGCAATATTCGCCAACTCTAATGCCTTTCTTGTGTTATCTGCTTCCAGTTCCATATGGGCATCGTTTCCCTGTTCCTGGGCTGTAAGGCCCAAACCAGAAACAATTACAAATAATATAAGAATGCACTTTTTCATTTAAGCGAGCTGATGAACGTTATAATAGTGTTTAACATCTTTAATCCCCTGTGGATTTTTGATATACTCTTCAAACTCTGCACGGAAGTGACGGATAGCGCTTGCTACGGGCCATGCAGCTGCATCACCTAAAGGACAAATTGTATTTCCTTCGATCTTGCGCTGAATATCCCAAAGCAGATCAATGTCGCTTGGCTTTCCGTGGCCTTCAATAATTCTGTGTAAGATTTTTTCCATCCAGCCTGTTCCTTCACGGCATGGAGAACATTGTCCGCAGCTTTCGTGATGATAGAAACGTGCAAATGTGTAAAGATTTTTTACGATGCTTGTTGTCTCATCATAAACAATGAACCCACCGGAACCAAGCATAGTGCCTGTTGCAAAACCACCTTCGCTTAATGATTCATACGACATCAAACGAGGTTCGCCTTTATCATTCTTTAAGATAAGCTCTGCAGGCAAGATCGGAACAGATGAACCACCTGCCACAACAGCTTTTAATTTTTTACCGTTAAGAATTCCACCGCAATATTCATCTGAATAGATAAACTCTTCAACAGGTAATCCTAATTCAATTTCGTAAGTACCGGGTTTATTGATGTGCCCCGAAGCAGAGATCAATTTTGTTCCTGTGCTTCTTCCTATACCGATCTTAGCATACTCGTCTCCACCCATCATCACGATTGGACAAACAGCTGCAATCGTTTCAACGTTATTCACAACTGTCGGACGGCCCCACAATCCCGCAACAGCAGGGAATGGCGGTTTGATACGCGGGTTTCCGCGTTTGCCTTCTAATGATTCAAGTAAGGCTGTTTCTTCTCCGCAGATGTAAGCACCTGCTCCGACCTGAACATAAAGATCAAGTGAATAGTTTGTTCCTAAAATATTTTGTCCGAGGTAACCCGCTGCGTACGCCTCTTCTATTGCTGTTTCCAGTATGCGTGCAACGTAAAAATATTCACCGCGGATATAGATGTAAGATGATTTTGCACCCAATGCATAACTCGAAGTGATCATTCCTTCAATTAACGCATGCGGGATCTTCTCCATTAAATAACGATCCTTGAACGTACCCGGCTCTGATTCATCTGCATTACACACGAGATGGCGATCAACACCTTCTGGCTTTGCAAGAAAGCTCCATTTCATCCCGGTTGGGAACCCTGCACCACCGCGGCCTCTGAGACCAGACTTCTTCACCTCTTCCACAACATCGTTTGGAGTCATTGATTTCAATGCTTTCTCAACCGATGCATAACCGCCATTTTCCTTGTACACCTGAAGTGTATGGATATTAGGAACGTTGACGTGCTGTATTAGTAATTTTTTACCCATTATAATGTGTTCTTATAATCAAGATCAGTGTAACTTCTTTGTTTGCCTAAAGAGCGATAATCATCGATCAGTGAATCAACTTTATCAAGCGTTAAATTTTCATGATATGAAGCTCCAACCTGCATCATTGGAGCGCTTCCGCAGCTTCCCAGACACTCAACAGTTTTTAAAGTAAACATTCCGTCAGGAGTAGTTTCGCCCTCTTTAATGTTCAATCTTTTTTCAATATGTCTCACAACATCTTCGGCACCACGCACCCAGCAAGAAGATGTTCTGCAGATCTCCAGCAAACATTTTCCAACCGGCTTTAAATTGAACATGGAATAAAAAGATGCAACTTCATAAACCTCCACAGGCTTTATCTTTAAGATAGACGCAACATAATCCATGGTTTCAGGACTCAGCCATCCGCCAAATTCTGCTTGAGCAATATGAAGAATAGGGATCAGTGAAGATTTCGACTTATCAGACGGATAACGACTGATGATCTTATTCACTGTTGCTAATGTTTCTTCGTTAAATTTCGTTTCCTGTGACATTATAACTCTATAAACAATTATTGACCGTACGTTTTGTTTTCTTTTATTTTCACCAGTGATTTTTGATTGAATCCTTTGGTTCCGGCCATGAAAAACAAGGCACGTCCATCATCTGCAGAATGAACCAGAAACATGTAAGCGCCAGCCTGGTATTCCGCTGGAACAACATAAGCAACACCTTTCTTCTTTTCAGTAATTGCTTTGGAAATATCTTCTTTGGAAACAATTTTGAATTTGCCCGGACTGTACGCGGCTTTCATGTCAGCCTGATCAGTACCTTCTTTCAGATCAGTTTCAGCTATCCACAATTCCTGTGTAAGAATGTCTTTATTATTGATCGTGGCTACTTTCCAACCACCCAGCATTTTATCATTCAGGTTAGGCAACATCATAACCGCATTGATCTGGGCAACTTCACGTGTAAGCTCTGCAGCCGGGCTAACCTCCTCTAGATCATGGTCGATGAAACTATATGCCATGCCATCTGCAGGCTTCAGCCTTTTAATCTTTTTTACATTTTCAAGGATCATCAACATGTCCCCTACCTGGAACGTACGTGTGCTACCGCTTGCTTTGTAGGTTACCCATGTTGGATTATCTGTCATGTACATCATCACAAAATTCTCAGGGTTTGCCTTAACAAATGTTTCAAGCTCTGAACGTTTAATAATATTGAATTTACTCACTTTCCAGGAAGAAGCGAGGATTGAAGCAACTTCCTTGTTAGAACTTTCATCATCACTCAGCGCAACAGTTAATGTGGAGCTTTTTAGCTTCGCAACATCAGCGGCTTTGCAATTTGTAAATTGTGCCGACAAGCTTGCGGCATTCATTGCGAGAAATAAAAACAGTGCTGTTCTTTTCATAATGATTTTTATGCGTCCAATTCTCCCGCGATCACATTCATACTACTCATTGTAAGGATAGCATCCGACAGGAATGTTCCTTTGATCATATCTGTGTAAGCCTGATAATAAATAAAACAAGGCCTGCGTAAATGCATTCTGTATGGTGTTCTTCCACCATCGCTGATCAGATAAAAACCAAGCTCACCATTACCGCCTTCAACACAATGGTAAACTTCCCCAACAGGAACATCGGATTCACCCATTACAATTTTAAAGTGATAGATCAATGCTTCCATGTTATTATAAACTTCCTGTTTCGGAGGCAGGAAAAACTCAGGAACGTCAGCATGGAAAACACCTTCTGGCTCCTTCCTCACTTTTTCAATTGCCTGTTTTATGATGCTTACACTCTGCCACATCTCTTCCTGACGAACCATGAAGCGATCATAGGTATCACCTTGAGTTCCTACAGGTACAGTAAATTCAAACTCTTCGTAAGAGCAATATGGATTCATGACACGCACATCATAATCAACACCTGCTGCACGCAGGTTAGGTCCTGTAAATCCATAACCTAAAGCCTTTTCCGCAGTGATCGGACCACAGTTAATTGTCCGATCCATAAAGATCCTGTTGCGCATTAAAAGGTTTTCAAACTCTTTTAATTTGCCGGGGAATTCGTTTAAAAATTTATCCAATAATGCCCACGCTTTCGGAGAGAAATCTCTTTCCAATCCTCCAATACGACCAATATTAGTGGTTAAGCGCGCACCACATAACTCTTCGAAAATATCGTAGATGCTCTCACGCTGCTGGAAAATGTAAAGGAATCCGGTCATAGCTCCGGTATCAACGCCAATTACACTGTTGCAAATAATATGATCTGCAATTCGCGCAAGCTCCATGATGATCACACGCAGGTACTGAACACGTTTCGGGATCTCAAGCTTCAGAAGCTTTTCAACCGTCATGTGCCATCCAAGATTATTAATAGGCGAAGAGCAATAATTCATCCGGTCCGTTAGAACCGTGATCTGGTAATATGGTCTGCGCTCAGCAATTTTTTCGAAAGCACGGTGAATATATCCAATTGTGGATTCACCTTCCATGATGATCTCACCATCCATTTTGAGGACGTTCTGGAAAATTCCATGTGTTGCAGGATGTGTTGGTCCGAGGTTAAGAGTTGTAAACTCATTTGGCGCCAACTGCTCATTTCCGGTAGTGTGCGGAATGTTTCCCTGGTTTACTTTATCTACTTTGTTTTTTACACTCATCTTTCTTTTTATTGCAAAGGCTTAAATAAGAAATGCCAATCAATTTATCTTCCGAACATTTTATCATCCTTATCTTCACGGGTTCCATCTTCTAATGGGTATTCCTTTCGCATCGGATGATAGGTCATCTCATCCATGTTTAAAATACGTTTCAAATTCGGATGTCCCTTGAAGATGATCCCGAAGAAATCATACTCCTGGCGTTCCATCCAGTTTGCTGTAGGATATAAAGTTGTGATTGTAGGAAGTGTAGGATCGGAAACAGGGAAAAAAGTCTTTAATCGAATGCGCAGATTTTTAGGAAGATTATGCAGCTGATACATAACACCAAGTTCTTGTCCTTTGTTATCAGGATAATGCAATCCGCACATTGTGGTCAGAAATCCGAAGGCAAGCTCTTCATCTTCTTTTAAAAACTTCAGTACGTCATAAATTGCATCTCTGCGAATTACATAAACTGGAAAATCATAATGCTGTTCCGCTGAAACTATTGCGTCTCCAAACTTTGATTTGAGCTTATCACCTACTGTGGTTAAAAGTGTGTTCTCCATATTTATTCGATACCGTATTTAGCAAGTAAAGCTTTGTATTCAGGTGTATCTCTTCTTCTTATAGATTCCGACTCAACTAATTTTTGAATTTGCATGATTCCATCCAACACCTGCTCAGGACGCGGAGGACAGCCCGGAATATAAACATCCACCGGGATTATCCTGTCGATTCCCTGAAGAACACTGTATGTATCAAACACGCCACCGCTGGAAGCACATGCTCCCATAGATAAAACCCATTTTGGTTCAGCCATTTGCTCGTATACCTGGCGGAGAACCGGAGCCATTTTTTTAGAAATGGTTCCCATTACCATCAGTAGATCTGCCTGACGTGGTGAAAAGCTCAAACGTTCAGCTCCAAAACGGCCTAGATCGTAGGTTGACGCCATTGTCGCCATAAATTCAATTCCGCAGCATGACGTTGCGAAAGGTAAGGGCCATAGAGAATTCGCACGTGCCATTCCTACAACCTTGTCAATTCGTGTAGCAAAAAATCCCGGACCTTCAACTCCCGGAGGAGCATCTGCATCAAGATTTACTTTTTTACTTTCTTCGTTTGCCATTTTATTTCTTTCCGGAAGAGTCTTCCATTAATTTAATGTGATAATCATTCCATTTACTTTCCTCGCCTCTTTGCCACTCTGCACTATTTGAACGGCATCTATCACCACTTTATTACCCATTTTCTTGTCTTTATGAAGCTTTTCTATCGATTCTATCGCCTGTTTACTGAAGGCATTTCCTCTTGAAGGATACTCTATCTGAACAGTATCTTTTTTTTCTGCTTTTTGAATCGTAAGTATGTAAGAATTAACGCTTACGGTTTTGTCAATCGCAGTCAATTCTTTTTTACAGGACATAAACTCATCCCAGGTCATGGTGCAGTTACCCATTTTACCTCCAAAAGAATACAAGGGCTTTTCCTTTTGAGAGAAAGCTGTTATTGTAAAGGTTAGCATTAAAATAGTAAGCAAGTTTTTCATCGACACAGATTCGTATTTTCGTATTGATTCGTTATCCGCACTACTCCCACTTCAATGCGCCCTTTTTAATGATGTAATAAAAACCGACAAGTAAAAAGGCAACGAATGTGAGCATTTCAAGGAAACCGGTGAAACCAAGGCTTTTGAAATTTACGGCCCAGGGATACATAAAGATCACCTCCACATCAAAAAGCACAAATAAAATTGCAACAAGAAAATATTTGATGGAGAACGGAATACGTGCATTTCCCTGAACTTCAATTCCACACTCAAATGTATCTTCTTTGATCTTTGATTTGCGTTTCGGCCCCAACAGATGCGTAACAACCATTGTTGTCGCCACAAATCCAAGAGCTACAATAAACATTAAGACAATAGGAAGAAAATCTATCGGAGTACTCGAAGCCGCCATAAAATGTTCTGTTTTAGTTTTAAAGGTTCAATTTTAGGTATTTCTTTTGAAATATCCTCAATTTTTAGGTGCAAATTTACGATTTTCCAAGGGACATCCTGCGTATTAAAGCCTTATTTAGACAAATTCTTACTCTGTGTTGCTTAACATCAAATATGCTCGCTCAAAACCGTTTCAGCAACAAATAACTGGTAAAACAAAATCGCCCCTACTGAACGGTAGAGGCGATTTTAAAATAAAAACAGATTGTTAGTAAACGATGATCTTTCTCACGGTTTCATTCGTGCTGTTTGTCAGACTGATCGTATAAATACCTTGTCCGTATTCTACAACACTCATTTCCTTCTTATAATTTCCGCTAAAATCAATCAGATCGGCTTTAAAAACAGCCTGACCTAAAGCGTTAACGATCTCTACCCGATAAGTAGAACGGTCGTTTGCAAAAAATGAAAGCGTAAAATGTCCGTCATTCGGATTCGGGTAGATCAAGAAGCTATATGGATCCTTTCCTGATTCGGCAATACCCACGTTCGTTACAGACATAACCGCTGACGATGCTGAAGAACACCCTCCGTTAGTAACAATAACGGTGTAATTCCCATTTGCTGTAAAGGTAAACGTCTGGCCGGTCTCACCCGGCATTGCAACTCCGTTGTTATACCATTGATTGCCTGTTGCGGAACTTGATGTTAGCGTAGATCCAGACTGAGTAATAGTTGGTGTTGAAGGAATAGTTCCTGTATTGCCTACGGTTACTGATGTTGAGAACATGCAGCCATTTGCGTCAGTAACTATTACAGGATAAGAACCGGCTGCAAAACCGTTGTAAACTGTTGTGGTGCTTGCTGCACTTCCATCAACGGAATACATGAACGGAGAAGTTCCACCGCTCGTGGCACCAATACTGATCGTTCCATTAGTTCCACCGCAGGTTGCATTCGAAGTGGAAGTTGCTTGCGCAGTTGGACCGGCAATGTTCGCTACAGTTGTTACGGCAGTGGAGTTGCATCCATTGTTATCGGTTACGATAACTGTGTATGTTCCTGCTATAACATTTGTAAGAGTTGCGCTTGCACCTCCTGTAGGTGTCCATAAATAAGTGTAGCCCGGTGTACCCCCGGTAACATTAACGCCTGCGCTACCATTAGAATTTCCGCAAGTCGCAGCAGTGCTTGTTGCTGTACTCGAAGGCCCTGCGATGTTCGTTATTGTTGCTGAGGTCGTGAACTGGCATCCACCCGCATCCTTCACAATGACCGGATATGCCCCTGCGGCTAATCCGGTATAGGATGTAGTTGCAGTAAACCCGCTTCCATTAACAGAATACGTATATGGCCCGGTTCCACCGGTTGTTGTTCCGATTGTAATTCCACCGTTAGCATTGCCGCAGGTTGAACTGCTTGTAATTACTGCTTGTGCAGTAGGTCCGGAAGAGTTTGATACAGTTGCTGTGGTACTGAACTGACATCCATTAGCATCTTTCACGATCACGGGATATGAACCGGAAGCCAAACCGGTATAGGTTGTTGTGCTTGTAAATCCACTTCCATTCACAGAATAACTGTAAGGACCCGTTCCACCTGTTGTTACACCAATCGTAATCGTACCTGTTGACGCTCCACAACCTGTGTTTGTTGTACTTACTGCCTGAGCTGTCGGTCCTGACAATATTGTAATACTTGATGTTGCTGTTATCACCGGACATCCACCTGCCGCAGGCTTTGTGTTTGTTACAGTGTATGTCCCAGCTGTGCTTGCTGCAAGATTTACAACACCTGTGGTTGAGTTAATGACCAAGCCTGCTGTTGAAGTGAACGTTCCCGCTGAACCTCCTCCGCTGAATGTTGGAGAAGGATTTGTACTGCTTTTACAATAAGGTGTTCCCGTGTAGCTGAATGTCGCTACTGCCGGAGCTGAGATCGTTATTGTAGAAGTTGCTATTACTTGCGGGCATCCGCCTGCTGCTGCTTTTGTATTTGTCACCGTGTATGTGCCCGGAGTGCTTGCTGCAAGATTTACAACACCAGTTGTTGCATTGAGGCTTAAGCCTGCAGTTGAAGTAAATGTTCCTGCTGAACCACCACCGCTGAAT